>NZ_LMIK01000011.1:745-70232 GCF_001428685.1 Lysobacter sp. Root76 | reverse complement strand
CAGGACGACGACGGCGACGGCGTGAACAACTGCGACGACAAGTGCCCCGGTTCGCAGGCTGGCCAGACCATCGGTCCGGACGGCTGCCCGGTGCCGGTCTCGATCGACCTGAAGGGCGTCAACTTCGACTTCGACAAGGCCACGCTGCGTCCGGATTCGACCGCCATCCTCAACGAGGCCGTCGAAATCCTGAAGCGCAACCCGTCGCTGCGCGTCGAAGTCGCCGGTCACACCGACCAGTGCGGTAAGGACGCGTACAACCAGAAGCTGTCGGAGCGTCGCGCTCAGACCGTGTACGACTACCTGACCAGCAACGGCGTGGAAGCGTCGCGTCTGGGCGGTCCGAACGGCTACGGCGAAAGCCGTCCGCTGGAAGACAAGGGCCAGGCGTTCCCGGGCTGCAAGAGCGAGACCAACCGTCGTACCGAGCTGAACTCCCAGAACTAAGGGACGCCAGCCGGTTCCTCGGAACCCGCCGCAACACCTCGAAGCCCGGCCTAGCGCCGGGCTTCGTTCATTTGCGGGCCATAGTTGATAAACAACGTTAAGTGGTATTAACAATCGTCTTGACGGTGTATCATCGCCCCGCCAGTGATCGCCTGCCGGCGTGACCGTGCCAGACGGCGTCCCTGCTGGGCTTTCCGCCGTGAATCAAACCGTTCCTACTGATCTGAAGGAGTTAGAGATGAAGATCCGTTTGTTGAGCACCGCATTGTTGGCGGGCTTGGCGTTTGCCCAGGCGGCCAGCGCGCAGGATTTCGACGACCGCTGGTACATCACCGGTTCGGCCGGCATGAACCTGCAGGACAACGACCGCGGTACCCGTAACGCCNGCCCAGGCGGCCAGCGCGCAGGATTTCGACGACCGCTGGTACATCACCGGTTCGGCCGGCATGAACCTGCAGGACAACGACCGCGGTACCCGTAACGCCCCGTTCGTGGGCCTGGGCGTGGGCAAGTTCATCAGCCCGAATTGGTCGGTCGACGGTGAGCTGAACTATCAGCACCCGAAGTTCGACGCCGACCAGGACCTGTCGTGGAGCCAGTACGGCGTCTCGCTGGACTTCCGTCGCCACTTCATCACCGAAGGCCGCAACTGGAACCCGTACGCCCTGCTGGGTATCGGTTACCAGCGTTCGGAAGAAGAGTTCGACAACTTCCCGTCGCCGAACTCGCCGGGCCGCCGTGAAGACGGCAACCTGGCCGCCAAGGTCGGTCTGGGCATCCAGGGCGACCTGGGCCGCGTCGGTATCCGTACCGAGCTGGCGTACCGCGCCGATTTCGACGACACCAGCATTGCCGCTCCGCAGGAAGACTGGTTCGGCGACGTGCTGGCTTCGGTCGGCATCATCGTCCCGCTGGGTCCGGAAGCTGAAGCTCCGGTCGCTCCGGCTCCGGTCGTTGCCGCCAACTGCGCCGATCAGGACGACGACGGCGACGGCGTGAACAACTGCGACGACAAGTGCCCCGGTTCGCAGGCTGGCCAGACCATCGGTCCGGACGGCTGCCCGGTGCCGGTNCAAGGTCGGTCTGGGCATCCAGGGCGCCCTGGGCCGCGTCGGTATCCGTACCGAGCTGGCGTACCGCGCCGATTTCGACGACACCAGCATTGCCGCTCCGCAGGAAGACTGGTTCGGCGACGTGCTGGCTTCGGTCGGCATCATCGTCCCGCTGGGCCCGGAAGCTGAAGCCCCGGTCGCTCCGGCTCCGGTCGTTGCCGCCAACTGCGCCGATCAGGACGACGACGGCGACGGCGTGAACAACTGCGACGACAAGTGCCCCGGTTCGCAGGCTGGCCAGACCATCGGTCCGGACGGCTGCCCGGTGCCGGTSTCGATCGACCTGAAGGGCGTCAACTTCGACTTCGACAAGGCCACGCTGCGTCCTGACGCGGTGACGATCCTGAACGAAGCCGCCGAGATCCTGAAGCGCTATCCGGAACTGAAGGTCGAAGTGGCTGGCCACACCGACCAGTGCGGTAAGGACGCGTACAACCAGAAGCTGTCCGAGCGTCGCGCTCGCGCCGCCTACGACTACCTGACCAGCAACGGCGTCGATGCCGCTCGTCTGTCGGGTCCGAACGGCTACGGCGAGAGCCGTCCGCTGGAAGACCTGGGTCAGGCGTTCCCGGCGTGCAAGAGCGAGAAGAACCGCCGCACCGAGCTGAACGTCCAGAACTAAGGACGACGGGGCCCTCGGGACCCGAAAGCGACACCACGAAGCCCGGCCTAGCGCCGGGCTTCGTTTTTTTGCGCGTGCGGCAGGCGCGGCGCGCGGAAACGTGATCGCAGCGGCGGAACGGCGGCTTGTGAACGATGCTGCGGTTGTCCGATCAGCCCCCCGCGCCTACACTGCTTCGGTCGTGTCCGGACCCTGTCGGGACATCGCTACAGCCAGACCGGGAGGAGTTCGCCATGCATCGTGTCCTAGTCGCAGCGCCGCTGCTGTTGATCGCAACGATCGCCCAAGCCGACGTCGGCAACTGCGGCGCGATCTCCGTGCCCGCGCTGCCGGTGCAGCCGACCGTGATCGCCCCGGTCGCGCCGGAACTGGTCGCTCCCTCGTACCAGCTGGGCTCGCCGACCGGCGTGCTCTCGCAGGCCTTCGACGAATCCCTGTCGGTGGACCGCGTGCTGCTGCGCATGCGCATCGACGGCTGCAACCTGGCCAACGCCAAGCCCGCCGCCGGGGGCATGCCGAGTTCGAACGATCCGGCCGCCTACAAGCCCAAGACCCAGTTCGACAACACCCCTTGGCGCTTCGACATGAGCCAGAACGGCAAGCGCATGACCGCCGACGAATTCAGCGCCTGGATGAAGGCCAAGGGCGTGCGCGTGGCCAAGGGCGCGCCCGGTTCGGCGCCCGCGACGCCGCCGCCGGCCCCGGTGGTCGAAGCGCCCAAGGACGAGAAGAAGGGCAAGAAGAAGTAAGCGCCGCGCTGTCGCGCCGCGTTCTTCGCGCCATCCACCACATCCCGGCCGCGCCGCGCGCGCGGCCTTCGTCATGACCGCCATACCCCGTCACGGCCTCGCCCGCGTGCTGTCCAAGCAGGGCCTGTGCTCGCGCACCGAAGCCGCGCGCTGGATCGCCGCCGGCCGGGTCGCGGTTGACGGCCGGGTGGTGCGCGACCCCGAATTCCCGATCCAGCGCGGCCGCCAGCGCATCGCCGTCGACGGCCGCGACATCGACCAGGCCGAGCGCCTGCACCTGATGCTCAACAAGCCGCGCGGCCTGGTCACCAGCGCCCGCGACGAACGCGGCCGCGACACCGTCTACCGCTGCCTCGACGGCGCCCAATGGCAGGGCGCGCCGCTGCCGTGGCTGGCCCCGGTCGGGCGCCTGGACCAGGCCAGCGAAGGTCTGCTGCTGTTCTGCAACGACCCCGAATGGGCCGCGCGCATCACCGACCCCGAACACGGTCCGGACAAGACCTACCACGTCCAGATCGACACCATCCCCGACGCCGACGCGCTCGCGGCCCTGGTCGCCGGCGTGGTCGAGGACGGCGAGCCGCTGCGCGCCAAGTCGGCGCGCCTGCTGCGCAGCGGCGAGAAGAACGCCTGGCTGGAGATCGTGCTGGACGAAGGCCGCAACCGTCAGATCCGGCGCCTGCTGGCCGCGTTCGACATCGGCGTGCTGCGGCTGCTGCGGGTCGCGATCGGCGAACTGGCGCTGGGCGAACTCGGCAAGGGTCAGTGGCGGATGCTGAGCGCGGCGGAAGTCGCGCGACTCTCGCGTTGATGCGCAAATCGCGCCGTTCGCATCGACGGCCCGACGCGAACGCTTAACCGGCGCGTCCCGTGCCCGAAAAAAGCGTGCGCTGCTGCGGCATCGCGGTGTGCGCCTGCGCCGCAATCGCGACATCGCTGCGCGCGCCTGCGCAGGAATGTGCCGGACCGCACCGTTTAGCACCTTTGAGTTGCGATGCGCGCACCTAGACTCCCCGGACCGATGGGTTGGACTTTGGGGCGTGTGGAATGCGTACGATCGCGATGGCGATACCGCTGCTGCTGTGTTCGGGTTGGCTCGGCGCGCAGGAGCTGCCCTGCGGCAGCGCCCCGGCCGTGCAGGCCGAAGTTGCGTTGTTGCTGGAGCCGACCGCCGCGACGCCGAAGCTGGCAAGGCGCCAGCTCATGGCCGGCAATGGCCTGCTCGCTTTCGCCGAGGCCGCCCCCCTGTCGCCCACGCTGGCATCGCCGCTGGGCGCATGCACGCAGCTGACCGCGCGTCGCGACAAGCGCAAGCGCGGCGCCGGCGGCAGCAGCGCCGCCGCCCCGGCCGCCTACAAACCCAAGACCCGCTACGACAACACGCCCTGGCGCTTCAACATGGAGCAGAACGGCAAGCGCATGACCGCCGACGAGTTCGATGCCTGGATGAAGGCCAAGGGCGTGCGCGTGGCCAAGGGCGCACCGATGCCGGTGAAGAAGGAAGACCAGCGCCGCCGCATCGCGCGCGAGCGCTGAGCGAATCGGACGCAACCGCGGCGCCGAGCGAGCCGAACCGGGTCGCTGCGCCATGCGGGCGCGGCGCGCGCCCGCGCCTTCGCTGGCGTGCATCGGCGTGCGAGCGCGAGCGCGCGCGAGAAGAACGGAGCAGGGCGTTGCGCCATCGCGCGCGGCAACGCGGGCACTGGCTTCGTGCCGCATCCCTGGGCTAGTCTCGCCCTACCGCAGCGCTGAGCCGACGCAGATCGCGTCGCAGCGCCGGCCGAATCCATGAAGGGTTCGGATATCGACACAGGGAGGTGGCCAGCCGGCCCGGATCTCGCGATCCGTAGAGGACGCCGGCACCGACGTACTTTTCTGCGACCCGCGCCGGCCCTGCCCGGTACGGCGACGCCGCGCGCGGCTGCGCGCTTCCCCCCATCTCAAGGAGAGAATCATGCTTCGTAACAGCTATGTCGCATTCAAGGCCCTGCTGCTGTCCCTGCTGCTGATCGCCAGTCCGCTGGCCCTGGCCGAACCGACGGCCGCCAATCAGCAGATGCAGATGGCCCAGCTCAATTTCATGCAGGTGAAATTGCAGTTCCAGATGGCCCAGAACTACCTCGCCACCGGCAACATCAACCTGGCGCGCCAGTCCTTCATCTCGGCCCAGGTCAGCGCACAGCTGCTGAACATGTCCGTGATGCAGCTGAAGATGGAGAACACCGACACGCTCAACAACGGCCAGTACGTGCATCGCGCGCCGCAGGAACGCGCGGTGGCCTACAGCGAACTCGCCAGTCTCGATGCGCTGCAGCTGTCGGTGCAGCTGTCGGTGCTGGCGCAGCAGCCGACCTCGTACGGGAACCGGATCCAGGCGCAGATCGCCATCCAGCAGTTGACCTTGAGCCTGCAGCAGTGCGCGCAGGAAATGGCGGCCGCGCAGTAAGTCGTAGTGGCGGAATCGATACGCGCGAAGACCGTTCGCAGATTCCGCATCGCGCCGGGTCGCCGCATGCGCAGCGGCCCGGTCGCGAACGGCGCCGTTGCGGCGCCGCTTGAGGCTCAGGCAGCGATTACGCCCAGCTCGCGGCCGATCTTCACGAACGCGGCGATCGCCCGGTCCAGATGCTCGCGCGTGTGCGCCGCCGACATCTGGGTGCGGATGCGCGCCTGACCCTGCGGCACCACCGGGAAGAAGAAGCCGATCGCGTAGATGCCTTCTTCGAGCAGGCGCGCGGCGAACTTCTGCGCCAGCGGCGCGTCGTACAGCATCACCGGCGCGATCGGATGCACGCCCGGCTTGATGTCGAAACCGGCCTGGGTCATGCGCTCGCGGAAATAAGCGGTGTTCTCGGCCAGGCGCTCGCGCAGCTCGCCGGCGGCCGACAGCATCTCGAAGGCCTTGATGCCGGCCGAGACTACGTGCGGCGGCAGCGAGTTGGAGAACAGATAAGGGCGCGAACGCTGCCGCAGCAGCTCGATCACTTCCTTCCTGGCGGTGGTGAAACCGCCCAGCGCGCCGCCCATGGCCTTGCCCAGGGTGCCGGTGAAGATGTCGATCTTGTCCATCACGCCCTTGACCTCGGCCGAGCCGCGGCCGCTGGCGCCGAGGAAGCCGGTGGCATGGCATTCGTCGATGTGGACCAGGGCGCCGTACTTCTTGGCCAGCGCGGTGATTTCGTCGAGCGGGGCGATGAATCCGTCCATCGAGAACACACCGTCGCTGGTGATCAGCTTGGTCTTGCAGCCGGCGGCGTCGGCGGCCTGCAGCTGCTTCTCCAGGTCGGCCATGTCGCAGTTGGCGTAGCGGAAGCGCTTGGCCTTGCACAGGCGCACGCCGTCGATGATCGAGGCGTGGTTGAGCGCGTCGGAGATGATCGCGTCGTTCTCGTCCAGCAGCGGCTCGAACAGGCCGCCGTTGGCGTCGAAGCAGGCCGCGTACAGGATCGTGTCTTCGGTGCCGAAGAAATCCGCGATGGTCTTTTCCAGTTGCTTGTGCAGGTCCTGGGTGCCGCAGATGAAGCGCACCGAGGCCATGCCGAAACCGTGCGTGTCCAGCGCGTCCTTCGCCGCCTGGATCACGTCCGGATGGTCGGCCAGGCCGAGGTAGTTGTTGGCGCAGAAGTTCAGCACCGTGCGACCGTCGGCGAGGCTGATTTCGGCCGACTGCGGGCTGGTGATCACGCGCTCGGACTTGAACAGCCCGGCGGCGCGGATCTCGTCCAGGGTGTCGGCGTAACGTTGGGTCAGGGACATAGAGGCCGGGATTCGAGATTAGGGATTTGGGATTTGGGATTGGCGAGGCGAAGTGGGGGGCGGTTGGAGTTCGCTTTTACGAATCCCCAATCCCGAATCCCGGCCTTCATCAATTCCAACTCAATACGACCTTGCCGGCCTTGCCCGCTTCCATCAGGTCGAAGCCCTTCTGGAAATCGTCAATCGACAGCTGGTGGGTGAGCACCTTGCCGAGCGGGAAACCGCCGAGCACCAGCTGGGTCATCTTGTACCAGGTCTCGTACATCTTGCGGCCGTAGATGCCGTGCAGGGTCAGGCCCTTGAAGATGATCTTGTCCCAGTCCGCGCCGGCGCCCTTGGGCATGATGCCGAGCATGGCGATCTTGCCGCCGTGGTACATGCAGTCGAGCATGTCGTTGAACGCGCGCGGGTTGCCGCTCATTTCCAGGCCGACGTCGAAGCCTTCCATGTGCAGGTCGGCCATCACGTCCTTGAGCGACTGGTTGGCGACGTTGACCACGCGGGTGGCGCCCATGTCGGCGGCCAGCTTGAGGCGGAAGTCGTTGACGTCGGTGACCACCACGTTGCGCGCGCCGATGTGCTTGCAGATGCCCGCGGCGATGATGCCGATCGGGCCGGCGCCGGTGATCAGCACGTCCTCGCCGACCACGTCGAATTCCAGCGCGCAGTGCGCGGCGTTGCCGAAGGGATCGAAGAACGCGGCCAGCTCGCTCGGGATCTGGTCCGGGATCGGCCACAGGTTGCTGGCCGGCATCACGATGTATTCGGCGAAGGCGCCGTTGCGGTTCACGCCGATGCCGGTGGTGTTCGGGCACAGGTGCTGGCGGCCGGCGCGGCAATTGCGGCAATGGCCGCAGACGATGTGGCCTTCGGCCGAGACGCGCATGCCGACGGTGTAGCCGGTGACGCCGGCGCCCACCTCGACCACGCGGCCGACGAATTCGTGGCCGATCACCAGGCCGGGCTTGATCGTGCGCTGGCTCCACTCGTCCCACAGGTAGATGTGCAGGTCGGTGCCGCAGATCGCGGTCTTTTCGAGCTTGATCAGGACCTCGTTCGGCCCCGGCGTGGGAACCGGCACCTGTTCCATCCAGATGCCCTTGCCGGTTTCGCGCTTGACCAGTGCCTTCATCGTTTGCGTCATGGGTTGCATGCCTTCGGGTGCCGCGCGGGGGTGCGGTTAAAGAGACCGGAATTATACGCCCCGGACCTGCGCCGGACGCCCGCCGGGTTTGCCCGGTCCAGTCCGCATCGCCTATCGTCGCGGCTTCCCAGCGATCCGGATCGACCATGCGCCCCCGTCTGTTAGCCCTGTCCCTGGCGCTGTGCGCCGCGCCCGCCCATTCCGACGAGGGCATGTGGATGCCGTCGCAGTTGCCGGAGATCGCCGCGCAACTGCGTGCGGCCGGTTTCAAGGGCGAACCCGGCGACCTCGCCGAGCTGGCCAAGCCGCCGATGAACGCCGTGGTCAAGGTCGGCGGCGCCACCGGGGCTTTCGTCTCCGGCGACGGCCTGGTGCTGACCAACCACCATGTCGCCTTCGGGGTGATCCAGTACAACAGCAAGCCGGACAAGGACCTGATCAAGCACGGCTACATCGCCGCCGATCGCGCCGCCGAGCTGCCGGCCAATCCCGACTACCGGGTCCTGGTCACCACCGGCTTCGACCGGATCACCGACCGCATCCTGGCCGGCGCGCGCGGCAAACAGGGCCGCGCCTACTACGACGCGGTCGACGCCGCGACCAAGGCCGTGGTCGCCGAATGCGAGCGCGAGCCGGGCAACCGCTGCAGCGTCGCCAACATGTACTACGGCACCGACTTCTACCTGATCCGCCAGCTCGAGCTGCGCGACATCCGCTTGGTCTACGCGCCGCCGGACAGCATCGGCAACTACGGCGACGAGGTCGACAACTTCGTCTGGCCGCGCCACAGCGGCGACTTCACCCTGCTGCGCGCCTACGTCGGCCGCGACGGCAAGCCGGCCGACTATTCGCCCGACAACGTGCCCTACCAGCCGCCGGGCCATCTGCAGGTCTCCACCGACCCGGTGCGCGAGGGCGACTACGCCATGCTCGCCGGCTATCCGGGCATCACCTTTCGCCACCGCATGGCTTCGGAGTTCAAGCAGCAGATCGAATGGCAGCTGCCGTCGCGCGTGGCGCTGTTCGGCGACATGATCAAGACCGTCGAAACCGCCGCTGCCGGCGACGCCGAGGCCAAGGTGCGTTACGCGGCCCAGGTCGCGAGTTTCAAGAACACCCTCAAGCGCGCCCAGGGCGAGCTCGACGGCCTGCGCCGCAGCGACGCGGTGCGGGTGCGCGCCGACGACGAAGCCGCGATGCTGGCCTGGCTGGCCAAGCAGCGCGAGGCCAAGGCGATCCGCGCCGACATCGACGCCGCGCAGCGCGTGCTCGATGCCGCCGCCAAGACCGGCCAGCGCGATCAGCTGCTGACCGCGATCCGCAGCCAGAGCCAGCTGCTGCGCGCCGCCATCACCTTGCAGCGACTGGCCGCGGAGCGCGCCAAGCCCGATGCGCAGCGCGAATCCGGCTACCAGCAGCGCGACGAGACCCTGATCGCCGGCCAGCTCAAGCAAGTCCAGCGCCGTTACGCGCCGGAGGTCGAAAAGCGCCTGCTGCGCGAGCTGCTGATCCAGTACAAGGCGCTGCCCCAGGACCAGCGCATCGCCGAGTTCGACGCGGTGTTCCCGGGCGCCGATGCGGACGCGCTGCAGGCCGCGCTCGACAGCCTGTACGCGGGCACGCGCCTGGGCGACGAAGCCGAACGCCTGCGCCTGATGAACGCGCCGGCCGCGGAACTGAAGGCCTCCGATGACAGCCTGCTCAAGGCCGCGACCGCGCTGATGCCGGCGCTGCTGCGCCTGGAAGAACAGAGCAAGGCGCGCGAAGGCGAGCTGCTGCGACTGCGCCCGGCCTACATGCGCGCGCTGATCGGTTTCCGCAAATCGCAGGGCCGCGCGGTGTATCCGGACGCCAACTCCACTCTGCGCGTGAGCTACGGCAAGGTCAGCGCCATGGACCCGCGCGACGGCGTGCGCTATCGCCCCTTGACCACGGTCCAGGGCATCGTCGAGAAGCACACCGGCGTGGCTCCGTTCGACGCGCCGCAGACCCTGCGCGAAGCGATCGCCAAAGGCGATTTCGGCAGCACCGTCGATCCCGAACTCAAGACCCAAACCGTCGACTTCCTGACCAACCTCGACACCACCGGCGGCAACTCCGGTTCGCCGGTGCTCGACGCCCACGGCAAGCTGATCGGCCTGAACTTCGACAGCAACTGGGAGGCGGTCAGCGCCAGCTGGATGTTCGACCCGCGCTACAAGCGCGCGATCCATGTCGACCTGCGCTACATGCGCTGGCTGCTGGCCAAGGTCTACCCGGCGCCGCATTTGCTCAAAGAAATGAATCTGCCCGCCGAATGAGGCGCGGCGCAGTCTGAATGGCCGGGGCAGGACTTTCGTCATGCCCCGGCCCAAGTCCGGCGGGCTAGACTCGCCGGTCGATTACCGCAAGGAGTGTTGCATGCGATACACGGCGTTGGCTGCGGCCATGGCGATGACGGGGACGTTCGCGGTCGGGGCCGGTCCGGCTCATGCGGGCGAGGGCATGTGGGTGCCGCAGCAATTGCCGGAGATCGCCGGCCCGCTGAAGAAGGCCGGGCTGAAGTTGAACGCCAAGCAGCTGGCCGACCTGACCGGCGACCCGATGGGCGCCGTGGTCTCGCTGGGCGGCTGCACCGCCAGCTTCGTGTCGCCGCAGGGTCTGGTGGTGACCAACCACCACTGCGCCTACGGCGCGATCCAGCTCAATTCCACCGCCGACAAGAACCTGATGCGCGACGGCTTCAACGCCGCCACCGCCGCCGAGGAAGTGTCGGCCGGCCCGAACGCGCGCATCTATGCCCTGGATTCGATCCAGGACGTGACCCGCGAAGTGAAGAACGCGATCGCCGCCGCGCCCGATGCGCTAGCCCGCACGCGCGCGCTGGAAGACGTCGAGAAGCGCCTGGTCGCGGCCTGCGAAGCCGACGCCGGTTTCCGCTGCCGCCTCTACAGCTTCTCCGGCGGCAACGTCTACCGCCTGTTCCGCAACCTCGAGATCAAGGACGTGCGCCTGGTCTACGCGCCGCCGGGCAGCATCGGCAACTACGGCGGCGAAGTCGACAACTGGATGTGGCCGCGCCACACCGGCGACTTCTCGTTCTACCGCGCCTACGTCGGCAAGGACGGCAAGCCCGCCGCCTACGCCGCCGACAACGTGCCCTACCAGCCCAAGCATTGGCTGAAGATCGCGACCCAGCCGCTGGGCGCGGGCGATTTCGTCATGGTCGCCGGTTACCCGGGTTCGACCAGCCGCTATGCGCTGGCCGAGGATTTCGACAACACCGCGCAGTGGACCTATCCCACCGTCGGCGGCCACTACAAGAAACTGGTCGCGATGGTCCAGGCCGAAGGCGCCAAGAACCCCGACATCGCGGTCAAGTACGCCAACATCGTGCGCGGCTGGCAGAACTCGATGAAGAACTACGACGGCCAGCTCGACGGCTTCCAGCGCATCGGCGCCAGCGAGAAGAAGCACGCCGACGACGCGGCGGTGCTCGAATGGCTGCGCAAGCAGGGCGCCAAGGGCGAACCCGCGCTGGCCGCGCACGACACCCTGGTCCAGGTCGGCGCAGCCGCGCGCGCCAACCGCGAGCGCGACCTGGTGTTCAGCCAGTTCCGCAACACCGGCGCGATCGGCGCCGCGCTGCAGCTGTACCGCCTGTCGATCGAACGCGCCAAGCCCGACGCTCAGCGCGAGCAGGGCTATCAGCAGCGCGACATGCCGGCGTTCGAAGGCGCGATGAAGCAGATGGAGCGCCGCTACGACCCGAAGATGGACCGTCAGCTGCAGGCGTACTGGCTGGCCGAGTACGTGAAGCTGCCGGCGGCGCAGCGCGTCCCCGCGCTCGACAAGTGGCTGGGCGGCTCGGACGAGAAAGCGATCAAGCGCGCGCTCGACAAGCTGGCCAAGACCAAGCTGGGCAACACCGAAACGCGCATGGGCCTGATCCAGGCCGACCGCGCCGCGTTCGACAAGAGTAAGGACCCGGCGATCCAGCTGGCCGCGGCGCTCATGCCGACCGTGCTGAAGCTGGAGGAGGAAGCCAAGGCGCGCGCCGGCGAAACCCTGGTCGCGCGTCCGGTCTATCTGCAGGCGGTCGCCGACTACAAGAAGAGCAAGGGTCAGTTCGTGTACCCGGACGCCAACTCCTCGCTGCGCATCACCTTCGGCAACGTGATGGGCTACACCAAGACCGACGGCAGCAAGCAGGCGCCCTTCACCAAGCTGGAAGAAGTCGCGGCCAAGGCCACCGGCACCGAACCCTTCGACGCACCGCAGGCCCTGCTCGACGCGATCGCCGCCAAGCGTTACGGCGGTCTGGCCGACAAGCGCCTGGGCACGGTGCCGGTCAACTTCCTGTCCAACCTCGACATCACCGGCGGCAACTCCGGTTCGCCCGTGCTCGACGGCAGCGGCAAGCTGGTCGGCCTGGCCTTCGACGGCAACTGGGAGTCGGTGAGCTCGAACTGGGTGTTCGACCCGACCATGACCCGCATGATCGCGGTCGATCAGCGCTACATGCGCTGGATCATGCAGGAGGTCTACCCGGCGCCGCAGCTGCTGAAGGAACTCAACATCGCGCCGAAGTGAGGCGCGAAGCCTGAGCAAGATGAAGAGGCCGGGCGATCGCCCGGCCTCTTTCGTTTCCGCACCGCCTGCTTCGGAGTAGGAGCGGCGTAAGCCGCGACCACGAAGTCACGCACATCCGCGCATGTTCGTTGTCATGCACATCCGCGCAGGTTCGTTTCCACGTATTGCACATGCTTTAAGTGCCGCGACGCAGCGACAAAGGCGTGGTCGCGGCTTACGCCGCTCCTACCCCAAGGCGTCGTCCGCGTCGGTCTATTCGGCTGCTGTGTCCAGGGCACCGCATGCGCGAAGGCCGGGCCGGAGCCTGGCCTCTTCGTTTCCGCGCCGCCTGCTTTGGGGTAGGAGCGGCGTAAGCCGCGACCACGAAGTCACGCACATCCGCGCATGTTCGTTGTCACGCACATCCGCGCATGATCGTTGTCACGCACATCCGCGCATGATCGTTGTCACGCACATCCGAGCATGATCGTTTCCACGTATTACGCATGCTTTAGGTGCCGAGCCGCAGCGGCAAAGGCGTGGTCGCGGCTTACGCCGCTCCTACCCCAAGGCGTGATCTGCGTCGGTCTGTTCGGCTGCTGTGTCCAGGGCACCGCATACGCGAAGGCCGGGCAGGGGCCCGGCCTTCGCGGTTTCGCTGCGGTGGCTAAGGTTCAATCGCCCGGACAGAACGCATGCCCCGAGCTGTAGCGCGAAGTCAGCACGCCGGATTGGTAGTACGTGCCGTCGCAATCCATCGAAGACTCGCCGACCGCCTGGCCGTTGGCGTCGAAGTAGACGTAGAACTCGCCGATTTCGTCGGCGATCGGCGGGCGGGCGAGGGCGGCGGTGGCGTAGATGGCCAGAGCGAGGCCCAGGCCGATGACGATGCGCTTACGCATGGGTGTTTCTCCTTGGATGCGGCGCGCGCGACGCAGCTGCGCGGCGGGGCGCCGGAATGGCGGTGGTGGGCTTGGCGCGCGCGCGTCGCGGCGTGTGCGCGGTTGCGGATCGGCGGATCGGCTCAGCGCGGGTCGGGATCGCAGATGAAGTAGCCGTCGGCGTAGGTTTTGGTGAACTTGCCCCAGGACGTGTGGGTGCCGTCGCACTCGATGGCCTGATAGCCGACCACCGCACCATTGGCGTCGTAGTAGTAATAGAACTGGCCGGGGCCGGTCGGCCCGACCGCGGCGATGGCCGCGCCCATGGTCGCCGCGGCCAGCAGGCCGAGGGCCCAAACGGTCTTCTTTCGCATCTTCCACTCCCTGTCGTCGAATGCGCCGGCGTCGGTGCCGGCGCTGCGACCCTAGGGCGGAATTTGTTGCGATCAGGTGAGGCAGAAGCTAGGAATTCGTGACTTTGTGACCGCGTTCCGTACCGGCGTCGCGAATTGATTAGGCCGGCACATCGGCGCAGTGACGGCGGTGCGGTGCTTGCAACCGCGCCCGGCTTTGCTAATCTGCGCCCTCAGTCGCGGATTCCCATGCCAGCCGGCCCCGTCTCCCGACCCGTGTCAGATGCCGCCTTACCGCGGCCGTGCTACCCCAGGTCCGTCCCTCAACCGGCGGCCCGGAAGTAGCCGAACCTGTTCCCGCAGTGCCGGCTCATAGGCTTTCCGCGCTCCCATCCCACGAATGGAGCTTGCGATGAAAGTACTGGCCTGCGATGGCATCCACGAAGACGGTCTGACCCTGTTCCGCGATGCGGGCTGGGACGTAGTCGTCGCCCCCGCCCCGATCAAAGATCCCGACGCGCTCGCCCTGGCGCTGGCCGATGTCGACGCCGTGCTGGTGCGTTCGGCCACCGCCGTGCCGGCCGAAGCGCTGCGCGAGGCCAGACAACTGCGCGTGATCGGCCGCGCCGGCGCCGGCGTCGACACCATCGACGTCGAAGCCGCCACCGCACGCGGCATCGCGGTGATGAATGCGCCCGACGGCAACACCCTGGCCGCGGCCGAGCACGCGATCTCGCTGCTGTTCGCGCTGGCCCGCCACATCCCGCGCGCCGACGCCGGCATGAAGGCCGGCGAGTGGCCCAAGGCCGGCCTGACCGGCTTCGAGCTGGAAGGCAAGAAGCTGGGCGTGATCGGCCTGGGCCGGATCGGCGGCACCGTCGCGCGCAAGGCCCAGGGAATCGGCATGGAGGTCGCAGCCTACGATCCCTTCCTGCCCGCGTCCGCGGCCGGCAAGGGCAGCGTGCCGCTGAAGACCCTGGACGAACTACTGGCCTGGGCCGACGTGGTCACCCTGCACATCCCGCGCACCAAGGAAACCACCAATCTGCTGTCGGAAGCGCGGATGCGCGCGATGAAGAAGGGCGCCTACATCGTCAACGCCGCACGCGGCGGCCTGGTCGACGAGACCGCGCTGCTGACCCTGCTCGACGAAGGCCACATCGCCGGCGCCGCCCTCGACACCTTCGCCACCGAGCCGCTGCAGGCCGACTCGCCGCTGCGCGCGAACGCCAAGCTGATCCTGACCCCGCACCTGGGCGCGTCCACCAGCGAAGCCCAGCAGGCCGTCAGCACCATCCTGGCGCGCCAGATCATCGATTTCGTCGCCACCGGCGCGGTCGCCGGCTGCGTCAACCTGCCGCCGCTGACCGCCGAAGCCGCGCGCGAAGTCGGCCCGTGGATGCCGCTGATGTCCTCGCTGGGCCGCCTCGCCGCGCGCCTGGTGCCGGCGCCGACGCGCCTGGAAATCACCTACGCCGGCCGCACCGAGGCGCTCGACACGCGGCCGCTGTCGCGTTTGCTGGTCGCCGCCCTGCTCGGCACCGCCTCCGGCCGCGTGACCCCGGTCAACGCCCTGCAGGAAGCCGCCGCGCGCGGCCTTGCGGTATCGGAAACCCTCGGCGGCGACGGCGACGGCTTCGACCGCCTGCTCAAGCTGCGCGTGGTCGGCGAACACCGCACCCGCGAGATCGAAGCGACCCTGCACCGCGGCCCGCGCGTGGTCCGCCTGGACGGCGTCGAGATCGAATTCGATCCGCAGGCGCACGTGCTGCTGCTGCGCAACGAGGACCGTCCCGGCATGATCGGCCTGGTCGGCAGCCAGCTCGGCGCGGCCGGCGTCAATATCGTGAACTTCGCCCTGGGCGCGGCCGGCGACGGCCAGGCGCGCGCGGCGATCACGGTCGACAAGCCGGTGACCGACGAGCAACTCGCCGCGTTGCGCGCGACCCCCGGCATCCTTTCGCTGGCGCAGGTCTGACATGCGCATCCTGCTCGCACGTCACGGAGAAACGCCCTGGAACGCCGAAGGCCGTTACCAGGGCCAGGAAGACATCCCGCTGTCGCCGATCGGCGAAGCCCAGGCGATCGCCTTGGGCGAACGCCTGCGCGAAGTCGCGATCACGCGCGCGGTGGCCTCGCCGCTGGTGCGCGCGCGCCGTACCGCCGAGCTCGCGCTCGGTCCGGCGCGCGCGGCCACGCTGCAACTGGACCCGGGCCTGATGGAAATCGCCCACGGCACCTGGGAGGGCCTGCTCGCCAGCGAGATCCGCGAGCGCGACGGCGAACGCCTGCAGGCCTGGCGCGACACCCCGGATGCGGTGCTGATGCCGGGCGGCGAATCCATCCAGCATGTGCTCGACCGCGCCTGGCCGGCGTTCGCGCGCGCGGCCGAAGGCCTGGGCGAACACGACACCCTGCTGGTCGTGGCCCACGATGCGGTCAACCGCGTGCTGCTGTGCAAGGTGCTCGGCATCCCGCTGGCCAGGCTGTGGACCTTCCGCCAGGCGCCGACCACGCTCAACCTGCTCGAAGGCAGCGACGTCGATCACCTGGACGTGGTCCGGCTCAACGACTGCAGCCATCACACGCTGCTGTTCGGCGAAGCGGTGCATCGGGCGCTGTAGGCCCGGGCCGGCTGCCGCGCCTCATCGGGCGCGGCAGCTCCGGCGACAGGCGCGACCTTTGGCTTGGCCGTTCGGAGCCGCCCCAGCCTGTCTGCGGCAGATCGGATCGGCGACAATGGCGCCATGCAACGCACGCTCGCCGACTGGCTGTCCCACATCGAACGCATCCACCCCAAGTCCATCGACATGGGCCTGGAGCGCATCCGCGCGGTCTCCCAGCGCCTGGGGCTGAAACGCCCGGCCAGGAAGGTGATCACCGTCGGCGGCACCAACGGCAAGGGTTCGACGGTGGCGTTCATCGAGGCGATCGCGCGCGCGGCCGGCAAGCGCGTCGGCGCCTACACCTCGCCGCACCTGCTGGCCTACAACGAGCGCGTGCGCATCGACGGCCGCGACGCCGACGACGCGGCGCTGATCGCGGCCTTCGAGGCCATCGAAGCCGCGCGCCTGGGCGAGGGCGAGGGCGAGATCGCGCTGACCTATTTCGAATACGGCACCCTGGCCGCGCTGTGGCTGTTCGAGCGCGCCAGGCTCGACCTGGCGATCCTGGAGGTCGGCCTGGGCGGGCGTCTGGATGCGACCAACATCGTCGACCCCGACGTGGCGGTGATCACCACGGTCGATATCGATCACCAGGACTACCTCGGCGACGACCGCGAAGCGATCGGTTACGAGAAGGCCGGCATCGCGCGCGGCTGGAAGCCGCTGGTGCTGGGCGACGACGATCCGCCGTCGAGCGTGCTGCGCCACGCCTATGCGATCGGCGCTTCGGCCGTGCGCGCGAACTGCGACTTCTTCTTCGAAGCGTTGCCGGCGGTCATCGACGCGCCGCCGCAATGGCGCTGGCGCGAGGTCGGCTACCGCGCGCAGCTGCCGATGCCGCAATTGGCCGCCCCCGCGCAGCTGCGCAACGCCGCGGTCGCCATCGCCGCGCTGCGCGCCCTGGGCGGCGCGCCGAACAAGGCCCAGATCGCCGAGGGCGTGGCGCGCGCGCATGTGCCTGGGCGCCTGCAGCGTTTCGAACGCGCCGGCGTCGAGGTGCTCGTCGATGTCGGGCATAACCCGCAGGCCGCGCGCGAACTCGCAGCCTGGTTGGCCGCGGCGCCGGCCAGCGGACGGGTGCGCGCCGTGTTCGCCGCGCTCGCCGACAAGGACGTTGCCGGCGTGGTCGCAGCGCTGGCCGGACGCATCGACGAATGGCATCTGGCCGGCCTGACCGACAGCGGGCCGCGCGGCGTCGACGTGGACGCGTTCGCCCAGCGCCTGCGAGGCAGCGCGGCGGGCGAGGGCGAGCGTCACGCCGATGTCGCCGCGGCGCTGGACGCGGCGATCGCGCGCGCCGAAGCCGGCGACCGCATTCTGGTGTTCGGCTCCTTCCACACCGCTGCGGCGGCGATGGACTATCTGGCCACGCGCTAGCCCCGAGTCTTCAGTCACCGCCGTATTGCGGCGCGTCGCGCAGCGCCGTGGCGCGTCGGCCATGCGCCGAACCGGTGCGCGCGAGCTTGCCCGTGCCTGAGCGTACCGGCGACACTAGCGTCCAGGGCGTGGGGACGCCCGTTTACGCTCAGGGGACATCGAATGTTGAAGTGGATGCTGTTCGGCCTGTTGGCCGTATCGGCGGGCGCGCACGCCCAGGAAATGACGGAAGCCGAGCAGAAGCAAGCCGAACAGCGCGCTCAGCAGTTGGTTCAGTCGCTGCAGTACAGCGAGGGCAAGGTCGCGGTCGCCCAGGCCAAAGCCCATCTGAATCTGGGCAAAGAGTTCCGCTACCTGGGCGCGGCCGACGCGCGCAAGGTGCTGGAGCAGCTGTGGGGCAACCCGCCCGATGCCGACGTGCTGGGCATGGTGGTGCCGCGCGGCGGCGACCTGCTCGACGACAAGGGCTGGGCGGTCGTGGTGACCTATGCCGACGAAGGCTACGTGTCCGACGAGGACGCGGCCAAGATCGACTACAGCGAAATGCTGCAGGAGATGAAGGACGGCACCAAGGAGAGCAACGCCGAGCGCCGCGAAGCCGGTTACGGCGGCATCGACCTGATCGGCTGGGCGGAACCGCCGCGCTACGACGCCGCGGCCAAGAAGCTGTACTGGGCCAAGGAGCTCGCGTTCGAAGGCAGCGAGAACCACACCCTCAACTACGACATCCGCGTGCTCGGCCGGCGTGGCTACCTCAGCCTCAACGCGGTGGCCGGCATGGGCGAGATCGGCCAGGTCCGCGCCGGCATGCAGCAACTGCTGCCCGCGGTCGAGTTCGACCAGGGCGCGCGTTACGCCGACTACGATTCCAGCTCCGACAAGACCGCGGCCTACGGCCTGGCGGCGCTGGTCGGCGGCGGCATCGCGGCCAAGGCCGGTCTGTTCGGCAAGATCGGCGTGCTGCTGCTGGGCCTGAAGAAGCTGCTGATCCCGCTGGTGCTGGTGATCGGCGCGTTCTTCGGCAAGGTCCTGAACTTCTTCCGCCGCGGCAAGAAGGACGGCGAGGGCGGCGGCACGGTCAGCTGAGGCATGCTCGGCTCGGCGGTAGCGCGCTCGGTTCGGCGCACGCCCCTGTGCAGTGGCCGCTGTCGCCGCGGCTGGCGCGAATCCCCCGGAAATGGGGGGTTCTTTCGTTTGCATGGGATCGTTTCGCCCAGGACGGGCGGCACTGTGCCGGCACACGCTGCGAGCGCGTCGCTGCGGGCTCGCAGCGGCATGCGCGGCGCGATTCGGGGCGCCGCGAGCGCGCTCGGTCACCGCTTCCTGAATGTATCCAGCGCCGTGGACGCCGGTGCTCGCGCCAAGCGGCGCTATAATTCGCGCCGGCACCCGGCCCTGCGAGCGATCGAGTAGCGATGGAACCTGCCCTGAAACAGCGACTGATCGGCGCGGCGGTACTGGTCGCGCTGGCGGTGATCTTCCTGCCCATGCTGATCAAGGGGCCGGCGCCGGAAAGCAGCGCCTCCGACGTCCCGCTCAATCTTCCCGAACAACCCGACGGCCAGTTCGAGACCCGCGAACTGCCCCTGGTGACCCCCGGCGACGCCCCCAGCGGCGGTGTGGTCGGCATGTCCCCGGGCGCCGCCGCGGCGCAGGGCGAGACCCTGCCGACCGTGGACACCGCCGCCGAAGCGGCCAAGACCGCCGCCACCGGCGCGATGCCCGCGACCGCCGCCGGCGGCGATTTCGCGGTGAGCTTCGGCAGCTACGCCGGCAGCGGCGACGCCGACCGGGTGGTCGCGGCGCTGCGCGGCGCGCAGCTGCCGGGCTACCAGGAAGCCGTGCCGGGCAACGGCCGCACTCTTTACCGTGTCCGCATCGGGCCCTACGGC
The DNA here is from genome assembly GCF_001428685.1 of Lysobacter sp. Root76. Classification (GTDB taxonomy): domain Bacteria; phylum Pseudomonadota; class Gammaproteobacteria; order Xanthomonadales; family Xanthomonadaceae; genus Lysobacter. The sequence continues at coordinate 50,682 of NZ_LMIK01000011.1, read as the reverse complement.
TCGCGCGCGGACGCCGAAACCGCACGCCTGGCCTCGGCCAAGGTGCGCAACGACATCAGCGCCAAAGTGGTGACCCTGGACGCCGACGCGGCGCCGCCGGCCGCCAGCGCCCCGGCCTCACAGCCGGTCGCCGCCGCGACGCCGCCGGTATCGGCCGCGGTACCGCTGGCCGACAGCCGCCCGGCGACCAAGCCGGCCGCACTGCCGCCGGAACCGGCCAAGCCCGCGCCCAAGCCTGCTGCCGCGACGCCCAAACCCGCCGCCGCGCCGGCCAAGCCGCCGGTCGCTGCCGCGCCCAAGCCGGTCGAACCGGCCAAGCCCGCGGCCGCAGCGCCGGCGCCGACCAAGCCGGCCGCCAGCGACACCGGTTTCGCGGTGCAGCTGGGCGCGTTCGGCAGCGCCGAGGAGGCCAACAAGCTGCGCGACCGCGCCCGCGCCGCCGGCTTCAGCGCGTTCGTCGAACAGGTCCGTACCGACAAGGGCACGCTCAGCCGCGTCCGCCTCGGTCCGGTCGCCAACCGTGCCGATGCCGACAAGCTCAAAAGTCAGGCGGCGGCCAAGATCGGCGTAGACGGCTTCGTCCGTCCGCATCCCTGAGCCGACCGCAATGGGCGCCGCCGACTTGATTCTGCTGGCGGTGGTCGCGATATCGGCGTTGCTCGGGCTGATGCGCGGCTTCGTCGGCGTGGTCGCCTCCCTGGCCGCCTGGATCCTGGCCGGCTGGGCCGCATTCGGTTTCGGCGGCACCACCGCGCTGATGCTGGCCGGCCGCGGTTCGCCCGGCCTGGGCGAAATGTTCGGCGGTTACGCGCTGTGCTTCCTGGGCGTGCTGATCACGGTCTGGATCGTCGGTTACGTGGTCAAGCGCATGATCCACGAGGCCGGCCTGTCCGGCGTCGACCGTTCGCTGGGGCTGGTGGTCGGTGTCGCCCGCGGCGCGCTGATCGCGAGCATGCTGGTGTTGCTGGTCGGTTTCACCCCGCTCGCGCATCGGCCGGAATGGCGCTCGGCGCAGCTGGTGCCGTTGTTCGTGCCCGGCGCGCGCATGGTGCGCAGCTGGATGCCCGACTGGGCCGGCCGGGCGATGGATTTCGGCAGCGGCGTGCCGGCCTGGATGCCGTCGCTGCCCAAGTTGGACTTGAACATGCAGGGCCTGCCGGGCCTGGGCGGTAGCGGCAACGGCAACGGTCAGGCTTTCGGCCAGGACGTCCTGCCGATCCTCAACGAAGGCGTGCTGCCCATCCTCAAGGGCGCGGGTTTCAAGGGCGCGCCGGTGGATGGCATGCCTTCCCAGATCGGTTCGCCGCAGGGCGATCCGCTGCAAGTGTCGCCTCGCACGAAGCGCGACGAAGCCCTGCCGATGCCGGTCGAGCAGGACGAAGCGTTCGTGATGTAACCCCACGCAACAGACAGCAGGACTCGAAACTCATGTGCGGCATACTCGGCATCGTCGGCCATAACGACGTCGCGGCCCAGCTTTACGACGGCCTTACCGTGCTCCAGCATCGCGGCCAGGACGCAGCGGGCATCGCCACCGCCGACGGCTCCAAGCTGCGCGTGCATAAGGGCAACGGCCTGGTCAGCGACGTCTTCGACGAGAGCGCGATGCGTTTGCTCGACGGCCGCGTCGGTATCGGCCATTGCCGCTACCCGACCGCCGGCAGCGAGGGCTCCGACGAGGCCCAGCCGTTCTACGTCAACTCGCCCTTCGGCATCGCCCTGGCCCACAACGGCAACCTGATCAACACCGACGCGCTGCGCCGCGAGGTGTTCGAGCAGGACCGCCGCAACGTCAACACCGAATCCGATTCCGAAGTCCTGCTCAACGTGTTCGCGCACGAGCTGGACATGCAGCGCGCGCTGACCCCGGAGGCCGCGTTCAAGGCCATCGAAGGCGTGCACCGGCGCTGCGTCGGCGGCTACGCCGTGGTCGCCACCGTGCTCGGCCTGGGCCTGGTCGCGTTCCGCGACCCCAACGGCATCCGTCCGCTGGTGCTGGGCAAGCGCCACAGCGGCGGCCAGGACGAATACGCGATCGCGTCCGAATCCGTGGCCCTGGACCTGCTCGGTTTCGAGCGTGTGCGCGACGTGCGCCCGGGCGAGGGCATCGTGGTGACCCCGCGCGGCGAGCTGCACACCCAGATGTGCGCCGAACCGCGCCAGCACGCGCCGTGCATCTTCGAATTCGTCTACTTCGCCCGTCCCGATTCGATGATGGACGACGTTTCGGTGCACAAGGCGCGCATGCGCATGGGCCAGACCCTGGCCGAGAAGATCCTGCGCCTGCGTCCGGACCACGACATCGACGTGGTGATCCCGATTCCCGACACCTCGCGCGACGCCGCCTTGGAAATCTCCAACGCGCTGGGCGTGAAGTACCGCGAAGGCTTCATCAAGAACCGCTACGTCGGCCGCACCTTCATCATGCCGGGGCAGGGCGAACGGGCGAAGTCGGTGCGCCGCAAGCTCAATCCGATCCCGCTGGAGTTCCGCAACCGCGTGGTCCTGCTGGTCGACGATTCGATCGTGCGCGGCACCACCTCCAAGCAGATCGTGCAGATGGCGCGCGACGCCGGCGCGCGCAAGGTCTACCTGGCCTCGGCCGCGCCCGCGGTGCGCTATCCGAACATCTACGGCATCGACATGCCCTCGGCCGAGGAATTGGTCGCGCACGGCCGCAGCGACGACGAAGTGCAGACCCTGCTCGGCTGCGACTGGCTGATCTATCAGGACCTGGACGCGCTGGAGACGGCGGTGTCGGGCCCGAAGCACCGCATCGATCATTTCGATTCGTCCTGCTTCAACGGCGAGTACGTGACCGGAATCGAGCCGGGCTATTTCGAGCGCCTGCAGCAGCTGCGTTCGGACGACGCCAAGAAGACCCGCCGGGTGTCGTGAGCCCGCAGCGCTCCGCCTCCGCCTTTCCCCCTGCGCAAAATGGGGGCAGGGCGGATTCGGCGCCCAGCCCCATGCCCAGCCTGTTCGACGCCGCGCGTGCCTGCCTGGACGCCGCCGCTCCCGAGGACAAGGTCGCCGCGACGTTCGCCGCCGCGAGCGCCTACGCGCGCGGCGAATTGGCGACGCCGGACGACGCGCCGGCGCCGCAGCCGATCCGCATGCCCGGCCGTCCCGAGCGTCCGCTGCTGGTGCATCCACGCGACCTGCCCAAGCGCGGTTTCGGCACCGAAGAGGGTCGCGCCGCATTCGTGCACGCCATCGCCCACATCGAGTTCAACGCCATCGACCTGGCCTGGGATGCGGTGTACCGCTTCCGCGGTCTGCCGGCGCAGTTCTATGCCGACTGGGTGAGCGTGGCTGCCGACGAGGCGCGCCACTTCGACCTGCTGCGCGCCCGGCTGCACGAACTGGGCTACGACTACGGCGATTTCGACGCCCACAACGGTTTGTGGGAAATGGCCGAGAAGACCGCTCACGACGGTCTGGCGCGGATGGCCCTGGTGCCGCGCGTGCTCGAAGCGCGCGGCCTGGACGTGACCCCGGGCATGATCGTCAAGCTGCGCTCGCTCGGCGACAGCGCCACGGTCGCGATCCTGGAAACCATCCTGCGCGAGGAGGTCGCGCACGTCGCCGCCGGCTCGCACTGGTACCGCTGGTACTGCGAGCGCGCCGGCATCGATCCCGGCCCGCGCTTCCGCGAACTGCTGGCGCAATACGCGCGCGCCGTGCTCTACGGCCCCTTCAACTTCGAAGCGCGCAGCGCGGCCGGCTTCGACGACGAAGAGCTGCGCATGCTGGAAACCTTCGTCGAACGCTGAGCGCGGCGCCCGTTAGGCCACCCGCACCAGCGCCCAGCGCTGCGCGTAGCCGCTGTCATTCGGCCGGGTCGAGCCGCGAAGCGTGCGCGGCGCAGCGTTCTCGGACGAACTGCCTTCTGACTGCAATCTCGCGTACACACGATATCGACAGACTTCCGCGGCTTCGCTCTGCATGCCGCCCGGAGTGATACGCGCCAACGCGCGGCGGCACTCTCTCTCACTGGAAGTCCCTCATGACGACGAAGACGACGATCCTCGCCGCCTCGATCCTGCTGTGTCTGTACGCCGCCACCGCACATGCCGAAGCCGATGCCTCCCAACCCGCCGCCGTCGCCGCGTCCGCCGCGGCCATGGACGACGCCACCACGCTCGATGCGGTTTCGGTGGTCGGCACCGGCCAGACCCGCCAGGTGCAGGCACTGGGCAAGGCCGATCTGCAGCGCGAAGCCGCCGGCACCAGCCCGCTCAAGGTCATGGCCAAGCTGCCGGGCGTGCATTTCCAGAGCTCCGATCCCTGGGGCAACTACGAATGGTCGAGCAAGCTGAGCATCCGCGGCTTCTCGCAGCAGCAGCTGGGCTTCACCCTCGACGGCGTGCCGCTGGGCGACATGAGCTACGGCAATCACAACGGCCTGCACATCAGCCGCGCGATCATCAGCGAGAACCTGTCCGGCGCCGAGTTGTCGCAGGGCAGCGGCGCGATCGACACAGCCTCCAGCGGCAACCTCGGCGGTACCCTGCGCTTCTTCAGCAGCGACCCCTCGGCCGACTACGGCGTGCGCCTGGCCCAGACCTTCGGCAGCGACGCCACCCGCCGCAGCTACGCGCGCGTCGACACCGGCGACCACAACGGCTTCAGCGCCTACCTCAGCGGCGCCTTCCACACCACCGACAAGTGGAAGGGCGAGGGCCCGCAGCGCAACGCCCAGTTCAACGCCAAGCTGGTCTACGCCACCGAAGACCTCAAGCTGACCGGTTACGCCGCGACCTCGCGCCGGCGCGAGACCGACTACGCCGACCTGTCGCTGGATTCGGCGCGTCGCCTGGGCATGGATTGGGACAACTACGCCGGCGACTGGCAGCGCGCGATCGACGCCGCCGGCGGCGTGTTCCGCGGTGGCGTCAACAGCCTCGACGACGCGTATTACATCGCCCGCGGCCTGCGCGACGACGACCTGCTGTACGTCTCCGCCGACTGGTCGGCGACGCCGGACCTGAGCTTCGCCGCCACCGTCTACTACCACCGCAACGAAGGCCAGGGCCATTGGGCGACGCCGTACGCGTCCTCGCCGGACGTGCCGATCGCGATGCGCACCACCGAGTACGACATCGAGCGCACCGGCATCACTCCCAGCCTGACCTGGCAGATCGGCAACCACCGCCTGCAGGCCGGCCTGTGGCTGGAGCAGAACGCCCATGGCGTGCAGCGCAACTTCTACAACCTGCGCCGCGACACGCCGCCGAACGGCATCTACTTCCTGCGCGACCCCGACGCGCGCGTGTTCCGCCAGCGTTTCGACACCGACACCCGCCAGTACTACATCACCGACCACATGGAGTTCGCCGACGGTCGGGTCGCGGTCGATGCCGGCTTCAAGGGCACGCGCGTGGAAACCGACGGCAAACGCCTGATCGGCAGCCGCGCCGGCGGCAAGCTGGAAGCGGAAGACAATTTCCTGCCGCAGGTCGGCGCGCGCTGGCAGTTCAGCGAGCACGAGGAAATCTTCGGCTCCTACAGCGAGAACATGGCCGCGTTCCGCACCGGCGTGAACGGTCCGCATTCGACCTCGCAGTTGGCGTTCGATGCCGCGGTGGCGACCTTGGAGCCGGAAACCTCGCGCACCATCGAAGCCGGTCTGCGCACCAGCCGCGACGGCCTGGAGGCCTCGCTGGCGCTGTACCGCGTCGATTTCGAAAACCGCCTGCTGGCGATCGCGCGTTGCGCCGGCATCGTCGGTTGCGCGTCCAGCTTCGCCAACGTCGGCGACGTCGAGACCCGCGGTGCCGAACTGACGGTGCTGTGGACGCCGATCGAAGGTTTGAGCTGGTACAACTCGCTGGCCTGGAACAAGTCCGAGTACGCTTCGGATTACCTTGACGGCACCACCCTGATCCCGGCCAAGGGCAAGGACGTGGTCGACGCGCCCAAGCGCCTGTACGCGACCGAGCTGCGCTGGAGCCGCGACGGCTTCTCGGCCCAGATCGGCGCCAAGTACACCGACAAGCGCTATCTGACCTATCTCAACGATTCCAAGGTCGGATCGTTCTGGGTCGCCGACGCCGCCGTGTCCTACGAATGGACCGAACTGAGCTGGGCGGACGCGTTCAAGCTGCAGTTCAACGTCACCAATCTGTTCGACGAAGACTACTTCGGCAGCATCGGCACCAACGGCTTCGTGACCTCGGACCCGAACGGTCTGAACTACACCCTGCAGTCGGGCGCGCCGCGGCAGATGTTCCTGACCGCGGAAGTGAAGTTCTAAGTCTGGAAGGGCGGGCGCCGGCCTTGCCGGCGTCCGCGCTCAGACCCGCCGTGCGCGCGGCGGGTTCGAGCGAAAACGAAGATCAGCTCAAGGCCTGCAGCTGCAGGCCGTCGCGGTTCACCCGCAGCACCGAGCCTTGGTCGTACCAGTCGCCCAGCACCACGCGCTGACGCGCGATGCCGGCGACTTCGAGTTCGTGCACCGCCGGGCGGTGGGTGTGGCCGTGGATCATGCGGTCCAGGCCGTAGCGTGCGTACACGCTGTCGACGGCGGCCGGCGACACGTCGGTGATGGTTTCCATGGTGCCGGCGTCGCGCAGGCCCGATTGATGGGCCTTGCTCGCCGCGCGCGCCTGCTGGGCGAAGGCCAGGCGCGCGGCCAGCGGCTGCGCCAGGAACTGTGCCTGCCAGGCCGGGTCGCGGGTCTGGGCGCGGAACTGCTGATAGGCGACGTCGTCGGTGCACAGCAGGTCGCCGTGCTGGATCAGGGTCGGCTGGCCGTACAGGATCACCACGGCGGGGTCGGGCAGGATGCGCATGCCGGCGCGGCGCGCGTAGTCGTCGCCGAGCAGGAAATCGCGGTTGCCGCGGATGAACGACACCGGCACGCCGCTGTCGGCCAGCGCGCGCAGTTCGGCGGCGACATAGGCGCCGGTCTCGGACGGGTCGTCGTCGCCGACCCAGGCTTCGAACAGGTCGCCGAGGATGTACAGCGCGTCGGCGCCGCGGGCCTCGGAGCGCAGGAACTGGCCGAACAGGGCGGTGGTCTGCGGGCGTTCGGCGTCCAGGTGCAGATCGGAAATGAAAAGGGTCGTCATCGGGGTAGTTTAGGGCACCGACACTGAGCGGCAGGCCGAATGCGGCGCGTGAAGGTCGGCAAGCGGCGGATTTGCGTTGGTCGGTGCGGTTCTGCGTCCGCGGCGATGCCATCGGACCGGCTGTTGCGGGCGTATCCGGCAGCGCCACGGCCACTCCGTTAAAATGCCTGATTCCCCGGTCCATCCCGAGTCCCGCATGACCTGCCGCACCCGCTTCGCTCCCAGTCCCACCGGCTACCTGCACATCGGCGGCGCACGCACCGCGCTGTACTGCTGGCTGGAAGCGCGCCGCGCGGGCGGTCAGTTCATCCTGCGCATCGAGGACACCGACCAGGAGCGCAGCACCCAGGCCGCGATCGACGCGATCCTGGAGGCGATGGACTGGCTGGGCCTGGGCTACGACGAAGGCCCGATCTACCAGACCCAGCGCCTGGCGCGTTACCGCGAGGTCGCCGAGCAGATGGTTGCCGCCGGCACCGCTTACTACGCCTACGAAACCAAGGAAGAGCTCGCCGCCGCGCGCGACGCGGCGATGGCGGCCAAGGAGAAGCCGCGTTACAACGGCGCCTACCGCGACCGCAACGAACCCTACCGCGACGATCCGAACCGGGTGATCCGCTTCAAGAATCCGCTCGAGGGCACGGTCGCGTTCGACGACAAGGTCAAGGGCACCATCGAGATCGCCAACAGCGAGCTCGACGATCTGGTGATCTTCCGCGCCGACGGCTACCCGACCTACAACTTCGCGGTCGTGGTCGACGACCTGGACATGGGCATCACCGACGTCGTGCGCGGCGACGACCACGTCAACAACACGCCGCGCCAGATCAACATCTACCGCGCGCTCGGCGCCCCCGTGCCGCATTTCTCGCACCTGCCGATGATCCTGGACGAGGACGGCAACAAGCTGTCCAAGCGCACCGGCGCGGCCGACGTGATGCAGTACCGCGACGACGGTTACCTGCCGCATGCGCTGCTGAACTATCTGGTGCGTCTGGGCTGGTCGCACGGCGATCAGGAAATCTTCTCGATCGAGGAGATGACGCGGCTGTTCAAGCTCGAGGACGTGAACTCCAAGGCTTCGCGCCTGGACGCGGCCAAGCTGGGCTGGCTCAACCAGCAGTACCTCAAGAGCGACGATCCGGTCGAAGTCGGCAAGCACCTGGAGTGGCACCTGCGCCAGCAGGGTTACGACCTCGCCGCCGGGCCGGCACCGGCCGACGTGGTGGTCGCCTTGCGCGACCGCGTGCAGACCCTGAAGGACATGGCCGAGCGCGCCGCGGTCTGGTACCGCCCGCTGCAGGAGTACGACGAGGCCGCGGTCGCCAAGCACCTGAACGCCGCAGCGCAAGCGCCGCTGGCCGAGGCACGCACGCGCCTGGCCGCGCTTGAGGCCTGGACCGCCGAGGCCGTCGCCGTGGCCCTGCACGCCAGCGCCGAGGCCCTGGGCATCGGCATGGGCAAGGTCGCCCAGCCGCTGCGCGTGGCCATCACCGGCACCCAGGTCAGCCCGGACATCTCGCATACGGTCTATCTGGCCGGCCAGGCCCAGGCCTTGCAGCGCATCGACGCTGCCCTCATTAAGATCCCTGCGTAGGACCCGTCCGCGCCTGGAGCCCGCCATGAGCAGCCACACCGCCGCCTGCACCGACCCCAAGCACCACGTCCACGACGGCGACGCCTTCGTGCACGAGGTCGAGCGGGCCTGCGAGCAGCGCGGCCTGCGCCTGACGCCGATCCGCGCCCACGCCCTGCGCCTGATCGCCGATGCCGGCCGGCCGATGAAGGCCTACGACCTGCTCGACCGGATGAAGGCGACCCACGACGCGGCGGCGCCGCCGACGATCTACCGCGCCCTGGATTTCCTGCTCGAACACGGCTTCATCCATAAGCTGGCGTCGATCAATGCCTACGTCGGCTGCCACCATCCGGGCGGCGCCCAGCACGCGGTGCCGTTCTTGATCTGCGACAGCTGCCAGTCGGCGACCGAACTGGAAGACGAGCGCATCGTCGATCTGCTCGAATCGCGCGCGCGCGCGCTGGGCTTCGCACCGCAGGCGCAGACCTTGGAAGTGCACGGCATGTGCGCGGACTGCGTGGCCAAGAACGCGGCCTGATCGCGGCGAGCCCGCCTTCTGTGGGAGCGGCGTACTGTGGGAGCGGCGTAAGCCGCGATCGCCTTACCCGTGCCGTGGCATCCATCGCGGCTTACGCCGCTCCCACAGCAAGCGCGCTTCCACTCGGAAGTATGTAGAGAAAGCGAAGGCTTACGCCGCCGCCAGCGCCGGCTGCACGCGCGCCTCGCGGATCGGCAGGCGCCGCCGCGGCCAGCAGCGCCAATACGATGTCGGCGTACCACATCTGCGCGGACCGCGTGGCCAAGAACACGGCCTGATCGCGGCTTACGCCGCTCCCACAGAAAGCGCGCTTCTACAGCAAACGCGCTTCTACGGAAGCATGTAGAGAAAGCGAAGGCTTACGCCGCCGCCAGCGCCCGCTGCACGCGCGTCTCGCGGATCGGCAGGTTCGCCGCCGCGGCCAGCAGCGCCAGCACGATGTCGGCGTACCACATCCAGGTGTAGTCGCCGAACTTCGCCATCGCCAGGCCGCCGAACCAGGCGCCGAAGAAACCGCCGATCTGGTGCGAGAGCAGGGTCAGGCCGAACAGCGTGCCCAGGTAGCGCGGGCCGAACAGCTTGCCGACTAGGCCCGCGGTCGGCGGCACCGTCGCCAGCCAGGTCAGGCCCAGGCCGGCGGCGAAGATGAAGAAGGTGGCCGGCGTCGGCGGCGACACCAGGTAGATCGCGACCATCGCCGCGCGGCTGGCATACATCGCCGCCAACAGGTACTTCATGCGATAGCGCTGCCCCAGCGCGCCCGCGGCCAGGCTGCCGGCGACGTTGAACAGGCCGATCACCGCCAGCGATATCGCCGACACGCTGTCGGGCAGGCCGCACAGCGCGATCTCGCCGGGCAGGTGGGTGACCAGGAAGGCGATGTGGAAGCCGCAGGTGAAGAAGCCGATATGCAGGCACCAATAGCTGCGATCGCGCAGGGCGATGCGCACTTGCTCGCGCAGACCGATGCCCGGCGCCGCCACGGTGCTGGCAGCGGTCGCGGCCGGCGCCTGACGCCGGCGCAGCGGCCAGGCCAGCGGCAGCGTCGCCAGCGCGGCGACCGCCAAGGCCCACATGCCCGCGGCCCAACCCGCAGCGCTGATCACCGCCTGTGCGAACGGCGCGAACAGGAACTGTCCGAACGAACCGCCGGCGTTGATCACGCCCGCGGCCATCGAACGGTTCTGCGCCGGCACCCGCGCCGCGGTCGCGCCGATCAGGATCGAGAAGCTGCCTGCACCGGCGCCGGCCGCGGCCAGCACGCCCAGGGTCAGCAGCAGGCCCCATTCGGAGGCGAACAGCGGCGTCATCGCCATGCCCGCGACCAGCAGCACGCTGCCGAACACCAGCACCCGGCCGGGCCCGCGTTGATCGGCGATCGCGCCGAATACCGGCTGCACCGCGCCCCAGACGAATTGGCCGATCGCCAGCGCGAAACTGATCTGGGCGATGCCCAGCCCGGTGCTGGCGCCGATCGGCTTCACGAACAGGCCTAGCGACTGGCGCACGCCCATCGTGATCATCAGCATCAACGTCGCTGCGATCACCAACGGCCAATAGCGCACGGCAGAGGCGGCGGGTGCGGCGAGGGAAGGGGTTACGGCGGTGGCGTCGGCGCTCATGCGGAGGGATTCCCTTGCAGTTGCCCGATCGCCAGATCGAGCTGTTCGTGCAGTGCGAGCAGGCCGGCCCGGCCCAGTCCGCGTTCGATGTCGTCCTGCGCCGCCTGCCACAGCGGCATCGCGCGCGCGACCGTGCGCCGGCCGACGGCGGTGACGCGGATTCGGCGCTGGCGCGCGTCGTCGCCGGGCGCGGTCTCGACCCAGCCGGCGGCGAGCAAAGGCTTGAGGTCGCGGGTGAGGGTGGTGCGGTCCATGCCGAGCTCGTGTGCGAGCTCGCCGATGCTGCGCGGCGTGCCGCCGGCGCGGCGCAGGATCGAATACTGGTTGAGATTGAGCCCGGCCGGCGCCAGCGCCTGGTCGTAGCGCTGGCTCATCAGCCGGGTCAGCTTGCGCACCCGGAAGCAGGTGCAGGCGCTGCGCGCCGGGGCGTCGGCAATAGGCTTGGCGGGGCTCATTAGGTGTATATGCACATATTCCGGCCGCAACCGCAAGCGCCGGCACGAAGGCCGGCGCTCGGGTCTGACGGGGAGAGGGGACGTCAGAAGAACATGCGCACGCCGAAGGCCACGCCGCGGCCCGGCAGCACCACCGTGTCCTTGAGGAAGGACGTGTGCACGTGCGCTTCCTGGTCGGTGAGGTTGGTGCCGTCCAGGAACAGCTCCCAACCCAGTTGATCGGTGTCCCAGTGGTAGGCGAGGTGGGCGTCGACCAGGGTGTAGCCGTCGGTCGGGGTTTCACCGACGGCGACGTCGTCCTGCTTCATGTAGCGGGTCGCGCCCAGCGAAGCGCGCCACGAGGATGCGTTCCAGCGCAGCTCGCCGCCGACGCGGCCCGGCGCGATTCGCGGCAGGTTGCCGCCCTGGTCGAGGGTGGCGCGGACGCGGTCGCCGAACACGCGCACGTCGAACTTGCCGGCGTCGCCGTCGAACACATGCGCGATGGCTTCGGCTTCGAAGCCGCGGAAGCGCGCGTCGGCCTGGCTCCACTGCCGCACCGGCAGGTCGTCCTCGATCAGGCCGGTGTCGGTGAGGTAGATGAAGCCGTCGAAGTTGGTCTGGTAGGCCGAGACTTTGGCCTCGAAGCGCGAGCCGTGGTAATGCAGGCCGAGCTCGGCCTGGTTCGCGCGCTCCTTGCCCAGGTTCATGTCGCCGATCTCGAACGAAGCCGTGGCCACGTGCGGGCCGTCGGCGAACAGTTCTTCCTCGGCCGGTGCGCGTTCGGCGCGGTCGAGGTTCAGGCTCAGACGCCAGGCCTCGTTGAACTTCCAGATCGCGCCGGCGGACAGGCTGACCGGGGTGAAGGAACGGTTGAAACCGGTGGCGGGATCGCTCTCGATGCGGTCGACGCGCGCGCCCAGTTCGACCTGCAGCGCATCCCACTGGTTCTGCTCGGTCAGGAACGCGCCGTAGGCCTTGGTGTGGGTGCGCGGCACGAAGGCTTCTTCGCCGATCGCTTCGAACTTGCGGTCGTAGCCCTGCAGGCCGAACGCGCCGATCCAGCCGCCGAAGGGCTTGTGGGTCAGTTCCAGGCGGCCTTCGGTGGCTTCGTTGATGAAGCGGGTGCCGACCTCCTCGCCTTCGAATTCGATGTGCTCGTAATCGGTGTGGGCGACGCTGGCGCGCAGGCTGCTGAAGATGCCGAAATCCTGGTTGATGCCGGCCTTGCTCTCCAGGCGGCTCTGCTTCATTTCCAGATGCACGCCCGCCTCGCCGGCGGCGATGTCGCCGGGCTCGCCCGGATTGCCGTAGCTGTCTTCGTAACGCGAAGCCGAGAAGCCGAGGAAGCCCAGATCGCCGACCAGCGAGGCGCCCAGGGCGCCGGTCTTGGTGTCCACGAAGCTGTTGCGCTGCCGGCCCAGCGGAGTCTGGTAGTCCTTGTTGTTGCGGTAGACGCCGTCGGCGTGCAGCACCACGGCGCCGTCGGCGCCCATGGCATCGACGCGGGCCATACCGGTGAAGCCGTCGTTGACCGTATCGTGGCGTACCTCGGCGCGGCCGGACACGGTTTCGTCCAGCGGCTTCTCGGCGATGCGGCCATCGACCACGTTGACCACGCCGCCGATCGCGCCGCTGCCGTAGAGCAGGGTGGCCGGGCCCTTCAGCACTTCGATCTGGTCGGCCAGGAACGGTTCGACGGAGACGTTGTGGTCCTGGCTGACCGTGGACACGTCCTGGGTCGCCATGCCGCCGCTCAGCACGCCCACGCGCGGGCCTTCGAGGCCGCGGATGATCGGCCTGCCGACGCCGGCGCCGAAGTTGGAGCTCTGCACGCCGGGCAGTTTGCCGATGGTCTCGCCCAGGGTCGCGCCGCGGGCTTCGTCGAGCTTCTCGCCGGACAGCACTTCGACCGGCTGGGCCAGGTCTTCGGCGCTGGCGCGCAGCGGCGAGGCGGTGACCACGACCGAATCCAGGTCGGTGGGCTGGTCGTGGCGCTTGTCGCTGGCGGTGTCGCTGCCGGCGGCGGAGTCGGGCGCTTGCTGGGCGAAGGCGGGGCCGGCCAGGGGCAGGGAGAGGGTCAGGGCGATCGCGAGCAGGCTGCGGCGCGGGCGACGGGCTAGCATGGAGGGCATGGAGTGGGGGCTGGTGACGGGAGGATGTGGAATGTTATATAGTAACGAAATGAGATTTGCACCCTCCCAGAAGTCATCCTTCCTTTGTCCGCATTGCTGATGCCTCCCCTACGCCCCCGCAGTTTTCTCGACCGCATCGGCGCCTTCGGCTCGCTGTTGTGCGCGATCCACTGCGCCCTGCTGCCGCTGCTGATCGCGCTGCTGCCCACCCTGGGCGTGGCCGGCTGGTTCGACGACAGCTTCGAGCTGGCCTTCGTCGTGTTCGCGACCCTGCTGGGCGTGTTCAGCGTGGTCTGGGGTTATCGCCGCCACCACGCCATCCGTGCCGTGTCGTTGCTGGCGCCGGGTCTGCTGGTGCTGTGGCTGGGCGTGCTGTACGCGCCGCTGCACCATTCGGTGGTGCCGCACGCGATCGTGATGACCCTGGGCGGCACCCTGGTCGGCCTGGCCCATCTGGCCAACCTGCGCCTCAACCACGGCCACATCCACGACGCCAGCTGCGCGCACTGAGCCCAGGTCAGGACCCCGAAAGCCGCTTGTGCTAGGCTTCGCAGCCTCGCGCGCGACGCGCGGGCCCGATCGTTCGTCGACCGCGCCCGTCCGGCGCGCGACCGCATACCGCACTAACGCTAATTCAGGAGCACGACCATGGGTAAAGGCGACCGCAAGACCGCCAAGGGCAAGCGCTACAACTCCAGCTACGGCAACGCCCGCAAGGCCGTGACCAAGGCCGCCGGCACCGCCGCCGCGCCGGCCGCGAAGAAGACCGCGAAGGCCCCGGCTGCGAAGGCGCCGGCGGCCAAGAAGGTCGTGGCCAAGAAGGCTGCTGCCAAGGAGTAAGCGTCGGTTCCGGCGCTGCGCAAAAACCCCGCTTCGGCGGGGTTTTTTGTTTTTGGGCCGACGGGTTGTTCCCGTTAGGGCCGCTCTCGTTCTTGGCTCCGCCTTGAGAATTGAGGCGCCGTTCTGACGAATCGCAGGTTCGTGTGTTGCTACCCTCGCGGCCGCGCCGGTTGCGCGCTCGCTTTGGGGTAGGAGCGGCGTAAGCCGCGACCGCGAACTTCGCCTGCCGACGGAGGTTTCGCTACGGCTCCGCTTTCCGCTTTCCGCCTTCTGCCTTCCGCCTTCTGCCTTCTGTGGGAGCGGCGTGAGCCGCGATCGCGAACTGCGGGGTTCTGCGATGGTTTCGGTTCTTTAGATCAAAGGCTTCCGCCCGCTGCGCGCGCGGGTCACTTTCTCTTGCTAGCCCAAGAGAAAGTAACCAAAGAGAAGGGCTATACCTTGACAACCCTCCCTTGCGAGTTCGGAGCGTGCGCGGGGATTTTTCGAAGGAACATCCTGTTCCTCGAAAAACGGCGCGCGTCCTGCGCGCCGCCCTTCGGGTCTGAATGGGATTGGGCGAGTGCGGCGCACTGGATTTCAATGCCGCGGCAACGGCAACGGCAACGGCCGGCCGGCGTTACTTATCTGCCTGCGCGTCCGCTCCCTCTCCCGCTCGCGGGAGAGGGTTGGGGTGAGGGCCGCTACAAGAGGTCGGCGTACTCCGCCCGCCTCACTTCCCAGCCGTCGCCACCCTCTCCACCTCGCGCCAAACCCGCAGCAGGTTCTCGCCGAGGATCTTGCGGATGTCATCGTCTTTGTACCCGCGCGCCTGCAGTCCGGCGATCAGGTTCGGGTAGTCGGCGACGCTGCGCAGGCCTTCGGGCAGCGCGCCGCTGACGCCGTCGAAGTCAGAGCCGATGCCGACGTGGTCGATGCCGATCAGTTTCACCGCGTAGTCGATCTGGTCCAGCACCGCGTCGATCTTGACCGCGTGCGCCAGCGGCGGATGCTTGCGTTCCCATTCCTTGTCGAACTCCTCGACCGTCTTGGGCTTCTCGCCGCGCGCGGCCGCGGCGGCCTGCTCGCGGTCGAACTCGGGACGCGCGCGGAAATAGGCGGTGGTCTCGCCGGCGGTCTTGGGATCGACGAAGGCGTTGCCGAAGGTGATCTGGACCACCCCGCCTTGCTTGGCGATGGCCTGGGCGAGCTCGTCGCTGAGGTTGCGCTCGAAGTCGGGCGTGAAATGGCGCAGGCCGGAATGGCTGGCGATCACCGGCGCGTGGCTCGCGGCGAGCGCGGCGCGGGTGGCGTCGTCGGTCAGGTGCGAGACGTCGACCATGATGCCGAGGCGGTTCATCTCCGCGACCACCTTGAGACCGAACGGGCTCAGGCCTTTCCACGGCCGATCCAGGCTGTAGGAGCCGTCGGCGATGCGATTGCTGTGGCTGTGGGCGAGCGTGATGTAGCGCACGCCGCGGACGTAGAACTGCTGCAGGCGGGCGAGGTCGTCGCCGATCGGCGCGCCGTTCTCCATGCCCAGCGCCAGCAGCACGCGGCCGCCGTCGATCTGGCGCACGTAGTCGGCCGGCGAACGCAGGATCGCGAACTTGTCCGGATGCCGCCCGACCATGGCCTCGACCGCGTCGATCTGGGTGCTGGCGACCTGCCAGGCGGTGCCGGCCGCGTCCTGATCGGGTGAGGTGTAGATCGACATGAAGGCCACGTCCAGGCCGCCCTGGCGCGCGCGCGGGTAGTCGAACTCGACCTTGGGCGTATCCACGCCGAGGTCGTTCCAATGCTTGAGCAATTCGGTCGGCGCGTCGATATGGGTATCGACAATGACCGCGGAGCGGGCGAGCTTCTGTGCCGGGCTCAGGGCCTCGTCGGCACGGGCGGCGCCTGCGAACAGGGAGAGGGTACAGGCGACGGCGAGCAGGGAACGCATGCGGGAAGCCTCGTGCGGTTGGGAGGGGAGCGCGATGGTTAGGCGATGAGACCGGCGACTCGGCGGCCGCCGGCGTAGACGTCGCCTGCGAGCGCGCCGCCCAGCCAGTAGCACAGCTCGGCGGGATGGCCGATGCGCCAGCGCACGAAGTCGGCGCGCGCGCCGACCCGCAGCACGCCGCGGTCCGAACAACCCAGCGCGCGCGCCGCATGCGTGGTCGCGCCGCGCAGGGCTTCCAGCGGGGTCAGGCGGAAATGCGTGCAGGCCAGCTGCATCGCCTGGCGCAGCGACTGCAGGGGCGAGGTGCCGGGGTTGCAGTCGGTGGCCACGGCCATCGCCACGCCGTGCTCGCGGAACGCCTCCAGCGGCGGCAAACGGGTTTCGCGCAGCACGTGGAAGGCGCCGGGCAGCAGCACCGCGACCGTGCCGTGCTCGGCCATGGCGCGCACGCTCGGCTGCGAGGTGTATTCGACATGGTCGGCCGACAGACCCGAGAACTCGGCCGCCAGCGCCGCGCCGCCGAGATCGCTGAGCTGGTCGGCGTGCAGCTTGACCGGCAGCCCCAGCGCACGCGCGGTTTCGAACACGCGCCGGGTCTGTGCAGGACTGAAGCCGATGCCTTCGCAGAACGCATCGACCGCGTCGATCAGGCCTTCCTCGTGCAGCGGCCGCATCCAACCGCAGACCGCGGCGATGTAGTCGTCGCTGCGGCCGGCGAACTCGGGCGGCAAGGCGTGCGCGCCGAGGTAGGTGGTGCGCACGCCGACGCCGAGGATCTCGCCGATGCGGCGCGCGACCCGCAACATCTTGCGTTCGTTGTCGTAGTCCAGGCCGTAGCCGGACTTGATCTCCAGCGTGGTCGCGCCGTCGCCGACCAGGGCCTGCGCGCGCGGCAGCGACTGGCGCAGCAGTTCGTCTTCATCGGCGGCGCGGGTGGCGCGCACGGTCGAGACGATGCCGCCGCCGCTGCGCGCGATCTCTTCGTAGCTCGCGCCCTGCAGGCGCAGCTCGAATTCGCGCGCGCGGTCGCCGGCGAACACCAGGTGCGTGTGGCAATCGACCAGGCCGGGCGTGATCCAGCCCTCGGCGACGATCACCTGCGCGGCCAGCGCGGCCGGGTCTCCGGGCAGGTCCGAGCGCGGGCCGACGTAATGCAGGATGCCGTCGCGCCAGCCCAGTGCGGCGTCGGCGATCTCGCCGTAGCCGTCGGCCGAATCCAGCGTCGCCAGCGAGACGCCGACGATCAGGCCGTCCAGCGGCAGGTCCTGCGGTGTCGGTACGTCGCCGGCGGACGCGGCGTTGGGGTCGGGGCGGCTCATGGGCCGATTCTAGCGGAGCCGCCCCAGCGCGGGAGGGCGCAGGCGCCGGCGCGCTGCGACAGGTTTGCCGATGCGGTGTTTCCGAGCGCGCGCAGCGAGCGCGCGCGCAGGACACGCCCGCGCAACGGGTCTGTAGAATCCGGGGCATGGAGAATCTCGACGCGACCACGCTCTGGACCCCCGCCGGTTGGCGCCACGACACCGGACTGCGCCTCGACGACGACGGCCGCATCCTCGCCCTCGACGGCGCCCAGCCCACCGGCAGCGCCCAGCGCATCGTGCCGGGCATCGCCAACCTGCATTCGCACGCGTTCCAGCGCGCGATGGCGGGCATGGCCGAACGCCAGACCGATCCGCGTGACAGTTTCTGGACCTGGCGCGAGACCATGTACCGCTTCGCCTCGCGCTTCACGCCCGAGACCCTGTACGCGGTGGCCTCGCAGCTGTACGTGGAAATGCTGGAAGCCGGTTACACCACGGTCTGCGAATTCCATTACCTGCATCACGCGCCCGACGGCCGTCCCTATGAGGATCCGGCGGCGATGTCGCGTGCGCTGATCGCCGCCGCGCGCGACACCGGCATCCGCCTGACCCTGCTGCCGGTGCTGTACATGACCGGCGGTTTCGACGAGCGGCCGCTGAGCGAACGCCAGCGCCGCTTCGGCCATCGGGTCGAGGACTATCTGGCGCTGCTGCAGCGCCTGCGCGGCGACGCCGATCACGGCGTGCGCATCGGTTGCTCGCTGCACAGCCTGCGCGCGGTGCCGCCGCAGGCGATGGCCGAGACGCTGGCGGCGTTGCCGCCCGAGAGCCGAGTGCATATCCATATCGCCGAGCAGGTCGCCGAAGTCGAGGATTGCCTGGCGGTGCGCCAGGCGCGGCCGGTGCGTTGGCTGCTGGACCACGCCGAGGTCGATGCGCGCTGGACCCTGGTCCACGCCACCCATCTCGACGACGAGGAAACGCTCGCGATCGCGCGCAGCGGCGCGACCGTGGCGATCTGCGCCACCACCGAGGCCAATCTCGGCGACGGCCTGTTCCCCTTGCGCGACTACCTGGACGCGGGCGGGCGCTGGGGCGTGGGTTCGGACTCGCATATTTCGGTGTCGCCGATCGAGGAACTGCGTTGGCTGGAGTACGGCCAGCGCCTGATCACGCGCCGGCGCAACATCGCGGTGGATGCGGGCTCGCCCAGCGTCGGCGACACCCTGATGCGCGATGTCGCGGCCAGCGCCGCGGCGTCGACCGGGCATGCGATCGGCACGCTCGCGGTCGGCGAGTACGCCGATGCGCTGGTGCTGGATTCGGACGCGCCGCTGTTCGCGGGCGCGCGCGACGAGGATGCGCTGGATCGCTGGATGTTCAGCGGCAATCGCGGCGCGGTGCGCGAGACCTGGGTCGGCGGCCGCCGCGTCGTCGCCGAGGGCCGGCATCGCGATCGCGAGGCGGTCGCAGTTGGGTATCGGCGGGCGATGCACGACTTGCTCGAGTCGGCCTGAGGTTCGTTCGTCGTTGTGGGGGCGTGCGGGTGGCTTGCGCGGCGCGATGATGCGGTTCGCGGTGCTCACCGCATCCTACGATTCGCTCGCCGCGGTTTCAGGGGCGACTAGGACCTGACACCGTCGGCGTGCGTGCTTGCTGTGGGAGCGGCGTGAGCCGCGATCGGCCGCCACGCAGGCGACGCGATGCGATTCCCGGCGAAACGCACACTGCCTCGGCGAAATCGTTTTTGCGCTTCCGTCCCGCGATGGCGATCGCGGCTCACGCCGTTCCCACAGGAAGCGCGAGCCAATAGAGCACAGCTCAAGCGAACAAGTCGTCGGCCGGTGCCAGCGCGCCTTCGAGTTCCAGCAGGAAGCGCTTGGTCGGCAAGCCGCCGCCGAAGCCGGTCAGGCTGCCGTCGGCGCCGATCACGCGGTGGCAGGGCAGGACGATGGGCAGCGGGTTGCGGCCGTTGGCGGCGCCGACCGCGCGCATCGCGCTGGCCTGGCCCATGTGCCGCGCCATCTGGCCGTAGCTCCAGGTTTCGCCCCAGGGGATCAGTGCCAGCGTGCGCCAGCACTGCATCTGGAACGGCGTGCCGTGCGGCGCCAGCGGCAGGTCGAAATCGCGGCGCGTGCCGGCGAAATACTCGCCCAGCTGCTTGCGCGTCTCCAGCAGCACACCGTTGTCGCCTTCCTGCCAGCGCTCGTCGATCATGGCCGGGTGCCAGGGCGCTTCGAACTCGATCAGACGCAAACCGTCGTCGCCGCTGGCAAGCAGCAGGCAGCCGACCGGGCTGTCGATGCGCTGGTAGGTGATCGCGCCGTCCTTGAGGCGGATGTACTTGCTCATGCGCGGTTCCTCGCGATGGCGAACGACGCGGCGGCCTGCCGTGGCTGGCGCTCGCGGCTCATTCGATGTCGGTCCTGAGTTCGGCATCGCGAGCACGCGCGGCGGCGTTGCCGCGCTTGCGCGGCGCGGCGGCCGTGGCGACCGGTTTGGCGGCGCTCATCGAATCGCGCCATAGGTGGATCACCGCATAAGCGCGCCACGGCCGCCAGCTTTCGGCGCGCGCGGTCAGGGCTTTCGCGCTCATGCGGCTGCCGTCTTCCGGCACCGCCTTCTGCAGCACCAGGTCGTCGGCGGGGAAGGCGTCGGGATGGCCGAGCGCGCGCATGGCGATGTAGTGCGCGGTCCATGGGCCGATGCCGGGCAGCGCGACCCAGCGCGCGGCGAATTCGTCCAGGGTGCGTTCGGCGCCGAAACCGACGCCGCTGTCGACGCTGCCGTCGAGCAAGGCCCGCGCGACCGTGCGTACGGTCGCGGCGCGCGCGCGAGTCAGGCCGATCTCGGTGAGGTCGGCGTCGGCCAGGGCGTCGGGTGTCGGGAACAGGTGCTCCAGGCCCGGCGCGAACGACTGCGGCAGGGCCTGCCCGTAGCGTTGCGCGGTGCGCGTGGCCAGGGTGCGCGCGGCGGCGACGCTGACCTGCTGGCCGAGGATCGCGCGTACCGCTATTTCGAAGCCGTCCCAACCGCTGGGCAGGCGCAGGCCCGGACGTCGCTTCAACAGCGGCCGCAGACGCGGGTCCACCGACAGCGCGTCGGCGATCGCGTTCGGATCGGCGTCCAGATCGAACATGCGGCGCAGGCGGTTGATGATCTCCAGCAGCCGCGACGGCGCCGGCCCGTGCAGTTCCAGCTTCAAGGCATGCTCGCCGCCGGGCCAGGCGCTCACGCGCAACCAGCCCGGCCGTTCGATCGGGCCGATCACGCGCGCGTAGCTGTGCTCGTCGACGCTCTCGACGCCGGGCAGGGCGCGGCCGCGCAGGAAGTCGAGCATCGCCGCGAAGTCGTACGGCGGCCGGTAGCCCAGGCGCAAGGTCAGGGTGTCGTCGCCGGCGGTCGCGTTCTCGTTCGGACGCCGACGCAGATCGCGCGGGGCCATGCGATAGGCTTCCAGGAAGGTGGCGTTGAAGCGGCGCAGGCTGCCGAAGCCGGCGGCCATCGCGACCTCGGTGATCGGCAAAGCGGTTTCGGTCAGCAGTTGCTTGGCGAACAGCAGGCGGCGGGTGCCGTGCACGCCGATCGGCGCTGCGCCCAGGCGCTCCACGAACAAGCGCCGCAATTGCCGCTCGCCCAGGCCGACGCGTTGCGCCAGCGCCGACAGCGGATGCTCGGCGAGCAGGCCCTGGTCGATCAGCTTGAGCGCGCGCGCGACCGCGGCGTCGCCGCGGCGCCAGGCGCCGTCGCTGGGCGAGAGTTCGGGGCGGCAGCGCAGGCAGGGGCGGAACCCGGCGGCTTCGGCGGCCGCGGCGTTGCCGTAATAGAGGACGTTCTCGCGCTTGGCCGCGGGCGCCGGGCAGACCGGCCGGCAATAGATCCGTGTGCTGGTCACGGCGGTGAAGAACAAGCCGTCGAAGCGCGGGTCGCGGCTCAGGCGCGCCTGCTCGCAGACCCGCCAGTGCGGCAGGCTGTCTTGGGCGACGGGGGCGGGGAAGGTCGGCATGGAATGCAGGCTAGCACCGTCGCGGGGGCCGGACTCGCCGAATTCGGACATGATCTTCGGGGGCCGCGTCGACGCCGTTTCGACGCCCGCGGCGCATACTCCGCGCACGCATCCAGGAGGGATTCGCATGAACCGTCGCCATTTCGCCATTGCCGCCACGCTCGCGCTCGCCGCCGGCGCCTGCGCCAGCACGCCGCCCGCATCCACCGAGCGCAAGCTGACCGCGGCCGATGCCGGCGCGCCGGTGATCCTGCATGTGGGCGATACCGTCGCGATCGCGGTGGAGGCCAATCCCAGCACGGGCTACGGCTGGATCTTCGATCAGGCCGCCGCCGCGGGCACGGTTGAAGCCGTCGGCGAGCCGTCGATGGCGCTGTCCAATCCCGGCGCGATCGGTGGCGGCGGCACCCAGACCTGGCGCTACCGCGCGGTCGCCAAGGGCCAGGGTGAATTGCGCATGGATTACCGCCGCGCCTGGGAGAAAGAGGTCGCGCCGGTGCGCAGCGTGTCCTGGAAGATCGAAGTGCGTTAAGGCGCCTTTGCGTCGTCGCGCAGGGCCGGCAGCAAGGGCGCGATGTCGCCGTCGTTGCGCGCCGGCACGATGCCGACCAGGCGCGCCAGCAGCGGATAGACGTCGACGTTGTCGAACGCGGGCAGGGTCGCGCCGCGCCGGAACGCCGGGCCGCGGGCCACGAAAATCGCGCGCATCGATGCCAGCGCCGGGTCGTAGCCGTGCGAACCGCGGTTCGCGTTCGGGCGCTTGGCCAAGGCCGAGCGCTGGATCGCGTCCCAGCCTTCGTCCATCTGGCAGACGATCGCCGGTACGCGCGGATGGCTGCCGTAATGCCAGCGCGCGGGCAGTTCGCTCTTGCGCCAGCACTCGTAATGTTCATGACGGCCGATCAGTTTGGCTGCCACCGCCGCCTCGAAGCCGGGCTTGGGCGCGATTCCGATCGACTGTCCGATCGAGACCACGGTCGCTTCCTCCATCGACACCATGTCCTCGACCGCGATCGCATGGCCCGGGGCCACGGTCGCCATGCCGTGGTCGGACACCACGATCAGGTTCACCCGTTCCAGCTGGTCGCGCGCGGTCAGGCCGTCGAGCAGGCGGCCCAGGGCGGCGTCGATGGTGCGGGTGGCCTCGCGCGCCTGCGCGGAGTCCGGGCCGTATTCGTGGCCGGCCTTGTCGAGGGCGTCGAAGTACAGGGTGATCACGCGCGGCCGCGTCGCCGCAGGTTCGCCCAGCCAGGCCAGCACTTCGTCGACGCGCGCGTCGGCCGAGACCTTTTCGTCGAACGGATGCCAGCGCGTCGGCCGCACGCCCTGCACCGGCGCCTCGCTGCCGGGCCAGAACAAGGTCGCGCTGCGCAGGCCGGCCTTTTCGGCGCCGACCCAGATCGGCTCGCCGCCCCACCAGCGCGTATCGCCGACTGCCTTGCGGTCGGCGACGCGGAAATCGCCCAGCCCGTCTTCCCACATGCTGTTGTGGACGATGCCGTGGTGGTCCGGACGCAGGCCGGTGACGATGCTGTAGTGGTTCGGGAACGTCAGCGAGGGATACGAGGGATTCATCCACGCCGCGCGCACGCCGTCGTGGGCGATGCGTTCGAGATTGGGCGTGATGCCGCGCTCGAAATAGTCGTTGCGGAAGCCGTCGATCGAGATCAGCAGCACCGGCACGGGCTCCGCGGCTTGCGGGGCTCGGGTGGCGCAGGCGGTCAGGGCAAGGGCGAGCAGGGCGGTCGCGGCCGCCGAAAGATAGGAACGCATGCAGGCATGATAACGGGCGCAGATTGCGGCCAGGCGTCGGCAGCGCGGTCGCCGCTATGACTTCTGTCGCTGGCGGCGTATCGGTTCTGTGCCGATAGTGGCCTGGCCCTTTGCCCGGAGAGTCGCCATGCGCCGTATCGCCGTCCGTTGCGCCGCCGTGGCCTTGTCTGCGGCCGTGGGGTTGCCGGTCTGGGCCCAGGCCGGGTCCGCGCCGGTGGTGATGGAAAACCCGCCGCCGCCGCCGAACCCGGGGCCTGTGCTCAGCAATAGAGAATGCGAGGTCTGGGCGCGCGAACTCAGCTTCGCCAAGTCGGTTGCCGACCACGATGCGGCCGCATTCGCGTCGCATCTGCAGGCCGGGGCCGCATTCGGGGCCAGCCGCGCAGCCCCGACCCGCGGCCGCGATGCCATCGCCCAGCGCTGGGCCGGCATCGTCGACGGCAAGGCGGTGCGGCTGGAGTGGTACCCGACGCGCGTGACCATCGGCGGCGCCAAGGACGTGGCCTGGTCCAGCGGACCGTCCCTGTTCGAGGACCTCGCGCCCGACGCCAAGCGGCGCTTCTCGATCGGGGCCTTCCACTCGGTCTGGCACCGCGATGACGACGGTGTCTGGCGGGTGCTGTTCGACGACGGCATCGAAGGCAGGCCGGTGACTTCGGCCGAGGCGATGGCGTTCCGCGACGCCCGGCGCACGGCCTGCCCGCGAGGCTGACGAACGCCTAAACGCGGGCGGGGGCGGCACGCGCCGAGTGTGCCTGGAGGCGTATGGTGGGCTTGCGGCGGCCACGGTCCGCCGAATTCCCCAACGCGATTCCGAGGTGCTTCCATGAAACGTGTATTGCTCGCCAGCCTGCTCGCGGCCTGCGCTTTCGCGGCCTCGGCGCAGCAGACCTCGGTCTCGGCACAGGCCGACGCATCGGTACGCACCGATGGCGCCACCCAGACTCAGGTCCAGGCCGATACCCAGTCCAAGACCGACATCGACCGCAACTGCCTGCGCCAGACCGGCACGCACATCCGCGACCGTTCCGCCACCGACGGCAAGGGCCGCAAGCGCTGCGTCGCCGCCAACGGCCGCGTCTACACCCGCGACGATATCGACCGCACCGGCCAGACCGATATCGCCGAAGCGCTGCGTCAGCTGGACCCGTCGATCCACTGAGGCGGCGGTACTCGCCGTAACCGGAACGCCCGGCTTCTGCAGCCGGGCGTTTTCGTATCCGCGCCGCGCGGCTCGTGCCGGTCGCGGATATCGCCGCGCTTAGCTCCGCAGTCCGTCCAGCAGCCTGCCCAGCGAGGCTTCGTAGAAGTCGCGGAAGCGGCGCTCGTCGTAGCTGAAGCGGCCGGCGCGGTAGAGCGCGATCAGCCCGTGGGTGTGCGCCCACAAGGTCATCGCCACGTCCCAGGCATCGTCCTGGCGCAGCAGGCCGGCTTGCTGCGCCTCGCTGACCACATCGGCGACCACGTTCAAGGTCGGCGAGCGCCGGGCGTGGAAGTCTTCCGGATAGCGCCGCGCGTCTTCGCGCCGGGCCGAGAAGGCGTGATCGAACAGATGCGGGTGGGCGAGCGCATAGTCCAGATAGATGCGCTGGATCGCCTTGAGCCGTGCGATCACGTCGCCGCCTTCGTTGCGCGCGCTCCAGTGGTGGGCGATCTCCTGGAAACTGTCGTCGCTGATGCGCTTGAGCAGAGCGTCGCGATTCGGGAAATGCCGGTAGATCGCCATCGGCGTGATTCCGACCGCCTTGGCGACGCGGCGCATGCTGACCGCGTCGGCGCCGTCGCGTTCGAGCAGGACGCGGGCGGCGCGCAGGATCCGGTCGGCGGTGGCGGCGGGCGCGCTCATGTATACAGCGTATACATTTTGCCCGCGGCGCGGCAATTCCTGGCGAAAAGACCCGCACAATCGTCGCCGACGGCTTGCGCGCGCTGGCGGCTGCCGAGAACGCGGCGCGATAATTTCGTACACCCTCGAACGCCGGAAACCGCCATGTCCGCAGCCAGCCGCAACGACCCCACCCGCGTCATCCGCGCTCCGCGCGGCGGCGAGAAGACCTGCAAGTCGTGGTTAAGCGAGGCGGCCTACCGCATGATCCAGAACAACCTGGATCCGGAAGTGGCCGAGAATCCGGCCGAACTGGTGGTCTACGGCGGCATCGGCCGCGCCGCGCGCGACTGGCCCTCGTTCGACGCGATCCTGAAATCGCTGCGCG
This sequence comes from Lysobacter sp. Root76, assembly GCF_001428685.1. Taxonomy (GTDB): domain Bacteria; phylum Pseudomonadota; class Gammaproteobacteria; order Xanthomonadales; family Xanthomonadaceae; genus Lysobacter. The sequence goes on along the minus strand of NZ_LMIK01000011.1, from coordinate 25,241 downwards.
AGCTCGAAGACAACGAGACCCTGCTGATCCAGTCGGGCAAGCCGGTCGGCGTGTTCCCGACCCATGCCGACGCGCCGCGCGTGCTGCTGGCCAACTCCAACCTGGTCCCGCATTGGGCGACCTGGGAGCACTTCAACGAGCTCGATAAGAAGGGCCTGATGATGTACGGCCAGATGACCGCGGGCAGCTGGATCTACATCGGCTCGCAGGGCATCGTCCAGGGCACCTACGAGACCTTCGTCGAGATGGGCCGCCAGCATTACGGCGGCGACCTCAAGGGCAAGTGGATCCTGACCGCCGGCCTGGGCGGCATGGGCGGCGCGCAGCCGCTGGCCGCGTCGCTGGCCGGCGCCTGTTCGCTCAACATCGAATGCAAGCAGAGCAGCATCGACATGCGCCTGCGCACGCGCTACGTCGACGAGCAGGCCAGCGACCTGGACGACGCGCTCGCGCGCATCGCCAAGTACACAGCCGCCGGCGAGGCGCGTTCGATCGCGCTGCTCGGCAACGCCGCCGAAGTGCTGCCCGAACTCGTGCGCCGCGGCGTGCGCCCGGACGCGGTCACCGACCAGACCAGCGCCCACGATCCGGTCCACGGCTACCTGCCGATCGGCTGGACCGTCGAGCAGTGGCTGGCCGCACAGAAGAGCGATCCCGAAGGCGTGCGCGACGCGGCCAAGCGCTCGATGCGCGTGCACGTCGAGGCCATGCTCGCGTTCCAGCGGCAGGGCATCCCGACCTTCGACTACGGCAACAACATCCGCCAGATGGCTCTGGACGAAGGCTGCGCCAACGCGTTCGACTTCCCGGGTTTCGTGCCGGCCTACGTGCGGCCGCTGTTCTGCCGCGGCGTCGGTCCGTTCCGCTGGGTCGCGCTCAGCGGCGACCCCGAGGACATCTACAAGACCGACGCCAAGGTCAAGGAAATCATCGCCGACGACGCCCATCTGCACCGCTGGCTGGACATGGCGCGCGAGCGCATCAGCTTCCAGGGCCTGCCGGCGCGCATCTGCTGGGTCGGCCTGGGCCTGCGCCACAAGCTCGGCCTGGCCTTCAACGAAATGGTCCGCAACGGCGAGCTGAAAGCGCCGGTAGTGATCGGCCGCGATCACCTGGACAGCGGCAGCGTCGCCTCGCCCAACCGCGAGACCGAAGCGATGAAGGACGGCAGCGACGCGGTCAGCGACTGGCCGCTGCTCAACGCCATGCTCAACGTCGCCGGCGGCGCGACCTGGGTGTCGCTGCACCACGGCGGCGGCGTCGGCATGGGCTATTCGCAGCACTCCGGCGTGGTCATCGTCTGCGACGGCAGCGAGGAGGCCGACAAGCGCATCGCGCGCGTGCTCTGGAACGACCCGGGCACCGGTGTGATGCGTCATGCCGACGCGGGTTACGAGATCGCCCAGGCCTGCGCGAAGGAGCAGGGGCTGAAGCTGCCGATGCTCTGAGCCCGCGACGGGCAGCGACAGCTTCGCGGCTTGCGCCGCGCGCAGCCGAACGACGGCCCGGTCTCCCGGGCCGTTGTTCGTTTCAGAACTCGCAATGTTGCGCCGCGCTCACTCGGGGATGGTCGGCTCGACCAGCCGTTCCAGCAGGGTCAGCGATTCCTGCCAACCGAGGTAACACTGCTCGACCGGGATCACGTCGGGAATGCCTTCCTGGACCACCTGCAGCTCGGTGCCGCAGGACACGGTGCGCAGGCTGATCGTGGTGAGCATGGTGCCGGGCAGGTCGGGGGAATCGAAGCGGTCGTCGTGGACGATGCGTTCGCCCGGCACCAGCTCCAGGTAGGTGCCGCCGAAACTGTGGCCGTTGCCGGTCGAGAAATTGGCGAAGCTCATCCGGTACTTGCCGCCGACCCGCGCGTCCAGCTCGTGCACGGTGCAGGTGAAACCGTCCGGCGGCAGCCATTTGGAAAGCGCGGCTCCATCGAGGAACGCGCGGTACACGCGCTCGGGCGGGGCGGTGAAAACGCGGTGCAAACGTACGGTGCCGGTCATGGGAGTTTTCCTGTGCGAGGCGTAGTCCTCATTGTGTCCGACGAACGGGCGGGTCCCGAATAGACAGGCAGTTCGCCGCAGCGGTGGAGCGTAGTGCGATCGTTCAGGTTGCGCTGCGGATCACCGGGGCGCGAGATCGTAAGCGGACTGTCGAGAATTCGAAGCATCGTCGTCGCTGTCGACGCAACGGCCCAGGCGCCTGGGTAGTGCCGGGCCGCAGTCGGACGCAGTGGCGTCCCAGCTGCTGAGACGGGCTCATGGCAGGGTGCTCGGACGCGTCGGCCGGGCCCGGCGCGATCCGATGAGGGGCGGCGGCCCGGTTGTCGATTTCGGCCCCCTTGGTTCGTCGTACCCAGGAATCGGTACGACGGCCGCCGCCGTACCCCCGTCCCTGAGCACACGGATAGGTCCTGATGAGCAATCAACCGCAAACCACCCCGGACGGCGACACGGCCGTCGCCCCGCACGTCCCCACCGGCTCGCTGTGGAGCGAGATCCGCGAAGCCGTGCGCGGCACCAACGCCGACTACACCAAGATCCCGATGCGCCGCGCGGTGTTCCTGCTGGCGGTGCCGATGGTGCTGGAGCTCGTGCTGGAGTCCACCTTCGCGGTCGTCGACATCTTCTTCGTCGCCAAGCTCGGACCGTCCGCAGTGGCGACCGTGGGGCTGACCGAAAGCTATCTGTTCCTGCTGTACGCCGTGGCGATGGGCCTGGCGATGGCGGTGACCGCCGTGGTGGCCCGCCGGATCGGCGAGGGCAAGCGCGAGCAGGCCGCGGTGGCTGCGGTGCAGGCGATCCTGGTCGCGCTGCTGGTGTCGGTGGTCCCCGCGCTGGTCGGCATCGTCTATGCGCAGGACCTGTTGCGGTTGATGGGCGCCGACGCCTGGAGCATCGAGCACGGCTATCGCTACACCCAATGGATGCTGGGCGGAAACGCGGTGATCGTGCTGCTGTTCGTGATCAATGCGATCTTCCGCGGCGCCGGCGACGCGGCCATCGCGATGCGCGTGCTGTGGCTGTCGAACGGTTTGAACATCCTGCTGTGCCCCTTGCTGATCTTCGGCCTGGGACCGGTGCCGGCCCTGGGCATCGAGGGCGCCGCCATCGCCACCAATATCGGCCGCGGGATCGGCGTGCTGTTCCAGTTGTGGGTGCTGTTCCACGGCGGCAAGCACATCCGGGTGACGGCCGCGCATCTGGCCTGGCAGGGTGCGGTGCTCTGGCACATCGTGCGCACCTCGCTGGGCGGCATCGGTCAGATGATCGTGGCGATGACCTCGTGGATCTTCCTGATGCGCATCCTGGCCAGCGTCGGCAGCGAGGCGGTGGCCGGCGCCACCATCGCGATCCGGCTCATGATGTTCACGATGATGCCGGCCTGGGGCATGTCCAACGCGGCGGCGACCCTGGTCGGCCAGAACCTGGGCGCCGAGCAGCCCGAGCGCGCGGAAGCCTCGGTGTGGCGTATCGGCTGGTACAACATGGCCTACCTGGTGATCGTGTCGGTGCTGTTCTTCCTGTTCCCGAGCCAGCTGGTCGGCTTCTTCACCGAAGACGCGAAGGTCGTCGCGATCGGCGCGGAATGGCTGCGGATCCTGTCGTACTCGTTCTTCGTCTATGGCTGGTGGATGGTCACCGTGCAGGCCTTCAACGGCGCCGGCGACACGATGACGCCGACCAAGATCAACGTGGTGTTCTTCTGGCTGGTCCAGATCCCGCTGTCGTACTTCCTGGCGATCTCGCTGAACTGGCAGCAATCGGGCGTGTTCTGGGCCGTGTTCGTGTCGGAGACCTCGGTGGGCCTGTTCACGCTGTGGCTGTTCAGCCGCGGGCGCTGGAAGACGGTGCAGGTCTGACGCAGCGCCGGCCTACCGCCACCTCGAATACGGAAACGGCTCGCGCTGGCGAGCCGTTTCTTTTTGGCTCTACTTTTGGATCTACTTCGCGGCCTCGCCCTGCGCGCGCAGCTTGTCCAATACTTCGGTCTCGAACGCCTTGCCGGCCCGTTCGGCCTCGGCAGGGTCGCCCGGCTTCAGCAGCTTCTGCCGCAATGCCGCGTCGATCGCGGCGCGCGGGCCGCCGACCACGACCAGGCTCTGGTCGCCGGTGTCTAGGGCGAGGTAGCGATCGGAAGACTTGCGCGCCTGCAACAGCGCGTCGAGCAGGCGCAGCACGGCGTCGACATCGTACCAGTCGCCGTGGTTCTCGGCCTGGGTGCGGTAGCGCATGCCGTCGGCGTAGGCGAACAGCTGGTACGGGCCATCGTCGTTGTCCGGCGCGACTTCCTCGAACACGACGCCGTCCAGCGCAGGCCGCACCAACTCGGCCAGTTCGCGCAGCAGGCTGTCGTGCTGGTTGGGGAATTCTCCGGTTTCGACATCGAACCAATGCGCGTAGCCGGCGGCCTGCAGCACCGCGACCGCATCCGCGCTTTCCAGCTTGCTCGGGTCGATGTCGCCCACGCGCGCGAAGCCCAGGTTCTGCAGTTGTTCGATGCGCGCGCGGACTTTCGCCGGGGGCGCCCGGTCGGGATCCTGCTGCGATTGCGCGGCCGCCGCTGGCTTGGGCTTGCGCAGTTCTTCGCACATCGGGTCCTGCGACCGACGCGTGCAGGCCAGTTGCGCCTGGGTGCGGCCGGGCCCGCTGTCGGAGCGGAGAAAGGCCATCGCGATCTGGTCAGCGCGCTCCTGGTCGCGGATCTCGCCGTGCAGAGTCAGCAGCGTGGCATTGGCTTCGGGCTGGTGCAGTTCGGCCAGCACGAAGGCCGCGCGCCGCGCGGCCTGCTCGTCGTCGCCGTGGAAGACGTTGCGCGCGGCGCGCGCGAGCCGTGGCGCGAACGCCGGGCGTGGGCCGCCGTTCGATCGGTCCTGGCTGTAGTAGTCGAGCACGGCCGCGTCCGGCGTGTCGTTGCGCAACACCGCCGCGGCGTCTTCCGGGCCGGCGCAGTGCTTGGCGAACGCGGGCATCAGCGCGCGGCGCAGGGTCGAGTCGGGTTCGGCGGCGATCGCGCGCGTCGAAGCGCAGAACGCCGGCCGCACCTCGCGATACTCCAGCCTGGCCTGCCAGATCGCCGCCCAGCGCTGCGTTTCGCCGGCGGGTACGCGTTCGGCGCTGCGGCGCAGGCGGCCGATCCAACCGGCATCGCCGCTGACGACGCCGTCGATCGCATGCGACGGCGGCGGGAAGCGCTCGCGGTCGTCCCACCAGTGCTCCAGATCGGCGACGGTTTCGGGCAGGGCGGCGGCGTAGCGCGCCGGCAGCGGCGCGCGTTCGCTGCCGACCCGGGTCGCGGCGGCGTCGGCGAACGCGATGCGGCCGGTATCGTCGTGCGCGGCTTCGGGGGCTGCGGGTTGGCAGGCGGACAGCCCTGGCGTCAGCAACAGCGCGAGCAGCAGGCGGCTGGTAGAGCGCATCCGTTTTCCCCGACGGCGTTGCGATTGCGCTCGATTGTTTCAGTCCCGCGGCGGGCGGTAAAGGTGCGCGGCAACCGGCCGCGCCGGATGCGGCGCAGCCGGCGCATATCCGCCGATCACAGTTCGAGGATGGGCTTGAAGCCGCCCCAGAACATGCGCATGCCGTCGAAGGGCAGCTTCTTCGGGTCCATGCTGTCGGCCAGGCGCGGGTCTTTCATGACCTTTTCCATGATGCGGTCGCGCTGCGCGCGCGATTTGTACACGATCCAGGAAAACACCACGACTTCGTCGGCCTTGAGCTTCACCGCCTGCGGGAACGAGGTGACCTTGCCGGGCTTGACGTCGTCGGCGACGCATTCGACGTAGGCCAGGGCGCCGTGCTCGCGCCAGACCTTGCCGGACTTGCGGGCCAGGCGCTTGTAGGCAGTGAGATTCTTGCGCGGGACCGCCAGGACGAAACCATCGACGTAGCTCATACATCCTCCGTGTCTGCGGGAAGGTGCGCAGCCGCGACGGGCTGGCACGCGAAACATGCCACCGCACGGTTTAAGACCGGATGAAACAGGGCCGCGACTGCCGACCGTCGCAGTATCTGCGATAAGCGCCGGCTCCAATGCGCACGCCCCCTTCGATTCGATGCCCATACGCCCGTGCTGACGACGCTCGCGATCGCCCATTACCGTTCCCTGCACAAGTTGGTCGTGCCGATGGGGCGTTTGAACCTGGTGACCGGCGCCAACGGCAGCGGCAAGTCGAATCTGTACCGGGCACTGCGCTTGCTCGCCGAAACCGCGCAGGGCGGGGTGGTGCCGGCGCTGGCGCGCGAAGGCGGGCTGCGTTCCACGCTGTGGGCAGGGCCGGAGCAGCATTCGGCGGGCATGCAGCGCGGCGAGGTGCCGGTGGAAGGCGGGCCGCGCCAGAATGCGGTGGCCTTGCGCCTGGGCTTCGCCGGCGACGAATTCGGCTACGCGATCGACCTCGGCCTGCCGGTGCCGTCGAAGTCGGCATTCGCGCTCGATCCGGAGATCAAGCGCGAGGCCATCTGGAGCGGCCCATTCCTGCGCTCGTCGAATCTGCTGGTCGATCGCCGCGGGGCGATGGCGCGCGTGCGCGACGGCCGCGGCTGGCGCGTGGTGGCCGAACATCTCAATGCCTACGAAAGCCTGTACAGGCAGATCGCCGATCCGGTCGGCGCGCCGGAGGTGCTGAGCCTGCGCGAGACCATCCGTGGCTGGCGCTTCTACGATCACTTCCGCGCCGACGGCGAATCGCCTGCGCGCCTGCCGCAGCTGGGCACGCGCACGCCGGTGCTCAGCCACGACGGCCGCGATCTCGCCGCGGCCTGGCAGACCATCGTGGAGATCGGCGATCCGCGGGCGTTGGACGCCGCGGTGGCCGACGCATTCCCGGGCGCGCGCGTGGACGTGATCGCGCAGGACGGCCGTTTCAGCCTGCAATTCAATCAACATGGTCTGCTGCGGCCGCTGTCGGCGGCCGAGCTGTCCGACGGCACCCTGCGCTACCTGCTGTGGATCGCGGCCCTGCATACGCCGCGGCCGCCGCCGCTGATGGTGCTCAACGAGCCCGAGACCAGCCTGCATCCCGACCTGCTGCCGGCCCTGGCACGGCTGATCGCGCATGCGGCGCGCCGTACCCAGGTCTGGGTGGTCTCGCACGCATCGCGGCTGATCTCGGCGCTGGAACAGGAGCCCGACTGCAACACGCTGCGGCTGGAGAAGTCGATGAGCCGCAGCGTGCTGGTCGGGCAGGGCCTGCTCGACGTGCCCGCCTGGCATTGGCCGGAGCGTTGAGGCGGGCCCGCGCGCACCGGGCCGGGCCAGGCGACGCCCCGTCCCGCAAAGCAAAAGGCCGCCTCGCGGCGGCCCCTGCTCGATCGCGATGGCGACGGACTTACTTGGACAGTTCGAGCGCGAGCGAAGACACCCAGCCCTTGTTGCCCATCTCGTCCTCGACTTCCCACATCGTGCCCTGCTTGTTGCCGGTGGGGTAAAGCATCATGCCGACGTCGAGCGAGCGCACCACCTTGCCCTTGCCGCTGGCGTCGGTGTACAGGCGGCCGGGCTTGACCACGGTGACGGCCTGCTGGGCGTTGGACGCCGAAGCGTTGCCGGACACGCCGCCGAGTTCGCCGACCAGGTCGGTGTAGGCCTGCAGATAAGCCAGGGTGATGACCTGGCCGAGTTCGGTGTTGGCGTAGCCGGACACGCCGGCGCCGCCCAGGCCGCTGCTGCCCCACAGCGCGCCGCTGGCGCCGAAGCCGATGTCGGTCTTCTTGGCGTGGCCTTCGGCCATGGCGACCTGCTCGGACGAGCGTACGTCGGTCAGGGTCAGCACCACGTCCGCGGTCTTCTTGCGGAAATTGAGATTGCCCGCGACCGCGCCGGCTTTGCCGCCGATCAGGCCACCGAGCAGGCCGCCAATGGCGTTGCCGCCGGCGTCGTTGTTCTGCGCGATCAGGTCCGGTACCAGCACGTAGTCGGCGGCCTTGATCTGGCCCTTGCCGACGTTGGAACGACCGCGCAGCTGGCCGCTGGAGGCCAGTTCGCGTTCGCGCATGGCCATGTCCATGCCGGCGCCGCGATCGACCAGGGTGAAGCAGCGCGACTTGCTGACGAACACCTTGATCAGCTTGCTGGGTGCGGGCAGCTGCTGGCCGCTCCACCAGTTGACCGAATCTTCGGGCTCGATGACCGAGATCGTGCCCAGGCTCTTGGTGCAGGTCGGAATCTGCGCGGTCTGCTCGGCGCGTTGTTCCTGCGCGCTCTTGCGCTGCGCCGAGGCGGACGTGGCGGTCAGCGACAGGCCCAGGCCCAGCGCGCAGGCCAGCAGCGTGGCGCTGCCGGGCGAAATTCCCCTGTGTGCGGTCTTCATTGTGCGGTTATTCCTTCAACGACTAACGAAAAAGCCGGCATCGCGATGCCGGCACCGATGGAGTCCGTTCGTTTCCGTCCGGCCGCAGGCGCGATGGCGGCATAGCCATCGGCCGGACGGTCGGTCCCCAAGCGAGCGCGGCGACGGCGGACCGGCGCCCTGGCGACTCGCACGCCAATGATAACGTGACTTGTGTCCGATTCAGGACGCGTCCGGCCGCATTCGCGTCGGTCCGGGACGGGGCGGCCGGGACTGCCCATCGGCATCTCGCCATCGGCATGCGCGGCCACGAGCGGGCCGACCGTGGCGCCGGACCTGCGGCTAGAATCGCGATCCACTCAAGGGGAGGGTGCTCGCGGATGATCGTTCCAGCCTATTGGGCCGAGGCGCGCCTGCAACAGCGCACGCACCGGCGCCAGATCACGGTGCGCCGATTCGGTTGGTCGGACGTGAGCCTGGCCGAAGCCCAGGCGCATGCGCAGGCGCGCGTGCGCGAAGCCTTCGATCGCGTCGTCGCCGGCGAAAAGCTGCCGCGCCTCGAACGCAAAGTCGGCTACGGCGGCAGCCAGGGCCTGCCGATCCGCGAGGAGATCGTCGACCGCCACGGCGAAGCGGTGATCACCCGCAACAGCTACGGCGCGCTATGCCTGAACACCCCGGACGTGCTGTTCGTCGACGTCGACTTCGACGAGCCGGTCAGCGACGGACTATCCAGCATCGCCGTGGTTCTGGTGCTGATCGCCGCGGTGGCCCTGGGCCTGTGGCAGCGCTCGATAGGGTTGGGCATCGGTGGGTTCTTCGTCGGCTTGATTGTGGCCTTGTTCGTGGTCGGCCGGCTGCGCAAACGCGCGCACGCCGCCAACGGCGGGCCGGAACGGCGCGCCCGCGAGCGTATCGACGCTTTCGCGGCGCAGCGGCCGGACTGGCACCTGCGCGTCTACCGCACCCCGGCCGGCTTCCGACTGCTGGCGATGCACCGCCGCTTCGCGCCGCGCGAGCCTGAGGTGGTCGACAGCTTCCGCGCGCTGGGCGCCGACGGGCTCTACGCGACCATGTGCGCGGTGCAGAACTGCTTCCGCGCACGCGTGAGTCCGAAGCCGTGGCGTATCGGCATGAAGCGCAAGATCAAACCGACCGTCGCGGTGTGGTCGCCGGAACAGGCCGAGCTGCCGGAACGACGGCAGTGGCTGGCCGATTACGCGGCCGCGGCGCTGGGCCACGCGTCCTGCCGCTACGTCGCCAGCCTCGGCGACGCTGGCGCGGTCGATCCGCAGGCCGAGGAAGTCCGGCAACTGCACGACGCCTTGTGCCGCGCCGACGAGGAGCTGCCGATCGCCTGACGCGGGCGCGGCACGCCGGTACGGCGCGCTTCAAACACGGCACGCCTCAGGCCGCGCCGGTCCACTCGCGGATGAAGGGCGCCAGTTGCGGGATCAGATCGACCATGCCGTGCAGCGGCACGATCAGCCACAGCGAACGGGTGCGCGCCCACAGCACGCCGAAGGCGATGCCGGCGGGCGCGATCATCGCGATCGAATAGGCGACGGCCCAGCCCGGCGTGGGTTCGGCCACGCCTTCGAGCAGGCTGGCGCCACGCAGGTACAGGCCCGGCGCGTGCGCCAGGCCGAACAGCAGCGAGGCCCAGGCGACTGCCGCGACCTGCGAGCCGGTGGCGAGCGCGAGCTGTTCCTGCAGCACGCGGCGGAACAGGAACTCCTCGCACAGGCCCGCTTCCAGCGTCTGCCAGACCCAGCACAGCGGTATCGCCCACAGCAGGGTGATCGCGGCCGGGGCGAGTTGCGACAAGGACATCAAGCCGCGTCCGAACACCGCCTGCATCGCCAGGTAGGCCAGCGACATCAACGCGAACACCAGCCACAGCCGGCGCGCTCCGAACGGCGCCGGGCCGCGCTCGCGCAGGCGCAGGAACAGCCAGGCCGGCAGCAGCACCATCGTCAGCAGCTTCAAGGCGAGCTTGGCGAGCGACTGCGCCGGGTCCTCGGGCACGGCCTGGTTGATCGCGCTGAAGCCCCAGCCCAGGATCAGCAGCGAGAACACCGCCAGATAGATCAGCACGCCCGGCAGGCGCGAGCGGCCCCGCGCACGCGGCCGATGCTGCGGCTTGCGGGTCAGCGCCCAGGCCAATGCCGGGAACGCCAGCCCGATCACGCCGAACAGGAACAAGGGATCGGCCAGGCTTGCGCCAGGCAGTCGCTGCAGGACGTAGAGCGAGCCCAGGTAGGCGGAGGCGGCGACCGCGAGGGCGATCGCGGCATGACGGCGGGCGGCGGCGGGCGAGGGCTGCATCGGCGCATGGTGCGCGATGGCGGTGGGCCGGCCCGCTGCCGTTCGTCGCCCAACCAAAGTCAGGGCTGCCCGCCGTGGGCCGCCGCGCGACTCAGCGTGCCGCGACCACCCGGATTTCGACCCCTTGCAGACGCACCACCTGGCCGGCGTGGATCTTGCAGGTCTTGCGCAGCTCGACCTGGCCGTCGACCGTGACCGCGCCGCTGGCGACGATGGCCTTGCCAGTGCCGCCGCTGTGGGCCAGGCCAACCAGTTTCAGCAACTGGTTGAGTTCGACGTGATCGCGGTCGAGTTCGAATTCGATCGGGGACATGGCACCGGCGCGTGGAGAACGATGCGCAGGGTCGCAGTGCCGACGCCGACGCGCAAGCCGCAGATTCGCAGCGGGCGGAGTAACGTGGGCGTTCTTGCCCGAGCGCGGGCGACCACGATGGGTGCGGACATGAAGCAGGCCAGGTATGCGACGCGCGGCCCGGTGCCGCAGGACGTGATCGAAGCGGTGGCGTGCGAGGTGCCCGCATTGGGACCGGGCCAGGCGCTGGTGGAAGTGCTGGCGGCGCCGATCAACCCCTCCGACCTGCTGACCCTGACCGGTCAGTACGGCATCCTGCCGCCCTTGCCGGCGGTCGGCGGCAACGAAGGCGTGGGACGCGTGCTGGCCCTGGCCGACGGCGTGTCCACGCCCGCGCTCGGCCGTACCGTGCTGCTGCCGATCGGCGGCGGGACCTGGGCCACGCACGTGGTGGCCGACGCGCGCTCGTTGACGCCCTTGCCCGACGACGCCGATCCGGTGCAGCTGTCGATGATCACGGTCAATCCGCCGACCGCGCGCCTGCTGCTGTCGGAATTCGTCGACCTGGAGCCGGGCGAGTGGGTGATCCAGAACGCGGCCAATTCCGCGGTCGGCGGCTATCTGGTGCAACTGGCCGCCTTGCGCGGACTGAAGACGCTCAACGTGGTGCGCCGCGAGTCGGCGCGCGAGGACGTGCTCGCGCTCGGCGCCGACGCGGTGCTGGTCGACGGCGACGATCTGGCCAAGCGCGTGCGCGAGGCGACCGGCGGCGCGAAGATCCGGCTCGGCGTGGACGCGGTCGGCGGTCTGGCGACCGAGCGTCTGGCGCAATGCCTGGGCGAAGGCGGAGTGGTGGTCAATTACGGCGCCATGAGCGGCGAGCCCTGCGCCATGTCGCCGGCGTCGCTGGTGTTCCGCGATGTGGCCCTGCGCGGGTTCTGGCTGGCGCGCTGGTACCGCAACGCGCCGTCGGAGCAACGGGCGGCCTTGTTCGGCGAGCTGGCCGGCTTGATCGCGCAGGGCAAGTTGCATGCGCGGGTGCAGGCGACGTACGGGATCGATCGGATCAAGCAAGCGGTCGCGGCCGCCGCTGCCGGCGAGCGAGCCGGCAAGATCGTGCTGATCCCGAACGCCGGCGCCTAGAGGCAACCTCGGCTGGGGCCAAGCGCATCGCCGCCGGCCTCTCTCGGCCGCCGGATCTCCTCCGCTTAGCCATGGGGTAGGAGCGGCGTAAGCCGCGATCGCGAACTCCGCCGCCTCTGCGATGGTTTCGTTACCCAAGCCCAAAGGCTTCCGCCCGCTGCGCCTGCAGGCCCCTTTCCCTGGCTGACCCAAGGGTCCGCCCAAGTCGATGTTTTGCTCCCGCTCAGCCCTCGGTTCAGCCCGACGGCGGTCGAGCCCCGGCCCCCAAGGCCCATTTCCGCTCCGGACTGAGCCGCTTGATCGCATATTCCGCGCGCAAGGCCGCCGATCGGTCCGGGTATTCGAAGCTGACCAGGAGCCGCAGCGGCGGATGCGAGCGGGTGTAGCGGGCGCCTTTGCCGGCCGTGTGCTGGGCGTAACGGCGCGCCACATCGACCGCGACCCCGGTGTAGAGGCTGCCGTCGCGGCATTCGATCAGGTAGACGTGCCAGGCGGCCATGCCGATAGGGTAGCGGCGATGGGGCCGGCGCTGCGAATCTGAATGACGATCACAACCATACGCCAGCGAACGTCATTGCTAGGACATCAGCCGACGCCGACAATGGGGCTTCATCTGGAGAATCCCGCTTGAGCGCCGCAGACGATACGCAAGCTTCCGTACCCAACCTGCGCCAGCTGTGCGCGCGCTTCGCCAAGCCGCACCTGGGACGAGCGGTCTGGCAACTGATCAACACCCTGGTTCCTTTCGCCGCGATCTGGACCTTGATGGCCTGGAGCGTGGTCGCGCAGTGGGGCTACGGCTGGACGCTGCTGCTGTCGCTGCCCGCGGCAGGCCTGTACGTGCGCATCTTCATCATCCAGCACGATTGCGGACACGGTTCGTTCTTCGCCAGCAGCCGCGCCAACGACATCGTCGGCCGCTGCCTGGGCCTGGTGACCCTGTTCCCTTACGGCTACTGGAAGAAGACCCACGCCGTCCACCACGGCACCTCGGGCAACCTCGACCGCCGCGAGATGGGCGACATCGAGACCCTGACCGTCGCCGAGTACCGCGCGCGTTCCTGGCTCGGCCGCATGAGCTACCGTTTCTACCGCAGCACGCCGGTACTGCTGGGCATCGGCCCGATGTACCAGTTCGTGCTCAAGCACCGCTTCCCGTTCGACCTGCCCTTCACCTGGAAGAAGGAATGGGCGAGCGTGCTGCTCAATAACCTCATGCTGATCGTCGCCTTCGTCGCGATGGGCTTTACGATCGGCTGGCACACCGTGCTGATGGTGCATCTGCCGATCGTGCTGCTGGCCGGCGCGATGGGCGTGTGGCTGTTCTACGTCCAGCACACCTTCGAAGACGCTTACTGGACGCGCAAGGACGATTGGAACTCGCATGAGGCCGCGATCGCCGGCAGCTCGTTCTACGACCTGCCGCGGGTGATGCATTGGTTCACCGGCAACATCGGTTACCACCACATCCACCATCTCGCCAGCCGCATCCCGAACTACCGTCTGCGCGAGGCTTACGAGTCCAGCCCGCTGCTGCAGGCCGCGCCCAAGCTGACCCTGTGGTCCAGCCTCAAGTGCGCGCGACTGAAGCTGTGGGACGAAGACCTCAAGCGCATGGTCGGTTTTCCGAAGCGCGCGCGCGCCTGATCCGCGCCGCAGCAATGCGGGGCAGGGCGTTGCGGTTTGCATCGTCCTGCCCGGCTTGGCGAGCGGTGGTGTAGCGCCGCCGCCTGGGCCTAGAGGCCCTGTACATCCCCGACTTAGCGCCATGGCCGCTCCCGGCGGCCTACTCACGCTGCGATCCCTGGTCCGCCCAGCCGCGGCCTCGCCTGCCCCTAACGCCGGCGTTCGACCCTCCCATCCTCATCCTGTCCCGCGTCGCCCGACGGACGGCGCTTGACTTCGTTTGGCATTGATTTAGCATTTTAGTTAAATAAGCAAATGACTAAACCATAGAGGCGGACGACCATGATCAACGAACAACTGCTGACCCAGCTCAGCCTGTTGGCCTACCTGGCCATCTCCATCGCCATGACCATCTGGGTGGCCCGGACCCTGTCGCGCAACGGCGAGGTGTTCCTGGTGATGTGCTTCGGCCAGAACGAAATCCTGGCCAAATCGACCAATCACCTGCTCGTGGTCGGCTTCTACCTCATCAACGTCGGCTTCATCGCGGTCCGCCTGGACGGTTGGAGCGCCGACGCCCTGATCAGCAACCCGATCGCCCATATCGGCAGCAAGATCGGCGTCTCGGTGCTGATGCTCGGCGCCATGCACTTCTTCAACATGATGATGATCTCGCGCTACGGCCGGGTGGTCTCGGGCTGGATGAAGGACCTGCGCTACGAGCAGGAAATCGCCGCCGCTGCCGGCCACGGCGCGCCGCCGCCGCTGCCGGCGCATCTGCGCTGAGGCCGCCTTGCGACGCCGCAAGACGCCGCAGCGCCGGGCCGCGACGGGTTCACGCAACCCGCCGCGGCTCGCTCGCGTACGGATTCCGGCCGCCGCGCGCGGCCGGTTTCGCCCGCGCTCATACCGGCGCGACGCGGAGGGCTATGATGTTCTCGCGCGGCGCGATACCTGCACCCCGGCCCTCGCGGGCCGTCGTCGTTCCGATCACGTAAGCCCAGCCATGAGCGCTCAGTTATGAAACAGGACAAGATCTTCGAAGCGCTGGCGTCCACGCCGCGGCGGCAGATTCTGGCCTATCTGTCCGAGCAGGAACTGCCGGCCGGCGATATCGCTGCGCGTTTCAACATGAGCGCACCCGCGGTCTCCCGCCATTTGTCGGTGCTGGTCAATGCCGGCCTGATCGACAGCGAGCGGCGCGGGCAGTTCGTGGTCTACAAGCTGGTGCCCGACAACCTGGTCAACACCCTGACCCAGTTCGCGTTCGAGATCTGCCCGGTCGGCGGTCCGCTCAAGCGCGAAAGCCGGCGTGCGAAAAAAGCGGCCGGTTGAGCCGGCCGCGGGGGAAAGCGCCGCGATCGCGTCGGCGCGTGTTGTCGTCGATCCAACTCTGAGTGCCTGCCGCGCCTTCGCGCGGCTCAGTCGCGCTCGAAGCGCGCGATCTCGTCGGCCAGGGCCTGGGCGCGACGCAGGCTGCGGCCGGTGACGCTGTCTTCCATCGCTTTGGCCAGGCGCGGGCGGCTGGGCTGGCGCGACCAGCGGTGGAACCACCAGGTCGCGAGCAGGCCGGCCACACCGACCGCGGCGCCGATCGCGAACACCGACGGCGCGTTGAGGTACAGGTCCGCGCCGAACAGGATCATGAAGACCGCCGCCATGACCGGCATCCAGATCAGCCACCAGGCCAGGCCCACGACCATGCCGGTGCGCACGTAGAACTTGCGCAAGCGCGCCAAGCGCTTCTGGATATCCAGCACCGGCGCCGAGTAGTCCACCGCCGCGATCATCGCCTGCACCATGCCGCCGCAGGCGATCAGGGCCACGCCGTAGACGTGCACGATCAGGCCGCACACCAACAGGTGCGGGACATCGTGGTGGCTGGTCCACAGCTCGACGCCGAGCAGCAGCATCGCGAGGCCGAACAGCATCTGCAGGGCCTGCCCTAGGACCAGCGGCCATAGACCGGACTTCAGGCGCCTGCCGCGTTCCTCGCGGAAGCGCAGCAGGTCCATGGCGTGCTGGCGCTCGAGCTTGCGGTCGAGGTCCTGCCAGGCTTGTTTGAGATCGTCGAGTTCCATCGTGAGTGCGCCCATCGTGTCGTGTGCCGCGGGGTGGGAAGAGTTCGCGCGCGCCGTGCTCAGCCCGGCAGTTCGCTGCGGATGCGTTGTTTGAGCCGGCTGATCTTGGTGGCGACGTTGGTTTCGCTGATGCCGAGCACATCGGCGATCTCGCGGTAGCTGCGGTCTTCCAGGTACAGCAGCAACAAGGCGCGATTGAGCGGTTCGAGCTGGCCGATGAAGCGGTGCAGATCGCGCACGCGCTGCGCGGCTTCGTGGTCGCCGGCGCGTTCGTCGGGCAGTTCGTGCAGGTCCTGGTCCAGCGGCACGGCGTTGCGTCGGCGCGGACCGTCGCTGCGCACGAACGAGATCGCCACGTTCAGCGCGATCCGGTACATCCAGGTCGAGAACGACCGCGCCGGGTCGTAGCTCGGGTACGCGCGCCACAGCTGGGTTGCGATCTCCTGGGCCAGGTCGGCGCGGTCGTCGGGATGCCGGCAATAGGTGTTGCCGACCTTGAAGACGATCTTGCGATGCGCCTCCAGCAGCTCGCCGAAGCGTTGCCGCGCGTTGTCCATGCCAGCCGTCCCCTCCAACCCCAACCGTTCCATGCCGATGCCGCCGGTTCCGCCTTAGTCCAACACATGATTCGCGGCGTGGGGGGAAACATCACAGCCGGTTTGGGCAACGTAGCGGGTGGTGGGGTCAACCGGAGGTCGGGGGCGCCGCCGGCCGGTGGCGGGCCTCGGCGCGGCGTCGGTAGAACGACAGCAGGGTCTCGCTTTGGCCGCCCAGCAGCCAGCGTCCCAGCGGCGCGGCGTACCAGTCGAAGGCGGTGCTGACGCGGTAGTCCAGGGTCATCGCCAGCTCGGTGCCGCCGGCGCGCGGGGTCAGGGTGTAGGCGGTGTCGAGCAGTTCGAAGTACTCGCCGCCGATGCGCACGTGGTCGTCGAGGGCGCCGGCCGGCACCGAATCTTCATCGAAATGGTAGCGCCAGCTCACGTAGCGCTGCGGCCTCCAGTCGGTCGACATCTGCTGGAAGTGGATGCCCTTGCCCATGCGCACCTCGCGCACCAGTCCGGTCGGCGTTTGCCGCACGATCCCGGCCAGCGGCTTGGGCACGCCGATGCGGTAGGTCCAGGCGGCATCGACTTCGTCCGGGCGGATCGCGTCGGCGGTCATCAGCTGGCGCCAGACTTCCGCGGGCGGCGCGGCGATCAGGATGCGGCGCTCGATGCGTTCGACCCGGCCTTCGGGGTGCGGGTTCTCGATCGCCCCCAATACCAGCGGCAGCAGCATGAAGCCGTACAGCGTCTGGCGCGGGCGCTTCAGATAGCGGTAGATCGCACCCATCAGCAAGCCGCCGAAACTGCCGATGACGACGAACACCGGCAGCGCCAAGAACACGCAGATCGCACCCTCCAGGCTGGTGAGCAAGGTGCCGGCGACGAAGATCAGGTTCGCCATCGCGCCGACGCCCGCATAGGTGCCCCAGCTGCGGCGCACGTGACGTTCGGCTACGTAGACGGCGACCATGCCGACCAGCAGCGGCGCCAGCAGAACGAACGACAGCATCATGGTTTCGTAGCGGCCGTCGAGCCGGCCGTTGAACACCAGTCGCAAGGTGATGCCGGCGACCAGTCCCGCCAGCAATGGCCACAGCCAGGTTCGGCGCGCAGGTGCGGTAGTGGGCGATCCAGGGGCGGGCGCGCTCACGACAGCACCCGCGCGCGCAGGCCTTGGCAGAACGCGCAGGGTGCCGGCTCAGGTTCCGGTAAGCGCTGCAGTTCGGGTCGTCGCGGCAGGTCCGCGGGCTCGCGCAATCGACTCGCCCATCCGATCCGCTCCAGCGCGCGCAGCGTCCACCAGCCCGGATCCCATTCGCCCGGATACAGCCCCAGCCGCGCCGAGCCCGGAAACGCGTGATGGTTGTTGTGCCAGCTCTCGCCCATGGTCAGCAGCGAAGCGAAGCGCACGTTGCGCCCTTGCACCGCGGCGCCGCGTACTTCGTGATGCATGCCGCCGTGGTTGTGGGCGAAGTAGCCGACCAGCCAATGCCCGAACACGCCCGCCGTCACGCGTGCGCACACGCCCCAGAACACCCAGCCCCAACCGCCCAGGGCGAAGAACAGCAGTGCCCAGGGCAGGTGCTGGGCCATCCAGCTGCGTTGCAGGAAGCGATAGACGCGGTCGTCGGCGATGCGCGCTTCGATCGCGATCGGCGGCGGATCGGCCAGCCGCAGTTCGCAGTGCAACTGCCACCAGGCGTCGACCAGGAACGGCCGGCGATGGGCGAGGTAGTCGTGGCAATCGGGCAGGCGCTGGGCGTAGTCGCGCAGGTCGTGGCTGCGGACCAGGCCGAGCGGACCGGCCAGGCCGACCTGCACGCCGCAGTAGACCAGCAGGTACTCCAGCCACTTAGGGCAGTCGAAACTGTCGTGGATCAGCTTGCGGTGCATGCCCAGCGAGTGGCCGAGCAGCAGCACGGTCGCAGTACTGAGCACGAACAAGACTAAGGCTGCCCAAGTGAAGTGCAACGCGCCGCCGACGATCGCGCCCGCGGCCATCGCCGTGAACCACAAGGAGCGCACCGGTTCCCAGACCACGTGGCCTTCGCTGACGGCGCGCACCGCGGCGGCGGCATCGGGCTGGGCGCGCACGCGGTGCGAGCTCAGGCTGTCGGGCAGTGCATGCATGGCGGACTCCGGCTAAGCCTTTGGCGGTCCCGTAACGAGGCTCGGCGCGGGCTTGATTTCATGATTTAACTAATTTGCTAAATATTTATTTCCAGCCGATGCCGTTGTCAAGCGGCCGCCGACGGGCGGCGGCGCGGCCGTGCGGTCCGTTGCGCGAGCGCTATGCCCGCTTCGGCGGTCCGGAGCGTTCCGAGGCCAGATCCGGCGCGACCCAGGCGTCCACGCCCCAGGATCGGGCCAGCGACGCGCGGCAGGCGGCCGCAAGCTCCAGCGCGCGATGGCGCAGTTCCGAGCGATCCTCGGGCATGTACTGCAGCGCCTGCCCGAACTGCACCATCTTGGCTTCGACCTCGCGGTTCTCCACCAGCGCAAGTTCGCCCCAATACAACTCCCAGAAGCGGGCGACGGCGTCGGCGCCGTCGTGCGCGGATGCGATGCGCGCGCACACCCGCGCCGCTTCGGCGTAGAGCTCCAGCTGCTTTTCCAGGAAGGGCCGGGTCGCTTCGATGCGCCGCGCCTCGGCCAGCCGCTCGCCTTCCTGGCGCTGCGCCTGCAATTGATCGCGCCGCGCGGTGCGCCAGGTCCACAGGCCCCAACAGAAAGTGGCGGTCGCGCCGACTATCGTGATCAGGAACCTCAGGGTTTCCGCATCCATGCCTTGCGCTCCGGTGCTCAGTCGACGAAGTTGTACAGACGGTAGATCCAGGACAGCTCGTAGAGGATGGCCACAACCACGAACACGCGGTGGAACCGTTCCGAGCGTGTGCG
The DNA here is from genome assembly GCF_001428685.1 of Lysobacter sp. Root76. Lineage (GTDB taxonomy): Bacteria > Pseudomonadota > Gammaproteobacteria > Xanthomonadales > Xanthomonadaceae > Lysobacter. The sequence goes on along the minus strand of NZ_LMIK01000011.1, from coordinate 6,041 downwards.
CATCGCGATCAGGCACATCAGCACGAAGGCGAGGTTGCGCAACGGGTACTCGGGGCCGCGGCTGTGGAAATACACGCTGCCCTTGATCGCGGTGTCGATGAAGTCGATCAGATAGCTCAGCGCCATGATCCCGAAGAACCATTTGCGCCGGGATTGGAAGTAATCCTGCCAGCCGCTGTAGTCGCCGATGTCGTCGGGGAACAGCAGGGTGCACAGCAGGAACAGCACCACCACGTAGAAGATCAGGAACGCGTAAGCGGTGATGGTCCACGCATGGACGTGGATCAGGCGGAACTCCCACCACCAGAAATGGATGAGCGCGATGAACATCGACACCGCCCAGCCCAGGTGCACCCAATAGATGCGGTCCCGGCCGGGGTGCTGGACGAAGCGCGCCATGCCCTTGAGCAGGGTGGTGATCGCCAGGCCCAGGATGATGCCGAGCAGCACCCGGATGTGGAGGAATTGCGGTTCCATGCACGCGCTCCGTCTAGCGTCCGATCTGGCCGCGGCGGCCGTCCCTGGGCCGTGCCTGCGTGGGCAGCATACGGCGCGGCGGGCCCGCGCGGCGACGTTGGAGCGCAGGCTCGGGCCAATGCTGCGATCATGGCGCATGAGCCAGACCGACGATTTCGCCTCCCTCCCGCTGTCGCCCGCCCTGTTGCAGGGCGTGGCCGCGCTCGGCTACGAGCGCATGACCCCCATCCAGGCCCAGGGCCTGCCGGCCCTGCTGGAAGGCCGCGACCTGATCGCGCAGGCCCCGACCGGCAGCGGCAAGACCGCCGCATTCGGCTTGGGCCTGCTGCATCGGCTGGACCCGGCCGATGGCCGGACCCAGGCCCTGGTGCTGTGCCCGACCCGCGAACTGGCCGATCAGGTTGGGCGTCAGCTGCGCAAGCTCGCCTTCGCGATTCCCAATCTGAAGATCTCGGTGCTCTGCGGCGGCATGCCGCTGGGGCCGCAGCTGGCCTCGCTGGAGCATGCCCCGCACGTCGTGGTCGGCACGCCCGGGCGCCTGCAGGAACTGGTGCGCAAGCAGGCGCTGCGTCTGGACGCGGTCTCGGTGCTGGTACTGGACGAGGCCGACCGCATGCTCGACATGGGCTTCGAAGAGCCGATCCGCGAACTGGTCGGCAAGACCCCGCGCAAGCGCCAGACCCTGTTGTTCTCGGCCACCTTCCCGGACGCGATCCGCAGCCTGGCCGCGAAGATGATGCGCGAGCCGGTCGAGGTCACGGTCGAGGGGGCCGCCGATCAGCCCGCGGTCGAACAACATTTCTACGAAGTCGAGCCGGCCAAGAAGACGCCGCTGCTGGCCGCGCTGCTGCTGGAGTTCCGCCCCGACTCCTGCGTGGTGTTCTGCAACATGCGCCGCGACACCGAGGAAGTGGTCGGCTCGCTGAGCCACTACGGCTTCACCGCATTGGCCCTGCACGGCGACATGGAGCAGCGCGACCGCGACGAAGTGCTGGTGCGCTTCGCCAACCGCAGCTGCAACGTGCTGGTCGCCAGCGACGTCGCCGCGCGCGGCCTGGATGTGCACGAGCTGTCGGCGGTGGTGAACTATGAGCTGCCGACCGATCCGGACGTCTATATCCACCGCATCGGCCGCACCGGTCGCGCCGGCCGCGGCGGCGTCGCGCTGAGCCTGTGCAGCCCGCGCGAAGTCGCGCGCGCCCAACCGATCGAGGAGCGCCAGGGCCGGCCGCTGCGCTGGGAACGCGCTGCACCGCTGGCCGGCAAGGCCAGCAACGTGCCGGTCGCGCCGATGACGACCCTGCGCATCGACGCCGGCCGTACCGACAAGCTGCGCCCCGGCGACGTGCTCGGCGCCCTCACCGGCGATGCCGGACTCAAGGCCGACCAGGTCGGCAAGATCGACGTGTTCCCGACCCGCTCCTACGTCGCGGTCGCGCGCGCGCAGGCTGCGCAGGCGCTGGCGCGTCTGCGCGAAGGCAAGATCAAGGGGCGCAAGTTCCGCGTGCACAGGCTGTAAGCGGCTTGGGCCGCCGGCCTGCGCGCGTTGCGCGTGGTTGCGCCGGTGGCCGCGCTACGGCCGCCGCGGCGCCGCTTTCGATGAGCGTGGGCGGGCCATTGCCCACTTGCGCCGATCGGTCCCCGTACGCGACCAAGCGCGACGGACGCAACCGTGTGGTCGCGTCCGCGGAATGGGCCGCGCTTACTTGCCGTTGGCGCTGAAGCTGCCCGGACCGAGCAGGGCCAGGGCCACGCCCGAGACCAGGAACATGGCCTGCAACTCCAAGGCCCAGCCGCCCTGGTCGTTGAGATTGTTGAGCTGGCCCAGGTGGACCAGGAAGATCGCGAACAGCATGTTGATCGCGATCAGCGCACCGCCGACGCGCGCATGCCAGCCGATGATCAGCAGGATCGGCGCCAACACCTCGCCCAGCAGCACGCCATAGCCCAGGAAGCCCGGCAGGCCGTGCGACTCGACCAGCCCGACAATGCCGCCCATACCGCCTTTGAGCTTGGCGATGCCGTGCAGCAGGATCAGCGCGCCCAGGACGATGCGCATGAACAGTCGGGCGAGGTCCTGTTGGGTGTTCGGATTCATCGGGGTTCCTGGTTACGGTTGGGCGCGTGGACGAATCGCAGGATAGTCGGCGGAGGCGGTCGTGTCTGCGGGGGTGAAGCGGGCGAGCGGTATCGGTGTCCCGCTTCCACAAAGTAAGTGCTTCCCCTGTGTCGAAACTTCTTGAGCGGTTTGGGCCTTGTCAGTCTAGCCCGCGAACTGCTTATGACCGCAAGGGAATCGGTGCCGGGCGCTAGATGGTTCCCATGCAGTTAAACACCCTCAATGTTTCACGCCCAACCGAATCGAGGTGTCGCTATAGATCTTTGAGTAGCTTGCGAAAATCTGATTGACCGGCCTCAGGTGCCATGTCCACAATCCGTGTTACACCTCGTTTTGAGGTCTAATCGTAGTTAGGCCCGCAATGGCGACTCCCATCATCAAAGAACAAGATCCCGATGTCCTGGCGGAATTGCCGCTAGATCAGCTCAATGCTGAGATAGGCCGTTGCTTGTGGGGCTACGAGAATGGCGGCACATCGCAAGGCCGCAAGGCCTTCTTCAAGCGCCTCGTCATGCTTGAGCAAGTTCGGGAGGGGGCTCATGGCGTTCCAGCTAAGCAACGCGCGTTCCGGGCACGTTAGCATTGGGCCCTTGGCGCTCCCGTGCGGCGTGCCTAACAATTCATTCAAGCCGAAGCCGCTTCGCGGCTCGGCTTAATTCAGGCGTTAGGCGCGATGGAAACATCACAGTTGGTTGAAAATGGAAAAGCACTCGTTGAGGCCATGGGTTACTGGCCGTCATTTCACGATGCCAACGTTCTGGCAACCCATAGCGATGCCGGCGCCTTCACGGTGACCGTTCATCTATTCGCCATGACCGATCAGGTTGATTCGGCTGGCTACTACGCTTTGGAAAAGCACCACCGCGTCACGATCGTGATGCACGATATGCAAAGTAGCTCTCTCCCACCCGGCTACTCGGATGACTGCCTCGCAAGCCTCTCGTTTAGCCGCGTTGGCGATCTTTTGCAGGTGGACTTTGAGTCGCACATGGACCAGGACGGCACTGTCCTATGCAACAAGGTGGAGATTGCCAGCATAATTCCTTGCGACTCCAAGGGCGTGGCACTCGCGTCTAACAATTCATTCAAGCCGAAGCCGCTTCGCGGCTCGGCTTAATTCAGGCGTTAGGCGCGTGCAGATGCTTATCGAGAAAGAGCCCCTTCCAAAAGGCACAAGCTTCGTGCTTCGCTCATCCAGCCTTGAGGATGCACTTCGCTCGGCCGGCATCACTGTCGAAACCTCTCTGCGCCACGTTAATTCCCGCATCTTCTTTGACGCGTACTTTTGGCCACCCAATCCAAACGTGGCACATGAGCGGTTCTATATCCGGGCGGGCGTAGTCCCATCGTCCCTGGCCCGTGATGCTCGGGAGTTCGTCGAGACGTCGGTCGTACCGCAGTTCATAACTTGGGCCAGTGACATTCTCTCGCTACCGTACAATTCTCCTGTTCGTAGGGCGCAGCAGTACCTCTGTTTGGAGTTTCCCGGGCACGCGCCTAACAATTCATTCAAGCCGAAGCCGCTTCGCGGCTCGGCTTAATTCAGGCGTTAGGCCTCATAGAGAATTTCATGATTAGCTGGAAAAAGATCCTGACTTACGGCTTGTTCTTGTTCGCCGTCCAATTCGTGATCGGAATGGCAGTCGGGTTCTTTTCGCCCGGCACGAGCTCCCTCTTCTCGTCCGGTGACATAGCTGCATTCTTCGCCGGCCTCGCAATCTTTACCCATCTTTCAATTCGGCAAACGGCCCGCACGCTGTTACACGCATTCTTGGTGCTTTCTGTTTACTGGGTACTGTCAATAGCCGCCGGCGTCATGCTCTCGCCTCTGCTGGGACATGTTCCATTTCTGCTTGTAGCGCTAGAGTGGCTTAGTCTGTTCGTAGCTATGGTCGCGGGGATGATGCTTGGTCTCTTCCTCCGTCATCGCAAGGTCTCTGCGTGAGGCCTAACAATTCGTTCAAGCCGAAGCCGCTTCGCGGCTCGGCTTAATTCAGGCGTTAGACCGCTTTGGAGCCGCTACACGATCCACTAGAAAAGCTAAGATCCATTCGCGCGGCATAGGGGAGTGCAAACTCTGGAGCAGCGTCAGTCGGTAGAACTCACCACGCAGGTTGTCTGCAAAAATCCGAACATGTCCGGAAAGGAGGGTCATGCCATGACGAAATCAAACAATTCAGAGCCTCTGCGGTCACGCGTTGACCGCCGCAATCTCTTCCTGTTGGTTTTACATGTAGGTGTTCTGGCGGTTTCACTTTGGGCTCACCCAATCAGCCAAACATCTGCCGACAGGGCGCTGCCCTATGCCGCGCACGCGGTCTAACAATTCATTCAAGCCGAAGCCGCTTCGCGGCTCGGCTTAATTCAGGCGTTAGGCCCTAGACCATGTTCTGGCGCAAACCAAAAACCTTCCAAGACCCTGACCTTGGTCTACTCACGCATCACCACAAGCCCCGCGACTATTGGCTATCTCAATCTATAGCCACATCTGCGGGTGACGTGCTCATTGATCTCCCCGGAGACTCACACACCCCAAGTGCGGCCGCGTTGGCTATTGCCAAGCAAGCGCTCTTGCAGCCCAACCCATTAGTCGTCTCTGCAATGTCCTACGTACATGCTAGCGCTTCCGCTCGTGAGTTCATTGAGGGTCATGGAGAGCTAGCTCTAGATGGCTTCTCATTCACTGACACCCCCGGTTCT
>NZ_LMIK01000011.1:0-735 GCF_001428685.1 Lysobacter sp. Root76 | reverse complement strand
AACGTCATCTTCAATGGCGGTGTCCCTTGCGACGTCCTGCTGGCAGACTAGGGCCTAACAATTCATTCAAGCCGAAGCCGCTTCGCGGCTCGGCTTAATCAGGCGTTAGGGGGCAGAGCAATCTCATGCGCAAACTGACAGTTCTACTTCTACTCGCCTTGGTCTGCGCGTGCGCTCGTGAAACTCCAGTGGTCGCGGACGTTCAAGAAGCCGATGATCCCGGATACCCAGGTTACGACGTCAACCCAGATACCGGACTTCCCACAAACCCTTCCAAGCGTCGCCTGCCCGAGTCCGTGAAGATCATCTCAGACACAGACGAGAACTTTGGCATTTATCTTTCAGCTCTATCACCAGATCAGGCATCCATCGTTCAGTCCGCCTGGACAAGCTATGGGAAGATTCTTTCTGGCGGGCACCCGGAATGCCCGCAAGCGCCATTCGCACCGGCAGATGGCGGCACCACAATCTACTTCTGTGACGGATACGACATCGCTCGCATACATGGCCTGTCTGGGACGATTGAATCGCCCGGTTACGACTACGGCCCCTCACTAAACTTTCTTAACGGTCAGCGCGTAGAACGTCTAAAGTTCTACACACAAGAGGAGATGGCTCAACTTGATCGGGCTGCCCCCTAACAATTCATTCAAGCCGAAGCCGCTTCGCGGCTCGGCTTAATTCAGGCGTTAGACCTGTATGCAAGAGAATCCGTACTCGGCACCACAAACAAGC
>NZ_LMIK01000010.1:167244-167557 GCF_001428685.1 Lysobacter sp. Root76 | reverse complement strand
GGTCGCGGCTTACGCCGCTCCTACCCCAAAGCGCGAACCGCAGGGCGGGCGCCAAAGCGAAGCGGGCTTGCCGTGCGCTGGTTGGGCGCGCCGCGGCGCAGCGACACGCTCGCTTCCTGTAGGAGCGGCGTAAGCCGCGACCGCGAAACCTTCGGCTGCGACGTAGTCGCGGCTTACGCCGCTCCTCCCCCAAAGCGCGAACCGCAGGGCGGGCGCCAAAGCGAAGCGGGCTTGCCGTGCGCTGGTTGGGCGCGCCGCGGCGCAGCGACACGGGCGCTTCCTGTGGGAGCGGCGTGAGCCGCGATTGCGAAAC
>NZ_LMIK01000010.1:0-167166 GCF_001428685.1 Lysobacter sp. Root76 | reverse complement strand
GCCAAAGCGAAGCGGGCTTGCCGTGCGCTGGTTGGGCGCGCCGCGGCGCAGCGACACGGGCGCTTCCTGTGGGAGCGGCGTGAGCCGCGATTGCGAAACCTTCGGCTGCGAAGTGGTCGCGGCTTACGCCGCTCCTACCCCAAAGCGCGAACCGCAGGGCGGGCGCCAAAGCGAAGCGGGCTTGCCGTGCGCTGGTTGGGCGCGCCGCGGCGCAGCGACACGGGCGCTTCCTGTGGGAGCGGCGTGAGCCGCGATTGCGAAACTTTCGGCTGCGACGTGGTCGCGGCTTACGCCGCTCCTACCCCAAGGCGGACCGCGCGGCGGATCGGGAGGCGAACGCCAAAGCCAAGCGCGCGGCGATTCGCGTCGCGCCTCAGCCGCGCTCGGGCCGCGGCGGGGCGGTCGAGCCGCGCACCACCAGGATCGGGCTGAAGCCCTCGTTGCCCGGCATCTGCAAGGGTTGGTCGGTCTCGCGGCGCAGGTCGGCGATCAGGCGGTAGGCCGCGTGGCGCGCGATCTCCTCGGTGGCCTGGCGCGCGGTGGTCAGGGTCGGCCAGGACTGCTTGGAGAACGGGCTGTCCTCGAAGCCGGCGATCGACAGGTCGTAGGGCACGTGCATGCCGCTGGACTTCGCCGCCGCGAGCACGCCGGCGGCGATCTCGTCGTTGCTGCCGAAGATCGCGGTCGGCCGGTTGGGCAGGGCGAACAAACGGCGCGCGCCGCGGAAGCCGTCGTCGAAGGAATAGTCGCCCGGCAGCACCAGGTCCTCGTCTTCGCCGATGCCGTAGTCGGCCAGGGCCTGCGCGTAGCCCTTGTAGCGTTCCCAGCTGGAGCGGTGCGATTTTCCGCCCCACAGGAAGCCGATGCGCTGGTGGCCGAGCTGAATCAGGTGCTCGGTGATGTCGTAGGCGGCGTCGCGGTCGTCGACCCAGACGCAGGGTGCGCCGTCCTGCGGGTCCTCGGCGGCCGAGACGATGCGCACCAGGCGGATGCCGTGCGCGACCAGTTCGCTGACCAGTTCCATGCGCTCGGACATCGGCGGCGCCAGCACCAGGCCGGCCAGGCGCGCGCCCTGGACCAGGTCGATCAGGTCGGCGGCCAGCAGCGGCGAGGAGGAGTCGCAGGGATGGATCTGCAGGCCGTAGCCGGTTTCGCGGCAGGCGGCGAGCACGCCGTTCTGCACGCTGATGATGTAGTACGGGTTCGGATTGTCGTAGACCACGCCGATCGCGTACGGCTGCGCGCTGCGCAGGCTGCGTGCCGACGGGTCGGGGCGGTAGTCGAGTTCGGCGATGGCCTGGTTGACCCGCGCACGGGTGCGGGCGTGCACGCTGGGCTCGTCGTTGATGACGCGCGAGACGGTTTTCAGCGAGACCTGCGCGCGTTCGGCGACGTCTTTGATCGTGGGTCGGCGCACCGCTGCCTCGGGGTAGTCGATCGGAGCCGCCATGGCGTTCGCAACGCGCAGGCGTGTCGCCTAGCCTACTCGGGCGCCGACGCGACGCAAGCGGCGCCCGCGGGCCGCCGGCTTCGGCACAGGCGCGCGGCCGGGTTCAGGTGTCCAGTTCCAGCGTCACGTCGTCGAAGCCGCGGGTCTTGCGGATCGCCAGCTGATAGCCGCGCTCGACCAGTTCGTACTGGCCTTCCAGCGTGCGCAGCAGGGCGTCGATGCCCAGTTTGGGCGTCTGCGCGGCGATCCGCGCGATCGCCCGGTCCTGCCAGCGCTTGCCCAGCGCGCGCCAGAACTCGCGCACCAGCTTGTTGGGCTTGCTGGCCTCGTAGTAGGCCGGCGGCATCCACAGGTAGTCGTCGAAGATCATCAGCCCGCCGACCTTGAGCAGCGGCCAGGACATCACGCCGTCGGCGAGCGCGCCGAACGCGGTATGCCAGCCGTCGACGTAGACCAGGTCGTAGGGGCCGGTCACGCGGCCCAACTGCTCGGCACTGGGTCCCTTGAATTCGGCGACCCGCTGCTTCCACGGCGCGACGTTGGCGCGGAAGCGCTGGTGGTAGTCGCCCTGCAGCGGGTCGGGGCGGAACAGGTCGATGCAGTCGATGCGGCTGTCGGGCTGGGTCAGGATGTTCTGCAGCAGCCACACGGTGGAGCGGCCTTCGAAGCTGCCGATCTCGAGAAAGCGCAGGCCCGGGCGGTCGCGGAAACCGTCCAGCCAGCGCTCCCAGTTGCGCACATGGGACTGGAACCAGTCCTTGGTGTACTGCGTGTCGCCCGCGGGTGTCGCGGCCGAGCTCGTATCCGCTTGCTGCATGAGTCCTGAGTGACCTGGCGCCGGTATCGGGCGCCCATGGTATCGGCGTTCGCGGCGGACCGGATGTGCCGGCCCGCCGCGTCCAGGTCACGCACGTTGTGCCGACGGCGTGCCGACCGCCGCGGCGCGGCGCAGGCCGGCGCGGTGGCCGCGCAGGGCGAAGTACAGGATGTAGAGGTAGCAGGGGATCATCAGCAGCGCGAACACGGCCTGGAAGTCGTAGTGCTGCTTCAGATGCACGAACAGTTGCGGAATGACCGCGCCGCCTGCGATACCCATGATCAGCAATGCCGAGCCCTTCTCGGTGAGTCGTCCCAAGCCCTGGATCGCGAGCGGGAAGATCGCCGGCCACATCATGGCGTTGGCGAAGCCCAGCGCGGCGACGAAGCCTACCGAGACGATGCCCTGGGTCAAATAGGCGCCGATGGTCAGCGCCACGCCCAGGATCGCAGAAAGGCCGAGATAGCGTTCCTGAGAGACGAATCGCGGAATCAGGATGAGCCCGACGATGTAGCCGGCCAGCATCGCCCCCAGGGTATAGCCAGTGAACAGCTTGGTTTCGTCCAGCGGCAGCCCGAAGGCACGGCCGTAGGTGCCGATCGCATCGCCGGCCATCACCTCGGCGCCCACGTATACGAAGATGCACAGGGCGCCCAACCAAACATGAGGAAACTGGAGCAGTCCGATCGGCTTGGCGCCGGACATGGCCTCCGAGCCCTCGGCGTTGACTTCTTCGGCCTGAATTTCCGGCAATGGCGAGAACAGGATGCCCACCGCGAAGAGGGCGAGCAGCCCCGCTATGATCATGTAAGGGGTATGGATGCGCGCGGCGAACTCGTTGAGGACTGCCGCCTTCGTCGCGGCATCGGCGCCTGCGACCTGACTGGCCACGTCGCCCATGCCATGCATGACGAGCGTGCCGATGACGTAGGGCGCCGCCCAACCGGCGAGCTTGTTGCAGATGCCCATGATCGCGATGCGCTGGGCCGCGCCTTCGATCGGTCCCAGAATGCTGATGTAGGGATTGACCGCGGTCTGCAGAATCGCCAGACCCGCGCCGATCACGAACACGCCCGTCACTGCGCCGGGGTAGATGCGCTGAGTCGTGTAGTGCGCGAATACGGCCGCACCGACGGCCATCAGGAACAGGCCCAGGGCCATGCCCTTCTTCATGCCGGTCATCTTGAGAATCGAAGACGAGGGCAGGGCAAGACAGAAGTACGAGATGTAGAAGGCGCTCGGAATGAGGAACGCGAGCGATTCGCTCACGTCGAACGCCAGCTGCGCGAACGAGATCAGCGGGCCGTTGAGCCAGGTGACGAAGCCGAAGACGAAGAACAGCGCGCCGACGATCGCGATCGAGCCGAGATAGCGCTGCGGCGGGCCGCCGGTATTGGGCGTGGACATGTGATCAGGACTCCCCTCCAGGAACGCGGGGAGCGCCCCGCGGCGTTACGGCCATGTCGTATTTGACCTGCACGACATCCGTTGGCTCAACGGTGTCACAACTTTGTCCGACAAGCCAGAAGGCAGCGCAAACCCAGTCTGGGCGGGGCTGGCGGAGGCGCTCCGCCATGTTGCGCCGCAGCAGGGAAAACCCCGGCATCCTGTACTTTTCGGGCATTCGTTAGGGCGGCGTGACCGCAAGTTGACAACGTTGTCAGATCGTGGGCAATCTCGGCCCCGCCAGCCGGGGGCTGGCCGGGATCAACGGAGGAAGCGATGCAGTGGGATTCGAAGCGGACGGCGTTTTCGCCCCGCGCGGCGCAGTCTTGGCGCGCCGAAAGGGCGGGCGGTCAAAACACCGTCTCGGCACGGTCGGAGCGGGCCGCATGAGCGCTGCCAGCAAACTGGCCCCGGCTGTGTCTCCGTTCATCGCCGCCGACGTCGGCGGCACCCACACCCGGGTCGGCCTGGTCCGGGCCGGTGCCGCGGGCGAGTCCGCGGTGGCCGTGCTGGCGCACCGCAAGTACGTGTGCGCCGATTACCCCAGCCTGTCCGCGATCCTGGCCGACTTCCTGGCCGGTGCGGGCGCCGGCGCCGGCGCCGACCGGGTCGCGATCGCCTGCGCGGGCGTGGTCCTGGACGACGCGGTGATCAATTCCAATCTGCCGTGGCGGATTTCGCTGTCCGAGCTGCGCCGCGAGCTCGGCCTGCGCGAAGTGCAGTTCATCAACGACTTCCAGGCCGCCGCGCATGCCGCCCAGTGCATGGCGCCCGGCGACTCGACCCTGCTCACCCCGGGCGTCAGCGATTCCGCGCCGGGGCCGGTGCTGGTGATCGGCCCGGGCACCGGCCTGGGCGCGGCGGTGCGGATTCCGTTCCGCGGCGCCACCGTGATCTTGCCGACCGAATCCGGCCACACCGCATTCGCGCCGGGCAGCGCGCGCGAAATCGAAATCCTGCGCTGGATGCAGCAGCGCGGCGCGCATGTATCCACCGAACACCTGGTGTCCGGCCCCGGCCTGGTCAACCTGTACGACGCGCTGTGCGCGATCGACGGCGTCGATCCCAGCCTGCGCGCGCCGGCCGCGATCACCGAGGCCGCGCGCCGCGGCGACGCGCTCGCGCGCGAGGCGGTGCTGACCTTCTGCGCGCTGCTGGGCAGCGTGATCGGCGACCTGGCCGTGATCAGCGGCGCCAAGGCGGTGTTCATCGCCGGCGGCATCCTGCCGCAGCTCAAGGATTTCCTCGACGCCAGCAGCTTCCGCGAACGCCTGCTCAACAAGGGTGCGATGCGCCCGGTGCTGGAGCGCGTACCGGTGCGGCTGATCGAGAACGAACAACTCGGCGTCATCGGCGCCGCCAGTTGGTACCTGGAGCACGCCAATGAGGCCTGAGCCCGGCAGCGCGCTTCGCGTTATCCGCTGAATTGCCGGCGCCGGGCACCAACGGCGCTGGAACAGGACGTACCAGGCTTCGCCCAATCGACGCAGATCGAGCGGCGGAGAGGACCATAGCCCGAGGGAGAGAACCCAATGAAAGTTCGCAAGACCATTCTGTCCGTCAGTATCGTCGCGGCCCTCGGCTTTGCCGGCCAGGCCGTGGCCCAGGACGCAACCGCCGCTTCGCAGGACGCCAAGGACCTAGACACCATCGTGGTCAAGGGCATCCGCGGCGCGATCGAACAGTCGCTGGATACCAAGCGCGACGACGTCACCCGAGTCGAGGTCATCACCTCCGAAGACATCGGCAAGATGCCCGACAAGAACGTCGCCGACTCGCTCGCGCGCGTGCCCGGCGTCAACATCTCGGCGGCCAGCGCCAACGAGGGCGCGTTCGACGAGAACGACCGCGTCTCCATGCGCGGCACCAGCCCCAGCCTGACCCAGACCCTGATCGACGGCCACAACATCGCCACCGGCGACTGGTTCGTGCTCAACCAGACCGGCACCGTGGGCCGCAGCGTGAGCTACTCGCTGCTGCCGTCGGAACTGGTCGACAAAGTGATCGTGCGCAAGTCGTCCGAGGCCAAGCTGGTCGAAGGCGGCGCGGTCGGCAGCGTCGACATCGTCACCCGCAACCCGCTCAACTTCGAGAAGGGCTTCAGCATCTTCGGCTCGGTCGGCGGCGTCTATGCCGAGCAGCCGAGCAAGACCGATCCGCAGATCTCGGTGCTGGGCAACTGGAAGAACGACGACGGCAGCTTCGGCATCACCGTGCAGGCGTTCAGCGAGGAGCGTCACCTGCGCCGCGACGGTCAGGAGCTGCTGGGTTACGAGCAGATCGGCGCCAACACCGCCGCCGGCGTCGCCCATCCCGACCTGGTCGGCGTGTTCTTCCCGACCCTGCTGGGCTCGGCGCTGTTCGAACAGGAGCGCAAGCGCACCGGCGGCATGTTCACCGCGCAGTGGAAGCCCGCCGACAACTTCGAACTGGAAGCCAACTATTTCCGTTCGGACATGAAGGCCGACAACTACAACCGCAACTACATGATCTGGGGTAGCCGCATCATCAACGGCACCGGGCAATTGGTGAACGGTGTTCTAGACAATGGTCAGGTGCCACTGCCGGGCTACGTGGTACGCAACAACACCCTGGTCTCTGCCAACTTCGCCCCGACTCCGGGCGCCGATCCGTCCAAGGCCTTCGGCATCTACGACCAGATCTCGCGTCCGGGCGCCAAGTCCAGCACCGAGTTCTTCAGCCTGGAAGGCAAGTGGGACGTCAGCGACAAGCTGCGTTTCTCGGCCCAGGCCGGCACTTCCGAAGGCCACGGCGAAACCCCGGTGCAGGACGTGGCCGAGTGGGACGTGGGCCTCAACAGCGGCGGCGGCTGGGGCCTCAACGGCGTCGGCGCAGCCAACTGGCACCTCGGCAACGCCAACACCGGCGCGCCCGGCATCCCGAACACGGACTACCGCCTGGATTGGATCTTCGGCTTCCAGGACATCGATGTCGAAGACAAGGAAGACTGGGGCCAGATCGACGGCACCTACTTCTTCGACGGCGGCCTGGTGACCTCGATCGACTTCGGCGTGCGCCAGGCGCGTCACGAGCGCAACCTCGACCAGGTCACCGCGCAGGGCCCGAACTTCGCTCTGCCGCAGGACCCGTTCAATCCGGCCAACTGGCCGCAGGGCTACAGCAACTACCCAGGCGACTTCGCCAACGGCATCGGCGGCAATTTCCCGCGCAACATCTGGTACTTCTCGCCGGAAAGCCTGGCCGCGTTCAACCGCCTGGCCAACCGCGACCCGGTCTCGCGCTTCTACTTCCTCGGCGCCTACGGTCTCGAAGAACAGAGCACGGCCGCCTACGGTCAGATCAACTTCCAGGGCGAGCGCTGGACGGCCAACGTCGGCCTGCGTTACGTGGAAACCCAGGAAGACGTCACCAACTACGTGAGCACCTCGGCCACCGATCCGGCCGCGATCACCACGTCCGCGTTCGGCGCGTACAAGACCGTGCTGACCAAGAACACGTACAAGGACTGGCTGCCGAGCGCGAACCTCAAGCTCGACATCACCGAGGACGTGGTCCTGCGCCTGGCCGCTTCGCGCACCCTGACCCGCCCGGATTTCTCGGCGATCGCGGGCGCGGTCTCGCTGCTCCCGCCGGCCGCGGTCAACGGCGTCGGCACCGGCACCGGCGGCAACCCGAACCTCGCCCCGATCCTGTCGACCAACCTCGACGCGACCGTGGAGTGGTACTACGGCGAGCGCGCGCTGTTCTCCGTCGGCGTGTTCAGCATGAACATCGACAACTACGTGTCGCTGGCCAACGTGCGCCGTCAGTACCTGACCATCGATGCCCAGCGTCCCAACGGCGCGATGGTCGACTACGACGTGACCATCCCGGTCAATTCCAACGCCAAGGTCAACGGCTTCGAGCTGGCCTGGGAAGGCCCGATCGGCGACTACTTCGGCGCGTTCGCCAACTACACCTACGCCGAATCCGACACCGACGACGGCACGCCGATGCTGGGCACGTCCGAGAACACCTACAACGTCGGCCTGTGGTTCGAGAACGACCGCTTCAACGCCCGCGTCAACTACACCTACCGCTCCGAGTTCTACAGCGGCCTGGATCGCGCCTCGGCCTTCTACCAGGACGAAATCGACACCGTGTCGGCCTCGTTCGGCTACAAGATCAACGACCACATGGCCTTGAGCCTGGATGCGATGAACCTCAACAACCCCAAGACCACGTACTACGCCACCAAGGACCGTCCTCGTTCGGTGTACGAGAACGGCCGCCAGTACTATCTGAACTTCCGCTTCAACTACTGATGCGAAGAAGCGGGTGGTAGGGTGCGGTGACAACCGCACCGTCGCGAACGGTCCCGCCGGCGCGATGGTGCGGTTCGCCTGCAGCTCACCACACCCTACGGGCTTGGCGGTAAGGTGACAGCGTTCAGCTGCGACAGCGGGCCCGGTTACGCCGGGCCCGCTTGTTGTATGAGTGTCGGACGGACAAAAGGGGGCGGGGATGAGCGGTAAACGCATGCGCGCGGCTGTGGCCGCGGCGGTAGCGCTGTCCATGGTGACGGCGATCACATTGTCGGCCTGCCAGCGCGGCGGCCAGGACGCTGCGGTGGAGGTGCCGGCCGCGCAGCGCTCGCAAGCCACCCCGGTGATTCCGTTGCCCGCCAAGGTGGAACTGCGCGAGGGCGTATTCGCCCTGGACGCGGGCACGCGCCTGCAGGCGGCCAACGGCGACAAGGACGCGGCGCGGATCGCGCGCGACTTCGCCGCGCGTGTGCAGCGCCTGCGCGGCTTCGCGCCGAGCGTGGACGCCAGCGGCCAGGCTCAGGGCGAGGCCGCGCACACCGTGGTGTTCGCGATCGACCGCCAGGCCGCACTGCCCAGCGACGAGGCCTACACCCTGGATATCGGCCCGGAAGGTGCGCGCATCCAGGCGCGCGCGCCGGCCGGCCTGTTCTACGGCGCGGTCACGCTGTGGCAGCTGGCCACCTCCGACGGCGGCCGCGGCACGGCGCAGATCGCCGCGCAACGCATCGAGGACGCGCCGCGTTTCCCCTGGCGCGGGCTGATGCTGGATTCGGCGCGCCATTTCCAGAGCGTCGAGCAGGTCAAGACCCTGATCGACCAGATGGCGCTGCACAAGCTCAACACCTTCCACTGGCATCTGACCGACGACCAGGGTTGGCGGATCGAGATCAAGAAGTATCCCAAGCTGACCGAAGTCGGCGCCTGCCGCATTCCGGCCGGCGCGTCCGGCCACGATCCGGCCACCGGCGCGCCGCTGCCGTACTGCGGTTACTACACCCAGGACCAGATCCGCGACGTGGTCGCTTACGCCGCCGAACGCTACGTCACCGTGGTCCCGGAAATCGAAATGCCCGGCCATGCCCAGGCCGCGATCGCCGCCTACCCCGAGTACGGCGTGGGCGACGTGCTCAAGGCACCGCCGCCGGTGTCGCCGGACTGGGGCGTGCACACCTATCTGTTCAACACCGACGACGCCACCTTCGGCTTCCTCCAGGACGTGCTCGCCGAGGTCACCGCGCTGTTCCCCGGCCGCTACATCCATATCGGCGGCGACGAAGCGGCCAAGGACCAGTGGCAGGCCTCGCCCAGCATCCAGGCGCAGAAGGCCGCGCTGGGGCTGAAGGACGAGATGGCGATGCAGAGCTGGTTCGTGGCCCGGATCGAGAAATACCTCGGCAGCCGCAACCGCAGCCTGGTCGGCTGGGACGAGATCCTCGAAGGCGGCCTGCCGCCGCGCGCGACGGTGATGTCCTGGCGCGGCACCAAGGGCGCGATCGAAGCCGCGCGCGCCGGCCACGACGTGATCCTGTCGCCGGCGCCGGACCTGTACTTCGACCACGTCCAGAGCGACAACGACGACGAACCCGCCGGCCGCCTGGCCGCGATCACGCTCAAGGCGGTGTACGGCTTCGAGCCGGTGCCGACCGAACTCACGCCCGAGCAGGCCAGGCACGTGCTCGGCGCCCAGGCCAACCTGTGGACCGAACACCGCCGCAGCTTCGACGCGGCCGAGCGCGCCCTGTTCCCGCGCACCGCCGCGCTGGCCGAAGCGGTGTGGTCGCCCAAGGGCGCGCGCGACTGGGACAGCTTCCTGCGCCGGTTGGTGCCGCAGATGGCGCGCTACCAGGCCCAGAACGTGCAGGCCTCCGACGCCGCGTTCGCAGTGCGTTACCAGGCCGAACGCGACGCCCAGGGCCAGCCGCGGGTCAAGCTGAGCAACCAGGTCGGCTTCGGCCAGATCCGCTATGTCGAGGGCAAGGGCCCGCTCAGCAACGCCTCGCCGCTGTACGACACGGCCCTGCCGCTGCGCCCGCCGACCACTTTCCAGGCCGCGACCTACGTCGACGGCCGCGCGCTGTCGGCGCCGCGCCGCTACGCCCCGGCCGACATGGCCGCGCTGACCCAGCGCACCGGCAACCGCCTGCGCCAGTGCAAGGGCGGCCTGAACCTGCGCATGGAGGACGACGCCCCGGCCGACGGCATCGGCGGACGCTCGCCGCGCGCGGCCCTGCTCGCCGACGTGTTCGACCCGTGCTGGATCTACGAAGGCGCCGCGCTGGACCAGGTCGGCGCGATCGAGGTCCGGGTCGGCCAGCTGCCGTACAACTACCAGCTGTGGCGCGACACGCCCAAGATCGTCAGCCGCCCCGCGAACGGCCCGGAAGGCGCGCTGGAAGTGCGCGCCGACGGCTGCGAGGGCGCGCCGATCGCGGTGCTGCCGCTGGGTTCGGCGCGCCGCACCGCCGGCCTGACCACGCTGCGCGGAAAAGTCGCGCCGACTGCGGGCACCCACGACCTGTGCCTGGTGTTCGCCAGCGGCAGCCACGACCCGCTGTGGGCGATCGAGCGGGTGACCCTGCGGCCGCGCTAAGGCTGAATGCGCGGCCCCGACGAGCGTCGGGGCCGCGCAAGGCCCGATTTGCCGCAAAAAGCGTGATGAACGGCGCGATCCCTATCCCGCTCGGGTTAGCATATGCGGGTATCAGGGGGATCCATCGATCATGCGTATTCGTAGTGTGTTGTTGACGGCCGTGCTGGCCGTATCCGGAACCGCAGCGGCCCAGACCGCCACCGCGCCGTCGCTGCCCAAGCCCGTCGAGTTCTACTTCGATGCCGACACCAACACCACCAAGCCGGTGGTGGTCGTGCGCGAGACCGGCGAAGCGGCGATGCAGAAGCTGAGTCGCATCCTCGAGCGCAAGGCCGGCGCCGATGCCGAAGCCGCGCAGCTCGCGCATCTGGCCATGGAAAGCGGCCGCGTCGACCTCGGTCGTCAGCTGTACGCACGCGCCTTGTCCGGCCTGGACGCCAGCGACGGCATCTGGCGTGCGGTGATGTGGAACTACGGCTGGGATCTGTACCGCGCCGGCGACGACAAGGCCGCGTTCGAACAGTGGCGCACGCTGTACGCCGCCCGCGGCGTCACCGCCTCGTGGATGCCGCCGACTTTCGCTTTGGCGCTGTGGTCGCTGGGCCGCAAGGACGAAGCCGTGCAGTGGTATGCCGCCGCCGTGCGCACCGAGCCGACCCAGTGGGTCGACAGCGCGCAGTTCGCGCGCCTGCTGCCGGGCTGGACCAAAGCCGAGCGCAAGACCCTGGCGGAAGTGCAGGCGGCCTGGGCCGCGAACCCGCCGAAGTATCCGTAACGCATCGCGCACGGATCGAATCGAAAAGCGGAGCTTCGGCTCCGCTTTTTTTGTGCCGCGTGCAGCGCGCCCGCAGCCGGCGCGCTTGGCTGTCCGGACGGACCTGCCATCGCCGCGCCGTCGCCCGTGCGACCGCCGCGACCGTTCGTCGGCGCCGTTGCCGTTGGACGCTATGCGCGGATACAGTCGGCGCGAATGCAGCCGAGCCGCGTGGCTGCGCAGCCGCCGGTCCGTTGCGATCGCGGCGCACCGCGCCACGGCCATGGCGGCAGTCTTTCCAGGGAACGGCATGTCGATTACGGCGCTCAGCGTGATGGTGGTCGAGGACCATGGGTTCCAGCGCCGCATGGCGCTGCGCATGCTCGCCGAGCTGGGCGTCGAGCAGGTATTCGAAGCCGCCGACGGCGCCGGCGCGTTGCGCCTGCTCGAGGAAGTGCGCTCGCCGCCGGACGTGATCCTGGTCGACCTGGACATGCCCGGCATGGACGGCATCGAGTTCATCGACCACGTCGCCCAGCGCAGCCTGGCGCGTTCGGTGGCGGTGGTCAGTGCGCTCGATCCGGCCCTGCTCAACACCGTGCAGACCATGGCCCGCGCCTACGGTTTGCGCATGCTGGGCAACGTCGAGAAGCCGCTGACCCGGGCCAAACTGCAGCAGGCGCTGGAAGGCTACGAACACGCGCTGCATGCCGAAGAGGACGACGAGCCGGTCGAGGTCACGCCGCAGCTGATCCGCGAAGCGCTGGCCGCGGGCGAGATCGGGCCGTGGTTCCAGCCCCAGGTCGAGTTCGGCAACGGCAAGGCGGTCGGGGTCGAGGCGCTGGCGCGCTGGCGCCGCTCCGACGGCCGCATCGTGCGCCCGCAGCACTTCGTGCCGATGATGGAGCGCGAAGGCTTGGTCGACCTGCTGACCGACCACATGCTGGTCGAGGGTTGCCGCTGGAAGCGCGCCTGGGACCGGCAGGGCATCCGTTTGAACCTGTCGATCAATGTTTCGCCGGCGACGCTCGCCGACGCCGGCGCGGCCGACCGTTTCCAGCATCTGGTGCGCGTCGCCGGTGTGCCGCCGGAAGAGGTGGTGCTGGAGATCACCGAGAGTTCGCTGATGACCGATGCCGCGCGCGGCCTGAATGTGCTCGCGCGGTTGCGCCTGAAGGGCTTCGGCTTGTCGATCGACGACTTCGGCACCGGCTATTCCTCGTTGGCGCAGCTGTCGCAGATTCCGTTCACCGAACTCAAGATCGATCAGGGCTTCGTCTCCGGCGCCAAGGAGCAGCCGCGCAAGCGCGCGGTGATCGAGGCCAGCCTGGACTTGGCGCGCAAGCTCGGCCTGGACGTGGTCGCCGAGGGCGTGGAGACCGTCGACGACTGGCAGATGCTGGCCGAACTGGGCTGCGGCATGGCCCAGGGCCATTTGATCGCCGAACCGGTGCCCGGCGAAGACCTGCCGGTCGTGCTCGGCCGCTGGCGGCGGCCGGAGTAGAGCGCAGCGCATGCGCGCCTGGTTGGGCACGCTCAGCATCCGACATCAGCTGTGGGCGCTGTTCGGCCTGCTGCTGCTGACCGGCGCGACGGTGCTGGTGATCGATGAAGTCGCCCAGTACCGCGCACGCGAATCGCTGCTGAGCCTGCGCAACGATTCGCTGCGCGGTCTGCGCCGGATCAAGATGGTGTCCGACGCCTACGGCCTGGACGTGGTCGACACCACCTTCCGGGTGCGCAACTACCTGGTGCCTTGGCGCGAAGGCGTGGCCACCATCGACGGCGCGCGCGCCCGCATCGACGAAAGCTGGGCGGTGCTGGAACGGCTGCCGCGCACCGCCGAGGAAGAGGTGCATTTCCGCGCCGCCGGCCAGGCGCGCGTGGCCGCCGACGCGGCCGCGGCCGAACTGCGCGCGATCCTGCAGCGCGAAGACATGCCGGCCCTGGGCCGTTTCGCCGACACGCGCCTGTACCCGGCCATCGACCCGCTGACCCAGCGCCTGAAGCTGCTGTCCGATCTGGAAATGGTCGAAGCCGACAGCGTGGTCCACGCCGATATCGAGCGCAGCCGGCGCGTGAGCGCGCTGCGGATCGGGCTGTCGGTGCTGGCCCTGCTGGTCGCGGCCGTGGTCGGGCGCCGCGTGTTGCGCAATGCCTACCGCGGCATCGAAAGCCTGACTTGGCTGGCGCGGCGCATGCGCGAGCACGACTACACCGCCACCCCCAGGCACCAGCCGCGGGGCGAGCTGGCGATGGTGATGCAGGTGTTCCTGGACATGCGCCGCGACGTGCTGGGTTTCGAGAACGAACTCACCGGCCAGCTGATCCGCAACGAGCGCACCCGCGCCGAGCTGGAGCGGCGCGAGCGCTTCCAGCGCTCGCTGCTGGACGCGGCCCAGACCGCGATCGTCGCGGTCGACGCGCAGGGCTGCTTCACCCTGGTCAATCCCTTCGCCGAACAACTGCTGGGCTGGCGTGCCGCCGACCTGCTGGCGCGCGAACGCCTGCATGCGCTGTTCGAACCCAAGGCGCTGCAGGCCCTGGCCTACGAACTCGGCGACCGCCTGGGCCGGCCGGTGCAGGCCGACTGGACCGCGCTGCGCGAACTGGCGTCGATGCGGGCCGCGCCGCGCGAGGCCACGCTGCGCCATCGCAACGGCACCTGGGTGCCGGCCCTGCTGGCGGTGTCGGCGATGAGCGACGCCGACGGCGCCGACGGCGGCCTGCTGCTGGTGGCCGCCGATCTCAGCGCGATCCGCCGGCTCGAGCGCGAGCTGCGCGCGAGCGAGGCGCGCGCGCAGGACGCCAACCGCGCCAAGTCCTCGTTCCTGGCCGCGATGAGCCATGAGATCCGCACCCCGATGATCGGCGTGACCGGCATGATCGAAGTGCTCGCGCATTCGCGCCTGGACTCCGACCAGCGCCGCGCGCTCAACATCATCCAGCAGTCGTCGGCCTCCCTGCTGCAGATCATCGGCGACATCCTGGATTTCTCGAAGATCGAAGCCGGGCACCTGGAACTGTCGCCGACCGTGGTCGGCCTGCCGGCACTGTTGCGCAGCACGGTCGCCAACTACGCCGGCGCGGCGTCGAGCCGGGGGTTGAACCTGCTGTGCGAGATCGACCCGCGGATCGGGCCGGCGCACCGCGCCGACGCGTTGCGGCTGCGCCAGGTGATCGGCAATTTCCTCTCCAACGCGCTCAAGTTCACCGCCGAAGGCCTGGTGCAGGCGGCGCTGGAGTGGCAGTCCAGCGCCAAGGACGCCGACGGCACGGTGCGCGACACGCTCTGCTTCCGCGTCACCGACACCGGCATCGGCGTCGGCGAGGAACAGCAGCGGCATCTGTTCCAGCCGTTCCATCAAGCCGAAGGCGACACCACGCGCCGCTACGGCGGCACCGGCCTGGGATTGGCGATCTGCCGCCGACTGGCCGAGCTGATGGACGGCGAGGTCAGCATGGAAAGCCGCCCCGGCCTGGGCACGACCATGCGTCTGATCGTGACCCTGCCGCGCGCGCCGGAGTCGGAACTGCCGTCCGATCCGGAAGCCAGCGCGCCGGCCACGGTCGCGCTGCGGCCCATGCCCAGCCCCGAGCAGGCCGAGCGCGAGCGCAGCCTGGTGCTGCTGGCCGACGACCATCCGACCAACCGCATGGTGATCGCGCGCCAGCTCGCCCTGGCCGGCTACGCCAGCGAGTCGGCCGAGGACGGCCTGCAGGCCTTGGAGCGCTGGCGCAGCGGCCGCTACGCGATGCTGCTGTCGGACGTGCACATGCCCGGCCTGGACGGTTACGCCTTGGCCGCCGCGATCCGCGAGATCGAGCAAACGCAGGGTCTGGCGCGTACGCCTATCGTCGCCCTGACCGCCTCGGCGCTGAAAGGCGAGGCCGAACGCTGCCTGGCCGCGGGCATGGACGACTACCTGACCAAGCCGGTGTCGGTGGCGGTGCTGGCGACCTGCCTGCAGCGCTGGCTGCCGCACACGCTGGGCAACAACGACGCCGCCGCCGCCGCGACCGTGGCGCCGGCCGCGCCCGCGGTGCTGCCGCAACTCGGCCAGGTCCAGGCCTTGGACCGCGACGTGCTGGGCGCGCTCACCGGCGGCTCGCCGGCCGAGGCACGCGAGGTGCTCGAAGAGTTCCTGGCCGCGACCGTGCAGGACCTGGTCGCGCTGCACGCCGCGCGCGACGGCGGCGACGCCGTGGCTTTGACTCGCCAGGCGCACAAGATCAAAGGCGCCGCGCGCATGGTCGGTGCCGCCGAGCTGGCTCAAGTCGCCGAGGCGCTGGAAAACGCCGGCCGCCAGGGCGAATGGCTGGCGATCCCGCCGCTGGCGGACTATCTCGACGCCGCCCTGCAACGTCTGCGGCTGGCGGCCGCGCAGTTGCCGTCGGAGTGAATCCGCACGGGTTTCCCGCCGGCCGGATGGGGCCGGGCAGGATCGGCGCCGCATACGCCGGCGTCGGGTCGCGATCCGCCCGACTGCGTCGCTCCCGGCCGCGCCGGTCTGCGTTATCGTCGCGGTCCGATCCGCGGAGCCGCGCCATGACCTCACGCCGCCTGCCTCACCGTTTCCCGCTCGTCCTGCTGTGTGCGTTGTTCGCCGCCGGCCACGCCGCGCCCGCGCCGGCCGCCGACCGCGTCACCGGCAAGCCCTTCGCGACCCGCAGCGAGGTCTATGCCCCGCACGCGATCGCCGCGACCTCGCACCCGCTGGCGACCCAGATCGCGCTGGACGTGATGAAGCAGGGCGGCAGCGCGGTCGATGCGGCGATCGCCGCCAATGCCGCGCTCGGCCTGATGGAGCCCACCGGCAGCGGTATCGGCGGCGACCTGTTCGCGATCGTCTGGGATCCCAAGACCCAGAAGCTCTACGGCTACAACGGCTCCGGCCGTTCGCCCAAATCGCTGAGCCTGGCCGAGTTCCGCAAGCGCGGCCTGAGCGACGTGCCGTCCTACGGCCCGCTGCCGGTGACCGTGCCCGGCGCGGTCGACGCCTGGTTCGCCCTGCACGAGCGCTTCGGCCGCAAGCCCATGGCCGACGACCTCGCCCCAGCGATCCGCTACGCCCGCGAAGGCCACCCGGTGCACGAGGTGATCGCTTACTACTGGAACGCCTCGGTGCCGCGCCTGTCGAAGTGGCCCGGCTTCAAGGAGCAGTTCACCATCGACGGCCGCGCCCCGCGCACCGGCGAAACCTGGAAGAACCCGAACCTGGCCGCGACCCTGGAGAAGATCGCCAACGGCGGCCGCGACGCGTTCTACAAGGGCGACATCGCCCGCACCATCGACGCCTACTTCAAGGCCAACGACGGCTACCTGAGCTACGACGACCTGGCCTCGCACCACGGCGAATGGGTCGAGCCGGTCAGCAGCAACTATCGCGGCTACGACGTGTGGGAACTGCCGCCCAACGGCCAGGGCATCGCCGCGCTGCAGATCCTCAACATCCTGGAAGGCTACGACCTCACGCGCTACGGCTTCGGCAGCCCGGAACACGTGCACCTGTTCGCCGAGGCCAAGAAGCTGGCCTTCGCCGACCGCGCGCGCTGGTACGCCGACCCGGCGTTCGGCAAGCAGCCGGTCGAGCAGTTGATCTCCAAGCGTTACGCGCAGCAGCGCCGCAAGCTGATCTCGATGGACAAGGCCGCGCGCGAAGTGCAACCGGCCACGCCCAAGGAACTGGACGAGGGCGACACCATCTACCTGACCGTCGCCGACGCCGACGGCATGATGGTCTCGCTGATCCAGTCCAACTACCGCGGCATGGGCAGCGGCATGGCCGCGCCGGGCCTGGGCTTCATCTTCCAGGACCGCGGCGAGCAGTTCGTGCTCAAGGAAGGGCACCCCAACTCGTTCGCGCCGGGCAAGCGCCCGTTCCACACCATCATTCCCGCGTTCGTGACCAAGGACGGCAAGCCCTGGCTGTCGTTCGGCGTGATGGGCGGCGCGATGCAGCCGCAGGGGCACGCACAGATCGTGATGAACCTGATCGACTTCGGCATGAACCTGCAGGAAGCCGGCGATGCGCCGCGCATCCAGCACGACGGCTCCACCGACCCGGCCGGGCAGGCCACGGTGATGAGCGACGGCGGCGAGCTCGACCTGGAAACCGGCTACCCGTACGAGACCGTGCGCGAACTGATGCGCAAGGGCCACAGCGTGCGCTTCGCCAACGGTCCCTATGGCGGCTACCAGGCGATCATGGTCAATCCCAACGGCGGCTATGTCGGCGCCAGCGAATCGCGCAAGGACGGCCAGGCCGCGGGCTATTGAGCCGCGGCCGTATCGGCATGAACGACGATCGCGACATCGCGCTGTTTTCCTACGGCACCTTGCAGCTGGCCGAGGTACAGCGCGCGACCTTCGGGCGCTCGCTGCACGGCGAAGCCGATGCGCTCAGCGGGTATCGCCGCAGTTCGATCCGGATCGAGGACGCCCAGGTCGTGGCGACCAGCGGCGAGACCTATCACCCGATCGTCGAATACAGCGGCGATCCCGCCGACACGGTGCCGGGCACGGTGTTCGCGATCAGCGCCGAGGAGCTGGCCCAGGCCGACGCCTACGAAGTCGACGACTACGAGCGCGTCGAAGCGCCGTTGCTGTCGGGGCGCCGGGCCTGGGTCTACGTGAAGCGCAAAACCCGGTCGTAGGATGCGGTGAGCCGCAGGCGAACCGCATCGTCGCGGCCCCCGCTTCCCAAAAACTCAATCCGCCGGCACCGTGCGCGAGCGCGCCCACTCGCGCAGGCCTTCGACCTGCTCGGCCATCATCACCGACAGCGGACGGGTCTGCTTGAGCTCGGCGCGTAGCTGGAAATCCGACAGCGGCCCATTGGCCGCGTGCGCGGCGTACAGCGCGGCGACGATGGCCTGCTCGATCTCGGCGCCGGAAAAACCGTCGCTGGCCGTCGCCAGCGCGGGCAGGTCGAAACCTTCCGCGGCCAGCGAGCGCTTGCGCAGGTGCAGGGCGAACAATTCGATGCGCGCGGACGAGTCGGGCAGGTCGACGAAGAAGATCTCGTCGAAACGGCCCTTGCGCAGCAGTTCCGGCGGCAGCGCGTCGATCTGGTTGGCGGTGGCGACCAGGAACACCCGCGACTTGCGCTCGGCCATCCAGGTCAGCAGATAGCCCAGCACGCGCCGCGACACCCCGCCGTCGCCGTCGCCGCCGTCGCCGGCCAGGGCTTTCTCGATCTCGTCGATCCACAGCACGCACGGCGACAATTGCTCGGCCGAGGCCAGCGCCGCGCGCAGGTTCTTCTCGGTCTCGCCATGGAACTTGTCGTACAGGGTGCCGAAATCCAGCCGCACCAGCGGCACGCCGAAACCGGCCGCGACCGCCTTGGCCAGCATCGACTTGCCGCAGCCCTGCACGCCCAGCAGCAGCATGCCCTTGGGCGGGTCCAGCCCGGGCGGCGGCTCGCCGCCGGTGAACACGCCGCGGCGCTGTTCGACCCAGCGCTTGAGCCGGCGCGCGCCGGCGACGTCGCCCATGCGCGCGCTGTCGTATTCGTAATGCAGGTGGCCGGAGCGGTTGAGCAGCTCGAACTTGAGCTTGGCCAGTTCCGGCAGGTCGTCGGCGGCGATCGCGCCGTCGCGGAAAATCAGGTGGCGCGCGATCCGGCGCGCGTCGACCGGGTCCAGGCCCTGCAGGTTGCGCACGATCTGCTTGACCACTTCGGCGTCGACCTCGACCCGGCGGCCGCCGTGCTCGCGCATGTAGTTCTCGGCTTCCTCGCGCACCAGCTTGAGCAGGGCGTTGGCGTCGGGCAGGCGCGGCGTGTAGCGCACCGCCAGCGAGTCCAGGTCCGGCGGCAGCTCGACCTTATGCCCGATCAGCACCAGCACGTGCGGCTGGCAGCCGCGACGCTGCAGGATCTCGCGCAGCTGGCGCTGGGTGCTGGCGTAACCCAGGTAGGGATGGGCGTCGAACAGCAGATAGATGCCGCGCTGATCGGCGTCGCGGATCGCCTGCAGGGTCGCGGAGATATCCGGCGCGACCCGGGTCTCTTCGTCCTCGCGGTCGATATCGACCCGGCGCAGGCCCTCTGTGATCGACCAGCGGTACAGCGCGCGCCAGACCTGCATCAGCGCCTGCCGGAACAGTTCGACCACGCGGCCTTCGTCGCGGGTCTCGATCACGATCAGGGAGGTGTTGGCGCGGATCAGCGCGGTCAGGTCTTGCAGATCGGTCATGGAAGCGGTCTTCGAGGTCGCCGCCATGATATCGGCCCGCCGCGCGCGCCGCAGAACCCTTGAGCGCACACGCCGCAACCGCGACCATGGACGGATCGCGCCCGGCGGCGCGCCGACCGCGACCGCGATGGCCTTCGACGCCTTTGCCCTGGTGCTGGCCATGCTGGCGCTGGGTTATCTGTTCCAACGCCTGCGGGTGCTACCCGAGAGCGCGGCGCAGACCTTGAACCTGGTGGTGCTGTACGTCTGCCTGCCCGCGGCCGTGCTGCGCTACGCCCCGCGCCTGCACCTGGAGCCGGCGCTGCTGGGCGTGGCCGCGGTGCCCTGGCTGCTGCTGGCCGCGACCGTGGCCGCGGTCGGCGCGCTATCGCGCTGGCTGAAGTTGCGCCGCGACGAACACGCGGTGCTGTTGCTGACCGTCGCCCTGGGCAACACCAGTTTCCTCGGCTATCCGCTGACCCGCGCCCTGATCGGCGAACACGCGCTGCCCTATGCGGTGGTCTACGACCAGTTCGGCGCCTTCCTGATCCTGTCCACGTTCGGCTTGTGGGTGCTGGCGCGTTACGGTGGCGACAGCGCGCCCAACGCCCGCGACATGCTGCGCCGGGTGCTGCGCTTCCCGCCGCTGTGGGCGCTGCTGCTCGGCTTCACGGTGATGCCGGCGCAACCGCCGAGCTGGATCGCCGGCGGCCTGCAGCGCTTGTCGGACGCCTTGCTGCCGCTGGCGATGCTGACCATCGGCCTGTCGGTGAAGCTGGCGTTGCCACGCGAGGAGCTCAAGCCGTTGGCGGCCGGCCTGGCCCTGAAGCTGGCCCTGATGCCGGCGCTGGCCTGCGTGCTGGTGCCCTGGCTGGGCCTGCACGGCGAAATGGCGCGCGCGACCGTGCTGGAATCGGCGATGCCGCCGATGGTCACCGCCGGCGCGCTGGCGATCGCGCACCAGCTCGCGCCGCGCCTGGCCGCGGCCATGGTCGGCTACGGCCTGCTGCTGTCGCTGATCACCTTGCCGCTGTGGGCGCGCGTGGCGGTGGGTTAGGGCGCGCAGGGGGAACGGCGGCTGCGGCGGCCCGGCTGGAGGAGCGCGGCTTGCGAACGAGTGCTCCGCCGGGTGGCTTGCCCGAGGATCCCGGGCAGCGCGCCCTGATCCAGGCTGGCCGCCGCCTGGTCGAAATCGCCCCCGCCCCGTGATAGCCCCGGCCCCACCCCCGGTGTACGCTGCGGCTTCCGCCTAGAGGGAGCTCGCATGAAGACCGTGCTGGTGGCCAGTTCCAAGGGGGGCGTGGGCAAGACGACCATCGCCACCCATCTCGCCGCGCAGTCGGCGCTAGAAGGCCTGCGCACCGCGCTGGTCGATGCCGATCCGCAAAACTCCTCCACGCGCTGGGCGCAACGCCGCGCCACGCTCGAAAGCGCGGTCCTGCCGCTCGACGGCACCCGCCGCAAATCCTGGCGCAAAGCCCTGCCCGAGGACACCCAGCGGATCGTGATCGACGCTCCGGCCGGGGCCATGGCCGAGGACCTGGAAGCCTTCCTCGACGTCGCCGACGCGGTGGTCGTGCCGGTGCAGCCCTCGACTCTGGACATCGAAGCCACGGTGCCGTTCCTGGACACCCTGGCCCGGCACCCGCGGGTCCGCCGCGGCCAGCTGCGCGTGGGCCTGATCGGCAACAAGCTCAAGCCCTGGACCAATGCCTCGCAGCAGGCGGTGGAACTGCTCAGCGAATGGCCTTACCCGATGGTCGGGCAGCTGCGCGACAGCCAGGCCTATGTGGTGATGACCGCGTTGGGCAAGAGCCTGTTCGACTACCACTCGGCGCAGATCCGCGAACACCAGGCCGACTGGCAGTCGCTGCTGAAGTGGCTGAAGAAGTAAGCGCTGGCGGGAACGAAGCGATGGCCATGAGGTGCCGCGCCCTGGCGTTCACACGACCGGCGCGGCCGCATGGCTACCTTTCTGCGTCGCCGACAGGCATCCTGCTTACCCAGTGCTCGCGCATCGACGCGTTGCCCGTTCCTTCCACTCGCAAGCGGCCCAATCCATGCGCGAACTGATTCTGCTCCGCCACGCCCATGCCGAGCCGGCCGCCCAAGGGCAGGCCGATCTGGACCGGCCCCTGTCGGCCGAGGGGCTGGCCGAGGCCGAGGCCGCCGGCCGCTGGCTGGCCGAGAACAAACTGGTGCCCGATTGCGTGCTGTGCTCACCCTCGCGACGCACCCGCGAAACCCTGGAGGCGGTGCTGGCCGCGATCGGCTACGTCGATCAGCGCATCG
This sequence comes from Lysobacter sp. Root76, assembly GCF_001428685.1. Classification (GTDB taxonomy): domain Bacteria; phylum Pseudomonadota; class Gammaproteobacteria; order Xanthomonadales; family Xanthomonadaceae; genus Lysobacter. The sequence goes on along the minus strand of NZ_LMIK01000010.1, from coordinate 145,347 downwards.
AACCGTCGATCTACGAGGCCACCCCGGGCACCTTGATCTCGCTCGCCGACCTGCACGTGGAGGCCGAGCGGCTGATGCTGGTCGGCCACAACCCGGGCCTGGAACGGCTGGCCGCGCTGCTGCACAGCGGCCAGTCCGGCGACTACCGCGGCATGCCTCCGGGCGGCGTCGCGGTGCTGACCGTGCCGGCCGACACCAGCCTGGAACCGGGCGTCGCCCAGCTCAGCGCCTTTTGGTGGCCGTGAGGCCGCAGCGCCCGACGGCCGCACGCACCCTCGCCGCGATCGGCTTCCTGTGTTCCGCGCTGGCCTGCGCGCCGCTCGCGGCGCAGGCGCCGGCACCGATGTCGTCGGGTTTCGATCCGTTCTACACTCGCTTCGGTTTCGAGCTGCGCACGCGTTGGGGCCAGCGGGTCGAAGGCACCTTCCCCAGTTACGAAGGCGAAGTGACGGTGCTGCCCGACGGCCGCCACCAGGTCCGCATCGCGCTGGCCACCGGCGCGGTCAAGGTCGCCGACTCGGCGCGCTATACCGAACTCGCGCGCGGCCGCCGCTTCTTCGACTCGGCGCGCTACCCGCGCATCGAATTCCTGTCCGAGCCGCACGCGGCCGAGCTGGTGCGCGAAGGCGGCAAGCTGCGCGGCCGCCTGACCCTGCACGGCGTCAGCCGGATGGAGACCTTCGTGCTCGCGCCCAGCCTCTGCCTGAGTCCCGGCAAGGACTGCGACGTGATCGCCCACGGCAGCGTCAGCCGCGACGACTACGGCCTGGACGGCTGGCAGCTGGCCTTGAGCGATCGGGTCCGCTTCACCCTGCGCGTGCGCCTGCAACACGACCTGATGCGGAGTCCGGCGCCGTGAAAGCCTGGCAACGCACCACCCTGGTCGCGCTCGCGCTGAGCCTGTCGGCCTGCGCCGGGCTGTCGCAGGCGCAACGCGATCGCGCGACCGAGATCGTCGTCGCCGCGCGCCCGACCCAGATCGACTGCACCGCCATCGACGCTTGCGCCCAGCCCTCGCCGCTGCGCGACCTGGCCACGCGTGCGCTGGCCGAATCCGGTCCCGACACGCCGCGCCACTACGCCCTGATCCTCGACCACGGCCCGGACGCGCTGCTCGCGCGCATCAACCTGATCCGCAGCGCGACCACCGCGATCGATCTGCAGACCTATATCTACGACGAGGACGACGCCGGCCGTCTGGTCCTGGACGAGCTGATCGCGGCCGCGCGCCGCGGCGTGCGCGTGCGCCTGCTGCTGGACCAGTTGGCCGCGTTCAAGCACATCGAGACCCTGGCCGCACTGTCCGGCACGCACGCCAACTTCGAGGTCCGGCTGTACAACCCGGTGCTCAAGCGCGCTCGCATCACCTATCCGCAGTACCTGCTGGCCGCGGCCTGCTGCTGGCGCCGGCTCAACCAGCGCATGCACACCAAGCTGCTGCTGGTCGACGGCGCGGTCGGCATCACCGGCGGGCGCAACTACCAGGACGACTATTACGACTGGGACGACGAGTACAACTTCCGCGACCGCGACCTGCTGGTGGCCGGGCCGGCCGCGCGGGTGATGGACGAGGACTTCGTGCGCTTCTGGGGCGATCGCCGCAGCGTGCCGGTCGAGCGCCTCAAGGACGTGGGCACCTATCTGATCCGCAGCGGCGTGCCGAAGCTGCCGACGACCGCGTTCGAACGCCCGGAGCGCGCCCAGGCCATGCGCCGCGATGCCGGCGACGCCGGGCTGGTGCGCGAACGCCTGGTCGCGCATGCGCTGGCGGTGGGCCAGGTGCGCTACATCGCCGACTCGCCGGAGAAGCACCGCGGCAACGGCATCGACGGCGCCCAGTCCTCCGCTTCGCTGCGCGGCCTGATCGAATCGGCGCAACGCGAAGTGCTGCTGCAGACGCCCTATCTGGTGCTGTCGGACGCCGCCCAGGCCCTGTTCCGCGATCTGCGCAAGCGGCCGGCGCCGCCGCGCGTGATCGTCTCGACCAACAGCCTGGCCGCGACCGACGCCTTCATCGCCTACGCCCTGTCGTACAAGTACAAGCGCCGCTACCTGCGCGAATTCGGCTTCGATATCTACGAGTACAAGCCGTTCCCGGCCGACGCGCCGATCGACATCGCCACCACCGGCGCGACGCTGCCGGACCTGGGCCTGGACGACCTGCCGCCGGAGCCGGCGCCGAGAACGCTGCGTGAGCAGCGCCTGGATCGTTCCAGCGTGATCTCGCGCACCCAGTACCGCACGCCGCTGTCGCGCGAATACGCGGCGATGCGCTACGCGCGCCGCCGCGCCAACGAGCCGGTGCCGCTCAAACGCGCCGGCGTGCGCATCGGCATGCACGCCAAGTCGATGGTGATCGACGAGCGCATCGGCGTGGTCGGCACCCACAACTTCGATCCGCGCGGCGACCGCTACAACACCGAGAGCGCGGTGGTGATCGACGATGCCGTGTTCGCGGCCGAACTCGCGGCCAGCATCCGCCGCGACATCAAGCCGGAAAATTCGTGGGTGATCGCGCGCCGCGACAAGCCGCCGGTGTTTTCGGGGCTGGAGTATTCGCTGGGCAAGGTCTCCGAGCAGCTGCCGCTGTTCGACCTGTGGCCGATGCGCTATGCGACCAGCTACGAATTCGTGCCCGGGCCGGACTGCCCGCACCCGCTGTACCGCAACCAGCCCGGATTCCGCGCCTGCTACCGCCCGGTCGGGGACTTCCCCGAGGTCAGCCTGGGCCCCAAGCGCCTGATCACGCGTATTTTCACCGCCTTCGGGGCGGGCCTGGCGCCGATTCTATAAGCCCCGGGCGCCCGGTCATGGCGTCCTAAATCATTGATATTTCAGGAAACTGTCCCGGCATCGGTCCGGGACGGTGCGCGTCTGTGCGCGTCCGGAGCAGGTCACATCCCCCGGCATAGGTCGTCAGTCATGGGCCGATCGATGCAACCGCGGGCCCGCGAATCTCATCTCTATCAGCAAGTTCCAGTGTTGCAGCCCGCCGCAAACAGACAGGTCTTTGGTGGGGTGACTTCCGGCATATGGAACAAGAGGCCAGGTGTTGTACTCTACCAACACACCGAAGCACTATCACTCCCCCACCGACCCAGGACACCGCCATGAACGTCTCCAAGCTCTTCGACCGCAACGTCTCTTCCACGAGTAGCCAGAACCGCAACGCTCCCGTCGCCCCAGTCCGCCACGTCCACCGCGAACGCGACTTCGGCGTCGGCTACGGCAACAGCTCCGGCTACGCCAGCAGCCGCCGCTACACCGGCAACGACTGGGCCCAGCCGCGCTTCCGCTGCGCTTAACCCACGGTGTCGTCCTGGTCGTGTGTCGGTCCGCTCCATAAAGCCGGGACCGGCGCGCTGCGCCCCTCTCCACGCAGTGCGCCGGTCAGAAGGCCGAGCCCGCCGACTGTAGTCCCCAGTCGCGCCGTCTTACCCCCTAAACGCAGGGCAGCCCCGATTCCCGGCTAAGGAATCCCCCGGCTGACCCTGCGTTCTTTTCGTCCGCGCCGCACGCCTGGGCTATCGTGGCGCGATGACCGCCGCCGCTACCCGACCCGTATTCCGCCGCCCCAGCAGCCTGGAGCAGCTCAACGCCAGCTCGCGCGATACCGCGATGGAGCCCCTGGGCATCGTCTTCACCGAGATCGGCCCCGACTACCTGCGCGCGACCATGCCGGTCGACGCCCGCACCCACCAGCCCTACGGCCTGCTGCACGGCGGCGCCTCGGTGCTGCTGGCCGAAACCCTGGGCAGCAGCGCCGGCATGATGGCGGTGGACGAGGGCCAGGGCGTGGTCGGGATCGAGATCAACGCCAACCACCTGCGCGGCGTACGTAGCGGCATCGTCACCGGCACCGCGCGGCCGCTGCACATCGGCGCGCGCACCCAGGTCTGGGAAATCCGCATCGAGGACGAATCCGCGCGCCTGGTCTGCATCTCGCGCCTGACCGTGGCGGTGATCGCGCGTTGAACCGCCGTCAGCGCTCATCGCCGCCGATTGCGCGCGAGCGCGCTCGCCACGCCCCCGGCGCTTCGGTATCGTGCACAGGATGAATGCGCCGTCTCCCCACGCCGGCGCGGCCGCGCCCTCCGGTGCGCAGGCCGCGCGCGCGCTGCGTTACCTGATCCGTGTGCCGTTGCTGACGTGGCATCTGCTGGTCGACCTGCCGCTGGTACTGCTGCTGATCTCGCCCCTGACCGCCGGCATCCCGGTCGGCGACGAGCGCCTGGAACACCGCGTGATCCGCGCCTGGTCGGCCGGGCTGATGCGCATCTTCGGTTTCCGCCTGCGCCGGGTCGGCACGCCGCTGCCGGGCGCGGCGATGTTCGTCGCCAACCACGTCAGCTGGATCGACATCGAGGCCCTGCACAGCCAGCGCATGATGGGCTTCGTCGCCAAGCGCGAGATTTCCGGCTGGCCGGTGGTCGGCTGGCTGGCCGCGCGCGGCGAGACCATCTTCCATCACCGCGGCAGCACCGAATCGCTGGGCGGCGTGCTGCACGAAATGCTGGCGCGCCTGCGCGCCGGGCGTTCGGTCGGCGTGTTTCCGGAAGGCGGGACCCGCGGCGGCGGCGAGATCGGGCCCTTCCACGCCCGCATCTTTCTGGCCGCGGTCGAGGCCGGCGTGCCGGTGCAGCCGGTCGCGCTGCGCTACGGCGAGCATGGCGAGGCCCAGACCGTGGTCGCGTTCCAGAACCGCGAAAGCTTTTTCGCCAACTTCGTGCGCCTGCTCGGCGAACCCTCGCGCCGCGCCGAGATCCACTTCCTGCAGCCGATCCTGCCCGGCGAGACCGACGGCCGCCGGCGCATCGCCGACCTCGCGCGCCAGCGCATCGTCGAGGCGATGGGGCATTGAACCCCGGCGCCGGCGATGCCTACGATGAAGCCGCGCGCCCCCACCATGCCTCCGCCCCGATGCTGACCGCCGCCGACTACCGCCCACCGCGCTGGCTGCGCAACGCGCACCTGCAATCGCTGCTCGGCTCCAGCCCGCTGCGTCGGCGCCGCGCCGAACAGCGCCTGGCCGAACTGGGCGCGACCACCACCGAACACCTGATCGACGGCGGCGAAGGCGTGCGCCTGCACGGCCTGCACAGCATCGTGCCCGGCACCGAATCGCGCGGCCTGGTGCTGCTGCTGCACGGCTGGGAAGGCAGCGCCGAATCCAACTACATGCGCATGACCGCGGCCGAGCTGCTAGGCCGCGGCTTCGAAGTGTTCCGGCTCAACTTCCGCGACCACGGCGACACCCACCACCTCAACGAAGGCCTGTTCCACTCCAACCGCATCGGCGAAGTGCTGCACGCGGCCCGCGACGTGACCCAGCGCTTCCCGCGCCGGCCGATGTCGGTGGCCGGCTACTCGCTGGGCGGCAATTTCGCCCTGCGCCTGGCCCTGCAGGCGCCCGAGGCGGGTCTGCCGCTGACCTACGCAGCCGCGATCTGCCCGGTGCTGGACCCGGCCCGGACCATGGATGCGATGGAGCAGGGCCTGCCGATCTACCTGTGGTACTTCGAGCGCAAGTGGCGCGGCTCGCTGGCGCGCAAGCGCGAGCTGTTCCCGCAGTTCCACGATTTCGACGACAGCACCCTGGGCCTGCGCATGCGTTCGCTGACCCAGTGGATGGTCGAGCGCCACACCGAGTACGGCACCCTGGACCGCTACTTCGACGGTTATTCGGTGGCCGCCGACCGACTGTCGCGCCTGCAGGTGCCGGTCAGCATCCTGATGGCCGAGGACGATCCGGTGATCCCGGTCGAAGGCTTTCGCGCGCTGACGCTGCCGCCGAATGCGCAGCTCGAGATCGCGCCCTGGGGCGGGCACTGCGGGTTTCTGGAAAGCGCGCGCCTGGATGGGTTTGCGGAGCGTTGGATCGCCGATCGGCTGGAGTCGGCCGCATCGGCCTGATGCCCCAAGCTTCCACCGTTCCCTTCTCCCGCCGCCGTTCCCTTCTCCCGCTGGCGGGAGAAGGTGCCCGCAGGGCGGATGAGGGCAGCGCCAGGCGGTGAAACTCCACCCAGCTTCGCCCCTCACCCCACCCCACACCCCGGCCCGACCGCCAGCGGTCGGGCGTTCGGCGCAGCGCGAGCCGTGGCTCGCAAGCGCTGCCCCTCACCCCGCAAGCGGGAGAGGGGCTTAAGCGCCGCGTCTGTAACCGCGCCCTGCAGCGTGTAGCTTCGATTCGCCCGCCATTCCCTTCTCCCGCTGGCGGGAGAAGGTGCCCGCAGGGCGGATGAGGGCAGCGTTGGCGGTGAAACTCCCCCAGCTTCGCCCCTCACCCCACCCCCCACCCCGGCCCGACCGCCAGCGGTCGGGCGTTCGGCGCAGCGCGAGCCGTGGCTCGCAGGCGCTGCCCCTCACCCCGCAAGCGGAAGAGGCGCCAATCGCCGCCCATACGCCGCCGCCCGCCCGGCCCCGATCCTCCCGCTACAATGCGGGTTTGGCCTGAAGTCCCCAATCCCATGTACGAGACCACCCTCGATGCCCTGCGCCGCGGCGCGTCGGCAGAGGCCCTGTCCGCCGCCCAGGAACTGGTGGCGGCACAGCCGCAAGACCCGCATGCGCACCGACTGCACGCCGCCGCGCTCCGCTCCAGCGGCGACCGCGACGCCGCCATCGCCGCGATCGACCAGGCCATCGCGATCGCGCCGGAAGACGCCAATCTGCATCTGGAACGTGCCGGCCTGCTGCTCGACGGCCGCCAGCTCGACCAGGCCCAGGCCGCGCTCGCGCAGGCGATCGGTCTGGACCCGAATCAGTTCCCCGCCTACGTGGTGCAGTCGCAGCTGGCGATCTCGCGGGGCGACCTCGACGAGGCCGAACGCCTGATCCGTACCGCCGCGCGCATCGCCCCGGACCACCCGCAGGTGGCCGCGGTCGAAGGCACCCTGATGCTGCGCCGCGGCGATGCCGACGGCGCGCTGGCCCTGCTCAGCGGCGCCGCCGAACGCGCGCCCGACGAACCGCAGCTGCGTCACGCGCTCGGTTTCGCCTACCTCGCCAAGGGCCACTTCGCTTTCGCCGAACAGGCCTTCCGCGGCCTGATGGAGCGCACCCCCGCATCGGCGCCTTCGCTGCGCGTGCTGATCGTCGAATTGCTGCGCCGCCAGGGCCGCTCGGCCGAAGCCGCCGACGAACTCGCGCGCACCGTCGACGTCGACGCCAGCCCGGGCATGCAGCGTTGGCTGGGCGAGATCGAACTCGAAGCCGGCCGCGCCGACAGCGCCCTGCCGCGCCTGCGCGCCGCGCTCGCCGCCGAACCGCGCGACCGCCGCACTCTGTCGGCGCTGATCGAAGTCTGGCGCCGCCTCGGCGACGCCGACGACGCCCGCAACACGCTGGAAGCGGCCCTGGCCACGCATCCGCAGAGCGACGACCTGTGGCGCGCGCGCCTGCTGTTCGAACCGTTCGCGGGCGACGAAGCGCTCGGCATCGTCGAGCGCTGGATCGACGCGATGCCCGACTACATCCCGGCGCTGGAAGCGCGCGCGACCATCCACGACCATCACGGCGAGCGCGAACAGGCCGACGCCATCGCCCATCGCATCGTCGAGCTCAACCCCGGCGATACGCGTTCGGAACTGCGCATCATCGACAGCCTGATCCAGACCGATCCGGACGCTGCGGTCACGCGTGTGGAGAGCCTGCTCGCGCGCGCGCCGGACGAGCAGGTCAAGTTGAACCTGCGTCATCTGCTCGGCCGCACCCTCGACCACGCCGGCCAGCCCGGCGCGGCCGCCGCGACCTGGATCGAGCTGCAGTCCGAAGCCGCGCCGCAGCGCCTCCCGCTGCCGCCGGTGACCACGCCGCGTACCAACTGGCCCGATCTGGCGCCGCTGCCGGAAGACGCGCCGGGCGTGCTGCTGCTGTGGGGCCCGCCGGGTTCGCTGGTCGAGCGCCTCGCGCAGACTTTCGACCTCGCCCAGGGCCCGCTGCGCGCCGACCGTTTCGGTTCCAACCCGCCCAACGACCCGCTGCAGCGCTACGGCACCGCCGAAGCCCTGCTCGACGGCTCGATGGATCCGGCCTACCTGGTCAACCTGTGGCGCGCCGCGCTGCCCACGCGCGGCGTCAACGACGGCGCGATCTTCGACTGGCTGCTGTGGTGGGACAACTCGCTGCTGCTGGCGCTGCGCCCGCACCTGCCCGAAGCGGTGCTGATGATCGCCCTGCGCGATCCGCGCGACATGCTGCTGGACTGGCTCGCCTACGGCGCACCGGCGCCGTTCCGTCTGGAATCGCCGGAAGCCGGCGCGCGCTGGATGGCGATGGTGCTCAACCAGGTCGCCGCGCTGCACGAGCAGGACCTGTTCCCGCACCGCCTGATCAAGCTCGACGATATCTCGCAGGACCCGCAGGGCCTCGCCGTGGCGATCGCTCAGGCGCTGGAAATCGGCATCGCACCGCCGCCGATCGAAGCCCTCGGCCCGCAGCGCTTCGCCCCCGGTCATTGGCGCGCGTTCGCCGAACCGCTGGCCGAGGCCTTCGCCGTGCTGACGCCGGTCGCCAAGCGCCTGGGTTATCCGGAAGCCTGAGTTCGCCGCGTCCGGATGGGCGCGCGATTTCACAGACGCGGGATGCGCGCATCCCGCGTCGGATCGCCGGAGAGGCTGAGCGAGAACGCCTAAGGCCGGCCGATGTTCGTCTCGGACAACAGCGGCTCCGAAAGACTGGTGAACGGCGCCGGCAAGAACTCCAAGCCTCTGCGTCGCACCCGCCATAGCCATCACCCGGTCGACGACGCCAAGGCCAATGCGGAAGCCTTGCTCACGATGCGTTCGGACATGGGCCCGCGCATCGTCCTGTAGTAATTTGTCCGCTCAGCCGATGCCGTGATGCGCGCGGGTCGATGCGATTCCCTGCCTGGAGGCGGTATGCAAATCCACAGCGACAGTTTCCAACGCGGCCAGCGCCTGGCCGCCGAGTTCGCCGCCGGTCAGCCCACGGCCGACGGCTACGGCTTCGCGCCGAACCGCAATCCGCATCTGGCCTGGACCGACGCGCCCGCGGCGACGCGCTCGTTCGCGCTGCTGTGCGTCGACCCCGACGTGCCGACGGTCGCCGAGATGGTCGGCCGCGACGACGTGCAGATCCCGGTCGAGCAGCCGCGCACCGATTTCTGCCATTGGGCGATGGCCGACCTGCCCGCCGACCTGCGCGAAATCGCCGCCGGCAGCTGCAGCGACGGCGTGGTCGCGCACGGCAAAGCCGACCCCGCCGGCCCGCGCGGCGCGCGCCAAGGCCTGAACGACTACACCGGCTGGTTCGCCGGCAACGCCGATATGGCCGGCGACTGGCGCGGCTACGACGGCCCGTTCCCGCCGCCCAACGACCTGCGCCTGCACCGTTATTTCTTCCGCGTGTTCGCGCTCGACGTCGAGCGCCTCGACCTGCCGGAGCGCTTCGGCGCCGCCGACGTGCTGCGCGCGATGCACGGCCATGTCCTGGCCGAGGCCTCGACCTACGGCACCTATTCGCTGAACCCCGCGGTCTCCAGCTAAGGCCGCCCAGGCGTTGGGGGACGCCATGCAGATCCGATTGCCGCGCCTGACCGTGATGACGGCGCGTGGGCGCGACAGTTTCGAACGTACGCAACTGCAGGCCATGGAAGCCGTCGCGGCATTGACGGTGCACGCGGTGCCGACGGCGCTGAGCCGGCCCGCGTTCGCGGAGCTGTGCGGCGGTGCCGATATCGTCGGCCTGACGCCACGCGCCATGCCGGATTTGGATCGCGACAGCATCGCGGCGGTGTCCGGACTGCGCGCGCTCGCCGTCCACGCGACCGGCACGGAGTGGGTCGACGTCGACTACCTGCGCGCGCGCAACATCGCGTTCGCCAGCTGCACCGACTATTCGGCGCAGACCGTCGCCGAGCACGCCATGGCCATGGTGCTGACGCTGAGCCGCCGCACCCATCTCAGCGACCGCATCGCACGCGGCGAGCTGGCACGCGAAGTGTCCCTGCGCGGCTGGGAACTCGCCGGCAAGCGCATCGGCGTGATCGGCTACGGCCAGATCGGCCGTCGGATCGGCGCGCTCGCGCAGGCGTTCGGCATGGAACTGGTATGGACCGATCCGGCGCTGGCGCCCGATGCCGCCGCACGCTCCTTGGCCGAACTGCTGGAATCGTCCCACGTGGTGATGCTGGCCTGCAGCCGCGAGCGCAACGCACCGCCCTTGCTGGGCGAGGAACAGCTGCAGCGCATGCGCCCCGGCGCCTATCTGATCAATCCGGCCCGTCGCGCGCTGGTCGATCCGGGCGCGGTGCTCGAAGCGATCGCGGCCCGGCGGCTGGCCGGATACGCGGTGGACGACTACGTCTTCAGCGATGCGCAAACGCGGCATCTGGAACCCGGCCGCATCCTCCAAAGCGGGCACTCGGCCTGGTACTCGGACGAAGCGATGGCGCGCGGCCTGCAGCAATGGGTGGAATCGCTGGTCCGGCTGGCACGGGAATTCAGACATGACTGACACCGCGATCGGCAGCGCAACGGCGCCGGACCTGAGCAAGCTGTCGCAGCTCCGCCGGTGCTTGTTGTGGGCGAGTTCGCTGGCGCCGCTGGCGTTCGTCGCCTTGCTCCTGGCGCTGCGCTGGCCGCAGTACTGGCTCTGGATCAATTTCGAGCAGACGCCGATGACCAGCCTGGAAGTCGCGGTGATGGCGTCCACGGCGATGCTGGCGTTGCTGGCCGGCTCGCGCGCCTGGTTGTACGGGCGGCCGCATGCGCAAACCTGGTGGCTGCTGGCGGCGGCATTCCTGTTCTTCGCGCTGGACGATCGTTTCGCCCTGCACGAACGGCTACGCGATCGCTTCCTGGCGCCACACGGCGTGTCGGTTCCGCTGCTGCCGTGGGTATCGCCGGGCGACTTCGTCGTCATGCTGTACGCCGCCATCGGATTGCTGTTCCTGCCGCGCGTCTGGCGGATGCTGGGCGCGCATGCCGGCGCGCGCCTGCGTCTGGGCCTGGGGCTGGCGGTGGCCGTGGTCGCGGTGTCGCTGGACACCATCGACCTGGGCCTGCTGCCGGTCCAATGGCAACGGCTGGAGCAGACCATCGAGGAATGCCTCGAACTCGCCGCGCAGGTGCTGTTTCTGCAAAGTTTCCTGTGCGCGCTGATCGGCGACGTCGCCGCTGCGCATGCGCAAGTTCCAGCGGCCGGCTCTGCTGTCGGTACCCGAGCGGCCGGCGTATCGTAAGCAGCTTCGATCGCAGCCAGGAGTCGAAAGTGCAGCCAGCACAGGCCGGCATCCCCATCCACGGCGATCCGCTGGCGATCGTCACCGGCGCCAGCCGCGGCATCGGCGCGGCGATCGCGCGCAAGCTCGCCGCCGACGGCTATCGCGTGCTCGCGGTCGCGCGCTCGCACGAGGCGCTGGACGCGCTGGTCGATACCCTGGCGACGCCCTCGCTGGCGCTGGCCTGCGACCTGAGCGAGCCCGCCGCGGCGCAACGCGTGATCGAACTCGCGCTGGAACGGCACGGCCGCATCGACGCCCTGGTCAACAACGCCGGCGCGACGCCGCGCGGCGACTTCCTGTCGTTCACCGATGCCGACTGGCAGGACGGCTTCGCGCTCAAGTTCCACGGCGCGATGCGCCTATGCCGGGCGGCGTGGCCGCATCTGGTCGCGACCCAGGGCCGCATCGTCAACATCGCCGGCATCGGCGGCCGCACCGGCAGCGCCGAGTTCGCGATCGGCGGCGCGGTCAACGCCGCGCTGCTGAATCTGAGCAAGGTCCTGGCCGACCGCGGCATCGCCGACGGCGTGCGGGTGAACGCGGTCAATCCCAGTTCGATCGCGACCGAGCGCACCCAGCGCCGCATCGAGGCCCTGGCGCGCGAGCGCGGCATCGAACCGGCGCAGGCCGCGGCCGAGCTCGCCCGCCAGCTGCGCGTGGCCCGCTACGGCACGCCCGAGGAGGTCGCGCAGGTGGTCGCGTTCCTGCTGTCGGACGCCGCCAGCTACATGCAGGGCGCGATCGTCGACGTCGACGGCGGGCAGACCCGCACCCTCTAGCCCGGGCCCAGCCTGACGTTGTTTCCGGCCACGGAACTGCTAGATTTTCCCCGTTCACAGGGGGAACGCTATGGAAGAACAGAACCCGTACCGCGCATCCAGCGCGGCGGTGGCCGATGTCGTGGAATTGGTGGACGTCGAGTCCGCCACCAAGTGGCGCCGCTTTTTCAACTGGCTGATCGACAAGCTGATCGTGCTGCTGTTCGGCGCCTTGCTCGGCGTGCTCGCGGCGCTGTCGGGCAACGAAGCCGTGCTCGCGTGGATCGATCGCATCGACCGCCTGACCGATATCCTGCTGACCGCCGCGATCACGGTGGTCTACTACGCGTTCATGGAAGGCGCGTTCGGTTTCACCATCGGAAAGCTGATCACCAACACCCGCGTGGTGGACGAGTACGGCAGGTCGCCGGGCTTCGCGCGCGCGTTCTTGCGCAGCCTGTGCCGCCTGATTCCGTTCGATGCCTTGTCGCTGCTGTTCAGCGATGGAGAAGTCCGCCGCGGCTGGCACGACTCCCTGACCAAGACCTACGTGATCCGCCGTCCGCGTCCGGGCCAGCGCGTCGGCCGGCCGCGTCATGCGATCAGCAGCCAGTTCGGCGAAGGCATCGTGCCGCAGCCGGCGCGGGTCGCGGCGGACACCGGCGCGGCGGCCAGCATTACGGTCGCGCCCTGAGCGCGGCCATCGCGACCGCCCGGTCCCGGGTGGTCGCGATGGGGTAGTCGCGGCGGCAGGACCTACTTCGAGACGATCTCCGACTCGACCACCATGTCGAGCACGTAGGCCACCGACGAGGCGTCGGCCGGCGGGTTCTTGATGGCGTACTTCTTTACCCGCAGCACGTTGCGCACGCCGGGTTCGTGGGTGTAGCCCTCGATGTCCTGGTACAGCGGCTGCCAGGCGGCGTCGCTCTTGATCGCCACGCCGTTGGCCTGGTAACGGCGCTCGCGCACCTGCAGGCACTGCATGTTCGGGATCAGCGGGTGCGAGCACGGCGCGCCTTCGAAGCTGAGCCGGTCGCCGTTGGCGGCGGTCAGTAGCAGGCGCGGCGCGTCGGCCCCGCCTTCGATCCGTGCCGGCAGCGAGCCGCGCAGGCGTTCGCCGATGGCTTGGTCGAGTTCCATCAGGCGCGTGTCCGCGCAGGCCATCAGGGTCTGCGCCATGTCGCCGAAGCTCAGCGCCTTGGCGTCGCGGGTGTAGCTGCCGCTGGCGCGGTTGCAGCCGCCGCTGACGCTGACCCGGCCGCGGTCGAAGTCCAGTTGCAGCGGGCGCTTCGGGTCCGGCACGAGCGCGGCGATCGGCTTGCCGCTGCTGTCGGTCGCGTCGGTCAGGCGCCAGTGGTAGGCGTCCAGGCTGAGGGCCGCGCTCGCGGTGCCGGCGTCGACATCGCGGCCGGCGCCGGTGGCTTCGGGCGCGGTGTTGGATGCGCAGGCGGCGAGGGCCAGGCTGAGCAGTGCGGGGGCGAGCATCTTCATGTGGGGTTTTCCGTTTCGATAGCCGAACCCATGCGAACGCATCGGCTCAACCGGTGGGGTCAAGCCTATTCAGTATCGTTCAGGCCACGAAAAGGAAGGATGAATTCCACACGCATCGGCGCCGCAGGCGCCGGATGCCGCCGCGCGCGGCGCGGATCAGCTGCCCGACGGCATCAACAGCAGCAGCGCCGCACCCAGGGCGAAGCGGTAGTAGGCGAACACGGTGAAGCGATGCTTCTGGATGTAGTGCAGCAGCCACTTCACTGCCACGAACGCGGTCGCCGCCGAGGCCGCGAACGCGACCGCGAGCGCGGTCCAGTTCTCGCTCGTCGCGGCCGGTGTGCCGATCACGCCCAGCAGTTCGTAGGCGGTGGCCGCGAACATGGTCGGGATACCGACCAGGAACGCGAACTCGGTCGCCGCCGCGCGGCTGGTGGTGCCGGCGAGCAGGGCGACGAAGATGGTCGCGGCCGAGCGCGAGGTGCCCGGGAACACGCCCGCGATCACCTGCGCCACGCCGACCAGGATCGCCACGGTCCAGCTGATCGTCGTGCGCTCGCCCAGGGTCTGCGCGTGCTTGGCCGCGTAGTGCTCGGCCACCAGCATCCAGATGCCGCCCAACACCAGCGCCCAGGCGATCGGCAGCACCTTGTGGGGCAGTACGAAGCCCAGCTTCTTGACCGTGAGGCCCAGCACCGCGGTGACGCCGAAGGCGACGATCAGCTTGAGCAGGTAGTCGCGGTTGTCGGGCTGCATGAAGCCGGTCGCCAGCTGCCACAGCCGCCGCCGGTAGATCAGCACCACCGCCAGGATCGCGCCGGCCTGGATCGAGATGTTGAACAGGTCCGAACGGCTGCCCAGCCAGTGCTGCGCGATCAGCAGGTGGCCGGTGCTGGAAATCGGCAGGAATTCGGTGACGCCTTCGATGATGCCGAGCAGGAGCGCGGCGAGCAGATCGGTCATTGAGTGGGAATCGTGCGAAGCGAGGGGGCGGCAGGACGGCAGGGACAAAAACCGCAGCAGGATATCCTAAAGAGCGCCTGGTCCAAATTGGTGCATTCACAACTGGAAAAGCACCAATAGGAAGCATTGCTGCGGTGCGCCAAGATTAATTTTCTTTATAATCAATCATATACGTTAATTCAGAACTTGGCACGCTGCTTGCTTTACTTAAGCCAAGCAGCTCAAAGCCGCGCACCGCACGTCCTGTCCCTTCCCAATCCGGATCCAGTCCATGTCCCTCGAACACGTCGAAAAGCTCGTCAAGGACCACAAGGTCGAATTCGTCGACCTGCGTTTCACCGACATGCGTGGCGTTCAGCACCACGTGACCTTCCCCAAGTCGATCGTCGAGCCGGCGCTGTTCGAAGACGGCAAGATGTTCGACGGCTCGTCGATCAGCGGCTGGAAGGGCATCAACGAGTCGGACATGATCCTGCTGCCCGACGCCTCGACCGCGGTCCTGGATCCGTTCACTGCCGATCCGACCCTGATCCTGACTTGCGACATCCTCGACCCGGCGACCATGCAGGCCTACTCGCGCGATCCGCGCGGCGTCGCCAAGCGCGCCGAGGCCTACCTCAAGTCCAGCGGCATCGCCGACCAGGCCTTCTTCGGCCCTGAGCCCGAGTTCTTCATCTTCGATTCGGTGCGCTACGCCAACGAGATGGGCCACACCTTCTTCCACGTCGATTCGGAAGAAGCCGCGTGGAACTCGGGCAAGGAATACGAAGGCGGCAACAGCGGTTACCGTCCGGGCGTGAAGGGCGGCTACTTCCCGGTCGCGCCGCTGGACTCGCTGCACGACATCCGCGCCGAGATGTGCAAGACGCTGGAACAGGCCGGCATCGAAGTCGAAGTGCACCACCACGAAGTCGCCAACGCCGGCCAGTGCGAGATCGGCACCAAGTTCAATTCGCTGGTCGCCAAGGCCGACGAACTGCTGACGATGAAGTACATCATCAAGAACGTCGCCCACCGCAACGGCAAGACCGCGACCTTCATGCCCAAGCCGATCGTCGGCGACAACGGCAGCGGTATGCACGTGCACCAGTCGCTGGCCAAGGGCGGCGTCAACCTGTTCTCCGGCGACGGCTACGGCGGCCTGTCGCAGATGGCGCTGTGGTACATCGGCGGCGTGTTCAAGCATGCGCGCGCGATCAACGCGTTCACCAACTCGGGCACCAACAGCTACAAGCGCCTGGTGCCGGGCTTCGAGGCGCCGGTGATGCTGGCCTATTCGGCCCGCAACCGTTCGGCGAGCTGCCGCATTCCGTACGTGGCCAACCCGAAGGCGCGCCGCATCGAGATGCGCTTCCCCGACCCGATCCAGTCCGGCTACCTGACCTTCGCCGCGCTGATGATGGCCGGCCTGGACGGCATCAAGAACCAGATCGACCCGGGCGCGCCCAGCGACAAGGACCTGTACGACCTGCCGCCGGAAGAAGAGAAGGGCATTCCGACCGTCTGCCATTCGCTCGACCAGGCCCTGGAAGCGCTGGACAAGGACCGCGACTTCCTCAAGGCCGGCGGCGTGTTCACCGACGACTTCATCGACGGCTACATCGCGCTGAAGATGCAGGAAGTGACCAAGTTCCGCGCGGCGACGCATCCGCTCGAGTACCAGATGTACTACGCCGTCTAACGTGCGACAGGGACGGCGGCCCGCGCCGCCGTCCCGCGTTGCCGCACCACCGCCAGGAGCGAAGATGCAGATCCGTGCAGGCGAACTGGACCATCCCGAGGTGATCGCGCTGTTGCGCGAACATCTGCAGGGCATGGCCCGACTGTCGCCGCCGGAGAGCATCCACGCGCTGGACCTGGACGGATTGCGGCGACCGGGGATCAGCTTCTGGAGCGCCTGGCAGGACGGGCAACTGCTCGGCTGCGGCGCGCTCAAGCAGCTCGATCCGGAGCACGGCGAAATCAAATCGATGCGCACGGCAGCGCGGCACCTGCGCAAGGGCGTGGCGGCCGCGATGCTGGATCACCTCATCGACGAGGCAGGGCGACGCGCCTATCGGCGGCTGAGCCTGGAGACGGGATCGATGGACGGATTCGAGCCGGCGCGCAGACTCTATACGCGCTTCGGCTTCGACCCCTGCGGACCCTTCGCGGACTACGTCGACGACCCGAACAGCGTCTTCATGACGAAACACCTGTAGACGCACCCGGCGGCCCGTGGCGAAAGCTACGGGCCGCTCGCTTTTCAAGTCCACCACCACAACCAGGAGGTCTCAACGACGGGCTCGCTCCGCCGCAGGGCGACTGCGTCCCAAAAATTGGCCGGGCCACGACGAAACGCCCGCGCCGCAAGAGCACGAAGTACTGACCGGGGAGGGGCCACCGCTTATGAGGAGCCTGCGTCATGTCGTCTCGTACCAACGCCAGCACCACCGCGACCGCGCACGCCGCGCTCGCTCTGTCCGTGTTCGCCGCTTGCCTGGGCGCACCGGCGCTCGCGCACGCCGGTACCTCGGGTTCGGTGAGCTTGACCAGCGACTACATCTTCAGGGGAGTGTCGCAGACCAACCAGGAGCCGGCCCTGCAGGGCGGCATCGAATACGCCGCCGACAGCGGTTTCTACGTCGGCGCCTGGGGCAGCAACGTCAGTTGGCTGTCCGATACCGTCGTCGTCGGCGACGACATATCCAGCAGCCTGGAGCTGGACGTTTCCGCGGGCTACCGCGGCAAGGCCGGCGAGATCTTCGCCTACGACGTCGGCGCGCTGTACTACTGGTACCCGGGCGACTATCCGGGCGGGTTCAACAGCCCGAACACCGCCGAGTTCTATGTCGGCGCCACCGTCACGCCGGTGGAAACCGTCGCGCTCGGTTTGAAGTACTCCCACGCCCTGACCGACTTGTTCGGCTACGCCGACTCGGACGGCAGTGGCTATCTCGACGCCTCGGTCAACTGGACCTTCCAGCCCGGCTGGACGCTGAACCTGCACGGCGGCAAGCAGTGGATCAAGAACAACGAAGCCTTCGAATACACCGACTGGAAGCTCGGCGTGACCAAGGCCTTCGACAACGGCTTCTCGATCGCCGCGGCGTACACCGACACGGACGCGGAAGAGGCGCTCTACACCAACGCACACGGCAACAACATCGCCGAAGACGCGTTCACCCTCACCCTCACCAAGGCGTTCTGATGCGCCACCGCACCTACGGAGCTGCGAGATGAAACTGATCACCGCCATCATCCGGCCGTTCAAGCTCGACGAAGTGCGCGAAGCGCTGACCGAAGTCGGCGTTTCGGGCATCACCGTCACCGAGGTCAAGGGCTTCGGCCGGCAAAAGGGCCACACCGAGCTGTACCGCGGCGCCGAATACGTCGTCGATTTCCTGCCCAAGCTCAAGATCGAGTGCGCGGTACCCGACGGCCTGCTCGATGCCGCGCTGGAGGCGATCCAGAACGCCGCTCGCACCGGCAAGGTCGGCGACGGAAAAATCATCGTGCTGCCGATCGAGAGCACGGTGCGCATCCGCACCGGAGAGCTAGACGACGATGCCCTGTGACCCTGACGCGAGATCCGACATGAAGACCCATGCCATCAAATCCCGCTCGCGCGAGCGGTCGTTGCGAACCCTGGCCCTGGGCGCGCTGCCCCTGGCCGCAGTACTGGCTCCGATCGCCGCGCGCGCGCAGGACGCCGCCGCCGCCGCGGAGCCGGTGGTCGACAAGGGCGACGTCGCCTGGATGCTGACCTCGACCCTGCTGGTGCTGTTGATGACCGTGCCCGGCCTGGCGCTGTTCTACGGCGGCCTGGTGCGCTCCAAGAACGTGCTGTCGGTGCTGATGCAGGTGCTGGCGGTGTTCTCGCTGATCGTGCTGCTGTGGGTGGCCTACGGCTACAGCCTGGCGTTCGGCGGCGGCAGCGCCGGTTTCCCGGGCGCGTTCATCGGCACCTTCGACAAACTGTTCCTGGCCGGCGTCAACAAGGACACGTTGGCGGCGACCTTCACGGCCGGCGTGTCGCTGCCGGAGTACGTGTTCGTCGCTTTCCAGTCGACCTTCGCCGGCATCACCGGCGCGCTGATCGTCGGCGCGTTCGCCGAGCGCATCAAGTTCTCGGCGGTACTGCTGTTCTCGGCGCTGTGGTTCACCTTCGCCTACCTGCCGATCGCGCATATGGTCTGGTACGGGCCTGACGGCTATCTGTTCGCCAAGGGCGCGATCGATTTCGCCGGCGGCACGGTGGTCCACATCAACGCCGGCGTCGCCGGTCTGGTCGGCGCCTATTTCGTCGGCAAGCGCGTGGGCTACGGGCGTGAGGCGATCAAGCCGCACAACGTGACCTTCACCATGATCGGCGCCTCGCTGCTGTGGGTGGGCTGGTTCGGCTTCAACGCCGGCTCCAACCTGGAAGCCAACGCCGGCGCAGCCCTGGCCTTCCTCAACACCCTGCTCGCGACCGCCGCCGCGGCGCTGGCCTGGAGCCTGGTCGAGGCGGTGATGAAGGGCAAACCGTCGATGCTGGGCGGTGCGTCGGGCGTGGTGGCCGGTCTGGTCGCGATCACGCCGGCCTGCGGCACGGTCGGACCGATGGGCGCGATCGCGATCGGTGCGATCGCCGGCGCCTTGTGCGTGTGGGGCGTGCACGGACTCAAGCGCCTGCTGCGTGCCGACGATGCGCTCGACGTGTTCGGCGTGCACGGCCTGGGCGGCATCATCGGCGCCCTGCTCACCGGCGTGTTCAGCTCGCCGTCGCTGGGCGGCTTCGGCCTGGGCGCGGGCAACGATTCGATCGCCGCGCAGTTGGGCGTGCAGGCCTTGAGCGTCGGGATCACCGTGCTCTGGTCGGGCCTGGTGTCGGTGCTGGCGTTCGGCTTCGTCAAGCTGGTGGTCGGCCTGCGTGTGGCCGAGGAATCCGAACGCGAAGGCCTGGACATCACCTCGCACGGCGAAACCGCGTACGAGAACTGAGCGCATGGGCCGGAGGGGCGTCCCTCCGGCCCGGCCTCCGGCGCCGGCGCCGCTCGACTCTTCGCAGCAGCGGCGCGGATCGCGTCCGACTGCAAACGCCGTAGCGGCACGAACCGTAGCCATGCGCGACTCCGCGCCGCTGCTGCGAGGGGTGGGTTTCCAGGTGGGTCGGCGCGGCCGATTCTGAAGTTCCGAGGTGCTGCGCAAAGACGATCGGGAAGCCGCCAACCTCGGTCGGGGCTTCCCGCATCGGCAACACCCGCGGTGCTAGCATCGGCGCATGCACGTAACCACGCTGCTGCAGGGTCCGCTGACGGTAGTCGATTACCGCTGCCAGGCCGGTCCGGACGACGCGCCGTTCCTGGAGCAGCACGGCCGCCACTCGCTGGCCTACGTGCGCCGCGGCAGCTTCGGTTATCAGGCCCGCGGGCGCAGCTACGAACTGGTCGCCGGCTCGGTGCTGATCGGCCGCACCGGCGACGAATACCTGTGCACGCACGACCACCACCTGTGCGGCGACGAATGCCTGTCGTTCCACTTCGCGCCGGAGCTGGTCGACGAACTCGCCGGCGCGCGCCGCTGCGGTAGCGCCAGCTGGACCACCGCGGGCCTGCCGCCGTTGCCGCAACTGATGGTGCTGGGCGAACTGGCCCAGGCCGCGGCCGAGGGGCGTAGCGATCTGGGCGTGGACGAGCTCGGCCTGCTGTTCGCTCAGCGCTACCTGGGCCTGGTCGGCGGTCGCGACGCGCGGGCGATGCACGCGCAGGCGCGCGACCGCCGGCGTGCGATCGAGGCCGCGCTGTGGCTGGACGCGCATGCGCACGAGGCGGTCGATCTGGAGCGTACCGCCGCCAGCGTCGGCCTGAGCGCCTTCCACTTCCTGCGCCTGTTCTCGGCGGTGCTCGGCGTGACCCCGCACCAGTACCTGCTGCGCGCGCGGCTGCGGCGCGCGGTGCCCTTGCTGGCCGACGCGCGCCGTTCGATCACCGAGGTCGCCTACGACAGCGGTTTCGCCGACCTGTCCAATTTCGTCCGCACTTTTCGCCGCGCCGCCGGCGTGTCGCCGCGCGGCTTCCGCCACGCCGCGCGCGGCGACCGCAAGATTCTCCAAGAACGCATACGCGCCTACGTCGCAAGCTGAGCCTCCACCTACGGAGGTTCCGCCATGTACGACCATATCGGCCTGAAGGTTCGCGATCTCGACGCGAGCGTACGTTTCTACGAAGCCGCGCTCGGCGCGCTCGGCCATCGCCTGGACTCGCGTTACGAGGGCGGGGCCGGACTCGGCCCGGACGGCGCACCGGCGCTGTGGCTGTACGAGGACGCCAAGGCCCAGGGACAAAGCCACGTCGCCTTCCGCGCGCCCGACCGCGCCGCGGTCGAGCGTTTCCATGCGGCGGGCGTCGAGGCCGGCGGGCGCGACAACGGCGCGCCGGGACTGCGCGTGGACTACAGCCCGAGCTACTACGCCGCGTTCCTCATCGACCCCGACGGCCACAACGTCGAAGCGGTGTGCATGGATTGAGCGCGCGGCTCAGGCCAGCCGCGCGTTGCTGCGTATCTGCACGATCTCCGAGCGCGGCGGCGCGCCGAACAGGCGCTTGTACTCGCGGCTGAACTGCGAGGGGCTCTCGTAGCCGACCTTGTGCGCGGCCGCGCCGGCTTCGATGCCGTCGACCAGCATCAGCCGTCGCGCCTCGTGCAGGCGCAGCTGCTTCTGGAACTGCAGCGGCGACATCGTGGTCACGGCTTTGAACTGATGGTGCAGCGAGGAGATGCTCATGTGCACCGACTGCGCCAGGTCGTCGATGCTCAGCGGCTGCAGGTAACGCTGACGCAGCAGCTCGACCGCGCGCGCGATCCGGTGCGAGCGGGTGTCGGCCATCGCCAGTTCGCACAGGCGATGGCCGAGGTCGCCGACCAGGACCCGGTAGTAGATTTCGCGCAAGGCGATCGGCGCCAGCACCGGCAGGTCGGCCGGGGTATCCAGCAGCCGCATCAGGCGCAGCACCGCATCCAGCAGCGGCGCGTTGACGCGCGCGGCGTACAGGCCGCGATCGATGCCGGCCGACGGCGCCTGCGGGCCGGCGTCGAGGATCAGCGCGGCGATCTCCTCCGGGTCGATGTCCAGACGCAGGCACAGGTAGGGCTTTTCCGGCGAGGCCTCGGTGATCTGGCCGATCATCGGCAGGGTCACCGACACCACCAGGTAATTCAGCGGGTCGTAGTGGTAGGTCTCGCCGGCCAGCATCGCGACTTTGCTGCCCTGGGCGACGATGCACAGGCGCGGCTCGTACAGGGTCGGCTTGCAGGGGGTCGGGGTGCTGGAACGGATCAGGTACAGCGACGGCACCGCGGTGGCGTGGACGCCGTCGTCGGCCGTCGATCGGGCAATCCGGTCGGCCAGCTCGGCTTGCGGGGCGCAGAACCCGTTGCGGGCGGCCGACTCGGCGGAAGTATTGGCGTTCATGGCTCCCAGCATCCGACGGGGGATACCCCGATTATGTTTGCGGATTCTGCCGTTCGGCGTGCCGGAATGGGCAAATTGCAGGATCGGGCAAAGATTCGGCAGCAATGTACTTACCCGGCGGGGGCCGCAACCCCTAACGTAGCCGTCTCCCCCCGACCCGACCGGGTCCGCCCCGGCGCGGCGCCCGTGCGCCCCGCCTCCAGCGCCCGGCCGCGGTTCCCTCGCACCCGGATACGTCGCGATGTGGATCGTTCAATACGCGCTCAACCGCCGCTACACCATCGGCGTGCTGGCCATCCTGATCCTGCTGTTCGGCACGCTGTCGGCGCGGCGCATGCCGACCGACATCCTGCCCGAGGTCGGCATTCCCTCGATCAACCTGGTCTGGACCTATAACGGCCTGCCGGCGGCCGACATGGCGGCCAAGCTGACCTCGTTCTCGGAGGCGGCGATCCTCAACACCGTCGACGATCTCAAGGAAGTGCGCTCGGAGTCGATCAACGGCGCCAGCATCGTGCGCATCGACTTCCAGCCCACGGTCAGTCTGGACCGCGCCCTGGGCCAGATCACCGCGGTCTCGCAGACCATCCTGCGGCGCATGCCGCCCGGCACCTCGCCGCCGTTGGTGATCCGCAACAACGTGTCCAGCACGCCGGTGCTGCAGTTGGTGCTGTCCTCGGATTCGCTGACCGAAGCCCAGCTCTACGACTACGCGCGCCTGCAGCTGCGTTCGCAGATCCAGACCATCCCCGGCATCCGCATGACCCTGCCCTACGGCGGCGCGGCGCGGCAGATCATGGTCGACCTGGACCCCGCGGCCTTGCAGACCTATGGCCTCACCCCCAGCGACGTGACCACGGCGCTGGAGCGCGGCAGCCCGACCCTGCCCTCGGGCGCGATCCGCGAGGGCGCGCGCGAGCTGCAGATCTCGCTGGACACCAGCCCGGCGACCGCGGCCGAGTTCCTCGACCTGCCGGTGGCCGCGCGCAACGGCAGCGTGATCTACGTGCGCGACGTCGCCTCGGTGCGCGACGGCGGCGCGCTGCAGACCAACGTCGCGCGCATGGACGGTTCCAGTGCGGTGTCGGTGGCGCTGATCAAGCTCGGCGGCGCGTCCGCGGTCGAGATAGTGCGCGCGGTGCGCGAACGCCTGCCCGAGATCGAAGCCTCGGCGCCGCCGGGCATGCGCATCGCGCCGATCTTCGACCAGTCGGTATTCGTCGACAACGCGATCGGCTCGATCCAGCACGAAGCCTTGCTGGTCGGCCTGCTGGTGGCCCTGGTGGTGCTGGTGTTCATCGGCTCCTGGCGCTCCAGCCTGATCGTGCTGTCGGCGATCCCGCTGGCGCTGCTGGCCTCGGTGGCGATGCTGCACCTGTTGGGCTACACCTTCAACGTGATGACCCTGGGCGGCCTGGCGCTGGCGATCGGCATCCTGGTCGACAACGCGGTGGTCGACGTCGAGAACACCAACCGCAACATCGCCCTGGGCAAGGACGTGCGCACCGCGATCCTCGACAGCGCGCGCGAGGTGGTGTTCCCGGAGTTCGTGTCCACGGTCGCGATCTGCATCGTGCTGACGCCGATCCTGCTGATGACCGGCCTGTCGGCCTGGGTGTTCACGCCGCTGGCGCTGGCGGTGATCTTCGCCATGGCGGCCTCGTTCCTGCTGTCGCGCACGCTGATCCCGGTGCTGTGTTACCTGCTGCTGCCGGCCGACATCGAAAGCCGCAAGCACCCGCGCTGGGCGCCGGAGAAGCGGCTGCTGGCGCTCAACCACCGCGTCGAACGCACGCTGGACAGCCTGCGCGAGCGCCACCACGCGCTGCTGGTGCGGCTGGGCCATCACGGCGGCGTGCTGACCCTGGCGGCGCTGCTGCTGGTCGCGCTCGGCGCGGGTTCGGCGCTGATGCTGGGGCGCGAATACTTCCCGCAGGTCGACGCCGGCCAGCTGCGCCTGCAGGTGCGGATGCCCTCGGGCATGCGCCTGGAGGAAACCGCGGCGCGCGTGACCCAGATCCAGCGCGAGATCCGCAGCATCATCCCGCCGCAGGAGCTGCAGACCGTCTACGAACAGATCGGCGTGCCCGACGCGATCAATCTTTCGCTGGTCGACAGCGCCGTGGTCGGTTCGTTCGAGGCCGAGGTGATGCTGCAGCTGCGTTCGCCGCATGCGCCCAGTCGCCTGTACCTGAAGCAACTGCGCGAACGCATCGCGCAGAAATTCCCCGAGGTGAAAGTATTCGAGCGTCCGCCGGACGCGACCAGCCGCACCCTGGCCGGTTCGGCCGCGGCCGCGTTCGAAGTGCGCCTGATCGGCCGCGACAACGCCGGCAACCTGGCGCTGGCGCGCGAGATCGAGACGCGCCTGCAGCAGGTGCCCGGCGCGGTCGACATCGCCCTGCGCCAGGTGCTGGACCTGCCCGAGTATCAGGTCAGGATCGACCGTACCCGCGCCGCCCAACTTGGCCTGGACACCCAGCAGGCCAGCCGTGCCGTGCTTGCGGTGCTGGGCTCGGCCGGCACGGTGTCGCCGGTGTACTGGACCGACACCGTCAACGCGATCGCTTACACCGTGCAGGTGCAGGCGCCGCCGGCGCGCCTGGGCGACATCGACACCCTGCTCAACATGCCGCTGCGGATCGGTCCCAACGGTCAGGCGGTGCTGTTGCGCAGCATCGCCACGGTCACGCCGCGCACGGTGCCGGCCAGCATCGGCCGCACCACCCTGGCGCCGACCATCAGCGTGCTCGCCAATGTGCAGGGCACCGATCTTGGTTCGGTCTACGATCGCCTGACCGCGATCACCCACGAGATGGAAGGCCGCCTCAAGCCCGGCAACCGCATCGAGATCGCGGGCCAGGCCGGCGAGATGCAGAGCGCCTACGGCGAACTCGCCGCAGGCCTGCTGATGTCGGCGGTGCTGGTGTTCCTGGTGCTGGTGGTGAACTTCCAGTCCTGGATCCAGCCGCTGGTGGCGATGTCCGGCCTGCCGGTCGCGATCGCCGGCGCCGCGGTCGGCCTGTTCGTCACCGGTACGCCGCTGAGCGTGCCGGCGCTGATGGGCGTGATGATGGTGATCGGCGTGTCCACCGCGAACAGTGTGCTGGTCACCAGCTTCGCCCGCGGCCTGATCGCCGAAGGTCACGACCCGGAGCTGGCCGCCTACGAATCCGCCGCAGTGCGTCTGCGTCCGGTGCTGATGACCGCCAGCGCGATGGTGCTGGGCATCGTGCCGATGGCGATCGGCCTGGGCGAGGGCGGCGAACAGAACGCGCCGCTGGGCCGCGCGGTGATCGGCGGCCTGCTGTTCGGCACCCCGGCCACCCTGGTGCTGGTGCCCTCGATCCTGGCCGTGCTCGGCCGTTACATCAAACGGCGCGCCGCGCGACACGCGAACGCCGAATCCACAGCCGCCGCCGGCACCGCCGGGGCAGGAGCGACGCCATGAAGGTCAGTGCCATGAATTTCCGCAGCAACCGCATTCGTTTGATGTCCCGCGGCGCGCTGGCGCTGGGCCTCGCGCTCGTCGTCGCCGCGCTCGCCGCCTGCGGCCGCAGCGACGCCGAGACCGCTCCGGCCAGCGCCTTGCCCGAAGTGCTGACCGTGGCTGCCAAGGCCGCCGACGGCGAACTCGAACTGCGCCTGCCGGCGCGCGCCTACGCCGGCGAATCCGCGCAGATCTACGCCCGCGCCACCGGCTTCGTGCGCGAGCGCCAGGCCGATCTGGGCGATCGCGTCGTCGCCGGGCAAGTGCTGGCGACGATCTCCGCGCCCGAAGTCGATCAGGCCGTGCGCGAGGCCGTCGCCGATCTGAACCAGGCCAGCGCCGATCAGGAACTGGCCCAGGTCAACTACGACCGCGCCCAGGTGCTGGTCGGCTCCGGTGCGATCTCCAAGGAGATGTACAGCGACCGCAAGGCCAACCGCGATGCCGCCGCC
Source organism: Lysobacter sp. Root76 (assembly GCF_001428685.1). Taxonomy (GTDB): domain Bacteria; phylum Pseudomonadota; class Gammaproteobacteria; order Xanthomonadales; family Xanthomonadaceae; genus Lysobacter. Next base: position 119,510 of record NZ_LMIK01000010.1, on the reverse strand, counting down.
GCCGCGCGCGCCGCCGCGGAGGCGCGCCTGACCAGCGCACGCGAACGCAGCGCGTTCCAGAGCGTGCGTGCGCCGTTCGCCGGCGTGGTCGCGGCGCGCAACGTCGAGCGCGGCGACCGCGTGGTCGCCGATTCGGCCGCCTCGGCCGCGCCCATGTTCGAGATCAACGCGCTGGACCCGCTGCGGATCGTGGTCGACGTGCCGCAGAGCGCCGCATTGCAAGTGCATGCCGGCCTGCAGGCGGAGGTGCGCTTCCCGGAGTTGCCGGGCGAGAGCTTCCAGGCCGAAGTCGCGCGCAGCGCGCAGAGCCTGTCGCGCGACCTGGGATCGATGCGCGTGGAACTGCGCCTGCCCAACGCCGACGGCCGCATCCCCGCCGGCATGGTCGGCGAAGTGCGGCTGAAGGTGCCGCGCGCCGCGCCCGCGGTGCTGGTGCCGATCTCGGCGGTGATCCAGGGCGGCGCCGGCCCGCGCGTGGCCTGCGTGCGCAAGGATTCGACCCTGGAATTCCGTGCCGTCGCGCTGGGCCGCAATCTGGGCAGCGAGATCGAGATCGTCTCCGGCCTGGGCCCCGGCGACACCGTGGTTCAGGCGCCTAACGCCCTGCTGGCCGAGGGAAACAAAGTGCGGGTGAAGCCGCCGACGGAGCCGCGCAAGTCCTGACGTACACGCGGCGCTAACACCCGCAGCAGCGGCGCTTAACCCGGCGGCGCGTAGGGTCGATCGCAGGACTACGGCAAATGGGAGCATGCCATGGCGATCTGCGACGTTTGCGGCAACGACTACGACAAGGCCTTCCGGGTGGACATGGGCGGACGCAGCGGCACGTTCGACTCGTTCGAATGCGCGATCTACGCACTGGCACCGCGTTGCGCGCACTGCCATTGCCCCATCATCGGCCACGGCATCGAAAGCGGCAGTGCGTTCTATTGCTGCGCGCACTGCGCCAAGCACGCCGGCGTGAGCGGAGTCGTCGATCGGGTCTGACCTGCGCCGCGCATCGGCCGACAACTTCGACTGCGCTTCGCCGCGCGCGGACCTCGCCGGCGGCACCGTCGAGCGGGCGCTGCCGGGACGGGAACGACCGGTGCGGCTGCGGCCGGATCGCCGGGGCCCAGAGATTCGCCAGACCGGATAGTGCGCTTCAGCGCACGGCCACGGCGTTTCAACAGACGATCACAAAAGTGGCATAAGCTGGGCGACGTCCAAGCTCGAACCGCAGTCGGACCACAGGAGGCCCCATGAAGCGCACCTGGACGATTATCGGCGTCAGCGATGTGGCTGCCAGTTTCAAGTGGTACCAGTCGCTGCTGGGCATACCGGCGTCGGCTCCCGGCCATACCTACTTCGGGCAGATTCTCGACTCGGACGGAACGGTCCTGCTCTGCCTGCACGCGTGGGGTTCCCACGAGCATCCTTCGCTGACCAGCCCCGATTCCGCCACGCCAGGCAACGGCTTGCTTTTGTTTTTCCGCGTCGATGATTTCGCCGAGGCCTTGTCCCGGGCGCGGGCGCTGGTTCCGGTGCTGGAAGAGGAGCCCAGCGTGAATCCGAGCACCGGCACCGAGGAGTTCGCGCTGCGCGATCCCGACGGCTATTACGTCATGGTCAGTGCGCTGTCTGCGACCTGACCAGGGATTAGTCCGGTCTTCCACCGTGGCGGAACTCCGGCGACGCTCGGAGTTCCGCCCGCTGAATTACTGGCTGGGCGTTTGCACCACGATCAGGTCGCCGGCTCGATCGCCCGGCCGCACCGACCAACCCGGCTTGAGATCGAGCCGCCATCCGTCGCCTTCGGTCGCGGACGGGTTCACGCCGTCGGTGGAGACCGTCGCCTGCGTCTGGGTGAGCAGCGCACCGCCGCTTTCGACCTGCAGGGCGCCCCATTCGCCGGTCAATCGCAGGGTCGGATACACCATGCCCAACTCGCCCAGCGGTTGCAGGGTTTGCGGGTTGAACTGGCGATTGGTCTTCTTGAGCGGAACGATAAGCACCGGACCGTCCACGAGGCGCGTTTTCAGCTCCGCCAGGTGTTTGCGTTTCTGGCTGTCGCGCGATTCCTCCGACGATCTGAGCGTACCGTCGTCGTAGCGCGCCGCTCGGGTCTTAAGGGCCGCGAAATCCGGAGCGGGCAGCTGCATCGCCAGGCTCAGCAACTGGTCGAGGCGCTGCCCGGCGCCCAGCTTTCCACGCCATGCCGGATCGTGCTCGTCCAGCAGCAAGCCGTATGCCGGTCCGGTGGCGTAGGCGAACGAGCGCACGAAGGTCGGCGCCTGCACGAACGCGGACAGGTCGTATTCGGCGAAGGCGATGCGCGCCTGGGGATCGGTCAGTCCCAGTCTCACGCCGGTGTACTCGGGAACGCCCTCATTGATCTCGAGGTGGCCTTCCTCGACCGAAGCCTGCGGGAACAGGCGATAGCGCTCATGGCGGAACAGCTGCGCATCGGACACGGCTGCGCGTCGCTCGGCGGGTGTAGGCGCTTTCAATGCCTGCGCCAATGCACGCCATTCCAGTTGCAGCAGGTAGCGGCCTTCGAGCGTGTCGAGGTGTTGGTTGCCGACCTCGTCGCGCGTGAGCTTGAGCGCCGGTTGGATGCGGTGGAACAGCTCATGCGAGAGGAGCACATGGCGCTTCGCCTCTTCCGTGGGCAAGGGCCACAGCAGCTGAGTCCAGCGCACGCCCGACCATTCGGTGGGGGTGTTGGCGATGATCACGCTCTCGGGCAGCGTGCCGGTGAAAACCTTGCCGGAGGCGATGAGCTTGCCTTGCGCATCGGCGACGTTGGCCACGACCGATCGGTCCGTGTAGTCGACCAACAGGATGGGGCCGCACAAGGACTGCCCCCAGAGATTGCCGCCGTCGCGCCGGCAGATGACCTCGGCCTCCGCGAATACCCGGGCCGCATCGGCCGGATCGGGAGCGGCCGGCGCCAGCGACGGCAGTAACAGGACGGCCAGGCCGACGGCCAGGCGGTGGCAGGAAAAGGCGGAGAGCAGGTCCATTCGATCTCTCTACGATTGTTGTCGTATTTATCTACGACGCGCATCGTATATCAGCATCGGGCCCAGTGCTAGCCGCGCGCGTCCCAGCGGATTCTGCCGTTGGCGGACACCCGCAGCGAGACGGCCGGGCGCCGGTTCGGTCCGAGCAGGATGACTTGGTCGCCCTTTTGAATGATGCGCTCCGTCGGCACGGACTGCCGTTCGATGGAGGCTTGTACGACCCGGCCCTGGCGGATGCGCAAGCCGAAGGCGCCGGCAGGATCGCGTGCCTTGACCACCACCGTGGGACCGAAACCGCTCGCGATATACAGCTCGCGCATCCGGGCGGCGTTGAGGCCGGGCTCGGCGAGCGCGGCGGCGACGCCGAACAGAGCTAGCACGCCGCCCGCAATCGCCGTGCGCCGCAACAACGAGGCTGGAGCGGCCGCGGGAGCGAGCAGCCGATGTACGCGATCGCTCAGGGTGGCGCCGCTGGCGGACGCCATGGCGATCGCGTGCTCACTGCGGCGCTCTGCGAGACGCAACAGGCCTTGCGCGAGCGATTTCGGCGAGGCGCCCTGGCCGACCGCCATGGCGTCGCAAACGGCCTCCCGCTCCAGCGCCATGCTGTTGTAGAGCGCCCACGCCGCGGGATGGAACCAGACCAGCGCCAGGCCGAACCTCTGCATCAGATTCCAGGCGAAGTCGTGCCTGCGCGCGTGCGCCAACTCGTGCAGCAAGATCGCGTCGCGCTCCGCAGCGGGCAGCGCCGTCATGAAATCCTTCGGGATCATCAAGCTCGCCCGGCGAAACCCGACGACCTGCGGGCTGGCGACAGCGGCTATGCAGGGTTGCACCAGGCCGCGCACACCGATCTTCTTGCCCAAGCGATCGACGGCGGCGACCAGATTTTCCGGCGCCGCGCTCCGCGCAATGCGTGCCAAGCCCGCCCACTCGCGCAGCAGCTTGAGGCAATGGACCACGGCGCCGAGCAACCAGCACGCTGCGATGCCGGCCAGCATGCTCAGGTAGGCTGCGCTGCTCTCCAGGGGCGGGAGCTCGACGGACGGCTTCTCCCGCGAAATCTCGGCGCCCATCGCTGCGAAAAACAGGTGGAACAATGCGACGGTCAGCAGCGGCAAGGCCGCTAGCAGCGCGAAATGCGCGCTGGCGACGCGATAGCGCAACACCGGATAGGAGACGGGAATCGCGCGGCTCAACAAACGCCACGACATCCACAGCAGGGTCCCTTGCAGCAAGGTCCCGACCAGAGCGAACGCCAGCAGCTCGAAGACATAGGCCAGCGTCACCGAGGCCACCGTCAGTCCGTATCGGCTTCGAGCCGCTTGATCACGGCTTTCAACTCCGCCAACTCTTTCTGATCGATCGGACGCGCATCGAGCGCCTGCATGGCCAGGGCCAGCGAAGATCCGGAGAACGCGCTGTCCATCCACCCACGCACCAGGCGGTTGAGGGTGGGGCGCTCGGAGACCGAAGCCTTGTAAACGTGCTGGCGCGCATCGGCATCGCGCGAGACCAGGCCTTTGGCCAGCATGTTCTGCAGGATCTTCAGGGCGCTGGTGTAGCCGGTGTCGGTGCCGGCATACACCGCCTCATGCACCTGCTTCACCGTCGCGGGCCCGTCCCGCCACAGGATGCGCAGGATGGCGAGTTCGGCGGCGGTGGGGGGCGATTTCTTCACCGTGTCAGGATGCGACGACCACGATCGCAAAACAAGGCGTGAGTTTGCCGTGCGCCGCCTCCTTCGGCGCCGCGTCCGTCGGTATCGGATGGGGGCCGGCGCATGGATCGCACATGCGGTTCTGCGCCGACGAGCCCGTGGCGTCGCAGTCGATTCGATCGGACCGCAGGCGAAGTGCCGATAGCAGACGCGTGGCATGAAGCCGCCGATTTCGCCGATGCGGCCATCCACTCGTCGTGGCGGGCAGTGCGGCGCGAGGGTTGATGCATGGGCGATGCCGGGAGTGCCCCGTCGTTGGCATGCTTGCGACCCTCGCCCCCCTTCAATTGACGAGGCCCCGAGCGCGCAGTTGGACAGAATCACATGGTTGGTAAGCGGGGCTGACGTACAGCCCTCAAGCCGAGCCGCGAAGCGGCTTCGGCTTGAGCACCTCATCCGCTGTGGAGAGCAAGCCAGGAGCAGGGCTTTGGCGGTTTGCTCTGCTAAATTTTCGCGACGGTCAGACGTCACCGTATCACATTGATTGAGGTGGATTCGAGCACTCGCCAATGGTGAAAGAGAAGGCCCTGTCCTTCTTTAAGACCGTCATCACGTCCAAGAAAACAGCCTTTGCGAATGTCCGATCCTTCGTATCCAGATCGACCAAGGTTACAAACCCTACACAGCGTGGCGAATTGACATACACGTTCGCGTACGTCTCTCGTCCACTCTCATAAGAATAGACTTCCAGCAAGCCTGGGCGACCGGGCTGACTGGCGCCTGTTCTGTTGAAACCATGTGCTAACAGCTTCCCTTCGATGAGCGCTACAACCTCATTAGGTTTCTGACCATGCAGCTTGATAGTGACTTGATCCACGGCTGGCCGTGGGCTGCATCCAGCAATGAAGATCAAGAAGGCAAGTAGAGCCAGGCGGGCTTTCATATTGTGTGTGACCTTAAGCCATGCGCGATTGGGCCACCTTGAGTTTCACCGCTCGCTGATGAAATGAGCCGAGCCGCGAAGCGGCCTCGGCTGAGGAACATCCTTCGGATAGGAGCGCTTCGTCTTGACCAGGCTAGGATCGGCCCAGCTCGCCGTTCCGACAAGGATTCGAGCCATCTGGGTGCTCCCGCTTCTACGATGGCCAAAAACATACCACCGCCAAAATTTTGGGTGCCCGGCAACGGTTGCTGATGCGCCGCCGCACAACATCAGGCGCAGCCAGATCAATCGCGCTCGGGCTAGGCGGCCGGCGCGCTGTCGACCGGTTCGGCGTTCGCGATCAGCCCGCGCAGAAATAGCAGGATCAACTCTCCCGACGGATCGGGCCGCGCCCCCGCGCCTTGCAGCGCCGAGCCGTGAGCCAAGGCCATGAAGGCCGCCGCCAGCTTCTCGGGTTCGGCCGGCAGCCGGCGCCCGAGGGCGGCGAACAACCTGCCGATCACGCCGCCGAGCCCGGCCCGGTGCGCATCCCAGACACGCTGGTACTTATCGGCGAAGGTCGGGCTGCGCTTGGCGTGCAACTGCAGTTCGATCGACAGCACGCACCAGCTGACGTCGCGGTTAAGGGTGGCGGCCCAGGACTCGAGCTCGCCGAATATCCGCTCGGGCGCGCGCCCGCCGCCGTCCATGAGCTCGGAAAGTTGCGCGGCTTCGGCCTCCATGTGACCTCGCAGCAACTCCAGAAGGACTTCCTCCTTGCTGGCGAAGTTCGAGTAGAAGGCGCCCTGTGAATAACCCGCCCGGTCGGCGATGTCGCGGATCGAGGTGCCTGCGTAACCGTTCGCGACGAACAGCTGCCGCGCGGTTTCGATCAGGCGCGCGCGGGTCTGCGCCTGGCTTTCCTCGCGGCTCAGCCGCTTTTTGGGCGTGGGTTCGCTCATGGCGCCAAAGATCACACGAATTGCCGATCACCTGCAACTCAGATATCGCTTGACATCCAAAATCATTCCAGGCAGATTAAATTTCAATCGAATTTTGAATTTCACCTGCCATGCAAAGCGCTCCCCAACTGAAGTCCGCGTTCGTCACCGGCGCGACCGGCCTGCTCGGCAACAACCTCGTGCGCGAGTTGGTCCGGCAGGGCGTCCAGGTCAAGGCACTGGTCCGCTCCCTGGCCAAGGGCGAGCAACAATTCGCTGGGTTGGCGGGGGTCGAACTCGTCCTGGGCGACATGGCCGATGTACCCGCTTTCGTCGCCGCACTGCACGGCAGCGATGTCGTGTTCCACACGGCGGCCTTCTTTCGCGACAACTACAAGGGCGGCAGCCACTGGAAGCAGCTCAAACGCATCAACGTGGACGGGACCGAATCGTTGATTGAACGCGCTTACGCCGCCGGCGTGCGCCGGTTCGTCCAGACCTCGTCGATCGGCGTGCTCAATGGCGCGCCGGGCACGCCGATCGACGAAACCTGCCTGCGCGAACTGGGCGATGCCGACGACTACTACCGCAGCAAGATATTGGCCGATCAAGCCGTGCTGCGCTTTTTGGCGCTGCACCCGGATATGCACGCGAGCCTGGTGCTGCCCGGCTGGATGTGGGGGCCGGCCGACATCGGCCCCACCTCCTCGGGCCAATTCGTCAACGATGTGGCGCTGGGCAAACTGCCCGGGCTGGTGCCCGGCAGCTTTTCGGTGGTCGACGCGCGCGACGTGGCGCAGGCCCATATCGCAGCGGCGATGCGCGGCAGGCGCGCCGAACGGTATCTAGCCGCCGGCCGGCATATGACGATGCGGGAACTCGTTCCCGTGCTGGGCCGGATTGCCGACGTCAAAACGCCGACGCGCGACTTGCCCCTGCCGCTGCTGTACGCCCTGGCGGCGGTGCAGGAAATCTATGCGCGCATCAGCGGCCGGCCCATCCTGCTCAGCCTCGCCACGGTGCGGTTGATGGTCAAGGAAGCCGGGCGCACCAACTTCGACCACGCCAAGAGCGAACGCGAACTGGCCCTGAAGTTCAGGCCACTCGAACAAACCGTGGCCGACACCGTCGCTTGGTATCGCAGCCACGGTTGGTTTTGACGCCCGGCTGGACCGTCACAGCGTCTGCAACTCTTTCCGCATTCTTTCCGCGGGCTCGTCCGGTACGAGACCTCCACGGCGGGCCACAGACCCCGGTCCGATGTCGCGTTGGAGCACCGAGCGATGTTTACTACGCCTTCGCGCTTGGCCGAATTGTTCGACATCGTCCGGCATCACGATCTGGCCCAATGGGGGCGCGGATTTCTCGACGCGGTACGAGCGGAGGGAGGGATCGTGCAAGCGCTGGATCGATCAGGCCAGGATGCAGCCAACGACGAACCAACGAAAGAGGGCGGAAAGCTAGACTTGGCATAGGTGAGCGCATGCCTGCCTTGCGATCGATGCCTGTGATTGGGTTCGCCGATGACAGCGCAAAGTTGGAGCCGGCAGCGCAGGACAAAGTTGAGATTGCGGTCTGGGCCGCCAACCGATGGCGAGTGAATCGGTTGCGGGTCACGGGCTCAGGTGGAAGCGCGGCGCTGGCGCGACAGCGGGCGGAAACGGTCGCCTCGCTGTTGCGCGAGCAAGGGATCGAGGCCAACGTGGATGTCCTGGGCAGCGCCTCCTTACGTCGACAGGTGCACGAGGCGGGGGCATTATTCGCCAGGTCGGTCGTTTTGCGACCTTTTGAGGAGTGACACTTCGCCCATCGCCGGGAGTTCGACGGAAAGATGAGATGTTGCGAATGTCGGCTTCGGCCGTCAGCTTGCAGCTTGACATCGCAGGGCTGCAGTCGGGCTCTACCCCGTGCCGTTTCTGCCGTCTGGCTCGATGAGTTGGGCTGCCAGTGCCTTATAGATGGGCGTGTGGCAGACCAGCGCCGAGCATGCACGCGCAAGAAGTACCGTCGCCAGCACCGGCAGCATCAGTTCGCGGTTGTCGGTCATTTCCATGCAGATTACCGCCGAAGTCAGCGGCGCTTGCGTTAGTCCGGCGAGGTAGCCGCACATGCCCAGCAAGATCACCGCTTGGTGCGGCGCCGAGGGCGCGAGTGCAGACAGGTTATCGCCCAGGCCTGCACCGACCGCCAATGCGGGTGCGAACAAGCCGCCGGGAATGCCGGCGAGGCTTGATGCCAAATTGGCGGCGAGCTTGCCCGCGCCGAACAGGCCGCCCGTCGCGTGGTCGGACTGCAATAGCTCACGTGCCTGCTCGTAGCCGGTACCAAACATGCCCTTACCCAGCCACAGCCCGAGCAACGCCAAGGTCAGGCCGCAGCATGCGGCGAACAGTACGGGCGAGCGGGCTCGTTGGTCGAAAAGCCACCGCGGACGCGCGGCTCCTGCCGCCACGATCAGGCGCGCGAACGCGCCACCGAGCAACCCGCAAGTTACGCCGCAGAGCGCAATCGCCCACCAACCCGTGCCGAAGGGCAACGCGACGTTGGCATGACCGAAGTAGGCGTAGTTGCCCATAAGTCCCAGCGAGACCACGCCGGCGGCGATCACCGCGGTCAGCAGAACACCGGAGAAGTGGTGCTCGAAGGTGCCGCTGAGCTCTTCGATCGCGAATACCACCCCGGCCAACGGTGTATTGAACGCCGCGGCGATACCGGCCGCGCCGCCGGCGAGTAGGAAGCGGGACATCTGGTACGGATCGCGATAACCCATGACGCGACCGACCGCATGCATGATACCGGCGCCGATGTGCACGGTCGGCCCTTCGCGACCGATGGAGGCGCCGCCGGCCAGGGCTGCCACGGTCAGCAGCAACTTGCCGGTCACGACCTTGAGCGAGAGCCAGCCTTCGCGCAATCCGTGATCGCGCGACTGCACCGCGGCGATGACTTGGGGAATGCCACTGCCGCGAGTGCCCTTGAGGCTACCGCGGGCGACCCAAGCCAGCAGCGCGAACACCGCCGGCGTGACCACCAGTGCCCAGTAAGGCGAGAATGCCAGCGCCGAGGCGAACAAGCGGCTGGCAGCGTCGCCGAGCTTGGCAAAGACAATCGCTACGAGGGCCACCGCGACGGCGCCGCTCCACAACGCGATCCGGCGCTTCCAGGCTTCACCGGACAGGAAGCCGTGGATACGGCGTTTCGCGCTTTCGCTCAGCATCGTTACATTCTAACTAACACTGCCTACCTATTCCCTAGAGAATCCCAGGGGATCGATCGTCCAGATGATGCCAATGTCGGATAATCGATAGGGTCAGGCCGGCAAATCCAGAAATCGCATGGTTGGTACAAAACGTACGAACATTGCGATTCTGCCCAACGTCGCCGGGCCCGCCCCGCCCCGCCGAGCCGCCTCAAATTTGCACTAAGATGGTGCAATGCCCCCCGACTCCATCCCGCCGCCGGCTCTGGACAGCCTGACCACGCCGCTCGCCTGGAGCGATGCCGGCGGGGCGATTCTGGGCTGCAATGCGGCGTTCTCGCGCTGGCTCGGGGTCAGCGTGCGGCGCTTGCCGGGCTGGCCTTTGGCCGGTCTGGATGCGGGCGACGGGCGCTTGGCCGCGGCCCTGGCCCGCACCACGATGGACGAGTCGCTGCGCCTGCGCCGGGCCCGGTTGCGTTACGCCGACGGCGAGGAGCGCTTCGCCGATCTGTGGCTGAGCCGGCTCGACGACGGCGGCTGGTTGCTGGAAGTGCATCCGGTCGATGAATTCCCTGGCGACGATCCGGCGCTGCTGCTGCCGTCGGCGCTGTCGGCTTCGCTCAAGGGGCTGGCGCACGAGCTGCGTAACCCGCTGGCCGGGGTCAAGGGTGCGGCCCAGTTGCTGGCGCGCCGGCTCGACCACGGCAACGGCAACGGCGATTCGCGCGAGCTGGTCGGCCTGATCGGCAGCGAAGTCGACCGCCTCACCGCGCTGCTCGATCAACTGCTGACCCCGGCGCCGCCGCGCGCGCATGCGGCCCTGAACATTCACGCCGTGCTCGAACGCGTGCTGCGCCTAGCCGAAAGCGAGGCCGGCTGGGCGGTGCGCCTGGTGCGCGACTACGACCCCAGCCTGCCGGAGTTCGCCGGCGACGCCGACCGCCTGATGCAGGCGGTGTGGAATCTGGTGCGCAACGCGATCGAAGCCGGCGCGACCCAGGTCACCCTGCGCACCCGCGCCGAGCATGGCGTGCGCATTGCCGACGCCGCGCATGCGATCGCGTTGCGCCTGGACATCGCCGACGACGGCCGCGGCGTGCCGGAAGAACTCACCGAGCAGTTGTTCCTGCCGCTGGTGTCCGGCCGTGCCGAGGGCAGCGGCCTCGGGCTTGCGTTGGCGCAGCAGGTCGCGCGCGAACACCGCGGCTCGCTGGCCTACCGCTCGCGTCCGGGCCACACCGTGTTCACTTTGCTGTTGCCGATGCCGATCGAAGAGGAGACGCCGTCCGCATGAACGCCACGTCCGCGCCCGCACGGGTCTGGGTGGTCGACGACGATCGCAGCGTGCGCTTCGTGCTGGCCACCGCGCTGCGCGAGGCCGGCTACGCCGTCGATGGTTTCGAGAACGCGCACGACGCGCTCGACGCGCTGGCCCAGCGCGGTGCGCCCGAGCTGTTGTTCACCGACGTGCGCATGCCCGGCGACGACGGTCTGGTCCTGCTCGACAAGCTCAAGGCCGCGGCGCCGCGCCTGCCGGTGATCGTGATGAGCGCCTACACCGATGTCGCCAGCACCGCCGGCGCGTTCCGCGGCGGCGCCCACGAATTCCTGTCCAAACCCTTCGATCTCGACGATGCGGTCGCCCTGGCCGCGCGCGCGCTCGGCGCCGAACGCGGCGCGCCCGAGCCGGTCGCCGCAGCCGCCGATGCGGCCGCGGCCGATGCGCTGATCGGCGACACCCCGGCCATGCGCACCTTGTTCCGCGCCATCGGCCGGCTGGCGCAGGCGCCGTTGTCGGTGCTGATCACCGGCGAGACCGGCACCGGCAAGGAGCTGGTCGCGCGTGCGCTGCACCGCGAGTCGCCGCGCGCGCTGCGGCCCTTCGTCGCGCTCAACACCGCCGCGATTCCGGCCGAGCTGCTGGAAAGCGAACTGTTCGGCCACGAAGCCGGCGCCTTCACCGGCGCGCAGCGTCGCCACATCGGCCGCTTCGAACAGGCCGACGGCGGTACCTTGTTCCTGGACGAAATCGGCGACATGCCGCTGCCGCTGCAGACGCGGCTGCTGCGCGTACTGGCCGAGGGCGAATTCTTCCGCGTCGGCGGCCGCGAGTTGATCCGAGTCGATGTGCGCGTGGTGGCGGCCACCCATCAGGACCTGGAAACGCTGGTAGGCGAAGGCCGCTTCCGCGCCGACCTGCTGCACCGGCTCGACGTGGTGCGGCTGCGCCTGCCGCAGCTGCGCGAGCGCCGCGCCGACATCGGCCAGCTCGCCGAGCGATTCCTCGCCGCCGCGGCGGCCAAGTTCGCGGCCGCACCGAAGCGCTTGTCGAAGGCGGCCCTGGAGCGCCTGCAGGCGCACGACTGGCCCGGCAACGTACGCGAACTGGAGAACGTGTGCTGGCGCCTGGCCGCGCTCGCGCCCGGCGACAGCATCGCCCGCGCCGACCTGGACGAAGTCCTGAGCGCCAGCGCCGCCGCGCGCACCGACGACGACTGGGACGCGCGCCTGGCCGCGTGGGCGCGGGTGCGACTGTCGGAGGGCGCGCAGGACATCCATGCTCATGCGCGCGAACGCTTCGACCGCGCCTTGCTGGAGGCCGCGCTGGAACACACCGGCGGCCGCCGCAGCGAAGCCGCCGCGCGCCTGGGCCTGGGCCGCAACACGCTGACCCGCAAGCTCGGCTCCGGCCGCAAGCGCAGCTAGTTTCACCAGCACTGAACCGCTGCCGCGCTAGCGTGGCGCTTCCGCTTCCCCTTCTCTTTCCCTCTCGCCGCCCGCACCTGGAGCCGCCATGAACATCGCCGCCCGCACCGTCCTGATCGCCATGACCGCCGTGGCCCTGACCGCCTGCGGCTCGGCGCCGAAGAAGACCGCGGCGCCGCCGGCGCCCAAGCCGGTGTCCACCGCGCAGTCCGGCCAGGCGATCCTGGCCTCGGCCTCGGGCAGTCTGGTCAGCGGCAAGGTCACGATCGTGCCGACCGCCGACGGCGTGCGCCTGACCGGCGTGATCGGCGGCTTCGCGCCCAACAGCGTGCACGCGATCCATATCCACGAGAAAGGCGATTGCAGCGCGGTCGACGCCAGCAGCGCCGGCGGCCATTTCAATCCTGGCATGAGCCCGCACGGCAAGGTCGACAGCGGCGCCCACCACGGCGGCGACATGAACAACCTGGTCGCCGACGCCGACGGCGTGGCCAAGGTCGACGTGCATGCGCGTGCGGTGACCCTGGGCGGCGGCGCCGGCAACGACGTCGCCGGACGTGCGGTGGTGGTGCACGCCGCGCCCGACGACTACGTCAGCCAGCCGGCCGGCAATGCCGGTGCGCGCGTGGCCTGCGGCGTGATTTCGGTTTCGCACTGAGTTCCCGACCGACGCCGCGGCGGCGCGCATGGCTTGCGCGCCGCTGCACGATGTACGACGCATCCCAGCGTGGATCGCGCTGCGAACGCAGGCTGCGATGGCTGCGCCACAGCGCCGGCCGCGGCTATCCTGTGCGTCACCCACGAGCCGACTTGCCGCCATGACCCGCATGCGTATCCGCGATGCCGAGCCCACCGACCGCGACCTGATCGCCGACTGGATGATCGCGATGGCCTGGGAAACCGAGCAAAAGCGGCTCGATCCCGACACCGTGCGCGCCGGCGTCGAGGCCGGCCTGGCCGATGCGGCCAAGGCGCGTTACTTCGTGGCGATGCGCGAGGTCGAGGTCGCCGGCCGCGAAACCATCGCGGTCGCCGCCGGCACGCTGATGTTCACCCACGAGTGGAGCGACTGGCGCAACGGCGACTGGTGGTGGATCCAGAGCGTGTACGTCGCGCCCGAGCACCGCCGCCAAGGCGTTTATCAGGCCATGCACGGCCACGTCGCCGCGTTGGCGCAGGCCACGCCGGGCGTGATCGGGCTGCGGTTGTACGTGGAACGTGCCAACACCACTGCGCAAAGCACCTATCGCGCCTTGGATATGGACGACGCGGGCTATGCGATCTTCGAGACCGAGTTCGCCAAGGGCTGAAGCGGCGAGCGAGCGTGGGGAATCCTGGCGTGCGCGTTTCCACGCAATGCAGCGCAGCAACCACTCTTATGTGGGAGCGGCGTAAGCCGCGATCGGCAACTGCGCGGCGGCGCGCAACCCGGTCTCGAAGACATCCCGGTCGCGGCTTATGCCGCTCCTACCCCACAGCGGGGGCTGCGGTCAGAGTTGCTCGCGCGCGTTCGCGCCGTCGTCGCAATGCACGAAGGTCGCCGGCACGCCATGCGCGCCCAGCACCGCGGCGAATTGGCGCAGGCGCGCTTCGAAGTGCTGGTAGCGGCGATTGAGCTGGGCGCGGCCGTCGTCGCTGTCGCAGGGCGCTTCGGGCGCGTAGCGCGCATGCCAGGCCGGCGGCGAGAACAGGGCGATGCGGGCTTCGCCGTCGGCGTAATGGATCAGCGGCTCGGGCGGCGCGTCCAGCCATTCCTCGCCGTCGGGCTGCAGCAGCGCGGTTTCCAGGATCGGCCACAGCGGCGCCAGGCCGGCGTGCTCGTACTGCATGGCCATCATCGCGGCCAGGTCGTGCACGGTCAGGTAGCGCGCGTGTTCGACCTGCAGGCCGAACGCCTCCTGCGCGGCCAAGGCGGTGTCGGCGCCGGCCATGCCGCGTTCGAGCAGGGTGCTTTCGAAGGCGTCGCCTACGCGCGCGGCGATGTCCGGGTCGCCGCCGAGCAGGAACGGCACCAGCCGCAGCGGGCCGCCGACGAAGTCGGGCGAGGGCGGCAGGGTGCCCGGCAGGCGGTCTTCGTGGGCGCCGAAGGCGACGATGCGGCCTTCGGATTCGCGTCGGCCCGGGGCGCGCGCGGCCAGCTGGTCGAGTTCGTGGTGCAGGGGCCAGCCCGGGCGCAGGACCTCGACCGGGTCGTAATGGGCGCCCACCACGACCAGTTCCAACGCCGCGGCCTCGGGCGCGAACCCGGCCAGATCGCGCGCGATCAGGTCGGCCAGCGGCCCGATCTGGGCCTGGGGCAGGGCGTTGCGGGCCACGGCGGCGTCGCCTCGCAGCTCCAGCGCCAGGGCGCCGAGCACGTGCAGCGGGGCGGGAGGCGCTTGGCGGTGGCTGGCGTCTGAGGTCATGGTCGGGCTTGGATACGCTGGCGTTTGGTTGCGCGCGGAGGCGGCGCTACACTGCGCCATTATGCCCGCGATGATGTTGCGGGCCGTTTCACCCGCTCCGTCCGCCCTTCCCTGCCGTCCCGTCCAGCCGAGGTAATCCGATGCGTCCTGCCCGTCCCGTCGCCGTGCTCGGTGGCGTTCGCATTCCGTTCTGCCGCCAGAACACCGCCTACGCGGATGTCGGCAACCTCGGCATGTCGGTACGGACCCTCGGCGCCCTGGTCGAGAAGTTCGGCCTGCACGGACAGCAGTTGGGCGAGGTCGCGATGGGTGCGGTGATCAAGCACAGCAGCGACTGGAACCTCGGCCGCGAAGCCGCGCTGTCCTCGGGTCTGTCGCCGCTGACTCCGGGCATCACCCTGCAGCGCGCCTGCGGCACCTCGCTGGATTCGATCGTCGCGATCGGCAACAAGATCGCCGCCGGCCAGATCGAGGTCGGCATCGGCGGCGGCTCGGACACCACCTCCGACGTGCCGATCGTGTACGGCAAGCGCCTGCGCCGCCGTCTGCTGGAGGCCGCGCGCGCCAAGACCACCAAGGACAAGCTGGCCGCGTTCAAGGGCTTCCATTTCCGCGAACTCAAGCCCGAGTTCCCCGGCGTGGCCGAGCCGCGCACCGGCAAGAGCATGGGCGACCACTGCGAAGACATGGCCAAGGAGTGGAACATCTCGCGCGACTCGCAGGACGAGTGGGCGCTGTCTTCGCACCAGAAGCTGGCCGCGGCCTACGAGCGCGGTTTCTTCGAGGACCTGGTGGTCAGCTTCCGCGGCGTCTCGCGCGACAACGTCCTGCGCGCCGACAGCACCCTGGAAAAGCTGGCGACGCTGAAGCCGGCGTTCGACAAGACCTCCGGCCGCGGCACCCTGACCGCGGCCAACTCCACGCCGCTCACCGACGGCGCCGCGGCCTGCCTGCTGGCCTCGGAAGAATGGGCGCAAGCGCATAACCACGAGGTGCTGTGCTACCTGCGCGACGCGCAGGTGGCGGCGGTCGATTTCGTCCACGGCGAGGGCCTGCTGATGGCGCCGACCGTGGCGGTGCCGGAGATGCTCAAGCGCAACGGCCTGACGCTGCAGGATTTCGATTTCTACGAGATCCACGAAGCCTTCGCCGCGCAGGTGCTGTGCACGCTGCGGGCCTGGGAGAGCGAGGAATACTGCAAGAACCGCCTCGGCCTGGACGCGCCGCTGGGCCGGATCGATCCGGCCAAGATCAATCCCAACGGTTCTTCGCTGGCGGCCGGTCACCCGTTCGCCGCGACCGGCGCGCGCATCGTCGCCACCGCCGCCAAGGAACTGAAGCAACGCGGCGGCGGCCGCTGCCTGATCTCGATCTGCACCGCCGGCGGCATGGGCGTGGTGGCGATCCTGGAACGCTGACTGGTAGCGCTGAGCTTCCCGACCACGCATCCAACCTCCTGTGGGAGCGGCGTAAGCCGCGATCGGTGCCCGCCGCCATCGCGACTCACGCCGCTCCCACAGTGCTATCCGGCAAGCTGACGCGCAGACCCAACATGTCCGCATCGGCATGAACCTCGACGCCGTCCAGGCCAACATCGTCACCCTCGAGGTCGACGCCATCGTCAACGCCGCCAACAGCTCGCTGCTCGGCGGCGGCGGTGTCGACGGCGCGATCCACCGCGCCGCCGGCCCCGAGCTGGTCGCCGAGTGCCGCTTGCTCGGCGGTTGCCGCCCGGGCGAGGCCAAGCTCACCCGCGGCTACCGACTGCCGGCGCGCTACGTGATCCACACCGTCGGCCCGGTCTGGCGCGGCGGCGGCCACGGCGAGGCCGACACCCTGGCCGCCTGCTACCGCAACGCCCTGGCACTGGCCGGGCAGCATGCGCTGGCGTCGATCGCGTTCCCGGCGATCAGCACCGGCATCTACGGTTATCCGATCGAGGCTGCGAGCGAGCTCGCGATGGCGACCGTGCGCGAGATGCTGGCGACGATGGCGCAGGCGCCGCGGGTGATCTTCTGCTGCTATTCCGCCGCCGACCTGGCGGTGTATCGCCGAACCCTCGCATCGCGCTAGTCAACGCGAGGCGCGGGCCCGTATCCTGCCCATAGGCGCCGCGCGCCGCCGTGGGGACGGCGGATGCGGAAGCAGCGCCCGCCGGCGAGGGCCTTGCAGGGCGGCGCCGCGCATCGACAGGCACAGGGGATCCGATGACCGCGTTCAATCCGTATCAGGCGCCCAAGGCGCCGCTGTATGTCGCGCCGACCCGGGTCGAGCTGGAGGGCGATTGCTGGCGCGACGGCGCGATGCTGGTGGTGCGTGCGGAGTGCAGGCTGCCGGAGCGCTGCATCAAGTGCAATGCGCCGGCGGCGACGCCGATCAAGCACCGCCGCTATTACTGGCACAACCCGGCGTGGTACCTGCTGATCCTGTTGAACCTGCTGATCTATCTGCTGGTGGCGGTGGCGGTGCGCAAGAACACGCGCGTCAGCGCCGGCTTGTGCGAGCGCCACATCCAGCGCCGCCGGATCGGTCTGGGCCTGGCCTGGGGCGGCGTGTTCGCGGGCCTGGGCTTGATGTTCTACGGCGCCGGCAGCGAGCAAGGCTGGTTGATCGGTGTGGGCGTGATCGCACTCTTGGGTGCCTTGATTGGCGGCGTGGCGATGGCGCGGATCCTGGTGCCCAGCCACATCGGCCCGGTCTACACCCGCTTCAAGGGTTGCGGCAGCGAGTTCCTGGCGACCCTGCCGACGTACATCGGCGGCCGCTGAAGCCCGACGCGGCCGCTGCGCCGCGATCCGGTCCGCGATCGAAACCTACGCCGCGCCCGCGTGGCGGACCAAGCCCTGCGACGAACTGCGACTGCCGCCTGCGTTTGCGTCGCGCGCGCGGCCTTAGGCTGCGCATGCCCGGATGGGCATACCCGCAACGTCACTGAAAAGGAGTTTTCGATGGCAAATGCAACCAAGGCGCTCGCGCTGCTCGGCTTCCTGGCGATGTCCGGATGGGCGGCGCAGGCGCAGGCGGAGGACCTCAAGATCGCCTGCTACGTCGATACGCCCGCGTTCGATCAGTACACCGAGGACGCTTGCGCCTCGTACTGGTTCAACGGGCCCGCCACGACCAGCGCGGTGTTCGAAGTGTTCGGCCAGGATGCAGGGGTGAGCTACACCTATCAGTGGTCGGTCACCGGTTGCTCGGCCAGCAACAAGTTCTGCATCGCCCAGGTTCGCGCGAACCGCGACAAGACCGTCAGCGTGGTGGTGACCAACAACAGCACCGGCATCAGCCGTACCTTCACCGCGGTCGCCGAGTACTGGCGCGACTGAGGTCGGGCGATCGCGCCGCGTCGGTGCGGCGCGATCGTCGTCAGCCGCGCAAGCGCGGCATGCCGTGTTCGTCGCGTTCCTCGACCACGGCCTCGTCGAAGATCTTCTGCCGCAGATCGCGGCCCGGCAGTTCGCTGGCGGCTTCGCCGCGCGCGGCGCGCAGGGCGTTGGCGTAGCTCAGGCGCGCGCGCGCGTCGTCGCCGGCCTCGGCGAAGCCGTGGCCGAGTTCCTCCCAGGCGTCGCTGTTGGCGCCCTGGGCCAGGGCGCGGTGCAGATAGGCTTCGGCCTGCGGCCATTGGCCCTGGGCGCGGGCCAGCTGCGCCAGGGTGACCAGCAGCGCCGGGCTGGCCGGATGCGCGGACAGCCAGCGCTCGGCGTTGCCGCGGCGGGCGTCGAGGCGGCCGATCGGCAGACGCCCGTAGAGCGCGGCCAGGGATTCGTCCCAACGCGTGTCCAGGGCCTGCTCCAGGCTCTTGGCCGCGGCTTCTTCCCAACGCAGCGCGGCGGCGCGTTCGGCGTAGGCGGCGACCGCGGCGGGCTCGCTCTTGAGCGGCTTGGGCAGCGCTTCCCAGCGGTCGGCCAGGACGTTGGCATCGGCGGCTTCGCGCAGCGCGGCTTCGGCCCACTGCGCTTCGAACCGGCCCAGGCGTTCGGCCGGATAGGCCTGTTGCTGACGCAGCGCGCCGAGCAGGCCGTAGGCCTCGCCGGCGCGGCCCAGCGCGGCCAGCGCGCGTGCGCGCAGGATCAGCCCGCGCGGCGGCAGCGGCTGCGCGGCGGGCGCGTCGAGCGCGCTCAGGGCGTCGTCGGCGCGGTCTTCGGCCAGCGCCAGTTCGGCCGCCGCCAGTGCGCGCGTGGTCGGGTGCGCGTTGCCGAGCGCATCCAGGTGCTGCGCGCTCGCGCCGCTATCGCCGCGCGCGGCCGCGGCCTGGGCGGCGCCGACGTGCGCGATCGCGGCGACGTCGTCGCTGCGGGCGGCCAGCGCCAGGGATTTCTCGGCACGCGACCAGTGGCCCTGATGCAGCGCATCCAGGCCGTCGATCAGACGTGCGCGCGCCTGCTTCTTGCGGTGCCGGCGCACCGCCGCGAACGGCAGCGACAGCACCTTCCAGGCCAGCCACAGACCGGCCAGCAGCGCGACCGTCATCAGAATCGCTTTAGGGACATTGGTGGTGTAGTCGTTGCCGCCGTAGCGCACCAGGACATAGCCCGGGTCCTGCACCAGCAGTTGCGCGACCAGCGCGCCGGCCAGGGCCAGGACGATCCAGAACAGCAGGTTGCGGAACAGATTCATCCGGCCTCCTCAGCGCGTGGTGCGCAACTGGCGCAGTTGCTGCAGTGTGCTGCCCAGGGTCGGAACCGACAGTGAAAGCGGCTGCGCGGCCAGCGATTTCAAGGCCTCGCGCTGACGCGCCTGCGCGGCCGAGGCCGGCGCCAGGCGCTGCAGCCAGCCGTCGGCGCGGGTCAGCGCGGAGCGGTAGCCGGCGTCGTCGCGACGCTCGGCGGCGGCGCGCGCGAGCGAGATTTCCAGCTGCAGCCCGGCCAGCGCCGCGGCGCGATCGGCCGGACGCAGCGCGACCGCGCCGTCGCTGGGCTGCACGTCGACGATGTTGCCGAACGCGCGTTGCCACCACGGCGCGCGCGGCGCGGTTTCCAGCGGATCGCGCACCGGCGCCAGGCTCAGGCCGCGCGCGAACGCGTCCAGCTGCGCCATCGCCCGCACCCGCGGGTCGATGCCGAGCGCGTCGAGCGCGGCGCGTTCCTGCATCAGGGTCTGGCGCAGGCTGAGATAGGCCGGGTCGTCGATGCCGTCGAGCACGCCGCCGGCCAGCGCGTAGGCGCGGCGCGCGCCGGCCAGGTCGCCGCCGATCTGCAGGCGTTGCTGGCCCAGGGTCAGCAGCAGTTCGGTTTCGTCCAGGCGCAGGGCCTGGGCGCCGTGGCGGTCGGGATCGGCGAGCTTGGAGACGCTGTCTTCGATCAGGCTCGCGCGGGTGCCGATGCCGTGCAGTTCGTCGCGCAGCACGCGGTTGGTCGTATCGGCCTGCTGCAGGCGGCGGTTCTGCGAGCGCTGGTCGTTGCGCAAGGCGTTGATGCGCTCGTCCAGCGCGTCCAGACGCAGGTCGGCGTCGGCGACCGCGGCACGGTCGCGCGCTTCGACCAACTGCCATTGTTTCCAGGCGTACCAGCCGCCGCCGGCGAGCAGCGCCAGCAACAACAACCAGAGCCAGGCGGAGGAGGAACGGCGGGGGGCGGGGGCGGGCGAGGACACGTCGGGTTCGGGCCGGGTAGTGGGCGAGGCCGGGGCGGAAGGTTCGGGGGAGGTGCTCATGACACCGCCATGCTACCGGAAGGCCCGTCGCCGCAAGTCAGTTTCCCGGTCGGAGCAGCCGCTCCGGTGCGGCCGCCAGCAGCTGGTGCGGGCGCGGTCCGGCCGCGACCCGGACCTGGGCGAAGCCGAGTTCGCGCGCCAACGCGGCCAGGCGCTCGCTGGCGGCGAGCGCGGTGGCGCCGCGCAGGGCACGCGCGGCGTCGTCGGGCAGCACTTCGAGCGTGCGTTGCAGCGCCTCGCCGCTGGACAGCGCCAGCAGCGCGGGCGCATCCAATGCGCGCAGTCGCGCGATCGCGCGCGGCGCGGGCGCGATCGGTTCGCGTTCGTACACGTCGGCGCGCAGCACGCGCGCGCCGCGCGCCTGCAACGCCGGGGTCAGCGCGCCGCGGCCGCCGGGCGCGGTGATCAGGCCGACGCTGCGGCCGTCGAGTTCGCACTCGTACAGCAGTGCGAGCAGGCCTTCGCTGTCCATCCGTTGCGGCGAGCGCACTAGCGCGATGCCGGCCCGGCGCAACGCCGCCGCGCTGCCGGCGCCGACCGCGAACCAGATGCGCCGGCCGTCGTCGCGCAGCGGCCGCAGGGCGTGCGCCGCGCGCACCGCGGCCGGACTGGTGAACACCGCGTACGGCGCGGCCAGAGCGGCCTCCAATGCGGCGCGCGACGCTTCATCGTCGAGCTTGCGCAAACGCCACGGCGACAGCGCAATCAATGCGCCACCGTATCTTTTCGCAGCTTGGCGTAAGGCCGAATGCGCACCGCTGGGACGCAACGAGATCACGTACCATCGCGGCGGTTGTGGCGGTGTGTGCGGACGCATGCCGGCAGCTTGGCACAGCCGCGCAACGCGCGGCAGCCGTCTTCCCTCCCCCTGCGCGATCCCCCATGAGCCTCGAAGAAGCCCTGCAACGCCTGCGTCATCACTACCAATCGATGCCGCCGGTGGCGGCGATGCAAATCAGCGTCGCCGACTACGACGGCCGGCGTCTGCGCCTGCACGCGCCGCTGAGCCAGCACGTCAACGACAAGGGTTGCGCGTTCGGCGGCAGCCTGGCCTCGATGATGACCCTGGCCTCCTGGGGACTGGTGTCGCTGGGCCTGGAACAGGCCGGCATCGACGCCGACGTTTATGTGGCCGACAGCCAGATCCGCTACCTCGCCCCCCTGTTCGCCGACATCGACGTCGACGCCGAGCTGGCCACCGACGCCGACTGGAACACCTTCCTGAGCACGCTGCGCGAGCGCGGACGGGCCCGCACCGGCCTGGTGGCGCGGGTACGCCTGCCCGAAGGCGGGGTCGCGACCGACTTCACCGCCCGCTACGTGGCCATCGCCCGCGGCTGAGGCGGCCGACACCAACTCGGGCCGCGGAACCGGCTAGCATGTCGGCCGACGCGGTCCCTTGCCGGAGACACCCGATGCGCCTGTTCAAAGTCCTGCTGCTGCTGTGCCTGTGCGCGGTCGCCGGCGGCGCCCTCGCCAGCAAGAAGACCAACGAGCTCGACAAGAACCAGTACGCCTGGTCGGGCGCGATCCGCTGGGGCGAGTTCGAGCAGGCCCAGAACCTGATCGACCCCCGGGTCCGCAAGGACCAGCCGGTCAGCGCGCTGCAACTGGAACGCTACAAGCAGGTCCAGATCTCCTCCTACCGCGACGTCGGCTCCAGCCTGGACAAGGAGCGCGGCCTGGCGGTGCGCGATATCGAGATCGGCGTGATCAACCGCCACACCCAGGCCGAGCGCACCATCCGCTACCGCGAGGAATGGCGCTGGGACGACATCGCCAAGACCTGGTGGCTGACCTCCGGCCTGCCGGACCTCTGGGACGGCATGTAAACCGCGCAGGCCCCGCCACGGCGGGTGAACCCGGCCCAACTCCGACCCAGTCCGGCGCCCGCCGCGACGGGCCCGACCAGGCTTTTTTGCGCCGCCCGCCGCCGTGGGCGACAATCGCGCCCCCATCCGTCGTCCCCGTGATCCTGTGACCCTAGAAGAACTGCTTGCCTTCGGCAGCCGCCACATGTTCCTGTCGATGGGTCTGGTCGGCCTCACCATTGCGCTGGTCTATACCGAAAGCGCGCGCCTGTTCCGCGGCTACAAGGCCCTGCGCCCGGCCGAGCTGACCGGGCTGATCAACCGCGAGAACGCACTGGTGGTCGACTTGTCGGCGACCAACGATTTCGAGAAGGGCCACATCGCCGGCAGCCGTTCGGTCGCGCCCAGCCAGTTCGATCCCGAAAACAAGCTGCTGGCCAGCGCCAAGTCGCTGCCGGTGGTCATGGTCTGCCGCAACGGACAGGCTTCGGCCGATGCCGCCAAGCGCCTGAAGAAGGCCGGTTTCGAACAGGTCTATTGGCTCGACGGCGGCGTCCAGGCCTGGCAGGCCGCCGATCTGCCGCTGATCAAGGGCCGCGCCTGATCCGCCAGCCGATTGCTTCGGCTGACCACGGCCGAGCGCCGCCGCCGTAAGCGGCGGCCCTTGCGCCGGGCCGGAAACGCCCCCACGCCTGAACGCGGGACGCGCAATACCCGCATGCCATAATCGGCCTCTTTCCGCGGTTTCGACCGCACCACCAAACACTTACACCGCTGGAGTCATCCGATGTCCGAAGAAAACGTCAACGGCGCCGTCGCGCCGGTCGAAGCCGCCGGTCCGGCGTTCACGGTCGAAAAGATCTACGTGAAGGACGTCTCCTTCGAAGTCCCCGGCGCGCCGGCGGTGTTCAACGAGACCGCGCAGCCGCAGCTGCAGATGAACCTCAACCAGAGCGTGCAGCGCCTCAACGACGCCGCGTTCGAAGTCGTGCTGGGCATCACCCTGACCTGCAACGCCGGCGACAAGCCGATGTACCTGGTCGAAGTGAAGCAGGCCGGCGTGTTCGGCCTGGCCGGTTTCGACGAGGCCACCCTGGACGGCATGCTCGGCACCCATTGCCCGAACGTGCTGTACCCGTACGCGCGCCAGCTGGTCAGCGACCTGATCCAGTCCGGCGGCTTCCCGCCGTTCTTCCTGCAGCCGATCAATTTCGACGCCCTGTACGCCGAAGGCCTGCGTCAGCGCGCCTCGCAGCAGGGCGGTCTGGCCGACGCGGAGACCGCGGGCAACGCCTGAGGGCCGCCCGCGATCGGACCACGGCATGGGCACGGACGCGAATTCCGGTGAGGCCGCGCTGCGCGTTGCGGTGTTGGGCGCGGGCTCCTGGGGCACCGCGCTCGCTGCCCTGATCGCGCGGCACGGTCATCCGACCGTGCTGTGGGGCCGCGACGCCGACGGCGTCGCGGCGATCCAGTCGCAACACGAAAACCCGCGTTACCTGCCGGGCATCGCCCTGCCGGAATCGCTGCACGCGACCGCCGACATGGCGGCCGCGCTGGCCGGCGCCGATCTGGTGCTGGTCGTCGTGCCTTCGCACGCTTTCGCCGAAACCCTGCGCGCGCTGGCGCCGCACCGTCCCGCGCAAGCGGGCGTGGCCTGGGCCACCAAGGGCTTCGAGCCCGGCAGCGGCCGTTTCCTGCACGAAGTCGCCGCCGAAGTGCTCGGCGACGCGGTGCCGTTGGCGGTGGTCACCGGCCCCTCGTTCGCCAAGGAAGTCGCGCAGGGCCTGCCGACCGCGCTAACCGTGCATTCCGACGATGCCGCTTTCGCGCGCACCGTCGCCGGTGTGCTGCACGGCCCGACCTTCCGCGCCTACACCGGCGACGACATGCTCGGTGCCGAACTCGGCGGCGCGATGAAGAACGTGCTCGCGGTCGCCACCGGCGTCGCCGACGGCATGCAGCTCGGTCTCAATGCGCGCGCCGGCCTGATCACCCGCGGCCTCAACGAGATGCTGCGCCTCAACCACGCCATCGGCGGCCAACCCGAAACCCTGATGGGCCTGGCCGGCCTCGGCGACCTGGTGCTGACCTGCACCGGCGACCTGTCGCGCAATCGCCGCCTGGGCCTGGCCCTGGGCCGCGGCCAGAGCATCGAAGCGGCGGTGCGCGAGATCGGCCAGGTGGTCGAATCGGTGCAGACCGCCGACGAAGTCATGCGTCAGGCCCAGCGCCACGGCATCGAACTGCCGATCTCCAGCGCGGTCCAGGCCGTCCTGCACGGCACGATCACCCCCGCCGACGGTCTGCGCCAGCTGCTCGCACGCGAGCAGAAGCCCGAATATCCGCACGAACTGTTCGGCTGAAGCCACGCGCGCCTTGGCGGCGCGCCGCGACGCGGCGACACTAGCGCGTCTTCCCGTCGAAACGGACTTCCGATGCGCGCGTTCCTCGCGGCCTGGCCGCTGTTGCTGTGTTCCCTGTGGTCTCCGCTCCCGGCCGCCGCTGCTGCGCCCGCTCCCTGCGGCGAATACGTGCCCGAGGACGAATACGCGCCCTTGCTGAGCTTCGCCGGCAATACGGTGATCGCGCACGACCGCGAGGGCTATCGCGACCCCGCCGCTTGGCGCTACCGCATCGATGGCGACACCCTGTCGATGCGCCGCGCCGACAGCGACCTGCTCGAAACCTATCGCATCGAAGCCGACGGCCGCCTGGTGCTGCAGGCCGACCGCATGCGCAGCGAGCCGGTGACCTATCGCCTGCGCGAGCCCGCGGTATGCGTGCCGACCGGTGGCGCGGGCGTCGCTCTGGCGCCCGCGGGCACGCCCGACAACCAGCAGAGCAAGCTCGCCTGCAAGGCCGGCGACGTGCAGTCCTGCGTGTCCGAGCTTGCGATGGATCGCGACACGCCGCAGGCGCAACGTGCGGCGCAGCTGGAAACCTATTGCCGCCGCGACGCCAGCCCCTACGCCTGCGACGAATGGGCCAAGGCGCTGAAGCCCGAGGATCCCGGCGCGCCGCTCTATCTGTTCCGCACCCAGCCGGCCGCGCCGGCGGTGCTGGACGCCTTGCGCGTGGCCTGTCGCGATGCGCGCGCGCCCAAGGCCTGCGAAGGCCTGGCCGAACAGGATTGGATCGCCGGCCGCTTCGCCGCCGCGCGCGAGACCCTGCGCTACGCCTGCCAGTGGAAGCTCTCGTCCGAGATGTGCAAGCCGCTGGCCGAGCTCAACGACGTCGCCTTGACCGACACCGCCGCGCGGCGCGCGCCGCGGCAACCCTGCGGCACCTACGCCAGCGCCAAGGGCGGCCTGTTCGATGTGTTCCGTTTCGGCGACGAGCACGGCGCCGCGATCGGCAACGAGGGCGAACTCGGCCTGCGCTACCGGCTGCGCGACGACCAGGTGCTGGTGCGCCACGACAAGGGCGACGACTTCGTGCTGCGCTGGCTGGACGACGACACCCTGCTCGGCATGGACGACTGGACCCGCTACACCGTCTATCGCCGCGGCGTCGCCGCGCAATGCGCGCCGGTGAAGATGCCGATCGCGAGCGACCGCATGATCGAGACGCCCTACCGCGTCGACCATTGCGCGCTGACCGATCCGGGCGGCGCCGACGCCTGCTGCCGGCGCGGCTCGGCTTCGGCCTGCATGGGCGCCGGCCACATCGCCGCCATGAAAAACGACTGGGCGGGCGCGGCCGGCTACTACGACCGGGTCTGCGCGATGCACGTGCGCGAAGGCTGCGGCAACGTCGTCGCTGCGTACCACAACACCGGCGACGAGAAACTGCTGGCCGGCATCCGCAAGGTCTGCCACGACGAACCGCGCTCGGTCGCCTGCGAGGAACTCGAACTGGCCAACGCCGCCGCGGTCAACCAGAAGCAGCTGGAGCGCGAAGTCGAGCAATCCCTGCGCGAACTGCTGGAACGCCTGCCGACCGAAGAAGCAGGCGAGGCGCCCTCCGAAGAGTAGGTCGCACGCGAACGCGAACCACCGGCCGCCCCTGCCTCGGTTGTTGTGGTTGCTTTGGGGTAGGAGCGGCATAAGCCGCGACCGCGAACAACGCCTGCCGGCGTAATTCCGCTCCGACTCCGCCCTCCACCTTCTGCTTTCTGCTTCCTGGCCCCTGTGGGAGCGGCGTAAGCCGCGATCGCGAACTCCGTCGTCCTGCGAAGGTTTCGATTCTCCAGATCAACGCCTCCCGCCCGCCACGCATGCAGATACGTCCCTTCGCCCCGGCCCGCGGCCCGATCGCCAACGCCCCCCAAACCCCAGACAAGAAAAAAGCCCGGCAAGCCGGGCTTTCTCCTGTCGTTCGACCGCTTCCGAGAATCAGAAGCTGGCGCGAGCGCCGAGCATGAACTGGGTGGTCTCGTCGATGAACTCGACTTCGCCCACGATGCCCCAGGTCTGGTTGAACTTGTACTGGCCGCCGAGGGTGCCGACGAAGTCGCCTTCGAAGTCGCCGCCGTCGATGTAGCCGGCCTTGACCCAGCCTTCCAGGTTGTCGGTCATTTCGCCGCGGATACCCAGGTTCAGCTTGCCGCCCTTGCCTTCGCCGCTGGCGTTATCGATGCTGATTTCCTGACGCAGGTACGACAGCTCGGCGGTGAAGTCGGCGCGGTCGCTGATGTCGGCGTGGTAGCCGAAACCGATTTCGGCGGTTTCGAAGTCGGTGTCGAAGCTGTTGACGAAACCGCTGACGCGGACGTCGTCCTGGGTCTTGCTGTAGCCGCCGAACACGGTGAAGTTCTCGCCCAGCTCAGCCGAACCACGGATGTAGGCGCCGTCGAGCTCCGGGTCGAAGCCCGACACGCCGGTGTCGACGTTGACGCGGGTGTAGCCGCCTTCGATGTAGGAGTAGCTCAGGCCTTCGGCCGAGGCGGCGAACGGGGCGGCGGCCAGCAGAGCGGCCAGCACGAATTGCTTCTTCATGAATTCTCGATCCTGATGTTTGGTTTGCGTCCATGCCGCGATGCGGCGGCGCGCAAGGTAACGAAAAATTCACATGGCCACAACTGCCAAAGGCAACACAGTTTTCGAAAATCCCGCCCAGGAGCCGAATCCACCGGTTCGGCGCAAAAAAAGAGCCCGGCCGGGGCCGGGCTCGATCGCGACGTTCGGGGGAGAGAGAGAAAGTTCGCGATTGGTGCGGGGTTGCTCGGCCGTCGTTCTTAGAAGCTGACGCGCGGGCCGACGAAGAACTGGGTGTCGCCATCGACGAACTTGACGTCGCCGTTCACGCCCCAGGTATCGTTGAACTTCACCAGAGCGCCGACGCGGCCGTAGAACTCGCCGTCGGACTTCTCATAGTCCTCGTAGCCGGCCAGCGCATAGCCCTGGATGTTCGGGGTCAGCACGCCGTTGACGCCGGCTTCGACGCTGTAGCCGTTGAAGTCCAGGCCCTGGCCGGCGTCGAACTTCTCGTAGGCGACGCGGGTGAGCAGGTCGACGCGCGAGTTCAGCTCGTGGTTGTAGCCCAGGCCGACGCGCCACTGGTCGAAGTCGACGTTGGTGTTGTCGATCTCCTGCTTGCTGTAGCCGCCGAAGATGTGGAAGTTGTCGGCGATCGCGCCCGAGCCGTTCAGGGCCCAGCCGTCGGCGTCGCCGCCATCGGTATTGGTCTTGGCGTAACCGCCTTCGACGTAGGTGTAGGACACGCCCTCGGCCGCGGAGGCGGCGAACGGCAGGGCGGCCAGCAGGGTCAGGGCAAGCAAAGTGCGCTTCATAAGGTCTCAGCCTCTTATTGGTTTTGTCAGTCCGGACCGTGGCGCCTCGGGGTGGGGCGGCTCTGTGATCCGGATGGGGCGCAGTATCCAAGCGCCGATTCAATCGAAGCTGAATTTTGAACTTGGAAGTTTAGGAACTCTGGGGTTCGAGCACGGTCGCGCCGAAAGTCATGCTCGTTAAATGCTTGTAAACAAAGGATTTACGTCCCGTAGGCCGACCAAAACGGCGGATGAATGTGCACTGGCAACGTTTTCAGTACACGCGTTCATGTGCCCGGAATGCGCTGAAAGCATGCGGGTGTTCGGCGCGCCGTCTCGCCGACGAGGTGCGCGCCTGCCTCGGCCCGACGGCATTCGAGCCGCCGGGCTTGGTCATCCGAAAATCGACAGCGCCGAGACGCCGCCTCACCCCATCGACATCGTCGCCGTCGGCATCGGCGCCGCGCGCGGCACCGTCATCGCTTGCGGCCGCCGCAGCACCACCCACAGGCACAGGCCGATGGCGACGAACTGGCTGGCGGTGGACAGGGCCAGGCGGCCGCCGAGTCCGGGCAGGTCGATGCCGCCGAACGGCAGCACCGCGCTCAGCGCCAGATAGGCGAGGGCGAGCAAGGCGATGCGCGGCGGAGTGAGGCGGGTGCCCGCGGCGATCAGCAGCCACAGCCAGATCGGCGCGAACAGGCCGTTGTGGTCGGGCACGAAGGGGCTGCGGTAGGCGGCCAGGGCGAGCAGGGCCAGCCAGGTCGAGACCAGTTCCAGCCGCGACATGGCCTGGGCGCGGCGTGCGGCCAGGATCGCCAGCGCGAACACCGCCAGTGTCCACACCCAGGAGATCGCCTTCTCCACCATCGGGGTCATGCCGGCCACGCCGAGCACGTCCAGCTTCAGCGCCAGCCCCGGCACCGAGTCGTTGATCGCGACCACTGGCTCCAGCCCGTCCAGCCACAGGAACGACCAGGCCTCGCCGCTGAGGATGCGCGGGGCCTGGAACTGGAAGAAGGCTTCGTAGGGCTGGGTGCCCATCCACAGCAACGCGATCACGCTGTACAGCGCGGCGAAGCCGATCGTCCATGCGGCCTCGCGCCAGCGCCGCGCCGCCAGCAGATACAGCCCGAGCAGGCCCGGGAACAGCTTGAACACCGCGAAGCCGAGCAGCGCGCCGCCCAGCACCGGGCGCTCGCGCCAGAACAGCATCATCGCCAGCAGCGACATCGCGATCGCGGCGATCTGGAAGTTGCCCAGCTGCAGGGTCAGCAGCACCGGCGTGCTCAGCCACAGCGCCGGCATCAGCAGCGCGATGCGACGGCCGGCGTCGCCGCCGATCCAGCGCCCCAGCGCGAACACCGTCGCCGCCAGCAGCGCGCCTTCGGCCGCGAACCACAGCGCGCGCAGTTCCAGGAAGCCGCCGCCGAGCGCGATGCCCGCGCGCGGCAGAATCAGGAACTGCGGCAGGTACAGGAAGTCGTCGAGCTTGAAGCGGCCTTCCATGCCGGTGTAGTGCTCGGGGTCGTAGAGATTCGCCACGCCCTGGCCGGCGAGCCCGGCCGCCTTCCACACGCCGGAGAAGCAGTTGTGGCGCACATAGAACTCGTCGAACCAGTACGCCGACGCCTGGGCCTGAGCGGGGTCGACCATGAACAAGGCCACGCCCGCGGTGCGCGCGATCGCAAGCAGCGCGACCAGCAGCCACAACGCGCTCAGCCATGGATGGGTATAACGCAGGCCGTCCCATTCGCGCGGCAGGCGCCGGGCGAAGCCGGGCGCCGCGATCGCGGCCAGCACCAGCGCGATCGCCAGCGCGACCGGCGGCGCATAGGCCACCGGTACGAACGCGGCCGCGGCCACCGCCGGCAGCATCGCCAGCAGCAGGGACAACAGGGCGGCGATGGTCCAGCGTTCGACCGAGATCCGATCCGCGTCTAGGGTCATGGCATGCAACTCCGTGTGAGGGCGCGGATCGAACGGCGGGGCAGCGTGCTCATTGCGGCCCCCAGCCTTCGACCTTGCCGGAGAACAGATAGCGGCTGAGTTCCTGGAAGTCGTCGAACACCAGGTCCGGCGCGGCTTCGCGGCCGTTGCCGTTGTGCGCGCGATCGACCCGCAACAAGGTGGTGATGCCGAAGCGGCGCGCGCCGGCGATGTCGCTGGCCGGGTCGTCGCCGATCATCCAGATCCGCTCCGGTTCGATCCCGAGCTTGTCGATCGCCAACTGGAACGGCGCTTCCTGCGGCTTGTCGGCACCGGCCTCTTCGGAGGTGACGACGTAGTCGAAGCAGTCGTCCAGGCCGAAGTAGATGATCTTGCGGAACTGGATCTGCGAGGTGAGGTCGGTGATGATCGCCGTGCCGATGCCGCGGCTGCGCAGCGCCATCAAGAACTCGCGTACGCCGGGGAACAGTTCGCAGTGCGCGAGGAAGGTGCGCCAGTAGGTCTGTTCCAGGTCCAGGGTAATGACCAGCTGGGTCTTGCGTCCCAGCAGCTCGATCCCGCGCTGGAAATACAGCAAGCGGCTGTGCGAACTGGCGGTGCGGCCCAGGCGTCGCTTGACCTCCTGGCGCGCCTGCGAAAAGGCCTGGCGTACGTCGCCGACCTCGCAGCCGAGCAGTCGCACCGCCTTCTCCTCCGCCGCCGCGGTCGCGCAGGCATGCGGATGACCGTAGGCGTAGAGCGTGTTGTCGGTGTCGAAGATGATCGCCTGCGGCGCGCGCAGGGCCGTGTCCGTGCTGTGGAAGTTCAGGCTCATTGGATGCGGTTCTTCAAGGCTTCTTCGGTTTGCACCAGGATCAGCAACTGCATGATCCCGCTCATGCCGTCCTCCCACTGAGGACGGACGTCCAGCATTTCCTGCAGGCCCGGCACCAGGGTGCGCGCGGCCAGGGCGATGTCTTCGGCGGCGACGTCGCCTTCGATGCTCATTTCCACTTCGCCGGAATCCTCCGACAGCTGCACGTCCAGGTGCAGGCCGCAGATGCCGATCAGGATCCGCGCCACGCGCTCGTGGTAGGTGCCGTTGCGGATCAGCGCGACCAGCTTCAGCCGCACCTGGTCGGGCGCCACGCCGTTGTCGAGTTGCTGCGGGTTCACCGGCTGCAGGCGCAGCACCAGGCTCGCGACCGCCTTCTGCGGATGGATGTAGCGCTGCGAGTCCGGCGCGCGCCGCTCCAGCGAGCCGTTCACGGCCTTGAGATCGTGCCCGCGCTGGTGCACGTCGCGGTGGATCTTCCAGGCCCGGCGCAGGTTCTCGTCGACGTCCAGGAACACGCTGACGTCGTAGCGCCGGCGCAGGCGCGGAAAGTGCAGCGCGTGCAGGCCGGAGGCGATGACGACGTCGTTCTTGGCCAGCAGGGTCGGGCTTTCGAAGCGGCCGGCGGCGTGGTCGTAGCGACGGCAGACGATGGCCTTGCCGTCGATCAGGGCGAGCACGTCGTTGTTGAAGCGCTGCAGGTCGTTGGCGCGCGGGTTGAGGTGGGTCAGGCCCTGCCACATCGGCGCGTAGCGGTCCCAGATGTGGTAATCGTCGCCGGACACGTGCACCACCGAGTGATCGCCGAACACGCCGGCCAGGGCGCGGCTGAGCGTGTCCTTGCCGGAGCCGGAATCGCCGGCGATGCCCACGGCCAACGGCTTCTGGGCGATGCGGTAGTAGTCGTTGCGGCCGATGCGTTCGCGCAGCATCTGCACGATCAGCACCAGGCCGGACGCGACCACCAGGGTCATCCACAGCGAGTGCACGTGCGGCGTGATGCGCGTCGCGACGGCGCCGATCGCCGGCCCCGGGTTCCAGTCCAGCAGCGGCGCGGTCGGGCCGGCGGAAATGAACACGTGCATCGCGATCAGCAGCAGCGAGAAACCGCCGGCGAGCACGTGCGCGCTGCGGTCGCCCTGCAACTGGTGCGCGACCAGGAACGGCACCAGCCACAGATACCAGCCCGGCGGCGCCGGCGTGCCCAGCACGACCAGGAAGAACGAAAGCCCGGTGCAGGCGATCAGCAGTTCGAAGCTGATCCGGCGGAAGCGCCAGGCGGCGTAGGCGGCCAGCAGATACAGCGTCGGAGTGAGATAGAGCTTGAGCTCCTCGCCCACCGGCAGGGCCAGGTCGAACACGCGGCCGAATTCGCGCGAGCCGAACACCATCGCGACGAAACCCGACGAAGCCAGCCAGGGCAGGGTCAGCAGCATCGCCAGCGCCGCGCAGGCCAGCGCGAACGGCGGCAGCATCGCGCGCAGCCGCTTGTTGCGCCACAGGTAGATGCCGATGAAGGGCACGGCCAGCGCCATGCTGAGCTTGGCCGCCAGGGCCAGCCCCAGCGCGGCGCCGCTGGCGGCCGGGCGGTAGCGCCGGATCAGCAGCAGCGACAGCAGCAGCAAGGCGATCGGGACGATGTCGGTCTGGCCGTTCCAATAAGTCACGAACAACACGATCGGCGACCACCAGTACAGCCACAGCAGCAGGCGCGGACGGTCGCTGGGCAGCAGGCGCCGCAACAGCAGCAGGCTGGCCAGATCGGCGCCGAGCAGGCCCAGCCGGAAACCCACCCCGGTGAAATAGGCGCTGCCGCTGGCGGCGTCGGCGAGCCAGCCCAGCACGGTGCCGGGCAGGTGCGCGAGCAGCATCACCGGCCCGTAGGGATACGCCAGCGAACTACCGCCGGCGGCGAGGAAGCTCGACCACGGGTCCAGGCTGGGATGGGCGATGGCGTGATCGAGGAAGGGCACGAACCAGCGCTGCTGGATCGTCGGCACCAGCAGCGCGATCAGCAGCAGGCGCAGCAGCAATCCGGCGCGGAATTCGAAAGTCCGCAGCATCGGGTCCTGCCACAGTCGCGCGATCCTCATCGCCAAAGCGCGGTCTCCTTGGTGCAGACCGCATCGACCGCGATGCCTTCGCGGTCGAGCAGGG
Organism: Lysobacter sp. Root76; assembly: GCF_001428685.1. GTDB lineage: Bacteria > Pseudomonadota > Gammaproteobacteria > Xanthomonadales > Xanthomonadaceae > Lysobacter. The sequence continues at coordinate 86,575 of NZ_LMIK01000010.1, read as the reverse complement.
CGCGCATCGCGGCGATGCCCTCGGCGGCATCGCGGCCCTGCAGTTCGGGCGAAACCAGGCACAGGCGGAAGCCGGCCTCGCGCAGGCGCCGGGCCTGGGCGCGATCGAGCGGGAAGCGGGTGAAGCAGTCGACCCAGACCCAGTCGACCTTGCCGGCCAGGGCCAAGGCGGTATCGATCGATTCGTACTCGGATACCCGTACCGCGCAGCGCGATTCGCCGCGCGCGGCGGTGCGCACCAGGAAGGGGAACGACTGGTCGAGGAAGAACCAGTCCTCGATGCCGTGTGCCCGCATCAGCGCGATCAGCCGATCCTCCAGGCCCTCTTCCTTGACGTTGAGGATCAGCAGGCGATGACGGTAGTCGCGCAGCCAGTCCTCGAAGTCCTCGCCGTCGGCGAAGGCGTCGTGGTGGACGATGATGGCGTCGCCGCGGCTGCGCAGATCGAGCTCGATCCCGTACTCGGGCGAGGTCTCGCGCAGCTGTTCGCGGGTGTTGCGGCGGTGGCGGACGATGATCATGCGGGGTGCGAGAGGTCCTTGCGCAGGCGCAGGCTGAAACCCACGGTGCGGCGGATGAAGCGGGCCTTGGCCCGCCAGTTCACGTTCCAGTGCGAGCTGCCGTGGGCGCGTTCGCCGAAGCGCACCGGGAAGCGCAGCACCCGCAGTCCGCTGCGGCGCGCCTGGTAGTAGGCGTACAGGTCCAGCGAAAAATCCTGCGGCGGCGCCTGCCATCGCTCGAAGAAGGCGCGTGGGAACAGCGTCGGTTGGGCATTGATGTCCCACAGCGCGCGCCGCAGCAGCACGGTTTCGAACAGCGACATGCCGACGGTGAAGGCGACATCGGCCGCCGGCCGGCCGTGGCGGCGGCCTTTGACGAATACGGTCTGCGGATCGACGCCGTCGAACAGTTCCAGCCCGGTCAGGGCATCGGCCGGATCGGTCTGCATGTCGGCGTGGGTCCAGCCCACGATCAGGCCGCGCGCCGCGCGCAGGCCGGCGAGGATGCCGTGGCCGTAGCCCTGATTGCGCTCCACGCGCAGGCTGCGGATGCCGGCCACGCCGTCCAGCAACCCAGCGAGCACGGCCGGGCTGTCGTCGGTCGAACCGTTGTCGACCAGGATCGCTTCCACGTCCTCGCGCACGAAGGTCTCGCGCAGGCGCGCCACCAGCAACGGCAGGTTGCGGGCTTCGTTGTAGCAGGGGATCACCAGGGACAGGCGCAGGGACGTGCTCACGGCGTTTCGATCTTCCTCAGCACCACCGAGCGTCCCATCGCGAACACCGAGGGCAGCAGCTTGACCAGGGCGCGGTCGGTGGCGTCGATCAGCTTGAGCAGGAAGCGCGGCAGTTCGACCGTCTTGGCCTGCACCACCACGCCGCCGGACACCAGGAATACGAAGCATTCGTTGAGTTCGTTGCGCTCGATCGCCAGGCCCGGCAGGCGGCGCTGGAAGGCCGCCTCGTCGCGGAACAGCAGCAGCGGAATCGCGCAGTTGGCCGACCAGGGGTCGCGCGGATCGTTGGCGACCACGGTGTCGTCGAACACGTCGATGTCGTAGGACCAGCCCTCGTGGCGCATCGCGCGCAACGCCAGGCGCAGCAGGAAGCAGGTGTTGAGGTCCTGGATCAGGATCAGGCCGCCCGGCGCGAGCTTGCGCTGCATGACCTCGAAGAAGCGCACCGGGTTGGGCAGGTGGTGGATCATGTGGCTGAACACCGCCACGTCGATCGAGCCGTCCGGGTAGGGCGGGTCCATCGCGTCGGCGACGTCGTCGATCCAGGGCCGCGCTTCGACGTCGGTGATGCGGAAGTTGTCGTGGCGGATGAATTCCTTGCTGAAGCCGGAGCCGGCGCCGAACTCGACCACGCGCTGGCCCGGCTTGAGGTAAGCATTCATCCAGTCGTAGCGCTTGTGCAGCAGGAATTCGAGGTTGCGCGGGCGGTGCTGGAGGAAGAACTCGCGCGCCATCCCGACTTCACCCTCGCGTGTGAAGCGGTTTTCCTCGTGCGTGGGGAAGTAGGTGCTAGGCAGGACCATGGGACGGCTCTCTGGCGGTTGCGGACGGCGGGTGGGGCTCAGCATCGGAAACGCTCCGGCTCGCGCATGCGGTAGCGCTCGACCAGGGCCGGGCGCGCGGGTGCGGGCACGCGCGGGTCGTGTTCGATCCGGTACGGGTGCGCGTCCCACTTGTGGAAGCACGACTGCCAGTACTCGAAGGTGCGCAGGTCGTCGGGCGTGCCCCAGCACAGGTAGTGGGCGACTTCGAAGATGCGGCAGTTCAGGCCGGCGGCGACGGCGTCGTTGATGCAGCTGTCGACGTAGAACTCGCCGTTGACGCGGCCGTCGCGCGCGATCATCGCGTCCGCGGCGGCGGCGAAGTCGGCGGCGCGGCGGAAGGTGAAGCTGCCCAGCACGATCGGATCGTGGGCCGGGTCGGACAAGGGCTGCTTGACCGAGACCGAGAGCACCCGCCCGTCGACCTCGTCGACCCAGCCGTAGTGGGTGGGCCGGCGCGCCGCACCGGGATAGCCGCGCGCGACCCAGACGATCACGTCGACCTCTTCGTCGTCGAGCAGGGCCGACAACGCCTGCGCATCGAACACCGCGCCGTTGTCGCAGGCGCCGATGGTCAGCGGCTGGGTCGGGTCGAGGCCGTCCAGCCCGAGCAGGCAGGTGCGCGCCTGGCCGTCGGTGACCTGTTCCAGATCGACCAGGGCGCAGCCGGGGAAGCGCTGGCGCAGCGCCTCGGCGATGTGCGCGCCGCCGGGCAGGTCGCGGCGTTGCACGAACACGCGGCGCGAAGGCTCGGGCAGGTCGCGCGCGGCCTGCACCACCATCGGCTCGCCCGACACCGGAATCAGCGGTTTCGGCTCGCTGTAGCCCTCGTTGGCGAAACGCGAGCCCAGGCCGGCCATCGGCACCATCACCGCGCCGCGCTGGCGCGGCGGCGGCTGGGTGCGGGCGGGTTCGGCCAGGCGCCGGAACGCATCGGACCAGTAGCGATACTCGGCCAGATCCTGCGGCGTGCCCCATTGCATGAAGTGGTTGAGCTCGTACACCGCGACGCAGCGGCCGTCTTCCAGCAGCGGCTTGTAGGCCAGGCTGACGTAGTGCTCGCCGCCGAGGCTGAGGTCCGGGCGCGCCATGGTGCGTTCGAACGCATCGCGCAGCAGCGCGCCGGACTTGAAGTAGTAGGTGCCGCTGGACGCGTATTCGCGCGTGGGCTGGTCGGTGTAGGGCTGCTTTTCCTGGATGTCGAGCACGCGCGCGCCGTCGCTGCGGACGTAGGCGTAGTTGGTCGAGCCCATCATGTGCGGATGGAAACCGGTGTAGCAGGGGATCGCGCCGTCGCAGCCGCTGTCCAGCGCGAACGCGCGGAAGTCGCGATAGTCCCAGCCGCAGGCGAAGTCGCAGTAGTTGACGATGGTCGGCGCGTCCGGATCCAGCAGTTCCATCGCCTGCAGCACCGCATGCACCGGTCCGAGCTTGTGCGGCGCGATCCCGAGCACGCGCCCGGCCGGACAGATCTGCGCCAACTGCTCGGCCATTCGGTATTCGGCGCGATCGAGGTGATCGCGATTGCATACGAACACGAAGTCGGTCTCGCCCGGGAACAGGTCGACCACGTGGGCGATGATCGGCTTGCCGTCGACTTCGATCAGCGGCTTGGGCACGCGGTAACCCGCGCGGCGGAAGCGCTCTCCGAAACCTGACATGGGTACGACGATCTGCATGGCTTCCTTCCGTGGCGTCGTGCGGGTCGTGAGCGGGTTCAGTGCCTGGGCCGCGACAAGGCGCGGCGGTAGGCTTCGGCTTCCCAATCCACCAAGGCGGCGACATCCTCATCGCCGAGGTAGACCAGGGTTTCCTCGCCGCTCAGGCGCAGCGCGACCAGAGCCAGGCACAGCAGCATCGCCTGCGCGCCGGGCGACAGGCCCGGCGCGACCAGCACGCCGGCGCCCGGCAGCAGCGCGAACGCGGGCGCGACGCCGCCGGCCGCGGTGGCGCGCGCGACCGCGTCGGACAAGGCGTCGCTGTCCTGCAGTACCGCCGCCCGCGCGCCCAGGAACACCGCGTGATCCGGATACAGCGCGCCGTCGCGCGCGATCGCCATCGCGATCGCATCGGTGGCCAGCGCGTGCACGCCGGCGTCGCTGGGCAGCTCCCAGTTCAGGTCGTTGACCGCATGCAGCCGCGCCGGATCGCCGGCCGTCGGCGCGCGCGCGGGCAAGCCCAGGCGACGCTCGACTTCGCCCAACAAGGCGTCGGCGGCGGCGCAATCCTCGGCGCCGACGACCAGGCCGTGGTTGGCCAGCACCAGAACGTCGGTTTCGCGTTCGGCCAGCACGTCCTGCACCGCTTGCGTGAGCGGATAGCCGGGGCGCCGGTACGGCACCCAGGCCCAGTTCAGGTCTTTCAACAGGGCCGACAGGCGCTCGCGCGCGTCCGCGCGCACCGCCCAGGCGATGGTGTTCACCGAATGCACGTGCGCGACCACCGGGTGCGGCAGCAGCGCATGCAGCGAGGTTTCGATCGAGGGCCGCAGCGCTTGCGGGTCGCCCAGCCGCGCCAATCGCGTTTCGCCGTCGGCGTGACGCAGCGCGGCGCGCACTTCGTCCAAGGGCAGCGGCACGAAGATGTCGCGCTCGCGCGCCTGCGCGAGCCAGGTGCCGGAGGCCTTGACCCATAGGGTTCCGTCGAATTTGACGGACGTGTTACCGCCCCCGCCCTGCACCAATAGCGGGTCGGCGCCGATGCGCGCCGACAGCGCATTCAGCGCGTCGAGAGCGGCGGTTGCGCGGCTGGTCACGGCCCCACCGGCGCTGCGCCCATGGGGGTTTTGCGATGCTGCGAGAACGGTCGATCCATGTGTCCCCTCCCTGCTGACTGCTGCTCCTGAAACCCCTAATACTCGTTTTGGGCTTCCAACCGGCCGTCCCACGGCCGGATAACGCACCCCCCCACCCCGGCTTCCCCGGCTAGGCACTGGACGGCCCGGCCACCGATGTGGTCCGCTTTCGCACCCCGAACCCGTTATGTGGATAGGATACGTACAGGGGGCACCACGGATGGAACGCCAAGGATGATCGCGAACACGGTTCGCGTGCAAGAGCATCTCCGAAGCGACGCGTGCAGGATGCCAATGAGGTGCCGACAGGATCAGGTCGGCAGGGGATGCTTGTAAGTCAAGGAAGTCATGGATGAGTGACATCGATCAGCGCATGGCCGAGCTTTCGCCTGCGAAACGTGAATTGCTGCGTCAGTTGGCCGCGCGTCAACGCGGCGGACAGAACCGTATCCAGGCCCGCCCGCGCCCCGAGCGCATACCGCTGACCTTCGGTCAGCGGCGCCTGTGGTGGCTGGACCGTTTCATGCCCGGCATGACCGCCTATAACCTGCCGGTCGGGCTGTGGCTGGACGGCGAGCTGGACCGCGCCGCGCTGCGCGCCGCGGTGCAATCGCTGGCCGACCGCCACGAAACCCTGCGCACGGTGTTCCGCGCGCACGACGGCGAACCTTTCCAGCACATCTTCGAACGCGTCGAGGCGCCGTGGCGCGAAGTCGCCGCCGCGGGCGACGACGCGGAAGAATCCAGCGCCGATGCCCTGCGCATCGCGCGCGAGGAAACCGCGCGCGCGTTCGACCTGAGCCGCGACGCGATGCTGCGCGCGACGCTCATCGAAACCGCGCCGCAGCAGCACCTGCTGCTGCTGGTGTTCCACCACATCGCGATCGACGGCTGGTCCACCACCGCGCTACTGGAAGAGTTGCAGCGCGCCTACGACGCCTTGCGTGCCGGCGGCGCACCGACGGCTGAGGCGCCGCCGCTGCAGATCGCCGACATCGCGCTGTGGCAGCAGGAAACCCTCGGCGGCGAAGGTCTGCAACCGCAGCTGGACTACTGGCGCGAACGCCTGGACGGTGCGATCACCACCCTGGACCTGCCCGCCGACCGTCCGCGCCCGGCCACGCAGAGCTTCCAGGGTGCGCTGTACTGCAGCGAAGTCCCGGTCGCCCTGTACGAAAAACTCGAGCGTCTCGCGCGCGAGCGCCAGGTCACGCTGTCGATGCTGTTCCTGGCCGCGTATCAAGCGCTGCTGTCGCGCTATACCGGCCAGGACGACATCACCGTCGGCATCGGTGTGGCCGGCCGCGCGCGCGTGGAGCTGGAGCCGGTGGTCGGCTTCTTCGTCAACACTCTGCCGCTGCGCACCCGCATCGACGGCGAGCCGAGCTTCGCGCAATTGCTGGAGCGCGTGCGCGACGGCGTGCTGGGCGCTATGGAGCACGCCGACGCGCCGCTGGACCGTGTCCTGGAAACCCTGCGTTTGCCGCGTTCGGCCAGCCACACGCCGTTCGCGCAGGCACTGTTCTTCTTCCAGAACTACCCCGAACACAGCCTGGCGATGAGCGGCCTGCAGCTGCGCCAGGCGCATCTGATCGATCTGGCCCCGGGCAGCGCCCAGGGCGACCTGAGCCTGTTCGTGAACCAGCACGGCGAACGCGAGCTGATGCTGGAATACAGCACCGATCTGTTCGACCGCGCCCGCATCGAACGCCTGTGCGGGCATCTGCTGCGCCTGCTCGAATCCGCCGCCGATGCGCCGGACGCGCCGCTGAGCGCGCTGGAACTGCTGACCGCCGACGAATACGCGGAACTCGCGCATTGGAACGACACCACGCGCGAACTGCCCGCCGACGCGACCCTGGCCGCGCAGCTGCAGGCCCAGGTCGAACGCACGCCCGACGCGATCGCGCTGCGCTTCGGCGCGCGCGAACTGAGCTACCGCGAGCTCGACCGCCGCGCCAACGCGCTCGCGCACGAACTGCGCGCGGCCGGCGTCGGCGCCGGCGACCTGGTCGGGCTGTACGTCGAGCGCACGCCGGAAATGCTGATCGGCCTGATCGGCATCCTCAAGGCCGGCGGCGCGTATGTGCCGCTGGATCCGACCTATCCCGCCGATCGCCTGGCCTACATGCTCGAAGCCTCGGCCGCGCGCGTGCTGGTGAGCCAGCGCGCCCTGGCCGGCCAGCTGCCCGGTGCCGTCGCCACGGTGATCCATGCCGACGCCGATGCGGTGCTGGACGAGCGCGCCGAACGCGCGCCGGCCGGCGGCGCGGCGCCGCGCGATCCGGCCTATGTGATCTTCACCTCCGGTTCCACCGGCAAGCCCAAGGGCGTGGAGATCCAGCAGCGCTCGGCGGTCAACCTGCTGCGCTCGGTCGCGCGCGCGCCCGGCCTGGCCGGCGGCGAAATCCTGTGCGCGATCAGCACGCTCTCGTTCGACATCGCCCTGCTCGAACTGGTGCTGCCGCTGACCGTGGGCGCGACCGTGCTGCTGGTCGACCGCGATACCGCGCGCGACGGCCTGCGCCTGCGCCGGCTGGTCGACGAAGCGCGCATCGACGTGATGCAGGCCACGCCGGCGACCTGGCGCATGCTGCTGGAGGTGGGCTGGACCGGCAAGGCCGGGATGAAGATCATCTCCACCGGCGAAGCCTTGCCGCGCGAACTCGCCGACCGTCTGCTGCCCTGCGGGCGCGAACTGTGGAACCTGTACGGGCCGACCGAAACCACGGTGTACTCGGCGCTGTGCCGGGTGCAGGCCGGCGCCGGTCCCATCCTGGTCGGCAAGCCGGTCGACAACACCCAGATCCACATCGTCGATCGCCATATGAAGCGGCTGCCGGCGGGCGTGCCGGGCGAGCTGCTGATCGGCGGCGACGGCCTGGCCAGCGGCTACCGCGGCCGCGCCGACCTGACCGCGGAGAAATTCATCCCCGATCCGTTCGGCGCCGCGCCCGGCGGCCGTCTTTACCGCAGCGGCGACCTCGCCCTGTGGCGGCGCGACGGCACCATCGAGGTGATCGGCCGCATCGACCACCAGATCAAGCTGCGCGGTTTCCGTATCGAACTGGGCGAAATCGAATCCGTGCTCGCCCAACACCCGGCGGTGACCCAGGCCGTGGTGCATTGCCGCGAAGACCGGCCCGGCGACAAGCGCCTGGTCGCCTACGTGACCGCGGCCGGCGACGCGCCGGCCACGGCGGCGCTGCGCGATCACCTCAAGGCCGCCTTGCCCGACTACATGGTGCCGAGCGCATTCGTGGTGCTGGAGCGCTTCCCGCTCACGCCCAACGGCAAGGTCGACCGACGCGCCTTGCCGACGCCGGAAGCGGTCAACGGCGACGACGGCGACGAGGCCTACCTCGCCCCGGTCACGGACGAGGAACAGGCCCTGGCCGCGATCTGGCAGCAGTTGCTGGGTGCGCGCCGGATCGGCCGCGACGACAACTTCTTCGACCTCGGCGGGCATTCGTTGCTGGCCACGCGCTTGCTGGCGCGGATCGAGCAGCAGTGCGGCGTCGAACTGCCGCTGCGTACGCTGTTCGAAGCCGCGACCCTGGAGCAACTGGCCGCGCGCGTCGCCGACGCCTGCGCGCAACAGCCGCCGGACGACCTGGAAGCGCTGCTGGCGAGTCTGGAACACCTCAGTGACGAGGAGGCCAGCGCGCGCCTGGCCGCGGCGCTGCCCGGAGACGGTCATGGCTGAAATCAACGAGCGCCTGGCGGGGCTGTCGCCGGAAAAACGTGCGCTGCTGCTGCAGCAACTGGCCAAGCAATCGCCGGCCGCGCCGCGCAGCGAGATCGGCCGGCGTCCGCGCCCGGCGCGGATTCCGCTGTCGTTCGCGCAGCAGCGGCTGTGGATCCTCGACCAACTCGACCCCGGCTCGGCCGCCTACAACGTGCCGACCTCGATGTGGATGCAGGGTCGGCTGGACGAGGCCGTGTTCGCGCGCGCGCTGGACGAAATCGTGCGCCGTCACGAAAGCCTGCGCACGACGATCGCAGCCGACGAGCAGGGCCCGCACCAGGTCGTGCAGCCGCCGTCGGCGGTGCCGGTCGAACGCCAGGACTTGCGCCATCTTCCGGCCGGGCAGCGCGATGCCGCCGCGTTCGCGTTCGCCCGCGCCGAGGCCGCGCGCCCGTTCGAACTCGCCCGCGGCCCGCTGCTGCGCGCCCTGTTGGTGCGCGTGGACGACGAGCGTTACCTGTTCACCCTCAACGCCCACCACATCGCGGTGGACGGCTGGTCGCTGGGCCTGCTCAACGACGAGCTGCGCCAACTCTACGGCGCTTACCAGGACGGAGCGCCGTCGCCGCTGCCGGAACTGCCGGTGCAGTACGTCGACTACGCGCTGTGGCAGCGCGAACTGCTCGAAGGCCCGACCCTGCGCACCCAGCTCGATTACTGGCAGCAGCGGTTGGCGGGTCCGCTGCCGGTGCTGGAACTGCCCGGCGATCGTCCGCGGCCGCCGGTGCAGAGCTATCGCGGCGAAGTGTTGCGCAGCACGCTCGCGGCCGAGACCTGGGACGCGATCAAGCGTCTGAGCCGGCAGGAAGGCGCGACTCCGTTCATGACCGTACTGGCCGCGTACCAGACTCTGCTGATGCGTTACTCCGGTCAGGAAGACCTAGTGGTCGGCGTCGGCGTCGCCAACCGCCGCCGCGAGGAACTCGAATCGCTGGCCGGCTTCTTCGTCAACACCCTGGCGCTGCGCAACGACCTGTCCGGCGATCCGACCTTCCGCGAACTGCTGGCGCAGGTCAAAGACAGCACCCTGGGCGCGTACTCGCACCAGGACCTGCCGATGGAGCGGCTGATCGAGGAACTCGCGCCGACCCGCTCGCTGAGCCACTCGCCGCTGTTCCAGGCGATGCTGTTCTTCCAGAACTTCCCGTCCGGCGAAAGCCATCTGGCCGGTCTGACCCTGGCGCCGGTGGATTTCGACGCGATCAATCCCGGCACCGCGCGTTCGGACCTGGCGTTGTTCGCCAGCGAGGACGACGGCGCGCTGGCGCTGTTCTTCGAATACGCGACCGATCTGTTCGACGCGCCCACCATCGAAGCTTTCTCGCGTCACTTCCAGCAGCTGCTGCGTTCGATCGCCGGAGACCCGAACCGGCGCCTGGGCGAGCTGGAGATCCTGCCGCCGGAAGAGCGGCGCTGGCTGCTGCGTGATTGCAACGACACCGCCCTGGACGCGCCGGTGGATACGCCGTTGCACGTGCTGTTCCAACGCCAGGCCGAACGCCGGCCGGACGCGGTCGCGGTCGAATGCGGCGCGCAACGGCTCAGCTATGGCGAGCTCGACGCGCGCTCCGATGCCCTGGCGCGCGCGCTGGTCGCGCGCGGCGCCGGGCCGGGCCAGCTGGTCGGCCTGTTCGTCGAGCGTTCGCCGCAGATGCTGGTCGCTCTGCTCGGCGTGCTCAAGGCCGGCGCGGCCTATGTGCCGATGGACCCGAGCTATCCGGCCGAGCGCCTGGGCTACATGCTCGAAGACGCGCAAGCACGGTTGATCGTCAGCGAGCGCGGTTTGCTGGCGCAGCTGCCGGCGTCGGACTGCGAGGTGGTGCTGCTCGACGAGATCGACACGGCGCCCGGCGCGCGCGTCGACCGCGATGTCGGCCCGGAAGACCTGGCCTACGTGATCTTCACCTCCGGCTCCACCGGCCGGCCCAAAGGCGTGCAGATTCCGCATCGCGCCGCGGTCAACTTCTTGGCCGCGGTCGCGCGCGAGCCGGGCCTGAGCGAGACCGACACGGTCTGCGCGGTGACCACGCTGTCGTTCGACATCGCCGTGCTGGAGCTGCTGCTGCCGCTGACGGTCGGCGCGCGCATCGCCCTGGCAGATCGCGCCACCGTCGCCGACGGCGCGGCCCTGGCGCGCCTGATCGACAGCGCTGGCGCCAGCGTGATGCAGGCCACGCCGGCGACCTGGCGCATGCTGCTGGACGCGGGTTGGCGCGGTCGCGCGCAGCTGCGCATCCTCTGCGGCGGCGAAGCGCTGCCGCGCGAACTCGCCGACCGTCTGCTCGACTGCGGCGCGCAGCTATGGAACCTGTACGGCCCGACCGAAACCACGGTGTGGTCGGCGGTCGAGCGCGTGTCCGCCGGCGACGAGGCCATCAGCATCGGCCGGCCGCTGGCCAATACCGACATCCACATCGTCGACGCACGCGGCCAGGTCCTGCCCGCCGGCGTGCCCGGCGAGCTGCTGATCGGCGGCCTGGGCGTGGCGCGCGGCTATCTGGCGCGGCCCGAACTCACCGCCGAGAAGTTCGTGCCCGACCGCTACGGCCCGCGGGCCGGCGCTCGCCTGTACCGCACCGGCGATCTCGCTCGCCGGCGTCGCGACGGGCGCATCGAAGTGCTGGGCCGCATCGACCACCAGGTCAAGCTGCGCGGTTTCCGCATCGAGCTGGGCGAGATCGAGGCCGTGCTCGCCGAACATCCCGACGTACGCCAGGCGGTAGTGATCTGCCGTGAGGACCGGCCCGGCGACAAGCGCCTGGTCGCGTATCTGATCGGCGACAGCGATGCCGCCGAACTGCGCGCGTTCGCGCGCCAGCGTCTGCCCGAATACATGCTGCCCTCGGCGTTCGTGTGTCTGTCCGAGTATCCGCTGACGCCCAACGGCAAGGTCGATCGCAAGGCGCTGCCGGCGCCGGACGCGGGCGCGGTCGAGACCGCGGCGACCTACATGAGTCCGCGCAACGGCGAGGAGGAAACCCTGGCGCGGCTGTGGGCGGACGTGCTCGGACTCGAGCGGGTCGGCATCCACGACGATTTCTTCGACCTCGGCGGGCATTCGCTGCTCGCCACGCAACTGGTCTCGCGCGTGCAGAAGGCCTTCGGCGGCGAGATCGCCTTGCGCAGCCTGTTCGAGGCGCCGACCGTGGCCGGCTTCGCCGAGCTGCTGCTGCGCCAGCGCATGGACAGCGTCGACGCCGACGCCTTGGCGGGCATGCTCGACCAGCTCGAAGGCCTGTCCGACGAGGACATCCAACTGTTGTTGGCCGGCGAGGGCGCGGAGCGATGAGCGCGACCGACGATAACGCGCCCGGCGCGATGGCCGAGCGCCTGGCCCGGCTGACCCCGCAGCAGCGCGAACTGCTGCGGCGCCGGCTCGCCACGCGCGACGCGCAGGCGCCGGCCGAGGCCGGCATCGTGCGCCGCAGCCGGCCCGGCGAGGCCTTGCCGCTGTCGCCGGCGCAGCAGCGGATCTGGTTCTTCGAACGCCTGCAACCCGGCACCGGCGCCTATCACGTCTACGGCCACTACAGCGTCAGGGGCGCGCTCGACGCCGCCGCGCTGGAGCGCGCGTTCGCCGACGTGGTTCAGCGTCACGACGCGCTGCGCACTTCGTTCGGCGAGATCGAGGGCCAGCCGCGCCAGACCGTCGCCGAGCGGGTCGAGTTCGCCTTGCCCGTGATCGATCTGCGCGGCCTGGACCTGGTCGCGCGCGAGGCCGAAGCGCGCCGCTACGCCGACGAGGAAACCGAGCGCGCCTTCGACCTGGCGCGCGCGCCGCTGCTGCGCGCGACCCTGCTGCGACTGGACGACGAGGAACACCTGCTGCTGGTGGTGATGCACCATATCGTCTCCGACGCCTGGTCCTGCGGGATCCTGTTCGACGAGGTCGCGCGCTGCTACGAGGCGCGCCTGGACGGCGTCGAGCCGAACCTGCCGGAACTGCGTCTGCAGTTCGGCGATGCGGTGCTGTGGCAGCGTGAACCGGCGCAGGAACAGCGCGCGCTCGCGCAACTGGATTACTGGAAGCGCGCCCTGGACGGCGTCGGCGGCCTGCTCGATCTGCCCACCGACCGTCCGCGCTCGCCGTCGCCGACCGGACGCGGCGCGCGTCATCACCTGCGCATTCCGCTCAGCGTCGCCGCCGGCCTGGCCGATCTGGCCCGGCGCGAGCACGCGACCCTGTTCATGGCCCTGCTGGCGGTGTTCCAGACCCTGCTGGCGCGGCACTCCGGCCAGGACGACATCGTGATCGGTACGCCGGTCGCCAATCGCGGCGACGACGGCGCCGCGCCGATGATCGGCCTGTTCGTGAACACCCTGGCCCTGCGCGGCGACCTGTCCGGCGACCCCAGCTTCCGCACGCTGCTGGCGCGCACCCGCGCCCACTGCCTGGACGCGTTCGAACACGCGCAGGCGCCGCTGGAGCGGGTGATCGACCAATTGCAGCTGGAGCGCGTGCCCGGGCGCACGCCGCTGTTCCAGAGCATGTTCGTGCTGCAGAACGCCACCGTGGCGCCGCTGGCGCTGCGCGGCGTCACTCTGGAATGGCGCGAGCCCGACGTGCACACCTCGCGTTTCGAGCTCACGCTGTCGCTGGGCGCGTCCGAAGCCGGCCTGGACGGCGTGCTCGACTACGACAGCGACCTGTTCGACGCGTCCACCATCGCGCGTCTGGCCGACCAGTACGGGGTGCTGCTGCACCGCGTGCTCGCCGATCCCGACCTGCCGCTGTCGCGGCTGTCGGTGCTGGACCTGGACGCGCGCCATGAAGTGCTGGCGCTGGGCGACGGCGGCGCCGCGCCGTCGCCGCCGGCCCCGACCCTGTACGCGCTGTTCGAGCAACAGGCGCAGCGCACGCCGGAGGCGATCGCGATCGTCGAGCCGGGCCGCGAACTGAGCTATCGTGAAGTGCGGCGCCGCGCCAACGGCATCGCCCAGCGCCTGCGCGCGCTGGGCACGACCGCGGAAACGCGGGTCGCGGTGCTCGCGGATCGCTCCGCCGAGGCCCTGATCGGCGTGCTCGGCGTGCTCGCCGCGGGCGGCGCCTACGTGCCGATCGACCCCGCGCATCCGGACGAACGCATCGCCTTCCTGCTCGGCGACGCCGGCGCGCTGGCCCTGGTCGCGCCCGCGGCGCTGGTCGCACGCGCCGACGCGGTCGCCGGCAGCGTGCCCTGCGTAATCACCGACGGCGTGCCGCCGTCCGAGCAGGCGCCCGCCGAAGCGGCCGGCGCCGACAGCGCGGCCTACGTGATCTACACCTCCGGATCCACCGGCGCGCCCAAGGGCGTGCTGGTCGAGCATCGCGGCGCGGTCAACCTGACCCTGGGCTTCATGGCGCGCCATGATTTCACCGCGCAACGGCTGCTGATGATTCCGCCGCTGGTGTTCGACGCCTCGGTCGGCGACATCTTCCCGGCCCTGGCCAGCGGTTCGGCGCTGGTGCTGCATCCGGCGCCGGCCGAGCTGGGGCCGTACGAACTGGAAACCTTCTGCCGCGACTACGGCGTGACCGCGATCGACGCGCCGGCCGCGCTGTGGCGGCGCTGGAGCGAGGGCTGGTTCGCGGCCCAGCGCACGCGTCCGCTGCTGCCGGCGCTGCGCCTGATGATGATCGGCGGCGAGAGCGTGCCGCTGGAGCAGGTGCGGCGCTTCGCCGGCATCACCGCCGGCCGGGTCGCGTTGTGCAATCACTACGGTCCGACCGAGGCCTCGGTCTGCGCGACCATGCTGTCCACGCGCGACGGCGGCGAGTACGCCGGTGCCGAGCTGCCGATCGGTACACCGCTGCCGGGCGTGCGCGTGTACGTGCTCGACGCCGACCTCGGGCTGGCGCCGCGCGGCGTGGTCGGCGAGCTGTGCATCGGCGGCGCGGGCATCGCACGCGAATACCTGGGCCAGCCCGGCCTGACCGAGGCCGCATTCCTGCCCGATCCGCACAGCGACGCGCCTGGCGCGCGGCTGTACCGCACCGGCGACCTCGCGCGCTGGAACACCGACGGCAGCCTGCAGTTCCTCGGCCGCCGCGACCAGCAGGTCAAGCTGCGCGGCGTGCGCATCGAGCTGGGCGAGATCGAGACCGCGCTGGCCGCGCACCCGCAGGTGCAGGCCGCCGCGGCCGCGCTGCGCGAGGACCGGCCCGGCGACAAGCGCCTGGTCGCCTACGTGGTCGCCGATGCCGGCTTGGAGCCGCAGTCGCTGCGCGAATTCCTGGCCCAGCGCCTGCCCGACGCGATGCTGCCTTCGCTGTACGTGCCGTTGCCGGCGCTGCCGCTCAACCGCAACGGCAAGGTCGACCGGCATGCGCTGCCGCTGCCGCCCGCCTCGGTCGCCGCCACGCGCCGTATGCGCGCGCCCGAGGGCGCGACCGAACACGGCGTGCTCGCGGTCTGGCGCGAAGTGCTGGGGCGCGAGGACATCGGCGCCGACGAGGATTTCTTCGCCCTCGGCGGCGATTCCTTGTCGACCCTGCCGCTGGTGTTCAAGCTGCAGGCCGCGTTCGGGGTCGAGCTGGCGCTGGCGGCGGTGTTCGCGACGCCGACCGTGGCGGGTCTGGCACGTGCGATCGACGCGCAACGCGCCGGCGAGAGCCAGGTCGGCCCCGACCTGCACGCGCGCGCCGTGCTGCCGGACGACATCGATCCGCGCGGCGCCTTGCCGGCGGTCGCGCGTACCCATCCGAACTCGGTACTGGTGACCGGCGCGACCGGTTTCCTCGGCGCCTATCTGGTCCGCGAGCTGCTCGACAGCACCGACGCCGAACTGTTGTGCCTGGTCCGCGCCGACAGCGACGCCGACGGCCTGCGCCGCGTGCGTAGCAACCTGGAAACCTACGGCCTGTGGCGAGGCGAGGACGAGCATCGGCTGCATCCGGTACTCGGCGATCTGGCCGCGCCGCGCCTGGGCCTGGGCGAGGACGCGTTCGACGCGCTCGCGCGCCGCGCCGAGGCGATCTTCCACAACGGCGGGCAGGTCAACTTCCTCGCGCCCTACGAACACCTGGAAGCGGCCAACGTCGGCGGCACTGTGGAAGTGCTGCGTCTGGCGACGCGGGTGCGTATCAAGCCGGTGCATCTGGTCTCGACGCTGGGCGTTTACCTCACCGAGCGCCATCTCGACCGCGTGGTGCGCGAATCCGATCCGCCACCGGATGCCGAGGGCCAGTACGGCGGCTACAACCAGAGCAAGTGGGTCGGCGAGCAACTGGCGCTGGCGGCGCGCGCGCGCGGCCTGCCGGTGGCGATCTACCGCCCGGCCCGGATCACCGGCGACAGCCGCCTGGGCACCAGCAACCTGGGCGACTACTTCAACGCCTGGATCAAGGGCTGCGTGCAACTGGGCTATGCGCCGCACCTGCCCGACGAGTCGTTCGACATGGCGCCGGTGGACTACGTCGGACGCGCGATCGTGCGCCTGGCCTTGGGCGCGGGCGATGCCAACGGCCAGTTCCACTTCTTCAATCCGCGCCGGCTGCCGATCACCGAAGCGGTCGCGACCTTGCGCGACGCGGGGCTGGCGGTGGAGGAGATCGACTACCCGTCCTGGCGCCGCGCCCTGCTGGCCGAAGCCGCGGTGTCGCGCGAGAACGCGCTGGCGCCGTTCGCCGGCCTGTTCCCCGAGCAGCCGGATCCACGCGAGCCGCGTTTCGACTGCAGCGCGACCGCGGCCGCGGTGGCGACGCTGGGCATCGTCTGCCCGCCGGCCGACCGCGTGCTGTTTGCGACCTACCTGGATTTCCTGCGCAGCCGCGGTGCGCTGCCGGCCGCGGTCGAGGAGGAGGCGTGAACCGCTACGCCGGCCTGCGCGACTTCCTGCTGATCTGGGTCGGCCAGTTGGTGTCGGGCGTGGGTTCGCGCCTGACCTCGTTCGCGCTCGGCATCTGGGTCTACCAGACCACCGGTTCGACCACGCGCTTCGCCTTGATCTTCGTCGCGATGGCGGTGCCGGCGCTGCTGATCTCGCCGATCGCCGGCGCCCTGGTCGATCGCTGGGACCGGCGCCGGACCATGATCGTCTGCGATGCGGTATCGGCGCTGACCATGTTGGCGCTGGCGCTGCTGTACGCGACCGACACGCTGGCGCTGTGGCACGTCTACGCCGGCGTCGGCATTTCGGCGATGGCCAACGCCTTCCTGCAGCCGGCCTATGCGGCCAGCATTCCGCTGCTCGCCAGCCAGGAGCAGCTGACCCGCGTCAACGGCCTGGTCCAGACCGGTTTCGCGGTCGCCCAGGTCGGCGGGCCGCTGCTGGCCGGCGTGCTGGTCAGCACGATCTCGATGCAGGGCGTGCTGATCGTGGATGCGCTGACCTTCGCGATCGGCGTGGTCGCGCTGCTGTTCGCGCGGGTGCCGCGCCCGGCGCGCAGCGAGGACGCCGAGCAGGGCCTGTGGCAGGAAGCGGCCACCGGTTTCCGCTACGTGCGCGACCGCGGCGGCCTGCTCGGCCTGCTGCTGGTGTTCGGCGCAACCAATTTCCTGTTCGGCATCGCCAGCATCGCGATCACGCCGCTGGTGCTGTCGTTCGCCGACGCGACCCTGCTCGGCGTGCAGATGGCGGTCGGCGGCTGCGGCCTGTTGCTGGGCGGGCTGGCGATGAGCACCTGGGGCGGGCCGCGCCGGCGTATCCATGGCGTGCTCGGTTTCTCGCTGGCCGCGGGCGTGCTGCTGGCCGTGCACGGCCTGGCGCCGTCGTTCGCGCTGGTGCTGGTGGCCGGTTTCGGTTTCTTTTTGACGTTACCCGTGCTCAACGCCTCGAATGCCGCGCTGTGGCAGAGCAAGGTGCCGGCCGATCTGCAGGGCCGCTGCTTCGCGATCCAGCGCGTGCTGTCGGAAGCGGCGATGCCGCTGGGCTATTGCCTGGCCGGTCCGCTGGCCGAGCGCGTGTTCGAACCGCTGATGGCGCCCGGCGGCGCCCTGGCCGGTTCGGTCGGAGCGTGGATCGGGGTCGGCCCCGGCCGCGGCCTGGGCCTGATGTTCATCGTTCTTGGCGTCCTGATGACGCTGGTCGCGGCGAGCGCCTATGTGGTGCGCGCGATCCGGCGGATCGAGGACGAAATACCCGACGCGCCGATCCTGGCCGCGGGCGTGCCGGCGGAGATCAGTGCCGCGGCTTGAGTTGCGAAGGAGGAGTTATGCAAGGAGAAGAGATGGATCTCGGCATGTATCGCGTGTTGGTCAATCACGAAGACCAGTACTCGATCCTGCCGGCGGCGTATGCGGTCCCCGAGGGTTGGCGCGATGCCGGCTTCGAGGGACCGAAGGACGATTGCCTGGCCCGCATCCGCGAGCTGTGGACCGACATGCGCCCGCTCAGCGTGCGCAATGCGATCCGCGGCGGATAGGCTGGGGACAAGGAGCGAGGCGATGAGCCCAGATAACGATTCCTTCCAAATGCCCGACCCGGATGCGGCGCTGATGGCGGCGCGCACCCACGTCGAAAGCGCAGGAGCGGCGGCGCGCGGGCAACTGTTGCGCGCGTCCGATGTCGAGCGCAACCAGCACCCGGACTCGCCGCTGGCGACCACGGTGAGCTGGGTGCGCGAGTTCCTCGCGCGTCCGCATCCCGACCTGGGGCGCACCGGACCGGTGTGTCCGTTCACGCCGCTGGCGCTGGGCCTGGACACGATCTGGCTGACCCAGATCGACGACCGCGACCCCGACCCAGAACGCCTGGGCGAACTGATCGGCCATTACCGCGATCTGTTCCTGGAGATCGAACCGCGCTCCGGCGCGGCCGCGGTCAACAAGTCGATCCTGATCGTGTTTCCGAACCTGGGCGGCGACGGCGCGGCGATGATCGACCGCATCCAGGCCGCGAACAAGGGCGGCTTCGTCGAGCTGGGCCTGATGCTGGGCGAGTTCCACGCCCACAACAGCAGCCCGGGCCTGCGCAATCCCGAGTTCTTCCCGCTGCGCAGTCCGATCCCGATGCTGGCGATCCGGCACATGGTCGAATCCGACCTGCCGTTCCTGCGCCGCGATATCGATCCGCCGGAAGTGCGTGCGGCTTACCTGCGTTCCTACCTGCGCCGGCTCGGCCCCAACCTGCGCCGCAACAACTTCGAACAGGCGATCGAGGCCCTGGTCGAGGCCGAACTGGAGCAGCGCCTGGACGCCAGCCTGATCGAATCGCCGCGCCTGAGCGCGATGCCGCGCACCGCCGCGCGCGCGTCCGCGGGCGCGCGCCGCGCCCGCACCGCCGGAACCGTGGCCGATGACGCCAGCTGACATGACCACGGATACGCAATCCGCGCAGCAGGCCGCACCGCTTATGGGCTCGCGCGTGGCCATCGTCGGCGGCGGCCTGGCCGGCTCGCTGCTGGCGCTGCGCCTGGCCGAACTCGGTCACGGCGTCGACGTCTACGAGCGCCGGCCCGATCCACGCCTGGGCGGCGCCGAGGGTGGCCGTTCGATCAACCTGGGCCTGTCCAAGCGCGGCATCCAGGCCTTGACCGAGGCCGGCCTGATCGACGCGGTGATGCCGATGTCGGTGACCATGCGCGGCCGAGTGATCCACGCGCCCGACGGCAGTACCCGCTTCCAGCCCTACGGCAAGGATCGCGGCGAAGTGCTGCACTCGATCGACCGCAACGAACTCAACCGCCTGTTGCTGGATCGCGCCGAGCGCTATCCGCAGCTGCGTCTGCATTTCGGCCATCGCCTGGTCGCGACCGACAAGGCGGCGCGCGAGCTGGAGTTCGAAGCCGGCGGCGCCTCGTTGAAGGTGCGCCCGGACTGGGTGGTCGGGGCCGACGGCGCGTTCTCGCGAGCGCGGCAGGAAATGCAGCGCGGCGAACGCGCCGACTATCACCAGGAATACCTGGAATGGGGCTACAAGGAGCTCACCCTGAAGCCGCGCGCCGACGGCAGCTCGGCGATCGAGCTCGAAGCGCTGCATGTATGGCCGCGCACGCACGGCCTGTTCGTCTCCCATCCCAACCGCGACGGCTCGCACACGCTGACCCTGTTCCTGCCGTTCGAAGGCCCGGACAGTTTCGCCACCACCCGCAACGAGGACGAGGTGCGCGCGCTGTTCGCGACCTATTTCCCCGATCTGGTGCCGCTGCTGCCGCAGCTGGTCGAGGAATGGATGGCGCATCCGGTCGGCAGTCTGGTGACCACGCGCACCGCGCCGTGGAGCCGCGAGGACTGGATGGTGTTGGTCGGCGATGCCTGCCACGCGGTGTATCCGTTCTACGGCCAGGGCATGAATTCGGCGTTCGAGGATTGCTCGGCGCTGATGGCGGCCCTGGCGCGCCAGCACGGCGACCGTGCGGCCGCGTTCGCCGATTACGAGCGCTCGCGCCGCCCGCACACCGATACGCTGGCGGAATTGTCGAAGGCCAACTTCGTCGAGCTGCGGCAGAAGGTGCAGTCGCCGTGGTTCCTCGCGCGCAAGCGCCTGGACGTGGCCTTGAACCGCCTGCTGCCGCGCACCTGGCTGCCGCTGTACACGATGATCGCGCACACCACGATGCCTTACGGCGACGCGCTGGCGCGTTCGCAACGGCAGGAGCGGATCCTAGTGGGCGCCGCCGCCGGCGCGCTGGCGGTGGTCGCGCTCGGCGCTTGGGTGGCTTTGGTCGGTTGAGCGCGGGTCACGGCAGGGGCGGCGGCATGGCGGCCGCCTCTCACTCGCCGCCGTCGAACCCCAGCTGACGCCAAGCCTCGAACACCACCACCGCGACCGCATTGGACAGGTTGAGGCTGCGGTTGTCGGGGCGCATCGGCAGGCGCAGGCGCTGCGCCTCGGGCACCGCATCCAGCACCTCGCCCGGCAGGCCGCGGGTTTCCGGGCCGAACAGGAAGGCGTCGCCGGCGCGGTAGGCCGGGCGGTCGTGGCGGGTGCGCCCGCGCGTGCTCAAGGCGTACAGCCGTGGCGGCGCGCCCTGGTCCTGGGCGATCGCGGCCAGCGCCGCGTCCAGGCCGTCGTGGACGCGCAGGCGGGCGTACTCGTGATAGTCCAGGCCGGCGCGCTTGAGCTGTTTGTCTTCCAGCTCGAAGCCCAGCGGCGCGATCAGGTGCAGGCGCGCGCCGGTGTTGGCGCACAGCCGGATCACGTTGCCGGTGTTGGGCGGGATCTCGGGCTGGTAGAGGATGACGTCGAACATGCGGTCATTATGCGGGGCCCGGCCCCGGCGCCCTAGGCACGTAAAGTGCGCAACGCAGACCGGCCGTACCCCCCTACCTAACTTGTGGCCTAGTGCCCCGGAGCGGCCGCCGCGACTAGGATGCAGGGTCGCGCGCGGGATCCGTCCCCGTGCGCTCCCGTTCGTTTCGCACCAATCCGACCGTCTCAGGAGCCACCATGTCCCCGATCTCGCCGACGTCCCGCGCCCGCCCGCGCGCCGCCGCCCTCGCTCTCGCCCTGGCCGCCGCAATCGGCGCTGGGGCCGCCGCGCCGGCGCCCGCGTTCGCCGCCGCGCCCAAGGCCTCGGTCGCGATCCCGTACGAAGAGTTCACCCTGCCCAACGGCCTGCGCGTGATCGTGCACACCGACCGCAAGGCGCCGATCGTCGCGGTCAACCTGTGGTACCACGTC
This sequence comes from Lysobacter sp. Root76, assembly GCF_001428685.1. Lineage (GTDB taxonomy): Bacteria > Pseudomonadota > Gammaproteobacteria > Xanthomonadales > Xanthomonadaceae > Lysobacter. Next base: position 65,433 of record NZ_LMIK01000010.1, on the reverse strand, counting down.
GGCAGCAAGAACGAGCAGCCCGGCCGCACCGGCTTCGCCCATCTGTTCGAGCACCTGATGTTCCAGGGCTCGGAGAACCACAAGGGCGAGTTCTTCGCGCCGTTCGAACTGGTCGGCGTGACCGACCAGAACGGCACCACCAATCAGGACCGCACCAACTACTTCCAGAACGTGCCCACCACCGCGCTCGACACCGCGCTGTGGATGGAATCCGACCGCATGGGCCACCTGCTCGGCGCGATCGACCAGAAGACCCTGGACGAGCAGCGCGGCGTGGTCCAGAACGAGAAGCGCCAGGGCGAGAACCAGCCCTACGGCCGCCGCATCAACGCCAAGATGTTCGAGGCGCTGTATCCGGCCGGCCATCCCTACCGCTGGCAGACCATCGGCTCGATGGCCGACCTCGACGCGGCCTCGCTGGACGACGTCAAGACTTGGTTCCGCAGTTGGTACGGCCCCAACAACGCGGTGCTGGTGCTGGCCGGCGACATCGACCTGAAGACGGCGAAGGAAAAAGCCCTGCGCTACTTCGGCGACATCCCCGCCAGCGCCACGCTCAAGGACATGCCGGCCAACATCCCCAAGCGCGCCCAGGACACCCGCGAGACCGTGCCCGACCGCGTGCCGCAGGTGCGCGTCTACCGCGCCTGGCCGGTCGCCGAGAACGGCAGCAAGGATTCGACCCTGCTGACCCTGCTCAGCCAGGTGCTCGGCGGCAGCGCGTCCTCGCGCCTGGACACGCGCCTGGTCCACCAGGACAAGCTCGCCGACAACGTCGGCACCTCGGTCTGGAACAGCGAGATCAGCGGCACCTTCTTCATCACCACCACGGTCAAGGAAGGCGTGGATTCGGCCAAGGTCGAGAAGATCGTCGACGAGGAACTGCAGCGCCTGCTGACCCAGGGCCCGACCGCCGAGGAACTCGATCAGGCCAAGACCGCGATCCGCGCCGACTTCGTGCGCGGCATCGAGCGCATCGGCGGCTTCGGCGGCAAGTCCGACGTGCTGGCCGAGTGCGCGGTCTACAGCGGCAAGCCCGACTGCTACCGCGAGGAACTGGAAACCCTGATGGCGGCGACGCCGGAAAGCGTGCGCGCGGCCGGCCAGAAGTGGCTGGGCGTGGGCTCGCACACCCTGGTCGTGCAGCCCAGCGACAAGCCGGCCTCGTCGCTGCCGGAAACCGCGCAGGCCGCACCGGCCGGCGCACCGGCCGCGGTGCCGGCGCCGGATCCCAAGTTCAAGACGGTCAAGTCCGACGTCGACCGCAGCCTGGGCGTGCCGGTCACCAAGACCTTCCCGGCGCTGAGCTTCCCGACCCCGCAGCGCGACAAGCTGTCCAACGGCATGGAAGTGGTGCTGGTCGAGCGCCACGAGATCCCGGTGGTGCAGCTGCTGATGGAATTCCCGGGCGGCTACACCGCCGACCAGGGCCGCAAGCTGGGCACCGCCAGCTTCGCGATGTCGATGCTGGACGAGGGCGCCGGCGACTACGGCGCGCTGCAGCTGGCCGCGCGCAAGGAGGCCCTGGGCGCCGAGCTCAGCGCCGGCGCCAGCCTGGACAGCGCCTCGATCAGCCTGTCGGCGCTCAAGGACAAGCTCGATCCCTCGCTGGACCTGTTCGCCGACGTGGTCCGCCGTCCGCGCTTCGACGCCGCCGAGATCGAGCGCGTGCGCGCGACCTGGCTGGCCGGCATCAAGCAGGAGAAGGCGCGTCCGCAGACCGCCGCGCTGCGCGTGCTGCCGCCGCTGCTGTACGGCGCCGGCCACGCCTACGCGATCCCGTTCACCGGCAGCGGCACCGAGGCCTCGATCGCCTCGCTAACCCGCGACGATCTGGTCGCTTTCCACCGCGATTGGCTGCAGCCCGACAAGGTCCGCATCGTCGTGGTCGGCGACACCACGCTCAAGGCCATCGTGCCGGAGCTGGAAAAGCGCTTCGGCGACTGGAAGCCGGCGCCGAACGCTTCGGCGCTGCCCGAGGTCGCGACGGTGCCGCGCCCGAAGGCGCCGCGCGTGTTCCTGGTCGATCAGCCCGGCGCGATCCAGTCCAACATCTACGTCGGCGAAGTAGTGCCGCCGACCGCCGACGCCGGCTCGATCGACTTCGACTTCGCCAACGGCGTGCTCGGCGGCGAGTTCAGCTCGCGCCTCAACATGAACCTGCGCGAGGACAAGCACTGGGCCTACGGTTCCTACAGCGGCGCCAGTAACACCAAGGGCCAGCGCCCGTGGATCGCCTCGGCGGCGGTGCAGAGCGATAAGACCGTGGAGTCGATCAAGGAGCTCAAGCGCGAGATCGACGCCTTCACCTCCGGCCAGGAGTCGATCACCGACGCCGAAGTGGTGAAGATCCGCGCCAGCAATACGCTGAGCCTGCCCGGCGCCTACGAGACCGCGAGCGCGGTGCTGGGCCAGGTCGCCGGCAATCTGCGCTACGGCCGCCCGGACGATTACATTGTCCAGTACAAGGCCCGCAACGACGCCATGACCCCGGCGCTGGCGCAGGCCGCGGCCAAGACCATCGATCCGGCCGCGGTCACCTGGGTGGTGGTCGGCGATCTGTCCAAGATCGAGCAGCCGATCCGCGATCTGAAGCTGGGCGAGGTGCAGTCGGTCGACGCCGACGGCAAGCCGGTCAAGAAGTAAGGGCGTAGCGGGGCGCCCTCATCCGCCCTGCGGGCACCTTCTCCCGGAGGCGGGAGAAGGGACGACGGGTGTCAGCGCTCTGGTTCCTTTTGCTCGCGGCAGCGCAGACATCAAAGCCTCACCGCAGCCGCGCAGGCATCAAAGTCCTCAACTCTCTTAGCCCCTCTCCCGCTCGCGGGAGAGGGGTTGGGGGTGAGGGCCGCCGCACGCATGCAACTCCAACCTCCGTCGCCGCCCTCATCCGCCCTGCGGGCACCTTCTCCCGCATGCGGGAGAAGGGACAGCGCGGGTCCGCGCTCGGGTCCTCTCGCTCGCAACAGCGCAGACATCAAAGCCTCAACGCTCTTAGCCCCTCTCCCGCCTGCGGGAGAGGGGTTGGGGTGAGGGCCGCCCCCACCCAGTCCTCCCAAATTCACGCACACCCAGCCAGAATGCGCGTCACCCACGACGCCCCCGCCGGAGCTCCGCATGAATCGTCCGCTCGCCGCTTCCCTGTTCGCCGCCCTGGTCCTCGGCGGTTGCACCTGGGTGCAGATGGCTCCCGGCGCGTCCGCGGTGCGCGTGCTCAGCGGCGGTGCCGCGCCGGCCTGCGAGAAGCGCGGCGAAGTCGCGGTCTCGGTCAAGGACAGCGTCGCCTTCTACGAACGCAACGCCCTGCGCGTCAGCGAGGAGCTGGAAACCCTGGCCCGCAACGAGGCCCCGGGCCTGCAGGCCGACACCATCCAGCCGCTGGCGCCGCCGGCCAACGGCGAGCAGCGCTATGCCGCCTACCGTTGCGGCGCTCAGGCTCCGACCGTCGGTCGGCCCGCCGCCGCCCCGGCCGAAGGCGCCAAGACCTACCCGGTCGGCGGCTGAAAGCCCGTTCGACCCGCCTTAGGGCCCGATCCAGGGCCCGCAGCCCGCTTTTGCGGGTCCCGGCACCGTTCGGGTGCCGGCCGGCACCGCCTGAATGCTTCAGCCGCTGACGCCCTTTCAGTGGCCCGGGTGACACCATTTAATGCAGGGCGGCGTGGAACCCGTTAATCTTTCGTGTTTCCGCCCACGGTTTGCCGCCCATGCTGTTCCAACATGTCGCCATCGCCGGTCTCGCCCACATCGACGCCCCGCGTCGCCTGAGCTCGGACGAGATCAACGAACGCCTCAAGCCGACCCTCGACCGGCTCGGCATCAAGGCCGACGTGCTCAAGGACATCGCCGGCATCCACGCGCGCCGCCTGTGGGACGGCGACATGCTCGCTTCCGACGCGGCCACCCTGGCCGGCGTCAAGGCGCTGGCCGATGCCGGCATCGAACCCGACCGCGTCGGCCTGCTGGTCAACACCTCGGTCAGCCGCGACTACCTCGAGCCGTCCACCGCCAGCATCGTCAGCGGCAACCTCGGCCTGTCCGAGCACTGCCAGAACTTCGACGTCGCCAACGCCTGCCTGGCCTTCATCAACGGCATGGACATCGCCGCGCGCATGATCGAGCGCGGCGAGATCGACTACGCCCTGGTCGTGGACGGCGAGACCGCCGGCCTGGCCTACGAGAAGACCCTCGAGCGCCTGACCGCGCCCGACGCCACCGCCGAACAGTTCCGCAACGAACTGGCGACCCTGACCCTGGGCTGCGGCGCCGCGGCCATGGTGATGGCGCGTTCCGAACTCGCGCCGGGCGCGCCGCGTTACCGCGGCGGCGTCACCCGCGCCGCGACGCAGTGGAACGGCCTGTGCCGCGGCAACCTCGACCGCATGGTCACCGACACCAAGATGCTGCTGACCGAGGGCCTCAAGCTCGCCCAGCGCACCTGGCTGGCGGCGATGGGCGCGCTGGGCTGGGTCGCCGACGAACTCGACGAATTCGTCATCCACCAGGTCAGCCAGGTCCACACCCAGGCCTTCATCAAGGCTTTCGGCATCGACCCGAAGAAGGTCCTGACCATCTTCAACGAGCACGGCAACATCGGCCCGGCTTCGGTGCCGATCGTGCTGAGCAAGCTGCGCGAGATGGGCCGCCTGAAGAAGGGCGACCGCGTCGCCCTGCTCGGCATCGGTTCGGGCCTGAACTGCTCGATGGCCGAAGTGGTCTGGTAAGCGACGCCGCCGGCGCGTCCGGCCGCCGTACCCGAAAGCCCGCGCCGCAAGCGCGGGCTTTTTGTTTGCGCGGCGGCTCGGATGCGCGGCGGCGCGTACCACCGCGCAGCGATCGCGTTCGTCACGATCCGCACACCCGCCGCGTTAGGATCGAAGCCCCGCACGCAACGCAAGGAGCCGCCCATGGCCGCCCCCAAGAGCCACCTCGAAATCGCCCTGGCCTCGATCCCGGTCTTCACCAACGACGGCGAGCTCGACGTCGCCGAGCTGGAAAAGCTGCTCGCGCTGGCCCTGCGCGACCAGGTCGTCGACGAGGACGAGCGTCGCGTGCTGAGCAACATCTTCAAGCAGGCCGAACTGAGCGAGATCGATCCGATGGTGAAGTCGCGGATCGACGAAGCGCGTCGACTGCACGGCATTTCCGCCTGAGCCGGCCGGGCCGCCGGCCCGGTTCGCCGCATCGCAAAAACTGAACAGCGCAGCGCGCCCGCGTCCCGGCTTGTAGCCGCAACGGGCGCGCGGCATGCTTTGCGCTACGCAAGCGATCACGTCATCACGGAGCGATGCATGGGCAAACTCGCCTACACCCTGGTCCTGCCCTTGCTAGCCTCGGCCTGCGCCACCGCCGCGCCGACTGGAACGTCCCCGTCCCCGGACCTGTGCACCCAGGTGCGCGAATGGAAAGCCTCCGGCCAATACGAGCGCTACCAGCTCAAGCCCGGCGGCTCCGACGAAGGCGGCCTCGGCTACCGTTTCGATCTCGGCGGCCGTCACGGCCTCAAGAGTCTGTCGGCCGAATGCGGCGCCGGCAGCTATTCCGAATGCGAGTTCGCGGTCGAGCGCGACGATGGCGGCCGCTACAACTTCAGCGAGATGTCGCGCTTCGGCCTGATCGAGCGCGACGGCCGCTACTACCTGGTCTACGGCATCGTCGGCGCCAGCAAAGGCAAGGACCCCGATGCCAAACGCGTGGTCGAGCTGGCCGATCCGCCCAAGCCCGTGTGCGACCAGATCGGGGACTACGCCGATCTGATGTGAACAACCGCAATACCCGCGCCCCAGGAGGGGCGGATCACCAGGAGCGACAAGCGTCATGGACTACAACGAACTCACCCAAGAGCAGTACAACGAGCTGATCAAACGGCTGGTCAAGATCACCGAGTCGCTGCACGAGCGTTCGCAGGACGTCGGCGACGCCCGCGCCACGATCGGCTACGGCTACACCTTCAACCGCTCCAACAACGTCGAGATATGGGATCGCTCGGGGATCGAGCTGACCCGCGACGAGCGCGCGCTGCTACAGCGCATCGACGAAGCCCCCGCCGCCGACCGCACCCGACTCGGCCTGACCTTCCCGCGCGCGCTCGACGCCGCCCAGGCCGATCGGCTGCTGGAAGCCTCGATCCCCGAATACGAAGCGCCGGTCAATGCGCTGAACATGCCGATGTCGCGCGAAAAAGCCGCGGCGGTGTCGGTGGTCTATAACCGCGGCGTCGGTTCCTATAACCGCAACATGGAACCGTTCCGCGACGCGGTCGAAGCCGGCGACCGCGCCGAAGCCTGGTTCGAGCTGCGCTACAACTCCTGGGGCTCGCACGCGCCTTCCGAGGGTGGCCTGCGCAAGCGCCGCTACATGGAAGGCCAGTTGTTCGGTCTGTACGACGACCCGGCCAACGTCGGCGCCGACGAAGCGCGCGACGTCTATCGCAGCTTCCAGCTGCACCGCGACCGCATCGTCCGCGACGAACGCAACTGGGGCGAGTCCATCGACGGCCGCGTCGAGGGCCGCAACATGATCGACCTGGCCAACCGCGACTACAGCAACATCACCGCCGATTACGGCGAAGTGCAGACCATCCGCGAGGCCCTGGCGCCGGCGCGCAACGCACTGCTCACCGACTTGCGCCGCGAGCACCCCGATCTGGCCGATCGCCTCACCAACGAAGCTTTCGAGGCCGGTGCGATCTACCTCGATCCGGGCCGCGACGCGGCCACGGTCGCGGTCGACGCCGAACACGCCGCCACCCTCGACGCCACCCGCCGGCGCAACAACGCCGAAGTGTCCAGCAACGACCTGCTGATCGGCGAAGGCGGCGACGACACGCTGCGCGGCGCGCGCGGCGACGACATCCTGATCGGCGGCGCCGGCCGCGACCGCCTCGAGGGCGGGCAGGGCAACGACACCTACGTCGTCGGCGACGGCGACACCGTGCTCGACAGCGACAAGCTCGGCGAAGTGCGCTGGGGCGGGCAGGCGCTGACCGGCGGCGTGCGCAACGAGGGCGATCCCGAAAACACCTACCGCAGCGCCGACGGCCGCTACACCTACCTGGTGCAGGGCACCGACCTGCGCATCACCGATCAGGCCGGCGCGACGGTCACGGTCAAGGAGTTCGAAAGCGGCAACCTCGGCATCACCCTGGGCAACGCCACGCCCGGCGGCGGTACGCGCGATCCGGTCGAGGTGCCGGCCGGCGGCGTGCCCGGCAGCGACGCGCCGGTGACCGCGCCGGGCGAACGCGAGCGCGCCACCGGCCAGCGCAGCGATGCCGCGTCCGACAACCCGCTGTACCGCGACGCCCTCGGCCAGGTGCAGTCGCTGTACGAGCGCCACGGCAAGCAGGCCAGCAACGAGGAACTGCAGCGCACCGCGATGGGCGTGGCCGTGGACGCGACCCGCGCGCGCATGACCGGCATCGACCATCTGGTCTTCAGTCGCGATGCGCACAGTGGCGGCCCCGACCTCAACGGCAACCTGATCGCGGTGCAGGGGCGGCTCGACGACCCCGCGCACCGGGTTAGCGCAACGCCGGTGCAGGAGGCCGCACGCACTCCGGTGGCCGATTCGCAGCGCCAGCTCGACCAGGTCGGCCAGCAGCAGCTCGCCCAGGACGCGCAGCGCGCCCAGGCCCAGGAACAGCAGGCGCTAGGGCCGCGGCGCCTGGCTTGAGAGGCGGCCCACGCCCAGGCCGCGACCGAGCAGCAGTTGCAGCGCGCGTTGGCCGATTTCGCCGACCGCCTCAACGAACGCACGCTGAGCCGATGACGGCCGTCGACTACGCCGAACTCGACAGCCACCGTCGCGGTATCGCGGTGCGCCTGCTGACCGACAACGACAAGCGCCACGACGACGGCAGCGACATCGCGCGCCTGCGCGAGCACGGTGTGCCGGTGCGGATCGACGACAGCTACTGACCGCGCCCGCAGCACCCGCTTTGGGGTAGGAGCGGCGTAAGCCGCGACCCGGGCGCCGCATGGGTAAGATGGTCGCGGCTCACGCCGCTCCTACCCCAAGGCCCATGGCGAGCCGATTTCGCCGCCAAAACCCCCCGCGCCGCCGCGTTGCGGCCGATAATGGCGCCCCTGTCCGCCCGGCCCGCGCTCCTGCGCGGGCGCCGCACGAGCCACCGATGACGTCGATCCGCGATCTCCCCGACTACCCGTTCCAGCCGCAGCGTTTCGAAGTCCGTCCGGGCATCGCGATGAGTTACCTCGACCAGGGGCCGAAGGACGGCGAGGTGGTGGTGATGCTGCACGGCAATCCGTCGTGGAGCTATTACTGGCGCAAGCTGACGCTGGGCCTGCGCGATCGCTACCGCTGCATCGTCCCCGACCACGTCGGCATGGGCCTGTCGGACAAGCCCGGCGAGGACCGCTACACCTACACCCTGCAGTCGCGCATCGACGACGTCGAACGCCTGCTGCAGTACCTGCGCATCGACGGCCCGATCACCCTGGCGGTGCACGATTGGGGCGGCGGCATCGGCTTCGGCTGGGGCCTCAAGCATTCCGACCAGATCAAGCGCCTGGTGATCACCAACACCGGCGCGTTCCCGCTGCCGGCGGCCAAGCCTCTGCCCAAGCGCCTGCGCCTGGGCCGCGACTCGGCGATCGGCACCGGCCTGATCCGCGGCCTCAACGCCTTCGCCGGCAGCGCGGCCCGCGTCGGCGTGGTCACGCCGATGCCGCGCGCGGTGCGCCGCGCGTACCTGGCGCCGTACGACTCCTGGGCCAACCGCATCGCCACCTCGCGTTTCGTCCAGGACATTCCGCTGGGCGAGGGCGACGCCGCCTGGCCGCTGGTCCAGGCCATGGGCCGCAAGCTGCCCGAGTACGCCGACCGTCCGGCCTTCATCGGCTGGGGCCTGCGCGACTTCGTGTTCGATCACCACTTCCTCAAGGGCTTCACCGACGCCCTGCCGCAGGCGCAGGTGCACGCTTTCGAGGACGCCGGTCACTACGTAATGGAAGACAAAGCCGCGGTGCTGGTGCCGGAGATCCGCGCCTTCCTCGACAGCCATCCGATGGCCTGAGTCTCGGGCGGCACGCGTGCGATGGCCGCCTTCTGTGGGAGCGGCGTAAGCCGCGATCCGGCCGCGCTCAAAGCATCGCGACTCGCGTCGCCGCCACCGTGGACGCGGCGCCGAGGCTGCGATTCGCCCGGACCCCCTACAATCCACGCATGAACAACGAATCCTCCGTCGCGCCCGAGCGCGCGCCCAGCACGCCCTGCAATATCGCCGCTTCCCTGCCGCGGCGCGCCGCCGAGGCGCCCGAGCGGGTGGCGATGCGCTGCCCCGGCACGCGCGGCGCCGACGGCCTGGCGCGCTACGACCAGGTCCTGACCTACGCCGAACTCGACGCGCGCAGCGATGCGATCGCGGCCGGACTGGCCAAGCGCGGGATCGTGCGCGGCACCCGCACCGTGGTGATGGTGCGGCCGTCGCCGGAGTTCTTCCTGTTGATGTTCGCCCTGTTCAAGTCCGGCGCGGTGCCGGTGCTGGTCGATCCGGGCATCGACAAGCGCGCGTTGCGCCAATGCCTGGACGAAGCGCTGCCCGAGGCCTTCATCGGCATCCCGCTGGCGCACATCGCGCGGGTGGTGCTGGGCTGGGCGAAGTCGGCGCGCATCCGCATCACCACCGGCGGCCGCGCCTGGCTCGCCGATGCGACCCTGGCCGAGGTCGAGCGCGCCGGCAGCGGCGCCGGCAGCCAGCTCGCCGACACCCACCCCGACGAAGTCGCCGCAATCGTGTTCACCAGCGGCTCGACCGGGGTGCCCAAGGGCGTGGTCTACCGGCATCGCCATTTCGTCGCCCAGATCGAAATGATGGGCCGGGCCTTCGGCATCGTCCCCGGCGGCGTCGATCTGCCGACCTTCCCGCCGTTCGCGCTGTTCGATCCGGCCCTGGGCCTGAGTTCGGTCGTCCCGGACATGGACCCGACCCGCCCGGGCCAGGCCGATCCGAACAAGCTGCACGACGTGATCGCGCGCTTCGGTGTCGACCAGTTGTTCGGCTCGCCGGCGCTGATGGCGGTGCTGGTCAAGCACGGCGCCAAGCTGAGCGGCCTCAAGCGGGTGACCTCGGCCGGCGCGCCGGTGCCGCCGGACACGGTCGCGGCGCTGCGCGCGTTGCTGCCCGACGACGCCCAGCTCTGGACCCCGTACGGCGCCACCGAATGCCTGCCGGTGGCGGTGATCGAGGGCCGCGAACTGCAATCCACGCGCGCGGTCACCGAGGCCGGCGCCGGCACCTGCGTCGGCCGCGCGGTGGCGCCGAACGAGATCCGCATCATCGCCATCGACGACGCGCCGATCGCGCAGTGGGCGGACGCGCGCGTGCTGGCCGTGGGCGAGGTCGGCGAGATCACCGTCGCCGGCCCGACCGCCACCGACAGCTATTTCAATCGCGAAGCCGCGACCCTCGCCGCCAAGATCCGCGAACCGCTGGCGGACGGCAGCGAACGGGTGGTCCACCGCATGGGCGATCTGGGCTATTTCGACGCGCAGGGCCGGTTGTGGTTCTGCGGCCGCAAGAGCCACCGCGTCGAAACCGCGCAGGGGCCGCTGTACACCGAGCAGGTCGAACCGGTGTTCAACACGCATGCGCGAGTGCGGCGCACCGCGCTGGTCGGCGTCGGCGCCGCCGGCGCGCAACGGCCGGTGCTGTGCGTGGAACTGGCCGAAGGCGCGAACCCGCACGACTGGCCCGCGATCGAGCGCGAACTGCGCGCGATCGGCGCCGCCCACGCGCATACCGCGGCGATCGGCGATTTCCTGCGCCATAAGCGCTTCCCCGTCGATATCCGCCACAACGCCAAGATCGGCCGCGAGAAGCTCGCGGTCTGGGCGGCCAAGGAAGGAGCCTGGCGATGAAAGTGCTGGTCACCGGCGGCGGCGGTTTCCTGGGCCAGGCCCTGTGCCGCGGCCTGGTCGAGCGCGGCTACGAGGTAGTCAGCTACAACCGCGGCCTGTATCCGGCGCTGGACGCACTGGGCGTGATCCAGGCCCAGGGCGACCTGGCCGATCGCGAGGCGGTGATCGCGGCTGCGCGCGGCTGCGAGGCGGTGTTTCACAACGCCGCCAAAGCCGGCGCCTGGGGCAGCTACGACAGCTATCATCAGGCCAATGTGGTCGGCACCGACAATGTGCTCGCGGCCTGCCGTGCCCATGGGATCGGGCGCCTGGTCTACACCTCCACGCCCAGCGTCACCCATCGTGCCACCCATCCGGTCGAAGGCGGCACCGCCGACACCGTGCCTTACGGCGAAGGCTTCAAGGCGCCGTACGCGACCACCAAGGCCATCGCCGAAAAGGCCGTGCTAGCCGCCAACGCCCCTTCGCTGGCGACCGTGGCCTTGCGTCCGCGCCTGATCTGGGGCGTGGGCGACAACCAGTTGCTGCCGCGCCTGGTCGCGCGCGCTGAGGCCGGGCGCCTGCGTTTCGTCGGCGACGGTTACAACAAGGTCGACACCACCTATATCGACAACGCCGCGCAGGCGCACTTCGACGCCTTCGACCACCTCGCTCCGGCTGCGGCCTGTGCCGGCCGTGCCTACTTCATCAGCAACGGCGAGCCCAAGACCATGCGCGAGACCCTCAACAGTCTGCTCGCCGCGGTCGGCGCGCCCCAGGTCGACAAGACCCTGCCGTTCGGCGCGGCCTATGCGATCGGCGCGGTCTGCGAAGGCCTGTGGCACGCACTGCCGCTGAAGGGCGAGCCGCCGATGACGCGCTTCCTCGCCGAGCAGCTGGCGACTTCGCATTGGTACGACATGGCGCCGGCGACCCGCGATTTCGGCTACGTGCCGCGGGTCAGCTTTCACGAGGGGCTCACCCGGCTGAAGGCCGCCTGCACCTGAGCCCGCGCCGTCACCGCCTGAGCACTCGCATCCGTGGAGGATCGGGTTCGTTCCGCGGCATCCGCCGCCGCGGGCCAAATCAGGAGGTTCGCATGCTCCGTTACGCCGTCATCTTCTTCATAGTCGCCATCATCGCCGCGGTACTGGGCTTCAGCGGCATCGCCGGCGCCGCCACCAACATCGCCTGGATCCTGTTCGTCGTCTTCGTGATCCTGGCGATCGTCTCGCTGCTGCGCGGCCGCAAGGTCTGAGTCGGCTGAGGCCGGGCGCGGCCGCCGTTCCGACCGCTACGCCGGCCGGGGTGGTGTGCCGCCGGGGCCGCCGGAACGGAGGGCTACAATAGCGGCATGACCACATCCGCCGACGCCCTGTTCCCGTCCTCGCTCAAGTTCATGGCCGGGGGCGCGCTCGAAGCCGCGCTCAACCGCGCGCTCGCGCTCGATCCGGACACCCGCGACGCCCTGCGCGCGCTGGACGGCCGCCGCCTCGCCCTGCATCTGGCGGCGCCGCCGCTGGCGCTGCAGATACGCGTCGACGGCGACTGCCTGCGGGTCGGGCCGGTCGACGCCGAGGTGGAACCCGACCTGTCGGTGCGCAGCACCCTCGCCGGCCTGGTCTCGCAGTTGCCGTTCCTGCGCAACGACGACGCTCCGCCGGTCGGCAAGTTGCGCATCGAGGGCGACGCCGACCTCGCGCGTCGCCTGCAGCGGCTGGCGGAGCGTTTCGATCCGGACTGGCAGAACTCGATCTCCGGCCTGTTCGGTCCCGTGTTGGGCGTGCAAATCGCCAACGGCATCGCCGGCGGCCTGCGCCACGCCCGCGACGCGGCCGGCGCCTTCGCCCAGAACGCGGCCGAATTCGTCACCGAGGAATCGCGCGACGTGGTCGCGCGCGACGAACTCAACGCCTTCCACGACGACGTCGACGCGGTGCGCGACGACGTCGAGCGTGCGGCCGCGCGCGTCGCGCGCCTGCGCGAGCGCATCGCCGCGCGGGGCGGCGCATGAAGTCGGCGCTGCGCGCCTGGCGCATCGGCCGGGTTCTGCTGCGTTACCGGCTCGACGACCTGCTCGACGGCACGCCGGCCGAGCGCTGGCTCAAGCTCGCGCGTCCGTTCGTGCCGCGCGCCTCGGCCGAGATCGCGGCGATGCCGCGCGGCGCGCGCCTGCGCCTGGTGCTGCAGGAGCTGGGTCCGATCTTCGTCAAGTTCGGCCAGATCCTGTCGACCCGCCGCGACCTCGTGCCGCCGGACGTGGCGATCGAACTGGCGTTGCTGCAGGACCGGGTCAAACCCTTCGACGGCGAAGCCGCGCGCGCGATCGTCGAGACCGCGCTGGAGCGCAGCATCGGCGAGGCCTTCGAAGCCTTCGACACCGTCCCCTTGGCCTCGGCCTCGATCGCGCAGGTGCATGCGGCGATCCTGCCGGGAGGACGCGAGGTCGTGGTCAAGGTGCTGCGGCCGAACATCGAGAAGCAGATCGCCGGCGACATCGCCCTGCTCAAGACCATCGCCAGCGTGGTCGACCGTGCCCATCCCAGCGCCGACAAGATCCGTCCGCGCGAGATCGTGGCCGAGATCGAAAGCACTCTGGCCGCCGAGCTGGACCTGCAGCGCGAGGGCGCCAACGCCAGCGTGCTGCGCCGGTTCTGGAAGGACAGCGACGATCTCTACGTGCCCGAAGTGATCTGGTCGCACACCGCCGAGCGCGCGCTGACGCTGGAGCGCGTGTACGGCATTCCGTCCGACGACATCGCCGCGCTCGACGCCGCCGGCATCGACCGCAGCGCGCTGTCGGCCAAGGGCGTGCGCGTGTTCTACACCCAGGTGTTCCGCGACAACTTCTTCCACGCCGATGCGCACGCCGGCAACATCTGGGTCGACAGCGCGCCGGAGCGCAAGAGCAACCCGCGCTTCATCGCCCTGGACTTCGGGATCATGGGCCAGCTCTCGGACGAGGATCAGTACTACCTCGCCGAGAACTTCATGGCCATCTTCAACCGCGACTACCGCCGCATCGCCGAGCTGCACGTGCAGGCCGGCTGGATGCCCGCGCACATCCGCATCGACGAACTCGAAGCGGCCACGCGCGCGGTTTGCGAGCCGTATTTCACCCGCCCGTTGAGCGAGATCTCGCTGGCCGAGGTGCTGGTCAAGCTGTTCCGCACCGCGCAGCGCTATGAGCTCACCCTGCAGCCGCAGCTGATCCTGCTGCAGAAGACCCTGCTGAACATCGAAGGCGTCGGCCGCCTGCTCGACCCCAAGCTCGACATCTGGGCGGTGGCGCGGCCGGTGCTGCAACGCATCCTGGTCGAGCGCTACAGCCCGCAACGCCTGGCCTCGGAATTCCGCAAGCGTCTGCCCGAACTGGTCACGCACGCGCCCGAAATGCCGCGCCTGCTGCACGCCTGGCTGACCCAGCAGGTGAGCGGGGAACACGAGCTGCGCATGCGTTCGCAGGATCTGGCCGAGCTCACGCGCACGGTCAAGGATGCCCAGCGGCGCACGGTCGCGGCGATTCTGGGGACCGGGTTGCTGATCGTGGCGGCGGTGCTGTACGGCCTGGAGGCCGGTGGGCCGCGCTTCTGGTCGGTGCCGGCTTCGTCCTGGATCGCCGGGTTGGGTGGGCTGTGGGCCTTGCTCGCGGCTTGGCCGCGACGCAACAAATAATCGAGCACGCTCGCTTCCGACGTGGGGTGGGCTGTTAAGCCCCTCATCGCGGACTTCCTACAGCCGTGTCTGCTCCGCTTTCGCTTTGGGGTAGGAGCGGCGTAAGCCGCGACCGCGACCTCCGGCTGCTGCGTGCGTTTCGGTGCGGACCGGCTTCGCTTTCTGCTTTCTGTGGGAGCGGCGTAAGCCGCGATCGCGAACTCCGGGTTCGGCGAAGGTTTCGGTTCCTTAGATCAAAGGCTTCCGCCTGCTGCGCGTGCAGGTCACTTCTCCTGCCACTCGCCTTGGGGTAGGAGCGGCGTGAGCCGCGACCGCGACTTTCGGCTACCGCGCTGGCTTCGATTCGGATTGGCTTCGCTTTCTGTGGGAGCGGCGTAAGCCGCGATTTCGAATTCCGTTTGCTGCGTGGTTTCGTTCTTAAGCAACAGCTTCCGCCTGCTGCGCATGCCGGTCACTTTCTCTTGCTGGAACATCCTGTTCCTCGAAAAACGGCGCGCGTCCTGCGCGCCGCCCTTCGGGTCTGAGTGGGGTTGGGCGAGTGCGGGGCATTGGATTTCAATGCCGGGGCAACGGCAACGGTGGCGGTAGCAACGACCGCGCTTCACCGCACGTATGGCATCTTGCTTCCTGTGGGAGCGGCGTAAGCCGCGATCGCAGCCCCGCGACTGCGAGAGACTGCGACGGAAACGCGGCCGACTTCAGGGTTTGCCTGCCGCACCTCCCGCGGACGCCGCGCTCGGCTTGGCTGCCGCGGGCGCTGTCTTGGCGAAATCGCCGGCCAGGTACACGCTCAGATCCTCAGGCTTGAAATGTTTGCGGATCGCCGCATTGACCTCCTCGACCGTCAGCGCCTCGATCTTCGCGTCGACATCGGCCGAATACTGCATGGTGCGGCCCAGGAACAGGTTGCTCGACAGCAGGCCGGCCACCGCGCCGTCCGAGGCGCGGCTCTGTTCGCGTTGGGTCAGCAGGCCGGAGACCGCATCGCGCAGTTCGTCGGCGCCGACGCCGTCGCTGATCCAGCGTGCGTACTCCTCGCGCATCGCGGCTTCGGTCTTGTCCAGGTTCTGCGGCGCGGCGATGGCCCGGATCAGCAGGCTGCCGGCGTCGTCGCGGCCTTCGCGGCTGGAATCGCTGTCGAGGCTGCTGGAGACGCCGTAGCTCAGGCCATCTTTCTGGCGGATGCGGTCGGTCAGGCGCGACTGGCCGCCGCCGCCGAGGATGTAGTTCGCGACCAGCAGCGCCGGGTAGTCGGGGTCGCGGTCGTTGAGCGAGACGTTGGTGCGCGCCAACAGCACGCCATTGGCCTTGTCCGGCGTCTCGAAGCGCTCGCGGCGCGCGGCGACCGGCCGGTAGTGGGTGTCGATCGCGACGAACGGGTGCGGGGTGCGCCACTCGGCGAACAGGGTCTTGAGCTGGGCTTTCAGCGCGACCGGGTCGAAGTCGCCGACCACGCTGATCTCGCCGTCGGCGCTGCCGTAGAAATCGCGGTGGAACGCGCGCAGGTCCTCGACCTTGAGCGCCTTGAGGTCGGCGATCGACTGGTCGATGCTGCGCCAGCGCAGCGGATGGCCTTCGGGCCAGGGATCGAAGTACTGCGCCAGGGCCATGTCGGCGACGGTGTCGGGCTCCTTGCGCGCGGCTTCCAGGCCGGTGATCGATTGCAGGCGCAGCTGCTCGAACTCGCTTTGCGGATAGTCGGGCTTGCGCAGCACCTGCGCGGCCAGGGTGAGCGCCTCGGCGAGCTGTTCGCGGCGCGTGGTCATGCCGATGCCCGCCGCCTGCAGTCCGCCGCCGACGCCGACCTCGGTCTTCAGCGCTTCGAAGCGCTGGTCGATCTGCTCGCGGCTGAGTCCGGCGGCGCCGCGCATCAGCAGCGCGCCGGCGACGCTGCCGGCGGCGGTGCGTCCTTGCAGCGAGGCCAGGTCGCCGAAGCGGAAGCGCGCATTGACCACGACGGTGCCGCCGCGGGTCTTCTTCGGCAGCAGCGAGACCTTGAGGCCGTCGCCGAGGGTGAACGTCTCGGTGCGCGCCTGGATGTTGGCCGGGCTGGCGTCGAACTGTTCGCCGGCGGCGATCGCGGCCTTGCCGGTGTAGCCCTGGACCAGGCTGGCGGCGGTCGGCGCGGTGCCGATCTCGGTGCGGTCGGCGGCGTCGGTGGGGACGAAGCGGCCGAGGGTGCGGTTGCTGGGTTTGAGGTAGGCGCGGGCGACGCGGTTGACGTCGTCCAAGCCGACCCGCTCGAACGCATCGCGACGCAGGAAGTACAGGCGCCAGTCGCCGGCCGCGATCGCTTCCGACAGGCCCAGCGCGACCGCGTTGACGTTGGTGTAGCCCAGTTCGTAGCCGTTGCGGATGCGCTGCTTGGCGGCGTCGAGTTCGGTCTGGGTAATGGGTGTGGCGGCGATGTTCTCCAACTGCGCCAGCAGGGCGGCTTCGGCCTTGGCGGCGTCGCCGTCGCGCGGCAGGCCGGCCACTGCGGTCATCAGGCCCGGGTCGCGCAGGCTGTCGGCGCCGCTGTCGATGCCGGCGGCGAGTTTGGTTTCGACCAGGGCCTTGTGCAGGCGGCCGCCGGGCACGTAACCGAGGATGTCGGCGAGCAGGCCGAGCGCGGCGCTGTCGGGATGGGTTTCGGCCGGCACGTGATAGGCCGCCAGCAGCAGTTGGATGTCGCCGCTGCGGCGCACGACCACGCTGCGTTCGCCGTCCTGGGTCGGGTCGACGGTGTAGAGCGGGCGCATCGCGGTCTTGGGCCGCGCGATGGGTGAGAACGCGGCGTCGATCGCCGCCAGGGTCTTGGCCGGATCGATGCGGCCGGCGACGATCAGAGTCGCGTTGTCGGGACGGTACCAGGACTTGTAGAAGGCCTGCAGGCGATCGATCGGCACGCCTTCGACGTCGCTGCGCGCGCCGATCGTGTTGTGGCCGTAGTTGTGCCAGAGATAAGCGGTGGAGCGTACGCGTTGCGAGAGCACGGCGATGGGGCTGTTCTCGTTCTCCTCCATCTCGTTGCGGACGACCGTCATCTCGCTGTCGAGGTCTTTCCTGGCGATGTTGGAGTTGACCATGCGGTCGGCTTCCAGGCCGATCAGCCAGCGCAGGGTGTCGTCGTTGGCCGGGAAGGCGGCGTAGTAGTTGGTGCGGTCGGACGAGGTGGTGCCGTTGAAGCCGACGCCGCGCTTCTTCATCTCGGCGGTGATGTCGGAGTGGGTCGGCGTGCCCTTGAACAGCAGGTGTTCGAGCAGGTGCGCCATGCCGGTCTCGCCGTAGTTCTCGTGCATCGAGCCGACCTGGTAGGTCAGATTGACCGTCACCGTGGGTTTGCTGGCGTCCGGGAACAGCAGCACGCGCAGACCGTTGCGCAAGCTGTACTCGCAGATGCCTTCGACGCAGGGCCCGGCGTCTACGCCCTTGGTCAGCGCGACCGCGGGTTCGGCGGCCTGCACGGGCAGGGCCAGGCACAAGGCCAGGGCGAGGGTGGACAGCAGCGGACGGGGCGACGACGGACGGAACGACAGCAGGGACGACGATCGCATGTAGGGTCCAGAAAAAAAGGTGCGTGTGACTACCGGAGCAATAGACGAAAATACCCGTTGGCTTCCCTACCGCCTGCGCCATTGAGCATGAACGAGACATTCAGCCTTGCCGACGAGCCCGCCGAACTGCCGGTGCTGTACGCCGACGCCTGGCTTGCGGTTATCGACAAGCCGGCGGGGCTGATGGTTCACGATAGCGCGCTGGCGCGCGGCGAGACCGACTTCGCCGCCGACCGCCTGCGCGCCCAGTTCGACCGGCCGGTGTTCCTGGTGCACCGTCTGGACCGCGCCACCAGCGGCTGCCTGCTGCTGGCGTTCGAGCGCGAGGTGGCCTCGGCGCTGGGCAAGGTGCTGATGTCGCGCGAGTTCGAGAAGGACTATCTGGCGGTGTGCCGCGGCTGGCCCGAGGATGCGTTCACCATCGACCACCCGCTCGACGGCGGCCCGGGCAAACCCTTGAAGAAGCCTGCGATCACACGCTTCCGGCGCCTGGGGCGCTGCGAACTGGCGCAGCCTTCCGGCGGTTTCGAGACCTCGCGCTATGCCTTGTTGCTGGCGCAGCCGGAGACCGGGCGTTTCCGCCAGATCCGGCGCCACCTCAAGCACGTCTCGCACCATCTGATCGGCGATACCAGCCATGGCGACGGTCGCCACAATCGCGCATTCCGCATGCTGGGCATCCATCGCATGCTGCTGCATGCGCAGCGCCTGGCGTTCCTGCATCCGGTCACCGGCGAACGGGTGACGGCGACCGCGCCGGCGGATCGGGAGTTGGCCAAGGCCCTGGCCTTGTTCGAGGCGGAGGACTCCGCGCGCTGAGCCTGCGGGTTGGGCGAACGCGGGGCCGATCCCCGCGTCCCCGCGCGCTTACTTGGTTTCGGCGCCGGCGCTCTTGGCCTTGACCTTGTTTTCGCGGGTTTCGGCTTCGCGCGCGTCGGCTTCGATGTCGCGCTGCAGGCCCTGCATCATCGGCACGACCAGCTTCTGCATCGCGGTCATGGTGTTCTGCATCAGCGCCGGCATCTTGTCGAGCAGGCGCTGCCCGGTCGGGCTGGCGTAGAAGGCGATCAGGCTTTCGGTGTCTTCGGCGCTGAAGGTCTCGCGGTAGATATCGCGGTAGACCGGCTCCAGCTTGTCCCAGGTCAGAGTCTTGCGCATCTGCGCGCTGGAGCGGGCCAGGATGCTGTCCAGGCGCTTGCGCTCCTCGGGATCGAGGTCGCGGCCGTCCATCATCTGGTCGACCATCTGCTTCTGCGAGGTTTCGATCTGCGGCAGCACGGCCTCCACGGTCTGGCGGGCGCGCATGACTTCGAGCAGGCGGTCGACCTGGGCGTCGCTGGGCGGGCCGGCGAGGGCGGCCAGCGGTGCGGCCAGCATCAGCGCGACGGCGAGGGCATAGCGTTTCATGGGCGGATCCTCCTTGATTGGCGGGCATGGTCGTCGGCATCCCCCTTGCCGTCAACGCCGGGACGCCGGCCCGGACTACAATCGTGGCCGGAGGGAAAGCGATGGCCGATCCTGAAATCACCATACCCGAGCAGGAACTGATCGAGCGCTTCGTGCGTTCGACCGGTCCTGGCGGGCAGAACGTCAACAAGGTCGCGACCGCGGTCGAGCTGCGCTTCGACGTGGCGCAGTCGCCGTCGTTGCCCGAGCCCGTGCGCGAGCGGCTGCTGGCCAAGCGCGACCGGCGCGTGACCGGCGACGGCGTGCTGGTGATCAGCGCCCAGCGTTTCCGTACCCAGGAACGCAACCGCGACGATGCCCGCGTGCGCCTGGCGGCGTTCATCGAAAGCGGCCTGCACGCGCCCAAGCCGCGCATCGCCACCCGCCCCAGCCGCGCCTCCAAGGAGCGCCGGCTGGGCGCCAAGCGCGAACGCAGCACGGTCAAGCGTGGCCGTGGCCAGCCCGACTGGGATTGACGGAGCGCGCATGTCGACGACAGACGACAACGTGGTACTGGCGCTGCCGCCGAACGCGCCGCAGGTGCGGCGCAACCGCCTGACGCGCTGGATCGGCCGCAGCATCCTGCGCATGGGCGGCTGGCGCATGGTCGGGCGCTTCCCGGACATCCCCAAGCTGGTCCTGATCGGCGCGCCGCATTCGTCCAACTGGGACGGCGTCTGGGGCTTCGCGGCCAAGGCGGCGATGGGCCTGGACATCAAGGTCCTGGGCAAGGATTCGCTGTTCAAGGTGCCGGTGCTGGGCGCGGTGCTGCGCTACCTGGGCGTGATCCCGGTCAACCGCAGCGCGGCCCACGGCGTGGTCGAACAGGCCGCGGCGATGATCCGCAGCGCCGACCGGTTCTGGTTCGGGCTGGCCCCGGAGGGCACGCGCAAGCCGGTGGAGCGCTGGAAGACCGGCTTTTGGAAGATCGCCAAAGCGGCCGAGGTGCCGGTACTGCCGGCCTATTTCCATTACCCGGACAAGATCATCGGCATCGGCGAGCCGTTCCAGCTCGGCGACGACATGAACGCCGATCTGGCCCGGATCCGCGCCTGGTATCGGCCCTGGCAGGGCAAGCATCACGGCACGACCTGAGCCGGATCGCGGCGCGCCGCATGCGGGTTCGTGAGTCGCCGTCCCGGGCCGCAATAGCCCGATAGTGTTCGCGGCGGCTGCGCCAGCCGTCGAAAACGCCGTCGCCGGCGAGCGCCTCGGCCGCCCGGCTTTGCCGGTGTCCGGGAGGTTCGCTCCGACGACCGCTTCCGGCCGCGCTTTGCGTATCGCTTCATCACGGGGGCGATGCGTCGCGGGGGGTGACGCAGGTTCCCGGTTCTGACCAGGAGGTCGATCGTGCCGGGCAGGATCTCGTCGGGGGGAGTGGCGGAGGCCACGGTCGTCGTGTGTGCGGCAGTCGCGGATACGATCCGCCCAGCTTTGCGGGAGGTGCGTGGTGCCCGCGTTACCCTGGTTCGCGCTTAGCCCCAACGGCCTGCTCAGCGCCGTCGGGCTGTGGCGCGGCGCGCAGGAAACCGTGCCCACGCCGGTCGAGGACTGGCGCCAGGCGGTGGTCGACGTGGTCATCCCGGCACGCCTGCAGCAGCACGACATCGCCCATTGCCTGGCGGCCCTGCTGGCGCAGACCCTGCAGCCGCGCGGCGTGATCCTGGTCGACGACGGCGGTACCGAGCGCGACGGCACCGCCGCGATCGCGCGCGAGTTCGCCGCCGCCAACGGCCTGTCCCTGCGGGTGATAGAGCGCATGTGGTCGATCGGGCGAGGCCCGACGATCAAGCGCCAGGCGCGCGAGTCCGACGCCGATGTCGAGTTCGTACTCGACGGCGACACCCTGCTGCATTCGGCCGACTACATCGAACGCTGCGTGCGCGAGCTGTACGAGGGCGTCGGCATCGCCAGCGTCTGCGGCATGGTCCAGCCGATGCGCGGCGAGCACCGGCGCGCGCTGGAACGTTCGTCCGCGTTCCAGCGCTGGCTGCACGGCGAGGCCTACCGCGACCCGCGCATGCGCCGCGGCTTCGGCCGGCGCGCGCTGCAGTGGCTGGGCGACGTCTACCGCGAGACCAGCTACCTGCTGCAGCAGCGCTTTATCAACCGCGGCCAGATGGCCCTGTTCGGCGGTGTGGTGGTGCCGCGCGGCAACGCGATCGCGTATCGCCGGCGTTACGTCAAGGACCTGTTCGACCGTTACGAGCCGATCCACGGCGACCAGCTCGACGAAGGCGAGGATGTGTTCATCGCCTTGGCGCTGGCCCAGGAGGGCTATCGCAACGTGCAGCTGTCCACGGCGCTGGCGCATGCCGAACAACCGCCGCTGGATCGCCTGCTGCGTCAGAGCTACCGCCAGGCGCGCGCGTTCCTGCGCGGTTGCCGCGAGTTCAATCCGCTGCTGATGACTCCGTTCAAGGCCTGGCGGCGCTGGCTGCGGCCGCGGCCGCGGATCGGCGCCGAGCAACGCCGGGTGCGCGAGGCCTATCGGCAGCCGTTCGGCGAACGCCTGACCCACGAGCACGGCCGGCCGATCGGTTGGGCGCTGTTCCTGATGGCGTTCGAGCGCCTGGGCTATCCCTTGCTGCTGCTGTGGTTGCTTATCAGCGGCGCCTGGTTGTGGTTGAGCGCCATCGTGCTGGCGGAGATCGTCGCGACCGCGGCGGTGTTGGCGGCGATTTCGGGTGAGGCGCGCGCGGCGATCTCGGGCGGTGCGCGCGCGGCGATCGTGGGCAAGGCGCTGCTGATCGCGCCGTTGCGCTTTGCGATGGTGTTCGTGGATTTGGTGGCGGCGGTGGCGTTTGTGGCAGATCGGGCGCAGCGTCCGCGGCCGCGTAGGGGCCGCTAGCGTCTTTTCGTCCGCTCTGGCCTTGGGGTAGGAGCGGCGTGAGCCGCGACCGCGACCTCCGGCTGCTGCGTGAGTTTCGATGCGGATCGGCTTCGCTTTCTGCTTTCTGTGGGAGCGGCGTAAGCCGCGATCGCGAACTCCGAGGGTCGGCGATGGATTCGTTTTCTCTTGCCACTCGCCTTGGGGTAGGAGCGGCGTGAGCCGCGACCGCGACCTCCGACTGCTGCGTGAGTTTCGATGCGAATCGGCTTCGCTTTCTGCTTTCTGTGGGAGCGGCGTGAGCCGCGATTGCGAATTCCGTTTGCTGCGTTGGTTTCGTTCTTAAGCAAAGGCTTCCGCCTGCTGCGCATGCGGGTCACTTTCTCTTGCTAGCCCAAGAGAAAGTAACCAAAGAGAAGGGCTTGCCTATTAAGCAAAGGCTTCCGCCTGCTGCGCATGCGGGTCACTTTCTCTTGCTAGCCCAAGAGAAAGTAACCAAAGAGAAGGGCTTGCCTAGACAACCCTCCCGTGCGAGTTCATTGCTGACGCGGGGATTTTTCGAAGGAACATCCTGTTCCTCGAAAAACGGCGCGCGTCCTGCGCGCCGCCCTTCGGGTCTGAGTGGGGTTGGGCGAGTGCGGNTGACGCGGGGATTTTTCGAAGGAACATCCTGTTCCTCGAAAAACGGCGCGCGTCCTGCGCGCCGCCCTTCGGGTCTGAGTGGGGTTGGGCGAGTGCGGAGCATTGGATTTCAATGCCGGGGCAACAGCAACAGCAACAGCAACAGCAACAGCAACGGCAACGGCAACGGCAACGGCAACCGCAACCGCAACCGCAGGCTTCGCTCGCCTTCAGCGATCCGACTGCCCCGTTGCGTAATAGTCCCCGCGGAAAAACAAATCCGGCTGGATCAACTCGGTAAACGCCCGCGCTTGCGGCGACAGGTATTTGCCCTTGCGCACCACCACCCCATAGCTGCGCGAGGGGAAGTACGCCGCCAGCGAGCGGGCCGACAGGCGCGAGCGGTCGGCGTCGGTCAGGCAGATCGCGGTGACGATGCTGATGCCCAGGCCCATCGCCACGTACTGCTTGATCACCTCCCAGCCCCCGACCTCCAGCGCGACCGTGTACGGCACCCGGTTCTGCTGGAACACCAGGTCGACCATGCGGTAGGTGGTCAGGCGTTGCGGCGGCAGGATCAGGCCGTAGGGCGAGAGGTCCTGCAGGCTGAGGTCGGGCTTCAGCGCCAGCGGATGATCGCGCGGCGTGATCAGCATCGGTTCGAAGCGGTAGACCGGGGCGTAGCTGAGGTCGCCGGGCACATCCAGCATCGAGCCCACCGCCAGGTCGACGCCGTCGGAGCGCAGCAGGTCCAGGCCGCCGGCGCCGGTGACGTTGTGCAGGCTCAGGCGCACGTCCGGGTGCGCGGCGCGGAAGGCTTCGACGATCTTGGGCAGCAGGTAGAGGATGGTCGAACTGCCGGCGGCGACGTTGAGCTCGCCCCCGTCCAGGCCGCGCACGCGCTCGCGGAAGGCGCCGTCCAGTCCGTCCAGGCCCTCGACCAGGGGCCGGGCCAGTTCGTACAGCTCCTGGCCCTCGCGGGTCAGGCTCAGGCGGCGGCCGCTGCGCTCGAGCAGGCGCACCCCCAGATCGCGCTCCAGCGCCTGCAACTGCAGGGTCACGGCCGGCTGGCTCAGGTACAGCGCCTCAGCGGCACGTGAGACGGAGCCCAGGCGGGCGGTCTGGCAGAACGCCCGCAGCGGCTTCAGGCGATCGCCCTTGTAGGCGAAGCGGGGGCTGCCGGTGTGCTTGGTGGTCACATGAAAGACATATATAAGTTTTCCAAATGATATGCATTGAAAAAACTTGATTGTCAAATACAAGACGCCGGCGCATGGTCGAGCCCTAACGAAAACGCGTGATGCGTAGGGAGTACCGGCATGTCGGCAGTGATGGCGCAACGGCAGGAGTCGAACGGGATCGAATTGACGGCCAGTCTGGCCGGGCAGGAGCAGTTGCTGACGCCGGCCGCGTTGGCGTTCCTGGCCGATCTGCACCGCCGCTACGAACCGGTTCGCCAGGCCCGCCTGGCCGCGCGCCGCGAGCGCCAGGCCTATTTCGACGCCGGCGGTCTGCCGGACTTCCGCGCCGATACCGCCGCGATCCGCAACGGCCACTGGCGCGTCGCCGCGCTGCCGGCGGCGCTGCTGGACCGCCGGGTCGAGATCACCGGCCCGGTCGACCCGAAGATGGTCATCAACGCCCTGAACTCGGGCGCCAAGGTCTTCATGGCCGACTTCGAGGACAGCACCGCGCCGACCTGGAACAACCTGATCACCGGCCAGCGCGCGCTGAAGAAGGCCGTGGCCGGGACCTTGGACTGGATGGCCCCGGACGGCAGCAAGCACTACACCCTCAAGCCCTTCGAGCAGCAGGCGGTGCTGATGGTGCGGCCGCGCGGCTGGCACCTGGACGAGAAGCACCTGCTGATCGACGGCGCGCCGATCTCCGCCAGCCTGTTCGACCTGGGCCTGTTCGCCTTCCACAACTCGGACGTGCTCGCCGCGAAGGATCGCGGACCCTATTTCTACCTGCCCAAGCTGCAGTCGATGGAAGAGGCGCAGCTGTGGAACGACGTGCTCGACCGGCTCGAACAGGCGCTGGGCCTGAGCCCGGGGCAGATCAAGGTCACGGTGCTGATCGAGACCCTGCCGGCGGTGTTCGAGATGGACGAGATCCTGCATGCGCTGCGCACGCGCATCGCCGGCCTCAACTGCGGCCGCTGGGACTACGTGTTCTCCTACCTCAAGACCTTCCGCGCGCACCGCGACAAAGTCCTGCCCGAGCGCGGCCAGGTGACGATGCTGCAGCCGTTCCTGCGCGCGTATTCGGAACTGCTGATCCAGACCTGCCACAAGCGCGGCGCCCACGCGATGGGCGGCATGGCCGCGCAGATCCCGATCAGCGGCGACGAGGCCGCCAACGAAGCCGCGCTGGCCAAGGTCCGCGCCGACAAGTTGCGCGAAGTCACCGCCGGCCATGACGGCACCTGGGTCGCGCACCCGGCGCTGATCCCGCTGGCGATGCGCATCTTCGACGAGCGCATGCCCGGCCCGCACCAGCAGCACGTGCTGCGCGACGACGTGCTGGTGATCCGCGACGACCTGATCAAGCCCTCGCTGGGCACCATCACCCGCGCCGGTTTCGAGGGCAACGTCGAGGTCTGCGTGCGCTACCTCGCGGCCTGGCTGGACGGCAACGGCTGCGTGCCGATCCATTGGCTGATGGAGGACGCGGCCACCGCCGAGATCGCGCGCACCCAGCTGTGGCAGTGGCTGCACGCCTCCGGCCTGCATCTGGACGACGGCACGCCGGTCGATTTCGCCCTGCTCGAACGCGCCCTGATCGGCCTGCCGAGCAAGCTCGCCGAGCGCATGCAGTTGCCCGGCGCATCGCGCCTGGGCGAGGCCATCGCGATGCTCGACCAGCTCACCCACGCCGCCACCCTGGAAGAGTTTCTGACCCTGCCGGCGTACGAGCGCATCGACTGAACCGCGCGACCGCCTTGGGGTAGGAGCGGCGTAAGCCGCGACCCGATCTCCAGGCATCCGACGCAATCCGATATCGCGGTCGCGGCTTACGCCGCTCCTACCCCAAAGCACATTCGCCACCCCACGTCGCTACGACCCACACGCAAGGAACCGAAGTCATGAGCCACCTGCCGACCGCCGAGCAACTCCGCAACGACTGGGCCAGCAATCCGCGCTGGGCCGGCATCACGCGCCCGTATTCGGCCGAAGACGTGGTGCGGCTGCGCGGCACGGTGCCGGTCGAGCACAGCATCGCCAAGCTGGGCGCGGCCAAGCTGTGGAACTCGCTCAACACCGAAGACTTCGTCAACGCGCTGGGCGCGCTGACCGGCAACCAGGCCATGCAGCAGGTCAAGGCTGGCCTCAAGGCGATCTACCTGTCGGGCTGGCAGGTCGCCGCCGACGCCAACATCGCCGGCGAGATGTACCCCGACCAGTCGCTGTACCCGGCCAACTCGGTGCCGCAGGTCGTGCGCCGCATCAACAACACGCTGCTGCGCGCCGATCAGATCCAGTGCGCCGAAGGCACGGGCGACATCGACTTCCTGCAGCCGATCGTGGCCGACGCCGAAGCCGGCTTCGGCGGCGTGCTCAATGCCTTCGAGCTGATGAAGGGCATGATCGAGGCCGGCGCCTCGGGCGTGCATTTCGAAGACCAGCTGGCCTCGGTCAAGAAGTGCGGCCACATGGGCGGCAAGGTCCTGGTGCCGACCCGCGAAGCGGTCGAGAAGCTGGTCGCCGCGCGCCTGGCCGCCGATGTGATGGGCGTGCCGACCCTGATCGTCGCGCGCACCGACGCCGAAGCCGCCGACCTGCTGACCGCCGACATCGACCCGAACGATCAGCCTTTCACCACCGGCGAGCGCACCAACGAGGGTTTCTACAAGACCCGCAACGGCCTGGACCAGGCGATCAGCCGCGGCCTGGCCTACGCGCCTTATGCCGATCTGGTGTGGTGCGAGACCGGCAAGCCTGACCTGGAGTTCGCGCGTAAGTTCGCCGAAGCGATCCACGCCAAGTTCCCGGGCAAGCTGCTGGCCTACAACTGCTCGCCCAGCTTCAACTGGAAGAAGAACCTGGACGACGCGACCATCGCCAAGTTCCAGAAGGAAATCGCCGGCTACGGCTACAAGTTCCAGTTCATCACCCTGGCCGGCTTCCACAGCCTGAACTACGGCATGTTCAACCTCGCCCATGGTTATGCGCGCCGCCAGATGAGCGCGTTCGTGGAGCTGCAGGAAGCCGAGTTCGCGGCCGCCGAGAAGGGCTTCACCGCGGTCAAGCACCAGCGCGAGGTCGGCACCGGCTACTTCGATGCGGTCACCCAGACCATTCAGGGCGGGCAGTCCTCGACCGTCGCGCTCAAGGGCTCGACCGAGGAAGAGCAGTTCCAGCAGGCCAAGGTCGCTGCCTGAATGCGATGAACGGACGCGTGGCCGATCGCGCGGCGCACCCGGTTGGGGGACCGGGTGGGCTGCGGCGATCGCTCGGACCGCGGCCAGCCGCGGTGCAGGGAGCGGACCGGCGCGGCTCGATCGAAGCCGGTGGGATCGATGGGCCTGGATCGTGGGTCCAGATCGAAACGGCTCGATCGCAGCCGCCCCCGCCCTCCCGGTGGGGCGGTAGCGGCCTGACCGACTTCCCCCGGATAGGCCGTTTGCCCTGCAAGTGAGGTGCTATCCTGCCTCTCCAGCCTCTGAAGGAACCGGGGATCCGGGGGTCGTGGGGATGAATCGCGATGGTGCTGCGCCGACCATGACGGGCGGTCAGTTCAATTCGGATCCAGTCGCGGCGCCTAATGAAGCGGCGACGGCGGCGCTTAGCCAAGCGGAATTCGAACTGTTCGCCGAACTCGGCCGTCCCCGCCACGTCGAAGCCGGCCAGGTGCTGTTCCGTCGCGGCGAACTGGGCACGACCATGTTCGTGGTCGCGCGCGGCGCGATCGATCTCGACTTCGGCGACGACCTGGTCACCAAGCGCCTGGGCCCACGCGAATTCTTCGGCGAACTCGGCCTGCTGATCGGCGACCACGCGCGCAGCGCCGACGCCATCGTCGCCGGTTCCGGTCTGCTGATCGAACTGCGCCACGAGGAATTCCAGCGCCTGGTCGATCGCAACGCCGGCCTGGTCTGCCATTTCCTGCGCCGCGCGATCATGCGCGTGGTGCTCAACGAGCAGGGCCTGATCCGGCGCCTGCGCCGTCGCAACCAGGACCTCGAGGCCGCGCTCGACAGCCTGTACGCGACCACGCATCAGCTCAACCAGACCGAAGAGCTGATCCGCACCGACGAGCTCACCGGCCTGTACAACCGCCGCGGCCTGACCCTGCACCTGCAGGAGTCCCGCGCCCTGGGCATGCCGCAGACCCTGGGCCTGGTGCTGGTGGACTGCGACCGCTTCAAGCAGGTCAACGACGACCACGGCCACCTCGCCGGCGATCGCGTGCTGCAGAGCGTGGCCAGCATCCTGCGCTCGGTCGCCGGCCCCGACGACATCGCCTGCCGCCTGGGCGGCGACGAATTCTGCCTGCTGGTTTCGGCCGGGCATGCCCATGAGGTGATGCGCTTCGCCGAGTTCATCGTCGCCACGGCGCAGAACCTGCTGCTGATGCCGCAAGCGCCGCCGACCATCTGTCCGGTCAGCGTCGGCGCCTGCATGGTCGACCCGCGCGCGGACTGGAACGACTGGTACGCGCGCGCCGACGAAGCGCTGTACCAGGCCAAACGCAAGGGCGGCAACCGCGTGCACTGGCAAGACGCGACACTGGAACCGGTCTGACCGGCACCCGCGAACGAACAAGGATGCCGTCGCGATGAACGATGCCCACCGCCCCCATCCGGAAGCGCCGCAACTGCGGACGCTGCTGCTGACCGACCTGTGCGATTCGACCACCCTGGTCGAACGCCTGGGCGACGGCCCGGCGGCGGAGTTGTTCCGCGAACACGACCGCCTGGTCCTGCAGCTGCAGCAACAATGGCGCGGCCGCCTGATCGACCGTTCCGACGGCCTGCTGCTGTTGTTCGAACGCCCGATCGACGGCCTCGGCTTCGCCCTGGACTACGAGCGCGGCCTGCGCGAGATCGGGCGCGAACGCAAACAGCCCCTGCTCGCGCGTGCAGGCCTGCACGTCGGCGAAGTGCTGACCTGGCGCAACAGCGACGAGGCGGTCAAGGTCGGCGCCAAGCCGCTGGAAGTCGAAGGCCTGGCCAAACCCATGGCCGGACGCCTGATGGCGATGGCGCGTCCCGGCCAGATCCTGCTGTCGGCGGTGGCCGAGCCGCTCGCCCATCGCGCCGCGCGCGAACTCGGCGAGCGCGGCCAGCAACTGCTGTGGAAGTCCTACGGCCGCTGGCGCTTCAAGGGCGTGCCCGATCCCCAGGAAATCTACGAGGTCGGCGAGCCCGGCATCGCGCCGCTGCGCGCGCCGCCGAATTCGCCCAAGGCCTGGCGCGACGTGCCGCTGTGGCGGCGCCCGGCCGCGCTCGCGGCGGAAGTCGCGCTGCTGGCGGTGGTCGGCGTGGGCGTGTGGTTCGTGACCAAGCCGCAGCCGGCGATCGCCTTCAACGAGCGCGACTGGGTGGTGGTCGGCGACCTGCGCAACCTCACCGGCCAGAGCGTGCTCGACGATTCGCTGGAGCAGGCGTTCCGGATCAGCCTGGAGCAGTCGCGCTACGTCAACGTGCTGTCCGACCTCAAGGCGCGCGACACGCTGGCGCGGATGCAGCGCAAGTCCGATACCTTCCTCGACCGTTCGGTCGCGTCCGAGATCGCCCTGCGCGACGGCGCGCGCGCGGTGATCCTGCCGACCGTGGCCGAAGTCGGCGGGCGCGTGCGCGTCAGCGCCGAGGTGATCGACCCGCACACCCAGACCACCGTCTACGCCGAGTCGGTCGACGGCGTCGGCGCCGGTTCGGCGCTGGCCTCGATCGACCAGGTCACCGCCAGCCTGCGCAACAAGCTGGGCGAGGCGCTGAAGTCGATCGACAACGATTCCGCGCCGCTGCCGCAGGTCACCACCAAGAACCTCGACGCGCTGCGCGCCTACGCCCTGGGCACCAAGGCCTACGCCAAGCGCCAGTTCCCGGAAGCGCTGCAGTATTTCCAGCGCGCGCTGGAACTGGACCCGAACTTCGCGCTCGCCCACATGGGCGTGATGCGCGTGTACGTGAGCAACGCCGACAACGCCGCCGCACGGCCCTCGCTGACCCGCGCGATCGCGTTGCGCGAGCACCTGCCGGCGCGCGACGCCCTGTACCTGGACGCCTGGGCCGCCGAGTTCGGCCCGCAGCCTTCGCGGCGCGCGGCGCCGAAGTGGAAGCTGCTGGCCGGCCTGTATCCGGACTACTACGCCGGCCAGAGCCGCCTGGCCTGGTTCGACTTCACCTCCGGCCGCTACGACGCCGCGTTGCGCGGCGCGCAGGCGTTCGCCGCCCCGCAGAACGCGCTGCGCGACATCGCTATGGAGCTCAAGGGCCGCGTCTACCTGGCCCAGGAGCGTCCGGCGCAGGCGCTGGAAAGCTTCAAGCAGGCCGAAACCGCCGGTCAGTACCCGCCCACGCGCCGTCACGCCGCCGCGCTGGCGACGCTGCGCCGCTACCCCGAGGCGGAAAAAGTGCTGGCCGGGCTACCCGCCAACGACCGCAGCCTGGGCGTGCTGGTCAACGAGTTCGAACGCATCTCGATTCCGCTCGACCAGGGCCGCCTGAGCGAGGCCCAGCGCCGCGCCGACCGCGCCGCCGCCGCCGCGGGCAACGCCAATCCGCTATTGCGTTACCCGTTCGCCATCGCCGACTACTGGACCGACCTGCTGCGCGACCCGGACTCGGTGGCGCCGGCCAGGATCGCCGCGCTGGCCGAGGCCATCGTCGCCGACGCCGACAAGCCGGCCGGCGAAGCCGACCGCGACGACCTGCTGGTGATGGCCCTGGCCGCGGTGCGGCTGGGCCAGCGCACCGGCGACCGCGGCATCGGCGAGCGCCTGCTGCCGAAGCTGGGCGCGATGACCGAGGACTCGGGCCACATCGGCGCGATCAAGCTGCTGACCGTGGCCAGGGCCGAACAGCTGCGCCTGAGCGGCAAGCCGGCCGAAGCGGCGGTGCTGCTGGCGCGCGAGATCGACGGCAGCGAGCCGTTCCAGCTGCACGTCGCCCTGCGTGACGCGCTGCGCGATGCCGGCAAGGCCGAAGAGGCGCTGAAGCAGGACCGCTGGCTGGCCGCGCACCGCGGCCTGGCCTACATCGAGCCGCTCGGCGGCCAGGCCCTGCAATCGATGAGCGTGGCCGACGCCAGCCTGGCGCCGCTGGATGCGGCCGAACGTCTGGCGGGTCTCGGTCGCCCGGACGAAGCGCGGCGGGAAGCCGAAGCCTTCCGCCGCGCCTGGGCGAGCGAGACCCTGCCGCCTTACTTGATGCGCAGGCTGGACGCGACGCTGCCCGCTTCGAAGCAGTGAACCACCGTGTGGGTGTCTTCCGAGGTCAGGTAGCTGCGCAGCTCATCGCGCGAGGCCTGGATTTCTTCTTTCGGGGCGATGTTCGCCACCATCATGCAGCTCGTATCGGACAGTGCGGCCTTGGTCTGCGCCGGCGCCAGGCCGACCCGTCCCAGCGCGGCGGCCGGGTCCTGAACGAATAGCTCGCGGAAATGATCGTCGTTGCCGAGCTTGTCGAGCAGCTTGTCGGCGATCTTCGGATCCAGGGGCGGATGCCCCCTGCTGTTGTCGTTGCCCATCGGTACTCCCCCTAGCAGAGCCTGTTGCGGCCCCGATAGCCGAGGAATCTATCCTTGTCCCACGTACGGGACAACCTCAAACTCCGTAAAAATGCAGCGCGGGAGCGGAATATGCGGGTGCGGCGATGCGCGGTGGTGTTTCTGGAACCGCGCGAGGAGATCGGCTTCGATCTGTCGTCCCTGCTCAGCGGCGGCGCCGGACTGCGGCGCCAACGGCGCTGGCTGGCCTTGGCCGCGCATCTGGACGGCGAAATCGAGATCGACGCCGACGAGCGCGAACTGCTCGGCCGGCTCAGCCCCGGCGAATGGAGTTCCACCGAAACGCTGGCCGAGGCGCCGCCCGCCGCGCTCGAACGCCTGCTCGCGCTCGGCCTGCTGATCGGCGAAGACCCGGCCCACGCCGGCCACCGCGAACGCGACCAACGGCTGCGCGACGGCCATTGGTGGCCGGCGTCGGCGATGCTGCACCGGCTGGCGCGTTGGGAGGGCGTGGATGGCGTGGCCGACATGGAGGCCAAGGACATGACCACCGTGTCCGGTCTGCTCGACAAACTCGGTGCGCCGCCGCCGCCGGTGCACGAGCGGGTCCCGGCCGCGCAACGCATCGCCTTGCCGGAGATCGCGCCGGGCGAATTCGATGCGCTGCTCGCGCGCCGCGCCACCTGCCGCAACTTCGACCGCGAACGGCCGCTGCCGCAGCACTTGTTCGCGCACATGCTGCAACGCACGTTCGCCGCCCAGGCCCAGTTGCGGACCCACGACGACGCGGTGTTCCTGAAAAAGCACACGCCCTCGGCCGGCGGCCTGCATCCGACCGAAGCCTACCTGGTGGTGCAAAACGTCGAAGGCGTGGCGCCTGGGCTGTACCACTACCACCCGGTCGCGCACGCGCTGGAACCGCTGCCGCCGCCGAACGAAGCCCTGGCCGCATTCGCGCTGCGCGCGCTGGCCGGCCAGCACTGGTTCGCCGGCGCGCCGGTGCTGGCGGTGCTGGCGCCGCGTTACGCGCGCTGTTTCTGGAAGTACCGCCACCACGCCAAGGCCTACCGCGCCCTGGTGCTGGACAGCGGCCACCTGTCGCAGACCCTGTACCTGAGCGCGACCGAGCTGGGGCTGGGCGCGTTCGTGACCTGCGCGGTCAACGAGGTCGATATCGAACGTGCGTTCGGCCTGGATCCTCTGATCGAAGGTCCCTTGGCGGTGTGCGGCTTCGGCTGGCGCTCGGCGGAGCGCAGCACGGCCGAATTCGATCCCGGTGGTGCGGTATGGGCGCCCGAGGCTGGGTTCGAGCGGGCGCCGGACCGGCCAGAGGGCTGAGGGACCTCGAATGGGCCGGGCCGTTCGGGCCGGGGCCAAGGGCCCGAGCCGGCCACCCGCCGTGGACGATGACAGGCCGGCTGCGCTCGTTGTTTCTAGTACGAACGCTCCTTTTGATAGACGTCGCCGCGTCGCCCCGACCCCGCCGTCAGCGCCGTCCCACAGCGGCACCCATTCATCCGGCCGGAGAGATCCGCCCGGCCACGGTCCGGCGCAGCGCAGGCACGGTTGGCCGCAGAGCGACGCTGTTCCGGCAT
This sequence comes from Lysobacter sp. Root76, assembly GCF_001428685.1. Lineage (GTDB taxonomy): Bacteria > Pseudomonadota > Gammaproteobacteria > Xanthomonadales > Xanthomonadaceae > Lysobacter. The sequence goes on along the minus strand of NZ_LMIK01000010.1, from coordinate 32,201 downwards.
CGCCGGCGCGGGTGCCGGGGCCGGCCCAGTCGAGCCTAAGTCATTGACCTTGCTAGGGCCAAGTCCGGCGAGGCGCGCCTGCGGCGGGCGACGCCCGGCGGTTGAAGGCCGCATTTTGCCGGCGTAACGTCGATCGCTCGCAATCGTCGTTCGCCATCCAGGAGTTCGCCCCATGAAGTTCCGAGCCTGGGCCCTGTCGTTGTTGCTGGTGGCCCCCCTCTCGTTCGCCTCGGTCGACCGTGGCGTGCTGCAGTTCGAATCGATCCGTTCCCAGCAGAGCGAAATCCGCGCCGCGGTCCAGGCCGCCAACGGCCGCTACAAGGACATGCCCACCCACACGCGCGGCGAACTGCTGGCCAAGCAGCAGCAACTGTTCCATCTGATGGAAGGCAAGCAGTCGACCCAGGACCTCAACGAGGACCAGAAAACCGAAGTGTTCAACGCTTTGGAGTGGATCGAAGCGGCGATCAACTCGGCCGACGACGAGCGCATGGTGTGCGAGCGTCGCCAGGTCCTGGGCAGCAACCGCAAAGAGCGCGTGTGCCGCACCGCCGCCCAGATCCGCGCCGAGCGCGAATCCGCCCGTGAGCGGCTGCAGAACGGCGAAGTGCGCCAGTAAGGCGAACGCACCGACCTGCGCGAAACCCGCTTTGCGACCATCGCCGAGCGCGAAAACCTGATCCGGTACGCGCACGAATGGAAGGGCGACTCGGCCCTCTGCGTGCCGCAGTCGGGCCCCCTTTCCGGCGGCGTGCAGCGACCCTGAAACCTGTCCGGCGGCATCGCCGCCGCCGGGCCGGCCGTCCTGAATTCACCCGGACGGCTTAGTCCCAAGCGCGTATTTCGACGCGAGGCGTTGCCTTGCGCCGTCGCCGCGTGTATCTCTGGCTGCCGATCGCGACGGTGTTTCCGTCGCCCAGCCAGGGAGTTCCGGCGATGCGCATCCTCGTCCTGTCCGTACTGCTGCTGGCGCCCGCCCTGGCAGCGGCCGGCCCGAAGCCGGAGGTGCCGCCGGCACCGCCGGTGCCGATGGTGGCGATCATCGAGCAGCAGAAGCAGATCCGCGCCGACGACCAGGCCCAGCGCGGCCGTTACCGCGAGTTGCCGACCGGCGAGCGCGTCGAACTGCTGACCAAGCAGCTGGAACTGCTGAGCCTGATCGAGGACAAGGCGACCTCCGAGGACCTGAACGCGCACGAGCAGGTCGAGGTCTTCAACCGCCTGGAATGGATCGAGGCCAAGATCAACGGCACCGAGGACGAGCGCACGATCTGCCACCGCGAACGGATCCTGGGCAGCCAGCGCGTGACCCGGGTCTGCCATACCGTCGCCGAGCAGCGCGCCGAGCGCGAACGCGCGCGTCAGAAGCTCGATCATCGCCCGCGCCAGCTCGGTACTTCCGAGCTCTGACGCATCCCGGGCGACACCCGCGCGATCTGCATTCGCCAGCGATTTTCGGCGAGACCGTAACCGAGGAACACGAGGCCCGCGAAGCGGGCCGGCAAGCGCCTGGATCGCGGCGTGTTCCATGAACATCGCTGACCTGAATACGGCCGGCCCCTGGGTGGGCCTTGCCTACGCGTGCCAGGTTGGGCGATCGCTCTATTTGGGCGGCGCCCCGATAGCTGCATTCGGCTTGGCGCAAAGCTGCGAAAAAGAGGGTGGGAGGCAGTCGACACGGCCGATTCGGCAAAGTATGTTCGGGTGCTCCAAAAACCACGGATCGTTCCAATGTCGATGAAGAAGGTAGTGATGGCCCTCGTGCTCGGCGGCCTGCTGGCTGCGCCGGCCGCGTTCGCTTCGGTGGACCGCAACGCGTTGCAGGTCGAGTCGATCCGCAGCCAGCAGGCGGAGATCCGCGCCGGCGTCGAGTCGCGCACTGGCCGTTACAAGAACCTCAACGCCGACACCCGTTCGCAGCTGCTGGCCAAGCAGGGCGAAGTGCTGCGCACGCTCGAAGGCAAGAGCTCGACCGACGATCTCAACGAAGAGCAGAAGACCGAAGTCTTCAATGCGCTGGAGTGGATCGAAGCTGCGATCAACAAGACCGAAGACGAGCGCCTGGTTTGCGAGCGTCGTCAGATCCTGGGCAGCACGCGCCGCGAGCGCGTGTGCAAGACCGTCGCGCAGATGCGCGAAGAGCGCGACGCCGCGCGCAACCAAATGGACAGCCGCGGCGGCTGCGCCGACTGCAAGAGCAACTGATCGCCGCGCTCCACGCGCGCAAGCGGTGGGTGTCGCGACGCGATGCCCGGACAGGCGGCCTTCGGGCCGCCTGTTTCGTTTCGGCGCGCGCCTATCTGCGCGTAGCTATCGCCGGCAAGTTCATGGCCTTGGCCGGCCAGCCGCGAATGCGAATCCGCACCGCCGCGACGCGGCGAAGGCGGCCGGCCCCGATCGGCGCGCCAGGCGCCGTTCCGCGTTTCCGACCTGCGGTGCCTGCGGCCGTTGAAGCCGGTGGCGGGGCGGCGTAATGTCCGGCTCGGGGAAAGACCAAACGAGCCAGGCCCGCGACACCGCCTGCTTCTTCAGCGATCGCGGCAGCGCCCACGCTCCACACACGGAGTCATCGCCATGAAACGTCTAGTGCTGTGTCTGCTGCTGGCCCTGGCCGCAGGGCCCTTGTCGGCAGCCGAGAACGCGTCGGCCGACGGCCGCGACCGCTTGCAGATCGTGCTGGAGCAACAGCGCGAGATTCAGGCCGATCTCGACGGCAACCGCTTCGAAGGTCTCAGCCCGCGCCAGGCCAATGCGATCCGAAAGGCGCAGAAGGAAGTGTTCGCGGTCGCCGAGGGCAAGCAGTCCCTGGACCAGCTGTCGATGGACGAAAAGATCCGGCTGGAGAACGCCCTGGAGCGCATCAACGCCGAAATCGTCGACACCCGCAGCGCACGCGACGATCAGGACGTGTGCTGGCGCGAACGCGTGAGCGGCACCGGCATGAAGAAGACCCGTTGCGGCACCCAGGCCGAGATGCGCGAGGCTCGCGAAGGCGCGCGCGGTTTCCTCGAGAGACCCAAGGTCTGCGGCGAGAATTGCTCGGGCTTGTAAGCCGGGCGGGCGGCGGGCTCAAGCCGCCTGGTTGAACTGGCCGCGGTCCGCGCGCCGATAGCCGATCGCCTCGGTCAGGTGCGCGCTGTGGATGCGCGGGCTGCCGGCCAGGTCGGCGATGGTGCGCGCGACGCGCAGGATGCGGTGGGTCGAACGCGCCGACAGCTGCAGGGTTTCCACCGCGCGTTCGAGCAGGCCGTAGTCGCGGTCGTCGAGGCGGCAGGTCGCCGAGGTTTCGGCCTGGGTCATCTGCGCGTTGACCTTGCCGGCGCGGCTGCGCTGCAGCTCGCGCGCCTGGGCCACGCGCACGCGGACCTCGGCGCTGGATTCGCCCGGCGGCGCGTCCGCGCGCAGTTCGGTCGGCGCCAGCCGCGGCACTTCGACATGCAGATCAATCCGGTCCAGCATCGGCCCGGACACGCGGGCGCGGTAGCGGCGGATCGCGTCGATGCCGCAGTGGCAGCGGCCGCTGCGGTCGCCGGCCCAGCCGCAGGGGCAGGGGTTCATGGCCGCGACCAGTTGGAAGCGGGCCGGGAATTCGGAGCTGCGCGCGGCGCGCGACACCGTCACCACGCCCGACTCCAAAGGTTCGCGCAGCACTTCCAACGCGCGCCGGTCCCACTCGGGCAGTTCGTCGAGAAACAGCACGCCGTGGTGCGCGAGCGAGATCTCTCCCGGGCGCGGTTCGGCGCCGCCACCGACCAGGGCGACCGCGCTGGCGGTGTGATGGGGCGAACGGAACGGGCGCTCGCGCCAGCGCGCCGGGTCCAGGCCGCGGCCGCTGATTGAGGCGATGGCGGCTGCTTCCAGGGCTTCGTCCTCGTCGGCGTCCGGCAGCAGGCCGGGCAGGCGCGCGGCCAGCAGGGTCTTGCCGCAGCCGGGCGGGCCGATCAGCAGCAGGTGGTGGCCGCCGGCGGCGGCGATCTCCAGCGCGCGCCGCGCCTGGCTCTGGCCGCGCACATCTTCCAGGTCCGGTCCTGGAACGCGGCGGGTCGGCACGGCGATCGCGGCCGGCAGCGGTTTGCGCGCCGACAGCAGGGCGCAGACTTCGAGCAGGGTGCGCGCGGTCATGGCCTCGACCCGGCTGGCCAGCGCGGCTTCGGCGCCGTTGCCGGCCGGCACCACCAGCTTGCGTCCAGCCTCGGCCGTGGCCAACGCGGCCGGCAGCACGCCGTCGATCGCGCGCAGTTCGCCGGTCAGGGCCAGTTCGCCCAGGAATTCGTAGTCGCCCAGCGCGTCCAACGGCACCTGGCCGCTGGCGGCGAGGATGCCCAGTGCGATCGCCAGATCGTAGCGCCCGCCGTCCTTGGGCAGGTCGGCCGGCGCCAGGTTGACGGTGATGCGGCGGGCCGGGAACTCGAACTGGGCGCACTGGATCGCTGCGCGCACGCGGTCCTTGGCCTCGCGCACCGCGGCTTCGGGCAGGCCGACGATGGACATCGAGGGCAGGCCGCCGGCGAGGTGGACCTCGACCCGGACCGCGGGCGCACGGACGCCCGTACGCGCACGGCTGTGCACGATCGCCAGATTCATGGCGGCAGGCTCAGTGTTGGGGCGGTGCGGACTGGCCCAGCTGCGCTTCCAGCTCGGCCACGGTGCGTTGCAGTTCGTCCAGCTTCTCGCGCGTGCGCAACAGGACCGCGCGCTGCACTTCGAATTCCTCGCGCGTGACCAGGTCCAGCTTGGCCAGCCCGCTCTGCAGCACGGCCTTGAAGTTCTGCTGCATTTCCTCGCGGCCTTCGCGCACGCCGGGCGGCAACAGCGAGCCCAGGCGGCGGGCGAGGTCGTCGATATGGTTCAGGTCGATCATCGGGTCGGGACTCTATCCGGGGGACGTGGCCAGCTTGGCCTCGTGGCCGGGGCGGCGCCGTAGGTGTGGGCCGCATCGCACTGTCAGAAAAATCTGACACTGCGGTAAGCCATTACACCACGGGCGCGGTCGCGGACGCGAGGCAAGCCATCCTCGAACGCGGCCGGGCGAAGACTGCGTGAATGCCGTCCGGACCGCGGCTGGAGCGCGCCGCTCGGCTATGCTGCCGCCAAGACGAGGCGCGCAGCGCGGGTAGGGAACCGGAGAGCGACGATGAAGATGGTCATGGCGGTGATCAAGCCGTTCAAGCTGGACGACGTGCGCGAGGCGCTGGCCGAAGCGGGCGTGGCCGGCATCACCGCCACCGAGGTCAAGGGCTTCGGTCGCCAGAAGGGCCATACCGAGCTTTACCGCGGAGCCGAGTACGTGGTCGATTTCCTGCCCAAGATCAAACTCGAAGTGGCCGTGGTCGACGAGCAGGTCGAGGCCGTGGTCGAGGCGATCATGAAGGCGGCCGGCACCGGCAAGATCGGCGACGGCAAGATCTTCGTCTGGGATCTGGAGCGCGCGGTGCGCATCCGCACCGGCGAAATGGACGGCGACGCGTTGTAAGGGCGTTGCGGCGGCGCAATCGCGCGCGTCACGTACCCGGCTTGGCCTGACGCGCGCGCGACGCGGTCGAATCCGCGTCCAGCGCCAGGAACGCACGCAATGCCGGCGCCTGCGGGCGATTGAGCAGCTCCAATCGGTACAAGGGCCGCGTGGCGGCGTTGGCGTCGCCGACGAGCGCGATCGTGCGCAGCCGTCCGATCGCCACCAGATCGGCGACCACGGTTTCCGGCAACAGGGCGACGCCCGCGCCCGCGGCTGCCGCGCGCGCGATGGCCTCGTTGCTGCCGATCTCGATGGCGCGTGCGGGCACGATGCCCTGGGCGTCGAACCAGGCCTGCGCGGCCTGGCGCGTGCCGGAGCCGGGTTCGCGCAGCAACCAGGTCTGCTCGGCCAAGGCGCTGGCGGTCATGCGTTTGCTGCGGGCCGCGACGCCATCGCCGGCGGCGATCAGGCGTAGCGCTTCGGTGCGCCACAGCGAGGCCGCGATCCGCGCATCGGCGACTTCGCCTTCGACGTAGCCGACATCGACCCGGCAATCGATCAGCGCGCGGCTGACCTCGTCGGTGTTGCCGACCACCAGCTCCAGTTCCAGCGTGGGGTGACGACGCGCGAACGCGGCGATCGCCTGCGGCAGCCAGTACGCGGCGACGGTGGTGCTGGCGCCGATGCGCAGCCTGCCCTGGCGCAGCTCGGCCCGGTCGCGCACGTCTTCGCTGGCGGCGCGTTCCAGGGCGAAGATCGCACGCGCATGTTCGAACACCGCGCGGCCGTGCTCGGTCAGGGCCACGCCGCGCAGGGCCTTGCCCTCGGCGCCGCCGCGCTCCAGCAGCGGCAGGTCGAGCTGGTGTTCGAGTTCGCGTACCGCCTTGGACACCGCCGACTGGCTTACGAACAGCAGCTGCGCCGCGCGCGAGAAGTTCTGGGCCTCGACCACGGTCAGGAAGGTGCGCAGCAGATGCAGGTTCATCGGCATGAGCCAGATTCATGGATCATGGAATTATATGCATTGGACGCCGGTACCGCGGCGGCCTACCGTGGCGCCCTTCGCCATGGAGCGCCCCGTGTCCGTCGCCTACGAAACCACCCAGCTGTCCACCACGCCCCGCACCGCGTTGCGACGTCTGGCGGTGTGGACGCCTGGCCTGGCTTTGGCGGCGGCGATCGCCGCGCTGGCCTGGACCTTGGGCGAGTGGGCGCCGCTGCGCGGTCTGGGACTGAGCGCGTTGACCCTGGCGATCGTGCTCGGCATCGCCGTCGGCAATACCGCTTTCGCCCGCATCGCCGTCGTGGCCGGCCCCGGTGTGGACCTGTGCCGCAGCCGATTGCTGCGCTTGGGGATCGTGCTGTACGGATTCCGGGTCGGGTTTCAGGACCTGGCTGCGGTCGGCATCGCCGGGCTGGTGGTGGATGTCGTGGTCGTGGCCTCGGTGTTCGGTCTGGCGGTCTGGCTGGGCACGCGCTGGCTGAAGCTGGACCGCGAGACGGCGATGCTGATCGGCGCCGGCAGCGCGATCTGCGGCGCGGCCGCGGTGATGGCGACCGAGCCGGTGCTGCGCGCCCGCGCGCATCAGGTGTCGGTCGCCGTCGCGACGGTGGTCGTGTTCGGCACCATCGGCATGTTCGTCTACCCCTGGCTGTATCCGCACCTGGGCCTGAGCGAGCACGCCTACGGGCTGTACGTCGGCTCGACCGTGCACGAGGTCGCGCAAGTGGTCGTGGCGGGTCAGGCAATCGGCGCAACCGCCGCCTCGACGGCGGTGATCGAGAAGATGCTGCGGGTGATGCTGCTGGCGCCTTTCCTGCTGCTGTTGTCGGCGCGCGGCACCCGCGGCGCCGACGGCACGCGCCCGAAACTGGCGATGCCGTGGTTCGCGCTCGCCTTCATCGCGGTCAGCGGCCTGCACTCGCTGCTGCCGCTGCCGCCGGTCTGGACCGCGACCATCGTCCAGCTGGACACCGCACTGCTGGCGATGGCGATGGCCGCGCTCGGCCTGCGCACCCAGCTCAGTGCGATCCGCCAGGCCGGCGCCAGACCTTTATTGCTCGCCGCGCTGCTGTTCGCGCTGTTGACGGTGGGCGGTTACGCGCTCAATTGCCTGGCGATGCGCTGGGTCGCTGGCGGCGGATAAGGCCGCTCGTAGTGCCGTGGTGCCGAGCGGGCCGCGCGTTCGCCGCAAGATCTGGCGCAGTTCGAGGGATAGTGCGATGTCGAAGCCACGAAGTGCCTGTACGCGGACCGCGGCAAAGTGGCTCGCGCTCGCGCTATCGAGCGCGTGCGCCGACGATGGCGATGGCGGCATTCCGCTGAGGGCAGGCGGACCCGAAGCAGCGGCGGCCGCAACGGCCGCCGCGAGTTCGCGTATCGGGCGCAGGGCCAGGCGTTCGCCCGACCTGCGCCCGATGCCGGATCAGCCCTCGCCCAGGGCCGCGGCCACGAACGGCGGCAGGGTCTGCGCGCCGCGGTGGATGTCGGCGCTGTAATACAAGGTGTCGAAGCCCTTGCCGCGCGCGTCGGTGTCGCGGAAGCCGAAGCCATCGGACTTGGACTTGCGCGCCAGGGTGCAGCTCCACCAGCCGGTCGGGTAGCACGGCTGCGGGAACGGCAGGGTCTGGAAGCCGGCGAAGCCGGCCTTGCCCATCTCGCCGCGCATTTCCTTGATCAGTTCGAGCAGGACCAGCGGCGATTCCGACTGCTGGACCAGGATGCCGTCGTCCTTGAGCGCACGGAAGCAGCTTTCGTAAAAGGCCTTGTTGAACAGGCCTTCGGCCGGGCCGACCGGGTCGGTGGAGTCGACGATGATGATGTCGACGCTGCCCGGCGCGCGGTTGGCCATGTAGGCGATGCCGTCGTCGAACAGCAGCTGGGCGCGCGGGTCGCTGTTGCGTTCGCACAGTTCCGGGAACCACTTCTCGGCCATGCGCGTGACCTGCTCGTCGATGTCGCACTGCACGGCTTCTTCGACGCCGGGGTGCTTGAGCACTTCGCGCAGGGTGCCGCAGTCGCCGCCGCCGATGATGACGACGTTCTTGGGCGCGGCATGGGTGAACAGCGCCGGGTGCGACATCATCTCGTGGTAGAGGAAGTTGTCGCGCGTGGTCAGCATCATCGCGCCGTCGATCAGCATGACGTTGCCCCAGTCGGTGCTCTCGAAGATCTCGATCTTCTGGAACGGCGACTGGACCTCGTCGAGCTTGCGGGTGATGCGGTAGCCGATGGCCGAACCGGCGGGCTCGAAATTCTCGTACTTCCAGGTGCTGTCGGTGCTGCTCATGCGGGTGGTTCCAGAGGGAAGTTGGTCGCGCCTTCCAGGGTAGCGGCCGCGGATGACGGCTGCGATGCGCCGTGACGTGCGGGCGCTGCGATAAGGCGGGGGGCGGCATTGTAACGGACCGCGCGTTAGGCGCCCGGCCTGTCCTAAAATGGCCCCAGTCAGGGGGAGGTGGCAGGGATGGCATCGGTCGCACGGTACCGGGGGCTCGTCGAGCGCCTGGAGCAGGAGGCGCAGCGCGCGCCGGGACGTTACAAGTTCAAACTGGCCCTGCTGGCGGGCCTGGGCTTCGCGGTGCTGGGCGGCACGGTGCTGCTGGCGCTGGGAATGTCGGCGGGGCTGGTGCTGGCGCTGCTGGCGATCAGTCCGATCCTGCTGGTGAAGCTGATCAAGGTCGTCTGGATACCCGTCGCGTTCGGCTGGTTCGTGATCAAGGCGATCTGGGTGAAGTTCGAACCGCCGACCGGCCACGTGCTGGCGCCGGACGAGGCCCCGGAGCTGCGCGCCGAGATCGAGCGTCTGCGCGCCCAGACCCAGGCGCCGCCGTTGCACGACATCATCATCGATCCGCAGCTCAACGCCGGCGCGGCCAGCGTGCCGCGCGCGCTGGGCCTGCTCGGGCACACCCATTACCTGGTGATCGGTCTGCCGCTGATGCAGTTGCTCAGCCGCGAGCAGTTCGCGGCGGTGATCGCGCACGAGTTCGGTCATTTCGGCGGCGGCCACGGGCGTTTTTCCGGCTGGATCTACCGGGTCCGGGTGAGCTGGTACCGGTTCCTGGAGGAGCTGGCGATGCGGCGTTCGTGGACGACCGCGTTGTTCCGGCGCTTCTTCGATTGGTACGCGCCGTACTTCGACGCCTACAGCTTCGTGCTGGCGCGCGCGCAGGAGTACGACGCCGACGCCACCGCCGCGCGCGTGACCGGTGCGCCGACCATGGCGCAGGCGCTGCAGCGGGTCGGCCTGGGCAGCGCGCGCTTGCAGCGGGATTTCTGGCCCGACGTCGAGCGCAGCGTGCAGACCCGGCCGCAGCCGCCGCAGCAGCTGTTCCGCGATATGGCCGGCAGCTTCGCCGCCGCCAGCCAGGACGAGCCGGTGCGCCTGCAGGAACTGCTGGACGAGGCGCCCGGCCTGGACGACACCCATCCCACCCTGGCCCAGCGCCTGCAGGCCCTGGGGCAGGCGCCGGTGGCGGTGCCCGCGCCGGTGCGCTCGGCCGCCGAGGATCTGCTCGGCCCGCTGCTGGACAGCTTGCAGGAGCGTTTCAGCCAGGAATGGCGCGAGCACGTCGCCGAGAACTGGCGCGAGCGCCATGATCGCCACACTCAGGATGTCGAGCGCCTGGCCGAGCTGGAGACGCGCGCCGATGCGCTCGCCGACACCGAACTGGGCGAGTACGCGCGTCTGGTCGAAGTGCTGCGCCCGGACGCCGACGCGGCCCCGCTGTACCGTGCGGCCGTGGCCGCGCGGCCCGACGACGCCCTGGCCCAGGCCCGCCTGGGCACGCTGCTGCTGGATCGCCAGGACGCCGAAGGCGTGGCCTACCTGGAGCGCGCGATCGAGCTCGACGAAAATCTGCTGGAACAGGCGCTGCAGCTGCTCGCGCAGTACTACCGCCAGGCCGACGACGAGGCCGGCTTCGGCGCGACGATCTCGCGCCTGCGCGCCCTGCACCAGCGCCGCGACGTCGCCATGCAGGCGCGCGAGCGAGTCGACGCCAAGAAGGACCGCTACCTCGAACACGGCCTCGACGCCGAGGCGCTGCGCGTCGCGGCGGACGGCTTGCAGCGCGCCGGCCACGTCAAGCAGGCCTGGATCGCGCGCAAGCACATCGACGGCGACGACACCGGGGTGCCGCATTACGTGGTGGTGGTGACCCTGCGCGGGATGGCCTGGACCGAGGACGGCATGCTGCAGAAGGTGGTCGACGCGCTCGAGCTGCCCGGCAGCTTCGTCGCCGTGCACGCCTCCAGCCAGCGCAAGCTGGCCAAGCGGATCAAGGCGGTGGCCGGGGCGCCGGTCTACGGGCCGGCCTGACGCCGTTCAGGCGATGTCGACGGCTTGAGCGAACGGGGACGGTAGAATGCGCGTCCCCTCCGTATCCGTGGTGTCACGCCGATGTCCGACTGGTCGCTCGATCAGGCCCGCAAGACCTACTCGATTCCGCATTGGTCCGAAGGCTACTTCGACGTCGATACGGCCGGGCGGATCGCGGTGCGGCCGCACGGCGAGCGCGGGCCGGCGATTCCGCTGCCCGAAGTGGTCGACGCCGCGCGCGCCAACGGCGCCAAGCTGCCGGTGCTGGTGCGCTTCCCGGACATCCTCGGCGACCGCCTGGGCAAGCTCCAGGCCGCGTTCGCCCAGGCCCAGGCCGAGTGGGACTACGCCGGCGGCTACACCGCGGTCTACCCGATCAAGGTCAACCAGCATCAGGGCGTGGCCGGCACCCTGGCCTCGCACCACGGCGAGGGCTTCGGCCTGGAAGCGGGCAGCAAGCCCGAACTGATGGCGGTGCTGGCCCTGAGCCGGCCCGGCGGCCTGATCGTCTGCAACGGCTACAAGGACCGCGAGTACATCCGCCTGGCCCTGATCGGCCGCAAGCTCGGGCTGGAGACCTACATCGTGGTCGAAAAGCCGTCCGAGCTGGCGCTGGTGATCGAAGAGGCGCAGGCCCTGGGCGTACAGCCCGGCCTGGGCGTGCGCATGCGCCTGGCCTCGCTGGGCGCCGGCAAGTGGCAGAACAGCGGCGGCGACAAAGCCAAGTTCGGGCTGTCGCCGCGCCAGGTCCTGGACCTGTGGAAGAAGCTGCGCGACGCCGGCATGACCGACTGCCTGCAGCTGCTGCACTTCCACATGGGTTCGCAGATCTCCAACGTGCGCGACATCGCCAACGGCATGCGCGAGGCCACGCGTTACTTCGTCGAACTGTCCAAGCTCGGCGCCAAGGTGCGCTACATGGACGTCGGCGGCGGCCTGGGTATCGATTATGAAGGCACGCGTTCGCGCGGCTACTGCTCGATCAACTACGGCCTCGGCCAGTACGCCAACAGCATCGTCCAGCCGCTGGCCGAAGCCTGCGCCGAGCACGGCCTGACCCCGCCGCGCGTGGTCACCGAATGCGGCCGCGCGATGACCGCGCACCACGCGGTGCTGGTCGCCAACGTGTCGGAAGTCGAGGAAGCGCCGGAAGGCCGCATCCCCGATGAGCACGACGACGAGCCGGCGGTGGTGCGCCACCTGCGCGAGATCCACGGCGAACTCGACCAGCGCCCGGCGGTGGAGCTGTTCCACGAGGCCCAGCACCACCACAGCGAGGGCCTGTCCTCGTACGCGCTGGGCCAGATCGACCTGACCCATCGCGCGCGCATCGACGACCTGTTCTACGCCATCGCCCATGCGGTGCGTCAGCGTCTGAACTACGACGAGAAGAGCCATCGCGAACTGCTGGACGAGCTCAACGACCGTCTGGTCGACAAGTACTTCGTCAATTTCAGCGTGTTCGAGTCGATCCCGGACGTGTGGGCGATCGACCAGGTGTTCCCGATCGTGCCGATCGAGCGCCTGGACGAGGCGCCGCAGCGTCGCGGCATCCTCGCCGACATGACCTGCGACTCCGACGGCACGGTCAAGACCTACGTCGAGAACGAGGGGCTGGACAGCTCGATGCCGCTGCACCGCCTGAAGCACGGCGAAAGCTATCGGCTGGCGTTCTTCCTGGTCGGCGCGTACCAGGAGATCCTGGGCGACATCCACAACCTGTTCGGCGACACCGATGCGATCGAAGTGCGCGTCGACGGCGACGGCTACCGGATCGTGCAGCAGCGCCGCGGCGACACCACCGATGTGATGCTGGACTACGTCGGCTACCGATTGGCCGACCTGCGCCAGGCCTACCGCGACAAGGTCGCCGCCGCGCGCTTGCCGGACGAGGAATCCGATCGCCTGAACGCGGACCTGGAAGCCGGCCTGACCGGTTACACCTATCTCAGCGACGCGCCGCTGGCGTGAGCGGGAGTTCGGGCATGAAGCAGTACCTGGTGCTGGCGATGCGCGAGCCGGCGTTCGATGCGGCTGTGATCGAGCCGCATAGGGAGTTCGTTGCCGCGCTGCGCGCGCAGGGCCGCCTGGAACGCTCGGGCGCGTTTTCCGACAAGAGCGGCGGCGCCTACGTGCTGCTGGCGCCTGACCTGGCCGCGGCGACGGCGCTCGCCCACACCGATCCTCTGCACCTGGCCGGCGCGTCGCGGCTCACGATTTACGAATGGCTGGTCTGAACACCCCTACGGGACGGAAGGTTGAAATGAAAGTCGGATTCATAGGCCTGGGCGCGATGGGCGCGCCGATGGCGCGCTACGTGCACAGCAAGGGGCTGCTGACCGCGGTCGGCAACCGCACTCAGGCCAAGGCCGACGCGATGGCGGCGGAGCTGGACGTGCGTGCGGCGCGCTCGGCGGCCAACTTCGCCGACTGCGACGTGGTGACGCTGTGCGTGTCGCTGGACGCGGACGTGCTGGAGAACGTCGCCGCGTTGGCGGAAGTGCTCAAGGCCGGTGCGGTGGTGGTCGACCATTCCACGGTCGCGGTCGAGACCGCGCGCCGCTGCGCGGCGATGCTGGCCACGCACAACATCGGTTTCCTCGATGCGCCGGTGTCCGGCGGCGTCGAAGGCGCACGCAACGGCAAGCTGTCGGTGATGGTCGGCGGCGATGCCGCGGTGCTGGAGCGTGCGCGCCCGGCGATCGAAGCCTACGCCGCGCGCATCAGCCACATGGGCGACACCGGCGCCGGCCAGGCGACCAAGGCGGTCAACCAGGTGCTGGTCGCGGGCATCAACGAAGCGGTCTGCGAAGGTTTGGCGCTGGGCGAGAAGCTCGGCCTGGACCCGCAGCGCCTGCTGCCGACGCTGATGGCCGGCGCGGCCAACAACTGGTTCCTCGACAAGCGCGGCGCGACCATGCTGCGCGACGAGTTCGCGCCGGGCTTCAAGTGCGCGCACATGCTCAAGGACCTGCGCATCGTCCAGGCGATCGCACGCGATGCCGGCATCCGCACCGCGACCATCGACCAGGCCATCGCCGACTACGCCGAGCTGATCGAGCGCGGCATGGGCGAATCCGACACCTCGGCGCTGATTGCGCTCAAGCGCGGCTGATTCGGCTGCGCGCGCGCCGCGCCTGGCAGTCTGTGGGAGCGGCGTAAGCCGCGATGTTCTTGCAGGAACGCAGCGGGCCGTGACGGGCGTTCGCGCTGGAATCGCGCGAACGCTGCCCTGCTTTCTATGGGAGCGGCGTGAGCCGCGATGCTTTTAGGCGGGATGAGGAAGAGCCGCGGCTTGCGTCGAATGTCGAGCGGCGCGATCGCGGCTCACGCCGCTCCCACAGAAAGCGAAAGGAAGGCGCCGACACGGCGCCTCCCCTCAGGAGGCGGCCGTCTTGTTGCGGCGGTTGGCCAGGGTTTCGCCGAGGGTCGCGCCCAACCAGGCCGCGAACAAGGTCAACACGATCGCCGCGCCGTTGTACTTGAGCATTGCCGGCAGCGAGGCCATCGGCGGCGGACTGTCGGGGGCGATCATCGCCACCAGCACGGTCAGGATCGCCAACCACACGATCAACACCATCAGCACCGCGATCGCGCGGAACTTGCGTCGCGCTATCGCGCCGCCGACCGCCATCGCCAGCAGCACCATCAGTACATCGCCGATCGGCACCCGGCCCAGCGGCGAAGAAAGGATCTGACTGCCGCCGCCGTCGCTGCCGGCCAGCTGCGCGGCCATGCCGCCCAGCAACAGTACGGACAGTGCGGCGATGCAGCCCAGTAGTACGCGTTTGTCCATGCTTCACCCTGCTGCGAACCGGGCGAGTCTACCGCGGCGACGCGTATCGCCAAGCGCCGGCGGCGCGGGCTGTGACCGCGCTCGCGCTTGCGCCGCGGCGGTGTGTGGGAGCAGGGAGGAGGCTGAGCCCGCGCTCGGAATGGACTTGAGTGCCCGTGGCGCTTTCCCTTCTCCCTCTCGCGGGAGAAGGGGGCGCGGAGGGCCGGATGAGGGCGTGGCGAGGTGATAGCACCGCAATCGCTGCGACGGCACTCACCCCAACCCCTCTCCCGCAAGCGGGAGAGGGGCTCAAGACGTGCGTGCTTTGGTCTTCGGTGCCTGCCCAGGCGCGGACGCTATTCCCTTCTCCCGCTCGCGGGAGAAGGTGGCCCGCAGGGCCGGATGAGGGGCGAGGCGAGGTGGTAGCACCGCAAGCTCAGCGGCTGCCCTCACCCCAACCCCTCTCCCGCAGGCGGGAGAGGGGCTCAAGGCGTGCGTGCTTTGGTCTTCGGCGCCTGCCCAGGCGCGGACGCTTTCCCTTCTCCCGCTCGCGGGAGAAGGTGGCCCGGCAGGGCCGGATGAGGGGCGGGGCGAGGTGGTAGCACCTCAAGCCCGGCGGCTGCCCTCATCCCAACCCCTCTCCCGCAGGCGGGAGAGGGGTTCAGAAGGTGCGCTTACTTGACCTTGATCGCCAGCCCCGGCAGGCCGCCGCTGGCGAGCTTGCGCTTGGCTTCGGCGAGGTCGCTGGCGGTGCCGTAGGGGCCCATGCGCACGCGGTAGACGGTCTTGCCGCTGATCTGCGCCGGCTCGACCCGGGCGCCCAGGCCCAGCAGGGCGATCTTGGCCTTCATTTCCTCGGCCTGGCCGGAAGCCTGGAACGCGCCAGCTTGAAGCAGGTAACGGGTGCCGTCGTCGATCGCGACCGGCTTCGGCGCGGTGTTGGCGGCGACGTTGGCCGTGGCCGGCGTAGTCGTGCCGGCGTTGTTGGCCGTGACCGTCGCCGGCGTCGTGGCGACGGGCGTGCTGGGGCCGGCGTCGACCGGCTTGGGCAGCGCGGTGCCTGCGTTGTTGGCGGCGGTCGCGTCGGCGGGCGCGGTCGTCGTCTGGACGGCGCCGTTCTGGGCGGCGGCGGCCTGCGCCGCCTGCTGTTTCTGCTGCTGCGCCAGACGCTGGGCTTCGGCGCGCTCGGTCGCGGCCAGTTCGGCGTCCGTCAGCGGCACTTCCTTGCCCGGCAGCAGGTCGTAGAACGCGTAGGCGGTGGCCTGCTTGTCCGGGTCGGCGGCGGGCTTGGGCTTGCTGGGGCCGTCGTCGTTGTCGGGAGCGACGGTCTCGTCCTCGGCCACCGCGACCGGCGCCGGCTGGGCGTCGGGGTTGGGCTTGGGACGGAAGAAGCCGTCGCCGTCGGACTTGAGCAGCTTCGGCGCCGACAGGATCAGCACCACGCCCAGCAGGACGCCCATGACGCCCCAGGCCCAGCCCGGCAGGCCGCCGCCGTTGCCCTGGTTGCGCTTCGCTTGCGATTTGCCACGTCGTGCTGCCACTTACATCACCTCGGGGGCGCTGACGCCCAGCAGGTCCAGACCGTTCGCCAGCACCTGGCGCGTCGCCGTCGCCAGGGCCAGGCGCGCGTTGCGCACGGCCGCGTCGTCGACCAGGAACTGGTGGTCGTTGTAATACGTCTGGAAGGTCTGCGCCAACTCCAGCAGATAGACCGCGATCTGGTGCGGTTCGAGGTCGCGGCCGGCGGCGGCGACCACGTCCGGATAGCGCAGCAAGGTGACCACGAGTTCGCGCGCGGCCTCGTCGTCGAGGTCCAGCGGTTGCGCCAGGCCCTGTTCGAGGTCGAACGACAGGCCGCGCTCCTTGAGCTGGCGCATCAGGCCGCACATGCGCGCGTGCGAAACCTGCACGTAGTAGACCGGGTTGTCCATCGACTGCGAACGCGCCAGATCGATGTCGAAGGTCAGTTGCGAGTCGGGCTTGCGCGCGATCAGGAACCAGCGCACGGCGTCGCTTCCCGCTTCTTCGATCAGATCGCGCAGGGTCAGGTAACTGCCGGCGCGCTTGGACAGCTTCACTTCCTCGCCGCCGCGCATCACCGTGACCATCTGGTGCAGCACGTACTCCGGCCAGCCCTGCGGAATGCCGGCGTCGAGCGCCTGCAGGCCCGCGCGCACGCGCGCGAGCGAGCCGTGGTGATCGGCGCCCAGTTCGGTGATCGCGCGCTCGTAGCCGCGCTGCCATTTGCTCAAGTGATAGGCGACGTCCGGCACGAAGTAGGTGTAGGTGCCGTCGGACTTGCGCATCACGCGGTCCTTGTCGTCGCCGAAGTCGGTGCTGCGCAGCCACAGCGCGCCGCCTTCCTCGTAGGTATGGCCGTGCGCGATCAGTTCGCGCACGGTCTCCTCGACCTTGTCGTCGGCGTACAGCGAGCTTTCCAGGAAGTACACGTCGAAGTCGACGCCGTAGGCGGCGAGGTCGCCGTTCTGCTCGCGGCGCAGGTAGGCCACGGCGAAGCGGCGGATCGCATCGAGGTCTTCGATGTCGCCGGCGCCGACCACGATATGGCCGTCGACCTCGACCGAGGCGCCTTCGAGGTAGGCGCGGGCGACGTCGGCGATGTAGTCGCCACGGTAGCCGTCTTCCGGCCAGCCTTCATCGCCGGGGGCGATGCCGCGCGCGCGCGCCTGGGTCGAGATCGCCAGGTTGTTGATCTGCACGCCGGCGTCGTTGTAGTAGAACTCGCGCGCCACGTTCCAGCCGTTGGCGGCGAGCACGCGCGCGATGCAGTCGCCGATCACCGCGGCGCGGCCGTGGCCGACATGGAGCGGACCGGTCGGGTTGGCCGAGACGTATTCGACGCCGGCGCGGTGGCCCTTGCCGCTGTCGTTGCGGCCGTAGCCGGCGCCGGCGGCGAGCGCGTCGCGCAGCAGGCGGCGCCAGGCCGACTCGTCGACATGGAAGTTGATGAAGCCGGGGCCGGCGATCTCGACGCGCGCGATGTCGTCGTTGGCCGGCAGGGCCTCGACCAGCTTCTGCGCGATCTCGCGCGGATTGGCGCGCGCCGGTTTCGCCAGCAGCATCGCGGCGTTGGTCGAGAAGTCGCCCTGGGCATGGGTCTTGGGGCGTTCGATCACGAAATCGGGCGTCGCCAGCTCGGCCGGCAGAGTGCCGGCGGCGCGCAACGCATCGATGGCCTGCGCGACCAGCGCGCGGAGATGGGTTTTCACGGGGATTCTGCGGGGTGCTGCGGATCGGCCATTGTACGCGAGGGCGGCCCCGCAGGCGGGCGGCGGACGCCGCCGCGACGCCTCGCCCGTAGCGTCGCGACGAGGTCCGCCCCGGGTCGGAGCGGCGCGACGCCTCGGGGCCGCGGGCATGCGCCGCCGACCCCGGACCTGCCGACCTCAGACCATGCCGCGCGCCGCCATCGATACCGGCGGTCCGTCGGCGATCACGAAGTGGTCCAGCAGACGGGTATCGACCAGGTTCAGGGCATTCCGCAGGCGCAGGGTCACGGCGCGGTCGGCGGCGCTGGGCTCGGGATTGCCGCTGGGGTGGTTGTGGCCGACGATCACCGCGGCGGCGTTGTGTATCAGCGCACGCCGGACTACTTCGCGCGGGTGCACTTCGGCACCATCGATGGTGCCGCGGAACAGCTCCTCGAACGCGATCGCGCGGTGGCTGGTGTCCAGGAACAGGGCCGCGAACACCTCGTGCGGCCGCCCGCGCAGACGCTGGGCGAAATAGCGCCCGGCGGCGCCGGGATCGGTCAGGACCTCGCCGCGCTCGAGCTGGGCCGACAGGTGCCGGCTGGCCAGTTCCAAAGCGGCGGCCAGGATGCAGGCGCGGGCCGGGCCCAGGCTGGGCAGGCGCAGCAACTGGGCCGGGCTGCATTCGAGCAGGGCGCGCAGCGGGCCGTGCGCGTTCAGCAAGTTGCGCGCGGTGGCGACCGCATCGTGCCCGCGCAGGCCGGAGCCCAGGAAGATCGCCAGTAACTCGGCGTCTGAGAGGGCGCCGGCGCCGCGCGCCAGGAGTTTTTCGCGGGGCCGTTCCGCGCTGGGCCATTCTTGGATACGCATGGCCGCAGCTTGGCGCCGCGTGCGGGGCGCGGCGATCGGGCGTTGCGGGTGCATCGGGTAAGCTAGGGCCTCGTTCCGGCGTAGGAATTCCCTTACGGGCAGCCTGCGAACGCCGGAGCCGCACCGCCGCACCTGGACCCGAAGCCGAACATGGCACTAGACGCGCCACCCTCCCTGCAAGGCCAGCACCTGCTGCTTTGCGTCTGCGGCGGCATCGCCGCCTACAAGGCCGCCGAGCTGGTGCGCCGCCTGCGCGATGCCGGCGCCGACGTGCGCGTGGCCATGACCGAGAACGCGACCCGCTTCGTCGGCACCGCGACCTTCCAGGCCCTGTCCGGCCAGCCGGTGCGGACTTCGCTCTGGGATGCCGAGGCCGAAGCCTCGATGGGCCACATCGAACTGGCGCGCTGGGCACAACGGGTGCTGATCGCGCCGGCCACCGCCGACATGATCGCCAAGCTCGCGCACGGTTTCGCCGACGACCTGATCACCACCCTGTGCCTGGCCACCGAGGCTCCGCTGACCATTGCGCCGGCGATGAACCACCGCATGTGGGCGCATCCGGCCACCCAGGCCAACGTCGCCACGCTGCGCGCGCGCGGGGTGCGCTTGCTAGGGCCGATGGACGGGCCGATGGCCGAACCCGAATCCGGCCCCGGGCGGCTGATGGAACCCAACGACATCGTCGCCGCGCTGGCCCAGGTCGCGCCATGAGCGTGGCCAGCCTGCAGGGCCTGCGTCTGCTGATCAGCGCCGGGCCGACCTACGAGGACATCGATCCGGTGCGTTTCATCGGCAACCGCAGCAGCGGCAAGATGGGGTTCGCGATCGCCGAAGCCGCCGCCCGGCGCGGTGCGCAAGTGCGGCTGGTCGCCGGCCCGGTGTCGCTGCCGACCCCGGCCGGGGTCGTTCGCACGGATGTGCGCTCGGCCGCGCAGATGCGCGAGGCGGTGCTGGCGGGGCTGCCGGCCGACGCCTACATCGGCGCCGCCGCGGTCGCCGATTACACTCCGGTCCAGGTTGCGCCGGGCAAGATCAAGAAGAACGAAGCGCGCTTCGCCCTGGAACTGGTGCGCACGCCCGACATCCTGGCCGAGGTCGCCGTGCATGCCGCGCGCCCGCGCCTGGTGGTCGGCTTCGCCGCGGAAACCAACGACGTCGAACGCTACGCGCGCGACAAGCTGGAGAAGAAGAAGCTCGACCTGATCGCCGCCAACCGCGTCGGCGTGCCCGGCAGCGGCTTCGAGAGCGACGACAACGCCCTGACCGTGTACTGGGCCGGCGGCGAGCGCGCGCTCGGGCCCGCGCCCAAGACCCGGCTCGCCGACGAGCTGCTCGACCTGATCGCCGAACGCCTGCGCAACGCATGAACCACACTCTCGAACTGAAAATCCTCGACCCGCGCTTCGGCGACGAATGGCCGCTGCCGCAGTACGCGACCGCCGCCAGCGCCGGTCTCGACCTGCGCGCGGCGCTCGATCAGTCGCTGGTCCTGCTTCCGGGCGACACCGCGCTGGTGCCGTCGGGGCTGGCGATCCATCTCGGCGACCCCACGCTGTGCGCGGTGATCCTGCCGCGATCGGGCCTGGGTCACAAAAACGGCATCGTGCTCGGCAACGGCACCGGCCTGATCGACGCTGACTATCAGGGCCCCTTGCTGATCAGCGTGTGGAATCGCGGACGCGAGGCTTTTACGATGCAGCCGGGGGATCGCATCGCGCAGCTGGTCGTACTGCCGATCGTACGGGCTACGCTGCAGGTGGTCGAAGAATTCGAATCCAGCGCGCGCGGGGCCGGCGGCTTCGGCCACACCGGCGTGCGCTGATCAAAGGAACGGAACGATGGTGGATCTGAAGATCGAGCGGCCGCAGCTGTCGGCCGAGCAACTCAAACCGCTACGACCGGTTGCGATCGCCTTGTGCGTGCTGTTGGCGGCATGGTTCGCCTGGAGCGGCTGGCAACAGCATCGCGACAATGCACGCCGCACCGGCATCGAGCGCGCCCGCGACGCCGCCGTCGAGGCCGCCAAGACCGGTCTGGCCGGCGAACTCAAGCGCCTCGACGAACGCCTGGCTTCGGCGCCGGTGCAGACCGCGCTGGGCGCGGGCGATCTGGCCGCGGCGGCACGCGAACTCGGCAAGGACTGGCCCGGCGCCAGCGACGCGGCGGTCCTGAGCAGCGACCTGGCCGCCGAATACGCCGCCCTGCCCAAGGGCGGTTACGGCCGCCTCGCCGCGATGGAAGCGGCGATCGCCAACGACAAGCCGGTGGCCTGGATCGCACGCGACGGCGCCCAGCCCTCGCTGGCCTTGGCCGCGCCGGCGCGCGCCGGCCAGCAGACGGTGGGCGTGGCCTTCCTGCGCCTGCCGCTGCAGCGCGTGAGCCAGGGCATCGAGGGCGCCTCGGTGTCCGGCGACACCTATCTGGCGCTGCGCCAGGGCGGCTACAGCGTGGTCGAACGCGGCGACGCCGCGCTCGCCGACGGCGCCGAAGCGCTCGCGGCCAAGATTCCCGACAGCGATCTGCGCATCGCCGCCGCCATCCCCGACGTCGCCGGCGGCCCGCTGGGCCTGGGCGCGGTCGGCTGCTTCGGCGCCGCCGGCATCCTGGCGCTGCTGGGCCTGCTGGCCTGGCGCGCGCCCAAGATGCGGCGCGGCGCGGCGGTCGTGGTGGAAGAGGAAGGCCCCGACCAGACCCTGACCGAGGCGATGGAGCAGCAGCCAGTACCGCCGCCGATCGAGCTGCCGATCGACGTCAAGGCGCCGCTGCCGGTCAAGGCGGTCGCGATCGACCGCAGCATCTTCCGCGCTTACGACATCCGCGGCGTGGTCGGTAAGACCCTCGACACCGGCGTCGCCGAGCTGATCGGCCATGCCATCGGTTCGCTGATGCACGACCAGGGCCTGAGCGACATCGTCGTCGGCCGCGACGGCCGCCTGTCCGGCCCGGCCATGGTCGAAGGCCTGATCGCCGGCCTGCGCAAGGCCGGGCGCAACGTCATCGACATCGGCATGGCGCCGACGCCGGTGATCTATTTCGGCGCCTACCACCTGCGTGCCGGTTCCTGCGTCTCGGTCACCGGCAGCCACAATCCGCCCGACTACAACGGCTTCAAGATCGTGATCGGCGGCGAGACCCTGTCCGGCGACGCCATCACCGACCTCTACGCCCGCATCGCCGACGACCGCCTGCACCTGGGCGACCTGGGCTCGCTGTCGGAGCGCGAGATCGGCGAGGACTACGTCCAGCGCATCGCGTCCGACGTCCAGATCGACCGCCCGCTCAAGGTCGTGGTCGACGCCGGCAACGGCGTCGCCGGCGACATCGGCCCGCGCGTGCTGAGCGCGATCGGCGCCGAAGTCACGCCGCTGTACTGCGACATCGACGGCCACTTCCCCAATCACCATCCGGACCCGAGCGAGCCGCACAACCTCGCCGACCTGATCAAGATGGTGCAGCGACTGGACGCCGACCTGGGCGTGGCCTTCGACGGCGACGGCGACCGCCTGGGCGTGGTGACCCGCGACGGCCAGAACAT
This sequence comes from Lysobacter sp. Root76, assembly GCF_001428685.1. Lineage (GTDB taxonomy): Bacteria > Pseudomonadota > Gammaproteobacteria > Xanthomonadales > Xanthomonadaceae > Lysobacter. The sequence goes on along the minus strand of NZ_LMIK01000010.1, from coordinate 10,027 downwards.
CTTCCCCGACCGCCTGCTGATGCTGTTCGCCGCCGACGTGCTCGAACGCAACCCCGGCGCGATGATCATCTACGACGTGAAGTGCACCGGCCGTCTGCCCGGCCACATCCTGCGCCATGGCGGCAGCCCGCTGATGTGGAAGACCGGCCACTCGCTGATCAAGGCCAAGATGCGCGAGACCGACGCCGAACTGGCCGGCGAGATGAGCGGCCACTTCTTCTTCAAGGAGCGCTGGTATGGCTTCGACGACGGCATCTACGCCGCCGCGCGCCTGCTCGAAATCCTCGCCGCCCGCCCGCAGAACGCCAGCGAAACCCTGAACGCGCTGCCCGACGGCGTGTCCACGGCCGAGATCAAGGTCGAAGCGCCGGACGGCGACCCGCATGCCTTCGTCGAGCGCTTCCTCAAGCAGGCCCAGTTCGAGGGCGCGCGCCTGTCGACCATCGACGGCCTGCGCGTGGATTACGCCGACGGCTGGGGCCTGGTGCGCGCGTCCAACACCACGCCGATCCTGGTGCTGCGCTTCGACGCCGACTCGCGCGAATCGCTGGGCCGCATCCAGGCCGCGTTCCGCAGCCAGCTGCTGGCGGTGGACCCGACGCTCAACCTGCCCTTCTGATCGTGGGGCCGGCCGCGCCGGCACCGCTAAAAACGCAAACGCCCGGCCTAGGCCGGGCGTTTTGCTTTCGGCACCGAGGAATCCGCGGGCGCCTTCGGTCGGTCGACTTACTCAAGCCGCATCCGCATCCGCTCACGCGATGCGGGCCGCATCAACCGCCCGCGCGCGCCGCCTCGGCGGCCTTCATCGTGGTGTAGCGCTGCAGCGCCGCGGTCAGGTCTTCGTCGATGGTGGCGCGCTCGGCTTTCTGCTGGGCCAGGATGCTCTGCTGGCGCAACAGTTCGGCGTGCTGGTTGCGGATGTTGTCGGACAGGCTGCCGCGCACCGGCTTGCCGTTGAGTTCTTCTTCGCCGGCCTTGCGCAGCAGGCTGAGCAGGCTCTGGCGGCGGCCCTGGACGCCCAACTGCGAGGCCTTCACGGTTTCGTCCATCACCGCGATGCGTTCCTGGAACGCGCGCCGCAGATCGGCCTCGGTGGCGTAGGACTGGGCCATGGCGATGTCGCGACGGACCTTGGCTTCTTCGGCCATGGCGGCGATGCGCACGACTTCGGCCTGGGCGGCGGCGGCGGCGCGCTCCTCGGCGGTCAGCGCGCGTGCGACCTGGGCGGTGGCCAGGCCGCTCTTGGCGCTGAACTCGGTGCGCGCGCTGTCGACCGCGCTGGCCGGCAGGGCGTCGCCGCAGACCTTGCGGCCGTTCTCGTTCCAGCAGTAGAGCTTCTTCTTCGGGGCGTCCTGCGCGACCGCGGCGGTCGCCGCCAGGGCCAGCAGCACGGCGCCCGTCAGCAGGGTCCGGGTCTTAAACGTCTGGGGCTTCGGGTTCATGTCGGCTCCCTGCCATCGCGATGCATGGGTCATGGGACAGAACTGACGCAAGAGTCGGGCCATACAAGCACCTCGCGCGTGCAACCGCTGTCACGATTCCGCCCACGCGCCTGGCTGGGCCGATCGGCCGGACGCGCGGCTGCAGGATTCAAGCCTCGGCGCGGCTGCCGTAGCGCTCCCGGTAGTCGAGCAGGCGCTCGCGCTGGGCGCCGAACTCGGCGCTTTCGCCGGTGAAGGCGAGCAGGTCGGCGAGGCTGGCGACGGCGATCACCGGCAGGCCTTGTTCGATTGCGACAGTTTCTGCCGCCGAGCGTCGCGATGTGGCCGGGTCGACGGCTTCCTGACGGTCCAGCGCGATCACGATGCCGGCCGCGCTACCGCCGGCATCGGCGATGATCGCCAGCGCTTCGCGGATCGCGGTGCCGGCGGTGATCACGTCGTCGACGATCAGCACGCGGCGGCCGGCCAGCGGCGCGCCGATCAGGCTGCCGCCCTCGCCGTGGGTCTTGGCTTCCTTGCGGTTGAACGCCAGCGGCAGGTCGCGGCCGCGGCGCGCGTACTCGCAGGCCAGCGCGGTCGCCAACGGAATGCCCTTGTAGGCCGGCCCGAACAGCAGATCGAAGCCCAGGCCGTGGGCGTCGATGGCGTCGGCGTAGCAGCCGGCCAGTTCGGCCAGCGCGGCGCCGGTGTCGAAGCGGCCGGCGTTGAAGAAATACGGGCTGCTGCGGCCGGACTTGAGGGTGAACTCGCCGAAGCGCAGGGCGTCGGCGCGCAGGGCGAGCTGGAGGAAGCGGGTGCGGTGGTCGGTCATGGGGGCGTGCTGGGGGCGGTTGATCGATCGGTGGCGGGCGGCTGCAGTCGGCGCAGCATCAGGTGCTGCGGGCCGGCGGCGCCGCCCAGGAACAGTTCGCCGGTGTCGACGAAGCCGGAGCGCCGATAGGCGGCGATCGCGGCGAGATTGCGGCAGTTGACCGTCAATGCCAGCAGTCGAAGCTGCGGGTGGCGCCGGCGCAGGTCGTCGCAACAGGCGTCCATGGCCTGGGCGCCGTAGCCGCGGCCCTGGCGCTCGCGGTCGATCACCACCGCGCGCAGGCCCACGCTGAGCTCGTCGAAGGCGCGGCCGCCGACCGCCTCGGGATGGAAGTCGAGCCGGTAGAAACCGATCACCTGGTCGCCGGCCAACACCGCCATCGCCTCGCTGGACGGATCGCGGCGGGTGTCGTCGAGGTTGAACGCGGTCTCGCCGACGAACTGCAGCTGCTCGGGCGCGACCCGCAGCGCGCGCACCGCATCGGCGAGCGCGTCGTCGATGGGGACGACGCGGACGGTCGCGGTCGCGGCGGGGACTACTGACATGCCCGGCATGATAGGCCACCGGCGCCCGGGCCATTGCTATGATCGGCCGCATTACGCTCCGGAGTGCGCATGCGCATCATCAGCTTCAATGCCAACGGCCTGCGTTCGGCGGCCACCAAGGGCTTCTTCGACTGGTTCCGCACCCAGAACGCCGACGTGCTGTGCATCCAGGAAACCAAGGCCCAGGAGCACCAGCTCACCGGCCCGGCATTTCTGCCCGAGGGCTACCGCGCCTACTTCCGCGACGCGATCACCAAGAAGGGCTACAGCGGCGTCGCGATCTACTCCAAGCGCGAACCGGACGAGGTCCGCACCGCGATGGGTTGGGCGCCGTTCGACGACGAAGGCCGCTACATCGAGGCACGTTTCGGCAATCTCAGCGTCGTTTCGTTCTACATCCCGTCCGGTTCCTCGGGCGAGCTGCGCCAGGGCTTCAAGTTCGAGGTTATGGACTGGCTCAAGCCCAAGCTGGACGAGTGGCTGCGCAGCGGCCGCGAATACGTGCTGTGCGGCGACTGGAACATCGTGCGCAGCCGCCTGGACATCAAGAACTGGACCAGCAACCAGAAGAACTCCGGCTGCCTGCCGCCCGAGCGCGAGTGGCTGAACGGCCTGTGCGACGGCGACAAGTGCTGGGTCGACGCCTACCGCGCGCTCAATACCGAAGGCCAGGACTACACCTGGTGGAGCAACCGCGGCGGCGCGCGCGGCAACGACGTGGGTTGGCGCATCGACTACCAGCTGGTGACCCCGGGCCTGCGCGACCGCCTGCGCGGCTGGGCGATCCAGAAGGAACCGCGTTTCTCCGACCACGCCCCGTTCATCGTCGACTATGAGCTCTGACGCCGCCGCGGCGAAGCCGCGCCCGGGCTGGCGGCAGGTGCTCAAGAGCCTGCGCGAGCCCAAGGTGCTGGCGATGCTGCTGCTGGGCTTCAGCTCGGGCATCCCGATCTACCTGGTCGGCAACACGCTCGGGTACTGGATGCGCGAGAACGCGATCGAGCTGTCGACGATCGGCTTCCTGTCCTGGGTCGGGCTGGCGTACTCGCTGAAATTCCTGTGGGCGCCGCTGGTCGACAAGGCCTATGCGCCGCTGTTCGGGCGCTGGCTCGGGCGCCGCCGCGGCTGGATGCTGCTGTCGCAGATCGTCGCCAGCGCCGCGCTGCTGGGCATGGCCCTGGTCGAACCGCACAAGGGCGAGCTGGTGCTAGGCGGGGTGGCGCTGAACCACCTGCTGGTATTCGGCGCGCTGGCGTTGGTGGTCGCGTTCGCCTCGGCAACCCAGGACATCGTGATCGACGCCTGGCGCATCGAAAGCGCCGACAGCAACGAGCAGCAGGGCCTGCTGACCGCGAGCGGCGCGCTGGGCTACCGCGCCGCATTGCAAGTAACCGATGCGTTGATCCTGATCATGGCCGCGCGCGTGGGCTGGGCGGTTTCGTACGAGATCATGGCACTGCTGCTGGGCGTGGGTATGGTCGCGGTGTTCCTGGCGCGCGAGGCGCGCCTGGCCGACCCCGAACCGGTGATCGAGATCGTCGATGCGGCCGACGAAAAGCTCGGCGTGTCCGACGCGATGGTGGTGCGCTGGCTCGCGGCCCTGGCGATCGGCGTGCTCGCGGTGGCCTACCAGGTCGCCAAGCACAACTTCTGGGACGCCGACTGGAGCTATCTCGACGCCGTGTTCGCCGGCGGCGTGGCGTTGGTGCTGTGGCTGCTGATGCGCCGACCCCAGGGCGGCCAGCCGGTGCACGAGGCGACCTGGTCGCGGCCGCTGGTGCGGCCGCTGCTGCGCTTCTTCGATGCGGTGCTCGGCCCGCTGCTGATGTTCCTGCGCACCCACGGAAAGTGGGCTTTGCTCATGCTGCTGGCGATCAGCCTGTACCGGCTGCCCGACTTCGTGCTCGGGCCGATGGCCAACCCGTTCTACGCCGACCTGGGGGTGGGCAAGGAGACCGTGGGTGCGGTGCGCGTCTCAGTCGGGATGATCGCGACCATCGTCGGCATCGCTGCGGCCGGCCTGAGCGCGATCCGCTTCGGCTTCGTCCCGACCCTGCTGGTGGGCGCGGTGCTGGGTCCGGCCTCCAACCTGGCCTTCGCTTACCTGGCCCTGCACGGCAGCGACCCGACCGTGTTCGCGATCGTCATGGCGATCGACAACTTCAGCAACGGCTACGCCGGCGTGGCCCTGGTCGGCTACATGTCCAGCCTGACCAGCGTGGGCTACACCGCCACCCAGTACGCCCTGCTGAGTTCGTTCTATGCCATGCCCGGCAAGTTCCTCAAGGGCTTGTCGGGGCTCGCGGTGGAGCACCTGGAAACCGGCCGCACCTTGCTGGAGGCGTATTCGCTGTTCTTCATCGGCACCGCCTTGATCGGCATTCCGGCGCTGTTGCTATGCCTGCTGCTGGTGATGCGGCGTCCGGTGGCGGCGCCGGCCACCGTCGCCTGAACGCTCGCGACCGCGCTCACGATTCACCGACGTTCATGCACAAAACCCACGGTTTGCTGAGGTAAAGTGCGGCGATGACCGATATTGTCCTGCACGACATCGACCCGGTGCTGGCCGAACGCATCCGCCGGGTCGCCGAGGCCCGCAACTGGTCCCCGGACGAAGCGCTGATGCACCTGCTGGAGCACGGCCTGTTCGCCTGCGAGACCGAAATGGCCGCACGCTTCAGCGATACCGATGCCAGCGCTCTGAAGGCCGCGATCATGGCCCTGGAAAGCGTGCCCAGCGATCCGGGCTATTCCCTGATCGGGCGCGCGCCGCGTCCGGTCGACGAGGGCGAGTGGGGCCATGCGGGCGTGAGCCAGATCGACGCCGACCTGCAAAAACTGATCGACGAAGTGCCTTCCGGCAAGAATCAGGCTGGATAAACCACGCCGAGCACGCGCGGACCGCGCGCGCCGGTCACGCTGGGCAGGTTGCCGGGTAAGCCGGCCAGGGTCTGCCGCGCCAGCCAGGCGAAGGCCATGGCTTCGACGAAATCCGGATCCAGGCCGTAGGCCGCGGTGGACTCCAATACGACGTCCGGCAATTGCGCGGCGATCGCCCCCAGCAGCTGCGCATTGCGCACGCCGCCGCCGCAGGCCAGCACCCGGCGCGTGCCGGGCTGCTGCGCGCGCAGGGCGTCGGCGATGGTGATCGCGCTCAGCTCCAGCAGGGTCGCCTGCACGTCCTCGACGCGCTCGTCGCCGCTCAGGCGCGAGCGCACCCAGTCGAGGTGGAAGTGCTCGCGGCCGGTGCTCTTGGGCGGCGGCAGCGCGAACCAGGGCTCGTCGAGCAGGCGCGCCAGTAGTTCCGGATCGGACTCGCCCTGTGCGGCGAACTCGCCGTCGGCATCGTAGGCGCCGCCGCGGTGCAGCAGGTGCCAGGCGTCCATCAGGCAGTTGGCCGGGCCGGTGTCGAAGCCGCGCACCGCGCCGCTGGCCGGCAGCAGGGTGTAGTTGGCGATCCCGCCCAGGTTCAGCACCGCGCGGTCCTCGTCGGCCGCGCGCAGCTGGGCGGCGTGGAAGGCAGGCACCAGCGGCGCGCCGTGACCGCCGGCGGCGACGTCGCGGCGGCGGAAGTCGGCGACCGTGGCGATGCCGCAGCGCTCGGCGATGCGGTGACCGTCGCCAAGCTGCCAGGTGAAGGGATGGCGGCCGTCGTAGAACGCGCCCTCGGGGCGGTGGCGCACGGTCTGGCCGTGGGAGCCGATCGCATTGACGTCGGCGGCGCCGGCCCCGGCTTCGTCCAGCAAGGCCAGCGCGGCCTCGGCGAAGGCGTCGGCGATCTGCACGTCGAGCGTGCCCAGTTCTTCCAGCGACTGCGCGTCGCCGCCCTGGCCCAGCGCGACCAGGCGCGCGCGCAGCGCGTCCTGCCACGGGTAGGTGCGGCCCAGGACCAGTTCGCAATGCTGCGCGGAGTCGAAACGCACCAGCGCGGCGTCGATGCCGTCTGCGCTGGTGCCGGAAATCAGGCCGACGAACAGCCCCGCGGCGGGGGCCTGCGTGTTTGCGGGCACTTCAGGCCTCAGGTCAGGCCTCAGGCCTTGGTCTTCTTCTTGGTGGCCAGCGCGCGCGACATCGGGTTCGGGGTCGGCGTGGCGTCGGCGTAGATGATGTTCTCGACCTGACGGATGCGCGCCAGCGCGACACCGGTCTGCGAGCGGAACTGCGCCAGCGCCGCACCGCTCAGCGGCTCCGGCGGCGGCATGGTGATCGACAGCGGATTGCGGTGCACGCCGTTGACCCGGAATTCGTAATGCAGGTGCGGGCCGGTCGACATGCCGGTGCTGCCGACGTAGCCGATCACCGTGCCCTGGGCGATGCGCTGGCCCGGACGGATCTTGCCGATCCGCGACATGTGCCCGTACAGCGTGGTGTAGCCGCGGCCGTGGTCCAGGACCACCGCGTTGCCGTAGCCGCCCATCCAGCCGGCCGTCTGCACCCGCGCGTCGCCGGCGGCCATGATCGGGGTGCCGCTGCCGGCCGCGTAGTCCACGCCCTTGTGCATGCGCATGCGGCCCAGCACCGGGTGGCGGCGTGCGCCGAAGCCCGAGCTCAGGCGCGCGTACGGGATCGGCATGCGGATGAAGCTCTTCTTCAGCGGACGGCCGTCGCCGGTGAAGTACTCGGATTTGCCGTTGCGCTCGAAACGGAAGCCGGTGTGCAGCTTGCCGTCGCTGGTGAAGGTCGCCGCCAGCACCGGGCCGGTGCTGACCAGCTCGCCTTCGCGCCAGGTCTGCTCGACCACCACGCTGAAGCGGTCGTTGGCGCCGACGTCTTCGTTGAAGTCGATGTCGTACTTGAAGATGTCGTCGGTCAGCGTGCGGATGTTGTTGGGGCTCAGGCCGACCTTGCGCGCCGAGCGGAACAACGAAGAACCGACCTTGCCGCTGAGCACCACGGTGCGGGTTTCGCTCGGGCGCGCGATCACCTTCTGGTAGATCTTGCCGCCGTCCAGGCTCAGTTCGATCTGATGGCTGTCGTCGCGGTCGTAGCGGAAGCTGCGCAGCGTGCCGTTGACCGGCATGTCGAAGGCCAGTTCGGTGCCCGGCTTCATCCGGGTCAGCGCCTGCTTGGCGCCCGGCTGCTCGAGGATCTGCTGCATGGTCGCGGTCGGGATGTCCAATTGCTTGAACACCGAGCCCAGGGTCTGGCCGCGGTCGACCCGCACCAGCTGCCAGCTGTCGCCGGTCTGGCCCTTGGCGCGCGCCAGCGGAAGCGGCGGCAGCGCCAAGGCCAGCGACTGGCGCGCGGCGTGCAGCGGCTTGGCGTTGCCCGGGCTGAAGCCCGGCACGATCGCCAGCACCAGCATGCCCATGGTCGCGAACAGGCTGGCCTGCACCCATTGGCGGCGCGACCAGCGGCCGGTGAATCCATCGGAAAGATGACGTGCCAGCACCGGTCGGTGCAGAGCGGCCTCACGCAGTGCCTTCAGGCGTTCGCGCCGGTCCGAACCGGAATCGGGTGCGGTCATCGATGGAATCCCCTGCAAAAGGTGTGAAGGCTGCGTAGCGGCGTTACCATAGACATGCGAGCAACGTGCGTCAAACCCTTGACCTGAATAGGGTTTTTGTCCGCAGGTCATTGCGGTAAGTTTTAACTCCCTGTTAACTCCATTCATAGACCGCGGTCGCAATTCGGCGTCCGCGTCCGCCACGCGAGCCCTCCCTTTGTCCGCTTCCAGCCCCGCCTCCGTCCAAGACGCCCTAGACCTGATCCGCCGCGGCACCGACGAGATCCTCAAGCTCGACGAGCTCGAGGCCCGTCTCAAGCTCGGCCGCCCCCTGCGGATCAAGGCCGGCTTCGACCCGACCGCCCCCGACCTGCACCTGGGCCATACCGTCCTGCTCAACAAGATGCGGCAGTTCCAGGACCTGGGGCATCAGGTGATCTTCCTGATCGGCGACTTCACCGGAATGATCGGCGACCCGACCGGCAAGAACGTCACCCGCAAGCCGCTGACCCGCGAGGACGTGCTGGCCAACGCCCAGACCTACTCCGACCAGGTGTTCAAGGTCCTGGACCGCGACAAGACCGAGGTCCGCTTCAACTCCGAGTGGTTCGGCAGGATGAGCGCGGCCGACATGATCAAGCTGGCCGGCCAGCACACGGTCGCGCGCATGCTCGAACGCGACGATTTCGCCAAGCGCTACGCCGCCCAGCAGTCGATCGCGATCCACGAATTCCTGTATCCCCTGGTGCAGGGCTACGACTCGGTCGCGCTGGAGTGCGACGTCGAGCTCGGCGGCACCGATCAGAAGTTCAATCTGCTGATGGGCCGCGGCCTGCAGGAACACCACGGCCAGCCGGCCCAGATCGTGTTGACCATGCCCTTGCTGGAAGGGCTGGACGGCGTGGCCAAGATGTCCAAATCGCTGGGCAACTACATCGGCATCAACGAACCGGCGATCGACATCGTCCAGAAGACCATGCGCATCGACAACGCCCTGATGTGGCGCTGGATCGAATTGCTCAGCTTCGACATCGGTCCGGCCGATGCGCGCGAGCTGCGGGCGCAGTACGACGCGATGGAGGGCGACGACCGCCAGGGCGCGTTCGCGACCGGCATCAAGCTGCGCCTGGCCGAAGAGTTCGCCGCGCGTTTCGACGGCAGCGACGCGGCCCGGCGCGCCGTACTGGCGTGGCAGAACATCAATGCCTCGCGCGGCGCCGGCGTCGACCGGGACCTGCTGGAAGCGCGGGAAATAGCCGTTGCCGTGGAAGGGCTGCGCATCGCCGCCCTGCTTACCGCGGCCGGACTCACGCCCAGCAATTCCGAGGCCAACCGCAAGCTCAAGGAGCGCGCCGTGCGCGTCGACAACGAGTTGATCGAAGACCCGCAGCGCTCCTTCATCGCCGGTTTCGACGGCCTGCTCGCGGTGGGCAAGCGCGTCGTGCGCGTGCGTTTGCTCGCCGGCTGACGCTTGCGCAAAAGATTTCGCGAAAAACTTTAAGGAAATCGCGAAAACGCTCTTCCCAAATCCGTTGTGCATGTGCACAATGCGCGCCCCGCTGAGACGCTTTACTGATCGACGCGGGGCGCAGCGAAAGCGGTGGCGAAATCGGTTGACGAATTCGAAGCCTGCTGTAAGATGCGCGGCCCACTAGACGGGACGGCCGAACGGCCTGAACGGAAGTCGGGAAGCGGTAAGAAAAAAGGTTTCGCAGGGTGTTGACGGTCGCGAAATCTGCTGTAAGATGTGCGGCTCCCTCGGGCACTTTGGTGACGAGGACGG
>NZ_LMIK01000009.1:3793-237022 GCF_001428685.1 Lysobacter sp. Root76 | reverse complement strand
GTCTTCGAAGAAGCCGGTCTTGTACAGCGCGCGGATCGCATCGCCGGCCTTGGCGCCGTCCATGGTGTCGCCGCGTTCGATCGGCAGGTAGGTGAACACCGTACCGGCGGAGATGCGCTGCAGGCCGTCGACGCGGATGTCGCTGACGGTGAACGAACCCGGCGCCGGGGCCGGCGCGCCGGGTAGCGCGAACGGGTCGGCCGACTGCGCCAACGCAGGAGCTGCCGCGGCCGAGGTCAACGCCGTGGCGAGGGCGAGGGCGAGCATGCGGCGAGGAGGGGTTCGCGTCATCATTACGTCCGGTTGGGGTTCGTTGACGCCCGCAACGGGGCGCCGGTTCGAGGCTTCGAGCGATCGAGGCATCGGGTCGATAGGCAGTGCCGGCATCAGCGCACCAGGTTGTTCACGATGTCGTTGTAGAACGCCAAGCCCATCAGGCTGACGATCAGCGCCAGACCTACAAATTGGCCGGCGGCCATCACGCGCTCGCTGACCGGGCTGCCCTTGACCAGCTCGATAAGGTAATACAGCAGGTGACCGCCGTCCAAGATCGGGATGGGGAGGAGGTTCAGGATCCCCAGGCTCAGCGACAGCAGCGCCAGCATCTGCAGATACCAGGCCGGGCCGTGCCGGGCATTGTCGTTGGCGGCCCGGGCGATGGTGATCGGGCCGGCGACGGTGTTCTCGACCGAGAGCCGGCCGCTGAACGCACGGCCGATCATCGCCGCCATGTCCTGGGTCTGACGGCCCATTTCGCGCAAGGCGGCGGGGATCGCGTCGATCGGTCCGTAGCGCAGCACCGCGTCGGGCTGGGGTTTGCCCTTGGCCGGTTCCAGGCCCAGCATCCATTGCTGCTTGTGGGTTTCGGGGTTTTCGCCGCGCAGCGGCGCCAGCGGGAACCCCAGGCGGTCGTCGCCGCGCTGCACTTCGATCATGGCCTCGCCGCCGCGCCGGCCCAGGGCGTCGACCAGGGGCGCGACGTCGGCCCAGGACCGCACCGGCTCGCCGTCGATTGCGGTCACGCGATCGGCTTCGGCCAACACGCCCCACGCAGGACGGTTCGGCAGCACGCGGCCGATCACCGCCGGCAACAGCTGGTGGCGCCAGATCAGGCCGGTGTGGTTGAGCAGTTCGCGCTCGTCGATGCCGGCCGGCAGCTTCGACAGGCGCAGGGTGCGGACCGTCTCGCGGCCGTCGTCGCCGCGCACCCGCATCGCCACGTCGCTGCGATCCAGCGCCGCCGACAGCAGGGCCATGCCGGCCTCGGTGGTGGTGGGCGTGGCGCGCTCGCCGATGGCGACGATGATGTCGCCGCGGGCCAGGCCCGACTGCGCGGCCAGGCCTTCGACCTGGCCGACCGCGGGCGCGTAGTCCGGCCGGCCGATCACGAACATCAGCCAGAACAGCGCCACGCACAGGATCAGGTTGGCGATCGGGCCGGCGGCGACGATCGCGATGCGCTTGAACACGTGCTGGCGATTGAAGGCCTGCGGGGCCTCGGCCGGATCGACGTCGCCTTCGCGCTCGTCGAGCATCTTGACGTAACCGCCGAGCGGAACCGCGGCGATCGCGAATTCGGTGCCGTTGCGGTCGCGGCGCATCCACAGCGGCTTGCCGAAGCCGACCGAGAAGCGCAGCACCTTGACCCCACAGCGTCGCGCGACCCAATAGTGGCCGAACTCGTGGAAGGTCACGAGCACACCCAGGCTGACCAGCAGCCACCAGACCGAGCCGATGAATTCGCTCATGGGAGTTCCACGGTGCGGGTCGGGGCCATGCGTTACGCCTTGTGGTCGATGGCCTGCCCGGCGTACCGGCGCGCCTGCGCATCGGCATCGCGCAGGACCGCCAGCGAGGTCGCCGGGGTGGAGGGGAGCGCCGCGAGGGTGTCCTCGACCAGCGCCGGTATCGCTAGGAAACCGATACGCCGCTGAAGAAACGCTGAAACGGCGACTTCGTTGGCGGCATTCAACACCGCCGGGGCGGTGCCGCCCGCGGCCAGGGCCTCGAAGGCCAGGCGCAGGCAGGGGAAAGCGCCCTGGTCCGGCGGCTCGAAATCGAGCCGGCCGTGGGCCAGCATGTCCAGCCCGGCCACGCCGGAGGCGATCCGCTCGGGCCAGCCGAAACCCACCGCCAGCGCGGTGCGCATGTCGGGCAGGCCGAGCTGGGCCAGGGTCGAGCCGTCGACGAATTCGACCAGCGAATGGACCAGGCTCTGCGGGTGCACCAGCACCTGGATGCGCTCGCCCGGTACGCCGAACAGGTGGTGGGCCTCGATCACTTCCAGACCCTTGTTCATCAGGGTCGCCGAATCGACCGAGATCTTCGGGCCCATCGACCACTTCGGATGCGCGACCGCCTGCTCGGGCGTGACCTGCGCCAATTGCTCGCGGCTGCGGCCGCGGAACGGGCCGCCGGACGCAGTGAGCAGAATGCGTGCCAAACCGGCATGCGCGTGCGCATCGGGCAGGCATTGGAAGATCGCGTTGTGCTCGCTGTCGATCGGCACGATGGTGGTGCCGGCTTCGTGCGCGGCACGCATCAGCAACTCACCGGCCAGGACCAGCGACTCCTTGTTGGCCAGCAGCAGGCGCTTGCCGCTGCGGGCCGCGGCCAGGGTCGAGTCCAGCCCGGCCGCGCCGACGATGGCCGCGACCACGGTGTCGCAGGCGTCGCCCGACACCAGCGCGACCAGGGCTTCGTCGCCGCAGTGCGCCTGGGTGTCCAGGCCGCGCGCGCGCAGGCCGTCGCGCAGCGCCGGGTAGCAGGCCGCGTCGGCGATCACCGCATGCGCCGGACGGTGGCGCTCGCACAGGCTCAGCAGTTGTTCGACGCGGCCGCCGGCGGCCAGCACGCTGACGCGCAGGCGCTCGGGATGGCGCGCGATCACGTCCAGCGCCGAGGTGCCGATGGAGCCGGTCGCGCCGAGTACGGCGATGTGCTGCATGTTCAGAAGCCCAGCACGGCCTTGCCGAGCGCGAACACCGGCAGTGCGGCGAGCACCCCGTCGACGCGATCGAGGACGCCGCCGTGGCCGGGAATGAGGTTGCCGGAATCCTTCACGCCGGCGTGGCGCTTGAGCAGGCTCTCGAACAGGTCGCCGACCACCGAGAACAGCACCGCCACGAACGCGACCAGGGCCACCGCCGGCAGTTGCGCCGGCTGGGCGCCGGCGAAGGTCGCGAACGCGATGCCGACCGCGACGCCGGCGAGCACGCCGCCGACCAGGCCTTCGATGGTCTTGTTGGGGCTGACCCGCGGCGCCAGCTTGAGCCGGCCGAACTTGCGCCCGGCGAAGTAGGCGCCGCTGTCGGCCGCCCAGACCACGGCCAGCGCGGTCAGCAGCCAGCGATGGCCGTTGGGCTGGCCGGCGTGGATCCAGGTCAAGGCGCACCAGGCCGGGATCACGCTGAGCGCGCCGGCGGCGAGCTTGAACGCACGCGCATAGGACTCGTGATTGCTCGCGAATTGGTAACGCTGCAGCCAGAACAGGGCAAGCAGCCACCAGATCACGCCGACCAGGGAGGCGATCTTGAACAGCACCATCGACGGCACCCCGGCGACCTCGGGCGCGCCCGAGCGCGAGGCCCAGACGATCGCGACCATCAGCGCCAGGTTGGCGGCCAGCAGCACGGTGCGCGAGAGGGTGTCTTCGATTTCGGTCAGGTCGAACCACTCCCACAGCCCGATCAGGAACAGCACCGCGGCCACCGCCATCACCCAGGGCGTAGGCAGCAACAGGATCGCCGCGATCGCGAACGGGGTCATTACCAGCGCGGCGATCAGGCGGGTTCGGGTCATGCAGCGGTCTCGTCGGAATCGTTGGAGCGCGCGGCGATCTGCGCGCCGGTCAGGCCGTAGCGGCGTTCCCGGCGGGCGAAATCGTCGAGGGCGCGCTGGAGTGTGGCCGCATCCAGTTCCGGCCACAACGCATCGGTGAACCACAGTTCGGTGTAGGCCAGCTGCCAAAGCAGGAAATTGCTGATCCGGGTGTCGCCGCCGGTGCGGATGAACAGGTCCGGCGCCGGCAGGTCGGCCAGGGCCATGCGCGCGGCCAGCGCGGCCTCGTCCACGGCCTCGGGGGCCAGGCGGCCGGCGGCCACGTCCTGGGCCAGCGAACGCGCGGCCTGGGCGATGTCCCAGCGCCCGCCGTAGCTGGCGGCGATGGTCAGGTGCAGCCTGTCGTTGTGGCGGGTCTGCTGCTCGGCGGCGTCCATGCGCTGGCGGATCGGCGCGGCGAAGCGCTCGCGCTCGCCGATGAAGCGCACCCGGACGCCGCGCCGGTCGAGTTCGTCGACCTCGCGCTCCAGGGCGTTGAGGAACAGCTTCATCAGCGCGCCGACCTCGTCCTCGGGCCGGCCCCAGTTTTCGCTGGAGAAGGCGAACAGGGTCAGCGCCCGGATCCCGCGCTCGATGCAGAAATCGATGCAGACGTCGACCGCGCGCGCGCCGGCACGGTGCCCGATCATGCGCGGGCGACGGCGGCGTTCGGCCCAGCGACCGTTGCCGTCCATGATGACGGCGAGGTGGCGCGGGACCGGCGGCGCGGCGGGGGCGGAATCGGAAGGCATGGAGCCGGCGGCGGACCTGGAAGCGGATGGGGTAGGCGGGTTCAGGCGGCGGGCGGCCGGTCCGCGCTGCGGGCGCGGGCCGGTCGTGCGCGGGCTCGGTGTTTCGAGCCTGCCCGGACAGGTCAGTAGCGGACCGGCGCGGCCGGCGAAAGTTCGATGCCGGACGACGCGGCCGCGCGGACGGTGCGGCCTCAGACCGCCATCAGTTCCTGTTCCTTGGCCTTGATCACCTCGTCGACGTCCTTGATCGCGCTGTCGGTGATCTTCTGGATCTCGGTTTCGCTGCGGCCGGCCTCGTCCTCGGTGATCTGCTTGTCCTTCAGCAGTTCCTTGATCTGGTGGTTGGCGTCGCGGCGGATGTTGCGGATCGCGATCTTGGCGGTTTCGCCTTCGCCGTGGACGTGCTTGCTCAGCTCCTTGCGGCGCTCCTCGGTGAGGGCGGGCAGGTTGATCCGGATCACGGTGCCGGCGGTGTTCGGGGTCAGGCCGAGGTCGGAGGCCAGGATCGCCTTCTCGACCGGGCCGACCATCTGCTTTTCCCAGGGCGTGATCATCAGCGTGCGGGCGTCGGAGATGGCGACGCTGGCGACCTGCGACAGGGGCATGTCGGAGCCGTAGTAGTTGACCTTGAGGTGGTCGACCAGCGCGGTCGAGGCGCGGCCGGTGCGGACCCGGGTCAGGTCGTGGCGAAACGCTTCGACGCTTTTGGCCATGCGGGTCTGGGCGTCTTTCTTGATGTCGTTGAGCATCGCCGGCTCCGGTCCTTATGAACGGTAATCGCGGGATTATATAGGCCCGGGGCCGCATTTGCGGCCCGAAGGCAGGCCCGGAGCCGGTTCCGGGGGCGCCGCGCGGGCGCCGGCGTCAATGCTCGTGGGCGTGATCGCCGTGCGGCGCGCGGTCGTGGCGGTCGTGTTCGCAGCTGCGGCCGTGCTCGACCTGCAGGGTCGGGTGGTTGATGCCGAAGCGCTCGTCGAGTGCGTGGTTGAGGCGGTCGATGAACACGTCGTGGTCGCTGTCGTCCGGGCGCACCAGGTGCGCGGTCATCGCGATTTCGCCCGCGCCCAGCGACCAGATATGCAGATGATGGACCGCGACCACGCCGGGCTGCTGCGCCAGGAAGGCCGCGACCTGGGTCTGGTCGATGCCGCGCGGCACCGCGTCCATCGCCGCATTGAAGCTTTCGCGCAGCAGCCCGAACGCGCCGACCGCGACCACCACGCCGATCAACAGCGCGATCACCGGGTCCAGCCATTCCCAGCTCAGCCACCACATGCCGGCGCCGGCCAGCACCGCCGCCAGCGACACCGCGGCGTCGGCGACCAGGTGCAGGAAGGCGCCGCGGCGGTTGAGGTCCTGGGCGTGGCCGTCGCGCACGAACCAGGCCGCCCCCAGGTTGACCGCGATGCCGATCGCGGCGACCACCATCACCGGCAGCGCCGGGATTTCCGGCGGGGCGCTGAAGCGGCGGATCGCCTCCCAGGCCAGGGCGCCGGAGAACGCGACCAGCAGCAGCGCATTGGCCAGCGGCGACAGCAGGGTGGCGCGGCGCCAGCCGTAGGTGTGGCGGTCGGTGGGCGTGCGCTTGGCCAGCACCGCCGCGCCCCAGGCCAGGCCCAGGCCGAGCACGTCGCCGAGGTTGTGCAGCGCATCGGACAACAGGGCCAGCGAATTAGTGGCGAAACCGTAACCGGCCTCGAGCGCGGTGTAGGCGAGATTGATCAGGGTGATGGCGGCGAAGGCGCGGGTGCCGTTCGCGGCGTGATCGTGGTTGTGCGAGTGCATGCGCGGATGCTGCCACGGCGCACGCGGGGACACTATTACAGGCCGTCAGCCGTCGATGCGCTGCACGTCGCCGGCCCAGAAGCGGATGCCCGGCGCGTCCTCGGAGCCCTGGACCCGGATACGGGTGCGCTCCCAACCGATGCTGGATACGTCCAGGAGCTCGAGGCCCATGTAGCAGTAGGGAAATCCCGGGTCTATCGCCAGATCGTGCGCATCGGTGAAACGCAGCACCAGGCGCTGGCCGTCCTTTTCCAGGACAAGGTCGAGCGTTCCGAACGGACGCCTTCCTGCCACGTAGCGCGCTTCGACGACGTCGTAGGTCCAGGGGTCGTTCAGGACCCCATGATCGGGCATGTCTGCCAGGTTCGCTTCGTGCAGCGCGATCATTTTGCGGATCAGAGCGAGTCTTGCCGCGCAGCCGCGATCAGCCGCGCCCCTGCACCAGCGTACCGATGTGCTCGCCGCGCAGGATCCGCAGCAGCACGCCCGGCTGGCTCATGTCGAAGATGCGCAGCGGCAGGTCGCTGTCGCGGCACAGCGCGAACGCGGCCGTGTCCATGACCTGCAGGTCGCGCGCGATCACCTGGTCGTAGCTGAGCTTGTCGTAGCGGACCGCGTCGCTGTGCTTCTTCGGGTCCTTGTCGTAGACGCCGTCGACCTTGGTCGCCTTCAGCAGCAGGTCGGCGCCGATCTCGATCGCGCGCAGCGCGGCGCCCGAGTCGGTGGTGAAGAAGGGGTTGCCGGTGCCGGCGGCGAAGATCACCAGGCGGCCCTTTTCCAGGTGGCGGATCGCGCGCCGGCGGATGTAGTCCTCGCAGACGTCGTTGATCTTGATCGCGCTCATCACCCGCGCCTTGGCGCCGAGCTTCTCCAGCGCGTCCTGCATCGCCAGGGCGTTGATGACGGTGGCGAGCATGCCCATCTGGTCGCCGGTGACCCGGTCCATGCCGCCGGCGGCCAGGCCGGCGCCGCGGAAGATGTTGCCGCCGCCGATCACCAGCGCGACCTCGGCCCCGGCGTGCTGGGCCTCGACCACCTCGCGGGCGAGCCGGCCGATCACCTTGGGGTCGATGCCGTAGTCCTCGTCCCCCATCAGCGCCTCGCCGGACAACTTGAGCAGGACACGGCGACAGGCGAGCTGGGACATACGGACCTCTGGGTGAGCAAACCCCGAGATTCTAGCCGAGTTGGGTAGGGTTCCACGAGCCGGATCGCGTTACGGGATTGCGATGAGGGTCGCGCTTGATCGGCTTCGGCACGGTCGCCGGCCCTTCTTAGGGGTAGCGGATTCCATGTTACAAAGCTAGCGCATGCCGGTTCGCCGCCCAGCGCGGCCGTTCCGGTGTTACCACGCAACGCCAACAGGGGCAGGTGCCGATGAACGATCTGGTTTCCAGCGCAGCAGCCGGCGCCTCGCGCCACGGTCCGTCGCGCCGGCACCGCGCCGCGGCGGCCTGAGCCCTTGGTTCGCCCCGTGCATCACGCTTATATGAACGCCTATTCGGATCCGCCCGAGCCGGAGCATCCCGAGCCGGAGCATCCTGCGCCGCGTCCGCGCGGCGACGACGGCTTCGAGCGCTTCGTGCTCGAGCACCGCGAGGCCCTGGTCCGCTTCCTGAGCAAGCGCACCGGCGAGGAAGACGCCAAGGACATCGCCCAGGAGAGCCTGGTCCGGCTGATGCGCTACCGCGGCCAGCCGGCCGAGCAGCTCAAGCTGCTGATGTACCGGATCGCGATGAACGAGTTCAACGACCGCGGCCGCCGCCAGCAAAGCCAGCACGCGTCGGCGCACGTGAGCTTCGATCAGCATTTCCACGGCTTGCCGTCGGCGGACCTCGCCCACGACCAGCGCGTGGCCAACCAACAGGAGCTGGCGCGCGTGCGTGAGGCGATCCTGCGGCTGCCGGCCAAGTGCCGGCAGGTCTACCTGCTCAACCGCATCGAAGGCATGAGCTATACCGAGATCGCGCGCCATTGTGGGATCTCCATCAAGGCCGTGGAGAAACATATCGGCCGCGCGCTGGTCCTGTTGCGCTTGCATCTGAGAGAAAATCTACCTGACATGGCAGGTGGCGCATGAATACCGCAAGCGCGAATTCGAACCGATACGACGAACCGGACCAGGCCGAAGCCTGGGTGGCGCGGCTGAACGCGCCCGACAGCGACGCCCGCGACCGCGAGGCCTTCGAGCGCTGGCTGGGGCAGTCGCCGGCCCATCCCCGCGATTACCGCGAGGTCGAGCGTATCCACGAGCTGTCGGCCGCGCTGGGCGACGACGACTTGCTGCGCGCGGCCGCGCGCGCGGCGCGCCGCGACACCGCCCGGCGCGGCGCCGGCCTGCACCCCTGGCTGGCCCCGGGCGCGGCGATCGCCGCGACCCTGGCGGTCGCGATCGGCGTGGCGGCGTGGATGCAGCGCGCGCCGCCGGCCCAGATCGCGCGCTATGCCACCTCCATCGGCGAGCAGCGCAGCGTCGTCCTGAGCGACGGCACCACCCTGCTGCTGGACACCCATACGGCGGTGACCACGCGCTTCGACCGCGATGCGCGCACGGTCGAGGTGGCCCAGGGGCGGGTCCAGTTCGCGGTCGGCGGGGATACCGGCAGCGGCCGCGCGCCGCGTCCGTTCCTGGTCAAGGCCGGAGCCGGCACCATCCGCGACATCGGCACCACCTTCCAGGTCAGCCGCGACGGCACGGCGGTCGATGTCGGCCTGATCGAGGGCGTGGTCGAGGTCGCGGTCGGCGCCGACGCCGCGCGCGCCGTCAGCACCCTGGCGCCGGGCGAGCAGGTCCGCATCGACGGCAGCGGCGCGCTCGCGGCCAAGCGTCCGCTGGACCTGGCGGTGGCCCAGGCCTGGCCGCAGGGCGATCTGGTGTTCAAGGACCGCCGTCTCGACCAGCTGCTGGGCGAGATGAACCGCTATTCCAAGACCCAGCTGCGCCTGGAGCAGCCGGAGCTGGGTGCGCTCAAGGTCAGCGGCGTGTTCCACATCGACGATCAGGACGCCCTGCTGGCGGCCCTGGAGCGCGGCTGGTCGCTGCAGTCGCGGCGCGTGGGCGAGCACGAAATCCTGCTTCACGCCGCACGCCAGTGAAGCCGTCGCCCGCCGGGTGCAACCAATAGTGGCGTCGCGTTGCAGGCGTTCCCGGGCTTCCGTATGGTTGCTCGCTCGGGGGGAAAGACGCACCGGATGAATGGCCAGTTCTAGGCACACGTTAGCCATCTCTAGTGCGTTCTTGTTGTGCCTCGCAGCGCAGGGCACGCAGACCGCTGCGGCCGCGCCGTCGGCCGTCACACGCTTCTCGATCCGGGCCGGCGCGCTCGACGACGCGCTGCAGGCGCTGGCCACCCGCAGCCGGATCCAGATCATCTACGCCCCGGTCCTGGTCGCGGGCAAGCGCAGCGCCGGCCTGCGCGCCGAGCTGACCCCGGCGCAGGCGCTGGAGCGGCTGCTGCAGGGCAGCGGCCTGCTCGTGGTCAAGGTCAACGGCGACACTTTCCTGCTGCAGCCCGCGCCCAAGCCGGTGGCGGTCGCCAAGCCCAAGCCGCCGCGGCCGCTGCCGCCGCCGCCGCCGCGCATCGAAGAGCCGACCAACCTGGGGCCGATCCACGTCACCGGCAGCCACATCCCGCGCAGCGATCTGGAATCGGTGCCGGTCTCGCCCATGACCCTCATCAGCCGCAGCGAAATCGAAGCCAGCGGCCACCAGACCCTGTTCGAACTGCTGCGCTTCCAGCCCGGCATGGTCGGCCACCACCCGATCTCGGTCGCGTCCGAGGGCGGCCAGCCGTACCAGCAGCCGTTCGCGGCCGCGGCCACCACCAGCCTCAACGCCTTGGGGCCGCGCGCGACCCTGTTCCTGGTCGACGGCCAGCGCATCGCCAACTACGGCCTGATCTCGGCCGAACTGGGCGGCCTGACCGACCTGGATGGGATTCCGCTCAGCATCGTCGAGCGCATCGAGATCATCCGCGGCGGCGCCTCGGCGATCTACGGCGCCGACGCCATGGCCGGCGTGGTCAACATCATCCTGAAGAAGGATCAGCAGGGCTCGGAAGCGATCGCGCGCCTGGGCGTGTCCGATCGCAACGACGCCAAGCAGCGCCGCGTCTCGGTCAGCACCGGGGTCGATCTCAAGCGCGGCGGCAACCTGTTCCTCAGCGCCGACTATTTCCAGCAGGACGGCCTGTCGGGCGCGCAGCGCTCCTGGCGGAGCGTGGACCGCAGCGCCGACGGGCTGGGCGACTGGCGGATTCCGCTGGGCTACATCGGCTACGAGACCGGCAACTTCTGGTGGGCCTGCCCGCGTCAGCACCGCGACGGGAAAGGGCGCTGCATTTTGGACACGGCCAAGCACATCAGTCTGCAGCCCGAAGCCGAGCGCACCTCGTTCTACGCGCACTGGCGCCAGCCCTTCGGCGCCGACACCGAGGCCTACGCCGACCTGCGCGTGGGCGAGGTCTCGCAGCAATTGCTGGGCGCGCCGTTCTACGGCAACGTCTTCTTGCCGGACGAACATCCGGACGCGTTCTTTCCGGGCGAATTCACTTCGCTGTATTACGCCTTCTACGATGCCGGACAGATCCGCACCCGCAGCGTGGCGCGCACCCTGGACCTGAGCGCGGGCGTCAAGACCTACCGCGGCGATTGGGAATGGAGCGCGGGTTTCGCCCACCACGAGAATTCGGTGGTCAACCGCATCGACGGCATGGTCAGCGAGAGCGCGTTCTACGAACTGGTCGGCAACCTCAGCTACCGCTTCAACGCACACAACAGCCGCGAGACCCTGGAGGCGTTCTCGCCGCGCCTGACCTCGCGCGGCAAGGCCGAACTCGACCAGATCACGCTGGGCGTCAACGGCCCCTGGTTCTCGCTGCCGGCCGGGCGCACGCGCGTGGCCGCAGGGCTGGAGCTGGGGCGCGACGCGCTGGAAAACAATCCCGACCCGCGCATGGTCGAGCACGACGTCGCGCTCAGCCCGCCCAAGGTGCGCGTCGACGGCTCGCAGATCATCGCGGCGCTGTACGCCGAACTCAGCGCGCCGCTGGCGCCGCGCCTGCAGGGCGAGTTCGCGCTGCGCGCCGACTACCGCGAACGTTACCGCCACAAGCTTTCGCCCAAGCTGGGACTGAAGTGGAACGCGCTGGACACGCTGACGTTCCGCGGCACCTGGGCCACCGGCTATCGTGCGCCGTCGCTGTACGAACTGCGCCGCCCCAACGTCAGCGACCAGAGTGCGGTGGTGCAGGATCCGGGTTTCGGTCCCTGCCGCAATCCCATCGTCGGGCCGAACGGCGAGACCCAGTGCGTGGTCACGCGCGGCGCGTTCGAGAACACCGAGCTCAAGCCGGAAACCTCGCGCAGCTATACCCTGGGCCTGGTGTGGGCGCCGAACTCCAGCTTCACTCTGGCGCTGGACCATTTCGACATCCAGCGCCGCAACGAGATACTGGCCGTGAGCGGCATGGACGCCAGCGTGATGAGCGAGCGCTCGTTCAAGCGCGACGAAGCAGGCGGACTGGTCGGCTTGCAGGACTATTACGACAACATCGGCGAGACCCATGTGCGCGGCTGGGAGTTCGAGGCCGAATACCGCCTGCAGACGCAGCGCTGGGGCCGGTTCTCGTTGCGCTTGGCCGGCAATTATCTCGATCGCTTGTCGCGACGCGTCGACGACGAGAGTCGGGTCCAGGACTATGCCGGCTACAACGCACCGGACCGTACCGCGCTGGCGGGCCTGCAATGGGCCTACGGCAACTGGACCACGGCGGTGAACCTGCGCGCACTGGGCCCGTCGCGGATCGCGGACCCGGACGGCGACTGTCCCAAGCGCAACGTCCTGGCCGGGCACTGCCGCAATCCGGGTTCGGGCACGGTCGATCTGAACCTGGACTACAACGTCGAGCGCTGGCGCTTGTCGCTCAACGTGCACGATATCGGCGACCGCACGCCGGTCAACTACGACATCGCCAAGGGCGGCTACGACATCGCCTACGACGATCCGCGCGGACGCTACTACCTGTTGAGCGCGGCCTACCGCTTCTGAGCGTGGGCTGTCCGCGGCGCGAGCGCCGGTGCGCGAATCGCGGGCTTGGCAGGTTCCCGGCGTGTTTCGCGTAGAACAGGGAATGGCCGCGGGGTAGGGGGCGCAGGCGCCATTGCGTTGATGGATACCAGGGGTCGCGCTGGCGACGGTCCGCATCCACCGTCGAACAGGGGGGCGGCTCGCGTCGCAGCGCACCCCTCCTCATCCCCCATTACGCCCACGCGATCCCGTCGCGCCGCCTTCAAAGGAGCATCGGCAGCATGCAAGGCAATGCAAACGCATCGGGTCACCGCCATTGTCGCGATCGCAACCGCGTCTGCGGCCGCGGCCGTTCGGCGCTGTCGGCGGCGATCCTCGCCGGCCTGCTGTCCGGCGCGGCCGTACCGGCCTTCGCCCAGAGCGGCTACCAGGAGGCCGGCGTCGTCGGCGATCCCGGCAGCTGGCGCAGCGGTGAATTCAAGGCCGATTGGGGCCTGGGCGCTATCGGCGCCGAGTACGCCTACGCGCGCGGCCTCAGCGGTCGCGGCGTGCGCCTGGGCTTGTTCGACAGCGGTGCGGCGCTGAATCATGGCGAATTCGCCGGCCGCGACCACCGCGCGATCCGCATCGGCGATCCGGGCTGCGCCAGCAGCAGCCTGATCAGCGGCCCCGACGCCTGCTTCCTGTCCGACGGCGATATCGCCCAAATCGAGGCCTATTACCTCGGCGACAGCATCCCGCCGAACCTGTCGTTCGGCGGCAGCGGCATCCGCCTGATCCTGCAATACAACAGCCACGGCACCCACGTCGCCGGCAGCATGGTCGCCAACCGCGACGGCCGCGGCATGCACGGCGTCGCCATCGGCGCATCGCTGACCACGTCCAAGCTGTTCTTCGACCGCATCTACGAGTACTACACCGCTGCGGACGGCAGCATCCAGCGCCGCACCCTGACCCAGGGCCCGGGAGAGGCCGCGCTCGACAGCATGTTCGACCAGATGGCCGCGCAGGGCGTGCGCGCGATCAACCACAGCTGGGGCAACGGCACAGAGCCGGCCACGCCCGAGGACCTGGACCGCGAATACTCCGACTACGGCGACTACTACCGCATCTTCGCAGACGCCTCGCTGCGCAGCGGCATGATCAACGTCTGGGCCGCCGGCAACCAATACGGCAACATCGCCGGCGCTTACGCGACCCTGCCCCGCTTCGCCCCGGAGATCGAGAAGTACTGGCTCAGCGTGGTCAACGTCGGTCGCGATCTGAACCTGGACCCGAGCTCCAGCATCTGCGGACTGAGCAAGGACTGGTGCGTGGCCGCGCCCGGCACCGGCATCCGCTCCAGCGTGATCAACGGCGAGATCGACGGCCGCGTGGTCAGGAATCCCGATGGTTCCCTGAGCCTGGACATCGGCGCGCAGAACCCGAACTACGGCTACGGCGACAACACCGGCACCTCGATGGCTTCGCCGCACGTCACCGGCGCCTTGGCGCTGCTGATGGAGCGCTATCCCTATCTCGACAACCCGCAGATCCGCGACATTCTGCTGACCACCGCCACCGACCTGGGCGCCCCGGGCGTGGACGAACGCTACGGCTGGGGCCTGATCGATCTCAAGAAAGCGATCGACGGCCCGGGCCAGCTGCGCGTGGACACCGACGTGGTCATGAACCAGCGCGCCGGCGGCGCCAAGGTCTGGCAGGGCGACGCCTGGGACGATTGGAGCAACGACATCGGTGGCCCCGGCCGCCTCGGCAAGTCCGGCCTGGGCTGGCTGCGCCTGAGCGGCGACAACGATTTCGCCGGCGCCGAGGTGCGTGCGGGCCGGCTGGAGCTGGCGGGCCGCAACCAGCTCGCCGGCGCGGTCGACGTCGACGGCGGCGAGCTGCTGCTGACCGGCGAACTGCATCGCAGCGCGCTCAACGTCAACGGCGGCCTGGCCAACATCGAAGGCTCGCTCAACGACCTCGACTTCACCGTCAACCGCGGCTGGGGCCTGATCGCGGACAGCGGCGTGCTCAACGGCGGCCGGCTCGACGTGGTCGGCGGCAAGGTCGTGTTCAACGGCCGCCAGCTCGGCGGCACCACCACGGTGCGCACCGGCGGCGCGCTCGGCGGCAGCGGCCACCTGGGCACGACCCGGGTCGAAGGCACGATCGCGCCGGGCAATTCCATTGGCACTCTGACCGTCGATGGCGACTACACCCAGGCCGCGGGTTCGGTCTACCAGGTCGAGCTGTCCGCGCCGTCCGCCTCCGACCTGCTGTCGGTCAACGGCCGCGCCACCCTGGAAGGCGGCACGGTGCGGGTATTCCACAGCCCGGGCACGTACCTGCTCGGCCAAAGCTACCGCATCCTGTCGGCGACCTCCGGTGTCGACGGCCGCTTCGCCGGCATCGACCACAGCGCGTTCTCGCCCTTCCTCAAGTTCGATCTGGCCTACGGCGCCGACCGGGTCGCTATCGACGTGGTCCGTGGCGCCAGCATCGCCAGCGCCGCTAACACTTACAACCAGCGTTCGGCGGCGGGCGCGGCCGATGCGCTGGCGATGAACCAGGGCCTGCCGCAGCCGCTGACCCAGCTGTTCCCGGCCCAGGCCATGGACGCGCTCGATGCGCTCAGCGGCGAGCTGCATGCGAGCCTGCGCTCGGTATTGATCGACGACAGCCGCCACGTGCGCGAGGCGTCGCTGGCGCGCGCGCAAGCCGGCAGCGGCGCGTTCGATGCCGCTGACGAGGGCGAGGCGCAGTCCGCGGCCTGGATCCAGTTGCTCAAGAACGGCGGCAGCCTGCACGCCGACGGCAACGCCGGCGAAGTCGGCTACAACGGCGACGCCAGTCTGCTCGGCTACGACTACCGCTTCGGCAACGGCTGGCGCCTGGGCGTGCTCGGCGGCCTCGGCCGCAGCGACGCCCGGCTCGGCGCGCGGCGTTCGCGCGGCGAAGTCCGTTCCCGCCACGTGGGTGTGTACCTGGGCCAGAACTGGGGCGGTTTCGGCCTGCGCGCCGGCGCCGGCTATGCGCGCCACGACATCGAGATCGAACGCAACGTGAGCTTCCCCGGCCTGGCCGACCGCACCCGCGCCGATTACGACGGCGACACCCGCCAGGCCTTCGTCGAAGGCGGCTACCGCATCGCCACCGGCGCCTGGGAGTGGGAGCCGTACGCGCAGTACGCGCACGTGCGCGTGGGCAGCGACGGCTTCCAGGAAAGCGGCGGCGTGGCCGCCCTGAGCGGCGCTAGCGCCGACCAGCGCCTGGACCTGTCGACGCTGGGCCTGCGCTTCAACGTCGGCCTCAAGGGCGCGCAGCAGGAAGCAACCTGGCTGAGCCTGCGCGGCGGCATCGGCCGGCGCCACGTCGGCGGCGCGGAAACGCCGTCGGCCGCGGTGGCCTGGCACAACGGCGGCGCGTTCGACGTGCACGGCGCCTCGCTGGCGCAGGACGCGACCGTGCTCGAAGCCGGCCTGGCCGCGCGCCTGGGCGGCGGTGGCCTGCTCGAATTCAGCTACAGCGGCCAGTGGGCCGACGAGTCGCGCGACCACGCCGTCAACGCGCGCTACTCCCTGCAGTTCTGACCGTCGGACGACGTATAGCGCACGGCGGCCAGGCACGGTCGAGACGGAGGGGCGCCGAATGCGGCGCCGCAACGTCGGGATCTCTCTCCCAGCACCTCAGGCCGCCTGCCAGGCGGCCTTTTTTTGTCATGCCGGCGCGCTTGCGGTGGCTTATGCTGCCGGTCCCATTGGCGCAGGACCGCATATGAGCATCAAGAATCTCAAGGATTTCGTCGAAACCAGCAGCCAGAAGGACCTCAGCCCCGAGACCTTCGAACTCGAAAGCTCGCATCTGCTCGAGGTCAAACTCAACGGCCGCATCTGGGCCAAGTCCGGCTCGATGGTGGCCTATCGCGGCGGTGTGAAGTTCGTCCGCCAGGGCATGCTGGAGCAGGGCCTGGGCAACCTGCTGAAGAAGGCGATCAGCGGCGAAGGCACCCAGATGATGAAGATGGAAGGGCAGGGCCGGGTCTACATCGCCGACGCCGGCAAGAAGATCACCCTGCTGCGCCTGGCCGGCGAGTCGATCTTCGTCAACGGCAACGACGTGCTCGCCTACGAGGACGGCATCGCCTCGGAGATCAAGATGATGCGCAAGGTCTCGGGCATGATGTCCGGCGGCCTGTTCAACATGAAGCTCTCGGGCAGCGGCGTGGTCGCGATCACCTCGCACTACGAGCCGCTGACCCTGGCCGTGACCCCGGACCAGCCGGTGTTCACCGACCCCAATGCGACCGTGGCCTGGTCGGGCAACCTCAGCCCCGACATCGTCACCGACATCTCGCTGGGCACGCTGCTCGGCCGCGGTTCGGGCGAGAGCATCCAGCTCAAGTTCGCCGGCACCGGCTGGGTGGTGGTGCAGCCGTACGAAGAGGTGTATTTCCAGCAGCAGGGTTGAGCATGACGGCCCTGGTTCTTCCTTCTGCGCAATGGAGGAGGGCCGGGTGCTTAGCCGTCTTGCAGCGACAAAAAGGCCGCGGAATACGCGGCCTTTTCTTTGCCTGGCAGGTTGGACGAGCAGGGACGCCTCGCTCGTGCGACTCATCCCGCGAGCGGAACTCGGGCTGCATTCTCAAATCCCGCGCTCAGAGCCTTGAACGACGCACAAAAGAAAGCCGCGGAGGTCCGCGGCTTTCTTCGACCCGAAACAGCGGCGGCTTACGCCAGGCCCGCCTGCTTCATGACTTCGGCGGCGAAGTCGTCGGTCTGCTTCTCGATGCCTTCGCCCACGGCCAGACGCTGCGAGGTGATGACCTCGGCGCCGGCGGCCTTGAGGACCTGCTCGACGGTCTGGTTGGTGTCCAGCACGTAGGGCTGACCGTACAGGGTGACCTCGTTGACGATCTTGGCGATCTTGCCGCCGATGATCTTCTCCAGGATGTCGGCCGGCTTGGCCTTGTCCTTGTCGGTCATCTTGGCGAGCTCGATTTCCTTTTCCTTGGCGACGAACTCGGCCGGCACGTCGCTGGCCTTGATGTGCGGCGGGTTCATCGCCGCGACATGCATCGCCAGGCCACGGGCCAGGTCCATGTCGCCGCCCTTGACCTCGATCAGCACGCCGATGCGGCCGCCGTGCACGTAGGCGGCGACGTTGTTCGGGCTGTCGATGCGGACCAGGCGACGCACTTGCACGTTCTCGCCGACCTTGGCGATGACGGCGGCGCGGGTTTCCTCGATGGTCTCGCCGGAAGCCAGCTTGGCGGCCTTCAGCGCTTCGGCGTCGGCGGCGCCGGAGCTCAGGGCGACCTGGGCGACGGTTTCGGTGAAGCCGAGGAAGTTGGCGTCCTTGGCGACGAAGTCGGTCTCGGAGTTGATCTCGACCAGCACGGCCTTGCCGCCGTCCTGCGCGACCGCGATGCGGCCTTCGGCGGCGACGCGGTCGGCTTTCTTGTCGGCCTTGGCCAGACCGGACTTGCGCAGCCATTCGGCCGACGCATCGATGTCGCCGTTGTTTTCGACGAGCGCCTTCTTGCACTCCATCATGCCGGCGCCGGTGCGCTCGCGGAGTTCCTTGACCAGGGAAGCGGTGATTTCAGCCATGGGGTTACCTCAGTATTCGTAAAGTCTGGTAGGAGCGGCGTAAATCGCGGCCGCGTCGCCTGCAAGGGCGGCGGATCGCGGTTTACGCCGCTCCTACGAGAGCGGATGCGTGCAAACGCAGCCGCGCAGTGTCGCGCGGCTGCGTTACATGACGCTTACTCGGCCGCCGGAGCGTCCTTCTTGGCGCCGGCCGGAGCCGGGCCCTTCTTGGCCGGGGCGCGACCGCGCGGAGCGGCCTTGCGGTCTTCCTTCGCGACCGGGTTGCCTTCGGCGTCGAGCTCGACGAAGTCTTCCTCGCGCATGCCGGCGGCCGGCGCGGCGGCCTTGCCTTCCAGCACGGAGTCGGCGGCGGCGCGGGCGTACAGCTGAACGGCGCGGATGGCGTCGTCGTTGCCCGGGATGGCGTAGTCGACCAGGGCCGGATCGTAGTTGGTGTCGACGACTGCGACGACCGGGATGCCGAGCTTCTTGGCTTCCTTGATCGCGATGTCTTCATGACCGATGTCGATCACGAACAGCGCGTCGGGCAGACGGTTCATTTCCTTGATGCCGCCCAGCGAGGCCAGCAGCTTCTCGCGCTCGCGACGCAGGCCCAGCACTTCGTGCTTGACCAGCTTCTGGAACGAACCGTCGGTTTCGCCGGCTTCCAGTTCCTTCAGGCGCGACACCGACTGCTTGACGGTGCGGAAGTTGGTCAGGGTGCCGCCCAGCCAGCGCTGGGTCATGTACGGCATGCCGCAACGCTCGGCCTCTTCCTTGATCGACTCGCGCGCCGAGCGCTTGGTGCCGATGAACAGGATGGTGCCGCGCTTCTGCGCGATGCCCGAGATGAAGTTCATCGCGTCGTTGAACAGCGGAACGGTCTTCTCGAGGTTGATGATGTGGATCTTGCCGCGGGCGCCGAAGATGTACGGACCCATCTTGGGGTTCCAGTAACGGGTCTGGTGGCCGAAATGGACGCCGGCTTCCAGCATCTGGCGCATGGTGATCTGGGGCATTGCATGACTCCGATAGGCAAGGAACCGGCCGCCGCGAACGATGAGGGCGGTGCGCCGCAGGCGGGGCCGGCGGTGCGTGGTTCCGGGGTTGGGCCTCCCCGCTGCTTCCGTGTCCGAACCGCGTACGTTTAGCTGTACGAGGCACCCCGGCACGGGCTGTGGCAGCGGGTGTGTATTCGCCGGTGACGCCCGGCGTGGGCGGCGCGGCAGGTCGAGACCGTCCGCAAAGCCGGCGAAGTGTAGCCGGGACAGGGGTTTGGAGCAACCGAGCCGGGCTGGCGGGGGCCGCAGCGCCCATTACCGGAGCAAGCGGGCTGGGCCGGGTCTCAGCGCAGGCTGTCGTAGACCGAGCCGACGATCTGGGCCGGCTTGACCCAGCCCTGGCCCCAGCGCGGGTCCAGGTCGGCGGTCGGGGCGGCGGCCAGGACCTGTTCGCGGGTCCGGCCGGCGCGCTTGAGCCGGGCGACGCGCTCGCGGACCTCGGCGAGCATGTCTCGCGCAGCCTTGAGATCGGCCCGGCTGCCGATCGGGCCGTGGCCGGCGACGATCCGGGTGCGCTCGTCGGCCAGGCCCAGGGCCCGGTCCAGGGCGGCGATCAGGCCGTCCACGGTGCCGCCGACGCCGGTGTCGATGATCGGGTAGAGGCCGTTGAAGAAGCAGTCGCCCAGGTGCAGCACGTTGGCGGCCGGAAAGTGGACCAGCAGGTCGCCGTCGGTGTGCGCGGCCGGCACATGGATCAGCCGTACCTCCAGGCCGTCCAGGCGTACCCGGCCGTCGCCGATCAGGGTCAGGTCCGGCAACGCGGCCGCGGGCAGGGGCGGAACCACCCGGTTGTGGTGCTTTAGGAAAGTGGGCTCGGCCATGCGCCGGCGCGCGTTCTCGTGCGCTATCAGGATGGCGCCGGTCGCGGCCAGAGCCTCGTTGCCGCCGGCATGGTCGCCGTGCCAATGGGTGTTGACCACATAGCGCAGCGGCTTGCGGCCGGCCAGGGCCTGGGCCAGCGCCGGCGCGGCCTTGGCCGTTTCGCTGTCCACCAACAGCGCGCCGTGCTCGGATTCGGCCAGCAACACGGTGGTGGCCGGCCCGCTCCAGGCCGACAGCCCGGGCGCGAGCTCGACCCAGGACGGCGCCGGGTCGGCGGCATGGACCGGGCCGTTCAGCACCAGGGCGAGGGCGATCAGGGCGGTGGAAACGCGGCGCGACGGCATGCGGATTGCTCCGATTGGGCGGCTGAAGGCGGCGACGGCACGCTGTGGACCGCGCGTCGCCATGATCGAAGGGCGTGAATAGGCGATAATGCCGGCATGCCCATTACCATCAAAACCCCGGACGAGATCGAGAAGATGCGCGTCGCCGGCCGCCTGGCCGCCGAAGTGCTGCAGATGATCGCCCCGCACGTGAAGCCCGGCGTCACCACCGAGGCCCTGGACAAGCTCTGCCACGACCACATCGTGAACGTGCAGCACGCGATTCCGGCCAACGTCGGCTACAAGGGCTTCCCGAAGACGGTCTGCACCTCGGTCAACAACGTCATCTGCCACGGCATCCCGAGCGAATCCAAGGTCCTCAAGGAAGGCGACATCGTCAATATCGACGTCACCGTCATCAAGGACGGCTGGCACGGCGATACCAGCCGCATGTACATCGTCGGCGCGCCCTCGGTCATGGCCAAGCGCCTGGTCGACGTGACCCGCGAAGCGATGTTCCGCGGCATCCGCACGGTCAAGCCGGGTTCGACCCTGGGCGACATCGGCGCGGCGATCCAGCAGTACGCCGAATCCGAACGCTTCAGCGTGGTGCGCGAGTACTGCGGCCACGGCATCGGCCGCATCTACCACGAAGACCCGCAGGTGCTGCATTACGGCCGCGCCGGCGAAGGCCTGGTGCTGAAGCCGGGCATGACCTTCACGATCGAACCTATGATCAACGAAGGCGCGCGCCACACCAAGTTGTTGCCCGACGGCTGGACCGTGGTCACCAAGGACCGCAAGCTCTCGGCGCAGTGGGAGCACACGGTCGCGGTGACCGACGACGGCGTCGAGATCCTCACCCGGCTGCCCGGCGACGACAACGATCTATGACCGGTAGCGCCGCCGCCGGCTCGGGCCCGGCGGAGCCGGGTGCAACGGCGCACGGCGCCGAGCGGGCGGCATCGATCCGCGCCGCCTTGAGCGCGGTCGACGCGGCGCTGGCGCAACGCTTCGACGCCGGCGCCGACACGCCCGTCGACGGCATCGACATCGACCGCCTGCTGCGCGTGCGCGCCGACGCCGTCGACGCCGAAGTGCGCGCGGCCTGGCGCGACTGCATCGCCGCCGACGCGCCGCTGGCGCTGTTCGCGGTCGGCGGCTACGGCCGCGGCGAGCTGTTTCCGCAATCGGACATCGACCTGCTGGTGCTGGCCGAGCCCGAGGCCCAGACCGCCCAGGCCGAAGCCCTGGGCCGCTTTTTCACCCTGCTGTGGGACGCCGGCCTGCCGGTCGGCCACGCCGTGCGCTCGGCCGCGCAGTGCACCGAGGCCGCGGCCGACATCACCGTGCTCACCGCGATGCTGGAAGCGCGCCCGCTCTCGGCCGACCACCACGCCGGCGCGACCCTGCAGGCTGCGATCGCGCCGCTGTACGTGTGGCCGGCGCGCGAGTTCTTCCTGGCCAAGCGCGAAGAACTGCGCCAGCGCCATGCCCGCTACGGCGACACCGCCGACAATCTCGAACCCAACCTCAAGGAAGGCCCCGGCGGCCTCCGCGACGTCCAGACACTGCACTGGATGGCGCTGCGCATCATCGGCACCGCCGATCTGGAATCGCTGGTCGCGATCGGCCAGCTCGGCATCGATGAGCTGACCACCCTGGAACGCGAACGCCGCGCCCTGTCGCGGCTGCGCTTCGGCCTGCACCTGGTCGCGCGCAAGCGCGAGGAACGCCTGCGCTTCGACTACCAGAAGCTGCTGGCCGAACGCCTGGGCCACGTCGACAACGCCGACAACCTCGCCGTCGAACAGATGATGCAGGGCTTCTACCGCAGCGCCGCGCTGGTGCTGCGGATCGGCGAGCGCCTGCTGCAGCGCTACGAGGAGCAGATCGAAGGCGAGCCGGCGCCGGTGCCGCTGCGCGGCGCGTTCGCGGACTTCGAACTGCGCCGCGACTACATCGCCGCGCGCTCGCCGCAATGGCCGCGCGACGCCGACGATATCTTCGCCCTGTTCGCGGCCTGGGCCGAGCACGACGCGGTGCGCGGCCTGCATTCGCGCACCGCGCGCGCGCTGGCCGAATCGCTGGCGCGCATCCCCAGTTTCGACACGGCCGAACCAGCCCTGCGCGAGCGCTTCCTGGCGATCCTGCGCGGCCCGCATCCGGTCCACGCGCTCGAACGCATGGCCCGCCTGGGCGTGCTCGGGCGCTGGATTCCGGCGTTCTCGAAAGTCTCCGGGCGCATGCAGTTCGACCTGTTCCACGTCTACACGGTCGATCAGCACACCCTGGCGGTGCTGCGCAATCTGGCGCGCTTCGCTTCGGGCGTGGCCGACGAGCGTTTCAGCATCGCCCACGAAGTCTGGCCGCGCCTGCGCAAGCCGGAACTGCTGCTGTTGGCCGGCCTGTTCCACGACATCGCCAAGGGCCGCGGCGGCGACCATTCCGAACTCGGCGGCGAAGACGCGCGCGTGTTCGGCACGGTCATGGGCCTGAGCGAATCCGACACCGCGCTGATCGAATGGCTGGTGCGCCAACACCTGCTGATGTCGGTGACCGCGCAGAAGCAGGACATCGCCGATCCGGAAGTGATCCACCGCTTCGCCGGCAAGGTCGCCGATCGCGAACGCCTGGATCATCTGTATCTGCTGACCTGCGCCGACATCGCCGGCACTTCGCCCAAACTGTGGAACGCGTGGAAGGACCGGCTGATGGCCGACCTCTACACCGCCACCCGCCTGGCGCTGCGGCGCGGCCTGGAACACCCGGTCGCCGGCGCCGAGCGCGCCGCCGAAACCCGCGCCGCCGCGCACGCCATGCTGGCCGCGTTCGGCAGCGGCGACGACGAAATCGCGGCGCTGTTCGCGCGCATGCCCGAGATCGGCTTCCAGCGCGGCCGCCCCGACCAGATCGCCTGGCAGGCCGCCTCGCTGCGCGGCGTACTGGTCGGCGAGACCCGCGTGCGTGCGCGTCCGGTCAGCGCGCTCGCCGGCGCGCTCGAGGTGTTCGTGCACTCGCCCGACCGCGACGGCCTGTTCGCCGCGATCGTGGCCACGCTCGACCGCCTGGGCTTGGCGATCCAGCAGGCGCGCGTGCTCGACGGCCCGCAGGGCACGATCTTCGACACCTTCGAAGTCGTACCCACCGACCCGCGCCATCCGCCGTCGGCCGAAGAAGTCGAACGCCGCCTCGCCGCGACCCTGGCCGCGCCGCTGGACCGGGTCAAACCCGCGCGCCGCGCCCAGCCGCGCCACCTCAAGCATTTCCGCATCGTGCCGCAGATCGGTTTCAACACCGTCGACAAATCCGGCAGCGACAGCGCCGGCGGCGAACGCACGCTGCTCAGCCTGGTCTGCACCGACCGGCCGGGCCTGCTCGCCGACGTCGCCATGACCTTGCGCAACCAGGCGCTGCGCGTGCACGACGCGCGCATCGCCACCTTCGGCGAACGCGCCGAAGACGTGTTCCAGATCACCAGCCCCGACACCGACGGGCGCGACCGCGCGCTCGACGAAACGCAACAGCAGGCACTGCGCGACGCGCTGCTCGCCTGCCTGGAAGGAGACCACCGATGAGCCCCGCCAAGACCGCCAAGAAGACCGTCCGCAAGAAGTCCGCGCCCAAGGCGCCGGGCATCGACGAGCTCAAGTTCATGATCGACAGCGCGTTCGAGCGCCGCACGATGCTGACGCCGGACGAGATCGAAGGCTCGACGCGGCCGACCGTGGAGCGGGTGATCTCGGGCCTGGAACAGGGCGAGTTCCGCGTCGCCGAACCGGACGGCAAGGGCGGCTGGACCGTCAACGAATGGTTGAAGAAGGCGGTGCTGCTGTACTTCCGCGTCAACGAGATGCAGCTGGTCGAAGCCGACCCGGCGCCGTTCTGGGACAAGATCCCGGCGCGCTTCGAAGGCTACGGCGAAGCCGATTTCCGCAAGCTCGGCGCGCGCGTCGTGCCTGGCGCGATCGCCCGCCGCGGCGCCCACATCGGCAAGGACGTGGTGCTGATGCCGAGCTTCGTCAACATCGGCGCCCACGTCGGCGAAGGCACCATGGTCGACACCTGGGCCACGGTCGGCTCCTGCGCCCAGATCGGCAAGCACTGCCACCTCTCCGGCGGCGCCGGCATCGGCGGCGTGCTGGAACCGCTGCAGGCCTCGCCGACCATCGTCGAAGACCACTGCTTCATCGGCGCGCGTTCGGAAGTGGTCGAGGGCTTCGTCGTCGGCCACCACAGCGTGATCGGCATGGGCGTGTTCCTGGGCCAGAGCACCCGCGTCTACAACCGCGCCACCGGCGAGATCAGCTACGGCTACGTCCCGCCGTACAGCGTGGTCGTGTCCGGCCAGCTGCCGGCGAAGGACAGCTCGCATTCGCTGTACTGCGCGGTGATCGTGAAGCAGGTCGACGCCAAGACGCGCTCCAAGACCAGCATCAACGATTTGCTGCGCGGCCTGGCGGACTGAGGGCGGCGCCGCATGACCACGCTCTACGGCTTGAACAACTGCGACACCTGCAAGAAGGCCCGCAAGTGGCTGGACCGCTTCGGCGTCGCGCATACCTTCGTCGATTACCGCGACAACCGGCAGACGCCGGAGACGCTGCTCGGCTGGCGCGACCAGCTCGGCGGCTGG
This sequence comes from Lysobacter sp. Root76, assembly GCF_001428685.1. GTDB lineage: Bacteria > Pseudomonadota > Gammaproteobacteria > Xanthomonadales > Xanthomonadaceae > Lysobacter. The sequence goes on along the minus strand of NZ_LMIK01000009.1, from coordinate 212,220 downwards.
GACACGATGATCAACAAATCCTCGACCACCTGGCGCACGCTGCCGCCGAACCGTAAGGAACCGGCCTCGGACGCGGAGTGGAAGCTGTTGCTGAAGGAATACCCGCAGCTGATCCGGCGCCCGGTCGTGGTCGCCGACGACGGCACGGTCACCCAGGGCTTCAGCGACAACGGTTTCAAGCAGCGCTTCGGGATCGGTTCGTGAGCGCGGCGCCGGCCAGTGAGGTGTTGGCGCTGACCTGCGATTTGATCGCGCGTCCCTCGGTCACGCCCGACGACCTGGGCTGCCAGCGCATGATCGCCGAACGCCTGACCCGCGTGGGTTTCGCCTGCGAACACCTGCGCTACGGCGAGGTCGACAATCTCTGGGCCGTGCACGGCGCCGATGCGGGGCCGACGCTGGTGCTGCTCGGCCATACCGACGTGGTTCCGTCCGGTCCGGTCGATGCCTGGGCTAGCGATCCCTATCTGCCGGAAATACGCGACGGCGTGCTGTACGGCCGCGGCGCGGCCGACATGAAGGGCAGCGTGGCCGCGTTCGTGGTCGCGCTGGAACGCTTCGCCGCTGCGCATCCGCAGCATCCCGGCCGGGTCGCCCTGTTGCTGACCTCGGACGAGGAGGGCGACGCCATCGACGGCGTGCGCCGCGTCGCCGACACCTTCCGCGCCCGCGGCGAGCGCATCGACTGGTGCGTGACCGGCGAACCTTCATCGACGCGCAAGCTCGGCGACCTGCTGCGCGTCGGCCGTCGCGGCACCTTGTCGGCGACCTTGAACGTAATCGGCGTGCAGGGCCATGTCGCCTACCCGGACAAGGCGCGCAATCCGATCCATCAGGCGATGCCGGCGCTGTCGGAACTCGTGGCGCGCCGCTGGGACGAAGGCTACGAGACCTTCCCGCCGACCAGCTTGCAGATCAGCAACGTGCATGCCGGCACCGGCGCCAACAACGTGATCCCGGGCGAGCTGCAAGTGCTGTTCAACCTGCGCTACAACCCGAGCTGGAACGCGGAGAGCCTGGAGCGCGAGTGCGAGCAGGTGCTGCGCATGCACGGGCTGGAATACGAGATCCGCTGGTTCCGCGGTGGCGAACCGTTCTACACGCCGGAAGGGCCGCTGCGCGCCGCTGCGCGCGAGGTACTGACGGGCTTCGCAGGCGCGGCGCCGGAAGAAAGCACCGGCGGCGGCACCTCGGACGCGCGCTTCATCGCTCCGCTGGGTGCGCAATGCATCGAGATCGGCCCGATCAACGCCAGCATCCACAAGGTCGACGAAAACGTGTCGGTCGCCGATCTGGAAGCGTTGCCGGATTTGTATCTGGCCTTGATCGAGCGCTTGCTGCTGCAGGCGGCGTAATCGCTCGACTGCGTCGATGGGCGTGCGGCCAGCTTCGCACCGGATGAAGTGCCGTAATCGCGGCTTACGCCGCTCCCACAGAGAGCGGCCGTGCCTGCATTCTGTGGGAGCGGCGTGAACCGCGATCGCGCAAACCCGAATGGTTGCGCGACCCCAACATTCGCCACGCTTCAGCGCGGCTTGAACGTCAGCGTGTAGCGCGTCGCCCCCGGCAGGAACGGCGACGCCAGCGGTTGCTGCTGCAGGCGGCGTAAGCCGCTCGACTGCATCGATGGGCGTGTGGCTGGCTCCGCACCGGATGAGGTGTCGTAATCGCGGCTTACGCCGCTCCCACAGAGAGCGGCGGTGCCTGCATGCTGTGGGAGCGGCGTAAGCCGCGATCGCGCAACCCCGAACGGCTGCGCGACCCCAACCTCCGCCACGCCTCAGCGCGGCTTGAACTTCAACGTATAGCGCGTCGCCCCGGGCAGGAACGGCGACGCCCGGCCCTGCACCCAATCGTCGTGGCCCGCGCCCCAGTACGGCGACAGCGGGTGGCCGCTCTGGCCGCCGGGCATATGGATGATGCCCTCGGCCTCGTGTCCGGGCGCGACCACCATGCGCTCGGAGGCGCCGAAATCCTTGCGCTGCACGCGCGGCATGGCGACGTCGCCGGGCAGTTCGTCCGCGGGCATGCACAGCACCGGCTTGGCGAAGTCGGGCAGCGCCCGCGACAGCGGGTGGCAGATCGCGGCGGTATTGCGTTCGCCCCAGCGCCGCTCGCTCAGCGGCCCCTGTTTGGCGAGATCGTCGCGAACCTGGCGTGCGGCGTCCTCGAACAGCGCCTCCCAGCTCGGATAGCGGCGCGGCAGCAGGTGCGGCGGCCGCTGCGTGACCAGCGGCCAGGCCACGCCTTCGAACTGCGGCAGTTCCGGCATCTCGAAATCGCGGCCCTGCCGCGCCCGTGCCGGCGCAGTCAGGCCGTCGATCAGACGGTCGTGCACGGCCAGGCGCCAGGAGCGCACCAGCCGGTAGCTCACCGATTCCGGCACCGCCCGGCCTTCCCAATGCGCGGCTGCGGCCGCCAGTTCGGTCAGCGCCGGCGAATTCTTCGAGCGTGCCGCCTGGTCGCGCAGCAGGGTCCACCAGCGCGCGAGGAAGATCGCGCGGTCGTCGAGTTGGATGCGCAGCAGGTCGCGTTCGTCGAGACGCTGCTTGGACATCAGGTCGTTGCGGATCTGCTGCGCGCGCGCGCCCAGCACCAGGCCGCCGTCGCCGATGCGCGCCAGCTCCGCGCGTTCCAGGGTGCGCGAGTTCGCGGTCCAGAGGCGTCCGCCGGGCGGGTCGAGCAGTTGCGGCGCGACATCGGTGCGCACGCCCCACGGCGGGCAGGCAGCGGCCGCGTCGGCGGCCAGCGGCACCGCGCCGGTGCAGGCCGGCGCGCGCTGCGGGATCGGGCCGAGCAGGCGCCAGCCGATCCGGCCTGTGCGATCGCCGACCACCAGGTTCTGCACCGGCATCGCCACGCTCTGGGCGTCGCGCATGGCTTCGTCCAGCGATTGCGCGCGCACCAGTTTCGCCAGGCCCAGGTTGAGCCCGCCGGGCAGGTGCGCCGACCAGCGCAGCGCGAGCGCGCTGCCGTCGGCGTTGTCGTGCATCAGCGGGCCCCAGGCGGTCTCGCGCACGCGCAGCACGCGTGCGGCCTCGCCCTTGACCTCGATGCGCTCCTCATACGTGCGCAGTCCGGCGCAGGCCTTGGGCGCGGCGCCGGCGCAACCGGGCGCGATCGCCCAATCCAGCCAATCGCCATAGCTGTTGGTGAAGCCCCAGGCGATGCGGCCGTTGCTGCCGACCACCAGCGCCGGCAGGCCGGGCAGGGTGAAGCCGCCGGCGTCGATGCGGCCGCCGGGCACGCGCGGGTCGGCGTAGCGCAGGCGCGCGCGGAACCACAGGTTGGGTGCGCGCAGGCCCAGGTGCATGTCGTCGGCGACGATGGCGCGGCCGTCGCGCGTGCGCGTGCCGGCGATGGCGAAGTTGTTGCTGCCGACCTCGTTGCGGCGCGGCGCTTCGGTCAGGGTTTCGTTGCCGGGTGCGGGCAGGGCGCGCAGGTTCAGGGTGGCCGCGTCGGGCAGCTGGGCGTCGCCGCGGGCGTTGCCGAACAGCGGCGCGTCCCAGGTGCTGCCGTCGTGGGTCAGCAAGGCGTACAGGCTCGCGGGCAGGGCCGGGCGCAGCTTCCACAAGGCGCGTTCGCGCAGGTTGTCGGCGTCCTGCAGGTCGAAGTACATCGCGTAGCCGACCAGGGCCGAGTCGGCCAACTGCCAGCGCGCCGGTTCGGTGCCCAGCAGCAGGTAGGGCCAGGGCCGGGCGCGCAGCGCGGCGAGGCCGTCGTTGACGCCGTCGGTGTAGGCCTGCAGCAGTGGGCGCTGCTCGCCGGCGAAGCTGTCCAGGTGTTGTTCGGTGCGCGCGCGCAGCCGGTGCATGCGCCGGCGCTGGTCGACTTCGACCGCGATCGGCCCGAACAGCGCCGACAGCTCGCCGGCCGCGGTGCGGCGCAGCAGGTCCATCTCGAAGTAGCGTTCCTGGGCGTGTATGTAGCCCAGCGCGCGGATCGCGTCGGCTTCGCTGGCGGCGTCGATGGTGACCACGCCCTGGGCGTCGCGTTGCACGGTCACCGGCGCCGACAGGCCTTGCAGGCTCAGTTCGCCGTCCAGCTGCGGCAGACTGCCGCGCAGCAGCCACCAGGCGCCCGCGACCGCGAGCAACGCCACCACCCCCAGCGCGAGCAGGCCGCGCTTGATCCATTTGGCCATGAGTTCCCTCCGCGCCGCAGCTTAGCCGATTGGCCGCTCCGTTCCGGGGCCGCGGCGGTCCGCGGCAGGCGGCCGGGGCGGGCCGCGGCGGCGGCCGCTTGCAAACCGTCCCGGCCTCAAGCAGGATCGGGTCATGTCCCGTCCTTTCGCCCTCGTCCCGATCCGCAGCGCCGCCCTGCGCGGCCGCGCGGCCGTGGCTGCGTCGAACAATAACAATCGCAATAACGCCAGCCTCCCGCGGGCCGGCGATTAGCGCGCGCAACACACGCTCAATCGCTCACGAAGCCCGCGCCGACCAGCGCGGGCTTTTTCATTTCCAGGGTTTATCAGTCGTTCGTCCTTGAACAAGAGCCCGGCCATCCATGGCCGGGGATCTGAAGAAAAGCGGTTCCCCCTCAGCTTGGAGATTCCCCGATGTGCTCGATCCTCGGCCTGTTCGACCTCCGCCCCGGCGCCGACCTGAGACCGCTCAGGCCGCTGGCCCTGTCCCTGTCGGCGCGCCAACGCCACCGCGGCCCCGACTGGTCCGGCGTCAGCGTCGATCCGCGCGCGCTGCTGGTGCATGAGCGCCTGGCCATCGTCGACCCCACCGGCGGCTCGCAGCCCTTGCGTTCGGCGGACGGCGAGCTCGCCTTGGCCGTCAACGGCGAGATCTACAACCACCGCGAGCTCGAGCAGCAGCTGACTGCGCCCTACGCCTTCCAGACCAAGTCCGATTGCGAGGTCATCAACGCGCTGTACCGCGAGGGCGGCGACCTGGGCGAACTGCTCAACCGCCTCAACGGCATCTTCGCTTTCGCCCTGTGGGACGCGGCGCGCGGGCGCTACGTGATCGCGCGCGACCCGCTCGGCGTGTGCCCGCTGTACTGGGGGCACGATGCCGACGGCCGCCTGTGGGTGGCTTCGGAAATGAAAGTGCTGGCGCGCTTGTGCGACGACGTTGCCGCGTTCCCGCCCGGTCACTACTACGACAGCGAAGTCGGGGTGCCGGTGAAGTACTACGACAAGCCCTGGCGCGACTACGAGGCCACGCGCGGTGTCGAAGTCGGCAAGGAAGAACTGCGCAACGCCTTCGAGCGTGCCGTGCACCGGCAGATGATGAGCGACGTGCCCTATGGCGTGCTGTTGTCGGGCGGCCTGGACTCGTCGCTGGTGGCGGCCTGCGCGGCGCGTTTCGCGCGCCGCCGCATCGAAGAGGACGATCAGGCCGAGGCCTGGTGGCCGCGCCTGCACTCGTTCGCGATCGGCCTGGAGGGTTCGCCCGACCTGGCCGCGGCCGAGATCGCTGCCAAGGCGCTGGGCACCGTGCATCACGGCTTCACCTATACCTTCGAAGAAGGCCTGGATGTGCTGCCGGACGTGATCCAGCACATCGAGACCTACGACACGACCACCATCCGCGCCTCCACGCCCATGTTCCTGCTGGCGCGGCGGATCAAGGCGATGGGCGTGAAGATGGTGCTGTCGGGCGAGGGCAGCGACGAGATCTTCGGCGGCTACCTGTATTTCCACAAGGCGCCGAACGCGCGCGAGTTCCACGAGGAGCTGGTGCGCAAGCTCGACGCGTTGCACAGCTACGACTGCCTGCGCGCCAACAAGTCGATGATGGCCTGGGGCGTGGAACCGCGCGTGCCGTTCCTGGACGTCGAGTTCCTGGACGTGGCGATGCGCATGGACGCGCAGGCCAAGATGGCCGGCAAGGGCCGGATCGAGAAAGCCGTGCTGCGCGAGGCCTTCGAGGGCTATCTGCCCGACGAGATCCTGTGGCGGCAGAAGGAGCAGTTCAGCGACGGCGTCGGCTACGGCTGGATCGACGGGCTCAAGGCGCACGCCGAAGCCCACGTCAGCGACCGCGAGTTCGCCGCGGCGGCGGGGCGTTTCCCGATCAACCCGCCGCAGACCAAGGAGGCCTACTACTATCGCTCGATCTTCGAACGCCACTTCCCCGGCACCGCCTGCGCCGAGACCGTGCCCGGCGGCAAATCGATCGCCTGCTCGTCGCCGGCCGCGATCGCCTGGGACGCGGCGTTCGCGAACGCGGCCGACCCGTCGGGGCGTGCGGTCGCGGGCGTGCACCAGGCTGCGCTGGGCTGAGCCCGGCGTGCGAACGAAACGGGCGCCGCGATGGCGGCGCCCGTTCGTGGCGGCGGTGCGGCCGCCGCATTCCGCTGCGGTGTTCTCGCGTGCCTACAGACCGCAGCCGACCCAGGTCCGCTCCAGGGTCTTGTATTCCCAATTGCCGGCAGGGCAATGCACGCTGACCACGGCGTTGCCGGCCAGTTCGCAGGTCGGGCTGCGCAACACCATTTTGGTCGCGCTGGCCGGCGATGCCGGATACGCGCCGTAGCCTTCGAGGTTCTGGTCGTTGGTGACCCAGCCCGAGCTCGCGTCCGGGCGGTGCGAGGCGGCGGCGTAGACGTTGTAGTACGGGGGCGGCGGCGGGAACGGACTGAACGGTGTGCTGACCACCGTGGCTTTGGCCACGACGGTCGCGGTGGTGCCGGTATTGCCGAAGTCCAGCGACATCTCGGCGAAATAGCCGCCGTTGCAGATCGGTATGCGCGCGCTGGCATCCGGCGGCGGCGAGGCGGCGGCGATCGGGGACAGCAACAGAGCCGCTGCGAACAGCGCGGTGTTGGAGCAGGTGAGCTTCATGGACGCAGATCCTTGCGTGCTTGAGTGGATGGAGCCGACGGCGGCCTGGGTTCGCCGGCGCTTCCGCGCCGGTGCCGTCGCCGGCGGCAAACGACGGCCAGCTGGCCGTCGCGCTCAGTGTCTGGCCTGTTCCGTGACGCTGTCACTCGGACTCGTCGCTCGAAAACCGGGTTTCGTCGGATCGCATTCGTCGCTTGGCAGGGCGACCATCGAGAGTTGCGGCTTTTACGTCCGTTCGAGCCGGTACACCACCGTTTCCAAGCGAGTCACGCCTTCGGAGACGAAACCGGGTTGCTGGGCGAGGATGTCGCGGCGTTCGAGTACCTCGACCTTCCAATCTTCGGCGTAACCCTCGAACACTTCGGGCTGGGTCACCGAGAACGGCGGTCCCTGCTTCTCGTGCTGCGGATATTCCAGGGTGATCAGCAGACCGCGGCAGCCGGCGGGCAGGCGCGGATAGAGGTCATGCATGTAGCGCCGGCGCAGCGGCGGCGGCAGCGCGATCAATGCCGCGCGGTCGTACACCGCCGCGCAGCCGGCCAGCGCTTCGCTGTCCAGCGCGAAAGCATCGCCGCAGATCAGTTCGATCGCGCCGGCGCGGTAGTGGCGGCCATAACGCGACTCGACGATCTCCGGCCGCAGATCATGCTCGGCGAAGAAATCCTCGACCGCGATCCGCGACAGTTCCACGCCGAGCACCCGATGGCCCTGGCTGGCGAGCCAGGGCATGTCCAGGGTCTTGCCGGCCAAGGGTACGAATACGCGGCTGCCCGGCGCCAGACCCAGCGATGGCCAGTGCTTGAGCAACAACGGCGAGGGCCGGTCCTGATGGAAGCCGATCTGGTTGTCGCGCCAGCGCTGGTGCCAGAACTGAGCTTCCATTAGGGCGGGCTCATTCCACCGACAGGCCTTCGACCTTCTGCCAGCCGCGCGGCAGCAGACCGCCGCGGGTGGCGCGCGCGCCCACGTAGGCGTCCAGGTCCTTCCACGACAAGCTCATGCTGCGGCTGCCGGAGCGGACGCTGAGCGTGGTGCCGGGCGCGACCACCGCCACCGCGACCACGCGCTCGGTGCCGAGCTTGGCCTTGGGGATGTCGATGATCTTGTTGCCTTTGCCCTTGTCGAGTTCGGGCAGCTCCGAGACCGGGAACGCGAGCAGGTGACCGACGTTGGTCACCGCGGCCACGCGGTCCTGCTCGACCGTGCCGACCGCGGCCGGCTGCAGGACCTTGGCGTTCGGCGTCAGCGACAGCATCGCCTTGCCGGCCTTGTTGCGGCCGGTGAGGTTCTCGAAGCGGGTGACGAAGCCGTAGCCGTGGCTGGAGGCGAGCACGAAGCGGCTGTCGTTGTCGCCGCTGGCCAGGGCCTGGAACGAGGCTCCGGCCGCGGGCGAGAAGCGCCCGGTCAGCGGCTCGCCGTTGCCGCGCGCCGAAGGCAGGCCGTGGACCACGGTCGAGTACGAGCGTCCGGTCGAATCCAGGAACGCGACCTGCTGGGTGCTGCGGCTCTTGACCGAGCCGAGCAGGCCGTCGCCGTCGCGATAACTCAAGGTCGACGCGTCGATGTCGTGGCCCTTGGCCGCGCGCACCCAACCCTTTTCGCTGAGCACCACGGTCATCGGTTCGCTGGCGACCAGTTCGGTTTCCGACAGCGCCTGGGCGGCATCGCGCGCGACCAGCGGCGAACGGCGGGCGTCGCCGAACTTCTTGGCGTCGGCCAGCAGCTCGTCCTTGACCAGCTTCTTGAGCTTGGACTTGCTGCCCAGGGTGGCGATCAACTTCTCGCGCTCGGCGGCGAGTTCGTCCTGCTCGCCGCGGATCTTCATCTCTTCCAGGCGTGCCAGCTGGCGCAGCTTGGTTTCGAGGATGTAGTCGGTCTGCTCCTCGCTGAGCCCGAAGCGCGCCATCAGCACCGGACGCGGTTCGTCCTCGCTGCGGATGATGCGGATCACCTCGTCCAGGTTCAGGAACGCGACCAGCAAACCTTCCAACAGGTGCAGGCGGCGCTCGACCTTCTCCAGGCGATGGGTGAGACGGCGGGTCACGGTGTCGGTGCGGAACACCAGCCACTCGCTCAGCAGCGCCTTCAGGCCCTTGACCTGCGGACGGCCGTCCAGGCCGATCACGTTGACATTGACGCGGTAGCTCTTTTCCAGGTCGGTGGTCGCGAACAGATGGCCCATCAGCTGTTCGGCATCGACACGATTGGAGCGCGGCACCAGCACGATCCGGGTCGGATTGGCGTGGTCGGATTCGTCGCGCAGATCTTCCAGCCAGGGCAGCTTCTTGGCCCGCATCTGCTGCGCGATCTGCTCGATGATCTTGCCCGGCGAGGCCTGGTAGGGCAGCGCGGTGATGACGAAGTTCTGCGCTTCCTTCACCCAGGTGGCGCGCGCGCGCACGCTGCCCAGGCCGGTTTCGTACATCGCGAGCAGGTCGGCGCGCGGGGTGATGATCTCGGCCGTGGTCGGATAGTCCGGGCCGAGCACGTGCTCGCACAGGTCGCGGGTGGTCGCGTCCGGGTCGTCGAGCAGGCGCACGCAGGCGCTGACGACTTCGTTGAGGTTGTGCGGCGGCACGTCGGTGGCCATGCCGACCGCGATGCCGGTGGTGCCGTTGAGCAGCAGATGCGGCAGGCGCGCCGGCATCCAGGTCGGCTCTTCCAGGGTACCGTCGAAGTTGGGCACCCAGTCGACCGTGCCGTGGGCGAGCTCGCCCAGCAGCACTTCGGCGATCGGGGTCAGCTTGGATTCGGTGTAGCGCATCGCCGCGAACGACTTGGGATCGTCGCTGGAACCGAAGTTGCCCTGGCCCTCGACCAGCGGATAACGGTACGAGAACGGCTGGGCCATGAGCACCATCGCTTCGTAGCAGGCGCTGTCGCCGTGCGGGTGGTACTTGCCGATCACGTCGCCGACGGTGCGCGCCGATTTTTTCGGCTTGGCGCCGGCGTTGAGGCCGAGCTCGCTCATCGAATAGATGATGCGGCGCTGTACCGGCTTGAGACCGTCGCCGAGGAAGGGCAGGGCGCGGTCGAGCACCACATACATCGAGTAATCGAGGTAGGCGCGCTCGGCGTACTCGCGCAGCGGGATCTGTTCGAAGCCGTGGAACACCGGACGTACGGATTCAGTCATGGAACGCAATCAACTCGCTAAGGCGTGACCTCGCGATTCTACCCGTCGCTGTACCGGGCCGGAGCCGCGATCTCGGCTTATGTGCTCGCGCAAGTCGGCGCACGTGCCGGCGCCAAGGCATGGGGCGATCGGGGCCGCGGCACGGGCGCGCGCCGCGCCGGCCCGAGCGGGCGCCAGGGGGCGGCCTTGCCGAGTCCGGCGTTGAGCCGGCGTTGTGACAAAACCGTTGACAGCCGCCTCACCGCAACGCAACATACGCCTCCTCGCAGCGCCCACAGCGTCGCGATAGGCCCAGGTGGCGGAATTGGTAGACGCACTAGTTTCAGGTACTAGCGGGTAAAACCGTGGAGGTTCGAGTCCTCTCCTGGGCACCACTCTTCAGAAGAACCCCTGAGAAATCAGGGGTTTTTCGTTTTCAGAGTCCGTTCCGGCCCGATTCCGCGGCCGCAGCTGCCGCACTGGCCCCGGCTCCGGCCGCAGCCTGGGCTTCGATGTTCTTCCAACCGTCGCCGATCCGGCCGGCCTAGACTCGGCCGGCGCAGGCCTCGGCTTCGGTTTCCGCGTCCCCTGCCGGGTAACGCCCGACGGTTCCAACCGGGTCGCTCGATCCCGGTCGCTGTATCCCACGCCACACGCCGTCCTGCGCCGCCGCTCACGCGCGGCATCGCATCGCGTTACAGGCCGCCGCGCGCTCGCCGCCGGACACCCAGCTTTCCGATCCCGTGCCGCTGCGCGAGGTCATCGCCATGCCGAGTCTGCTCGCATGCGCGGCGCCGAAGCCGGTGTCGCTCGCGCCGCATCCTCGTTCCGAACCAACCACCCACGATTCCGCACAGGAGTTCGCCTCTGACACCGCCTCCCACTTCCATCGCCATCGGCGCCTGTACTCGCGTCGATGCCAGCCCCGCCGCGATCTGGACCTGCCTGATCGACATCGCCTGTTGGCCGCAATGGCACGACCGGATCTCGGCCTCCAACTTATTGGGCCCGGCGCAGCCCGGCTCCGCGCTGTGCTGGCGCGAACACGAAACGCTCTCGGTCGCGCGCCTGACCTGCGTCGAACCCGGCCGCCGGCTCGAATGGGACCTGCTGCAAGGCCCCTGGCCCGGCCAGCATCGCTGGCGCATCGAGGAAAGCGCGGGCGGCGCGCTGGTCTGCCACGCCCGCAGCCTGGCCGTCGTCGGCACCGACCAGGACGTCGCGAAGCTGCGCGAACGCTTGCTCGTCGCGGTCAACGACTGGAATGGCCGACTGCGGGCACGCTTCGCGCGTAGTTAGTCACACGAATAATCACATCGCTGCTTCGATTCGCCGCAATGTCGCCGCATACACGTCCGCGCATGCTGGGCGACGCTATTCTTATGATCATTGGAGCGGAACCGCATACGGCTCCGAGGCGCAAGTCGAGAGCCCACAAGGAGAGCGGAATGTTCGATCGATGCGTCCGGCGCAAAGCCTGGACGATGCTGTGCCTGGCTGGACTGGCTTTGTCGGGCAGCGCTTGTTCGGCGCAGAACCAGCGACCTACCGCGACGACGAGGGCGGCAACGGACGCAGGCGCCGATCCGTTCGCCGGCGACTGGGGTTTCAGCACTCGCTGCTACAAGGGGCATTACGTCGGCATCACGCTCAAGCGCGAAGGCGATCGCTATACCGGCACTTGGAGCGATGGCACCGACATCTGGGGCTCGAGCGGCGAGTTCAAGGGAATGCAGGACGACGACAAGCTCAAGTACGACGTATGCACCGTAACCGAGCAACGGGGTGGGTATGCACGTTGTCCCTCGTATACCCGCGGCGCCGGGTATTTCGTCCGCCGTGGTGAACAACTGGTGTGGTATCTCCGGGACGGCGCCGTAAGGACCGAATACCTAATCCTGGATCATCAACCCCAACAACAAGTTCCTGTCGTCGATCAGACGGAAGTATGCGACGAGTAAGCCCAGGAGGGGCGAATCATGACCGATACGCCGAATCAGCATCCCGCAGCACGACCGGGACTCACCAATGCCGAATTGGCGCGACGGCTGCGCAGGCTGGGCGGCACTATTCTTTTGATCAGTGGAGCGGGGCTGCATACGGTTCCGAGGCGAAAATCGAAGGCCCACAAGGAGAGCGGAATGTTCGATCGATCCGTCCAGCGCAAAGCCTGGACAATGCTGTGCCTGGCCGGATTGGCTTTGTCGGGCAGCGCTTGTTCGGCACAGAACGAGCGACCTACCGCGACGACGACGGCGGCGACCGAAGCAGGCGCCGATCCGTTCGCCGGCGACTGGGGTTTCAGTACGCGTTGCTCCAAGGGGCACTACGTTGGCATTACGTTCAAGCGCGAAGGCGATCTCTATATGGGGTCCTGGACCGACGGGTCGGACCTCAGCGGTTCGGACGGAAAGTTTGAAGGCCATGTGCGCGGCAAGAAGCTGGAATACGACGCTTGCAGCGAGGTCGCGCAGAACGGCGGTTACGAGGTGTGTCCGAAGTTCACCCGCAAGGTCGGGTATTTCGAACGCGAAGGCGAGCATTTGGTGTGGTACCAGCAATACAGCAAAGTGATCGATCGCTATCTCACGCTCAGTCGACAGCCCCGATTCCAGGCCGCGCCCCTGGATCCCGCGGAAACCTGCGCCGGCGAATAAGCCCAGGAGGGGCTGACCATGACCGATACTCCCCAACATCGTCCTGCAGCGCGGCCTGGCCTGACAAACGCCGAACTACGCGCCACCATCTATTTCGCTATGGGCGTGAGTTCCGAGAGTGGCGAGAAGGCCTACGGACTCGCCGTGGCCGGCGATCTGGCCGATACCGCGCGGATCGAAACGGCCGATCGCAGCGGCTACACCATAGGTACGATCCAGACCGATCTAGGGCAGCACTATCAACCCAACGTCCCCGGTGGCGAGAACGTACCTGCCGATCTGGTCAACGCCTACCAGGCCTGGGCACGGACCCATCATTCGGATTGGGTCTTGAATCAGGCACCGGTGAATCAAACCACGGCGGACCTCGGGCGTAAGGGTACGGCCATTCGTGACGAACAAGGGCGCGACATCGACGCTACGGTGCGCTCGCACCTGGATAGTTTTCTCGCGTCGGACGCTGGTGTGACCTGGGTGCATGACCGCGACGTGGCCCAAGTCGACAAGCTCATGGATCGCGCGATCGCTCCGCTGCAACGTTCTCAGGTGTACCGCGACGCCTCGGGCGACGATCAGGTCAAGCTGGCCGCGATGGTGGCCAAGGTCTACAACCAGAATGAAGCGAAAGCGCGCCCGATCCTGGCCGCGCTGGAGCGCGGCCAGTACCACAGCGTGAACGACGTCAGCGATGCCATCGGTAACTTGAGCCCGGCGGCGACCGACTACTTCCAAACCGGTCGCGACAAAGCCCTGCACGGCGCCGACGTCGTCAACGCGCTGCGCAATTCCCACCCCGACAGCCCGCTGCATCCGGTCTGGCAACACGTCACCGCCAATCCCCTGATCAACCCCACGCGCCTGGACCAGGACCGCGCCCATCCGAACCTGCCCGGCGAGTACGCGACCGTGCGCCGCCTGTTCGTGAACTACGAGCAGGCCGAGCCCTTCATCCACGCGCTGGACCGCGGCGGCGCCTACCAGCAGGCGCGCACCAGCCAGACCGAGCCGGGCCGCTTCAACGACAACGGCGTGTACGCGGCCGGCAACGACTTCGTGACCTGGGACCGCAAGGGCAACGGCCACGCCTTCGTGCGCGGCACCTGGAGCGAGGTCGACCGCGAGGACCTGTCGCGGGTCAATCAGGCCAACCGCGTGGTCGATCTCAACATCGACCGCAACGGCGCGTCCGAGCGTCTGTTGCGGGTGGATCGCAACGCGCCCGCGCTGCGCGCCGAGCCGGCGCCGGTGACGGCGCAGCCCGCGCCCGTGGCGACGCCGCCGATCGCCAACCCGGCCGGCCCCGCGCAGCCGGCGCCGCACCGGCCGACGCCGGCCGAACTCGATCGTCGCGGCAACGAGATCGGGCCGATCCCGGCGCCGGGCGCGCCGCGTCCCGCCGGCCAGCCGCTGGGCGCGAACGATGCGCGCGACCGCAACCATCCCGACCACGCCGCCTTCGGCAACATCCGCGGTGTGCTCGCCGCCGACGGACGCTGGAACGCCGAGCAATGCGACAACATTTCGGCGCAGCTGTTGTGCCGGCACAAGGCCGATCCGCTCAGCCACGGCATCGACCGCGTCGCCATCGGCCGACCGACCGCGAACGGCGAGGTCCACGTGTTCGCGATGTATTCGCCGTCCGGCGAGCGCGGCCCGCATTTCCATGCCCAGGTCGAGGCCAATCAGGCGGCACGCATTCCGGCCGCGCAGAGTTTCGACCAGTTGGCCCAGATCAGCGCGCAGCAGACGCAGCAGCAGGCACAGGGCCTGAGCGGGCCGGAGTCGCCGGGTCGCGGCGCACAGCGGATGGGCTGAGCCAGGGCCCGTTTCGCAGCCGGGCGGCGCCGCAACGGCGTGGCCCGGTATGCATCGGCGGTGCCGGGCCGACGACACCGCGTTCATGGCGATGTGCGACCATGCCGCGATGAGCAAGAAGACCCCGGCCGGGGGCAAGCCCGGCAAATCCACCCGCGCTCCTAGCGCGAAGGCCGGCGCCAAGCCGGCGAGCGGCAAGCAAGGCGCCGGCAAGAGCGGAGGCGGCAAGAAGACCGCCGCCCCGCGCCCGGCCTGGCTGCCGGAGAACCTGCAGCACGGCGCACCCGGCAAGGGCGGCAAGCGCGGCAAGGCCGATGCGGCGGCGCCGCCCGCGCCGCGCGCGCGCAATGCGCCGTCGGCCTACAACGATCCCTACGCCGAGCGCGAAGCGCGCCGCTACGAGCAGCCCATCGCCAGCCGCGAAGCGATCCTGCAACTGTTGGCCGCGGCCGACGGCCCGATGCGCGCCGAGGTCCTGGCCGAGACCCTGGGCCTGAGCGAGCCCGACCGTTTCGACGCGCTCGGCAAGCGCCTGGCGGCGATGCTGCGCGAAGGCCAGCTGCTGCAGAACCGCAAGGGCGAGTTCGCCCCGGCCGCGCGCATGGACCTGATCCCGGGCGTGGTGATCGCCAACCCCGACGGATTCGGTTTCCTGCGTCCGGAAGCCGGCGGCGGCGACGATCTGTTCCTGCCGCCGTTCGAAATGCGCAAGGCCATGCACGGCGACCGCGTGCTCGCCAGCGTCACCGGCGTCGACCGCCGCGGCCGCCGCGAAGGCGCGATCGTCGAAGTGCTGGAGCGCCGCCTCAACCGTCTGATCGGGCGCTTTACCGTGGAGTCCGGCATCAGCTACGTCGTGCCCGACGATCGCCGTATCCAGCGCAACGTGCAGATCCCGCCCGATGCGCGCCTGGAAGCGCAGAACGGTCAACTGGTGGTCTGCGAACTGGTGCAGGCGCCGGACGCCAAGCGCCCGCCGATCGGCCGCGTGCTGACGGTGCTGGGCGAACGCCTGACCGCCTCGCTGGCGGTGCAGGCCGCGATCCATGGCCATGAACTGCCGCACGAATTCCCGCAGGCCGTGCTCGACGAAGCCGCCGGCGTCGCGCTGACCGTGCCGCCCGAACTGGCCGCGCAACGCGTCGACCTGCGCTCGACCCCGCTGGTCACCATCGACGGCGAAGACGCCAAGGACTTCGACGACGCGGTCTATTGCGAACCCAACCGCGACGGTTTCCGCCTGGTGGTCGCGATCGCCGACGTCTCGCACTACGTCCGTCCCAGCACGCCGCTGGACGAAGAGGCGACCCGCCGCGCGACCTCGGTCTACTTCCCCGGCTTCGTGGTGCCGATGCTGCCGGAGACCTTGTCCAACGGTATCTGTTCGCTCAAGCCCAAGGTCGACCGGCTGTGCTTCGTCTGCGACATGCAGATCGACCGCGAAGGCCAGGTGACCGAATCGAAGTTCTACGAAGCGGTGATGAACTCGCATGCGCGCCTGACCTACACCCAGGTCTGGAGCGCGGTAGGCGAGGGCATCGAGGAAGAAGCGCGCGCGGACGCGCTGGCCCAGATCGGCTCGCTGCTGCCCGCCATCCAGCGCCTGCATCAGCTCTACCGCGTGCTGTCCAAGGCGCGCCAGCGCCGCGGCGCGATCGAGTTCGAATCCAGCGAAGTGCGTTTCGTGCTCGACCAGCGCGGCGAAGTGGTCCAGGCCGGCATGCTCCAGCGCAACGACGCCCACAAGCTGATCGAGGAATGCATGATCGCGGCCAACGTCGAAGCCGCGAAGTATTTGATCGGCGCGCACGTGCCGGCGCCGTACCGCAACCACGAACGGCCGCCGGAGCAGAAGTACGCCGACCTGCAGGAGTTCCTCAAGGAGTTCAAGCTGCGCATGCCGCCGTGGCCGCAAGTGCAGCCGCGCGACTTCACCGAGCTGCTGAAGAAGGTGCGCGAGCGTCCCGATGCGGCCCTGATCGAGTCGGTACTGCTGCGCAGCCAGAGTCTGGCGGTGTACGCGCCGGACAACCTCGGCCACTTCGGCCTGGCGCTGGAGGCCTACGCGCACTTCACCTCGCCGATCCGCCGCTATCCCGACCTGCTGGTGCACCGCGCGATCAAGTACGCGCTCAGCGGCGCGCGCCCCGATCAGTTCCTGTACTCGCCGCGCGAGATGGCGGCATTGGCGCTGCAATGTTCCGAGCGCGAACGGCGTGCCGACGAGGCCGAACGCGAGGTCGACGAGCGCTACCGCGCCGCCTGGATGGAGCAGCACGTCGGCGGCGAGTTCGAGGGCACCATCAGCGGCGTGACCAGCTTCGGCCTGTTCGTCGAGCTCGACGAGTCCAAGGTCAACGGCCTGATCCACGTTACCCAGCTGCCGCACGACTATTACCACTTCGATCCGATCCGCAAGACCTTGCAGGGCGAACGCACCGCGCGCGAGTTCCGGCTCGGCGACCGGGTCTCGATCGTGGTGATGAAGGCCAGCGTCGAGGACCGCAAGATCGACTTCAAACTGGTCGAGGAACGCGGCGCCAAACCCTTGCCGCCGCGCGGGCAGCCGGCCAAGCGCAGCAAGCAGAAGTATTGAACGGGTAGGAGCGAGTTCGCGGGCTTCTTTCCCGGACGGAGGCGCCCCGCGCCCGAAGCGGGCGAAACAAGCGCCAGGGTGCCCCCTTGAAGTGGGGGCGAGCGCCCGAACCCGGTTCCGATTCATGCGACGGAACCGCAGCGCGGGATTGGCTTCGCCGTGCAGGCAAGCCAAGGGCAAATGCCGTTGGCCCATTTTTAAAGGGGGAAACCGCGCCTTGGGGGCGCGGGACGGGGCCGGAACAGGCCTCAGGGCCCTCGCTGGCTTAGAATCTCCCCCCTTGTCCTCCCGTCGGCCCGGCTCGCGCCCGGTCGGCGGTCGCTCCCGCATACGGAACCCCCATGAGCCAGAAACAATGGATCGCCGGTATCAACGCAGTCTCGGCGGCGATCGAGCACGACGCCGACAACGTGCGTGAAGTGCTGATCGAAGCCGGCGCCAAGAACCCGCGCCTGGCCGAGATCGAAAGCAATGCGCGCCGCGTCGGCATCGACGTGCGCAAGGTCGCGAGCCAGGCCGTGGACGGCGTCGCTGGCGGTCTGCGCCATCAGGGCGTGGTCGCGCGCTACGCCGCCGCCAAGACCTGGGACGAGAACGAGCTGCAGGGCCTGATCGAGGCCGCCGAAGGCCGCGCGCTGGTGCTGATACTCGACGGCGTGCAGGACCCGCACAACTTCGGCGCCTGCCTGCGCAGCGCGGCCGCGGCCGGCACCACCGTGGTGATCATTCCCAAGGACCGCGCGGTCCAGGTCAACGCGACCGTGCGCAAGACCTCGGCCGGCGCCGCCGACAGCGTGCCGATCATTCCGGTCACCAACCTCGCGCGTACCCTGCGCGAACTGCAGCAGCTGGGCGTATGGCTGTACGGCCTGGCCGGCGAAGCCGAGGCCTCGTTCTACAGCATCGATCTGCGCGGCAACGTCGGCCTGGTGCTGGGCGGCGAATCCGACGGCCTGCGCCGGCTCACCCGCGAGAATTGTGATCAACTGGTGAAGATCCCGATGCCCGGCGGCGCCGACGGCTCCGCGGTCGAGAGCCTGAACGTGTCCGTAGCCGCGGGCGTGACCTTGTTCGAAGCGGTGCGCCAGCGCCTGGTCCCCGTGAAATAATCCACGGGCATCAGGAAGCGGGGACGACCCCGCCGCTCCAATCGCCCGGGGACGGCCCCATCGCGAAAGGAGACCTGTCATGCCTTGGATCATTCTCGTACTCGCCGGTCTGTTCGAGATCGGCTGGGCCATCGGCCTCAAATACACCGACGGTTTCAGCAAACTCTGGCCCACCGTGGGCACGGCCGCCGCGATGGCGATCAGCCTGGGCCTGCTCGGCATCGCCATGAAGTCGCTGCCGGTCGGCACTGCCTACGCGATCTGGGTCGGCGTGGGCGCGGTCGGCACCGTCATCCTCGGCATCGTCCTGTTCCAGGAGCCCCTGAACGCGTTGCGCGTGATCAGCGTGGCGCTGATCGTGACGGGGCTGGTCGGGCTCAAGCTGGCTACGCCTTGAACTTCGCCCCGCCTTGAGTCTCGCTGCGGCGGCCGGAGACGGCCGCCGAGTCGCGCGACGGCTCAGTCCAGCAGCGCCACATTCGCGTTCGCGATCCCCGCGGGGTCGGCAATGATCTCGATCGCGACGATGCGTTCGCCGACCACCCTGAAGGCGAAAGCGACGCGTGGGGCGCCGTCCGGTGCCCAGGCCGCGCCCGCGGCACCGGCGACAATGGCGGCTCGGGCGGTTTGCGCGCGACCGACGAAGGTTTCGGCGACCGTCTTGGCGCCGCGCAGTTCCGGCGCCAGGCGCGGTGCGCCGTCGGACTGGTTGGCACTGGCGGTGAGCACGGCGACGGCGTCGGCGCGCAGCACCACGTTCGGGTCCAGTACCGACAGCAGGCCGAGCAGGTCGCCGCCGCGCGAAGCCGCCAGGAACGCGTCGACGACCTTGCGTTGGCGCGCCAGGTCCGGGTCCGGCGTGACCGCGCCCTGGACGCGGCGGCGCGCGCGGCTGGCGAGCTGGCGCGCGGCGATGTCGCTGCGCCCGACGATGGGGCCGATGTCCTCGAACGACATGCCGAACAAGTCGTGCAGCACGAATGCGATCCGCTCCGACGGCGTCAGCCGATCCAGCACCACCAGCAGCGCCGGGCCCATCGCATCGGCCAGCAGCACCTGGTCTTCGGGCCCTTCCAGATCGTCGCTGCCGTAGTCGTGTTCGACCGGCTGCGCGTCCAGCGATTCCTCGGCGCGGGTCTTGCGCGAGCGCAGCACATCTAGCGAGGCGCGCGCGACCACCGTGGTCAGCCAGCCGCCGAGGTTGTCGACTTCGCTGGTGTCGGCGCGGCTCATGCGCAGCCAGGCGTCCTGGACCACGTCCTCGGCCTCGCTGTGCGACCCCAGCATGCGCTGGGCTACCGCCCGCAGATGATCGCGATGGGCCTCGAATTGCGTGGCCAGCCAGTCTTGATTGCTCATGTCACGTTTCCGATTCGTGGCGCGTCATCTCTATGACGCACCTGCATCCCTCAATGTGACAAGGAGAAACCTGCCATGCAAATCCATGCCCGTATGAACAATCCCGCCGTGCTCCTGCCCGATGCCATGAAGGCCTTGTGGGCGCTGAAGAAATCGACCGAGCAGAACGGAGTGCCGAGCACGACCTTCGATCTGGTCGAGTTGCGCGCCAGCCAGATCAACGGCTGCAGCGCCTGCGTCGACATGCATTCGCGCAAGGCCAAGAAGGACGGCGAAAGCGATGAGCGCCTGTTCGCGGTCGCGGCCTGGCGCGAGACGCCGTACTTCAACGAAGCCGAACGCGCGGCGTTGGCCTTGGCCGAATCGGTGACGCGCATCTGCGACCGTTCCGATGCGGTATCGGACAAGGTCTGGGAAGAGGCGCAGCGTCACTACGACGAGCCCGCGCTGGCCGCGCTGGTGTTGGCGATCGCCAACATCAACGTCTGGAACCGCCTCAACGTCGCGGTGCGGCAGCCGGTGGGCGATTGGGCTTGAGCCCAGAGCGAGCGGCAGGGCCGGTTCGCATCGCGATCCGGCTCGTGCTTGCGAAGCGATCGCTTACTTGAGGACGAAGCTCGCGCTCAGCGGCACTTCGACGCCGCGCAGTCGGTCCTTCAGCGTGACCCGCAGGGTCCAGCGGCCCGGCGGGTCGCCGGGTTCGGCGACGAACTGCAGGTTCGTCGTCGTCAGGTAGGTGTGGGCCGGACTGCCTTCCAGCTTGACCTTGAAACAGGGCAGATCCTTGGCGCCGGTGCTCGCGGTGCCGTCGGGGCGCAGCATGAGGAAGTCGCAGGCGACATCGGTCATGCCGTCGGCGCCGACCTTGGGATTGGCCAGGAAGGTGAGCATGGTCAGGGTGCCGCCGCTGCTGACTTCCTCGGCGGCGGTGAAGGTCGGCGTGTGCTCTGCCGGGGTGTCCCACTTTTCCTGCCAGTCGCCGTCGGCTGTGATCAGCAGGCGGCCGCTGAACTCCTGGACCGTGCGCATCGACTCGGTCTGCGGCAGTCGATTGCCTTCGCGGTCGATCCAGCCCGCTTGCGCGCAGGCCGCGCCCGGCAATGCGAGCGCGAGTGCGATCAGGGCGGTAAAAATCGTTTGCATGCGCTGCGCGTTCCTTGCGTCAGGGTGGGCCGGTCGCGGGACTCAGGCGCCGGGCAGCGGCAAGGGCCAGGCGTTGACGACCTTGCAGAACAATTGCGCGGTGCGCTCGGCGTCGTAGACGGCCGAGTGCGCCTCTTCGGCGTTCCATTCGAAGCCCGCGGCCTGCACCGCGCGCGCGAGCACGGTCTGGCCATACGCCAGGCCGCCCAGGGTCACGGTGTCGAACACGCTGAAGGGATGGAAGGGGTTGCGCTTGTGGCCGCTGCGCGCGACCGCGGCGTTGAGGAAGTTGAGATCGAAGTGGGCGTTGTGGCCGACCAGGATCGCGCGCTGGCAGCCGTGGCGCTTGACCGCCTCGCGCACCGGCGCGAACACGTTTTCCAGCGCGATCCGCTCGGGCTTGGCGTCGCGGAACGGATGGTCGATGTCGATACCGGTCACTTCCAGCGACTTGGGATCGATCTCCAGGCCGAGCGCGGGCACCACGTGCGCGCTGGCCGTGACGCCGGGAATCAGCAGGCCGTTTTCGTCGAGCTCCAGCGGAACCACGGCGATCTCGAGCAGAGCGTGGCGGTTCCAATCGAAACCACCGGTTTCGACATCGACCACGACCGGCAGAAAGCCGCGGAAACGGGTGTTCAGACGGGGCGGGGCGGTGGCGGGTTTGGGGGCGGTGCCGGCATCGATCATGCGGAAAGCCTAGCAGACGGCGATGGCAGACCCGTCTGCAGGGCCGTATGCGGCCTCGCCGAGGCGCAGCCAGCGCTGCGGGCTCCGGGGTCTGCGGTCTTCGGGACGGCCATGCGGCGCGCCGGCACGGCAGGAAACGCGCCGCTAGCGCCGGCGCCACCCAAGCAGGGCCGCGATCAGACGGAACGGTCGGCGCGCGCGCCTGGCACGACGCCGTTGCTGCGCATCTGTTCGAGCAGGGCGCGGCCCTGGACGACGAAACTGGCCAGGTCGTCGCTGCCGGCCTCGGCGGCCAGCGCCTGCAACTGCTCGCGGCCGCTGAGTTCGGGCGACTCGCCCAGGCGTTCGACCAGGCGATAGGCGAGCGGACTGAGTTCGGAGAAACGGACCTCGCCGTCGGCCTCGCGCCGCAACAGCAGCAGGGTCGGTTGCGGCGGCGGGGCCTCCGGCTGGAACTGCGCGCCGATCCGATGCACCGGCCAGACGTAGGCCAGGGGCCAGGCCAGCGGCGACAGCACCGGCACGCCGTCGAGCAGGTCGGCATCGGCGTCGAACTCGGCCGGATCGAGCGCGGCATCGGACAGCTGCAGGGCCAGCTCGACCCATTCGTAGTGCGCCAGTTCGAGCAGGAACGCCGGCTCGAGTTCGTCGCGGTCTTCGAGGTAGCGCAGGAACTCGCGCGCGAGCTCGGGAAACAGCGGCGTGCGGCAGCGGTGCTCGCGGTAGAAGTCGCGCACCAGCGCAGTCCAGCGTTGTTCGCCCAGCAGTTCGCTGACGACCGGGAAGTTGCCGGCCAGCAGGCCTTCGATGTTGTTGAACAGCAGGTCGCGATAGACCGCCAGGCGCCGCTCTTCGATACCGGCCGGGGCGGGGCTGGCATGCGGGTCGCGCAGGTGCCGGGTCAGTTCGAACTGCTGCGCGCGCAATCGCGCGGGCGCGTCGGCGCGCGGCTCAGCCATGGGCCTGGCGCGCGGCGGCGGGCGCGTGTTCGCGCAAGACGGCGCGCACGGTGTCGAGTTCGGCCACCAGCTCGGCGTAGGGCGGGAAATTGAAGTCGCGTTCGAGCAGGGTCGGGCGCGCGCCGAAGCGCCGGTAGGCCTCGCCCAGCAGCGACCACACCGCGTCCTTGACCGGGGCGCCGTGGGTGTCGATCTTGAGGTCGTCGGCTTCTTCGTAATGGCCGGCGACGTGGATGTAGGCGATGCGTTCGCCCGGCAGCGCGGCCAGGAACGCGCTCGCGTCGTAGCGGTGGTTGATCGAATTGACGTAGACGTTGTTGACGTCGAGCAACAGGTCGCAGTCGGCTTCGGCCAGTACGGCCTGGGTGAAGTCGATCTCGCTCATTTCCTGATGCGGCGTGGCGTAGGTCGAGGTGTTCTCGACCGCGATGCGGCGGCCGACGATGTCCTGGGTCTGGCGGATGCGCGCGGCGACGTGGTGCACGGCTTCCTCGGTGAACGGAATCGGCAGCAGGTCGTAGAGGTGGCCGTCGTCGCTGCAGTAGCTCAGGTGTTCGCTGTACAGGCGCACGTGGTGCTGGTCGAGGAAGCGGCGGACCCGGATCAGGAAGGTTTCGTCCAGGGGCTCGGTGCCGCCCAGCGACAGCGACAGGCCGTGGCAGACCAGCGGATGGCGCGCGGCGAGTTCGCCCAGGGCGTCGCCGTAGCGGCCGCCGACCCCGATCCAGTTCTCCGGCGCGAGCTCGAGGAAGTCG
This sequence comes from Lysobacter sp. Root76, assembly GCF_001428685.1. Classification (GTDB taxonomy): domain Bacteria; phylum Pseudomonadota; class Gammaproteobacteria; order Xanthomonadales; family Xanthomonadaceae; genus Lysobacter. The sequence goes on along the minus strand of NZ_LMIK01000009.1, from coordinate 189,223 downwards.
AAATCGGTGGGCGCGGCCGATCGCAGCGGGCCCAGCAGGGCCCGCCGCAAACCGAGGCCGACGGCGTCCGCGTTCAGCGGACGCACGCCTTCCATGCGTGGATCAGACCGAGCCACCGCACTTGCCTTCGCCGCACTTGCCTTCGGCGGCCTTCTTGCCCTCGGCAGCCTTCTTGTCCTTGTCGGCGCCGCACTTGCCTTCGCCGGTCTTCTTCTTGTCGGCACCGCACTTGCCTTCGCCGCACTTGCCTTCTGCGGCCTTCTTGTCCTTGTCGGCGCCGCAGCTGCCTTCGGCATGCTTCTTGTCGGCGCCGCAGCTGCCTTCGGCATGTTTCTTGTCGGCGCCACAGCTGCCTTCAGCGGCCTTGGCGTCGGTGGCCTTGGCATCGGCGGCCTTATCGGCCGTCTGCGCCTGCTGGGCGCCGAGCAGGTAACCCTGGGCGAGGTCGCTCATGGCGAAGGCGGAGGTGGACAGGGTCAAACCGCCGACCAGGGCGGCGCCGAGCGCGAGGGCGACGGGTTTCTTGATCTGCTTGGACATGCGCTTGCTCTCCATTACGTTGGCGATGATGACGGGATCGACCCGCCGGTGAAAAACACAGGGCGGAAGCGGGCGCAGTGTGCCCGGTTCCTTGTTCGAAAACTGTTCATGGATCCAGATATTCGCGCGCCAGCATGCGCGCGCGGTGCAGGCGCGCCTTGACCGCTTCGCGCGTGAGCGACAGGCGTTCGGCCATTTCGGCGATGGTCAGGCCCTGCAGATCGCGCAGCAGCACGACCTCGCGATAGTGCGCGGGCAGGGATTCGAGCGCGGCGGCGACATCGTGGCGCCACTGGCAGGGCTCGGGCAGCGCCACCGCCAGGATGTCCTCGGTGATCGCCTCGCCGGTGAGCAGGCGCATGCAGCGTTTGAGGCGGTTGCACTCGCGCTTGACGATGCGGAAGGTCCAGGAGGCGAAGCACTCCAGCGAGCGCAGGTCGCACAGCTTGCGCGAGACCGCAATCAGGGTTTCCTGGACCGCATCCTCGACGTCGTTGATGACGCAGTGGAATTCGGCGTAACGGCGCAGGTCCTGGCGCGAGCGCACCAGCACGCGTTCGAGCGCGCCGCGGTCGCCCGCACGGGCCGCTTCCAAATCGCCATAGGCCGACGTCACGCTCATGCCCTTCGTATCCCTCCGAATCCTTGCTACATAAACCGCAGCGGGGCGCTGCGAACATGTACCAAGAGTTAGGGGTTACGGCAAACGGTTCGCGGCGGAGGCAGCCGGATCGGTTTTGTTGGGCGTGCGTTCAGTTAGCGAGTGCTGGAAACGTTTGCAGTTTTGCTGCGCTGCAGCGAGACGGATCGGCGCCCGGGAGGCGCCCGCAGCCCGGCCCCGCGATCGCGGAGCCGGGCACGGCTTCGTATCAGACGACGCCGGTGGTGTTGGTGTCGTCGCGCTTCTCGCGCGGCGGCAGCAGTTCCTCGCCCTTGACCAGGAACCAGACGTTTTCGGCGATGTTGGTGGCGTGGTCGCCGATGCGTTCGATGTTCTTGGCCATGAACAGCAGATGCGTGCAGGGGGTGATGCTGCGCGCGTCCTCCATCATGTAGGTGAGCAGCTCGCGGAACAGGCCGGTGTAGGCGGTGTCGATCTCTGCGTCGCGTGCGCGCACGCGCTGGGCCAGTTCGATGTCGTTCTCGCGATAGGCGGCGAGCACGTCGCGCAGCTGCTTGACCGCGAGCGTGCCCAGCGCGTGCAGGCCGGCGATGTGCGGCAGCGGCGGCGACAGATTGAGCGCGGTCGAGCGCTTGGCGACATTGGCGGCGTAGTCGCCGACGCGTTCGATGTCGGCGGCGATGCGGATCGCGGCCAGGATCTCGCGCAGGTCGCGCGCCATCGGCCCGCGCAGGGCGAGCTTCATCACGTCGTGGCTGATTTCCTGCTCCAGCGTGTCGATCGCCTCGTCGTTGGCGATGATGCGCTCGGCGGCCTTGTCGTCGCGGCGTTCGACCACGTCGAGCGCGGCTTCGAGCTGGGACGCGGCCATCTCGCCCATGCGCAGGGTTTCGTCGAGCAGGCGGCGCTGCTCGTCGTCGTAGCTCTTGACGATATGGTCGTGCATATGGGTGCTCATGGGAGTGTCCGAATTTCGTTCCAATTCTGGTTTGTACTGCATTGCCATCCATGGCGAGACACTCGGTCTCCGGATGGTCCGGCCCGGCCATCCTGGCCGGGCGTTCGGTACCGCAGCCGATGCCGATAGGGCATCGGCTAAGCGCGGTCCCTCACCCAAACCGCCCGGTAATGTAATCCTCGGTCTGCTGCTTGCTCGGCTTGGAGAATATGGTTTCGGTCGGCGCGTGCTCGATCAGATCGCCCAGGTACATGAAGGCGGTGAAGTCCGACACGCGCGCGGCCTGCTGCATGTTGTGGGTCACGATCGCGATCGTGTAGTCCTTCTTGAGCTCCTCGACCAACTGCTCGATGCGGCTGGTCGAGATCGGGTCCAGCGCCGAGGTCGGCTCGTCCAGCAGCAGCACGTCCGGACGCAGGGCGACCGCGCGGGCGATGCACAGACGCTGCTGCTGGCCGCCGGACAGGCCCAGCGCGCTCTGGCCCAGCTTGTCCTTGACCTCGTCCCAAAGTGCGCCCTGGCGCAGGGCGTGCTCGACGCGGTCGTTCATTTCCGACTTCGACAGCTTCTCGTGGTGGCGGATGCCGTAGGCCACGTTCTCGAAGATGGTCATCGGGAACGGCACCGGCTTCTGGAACACCATGCCGACCTTGCTGCGCAGGCGGTTCATCGGGTACTTGGCGTCGAGTATGTTCTCGCCGTCCAGCAACACTTCGCCGCGCGCTTCCAGCTTCGGGTACAGCGCGTAGATGCGGTTGAAGATGCGCAGCAGGGTCGACTTGCCGCAACCGGAAGGGCCGATCAGCGCGGTGACCTGCTTCTCGGGAATCTCCAGGTTGATGCTCTTCAGCGCGTGGAACTTGTCGTAGTAGAAGTCCAGCCCGCGTGCGGCGAGCTTGACCGGCGCCGAGGCGGCGGCGGTACTGTCCCGCTCGGGCGTGGCGAGAGTGAGGCGGGCGTCGTTCATGGCCGGAGTCCGGTCGAGGGTATGAAGGGTCAGGTCAGTCATTGGAAATCCGATTCCGCAGCACCAGGGTGCGCGCGATCAAGCTGACGACGAGGACGAAGAAGGTCAGCACCAGAGCGCCGGCCCAGGCCAGGGTCTGCCAGGATTCATAGGGGCTGCCGGCGAACTGGTTCATCACCACCGGGACGCTGGCCATGGGCTGCAGCACGTTGGTGCTCCAGTACTGGTTGCCGAAGGCGGTGAAAAGCAGCGGTGCGGTTTCGCCGGAGATGCGCGCCAGGGCGAGCAGGATGCCGGTGACGATGCCGGCCGAAGCGCTGCGGTACAGCACCTGCACGATCACTTTCCACTGCGGCACGCCCAGCGACAGTGCGGCCTCGCGCATCTGCGAGGGCACCAGGCGCAGCATCTCGTCGGTGGTGCGCACCACCACCGGCAGCACGATGAAGGCCAGCGAGATCGCGCCGGCCAGGGCCGAGAAGTTGCCGCCGGTCTGCATCACCACCAGGGTGTAGACGAACAGGCCGAGCACGATCGACGGCGCCGACAGCAGGATGTCGTTGACGAAGCGGACCACGGTGCCGATCTTGCGGCCGACCCCGTATTCGGCCAGCCAGGTGCCGGCGGCGACGCCGAGCGGGGTGCCGATCAGGATCGCGATCGCGCACATCACCGCGCTGCCGAAGAAGGCGTTGAGCAGGCCGCCTTCCTGCATCGGCGGCGGCGTGTTCTGGGTGAACAGCGCCAGGTTGATGCCGCCCAGGCCTTTGGCGATCAGGGTCCACAGGATCCAGCCCAGGAAGAACAGGCCGAATGCGGCGGCGGCACAGGCCAGTGCGACCGCGATGGTGTTGCCGATGCGGCGTCGACGGTACAGGCCGTCGGCGGTGCGCAGTTCCTTGGCGGTGGCGACGGCCATCAGTTGCCCTCCTTGCGCGAGAGTTGCATCAGCATGAAGCGGGCCGCGGCGAGGACCACGAAGGTGACGATGAACAACACGAAGCCCAGCAGCAGCAGCGCCGAGCGGTAGGTCTCGGTGGCTTCGCCGAAGTCGTTGGCGATCAGCGCGGCGATGGTGGTGCCCGGCTCCAGCAGCGAGGCCGAGAAGTTGACCGAGTTGCCGATCACGAACGCGACCGCCATGGTCTCGCCCAGCGCGCGGCCGAGACCGAGGAAGACGCCGCCGATCACCGCCGAGCGCGTGTAGGGCAGGACGATGTCCCAACTCACTTCCCACTTGGTCGAGCCCAGCGCGTAGGCCGATTCCTTGAGCCGGGTCGGCACGGTCAGGAACACTTCGCGCATCACCGAGGAGATGAAGGGGATCACCATGATCGCCAGCACGATGCCGGCGGTGAGCATGCCGATGCCCAGCGGCGGGCCCTGGAACAGGCGGCCGATCACCGGCCAGGTGCCGACGTGGTCGTTGAGCCAGGGGGTCACGTATTCGGTCATCACCGGCACCAGCACGAACAGGCCCCACATGCCGTAGATGATCGAGGGGATGCCGGCCAGCAGTTCGATCGCGGTGCCGATCGGGCCGCGCGCCCAGCGCGGCGCGACTTCGGTCAGGAAGAAGGCGATGCCGAAGCTGACCGGCACGGCGATGATCATCGCGATCATCGCGGTGGCGATGGTGCCGTAGATCGGTACCAGCGCGCCGTACTGGTCCTCGACCGGATTCCATTCGGCGGTGATGAAGAAGTCGATGCCTTCCTTGGCGAGTACGGCGCGGCCGCCCCAGAGCATCGACAGCGCGGCACCCGCGAGCGCGATCAGGACGAAGATCACGGTCGCGGTCAGGACATAGCGGAACAGACGGTCGTTGCGCGCGTCGGCGTGGTCGCGCGCTAGCGGTGCGGACGTGGGTAGGGCGGTCGCGTTCATTGCGAGTAGGAGTCCGTGAGGGCGGGGCGTGCGTGCGGTGCGCTAGAACGTTGTGGTCTTGGTGGCGGACGTCGTTCCCGCACAGGCGGGCTCTGCTTTATTTCGGCGGCGCCGAACATCCGGGCTCCATCGAGGCGGGGCGCTTGGGGTGCGGGATGGCCCATCGGCAAAGCCGGGCGCTGCGCGCCCGGACCGATGGCTCACTTGAACTCCGCCGCCCAATAGGCCTCGACCTGCTTCACCAGTTCCGGCGGCAGCGGCACGTAGTCCAGCGAGCTCGCCTGGGCCTGGCCGTTCTCGAACGCCCACTTGAAGAAGGCGCGGGTATCGGCGCTGCGCTTGGCGTCCTTGGGCTGCTTGTACATCAGGATGAAATTGGTCGCGGTGATCGGCCAGGCGTTGGCGCCGCTGGCGTTGGTGATCACCAGGTTGAAGTCCTTGGCGTTGGCCCAGTCGGCGCTGGCGGCGGCGGCCTGGAAGGCCTCGGCGCTGGGCTGGACGAAGTTGCCGGACGCGTTCTGTAGCTGCGCGTAGCTCATCTTGTTCTGCAGTGCGTAGGCCAGTTCGACGTAGCCGATCGAACCCTTGATCTGCTTCACGTACGAGGCCACGCCTTCGTTGCCCTTGCCGCCGACGCCGCCCGGCCACTGCACCGAGGTGCCTTCGCCGACCTTGGTCTTCCAGGCCGGGCTGACCTTGGACAGGTAGTTGGCGAAATTGAAGGTGGTGCCCGAACCGTCGGAGCGGTGGACGATGTTGATCTTGGTCGCCGGCAGCGCGGTGCCCGGGTTGACCGCAGCGATCGCCGGATCGTTCCAGACCTTGATGTTGCCCAGGAAGATCTCGGCCAGCAGCGGGCCGGTCAGGCGCAGCTTGCCGGCGTCGAGGCCGTCGATGTTGACCACCGGCACCACGCCGCCGATCGCCGACGGGAACTGGCCCAGGCCGGCCGCGGCGAGCTCTTCGGCCGTCAGCGGTTTGTCGGAGGAGCCGAAATCGACCGTGCCGGCCTTGATCTGGGCGATGCCGCCGCCCGAGCCGATCGACTGGTAGTTGACCTTGGCGCCGGTGGCCTTGTTGTAGTCGTCGGACCACTTCGACAGCAGCGGGTAGATGAAGGTCGCGCCGGCACCGGTGATCAGGGCGGCGGTCTTGTCGCCGGCCGCAGCAGCGGCGTCCGCAGGAGCGGCGCCGTCGGCGGCGGCCTTCGGCGCGTCGGTGCCGGGCTTGCACGCGGCCACGGCCAGCGTCAGGGCGAGGGACAGGGCGGCGATGCGGGCCGGCGACGATTTCATGCGCAACTCCATGAGGGGTGCCGACGAGGCTCGCCGGCGGGGCTGTGTCATTTGATGATCTTTTTGTTACAGCGCTATGACATCGTTCGGTAACGAATTTGTAGTGAAAGGCTGAAAGGCCGTAGCGGCGGGCTTTGCGAGGGCTTTGGGGGCGAGGCCGGGCTGGTGTAGCGCCGTGAGCGCGACGTAAAGAAGGCCGTGCCGGGATCTTCAGCCCTCGCGGCTTTAGCCCCTCTCCCGCTCGCGGGAGAGGGGTTGGGGTGAGGGCCCGCGCAGCAACGAGCTTGCGTCGCCGCTTCGCTTTCGCGCGCCCTCATCCGGCCCTTCGGGCCACCTTCTCCCGCAAGCGGGAGAAGGGCTGCGGCGGGAGAAGGGCTATGGCGGGGGAGGGGCATTGGGCGTGAATCGAGCCCCAAAACGCAGAACGGGCCCGAAGGCCCGTCCCGTGCAACCCGATCCGCGGGGGATCAGTAGTTCATGTTCGCCGACCAGTAGGCTTCGATCTGCTTGACCAGCGCGTCCGGCAGCGGCACGTAGTCCAGGGCCTTGGCCTGGGCGTCGCCGTTGGCGTAGGCCCAGCGGAAGAATTCCTTGGCGTTCTTGGCGCCCGGCGCGTTCTTCGGCTGCTTGTACATCAGGATGAAGTTGGTCGCGGTGATCGGCCAGGACTTCTCGCCCGGCGCGTTGGTCATCACCAGGTAGAAGTCCTTGGCGCTGGCCCAATCGGCGCTGGCGGCGGCGGCCTGGAAGGTCTCGTCGCTGGGCAGCACGAAGTTGCCGGCGGCGTTCTTCATGCGCGAGTAGGTCATCTTGTTCTGCAGCGCGTAGGACAGCTCGACGTAGCCGATGCCGCCCTGGATCTGCTTGACGTAGGCGGCCACGCCTTCGTTGCCCTTGCCGCCGATACCGACCGGCCACTTGACCGCGGTGCCTTCGCCGACCGAGCTCTTCCACTCGCCGCTGACCTTGGACAGGTAGTTGACGAAGTTGAAGGTGGTGCCCGAACCGTCCGAGCGGTGCACGACGGTGATCTTCTTCGCCGGCAGCTGCACGCCGCCGTTGAGGGCGACGATCGCCGGGTCGTTCCACATGGTGATCTTGCCGAGGAAGATCTTGGCCAGGGTCTCGCCGTCGAGCTTCATCGCGCCCGAGGCCACGCCCGGGACGTTGATCACCGGCACCACGCCGCCGATCACCGACGGGAACTGGGCCAGGCCGAACTTGGCCAGCTCATCGGGCTTCAACGGCGCGTCGGAGGAACCGAAGTCCACGGTCGCCGCCTTGATCTGGGCGATGCCGCCGCCGGAACCGATCGACTGGTAGTTGACCTTCTTCTGGGAGGCCTGGGCGTAGTCGGCCGACCACTTGGACATGATGGGATAGACGAAGGACGCGCCGGCGCCGGTGACGTCGGCGGCCTGGGCGGCCACCGGAACGATGGCGGCGGTCGCGAGCGCGAGCGCGGCGAGACGGAAGCGGAAGGACTTGAACACGGAGGGCTCCTGGAGAGAGACGGCGGGCAATGGCCCGCTCGCTGCGAATTTCATAACGGTTCGATGACAGTCGCGGGTCGTAGATGTGACAAACCGGTGACACGCGACATTTGGCTGAAGCGCTGGACCGCCGGCGAGGCCGGTGACCGGACGCAAAAAGGGGCGCGGCGTAGGCCGCGCCCCGAGGCGATTCGCGAATTTGCTGCCAGTGGGGGGAGAGAAGCGGTACGGCTTACCAGTAGAACTGCATGCGCACTTCGGTGATGTTCGGGTTGTCGTCGACGTAGCGACGGGTGGTGCCGCCGACCCACTTGCTGCTGTCGACCTTGACGTAGTTCAGCATGAACTTGAAGTTCGAGCGCCAGTACCAGTTGACGCCCAGGGTCCAGGCATCCTGCTCGCCGCCGAGCACGCCGGTGGTGGCGCCGGTGGTGACGTTGCCGCTGCCGTCGTTCAGATCGACGGTGTCGTAACGCAGGCCGAGCTGCCACAGGCCCTTCTCGGGCGCGTCGGGCAGCGGGGTGGTCGGGGTGCCGGCCTTGTAGCCCCAGGTCTCGCCGGTGATGTTCCACAGGCCGCTGATGTAGCCGCCGTCGAAGTCCACGTCCGGCGCCACGCCGTAGCGCTTGACGCTGGTCTTCATGTACTCGCCCTGCAGCTTGAACGGGCCGTGCACCCACAGGCCTTCGACGCCGGTGGTGGCGACGCGGTCGGAGCGGGTGATCGAGCCGGTGCTGACCAGGGTCTGCGAGATGTCGGCCAGCGGACGGGCGCTGAACGAAACCGTGTCGCCGGTGCCCGCGGTGCCGCCCAGGTCGGCGTCGTAATCGACATGCGACAGGCCGAAGTGCAGGACGTTGCCGGTCTCCAGGATCGGAGCCCAGGTGCCGCGCAGGCCGAAGCCGTTGCCGTGCTTGCGGTTACGGGTCAGCTCGCGGCTGAAGTAGGTGGCGTTGACGCCCCAGTTGACGTCGCCGTAGTAGTAGCCGACGCCGACGCGACGGGCGATGCCGAAGGTGTTGGTGATCGAGCCCTTGGCGACGAAGTCGTTGTTCTTCGTCGAGGACAGCTCTTCCAGGCTGTTGGGCTGCTTGAACTGGCCGACCTGGATGAAGTGGTTGGCGTTGTTGCCGAACTTGTACTTGACGTTGGCGTCGAGGAACTTGTCGTCCTTGGCGTCGTAACCCAGCACCCACTCGAAGTTGCCAGGACCCTTGCCCTTCAGCACCAGCTCGGCGCGACGCAGTTCGTTGTCCGAATCGCTGCCGTCCGGGGCGTCGACGTTGAGGTTCTTGAGGTCGTTGCCGTAGCTGTAGTAGTCGGCCTGGAGCAGACCTTCGAAGCTGACTTCGGAGTCGCCGATCACGTCGAGCGCGACTTCGGCGTGGGCGGCCGGAGCGACGAGCGCGGCGAGCAGCGCGACGGACAGGGTGCTGCGGGAGAGTTTCATGGCGTGGCCCTAGGGCGTGGTTGGATGCCGCGCAGGCTAGGGTGTGAAAGTTGCGTAAATATGACAGGACTGACTTATTTCGCCGGCATGACCGATCCATGACGGTCCCGCCAAGCGCCCGCCGATAGCCGCAAATCAAGCGGCGACGGGCTCCGGCTGGCCTGGGGTCTTGTCCGGGTAGTGGCAAAGATCGCGGATCGCGCAGTGCGGGCAGTCCGGCTTTCGTGCCTTGCAAACGTAACGTCCGTGCAGGATCAGCCAGTGGTGCGCGTCGTGCAGGTAGGCCGGCGGTACGCGCTTGAGCAGGCTGTCTTCGACCGCGCGCACGTTCTTGCCGGGCGCCAGGCCGGTGCGGTTGGCGACCCGGAAGATGTGGGTGTCGACCGCCATGGTCGGTTCGCCGAAGGCGGTGTTGAGGACCACGTTGGCGGTCTTGCGGCCGACCCCGGGCAGGGCCTCGAGCGCGGCGCGCTCGCGCGGGACCTGGCCGCCGTGCAGATCGATCAGCTGCTGCGACAGCGCGACCACATTGGCGGCCTTGGTGTTGTACAGCCCGATCGTGGCGATATAGGGCTTGAGCCCCTCGACCCCGAGCGCGGCGATCGCCTGCGGCGTGTTGGCGACCGGGAACAACTTGCGGGTGGCCTTGTTGACGCCGACGTCGGTGGCCTGCGCGGACAGGGCGACCGCGACCAGCAGTTCGTACGGCGAGCTGTATTCGAGCTCGGTGGCCGGCTTGGGGTTCAGCGCCTTGAGCCGGGCGAACATCTCCTCGGCTTCGGCCGGGGTCATTCGGACCGCGCGCCTGGGTTTGGCGGCGGGGCCCTTCGCGGCCTTGGGCTTGGCAGCCGCCGGTTTTTCGCCGGCCGCGGTTGTCTTCGGGCCCGGGCGACGTTTCGCGACGGCCGTAGCGTTCTTGCCGACTCGACTCACGACTTGTTGCGCTCCGCGGCTTTGGCCTTGGCGCGCGCCAGCGCGGCCGCTGCCGCGGACGGCAGCGTCGGGCGTGACGGCTCGGCGGCCGGGGTCATGGCGCCGTCGCGCGTCGCGGCCTCAGGCGCGCGAGCGCCCGCGCGTTGCGCCGCGCGCTCCTGCGCGCGCTGCGCCAGGCGCGCGTTGCGGGCGCGATAGCGTGCGCGCGCGGCCAGCGCCTTGCTGCGCGCCACGCGTGCGTCGATCAGCATCGCCGTGCAATCCGGCGTGCATGCGCTGCAGGCCGCGGCGTCGAGCAAACCCAGCGCCAGCGCGCGATCGAGATCGTCCGCGGCCAGCGCGGCCACGATCGCGTGCGCCGCGGCGCCGTCGGCGCGCGCGCAGCCGCAGCGGCAGGGCGCCGCCGCGCTCACGTGCCGGAGAACACCGGCTTGCGGCGTTCCAGGAACGCGCCGGTGCCTTCGCGCATGTCGTCGGTCGCGAACATCAGGCCGAACTGCGCGGTCTCGTATTCCAGGCCTTCCTCGATCCCGCATTCGCCGCCGACCGCGACGCAGTCGAGCACGCCGCGCAGCGCCAGCGGCGCGGCCGCGGCCAGCTGCTCGGCGAGCTTGAAGGTTTCGGCTTCCAGTTCGGCCGCCGCGACCACGCGGTTGACGATGCCGAGCTGGCGCGCGCGTTCGGCGTCGATCGGCGTGCCGACCAGGCACAGTTCCAGGGTCGCGGCGCGCCCGGCCAGGCGCAGCAGGCGCTGGGTGCCGCCGAAACCCGGGATCAGGCCGAGGTTGATCTCGGGCTGGCCGACCTTGGCGGTGTCGGCGGCGATGCGCAGGTGGCAGCCCATCGCCAGTTCCAGGCCGCCGCCGAGGGCGAAGCCGTTGACCATCGCGATCACCGGCTTGGGCATTTTCTCGATCCGGCGCATCAGCTTCTGCCCGCGCAACGAGAAATCGCGGCCCTGGACCGGGGTCAGGCCGTTCATTTCCGAGATGTCGGCGCCGGCCACGAAGGCCTTGGGGCCGGAGCCGGTCAGGACCACGCAGCGCACCGCCGGGTCGGCGGCCGCGGCCTCGAAGGCCTGGTACAGCGCGTCCAGGGTCTGCGCGTTCAGCGCGTTCAGCTTGTCGGGGCGGTTGACGGCGATCACGCGCACGGCGCCGCGATCGGTGGTCAGCAGGGGCGATGAGGACATGGGTGGGGTCGTATGAATAGGTGCGGGGGAGGGGCCTGAACCGGTTGCTGCGACGGAACTCCGGCGCTTGCGCGGGGTCTGAGCCCTGGATGTCAGTGGCGGTTAAGCTCTGCGGCCGCTATCCTACCCCGTCCATCTGGGCGTATTCGACCCACTGGGCCTTATCGTCGGGGCGGTCCAAACCGCCCCGTGTCATTACCGGAGATTCCAACGAATGAAGTTGCGTTTGATTGCTGCCGCTGTCGCGGCCCTGGCTCTGACCGCCGGCAACGCCGTCGCGCAGGACACTTCGTCCGAGAAAGGCAAGCTGAGCTACGCGCTGGGCTACGACCTGGGCCGTAACGCCATCGAAAGCGGCGAGCAGGTCGATGTGAACACCATCATCAAGGGTCTGCAGGACGGCTACGGCAAGAAGCAGCCGGCCGTCGCGGTCGACCAGCTGCGCACCGCCGTGCAGAACATGCAGCAGCGCCAGCAGGCCAAGGCCAAGGCCGAGTGGGAAAAGGCCGCCGCCGAGAACAAGACCAAGAGCGACACCTACCTGGCCCAGAACAAGGCCAAGGCCGGCGTGAAGACCTTGCCCAGCGGCGTGCAGTACCGCGTGATCGAAGCCGGCACCGGCGCCAAGCCGACCCAGACCAACACCGTGCAGCTGGAAGTCGCCGGCCCCTACGCTTGGGGCGAGCGTCCGGCCACGGCGCGTCCGCCGCAGGCGATCCCGGCCATCAAGGTCAGCGAGATCGAAATGCAGGCGATGCGCGAAGTGCTGCTGCAGATGCCGACCGGCTCGAAGTGGGAAGTGACCCTGCCGCCGGCCGCCGCCTACGGCGCCGATCCGCGCACGCCGTTCCCGCCGAACGTGGCGGTGCAGTTCGAAATCAAGCTGATCAGCACCAAGTAAGCCGATCAGTGAGTCGTCAGGTTGCGCCGGCTCTGCGGGCGCAACTTTTTTGAGCAGTCCACCGGCTTGGCCGGCGTAGTTTTGGGACTCACCCGCCGGCGTCGCCGGCGAGGCGTTGAACCCGGCCCCGGCCGGTGCGATGCGGCCTGCGGGCCGCCCTGACGGCCGCGCGAGGCTGCGCGGCTTGGTGGTGTGGCGAAATGAATTTCCAATTCCGGGCGGTCCTCAGTCCCTGCATCGGCGTTTGCTCGCTGGATGAGCAGGGCCTGTGCGAGGGCTGTCACCGCACCAGCGCCGAGATCGCGCGCTGGTCGCAGATGAACGACGACGAGCGCCTGCGGCTGATGGAACACGTGCTGCCCGAACGCGTGTCGCGCAGCCGGTGAACGCGCTGCCGCCCCTTTATCCGCCCGACTATCCGCGGCTGCGCGATGCCTTGTATCCGCTCGCGATCGAGCCCGCCGGCGCCGCCTGGAACCTGGACGAACTGCACGGCCTGCTGCCCGAGGCCGCCGAGCCCGCGCGCGCCGCGGTCCTGGTCGGCCTGGTGCCGCGCGAGGACGGCACCCGCGTGCTGCTCACGCGCCGCACCGACGCGCTGCGCCAACATGGCGGCCAGGTGAGCTTCCCGGGCGGCCGCATCGAGTCCGACGACGCCGATGCGGTCGCCGCGGCGATCCGCGAAACCGGCGAGGAGATCGGCCTGATGCCGGCGCAGATCGCGCCGCTGGGCTATCTGGATCCGCTCGCGACCATCACCGGCTACCGCGTGCTGCCGGTGGTGGCGATCGTCGACAGCGACTACGTGGCGCGGCCGGACCCGAACGAAGTCGCCGACGTATTCGAAGTGTCGCTGGCCTATCTGATGGACCCGTCCAACCTGGACGCGCACACGCTCGACTACCGCGGCCGCGCGCGACAGGTGCTGGAGTTCCGTTATCCGGACCAGCGCATCTGGGGCGCGACCGCGTCCATGCTGTTGAACCTGCGGCAACGACTGGAGGCGATCGCATGATGGACTGGACCACCTTGGTGTCGGCCGAAGACTTGGCCGCGCAACTCGGCCGCGACGGCCTGGTCGTGATCGACGCGCGCGCCGGCCTCGCCGATCCCGACGCGGGTGCGGCGGCCTACGCGCAGTCGCATATCCCGGGCGCGCGCTACGCGCACCTGGATCACGACCTGTCCGATCACCGCAAGCGCAACGCCGGCCGCCATCCCTGGCCCGAGGCCGCGGATTTCACCGCCGCGCTGGAACGCTGGGGCGTGTCGCCGGAGGACCAGGTCGTGGCCTACGACCACGGCGACGGCGCGCTGGCCGCGGCGCGGTTGTGGGCGCTGCTGCGTCTGCTCGGCCACCGGCGCGTGGCCGTGCTCGACGGCGGCTGGCAACGCTGGAGCGAGCTCGGCCTGCCGACCGACGACGCGCTGCCGACACCGCAGCCGACGCGTTATCCCGGCAGTTTCGATCAGAACCGCTTGCTCGACGCCGACGCGGTGCGCGCGCATCTCGACGCGGGCGGGCTGTTGATCGACGCGCGCGCGGCCGAGCGCTTCCGCGGCGAAGTCGAGCCCCTGGATCGCGTCGCGGGCCACGTGCCGGGCGCTCGCAACCGCCCCTATGCGCAGAACCTGCAGCAAGGCCGCTTCAAGCCGGCCGCCGAACTGGTGGAAGGTTTCGCCGCGGTGATGGGCGACTACCTGCCGCAGCAGACCGTGGTGATGTGCGGCTCCGGCGTCACCGCCTGCCATCACCTGCTGGCCATGGAGCACGCGGGCCTGCGCGGCGCGGGCTTGTTCACCGGCTCGTGGAGCGGTTGGGTCGACGATCCCTCGCGCCCGGTGGCGACGGGCGAGGCTTGAGGTCATACGGCTGAGCGCGTCCAAGCGCGCGCTGCAAGCTGTTGTGGGAGCAGCGTGAGCCGCGATCGCGCGGCAGCCGATCGCTTCGCATCCGCGTCGTAGCGCCGCAACCGACCAACGCATGCGTGCCGCGTTTCGCGGACGATGCTGCGTCGTTGCCGGATCGCGGCTCACGCCGCTCCCACAGGACGCGGGCGACGCTCCAAGAGGACGTCGCGAACGGGCAGGCGCGTCTTACTTGCCCAGCCGCGCGACCAATGCCTGCAACGCCGCCTGCGTCGAAGGCTGATACCAGGCTTCGATGAAGCGCTGCAGGTGGATGTACTCCGGTTGCAGCGCCTCGATCAGGTCGGCGCGCGCGATCGAGCGCGTCTGCAGCATGGCGTGGCGCGGCAACGCCAACAGCTGTTCCAGCCAGACCCGGGCACGCGTGGCGACATCGTCGATGTCGGTCAGCTCGTCGACCAGGCCCGCCTGCAGCGCCTGCTCGGCCTCCAGCATTTCGCCCGCGACCAGCAGGCGCTCGGCGCGGTAGGTGCCGACCACGCGCCGCATCAGGCGCTGGATGCCTTCCGGCGCGACCAGGCCGACCTGGGTTTCGTTGAGGCCGATCCGGAACGGGCCGGAGGCCATGATCCGGTAGTCGCAACACAGCGCCAGCACGCAGCCGCCGGCAGGGGCGTGCCCGGCCATCGCGGCCACTACCGGCACCGGGCTGGCGGCCAGCGCCAGCGCGGTGTCGAAGAAGGCCTGCCACGCCGCCATCAGCGCATGCCGGTCTTCGCCCAGCGACAGCAGGTGCGGCACGTCGAGGCCGGCCGAGAACACTTTCGGCCCGCCCGCCAGGACGATGCCCTGGGCGCCGTTGCCGATCGCATCGGCGAGCGCGCCGCGCAGCTCCTGGCACAAGGCTGGGTTGAGCGCATTGACTGGCGCGCGGGTCAGCTGCAGTTCGACGATCTCGCCGTGGGGAGTGGCGGTGACTAGGCTCATGGGGAGGCTCCTTGCGCGGCGGTTCGGGACGGAAACTTCAAGCGCTATCATAGGCCGATGAAGCCGCTCCGCTACCGCACCGCCGTCCTCGTTCCGGCCCTGCTGCTGGCCCTGATTCCCGCTTTGTGCGCCGCCCCGCCGGCGCTGGCCCGCGGTTGCGCCGCGCGCCTCGTCGACGGCTGGGTCCGGCTGCCGCCGGCGCAGATGCCGATGATGGCCGGCTTCGGCCGGATCGAGAACCGCTGCCCGCAGCCGATCGTCATCGTCGGCGTCAGCAGCCCGGCCTTCGGCGACAGCTCTCTGCACGAGACCCGCATCGTCGACGGCGTCAGCCGCATGCGCGCGCTGCCGGAACTGCGCATCGCGCCCGACGCCGCGGCCACCCTCAAGCCCGGCGGCATGCACCTGATGCTGATGCAGCCGCACGCGCCGCTGAAGCCGGGCAGCAAGGTCGTGGTCGAGTTCGCGCTCAAGGACGGCGGCGTGCTGCGCGGTGAACTGGAAGCGCGCAAGCCCTGAGGCGCGGCGCGCGTTTCGATCCGGGAGCCGCCGGCCCGGTCCCGATTTCTGCGGTTGCCACCGCGGCTTACGGTGTCGCGAAGCTTAGGGTGCGGTGACCACCGCTCCGCGCATGTTCAGCGCTTGATCGCTGCCGACACCGCCACCGGACGGCCGCCGACGCGGTCGACCCAGATGTCTAGAGATAGCTCCCAGGGCGTCGTTCCCCCTGGCAGAGCCCATTTCTGATGTGCAAGTGAATCTCGCGGACCTCATGGACTGCGAGCAGGTGCTACCTGCCCGCTTTGTATCCGAATGTGTCGGGGGGCGGATTGGCGTCATTGGCTGACGAATCCACGGTTGGCCAAACACATGGGCGATACGCCTCAGGCGCGCAATGACCCCATCGCCGACCAGCCTGACCTTCGACGGCGGCTATCTGATCTAGCACGCACGCTTCGTTCCGCTTCCCGATTTCCAACGCGTTGGAGGACCCACCCATGTTTACCGCTCTCGCTTCATTCCTTTCCGCTGCGCGCCGCAGACCGCGCCTCGCCCCATGGCTGTTCGCCACGCAACTGCTGTTGGCCGGCGCCGCCGTCGCCGCTACGCCGGAACCCGCGCCGGCCGGCGCGGCCTTGCCCGCGGCCTTGGTGGCCGACAAACACGTCGATGCCGGCGACCTGCGCATCGGCTACGCCGAACTGGGGCCGTCGCGCGGCGAAGTGGTGATCCTGCTGCACGGCTGGCCGTACGGCATCGATAGCTACGCCGAGGTCGCGCCGCGATTGGCCGCGCGGGGCTATCGCGTGATCGTGCCGCACCTGCGCGGCTACGGGAGCACGCGTTTCCTTTCGCCCGATACGCCGCGCAACGGCGAACCCGCCGCGCTGGCCTCCGATATCGTGGCCTTGATGGACGCGCTGAAGATCCATCGCGCGACGCTGGCCGGCTACGATTGGGGCGCACGCACGGCCGACATCGTCGCGGCCGTGTGGCCGGAGCGCGTCAAGGCGCTGGTATCGGTCAGCGGCTACCTGATCAGCAGCCAGGAGGCGGGCCGCAAGCCGCTGCCGCCACAGGCGGAATTGCAGTGGTGGTACCAGTACTACTTCGCCACCGAGCGCGGCCAGGCGGGCTATGCGCAGTACACGCACGACTTCGCCAAACAGATCTGGCAACTGGCGTCGCCGCAGTGGAAGTTCGACGATGCCACGTTCGAGCGCAGCGCCGTCGCGCTCGACAACCCGGACCACGTCGCCGTCGTCGTGCACAACTACCGCTGGCGCCTGGGCCTGGCCGAAGGCGAGCCGAAGTATGCCGCGCTGGAACAACGCCTGGCGGAGGCCCCGGCGATCGCCGTGCCGACGATCACCATCGAAGGCGATGCCAACGGTGCGCCGCACCCGAAGCCCGAGGCCTATGCCGGCAAGTTCATCGGCAAGTACGAGCACCGTACCTTCAGCGGAGGCATCGGCCACAACCCGCCGCAGGAAGCGCCCGGCGAATTCGTGCAGGCCGTGATCGACGCCACTCGTCTGTGAATCCTTATCGCGCTACGTGTCCGCCCTGCACGCCGATCTTGGGGGCGCGGGCTTCTCGATTCCGATCGGTGCGGTTGTCACCGCACCCTACGGCGTCGCGATGGATGGGTGCGGCGACCACATCGCCGCACCGCGCCTGCTCAGCGCTTGATCGCTTCCAGCACCGCCGCCGGCAGCGGCACCGGACGGCCGCTGGCGCGGTCGATCCAGACCACGACCACGTGGCCGTCGCAGTACAGCGCGCTGCCGTCCTCGGACACGATGCGGTGACCGATGGTCATGCTGGTGCTGCCCACGCGCTGCGCGAACAGTTCCACCACGACCTCGGACGGGTACGGGATCGGCAGCCGGTAGTTGAGCTGCACCGCCGCCAGCAGCGGCGCGATCTCGTCGTTGACCCATTCGCCGCCCCAGCTCGCGAACCAGCGGATGCGGCTTTCCTCGAGGTAGGTCAGGAAGTTGGAATTGTTGACGTGGTTGAACGCATCCAGGTCGCGCCAGCGCAGCGCGATCGGCATGCGGAACAGCACGTCGCCGGCGGTATCGGTGGCTTCGGTCATGCGGCGGACTTCTTCTTGGCCTTGGCCGGAGCCTTGGCGGCGGGCGGTTTGCGCGCCGGCTTAGACTCGCGTGCGGCCGGGCCCATGCCCAGCAGCGGCGCCAGGAAGTGGCCGGTATGCGAATGCGGCAGCGCGGCGATCTGCTCCGGCGTGCCGGTGGCGAGGATGCTGCCGCCGCGGTGGCCGCCTTCCGGGCCCAGGTCGATGACCCAGTCGGCGGTCTTGATCACGTCCAGATTGTGCTCGATCACGACCACGGTGTTGCCGTCGTCGCGCAGGCGGTGCAGCACCGCCAGCAGGTGCTCGATGTCGTGGAAGTGCAGGCCGGTGGTCGGCTCGTCCAGGATGTACAGCGTACGCCCGGTGTCGCGGCGCGAGAGTTCCTTCGACAGCTTGACTCGCTGGGCCTCGCCGCCCGAGAGAGTGGTCGCGCTCTGGCCGAGCTTGATGTAGCTCAGGCCGACGTCCATCAGCGTTTCCAGCTTGCGCGAGATCGCCGGGATCGCCTCGAACAGACCCAGCGCATCCTCGACCGTCATTTCCAGCACGTCGTTGATGTTGTAGCCCTTGTAGAGGATCTCCAGGGTTTCGCGGTTGTAGCGCTTGCCGCCGCAGACGTCGCAGGGCACGTACACGTCCGGCAGGAAGTGCATCTCGACCTTGATCAGGCCGTCGCCCTGGCAGGCCTCGCAGCGGCCGCCGCGCACGTTGAAGCTGAAGCGGCCCGGCGAATAGCCGCGCGAACGCGCTTCGGGCACCTGCGCGAACAGTTCGCGCAGCGGCGTGAACAGGCCGGTATAGGTGGCCGGATTGGAACGCGGCGTGCGTCCGATCGGCGACTGGTCGATGTCGACCACCTTGTCGAACAGCTCCATGTTCTCGACCGCCTTGTACGGCGCCGGCGTGTGCGAGGCGCCGTTGAGCTCGTTGGCCGCGATCGCGAACAGCGTGTCGTTGATCAGGGTCGACTTGCCCGAGCCGGACACGCCGGTGACGCAGGTGAACAGCCCCGACGGGATCGTCAGGTCGACGTCCTTGAGGTTGTTGCCAGTGGCGCCGCGCAGATGCAGGCTGGTCTTGGGGTTGGGCTTGTGGCGGTTCTTGGGGATCTCGATCCGGCGCTTGCCGCTGAGGTACTGGCCGGTCAGCGAACGCGGCGCCTTGAGGATGTCGGGGAACAGGCCCTGGGCGACGATCTCGCCGCCGTGCACGCCGGCACCGGGCCCGATGTCGACGATGTAGTCGGCCAGGCGGATCGCGTCCTCGTCGTGTTCGACCACGATCACGGTGTTGCCCAGATCGCGCAGGCGGGTCAGGGTGCCGAGCAGGCGCTCGTTGTCGCGCTGGTGCAGGCCGATCGAGGGCTCGTCGAGCACGTACATCACGCCGACCAGGCCGGCGCCGATCTGGCTGGCCAGGCGGATGCGCTGGGCTTCGCCGCCGGACAGCGAATCGGCCTTGCGTTCCAGGGTCAGGTAATCCAGGCCGACGTCGACCAGGAAGCGCAGGCGGTCGGCGATCTCCTTGACGATCTTGACCGCGATCTCGCCGCGCCAGCCGGGCAGATTGAGCGACTTGAAGAAGTTCAGCGCCTCGTCGACCGGCAGCACCACCAGCTCAGGCAGCGGCCGTTCGGCCACGAACACGTTGCGCGCGGCGCGGTTCAGGCGCGCGCCGCCGCATTCGGTGCAGGCGCGTTCGCTGATGTACTTGGCCAGCTCTTCGCGCACCGCGGCCGATTCGGTCTCGCGGTAGCGGCGCTCCAGGTTGGGCACGATGCCCTCGAAGCGGTGCTTGCGCTGGCTGCGGCCGCCGTTCTCGGTGATGTAGCTGAAGTTGATCTGCTCGTCGCCGCTGCCGTACAGCACGGCGTTGCGCGCCTTCTCCGCCAGCGACTGCCACGGCGCGTCGACGTCGAACTTGTAGTGCTTGGCCAGCGACTGGATCAACTGGAAGTAGTAGGCGTTGCGGCGGTCCCAGCCGCGCACCGCGCCGGCCGACAGCGACAGCTCCGGATGCACGACCACGCGCGAGGGGTCGAAGAACTGGGCCACGCCCAGGCCGTCGCAGGTCGGGCAGGCGCCGACCGGCGAGTTGAACGAGAACAGGCGCGGTTCCAGCTCGGGCAGCGAGTAGTCGCAGACCGGGCAGCTGTACTTGGACGAGAACAGCAGCGGCGCGGCGTCGGCGTTGTCCAGCGACATCACCTGGGCCATGCCGTCGCCGAGCTTGAGCGCGGTTTCGAACGACTCGGTCAGGCGCTGCTTGATGTCCTCGCGCGGCTTGAAGCGGTCGATCACCGCTTCGATGGTGTGCTTGACCCGCAGCGCCAGCGGCGGCACCGCGTCGATCTCGTACAGCGCGCCGTCCACGCGCACGCGCACGTAACCCTGTGCGCGCAGCTGCTCGAAGATCTGCGCGTGCTCGCCCTTGCGCTCGCGCACCACCGGCGCCAGCAGCATGTAGCGTTGCTCCGGGTCCAGGGCGATGACCTGGTCGACCATCTGGCTGACCGTCTGCGCTTCCAGCGGGTAGTGATGGTCCGGGCAACGCGGCGAGCCGACGCGCGCGTACAGCAGGCGCAGGTAGTCGTAGATCTCGGTGATCGTGCCGACGGTCGAACGCGGGTTGTGCGAGGTCGACTTCTGCTCGATCGAGATCGCCGGCGACAGGCCTTCGATGTGGTCGACGTCGGGCTTTTCCATCACGCTGAGGAACTGCCGGGCATAAGCCGACAGCGACTCGACGTAACGACGCTGACCTTCGGCGTAGATGGTGTCGAACGCCAGCGACGACTTGCCGGAGCCGGACAAGCCGGTGATCACGATCAGCTTGTCGCGCGGAAGATCGAGGTCGATGTTCTTGAGGTTGTGCGTCCGCGCGCCGCGGATGCGGATGAAATCCAGCGCCATCGTTTGCCTGCAATGGGGGAGGGCGGCCGGCGCGCGAGGCGACGGCGAACAGAAGAGCGTAGCGAGTGGGGAACATGGGGGCAAATCCCCGGAACGGAAGGGCCGTGCGGGGCGTCGTCGCAGGCTCGATCGCGACGGTGGGTTTCGTTGCGGATAAGCGGGCTGGCCCCTCAGCAGGGAAGCCAAACGGAGGCGGCAGGGGCCGCCATGGCTCTGCGGTTCCCTCCCTTTGAAATGGGGGCAGGGGACTGGCTTCTGCGCGAATCGGGTATTCCCACCGCCAAAAAAACGCCGGCGCAAACCGATCGCCGGCGAGGGCCTGGAGAGAGGCCGGTTACGTAATCGGCGGCGGCCGCTGCGAGGCCGGCCGCCGGGTCATTTGACGAGCTTGAAGCTGATGCCGCGGCCGCCGTCGGGCCCGGAGGGCTTGGTTTCGATCGCGCCCGGACTGACGCCGTTCACGATCAGCAGCACCTTGACCGCCTCGGCGCGCTGCTTGGACAGGGCCAGGTCGTCCTCGGCCACGCCGCTGCCGCCGGCCGGGCCATAGATCTCGACCCGGGTCTGCGCCGGCGCGGACTGGATCGCCTGGGCCGCATCGCTGAGCGCGTCCAGGCTGCCCGCGGCGATGCGCGCGCTGTCGCCTTCGAACGCGATCGGGGTCTGGTTCAGCGCCTTGACCACCTCGGCGGCGCTGGCCTGGTCCCCGAGCGAGGCCAGGGCGGCATTGGCCGGCGCCGCGCCCACGCCTTCGAACAGGCCGGTGTAGGCGTAGCCGGGATAGAGCGTGCGCGCCTGTTCCAGCAGCGCGGCGCGGTCGGCCTCGGCGACCTGGCCGGACAGCTGGATGCGCTGGCCTTCGAAACTGACCGCGGCGCCGGGCTGGGTGAAGGCGGCGACGAACTTGGGCAGGTTGGCGGCCCAGGCGGCCGGACGCGCGTAGCGATCGACGGCGAGGTCGCCGGACACTTTCTCGGCGCCGTAGGCATGGGCAAGCGCGGCGATCACCGCCTGCTTGGTGGCCTCGCTGTCGACGTTGCCGTCGTAGCGCAGGCTGCCGTTGTTGTTGACCAGGCTGAGCTTGGCCTCGTAGCGCGGCACCGGTGCGGCCGCGGCGGTCTTGGCCGCCTCGGCATCGGCGCCGGCGGGGCCGCGGTTGCAGCCGGCCAGGCCGGCGACGCAGGCCAGGGTCAGCAGCAAGGCGCCGGTGCGATGCCGGCGCGGAAGAATGGGGCGTGGATGCATGCAGGCTCCAGGGCGTTACGTAGAAAACGACGGACGGCGGGCGTAGCCGCGAAGGCGGTCGCTCCGCTCCGGTAGCGGAGGGCCCGGCGTACCGGGCCCTCCGTGTTGCACGCTGCGATCAGCGCTTGGCGGAGGCGTACTCGATCTCCACCGGGTCGGCGCATTCCTGCGTACCGTTGTTGCACAGCTTGTAGCTCATGGTGCCGGTACCGATGATCCGGAAGGTATCGGTGGTGGCGCCGTTGTTGCGCACGGTCTTGAGGATCGCGCCGTTACGGTAGACGTCGATGTTGCGCTTGCCCTTGAGCCAGGTCAGATCGACGCGGGTGCGGTGGTTGGTGAGCGGGGTCGCCTCGGCCTCGACCGCGCGCGGCCAGTTGGCGTCGGTGAAGCTCGGGTACAAGGACACGCCGGCCGAGTTGCTGAAGCCCTTGATCGTCACGTACCAGATGCCGCCCTGCGGTGCCGGGAAGAAGCAGTTCTCGTTGTTGCCGGAACTGAACGGACGGCAGTCGTAGGAGGTGTTGGTCGGCGGGGTGCCGCGCTTGACGTAGATGTCGGCGTCGCCGGTGCCGCCGTACATGGCGAACAGCAGGTTGGACGCGCCGTTGGGCACCAGCAGCTGGTAACGGACGTTGCCGCCGGCCAGCACTTCGATGCCGGTGACGGTGACGCCGTTGGACAGCTCGATCGCCGGCGGCGGGGCCGGCGGCGGCGGCGGATCGGCCGGCAGCGGTTCGGCACCGGAGGCCACGGCCACCGCGTAACGGGCATCGATGATGCCGGCGCCGCAGGGCTTGTCGTAGTTGCAGCCGCCCGCGAAGCCGCCGGACGCGTAGGCGGTGTTCTCGAGGATCTTCTTGATCTGCGCCGGGGTCTTCGGCGTGGCCGCGGCGGCCTGCATCAGCGCGACCACGCCGGCGACGTGCGGGGCCGCCATCGAGGTGCCCGCCATCCAGGCGTAGCCGTCGCCTTCCTGGCCCTGCAGGCCCAGGTTGAGGGTCGACAGGATGTTGTCGGCCGCCGGGGTGACGCCCGAACCGCCGGGCGCGGCCACGTCGACCACGGCACCGAAGTTCGAGTAACCCGCCAGCGCGCCGGTCGGTCCGACCGCGGACACGGTGATCACGTCGTTGCAGCTCGCCGGCGAGTAGCCGGCCGCATCGGCCGAGGAGTTGCCCGCAGCGACCACGACCGTGGTGCCGCGCGCGGCCGCCGCGGTGTACGCGGCCTGTTCGGCCACCGAACACGCGCCGCTGCCGCCGAGGCTGAGGTTGATGACCTCGGCCGGGGTGGCGTTGGCCGGCACGCCGGCGACGGTGCCGCCGGAGGCCCAGGTCACCGCGTCGATGATGTCGGACTCGTAACCGCCGCACTTGCCCAGCACGCGCACCGGCTGGACCTTGGCGCCGAACGCGACGCCGGCCACGCCGACGCCGTTGTTGGTCGAGGCGGCGACGGTGCCGGCGGTGTGGGTGCCGTGCCAGCTGCTGTCCTCGGGGATGCCGAAGATGTTGCACTCGCCGTCGTGCCAGTCGCCCGGATCGTTCGGATCGGCATCGCGGCCGTCGCCGTCGACGCTGACGTCCGGATCGATGATGAAGTCGTAGCCGGCCACCAGGTTGCCGACCAGATCGGCGTGCGGGGTGATGCCGGTGTCGAGCACCGCGACCACCACGCCGCTGCCCGTGCTCAGGTCCCAGGCCGGTTCGGCGTTGATGCCGCCGGGGCCGTTCTTGTAATGCCACTGCTGGGCATAGCCCGGATCGTTCGGGACCAGCAGCTTCTGGCGCAGACGGTCGGGTTCGACCGCCAGCACGTTGGGATCCTTCATCAGCTCGATCATCAGCTCCTTGCTGGCGGCGCTGTCGAGCTTGCGATCGGTGCGGATCAGCGCGCTGCCGGTGGCGAGCGTGCGCATCGGCGCGATGCCCAGGCCCAGCGCCTTGGATGCGCTGGCCAGCTGCGTGCCGACCTGGGTGGCGGCCAGGCTCTTGGCGTTGGCCGAGCTCTTGAAAGTGATGATGAAGCGGTCGTGTTGGGCCGGCTGCTCCTTAGCCGACTGCGCCGCCTGCGGGGACAAGGTCGAGACCTTGGTCTTGTTGGCCGTCGGCAACTTGCCGCCGGAATAGGCCGCCGGTGCGACCACGATCGCGGTGGCGATGGCCAGTGCGGTCCATTTCATCGAACGTACTTTGCGAGTCATGACAAACATCCTTGATTTCGTAGCTCATGATCCCCGGCGCATCCCCTGATGGCGTCGGGCGCTGGTCCGCGGCTATGGCATCTTTCCTCGCCGCGGGACTTCGGTGCGCGAGCTGCGCGCGGACGCCCATCCGGGGCGGCGCGCAATCGCGGTAATGGGGTGGTGGAACCTGTGGAAAGCAGGATCGCGCGGCACTGTCTCGGTGACTGCGACACGCGGAAAATCTGTTGCGCGCAGCGAATGCGCGTGCCGATCGGTGGCGTGCAAGCAGGTGGCGTGCAAGTCGCTGAGGTGCCGGCCGGCAAGGCGTCGGTCGGCGACGTGCCGGTCCAGGAAAAATGCGAGCGCGATAGTCGCGACGTCGCTGCGAAACGCGGGAAGGCTGGAGGATTCCAGTCGCATGCAGAGGGCCCCTGTAGGTGGAACCGGCATGGCCTGCCGTGTTCGCGCGCAATGCGTCGCGACTCAGCATCCTTGCTGTGTTCCGTCTGGCGCGACCCCCTGCGGCGCGCCAGTTGGCAAGCTAATTCAACACTGGCGACGTGCGCAAGTGGCACGCACTACGACTAAAGCAGGCATGGTCTATACATCGATATGTAACGCGCCATGTAACGTATTGGCACCTTGAAGTGGCGTTCGCGCGCAAGGCCGAATTCCCGGCGAAAACCGGCGTGTTCACAAACGCGAATAGGCGTTAGGCACACTTTGTGTGCACTCGTCTGCGCATGCGTATGCGATGTCGATTGTGTGAACTGCGTCGCGCTGGCTGTCGCGATGCGCATAGTCAGCCGGCGCGATCGCGGTGTTCGATCGCCCCATTCAACCGCGCAGCAGCAACGCGATTGCCCCCAGCAGCGCGAACAACAACAGCCACGGCCACAGGCGGCGCCAGTACGAATGTCGATGCCGCGGTCGCGGCAGCGGATCGTCTTCGGCGCGGTAGAGCGGGGCGTCGCTGGCCGCGAACGGACTGGGGCCGGTGTCGCGTACCGGATGCAGGCCGATGGGTGCGGGTTCGACCGGCTCGTCGGAGCTGGTCGCCGCCGACCCTGTTACGGGCGATCCCGCTGCGAGCGCTCCCGGCCACGACGATTCGAAACCGGATCCCGGCTCCTGCGGGTCCGGCCACTCGCCTTCGCGGCCCAGGTCATGGCCGCCGTGCCAGCGGTCGTCCTCGCCCAGGCTGTCGACCGCCTCGGGCAGGATCGCGGCCGAGGCGCTGGCCACGGCCGCGGCCGGCAGGTCCAGGATCCGGGCCAGGGCGGCGATCTCCGACTCGCCGAACACCCGCTCCAGCTGGTCCGCGGTCAAGGGGCGGTTGGGGCCGGGGGCGATCCAGGACGCCGCCAGGTCCTCCAGGCCCTGGGCCCGGAAGGCCTGCACGAAGCCCGACGGGCCGCCGCGCGCGGGGTCGAAGATCCGGTCCTT
This sequence comes from Lysobacter sp. Root76, assembly GCF_001428685.1. Classification (GTDB taxonomy): domain Bacteria; phylum Pseudomonadota; class Gammaproteobacteria; order Xanthomonadales; family Xanthomonadaceae; genus Lysobacter. Next base: position 163,736 of record NZ_LMIK01000009.1, on the reverse strand, counting down.
CCAGGCCGCCAGCAGGCGCAGGGCCTGGTCCGGGTTGAGGCCGTAACGGCTCGCGACCTGGTCCAGCAGATGTTCGAACATGAATCGGTCCCCCGCGCGGATAGGCCTGCCACGGGGTCCTTCGCAGCGTCTTCAATACAACATGAGACGCGTTAAGGCCGCGGCAGGCGGCCAGGCCCGGGTTCCGGGGCAGGGGGTAGTTGCTCCAACTAGCTGAAGCGCCTACAATTCCGCTTCTGTCCGCCCGCGTTTGGGTGCGGCAGCGACCAAAATAACTACAGAGGAATACCGGTCATGTACGCAGTACTGGTCACCGGCGGTAAGCAATACCGCGTGATGCAAGGCGAGACGCTCCGCGTCGAGCTGCTCGATGTCGAAGCCGGCAGCGAGATCAAGTTTGACACCGTCCTGATGCTGGGCGATGGCGAAGGCGTGAAACTCGGCGACGCGCTCAAGGGCGCCAGCGTCACCGCCAAGGTCGTCGGCCACGGCCGCGCCGACAAGGTGCGCATCGTCAAGTTCCGCCGTCGTAAGCACCATCGCAAGCAGATGGGCCACCGTCAGCACTACACCGAAATCGAAATCACCGGCATCGCCGGTGGTGACAACAAGTAAGGAGCAGCAGCCATGGCACATAAAAAGGGCGTAGGTTCTACCCGCAACGGCCGCGACTCCAACCCGAAGTACCTGGGCGTGAAGATCTACGGCGGCCAGGCCATCGAGGCCGGCAACATCATCGTGCGCCAGCGCGGCACCCAGTTCCACCCGGGCGCCGGCGTCGGCCTCGGCCGTGACCACACCTTGTTCGCGCTGGTCGACGGCAAGGTCGAGTTCTCGGTCAAGGGCCTGAAGAAGCGCCGCACCGTCAGCGTCGTCGGCTAATCCCGAAGCGCTGGTTCGCGAAGGGCCCCGCTTCGGCGGGGCTTTTTGTTTCAAGGCCGGGATTCGGGATGGGGGATTAGGGATTCGCAACGGCGAAAACCCGGTTTCCCGCTCCCGCTACAATCCCTGGTCTACGTGTTTTTGCTTTACGAATCCCCAATCCCGAATCACGAATCCCGGCTCCTATGAAACTCGTCGACGAAGCAGAAATCCAGGTCATCGCCGGCAAGGGCGGTAACGGCTGCGTCGGTTTCCGTCGCGAGAAGTTCATCCCGCTGGGCGGGCCGGACGGCGGCGACGGCGGTGCCGGCGGCAGCGTCTGGCTGGTCGCCGACGAGAACGTCAACACCCTGGTCGATTTCCGCCACCAGAAGCAGTTCCGCGCCCAACGCGGCGAGAACGGCATGGGCCGCCAGGCCTACGGCAAGGGCGGCGACGATCTGGTTATCGTGGTGCCGGTCGGCACCGTGGTCACCAATGTCGAAACCGACGAAGTGATCGGCGACCTGACCGCGAGCGGCGACCGCCTGCTGGTCGCGCGCGGCGGCAAGGGCGGCCTGGGCAACATGCATTTCAAGAGCTCGGTCAACCGCTCGCCGCGCAAGGCGCTGCCGGGCCTGCCGGGCGAAGAGCGCGAGCTCAAGCTCGAACTCAAGCTGCTCGCCGACGTCGGCCTGCTGGGCTTTCCCAACGCCGGCAAGAGCACCCTGATCCGCGCGGTCTCGGCGGCGACGCCGAAGGTCGCCGACTATCCGTTCACCACCCTGTATCCGAACCTGGGCGTGGTCAGCGTCGAAGCGCACCGCAGCTTCGTCATCGCCGACATTCCCGGCCTGATCGAAGGCGCGGCCGACGGCGCCGGCCTGGGCGCGCAGTTCCTGCGCCACCTGCAGCGCACGCGCCTGCTGCTGCACCTGGTCGACATCGCGCCGATGGAAGGCGGGGTCGAGGGCGTGAGCCCGGCCGAGCAGGTGCGCGCGATCGAGCGCGAACTGGCCAAGCACGATCCCGAACTGTTGGCCAAGCCGCGCTGGCTGGTGCTCAACAAGGCCGACCTGCTGCTGGAAGAAGAGCAGCAGGCCGCGGCCCAGGCCGTCATCGACGAACTGGGCTGGAAGGACCGCTGGTTCCTGGTGTCGGCGATCGGCCGCGAGGGCACCTGGCCGATCATGCTCGACGTGATGGCGTTCTTCGACCGTCAGCGCGAGGAAGCCCTGGAAGCCGCGAACGCCGCCGGCGACCATGCGCCCTGAGCCGCGGGCTCGACTTTCCGATCCGATCCGATCCGGCGCGCAGCGCGCGCCATGCGTATTCGCGCGCGCCGCTACGGGCGCAACGGGCGAGGGCGCACGACCGCGCGTGCGCGACTTCTCGATCGCTTCACCGATGCGGCCGATGATCGGCCGCATGTCCGCATCCGCAGCGGCGAGTGCCGCGGCCCACCCGACCCGGAAAAGCAAAAACCCGGCCGAAGCCGGGTTTTCGCGGACCGTCGCGACCGTAGCCGCGAGCGCTGCATCAGGCGGCGGACAGCGCCTTGATGCGAGCCGTCAGGCGGCTCTTGTGGCGCGCGGCCTTGTTCTTGTGGATCAGGCCACGGGAGCTGAAACGGTCGAGGATCGGCTGAGCGACGTCGAACGCGGACTTGGCACCGGCGGCGTCGTTCTCGCCGAGGGCCTTCAGCACCTTCTTCACGGCGGTACGCAGCATCGAACGCTGGCTGGCGTTACGGGCATTGCGGACGACCGTCTGCTTGGCGCGCTTCTTGGCGGACTTGATGTTTGCCACGGGTGGTTTCCTGGAAAATTTGGTTGAAAGCTGTGATGGAACTGGGTGCAAAAATGCAATTGCGGAAAATCAGACCCAAAAGTATGGCCGATTCAGTGACTTGCGTCAACTGCGCCGCCGCCCTGCCGGAAACGGCCGGGGGCGCCCGATGAGCAAGGGCGGTCTGCTGCGGTCTTCGGCCATTTTCAGCGCCATGACCCTGATTTCGCGGGTCTCCGGCCTGGTCCGCGACCAGGTCTACGCCTGGCAGTTCGGCGCCAGCCCGGCCATGGACGCGTTCTTCATCGCGTTCCGCATCCCGAATTTCCTGCGCCGGCTGTCGGCCGAGGGCTCGTTCTCGATGGCCTTCGTGCCGGTCCTGGCCGAGTACAAGGAGAACCGGGACCACGCCGCGGTCAAGGACCTGGTCGATCGCGTCGCCGGCACCCTGGCGGCCGCGCTGCTGGTGCTGACCGCGGTGGTGGTGCTGGCCGCGCCCTGGGTGATGCAGCTGTTCGCGCCGGGCTTCGAGCCGGGCAGCGAGCAGTACCGGCTCGCCACCCAGATGCTGCAGATCACCTTCCCCTACGCCTTGTTCATCTCGCTGGCCTCGCTGGCCGGCGGCATCCTCAACAGCTACGAGCGCTTCGCGATCCCGGCCCTGTCGCCGGTGCTGCTGAACTTGTCGATGATCGCCGCGGCGGTCAGCGCGGTGCCGCTGATGAAGCCATGGGGGCTGAATCCGGTGCTGGCGCTGGCCTGGGGCGTGTTCGTCGCCGGCGTCCTGCAGCTGGCGTTCCAATTGCCGGCGCTGGCCAAGCTGGGCCTGCTGCCGCGGCCGCGCTGGGGCGCCGCGCATGCCGGCGTGCGCAAGATCATGCGGCTGATGGTGCCGACCCTGTTCGGCTCCTCGGTGGCGCAGCTCAACCTGCTGCTGAACACCGCACTGGCCTCGTTCCTGATCGCCGGCAGCGTGACCTGGCTGTACCTCACCGACCGCTTGCTGGAATTCCCGCTGGGCATGTTCGGCGTCGCGATCGGCACGGTGATCCTGCCGCACCTGTCCAAGCGCCATGCCGCGACCGACCCGCAGGGCTTCTCCAAGGGCCTGGATTGGGGTTTCCGGCTGTGCCTGCTGATCGGCGTGCCGGCCTGCCTGGGCCTGGTGCTGTGCGCCGAGGCGCTGATCGCGACCCTATTCCAGTACGGCCGCCTCAGCCCCGGCGACACCGCGATGATCCGCCTGAGCCTGATGGCGCAATCGACCGCGGTGCCGGCCTTCCTGCTGGTCAAGGTGCTGGCGCCGGCGTTCTACGCGCGCCAGGACACCAAGACCCCGGTGAAATCGGCGGTGGTGTCGGTGATCGTGAACCTGACCGCGACCGTGGCGCTGCTGCTGAGCGCGCTGTACTTCACCGACGTCGGCCAGGCCGCGCTCGCGCGCAGCGGCGGCCATCTGCGCGAGGCCCTGGGCGAAGTCCCGGGCGCGCACGCCTGCCTGGCGCTGGCGATCGCGATCGCGGGCTGGACCAACGCGCTGCAACTGGCCTGGTACCTGCGCCGCGCCAGGGTCTATGCGCGCCAGCCCGGCTGGGGCCGTTTCCTGCGTCAGATCGGGATCGCGGCGCTGGCGATGAGCGCGGTGGTGCTGGCCCTGCTGTGGCTGTGGCAGGGCTGGACCGGCTGGCCGTGGTGGGAGCGCGGCTGGAAGCTGGCGGTGGTGGTGGGCGCCGGCGGTGCGGTCTACGGCGCGGCGCTGTGGCTGCAGGGCATCCGCCCGCACCACCTGCGCGGACATTGAACGAGCGGCGGCGGGCGGCTTGAGAGCCGCCCGCGGCGGCTATACTTCCTCATTCATCCTTCTAACTGGCTGTTTCGAGCCGGTCCCCCACGCCAAATTCAATGAGCAGGCTGTTTCGTGACGTCGAGGGCGGGCTCCGTTGCCCGCACGGCAGTGTGGTCTGCATCGGCGCCTTCGATGGCCTGCACCTCGGGCATCGCGCGCTGGTGCGCCACACGGTCGCGCGTGCGCGCGCCTTGGGCGTGCAGGCGGTGGCGCTGAGCTTCGAACCGCTGCCGCGCGAATTCTTCGCCCCGTCCGCGCCGCCGCCGCGCCTGCTGCTGCCGCGCGCCAAGGCCGAGGGCCTGCTGGCGCTGGACGCTGACCAGGTCGGCCTGCTGCGCTTCAACACCCGCCTCAGCGGCCTGAGCGGCGAGGATTTCGTGCGCAAGGTCCTGGTCGAGCGGCTGGGCGCGCGCGAGGTCTGGGTCGGTCCGGAGTTCCGTTTCGGCAAGGCCCGCGGCGGCGACATCGACCTGCTGCGCCGCCTCGGCGAAAGCTGCGGCTTCGGCGCCCACGAGATCGATCCGGTCCATCACGACGGCGAACGCGTCTCCAGCACCCGCATCCGCGCCGCGCTGCTGGCCGGCGATTTCGCCGCCGCCGCGCCGCTGCTCGGGCGCCCGTACGCGATCGGCGGGCGGGTGGTGCGCGGCCGGCAGCTCGGCCGCACCCTGGGTTTCCCGACCGCCAACCTGCGCTTCGGCGGCAAGACCCCGGCGCTGTCGGGCATCTACGCGACCTGGGTGCACGGCGTCGGCGATCACCCCTGGGCCTCGGTGTCCAGCCTGGGCACGCGGCCCACGGTCGACGGCGTCGAGCCCTTGCTCGAAGCGCATCTGTTCGACTTCGACGGCGACCTGTACGGTCGCAGGATCGAAGTCGAGTTCGTCGCGCACCTGCGCGCCGAACTCAAGTTCCCCGATCTGGCGTCGCTGACCCAGCAGATGCACCGCGACGCCGCCCAGGCGCGCGAGTCGCTGCTGCTCGATGCGCAACGCCGCCCATTCCCCGCACCGCATTCGTCCCCCGACCTTCGACGTGCGTCCGCGTCGCCGGCCCAGGCCGCGAGCGCGGCCGAGAAAACTGCCTGAGACCCGCTGTGACCAACGACCCGAGCCAATCCGCCCCCGGCAACGCCTACAAGGCCAGCTTGCTGCTGCCGGCGACCGATTTCCCGATGCGTGGCGACCTGCCCAAGCGCGAGCCGGAAACCCTGGCGCGCTGGGAGAGCGAGGGTCTGTACCAGCGCATTCGCGAGAAGACCGGCGGCCGCGAGCGCAGCTTCGTGCTGCACGACGGCCCGCCGTACGCGAACGGCGAGATCCACGTCGGCCACGCGGTCAACAAGGTGCTCAAGGACATCGTGATCAAGTCCAAGCTGCTGGCCGGCTTCGACGCGCCCTACGTGCCGGGCTGGGACTGCCACGGCCTGCCGATCGAGCACAAGGTCGAGAAGGAGTTCGGCAAGGTCGGCGAAAAACTCGACGCCGCCGAATTCCGCGCCAAGTGCCGCGAATACGCGACCACCCAGATCGACATCCAGCGCCGCGGCTTCAAGCGCCTGGGCGTGACCGGCGATTGGGATAACCCCTACCGGACCATGGATTTCCGCTACGAGGCGGACATCATGCGTTCGCTGGCCAAGATCGTCGATCGCGGCCACCTGGTGCGCGGCTCCAAGCCGGTGCATTGGTGCTTCGATTGCGGCTCGGCCCTGGCCGAAGCCGAGATCGAATACCAGGACAAGGAATCCACCGAGATCTACGTGCGCTATCCGGTGCTCGACCGCAAGCGCGTGTTCGACGCGTTCGGGCTCGAAGACGACGGCGCACCGCTGTCGGTGCCGATCTGGACCACCACGCCGTGGACCCTGCCGGCCAGCCTGGCGGTGACGCTGGGGCCGGAGGTCGACTACGTGCTGGTGAAGGTGCAGCCGGGCGCCGAAGACCTGTTCAAGGAAGACGGCCAGCGGCCGGAATACCTGCTGGTCGCGTTCGACCTGACCGCGAACTTCCTCGGCCATCTGGCCAAGCGCGAAGCGCTGAAGCACGGCGACAGCGTCAAGGCCAACGACTCGCCGATCGTCAAGGGCGCCGAGTTCGAAGGCGTGCGCCTGCAGCATCCGTTCTACGAGCGCGAGATCCCGGTACTGCTGGGCGACCACGTCACCATCGACGCCGGTACCGGCGCCGTCCACACCGCGCCCGGCCACGGCCAGGAGGACTACGCGGTCGGCCTGAAGTACGGCCTGGTCGAGCGCTACACCGCCGCCCAGATCAACCCGGTCGACGCGCGCGGCCTGTACCTGCCGTCGACGCCGCCGGCCGCCGGCCGCGACCTCGCCGGCCAGCACATCTTCAAGATCGATCCGCTGATCGTCGAAGTGCTGCGCGAGCGCGGCGCGCTGCTGGCCATGGGCCGCATCAAGCACAGCTACCCGCATTGCTGGCGCCACAAGACGCCGGTGGTGTTCCGCGCCACGCCGCAGTGGTTCATTTCGATGGAGCAGGCCGGCCTGCGCCGCGACGCGCTGGCCGCGATCCCGGGCGTGTCCTGGGTGCCGGGCTGGGGCGAGGCGCGCATCTACAACATGATCGAAGGCCGTCCGGACTGGACGATCTCGCGCCAGCGTTACTGGGGCGTGCCGATCGCGCTGTTCTTCCACCGCGAAACCGGGCTGCCGCATCCGCGCACCGGACAGATCATGCGCCAGGTCGCCGACGCGGTCGAAGGGCAGGGCGCCGACGCCTGGTACGCGATGACCGCCGAACAACTGCTCGGCGACGAGGCCGGCGACTACGAGAAGGTCAACGACATCCTCGACGTCTGGTTCGACTCCGGCACCAGCCACGAATGCGTGCTCGCCCAGCGCCCGCAGGACGGCCTGCGCAAGCCGGCCGACCTCTACCTGGAAGGCTCCGACCAGCACCGCGGCTGGTTCCACAGCGCGCTGCTCAGCGGCGTGGCCATGGACGGCGTCGCCCCGTACCGGCAGGTGCTGACCCACGGCTTCACCGTCGACGAACACGGCAAGAAGATGTCGAAGTCGATGTTCAACGCGCTCGCGCCGGAGAAGGTCACCGACACCCTGGGCGCGGACGTGCTGCGCCTGTGGGTGGCCTCGACCGAATTCCGCAACGAGATGACGGTCTCCGACAAGATCCTCAAGCAAAACGCCGACGTCTACCGCCGCATCCGCAACACCGCGCGCTTCCTGCTCGGCAACCTCAGCGGTTTCGACCCGGCGAAGCACCTGGTCGCGATCGACGACATGGTCGCGCTGGACCGCTGGATCGTGCACCGCGCCGCCGAACTGCAGGACCGCATCGCCGCCGCCTACGAGCGCTACGACTTCGCCGAGATCGTGCAGGCGCTGTCGAACTTCTGCAGCGTCGACCTGGGCTCGCTGTACCTGGACGTGACCAAGGACCGCCTGTACACCATGCAGGAGGATTCGCGCGGCCGCCGCTCGGCGCAGAGCGCGATGTACCGCATCGCCGAGGCCTTCGTGCGCTGGATCGCGCCGATCCTGGCCTTCACCGCCGACGAAATGTGGCGCCACCTGCCGGCCAACACCGAGCACGGCGCGCGCGAAGGCAACGTGCTGTTCACCACCTGGTACGACGGCCTGGCCCTGCTGTCGGACGACGCGGCGCTGTCGGCCGAAGACTTCGCGCGCTTGCTCGCGCTGCGCGACGACGTCAGCAAGACCCTGGAACCGATGCGCGCCGAAGGCAAGATCGGCGCCGCGCTCGAAGCCGAGATCGCGCTGCGCTGCGGCGTCGCCGACCAGAACTGGCTGGCGCCGTTCGCCGACGAACTGCGTTTCCTGTTCATCAGCGGCGACGTCGAGATCGTCGCCGACGACGCGGTCAAGGACATCGCCGTGCTCGCCGCGCCGACGACCAAGACCAAGTGCGTGCGCTGCTGGCATTACCGTGCCGATGTCGGCGTCGACGCCGCGCATCCGGACCTGTGCGGCCGCTGCGTGAGCAACGTCGCCGGCGCCGGCGAGGACCGTCGCTGGTTCTGAGCCGCCGTCCACCGCCGGTCCGCGTTTGAACCACGCGGGCCGGCAGCCCAACCTCCCCGGATCCGCCGCGCGCGGATCCCTCCATCCGGTGACCGGTCGCGACCGCAACCAGGAGCGCAACACGATGCCGCAACTCCCCAGCAAGAACGCGCTGCCCTGGCTGATCGTCTCGGTCGTGGTGATCGTGCTCGACCAGCTCAGCAAGTGGTGGGTGCTGTCGTCGCTGCCCGAGTACACCGCGATCCCGGTGATCGAAGGGGTCTGGAACTGGTACCGCACCTACAACACCGGCGCCGCCTTCAGCTTCCTCAGCGATGCCGGCGGCTGGCAGAAGTATTTCTTCGTGGTCCTGGCCGTGGCGATCAGCGCCCTGCTGGCCAGCTGGCTGCGCCGCACCGAACGCACCGACTGGAAAACCGCGCTGCCGTACGCGCTGGTGATCGGCGGCGCCCTGGGCAACGTGCTGGACCGGCTGATGCACGGCCACGTGGTCGACTTCATCCAGTGGCATTGGGGCGACCACTACTGGCCCGCGTTCAACCTGGCCGATTCGGCGATCGTCGCCGGCGCCGTGGGCATCGCCCTGGTCGGCCTGTTCGCGGCGCCGGCCAAGCCCACCTCCAAGCCCGCCGCCTAGGCCAGGAGTACAATCGGCCCCATGGACGTCCTGCTCGCCAACCCTCGCGGCTTCTGCGCCGGCGTCGACCGCGCCATCGAGATCGTCAAGCGCGCCATCGAGACCCTCGGCGCGCCCATTTACGTGCGCCACGAAGTCGTGCACAACCGCTTCGTGGTCGACGACCTCAAGCACCGCGGCGCGATCTTCGTCGAAGAACTCGACGAAGTGCCCGACGGCGCCACCGTGATCTTCAGCGCCCACGGCGTGTCCAAGGCCGTGCGCGAGGAAGCCGAACGGCGCGCGCTCAAGATCTTCGACGCGACCTGCCCGCTGGTGACCAAGGTCCATCTGGAAGTCTCGCGGCATTGCCGCGCCGGCCGCGACGTGGTCCTGATCGGCCACGAAGGCCACCCCGAAGTCGAAGGCACCATGGGCCAGTGGCGGCGCGAAGACGGTTCCGGCCGGATCTATCTGGTCGAAGACACCGACGACGTCGCCGCGCTCGTGGTCGACCAGCCCGAAAACCTCGCCTACACCACCCAGACCACGCTGTCGGTGGACGACACCCGCAGCGTGATCGAGGCCCTGCGCAGCAAGTTCCCCGCCATCCAGGGCCCGCGCCACGACGACATCTGCTACGCCACCCAGAACCGCCAGGACGCCGTGCGCGAACTGGCCGCCCACTGCGACCTGGTGCTGGTGGTCGGCTCGCCCAACAGCTCCAACTCCAACCGCCTGCGCGAACTGTCCGAGCGCGAAGGCGTGGAGGCTTACCTGATCGACGGCGCCGTCGAGATCGACCCCGAATGGGTGCAGGGCCGCAAGCGCATCGGCATCACCGCCGGCGCCTCCGCCCCGGAAGTGCTGGTGCGCGGCGTGATCGAACGCCTGCGCGAACTCGGCGCCGAGCGCGTGAACGAGCTCGACGGCGAGCCCGAAGACATGGTCTTCGCCCTGCCCAAGGAACTGCGCCTGCGCCTGGTCAGCTGAGCGGCCCGCGGCCGGGCAGGGCGCTCGAACGCCCCGTCTGAATTGACCCGCCCTGCTGCCTAACCCTACAATCCACACCCCCGCGGCCCGTCCGCGGAGGCCCACGCCGCAAGGCCGGGCCACGCAACACCGCCGGAATAGCTCAGTTGGTAGAGCGCGTCATTCGTAATGATGAGGTCGTAGGTTCGATTCCTATTTCCGGCACCAAACACCTCGAAGCCCCGCAATGCGGGGCTTCGTCGTTTCTGGCGTCCCCCAAGCGCCAACGAACGCTCCCGGCTTTGGGGTAGGAGCGGCGTAAGCCGCGACCCCGCCTCCCGCCCGCCGCGCCAGTTTCGTAACCCGCCTGCCTCCTGTAGGASCGGCGTAAGCCGCGACCCCGCCTCCCACCCACCGCGCCAGTTCCGCAACCCGCCTGCCTCCTGTAGGAGCGGCGTAAGCCGCGACCACGCCTCCCGCCCGCCGCGCTAGTTCCGCAACCGTCCTGCCTCCTGTAGGAGCGGCGTAAGCCGCGACCACGCCTCCCGTCCGCCGCGCCAGTTTCGCAACCGACCTGCCTCCTGTGGGAGCGGCGTAAGCCGCGACCACGCCTCCCGCCCGCCACGCCAGTTCCGTAACCGGCCTGCCTCCTGTAGGAGCGGCGTAAGCCGCGACCACGCCTCCCGCCCGCCGCGCCAGTTCCGTAACCCGCCTGCCTCTTGTGGGAGCGGCGTAAGCCGCGATGGACCACACCCTCCCGCGCATCACCCCTTCCCGTGACACGCCCTACCGCATGCTCACCCCCACACCGCGCGCCACCCACCCACCGCATTGACGCCTTTCCACCCCCAGCCCAGACTCCAACCCGCATTCCACGCCGACAGGGGGCGCCAATGGGGCACGCACTACTCGCATTCGTAAAATGGTTCTTCGCCGCGGCCATCGTGGGCGTGGTCGCAGGCGGCATCCTCGGCGGCATGATGGGGACGGACGTCGACTCGTCACGCCAAGCCGGCCGCATGCTGGGCGCCTTCATCTGGCCCACCGTGCTCGTCGTCGCCATCGCCGGCACCGTCTTCAGCGTATCCCGCGAAAAGAAGCGGCATGCCCAGGCCTTGGCCGGCCCCCGCATCAGCGATCAGTACCGCCACGACCGCGACCACGCCGCCTGATCCCCGCTGCCGCCACCCATGAGGCACAAACGCACGCGCCAGCCAGCCGACCCCGACCTCACCCTGGGCGGGCGCCTGGCCGCGGCCTTCGGCTCGCTGTTCTTCTCGGTGCCGCTGGCGGGCCTGTGCTGGTTCGTGCTCAACAGCCAGATCGTCGTCCTCGCGGACAACCCCATCCCCATCGCCCACTTCGGCGCAGCGGTGGCCGCCTTCGCCGTGCTGTCCTTCGCCTTCCCGCGACTCGCCCCCACCGTGTTCGGATGGCTGAGCGACCTGTTCGTCGGCATCGCCAAGTGGTGGTAGGCATGCAATCGCGCTCGCCCAGCCGGGGCCACTGCCGGTAACGAACTTCCATGACCAAACGACTCGCCTTCGCCCTACTGCTGACCGCCGCCTTGGCGGCCTGCCAACGCACGCCCACCTCGGCGGAACTGGAGGGCTTGGTCATCGAAGTCCCCGGCCTGCAACGCGCGGCCCCGCTAAACCAGGACATCCCCGCCGCGCAATGGCCGGACGCCCTCAAGCGGCTGGCGCCCAAGCGCGTCTACAACGCCGCCGATGGGCTGTACATCGTTACCTCGTCGTTCTTCGTAACGGAGCAGGGCATTTACGTGCCGCGCGATACGCAGCGGGCGCCGCCAACCGGTTCGGACCCGTCGTACACACCGATTGGGTTGGGGTTCTATTCGTACCGTATTGAGGGGTGAGATTGCACCGGGGAATCGTGAGCCCCGCCGTCGCCTTATGATCGCAACGAAGATGCCTTGGGGCTTACCAAGCATCGGGAGCGGGCGGGGCAAACTTGCCCCTCGGCAGATTCGTTCGAAAGCGCCTAGGAGCAGCGATGAAGCGATTATTGGCGATAGCTATCTGGACCGTGGCCAGTCTTGCGCATGCGAGCGAAGCCGCTCCGCAGGCCGCTTCCAGCGCATGCTTCCCCGCGCAAATCGGCGATCTGCAGGCCCAGACCTATCCGCCCGAGGTGCACAACGCCATGCGCCAACATCGCGCGGGCAAAGTCTTTGGCTACAACGCGCCTGCGTATCACACGGCGGTGACGGTCTACCTGTTGGACAAAACGCAGGCCGCCAGCGTCGACCAAGAGTTCCTCGGTGCCGAGTCCCAAATTGCGGCCCTGCACCCCGACGCGGAATCCGCCATGAGCGGTCCAGTCAAACTCCCTTTTCCTGGCCAGTCTGTCGAAGGACGATTCAGGCTCTACCTGTGGACGGAGGACCACGACGACGTAGGCTCCATCCTGTGGCTCGGGCAGACCACGAATCGCGTGGTCAAGATCCGCCTGTCGTACGTCAGGCCCGAGGCGGACGATCAGGCCACCGCGGCCATGCAGCACGCCCTGGCTGCGTTGCGCGATGTGGCGAAGCACATCTGCGAGCCGGGACAAGGCCGCCCAGCGGGTGCGTGACTTCAAGGACATCCCGACCGAGGCGATTCGCGGCATCACCGCGCCCACGCTGGTAGTGGTCGGCGATGCCGACGTGGTACGGCCCGAACACGCCGTGGACACGTTCCGGCTGCTCCAGAAGGCGCAGCTCGCTGTGCTTCAAGGGACCGATCACATGAAGGTAACGGCGCGCGTCGATTGGCTGGTACCGATGATCGACGGGTTTCTAGATGAGGACGGAAGAGTAGGGCCCTGAGTCCTTGTTTTATCTCGGGAGCGAAAACAGGGGTCTTAGTGCTCTGACCCCTGTTACGCTCCTGTTTCGTAATGAAGCGTTGTTGTTTGGCGGTTTGACCGCAGTTCCGCGGGGGCGACTTTTTCGAAGCGCTAAACCGATTCGGGGTACCAAGCGCCCGGGCAAGGCCAGATCTGATCGGCCCGCTCCATCAACTGGCGCGCAGCGAAGCCGTTTCGGGCGGCATTACTGGGGTGCTTCAGAAGCTCCAGCACGGCACTGAACTGGGTTTTGACTTTGATATCCTTGTCGGCGCCATTGCAGAAAAAGTCTGCCACGACTGCGGTGAGCACCGCGAACAGGTCCATTTGCGGCGTCGGCAGGCGCAGGTGCTGCGTACCCAAGCCGGAGCTGCGCTCCAGGAAGATCTTGTCAGGCGTCGTGCGCGCCAAGTCGGCCACGGACTGCTTTAGCTTGGCTTGGTCCAGTTTGCTGTCGACGTCGCGCTGGACATGGAAGATTGGATGATAAGCGGTGGGCTTGTCCGCCTTTTCCATATCGAAGTGCATTGCATCGATCTCGACTAGATTGCGCCCGCCATCGTCGCGAATCGTGGTGGAGAAAACCGATAGCGAGCACCGTCCCTGTACCAGGTACGGTGCGACCGCGCCTGGCTTCAAGTGGAACCCACCGTCGATGACTAGGGTGTTGCGATGCGAGGGGCCACGCTTTCCCGTGGCGGCCTTCTGTGGCGCATTGGCGATGCAAATCGGGTGCGCTGGCGACAGATCGATGCTGCCGTCATCCTTGAGGGTTTCGCTCAGACGGTTTGGGAACAGCAGCTGCGCCTCGTGGCGTCTGATCAGCGGCTTGAGCTTGGCTTCCCAGTCCATCCAATAGCGATGGAAGGTGTCAAATTCGCGCGGCATAGGTCAGCTTCGCAACATCGGGCCGAGTTCGTCAAACTCGGACTCTGAGATGCGCGACAGGCTGGCGCCCGCTGGAACCCAGTCGGGATTGACTGCCGCTTCGTCTTGTCGTATAGCTTTTCGCGTAAGCACGCAGTAGTACGCCACGGCATGGCCTTCGGGGTCCACGCGCTCGAGGGGCTGGTCTTCCAAGGCCGGAGCGCGTGCGATGTCGCCGCCCACTTCATCGATCAGCGCGGCCAGGTCTTCTTTCCAGTAGTACGGACCCAGGGCGTCGAACGGTCCGTTGTAGCGGCAGTGCGCCACTAGCGCCCGCGTGGCAGGGAGTTCGAAGCTGTCCGTGGACAGGTTCACGAAAGCAGCAGCGGCAACTGGATTCAAGATCGGCCCCGGGAAAGCGAGCACGAAGTTGTACAGCCAGTAGCTCAGCTGCGCGCCGTAGTGCACCGACCTAGTTACGCCCTCAGCAGCGCCGCCGGCGAAGAAGTTGCTACTCTGAGTCGTGTAGCCGAGGAGGTCCGCCTGCAGTCCGGCGCGACCAAGCAGGTTGGCTAGGATACCTGCTGGGCCCAAGTCGCCTTCGAGTACCTCAGGCCGCGTCTCGATCAGCTCGCGCATCGTCTTGAAGCCTCGCCAGATGCCCTCTAGACGCGGCATCAGAGAATGGGCAAGGTCTAGATTCGCGGCGAGCAATTCACGTGGAATGAAAATTGCGTTGTCGCCCTCCTTGGTCACGCGCCTCAATAGCTCCAGGTCCATCAGCCCGGTCGGGTGATGCCCCTTGTTGTACCTGCACACCGGAATGCCGAGTATCTGGAAGGCTTGGCGGTATTCGGTCTGCGTGCTAAGGAGGCCATGTTGGCGTGACAGGTCGGTATCGAGCATTACTAGGTCGACGCATTCACGCGTGACTAGCGCCTGCAGTTTCGTTACCAGTTGTTCTTCGATCGGCCCGGAGTCGTCAAAGCTGGCTTTGAGTTCGAGTAGGCCGCTTTGGTCGGCGGTAAGGACATCGATACCTTCGAACGCCGCTCCACCCGCCTGCACTCGCGCGATGAAATCTTGCTCGTCTTCGATTAGCAATACGCGCATGCGTTAACTTTCCTTCGCTTCCAGCGGCAAGATGATCTTGAATGCGGTGGCAAAGCCAGGCGGGGCCTCGTCAAGCAGCTCGATGCGCCCGCCCAGTCCCTGCACCACCTGCTTGACCACGCTCAGTCCCAGCCCCAGACCTGAGCCAAGTGGATTGTCCTCGTCGGTCGAGGCCGTCGTAGTGAACAACGGGTCCCAGATGCGCGTGCGGACGTAGGCCGGGATGCCGATGCCGTTGTCGGCGCACACCAGTGTGTGGTGAGCGCCCTCGTTGGTGGCATACAGGCGAATGCGTCGCGGCTCGCCGGGCACCTTCGGGATCAGCGCCTTCATCGCGTTGGTCATCAAGTTCATGACGATGCCGTTGTAGGCCGCCACTGGCACCGCCGGGCCTGGCAGCTTCCCGTCGATATCCAGCGCGACAGCAATGCCGTAACGGTCGGCCAGGTGGCCCAGTGTCTTGGCAGTGAAATTGACCTGCGCCTTGGCCTTGAATGCCTGGGGTTTCAGCTCCCTCGCTTTATCGACGATCAGGCGCATGTAGTCGCGAAAATGCCCCAGCTCGCTTTCGTAAGCGCGAAGCTGTGTCAGCGCCGCGGTCACTTCCGCGCCTGGTCGTGGCAGCTTGTCCAATATCTCTGCGGCCAGCGTAAGCGTGGCTAAGCTTTTTTCGAATTCATGGGTCAAAAGCCCCGCCATGACGCCCATCATCGACATCACTTCCAAAGAGCGCTTGGCGTCGTCCGAATACGCTTCTGCTTCGGCGAACTGATCCTGCGCCTGGGTCAGTTGCTCGACGACACGGCGCCTGTAGGCCGGGTCGATGTTGGGAGAGGACTTGATCTCCTCGATCGCAGCGCTGAGGGATGTGCGCGCCTGCTTCTGCTTGTCCCGGAGCTTTTTCTCTTCCAGCTTTAGTCGTTGGGCTCGATCGTGGTGCGCGAGCAGCTCCACAGCAAACCTCGCCACATGCCACAGCAGGCGGAAGGCGCCGTTGCTGCGCAGCGACTCGCGGTCCATGTTCGGCTGCAGCCAGTCGTCTGAGGCGAGGCTGTCTGCCGGGCGCTTTTGGGTGGTGATGTGGATCCGGCCGACCAACTGGGTACCACGCGGCAACGCGAGCATGGGATTGAGCTTGGGGTTTTCCCGAGCGCCCGGCTTCATCGGATAGTAGACCGGGGTAAACACGGACTGCCAAGCGCGCTCGTTGCGCGCCTTGCTGGCATCCACGCCCAGCCAGTCGCTGCCGCGGTCGGAGTACGCTGGCATGGCAAAGCCGTTGTCCACGATTGCTAGCGAAGCCGCTTCGCTCAACCAGCGCTGCGCGATCTTGCCGTTGACCGGCAAGTTGGAAAAGGTGCCGGCGCGACGGGGGAAGAATCGGATGTCGATGAACACCGGCGAGTGAAGCCGCACCGACATAGGCAAGTGGGAAACGTCTTCCAGTTCGAGCGGCAGGCCGCGCTCGTCGGCATCCTGCCCCGGTTTGAGCTTCAAGGCGTTAGCGGAATAGTCGCGCGCGACATCGGCCAGCGGGAACCAGCCTTCGTCGAGCACCTTTTCGCTGCGATCCCAGAAAACTTTGTAACTCAGGCGCCCGGATTCGGTGACCTGGATGCGGACTCGGCCCACGAAGGCCTTGAGGATCTCCGAGGCCACGCTCGGTGGCACCAATTCCGGCGTGCTGGCGGCATTGGTGAAGCTGACCGTGAAGCCCGGATCGCGATCATCCTTGGGTGCGGCGTCCTTGTGGCTGAAGGCGAAGGCCGGGCGCTCCAGGCCGGCGGCCGGGTCGGTCAGGCGTAGGATGTCGGTTTTCACCTGCGCGACCGAGATCGCCTCGGCTTCATCGCGCAGTTGCGCGATGCGCAAGGTCGTACCCGTCGCTTCGCCGGGCTTGGCTAGGCGCACGCGATAGTCGATGCTGACCTGGCCGATCTTCTGGGCCTGGGCGATCTTGGTCCAGTCGAAAGTGGCAGTGAGTTTCGTGCGCGCTCCGACGCGTCCGCCCGGTACGTCGGCGACGGTCGTCAGTTCCACCATGCGGCCCAGGTACCGCGCTGAAAACCGCCCCACGCCCTTCGAGCCGGCCATCGCGCGACCGTAGCGGCGCGAGTAGCGTTGCTTGCCCTTCGCCGGGGAGCTAACAACCATCCAGTTATTGAGGAATTCGTCTTCCGTCAGCCCATGGCCGTGGTCGGCGACCACGATCTGCGTGTCGTCCAGGGTGATCTGGCAATCGGGCGAATCGGCGTCGTAGGCATTCTTGATGAGCTCGGCCAGCGCGATTTCGGGCTTGCTGACCAAACGCTCGCCCAGTTCTTCGAACAGCGCAGCACTGACGCTGAAGGTGGCGTGCTTGACCTCGTCGGCGTCGGCGCCTCGGGAGGGCGCGATCGCTTTGGCTTCCCGCGCCTTGCGCGCCATCGTCCCTCTCCTTAGTCCCCGACCCGCTGCAGTACCGCGTTGAGCTGGCGCACTTCGATCTTACGAAGGTTGTTCGAATGGTGCACTAGGCGGCGACTGAAATCGTAAGCGCGCAACCGCGAAGCCAGTTTGGCGAGCTTGGGTTTGGAGCGCTGGGTCAGCACGGCATACACCGAGCCCACCGCGACCGCGCCGATCTCGTTGACCACGACCTTGGGGGCCTTGCCCACGAACCCGGACGAGACTAGCAGAGCCGGCGCGGGGTGGGAAACGTAGCGTGCCCACTGCGAGCGGTTGGTGCAAGTCGAATAGCGCTTCCAGCGCGTGCCCACGCTGTCCAAGTACGCGGACAGCTCCGGCGACCAATGTGCCTTGTCGCTGCGGATCAGCCAGCAGCGTGCCCCCGCCTGCACGAAGTCACGCCGGAAGGTCTCGGCGTCGAGCACGTCGGTGTCCTTGGCCAGCCGGCGAAGGCTGGTTACGCATGGCGCCACGTCGCGTTGCTTTTTCAATCCGAAATGCAGGCGCTGTTGCTCGGTCAGGACGAAGATGTCCTGACCGCCCGGGCTCAGGCCGCGTAGCGCGTGCACGTTGCCGTCGCGATCGGCATAGGGCAACACCGACTTCGCGGTACCCGAGGGCGAGGTGAAGGTGCGCATGGCGCCATTGCGGCCAATTTCGCCAAAGGACCACCGCCCCTTGGTGCCACGCTTGTCGATGATGACCACCGAAGCGGTAGTGAGTACGCGCGGGAAGATATCGGCATCGAAGCGGTAGACCTGCACGTCCCAGCGTTGTTCATGCAAGTACGCACGAAACTCCGCTGCGCTCGGACGCGTGACCCACTCGTAGGGAACCAGTTGCACCACCAAGCCATCGTCGCGAGTGCGCAGCAACGCCTGCAGCATGAAAAGAACGAATACGTTCGCGGTGTCTTTCAGGCGCGTGCCGCTCTCATGCTCGAGGCGATCGAGCACGGCCGTGCGCCAATGGGGATCCAGATGCGCTGACTTGATGAAGGGGGGGTTGCCGATGGACAGGCTCGCCTTGGCGCCGCGCCAAGCCATGGCGTCGCCCTGCACCACCTGCGCCGACTGCGGCAGGCCAGCTTGCGTGATTTTATGATGATCCTGTTCCACGCCCTCGTAGCGATCAAAGCGCGCTTTCGCCGAGCGCGCAAAGCGCGCGTCGCCAGCCCCGAGGTCGAGGACAGAAGGGAAAGTCGCCCCTTTTCGCTCCGCCAAGGCCAAGTCCCACAGCAGGTCGACCACGTCCGGAGGCGTGGCAACTTGGCAGCGCTGCAGGTGCTCAGGTTTCACGCTCGGGACCTTAGCATAGAATTGTGGTATCGTCATAATATGACGCAGACGCCGCGGGATGCAAATTTCCAAGCCGCCCTTGGACATCGGCTCGGGCTGCTGTTGGATCAATACCTGCAGTGGAACCTGTCAGCGCTAGCCGCAAAGTTGGGCTACACCAACGACTCGGCGCTGCGCAAAGTGCGTAAGGGGCAAGCGGGCCTGTCTGCCGACAAATTGGCGCTACTGGCCGAACTGCCGGTCGGCGAAAACGCCGCACGCATCTCCATCGATTGGTTGCTGACCGGACACGGTGCACCCTTGGCAATGACGACCGGCGAAGCCCCGCAGGCCGAGTTACCTCGGCGCGTGGCCCATGCTCCGTCCGAGGTGCAACAGCGCATTGCCCACTTTTTGGACGTGCAAGAAGCGCGCCCGATCGTTGCCACCCAACCTAGTCCGTCGCCGTCTCGCGCACCGCGACGCTAAAGCTCAGTCAAGTCGGCTGCCGGCCATGGGCCTAACAGCTCGGCAACCTTGCATATTTGGAGGAGACCCCTGCATCGCCGCGCTGATGCCGCTGCTGGACACCAGGTTCTCGTCCACGACGTAGCGCGCGTTGCCCACCCAATGGGGTGATGGGCAACGCCTGTGAGGCGATGGCTTTCAGACGGCAGTGCGTCGTCACCTTTCCCCGGCGCCCCCAGCGGCAACGGTTCGTTGTTCATGCATCGCCAATCGCGGCCACCATGTCGTCCAGGCATTGAGCGGGGGACGTCACCACGGACCGTTCGCAGGGTCGCATCCAGAGTCCGGGGGGCGTCAAAGTTCACCGATTTACTTGGCCACTCCGATCGCTGCAGGTCGTTGGCGGGAAAAGACCTCGATACAACATAGCCCAGCCGTGCACAGGGGAGTACGTCGTGATCGAATTTTCAGCAGCGTCTGATCGCCTCACACGTCGCACCTTGGACAGGGTGGTCAATCGCAAGGTGGATGTCGGAAACATAGTCTGTCGAAACAGGGGTCAGAGTACTTTTCTGGCGGGAAGGCGGCGCCTTCAACTGAAGACTGTCACCTCTTTCACCGATCACCGTGCTGCGTTTGTCGAAATTAGTTCTCTGCCCCTTGTTAGGCCCGGAGAAGGGGGCGCCTATGGGGTACTTAATCGGCCCATAGGCAAGGGGTGATGGTTTTTTGTTGCTTTTAGTGTGTATTTCAGTGCGGATGTTATTGATCGATTTTGTACATTTCATTCTTCCGATTGACAGTTCCTGGTCTCCCTCTCCAGAGTGGCATCTAATGGAGCGTCGAAACTCCCGCGCAGCGGTTACCCACCTCCGTCAATGGTGGATCTTTACTACGCTGCTCGGAGGCTCCACATGCGAAACGGACAACGCACAGACATCGGCCCAATCAATGGGTTTCATCTCTCCCTAAAGGACTACGTCAACCTCGGTCAGGCCCGCGATCAGCTGCGTCTGCTCGGCGATCTGGCCGCGCCGGTGGGCGAGGGCGCCGACGACCGCATCGCCCTGTCCGCCGAAGCGCTGGCCGACTGCTTCGTGCGCCTCGCCGAAGAGTTGGAAGGCGTCATCGACGCCGCAACCCCGGTGACCGCCTAGCGGCGGGTCACCTGCGAAAGCTCAGGCTCGACCGGCCGCAGAGCGAGGCTCACGGCCGGCTCGAACAGAGCCAACCGCAAAGCGAAACGCCCCGCGCGTGGAGCGAAACGCTCGGGGCATGGAGCCTTGCCGCTCGGCCCCCCCGCCCGTGGTGTCTCACCCGTGGCTCTCTGAGCCCCGCCCGCCGCTTTGCGCATCCCAGCCGTCGAGCAGGTTCTTTCGCGCGCGCAGCGCCAACTTTCGATGGCCGCACTTCGAACCTCAAATTTGCAACGCTCCGACCCCGGCGTCCGGGCCTGCGCGCGCTCGCGCGGGGCAAAACGCTTTGCGCTTGATGCAACAAGGGCGGCGCGCCGCTCTTTGTGGCTTGCGAGTGCAAAGCACTGCGCTTTGCGGCCGAGCGCGATGTGTCGCGGTTGGGACTAAATGGGCGGCGCTTGGGTTTCGGCGAGTCACGCGTAAGGCACAAACTTTCGCGCGTGCGCCAAAACGCTTTGCGATCCGCACCGGTCGTTGAGCCGGCGTGATTCCACAGACAGCTAAGGACGGGACATGAGCCAGAACCTGATCGATCTGCAATTGCCGGCCGAGTCGCTCGCCGCCATYGACGACGCCTTGAACGTTTTAGAGAGTCACCTGACGGCGCTGATCGCACTGACGCCGGACCAGCGCCGCCAACTCACCAAGATGGGCGACAAGTCCGAAGCGTTCTGCCGCCAGGCGGTGCACGTGCTGAGCGAGAACCCAGGCATCGTGCCGCGCAACTTCGAGATCGCCAGCCTGCACCGGGACCTGGCCGCGCTGGACGCCCTGCGCCCGCGAGCGCAGCGCCTGATGCGCCTGAGCGAACGCGTGCAGGATTCCGAGATGGCCCTGGGCAGCGACCTGATGACCAACGCGCTGGAGGGCTACGCCTTCCTGAAGATCGCCGGTAAAGGCGCGGGCCTCGATGCGCTGCGGCAGATGCTGTCGGCACGCTTCAACCGCAGCCCCAGCAAGGCAGCGCCGGCGGTGGACGTACCGTTGTAAGACCGGCGCCCACCGTGAACGAGAACAGCCCCGCCTTGGCGGGGCTGTTTGTTTGTGGGATAGGGGGATTGGTGTCTGCTTCCGACCCGAAGCGGAAACTGTTCGGGCATGACAGCCCGTCAGGGGCTGTGGAAATTGACAACAAGATGCAGGCGATTTGCCGGTGGCCGCCATTGGCTCCGCGCGAAGGCCGCTGTACTGGGATGCTCCGGACCGGGTTCATGCCCGCAGTACCGTGGCGTCCGGAAAGCATCTTATTTTCCCAGGGGCGCCGTGTCGGCCAGACGCGCCCGCAAGCGCGGCGTCACGAAGTCCAGGAATGCGCGCACCTTCAGCGGCAACCGACCTTGCTGCAGGTAGACGAGATTGATCGGCCACGGCACCGGCTCGAATTCCGGGAGGACGAGCTCCAGCGTTTTGCGCCGCACATGCTCGGCGAGTTGATAGCACAGGGTCCGCGTCAGGCCGGCGCCGGCGATAGCCGCCGCGACCGCCGCGTCTGCGGTATTGACGGTCATCCGCGCGCGCACGGGAACCGAGGCTTCGGACGAACCCATGCGGAATTTCCACGCCCCCGGCCCCGTCAGATGGTCGAAAGTGATGATGTCGTGGCCGGACAAGTCGGTCAGCTGCTGCGGGCGGCCATGCCGGTCCAGATAGGCCGGGCTGCCGCTCACCACGTGGCGGGTCGCGCCCACGCGCGAGGCCACCAGCGTGCTGTCGGGGAGTTCGCCGATGCGGACTGCGAGATCCACATGCTCGTCCAGCAGATTGAACATGCGGTCGCCCAGCACCAGCCGAACGTCCACGTCCGGATAGGCCCTGAGGAACTCGGCGGTGATCGGCACGACGTGCAATCGGCCGAACGCGATCGGTGCGGTGATCACCAACTCGCCCTTGGGCGCGCTGAATTCGCCGGCGGCACTGCGTTCGGCTTCCTCGACATCGTCAAGGATGCGCCGACAGGCGATGAGGTAGGCCGCGCCGGCATCGGTGAGCACGAGCTGGCGCGTTGAGCGCTGCAGCAACCGCGCCTTCAGGTGCGCCTCCAGGTCGGACAGCTTGCGGCTCACAGTGGCCAGTGGCATGTGCAGTTGCCGACTCGCCGCCGAGAGACTGCCGGCGTCGACCACCGCCCGGAACACCATCATCGCTTCGATGCGATCCATTTACTTCCAAATTTCAGAAGGATACTTCTCGAATTTACCGTCTAGTTGCGTCAATCGGAAGTATCTACGCTTTCTCCACCGGCCAAACCCGCCCGGCCAGACCCGAGGAGAATCCTGATGTCCCGTCTTCCGACCCCCGCCACGATCGAGTCCGCCCCTGCCGCCGCCCAGCCGTTGCTGCAGGCGGTGAAGCAGCAGCTCGGCTCGGTACCGAACCTGTTTCGCCTGGTGTCCAACAGCCCGGCCGCACTCGAGGGCTACCTCGGCATGAACTCGGCACTGGCCAAAGGCACGCTGCCCGCCGCCACCCGCGAGCGCATCGCCCTGGCCATTGCCGAAATCAACGGCTGCAGCTATTGCCTGTCGGCGCACACCTACCTCGGCAAGCACGTGGCCAAGCTCGACGACGCCGAGATGACCGCCAACCGCAACGGCGCGTCCAACGATCCGTTCGCCGACGCGGCCGTGCGCTTCGCCGCCCGGGTTGCCGAACGGCGCGGTCACGTCAGCGGCGAGGATGTGGCCGCAGTCAAGGCCGCCGGTTACAGCGATGCGCAAGTTGTCGAGATCGTCCAGCATGTCGCGTTGAACACTTGGACCAACTACATCAATGAAGTCGCGCAAACCGAAATCGATTTTCCGGTGATCGGCGCGCGCCAGGCGGCTTGAGCCTCAACCGCACCGACGGCGCCCGTCGCGCCGTCGGTGATTCGCCCTCCAGGGAGACGACAACGATCATGAGCCGCCCACCGCTGCCTCCATTCACGCTCGAATCGGCAACGCAGAAAGTCCGCCTTGCCGAAGACGCCTGGAACTCGCGCGATCCTGCACGTGTGGCGCTCGCCTATACCCCCGATAGCCGTTGGCGCAATCGCTCGGAATTCCTCCAGGGCCGAGCGGCAATCGAGGCGTTCCTGACCCGCAAGTGGCAACGCGAACGCGACTACCGGCTCATCAAGGAGTTATGGGCGTTTCGCGACAATCGCATTGGCGTGCGCTTCGCCTACGAATGGCGGGACGATGCCGGGAAATCGTGGCGCAGCTACGGCAACGAGAATTGGGAGTTCGATGGTGACGGTCTGATGCAAGTCCGGTTGGCCAGCATCAATGACCTCGCGATTGGCGAGGACGAACGACTCTTCCACTGGCCGCAAGGCCGCCGTCCCGACGACCATCCGTCCCTGAGCACGCTCGGGCTATGAGGCCATGACCATGCGCTACGCCAGTGACATCGCCTTTACTCCGACGGTGAAAGCCATCCAGGCGAGCAAAGGATCGCGCCGCGCCTACGCCCACATGGAACAGGCCGGCTCGTGGGAAACAACCATCACTGCCGAGCTGAAGGCCTTCGTCGAGGTACAACGCAGCGTTTTCCTGGCTACGGTCAACGGCGATGGCCAGCCCTATATTCAGCACCGGGGCGGGCCACCTGGCTTCCTGCGCGTGCTCGACGAGCACACGCTCGCCTTCGTCGATTTTTCCGGCAATCGACAATTCATCAGCACCGGGAACCTGCAGGAAAAGCCGAAAGCGCATCTGTTCCTGATCGACTACCGTCAACGCAAGCGGGTAAAGGTATGGGGTGAGGCACACATGGTTGCAGCCACCGATGATTTGCTGGCGCAGCTGATGCCGCCGGGCTACCAGGCGCGTCCCGAACAGGTACTACGGTTCACCGTCAACGCTTGGGATGCCAATTGCCCCCAGCACATCCCGCCACGCTTCGAAGCCGAGGACGTGCTGGCGGCGTTGCAGGACAAAGACGCACGTATCGCTGAACTGGAGGCGGAGCTGGCGAGGTTCCGGGCGGCAGCCGGATAGGCGTTCGAACGTGGGTCGTTGGCGGCGCGTCACCAGGATGGAATGTCCGCTTCTGGCCGGAAGCGGACATTTGAGTGACCGATAGCCGGCTGCCGTCCGCCCTCTGACGATGGCCATCTACGCCGGCAATCTGTTTATTGATGAATTTTCATCCCGATGCAATGAGAGTTCGCGGAAAGCAGGAACGCACGCAGTTCATGCCCAGCCCAGTCACGCAATCGATTGGTGCTTTGCACCAATCCTGTTTTTATGAATGGGCCTTAATGCCATTTCCCAGTCGAACTGCAACTGCTATGGCCGATCCTAGCCCGACTGTTGCAAGCCGGCGAACGGATCGTACTGATCGCTGCCGCGGCGGGCCGCGTTCATTGGGGGCCAGGGGCTTCCACAGGTATTCGCCGGGTGGCAGGTCGACGGTGCCCGTGCGGGGCGAGGTCGGCATTTCCTGGGCGCAAAGTGGCAGCAACCAGAGACACGCCAACAGGACAAGCACGGTTCGCATCCATCCGGCCGGATGCACTCTCCAGGCGCCAGGCAGGCGACGGGAAATGGATGCGACGGTCATCTGCCATCCCCCGGCACCAGGACCGCGGCGCCTTCGACTCGGCCCGCCCGGAGGTCGGCCAGCGCCCGATTGGCATCGTCAAGCGCGTAGCGCTGCACATGCGTTCGTACCTCTGCGCGTGCTGCGACGTCGAAGAAGGCGACGGCGTCCTGGCGCGTCAGGTTTGCAACCGACACCAACTGGCGCTCCTCCCAAAGCAGCCGATACGGGAAGCGGGGGATGTCGCTCATGTGGATGCCCGCGCAAACCACGCGCCCGGCCTTGCGCACCGACCGCAGCGCAGCGGGGACCAGGCCGCCGACCGGTGCGAAGATGATGGCGGCATCCAGGGGTTCCGGCGTCGGCTCGTCGGAGCCGCCGGCCCAGGACGCGCCCAGCGACTTGGCGAATGCTTGCGTGGACCGGTCGTCGGGCCGGGTGAATGCGAATACACGCGTCCCGCGCCAACGCGCCAGCTGGGTCACGATGTGCGCTGCAGCTCCGAACCCGAAAATGCCCAACCGTTCTGCCGGACCGGCGGCGCTCAAGGCGCGCCAGCCGATCAGGCCCGCGCACAGCAGCGGCGCGGTTGCGACGGGATCCGTCCATGGCGCACCGAGGCGTATGCAGAACGCAGCGTCCGCCAGTACGTGGGTGGCGTATCCGCCATCGCGGGTGCACCCGGTGAACTCGGCGAAATCGCACAGGTTCTCGAGGCCTCGCTCGCAGTACCCGCAACGACCGCAGGTCCGGGCCAGCCATGGCACGCCGACGCGCTCGCCAGGCTCGAACGCGGTCACCCCGACGCCGAGCGCATCGACGATGCCCACGATTTCGTGCCCGGGCACGATCGGGTATGTGGCTTGCGGCAGTTCACCGTCGGCGACGTGCAGATCGGTACGACAAACCCCGCAGGCCTCAATGAGGATCCGGATCTCGCCAGCTTGCGGCACGGGCACCGGAAGCGGCGTGTCGATCAGCGCCGAGTGCGGATGCTCCAGCAACATCACATGAGCTTCGACAAGCATCGCGATCGCTCTAGGAACTTCAGTGCCCGCGCCGGGCGGAGCCCGGAACGGGAAGTGCCGAGGCATGCGGGTGTCGCCGAGATCGAACACCGATCCAGGCCATCGCCACCACGCTGCCCAATGTCGCAAGTGCCATGTCGTGCTGCGCATCCCACGGATCGCCCTGGGTGCCAAGGTAGGCGACGCCAAGATCGCCGCCGAACACCAGTGCGGCGGCCCATTCGGCCAGTTCGTACACGACCGAATTCGACATCACGAACGACACCGGCAGGATCCACCGCCACACGCCCTGCGGCGGTGCCCGCGCCGCGAGCAACTCCACCACCGCGGGCGTGATCAGCAGGCCATACAGGAAATGGATCGCACGGTCGTAATGGTTGCGCGTCAAGCCAAGCATCTGGTCGGGCGAGAATCCGGACAACGACCTGATCCAGCGGTCATAGGGCACTTCCGAATAGGTGTAGTGCGCACCGATCTCGTGCAGGACCAGGAATACGAAGATGGCCGCGTAGCTGGCATTGGATAGCCGCACCCGGCGGAAGGACCAGACCAGCATCGGCACGGCCAGCAGAACCGCCACGTTTTCAAGCAGCCAGTCCTGGCGGTATCGCGGCGCGATTGCCAGCGCGGCCCATATGCCCGCGAACACCAGGAGCAGGGCCCGCGGCGCGCGGTCGCCATGGCGCGGGGCCGGACCTGCATTCGACGCCGGAAGGTCCATGTCAGAGGCCGAACGGATAGGTGTCCGGCGGTTCGTGCCGGGTCCAGTGCTCGTTGATGTCGAACGGCTCGACCGCTGTCGTCTCGTCGAGATGGAACACGGCATCGAACTGGGCGCTCAGCGAAGCGTTGAAGTAATGGCTCGCCATTTCGGTCTCAGGACGGTACACGACGCCGATCGCGCGCTCGAGCAGGGGAGGGGCCAGAGCTTCGGCGACGCCCGCACGCAGCGGCAGGAAGAAGCGATCCAGATGGGTGGTGTAGAACAGGTGCTCGCAACTGTCCTTGTGCGCGGGACGCACCCAGCGTCGCTCTGCCGGTGCGTCCCAGTCGCGCGCGGCGGTGACATGCCCGGTGTAGGTGGTGAATCCGACCAGCAACGTCTGCGCAGCGCCCGCCTGTTCACGCAGAAGCTGCCCGACGTTCCACTCGCCGCGTTCGCCCATCTGCGTGGCTCGCGCATCGCCCAGATGGGAGTTGTGCGCCCACACCACGATCCGGCCCGGTCGCCCGCCTTCGCGCAGGTGTCGTCGCAGCGCGAACAGCGTATTCACCATGTGCGCGTCGCGCAGGTTCCAGGTGTTCGTGCGTCCGCCGAACATCGCCCGGTAGTAATGCTCGGCGTTGAGCACGACGTAGGCATTGCGCTCGGCGAAGAACTGCTCGTCCTGCGCCTCCGCGCCATCTTCGGCCAGATAGCTGGGCGCCATGCGCACCAGATCGATGAGCATGGCCGCCGCCGCATCGCGGCAGGGTGGTCGCAGGCCGAAGGCAGCTTCGTAGCCGTAGTCCTGCGGATCGCGCACGTGGTCCAGGCCGGCGTAGAGCCGCCGGGCGGCCGCGGCCTGTTCGGGATCGACGCCTTCCAGGTAGGCGGTCACCGCATCGGCCGAACGGTAGAGGCTGTACAGGTCCAGGCCATAGAACCCGACGCGAGACGCGGCAGGCGTCTGTGCATTGTGCGCATGCAGCCACTGGATGAACGATCGCACGGCCTGGTTGCGCCACATCCAGGTCGGGAACCGCTGGAAATCGCCGAAGGCCTCGTCGAGCGATGCGTCACCGGCGCCGCGCACGTAACGGTTGAGCCGGTAGGCGTCCGGCCAGTCGGCTTCCGCGGCCACGGCGTCGAAACCATGTTCCTCGATCAGCCGACGGGTGATCTCCGCGCGCATTGCGTAGAACTCGTGCGTGCCGTGCGTCGCCTCGCCGAGCAGGACGAACGCGCGATCACCGACCATGCCAAGCAGCGGGTCGTGATCGCGGGAACTGCCGCCAAGCACGTTGGCGCTGTTGCGGATGGCACCCAGGATAGTCGGGTGGCGGACGGTCATGCGGGCCTCGATCTCAGGGCCGCGGCATGCGGCTTCAATCGAGCATGGCTCGCGATTCCCACGGCATCTTGATGCAGGTCAATACCGGTGGCTCCTGGCACGACATAGTTCAGGGGCTGCTGGAGTTAATCTCATGGTTTCACTGCCTTTCCACGACCGTGATGATGCTGCCAGGCAACTGGCGGTCGTGCTTCAACAGTACCGCGGTAGCCACCCCGTGGTGCTGGCCATCCCGCGCGGCGCGGTGCCAATGGGGCGGATCATCGCCGATGCGCTGGAGGGCGAACTCGATGTGGTGCTGGTGCGCAAGCTGGGCGCGCCGGGCAATTCCGAGTTCGCAATTGGCGCGGTGGACGAGCGGGGCAGGGTGATGCTCTCCGAGCACGCTTACTGGGCAGGAGCCGACGATGCCTACATCGAACGCGAAGCTCAGCGCCAGCTTGCGCTGATCCGAGAGCGCCGGGCGCGCTACCGTCCCGGTCAGCGCGGGATCGCACTCGCCGGACGCACGGTGATCGTGATCGATGATGGCCTCGCCACCGGGTCGACGATGACCGCGGCATTGAAAGCGGCACGCGCACAGGAGCCCGCACGCCTGGTTTGCGCAGTACCCGTGGCCGCGCGCGACAGCCTGGCGCGGGTTTCCCGGTTCGCCGATGACGTAGTCTGCCTGGCTACGCCATCGCCGTTCAACGCAGTCGGTCTGTACTACCTGGATTTCGCCGGAGTCACCGATGAGGACGTGATCGGTCTGCTCGCCGCCCCGGTCGCTGGAACGGCATCTCCAACGATCTCGAATCAGTCGGTGCGCATCCCGGCAGGGAACATCGTCCTCGAAGGTGACTTGATCGTGCCGCCGTCGCCGCGCGGCCTCGTGGTCTTCGTCCACGGAAGCGGCAGCAGCCGGCACAGTCCACGCAACCGTTTCGTGGCGACCGCGATGAACCGGCGCGGGCTGGCGACATTGCTGTTCGACCTGCTGACGCCGGAGGAAGACCGCAACCCGGCAGCGCACTTCGACATACCGTTGCTTGCACAACGTCTGGAAGCGGCGCTCGCGTGGACCCGGCACGAACCGTCCTGCAAATATCTTCCGCTCGGGCTCTTCGGCGCTAGCACCGGGGCTGCAGCGGCGCTCGTGGCGGCCGCCGCCCGGCCGGATGACGTCGCCGCGGTGGTCTCGCGCGGGGGGCGGCCCGACCTGGCCGGAAGGCAGGCGCTGTCGCAAGTGCGTGCGGACACGTTGCTGATCGTGGGCGGTGCCGACCTGCAGGTGTTGGACCTCAACCGTCTGGCCTACGCGGCGATGGGCGGCCGCGCGGAACTCAAAGTCGTCCCGGGCGCCACGCATCTGTTCGAGGAGCCGGGCGCACTGGAGCGGGTTGCGACCATCGCGGGCGATTGGCTGGCACGGATGCTTCCCCACGGTGGCGGACATGCGGCTGCAGCCACAGGATCAGCGCCCGGATGAGGACGGCAAGCCGCCGCTTCCGGGCGACAGGACCGTGCCGACTGCCGATCCGGGGCGATAGGTCTTTGGCGATGATCTGATTTCCGAGGCGCTGAACCGATCCGGCGGCATGCTGCCGTCTTCCTTGCTCGATGCGTTGGCCGCCACCCAGCCCGAGGCTGGCAGCGAACTACCTCCGGCACTGGCCTATATCTAGACCTTACCCAGGATGCCTTGGGCCGCATCAGCGAGTTGCGTAACCGATCCAATACATTGGACGCGCGCTACCGCTACGACGCGATGAGCCGCCTGGACCAACTGCAGGATGGTCCCAGCGGTACACCGCTGTAAACCTACACCTATGACGCTACAGGCAATCGTACCGGTAAAACTACGTCGGCCGGCACCGCAACGTATGCCTACCCCACAACCAGCCATCGCCTGTCGTCTGTAGGTGGGGTAGCGCGGACTTACAGCACCAACGGCAACACCGCGTCGGTGGGCGGCACCGGGTTGGCGCTGAGCTACGACGACAGCAATCGCTTAGTTCAGACCCAAATCAATGGCGTGACGGTGATGAACTACGGCTACAACGGTCGTGGCGAGCAAGTACGTCGCTTCATCGGCGCGAGTTGGAGTGTCGTGCTCTGAGGGTTGGTGCCGAATGCGCTCGAAAGCAGAAGAGAGACATCCCTTGCATTAGTCCTGAATGTCGCTGGGCTCTTCACGATTGGTTCCTCGAATACGCCAAAGCTGCGCCAGTTCAAGCTGGTCGATGGGGACGTTAAGATCGACTATAGATTTTCCAATTCGAAAGACGAAGACTGAATCAAGAGGGGCGCAATGTCGGAGCAGGAAGATCAAAGACGAGTGCCCGCGCTTGAGCAAATGCATCACCGAACCGATCAATAGCGATCATGCCGCCGGCGGCATGATCAGTTCTGTGATGGTTTGCAAATGGCGGCTATCGACCCAAAGCGGACATTCGGTCGCGGCGCAAAGCGGATCGCGGAGTGCGTCGACCGAGCGACTTCAGCAGACTGACGAGAAGAGAGCCGGTAGTTCGCCGGCCTTTTCCATGAGCGTGATAAGCCAGACGCTTAGCAAGGTCATGCGGCTGGATGCACTGCGGCAGAGGCTGCCGGCGTAGTTCAACGCTGCACAGCCTGGACTCCGGCGCCGCCGGAGCCAAAGTTGAACTGAGGGACTGGTCGCCACCGAAAAGCCCCGCTATTGGCGGGGCTCTCTTATGTCGCAGCTGTCACCTGTTCACCGTAGCGTTCGGTCGGATCTAAGGGTGCGAATCGTCCCGTGGAGCCCTGACTGCCGTGTTCCCGCACTCGATTCCAAGAAAGCTGTGCGCGATGTGCTCGCTGAGTACCGCGTAGAGCCGTTCGTCGACTTCGGTCAGCACTGCCTCCCACAAATGCGGCAGCGGATGCCCTTCTGATTCGACGGCACCGCAATGCACCAGCGGCCCATGCAGGCGTTCGGCTTCGCGTGAGGCTTTCATGCAGTCCGGTACCAGCAAATAGATTCCCGTAGCTCCCCTGTACACCGTGTAGTTCATGTCAGGGCCTCCGGATAGCTGCAACTGAAAATTACGCCCCTCACGCCACTTTCACAAGGAAAGCTGGTGCCGTTCGGTCGCTGAAGAGGGCGTTGGGAAGGGGGCGCCGGGATGGTCGTATTCGGGAGAGGACGAGACACGGCCGCAGCTCCGGCTGCTGCCGGCCGGGAACGGGCACGCCTGGGGGTTACGGCGCTGCGGGCCTACTACATCGTGCGATCGACGCAGATATCGGCAACGAAGCGCCAGTGCAGGGTTTACGGAGGCCCCCGGGGGGGCGCTGGGCCGCGCCTGACGACCCATGCGCCGGACTTCCCCAAGATCTCCGGCAAAGGCGAGGGCTGGCGGCCCGATGCAGGCGGCTGTCGGCACCCTTCACACCGACCTATGTCGAATTCGGGTCCGGCCGCTCGTCGTAATGTTGAAAGGGCTACCCCCAACCGGTTTTCACCAGGAGCACGTCACGATGACCATCACCATTACCGCCTTTGAACGATCGCCCGACGGCGGCAAGGGGCTGGCGCGCGATACGCGCGTGCGCTGGGCGCTGGAAGAAGTAGGCCAGGCCTACGAGGTCCGCCTGGTTTCGTTCCGCGCGATGAAGGAACCCGCGCACCTGCGCATGCATCCCTTCGGCCAGATTCCCACCTATGAGGAAGGCGATCTCGTCCTGTTCGAAACGGGCGCGATCGTCCTTTATCTCGCCCAAACCCGCGCGGGCCTGTTGCCGGACGATGCCAACGCGCGGGCGCGTGCGATCACCTGGATGTTCGCCGCGCTCAACACGGTGGAACCGCCGATCCTCGACCTGGTCATCGTCAAGTTCCAGGAAGGCGACAAGCCCTGGGCCAAGGAGCGCCTGCCCCTGGTAGCGGAACGCATTCGCGATCGGCTGGTCCAGCTGTCGGCCCGCCTGGGCGACGCCGAATGGCTGGACGGTGCCTTCAGCGCGGGCGATCTGATGATGGTGTCGGTGCTGCTCAGGCTGAGGCCGTCGGGCATCCTCGATGAATTCCCGAGCTTGGCCGCCTATGTCGCCCGCGGCGAAGCGCGGCCCGCCTACCAGCGCGCTTTCGCCGCCCAATGGGCGGTCAACGCCGCCGAGCCGCAAGCCGGCTGATGGTTTCGTTTCGTGTCGGGAGCCGCTATCTGAGGTGACGATCCGCTTTGGGTCTATTCCGTTGAAAAACTCGGAAGCCACGCCTAACGACGTTGATCAGCCCTGTCCGGATCACGGCCGACTAGCCGCTGCGGTTCGCCGGTCATCATCAGCCTGCGCACCGCTGAATCGACGGCCACGAATCGGTGCCTCTGCATCAGATAGCTGCCCCCGAGCAGCAACGCGACGATCAGCGCCGCAGAGGGCTTCACGGTTATTGTCGGGATGAGGATTCCGACGGCAAACAGCACCGTCCAGTTGCACTAGCCCACCACGCGAATCTCACCGCGCTGCCGGTCGATTACGATCAGCCCACGCATCATCGGCGGGTAGCGCCAGCCGAAGTGGATACCAAAACTTTCGCGGAACGCGCAGATGCGCTTGGACAGGGGATGGAACAGCAGCGTTGGCCATTTCTCCGACGCGACTTCGCCTTCCAGTCGATCGAAAGGGAAGTGCAGCAGTGCCGAGGTCGGCACCACGATGCGTCGACTGAACAACGGTAGCCCCCAAGCCCAATAAGCCCGGTTCCATGAAACCAGCAGAATGCCCTCGATCAGTACCAGAGCAATGAGTGCATTTGCCATTAGTCGTCCGTTGGCGAGCGTTCGAGTCAGGTCACACCTTGAACTGAGTTCAGATTGAACGAGACATACGCAGCCTAGCTTGCGACCTGCAGGGGTCGCAAGCCAGCATCAGCACGATCAGGCGATGGCATTGGGGAGCACCCAAGAAGCCACTGACTAGGCCCAAGCAGCCAAGCCCGATCAACGCGCAGGCTCAAGGAAGACCGCGGCGCCTTACTTCACGTATCGCGCTAGCAGCCGGATGTAGGCGGTCTGGTAGCCGTTGGAGTTCTCGGTGATCGGCCACGAATTCAACGGCCAACTGTCGTTGAAATCCTTGTACGCCTTCTGCCCGGGTTGGCCGTACGGCGGCGAGGGGCGGGCCGAGCCGCATCTCGTCGATATGCCGGGACAGCGTTCGTCCCAGTCGTACTGCGTGTTGTTGGCGCCGCCCACCAGGAAGCCGGGCGCGGGGCCGTACTGCGAGTCCCGCACGCTGTCCCACGGGCTGCCGTCGGCGAACCACGAGTGGAAGAATTGATCCACCGAGTTTTCCGCGCCGTAGGCGCCCATGTTCGACAGGTAGGTCTTGCCCAGCGGGTTGACGCCATGCAGGTAGTGCAGGTACGCCGCGCCTGCGTCTGCGATCTCCGCGGAGCTGTGCTGGCTCAGGCCGTACAGCCCTTGGTCGGCGAACATACCGCCCGCGAGCGCCTTTATCCCGTTGCTGCCCCATACGTAGCCATCGAGGTAGGCGCGGTAGGGATCGCGTTGCGCCGCGATGGCGCCCCAACCGGCATAGTCGGGGCGTTCCCAAAGCTCGGTATAGCGAGTGCGGATGTTCTGCGCCACGCTGGCGGTCGCGCCCGGCAGCGATGCGTAGTAAAGCAGCGGACGGTTCACGCCGGCGCCGTAGGGCGACAACCACCAGGACGAGAACATCTGCTCTTCGGTGTAGTGGCTCTCGACGTAACTGCGGTACACCGTGTCGCCGGTCAATGCGTACAGATAGATCGCCGCCACCAGCCGCAACTGGGCACGGCCCTTGTCGTCGGTCTCCTGCTGGCCGGCGCCCAGGCCCTGGGTGCCGCGCGAAGCATCGTTGT
Organism: Lysobacter sp. Root76; assembly: GCF_001428685.1. Taxonomy (GTDB): domain Bacteria; phylum Pseudomonadota; class Gammaproteobacteria; order Xanthomonadales; family Xanthomonadaceae; genus Lysobacter. Next base: position 129,944 of record NZ_LMIK01000009.1, on the reverse strand, counting down.
TGTAGAAGAGCACGTTGGGATTGGCCATGGCCCAGTCCCAGGCCCGCTTTGCGCGCTGGCCGAGATCGGCGGCGTAGGCGTCGTAGGCCGGCTTGTTCAACGAGGCGTAGACCTTGGCGCCATAGGCGTAGGCTGCCGCGGATGCCAGCGTCGCCGAGGTGCTGGCATCGCCGTACAGGCTCTGCCCGGTGGCGGCGGAAGGCCGACCGCCGCCACCGGCCGAGGCGAGCCCGACGATGGACAGCACCGAACCATCGGCGTTCTGCATCCGCACCTGCCAGTCCAGGCCCCACTTCACCTCGTCCAGGATATCGGGCAGGCCGTTGCCGGATTCGGGGAGATTGAAGTCGTCGGTCCACACCGATTTGTTCTCGGTGTAGGCATGCAGCAGATCGACGACGTAAGCGGCGCCCCAACTGGTGTACTTGTTGAAGTCGCCGGCGTCGTACCAACCGCCATGCAGGTCGCGCTGTGTCGATGCGTCGCCGGCGGCGTTGTAGCGGCGGGCCTGCGTATCCTGCAGCGGACCCATGTGGCTCGCGCTGTCGGCCCACCTGGTGCCCGCGTACTGCGCCAGCTTGGCGTGGCCGGCGCGTTGGTAAAAGAAGGTGCGCACTGCCTGCACCAGCACGGGCCGGTAAACGTTGGCGCCGATCTCGAACCGGGCCGATCGGACGTTGCGCGCCGCGTCCACGACCTCGTAGGTGCCGGCTGCGGTGACCGCGCTGAAGTCGAATTGCCAGGCGCGATCGCCGGACGAGGCGTCGATGTCGCCGTTCTTCCAGGGCGTGGGCGAACCGCTGAACACCACGGTGTTCGTCGCTACATCGACCACCTGCAGCGTCGGACCCGGCACGTACTGGTCCGCGCTGTCGAAACCGATTGCAGGATCGCGCAGCACGGCTACCTTCTTCAGGCTGGGCAGATAGCCGAACTGATCGACGACGATGAACGGGCCGTTGCCCAAGAGGTCGATCAGGGTCGGTGGGAGCGGGCCTCCCGTCATTCGGATCGGTGTGGTAGCGGATACCGCGGCGGCTTCGATTCCGACTCCAGCTCCGGTTTCACCTTCAGCCCCGGCTTCTACTCCAGTTGCGACAGCGGTCGCAGCCCCAGTTGCGGCTACGGCTCCAGCTCTGGCTTCGGATGCGTGCGCGGCCGGCGACGACGTTCCTCCGCCATCTCCGCAGGCCGACAGGCCGGTCACCATGCCCAGCAGAACGGACAGGACCACCATGCCCCGCAGATATCGTCGTGTCATTGCTTTACTCCACTTGCCGTAAGTCACGGCGGCTTCTACAGGTACGGCTGGATTGGCGGCGTCGGCTACGTGTCGGCTCGATAGCGGCCATCGATCGACGACGGCTTCCCCAAAGCGGACGCATAGCATCGTCGCGGAAATGCCGACAGGGATCACCAGCTGTGCCGCAACCCTGCCTGGATGGCCCAACGACGCTCCGTTTCAGCACCCGTGGCGCCGGACGCCTCCAGGAACAGGGACGTGCGCTTGTTGCCGAAGTCGACGTCGCCGCCCAGCATGAACTCGCCGCTCGTACCTTTCCGGTCGGACGTATCGGGGACGATGCTGCCGCCGTCCTTGGACGCGGCGATGTCGAGGTTGTCGCCGAGGTAATGCAAGGCCGATGCGCGGACGTACACATTGCCCGCCAAGCGCGCGCCCTGCAGCGTCCTGCCGAAGGCGACGCCGGCGCGCGCGTATGAGGTATCGAGCTCGTCCTGGCCGATCCGCACGCCATTGCGGGTGGTGTAGTCGCTGCCGCGGATGGCGCTCAGCGACAGACCGAGTTGGGGTTCGACGTAGTAGGACTGGGCAAGCTTGAAGCTGCGGCCGCCTTCGGCATACAGCTGGCCTGCTTTCGTCCGGTATTTACCGACGATATCGCGGCCTTCGGAATCGCGTGCGGCGTACCGGTTCTGCAGCGACGATGCGCTCGCACCGAGCAGCAGATAGGCGCCATTTTCGGCACTCCAATGGCCATAGGCGCCCAGCGTGGTTCCGGTCAGATCGCCCCTGCCTTGCGCGTAGTCGGCGGTCGAGCGGAGCTGTCCCGCGCTGAACCCGACGGTGCCGGCGCCGGTACCCAGCGCGAAACCGCGATCCGCGCCGATGGTCATGCCGCGGTAGTCCTGACGATAACGACGCGAATGCGCGGTCTCCGTCGTGATTTCGCCGGCATCGGCCTTGGCCCAGATTTGGCCGTGATCCGCATCGCTGTCGCGCAGTCGATTGCGCAGGTGCTGCGGCGAGTCTTGCGCGTCGGCCATCCACAGATTGACGAGGCTGTCGGCGGCATCGGCCGCCGACAGCACGGTCTGCGATGGCAGGATTCCGGTGTTGCCTCCCGGATCGCCTCCCGGATTGCCCCCGGTATCGACGTCGGTACCGCTGCCCGCTCCGACGATGTTGATGCCGGTCAGCACGACTTTCTTTCCGCCATCGGTCAATGTCACCTGCGGCGTGTAAGTGAACTGCACCAGATCGTTCTCGTAGGTCCCGCTCCATTGGCCGTTCCGGCCGGCCACTGCCGAGAACGCGGCGCTGCCGCCCGCGGCGGCGCTGGCGTCGACGATGACGATCGGCGTAGCCGCGGGGATCGACCGGCCGGCGCGAATGCTCGCGGCGTTGACCCAGGAGGTGTCGTCCAGCACCGGGTCGTAGACGATGCCCACGCCCTGTGTGCCGCGAGTGGAGAAGCTCGTGATGCCGCTGCCGAACACGATCTGATCGGCGCTGACGGCGCCGGCCTTGCCGGTGATGTCGCTGAGCAGCATGAACCTGGCGCCGTCGGCCAGCGCGACGCTGGCGCCGGTGCCGGTGCTGCTGCTGTCGACGAGCAGCCGGCGATAGGTATGCGCCGGCACCGTGCCGGGTACGAAACGGCCCCAGGCTCCGGCCATGTCGATCGCGCCGTCGTTGCCGATGGCCAGCGATCCGGTGCCGAAATCGTTGGCCAGCGTACCGGCGCCCTCCGGAATCCACGTCGCGCCGTTGGCGAACGCCAGATCGGCCTTGCCCACCGTGAAGCCGGCGTCGGTCTGCCGGCCGTTGACCAGCCCGCGCAGCCAGGAGTCGGAGGTGTCGAAATTGAGATCGACCGAGCCGATGTGGCCGTTGACGCTGTCGGTCGCGGTGGCGATGTCGCCGTCGAGCCGCACGGTGCGGCCGCCGGCCTGGTTGACGGCGACGCTGGCGTCCTGGCTGTCAAGCGGCACGCTCCAGATCGAGTACGCGGCGCCGGTACCGAACGGGCTTGTCGATACGGTCAGCCCCCCGGCAACATTGACGGTGCCGAAGTTGCGGACGCCGTACACGTCACGGTCACAATTCGGGACGTTGGGCGGGTTGCAAGCGGCGGCGACGGTGAATGACACCGGCGCGGTGGGCGAGGTGAACTCGACGAAGCCGGTGCTGACCAAGCCGTAGGTTTCCGCCTCCGAGGCGACATCGACGTTCACTGCGCCCTCGAAGCGCATGCGCGCACCGGGCGAGCGGTCGTTGCTGAGGCCGGAGGGATTGCCAAACGGCGCGTAGCCGTTTTCCGGCCCTTCGCTGCGTACGCGCACGTCCACGTTGCCATGCCAGATCATCCACGCGTTGCGATGGGTATTGGCGATGCCATGCGTGGAGCGCGTGCCCGTCACGCTGACGGTGGCGTCGCCGAAGACCTCCATGTCGCCCTGGTTGCGCACGCCGAACGCGGTCGAGCCCGCGGCGACCGTGGTCAGCGACAGGTTGCCGTTGACCGTCAGCCGGCTGTTGACGTTGTCGTTGTAGATGGCATGGGCGTTGTCGCTGGGCCAGATCGACAACGCCGAGATGCGGGTGTCGCCGTTGAATGTGATGGTGCTGCCATCGGAGTTGTAGACCGCGTCGAGCGTGCCGCGGCTTTCGGCGAGGATCGTGGTCGGACCGTTGAAGACGATGTTGCTGCGCCCGGATGCCCAAACCGCGCGCGCGAAGCCCTGCGTACGGGCGTGGAAGTCGGTGGCTCCGTTGAACACCGTGGTGCTGCCGCCGCGGCCGATCACCGCGTGCGCACCGTTGCCGATACCGAGGCCGAAATCCGCGTCGTCGGCGTTGGTGGAGATCCGGGTGTTGCCGTTGACGGTAACCGTGTTGCCGTCGTTGAGGATGCCGATCGCCATCCCCCGGTTGGTGCTTTCCGGGCGGACCGCCGACAGGTTCAACCAGCCGCCGCCGACCACGTCCAGGACGACCGGCGGCTTGCCGCTGGTGATGGACATGGCAAGCACGTCGCGGTCGACGCCTTCCAGCGCCACGTTGTCGCCGTTGACGAAGCGGTAGTGCAGGGTGCCGTTTTCGTCCGCGATGTCGTAGCCGGGATCGTAGTCGCCGGCGCCGCCGGGCCGGTCGTTGTCGGCGACGCCGGTGACCGTGTCCTTGTAATCGGTCGCCTGCACCACGGCAGGCCGCGCCATCGCCCCGGTCACCAGGGCGGTGACGACGGAGAAGTACAGCGTCTTGCGGCGGCGCTGAGTGAGATCGCGCTCGGCTTGCTCGCGTGCATTGTCGATGATCGACTGCCGCCACAGCAACGGCAGGTTCGAAACATCGTCGTTGCCGGGTGCGACGGGGCGCGAACTGGACATGGATTTCCTTGGATTGCGTTCAAAAAGGCGGCACGAGTGTCCAGCCGCCCGATGGCAGAAGCATGCCCGGGCATGCTCAAGCACGCGCTGTCCTCCCGGTGCGCTGGGATGGTGGCCAAGTCAGCCCCCTACTCGATGTTGCAGCCGCAGCTTGGCCTCGATCGCAGCGACGGCGCATGCATCGAGGACGCAATATTCATGCAAGGCGCATGGGCATTTGCCGATTGTTGGAACGGCAGCACATTTGCACTTGGGTCGCGGTCACGCTGTGCAGGATTCCCTGCCGCTTGCAGCGCCGGCATGCTTTTGCAGGCATGCTTTCGCAGGCATGCCACCGGCTTGCCGTGGCATGGCTGGTTCGCAAGACGCCGGTTCGACCAGCGTCTACGGCAGCCGGCGCTCTCCGGCCAGCCGTTTCGCCCGCTGCTCCGCTGCCCGCCCGGCTTCGACATCGCCCAGCGCCTGATGCAGGCGCGCCTGCACCCAGGCGGCGCGCATGTCCTGATCGGCCCAGGCACCGATACGGCCGCCGATCACGCCGGCCTGGTCGAGGCGGCCCGCTTCGATCAACGCGGGCACATAGGAGTAGGCGACCGCTACCAGCCATTCCGGCACGCCCAGGCGTTCGGCGCTGGCCATCGCCTCGGCATGGCGGCGCAGCGCCGGTTCCAGCCGGCCCTCGGCCAGGTCCTGCTCCGCTTCCATCAGCAGCGCACCGGTGCGCAACCAGTCGTCCGGTGCCGCATCGACCCAGGCGCGCAGACGCTCGACCTCGCGCCGCGCGGCGTCGAGCCGGCCCAGGCTGCGCAGGCCGCGAATCAGCACCATCTGGTTGCCCAGGTATTCGCGGCGATCGCTTTCCTCCAATGCCGGCTCCGCCACCTGCTGCGCCAGCCGTACCGCGTCCTCGGCCTGCCCGCGCTGCAGCGCGATCCGTGCCAGCAAGGCCTGCGCCTCGGCACGCAAGGCCTCTTCCTCGCTCGCATCGGTTTCGGCGAGGATCGACTCGGCCAGGGCCGTGGCTTCCTGTAGCCGGCCGTTCTGCGCCAGTACCCAGGCGCGGCAGATGCTGCGCCCCCAATCGCGGGCGAATTGCGGCGACCAGAAGCGGTCGGTGGTCGCCAGCGCTTGCTCGAATTCGAGCAGATTTTCCTGGATCTCGGCGGTCGCGATCAGAGTCACGGCCAGATCGTTTTCGGCACCGACCGCCTCGAAACGGTCGGCGGCTCGCTGCAGCAGCGCCAGCGCGGCTCCCGGCTGACCGCGTCGCCCGGCGACCACGCCCAGTCGCTGGTCGGTACGGGCGATCTCGCGGATGTCGCCGCTGCGGACGAAGGCCAGTCGCGCCAGGCTCAGATCCGCCACCGCCTCGTCCAGGCGCGACAGCGTCAACCGTACCCAGCCGCGCTGCGAGTAGACATTGCCGAGCACGCCCGGCGCGTTCTGGCCGCGCAACAGCGCCAGCGCCTCGGTCAGGACGCGCTCGGCCTGATCGTATTCGGCGCGGTTGGCGTGCAACCAAGCCACCGATGTCAGTACGCGCGCCCGCAGCACCGGATTCTTGTCGGCCGGAAGCTGCTTCAACAGGACGTTCAATCGTTGCTCGCAGGCTTTGCGTTCGCCGCGATCGCAGTCGACCTTGGCGGCGACCAGCGCGATTTCGGGTTGCTGCAGCCATTGCGCCGGAGCGCGTTGCAACAGTTCCAGTGCCAGCGGCAAGCGGCCCGCCAGCCGCGCCGCGGCGACCTGTTGCAGCAATTTTTCCGGATCCGCCGGCGAGCGGCTGCCGTCCATCGGCGGCGCATGTCCCAGCGCGACCAGCAGATCGTCCGCGGCCCGGCGCGCCGCGACCAGTACATCGTCGGCCTGGGCCTCGGCGTGCAGGGCGCGCCCCTCGTTCGGATACGCCGCCAAGCTCACCCGCCAAGCGCCGTCGATGCGTTCGACCCGCGGTTGCACGCGCAAGGAAATGCCGAGCCGTGGATCTGGCGGGACGCCGGGCGCCGCCTGCTTCCATTTGGTCGACAACGCCAACGCCGTCTCGCTGGGCACCGTTGGCAGCGCGCCGAGCCGCAGCCGGTTCGCGACCAGATCCATCAGCCCCAGTCGCAACCAGGCCCAGTCCTCGGGGGCATCGACTTCGGCCGGCATCACCCATGCCGTGTACGGCTCTGTGGGCGCGGCTGGGGTCGGAGTCGGCGGCGTCCTGGTTGCGAACACGACGATAAGGGACACGGCCACCAGCAGCGCCGCCATCGGCCAGAGCCAGCGCGGCCGCAGCGGCAATCGTTGCCACCGGGATTTCCGCGACGGCGCCTCGGTTGGCGCCAAGTCCGACATCGGCGCTGCGTCCGGTATCGGTTCATTCGCGGCGACGGCTGCCGCAACCACTTCGGTTTCCTCGATCGCGGTATCGGCGACCCAACGAAAACCCAGTCGGGGTACCGTGCGGATGCTGTGCTGGTCGTTGCCGCTATCGCCGAGCACCTGGCGTAAACGCACGATGGTATGCGCGAGCGTGGATTCGCTGACGTCGGTGCGGCCCCACACGGCGGAGATCAGCTCGTCGCGGCCGACCGGACGATCGCCGTGCTCGATCAGATAGGCGAGGCAGTCGAGAGCGACCACGGGCAACGCCACCGGCTGGCCGTCCCGAAGCAGCTCGCGTGCATGCGTATTCAGCTCGAAACCGCCAAATCGATAGCTTCTTTTCCTTATCGACATCGGCGGCCTGTGCTTATTCGTGATGGCCCGCACGTTGCAACTCGCGTGCGGCGCCGGACGAGTCTATACCATGCACTGCGACGCGCGCCGATGCGCGCCTGTCGCAACCCGACGTGCTTTTTGCTGCCGTATTTTAGCGAAGATTGAACACCGCTTCCGACCCCTGAGCGGTCGCTGGCGCAGTGTGCAAAGGACCATCCAGTGAGGGCAAGACACCTCTCGGCGTCGGATCGTCCCCATGCACGTCGGTATAAGCTCACGCGAGCACGGACTGCGCGTGAGCTTCTGACTTCCTTATCTGCAATGCGCCTTGACGGCGTTCCGGCGCCGCCTGAGCCGACGCCGCTTCGCGGCGCGGCTTAACTCAGGCGTCAGAGCGCACCCGTTGGAACCAGGGCCTTACTTTGCAGTGTCCTCGTCGAGAAACCCGTCGATCATGGGGACCAGCCAATCGACGCGCGTCGGCACCTTCATGTGATCGGTTCCTGGAAGCACGGCGAGCTGCGCCTGCTGGAGAAGCCGGAAAGTGTCCACAGCGTGTTCGGGTCGCACCACATCGGCATCGCCGACGATAACCAGCGTCGGTGCGGCGATGCCGCGAATCGCCTCAGCCGGAATGTCCTTGAAGTCACGCACGCGCTGAGCCGCCTTGTCATGGAACAGGCGCAGATTTTCCGGGTGCGGCGCTACTTTAAGGTACTCCTCCTGCAGTTCCTTCGGCATGTTCTCCAGCGTGGCATTGGCCATGGCATCCCAGAGCCACGGATACGCACCGTCGCGCGTCAGCAGCGCCGACGCGACCACGAGCTTGCGCACGACGTTCGGATGCCTGATCGCCACCTGCAACGCGATGGTGCCGCCATTGCTGAAACCAAAGAGATCCGCCTTTTCGACCCGCAGATAGTTCAACAAGGCCGCGGTGTCGTCGGCCGACTGCTCGAAGCTGAAGGGGCGCTCGACGATGTCGGCCGTGTGCCCATAGCCCTGCTGTTCGAATGCGATGACCTGCCGGTTGCGGGAGAGCTTCGGCAACAGGTGCCCGAAGCTGGTGCCGATCGTGTCGCCACCGCCGTGCAGTAGCACCAGCGGCGGTTGCCCGGGGTTCGCGACGCCGTGGATCTCGAAGTAGATCTTGAGACCGTTAACGGGGGCGTAGCCGGTCTGGACAGACTGCCTGCTCTGGTTCATTGCGGATTTTCCCTGATTCTGTGCGGCCGCCGGTGTCGCGGTGCACAACGTCAAAATGACTGCGGCTGCGGTGAACTGAAGAACTTGCGTGATGACGCCCTTGCTCATTACCAATGTCCTCTGATGAGGGGCGGCGCCCCGGCCGACCTTGACCGGTTGGCTGCCATCCCCTCTCACATGGACGAATGAGGGCCCCCGGAATCGACATGCTCTGCTCGGGGGCATGGCTTCAGCTAGCCAACGCCTCCAGGCCATGGCCGCTGACCGGGGAAGATCGCGTTCCAAGATAGCGACACCGCCGAGCCATGGAGGCCATGATGAACACGGACCCGTTCGATACCGGGCCTACGGGCAAGTTCCGGACGCTGTGCCAGAAGTATCCCGACGACACCGTATACCGAGGCGCGGACGGTTTCCGGTCGCTTTGGGGCCCTATCTTCTACCGCGGCCGCGCCAACGGCACCGCGCGTCTGCTGGTCATCGGCCAGGACCCCGCGCAGACCGAGGCGGTCACGCGCCGCATTCTGTCGGGCCAGGCCGGCCGCCGCGTGCAGGGCTTCGTCGAGAAGCTGGGTTTCTCGAAGAGCTATCTGATGATCAACGCGTTCGTATACGGCATCTTCAATCAGGACATGGCGCTGCCGCACTTGAACGATCCGGGCATTCAAGCCTATCGCCACCAGTGGCTGGAGGCGGCGTTCGCCAAGGGCAAGATCGAAGCGGTGGTCACGTTCGGCAACCCTGCGTTCAACGCATGGACCGCGTTCAAGGCGACGCCGGCGGGGCAAGCGGTGACGGCCTTCCATCAGCGGGCGCTGCATCCCACGGCCGACAAGCCCGGCGGCCCGATCACGCGCCAGGATCTGCTCGACAATTGGAACGTCGCTCTGAACAAGCTGCGTCCCCACATCCAGAACCCTGACGTGACCAAGCCTTTGCTGCCTTACGGCAACGATTTCACGGCGGCCGAGCTGCCGCCGATTCCAAGCCGGGACTTTCCCATGGGCCTGCAGCCCTGGATGCGCAGCACGGATTTCTGGGCGACGCTGTCCGACACGCCGGGCACCGAACGGGCCAACATCTCGATCGAGGTCCCCTAAGGCGGGCTCATCGACCTCGGGGCTCGCCGTCGCACGTCGTGGCCGATCCGGCCGCGAACAGAGCGGGCAGGGCGCCCGCGCGACCGCTTCCGGCCGAAAGGCGGGACGCGGGTGGCCTGAGAACGCCCTCTGGAGCATACGACCTGGGCGCGGAAACCTCCTTGCGCCGGGCTCAGAAAGGGAATATGATGATCGTCATATGAAAAAGGCCGCCACCCGTTCCAAAGAAGCCACGCACGACCGCATCGTCGACGCCGCCGCGCGCGCTATCCGTCGCAGCGGCTACAACGGCACCGGCGTCGCGGACATCATGAAGGCTGCCGGCCTGACCCATGGCGGCTTCTATGCCCATTTCCCATCGCGCGAGGCGATGCTGGCCGAGGCCGCCGACCGCGCCGGCGGCGAGAGCGTGGCGATGATGGAGCGCATCGCCGCCAGCCTGCCGCCGCAGGAGGCGCTGCCGGCCATGATGCAGGCCTATCTCTCGCAGGAGCACCTCGAAGCGATCGAGACCGGTTGCGCCACGGCCGCGCTGGGCTCGGAGATGCCGCGCCAGGCGCCCGAGGTCAGGCGCGCCGCCACGCGTCGCATCAAGGAGATGATCGATCTCGTCAGTCGCCAGTCGCCCGACTGGGGCCAGCCGGCTGCGCATGAACGCGCGCTCTTCAGCGTCGCGGCGCTGGTGGGTGCCTTGGTGCTGGCGCGTGCGGTCGACGATCCCAAGCTGGCCGACGGGCTCCGCGAAGCCACGCTCAAGCAGCTCATTCCCGCTCATTCCTGACCCTGCCGGACGACAGGGTCTTTCGTCCGCACTTAAATATGATGATCGTCATAAGCATGGGTTCTACGCATCCATCTTGGCGTTCATCGCCGCCGCTCATCGAATTCGTCGCCACCTCACACTAGAAGGCTTTCCCCAATGAAGATCGAAGGTTCCATCGCGCTGGTCACCGGCGCCAATCGCGGCCTCGGCGCTGCGTTCGCGCGCGGTCTGCTCGCAGCCGGCGCGAGCAAGGTCTATGCCGCGGCGCGCGATCCCGCCAGCGTCAGCTTGCCCGGCGCGGTGCCGGTGCGACTGGACGTGACGCAGCCGGAACAGATCGCGGCATTGGCGCGCGAGTTGGGCGAGGTAACGCTGCTCGTCAACAACGCCGGCATCGCCGAGTTCGGATCGTTGCTCGATCCGAATGCGCTCGACGCGCTGCATCGGCAATTCGAGACCAATGCGGTCGGGCCGCTGCGGCTGGTGCAGGCGTTCGCGCCCATCCTGGCCGGTAACGGCGGCGGCGCCGTTATCAATGTGTTGTCGGTGCTGAGCTGGCTGACGATGCCGGGCAGCGGCGGCTACAGCGCTTCCAAGGCCGCGGGCTGGGCGTTGGGCAACGCGCTCCGGCAAGAATTGAAGGCGCAGGACACCGAGCTGCTGGCGGTGCATTCCGCGGTCATCGACACCGATATGGGCCGCGGCGCGCCGGGAGAGAAGATCGCTCCCGAGGATCTGGTGCAGCAGGCTATCGCCGCGCTGCAGGCCGGGCAGCCCGAATTGCTGGCCGATCCGACGACTCACCACGTGCATGCCGGATTGGTTGCGCAGCCGCGCGTATACATCGGAGCATCGTCATGAACACCAAAAGATCGGTCGCGCTCGTCACCGGCGCCTCGTCGGGCATCGGCCTGGCCACTGCGGAGCGGCTGGCGAAAGCCGGCTATACGGTCTACGGCACCAGCAGGCGCGGCGCGCAGGCGGGCCAGCAAGCGTTCCGCATGCTTCCGCTCGACGTGACCAGCGACGAATCCGTCGAGGCCGCCGTCAGCCAGCTGATCCGCCTGGAAGGCCGCATCGACCTGCTGGTGAACAACGCCGGCTTCAGCGTGGCGCCGGCCGGGGCGGAAGAAAGCTCGATCGACCAGGCCCGTTCCATCTTCGATACGAACTTCTTCGGCATCGTGCGCATGACCCGCGCCGTCGTACCGCACATGCGCCGCAACGGCAGCGGCCGCATAATCAACATCGGTTCGATATTCGGCTTCCTGCCGATGCCGTACATGGCGCTCTATGCCGCGACGAAGCACGCGGTAGAGGGCTATTCCGAATCGCTGGACCACGAGCTGCGCAACCATGGCATCCGGGTCTCGATCATCGAACCGGCAAACACGAACACCCAGTTCGAGGCCAACCTGCTGGAGCCCGACGCGAAGCTCGATACGTACCGCGAGGTGCGCGCTGCCGTCGGCGCCAGGCTCAGGGAGCTGATCGAGACCGCCGATCAGCCGGGCATCGTGGCGGACACGGTGCTCAAGGCCGCCGTCGCCACGAAGCCCAAACTCCGCTACCCCGCCGGTGCTCGCGCGAGCCGTCTGCAGTGGCTCAGGCGATTCGCGCCCGCTGCCATCGTGGACGACGGGATCAGGAAAAACCTGCGGCTTGCCACGGTTGCCGCATCCAGCACGGCTGACTCGCCGCACCAGCGGACATCGGAGAAAGCCTCATGAAGGCCTACATCCTCGATCGCTACAAGAAGCAAGCCGCGTTGCGCCTGGGCGACATGCCGGAGCCGGAAGTGCGCGACCGGGATGTTCTGGTCGCCGTGCACGCGGCTAGTTTGAACCAGTTGGACGCCAAGATCCGGGACGGCGAGTTCAAGTTCATCCTGTCGTATCGCTTGCCGCTGATTCTGGGCAACGACGTTGCCGGCGTCGTGGTCCGGGTCGGGTCGAAGGTTCGCGGCTTCAAGCCCGGCGACGAGGTGTATGCGCGGCCGAGCCAGGACCGGATCGGGACGCTCGCGGAATTCATCGCCATCGACGAAGCCGACCTGGCGTTGAAGCCCACCAACCTCAGCATGGAAGCGGCCGCCTCGATCCCGCTGGTGGGCCTGACCGCGTGGCAGGTGCTGGTCGATCGCGCCGAGCTGAAGCCGGGGCAGAAGGTCCTGATCCACGCCGGTTCCGGCGGGGTCGGCACGTTCGCGATCCAGTTGGCCAAGCACCTCGGCGCGACGGTGGCGACGACCACCAGCACGGAGAACGTCGACTGGGTCAAAAGCCTCGGTGCGGACGTCGTCGTCGACTACAGGAAAGAGGACTACACGAAGGTCCTGAGCGGCTACGACGTGGTCCTGAACAGTCTGGGCAAGGACACGCTGGAGCAGTCGCTCAAGGTGCTGAAGCCAGGAGGCATGCTCATTTCCATCTCCGGCCCGCCCGATGTCGCGTTCGCCAGGGAAGCCGGCCTGAACGGGTTCCTGCGCCAGGTCATGCGCCTGCTGAGCTTCGGCATCCGCAGCAAAGCCAGGCGGCACGGCGTCGGCTATTCGTTCGTCTTCATGCGGGCGAACGGCGAGCAACTGGGCAAGATCAGCTCGCTGATCGAATCCGGCATCGTCCGCCCGATCGTGGATCGGGTCTTCCCGTTCCAGGCCACCAATGAGGCGATGGATTACCTCGCGACGGGGCGGGTCAAAGGCAAGGTGGTCGTCAAGGTGAAGTGAGCGGCACGAGCGCGTACGAACCATCGGGAATCGCCCGAACTCCATCGGCCAACGGAACAAGGAGCCGACGAATTCTTTTTTTCCATCAGCGGCCAGCGATCGTAAAAAACCGACCCTTGCCCACCGCTGCCGAGGCCTGTCTTCGCATCCTTGAACAGGATCGGTCCGGAGGCGCACGGCGCCGATGCGACGGTCGCGCAGGGGCCGGGAAAAAATCCGCAGGAGCGGCGCGTATCGCGGCCGCGCGCTGACGTCACGGGCCGTCGCGCGGGCGCGACGCGCGCCGCTCCTGCAAGACTCAGACGGGTGCTGCCGAAACGTCTGGAAGGGCGACGTTGCGGACCGCACGCGGGATCGCGTGCCCGTCCATGTTCAGCACCATCACGCGGCCGGCGTTGATCGCGGCGCCGAGTTCGGCGTTCGCGCCCAGCGCCAGCGCGATCTCGTCCAGCGAGGCGCTGGCCGGGGCGCCGCGGCGGTCCTTGCCGGCGAAGCGCCAGCGGTTGTACTCGGCCCACACGATCAGCAGCGTCGCCGCGCACACCGCCATGCTGGGCAGGGCGATCAGCAGGAAGGGTTCGACCCGGTGCTCGCGCAGGTACAGCTCGAAGTAGGCGTTGCGTATGCCGAGCAGCCACAGCACCAGGGTGATCACCGGCATCCACAGGTACACGTACATGCCCCAGAACACCGCGGTCACGAAACCCCAGGCGGTGCGGCGCAGGCGCGGTTGCGCGCGCCGCTTCTGGATCAGGCGCGAATCGAATCGGGCCGCGTTCAGGCGGGCCGTCTTGAGGCTCAGGTCGGTGGTGCTCATCGGATTCCCCTGTCAGGACTGACCCAGGTCGCGCGGGTGTCGCGGCGCTTGAGCAGCGCTTTGGGCACGGCGGTGACCGTGGTCAGGAAACTCAACAACCAGTACGCCATCGGGTACCAGATCATCCAGTAGTAGTTGCGGCCGACGCCGGTCTCGTAGCGGCGGTCGATCACGATGCTGGCGGCGAACTGCAGCAGGCAGACCATCGCCAGGATCATGCCGTGCCACGAGGGCAGCAGACTGCGGATGTACAGCTCCGGCGGCAGCGGTACGGCCAGGCCGACCAGCCACAGCAGCATGATCAAGGCCATGGTGTAGGCCCAGACCACGCTGAACAGGTATTCGGCCATCACCGCCCACATGCGGCGCTTGCGCCAAAGCAGCAGATCGCGGCTATGCCGCAGCAGCACCTCGACGCCGCCCTGCGCCCAGCGCAGACGCTGGCGCCACAGGCCCTTGAGCGTTTCCGGCATCAGGATGAAGCACAGCGCGTTGGGCTCGTAGCGGATGTCCCAATGGTCCATCTGCAGGCGCCAGCTGATGTCGATGTCCTCGGTCACCATGTTGTCGGCCCAGTAGCCGATCCGGTGCAGGGCGGTGCGGCGGAACGCGCAGATCACCCCGGACACGGTGAACAAACGTCCGTAGACGCGCTGGGCGCGCTTGATCATGCCGATGATCGAGGAGAACTCGCCGACCTGCAGGCGCCCGAGCAGGGTCGAGCGGTTGCGGATGCGCGGGTTGCCGGTGACCGCGCCGACGCGCTGGCCCGAGGACAGGTGCCAGACCATCCAATGGGTGGCGTACTCGTCGAGCAGGGCGTCGCCGTCGATGCAGACCAGGTATTCCGAACGCGCGGCCAGCGCGCCCATGCGCATCGCGTTGGCCTTGCCCAGGTTGCGGTCGAGGTGGATCACGCGCAGACGCTGGTACTGCTGGGCCAGGATGTTGAGCTTCTCGGCGGTGTCGTCGCTGCTGCCGTCGTTGATGGCGATGACTTCGAAATCCGGATAGCGCTGCGCCATCGCCGCGGCGATGGTTTCCTGGACGTTGTCGCCTTCGTTGTGGCACGGGATCAGGATCGACACCGGTGGGCTGTGCGCCAGCGGCGGCGGATCGGTGCGCGGGCGCGCGTGGCGTTCGCGGCGCAGGTAGTAGTAGAGCCCGCCGGAGATCCAGAAGAACGACATCACGATCGGGTAGAAGAACGCGAACTCGAACAGCAGGGTGAGGAAACGTTGCATGACCATCTCCTCACTTTTCCAGATAGGGGAACGAGCGCGCGGAGATCGCGGCGCGCGCATCGGCGGTGGCGGGGCGGTCGGCGACGAAATCGTCCGGGTACCAGCCGACGTGGCGTACGCCCTGGGCGAGCAGGCGCCGCACCTGGGCCTGCAAGCGCTCGGCCGGGATCGGCCGGCGCGTGCGCCAGTCCACGGTCTGCAGTTCGAACAGGGTCTGGGTCAGCTGCGGGTCGTGCGTGCGCGCGGCCACGACCAGGCGGTCGAGCCAGGGTTCGGGTTCGCGGCTGCCTTCCATCCACGGCATCGCCATCAGCGCGGTGTAGTCGTAGGCGCGGTTGAAGCTGTCCAGGCGCTGGGCGAACCAGGCTTCGCTCCGCGGCTCCAGCACCGGACGCGCGTACAGGTTGCGCACGGTCTTGAGCTTGGGCCGCCAGCGTTCGGCGGCGCGCTTGAGTTCCAGGGTGAAGTCGATCAGCTCCTGGGTGCGCGCCTGCGACTCCACCGCTGCGCTGCCCTGGAGCTCGGTGTCGCGCAGGTAGGCGTCGTCGTGGAACAGCAGGCCTTCCAGGTAGGCGCCGGCGGCCAGGTCGGCGTAGATGCCGGCGACCAGGCGCCGCACTTCGGGCCGGGTGTAGTCGAGGCGGTAGACCTCGTCGGCGCGCGCGCCCGGGATCGCCAGCGCGGCGCGTTGCGCGGGGTCGGGCAGTTCGAAACCCAGCACCGGCAGCCAGGCGTATACGACCACGCCGGCACGCGACTTGAGTTGCCAGGCGACGCGGTTGAACAGGTCGGCGCGCATCGGCAGGGCGTGGTTGGGGAAGTACAGCGCGTCGGCCGAACCGTTGCCGTCCGGGTCGGCGAAGGCCTGCAGGAACACATGACTGGGCGCGATCTGCTTGACCCGTTCGACCAGGGCGTCGAGGTTGCGCTCGGTCTGGGCCGGGTCGGCGTCGTAGACCGAGTCCAGGTCGATCTGCAGCGCGCGCATGCCGGTGCGATCCTCGTCGTGGCGCAACTGGTAGGCCAGGTCGCCGACGGTGGCGTTGTTCATCACCAGCAGGCGCGCCATGCCGTGCAGGTCGGAGGGCATCGGCGTGCTGCGGCCTTCCAGATCGAAGGAGGCGCTCATGCCGAGCTGATCGGCGATGTCGTTGCTGGCGTGGTTGTAGGCCGCGTACGGCCACACCACCGCGCGCGGGGCGCGGCCGAGTTCGCGCTGCAGGCGCGACTTGCTGCGTTCCAGGTCGGCGCGGATGCGGGCCAGGTATTCGGCTTCGGTTTCGTAGCGGCCGCTGGCGGCGTCGTAGCGGCGGGTGACCGCGGCCGGGGTCGAGTTGCCCTGCGGGTTGGAGACGATGCCATGGTGCAGGTCGTCGCTGTGGCTGGCGACTTCGATCAGGCCGCTGGCCTGCATCTCGCGCAGCTGCGCCCAGGTCACGAAGTCGTCGGCGGTAAACGGACGCGGACCGTAGTCCACGCGCTCGCCGGCCGGCAGTTCGACCCAGTGCGTGACCACCGCGGCCAGGGCCGGGTAGTCGTACGCGCGCAGCAGCGGGAAGGCGTGCGTGTACAGGCTGCGCAGGCCGTCGTCGAAGGTGATCAGCACCGGCTTGGACGGCAGCGCGGCGCCGCCGCGGTTGGCGTCGATCACCTGCGACAGCGAGACCGGGTGGTAGCCGTGGCCGGACAGCCAATCGAGGTGGGCGGCGAAGTTCTGGGTGCTGACGGCATAGGCGTCGGCGTCGCCCTTGCGCGCGACGTCGTCGCGCACATCGTGATAGCTCAGCACCAGCAGCGGTTCGGCGGCCTGTGCGGCGACCGGCAGCAGCAGGCAGAACACCAGCGCGTACAGCACCAGCACGAACAGGACCAGTCGCGAGGGGCGGTGTGGACGGGTCATCTCATTCTCCCCAGCGGAATTCGGCGTCGAAGCCCAGGCGCTGTTCGCGCTGGCCGTCGTAGACCGGGCGCGACCAGTTCAGGCCGTAGCTCAGCACCCGCCCCGTGGCGAACTGCCACTCGTGTTCGTAACGCAGCGACGGCACCCAGGCCGTGCCGTAGTCCTGTTGCCAGTACGCGCCCGAAGACAGGGTCAGGCGCTGGCGGAAGTGGCGGTCGTAGCGGCGCCAGGTCAGGTGATCGAAGCGGACCCCGAACTCGACCGAGGCGTCGCGCGAAGGATTGAAGTAGGGCGCGTCGTCGCGGCTGCCGCGGCCGCTGCCGATGCTGGCCAGGCCGTCGATCAGCAGGTGCGGGCGGCTGAGCACGCGCTGGTCGAGCGCCAGGCTCAGCTGGTCGCGATCGTTGCCGTCGTCGTAGCGCCAGTGCTGCGCGGTGGCGGCCAGCGAGGTGCGTTCGCTGGGGTGGTAGTCGGCGCCGAACTCGTACAGGTCGGCGGTGATGCCGGAGGCGCGGGCCTGCAGCGAGGCCGCGGCGTCGTTGCGGCTGACGCGCGCGCGCAGCGCGAAGCGGTCGTCGATGCGCCAGCCGGCGTCGATGGCGACGGCGGTGCCGCCCAGATCGTCGCGGTCGCGGCCGACGCGGAGCTTGGCGTCGAAGCGATCGTAGGCATAGCTCAGGCCGAGCTCGTTGCGTTGCGCGACGCTGCGGCCGCCCTGGAGTTGCGCACCTTTGAAATCGGCCCAGCGCCGGCCGCTGCGCGCGAGCAGACGCCAGCGGTCGCCGATCAGCGGGGTCGCCGCTTCGACGCCGTACTCGCGGTCGCGGTTGCCCAAGGGCGAGGCGCCGCCGCCGTCGCGGTTGCGTCCGCCGGCGGCGTAGACGCGTGCCTGCCAGCCACGGCGCATGTCCCAGTTGCTGTCCATCGCGCGCACGTGCGGCTCGTTCGGGTAGCGCGCCAGCAGCTGGTCGTGGATCGGTCGCGCCTGCTCGTAGCGCTGCAGGCTGGACAGGGTTTCGACCTGGCCGATGCGCGCTTCGACGTTGCGTTCGTCCAGGGTGCTGGCAATCGAGAAACGTTCCAGCGCGCGCTCCTGCCAGCCGCGGAACCTGTAGATGGAGCCGAGCGTGGTCTGCAGGTCGGCGTTGTTGGGACCGATCGCGGCCAGCGGTTCGATCATGGCCTGGACGCCGGGCAGGTCTTCGCCGAAGGCGCGGGCCATGGCGTAGTCGGTTTCGGCGTCGTAGCGCTGCCAGTTCTCGAAGCCGCGGCGTGCGCCCGGCGCGCGCGGCCAGGGCGTGCGCGCTTCGACCAGCCCGCGCAGCAGCGGCAGGGCCAGGTCGTAGCGTTCGCGTTCCAACTGGGCGTAGCCGAGCTGGATCGGCAGGTCGGGGTCGTCGGGATCGGCCTGCATCGCACGTTCCAGTACCGGCGCGGCCTCGTCCGGACGGCGCAGCGCGAGCAGGGAATCGCCGACCGCGCCCAGGGCATAGCCCGGCACCGGACGGCCGCCGGCTTCCAGGCGCAGGTAGTCGTCGGCGACTTCCTGATGGCGGCCGAGGCGGTTGAGCACGATCAGGCGGTCGTAGGCCAGGCTGGCCGGTTCCGGCGTGCCGCTGCGCGCGAGTTGGGCGCGGTAGGCCTCGATCGCGGCCTCGGCGGCACGCGCTTCTTCCAGGCGAGTGGCTTCGTCGACCGCATAGAGCTTGCTCCAGACGATGCGCCGGGCCAGGCCGGCGGCGTCGAGGCTGGCGGCTTCTTCGGCGCCGAACACTTCGGGGCGGGCCAGGTACAGCTTGCGCGCGCGGTCGCGGGCGCCGATGTCGGCCAGGGTCAGCACGCGCAGGCGGTACAGGCGCGCGTCGGCGGGCTGCGTGGCGAGGTGCCGCTCGATCAGGGACAGCGCGCCCAGCCAGTCGCGGTCTGCGCGCAACTGTTCGATGCGGACGTAGGGAATCGCGGCCGCGGCCTGACTCGCAGCGGCAGCTACTGACGCGACGGGGAAAGTTCCACCGGCCAATGCCAAAGCCAGGGACAGCGAAAGTGGATGGAAAGCCTGCATGGATAGTCCGTATCCCGTGTGACCTAGCGGGGGCGAGCGGCCCCCGGGTAGTGGCTCAAAAAATGTGAGCTAAGTCACAGGTTGTAGATGCAAAGTCCGTGCCATTTGGCTCCTTGGACGCCGTTTTGTTCAGTTAGGACGGGCACTTACGCGCTTGAGGCGCCCTAGGCGGGCTTGAGCGGCCTGGGCCCCGGCCGGCGGGGTCGGCACGCGGGCAAAAAAAACCGGCGCGGGGCCGGTTTGGGGGACAGGAGCAGAACCTGTCGAAGCCTCGGCCGCGGCCACCGGTGCTGCCCGGCGGTGCGGCCTGTGTAGTTAGGGATGATCGGCGTGCCCGATCCGTTGCAAAGGCGTTCGGTCGCCGGCCGGGTGGTGCAGGGCGGTGGATTGCGGCCGACGGTTCCGCGGCGACAGCGGCCGGCAGGCGGAGCATTCCCAGTCCGAAGTCATCGGCGTCCCTTGCGGGCCATGACCGTGCGTATCGCGCCCAGCAACCCGACGCTCGCTTGAGCGCCCACGACGATATCCAGACTCACAACAAGGAGACGGGCAGGAGACCAACGACTAGCGCGTCGGTCGATCTTGCATCGCTACGAATGCGAAACGACAGACTCGGCAAAGTGAGCGCCGAGCGGCGCCAGCGTTCATGTCCTATCGCACGCCCGCGTGCTGCGACGATGCGCGCCTTGCAGAGCGCTTTCTTGCAATGGATGGATGAGCAACAACACGCGAACCTGCGCTCTCGATGCCCGCGTCCGACGCGTCATGCGAAGCATCCGTCGATCGCCGAACCCCAGCATCGAACTTCGGCAATAGGACGAAAGTCGTAGGGAGAATCACTCAAGCAACGGCTGCTATACGGCATCGGCGATCCGTCGCCAACATCGCGCGCTTGCGCGCACGCGGGATCGCTGTGACTTCGATCACGGAAGCAAATTCGCCGTCGTTGCGGCGAATAACGCCATGCTACTTTGATCGCGCGCGAAAACAGGGAGGGGACTCGCGTGGTTCCAGGGAGCTGGATATGGTTTGCGCAGGGGGAATGCGATGAGCGCTAGCTTGATGGAGGCCGTGCACCGGCTGCCCACGCTCGCGGTGGTGGAAGACGATCGGACATTCAGAGAAGAGATCCTGATGCCCGTGCTGAGCCACTCCGGATTCTCCGTCGTGGGTATGGGCGGGGCGCTGGAACTCTACCGTTCGATGACCCTTCGTTCCTACGATCTCGTGCTGCTCGACGTCGACCTGCCCGACGAGGACGGCTTCAGCATCGCAACGCATCTGCGCGGTCTGTCGCCGCGCGTCGGGATCGTGATGTTGACCGGATACGATTCCAACCAGGACCGGCTGCGCGGACTGCGCGCGGGCGCGGACGCCTATCTGCCCAAGCCGGTCGACATGGAAGAGGTCGTGACGACCTTGCGCAACCTGGCCCGATGGGTGGTTCCGGACGCGAACCCTGCACCGACGCATGCGAAGTGGCGCCTGGACGAACGAGGGTGGTGCATCCTGAGCCCGAGGGGCGCCCAGATCGAGATGAACCTGGCCGAGCGGCAAGTCATGGAGATTCTGGCCGAGGCGGCCGGGATGCCGGTGCAACGCGAGGCGCTGATCGCGCGTCTGGTCAAGAACGCCCACGACTTCGACCCGCATCGGTTGGAGATGCTGATCCACCGCCTGCGCAAGAAATGCCAGCAGCTGGCGGAAGAAGAACTTCCTCTGCGCGCCGTGCGCAGCGTCGGCTATGTATTGAACTGGTAGTCGATCGGGTCGGCATAAGGCTGACGGTGGGGAAGAACGGCGTGAGCAACATCGGGGTCTGGTTGCGGTTGATATGGCTGCGGTCGATGGCCTTGGCCGCAGGATTGCTCGTTATCTGCGGTCCCGCTTCGGCCTTGCCCGCAGGCGCGTTCGACTACCGGATGGGTTCGCGGGTTTTCACCAGCGACGACGGGCTTCCGCAGTCGGGCGCCAATACCGTGCTCCAGACCCGCGACGGTTATCTCTGGGTCGGCACGTTCGGCGGCCTGGCGCGTTTCGACGGCCTGGCGTTCACGATATTCCGCGGAAAGCCTGCGTTCGATACGTCCGTCTCGGAGGGCACGCCGCAAACGGGGCCGGCCAGCGATCGCGTCCTGACGCTGTATCAGGACGACAGGGATTGGCTCTGGGTCGGCACCCAGGATGCCGGGCTGAGCGTGCGCAGGCAGGGCATGTTCCATCATCTGCCGGTCTGCGGCGGCATCTGTCAGATCAACGACATCCTGCAGACCCCCGACCGCAGCTTATGGATAGCCACCAGCGTAGGGGTGCTGAATCTGGATCCCGTGCATGGGCGCGAGACCTGGATCGGTCGTGGAAGCATCGGTTACAGCCGTCTGGCGCGCGACAGCCAGGGCCGCATCTACGTGGCCGGAAACGAAGATTTCTTCGTCCTCGTCGATCGGCAGTTGCGACGCATCCCGTTGCCCGACGGCGAGCGGCGGGTACCGTTGCTGAAAGCCAGCGGCAGCGGCCTGCTGGTCGGCACGGAGCGCGCGCTCTATCGCTACGATCCCGCGCACGGGCAATGGCAGCCGCTGGGCGTGGCCGGTCCCAAGGCCGCCGCGACGGACGCGGACGGCCGATGGTGGGTCGCTACGGTATCCGGACATCTGTTTCGGGAGACCGACTCGGGACAATGGCGCGACGTGCCCGAACTGTTCGGCCTGGGCATCACCGACTTGGCCTGGGACAACGAAGGCAATCTGTGGATAGGCACCGGCAGCAAGGGCTTGTCGCGCGTGCGCAAGCCGCTGTTCGGGCTGGTGTCGACACTGGGATGGGGCATGAACATGGCCGGCCGCGCGGTGATCGGCGACGGCCGCGGCGGGCTGTGGCTGGGATCGGCTTGCGCAGGGCTGTGGCATCGGACGCCCGACGGCAACATGCGGCGCCATCCGATCCAGTCGGGCCAGGGCAACGGCTGCGTGGCCAGCTTGGCCCTGGATCGCGAGGGCACGCTCTGGGTCGGAACGGCAGAGGGGCGGTTGGTACGCGTGGTCCACGGCAAGGCCAAAGCGGTCGGGGCCTGGTCGATCGGCAACCCGATCAATGTCTGGCTGCGCGGCGACCGGCGTTTTCTCGTCAGCTCCGAGCGCTCCATGTTCGATGTCCGGACCGACGGCGAGGGGCGCATCGTCGGGCAGCAGCGCATCGCCGCGCTCGAGGGCATGAACGTCAACAACATCGTTCCTGCCGCGCGCGGGGGCGACTGGTTCGTCGGCGACCGCGGCGTGTGGCGAGTGGTCGATAACCGGGTCGTCGAGCGATGGACGCCTCGGGAGGGATTGTCCTCCCGTTTTGCGCGTGCCCTGTACGAAGACAAAGAGACCGCCACGCTCTGGGTGGGGCTCTACGGTGGCGGCCTGAACCGCATCCGCAACGGCCGGGTGTCCCGCTACGACAGCCGCAACGGCCTGTTCGACGATGCGGTGTCGTGCATCCTGAGCGACGGGCGCGGACGTTTGTGGCTGGGCGGCAATCGTGGCATCACCCTGTTGCCGGCGCCACGGCAAGCCGCAACCGAGATCGAATCCATCGGCTACGCGGCCAGCGATGGCCTGATCCCCTCCGAAATCAACGGCGGGTACTCGACTGCCTGCCATCGCGATACGCAGGGCATGCTCTGGTTTTCCCTGGTCGAGGGCTTCGCCGTACTCGATCCCGCGGATTTCCCCGACGTCCAGCCCGCGCGGCTCAGGCCACGCATCGAAGGGGTCGCGGTTTCCGGGCGCATGCAGAAGATCGTCGGATCGTCGCTGGCCCTGGAGCCGTTCGCGCGCAGCGTCGAAATCCACTACACCGCCGTCAATCTGAGCCGGCCCCGGGAAACCAATTTCCGCTTCCGTCTGCGCGGTTTCGACCCCGATTGGGTGGATGCGGGGCAGAACCGCAGCATTCTCTACCCTTCGATTCCATGGGGAGAGCATGTATTCGAAGTCCAGGCCCGCACCCAAGGCGGGCAATGGTCGCCGCTTTCGGCCCGCCTGAAGATCCTCAATCCGCAGCCCTGGTATCTGCGGACCTGGATCCTGATCCTGGCGACAGCGTTGAGCCTGTTGGCCTTGGTCGGCGGAACCCAATTCGGCGCGAGCCAGATAGGTTTGGGGCGCGGGGAAACTCCGGACAAGTAATGGCGCGTTCGAGATCGCGTTCGAAATAGCGTTCGGGGAAGCCGACGCAATTACCGATCGGCCGCTCCGCGAGCGGCAGGCGACGGACGTTGGTGACCGGCCTCGACCGCAGGCGCCCGCTGAAGCGCCAGGCCGGCATCGCCCCCGTCGCCCACTTCGTCGCCGCGTTGCGACAGCGGCAACCGGATGCGAATGCGGGTGCCTCCCCCGGGGCTGCTATCGGCGGTTATTTCGCCGCCATGCTCGAGCACGAAGCGGTGCACGGTCGCCATGCCGATGCCAGTTCCTTTGTCCTTGGGCTTGGTCGTGAAGAACGGTTCGAACATGCGCGCGAGTACCTCCGGTGTCATTCCGGTCCCGGTGTCCTCCATGCGCAGGGCGGCGTGAGTCCCTTCGGCTTCGACGGACAATAGGAAGCGGCCGCCCTGCGGCATGGCATCGCAGGCGTTGCTGGCGATGTTGAGCAGCGCGAGGACCAATTCGTCGCGGTCCGCCTCGATCCGCAGGCCGGAGACGGACGTGTCCAGGGTCGCCTGGATCCCGCGATGGAACATCGGCAGGATCAACGGCCGCACTTCGTCGATCGCTTCGGCGAGGTCGAACACCGAGACCTGCCTGATATGCGGGCGGCTGAAGCTGAGCAGGCGCCGGGTGAGCGTGGCGCCACGCCGTGCCGCCTGGCGGATCCCCGGAAGGATGGCGTCGGCGGAGTCGCCGCGCATGTTCACCGAGGTCGCATGCCCCAGGATGACGCTGAGGATGGCGTTGAAGTCGTGGGCGATGCCGGTCGAAAGCCGGCCTATGGTTTCCATCTTCTGGGTTTGCAGCAGGCGCTCGTAGGCACGCTCCTTTTCTTGCACCTGGCGCTCGAGTTCCTGGCAGGCCGCATCCAGTTCCTCGCTGCGCTTGATCGCCTGCTGCGTCGACAGGATCAGGCGGTCGAGGATGGTCGCCAGGACCAGGAAATTCATGCCGGCCAGCAGCAGGTTGGCCAAGGCCTCCGAGACCTGGTTGGAGCCCGTCGCCAGCCGCAGGTCGGTGTGCGTGCCCAAGGCCAGCACGGCCGCGTAGGCCACGGCGGTCCACCAGACGGCGGTCCGCCCCAGCAGCAGGCCCGAGAACAGCAGCGGCAGCAGGTGAGTGATCTGCAGGCCGGACTGCGCGCGCAAGCCATACGCCTGATAGCTCATGCCCATCAGGATCAGGCCGCCGATGACGGTGAGACTGGCCGACAGCCGGTACAGCCCGTTGCGCAGCAGGCAAAGGCAGGACCATGCGTAGGCGCCGATGACCAGCGTCAGCCAGTTCTCGGTGATCCCCGTCATGTCCTCCGCCGCCGCGCATGAGCCGATGGTTGCGAGCAGCGCTGTCGCGATGGCGACGACCAGCAGCGCCTGCAGGGTCAGCGCGTTGCGCTTGTCGTGGGTCGAGCGGGTGGGCACACGCCTGATCCAGGCGAGGAGGCGATGCCGAAAAGAGGGCTGCGATACGCGGAGGGTCATCGGTGGCATGGGCGCAGGGGAGGGCAGTCGATGGCCGGGGAGCGGTTGGACCACCCCATGCACCGCTCGCGCGCTCGACGGAGCGGGCGCGACTGGTTGCGGTCCCCTGTCCGAATGACCACCGGTGGCCAGGGTAGCAGCGTGGTTCGGCCATGCAATGCGAAGTTGGCAGTGCCAGCGGAAAACCGTAATGGCGGTCACTCTTTGCGCAGCCGGTATCGCCGGACGTCGCTCGAATCCTTTTCGATTTCTCACTGCTGGTGAGCGTGAGGAAGCCTCGTCCGTATGCGCCGCATGGCATTGGCGGTGCTTGGGCCGGGAGCCGTCGTCGCGATGCCGAACCTAGTTCGGCCACGATCGATGCACCGAATGAGCGCGGCGCCGGCGGCATTCGCGAGCTGCAGGTCGCGGCAGGCGATTCGATGGGCCGACCCATCGGAATGTTCGCGTGCATGGACGCTGCGAACGACGCAAGACGGCTCCCATCCGCGATCGATCTCACCGAGCGGATGTCGACCCCATGGGCAGGTGCGCTGGGTCGACGCGACGATCGCCCCATGCCGCGAACGCAACGCGCGACGACAAGAATTTTTCGTGAGCAAGCGTGCGTGTAATCGCTGTTTTCAATCGCTAACGTTCGTCACGCAAGACCAGTAGCGCAGCTCCGGACAGCGGAGACAGCGCGCTTCGGACCGCCATCAGGATGGGCAGTGCATGAAGCGGACAATCGACGAGCGTAGCGGCGGTGCGACAGCATGGATCAGGCCTGTCGGCGCATGCCAAGACCTGTTGCGATACGCGGCGTCGCTGCTGCGGTCGGCGTTTTGGACGCCGCTGGTGTTCGCGTTCAAGGCTCTCGATAGACCTGCTGCCTACTCGCCGCGGCCGGTCCGCGCGACTTTTGCCGACGCCGCAGCCGACAGAGTCGGCATGCGCTCCATCGAAGAGCGCGCCTTCCAGGACGGTGGCCCGCGCCACCGCACGCTTGCCGATCCCGCCACCGCCTCGCGTCCCGACGCGCGCAAGCGCGGGCGGACAACGGACGGCGGCGCCGCGTCGAAGCCGCAGATCGAACGAGAGAGGGAACGCGGCATGGACCGCTATGGGCGGTGGAGCCGAGACGGAACCTGGCCACCGTACTCCGGTGTGCGATCTCGACCTCCCGCCGCCGACCGCAGACCCGATCGCTTCGCTTCGCAGACCGCCGCACTGGCTCGATAACTGGGAAAACACTGATGAACAAGATCTATAGCGTGGTATGGAGCCCTTCCCTCAATCAGCTGGTGGTCGTTTCCGAGTTGGCCTCGCCGCGCGGCAAGGCATCCGGCGGAAAGACGGCTTCGCGCCCGGCGGGCACGGTGCGCGCGGGCGTACTGACCGCGCTGATGGCCATCGGGTGGATCGGATGGACGCCATCGGCGCAGGCGCAGGCGGTGAACTGCGATACCGCGCCCTGGGACGAGTACAACGGCACCGCCTCGTGCATGGGCCTGAACGCCGTAGCTTCGGGCATCGGCGCGACCGCGCTGGGCTCTCTCGCGCGCGTCGATGTCCTGGGCGGGCTTGCGGTCGGCTACAACTCCCGTAGCGCCGCGCAGAATTCCATTTCCTTGGGGTTCCAGGCTTACTCGGCCGGCGTCAACTCCATCTATTTGGGTGCCCGTACCGGCCCGACGACTGGCGCGTTGGCCAACAGCACCGTTGCCATTGGACAGGACGTGACCGCGAGCGGAACCAGTGCCGTTGCCATCGGCACTCTATCCGTCTCAAGCGCCAATCTGGCCGTCGCCATAGGGTCGGGCACGCGCGCGACCAACATCAACACTATCGCGCTCGGTGCCGACGCGCTGGCCACCGGCGCCGGCGCCAGCGCCTTGGGCACCTTCTCCAACGCCACGGGAGGGAACGCCACGGCAGTCGGTGTCAGCTCCTTGGCCAGCGGCAATACCTCGTTCGCCGGAGGCTGGGCGTCCGTTGCCAGCGGAGCCAATACCGTCGCGATAGGAAGCCAGGCAACGGCCAACATCGCCGCGGCCACCGCTGTCGGCAACAGCGCTCAGGCGCTAGGCAATAGTTCGCTTGCGCTCGGAGCGCAGGCTGTCGCCGTTGGCGGCAGTACGGTGGCCGTCGGTCAGGGCGCCGGCGCCGGATCGACCACCGGCAACGCCAGTTCCGTTGCGGTGGGCATTGCGGCTGGCACGCTCGTCAGCGGTGGCCAGAACAACGCAGTCGGCGGCGGCATCGCAAGCGTCTTGAGAGGCGCCGGCTCCGGCGTTACGGGTGCGCGCAATGTCGCCTTCGGCACAGGCGACGGCAGCGTCACCTATGACGGCACTCTGAGCGCTTCCGCGGGCAACCTGGTCACCGGTAGCGACAATATCGCCATCGGTACAAACGCAGGTATCGGCGTCGGGGCCAACGCAACGACGTCGATCGGCCTGAACGCGAATGCGAGCGTGGGCAATGCGATCGCCATCGGTTCGCGGTCGAGCGCCTCCGCACTGGATGCCATCGGGCAAGGCAGCAGCGCCAACGCAAGCGGCCGCAACGCCATCGCCATCGGCTTCCAGTCGGTCGCGAGCCATATCAATTCCATCAATCTGGGTGCGCGCACGCTTGTGGGAGGGGGCGCCACTGCGGCGGGCGCTATCGCCATCGGTACGGATGTGATGGCATCGCAGGATCGCGCGGTCGCAGTGGGCATCGCAAGCCGGGCAACCGGCCTGGATGCGCTGGCGGCCGGTACTCGGGCCAATGCGGCTGCCGACAACGCGACGGCGCTCGGCTCGGGCGGTAACAGCGCAGCAACGGCCGTGCGCGCTACCGGCATCGGTTCGGTCGCCATCGGCGGCAATGCCACCCTCGGTGCCCTTGCATCGGGCGCCAATGCCATCGCCATCGGCGGTGAATCCGTCGCCGATGCCGATGAGGCGGTCGCCATCGGTCGCGGCTCCACCGCCACCGGCGGCCGCGCGGTCGCGATCGGCGCGGGCAACTTCGCCAGCGGCAATGGCGCGGTGGCTATCGGCGATCCGAATACCGCGACCGGCAACGGCGCGGTCGCGCAAGGCCTGGACAACACCGCCACCGGTAACGGTTCGGTGGCGATGGGCAATACCAATATGGTCGGCGGCGGCGGCCAGGCGGTGGGCGTGGCCGGCACGGCGGCGCAGGGCGCGGTCGGCATCGGCTATCAGAACACCGTGGTCGGCCAGGGCAGCGTCGCGCTGGGCAGCACCAGCAGCGCGCTGGCGGCGGGCGCGGTCGCGCTGGGCGATACGGCCGTGGCCAACAACGCCCGCGATGTGGCGCTGGGCTCGGGCTCGGTCACGGCAACCGCCGTGGCGACCTCCAGCACNGCGCTGGGCAGCACCAGCAGCGCGCTGGCGGCGGGCGCGGTCGCGCTGGGCGATACGGCCGTGGCCAACAACGCCCGCGATGTGGCGCTGGGCTCGGGCTCGGTCACGACGACGGCGGTCGGTACGGCCAGCACGACCATCGGCGGTACGACTTACAACTTCGCCGGCATCGCACCGACCAGCACGGTCAGCGTGGGCAATCTGGGCACCGAGCGCACCATCACCAACGTCGCGGCCGGCCGGATTTCCGGCAGCTCGACCGATGCGATCAACGGCTCGCAGCTGTTCGCCACCAACCAGGCGATCGCGGCCATCGCGGCCAGCACGCCCGTTCACTACTTCAGCGTGAACGATGGCGGCGCGCCGCAGGCGAACTATCTCAACGACGGTGCGACGGCACCTTTCGCCATAGCGATCGGGCGCAATGCCACCGCGACAGGGTCCTATGGGACCGCGGTCGGCGAAGGCGCGAGAGCCATCGGCGATTGGGCGACCGCTTACGGCAACGGCGCCAATGCGAGCACCACTACGGCCATTGCTGTCGGCGCAGGCACCAACGCCACCGCCACGTTCGCATTGGGAACGGGCTATCAGGCCAATGCGGGTGGCGTGGCATCCACGGCCATGGGCCTGCACGCCAACGCTGCCGGTGAGAGCGGTATCGCGATAGGCACGGACGCCGGGTCCTCGGGAACCTACGCCATCGCAATCGGCCGCAATTCCAGCGCGACCGGGTCTTACGGAACCGCGGTCGGCGAAGGCGCGAGAGCCA
Organism: Lysobacter sp. Root76; assembly: GCF_001428685.1. Lineage (GTDB taxonomy): Bacteria > Pseudomonadota > Gammaproteobacteria > Xanthomonadales > Xanthomonadaceae > Lysobacter. Next base: position 100,978 of record NZ_LMIK01000009.1, on the reverse strand, counting down.
TCGGCGATTGGGCGACGGCCTACGGCAACGGTGCGAATGCGGGCACCACCACGGCCACCGCCATCGGCGGGGGCACGAACGCCACCGCCACGTTCTCATTCGGCGCGGGTTACCAGGCCACTGCAGGCGGGATAGCGTCTACGGCCGTGGGCCTGCACGCCATTGCAACGGGTCAGAACAGTATCGCGGTAGGCACGGACGCCAACGCGAACTCCGCCGACGCAGTGGCCATCGGCACGGCTTCCACCGCCACCGGCGGCCGCGCGGTCGCGATCGGCGCGGGCAACTTCGCCAGCGGCAATGGCGCCGTGGCCATCGGCGATCCCAACACTGCCACCGGCAACGGCGCGGTCGCGCAGGGCCTGGACAACACCGCCACCGGCAACGGTTCGGTGGCGATGGGCAATACCAATATGGTCGGCGGCGGAGGTCAGGCCGTGGGCGTGGCCGGCACGGCGGCGCAGGGCGCGGTCGGCATCGGCTATCAGAACACCGTGATCGGCCAGGGCAGCGTCGCGCTGGGCAGCACCAGCAGCGCGCTGGCGGCGGGCGCGGTCGCGCTGGGCGATACGGCCGTGGCCAACAACGCCCGCGATNATCGGCCAGGGCAGCGTCGCGCTGGGCAGCACCAGCAGCGCGCTGGCGGCGGGCGCGGTCGCGCTGGGCGATACGGCCGTGGCCAACAACGCCCGCGATGTGGCGCTGGGCTCGGGTTCGGTCACGGCAACCGCCGTGGCGACCTCCAGCACCACCATCGACGGCGTGACCTACAACTTCGCCGGCACCACGCCGACCAGCACGGTCAGCGTGGGCAACCTGGGCTCGGAACGCACCATCACCAACGTCGCGGCCGGCCGGATCTCCGGCAGCTCGACCGATGCGATCAACGGTTCGCAGCTGTTCGCCACGAACCAGTCGATCGAGAACCTCAGCAACGTCGTCGAAGCCGGCGCGACCCATTACTACAGCGTCAACGACAACGGCGTGCAGGGCGGCAACTACGCCAACGACGGTGCGACCGGTCTGAATGCGCTGGCGGCCGGCGTGAACGCAACGGCGGCTGGGGACGGCGGCGTGGCCATCGGTTTCGGCGCGACCGCGGCGAATGCCGGCGGCGTCGCTCTGGGTTCGGGCTCGGCGACGGCCGCTGCGGTGGCGACGTCCAGCACGACCATCGACGGGGTGACCTACAACTTCGCTGGCACTACGCCGAACAGCACGGTCAGCGTGGGCACCGTCGGCGGCGAACGCACCATCACCAACGTCGCGGCCGGCCGGATTTCGGGCAGCTCGACGGATGCGATCAACGGCTCGCAGCTGTTCGCCACGAACCAGGCCATCGAAGCGGTGGCCACCACCGCCAATGCGGGTTGGAACATCAGCGACGGCACCAACACCGGCAACATCGCTCCGGATGAAACGCTAACGGTGACGGCCGGCAGCAACGCGACAGTGAACTACAACGATGGCACCGGCACGCTGACCGTGGGCGTAGTGGCCGACCCGAGCTTCAACTCGGTCACCGTCGGCGATACCGTCATCAACGACGGCAGCATCAGCTTCATCAGCGGCGGTCCCAGCATCACCAACATCGGCATCGATGCCGGCAATACCACCATCACCAATGTGGCTCCGGCGGTCAATGGCGGCGACGCGGTCAATCTGGACCAGGTGACCAATCTGGTGGACGGGGTAGCGACGCATTACTACAGCGTCAACGACAACGGCGTGCAGGGCGGCAACTACGCCAACGACGGCGCCACCGGTCTGAATGCGCTGGCGGCGGGCGTCAACGCGACGGCGGCCGGGGACGGCGGCGTGGCCATCGGCTCCGGCGCGACCGCGGCCGATGCCGGCGGCGTCGCCCTGGGTTCGGGCTCGGCGACGGCTGCTGCGGTGGCGACGTCCAGCACCACCATCGACGGCGTGACCTACAACTTCGCCGGCACCACGCCGACCAGCACAGTCAGTGTGGGCACCGTCGGCGGCGAACGCACCATCACCAACGTCGCGGCCGGCCGGATCTCCGGAAGCTCGACAGACGCGATCAACGGCTCGCAGCTGTTCGCGACCAACCAGTCGATCGAGAACCTGAGCAATGTGGTCGAAGCCGGCGCGACGCACTACTACAGCGTCAACGACAACGGCGTGCAGGGCGGCAACTACGCCAACGACGGCGCCACCGGTCTGAATGCGCTGGCGGCCGGCGTCAACGCGACGGCGGCCGGGGACGGCGGCGTGGCCATCGGTTTCGGCGCGACCGCGGCGAATGCCGGCGGCGTCGCCCTGGGTTCGGGCTCGGCGACGGCCGCTGCGGTGGCGACGTCCAGCACGACCATCGACGGGGTGACCTACAACTTCGCCGGCACCACACCGAACAGCACGGTCAGCGTGGGCAACCTGGGCTCGGAACGCACCATCACCAACGTCGCGGCCGGCCGGATCTCCGGCAGTTCGACGGATGCGATCAACGGCTCGCAGCTGTTCGCGACCAACCAGTCGATCGAGAACCTCAGCAACGAGGTCGAAGCCGGCGCGACGCACTACTACAGCGTCAACGACAACGGCGTGCAGGGTGGCAACTACGCCAACGACGGTGCGACCGGTCTGAATGCGCTGGCGGCCGGCGTGAATGCCAGCGCCAGCGGCAACCTGTCGGTGGCGGTCGGATTCAATTCCTCCGCCGCCGATCAGGGCGCGGTGGCGGTGGGCGTTAACTCCGATGCGGCCGCGGGCTGGACGACCGCGGTCGGCGACACGGCGACCGCGAGCGGGCAGTTCGCGACGGCCGTGGGCAACAACGCCCAGGCTGGCGATCAGTTCTCGAGCGCATTCGGCACGAACGCGAACGCCTCGGGACGCGCGGCCACCGCCATCGGTCCCAACGCCGGCGCCTCCGGCGTCAGCGCCGTCGCCGTGGGCGACACTTCGCAGGCGTCGGGAGCCTCGTCGGCCGCGTTCGGCGGCGGCGCCAACGCCAGCGCCTTGGGCGCGCTGGCATTGGGGCCGGCCTCGGCGGCCAGCGGGCGCAGCGCCGTCGCGCTGGGCGACAGTTCCGCCGCCAGCGGCCAATACGCCAGTGCCCTGGGTGCGGGCTCGATCGCCAGCGCTCCTCAGGGCGTCGCCTTGGGTTCGTTCTCGGTGGCCAATACGGCGGCCGGCGCGGCGGGCTACGACCCGGTCACCGGCCTGCCTTCCACCGATACCAGCAGCACCTGGGTCAGCCGCCTGGGCGCGGTGAGCGTGGGCAGCAGCGGTCAGACCCGCCAGATCACCAACGTGGCGGCGGGCTCCACCGATACCGACGCGGTCAACGTCGCTCAGTTGCGCGCGCTGTCGCAGGAAGTGACGGCGGGGCAGACGCACTACTACAGCGTCAACGACGGCGGCGTGCAGGGCGGCAACTACGCCAACGACGGCGCCACCGGTCTGAATTCTCTGGCGGCGGGCGTGAACGCAACGGCGGGCGGTGCCGGCTCCGTGGCCATCGGTTCCGGCGCGACGGCGGCCGATGCCAACAGCGTGGCGCTGGGCGCGGGCTCGGCGACGACGGCTGCCGTCGGAACCGCCAATACCACGATCGACGGCGTGACCTACAACTTCGCCGGCACCACGCCGACCGGCACGGTGAGCGTGGGCAGCCTGGGCGCCGAACGCACCATCACCAACGTCGCGGCGGGCCGGATCTCGGGCAGCTCGACGGATGCGATCAACGGCTCGCAGCTGTTCGCGACCAATCAGTCGATCGAGAACCTCAGCAACGTGGTCGAAGCCGGCGCGACGCATTACTACAGCGTCAACGACGGCGGCGTGCAGGGCGGCAACTACGCCAACGACGGCGCCACCGGCCTCAACTCGCTGGCCGCAGGCGTGAACGCGGCGGCCGGCGGTGCCGGCTCCGTGGCCATCGGCTTCGGCGCGACGGCGGCGGACGCCAACAGCGTGGCGCTGGGTTCGAACGCCTCGACGGCGGTCGCGGTGGGTACCTCCAGCGTCGTCATCGCCGGCACCAGCTACAACTTCGCCGGCACCACGCCGATCGGTACCGTCAGCGTGGGCAGTCTCGGCGCCGAGCGCACCATCACCAACGTCGCGGCCGGCCGGATTTCCGGCAGCTCGACCGATGCGATCAACGGCTCGCAGCTGTTCGCCACGAACCAGTCGATCGAGAACCTCAGCAACGAGGTCGATGCCAGCGCGACGCATTACTACAGCGTCAACGACGGCGGCGTGCAGGGCGGCAACCATGCCAACGACGGCGCCACCGGCTTGAACGCGCTGGCAGCGGGCGTGAACGCGGCGGCGGGCGGAGACAGCGCCGTGGCCATCGGCTTCAACGCGACGGCGACCGACGCCAACAGCGTGGCGCTGGGATCGAACGCGTCGACGGCGGCGGCGGTGGGGACGGCGGGCGTGGTCATCGGCGGAACCAGCTACAGCTTCGCCGGCACCGCGCCGGTCGGCACCGTGAGCGTGGGCAGCCTGGGCGCCGAGCGCACCATCACCAACGTCGCGGCCGGTCGCATCTCGGGCACCAGCACGGATGCGATCAACGGCTCGCAGCTGTATGCGACCAACCAGGCGATCGCCAACCTGAGCAACGTGGTCAATGCGTCCACGGCGCACTACTACAGCGTCAACGACGGCGGCACGCACGGCGGCAACTACAACAACGACGGCGCCAGCGGCGTGAATTCGGTGGCGGCCGGCGTCAACGCCTCGGCCAGCGGCCAGGGCGGCGTCGCGGTGGGCGTCAACAGCAACGCGGCCGGCACCGGTTCGGTGGCGGTGGGCTCGGGTTCGCAATCCACGGTGGCGGGCGGCGTCGCCTTGGGCGCGAATTCGGTCTCCAACACGGCCGCCGGTGTCGCCGGCTACGTGCCTCCGGGGGCGACCGCCGGCCAGACCGCGGCCATTGCGGCCACCACCAGCACCGCCGGTGCGGTCAGCGTCGGCGACGCCAGCAACGGCCTGTACCGCCAGATCACCGGCGTGGCCGCCGGCACCGCGCCCAGCGATGCCGTCAACGTCGCCCAGCTGCAGGCGGTGCAGAACCACGTCAACGCCACCGCGACCCACTACTACAGCGTCAACGACGGCGGCGTGCAGGGCGGCAACTACGCCAACAACGGCGCCACCGGCAACAACGCCATGGCCGGCGGCGTCAATTCCAGCGCCAGCGGCAACAACAGCGTCGCGATCGGCGCGAACACCAGCGCCACGGCGAACAACTCCGCGGCCCTGGGTGCCGGTTCGACGGCCACCCACGTCAACAGCGTCGCCGTCGGCAACGGCTCGGCCACCACCGTCGGCGCGCAGAGCAACTACAACGCCGCCTACGTGGGCAACAGCACCTCGACCGGCGAGATGAACATCGGCGGCCGCACGATCACCGGCGTGGCGCCGGGCATCGCCGGCACCGACGCGGTCAACGTCAACCAGTTGAGCTCGGGCGTGAACTACGCGATCAACCAGGCCAACCAGTACACCGACGCCCGCCTGGCCCAGCTGGACAACGATGTGTGGACGATGGAACGCGGTTACCGCGGCGCGACATCCTCGGCGATGGCCATGGCCGGCCTGCCGCAGGCCTACCTGCCGGGCAAGAGCATGTTGGCGGTGGGCTTCGGCGGCTACCAGGGCGAGTACGGCATGGCCCTGGGCCTGTCGGGCATCACCGACAACGGCCGCTTCGTCTACAAGGCCCAGGCCAGCGGCAACACCACTCGCGATTGGGGCTTCTCGGTGGGCGCCGGAATTCAATGGTAGTTGCCGAAGCGGCAGGCCGGCGCAAGCGCCCACCCCGGCATGGCCTGCCGCTTCCTTTTACCAAGCGGATACCGGCCAGCGGCGGCGGACATCTCGGGTTGGCAGCCGTCGCCAGGGGCATCCGACCGACCACCGAAGTCATGAGACGACATACAAGAGGCGATACAGGCATGGTCATCACGAACAACTCGACGCGAATCGCACGGTTCGCACTATGCGCCCTCATCGCGACCGCCACGCTGACGGCGTGCACGCGCCATGTCAGCCGCGATATCGCGCCGGACGGCCGGGCGGGCGAGGTCGTCTTTCCGTCCGTCGACCGGATCGTGCTGAAGGAAGGCACCTTCCCGAATGTGGACAACCTGCGCCAGATCGGCGCCGGCGTCACCAAGGATCAGCTGTACTACCTGATCGGCAGGCCGCATTTCCGTGAAGGCTACGCCGCCCGCGAGTGGGACTACCTGTTTCATTTCCGCCAGGACGACACCGTCGTCACCTGTCAGTACAAGGTGCTCTTCGACCAGGACTACCACGGCCAGAGTTTCCATTGGTCGCCGGCCGGATGCGCGGACCTGTTGAAGACGCAGGCTCCGGCCGTTGCGGCGGCCGCGCCCGCGGCCGGGCCGAAGCGTTTCGAACTGTCCGCCGATGCGATGTTCGCGTTCGCGCGCTCCGGGCCGCAGGACATCCTGCCGCAAGGCCGCGCGGAACTGGCGTCCATCGCCAGCCAGCTCAAGGGCTCGAAAGCGACGATCGTCCAGGTGATCGGCCATACCGACCGGATCGGCGACGAGGCCGCCAACCAGGTCCTGTCGCAGGCGCGCGCGCAGACCGTGCGCGAACTGCTGATCGAGAACGGCGTGGCGGCGGACAGCCTGAAGGCACAAGGGGTAGGGGAGTCGGAGCCGGTGAAGGAGTGCTCCGATTCGCTGCCGAAAGACGAACTGGTGGCCTGCCTGCAACCCAACCGCCGCGTCGAGGTGGTGGTGTGGGGGCTTCAATAACACCGCGGCGCTGCTCTTGGTGCACGCGGCATAGAACTTCGATCGAGGTATTCGGATGAACAAGCTAATTTCTGCAATCGGTGTCGTCCTGCTGCTGACCACGGGCGTGGTGGCGGCGCAACAGCCGCAGGCCGCCCGCCCGGGCGCGTCTCAGGCCGCGGCCCGTGCGACCCCGGGGGCGGTCGATCCCAATGCGATACGCGATGCGGCCCTGCGCGTGGCCAGCTCGGTGGACGCGGGCCAGGCGGCGAAGCTGTGGGACGAGGCCTCGGTGGTCACCAAGAAGTCGTTGACCCGCGATGCGTTCGTCGCCGGCATCACCAAGTCGCGCCAGCCGCTGGGCAAAACCCCCAGCCGCAGCTGGCTGTCGGTGCGCCGCCAGTCCGGCGACGGCAGCGCCTTGCCGCCGGGCCTGTATGCCTCGACCGAGTTCCTGGCCGAATTCGCCGGCAAGCCGCCGGTGCGCGAACTGGTGTCGTTCCGGTTGGACGAAGACGGCATCTGGCGCTTTGCCGGATACGCCGTGCAGCCGTAACGACAGGAAGGGATTTGCCTGGTGGGGTCCGGGGTCGCCTCCGTGGGGGGACGCCCGGACCCGGCTGCGGTGCGTGCGGCTGAGCCGCCGCTCCCGCAAGGCTCGGGCTTCGTGGTCCGGGCTGCCTGCTCCAGACGGCGCGGTCCGGCCGGCGGCGTGATCCGCGAGCGCCCGATCTTCATTCCGCGCCCATCGCGCGTGCCTTCTATTTAATAGTCGACGGAGTGGGCGACGGCTCTTTGCCGAGGGCCCTGGCCGCCGCATGGGCGGCTGGGCGCTACGTCAGGGTCAACGCTTCCTGAAGCGCTCGACCCGGCTCATGGAAGGCTGATGGCTGCCAGGCCAGGGCCTGAGCGCGACGCGGATCCGGCGCCAGCGGGCGGCAGGGCAGGCTCCTCGCCGGACCCCGCCAACAAAGCTGCGCCCACAAAAAAGCCCGGAAACGTGAGTTTCCAGGCTTTTCCGGTTTCAGATTGGTCGGGGAGACAGGATTCGAACCTGCGACCTCTACGTCCCGAACGTAGCGCTCTACCAGACTGAGCTACACCCCGACAGCTGAGCCGACAATTCTAGCGACACCCCAGGGGCCGAGGCAAGGGGTTGGAGCCAATCGATTTCGCGAGCCCGCGTTCACGGCATTCCGGGTGCGGGTGCGCCGTACGGTCGGAACGTTAAACTACGGCTCTTGCGCCGACGGCGCGCGCCTCGCGCCGTCCGCCGCGTCTTACCTCCGGAGTCCCGCTTGATCAAGCCACGCACCCCGCCCGGCGTCATGGAGCTGCTGCCGCCCGACCAGATCGCCTTTCAGCGCATGCTCGACACGATCCGCCGCAACTTCGAGCGCTTCGGCTTCCTGCCGGTGGAAACGCCGGTGATGGAGCTGTCGGAGGTGCTGCTGACCAAGTCCGGCGGCGAGACCGAGCGCCAGGTGTATTTCGTCCAGTCCACCGGCAACTTGAACAAGGCCGCCGAGGGCGGCGGCGAAGGCGTGCCCGAGCTGGCGCTGCGCTTCGATCTGACCGTGCCGCTGGCGCGCTACGTGGCCGAGCACGAGCACGAGCTGGCGTTCCCGTTCCGCCGCTACCAGATGCAGCGCGTCTACCGCGGCGAGCGCCAGCAGCGCGGCCGCTTCCGCGAGTTCTACCAGTGCGACATCGACGTGATCGGCAAGGACTCGCTGAGCGTGCGCCACGACGCCGAGATGCCGGCCGCGATCCACGCCGTGTTCTCCGAGCTCGACATCGGCAAGTTCACCATCCAGCTCAACAACCGCAAGCTGCTGCGCGGCTTCTTCGAGGCCCAGGGCGTGGCCGACGGCGAGCTGCAGGCGCGGGTGCTGCGCGAGGTCGACAAGCTCGACAAGCGCGGCGAGGACTACGTGCGCGAGACCCTGACCGGTCCCGAATTCGGCCTGAGCGCGCAGGGCACCGCGACCATCCTCGACTTCGTCAAGATCCGTTCGACCTCGCACGCCGACGCGATGACGCATCTGGACGCGCTGGGCGAGGGCAACGAGTCGCTGCGCGTGGGCGTGGCCGAACTGCGCGAGGTGCTGGAACTGGTGCGCGCGCTGGGCGTGCCCGAAGCCAACTACGCGCTGAACTTCTCGATCGCGCGCGGCCTGGACTACTACACCGGCACCGTCTACGAGACCACCCTGGACGACTACCCGCAGATCGGTTCGATCTGCTCCGGCGGCCGTTACGAAGACCTGGCCAGCCACTACACCAAGTCGCGCCTGCCCGGCGTGGGCATCTCGATCGGCCTGACCCGCTTGTTCTGGCAGCTGCGCGAGGCCGGCCTGGTCGACACCGCCGCCAGCACCGTGCAGGTGCTGGTCACGCAGATGGACGGGGCGCACATGCCGCACTGCCTGGCGGTGGCCAACGAGCTGCGCCACGGCGGTCTCAACACCGAAGTGGTGATGGAGCCGTCCAAGCTCGCCAAGCAGTTCAAATACGCCGACCGCGCCGGCATCCGCTTCGTGGTGGTGCTGGGCGAGAACGAGATCGCCAAGGGCACCGCGACGGTCAAGGACCTGCGCCGCGAAGACCAGTTCGAGGTGGCGCGCGGCGATCTGGCGCGCACCCTGCGGGTCGAACTGGAGCAGGCGCGGGTCATGCCGCGGACCGTCTCCGAATGAGTTGCAGCGGCGCGGATGGCATCGGGGTTGCGGATCGCGCAGCTCCGACGGCGTTGTGCGCCGATGAATCGCGGTGCCGGGCGCGCGGGTTCGCGTCCGGATTCCGCTCCACGGTTCGCTGCGCGCCGGATCGGAATCCGGCGCCGTGGCGGGCTGAATCATCCCGCGGCGCGCATCCGCCGTCGCGGTTCACCATGTGTCATTGACGCACCGACTCCCGAGTACGCTCGGTCGGGCTGAGCCGTTCGCGGCGAAGGCCCGCCGTTCAGATGATCGCCAGGGTGCGAGGCGAGGTTGCAAATGAACAAGATCCAACTCGATGGCCGTTCGCTGACGCGGGCGCAGCTGGTTGCGGTGGCTTATGGCGCGCAGGTCGAACTGGCCGCGGCGCAACTCCCGGCGGTGCAACGCGCGGCCGACTTCCTGGCCGAACAGGTGCGCCGCGAAGAACCGATCTACGGTGTTTCCACCGGTTTCGGCAGCAACGCCGACCGCCTGCTCGGCGCGCACCACCTGCGCGACCAACTGCCGGGCGCGCAGCCCTCGGGCGAGACCCTGCACGAGGAACTGCAACGCAATCTGATCGTCACCCATGCGGTCTGCGTCGGCGAGGCGTTCGCTCCCGAGATCGTGCGCGCGATGCTGTGCATCCGCATCAACACCCTGATGCGCGGCCACTCCGGCATCCGCGTGCAGACCCTGCAGGCGCTGGCGGCGATGCTCAACGCCGGGATCGTGCCGGTGGTGCCGCAGTTGGGTTCGGTCGGCGCCAGCGGCGATCTGGCGCCGCTGTCGCATCTGGCCATCGTGCTGCTGGGCGGCGGCGAAGCCTTCTACGAGGGCGAGCGCATGCCCGGCGGCCAGGCGCTGCAGCGCGCCGGCCTGAAGCCGGTGACGCTGTCGTACAAGGAAGGCCTGGCGCTCAACAACGGCACCGCGCAGATGCTCGCCTGCGGCGTGCTCGCGCTGGAGAAGCTCGAGGACCTGGCCGACACCGCCGACCTCGCCGCGGCCATGACCATCGACGCCTTCGCCGGCCGCCTGGGCGCGTTCGCCGAGGAAGTGCACGCGCTGCGTCCGCATCCGGGCCAGGTCGAAGTCGCCGCGCACCTGCGCCGGCTGCTCGAAGGTTCGACCCTGTCGGACATTCCCTATCACCTGGTGCCGCGCTTCCGCGCCTGGCAGCCGCACAGCTGGAGCACGCCGGAATCGCAGGCGCTGCGCTTCGACATCGGCTGGGATTGGGTGCCGTTCGGCCAGCGCCACGGCCGCGAGAAGTTCTACCTGCGTTTCCGTCCGTTCCGCGGCGGCAAGAAGCACCAGCCGCAGGACAGCTATTCGCTGCGCTGCATCCCGCAGGTGCACGGCGCGGTGCGCGACGCGCTGGCCCAGGCCGCGCGCGTGCTCGAGGTCGAGCTCAACTCGCTCACCGACAATCCGATCGTGTTCCCGGACGCGCAGGCCGAGCACGTCGAGCAGCAGGTGATTTCGGCCGGCCACTTCCATGGCATGCCGCTGGCGCTGGCGATGAGCTACGTCAAGGCCGCGATCCCGGTGCTGGCGAGCATTTCCGAGCGTCGCCTCAACAAGCTGGTCGATCCGGCCACCAACGACGGCCTGCCGGCGTTCCTGATCGGCAACGAGGATTCGACCGAGTCCGGCCACATGATCGTGCAGTACACCGCCGCGGCGATCGTCAACGACCTGGCCAGCCGCGCGCATCCGGCTTCGGTGTATTCGATCCCGACCAGCGCCAACGCCGAGGACCACGTCTCGATGGGCGCCAACGAGGCCCGCCACGTGCTGGCCATGGCCGACGACCTGGGCAAGGTGCTGGCGCTGGAGCTGTACACCGCCGCGCAAGCGCTGGATCTACGTCGCGACATGATCAACGCCGCACGCGATCTGGCCGATCGCGCGGACGCGCTCGGGCTGGCCGCCAAGGTCGCCGGCGGTCCCGCCGCGGGCGAGGGCGACCACGCCGGCTTCCTGGCCGAGGTCGAAGGCCTGCGCGCCGAGCTCGCGGCCGCCGACGAGTTCCGTCCCGGCCGTGCGGTCGCGGCTGCGCACGCCGCGATCCGCGAACGCATCGCCTTCCTGCCGCGCGATCGCGCCCTGGACGGCGAAGTGGCGACCGCGCTGCGCATGGTGTCCGACGGCAGCGTGCTCGCGGCCGCGCGTGCGGTCGTGCGCGAATGAACCAGGCGGTCGGGTCTGCGGGATCGGCATGCAGCTGATCGCGCATTCGGAGCGTGCGTTCACCGTCGGCGGCCTGTTCGGCGCCGACGAGTGCGCGCAGTTGATCGCATTGGCCGAAGAGCACGGTTTCGAGGCCGCAGGCGTGCGCACCACGGCCGGTCAGCAGGCGATGCCGCACGTGCGCAACAACGAGCGCGTGGTGTTCGAGTCGCCGGACTGGGTCGGCTTGCTGTGGCGGCGCCTGTCCGGCGTCGCGTTGCCGGCGCTGGACGGTCAGGTCGCGCGGGGATTGCCGAAATCCCTGCGCTTCTACAAATACGGTCCTGGCCAGCGCTTCCGCATGCACAAGGACGGCCCCTGGACCGAGGACGGCTTGAGCAGCAAGCTGACCCTGCTGGTTTATCTCAATGAAGGCTTCGTCGGCGGCGATACCGACTTCCGCGATTTCCGCATCGCGCCGGCGACCGGCGAGGCCCTGCTGTTCGTGCACGACACCTGGCACGAAGGCGCGGCGGTCGAGCAGGGCGTCAAGTACGTGCTGCGTTCCGACGTGCTCTACGGGCGTCCGGGCTGAGCGCACGCGGCCGGTCGCCGCGCGGCTGATCGACCCGCAGCTGATCGGCTAGCCGCGGCGGTCGCCGGTCTCCGGCATCGAGGTGCGCACGCAGTCGCGGCCGTCGGCCTTGGCCTGGTACAGGGCCTGGTCGGCGTCCTGCAGGGCCGGGTCGATCGCGTTGTCGCTATCGCTGTCGTTGTCGGCTTCGCGCTGGATCGCGTGCACGCCGATGCTGGCGGTGATGGTGATCGCGTGCTCGCCGCTGCGGCAGGGCTGCTCGCGCAGGTGCTGGCGCACGTCCTCGGCGACCCGCGAGGCCGCCTGCAGGTCCAGGCCGGGCAGGGCGACGATGAACTCCTCGCCGCCGAAGCGCGCCAGCAGCGCGCGATGCGGCTGCAGCGCATGGCCGAGCGTGCGCGCGGCCCAACACAGGCATTCGTCGCCGACCAGATGGCCGTAACGGTCGTTGATCTGCTTGAAGTGGTCCAGGTCGATCATCAGCAGCGACAGCGGCCGCCCGCTCTGCTGCGATTTCTCCAGCAGGTCCTGGAACACGTTGCGGAAGTGGGTGCGGTTGTGCAGGCCGGTCAGGCCGTCGCGCTGGCTGCTCTCGCGCAGCCGCTCGTGCGCGTCTTCCAGTTGCGCCAGCGCGCTGCGCAGTTCGACCGTGCGCTGCTCGACCTTGTGCTCGAGCTGGGTCTTGGCCTCGTGCACGATGCGTTCGTTCTCGCTGCGCAGCGAGGCGTAGCGATAACCCAGGGCCACCGACAGCAGCAGCATCTCCAGGGCCGAGCCGATCTGCACCCCGTACTCGGTGATGAATACCTTGGGCAGCAGGCCGAAGGCGATCGCGGTGAACATGCCGGTGCCGAACAGGAACATCGACCAGGCCAGCAGGAACAACTGCGCCGGCTTGTAGCCGCTGCGCAGCACCACCAGGGTCGCGACCGCGATCCAGGCGATGCTGAAGAACACCGCCGCCGAGGCGATCGGGGTGGCGACGTTGTAGGGCAGGCGGGTCGCGGCCACGCCGAGCAGGACGAAGAAGCCGATCATCGCCAGACCGACCCGGTCGCCCAGTCGCCAGCGCTGCTTGAGACTGAGGAAGGTGCGGGCGAACTGCTGCATGCCGACCTGGGCCAGGCAGATCGACAGCGGCACCGATTTGTCGGCCAGCCAGGTCGAGCGCGGCCACAGGTATTCGAAGCCCAGGCCGTTGAGGGTCAGCAGCACCAGGCCGAAGGCCGAGATATGCAGCAGGTACCAGAAATAGCTGGCGTCGCGCAGGCTCAGCCACAGCACCAGGTTGTAGATGAACAAGGCCAGCAGGATGCCGTAGTACAGGCCGATGCCGAACTGCGCGTCGCGCGAGACCTCGGTGAACGCGGTCGGCGTGAATAACGTCAGCGGCACCTGCATCGAACTCTGGCTCTGCACCCGCACGTACAGATCCGCGGGCTGGCCCGCAGGCAGGTTCAACCAGAAATTCGGGTGCCGGTAGCGGATGCTGCGCGAGGAGAACGGCAGGCTGTCGCCGCCGGCGAGATGCTCGACGCGGCCGTCGGCATGGCGGGTGTAGACGTCGATGCGATCGCTGAGCGCGTACTGCTGCACCAGCAGCCAGCGCCGCTCGTCGCGGTCGCGGTTGAGCAGGCGCACATGGAACCAGTAGGCGCCGGGCTGGAAGCCGAATGCGGCGTTGCCGTTGGGCAGCGGAGCGTAGCGGCCGTCGCGCAGGGCCTGCTCGGCGCCGGCCAGGCTCTGGCGGCCGTCGACGTCGTGGTAATAGGCGATGTACGGTTCCAGCGGAACGCCGCTATGGGTGGCGTCCAGCACCAGCGTCGAGTTTCCGGTTGCGGCCCACGACGCAGCGGCGAGGCAGAGCCCGAACGCGAGCAGCCAAAGCTGTAGGCCTCTCCAACCACGCCCCATGCGCACCCTCTCTCCATTGTCCGGCCGGCGGCAGGTCTCGGCGGCGCGGGCTCGGAGGCAGTCTACGCTCCGGCACCGCCCTAGTTTGCGGCTGGCGCGGCCACAGGCGTAGCGCCAGCGACCGCCGATCGGCCTGTCTTAGTGTGATGAACGGCGGCTTTCGCCGATGCCGGCCGCCCGCGGGGCGGGGCCGTGGCCGGCTTGACGGGCGGTTGGCGGATCGTTTAATGTATTAACGCATTAGTACATTATCGATCGCGAACCCGAAGCAGACCCGAGCTGGACCCGAAGCGAACCCCCATGAAGCGCCGCGCCATAGACATCGACGACAGCGAAGACCCGATCGCCAGCCTGGCGGGCGCGCTGGTGGGGCTGCGCAATCCGGAGCAGATGCGGGCCTTCCTCGAAGACCTGTGCACGCCGGCCGAGCTCGAGGCCATGACCGACCGCTGGCGCGTGGTGCCGTTGCTGCGCGACGGCGTGCCCTACCGCGAAATCCACGACCGCACCGGCGTCAGCGTGACCACGATCGGGCGTGTCGCACGGACCCTGGAGCGCGGTGCCGGCGGCTACGCCGCGGCGCTCCATCGACGCCCCACGCGCGTCCGCTGAACCGTTCCGCCGGGCCTGTGCGCCCTTCGCTTCCCGCCTCTTCGAGATCCCCCGCCATGAGTCCTACCGCCAGTCCGGCCGCGCGCGACCGGTTGCGCATCGCCATCCAGAAGTCGGGCCGCCTGGCCGAGCCGGCGCGCGCGCTGTTGGCCTCGTGCGGGCTGAGCTGGCGCGAGAGCCGCGACCGCCTGTTCTGCTACGGCGAAACCCTGCCGGTGGACCTGCTGCTGGTGCGCGACGACGACATCCCCGGGCTGATCGCCGACGGCGTCTGCGACCTCGGCGTGGTCGGCCGCAACGTGCTGCTGGAACAGGACGGCGACCGTCGCGGCAACGGCCGCGCCGCCGCCTTCCGCGAATGGCGCGCGCTGGGTTTCGGCGCCTGCCGGCTGGACCTGGCCGTGCCCGAGGCTTGGGACTGGCAGGGCCCGGCGCAACTGGCGGGCAAGCGCATCGCCACCAGCTACCCGGCGCTGCTGTCGGCCTGGCTGGCCGAGCAGGGCGTGGACGCGCAGGTCGTGCTGCTGTCGGGTTCGGTCGAGATCGCGCCGCGCCTGGGCCAGGCCGAGGCGATCTGCGATCTGGTCTCCAGCGGCGCCACGCTCGCCGCCAATCAGCTCAAGGCGGTCACCACCCTGATCCAGAGCGAAGCCGTGCTGGCCGGGCCGATCCATCCTTTCGACGACGTGCGCGGCGAACTGGCCGACCTGCTGCTGCGCCGCCTCGACGGCGCGCTGCGCATCCGTCACAGCAAGCTGTTGCTGTTCCAGGCCCCGCGCCAGCTGCTGGCCGAGCTGCTGCCGCTGCTGCCCGATGCGGAAACGCCGACGGTGATGCAACTGGACGGCGGCGACGGCGTCGCCCTGCAGGCCTTGTGCCACGGCGCGGTGACCTGGCAACGACTGGAAGAGCTCAAGCGCGCCGGCGCGCGCGGGCTGATGGTGCTGCCGGTCGAGGGCATGCTGGCATGAACGGCGAAAGCATCATGCAGCGGCTGGACTGGAACGCCTTGGACGAGAACCAGCGCGAGGCCGCGCTGCGCCGTCCGGCCCAGCAGACCCGCCGCGATACCGCCGAGTCGGTCGCGGCCATCATCGAGCAGGTTCGTGCGGACGGCGACGCCGCGCTGCGCGCCCTGAGCGCGCGCTACGACGGCGTGGCGCTGGACGAGTTCGTGGTCGGTATCGACGAGTTCGATGCCGCCGAACGCGAGATCTCCGCGCCGTTGCGCGCCGCCATCGACCAAGCCGCGCGCCGCATCGAGGCCTTCCACGCCGCCGGCATGACCCAGCCCTACGCCCTGGACAGCGGCGACGGCGTGCGCTGCGAACGCATCCTGCGCCCGATCCAGCGCGTCGGCCTGTACGTGCCGGCCGGTTCGGCGCCGCTGCCTTCGACCGCGCTGATGCTGTGCATGCCGGCGCGCCTGGCTGCCTGCCCTGAGATCGTGCTGTGCACGCCGCCGCGTCGCGACGGCCGTGCCGATCCGGCGGTGCTGTATGCCGCACGCCGCTGCGGAGTGAGCCGGGTCTACAAGCTCGGCGGCGCCCAGGCGATCGCGGCGATGGCCTTCGGCACCGCTAGCGTCGGCAAGTGCGACAAACTGTTCGGGCCGGGCAACGCCTATGTCACCGAGGCCAAGCGCCAGGTCGCGCTGCTCGAAGGCGGCGCGGCCATCGATCTGCCGGCCGGGCCGTCGGAAGTGCTGGTGATCGCCGACGCCGGCGCCAATCCGGCCTTCGTCGCCGCCGACCTGCTGTCGCAGGCCGAACACGGCCCGGACTCGCAGGTGATCCTGCTCAGCGACGACGCGGCGCTGCTGGAGGCGGTCGACGCCAAGATCGACTCCCAGCTGGCCGCGCTGCCGCGCGCCGAGACCGCGCGCGCCGCCTTGCGCGCGTCGCGTTCGATCGCGGTGACGTCGATCGCCGACGCGCTCGCGGTCAGCAATCGCTACGCGCCCGAGCACCTGATCCTGGCCCTGCGCGACGCCCGCGCGTGGCTGCCGCAGGTGCTCGCGGCCGGTTCGGTGTTCCTGGGCGACTGGGCCCCGGAAGCCCTGGGCGACTACTGCAGCGGCACCAACCACGTGCTGCCGACCAGCGGCGCGGCGCGCTACGCCGGCGGGGTCAGTGTGGCCAGCTTCCAGGTCGCGATCACGGTCCAGGAAGTGCAGCCGCGCGGGATCGCCGCGATCGGCCCCTGCGCGGTCGAGCTGGCCGCCGCCGAAGGCCTGGACGCGCACCGGATCGCGGTCGCGCTGCGCTTGCAGCAGGTGGCGGCATGAACGCGCCGCTGTCGCTGCTGCGCGAGGACCTGCGCGATTTCGCCGGCTACAAGTCGGCGCGCAGCGAAGCCCTCAACGGTTCGATCTGGCTCAATGCCAACGAGTCGGCCTGGGCCAACGCCGCCGACATCGACGGCGCGCTGCGCCGCTACCCCGATCCGCAGCCGCCGCCGCTGCGCGCGGCGCTGGCAGCGCTGTACGGCTGCGAGCCGGCGCAATTGCTGGCCGGGCGCGGCAGCGACGAAGGCATCGACCTGCTGCTGCGCGCGTTCTGCCGCCCAGGCGGCGACGCCATCGTGACCACGCCGCCGACCTTCGGCATGTACGCGGTCTGCGCACGCCTGCACGGCACGCGCGTGGTCGAGGTCGCGCTGCGCGATACGCCCGAAGGCTTCGTCTGCGATTTCGACGCGGTCGCCACGGCGGCCGAGGACTCAGGCGCCAAGCTGGTGTTCCTGTGCTCGCCGGGCAATCCCTCGGGCACGCTGCTGCCGCTGCCGGCGATCTCGGCGCTGGCGCGGCGCTTGCGCGAACGCGCGCTGGTGGTGGTCGACGAGGCCTACCTCGAATACGCGCAGGCACCGTCGGCGATCCGCCTGATCGCCGACCAGCCCAACGTGGTCGTTCTGCGCACCTTGTCCAAGGCGCACGCGCTGGCGGCGGCGCGCATCGGCAGCACCATCGCCGACGCGGAGCTGATCGCTGCGCTACAGCGCTGCCAGGCGCCGTATCCCTTGGCCGAACCCTGCGTCGCGCTGGCCTTGCGCGCGCTCGACGCCGGCGCACGCGCGCTCAGCGGGGACCACGCCGCCGCCTGCGTGCTCGAACGTGAACGCCTGTATGCGGCGCTGCCGGCCGTGCCTGGCGTGCGCCAGGTCTACCCCTCGCGGGCGAACTTCCTGCTCGCGCGCTTCGAGCGGCCGCAGGCGGCGTTCGAGGCGCTGCTCGCCGCCGGCGTGGTGGTGCGCGACCTGCGCGCGGCGCCGCAACTGGGCGACGCGCTGCGCATCAGCCTGGGCACCGCAGAACAAAACGCACGCGTGCTCGACGCCCTGGCGCCGCACGCGGCGACACAGCGCGACTCCGCCGAACGCGCCGCATGAACCTGTCGGACCACCGGAACCTATGAGCCAGACCCCACTCCTGTTCGTCGATCGCGACGGCACCCTGATCGCCGAGCCCGACGACTACCAGATCGACAGCTACGCCAAGCTGCGCTTCGTCGAAGGCGTGATTCCGGCGATGCTGCGCCTGCGCGATGCCGGCTACCAGTTCGTGATGATCAGCAATCAGGACGGCCTGGGCACCCCGGCGTTCCCGCGCGAAGACTTCGAAGGCCCGCATGCGCTGATGCTGCAGGTGTTCGCCAGCCAGGGCATCGAGTTCCGCGACGTCCTGATCGACAGCAGCCTGCCGGCCGACAACGCGCCCACCCGCAAGCCGGCGATCGGCCTGGCGCTGCCCCTGCTCAAGGACCGCGGCATCGACTGGACGCGTTCGGCCATGGTCGGCGACCGCGACACCGACATCGCGTTCGCGCGCAATCTGGGCATCCGCGGTTTCCAGCTGCGCACCGTCGATTTCGGCGGCGAGTGGGACTGGTCGGGGATCGCGCACGCGCTGGCCGATGCGCCGCGCACCGCGCGCATCCAGCGCAACACGCGCGAGACCCGGATCGAGGTCGGCGTCGACCTGGACCGCGAGGCCGAGCCGCGCGTGAGCACCGGGCTGGGCTTCTTCGACCACATGCTCGAGCAGCTCGGCAAGCACGGCGGTTTCGCCCTGGAGCTGGAGTGCAAGGGCGACCTGCACATCGACGAGCACCACACCATCGAGGACAGCGCGCTGGCCCTGGGCCAGGCCCTGCGCGCGGCGCTCGGCGACAAGCGCGGCATCGGCCGCTACGGCTTCGTGCTGCCGATGGACGAAAGCCTGGCGACCGCGGCGCTGGACTTCTCCGGGCGCCCGTACTTCGTGTTCGAAGGCGGATTCGCGCGCGAACGCGTGGGCGATGTGCCGACCGAGCTGGTCCCGCATTTTTTCCGCTCGCTGTGCGAGTCGGCGGGCCTGAACCTGAACCTGAACGTGCGCGGCGACAACGACCATCACAAGGTCGAGGCCTGCTTCAAGGCGGTCGCGCGCGCCCTGCGCCAGGCGATCCGGCGCGAGGGCCATGGCCTGCCCAGCACCAAGGGCAGCCTCTGAGGCCGCGGGCAGGGGGCAGGCCGTGGGTGGCCCGTGCCCAGCCGTTCAGGCAGGCCACGTGCGGCCGGCCGGGGCCGGTTTGGGACCGGTCCCGCGATTAACTGAATAAGCACCATCGCGAGGGACCGCGATACGGTTGAGAGGTTTCCGTGACGAACGTCGTACTGATCGATATGGGGGGGGGGAACATCGGCTCCGTGCGTTATGCACTGGAGCGGTTGGGTGCGCACGCGGTTTTGAGCGCCGACCCCGCCACGATCGGTTCGGCAGAGCGCGTGATCCTGCCGGGGGTCGGGGCGGCGGCGCCAGCGATGGCGCGGCTGCGCGAGCTCGGTTTGGTCGACACCATCCGGGCGCTGCGTCAGCCGCTGCTCGGGATCTGCCTGGGTATGCAGCTGCTGTTCGAGTCGTCCGAGGAGGGCGACGTGGAGTGTCTCGGCCTGTTGCCGGGACGCATCGGCAAACTGCAACCGCGCCCGGGAGTTCGCGTGCCGCATATGGGATGGAATGCTTTGGAACGGCGACGCACGTCGCCCTTGCTGGACGGCATCGCCGACGGCGACCGCGCCTATTTCGTGCACAGCTACGCGGTGCCGGTAGGCCCCGACACGCTGGCCGCGAGCGAACACGGCGCGCCGTTCTCGGCCGTGGTCGGCCGCGACAACCGCTACGGCGCGCAATTCCACCCCGAGCGTTCGGCGGCGGTGGGCGCGCGTCTGCTGCGCAACTTCCTCGACGGGGTGCCGGCATGAACAACTGCACGCTGTACCCGGCCATCGACGTGCGCGCCGGCCGCGTGGTGCGCCTGCACCAGGGCGACTACGAGCGGGAAACCGCCTACGAGGAAGAGCCGCTGACCATGGCCAAGCGCTACGCCGACACCGGCGCGCGCTGGCTGCACCTGGTCGACCTGGACGCCGCGCGCTACGGCGGCTACACCCTGGCGCCGCTGCTGCGCGCGATCACCACCACCAGCTGGATGCGGGTGCAGACCGGCGGCGGCGTGCGCAGCGAAGCCGACATCGAGGCCATCCTCGACGCCGGCGCCGACCGCGTCGTGGTCGGCTCGCTGGCGGTGCGCGAACCCGACCGCGTCGGCGACTGGCTGCAGCGCTACGGCGCCGACCGCATCACCGTCGCCCTGGACGCGCGCCAGTCCAGCACCGGCCACTGGCGGCTGCCCGTGGCCGGCTGGACCGAGGACAGCGGCGCCCAGCTGGAGCCGATGCTGGAGCATTTCGCCGACGTCGGCGTGCGCCACCTGCTCTGCACCGACGTGTCCCGCGACGGCACCATGCAGGGACCGAACCTGGACCTGTACCGGCACGTGCGCGAGATCGCCCCGGAGATGCAGGTGCAGGCCTCCGGCGGCATCCGCGACATCGCCGACATCGTCGCCGCGCACGACGCCGGCTGCCGCGGCGCAGTTCTGGGCAAGGCCCTGATCGAAGGCCGTTTCGGCCTCGGCGAAGCCCTGCACAAGGCACAGCGATGCTGAGCCGGCGCATCGTCCCCTGCCTCGACGTCCGCGACGGCCGCGTGGTCAAGGGCGTGCGCTTCCGCGATCACGTCGATATGGGCGACATCGTCGAACTCGCGCTGCGTTACCGCGACGAGGGCGCCGACGAGCTGGTGTTCTACGACATCACCGCCAGCCCGCAGGGCCGCAGCGTCGACCGCGACTGGGTCGAACGGGTGGCGCGCAGCATCGACATCCCGTTCTGCGTCGCCGGCGGCATCCGCAGCGTCGACGACGCGCGCGCGGTGCTCAGCGCCGGCGCCGACAAGATCTCGATCAACACCCCGGCGCTGGAGCGGCCCGAGCTGATCGGCGAGATCGCCGATGCCTTCGGCGTGCAATGCGTGGTGGTCGGCATCGACAGCCTGCGCGACGAGGACGGGCAGTGGCGCGTGCGCCAGTACACCGGCGATCCCGAGCGTACCCGCGCGCTGGCGCGACGCACCCTGGACTGGGTGGTCGAGGCCCAGGAACGCGGCGCCGGCGAGATCGTGCTCAACTGCATGGGCAGCGACGGCGTGCGCGACGGCTACGACCTGGAGCAGCTCGGCGAGGTGCGCGCGCGCTGCGAGGTGCCGCTGGTCGCGTCCGGCGGCGCCGGCGCGATCGAGCATTTCACCCAGGTGTTCCGCGACGCCGACGCCGATGCCGCGCTCGCCGCCAGCGTGTTCCACTCCGGCGCGATCCGTATTCCCGAACTTAAGCGCGAACTGCGCGCGCAAGGCATAGAAATCCGCGATGTCCACTGAACCGGCAGCATGGCCGACCTTGGCGCCCGAAGCCATCGATGGCTTGTCCTGGGACAAGCAGGGCGGCCTGTTGCCCGCGGTCGTGCAGGACGCGGCGACCCTGCGCGTGCTGATGCTGGGCTACATGGACCGCGAAGCGCTGGCGCGTACGCTGGCCAGCGGACACGTCACCTTCTACAGCCGCAGCCGGCAACGCCTGTGGACCAAGGGCGAGACCTCCGGCAACGTGCTGCAGCTGGTCGCGATCGAAGCCGACTGCGACGGCGACACCCTGCTGGTGCAGGCGCGCCCGCAGGGACCGACCTGCCACCTCGGCCGCGCCAGCTGCTTCGAGCACGCGCCCGACGATTTCCTGGTCGAACTCGACGGCCTGGTCGCGCGCCGCGAACGCGAGCGTCCGCCCGGCAGCTACACCACCCGCCTGTTCGAACAGGGCCGCCGCAGCATCGCCCAGAAGGTGGGCGAGGAGGGCGTGGAAACCGCCCTGGCCGGCGTGGTCGAGGACGATGCCGCCTTGTGCGGCGAGGCCGCCGACCTGCTTTACCACCTGCTGGTGCTGCTGCGCGCGCGCGGCCTGTCGCTGGCCGACGCGGTCGCGGTGCTGAAGTCGCGCCACGGCCAGCCGCATCGCGGCTCCGAGCCGGCCTAGCCCCGAATCTCTCGGCTGTCCTCGCGCATGCCGTCTGTGGGAGCGGCGTGAGCCGCGATTAGAATTCCACTGTCCGACGAAATACGCAGACAGGAGCGATCCGCCTGCGACCGGCCTGGCGCCGCCCCGCGCATTGCCGCGTATCGCGGCTCACGCCGCTCCCACAGAAGGCATGTGTCTGCGCGCGTACTCGTGCTCCCGGGCACATGGATCGGTAAGCGGGCGCCGCATAGTGAGCGCCCGCCCGGAGTCGGCTTTGCGCCGCCCCGCGTATTGCCGCGTATCGCGGCTCACGCCGCTCCCACAGTAGGCACGGTGTCCGCGCGCGTACTCGTGCTCCCGGGCACATGGATCGGCAACCGGGCGCCGCATAATGAGCGTCCGCCCGGAGTCGGCTTTGCGTCGGCCAGCGTGTTGTCGCATATCGCGGCTCACGCCGCTCCCACAGTAGGCACGGTGTCCGCGCGCGTACTTGTGTTCCCGGGCACATGGATCGGTAGTCGGGCGCCGCATAATGGGCGCCCGCCCGGAGTTCGCCATGCGCCCATCCGTCACCGCCTGCTTCTTGTCGCTCGCCCTGATCGCCCCGGCCACCGCGCTCGCGCTGCCGCCGCCGTGCAACAGCGGTACCGTGTACGAGGACCGCAACGGCAACGGCCGCCGCGACGACGGCGAACCGGGTCTGCCCGGCATCCGGGTCTCCGACGGCGTCGATCTGGTGGTCAGCGACGCCCACGGCAGCTACCACCTGCCGGCGATCGACGGCCGCACCAGCTTCGTGATCAAACCGCCGGGCTACCGGGTCGGACGCCGCGACAATGGACTGCCGGATTTCAGCTTCAACGTGCAGCGCGAGCCCGGGCCCAAGCTCAAGTACGGCGGCATCCCGGCCTCCTTCCCGAGCTGCCGCGACTACGGCCTGATCCCGCAGCCAGCGCGCGCGCGCCCGCAGCTGGACGTGCTGGTGTTCGCCGATCCGCAGCCCAAGACCGCCACCGACGTCGACTACTACCGCCGCGACATCGTCGAACCCTTGCTGGCGCAGTCGCGCGGTCGCGGCACGGTCGCCGACCTGGGCCTGAGCCTGGGCGACATCGTCCACGACGACCTGTCGCTGTACCCCGCGCTGAACCGCGCCACCGCCCTGCTCGATGTGCCCTGGCTGCACGCGCCGGGCAATCACGATCTCGACTTCGATGCCGGCCGCGACGAGGATTCGTTGCTCAGCTACCGGCATGTGTTCGGCCCGGACACCTATGCCTGGGAAGAGCCCGAGGCCTCGTTCGTGATGCTCGACGACGTGATCTACCGGCCCGGCCAGCGCCCGGCCTACATCGGCGGCCTGCGCGAGGAGCAGTTCGGCTTCCTCGAGCGCTACCTGGCGACGGCGCGCAAGGACCGGCTGCTGGTGATCGGCGTGCATATCCCGTTCTTCGACGCCGCGCCCGGCCGCGAGACCTTCCGCCACGCCGACCGCGAGCGCTTGTTCGCGCTGCTGGGCGATTTCCCGCAGGTGCTGCTGCTCAGCGGCCACGGCCATGTCCAGCGCCATGTCTATCACGGCGCCAAGGACGGCTGGCACGGCGCTGCGCCGCTGCACGAGTACAACGTCGGCGCCGCCTGCGGCGCGTTCTGGTCCGGAGTCAAGGACGGGCAGGGCATCCCCGACGCGACCATGGCCGACGGCACCCCCAACGGCTACGCGCGCCTGGCGGTGGACCTAGCCGGCAGCTATCGATTGAGCTGGCATCCCGCGCGCCTGGCCGTCGCGGCCGCGTCGACGCCGGCGATGTCGCTGCACGCGCCGCGCGTGCTGCGGCGCGGCGCCTATCCGGCGTTCGCCGTATTCGCCAACGTCTACATGGGCCAGGACGACAGCCGGGTCGAGTTCCGCATCGACGACGGCGCCTGGGCGCCGATGCAGCGCAGCGAACAGGCCGATCCGAACCTGCTGGCCGAGAACGCGCGCGACGACCAGGCCGCCGCGCTGCGCGGCTACGATCGCTCGCCCGAAGCCGAACCCTCCGCGCACCTGTGGCGCGGCACCTTGCCGACCGATCTGGCCGCGGGCGAACACCGCATCGAAGTGCGCACGCTCGATCCCTGGCAGGGCGAGCAACGCGCGCAGACCGTCTACCGATTGCAGGACGCCAAGGAATAAGGCCATGAGCGCCGAACTGCCGACCGATGTGCCGATCCAGCTGTTCCGCGACGCCGCGGCCTGGGAGGCCTGGCTGATCGCGCACGCCGATGCGCCCGGGCTGTGGCTGAAGATCGCCAAGAAGGACCAGGGCGTGGTTTCGGTGACGTATGCCGAGGCGCTGGACGTGGCCCTGTGCCACGGTTGGATCGACGGCCTCAAGCGCAGCTGCGACACACAGCACTTTCTGCAGCGCTTCACTCCGCGGCGGTCGCGCAGCGTCTGGTCCAAGATCAATATCGGCAAGGTCGAGGCCCTGATCGCCGCTGGCCGCATGCGTCCGGGCGGTTTGCGCGAGGTCGAGGCGGCCCAGGCCGACGGACGCTGGCAGGCCGCCTACGATTCGGCGCGCAACATCGAAGTGCCCGACGACCTGACCGCGGCGTTCAAGAAGAACGCCAAAGCACGCAAATTCTTCGAGCAGATCGACCGCACCAATCGCTACGCGGTGCTGTGGCGGATCCAGACCGCGAAGAAGCCCGAGACCCGCGCGGCCCGGATCGAGAAGCTGGTGGCGATGCTGGAACGCGGCGAGAAGATCCACGGCTGAGCCGTCGCCGACGCCGCATCGGAATTTACGCCGCGGTTACGCCGCGCCGCGCGCGCGGCATGGAGGCTTTACGTCGGCCGCGCCTACAGTGCCGCATGCGCGCCGCCCCGAGCGCGCAGCGAGCAAGAACGTGTCCATCGTGATTCTGCGTGGTCCCGAAGCCCACTACGCCCAAGCCGCACGCGTGCCCGACGCGGTGCGCGCGCGCCTGGCCGAATGCGCGGCCGACGCCGGCAAGACAATCGCTCTGCGCAGCTGCCGCAGCGAAGCCGAGCTGGTCGACGGCCTGTGCGGCCTGCGCGCCAGCGGCGTGGAGCTGCTGTTGTTCGACCCCGGCGCCTGCGCTCCGGCCAGCGAACGCCTGCGTCGCGCCCTGAACGCGCTCGACACGCCCTACATCGAAGTCCACGACGACGACATGGACGCGCCGGAGCCCTCGCTGGCGCCGCGCGACGGCGCCTGCCTGGCGCAGGTGCACGGCTACGCCGCGCAGAGCTACACCCTGGCGCTGGCGATCGCACTGGAACATCTGGGCTGCGCCGAGTGCGGGCACGGCGTGCACGTGGGTACCTGAGCCGAGAGCTTATGACCCGAGCGCCAAACATGAGCGCGCATTACTACTACTTCGCCGACTACGAGATCCTGGTTGGCGGCCGCTACGTCGTGTGGGGCCAGAGCACGCTGGACTACGCGCCGGCCGGCGCCTTCGATCCGGCCCAGGTGCTGGAGCGCCTCCGCCGCCAGGCGGCGGAGGCGCACGGTGTGGATTGCGCGGAGGTGCGGGTGCGCAGCGTCAGTCGCCTATAGTGTTCGCCTGGCCTGGGGTAGGAGCGGCGTAAGCCGCGGCCTCTCAGCGTCTAGGCATCAGCTGTCGCACCGACGCATGTAGCCCGTTGCGGGCAACTTGCTTGGTCGGCGCGGCTGCTCGCGCCGACGGTCGCGGCTTACGCCGCTCCTACCCCAAAGCTAAGGTGCGTCAGCGTCAGCGTCTGCGTCTGTGGGAGCGGCGTGAGCCGCGATTGACGCCTCAAACTTCTGCTCGGGCCGCCTACGACGACCGCAACTCCCGGTGTCGCGTCAAACCTCGACTTGATCGAACGCAGTCGCGCGCGCATGCCCGTGCGCGGCCTCGCCTACGCGCGGCTGCGGGTAGTCGTCCAGACGATCGATCAGCACCGTGGTCAGGCCGGCCTCGCGCGCGGCGTCGGATTCTTCGACCACGTCGGACAGGAACAGGATCTCACCCGGAGGAAGGCCGATCGCCTCGGCGATACGGGCGTAGCTGGCGGCCTCGCGCTTGCCGCCGATCTCGGTGTCGAACCAGCCCGAGATCAGCCCGGTCAGGTCGCCGTCGTCGCTGTGGCCGAAGAACAGCCGCTGCGCCGGCACGCTGCCGGAGGAATACACGTACAGCGGCAGCCCGGCCGCGTGCCAGGCGCGCAGCGCGGCGGCGGCGTCGGGGTAGATGTGCGCGGTGAAGTCGGCGCCCTTGTAGCCGTCGGCCCAGACCATGCCCTGCAGCGCCTTGAGCGCGGTGTGCTTGCGGTCCTCGTCGATCCAGCCCTGCAGCACCTCGACGATCATCGCGTCCTCGCAGACGCCGCCGTTCTCGGTCGCGACCGCGTCCAGCCATTTGCGCACCGCCGGCTCGCGCCCGCGCGCGGCGACGAAACCGGGCAGGGCGCGGCGCGCGTACGGGAACAGCACGTCCTTCACGAACGAGATGCTGCTGGTGGTGCCTTCGATGTCGGTGAGGATGGCGCGGATGGGCATGGCGGGAAATCGCGTAGGGATGGCGGATTGTCGCCCGTGGGGCGCGCGCTAGGCAAAAAAAGCCGCCGTAGGCGCCGCTGGGCCCGGCAATGCGAGCGCGTACCGTGCAGGGTCGGGTGGCGGCGGAGCCGGATGCGCCGCTGCCGGCCGCCGAGGCGGGCGTGCGCCGAAGCAGGCGTGGATAGGGCGGCCGCTCTCGCAGCGAAGGCGAGAGCGCGGCAGGCGCGGCGAAACCCGCGCCGGGATCGGATTGCGAAGCCGATATGCGGCGACTGGCTGCCGGCGGGACTCAGGCCTCCGCCGGCACGCTGTCGCTGCGGTAGATCGGGTACATGTTGAAGCGCGCATCCCAGGAGGCGTGCAATCTCTGGAAGAACTCGCGCCGTGCGTCGGGGCTGGCGGCGAAGGCCGCGTCCTCCTTCAGGCGGCGCCGGAATTCGGCCGCCAGCACCGCGTCTTCGTCGAGCATCCGCAGCGCGAAGATCTCGGTCACGTAGGCCTCGACGTATTCCTTGGGCTCGAAGTGAGCGTTGAAGCCGCCCCAGGCCGCGTACGAGTCCGGCGCCTGCGGTTCCAGCAGCGCCATCAGCAGGCGCGCACGGGTTTGCGCGATCGGTACGAACAAGGTGCCGGCAGGTAGCGGTTGCGGCTCCGGCCGCCAGGCGCCCTGCAAGCTCAGCCGCATGCGTCCCTCGAACGGCGTCGGGGAGAAACGGGCGCGCGTCGCCCGGAACGCTTCGACCTCCAGCGTTCCGGCGTCCCGATCCAGGCGTCGCGAACTCAGTCCGTGCAGCGCGAGCTTGCGTTCGATGGCCTGCGCGTAGGCGGGCGGCACCAGGTAGCCGCCGCGCGGCGCCCGCACGACCAAGGAGGGAGCGACGTTGCGGCGGAACGGCACGCGCCAGATCTGCGGCGTGCGCGGATCGTAGACGGTGACGGGTTCGCCGGAAATCGGCGAGGGATCGCGGGTGTAGGCGTAGCCGCGAAACTCGATGGTCTCGACGGTTTCGATGGTCCCGATCGACGCATCGCCCTGCATGGCCTCCGGCGCCGCGTCGTCGGCGTCCGCCGTCGGCTCGCGCCAGCCGGCTGCGTAGTCGAGCACCACGTTCTCGCCGCCGAGCGGGGTCGCGTCGGCGCGCAGCGCTGCCTCGCGCCATTGCGCACCGTGCTCGGCGGTCAGTTCGGCTAGGCCGACGATGGTGTTGCGCGTGACCCGGACGCGGGTCGCGTAGTCCTTCCACGAATGGGTTTCCACCAGCACCGTGTAGCGGTTGCGCGCCGGGAAGTAGCCGGTCGAGAAGCGCGGCGAGTAGACGGTGAGCTGGAAGCCGGACGCCGGATCGTCCGCCACCGCCAGATCGGGATAGAACGGCAGCGCCAGCGAACCCTGCGCGACCAGCCTTTCGATCAGCGCATCGCGCAGTTGCATGCCGCTGGCGTACAGCTGCGGGTCGCCCTGATGGATCGGTTCGATCTGGATCGACACGTCTGGCTCGAAATCGGCGCCGTTGGTCACGTGCATGTCGGCGCAGACCAGCGGATCCCAGTCGCACAGCAGTTGCAGCATGGCCTGCATTTCCGGTGCATCGGCCTTGGTGTAGTCGCGGTTGAGATTGAGGTTGTGCGCGGTGGCGCGCCAGCCGGTCTCCTCCGGTCCGCTCTGATTCGGCCGGTTCCAACGTCCGACGCGTTCGTGGCCGTCGGCGTTGAACGCGGGCACGAACAGCAGCGCGATGCGCTCCAGCACGTCCGCCGCCGGCGCATGCATGGCGATCTTGCCCGGATGGCTGGGTTCGGTCATCGGTTCGCCGCCCAGCAACTCGCGCAGGGCGGCGAAGCCGGCGTCCTTGCCGTCGCTCTCGCCGGGATGGATGCCGGCCTGGATCATCAGCAAGGGGATGCCGCGTTCGCGCAGCGCCGTGGCGGTCAGCGCGCCGCTGCGCGAGACCAGCAACGCGCGCAAGGGACGGCCCTCGCCCGAATAGCCGTAGACGAAGCTGCGCACCGCCTCGGGCCAGCGTTCGGCGTAGCCTGCGCACAGGGCTTCGACTTCCTCCAGGCGACCGGTTCGGTGGAAGTCCGATTGTTCGGCGATGGTATGCAGAGTCATGGCGTTGCTCGGATCGAAGGTCGTTGGCGGCTCGGCGACCCGAACCGCGACAGATCGAAGGGTTTCAGGTCCTGGCGCGGCGTGCGTGCGGCGACCAGGTCGGCGATCAGGTCGGCCGTCGCCGGCGCCAGGGTCAGGCCCAGGTGCTGGTGGCCGACGGCGTAGTACAGCGGGGCGGCCCCCGGTGCGCGGCCGATGCCGGGCAGGTAGTCGGGCAGCACCGGTCGCGGCCCGCGCCAACTCGGGCCATCGGCCGCGCAGCGATAACCCAGCGCGGCGAGTTGGCTGCGCAAGCGCGCGGGCTTGCGCGGATCCGCAGCGCCGTCCAATCCGCCGAACTCCATGTAGCCGGAGGCGCGCAGGCGTCCGCGCATCGGCGTCACCAGGATTTTCTGATCCGCGTACAGCGCCGGCGCGTCGACATAGGCCGCTTCGTCGGGCAGTTCGACGTGGTAGCCGTAGGCGGCTTCCAGCGGCGCGTGCAGGCCGAACGGCGCCAGCAGCGGCGCCGACCAGGCGCCTGCGCAGACGACGGCCGCGGGCACGCTGAAGCGTTCGTCTGCGGTGGTGATCGCGATGCGATCGCCTTCGGGTTCGAGCGAGCGCACCGTGAGCTGCCGCAGCTGCGCGCCGCGCGCCGCGGCCGCATGCGCGAGCGCCTGGCATACGGCTTGCGGATCGAGCATATGCCCGCTCTCGGGAAACCAGAGGCCGGCGGCATGCTGCGCGCCGGCCGCCGTACGCACATTCGCCAGCACGTCCGGCGCCACCGGCGCGGTCGGAATGCCCAGCGCCTGCATGTGCCGCGCCTCGGCCGTGGCCTGGGCCGCGCCCTTCGCGCTCAGCCAGAATTGGTAGTGGCCGTTGCGTCGCAGCAGATCCTCGCGACCGATTTCCGCAAGCAGCTGCGCATAGGCCGCGCCGGCCGGTCGCACCAGCGGCGCCAGATGCTGGGTGTGGGCGCGGCGCCGGAACGCGGCCATCGCGAAACGCCGCGCCCAGGGCGCGAACGCGCCCAGCCGCCGCACCGGCACGTCCAACGGCCCGCCCAGCGCGTACAGCTCGCGCCAGAAGCCGAACAACAGCCCGGGCGAGGGCAGGGGTTCGACCAGTTCCGTGGCCAGGTGCCCGACATTGCCGTAGGACGCGCCGGCCTCGCCGGGCGCGGCCCGGTCGATCAGCAGCACTGGTCGGCCCTCGCGCGCCAGCGCATACGCGACGGCGCAACCGATGACGCCGGCGCCGATCACTGCGATGGGGCCGTCGTGACTGTCCGGGGTGCTCATGCGCAGCGCCACGGGCAGCGAAGAGGCGATGGTGCGCGGTGCATCGACGTCGCGCCCGCCGTGGGCGATGGGTGGATCAAGGGCGGTCCTGGGCAGCGGATTCGAGCCACCATCCTAGGCACCGCGGCCGCTCGCCGACTACGCAAAAATCCGCATCCCTGGCGCGGAAGCGGGCCAATCCAGGCCTGCGCCCTGCACCGAAGATGCGTGAATGGGGGTTTGGGAGGATGCGATGGCAACAGCTGCACAGGCGATATCCGGATTCGCGGACTGCGCGCCATGAGCGTCGGGCCCCTGGTCCTGCTGTCGGCGCTCGCGGCCCTGGCCTTGGCCTACGCTGCGCGCTGGTGGACGATCGAGCGCCGCCGAAGCGTCGCGGCCGGCGCATCGCCACGCCCCAGCCTAGGCGACTGGCTGACGGGGTCTGCGGCCAACTTCTTCGACACCCTCGGCATCGGCTCGTTCGCCACCACCACCGCGATCTTCAAGCTGCGCGGCCGGGTCGCCGACGAGGACATTCCCGGCACCTTGAACGCAGGCCACGCGCTGCCCACGGTCGCGCAGGCGCTGATCTTCATCGCGGTGGTGACGGTGGATTTCGTCACCTTGGCCAGCATGATCGCGGCCGCGGTCGCGGGCGCCTGGATCGGCGTGGGCGTGGTGACGCGGTTGCCGCGGCGCGCGATCCAGATCGGCATGGGCGTGGCCTTGCTGGCCGCGGCGGCATTGTTCCTGGCGACCAACCTGGAGTGGCTGCCCGGCGGCGGCGATGCGCAGGGCCTGCAGGGTGCGACGCTGGCGTTCGCGGTCGCGGCGAGTTTCGTGCTGGGCGCGTTGATGATGCTCGGGATCGGGCTGTACGCGCCCTGCCTGATCCTGGTGAGCCTGCTCGGCATGAGTCCGCTGGCGGCGTTCCCGATCATGATGGGCGCCTGCGCTTTCCTGATGCCGGTAGGCGGCGGCGCCTTCGTTCGCGCCGGACGCTACGACCTGCGTGCGGCGCTGGGCCTGGCCCTGGGCGGCATTCCGGGCGTGTTGATCGCTGCGTTCGTGGTCAAGTCGCTGCCGGTGATCTGGCTGCGCTGGCTGGTGCTGGTGGTGGTGCTGATCGCGGCGGCGCAGATGCTCATGTCGGCTCGACGGAGCCGAGCGGGTGCAGCTTCCGATAGTTCCGCGGAGTGATGCCCACGGTCGCCTTGAACTGACGTGCGAACGCGCTCTGGTCGGTGAAGCCGCAGGCATGGCCGATGGCGGCGATGGTGTCGGGCCCGCGCAGGCGCTGCATCGCGGCCTCGATGCGCAAGCGGGTGAGCCACTGCTGCGGACTGAGCTGGAACACGCGGCGGAACTGCCGCTCCAACTGCGACAAAGACAATCCGGCCAGATCGGCCAGCGCCTGCATCCGCACCGGTTCGTCGAAATGGCTTTCCAGATGGTCGAGCACGTTGCGCAGGCGGTCGTAGCCCGGATGGCGGCCGTCGGGCTTGGCGAGGTCGCGCGAAATTCCGATGAGGCCCACGATCCGCTCGTCGCTGATCAGCGGACGCTTGCTGGTCAGGCACCAACCGGCCACGCGGTTCGGGAAGATGTGCATCTCGAGCTGGTCGTGAATGCGCTGCCCGGCCAGCACGCGACGGTCCTGCGCGGCGTAACGGCTGCCGAGCTTGGGCGGAAACACTTCGTCCACGCTGCGGCCGACGACGTCCGCGCGCTTGGCCAATCCCAGCCGCCGCACCAAGGTGAGATTGGCATGGGTGTAGCGTCCGGAATGGTCCTTGACGAAGAAAACGATGTCCGGCACTGCGTCGAGCAGGGCCTGCAATTCGTCGGCGTCGATCAAGGTGGGCGGGCTGTCGTGCATGGACCGATTATGCTGATTTCCGCATCGGTCGGCTGGGATGCCGGCTAGACCCGGCGGTCCCGCGCGACGGACGATGAGCGCCATGCAGACCATAGCCTTCATCGACTCCCATACCGGCGGCGAACCGACCCGGGTGGTGCTTTCCGGCGCGCCCGACCTGGGCGACGGCACCCTGGCCGAACGTCGCGCGCTGTTCGGCAGCGCCCACGACCATTGGCGTCGCGCGGTGGCCTGCGAGCCGCGCGGATCCGACACCATGGTCGGCGCATTGCTGCTGCCGCCGGTGGAAACCGGCTCGGTGGCTTCGGTGATCTTCTTCAACAATGTCGGCTGCCTGGGCATGTGCGGTCACGGCACCATCGGCCTGGTGCGGACGCTGGCGCACCTGGGCCGGATCGCGCCCGGACGGCATGCGATCGACACACCCGTAGGCACCGTGGTCGCGGAACTGCACGAAGACGGTCGCGTGTCGATCGACAACGTCGAGAGCTACCGCCTCGCCCAGGACGTCGTGGTCGAGGTGCCGGAATTCGGCCGCGTACGCGGCGATGTGGCCTGGGGCGGCAACTGGTTCTTCATCAGCAAGGACAGCCCGCTCCCGCTGGATCTGCCGCATTGGCGCGAGCTGACCCGCTACACCGAAGCGATCCGCAAGGCGCTGATCGCGGCCGACGTGCGCGGCGCGGACGGCGCCGAAATCGACCATATCGAGCTCAACGGCCCGGCGCTGAGCGCCGATGTCGCGCTGCGCAATTTCGTGCTGTGTCCGGGCCTGGCCTACGACCGCTCTCCCTGCGGCACCGGCTTCTCCGCCAAGCTCGCCTGCATGGCCGCCGACGGTGCGTTGGCACCGGACGCGGTAATCCGCATCGAGAGCGTGCTCGGCAGCGTGTTCGAAGGCAGCTATACGCTGGCCGAAAACGGGCGCGCCAACGGCGGCGCCGATCAGATGGGCGCAGGCCAGCGCCTGATCGAGCGCATCCGCCCACGCATCAGCGGCCGCGCGCACCTGATGGGCGAAGGCCGGCTGCTGATCGAGGACGACGATCCCTTCGCCTGGGGCATCCAGGCCTGACGTTTCTGCTTCACCGGTTTTCCATTCCCATCGCAACGGACCTAGATCGCATGAGCAACGCTACTTTCTGGCGCGGCGTCGTACCCGCCATCACCACGCCCTTCACCGCCAGCGGCGAAGTCGATCACGCCTTCCTGGCCTCGCACGCCCGCCGCCTGATCGACGCCGGCTGCACCGGCGTCGTGCCGCTGGGTTCGCTGGGCGAAGGCGCCACGCTCGCGTACGACGAGAAGCTCGCGATCATCCAGACCCTGGTGGAAGCGCTCGGCGATCGCGCGCCGGTGATTCCCGGCATCGCCGCGCTGTCCACCGCCGAGGCCGTGCGCCTGGCCCAGGATGCGCAGCGGCTCGGCTGCGGCGGCCTGATGGCGCTGCCGCCTTACGTGTACTCCACCGACTGGCGCGAGATGGGCGCGCACATGCGCGCGATCATCGAGGCCACCCAGCTGCCTGTGCTGCTGTACAACAATCCGGTCGCCTACAAGACCGACTTCACGCCGGAACACATCGCCGAGCTGGCCGCGGCCTATCCGCAGCTGCAGGCGGTGAAGGAATCGTCCTGCGACATCCGCCGCTTCGCCGCGATCCAGGCCCTGGTCGGCGATCGCCTGGAGCTGATGGTGGGCATGGACGACGCGATCGTCGAAGGCGTGTCGATGGGCGCGGTGGGCTGGATCGCCGGTGTGGTCAACGCCTTCCCCGAGGAATCGGTGCGCGTGTTCGAACTCGCGCGCGACAGCGGCTCCAAGGCGGCGCTGGAACTGTATGCCTGGCTGTTGCCGCTGCTGCGCATGGATACCGTCCCCAAGTTCGTGCAGCTGATCAAGCTGATGCAGCAGCGCGTGGACATGGGCAACGAACGCGTGCGCGCACCGCGGCTGGTGGTCGAGGGCACCGAGCGCGACGCCGCGTTGAAGGTGATCGATGCGGCCATCGCCTCGCGGCCGAAGCTTTGATTCCGGTCGCGTCGGGATTCAGCATGCGCGCAACAGGCCCGTCGTCGCGCGAGCGGCGCTGCGCGATCCAGGTGAGGTGAGGAATGGAACAGATCCTGATAGCGGGCAAGTGGCAGGCCAGTCTGGAGAGCACCGGCAGTTTCCGCGCGCACGATCCCACCACGGGCGATGCGATCGGGCCGGAGTTTCCGCGCTCGGGCCGCCAGGACCTCGATCTTGCGGTCTCGGCCGCCGCTGCCGTCGCCGCTGCGCTGGCGGCGGCACCGGTCGAACGCATCGCCGATTTCCTCGAGCGCTACGCGGCCGGCATCGAGGCGGCTGCGGAGCAGCTGGTGGCCACCGCGCATGCGGAAACCGCGCTGCCGGCCACGCCGCGCCTGGCCGGAGTGGAACTGCCGCGTACCACCGGACAACTGCGCCAGGCCGCGCAGGCGGTGCGCAGCCATGCCTGGACTCATCCAGTCATCGACACCCAGGCCGGCTTGCGCGCGCACTACGCGCCGCTGCGCAAGCCGGTGCTGGTGTTCGGGCCGAACAATTTCCCGTTCGCGTTCAACGCCGTCGCGGGCAGCGATTTCGCCTCCGCCATCGCCGCACGCAACCCGGTGATCGCCAAGGCGCATCCCGCGCATCCGACCACCAGCCAGTGTCTGGCGCGTATCGCGCACAAAGCCTTGCTCGAAGCCGGCCTGCCCGGCGCCGCGGTGCAGTTGCTCTACGACTTCGACAGCTCGCTCGGCTTGGCCCTGGCCGGTGACAGCCGCATCGGCGCGATCGGCTTCACCGGCAGCCGGGGCGGCGGCATGGCCTTGAAGGCCGCCGCTGACGCTGCCGGCATCCCGATCTATGCGGAGATGTCGAGCGTGAACCCGGTGTTCGTGCTACCCGGCGCCGTCGCGGAGCGCGGGGTGGCGTTGGCGCAGGAGTTCTTCGCGTCCTGCACCCTGGGCAGCGGCCAGTTCTGCACCAATCCCGGCGTGGTGGTGGTGCCGACGGGTGATGCGGGCGACGCGTTCGTCGCGGCGGCCAGCGCGCACTTCGCCGCGGCCTCGCCGATGGTGCTGTTTTCCAGCAGCGGGCAGCGGCATCTGGCGGATTCGGTCGAGGCCTTGCGCGGCGCCGGCGCGCAGGTGCTGGCGGGCGCGGCCGCTGCCTCCGGTCCGGGTTACCGCTACGCGCCGAGCCTGCTCGGCGTGGATGCGTCGACCTTCATGCGCAACGCCCAGGCGCTGCAGAGCGAGGCCTTCGGGCCGGTGGCCTTGCTGGTGCGTGCCGACGGCGACGACGCGATGGTCGCGGTGGCGGCCGTGTTCGAGGGCAACCTCACCGGCACCCTGCATGCCGCGCAGGACGGTAGCGACGATGCCCTGTGGTCGCGGATCGCGCAGGTGCTGCGTCCGCGCGTGGGGCGCTTGATCGCCGACAAGTGGCCCACCGGTGTGGCGGTCAGCGCGGCGATGCAGCACGGCGGTCCCTATCCGAGCACCGGCCACGCCGGTTTCACCTCGGTGGGCATGCCTGCTTCGATCCGGCGTTTCGCCGCGCTGCAGTGCTACGACCAGGTCCGCGACGACCGTCTGCCGCCGGAATTGCGCGACGCCAATCCGGGCGGCGTGTGGCGGCAGGTCGACGGGACGTGGACGCAGGCCTGAGCAGGCCTGCGTCGGTAAGCGGCGGGGCGCGATCGGATCGCGCCCGCGGGTCGGCTCAGGCCGCCTGGCCCTTCTCGTAGCGCGGAAAGCGCTGGGCGATGTCGGTGCCGGTGAAATGGCCGACCCAGCCGTCCGGCTCGGTGAAGAAGCGGATCGCGACGAAGCTGGGCTCCGGGCCCATGTCGAACCAGTGCAGGGTGCTGTCCGGCACCGAGATCAGGTCGCCTTGCTCGCACTTGATCTCGTACACGCCGGCGTCGACGTGCAGGGTGAACAGGCCGGAGCCGGCGACGAAGAACCGGACCTCGTCTTCCTTGTGGTAGTGCTCGTCGAGGAACTTGTGGCGCATGGTCTCGCGCTGCGGGTTGTCCGGCGCGATGCTGACCACGTCGACGGTCTTGAACCCGCGCTCGGCGACGATGCGGTCGATGTCGGCGCGGTAGGCGTCCATGATCGTTTCCGGCGCGTCGCCGGGCACGACCGGCCGGTTGGCCTGCCATTGCTCGAAACCGACGCCGATGCGGCTCAGTTCGCGCGCGATCTCGGTGCGGTCGGCAGTGCTGACGCGCGGGGTGCCGGCGTCGTCTTCGTCGAATATGCGCAGACGGCTCATCGCTGCAGTCTCCTCAGTTCCAGTTCGCATCCGAGCAGGAACTCGAACGCCTCCAGGTGGCGCCTCGCCTCGGGCATGTCGCGGCCCCAGGCGTACAAGCCGTGGCCGTCGATCAGATAGCCCCACATCTCCTGACGGTCGAGCAGGGCGTCGACCTGGGCGGCGAGGGTGTGCATGTCCTGCGTGTTCGGCAGCACCGGCAGCTCCACGACCATTTCGTGGGTGGTGTTGCCGGAAAAGGCTTTCAACAGTTCGTAGCCTTCCAGGTGCACGTGGCCCATGCCGGCGTACAGGCGCGAGGCCACGGTCTGGGTCTGCGAATGGGTGTGCAGGACGCAGCCGATCTCGGGGAAGCGCTTGTACAGCTGGGTATGCAGCAGGGTCTCGGCCGAGGGCCGGTGACTGGTCGCGACCGGCTCGCCCTCCAGGTCCACGACCATGATGTCGGACTCGGTCAGGCGGCCCTTGTCGCGGCCGGAGACGGTGATCGCCGCATGGCGTTCGTCGATCCGGCGCGAGAAGTTGCTGCTGGTGGCGGGCGTCCAGCCGCGCGCGGACAGCTCGCGGACGTTGACGATGATCTCGCCGGCGCAGTGGGCCAGGCGTTGCGGGTCGTAGGGCAGGGCGGCGCTCATGCCGCCAGTTTACAAACTCTGCGCGCCGGCGGCGTGTCCGCGGGCGGCGATGCGGCGATCCAGCGGTCG
This sequence comes from Lysobacter sp. Root76, assembly GCF_001428685.1. GTDB lineage: Bacteria > Pseudomonadota > Gammaproteobacteria > Xanthomonadales > Xanthomonadaceae > Lysobacter. The sequence goes on along the minus strand of NZ_LMIK01000009.1, from coordinate 64,036 downwards.
GCGGGCCGCTGGGGGCGGCCCGCCGGGGATCGCGCTACGCGGGCCGGCGGCCCGCCCGGGCTCAGCGCCCCGACGCCGCGCGCAGGCGGCTGTGGCGGATGCCGTACAGGAAGTAGATCGCGAAGCCGATCGCGGTCCAGACCACCATCAGGAACCAGTTGTGCGCGGTCATGGTCGACAGCAGCGCCAGGCAGCTGAAGATGCCGGCCAGGCAGATCAGCCAGGCGAACGGGATCTTGAACGGCCGCGGCAGGTCGGGCTGGGTGCGGCGCAGGATCAGCACGCCGGCGCAGACCGCGGCGAAGGCGATCAGGGTGCCCATCGAGGTCAACTCGCCCAGCACGTCCAGCGGGAACAGCGCCGCCAGCAGGGCGATGCCGATGCCGGTGATGACGGTGTTGATGTGCGGGGTGCGGTAGACCGGGTGGATCTTGGTGAACACCGGCGGCAGCAGGCCGTCGCGGCCCATGATCATGAAGATGCGCGGCTGGCCGATGATCATCACCAGCACCACCGAGGACAGGCCGATCAGGGCGCCGATCTCGACCACCACGCGCAGCCAGCCCAGTTGCGGATGCGCCGCGACCGCGGTCACCACCGGCTCGTCGGTGCCCAGTTGGGTGTAGGGCACCAGGCCGGTCATGATCGCGGCCATGGCGATGTAGAGCACGGTGCAGATCGCCAGCGACAGCAGCATGCCGATCGGCAGGTCGCGCTGCGGCTTGTGCGATTCCTGCGCCGCCACCGACACCGCCTCGAAGCCGATGTAGGCGAAGAACACCAGCGCCGCGCCGCGCAGCACGCCTTCGAAGCCGTACTTGCCCGGGCCCTGGTTCTCGGGAATGAAAGGCTGCCAGTTGGCCGGATCGACGTACTTCCAGCCGGCGAAGATCACCAGCACGATCAGGCCGGTCTTGAGCGCCACCATCGCCATGTTCATCGCCGACGACTTGCGGATGCCGACGTAGCACAGCCAGGTCAGCAGCAGCACGATCGCGGCCGCGGGCAGGTTGGCGATCGCGCCGGTCGGGCGCAGTTGCGCGTCCAGCGGCGCGCTGACCAGGGCCTGCGGCAGGTGTATGCCGAAATGGTCGAGCAGGCTGAGGAAGTAGCCGGTCCAACTGACCGCCACCGCCGAGGCCGAGACGCCATATTCCAGCACCAGCATCCAGCCGATGAACCAGGCCGCCAGTTCGCCCAGGGTGGCGTAGGTGTAGGAGTAGGCGCTGCCGGACACCGGCACCATCGCCGCGAACTCGGCGTAGGCCAGAGCGCAGAAGGTGCAGCAGATCGCCGCCAGCACGAACGACAGCATGATCGCCGGGCCGGCGTGGTTGGCCGCGGCCTGGCCGGTGATCACGAAGATGCCGCCGCCGATCACCGCGCCGATGCCCAGCGCGGTCAGGCCCCAGGGGCCGAGCGTGCGGTGCAGGCTCAGGCCTTCGGCATCGGCGTGCGCGGCGTGCGGGTGTTTGGTTGCCCAGAGTTGTTTCATCGGTTCTTCCTGGCGCCGGGCTGTGGCCGGTCCGGTGCGATCGAGCAGGCCCGCGTGGGGCCGGAAACGGTCAAGGCCGGCGGGAGCACTGGTTAGGAGCCCCCGCCGGCCTTGCGAATCGCACCAGGTCAGGCCGCCTTGCGCAGCTTGCTGTTGCGGTAGCCGTAGATCATGTAGATCACCATGCCGATCGCGGTCCAGCCGACCATCAGGCGCCAATGCTCGGAGAAGGCCTGCCAGAACAGGAACAGGCAGGCGAGCGCGCCCAGCGGGCAGACGATGATCGCCAGCGGCACCTTGAACGGGCGCTGTAGGTCCGGACGGGTGTAGCGCAGCACGAGCACGCCGACGCAGACCGTGGCGAAGGCCAGCAGGGTGCCCATCGAGACCAGCTCGCCGAGCACGTCGATCGGGAACAGGCCGGCCAGGGTGCAGGCGAAGATGCCGACGATGATGGTGCCGACATACGGCGTCTGGTGCTTCGGGTGGACCTTGGCGAACATCTTCGGGATCAGGCCGTCCTGCGACATCGTGAAGAAGATGCGCGGCTGGCCCATCAGCATCACCAGGATCACCGAGGACAGGCCGGCGAGCGCGCCGATCACCACGATGAAGCGCAGCCAGTTCAAGGCCGGGTAGTTGCTGAGCGCGGTCGCGACCGGTTCCGGGGTGTTGAGGGTGCGGAAGTCGGCGATGCCGGTCAGGGTCAGCGACACCAGGATGTACAGGATGGTGCAGATGAACAGCGAACCCAGGATGCCGATCGGCATGTCGCGCTGCGGGTTTTTGGCCTCGCCGGCGGCGGTGGAGACCGCGTCGAAACCGATGTAGGAGAAGAACACGATCGCCGAGGCGCGCGCGATGCCTTCCCAGCCGAACTTGCCGGGGCCCTCGTTTTCGGGGATGAACGGGGTCCAGTTGTCGGCGCTGATGTACTTCACCGCGAAGGCCAGGAACAGCAGGATCACCACCAGCTTGATGGTCACGATGATCGAGTTGACGAAGGCCGACTGGGTCACGCCGACGTAGCACAGGCCGCTGAGCGCGGCGACGATGCAGACCGCGGGCAGGTTGATGAAGGTGCCGGTGGCCTGGATGCTGCCGTTGACGAAGGTGTACGGCGCCGAGGCCAGGGCCTTGGGCAAGGCGAGGTCGGTGCCTGTCCATCCGCCTACCAGTTGCAATAGCTCGCTGAAGTAGCCGGACCAGCCGACCGATACCGTCGAGGCCGCGAACAGGTACTCCAGGACCAGGTTCCAGCCGATGAACCAGGCCACGAACTCGCCCAGGGTGGCGTAGGAATAAGAGTAGGCGCTGCCCGAGACCGGCAGCATCGCCGCGAACTCGGCGTAGCACAGGCCGGCCAGGGCGCAGGCGAAGCCGGCGAGGATGAAGCTGATCACCACCGCCGGGCCGGCGTGTTGCGCCGCGGCCTGGCCGGTGAGGACGAAGATACCGGCACCGATCACACCGCCGATGCCCAGCATCACCAAGTGCTTGGAAGTCAGTGCGCGTTTCAGCGAGGCTTCGCCCTGAAGACTGCCGTGGGTTTCCCCGGCGTCTACGTGCGGCGCGGCTTGCACCGGCTTGGTGATGAATAGGCCCTTAGACATCAGTATCCCCAGATGGTGAGAGGTCGGCCGCCCGTACAAACGGCACGACCGGCGTATGGCGCAACGGCGGGCCACCATAACCCAGCGGGGAAAGGAGCGGCAAGCGGGACAAAGTCATGGTCTTTCCCGGCATAATCCGCCTCCGAATCAAGCCGCAGTGCAGCATTTGGGATGCTTGTGAGACATTCAGACCCCGACGCCGAGCTGCGTTCCAATCTCGTCGACTATGCGCGGCTCTGGCCCGACGAGGCCGAACGCGTCCAGCCCTTCCTCGACCTGCTCGACGACGCCCAGGACCCGTTCCGGCGCGAACGCCTGGACGGCCACTTCACCGGCGGTTGCTGGCTGGTCGACCGCGCCGGCGAGCGCGTGCTGTTGACCCATCACCGCAAGCTCGAACGCTGGCTGCAGTTGGGCGGCCACGCAGACGGCGACCGCGACCTGGCGCGGGTGACCCTGCGCGAGGCCGAAGAGGAATCCGGCCTGACCGACTTGAGCGTGGAGCCGCAGCCGTTCGACCTGGACCGGCACTGGATCCCCGAGCGCCGCGACGTGCCGGGGCATTGGCACTACGACGTGCGCTACGTGGTCCGCGCCAACGGCAGCGAGGACTATGTGGTCAGCGAGGAGTCGCTGGACCTGGCTTGGCGGCGTATCGACGAGCTCCTGAACGACCCGCACAGCGACGAGTCGATGCGGCGCATGGCGAGGAAGTGGTTGGCTCGGAAGGGGTAAGACGCGGCATGCGCGAACTGCGGTTCGCGTGCCGGTCTCGATGCAGATCGGCTCTGCTTTCTGCTTTTTGCCTTCTGTGGGAGCGGCGTAAGCCGCGATTTCGAATTCCGTTTGCTGCGTTGGTTTCGTTCTTAAGCAACAGCTTCCGCCCGCTGCGCATGCAGGTCACTTTCTCTTGCCGCTCGCCTTGGGGTAGGAGCGGCGTGAGCCGCGACCGCGAACTTCGCTTGCCGGCGATGGTTTCGCTTCCGATTTCCTTCTGCTTTCTGTGGGAGCGGCGTAAGCCGCGATCGCGAATTCAGTTTGCTGCGTTGGTTTCGTTCTTAAGCAACAGCTTCCGCCCGCTGCGCGTGCGGTTCACTTTCTCTTGCCACTCGCCTTGGGGTAGGGGCGGCGTGAGCCGCGACCGCGAACTTCGCTTGCCGGCGATGGTTTCGCTTCCGATTTCCTTCTGCTTTCTGTGGGAGCGGCGTGAGCCGCGATTGCGAATTCCATTTGCTGCGTTGGTTCCACTACTTAAGTCAACGGCTTCCGCCCGCTGCGCGTGCGGGTCACTTTCTCTTGCTGGCCCAAGAGAAAGTAACCAAAGAGAAGGGCCTGCCTAGACAACCCTCCCTTGCGAGATCGGTAGTTGCGCCGGGATTTTTCGAAGGAACATCCTGTTCCTCGAAAAACGGCGCGCGTCCTGCGCGCCGCCCTTCGGGTCTGAGTGGGATTGAGCGAGTGCGGTGTATTGGATTTCAATGCAACAGCAACAGCAACGGCAATTGCTTGAGCTAAGGGCGCTTGGAGCGTTGTTGCCGTCGCCGGCCTGAACCCCTCTCCAGCTTGCAGCACCCGAAGGATATGCAAGTCTGAGAGAGGGTGAGGGCTGCCCTTAAACCCCGATCGCCGGATCGCTGACGCTAGGCCGTCCGGTTTCCATATGACCCGCGAAGCGACGCAGGTAGGTGCTGTCGTGGTCCGAACTCAGGCTCAGGTCGTACCAATGCGCGCTGGCAGCCAACGGCCAGCTGTCGTCGACGCTGGCGCCGGGGGCGAGCGGGTAGCTGCGCGGGGCGGCGCTGCTGTAGTGGTTGGGACGCAGTGTGAGCCGGCAGGCGCCGGTGCCCGAGTTGGTGAAGCGCAGCAGCAAACGGTCGTTGGCCAGGTCGTACTCGACGTGCAGTTCGGGATTGGCGCCGCCGTTGGCGCTGGCCTTGAGCAGGTCGCCCTGGAAGCTGCGCAGGAAACCGTTCGGGCCGTGCGCGCTGAGGTCGTACTTGCCCTGGGTGTAGGCCTTGGCGCTCCAGTAATCCGACAACTGAGTGCCTGGGGTAAGCGTGTAGTACCACGGGCCATCGCTGCGATTGCGCGCGTAGACGTTGAAACCGGCGCCGGCGATGCCGCTGTTGGCGAAATCCAGCCAGTAGCGTCCGCTCGATGCCTCGACGCGGCCGTGTACATGCAGTTGATACGGCAAGGCCCGGGCCGGGCGCTGGCCCGGTTCCTGGCGCGGCATCTTCGGTTGCTTGGGCGCGCTGGGCACCGGCAGCTTGCAGGACTGGTCGGCGCGCCTCATATGCTCGCGGGTGTCCGGCAGCGCCGGCCATACCGGATCGGCGCCGGCGAAATCCAGGGTGGTGCTGAGATCGCCGGCGACCGCGCGGCGCCAGGCGCTGATGTTGGGCTCGGCGACGCCGAAGCGCGCCTCCAGGAAACGCAGCACGGAGGTGTGGTCGAACACCTGCGAATTGACCCAGCCGCCCTTGCTCCACGGCGAGATCACGAACATCGGCACGCGCACGCCCAGACCCACCGGGGTGCCGTTGTAGTTTTCGGTCGCGGTGTCGACGGTGCTCTTGCCCAGTTCCGGTTTGATCGGCGGCAGCGGCGGCGGTACGTGGTCGAAGAAGCCGCCGTTCTCGTCGTAGTTGATGATGAACACGGTCTTGGACCAGACCTCGGGATTGGCGACCAGCGCCTCCAGCAGGCGCGCGCTCAGCGATTCGCCGTAGGCCGGGGTCGCGGCCGGGTGTTCGCTCATGATGTAGGGCGGCACGATCCACGACACCGCCGGCAGCGTGCCTTCGCGCACGTCCTTGGCGAAGGCGGCGACCAGGTGCTCGCCGCGCGAGCTCGCGGCGTTGGCGGCGGTCGAGCCGTTCACCCAGGCGCGTCCGCGCTTGTACAGTTCCGAGTCGCGGTCCAGGTTACGGAAGTTGGCGAACGACTGCAGCGAGTTGTCGCCGTAGTTGTCGTACTCCTGGTACACGCGCCAGCCGATGCCGGCGTTCTGCAGGCGCTCGGCGTAAGTGCTCCAGCGGTGGCCGACGAAGCTGGCCTTGTCCTTGGCCATGTCCGACGTCCAGTTGCCGTCGTCGGCGTTGTTCACCGCCTGCGCGCCCAGGTCGCCGACGGTCATGCCGCTGGTGCCGGTGAACAGGTGCATGCGGTTGGGATTGGTCGGGCCGTGGTGCGAGCAGTAATAGGCGTCGCAGACGGTGAAGGCGTCGGCGAGCGCGTAGTAATAGGGCAGGTCGGCGCGGGTGAAGTGACCCATGCACATCGGGCCCTTGGTCGCGATCCAGGCGTTGTAGTCCTTCCAGCGCGCGTGCGAACCCTTCCAGCTGTGGTCGATGTCGGCCAGGCATTGCGAGGCGGTGCTGTCGGTGCTGAGCCGGAACGGCAGCACCGCCTGGCCGCCGCTCTTGGGCTGGCGCCAGACCGGATCGCCGTTGGGCAGCGAGATAGGGCGCGGGTCGTCGAAGCCGCGCACGCCGCGCAGGCCGCCGAGGTAATGGTCGAAGGAGCGGTTCTCCTGCATCAGGATCACCACGTGCTGCACGTCCTGGATCGTGCCGGTGACGCGCGCGGCGGGCGTGGCCAGCGCGGCGCGAATGCCCGGCGGCAGCATCGCCAGCGTGGCGGCGGCGCCGGCGAACTTGAGGAAATCGCGACGGGTGTCGGAGACCATGGACGTTCCTTGCGAGCGGTGATGCGGGGGAACGCGCGATGCTGGGCGAGGATGGTTGCAGCGGTGTGGCAGCGCGCGCTCAGGGCCCGTAATTGGGTTCCAGTTCCGACAGTAGCGCCGCGACCGCAGGCACGTTCCGGTAACGGCGTCGCAGTTCGGCCAGGCGGCGGTCGTTGCCGGTGCAGGCGCTGCGCACGCCGTCTCCGATCTCCTTGCGGCGCTCGCGGTCGTCGGCATCGTTGCCTTCCGGCGAGGGTTCGCCGGCCCAATGCTCGCAAAGGTCGTAGCGTTCCAGAAAGGCGCGCACTTCGTGCGGCTGCTGGCACCAGTCGGGGTGCTGTTCCGGCGGCTCGCACGACGAGCGCTCGCGCAGGCTGAGGTAACCGTTCGGGCGCGGGTCGTCGAGTTTGGGTTCGCGTGCGTGCGCGGCCAGGGCGACAAAGGTCAGGCTCAGGATCAACGCGCTGCGGCGATGCATGGATCGTTGATGCATGGGTCGTTCCTCTGGTCGGGCCTATGGGCGTGGCTCAGGGTAAACCCGCGGCGCGCCCCTGCGACAGGCATATGGGCGATGTCGCCGCCTGAGTGTTGGGCATGTCCTGCATGCCTAAGCGTGAATCGAAAGCATCGTCAGACCGATCTTTCGTACTGTCGGCGAATGCGGGGCGAGGGTTTCAGGCCGCCGCATCCAGCCAGAGCGTCATCAAACGCCGCGGATGCGCGCGGTAGCCCGCGCGTTCGTAGATGCCGCGCGCGCTCGTTGTCGTCGTTGACCTCAAGCCGCAGCGCCAGCAGACCTTCGGCGCGGCACAGCGCCTCGGCTTGCGCAAACGAAAACTCACCGGTAGAGGTGTTGCGGGCCAAGTTGTTGGACGTACGGTGCGAGGACGGCGGCAGGATGTCCAGCAACCAACCACGAACGAACAGGCGGTCGGCGTGGGCTTCAGGCAGGGTGCCATAGGTGCTTGTGACGGTGTCCAGTGGATAGCAACCAGGCGACAAAATCGTGATGGCCGGAAGCAACGGCCCAGTTTTCATTCGACTGACATCCTAACCGTCGCGGCCCGCGAAACGGCGTTCGGTGAACAATTGAAGATTGCTGCGCTACAGTCTTTCAATGAGGTGCTGGCACCATTTGTCGGCTCTGGTCGCGTTGTAAACCCATCTGACCTTTGTCGGCTTGTCGTCGTCAAAGCGATAGGTGAATCCTTCCGGTTTTCGGTCCAGATAGAGGGCGCAGATTCTCGTGCCGACTGGCATGACGCGCGGATCAGAGGTCTTCGCCACGGTCTCGCATTTCGCGTTTCCAGCAATTTCATAGCTGAGCTTCATTGCGAACTCGGGCCCTCCGTTCGGAACGCGCCCGCACGCGTCTGATGTTCCGTCCTCATACGTTTCGCTGTATCCGTAACAAGTCTTGCCGCCGTCCTCTGAGCTACATAAGACTCCGATGAGCTCCGAACGAGGAATCGATTCCGTGCTGGATGCACAAGACGTCAGCGCAAGGGCGATGAGCAAGTGGCGAAGGTCTTTCATAGATTGGCTGTGGCTTCAGCTAAGGCGAGCTTCGAAGCGACCTCAGACTGGCTTATGCGGGTGCCGCACAGACGACAGACGCCGGAGGCATCTGTCGCCGATAATAGGGGCCGCTCGACCATTGATCGCTGCGCTTAGATCAGTCCGCGCGGCCGGCGAACTCGCCGGTCACGGTGTTCACCAGCACGCGTTCGCCGTTGACGATGTACTCCGGCACCATGATCTCGATGCCGGTCGAGAGCTTGGCCGGCTTCGGGCGCTTGGTGGCGGTGCCGCCCTTGAGTTCCGGCGGGGTTTCGATGACTTCCAGGGTCACGCTGGCTGGCAGCTGGATGGCGACCGGCTGGTCGTCGATGATCTGCACATAGCAGCCCGACAGGTCGTCGACGATATAGCCGGCGGCGTCGCCGATCACGTCGGCGTCGAGCGTGTACGGGGTGTAGTCCTCGTCGTCGAGGAAGACGAAGGCGTCGCCGTCCTTGTACGAGTAGGTCACCTGGCGGCGGCTGAGTTCGACTTCCTTGAGCTCGTCGTCGCCGCCGACGCTGAGGTCGAGCTTGGTGCCGCCGGGGACCGAGTACATGGTGAATCGGAACTTCACGTTACCGCCACGACCCTGCGGCGAGCTGCGCTCGATATCGCGGATCTGGTAGACGGTGTTGTTGTGTTCGATCACGTTACCTTTCTTGACGTCGTAGGCTTTCATTGCGTGCATTCCGGTAGAGGGTTTGCTGCGGCGGGAGCGGCGCCATTCGCGGCTGCAAGCATCGCGACTTGCGTCGCTCCCACGGGGAGCAGGAAGAGAGGCTTACTTCGGCGCCAGACGGGTGGCGCCGTCGAGACGGATGGTCTCGCCGTTGAGATAGCGGTTGCCGAGGATGTAGGCGACCAGGTCGGCGAATTCTTCCGGACGGCCCAGGCGCGAGGGGAACGGGATCGAAGCGCTCAGCGACTGCTGCACCGACTCGGGCATGCCGTCGACCATCGGGGTCCAGAAGATGCCCGGCGCGATGGTCATCACGCGGATGCCGAAGCGCGACAGTTCGCGCGCCATCGGCAGGGTCATGCCGACCACGCCGCCCTTGGACGCCGAGTACGCGGCCTGGCCGATCTGGCCCTCGTAGGCGGCGACCGAGGCGGTGTTGACGATCACGCCGCGCTCGCCGTCGTCGCCGGCTTCGTTGTGCTGCATCAGGTTGGCGGCGGCCTTGGCGACGTTGAAGCTGCCGACCAGGTTGACCATGACCGTGCTCTGGAACTGGGCCAGCGGCATCGGCGCGTCCTTGCCCAGCACGCGGCCGGCGCCGAGGATGCCGGCGCAGTTGATCGCGACGTTGAGCCCGCCGAGGAAGTCCCGGGCGGCGGCGACGTTGGCGACCACGCCGGCTTCGTCGCTGACGTCGGTGCGGAAGTAGCGCGCCTTGGCGTCGCCGAACTGGGCGACCGCGGCCGCGCCCTTGTCGTCGTTGAGGTCGAACAGGGCGACCTTGCCGCCGTTGGCGACCAGGTGCTGGGCGACGGCCAGGCCGAGGCCGGAGACGCCGCCGGTGACGATGGCGCGCACGGAGTCGAGTTGCATAGGAAGGTCCGGGTCGGGGAAACCGGCGATTTTACCGGACTGGCTGCGCGGTCGCTGCGGCCGGCTCGGGGCCGTCCCGGCCCGGATCCTGCGGTTCTTCGGGGCTGCGGTAGACCACGCCGTCCTTGAGCACCAGCAGCGGCTGCCGCAGGGCGTCGATGCGTTGGCTGGGGTCGCCGGCGAACGCGGCCAGGTCGGCGCGCAGGCCCGGGGCGATGCGGCCGATGCGCTCGGACTGGCGCAGGATCCGCGCGGCGACCGAGGTGCAGGCACGCAGCGCCTGGGCCGGATTCATGCCCAGCCTGACCATCCACGCCGGCTCGCGGTAGTTGTCGCCGTGGCGGAACACGCCGACGTCGCTGCCGCAGCCGATCGTGGTCTTCTGCGCCCGCGCGGTGCGGAACGCCTGCTCGGCTTCGCGCAGTTTCGGCGTCGGCGGCGATTGCCCGGGCAGGTAGCCGTTGTAGTACTGCTCGGTGGACTCGACCGCGGTCAGGGTCGGCAGGTAGGCGACGTTTTTCTCGCGCATCAGGCGGAAGGTCGCGGCGCTGCCGCCATAGCCGTGCTCGATGCTGTCCACCCCGGCCTCGATCGCCATGCGCATGCCGGCGTCGGTGGCGGCGTGGGCGGCGACCGGGCGGCCGCTGAGGTGCGCGGTTTCGACCAGGGCGCGCAGTTCGGCGGCGCTGAAGGTGGGCTGGGCGCTGCCGTCGGCACCGATGCGGTAGTCGGCGTAGACCTTGATCCAGTCGGCGCCGTGGCCGGCCTGTTCGCGCACCGCCCGCACGGTCTCGTCGACGCCGCTGACTTCCTGGGCGCCGCCGGGCAGTTCCAGGTTGGGACGGAAGCCGCGCGGGCCGGGGCCGTAGCTGGCGGTGGCGACGATGGCGAGGGTCGCGACGAACAGGCGCGGGCCCGGGATCAGCCCTTCGTCGATGGCGCGCTTGAGCGAGAGGTCGGCGTAACCGGCGCCTTCGGTACCGAGGTCGCGCAAGCTGGTGAAGCCGGCGCGCAGGGTGTCGCGGGCATGGCGGGCGGCGAGCAGGGTGCGATAGGCCTCGGCTTCCTTCAGCACCTGATCGTTCCAGGGCGCCTCGTTGTAGGGGTGCAGGAACAGGTGCGAATGCAGGTCGATCAGGCCCGGGGTCAGGGTGGCGCCAGGCAGATCGATGCGGCGTGCGTCGGCGGGCGCCTCGATCGTATCGGCGGGACCGACCGCGACGATCGCGCCGTCGCTCACCAGCACCGCCCAGCCGGTGCGGGAGGCGTCGTCGTCGCCGGTCCAGACCCGTTCGGGGCGCAGCAGCAGGGTTTCGCGCGGCGCGGGCTTGGGATCGGCCGCGCGGGCGGCGAAGACCGCAAGAGCGAGCAGCAGGCCCGACAGCGCCGGGCGCAAGCGGTGTTTCATCGGCAGACCTTGGGTGAAAGAGGGCGACCTTCGCGTTTGCGGGCCGCGCGCGGAAGCGACAGGATCGCCGCATTCGCGAGCATGACGGCAAGACGGCGCGGCGCCGCGCATCCTCAACCCGGCAGCGCGAGCGGCGAGCGGTAGTACTGCTGCAGTTCGTCCGGCATCAAGCCGGGCGCGAACAGGAAGCCCTGGCCGACCTCGACCCCGAGCTTGAGCAGGAACGCGCGCTGGCGTTCGGATTCCACGCCCTCGGCGACCAGGCCCAGGCCCAGGCTGCGCGCGATCCCGGTCACCGCCTGGCAGACCGCGACGTCGGACTGGTTGTCCGGCACGCCCTGCACGAACAGCTGGCTGAGCTTGAGGCCGTGGATCGGCAGGCGGCGCAGGTAGTTGAGCGCGCTGTAGCCTTCGCCGAAATCGTCGATGGTCAGCATCACGCCCATCTCGCGCAGGGCGTGGAAGGTGCGCATGGTGTCGGGCACGTCCTCGATCAGCACGCGCTCGGTGAATTCCAGCTCCAGCGCGCTGCCGGGCAGGCCGGATTCGGCCAAGGCCGCGGCCACGCTGCTGGCCAGGTCTTCGCCGAGGAACTGGCGGTAGGACACGTTGACCGCGACCCGTTGCACGTCCAGGCCGCGTTCGTGCCAGCGCCGCAGCTGGCGGCAGGCTTCCTTCAGCACCCAACTGCCGATGCCGACGATGTCGCCGGTGGTTTCGGCATGGTCGATGAAGCGGTCCGGGCGCATCTCGCCCAAGGACTGGTTGCGCCAGCGGATCAGCGCTTCGACCGCGACCACCGAACCGTTGCTGAGATCGACCTGGGGTTGGTAGACCAGGTGGAACTCGTCGTTGTGGACCGCGCGGCGCAGGTGGGTTTCCAGCTGCAGGCGGTGCAGCTGCTGTTCGGCCAGCTCCGGGGTGAAGCTCTGCCAACCGTTGCGGCCGCGGCGCTTGCTGTCGTACATGGCGACGTCGGCGCTCTGGATCAGCTGCTGCGAGCGCACGCCGTCGATCGGCGCCTGGGCGATGCCGATGCTGGCGGTGATGCTGAATTCCTCGCCGTCGAGGCGGAAGCTGTCGCCGAAGATTTCCAGGATCGAGTCGGCCAGGCGTTCCGGGCGGGCCGGGTCGTTGCCGGTTTCGCACACCACCAGGAATTCGTCGCCGCCGAAGCGCGCGATCATGCCTTCGCTGCCGACCGCGCGCTGGATGCGGCGCGCGGCCGAGGCCAGCAGGCGATCGCCGGCGGCGTGTCCGAGCACGTCGTTGACGACCTTGAAGCGGTCCAGGTCGATGTACAGCACCGCCAGCGCGGCGCGCTCGGGGTCGTCGAGCCGGCTTTCCAGCTCCGACAGCACCGCGTCGCGGTTGAGCAGGCCGGTGAGCGGGTCGCTGCGCGCCTGGATGCGCAGGTTCTCTTCGTCGTGCTTGCGTTCGGTGATGTCCTGCAGCGTGCCGATCAGGCGCGCGTTGAGCGCGTCGGCGGCCTCGGCCTGGGCGATGGCGCGGACCCAGAAGCCGCGCCCGTCGGCGCGCATGCCCTGCAGTTCCAGATCGAGATTGCGGCCGAACGCGATCGCGTGATCGAGCGCGTCGCGCAGGCGCAGGCGGTCGCCGGGGCGCAGGCAGTCGAGCATGGCGCCCATGCTCGCCGGCACCGGGTCGTGGCCGAGGATGCGCTGCGCTTCTTCGGTGAGGTAGAGCAGGTCCGGGCCGGCTTCCCATTCCCAGCCGCCGATGTGGGCCAGGCTCTGGGCGCGGTCGAACAGGGCGCTGTCGCGCTTGAGCGCGGTGACGTCGGTGAACAGCGACAGCACCTGGTGCGGGCGGTCGCCGCCGGCCGGGAACTGCGGCAGCGAGGTCACCGACAGCCAGATCAGGTTGCGGCGCACGCGGTGGTACAGGCCGACCACCATGCTCTCGACCCGGCGGCCGCTGTCGAGCGCGCGTTGCGCCGGGAACTCCTTCTGGCTCAGTTCGCGGCCGTGTTCGTCGATCACCATCCAGTGTTCGGCGGCCATGTCGTGATCGGCGCTGTGGCCGTCGACTATGCCCAGGATGCGCATCGCCGCGCCGTTGACGTAGATCACCTTGAAGTCGGGATCGTGGACGACGATGCCGTGGTCGATGGTCTCCATCAGCTCGCGGTAGCGCAGTTCGGCGTCGCGGCGGCCGCTGAGGTCGCGCGCGACCGCGACGATGCAGCGCCGGCCCTCGTGCTCGAACCCGGCCGAATGCACTTCGACCGGGAAGCGGGTGCCGTCGCCGCGCATGTTGGTGACTTCGATGACGTAGGTTTCGCCGCGGTTGAGGGATTCCCATACCGGGTTGAGGTGGTCGCGCGGCAGTTCCGGGTTGAGCACGTGGATCGGCTGGCCGACGATCTGGTCGCGCGGCCGGCGGTAGGCGGCCATGCCGGCCTTGTTGAGATCCAGGACCGTGCCTTCCTCGTCGAGGATGCTGACCGGATCGGGCACCGCGTCGAACACCGCGCGGTAGCGCGAGTGGGCGACGTCGGCGTCTTCGCTGCTGGTGCGGATCGCCTCGGCGGCCTGTTGCAGCAGGGCGCGCGTGGCCTCCGACAGCGCGGGGTCGTTGCCGGCCAGTTCCAGCGCCGCCAGGGTCGCGGCCGCGTCCACCGCAGTGGGCGGCGCGGTCGGTTCGCTGCCGGGCCGGCGCTGGCTCATGACGCGCCCAGTGCCTTGCCGACCTTGCTGCCGGTCTCGCGGCCGAGCAGGCCGGCCAACCAGCGGCCGGTGTCGGCCAGTGCGTTCAAGTCGATGCCGGTCTCGATGCCCAGGCCGTGCAGCATGTAGACCACGTCTTCGCTGGCGACGTTGCCGCTGGCGCCCTTGGCGTAGGGGCAGCCGCCGGTGCCGGACACGGCCGAGTCGACCACCGCCACGCCTTCTTCCAGGCAGGCCAGGATGTTGGACAGGGCCTGGCCGTAGGTGTCGTGGAAATGCACCGCCAGCGCCGGCATCGGCACTTCCGCCGCGACCGCCTTCAGCATCGCGCGCGCCTTGCCGGGCGTGCCGACGCCGATGGTGTCGCCCAGCGAGATTTCGTAGCACCCCATCGCGTGCAGGGCCTTGGCCACGCGCACCACGTCGGCGACCGGCACCGCGCCCTGGTAGGGGCAGCCGAGCACGGTCGATACGTAGCCGCGCACCGCCACGCCGTCGGCCTTGGCGCGCGCCAGCACCGGCGCGAAGCGCGCCAGCGATTCGTCGATGCCGGCGTTGATGTTCTTCTGGTTGAAGGCTTCCGAGGCCGCGGTGAACACCGCGATCTCTTCCACGCCGACCGCGCGTGCGCGTTCGTAACCCTGTTCGTTCGGCACCAGCACCGGGTAATGCACGCCGGGCTTGCGTTGGATGCCGGAGAACACTTCGGCGGCGTCGGCCAGCTGCGGCACCCATTTGGGGCTGACGAAGCTGGTCGCCTCGATGCTGCGCAGGCCGGTCGCGGACAGTCGATCGATCAGGGCGATCTTGTCGGCGGTGGCGATCTGCGCCTTTTCGTTCTGCAGCCCGTCGCGCGGGCCGACTTCGACGATGCGGACCGAGGGGGTCATGGCGCGGCTCCGATGCGCTTGAGTTCCACCGCTTCCGATCCGGGCTCGTCCAGCCGGCCGAACAGCGGCTCGGGGCCGCGCTTGAGCAAGGCCGCAAGCGCTTCAGCATCGCTTTGCATCAGCACCGTCGCGTTGTCGTCGCTGCCGTCCTCGTCGCTCGCGAGCAGGCGCCCCTTGAAGCGGCCCGCCTGGACGCTGGCGCGCACCAGGTCGGCATTGGGCAGCCAGCCGCGCAGTTGCCGGCCGCGGATCCGGTAGGCGGCGATGAACACGCTGTTGGCCGGCACCTGCGCGCTCAGGCCCGCGCCTTCGTCGCCGAGCATGCGCTCGGCGTCCTGCGGCGTCAGCACCAGGTAGCGCAACGGGCCTTCGGCGTAGCTGCGCAGGTTCACTTCGACCGTGCGACCGTGCACCGGCCACTGCGCGCGGCAGCGTGCGTCGATCACGATATCGCGGCCCGGACCGTCGTCGCTGGAGCGCCAGCGTCCGGCCAGGGCCGGGTCGCAGGACAGCGCGGCCGCGGGCGCGTGCTCGAACGCGACGCAGCCCGACAGCGCGAGCAGGAGTGCAGCGGCGAGGGCTGGGCGCGGATTCATGCGTCCAGCACCACCAGCACCACCAGCACCGCGTCGGCCTCGACGAATTCGCCGGCGCCGGCGCGCACTTCGGCGACCGTGCCTGCGCGCGGGGCCTTGAGGCTGAGTTCCATCTTCATCGCTTCGATCACCATGAGCTCCTGCCCGGTTTCGACCTGGTCGCCTGCGCCGGCCTTGACCACCACCACCCGGCCGGGCATCGGGGCGACCACTTGGTTGCCGGTGCCGGCCGCCGCGGCCGATTCGTGACGATACATCGGGACCGGCAGCAAGCGCAGCCGGCGCTCGCCGTCGTGGACCACCACCCGGCGCTCATCTCCTAACAACGCAAAACGGCGCGCGCGGCCGTCGATGCGCAGGCTCAGGCCGTCGCCGCCTTGGCGCGCGCCCTGAACGTGGCGGGTCCGCCCGGCCTGTTCGATGCGGTAGTCGCCGGCGCTGCCCTGGGCGTGCAGCTCCAGGCGCTCGTCGCGGCGCAGGAAGGCCAGGCTGCGGCGGCCGCCGTGGCCCAGGCGCCAGCCGTCGGCGATCGCCCAGGGCGATTCCGGGTCGTTGGAGGCGGCCGCGCGGCGGCGGGTGTCGCGTTCCTGGGCCAGCAGCTCGGCCACGGTTGCGGCGATCAGCAGGTCGTCGGCGTTCTCGTCGCTGGCGCCGTCGGCGGCCGGCATGAACTCGTCGAGATGGCGGTCCAGGTAGCCGGTGTCGATACGGCCTTCGATCACCGCCGGGTGACGCGCCAGGCGTTCCAGGAACTCGATGTTGGATTTGGGCCCGGCGATCTCGCACTCGGCCAGCGCCGCGCGCAGGCGGGCGAGGGCGCTGGGGCGGTCGACGTCGGCGACGATCAGCTTGGCGATCATCGGGTCGTAGAAGATCGTGACCGTGTCGCCCTCGATCACGCCCGAGTCGATGCGCACGTGGTCGTCGGGCGTGGGCAGGCGCAGCCGTTCCAGCCGGCCCGAGCCGGGCAGGAAGCCGGCCTCCGGGTCTTCGGCGTACAGGCGCACTTCGATCGCATGGCCGCGCTGGACGATCGCGTCCTGGGCCAGCGGCAGCGGTTCGCCGGAGGCCACCCGCAGTTGCCACTCGACCAG
Organism: Lysobacter sp. Root76; assembly: GCF_001428685.1. Taxonomy (GTDB): domain Bacteria; phylum Pseudomonadota; class Gammaproteobacteria; order Xanthomonadales; family Xanthomonadaceae; genus Lysobacter. Next base: position 47,444 of record NZ_LMIK01000009.1, on the reverse strand, counting down.
GTCCAGGCCGGTCACGTACTCGGTGACCGGGTGCTCGACCTGCAGGCGGGTGTTGATCTCCATGAAATAGAAACCCCCGTCCTGGCCGACGATGAACTCGACCGTGCCGGCATTGACGTAATCGATCGCATGTCCGGCCTGGACCGCGGCCGCGCCCATGGCCTGGCGCAGCTCCGCGCTCAGGAACGAGGACGGCGATTCCTCCAGCACCTTCTGGTAGCGGCGCTGCGCCGAGCACTCGCGCTCGTTGAGGTGGATCACCTGGCCGTGACTGTCGCCGAAGATCTGGATCTCGATGTGGCGCGGCTGTTCGACATAGCGTTCCAGCAGCACGCGGTCGCGGCCGAATGCGTTGTGCGCCTCGCGCTGGCAGCTTTCCAGGTTCGCCAGGAATTCCTCACTGGCGCGCACGATGCGCATGCCCTTGCCGCCGCCGCCGTGCGCGGCCTTGATCATCAGCGGGTAACCGATCGCGTCGGCCTCGCGGTGCAGCACCTCGGGCGCCTGCTCGGCGCCGGTGTAGCCCGGCACCACCGGCACGCCGGCGGCCTGCATCAGTTCCTTGGCGCCGGCCTTGCTGCCCATCTTGCGCATCGAGGTACCGGCCGGGCCGATGAAGGCTAGGCCCGCGGCCGCGACCGCGTCGGCGAAGTCGGCGTTCTCACTGAGGAAGCCGTAACCCGGATGCACCGCCTGGGCGCCGCTGCGCAGCGCGACCTCGATGAGGGCGTCGCCGCGCAGGTAGCTGTCGGCCGGGCGCGGGCCGCCGATCGGATAGGCCTCGTCGGCCTGGCGCACGTGCTGGGCATCGGCGTCGGCGTCGGAATAGACCGCGACGGTGCGGATGCCGAGGCGGCGGCAGGTGCGGATCACGCGGCAGGCGATTTCGCCGCGGTTGGCGATCAGGATCTTGCTGAACATGCGGATCAAACCTTCCCGTCTGGGGTTGGGCGGGGCGAGGGCCGAGTGTTTCGGCCGTGCGGGTAAGCCAGTATCACGTCGACGACTCCTCGGTGCGGTCGGTGCTTGGATGGCGCGCGGCGCGCGCGATCGGCCGGGTCGTCATGCCGGCAGGCGGCGGACCGCTTCGATGTCGTGCCCGTCCGGGTCCGATACGTAGGCGGCGTAGTGATCGAGCATGCTGACTCTGGCCTCCCTGCGGGCGGGGCGCGGCCGGCTGGCGCGCGAGGCGCCGGCGCGGCTACGAGGTGGTGGTGGATTCAGTGGCGGACGTGCCGGTGCAAGGGGTAGTGAAGCCGGCGAACGCGCGCCGCGTCAAATGGGCCGCGGCGGCCTGCGCTTTTTTGGTGGCGCGAGTCGGTCATGCCGGTGGCAGATGGCAGACCGCTTCGATGTTGTTGCCGTCCAGGTCGTAGGCGTAGGCGCCGTAGTAGTTCGCGTGGTAATGCGCGCGGATGCCGGGCGCGCCGTTGTCGCGTGCGCCGTGGGCCAGGGCGGTGGCGTGAAAGGCGTCGACCTGGGCGCGCGTAGCGGCGCTGAAGCAGATGTGGACGCCGCCGTGGGCCGGACCGGTACCGATCCAGAACTTGGGCTGCTGCGGCGGACCGAAGCCGCAACCTTCGTAGCCGCCGCTCTGTTCCCTGGTCACGTCCATGACCACGGCGAAGCCCAGGGTCGAGAGCACTTCACTGTAGAAGGCGCGGCTGCGCGGATAGTCGGCGACGTTGATACCCATGTGGTCGATCACGGTACGGCTCCTTGTAGCGGACGGGGGCGGTGCGGGGCCTGCGGACGATCCAGGGGGCCGGCCAGGGGTTTCGGCTTGGGTTCCAGTTAGGAAATCCGGCTAGGGAATCCAGGCCGGCTTGCGCTTGTCGAGGAACGCGCCCAGGCCTTCCTGGCCCTCGGGCGAGACCCGCAGGCGCGCGATCAGGTCGGCGTTGTCGCTGTCGTGGCGGTCGCGGTCGCCGTGCGCGGCGACCCGGCGCACCAGCGCCTTGGCCTGGGCCGCGGCGACCGGGCCGGCCTTGAGCAGCAGATCGATCTGGCGCTGCACCGCCGCGTCGAGTTGGTCGGCCGGCACCAGCGCGTGCAGCAGGCCGATCGCCAGCGCGGTGTCGGCGTCGAAGATTTCCGCGGTCGCGAACCAGCGCCGCGCCTGGCGCGCGCCGATCGCCTCGATCACGTAGGGCGAGATCACCGCCGGCAGCAGGCCGAGCTTGCTCTCGGTCAGGCCGAACTTGGCCTCCGGCGCGCCGATCGCGATATCGCAGCAGGCCACCAGGCCGACCCCGCCGCCGAAGGCCGCGCCGTGCACGCGCGCGATGGTCGGCTTGGGCAGCTCGTCCAGGGTCCGCATCAGCCGCGCCAGGGCCAGGGCGTCGTCGCGGTTGGCGGCCTCGCTGGCGGCGGCCATGCCGCGCATCCAGTTGAGGTCGGCGCCGGCCGAGAACGAGGCGCCGTCGCCCTCCAGCACCACCACCCGCACCGCGTCCTCGCCGGCGACCGCGTCCAGGGCCCCGGTCAGGGCCGCGATCAGGACCGCATCGAAGGCGTTGTGCAGGGCGGGGCGGTTCAGGCGCAGGCGGGCCACGGGGCCCTCGCGCAGACTCAGCAACGGATGCGACATCGGGGGCGGGGGCTGTGTGGAGTCTGGCGAATGATAGCCGGCCGCCGTCGCGATCCGCCCCGGTACGGCCGTCGATGCTAGAATGAGAACAATTCGTATTTGTGATGTCCGACCGGACGCCCCGTGCGCCCACTGGTGAAACCTTGAAATTGTCCGAATTGCCGCGCCGCGTCGCGGCCACGGTCGAGTCCGTAGAGGACCAGGCCCCGAACGACGCGATCGCGCGACGGCTGCGCGAGCTGGGTTTCGTCAAGGGCGAGCGGGTCGAGGTGATGGCCGCCGGGCCGGTCTCGGCCGAGCCGCTGCTGATCCAGATCGGTTTCACCCGTTTCGCCCTGCGTCGCAGCGAGGCGGCGCGGATCCAGGTACAGCCGGAAGCGGGCGGGAGCGAACCATGAGTCATGCCGCGACGATGCAAGCCGCCGCCACGCCCGGGATCCCGCGCGTGGCCCTGGTCGGCAGCCCGAACTGCGGCAAGACCGCGCTGTTCAACCTGCTCACCGGCAGCCGCCAGAAGGTCGCCAACTACGCCGGCGTCACCGTCGAGCGCAAGGAAGGCCGCCTGCACGCGCCCTCCGGTCGCAGCTACGCCGTGCTCGACCTGCCGGGCGCCTACAGCCTGCATGCGGCGAGCCTGGACGAAGCGGTCACCCGCGACCTCTGCCGCGGCTTCTACCCCGGCGAACCCGCGCCCGACGTGATGGTCTGCGTGGTCGACGCCACCAACCTGCGCCTGCACCTGCGCTTCGCCCTGGAGCTGCGCGAACTCGGCCGGCCGATGGTACTGGCGGTCAACATGATGGACGCGGCCAAGCGCCGCGGCATCGAGGTCGACCTGGCCGTGCTGGAGCGCGAGCTGGGCGTGCCGGTGGTGCCGACGGTCGCGGTGCGCCGCGACGGCGCGCGCGAACTGGTGGCGATGCTGGACCGGCTTTCCGAGGCGCCGCACGAACCGCGCGTGCACCTGGCCGAAGGCGCGCAACCGGCCGACCTGCACGCCGAAACCCGGCGCCTGCTGGCGCTGGCGGTGAGCATGCCGCGCCGCACCGCCGAGATCGACGATCGCCTCGACCGCTGGCTGCTGCACCCGGTGCTGGGCCTGCTGTCGCTGGCGGTGGTGATGTTCCTGATCTTCCAGGCGGTCTATGCCTGGGCCACGCCGCTGATGGACCTGATCGAGGCCGGTACTGCCTTATTCGGCGACGCCGTCGGTGGTGCGATGCCCGAGGGGCCGCTCAAGAGTCTGGTCGTCAAGGGCATCATCGCCGGCCTCGGCGGCGTGATCGTGTTCCTGCCGCAGATCCTGATCCTGTTCGCCTTCATCCTGGCCTTGGAGGAATCGGGCTACCTGCCGCGCGCGGCCTTCCTGCTCGACCGCATGATGGCCGGCGCCGGCCTGTCCGGACGCTCGTTCATTCCGCTGCTGTCGAGCTTCGCCTGCGCCATCCCCGGGATCATGGCCACGCGTTCGATCCAGGACCCGCGCGACCGCCTGGCGACGATCCTGGTCGCGCCGCTGATGACCTGCTCGGCGCGCCTGCCCGTGTACGCGCTGCTGATCGGCGCCTTTATCCCGCAACAGAAAGTGCTGGGCGTGCTCAACCTGCAGGGCCTGGTGCTGTTCGCGCTGTACGCGGCCGGCATCCTCAGCGCGCTGATGGTGTCGTGGGTGATGAAGAAGTGGCGCCGCGACAAGGGCGAGCACGCCTTGCTGCTGGAACTGCCTTCGTACCGCGTGCCGCATCCGCGCGATCTGCTGATCGGCTTGTGGGAGCGCGCCTGGATCTTCCTGCGCCGGGTCGGCGGCATCATCCTGGCCCTGACCATCCTGCTGTGGTTCCTGCTGTCGTTCCCGGGCGCGCCCGCCGACGCGACGATGCCGGCGATCGAATACAGCTTCGCCGGCCGCATCGGCCATGCCATGACCGCGGTGTTCGCGCCGATCGGCTTCAACTGGCAGATCTGCATCGCCCTGATCCCGGGCCTGGCCGCGCGCGAAGTCGCGGTGTCCTCGCTGGCCACGGTGTACGCGCTGTCAGCCGCCGACGACGAGGCCGCGGCGCAGGCGCTGGCGCCGATCATCACCGACGGCTGGTCGCTGGCGACCGCTCTGGCGTTGCTGGTGTGGTTCATCTACGCGCCGCAGTGCATCTCGACCCTGGCCACGATCCGGCGCGAGACCAACTCCTGGAAGCAGGTCGCGATCAGCGCCGGCTACCTGTTCGCGCTGGCCTACCTGGCCTCGTTCGTGACCTATCAGGTCGCGGTCGCGCTGGGAGCGGGCTGAGCATGGACGCCGGGCTGCTCGCGCAATACCTGGTGATCGCGCTGGCGGTGATCGTCAGCGCGGCCGTGGTCGCGAAGAAGCAGTTCCCCGGCGGCGTGCGCCGCCTGCGCATCGTCTGCGCGCTGCCGCTGGTGCGCGACGGGCGCCCGGACTGGATGCGCCGCCTCGGGCGCGCGATCGCGCCGGCGCCCAGTGCGTCCGGCCCCAACTGCGCCGGTTGCGACAACTGCGGGCCGACGGACTGATCGTCGCAGTTCCGTAAAAACTGCGCCGAGAATTCGTTCTCCGCTGCGGAAGCGAATCTTCCTCCATCTGCCTTCGCGAAGGCGCAAGCGCGTCCGCGGGAACAGCAACGCGGTTTTCCCGACGCGCAAAAAGAAGCCCCGCGACTGCGAGGCTTCTGATAGACGACCGTCGGCTGCGACGGCTCAGAGCTTGGAACGCGGCCCCTGCGAGGGCGGCTCCTGCCCCGGCGGCGGCATCTGCCCCTGCTGCTGTTGCTGCTGCTGGCCCTGCGCGAGCGCCGGCGCGACCACGTGCGAGGTCGCCGGATGCTTGCCGTCTGCGCCGAAGGCGTAGCCGATCTCGACCTGGGTGCCGCGGTGCTCCGGGCGGGACAGGTTGGCGTAGTCGCCGGTCGGCGCCACGCTGCGGTCGTGCACGACCAGCTTGGCCTGTCCGCTCTCGTGGCCGGGCACGAACTGCATGACGTGGCTGTCGGTGGTCTTGGCGACCAGGCCCTTGTAGGTCAGGCCGCGGCCGATGTCGGCGTCGACCATCATCGACGACGAGCCGGGTTTGACCTGTTCGGCCATGGCGACGAGTTCGGCGCGCGACTTCTCGCGTTGCTCCAGCGGCTTCTGCAGGCGCTCCACCACCCAGGCCGGCGTCTGTTCGCCGAGCGGATAGCTCATGTGGCCGTCGGGATGCTTCTCCGCCACCAGCATGGGCTTCTTGCCGGTGTTGTCGTAGATATGCGCGGTGTCGGCCTTTTCGACCGCCGCCGGCAGCAGGCCCATGGCGCGCTCGTAACGTTCGACGATCTTGGCGCCGTCGACCGAGTGCCCGCCCAGTGCGGCGCGGTTCTCGACGCGCACCTTGTTGATCTGCGCGCTCTCGGTGGTCACGAACACCAGGTCGACACCGAAGCCTTTGGTGTGCGCCTCGTCGAACAAGGCCAGTTTGCCGGGCGTCGACATCACCGTCTCGAAAGCGAACGGCTTGTCGCCGTTGACCGCGGCCTTGCGCTGGTCCTCGGCCATGTTGGCCGCGTGCAGGTTGCGCAGGTTCTCGTCCGGGTAACGCTCCTTCAGCGTGACCGCGATGTCGTCGGCGTTGATGTAGTTCTTGGGGAAGTGCTCGCTCTCGCGGAGCTCACGGGTGATGGTGCTCTTGCCGGATCCGTTCGGACCGGCCAGGACCACCATCGTCGGCGCGTCGTCATTGGGCGGCATGGGAAGCCCCCCCATCGATCGGTTCGATCCGACCGTCCGGGTATCGCTTGACCCACACACCATCGATCTTCACGGCCTCGGGCAGGCCGTTCGCCTGTGCTTCGGCGACCGCGTCGGTCACCGCCTTCTCTATCATCTGGTCGGCGCGTTCGCGCCCGATCTTGTCGATCAGCGACTTGGTCATGGCTACGTCTCCTTGTAGGGACTATTCCTTGTAGGGACTATCCGTTCTCACGCGATCCGGCGCCGCGCGCAGGTCTGCGCGGGGGTGGGTAAAGCGTGGCATCGGCATGCTAGCGCGGCATGGCCGGCGCAACAAACGCCGGCCATGCCGAAGCGTGATCGGGATAGCGGATCAGCGCTTGCGCTTGACCGCTTTGTAGCCGGTCGCGGCCACCGCCTCGACGGCCAAGGTGAAGGTGCGCTGCTCCCCCGGAAACAAGGCACCTACGCCGACCACCTGGCGGGTGATCTCGTTGCCGTCCTCGTCGCGGATCGCCAGCAGCATGGTGTACTCCCACGCGCCCTCGGCGGGCGCGTGGATCGTGCCTTCGACATGCAGCGGCGAAAACTTCGCCGCCGCCTGTTGCAGCGCGTCCGGGTCGAACTTGAGGTGGTGCTTGCAGGCGGGGCAGACGCTGGCGCTGTCGAGGATCGTGGTCTTGCAATGCGGACAGGTGCGCGTCGAACCGGGCAAGCCCTGGCGCACGGCGCTCATGCGCTGGCGCCGTTCTCCGACTTGCCGTTGCCTACCTTGTCGCCGCCTTTGCCGTCCTTGTCCTCGAAGCCGAACTCGACTTGGCCGCGCATGCGCGAACCCGGGGCGACGGTGACCACGCCGGCCTTGACGTCGCCGAGCATGGCGCCGCCTTCGAGCAGTTCGACGCGCTGCGCCGCATCGATGTTGCCTTCGAGCTCGCCCGCGATCACGACCTTGCGTGCTTTCACGCCGCCGTTCAACTTGGCGCCGACTTCAATGGTGAGATCGCCGTCGACCTGCACATCGCCCTTGAAGCGGCCGGCGATGCGGATATGGCCGGAGCCCTGGATCTTGCCTTCGATCGACAGATCCGAAGCGATCAGCGATTCCTTGCCGCCTTCGCGCTCGACCGGCTTGGCCGCGTACGACGGTGCCGGCGCGGTGCTGGCGAACGGCGCGGGTGCGGGCGCAGCGGCCTGACCGAAGCTGATTTCGTTGGCCGTGTCGGGTTCGCGCTTGAGGGCGGTCTCGGGTTGCGGCGGCGGTACCGTCTCGCGCTTGGGCGAGTTGGGCTGATTGAAAATGGCCATAGCGCGGCTTCCTCTGTTCGGGGGAACGTTCGGGTGAAGAACGGGTGACAGCGTGCGTGAGCTTTGGAGGCTAACACGCTGATACCACGCGATCGGTGTGATGCGGCTCACCAATTCGTGCAGCGAAAATCTGCATCGCCGATTCAGTTTCGGTGCGGTCTGCGCGTCGCCAACAACAACGCGGATTTGCGCGGTTTGTTACCGTGCAGTTGCATCCTGCGCGAGCGCAGAATGGTTCAGATATTTTTCAGGACGATGAACAGGGCTAGGGCCGTCTCGATCCTGTGTCGAGTTCGCGCATTCAGTCGCGCAGCAGCGGAATCCAGGCCGGAAACGTCGTCGACGCCAGCACGTGTGCGGCGACCAGCCACCAGAATCCGCCCAGCCGGCGGCGCGCTTCGTACAGGCTGATGCGCTTGCGCCATGCGTGGAACACGTCGTGCAGGATCGGTACCGCGCCGGCGTAGAGCCCGGTGGCGATCAGGACCGGTGTGCTCGCCGATTCGCCGTTGTGCAAGGCCAGCCCGTTCACGAATACGGCGATCGCGCCGGTGGCCATCGCAAGGACCGCAGGCAGCCCTTGCTTCAGCATGGGACGCGGCGCGGTCCAGGCCAGCCCGACCACGACGAACAGCGCGATCGCGGCGACCGGCCACCACGGGCTCGCCGCGAGACCGCAGGCAATCAGCACCGCGCTGTGCAGCAGCGCCGGATCCCAGCCGTGTTTGCGTTCGAAATAGCGCGCGATCCGCGGTATGGCGGTGCTCGACAGCGTCCAGCCCAGCACAGCGACGGCCAGCAACAGGCTGTGATAGCCCAGCTTCTCGAACGGCGCGGCGCTCATAGTCAGCGCGGCGAGGAAGGCCATCGTCGCTGCGTAGTACAGCGGTATGCGCAGCGGCGCGATCAGCAGCCGGCGCCAGTCGAAACCGTTGCGGTCGGTGGCGCGCTGCCAGAATGCGACGCTTTCGGGATCCAGCCGCGCTTGGATGGCGTTGGGATAATCGCCTTCCAGCGCCAGCCGCAGCTCGTTCAAGCGCGAAGGCAGCAGCGGGATCAGCAGCACGAACAGCCGCCGCAACCAGTGTCGCGGCCCCAGCAGCTCGCGCATCAGCAGGAAATCGATCGGCTTGGTCCGCGGTGAGCGCAGCTCCGCGATCTCGCGCTCCAGCTCCACCACCTCGTCGACCTTGGCCAGGATTTGCTGCAGGTCGTACTGCAGCGAATCGCCGTCCGCCGACACGCCATCGAGGTCGAAGAACCGCATCGCCACGCGCAGTTGCGGCGGCGGGGGCGGCGGCATGGATTCGATCAGCGCGCGCGCGACGGGCGTACGCAAGGCCTGCTTGAGCTGCAGCGAGTACAGCGGTACCAGGCCGCGCAGCCAGCGTTCCAGCGTCTGCGGCGTGTCGCGCTGGGCGTGATCGAGCAGGTCGTCGATGAAGGCGCCGATATCGAAGTTCCAGTACGCGGACTCGGGTGTTTCGTCGCCGGCGGCGAAAGCGGCGTCGGTGGCGACGGCAACGGCGATGGCATCCGCGCTCGCCTCGGCGACGGCGTCGCTGCGCGCGCTGGCGAGCACGGCGAGTTCGCCTGCGCCGGCATCGGCCGCTTCGTCGTCTTCTTCGTGGTCGTCCTCGTCGTGCCGCCAGGCCTGAGGGTTCGCCGCCAGCGCCAGGCAACGCTGGTAGATCTCGTTGAGGCGCTGGAATCCGGCCGGGTCGTCGTCGGGCCGGGTCGTGCGCAGGCGCTGCGCATAGGCGCGCTTGATCGCGCGCTCGTCGGCGTCGCGCGGCAGGCCGAGCAGGGCGAAGGGGTCGTGCATCGCGCGTGTCAGGTCGTGTGCATGCAGCGAGCGACCGCGATCGCGGTCATCACCAGCACCCAGATCATGCCCGGCGGCAAGCCTTCGCGACGGTGCGGCTCGCCGTCGCGCCGGCCGAACAGCAGGCGTATGGCGGCGCTGTCCTCCGGCGTGACCAGGGCGCGCCGCTGCAGGGCCTCGATCTTGGGTTCCAGCCAGGCGCGCGGTTCGCCGACCTCGTCCAGGCCGAAGAAATGCAGCAAGGCGGCGAGGTGGCGCGGCGGCAGGTTGGGTTCGTCCTGCAGCTGCGCGATCACGCTGGGCGCATACATTTCGCGTGCGCCGATCGCGTAGAAGGCAGGGTGCGACTGCAGCCAGTCGTGGATGTCCTGGGCGCTGCCCAGGCTGGAGACTTCGAACAGCTCGGCGACGAACTGCTTCGGATCCGGGAACGCCGAGTGTTCGTCTTGTTCGGCGTACGGATCGTGCTCATCGGCATCGGCATCGGCTGCGATGGCGGCGGGCGAGGGCGCCGGGTCCGCGGCTTCGCTCGTCTCCGCCTCGTGGTTCTCGTCGCTGTCGTCGTCCTGAGCGTCGTAGTGGCGCCGCCAGGCCAGCCAGTCCAGGCAGGCCCGGTAGGCTTCGTTTACGCGCTGAAACCGCTCGGGATCCTGATCGGGGCGCGCCTGGCGCAGCGCGGCCGCGTAGGCGCGCTTGACCTCGCGCTCGTCGGCGTCCTGCTCCAGTCCGAGCTCCGCAAACGGATTCATGCGTGGCCCTGGCCCTCGATCTGGTCCAGGAACTGGCTGAACTCGCCGCGATGCTCGGAGATCACCCGCACGTCCTGGCCGTCGAGCACGCTGCGGAACTGCAGCAAGGCCGATTGCAGTTGATCGCGCGCCCACAGCAGTTCTTCGTACAGGCGTTCGCCGCGCGCGATCAGGGCGATGTTTTCCTGCTGGTCGCGCGGATGCACCTTGAGCGCGGCCAGCACCGCCAGGCGCGCGCGGATCTCGTCGGCGCCGAGCACGCCGGGGTTTTTTTCCAGCACCACCTCGCGGGTCAGGCCGGTCGACAGCGCCGTGGCCTCGACCTGGAGCAGGCCGTTGATGTCGTAGGTGAAGCGGATATCGACCGGGTTCTCGTTGCGGCGCATGGGCGGCAGGTCGACCGAGACGCTGCCCAGACGCACGTTGTTCTCCACCCGCGGGCTCTCGCCCTGGTAGATCTCGAACTCGACCTGGCGCTGGCCGTCGCGCAGCGGGTAGTAGCGCTCGACCCGGCTCACCGGCACGGTGCTGTTGCGGTGGATGATCGGCGAGAAGATGCCGCTGGCGTGCTGGCCGTTGCCGGTCTCCTCGGCGGTGTTGACGCCCAGGGTGTGCGGGCAGACGTCGGTGAGGATGATCTCCTCCAGCGATTCGTCGCGCGCCTTCATGCCGGCGGCGACGCAGGCGCCCAGCCCGATCGCTTCGTCCGGGTTGACGTGGCGCAGCGGCAGGCGCCCGAACATGCGCGAGACCAGGCGCGCGGCCAGCGGCATGCGCGAGGCGCCGCCGACCAGCACGATCTCGTCGAGCTGGTCCGGGCGCAGCTTGGCGTCGCGCATGGCGCGTTCCAGCGGCGCGCGCAGGCGCTGCACCAGCGGGTCGCACAGCTGCGCGAACGTGTGCTCGTCCATGCGCCAGCGCCGCGGCTGGCCTTGCAGGACGATCTCGACCTCGGCTTCGTGGCCGTGCGCGAGCTCGCGCTTGGCCAGTTCCAGGCGCCGTTCCAGCTGCGCCAGTTCGGCCAGCGACAGCCGCTCCAGGCCGAGGTCGTTGTCGCGCAGGAAGGCGTCGCGCATGCAGCGCGAGAAGTCTTCGCCGCCGAGGAAGTTGTCGCCGGCGCTGGCGTGGACTTCCATGATCCCGTCGTACATTTCCAGGATCGAGACATCGAAGGTGCCGCCGCCGAGGTCGAACACCAGGTAGCGGCCCTCGCTGCGCTGCTGCAGACCGTAAGCCAGGGCAGCCGCGGTGGGTTCGTTGATCAGGCGCTCGACCCGGATCCCGGCCAGCTCGCCGGCGATGCGCGTGGCCTTGCGCTGGCTGTCGGAAAAATAGGCCGGCACGCTGATCACCGCCTCTTCGACCTTGCCGCCCAACTGGGCCTCGGCGTCGGCGAGCAGCGACTTGAGGATCAGCGCCGACAGTTCCTCGGGCCGGAACGCGTGCTTGCCCAGGCTGGTGCGGCGGTCGGTGCCCATCCAGCGCTTGAACGCGCCGACGCTGCGCTGCGGGTGCGAGACCATGCGCTCCTGGGCGGCGCGGCCGACGATGATCGCGCCGGCGTCGTCGACGCTGACCACCGAGGGCGTCAGCAGCTCGCCCAGCGCGTTCGGGATCAGGCGGGGGCCGTCCGGGCCGTAACTGCCGATTAGGGAGTGGGTGGTGCCGAGGTCGATGCCGACGATCATGGGTGCGAGGTATGAGGCTGCGTGGTCGGGGTCATGCAGGTCGTGAGCGTCGCGTCCGCCGATCGGTGGCGGTCTGGGCGTCGCGCGTCCTGCGCGTAGATCGAGAAGATACCGTGCCGCGGGCTCGCCCGGCACGTTGCGCGGGCGCGGTCATGGGCGTCGCCGGCTGTAACAGCAGCCGATCCCAAGCCGTAGGCGGGTGATCCAGCCCTGGCTCGCCGGCTGGCTGGGGGCGGGCGGCGAGGCCTGGCCGTGGGCGGGGAAGCGGAACCTGAGATCGGGCGCGGGGTGGGCCACCGCGGCAAAGCGGCGCTTGGCTCCGTTCCCGGGCCCCACGGACTACATCCGGAATACGCCGAAGCGGGTGCGGTCCTCGATCGGCGCATTGAGGCTGGCCGACAGGCCCAGGCCGAGCACGCGGCGGGTGTCGGCCGGGTCGATGATGCCGTCGTCCCACAGTCGCGCGCTGGCGTAGTAGGGATTGCCCTGCGATTCGTACTGCTCGCGGATCGGCGCCTTGAAGCTCTCTTCCTCTTCCGGCGTCCACACCTTGCCGGCGGCCTCGATGCCGTCGCGGCGCACGGTGGCCAGCACCGAAGCGGCCTGTTCGCCGCCCATCACGCTGATGCGCGCGTTCGGCCACATCCACAGGAAGCGCGCGCCGTAAGCGCGGCCGCACATGGCGTAATTGCCCGCGCCGAAGCTGCCGCCGATCACCACGGTGAACTTGGGCACGTGCGAGCAGGCCACGGCGGTGACCATCTTGGCCCCGTCCTTGGCGATGCCGGCGTTCTCGTACTTCTTGCCGACCATGAAGCCGGTGATGTTCTGCAGGAACACCAGCGGGATGCCGCGCTGGTTGCACAGCTCGATGAAGTGCGCGCCCTTGAGCGCGCTCTCGGCGAACAGGATGCCGTTGTTGGCGACGATGCCGACGGGGTAGCCGTGTACATGGGCGAAGCCGGTCACCAGGGTCTTGGCGTAGCGCGCCTTGAACTCCTGCAGGTCGCTGCCGTCGACGATGCGCGCGATCACCTCGCGGATGTCGAACGGGCGGCGGGTGTCCTTGGGCACGATGCCGTACAGCTCATCGGCCGGGTACAGCGGCTCGCGCGCGGGCTGCACGGCGACCGGCAGGACCTTGCGGCGGTTGAGGTTGCCGACGATCTCGCGCGCGATCTGCAGCGCGTGGCGGTCGTCTTCGGCGAAGTGGTCGGCTACGCCGGACACGGTGGTGTGGACTTCGGCGCCGCCCAGGGCTTCGGCGTCCACGACTTCGCCGGTCGCGGCCTTCACCAGCGGCGGGCCGCCGAGGAAGATCGTGCCTTGTTCTTTCACGATGATCGATTCGTCGCACATCGCCGGCACGTAGGCGCCGCCGGCGGTGCAACTGCCCATGACCACGGCGATCTGCGGAATGTTTTCCGCGCTCAGCCGGGCCTGGTTGTAGAAGATGCGGCCGAAGTGTTCGCGGTCGGGGAAGACCTCGTCTTGCAGCGGCAGGAAGGCGCCGCCGGAGTCGACCAGGTAGATGCAGGGCAGGCGGTTCTCGCGCGCGACTTCCTGCGCGCGCAGGTGCTTCTTCACCGTCATCGGGAAGTAGGTGCCGCCCTTGACCGTGGCGTCGTTGGCGACGATCACCACTTCCTGGTCCTGGACCCGGCCGATGCCGGCGACCATGCCCGCGGCCGGCGCGGCGCCGTCGTACATGCCTTCGGCGGCGAGCGGGGCGATCTCCAGGAACGGCGAGCCCGGGTCCAGCAGCGCGGCGATGCGGTCGCGCGCCAGCAGCTTGCCGCGCTCGGTGTGCTTGTCTCGGGCCTTGTCGCCGCCGCCGTGGGCGGCGCGGGCGAGACGGGCGTCGAGCTCCTCGACCAAGGCCTGGTGATAGGCGGCGTTGTCGCGGAAATCCTGCGAGCGCGGGTCGAGCTGGGAGGTGATCGCGGGCATCGATGCGGGCTGTTCGAAAGACGCGGCATCAAACCACAAAGCGTCGGCGCGGGCCAATCACGCTTTCGCACACTCGCCGGCGGGCGCCGGGCGTGGGCCCATGCGCGGCGCACGCAGGGCGCAAAAAGAAAGGCCCGCTTGCGCGGGCCTCTCCGTGTTTCCAGGTACGAAGCGAATTACTTCTTCGCTTCTTCCTTCTTGGCTTCGGTCGCAGCAGCGTCGGCCTTGTCGGCGACCTTCTGAGCGGCGTCGGCGGTCGCCTGGGCGGCGTCGGCGGTCGCGGCAGCGGCGCCGGCAGTGGCGTCGTTGGCGGCGGCGGCGGTCGCGTCGGCGGCCTTCGAGGCAGCGGCGCCGGCTTCGGCAGCGGCTTCGCCGGTGGCGGCAGCGGCGGCGTCGGCGCCTTCGGCGACGGCGGTGCCGGCGGCGTCAGCGGCCTGAGCGGCGGCGTCGCCAGCCTGCTCGGCGGCGGTCGCGGCCTGAGCGGCCTCGTCCTTCGCGGTGTCGGTGTTGTTGGTGCAAGCCGACAGAGCCAGGACGGCGGCGGCGAGGAGGACGGGGAGCTTGGTGTTCATGGTTGTCTCCGGAGGAGTTGTCTGAAGAGTTATCTGGTTGGAGCGGACGTACATCAGGCAACGCCAGTGCGCGCAGCGACCCGGGCGATGCCGGTTCTATCGTTCACTGACCACTACATCAACTACGGAAAAGCCGCCGGTAAACCGGCGGCTCTTCCAGTCTTGCATACCCGTAAAGGGTATTACTTCTTCGGCTCTTCCTTGGCAGCATCGGTCGCCTGGGTGGCGGCCGAAGCGGCGTCGGCGGCAGCGTCAGCAGCCTTGCCAGCAGCGTCGGCAGCGGCGTCGGCAGCGGCCGGGGTAGCGGCAGCGGCAGCGGCGTCGGCCGAGGTGGCAGCGGCGTCAGCAGCGGTAGCGGCCGTGTCGGCAGCAGCCTGAGCAGCGTCGGTAGCAGCGGCGTCGCCGGTAGCAGCGGCGGCGTCAGCGGTGGCCTGGGCTTCGGTCGAAGCAGCGGCGGCATCAGCCGCAGCGTCGTCAGCCTGCTTCTGGTTCGAGCAAGCGGCCAGGGCCAGGCCCAGAGCCAGGGCGAGCAGCGCCTTGTTGAAAGTCATGATTCGGTTTCCTCGTCGATTAGTTAGGCAACGCGCAGTTGCGCGCCGATAACATGATGACAAGCCAGTGACGCGTGTCAAGCGGCTGGCCGGTTTTTTTTGCACAACGCGTTTTTAACCTTTCACAGGATCTCGACCGCGATCGCGGTGGCTTCGCCGCCGCCGATGCACAGCGAGGCGACCCCGCGCTTGCCGCCACGGGCGCGCAAGGCGTTCAGCAGGGTGACCACCAGACGCGCCCCGCTGGCGCCGATCGGGTGGCCCAGGGCGACCGCGCCGCCGTTGACGTTGAGCTTCTCGTGGGGGATGCCCAGGTCCTTCATCGGCGCCATGGCGACCACCGAAAACGCCTCGTTGATCTCGAAAAGATCGACGTCGGCGACCGTCCAGCCGGCCTTTTCGAGCACGTTTGAAATCGCTTTCACCGGCGCGGTGGTGAACCACTCCGGGGCCTGGGCGTGGCCGGCATGGGCGACGATCCGGGCCAGCGGCTTGAGCCCGCGGGCGGCGGCGTCGTCGGCCGACATCAGTACCGCGGCGGCGGCGCCGTCGGAAATCTTCGAGGACGCGGCGGCGGTGAGCACGCCGTCCTTACCGAACGCCGGGCGCAGGCCCGGGATCTTGCTGACGTCGATCTTGCCGGGCTCTTCGTCGCTGTCCACCACGACATCGCCCTTACGGCCCTTGACCGTGACCGCGACGATCTCGTCCTTGAACGCACCGTTGGCGATCGCGGCCTGGGCGCGCTTGACGCTCTCCTCGGAGTAGGCATCGATCGCGGCGCGGTCGTAGCCGTACTGGGCGCAGGTGGCGTCGCCGAACACGCCCATGGCCTTGCCGTCGTAGGGATTGGTCAGGCCGTCCCAGGCCATGTGGTCGAGCATCTCGGCGCTGCCGTAGCGGATGCCGGTGCGCGAATTGTTGAGCAGGTGCGGGGCATTGGTCATCGACTCCATGCCGCCGGCGACCACGACCTTGGCCGAGCCGGCCTTGATCAGGTCGTGGCCCAGCATGATCGCCTTCATGCCCGAGCCGCACACCTTGTTGATGGTGGTGCAGCCGGCCGAGGTCGGCAGCCCCGCGCCCAGCGCGGCCTGGCGCGCCGGCGCCTGGCCGAGGCCGGCGGGCAGCACGCAGCCCATGATGACTTCGTCGACCTGGTCGGCCTGGAGGCCGGCATGATCGAGCGCGGCGGCGATCGCGGCCGTGCCCAGGGTCGGGGTGGGGACGCCGGTGAATTGGCCGAGGAAGGAACCGATGGCGGTGCGCTTGGCACCGACGATGACGACATCGCTCATGGGCGGACTCCGAATAGTGCGGCCGGCGCCAGGGCCGGAACCGTTCGATTATGCGACCCGATGCTGCACTGCCGCAAATGCCGGTCGGGGCGGTTCTGCAGCGGTGGCGTGCGGCCCTGTCGGACCCCATGCGGGAGGCGGCGCGGCCGCTGCCGCCGCGACCCGAAAGCGCGAACGGCGTCGCTTTCCCCTTTGCGACGGGAGAACGAAAACTTCACCTGAACCGCTCATCTTGGTGTACCGCGCCGCAATGACCGGTCGCTAAAAGTGCCGCCGCAGCGGCGTCGGAGGGGTACAGCGAGAGGCGTCGGAGGGTGTGCGAGAGGCGTTGGAGGGCGCAGCGAGAGGCGCCGGAGGGTCTGCGAGAGGCGTCGAAGGATGCGCCGGCGCCCCTGTAGGAGCGGCGTAAGCCGCGACCGTATAGCCGCGGATCGCCGCACGGCCAGCTCCGAGCAATCCAGCCCGGCTTCCTGTGGGAGCGGCGTAAGCCGCGATGAGGCCACGAACGGCCGCGCCGCTCGCACGCAGCCAACGACCGAACCGGCGACGAACGACGCTGCGAATCGCATCCTCGGCCCGGCGCAGAAACGCAAAAGCCGGCGAGTTCGCCGGCTTTTGCGGTAACGCGATCGCGGCTCACGCCGCTCCCACAGGAAGCTAAAGACAGAGCGGGGCAGCATCGCGGCTTTGCTTTGGGGTAGGAGCGGCGTAAGCCGCGACCGTGTAGCCGCGGATCGCCGCACGGCCAGCTCCAATCAATCCAGCCCAGGCTCCTGTGGGAGCGGCGTAAGCCGCGATGAGGCCACGAGCGGCCGCGCCGCTCGCACGCGGCCAACGACTGAACCGGCGTCGAACGACGCTGTGAATCGCATCCTCGGCCCGGCGCAGGAACGCAAAAGCCGGCGAGTTCGCCGGCTTTTGCGGTGACGCGATCGCGGCTCACGCCGCTCCCACAGAGAGCAGGGGCCCACCAGCACAGGTGCCCACCAGCACAGCGCAGGCGCCGCACCAGTGCGCAGGCAGCGGCGGCTTGCGCTGCTCTACCAACCAGAACCCACCGTCCGCCGGCTCAGCTATTGCCCTCGAACAACTCCCGTCCGATCAGCATGCGCCGGATTTCATTGGTGCCGGCGCCGATCGCGTAGAGCTTGGCGTCGCGCAGGATGCGTCCGGTCGGGTACTCGTTGATATAGCCGTTGCCGCCCAGCGACTGGATCGCTTCCAGCGCCACCTGCACCGCGCTGTCGGACGCGTGCAGCAGGCAGGACGCGGCGTCGACGCGGCTCTTGTGGCCGGCGTCGTAGTCGCGCGCGACCTGATAGGCGAAGGCGCGGCTGGACTGCAGCGCGGTGTACATGTCGGCGATCTTGCCCTGCATCAGGCCGAAGGTGCCGATCGCGACGTCGAACTGCTTGCGCTCGCGCACGTAGGGCAGGGCGCTGTCCAGCGCGGCCTGCATCAGGCCCAGCGGGCCGCCGCTGAGCACCAGGCGCTCGGTGTTCAAACCGCTCATCAGCACCTTGACGCCCTGGTTGACCTCGCCGAGTACGTTCTCGGCCGGGATCCGGCAGTTCTCGAACACCAACTCGCAGGTGTTGGAGCCGCGCATGCCCAGCTTGTCCAGCTTCTGCGCAGTGCTGAAGCCCGGCATGCCCTTCTCGACGATGAAGGCGGTCATGCAGCGGCTGCCGGATTCCTTGCCGGCGGTGCGCATGTAGACGATCAGCACGTCGGCCTCGGGGCCGTTGGTGATCCACATCTTGTTGCCGTTGGCGACCCAGGCCCCGTCCTTGAGCTCGGCCCGGCAGCTCATCGAACCGACCACGTCGGAGCCGGCGCCGGGTTCGCTCATCGCCAGCGCGCCCTTCCACTCGCCGCTGCACAGCTTGGGCAGGTACTTCTGGCGCTGGGCGTCGTTGGCGTTGGCGTACAGGTTGGACACGCACAAGTTGGAGTGGGCGCCGTAGGACAGGCCGACCGAACCGGAGGCGCGCGAAATCTCTTCCATCGCCACCAGGTGGGCCAGGTAACCCATCTCGCTGCCGCCGTACTCGCCCGGCACGGTCATGCCGAGCAGGCCCAGCTCGCCCAGCTTGGGCCACAGGTCCTGCGGGAACGCGTTGTCGTGGTCGATCTGCGCGGCGCGCGGTGCGATTTCGGCTTCGGCGAAGCGGCGCACGGCTTCGCGCAGCGCATCGATCTCTTCACCCAGGGGGAACGGACGCATCGGAACTCCTGTCGATCTGATCTGGTTACACAAAAATGGTGAGTGACGCCCAAACAGCGACGGGGCCTTGCGGCCCCGTCGTCGTCGAATCGCTTAGTGGCCGCCGCGGATTCGACCCCGGAAGCTCGGGGCCGTGCGGCCCATCGGCAACTTGAGCTTGCCGATCGCGTCGATGCGCTCTTCGGCGAGGCGGTCGGCGGCCTTGTAGGTCGGGATCGCGTCGCGCTCGGCGATTTCGAAGATGCGGCCGAGGTTGTGGTAGATCGTGCGCATCATGCGCATGGCGCGCTCGCGGTTGTAGCCGTCGAGTTCCAGCGCCACGTTCATCACGCCGCCGGCGTTCACCGCGTAGTCGGGCGCGTACAGGATGCCGCGCTTGGACACCTCGTCGCCGATCGCGTTGTTGGCCAGCTGGTTGTTGGCCGCGCCGCAGATGATCTTGGCCTTCAGGCGCGGCAGGGTCTGCTCGTTGATCGTGCCGCCCAGGGCGCAGGGCGAATAGACGTCGGCGTTGACGTCGTAGATCTCGTCCAGGCTCACCGCTTCGGCGCCGTACTCGCTCACGGCCTTGTCGACCAGGCCCTTGTTGATGTCGGTGACGAAGATCTTGGCGCCGCGTTCCTTCAGCAGCTTCACGAACTCCATGCCGACATGGCCCAGGCCCTGCACGGCGTAGCTGTACTTGCCGACTTCCTCGTCGCCGAAGCGCTTGTTCAGCGCCGCCATCAGGCCCTGCAGGGTGCCGTAGGCGGTGAACGGCGACGGGTCGCCCGAACCGCCGTGGACCTGGTGCACGCCGGTGACGTACTCGGTCTCGCGGTAGACGTATTCCATATCGTTGACGTCGATGCCGACGTCCTCGGCGGTGATGTAGCGGCCGCCCAGCGAATCGACAAACTTGCCGAAGGCGCGGAACAGCGCTTCGGACTTGTCCGCGGCCGGGTCGCCGATGATCACGGCCTTGCCGCCGCCGATGTTCAGGCCCGCGACCGCGTTCTTGTAGGTCATGCCGCGGCTCAGACGCAGCACGTCGTTGAGCGCGTCCTGCTCGGTCTTGTATGGCCACATGCGCAGGCCGCCCAGGGCCGGGCCGAGCACCGTGTTATGGATCGCGATGATGGCCTTCAGGCCGGCGTCCTTGTTATGGCAGAACACGACCTGCTCATGGCCGAAGGTGTCGAGGGTTTCGAAAATCATCGGGTGCTCCGAAACGGCGTGGATCGCGCATTGCGCTTAACGCCAGAAAGGTCTGGTAAGTCGGTGAAATTAAAGGATTTCGCTTGCGCGGAGCCTTCACTGCGGACGCCGCAGGGGCGACAGTCTAAAGCAATCGGGGGATACGGCTATGTATGGGTTCGGGCGGCTGGCGGCGAGGGCGAATATGAACAGGCGAGGGGCCTGGTGGTGTGGGCCGATCCGGCCCGCCTTGGGGTAGGAGCGGCGCAAGCCGCGACCGCGACACCGCACATGCCTACGTCACGATCTTTCCAGCGGTACAGCCCGCCTCGGGGTAGGAGCGGCGTGAGCCGCGACCGAGATACCGCACATGCCTACGCCACGATCTTTCCAGCGGTACAGCCCGCCTCGGGGTAGGAGCGGCGTGAGCCGCGACCGAGATACCGCACATGCCTACGCCACGATCCTTTGCGGCAGCGGGTCGCGGCTTACGCCGCTCCTACCCCAAAGCCAAGCTAAAGCCGAGCGGCCGGCGCCGTGCTTTCTGTGGGAGCGGCGTAAGCCGCGATGCGCGCCAACGCAGGCTGCGCCGCAGGCCCGCGAGTATCGATCGCGGCTCACGCCGCTCCCACAGAAAGCGGGGTGGGGCGGCCTGCCGGCGTGCGTCCGCGGCAACGCTCCCCGGAACGAAGCGCGCCTCAGAACAACCGGTACGTCCGCTCCCGCAGCCACAGCGTCGCCAGCCATTTCTCGCCGCGCAGCACCGGCAGCCCCGCATGCAGGGAATCCGGATCCGGGCGCCCGTCCGGATGCAGGTTGTCGAAGATCACCGCGCGCCCCGGCAGCGGCGCGATCCTGGCGCCGGCGACGGGGAACTCGGTCTCGCCCCCGGCCTCGACCGTATTGAGATACACGCAGATCGTGCGCAGCCGGTTGCCGGCCTGCGGACGGTCGCGTTCCAAGGATTCCGGCGGCCGGTAGTCGCGGTGCGGGCGGTATTCCTCGCCTGGCGCGTAGCGCAGCACGGTCAGATGCTCGGCCTGGGGCAGCGCCACGCCCGCCGCATGCGCCATGCGCAACTGCACCAGGCGCAGCGCCAAGTCCTCGACGATCGGGTCGAACGCCGAATCGCTGCTGGTGCGCAGCGCATGCGGCACCGGCGCGCCGGTGTCCGGGTCGATGGTCTGCGAGCGCTGCAGCGATGGCTGCGCGCTGGCGATCAGCAGCCGGCACTCGTCGGCCGACAACAAGCCGTCGACCTGCGCCAGCCGCGGCGCCGAGGACAGCGGCGTCACCGCCACCGGCCGCAGGACTTCCTCCAGCGCCAGCGTGCCGGGCGGGATCGGCGGCAGCGTGGTCGGCAGCGGCGCAGCGCTGGCGGGCAGGCGCGCGATGCCGTGCGCGGCCAGCTGGCGCAGGATGTCCTCGGCCGCGCCCGGCTGCGCCGGGCAACCTTCGCCGCGCGCCAGGCGTTCGGCCAGCAGGCGCGCGGCGACGATGTCGCCGCGGCCCGCGCCGCGTTCCAGCAGTTGCAGGCACAGGGTCTGGTCACGCTCGCTGGCGCGGCGGCCGAAATGGATCGCCGCCGCGCGCAGCGCCGGCGGGTAATCGGCCTGGATCGCGCTCAGCAGGCGCTCGTTGCTGCGCCCGTCGTGCGGCAGCGCGATCTCGCCCAGCGCGATCAGGGCCAGGAAGTAGCCGGCGATCGGGCTGCCCGCCGCTTCCGCGCGCAGCAGCCATTCCACCGCGAGCTCGGGGTCGGGCTCGGTGCCCACGCCGTACATCAGCATGCGCGCGTACTCGATCTGCGCGTTCGCCAGCCCGGCCTCGGCCGCGCGCCGGTGCAGCATGCAGGCCTCGTCCACGCGCTGGCGCGACACCAGCGCGGTCGCCAACTGGTAGAGCGCCTGCGGCGAGCCGTGCTCGGCTTCCAGGCGCAGGCGGGTCAGGGCAGGGTCGTCGATCATCCACCGGAGCGTAACCGAGGCCCGCGCCCCTGGGCAGACGCCGCGGGCGTTAGCTTTTCGCGACGCCCGCGGCGGCCGGTTCAGCGCCGCGCCCAATGGCCGTCGTTGAAGCGCCAGCCCGGCCCGTAGCGGTGCCAGCGCGGCGCCACATAGACATAGCCCGGCCGCAGCCGCACGTACTGCCCGCCGACCCAGACGTGACGGTGCCCGTTCCAGCGCCAGTAGCCCGGCGCCCACACGTAACCCGGGCGCACCCGCACCCGCTCGTAGCGCGGCGGCGGCGGTGTCACCCGCACGCTCACATCGATGTAGCCGCGCGCCTGCGCCGGCGGCGCATGTACCGCCGTGCCCAACGCCGCCACCGCGATCGCCGCGCTCAATACCCAAGGACGCATCGTCATGTTCCTGCTCCACTACCGGCGCCATCCGCCGTCAGCCAGGACAACGCCCGTATCCGCGTGCCTGTTGACGACTGCTCTCGCAGCGATTCAGTGCCACGCCAGCAAGCTGAGCCGTCCCCCAATGGCCGCTTCGGGGCAGGCGCGGCGCAAGCCGCGACCGCGTCGCTCATAGGCCATCGCACCTATCTATCGACCAACCCCTGAGGGCGATGTCATCCCAAGGCCGACCATCGCGCCCCTGACCTGCGCCGCTCGCGCCTGTGGGAGCGGCGCCTTTAGGAGCAGCGTAAGCCGCGATTCGACGCCGCACATGCCGGCGAACCGCCTCAATCGGAGATTCGCCGCGACACGATCGCGGCTTACGCCGCTCCCACAGACGGCCGCCATACCGTTGCCATCCGGCCCCGCCAGCGCCGCGCCATACCCGCCCGCACGTCGCCCGGCTCCAGCCTCCCACAGCCCGCGCGCTACAATGCGCCCTATTCGTTTTTCGTATTGAGCGCGCCATGAGCACTCCCGTTGCCGTAGTCCCCGCCGCCCAGGCCGACGCCACCCCGTTGCGCTTCGTCACCGCCGCCAGCCTGTTCGACGGCCACGACGCCGCGATCAACATCATGCGGCGCCTGATCCAGGGGCAGGGCGCGGAAGTCGTCCACCTCGGCCACAACCGCTCGGTCGAGGACGTGGTCCGCGCCGCGCTGCAGGAAGACGCCGACGGCATCGCCCTGTCCAGCTACCAGGGCGGCCACGTCGAATACTTCAAGTACATGGTCGACATGCTGCGCGAGCGCGGCGCCGGCCACATCCGCGTGTTCGGCGGCGGCGGCGGCACCATCACCCCCGAGGAAATCCGCGAACTCCAGGCCTACGGCGTCGAGCGCATCTACCACCCCAACGACGGCATGCACATGGGCCTGGTGGCGATGATCGAAGACGTCGTCCGCCGCGCCAGCGAAGGCCGCATCGCCGACACCGCGCCCGACAAGCCCGCTGCGATCGACGACGAAATCACCATCGGCAAGACCCTCTCGGCGATCGAGGAAGGCCTGCTCGACGAAACCCAGCTCGCCCACCACCTGCGCAAGCAGTGGCAGCTGTCCGGCGGCAAGACCCCGGTGGTCGGCATCACCGGCACCGGCGGCGCCGGCAAATCCTCGGTCACCGACGAACTGCTCAACCGCTTCCTGGCCAACTTCCCCGACATGCGCATCGCGGTGATCTCGGTCGACCCGACCCGTCGCCGCACCGGCGGCGCCCTGCTCGGCGACCGCATCCGCATGAACTCGCTGCGCAGCCACCGCGTCTACATGCGCTCCATGGCCACGCGTCGCCAGCACGTGGCGACCAACGCCGTGCTCAAGGACTGCATCGGCTTCCTCAAGGGCCTGGGCTACGACCTGGTCATCGTCGAAACCGCCGGCATCGGCCAGTCCGACTCGGAAATCGTCGACCTGGTCGACTTCCCCATGTACGTCATGACCAGCGATTTCGGCGCGCCCAGCCAGCTGGAAAAGATCGACATGCTCGACTACGCCGAGCTGGTCGTGCTCAACAAGTTCGACAAGCGCGGCGCCGAAGACGCCCTGCGCGACGTGCGCAAGCAGTGGAAGCGCAACCGCGTCGCCTTCGCCACCAAGGACGAAGACATCCCGGTCTACCCGACCATCGCCAGCCAGTTCAACGACCCCGGCATCAGCTGGATGTTCGCCAACCTGTGCCGCCTGCTGCGCGAGAAGCTCTCGCTGCCGGCGCAGCGCTGGACCCCGGACGTCAACACCGACCTCAAGGAACCGCGCGCCACCGTGCTGATCCCCGGCGCCCGCGTGCGCTACCTGGCCGAGATCGCCGAACAGGGCCGCGGCATCAACCGCCAGATCGAAACCCAGGCCGAGATCGCCGATCGCGCGCAGTCGTATTGGCAGTCGCTGCACGACCTGGGCGACGAGGCCCTGCCCAAGCAGCTCGATCTCTACGCCGCCGACGCCCTGCTCCCGCCTGCGGGAGAAGGTGCCCGCAGGGCGGATGAGGGCGCTGTTGTCGCCGACCGCACCCTCCTGACCCTGCGCCAGCGCTACAACGACGCCGTCCAGAGCCTCACCTCCGAAGCCCTCAAGCTGCTGCGCGACTGGCCCGCGCGCCTGAAGTCGATCACCGACGAAGTCACCGAATACGAAGTGCGCGGCAAGGCCATCAAGGTCGAGAACTACCGCGAGTCGCTCAGCCACCAGAAAATCCCGAAGATCGCCGCGCCCACCTACAAGAGCTGGGGCGAGCTGCTGGTGTTCCTGCAGAAGGAAAACCTGCCGGGCTACTACCCCTACACCGGCGGCGTGTATCCCTACCGCCGCACCGGCGAAGACCCGATCCGCATGTTCGCCGGCGAAGGCACGCCCGAGCGCACCAATCGCCGCTTCCATTACCTCTCCGTCGGCCAGCCCGCCGCGCGCCTGTCCACCGCCTTCGACAGCGTCACCCTGTACGGCGAAGACCCGGCCGTGCGCCCGGACATCTACGGCAAGATCGGCAACTCCGGCGTCAACATCGCGTCCCTGGACGACATGAAGAAGCTGTACTCCGGCTTCGACCTGTGCGCGCCCAGCACCTCGGTGTCGATGACCATCAACGGCCCGGCGCCGATCATCCTGGCGATGTTCATGAACACCGCCATCGACCAGCAGGTCGAGAAATACCTGCGCGAAGACGGCGCCCGCTGGGACGCCGCCCACGACACCATCGAGCGGCTGTACGAAGGCAAGCCGCGCCCGCAGTACGGCGGCCTGCTGCCCGAGACCAACGACGGCCTCGGCCTGGGCCTGCTCGGCGTCACCGGCGACCAGGTCGTCGACCCCGAGACCTACCAGCGCATCAAGGACAAGACCCTCGCCACCGTGCGCGGCACCGTCCAGGCCGACATCCTCAAAGAGGACCAGGCCCAGAACACCTGCATCTTCAGCACCGAGTTCGCCCTGCGCATGATGGGCGACATCCAGCAGTACTTCGTCGACAAGAACGTCCGCAACTTCTACTCGGTGTCGATCTCGGGTTACCACATCGCCGAAGCCGGCGCCAATCCGATCAGCCAGCTCGCCTTCACCCTGTCCAACGGCTTCACCATCGTCGAGTACTACCTCGCGCGCGGGATGAAGATCGACGACTTCGCGCCCAACCTGTCGTTCTTCTTCAGC
The DNA here is from genome assembly GCF_001428685.1 of Lysobacter sp. Root76. GTDB lineage: Bacteria > Pseudomonadota > Gammaproteobacteria > Xanthomonadales > Xanthomonadaceae > Lysobacter. The sequence goes on along the minus strand of NZ_LMIK01000009.1, from coordinate 22,234 downwards.
AACGGCATGGACCCGGAATACACCGTCATCGGCCGCGTCGCCCGCCGCATCTGGGCCCGCGCCATGCGCGAGCGCTACGGCGCCGACCCGCGCAGCCAGATGATGAAGTACCACATCCAGACCTCGGGCCGCTCCCTGCACGCCCAGGAAATCCAGTTCAACGACATCCGCACCACGCTGCAGGCCCTGTACGCCCTGTTCGACAACTGCAACAGCCTGCACACCAACGCCTACGACGAAGCCATCACCACCCCGACCGAAGAGTCGGTGCGCCGCGCCGTCGCGATCCAGATGATCATCAACAAAGAGCTGGGCCTGAACTTCAACGAAAACCCCTGGCAGGGCAGCTTCATCGTCGACAAGCTCACCGATATCGTCGAAGAGGCCGTCTACAAGGAATTCGAGGCCATCAGCGAGCGCGGCGGCGTGCTGGGCGCCATGGACACCATGTACCAGCGCGGCAAGATCCAGGAAGAATCGCTGTACTACGAACACAAGAAGCACGACGGCAGCCTGCCCCTGGTCGGCGTCAACACCTTCCTGCCCAAGGACCACGGCGGCGACATCGTCACCGAGATCGAACTGATCCGCTCGACCGAAAGCGAGAAGGGCCAGCAGATCGACAACGTGCTGGCCTACCAGACCGGCCGCAACGGCTACGCCGCCGAAGGCCTCAAGGGCCTGCAGGCCGCCGCGCGCGAACGCCGCAACGTGTTCGCCAGCCTGATGGAAGCGGTCAAGACCCACAGCCTGGGCCAGATCAGCCACGCCCTGTACGACGTGGGCGGCGAGTACCGCCGCAACATGTAGGCGTATCGCGCCCTTCGACCAGATCGGCGGGGCCGTCGCCGCCTTCGCTGATCTGCGTTCGGCCACCCGGTCGGCGGCCTGACCCTCGTGACACACAACCACGTACGCGCGATGCCGAGCTGCTGACCGGTCTGACCCAGCGTGGCGGCCGGGGGACACTGCAGGCCGCAGGGCCAGTCGACCCGCAGGCCGTCATGAAGCTTCCTGTGGGAGCGGCATAAGCCGCGATCGCGTCCGCCAAGCCAACGCGTCTGGTACGGAAACGCGCGCAAATCTACCGCGGGCGGCGCTAGCGCCGCCTTAACAACCGCAGGTATCCAATAGACAGGACGTAGAGGCAACCGAGGGGTTTGCCATGCGATCGCTTGGCTATGCCTTGCTGTTGGCCTTCGGGCTGGGCTTGGCGCCGGCGCTTCCAGCGTCGGAGGGCGGGGTGTACCTGCTCGATATCAAGGGCGGTATCGGCCCGGCCACCAGCGACTATGTGCAACGCGGCCTCAAGCGCGCGGCGGACAACCACGCGCAGGCGGTGGTGTTGCGGATCGACACGCCGGGCGGCCTCGATGCCGCGACCCGCGACATCAACCACGCGATTCTTTCGTCGAAAGTGCCGGTGATCGGATGGGTGGCACCGGAAGGGTCGCGCGCGGCCAGTGCCGGCACCTACATCCTCTACGCATGTCATGTTGCGGTGATGGCGCCGGCCACGTCGGTGGGGGCGGCGACGCCCGTCTCGATGGGTGGGCCGGGCATGCCATCGACGCCGGCCACGCCGGACGATGAGAAGCGCGCCGCGAACCAGGCGCACGGCCAGCAACCGGATGCGGGGGACGCAGCGGACGCCGGAAAAGCCGCCGATCGGGACAGGCATCCCGACGCGCGGCGCGATGGCGCAACGGCGATGGAGCGCAAGGTCGTCAACGACGCGGTCGCTTACCTGCGCAGCCTCGCGGAACTGCGCGGGCGCAATAGCGAATTCGCCGAAGCCGCAGTGCGCGACGCTGCCACCCTGACGGCAAGCCAGGCACTGCAGCAGCATGTCATCGAGATCGTCGCAGCCGACCTGCCATCGCTGCTGCGCCAGGCGAACGGCCGCGAAGTGCAACTGGGCCAACGGAGATTTCAGCTGAAGCTGGATGCGGGCGCCGTCACGACCTTGCAACCCGACTGGCGCGCGCGACTGCTGGGCGTATTGACCGAACCGACCGTGGCCTATCTGCTGTTGCTGGTCGGCCTGTACGCACTGATGATCGAAGCCTATACGCCCGGCGCGCTGTTCCCCGGCGTGACCGGCGCGATCTGCCTGCTGCTGGCGTTGTATGCATTGCAGGTGCTGCCGGTGAACTACGCCGGCGTGGCGCTGATCGTGCTGGGCGTGGGCCTGATGGCGGCGGAATTCGCGCTCCCCAGCTTCGGCTCGCTCGGCATCGGCGGCCTGGTGGCCCTGGTTGCCGGCTCGCTCATCCTGTTCGATACCGACGTGCCCGGGTTCGGGTTGCCGGGGCGATTGATCCTCGGCATCGCCGTTGCCAGCGCGCTCGCCTTCATGAGCGTGATCTGGCTGGCGGCGAAGGCGCGCAAGTTGCCGGTAGTGACCGGCGCGCAGGAACTGGTGGGCCATCTCGCCATCGCGACCGGCGATTTCCATGGGCGCGGCCATGTGCGGATCCGTGGCGAGGTCTGGCAGGCGACATCGCGAACGCCGGTGCGCCGCGGGCAGTCGGTGCGCGTGCAGGCGATGGACGGCCTGGTGCTGGAAGTCGTTCCGCTCGATCAATGACGCATGACGGAGTCGCCATGAACATCATCATCTACTTTCCGGCGATCGTACTCATCGCAGCAGTCCTGATGAGTGCGGTCAAGATCCTGCGCGAGTACGAGCGTGGCGTGGTCTTCCAACTGGGCCGCTTCTTCAAGGTGAAAGGGCCGGGCCTGATCCTGCTGATACCCTTTGTGCAGCAGATGGTGCGGGTCGAACTGCGCACCGTCGTCATGGACGTGCCGCCGCAGGATGTGATCTCGCGCGACAACGTTTCGGTGCAGGTGAACGCGGTGGTGTACTTCCGCGTGATCGATCCGCAGAAGGCGATCATCAACGTCGAGCATTTCTACGAAGCCACCAGCCAGCTCGCACAGACCACGCTGCGCTCGGTGCTGGGGCAGCACGATCTCGACGAGATGCTTGCCGAGCGCGACAAGCTCAACGCCGACATCCGCAATATCCTCGATTCGCAGACCGATGCCTGGGGCATCAAGGTGGCCAATGTCGAGATCAAGCGTATCGATCTCAACGAGACCATGGTCCGTGCGATCGCGCGCCAGGCCGAGGCCGAGCGCCTGCGCCGCGCCAAGGTGATCCACGCCGAAGGCGAGAAACAAGCCGCGGCAACGCTGGTCGAAGCGGCCAGGCTGCTCGGCGGCGATCCGCGCGCGATCCAGTTGCGTTATCTGCAGACGCTCACCGAGATCGCCGGCGAGAAGAGTTCCACCATCGTGTTCCCGCTGCCGGTCGACGTGATCGACAGGCTGCTGTCGAAGCGTGGCGATTCGTAGCGAAAACCGGCAAAAAACATGGGTCGGAGTGCGTTTTCAACGGTCGCCGATGTCGCGGCGACGTTGTAGGGTGCGGTGACAACCGCGCCGGCGCGGCGATCGGGATCGCGCGATGGTGCGGTTCGCCTGCGGCTCACCGCACCCTACGGTCCTCGCCTTTCTCAGTGGCCGCTGCCGCGCCTGCGCAGGCCGCTCGATGCGGATCGCGCGAAACTCACCAGTCCGTCGGCGCGTAGTCCTTCAGGAACTGTCCCCACACGTGCTCGCCGGTGTTGAAGCCGTGGATGATCGGGTCGACGATCCGGGCGGCGCCGTCGACGATATCCAGCGGCGGATGGAAGCGTTCCTCGACGGTCTTGCGCGCGGCGATCTCGACCGGATCCTCGTCGGTCACCCAGCCGGTGTCGACGCTGTTCATGTGGATGCCGTCGCCCTGGTAATCGGCGGCCGCGGTGCGCGTCATCATGTTGAGCGCGGCCTTGGCCATGTTGGTGTGCGGGTGCTTGGTGGTCTTGAAATTGCGGTAGAACTGGCCTTCGACCGCCGAGACATTGACGATATGCTTGTCGCGCGCGGCCTGCGCGCCATCGGGCGTGCGCAACATCAGCGGTTTCAGGCGCGCGTTGATGATGAAGGGCGCGACCGCGTTGACCAGCTGCGTCTCCAACAGCTCCACCGACGGCACTTCGTCCATCTGCAGGCGCCAGGAATTCCGCCCGCGCAGGTCGATCTGCTGCAAGTCCTGGTCGAGCCGGCCTTCGGGGAACAGGTGCGCCTGGCCGAGCAGTTCGTCGGGCAGCAGCGGTACCTGCGAAAGCTCGGCGGCGTGGGTGAGGCCGGTGGCGCCGGGATCGGGGCGACCCGCTTGCAGCGCGGTCGCATGGGCGCCCGGCAGCAAGTCGGTGCTGCGCAGGCCCTGGTACTGGCCGATCAGCTTGCGCACGTGCTCGGGCAGGGTCTGCAGCGCAGCGGTCTCGCCGGCCATCATGTGCGCATAGAACGCCGGCGGACGGCGCACGGTCTGGCAAGCGTTGTTGATGATGAAGTCCAGGCGCTCGCGCGTGGCCAGCAGCTGGGTGCAGAACGCTTCCACGCTGGGCGTATGGCGCAGGTCCAGCCCGAACACTTCCAAGCGATGGCCCCATTCGCCGAAATCCGGCTCGGCGGCGTAGCGCGCAGCCGAATCGCGCGGAAAGCGCGTGGTCACGATCAGCGTCGCGCCCGCGCGCAGCAGTTTCAAGCCGGCCTGATAGCCGATCTTGACGCGTCCGCCGGTCAGCAGCGCCACGCGTCCGCGCAGATCGGCGGTCTCGGTGCGCTTGTGGAAATTCAATTCCGCGCAGGGCGGGCACAGCTGATCGTAGAAGTGATGGATGCGCGTGTATTTCTGCTTGCAGACATAGCAATGCAGCAGTTCCGGCGACTCGTTGTGGGCCACCGGATCGGACGCGCGGTTGCTGGGGTCGTGCAGGCCCGGCGCCTGCGGCGGGAAGTAGTTCGGCGTGGTGAATACCGGCTTGCGACGCAGGGTGCGGATGCCGGTCTGGTCGAGCAGCGCCTCGGTCGCACGCGCTTTTTCCTGCGCTCGTTCGCGTGCCTGGATCTTGGATTTTTGCCGCCGCGCGCGCGGCTCGGGGTGGTGGACCAGCGCGACCGCCTGCAGCAGGCGCTCGCGTTCGTCCGCGGGCAGCGCATCGAGCACGCTGCGGTCGGCGATGATCGCATCCAGCAGCGCCAGGGTGGCATGCAGACGATCGCCGGAAATGGCGACATCGGCATCGGATGCCGGCGAGAGGGCCAGGGCGGGTGCAGCGTTGGTGTTCAAGGACAGGTCCGTATTGCGCGCCGAAACGGTCGGAAAGGGTACGGGAAAAACGGGCCGGGGGGATTTATCGGCCGAAATAGGGCGGCAAAGAGGGGCGCAAGCGCTTCAGTGGGGCCTTGAGCGCGGTTGCCTGCCCGGCGCTAGCGCGGCCGGGCGCCGTACCTGCGCTAACCGTGGCGAAGTACGGCAGCCGATCGCTGCCGCGTTCTGGGGGCGCCCCTGGCTGCAACTGCCCGATAATGCCGCCATGACCATCGTCCTCACCGATTTCGCCCGCGCCCGCCTGTTCCCGCGCGAGCCGCGCCGCAACACCATCCAGGACTGCACGCCCGAACAGTTCGAGCGCCACCTCAACGAGGTCGCGCCGCTGCAGGTGCTCGACGGCTACGCCCCGTTCTGCAAGCTGCACGTGCACCACAACTGGACCTCGACCCGCTGCCTCGCGGTACCGATCACCGACGCCAACCGCCACCTGCTGCGCAGCGACTACGACGCGCGCAGCAAAGACGAGCTGCCGGTGTTGGTGCGCTGGTTCGAAAACATCGACCCGCCGGTGGCCGACTACCTGATCGTCATCCTCTACAGCCGCGAGCAACTGGCGAAGGAAGGCACCGACACGACCGCTGACTGGGGCGTGGTCGGCTGCATGTACACCGCCGAGCCGATGGAAACGCCGATGGCGCCGATCACCATGATGCGCAACGCCCTGGGCGTGGAGGAGGGCGGCTCCGGCGTCCCACTGGACCGCGACGCCTACCAGCGCAGCGTCGAGTTCTGGCGCAGCCACGCCAACTGGCGCGGCTGACCCGGCGACGCAATCGCGGCTCACGCCGCTCCCACAGCGCCACCGGCCCAGCGCACCGAACCGCCCTGGGCTCCCTGTAGGAGCGGCGTAAGCCGCGACGCGCCATCCCACACACCGCGCCACCGCCAACCAACCCCAACCACACCCGCTTTGGGGTAGGAGCGGCGTAAGCCGCGATCCGACACCGCACCTACAGCGCAGCCCCACACCGACACCGCCGCTCCTACTCCGACCTACGACAAGAACGAGCAGAGCCCCGACAACCTCACCCCACCCGCACCGGCTGCCGCAAAATCGTCTTCAACTTCGCCGCCGCCGTCTTGCGCGGATCGCTCAAATAGATCTCATGATGATGCCCCGTCGGCACCAACGACTGCGCCGGCAAGAACTCCTCGTGCAGCCGCTTCAAGACCGGCCCTTCGTCGTCGTAAGGCCCCACATGCAGCGTCTGCACGACCGTGCCTTCCTCCAACCGCTCGTAGCGCAACCGCGACAACGCCGCCAGCCCCTTCTTCTCCTGCGCCTTCGCGATCGCCGCCTCCGCCATCGCCCGCCCGACGAACTCCGGGACCACGATCATCATCGTCCAGCGCCACCGATCCTTGCGCCGGGCCACGAAATCCGACAGATCGTCCGCCCACCACAAACCTTCCAGCGGCGGCACCACATAGTCCCGCCGCAAATCCGCCTTGCTCATGAACTTGAGCGTGTACGACGCCGTATACAGCGCCTCCACCGCGGCCGCGTACTCGGCCGCCGTGTTCGGATCGCCCGCGCCGTCGATCATGTAGTAATCCATCGCCGGCATATCCAGCCGCACGAACGCCCCGGCCGGCGCGCCGTACCAGGCCTTGCAGGCCTTCTTGATGTCGTACTTGTCCATGCTCACTCCCAAGCCCTCCGTCGGCGCCGCACCGCAGCCGCGCGCGTTACCAGGTCATCGACGTCGTCACGCGCCAGCGGTGGTAATAGTCGTTGGGGACGGAACCCTGCTTGATCTCCAGCATGTAGCCGCACCCGGACTCCACCGCGCCCGTGTAACGGAACGCCTCGGGCTCGTAGGGGTCGTCCGGCGAACCCAACTGCTCCCACTTGCCGCTGTCCTTGAGCAGCTTGATGTACCGGCGCTTGAGCACCATCGCCTCATCCAGGGTCATCAGCCCGAACCACAGCGTGCAGTACCGGTTCGCGCAGCGGTGGCCGTCGATCTCCGCGCCCTCCGGCAACGGCACCGCGTCCGGCCAACCGGCCGGCTGCCCGACGAAGCCCGCACCGACGATCGGACGATCCTCCATCGGAGTACCCACCGCCGCCTCCCGTCCCACCGACGCGCATCCCGTCAGCGCACCCAAGCCGGCTGCGGCCATCAAGCCCAGCCAGCGCTTCGTCCCGTATCGGTTCATCCTGTTCCCCCTGAGTGATCCATCCGATGCAGGCGTCATCCGACCGTGCCTGCCTTCCCCGTTGCCCGCCGCGCCGTAATCCACCGGCGCACCGATCCGCAGCTTAAGTGAGAAACCCAGGGCAGGTGAGGGCACCTCCCAACCCCATCGCGGCTCACGCCGCTCCTACCCCAAAGCGGCAGGTGTGGGCGATGTTCGGCTGCCCGTGGAAGCGGCGGAGTAAGCGATATGTAGCTCCCTGTGGGAGCAGCGGAGGTAAGCGATGCGCCGCTCCCTGTGGGAGCGGCGTAAGCCGCGATGCGCCACCCCACCCACCGCGCCACAGCCACCCAACCCCACCCCCACCCCCACCACCGCTTTGGGGTAGGAGCGACGTAAGTCGCGACCGGCCTTGCGACAAACCCGCACCTAGCGCCGCCACCCGCAATCGCGGCTCACGCCGCTCCCACAGAAAGCCAAACAGCGTCGAGACCGGCCGCTCCCTGTGGGAGCGGCGTAAGCCGCGACGCGCCACCCCACCCACCGCGCCACAGCCACCCAACCCCACCCCCACCACCGCTTTGGGGTAGGAGCGACGTAAGTCGCGACCGGCCTCGCGACAAACCCGCACCTAGCGCCGACCCTCACAATCGCGGCTCACGCCGCTCCCACAGAAAGCCAAACACCCGCGACCAACCCATATCCCCGCACCCCATCATCCACAACGCCCACCCAGGACTTCTGGCCCAAGCCGCCCCCCAGCCCCTGACTGATAGTGGCCCCACCTACCCAGCAAGGACGTTGCCGTGATCAGGTCCAGTCTCCCCCTCGTCGTATTGCTCGCCGCATCCACTACCGCCTCCGCCGGCGCCGTGCACGGCATCCAGCCCGCCGACGTCAACCGCGCCGGCGACCCCTGCACCGACTTCTTCGACTACGCCAACGGCACCTGGCGCAAACAAAACCCCATCCCCGACTACATGGACCGCTGGAGCCGCCGCTGGCAATCCGGCGAGGTCAACAAAGAACACGTCCGCGACATCCTCAACGAACTCTCCGCCCGCACCGACTGGCCCCAGGGCAGCGCCGGCCAGCTCGCCGGCGACTTCTACGCCGCCTGCATGGACGAATCCCGCATCGACGCCCTGGGCAGCAAACCCGTGCAACCCTGGCTGGCCGAAGCCGGCGCCATGCAGAACAACGCCGACCTGCAACGCATGATCGGCAAGCTCCACGACGTCGGCGTCTTCGTGCCCTTCATCGTCTACGCCGGCGAAGACCTGCACGAACCGACCCAGACCGTCGCCCACTTCTACGCCGGCGGCCTGGGCATGCCCGACCGCGACTACTACCTCAAACCCGAACCGCGCTTCGTCGAAGCGCGCGCCAAGTACCTCATTCACGTCGCCAAGATGTTCGAACTGACCGGCGTCGCCCCGGCCCAGGCCCAGCAAGACGCCCAAACCGTCTTCGCCTTCGAAAAGCGCCTGGCCGAAGCCTCGTTCGACAACGTGCAGATGCGCGACCCGAAACTGCTCGACAACCCCACCGCCTTCGCCGACCTGCCCAAGCTGGTGCCCAGCTTCGACTGGGCGAAATACTTCGACGCCGCCGGCATGCCGCGCAACGCCGTCAACGTCACCCAGCCCAAGTTCATGCGCCAGGTCGAAAAAGAACTGGCCACCACCCCCATCGCCCAGTGGCAGACCTACCTGCAATGGCAGGTGCTCAACAACGCTGCCGACTCCCTATCCACGCCCTTCGTCGAAGAAAACTTCGCCTTCAACGGCAAGTTCCTGGCCGGCACCACCCAGATCAAACCGCGCTGGAAGCGTTGCGCCGAACTCACCGACAGCCAGCTGGGCGAAGCCCTGGGCCAGAAGTACGTCGAAAAATACTTCCCGCCCGAAGCCAAGGCCCGCATGCAGGACATGGTCAAGAACATCCTGCTGGCCATGGACGACACCATCCGCGAAATCGACTGGATGGACGACGCCACCAAGCAAAAAGCCCTGGAAAAGCGCGCCACCTTCTTCCCCAAACTCGGCTACCCCGACAAGTTCAAGGACTACAAAGGCGTCGTCGTCAGCCGCGCCTCCGCCTGGGACAACGTCATGGCCGCCTCGCGCTGGAACGTCGCCGACGTGCGTAGCCAGATCGGCAAACCCACCGACCGCACGCGCTGGGGCATGACCCCGCCCACGTCGAACGCCTACTACAACCCCTCACAGAACGAGATCGTCTTCCCGGCCGGCATCCTGCAACCGCCCGCGTTCGACGTGAACGCCACCGACGCCGTCAACTACGGCGCCATCGGCGTGGTCATCGGTCATGAGATCAGCCACGGCTTCGACGACCAGGGCGCCCAGTTCGACGCCCAAGGCCGCCTCGCCAACTGGTGGACGCCGAAGGATCAGACCCAGTTCGCCGCCAAGGGCCAATGCGTCGTCGACCAGTTCGAGGGCTACTTCATCGAACCCGGCGTCCACCACAACGGCAAACTCGTCCTGGGCGAATCCATCGGCGACCTCGCCGGCGCCAAGCTCGCCTACCGCGGTTATCTCAAGTCCCGCGAAGGCAAAGGCCCCGAACCCACCCTGGACGGCTACACCCCCGAGCAACAGTTCTTCATCGCCTGGGGCCAATGGCGCGGCGACGAAACCCGCCTGGAAACCCAGCGCAGCATGATCCAGGGCGACCCACACCCCATCGCCAAGTACCGCGTCAACGGCCCGCTGTCCAACCTGCCGGCGTTCCAGCAGGCCTTCCAGTGCAAGGCCGACGCCCCGATGGTGCGGCCGGCCAAGGACCGCTGCGAAGTCTGGTGAGCTGACCAACGCGCACGGCGGCCCCGCCCGCCTTGCGCCCCCGTCATCCGCAGGGGGCGGCCGCCCGTCGCCGCCCACCTGCTTCCTGTAGGAGCGGCGTAAGCCGCGATTCGCCCCCCACACCGCGCCACCCCAGCCCCGCAAGCAAATAGAGAGGCGGCCTGCCGCCTCCCTCCGGCACACCGTCCCAATGACAGGGGACGGTAGCCACCGCAACCCGCCGGCGCCCGCCGGAATTTGATCGCGCGCACATTTCGTAGCAGCATGCCGCCTAGGGGAATGCCGGTGCCCACCGCCACGGTCCAAGTGCCGCGGGGCCCGGCAACGCGCCGTCATCGAGTCTAGGGAGGGGATCGATGTTTATCGGCTTCATAGGCTTGGCCTGGCTGCGCGCCGTCTTGGCCGCCGTCGGCACCACCGTGGCCGTTACGCCGCCCAGGTCCGCCCAGCCTGACGCCCACGCGCCCCATTCGCCGGATGTCCCCAGCCCACCCGCCCACCATGTCCGGTCGCTGCCCACGCAGCCGGCCCGGCCCACCGTCTGCCTGTAACGCCTTCGACTAACCAAGGACGCCCATGCCGCTCACCCTGCGCAACACCACCGATTACATCGCCCAATTCGTCGTGCTGGCCGGCGAGCGCGTCCTCGCCCGCATCCCGGGCATCGCCCCCAACGAGACCGTGACGGTGCCCACCGAGGGCGCCTACCAAGTCATCGCCGAAACGATGCTCGAAGGCAACACCTACACCTCCGCCCCCATGGACGCCAACGGCCCCGTCGGCTTCCTGGCGCAGGTCAAGCAAGTGCAAGGGCAGGGCACCTACGATTTCGAAGTGATCGAGGTGCCCAGCACCCAAAGCGACCAAATGCAGTTCCAGAAGACCTGCCTGAGCCCGGTCAGCTTCACCCTCCACAAAAGCGGGGCGTGGGTGCAGACCGTGGTGGTCAGCAACAACTTCGAAATGGCGGCCCTGTCCCTAAGCGAAACCTTCTACGTCCACGCCGTCATCAACGGTATTACCACCGATACGGTCACCACTACCAACCCCAATGCGGTAATTACGGCTGTTACGGATACCAGCACGTTGGAGAGTGGGTACTTTGCGCTTGAGGTCGGTTGAGGGGGGCGTGCAGTAAGGTGGGGCGGCGCAGCATGGTACGGAGTATCCACTTCCCCAAGTGCCGCTTAAACAGCGCGTTCTGCCCCATAGGCTGGGCCCTGGCAGCCGCCTTTTGATCCCAAAGCCTCCCGCAATTGCGGTTGGATAGGCAACCCTGTCGCGTCGCCTAAGCCGGAATCGGAAGAAATTTGATCGCGCGCACATTTCGTAGCAGCATGCGGTCATGGACGTCCAAGCGTATGGATGCTGCAGCCTAGTCATTCGGTTGATGGTGGACAGCCATCAACGGTGTTGCTTCCCTTTGTCCAAGAGGCCGGACGGAACGCCACAACCAAGATCGAACTCATCTATCCCCGCTCAGAGAGGAAGGGGGGCGGATCAAGGGTGGGGGGGCGCCGGATCTAGTTAAGCAAAATACGCTTGCAGTCGAAGAAAATGACTTACGAACGGCCCGAGAACGCCGCAGCGCGCGTAGCCTTGGGCTGGCCTGTCGCAAATGTTTGAAGTGCGTGGGAAGTTGGCAAACCGTGCTATGAAAATGGCTCTGTAATGCGGAGCCTTTTTTTCTAAGGGAGTGGCACATGCAACTGCTGAAGTTTGATCTATCGACCGACCAAGCCAGTCAGCTTGTTCGTGGTATCGCTGAGGCTCAGTACAATTTGCTTTTGGGTGCTGGTTTCAGCATGAGCGCGAAAGATAAACACGGTAAGAATCTACCTAGTGGTCCAGGATTGGGGGTGGAGATTAATGACGCCTTTAATTTAGGTTTTAGTGCGCAAGATGCGAGAAATCTTGCTGTTGTTTTTGAGGAGGCTCGCCATATAGCGGACGGTGAAGCGAAGTTGGCGCAGTTCTTGCGATCTAGATTTGTCGGCGCGACGCCAACATGGCATGGGGAAGTGCTGGATTTTCCTTGGTCTCGTATATGGACTTTAAACATAGATGATCTCTTTGAAAGAACTTCAATGAGTGATCATGTTTTCAAGGCGAATCCTCTCAGTTGGACGGCAAACTTGGTGCCGTCGACACTGGGTGATCATAGCGTGCAAGTTGTGCATCTACACGGACGTGCGTCAACGCTCGATGCGACAACAGAATCTTTAGTATTCACACTTCGTGAGTATGCCAAAGCCCTGAGATCTCAAGGGGATTGGCATGCGGAATTCTGGAGCCAATGGCTACAGAGGCCGTTTCTCGTAATCGGGGCGAGGCTCGTAGAAGAGATTGATCTGGTTGAAGCCATTACGCGTGGCAATGCTTCGCTTGCATCAACTGGATTTCCGACTATTGCCGTAATCAAGGGTGTTCAAGATATTGACCGGCGGCGTTTAGTTCGCGGCGGAGTTGTGCCAATAGATGCGGATGCAGAACAGTTCTTCTTGGCATTGCAACATGATGTTGACGAATATCGCGCGCAATTTGACGAGATGACCCGAACGCCGATGTCTGCTGGAGCGGTGGCTCGGTTCAATCAGCAGTTCGAAGTTCTTGCGGACGGTCGCCAGCGCGTACCGAGTGCGCATGATTTTTACGGTGGCGATGAGCCAATGTGGGCTGATATAGCGGATGTTCTAGACTCTCAGCGACAAGTGACATCTTCCGCAATCAGAGCTTTGAAAGCTGCGGCTGCCGGAAATAAGTCTGGAGCCATTCTATTTACGGGTGCGGCAGGAGCCGGAAAGACAACGGCTCTGCTTAGACTTGCTCGTGAGTTTATACCGATCGGGTTCCGGATTTTTAGATTCCGAGAGACCGAACGTCCTGATGTTGAAGCGGTGCTAAATTGGCTTGGCTCGAATCCAAAAACATTGCTGGTGTTCGACAATGCCGCTGACTTCTCTGGAAGTATTCGAGAGCTGTTGGATGCTTCTAGGAAAGTGAATGGTCAATGCCTAATTGTCATTGCTGAGCGAAAGAAAAGGGCTTCAATTCTTAGTGAGGATCTAGGGGCATACTTGATTGGTTCGTATGAGGTTGGTCCAGTAAATAGACCGGATGCGCTATCCATCTCTAGAAAGAGGGACGCAGTGGGGAGGTTAGGAATTGCTACTGGTTGGGACGATATTCATCTCTGGAACTACTTCAAGAAACAGAATTCTGAAGACCTCTTTATGGCCCTTAGCGGATTGGAGCAGGGGCGAGGCTTCTATAGCAGACTAGATAAGGAATGGGCGGCGGCTATAGCACTAGCTAAGCCTGGGCAAGTAAAGGTTCTGCGTGCTATTTCGTTGGTTCATCGGCTTGGCTACTCATTACCGTTCAACGTGGCGCTTGATCTATCGAAACAATCAAATATTGCTGACCTTGGTGCGACGGATGGCCCTCTGGCAGAACTGATTGTTGTTGATGCAAGAGGGCTTAGGTTTCGTCATCGCATGCTTGCGGAGTATGTTTTTCGTCAACATGTTTCTACTGCGGATAGATATGGAATTTCACTTGAAGTAGTTTTAGCGTTGGCCCCTCTTGTTTCACTAAGATCGCTGAGGCAACGTACATATCCGGTTTTAATCTTGCGTCAACTTATGGACAAGGATGCTGTGGTTTCAATGTCTACATCAATTCAGGCTGCCAGAAATTGGTACGAGTCTCTGCAGCAAGATTTCGATTGGAACGGCCGCTATTGGGAGCAGAGGGCTTTGCTGGAAAGTGATGCAGGAGTACATGATAAAGCGTATTCGTATGCGCGAAAGAGTATTAATGTCCACAGGCACGCGTTTTCTCTGAACACACTTGGAAGAGTGAGATTGAAAGCCTCGATTGATAGCAGTATTAATCCTGATTCTGCCTGGGATTTTTTTCTCGAAGGCGTCGCTTCGCTCGACGAAAGTGTTGCCCATGCGCAGGGTTTCGGTGATTTGCACGAGCATCCGTTTATGACTTTTTTTAGCTACTTGTCCGAATTCGCTGAAAGATTGCAGCCCGGTGATGCGAGGCTTAAGGCGCTTGATCAATTGCGTATGGAATGGCAGCGTAATTTTGAGAGGCTTGAAATCAGGTCCCAAGGGGTACTAGGGAAAATGCATGCTGCGCAGGAGAAGCTGCTTCGCTCTCAGATCGCGCGACCAAACTAGCTCAGAAGCTGGCGATGGGTTAGTCGTGCGTGGCAATGGGAAAAGGAGGTAGGTTTATTTACCCAGTGACTTCGGCCATCCACGCAGCGTAGCGCGACCGCACGTTGAGTCAGCGCCTCAACTCCACGAAGCGTTCATTGCCCCAGGCGCGCTGCTGTTGCGTGTGTAGCCGAAGCGCATTGATCTCGTTTTGCTCCATGCCGTCGGCTACGAGTGTTCGGTATGCCTCACGACGGACCGCGTCGCTGGCTGCCAGCTGTGTGTAGGTTGGGTGCTGCTTAAATCCGGGTCGACGGTGCCTAGCGCGTTGTGACGGTAGCTGGACCATGGGCTGCCCTCGGCACTTCGGGTCATACGTGCGCGCACCGGATTCAGCTCTATGTAGCGGTTGCGGGCGAGGACATACGATTCGCTGTCGACTAGGTCGGACTTGAATCGTCCCTCCCAAAGCATGCCGGTGCGGCGATAGCCGGCATTGAAGCAGGCGACGTAACGCTGGCCGATGGCTTGCATCATGTGCGAGCTGGCCCAAAGGTCACGCGAGTGACCAGCAGGTGCACGTGGTTCGTCATCAGCACGTAGACGTGCAAGTCGTAGCTGTGGCGTAGCGCGGCCTCGCCTAGTTCGTTGCGTCCGAAATGTACCTGACCCCTTTGGGGAGTTACGGAGATCATGGCGCTGAGTTCTGTGATATTCGAATTTTGCATATCGACAAGGGCCAGATAGGTTTGGCTCCAACTTACAAGAAGGTTGGATCCCATCATGCAGAACGGACATAGCATTCCGGCGATCAATCCCCTGAGCTATACCCTCCCCGCCACCGCCCACCAAGCCCTAACCCAAACCCGTGACCACCTGCGCCTGCTCGCCCAACTGACCGAGCCGCAGGACCAGGACGCGCCCGATCAGCTGTCGATCTCGGCCGAGGCGCTGGCATGTTGCTTCGACCGCTTGGCCGACGACCTGGAGCGCATCGCGGACGCGGCCCGCCCGTCGGCGGAGTAGGGCAGCGGTCCGCCGCCAGCGCGGACCGCACCTGACGGTGGTGCGGCGGTGCACGCCGCGCCTCGTCGGACGCGCGCAATCGCGGGCGGCGCATCGCCCGCCAATGCGGGGCAGGGCAGCGTTTCCGCGCACGCGCACGCGCACGCTCGCGCGACGCGGTACCTCGCGCGCTTCGGTCGCGTGTGCCTGCGCGCACCACTTTTCACCCAAGAAAAATCTGACACTGCAACGCGGCATTCCCCGACTGCGCCGCGCGGGCGAAATTGCGAGCCCGGCGCCATGCGGGCCATCTGCACCGCGGCCGTGGCATGCCGTAGCCCACTACGCCATGAATGCACAAGCGAGATGCCTTGTACGGCATGCGGCCCGTCCGCGATCATGTCGGCTGATCGCAGGCGTCGGGGACAAGGGATGAAATGGATAGCACGGGCCTTCGCGCTCGCGGTGTTGCTGTGCGCAACGGCCGATGCTTGGGCGCAGGAGCATTCGCTGCCTTCGACCACCATGTATCAGGCTGATCCGGACGGTAGCGGCGGCCTCCGATATTTCAGCAATGGCAACCTGGCCTGCCGGCTGGTGGGCGCGCGCCTCCCGGGGCCTACCCAGTACACCAACGGCCGCTATGGCACCCATCCCACCTTGGGTGTGGGCTGCTACTACGACGAAATACAGTGGAACGGCGAGATCCAGTACAACTCCTTCCGCCAAAACTACGTGACGCCCAAGCAGGTATGCCCCATCGGGTACAACTACCTGAAAAACCAGTTCACCTGCGTGCGCTATTCCACGGTGCTGACGGCCAGCAAGCCTCTGGTGCATTGCGCGGACGTGGGCAACCCGATCTCCTGCGGCAGCGGCGTCAAGATCGAGCGCGCGCGCGACGAACTCACCGCGCAGTTGGGTTTGGCGCGCGCCTTCAACTCGTCGCCCACCTTCGTCGGTTCGGCCAACGCCTTGGGTGGCTCTTGGTTCTCCGATCTCACGCGTGAGTTGATCGTGACCGATGTGCGGCCGTCGCAGTTCCAGGCGGCGCTGGTGATGCGCGAGGACGGGCGGGCCCTGGCGTTCACCCAGGACGCGGGCGGCCAGTGGAAGCCCGAAGACGACCTGCGCCGTTATCGCCTGAACCCGTTTCAGGTGAACGGCCAGACGTTCTGGGAGCTGCGCAAGCCGGGTAACGCGCAGGAAATCTACGATGCTCAAGGCCAGTTCCAGCGCGAGCTGCGCGATGGCCGCGTGGTGGCGACCTATGCGCGCGATGCCGATGGCAGGGTGGCGTCCGTCACCGATGCCAATGGCCGCGTGTCCATGCTGACCTACGGTGCCTTTGGACTGCTGGCCCGCATCGATCTGCCCGACGGGCAGGCCATCGCCTACGCCTACAACGCCAACCAGCAGCTGGCCAGCGTCACTCAGGGCGCGTCGGTCACGTCCTACAGCTACATCAAGATCGTCAACAGCTGGTACCTGACCGAGGTCGCGCACAACGGTGTGCCGTTCGCCACCTTCACTTACGACAGCAACAACGCCCGCGCGCTGTCCACCGAGCACGCCGGCGGCGTCGAACGCTACGCGGTGAACTACGGCGCCGACGGCACCAACGTCAACGTCACGACCCCGCTGGGCGGCAATATCCAGTTCCAGTTCCAGACCCGTTTGGGCTTGCAGGCGCCCAGCCAGCGCGTGGAATCGGGGGCGGGTGGGGTATCCGTCGCGGCCGGCAACGTCTACGACACCAAGTCGAACGTCACCGCCCGCCGTCGCGGCGATCAACTGACGTGCCTTTACTACGATGCCGACTGGCTGCGGGTGATCGCCCGTTACGACTATCCGGCGGCCACCACCGCCCAGTGCCCGGCGACGGACGCGCTGGCCGCGGCCAGCACCCGCCTGCGCAGCGAGACCACGGCATGGGACACGGTTCTGGATCTGCCCACCCAGCGCCAGACCTACACCGCCACCGGCACCGCGCTGGCCCGCCAGGACTACAGCTACAACGCCCGCGGCCAGGCGCTGACCTCGACTGCAATCGACCCGGCGACGCCTACTAGCACGCGCACCAGCACCACCACCTACTGCGAACAGACCGACATCACCGCCGGCACTTGTCCGCTGCTGGGCCTGGTCACTTCGATTAACGGCCCGCGCACCGACGTCGCCGACACCACCACGTTCACCTATTACGCCAGCGACGACGCCAGCTGCGCTAGCGCCCCGACCACTTGCCCGCACCGCAAGGGCGACCTATGGAAGGTCACCAACGCATTGGGTCAGATCGTGGAGACCCTGGCCTTCGACGGCGCCGGCCGCCCGCTGTCGGTCAAGGACGCCAACGGTGTCGTCACCGACCTGGAGTACCACCCGCGTGGTTGGCTGACCGCGCAGAAGATCCGCGGCCCCAACGCCGGTGTCGAAACCGACGATGCGATCACCCGCTACGAATACACGCCCACCGGTCTGGTCAGCAAAATCACCCAGCCCGACGGCAGCACCACCACGTTCGGCTACGACGCCGCACATCGTTTGACCACGGTCACCGACAACGCCGGCAACCAGATCGTCTACACCCTGGACAACGCCGGCCAGCGCACCAAGGAAGACACCAAGGACAGCGGCGGCGTGTTGCTGCGTACCCTGTCGCGCGTCTACAACCAGCTCGGCCAGCTGCAGACCGGCAAGGACGCCTACAACCACGCCACCGGCTACGTCTACGACGCGGCCGGCAACCTCGACACCACCACCGATGCGTTGAGCACGGTCACCGACAACACCTACGACCCGCTGGGCCGTTTGGTGAAGACCCTGCAGGACACCGCCGGCATCAACGCCCAGACCCAGTTCCAGTACGACGCGCTGGACCGCCTGACCCAGGTCACCGACCCCAAGGGCCTGAACACCCAGTACCAGTACAACGGCCTGGGCGACCTGACCCAGCTGACCAGCCCGGACACCGGCGTCACCGGCTACGGCTACGACAGCGCCGGCAACCGCAAGACCCAGACCGACGCCCGCAACGAAACCGCGACCTACAGCTACGACG
>NZ_LMIK01000009.1:0-3757 GCF_001428685.1 Lysobacter sp. Root76 | reverse complement strand
GTCTGCCAAACCGGCGAGACCTTCAGCGTCGGCCGCCTGACCCGCATGGACGACGGCAGCGGCAACACCCGCTACTGCTACGACCGCCGCGGCAACGTGGTGCGCAAGGTCCAGACCACCAACGGCCAGGTGTTTACCCTGGTCTACGGCTACACCCTGGCTAACCAGCTGGCGTCGGTGACCTATCCCAGCGGCACGCGTGCCGATTACACCTACAACGCCCTGGGCCAGCCCAGCGGCGTCACGGTGACCCAGCCCGGCCAAAGCCCGCAGGTCCTGCTGACCAGCGTCACCTATTACCCCTTCGGCCCCGCCGCCGAGCTGGAGTACGGCGACGGCCGCCGCCTCAAGCGCACCCACAACCAGAACTACCAACCCGGCGTGATCGAGGACGTCGGCCCGGACGGCCTGTCCCTGGGCTACGAGTTCGACGCCGTCGGCAACCTGATCAAGCTGCGCAAGGGCGACCAGTCCGAACCGCCGCTGCGCGCCTACACCTACGACAAGCTCGGCCGCCTGACCGAAACCCGCGACGGCGCCACCAACGCGCTGCTGCAGGGCTACACCTACGACGCCACCGGCAACCGCACCAGCANCCTACGACAAGCTCGGCCGCCTGACCGAAACCCGCGACGGCGCCACCAACGCGCTGCTGCAGGGCTACACCTACGACGCCACCGGCAACCGCACCAGCAAGACCGATGCGAGCGTCACGCAGACCTATACCTACCCGAGCACCAGCCATCGGCTGTCGCAGGTCGGCGCCACCGCCCGCAGCTACGACGCGACCGGCAACACCACCGCCGTGGGCGGCACCGCCCAGGAATACGTCTACACCGCTGCCAATCGCATGGGACAGGTGAAGCAGGGTGGGAATGCGGTGATGAACTACGCCTACAACGGCAGGGGCGAACAGACGCGGCGTTACCCGACCCCCACGTCCACCGCTCAAACTTACGCGAGCTACGACGAAGCAGGGCATACCGTCGGCGTGTACGACCATGCCGGAAATCGTATTCAAGAGATTGTCTGGCTGCGTGATCTGCCGGTCGGCGTGATCGACACCAACAAGCTGCATTACGTCCAGGCCGATCACCTGGGCACGCCGCGCAACGTGATCGACCCGGTCGCGGAGAAGTCCGTGTGGACGTGGCAGCTAGGCAACGAAGCGTTTGGCGACAGCGCGCCGAATCAGGACCCTGACAACAACGGCACCGCGTTCGTGTTCGATCTGCGGTTCCCGGGGCAGCGCTACGACGGTGCGAGCGGGCTGAACTACAACTTCTTCCGAGACTATAGTGCGACTACAGGAAGATACAACGAAGCTGATCCAATCGGCTTGTTTGGAGGAGGGGCTCTATACGGTTATGTTGGCGGGAATCCCAGTGGGCTGGTTGACTCGCTCGGACTGCAGTCCGCCGCGACCGATTACATGCGAAACAATGGGTATGATGGTGAGGCAGGAAGCCTTGGAGGGGGCATGCTTCACAATTTGGTTTCAAGCGTATGGAGTGCCATCGGATTCGATATGCAGGCAAGAAAACTTACAAATTGTGAAGTTGAAGTTCTCTCGAATTATCATTCCAGCGAGACGCTCTCAAATGTAACTGTGCATGACCGCTTGCCATGGTTCATGGTCGATGGCTTTGATGGGATTACAATCGGAAATGACATCTATTTAAAATATGATCGTCCTGATACATATTCTGGGTTTGCTTTGTTAGGGCATGAGGTCGAACACGTTAAGCAACAGCATAGCTTTTCTTTCATCCCGAGGTATTTGTGGGGGTCTTTTTGGGGGCTTTTGTCTACCGGTGATCGTGGCGAAGCTCACGACACGATTGGATTCGAGAAAGATGGGATATTGATGCAAGAACGGATACGTGCAGACATGCGACGATCAAAAGATCCTGTGTGTGGATGTAAATGAAAAATTACACCATCCTTGCCGCTGCCCTTCTCCTTGGAGCTTGCGCCCAAGAGTCGCCTCTCGCGCTTTCTTACAAGAGGGTTGCAGGGCAATCTCCGCAAGAAATTGCACGCATTGTTTGTCAGATGAGCCCTACTGATCGAGTCGACATCTACCTCTATGGAGTAGAAGAGCGGCGACCTAGTGACTATGGTCTGTTTCCGGAAGGCTGTATTGATAGTGAGACCGTAGATATTGCAGTTAGGTTGGCTGCTCATTCCACAGCCAATAGTCGGACGTTCGCTCTCACCGAACTGATACATGAGGCTCCAGAAGAAATCTTGAGAGGCAGGGTGGATGCGTTCGATGCTTCGGCGGAATGCTCGAGGTTCTATTCAGAAGACTCGCCATGCCACGATCTGGCGCGCGATATCGACAAAGTCTATGGTCACAAGTCTGCCGACGACTAAGAGCAGAGGGAAAAAGGGGTCAGGTTCATTTACCCAATGACTCCGGCCGTCCACGCGGCCGAGCGCCACCGCGTGTTGAGTCAGCGCCTCAATCTTCTCTACGGGCGCTCATTGCCCCAGGCGCGCTGCTGTTGCGTGTGTAGCCGAAGCGCATTGCCCTAGCTTTGCTCCATGCCGTGGGCTACGAGTGTTCGTATGCCTCGCGACGGGCCGCGTCGCTAGCTCCCAGTCGTATGTACGTTGGGTGCTGCTTAATACGCGGGGCAGCGGTGCCTAGCGCGTTGTGACGGTGGCTGGACCATGGATAGTCCTCGGCGATCGAGCGATTATGTCGGTTACGCGCGGCGAATCGCTCTACTTACAGCAGCGCTGATTAAACTCGAAGCTGCCTATACGAACATCTACGGTGGAAGTTGCCCGGTATGAACGCTATTGACGCACTAAAGATCGAGCGAAAAGTTGCCCGGATCGACGGGTTTCTCGCTGGATTGGCCTCGATGAATGGGGGGCTGCGTGACTACTCCTCATACTGCTATATCGTTCATATGGACGACGGGTGTTCGGTGGATGAGGCCGTTAGGCATTACTACCAATGGTTGCCTCAATTGCGTTTCTTTTCAGTGAAGCGATTGGGAGGTGTGCGAGATCTGGAGAATTTGCTCGGTCACTACTTGGTTAGGGATTCGCCAAAGATAAGTCAAGGCGATTTGCTTGATCTTCGGCATCACTTGTCATTCAAGGTCATGGACATGATGTCGGTTGTCTTCGAGAGGCTTGATCAACTCGAGGTCTTTGAATTGCTTGCGGAATCGAGTCCCCATAGTTCGGAAAGCGTCTTCTACAGCGTTTGCGCGGAAGATTTAGCGGTTGTTCTGCAGTTCAATGAAGAAGAATCAAGGACACCCACAGTTCCGCACTAACCTGGCATCCGATTCAGACCTTTGGTCACCGATAAGAGAACTATGGCTGTCCTTAATCTTTCTGCTTAATCTTTCTGTCTTGCGCCCAAAGAGGAAACGAGGACACCCACAATTCAGCACCCGCCCTACACCCCTATCAGAAGTTTCTGACGTTGCTTGGATAGGATTGCCGCGATGCTGGCGACATGACCCAGGCACGCGCGTCGCTGATTCCACCCGGCCAAGCCGGCACTTTTCATTGCGTGCAACGCTGCGTGCGTCGCGCGTTCCTATGCGGAATTGACCGCTACACGGGTCGGTCCTACGAGCATCGAAAGGACTGGATTGAGCAGCGGTTGCTGCTGCTGGCCGAATGCTTCGCTATCGCCGTTCACG
Source organism: Lysobacter sp. Root76 (assembly GCF_001428685.1). Taxonomy (GTDB): domain Bacteria; phylum Pseudomonadota; class Gammaproteobacteria; order Xanthomonadales; family Xanthomonadaceae; genus Lysobacter. The sequence continues at coordinate 83 of NZ_LMIK01000009.1, read as the reverse complement.
CCTACGCGGTGATGAGCAATCATCTGCATTTGGTCGTGCAATTGGAACCGAGCTTGACAAGGCAATGGGCGGATGCCGAAGTG
>NZ_LMIK01000008.1:358781-408468 GCF_001428685.1 Lysobacter sp. Root76 | reverse complement strand
TCAGTTGGCGACTCTTGGGCTCATGTTCTTGCCGCCTTCGGTTAGGTGGTACAGGTCTAACAATTCATTCAAGCCGAAGCCGCTTCGCGGCTCGGCTTAGTTCAGGCGTTAGGCCGCCGGTGACCTCATGCGCTACTTGAAACAAGTACTTGTCGCAGCTTTCTCAATTGGGTGGCTCGCACCTTTGTGGCTGGCCGCCTGGCTGTTCGCCGACTTCTGGCAAATGGAGGCGTGGCCCCACCTGCTGGGGCAGCAACCCGGGAACTCCTTCGAGTGGTTTGGCCCCATCAAGAGCTGCCTCAATTTCGGTTTTGCTTGGCTAGCCGCCGTACTTGCATACTGGTCATGGGTCGGCACCTCAGTTCTCAAGCGCGGGCGGTCGGCCTAACAATTCATTCAAGCCGAAGCCGCTTCGCGGCTCGGCTTAATTCAGGCGTTAGGCCGCTATGAAACATGCTGTTCACGAATTTCTCCTCGGAACTGATTCATTCACAGAGGAGCAGCTCGGCCAGGGCGTCAACTGCACCAACCTGGTCCAGGACAGTCCACTGATTGTCGCCTGCAACTATCAGATTATTGACGCTGTTCAACACCTAATTGCGCTGGGCGCCGACCTCAATTGGCAAGGCGAGTTTGGTTTTTCCCCGTTGCACTGTGCTGTGTATCGGGGCAACTCGGATCTAGTCCGGGTGCTCTTACGGGCCGGCGCTGACTGGACAATTACAGATCACGCAGGGGAGACGCCACTTGAGCTTGCACGCTCCTGCGGAAAGCTACACATTGCCGACCTAATGGTCTCGCTTGGCTATGGCGCGGCCTAACAATTCATTCAAGCCGAAGCCGCTTCGCGGCTCGGCTTAGTTCAGGCGTTATGCCGCTATGGAAGACAACGACATCGTCCGCCTAGAAGATTTAGCTGCCGTGCGGGCGGCTACTTCGCGAACCGCACGTCGAACTTTGCTTGTTGCTGCTCTAGTCGGCCCAGCCGCCGGGCTCATTGTGCTCGCGGTTGTCTATCTCTTGTACGGCCAGGAGCGCTTGGACCTCGGCTACATCGCTGCGGGCATCTTTGCCTTACTTGCTGTCCCTCAGTTCATGCACTGGTTTCGGCACTATCGAAGCATCTCGCGCCAACTGGACGCATTGGAAATTCGCGTCAAGAATGGCGAGCGTATCTACGGGTCGCAGGTCGGGTTCCACTCGTACCGCTAGCGGCCTAACAATTCATTCAAGCCGAAGCCGCTTCGCGGCTCGGCTTAATTCAGGCGTTAGGCGGCTATATGGACATTCCCGCAATCTCCCCATGGTATTTCGAGCTCAACGATGAGGACCATGTCCTTGACTCGTCCAAGGAGGTAGCTGAAGCGGTACGGGCTTGCCTAGATCGCGACCAGGGACGGCTGTCCATTTCCTACGACGATGGTCCAAGGCCAAGATGGCAACGATTCCTAGGGCTAGCTCCTCGCTACATTTCGGGCTTTGCTGCGCTGGAGTGGGCAGACGACTTCGCCAGCTTGATCTTCCTGGATGACAATTGGAGCGAATACCGGGCGTTAGATGCAAAGGAGCCAGTTGTTCCACCAGAGGCCACACGCACCCAAATCGCTCATGGCGAGTTATTGCCTCACCCAGCAAGTGAGTGCGTGCACAAGGATCGGGCCTTCCAAGCACTACTGGAAGCATTGCAAACAGGTGGTCGCCCGGGCTGGCTCTCCTATCGGTTCGTCGAGTAGCCGCCTAACAATTCATTCAAACCGAAGCCGCTTCGCGGCTCGGCGTAATTCAGGCGTTAGCTGCGCGAGGCAGCCTCATGGCAACTGAGACAAAGACAAACCCGACGGCACGAGCCCGGGAGATCTACAACGACCTAATCGAGGATTGGGGTGAGCCGACCTACCTCTTTACATTTGACTCTCTTGAAATGGCTAAGCCCGGGAGACTACCTCGCTTAGACGTGGCAATTTGGTCCGCTGACGATGAGTGTGACGTCACATCGTGCGTAACAATTGGTCTTTCTAACGTCGCGCTCGGGTTGGAGTGCACTACCCGATACATTGAGCTCCACTGGGCTCTTCGTAGACATCTCGACGAGCGTCAGGCGTATGCTGTCGCCGCGTTCTTGGCAAATGTGGCCGAGTATCCGTTCGACTATGGGCAATGCCTCGATTGGTGGCATCGCCTCACCAATCCTGGGCACGTCCCTCATTTTCCCAACGCCAGCACCATCCTGTTCCGCCCGCCGTTCTCTTCCGAGTCCAAAGGTGAACTCATAGCCGATGGCGAGACAGTGAGGTTCCTTTATATGGTTCCACTGTCTGACCGTGAGAGCCACTTGATTAAGCAAGAGGGTGTGTCTGGCTATCTGGACCATCTTGAGGCCAATGAACTTGATCATCTTGGCACTGCGTAGGCGCGCAGCTAACAATTCATTCAAGCCGAAGCCGCTTCGCGGCTCGGCCTAATTCAGGCGTTAGGCCCCGGAGGGCACCAGGAGGCAACGTGAGCGTCCCAACAACGAAAGGCGTCTCGGTTCAATTGCTTTCCGCGATGGACCTCGGTCCTGAGATCGAGGGGATGGCGGGGCGCCAGCTACGGATGCGCATGGTCACTATCGAGCCGGGTGGTGTTTTCGGTCCGGTTCACGACCACAAAGACAGGCCGGGCATCGTCTACGTGCTGCAAGGAACGATCACCGACCATCGGGATGGAATTGCTACGGACTATGGTCCCGGAGTTGGCTGGCCTGAGGACAGGAACACCACACACTGGCTCGAGAACCGTGGAGCGGTTCCAGCGGTGGAGATATCAGTTGATATCGTCCGAAAGGACTAGGCTCCGGCGGCAAATGGCCGGGCCTAACAATTTATTCAAGCCGAAGTCGCTTCACGGCGCGGCTTAGTTCAGGCGTCAGGCCGCTTGTTCAACCTCAACGTCACGACGGAGGAACAAAACGATGCGCATAGCCAAGCAAGATATACCCGTCAGAATTAATGTGCCGGGCGCTGTGGCCCGCCAAAAGCTTAATTTTGGCGACGCCGCCGGATATGGCAAGATCAGCGGCGAGTATTTTTCGCTCGGCGCCGGTACCGATATCGCGCCGTTACTTCAGGGGTTGGAGAACGATCTTTGCCAATCTCCGCATTGGGGCTACGTGTTACAGGGTGAACTGACTGTCGCCTATGCGGACGGCACAAGGGAAGAGATCAACGGCGGCGACTTGTTCTACTGGCCGCCCGGGCACACAGTCAAAGTCGGCCAAGACGCCGAGGTCATCTTGTTCAGTCCACAGCACGAGCACAGCGAGGTCATAGATCACATGCTGGGCAAGATGGCTGGCTAACGGCCGCGGCCTAACAATTCATTCAAGCCGAAGCCGCATCGCGGCTCGGCTTGATTCAGGCGTTAGACCTCATCCAATGGTGTCGCGAGTCTGTGACTTTTAGATCGCGGGAGACTCAAATGGCTACATCGCTACTATTCATGTCCATGTCGCTCGACGGATACATCGCGGGCCCGAACGACGAACCGAGCAACCCAGGCGGCGACGGTTTTATGCGGCTGCACGAGTGGTTCGGGGACTTCTCGCGTCCAGCCGGGGCGGTCGGAGAAATGTGGGACGAATGGAACCCGCCGGGTGCAATCGTAGCGGGTCGGCGCACCGTGGAGCAGGTCGATCACTGGGGTGGGGACAATCAAGGTGTCCCGATTTTCGTGCCCAGTCACCGCCCACCGGGCCCTTCGGTGGCGAACTATCCACTGGTGACGTACGTGCTTGACGGAATCGAGAGTGCCATGTCGCAGGCCAAGGCAGCCGCTGGGGACCGCATCGTACTCATGCATGGCGCATATACGGCTCAGAGAGCGCTTGAAGCCGGCGTACTGGACGAGTTACAGATACACCAGATCCCAGTGCTGTTCGGTGGTGGTCGTCGGATGTTTGATGTGCTGCCGTCGCGAGTCGAGTTGGAGATCATTCGGGTAATCGATACGCCAGAGGCCACACATATCCGCTATCGCGTTCGTCGGTGAGTGGGGTGACGCCTAACAATTCATTCAGGCCGAAGCCGCTTCGCGGCTCGGCGTAATTCAGGCGTTAGGTGCCATATGGAATATTTCGCAGCTCTAGCAATTGCAATCGGCAGCTGGCTCGCCGTCCCGGGCGGCTCATGGGAACCGAGTGCTTTGGACGTGGCCGCGGCTAAGTCACAACTTGAGCCTTATGTGTCACGGGAGGCCCGAGAGGACAAAAGGAACCTCCCAAATTGGGACAGCTATACCTTCCAGTATCAGGGGCGAGAGCTCCGTGGCAGACGAGTCGTTCTCGTCAATGCTTTCTGCAGCCCACCCCCTCCATATGCAACGTCACAGATGGTGATGGTTTTTGACGGCGGCCCGTGCTACTTCCTGGCTTACTGGGACCCCAATGACCAGATATACATCAGCGTCGTGTTCAACGGAGGTGCGTGATGGCACCTAACAAATCATTCAATCCGAAGCCGGTTCGCGGCTCGGCTTAATTCAGGCGTTAGGCCCCCCAAGGTAGGTTGCTATGCGGTTAGAACAAGTTGAGATCTACTCGGACGCACCCAACTCGCCGGTCATGCGGCATCCTGGTCGGCAATATCCTGGCGTGCTCGTGCAGGGCGACACAATCTCAAATCTAGCTTCATGGCTCGCGCGCGCCGTGGCCGAGATCGAGACCTCCAACCTGTCCGACGAGGCACAAGAGGGCCTGCTCTACGTCCATCAGTCCCTATCTGATATGGCGGACTACTATGCTTCTGTGGTGAGTCAACATGGCATTCGCCCTCCGTGGCGAGGGGCCTAACAATTCATTCAAGCCGAAAACCAATCGCTACGCGATTGTTTTCGGCTCAATTCAGGCGTTAGGCGGCATGAAACTTCTACACATCCTTCTTCTTACAATCCCTTCGCTAGCGTTTGCCGGAGAGGGCGTTATCCCCGAGCGCGAGATTTCGCTCGGCGGAGTGGCGATCGGCGAGACCCCTAGCGCAGTTGCGTCCAGGCTCGGCCAGCCTATGCGCAAAGTGGAGGCATCAGACTTTCTCAACCTTCACTACTACTATCCACACGTAACCGTCTCGTTCAGCGACGGAGTGGTGGCTGGGCTTTTCTCGGACAAGCCTGACGGGTGCACTCCAAAGCATCTGTGCCCCGGAGATCGCCTGGACAAGATGCGCTCCTTGTACGGGGCGCCACTTGCTGCGGACCGAGAGACAGGACGCTTCTATGAGTACTATCCGCCGGACGCAACCTGTTGGCTTCAAATCCCAGCCAAGGGCGAGGAAGTAGTATCTATCACGGTGGCATGCCAGCCTTGATGCTGCCGCCTAACAGTCCATTCAAGCCGAACCCGCTTCGCGGCTCGGCTTAATTCAGGCGTTGGGTCTTGCCGGGAGCATCCCGTGAAAGTCAAAGATCTCTTTCTACCTCTCGCCTTGGCTGGCGCTGGCCTATTTGCCTACAATCAGTTCAAGGCAAAAAATGCAGGCCCGGCGGACCTGCAAGCTGTTGCAAAAACGCTTGGTCATGTCGCACCTGCTCAAGAGGATCAGTCTTGGCGCTCCAATCGTGCGGAGAATGCTGCAACCGGACCAGCTACTGCGCAGTTCAAATGCGATGGCCGCACTCACTGCGCTCAAATGACATCCTGTGCGGAGGCAACATTCTTTCTTCAGCATTGCCCAAACACGCAAATGGACGGCAATAATGACGGTGAGCCATGCGAGCAGCAGTGGTGCAACTAAACAGGGCAATGCCTAACAATTCATTCAAACCGAAGCCGCGTCGCAGCTCGGCTTAATTCAGGCGTTAAAGCCCTTGGCAACTGATCCGCGAACCCTAGCTTGGATCCTGTACTCCGTTGCTATTGCAGCGAGCAGGGTTCCCGCATCCCGCGCGGATATCTCTACAGCTGCCGATGCGATCAACCATGCTGTTCCAACGCAGCAAGAGCTCAGTGGGGCGCTGCAGCAACTTGTAGCTTGCCGCCTAGTTGAAGCTCAAGGAAAGTTCTATACCCTCAGCCCGTCGGGGCTGGCGTTGTTTCAAGCGGCTCAGGTGGGCCGGTCCACTGTCACGGCAGTCTGGGGTGCACTTAGTGGCGAGCTTGCCGGCGTCTTGGCGGGCTCTAAAAATTCATTCAAGCCGAAGCCGCTTCGCGGCTCGGCTCAATTCAGGCGTTAGGCTGCATGGACGGTTATCACTTCACGTCAACCTTATTCGAGGTCGAGCCCGGCGAGGATGAGGAGATCAACCCTCGGATGTATGGCCGTCAGCTTGCCCAATGGCTCAAATCGCAATTTGAGAGGCGTGGCTACGACATTGAGCCAATCATCGCTGAGGACTGGGGCCGTTGCCTCATGTGCTCCCGCGATCCATTCATGCTCTGGGTCGGCTGCGGCAGCATGGTGGACTATGGCACCGCGCAGCCTGGTGACCCGCCACCTCCCAACGAGAACCTCATCTGGTACTGCTTCCCAATGGCAGAGGTTCCTTTCTGGAAACGCATCTTCAAAAATCCAGACACTGCTGCTTCAGTAGCAAAGCTCGACGCCGACTTGCGCGCTATCCTCAGTGACGAGCCTGGCATCACACTGGTCGCACCGCCCTAGCGATGCGGCCTAACAATTCATTCAGGCCGAAGCCGCTTTTCGGCTCGGCTTAATTCAGGTGTTAGGCCGCTATGAAGCGTCATATGCTCGCTGTGGCAATCATCTCGCTAGCGGTAGCTTGCACGTACTCCCAGCAAAGCTACTCGCCGGTAGTACAAGCCCAGGTACTTGTTTGAACGAGTGAGAGGGAGGCCTTACTGGAAATGGGTGCTTTCCTTGAGAGCCGTGGATACAAGCTGCACAGCGACCATCCGGAGCATCGTAGGTATCAAAAAGACAACGTTACTTTTGTAGGGCTGGACACTTATTCTCCCAATTGCGTCAGCTTTGTCTCCTACGTAAGGTCAGACTCAAGTGACTTTGTTGCCGCGAGGGCAATCTCGGAGAAGTTCTTGGGTCATTTCGGCAAGAAGTGGTCAACGGCGCGTGGGTATGTCTGCTCCGCGCCCTAACAATTCATTCAAGCCGAACCCGCTTCGCGGCTCGGCTTAATTCAGGCGTTAAGCTCCATGGAAACATTCGCACCAGATCTATTCTTTGCGTTGGCCGGCCTTTGCATGGGCGTGCATCTGGCCTTGGGCTGGATCGTTAGATTTGCAATGCGCTCGGACGAGCACGTCCTTGGTGAGGTCTTTGGCTTTTCCACGTTCGGAAAACTTCTTACGCGCCGCCCGCACCTCATGCGTGCTCGCCTCTTCCTTCCGTGGGTGCCAATCCAATCTGTCGAGAGCTACTCCCTTCCCACCCGCGCGATTGTTTGGATTGCCAGGCTTTCTGGCACTGGCTTCATAGTTAGTCTTCTCGGTCTCGTCGGTAGTGTCATTTACACGGCAGTGCGTGGGGCTTAATAATTCATTCAAGCCGAAGCCGCTTCGCGGCTTTGCTTAGTTCAATTCGATCGGCCGTCATCTACAAAAGCTCGCGCCCGTTCCCGACGAGGCGCTCTGGAGGCCAGCGATGTATCGCCCGGCCCAATTCGCAATGTCGGAGGTATAGCGCATGCAGATCCAGTATCTCGAAGTCGTGACCAAGGACGTGGATGCGGTGTGCGCCGCATACGAAGCAGCTAACGGAGTGAAGTTCGGCGAGCCCGATGCCGGCTTGGGCCACGCGCGTACCGCGCTGCTGGCCAGAGGCGGATGGGTAGGGGTGCGTGCGCCCTTGCGTGCGACCGAGGAGCCGGTGGTGCGGCCGTATTGGCTGGTGAAGGACATCGAGGCGGCCGTCGCTGCCGTGGTGCAGGCGGGCGGTTTCATCGCGGTGGAGCCCACGCCGATTCCCGGGCACGGGACTTTCGCCATTTATCTCCAGGGCGGAAACGATCACGGTTTGTGGCAGCTCTAGCGGTTAGTCCGTTGCTCCATGCCGGGGGGCTAGGTGGTTAGGCTCGGGTGCTAGGCTGGCCTCGGTCTCAAACCACGTGGAGCGTGACTTATGGAACTCGGCGCGTTTTCCGTCAGCCTCGCGGTGAAAGACATTGAGGTCTCCAAGTCGTTCTACGAGAAGCTCGGCTTCTCCGTCTTCGGCGGCGATCAATCGCAGGGTTGGCTGATCCTCAAGAACGGATCGACCGTCATCGGTTTGTTCCAGGGCATGTTCGACCAGAACATCCTGACCTTCAATCCGGGCTGGGACCAGAGCGCGAATCCGCTGGCGTCCTTTGCGGATGTTCGCGATATGCAGAAGTCGCTGGATGAGCAAGGCGTCGGGATCACCACTCGCGCAGACCCGGACACCGTCGGACCGGCGCACATTATCCTTTCGGACCCCGACGGCAATGTGATCATGCTCGATCAGCACGTCTAGGCTTGCGGGGCGTTAACCGGAATCCTCATTCCTGATTCGACGGGCTCGCACGAACGGCAGCACGTCCAGTGGTGTCGGCGATTCCTACTCGGACACGCTCTTGGCTTCCGCCGTCCCCAGCAGCTCCGGCTGCGACACCGCACGCGGGCGGCTGATCAGCGGATGCACGAACACTGCCGACAGGATGATCGCCACGCCGAAGTAGAACAGGCCGGTGAGCTGGCGCTGCTCGCCGAGCAGGGCGATCGCGAGCACGATCGCGTACACGGGCTCAAGGTTGATCGCGAGCTGGGCCGCGAACGCGGTCATGTGGCGCAGCGCGACCAGCGACAACGCGAACGGCAGCAGGGTGCAGACCAGCGACAGGATCACCAGCAGCACGGTGTCGCGCAGGCCCGGCAGCACCAGCAGTTCGCCGGCGAAGGCCGAGAACAGCAGCGGCATGACCGGCGCGAGCGCGGTCAGGGCGAGGGTGCCGGCGCCGAGTTCCAGCGCGGTCACGGTCAGCGGGTCGCCGTGTTCGACCAGGCGTTTGTTGAGCGAGGAGAACAGCGCCACCAGCAGCGCCGACAGCGCACCGACCGCGATCCCCGCGCGCATCTCGTGCGGCACCCCGCCGACCACCAGGGCCACGCCGGGCAGCACTGCCACGCCCAGGGCCAGTTCGCGCTTGGAGAACGGGCGCTTGGCCAGCTTGGGTTCGATCAGGGCGGTGAACACCGTCGCCAGAGCGATGCAGGTCGCGGCGACCGAAGCGTTGGCGAGCTTGATCGCGCCGTAGAAGGTCAGCCAGTGCAGCGCCACCAGCACGCCGATGCCGGCGTAGGACCACAGTAGCCGCGCCGGCATCGCCCGAAGCCCGCGCCAGACCTTGGGCAACAGGGCCAGCGCGACCACCACGATCAGCATGCGCGACCACACCAGCGGCAGTGCCGGCAGCGAGATCAGTTTGCCCAGGATCGCGGTGAAGCCCCACAACAGCACGCAGAAGTGGATCTGGACTTGCGCCTTCGTGGTCGGGGTCATCGGTTCGGCGGTCGCGGGTGGAGCCTCATTATCGCCCGTGGTCGCGATGCGCCGTGTGCCGGCGCGTGCGAAGCTGCGCCGCAAGCACAAGGAGAGCGCACGGCCATGCCAGTCAGCGATGCCCCTTCCGCATTCGGATCCGCCGCAGCGAACCCTGTCGGTCCGCTCGGCCGCGCCTTCGCCGCCCTGGTCGCCGCGGTCTCGCTGGCGGCCCTGATCGGCCAGTACTGGCTGCTGGTGCGTTTGACCCTGGACACGATCGGGCCGGCGCTGGCGACGGTGCGGTATCTGAGCTACTTCACCATCCTCAGCAACCTGCTGGTCGCCGCGACCTGCGCCGTGGCGGTGTCCGGCGGCGGCTCGCGCCTGGCGCGCTGGCTGGCGAGCGCGCGCTTGCGCGGCGGGATCGCGCTGGCGATCGGCGTCACCGGCACGGTCTACGTCACCGTCCTGCGCCACCTCTGGCAGCCGCAGGGCGCGCAGTGGTGGGTGGATTCGGGCCTGCATTACGCGGTGCCGGCGCTGTACCTGGCCTGGTGGCTGCTGGCGGTGCCGCACGGCGCGCTGGGCCGGCGCGACCTGTGGCGCTGGCTGCTGTTTCCGGCCTTGTACGTGGTCTGGGTGTTTTTGCGCGGGGCGGTCGCGCACGAATACCCGTATCCGTTCCTGGACGTGGGCGTGCTGGGCTGGCTGGCCGTGCTGCGCAACGCGGTCGGGGTGCTGGTCCTGTTCCTGGCGTTCGGTGCCGGCCTGCTCGGGATCGACCGCCTGCTGGGGCGGGGCCGGCGGGCGGGCTGAGACGGGCGGGCTAAGATCGGGCCGGCTGAAAGCGGGCCGGCTGAGAGCGGACCGGCTGAGAGCGGACCGGCCCGCTTATACCGGAACTACTTTGCAGATTTTTAGCGAAACCTTCACGAAATTTGGCCATTCGGGGGCGAGTCGGCTTAGGCTAGGCGCCAATTCCGGTCCCTGGGGTTAGGCCAATGACGCAGCACCGCACCCGTTTGTTCCGCGCCGTCCACTACGCACTCTGCCTGGCCGGCGGCCTCGCCGTCAGCGCTCCGGTCCTCGCTCAGGACCAAGCGCCGGCCGAGCCGGCCAGCGAGGCCAAGACCCTGGACACCGTGTCGGTGCTGGGCTCGCGCCGCAGCCAGCGATCGTCCGATACCGCCTCGATCTCGCCGGTGGACGTGCTGCCGATGGCGCAGGCCACCGAGGAAGGCGCCCAGTTCGATCTGGCGCAGTCGCTGCAATACGCCGCGCCCTCGTTCAATTCCACCCGCCAGACCGGCGCCGACGGCGCCGACCTGATCGACTCGGCCGCGCTGCGCGGCCTGGGTTCGGACCAGACCCTGGTGCTGGTCAACGGCAAGCGCCACCACACCACGGCGCTGGTCAACCTGTTCGGCGCGCGCAACCGCGGCAACACCGGCACCGACCTCAACACCCTGCCGCTGATGGCGATCGACAGCGTCGAGATCCTGCGCGATGGCGCCGCCGCCCAGTACGGCTCGGACGCGATCGCCGGCGTGATGAACATCAGCCTGAAGAAGCGCAAGGGCTGCGAAGCGGTCGCCGGCTGGGGCCAGTACTCGCGCGGCGACGGCGAGAACTGGCTGGCCTCGGGTTACTGCGGCGTCGGCCTGGGCAGCGACGGCGTGCTCGGCATCACCCTGGAGTACCAGGACCGCGGCCGCTCCGACCGCTCCGAACCCAAGGGCAGCCCGCGCATCATCGGCGACTCCAAGATCCGCAATCAGACCCTGTTCCTCAATGGCGAGAAGCCGTTGACCGAGAACGCGACCTTGTACTTCACCGCCGGCCTCCAGAACCGCGATGCGTCTTCGGCTGCGTTCGCGCGCGAGGGCATCGGTTCGGAAGACATCCCGTCGCGCAACTCCGAAGCCATGTACCCCAACGGCTTCGTGCCCTTCATCGACGGCGATCTCGAGGACCGCTTCGGCACCCTCGGCCTGCGCTGGGACATCGGCGAGTGGCAGGCCGACCTGTCGGCGACCTACGGCTACAACGAGCTGCGCTACGACATCAACCACACCCTCAACGCTTCGATCGCCAACCTCGACCTGCTCAACGGCGGCCGCGGCGTCAGCGCCAGCAGCTTCGACGCCGGCGGCTTCTCGTTCCGCCAGAACACCTACAACTTCGACGTCAGCCGCTACTTCGACAGCGTCTTCCACGGTTTCAACGTCGCCTTCGGCGCCGAGCGCCGCGACGAGCGCTACCGCATCTTCGCCGGCGAACCGGGCTCCTACATCGATGCCGACGGCGTCGGCAACGGCGGCAACGCCGGCAGCCAGGGCTTCCCGGGCTTCCAGCCCAGCGACGCCGGCAGCCACGAGCGCGACAGCTGGGCGGCCTACGTCGACCTCGAAGCCGACTTCACCGATCGCCTGACCACCGCCTTCGCGCTGCGCTACGAGGACTACAGCGATTTCGGCGACACCCTCACCGGCAAGCTCGCCGCCGGTTTCCGCGCCACCGATACGCTGATGCTGCGTGCTTCGGCCAGCACCGGCTTCCGCGCGCCGTCGCTGCAGCAGAAATTCTTCTCCTCGACCATCACCGACTTCATCAACGGCGAACCGGTCGACGTGGTGATCGCGCCCAACGGCGGCACCATCGCCAACGCCGCGGGCCTGCCGCTGCTGAAGGACGAGACCTCGAAGAACTACACCCTCGGCCTGACCTGGTCGCCGACCGCCAACACCTCGTTCACCCTCGATGCCTACCGCATCAACATCGACGACCGCATCGTGCTCAGCGGCCGCTTCGATACCACCGATCCGACCATCGGACCGATCCTGGATTCGCTGGGCGTGGGCCAGGCGCAGTTCTTCGTCAACTCGGTCGACACCAAGACCGAGGGCCTGGACCTGACCTTCAACCACGAGGCCGAGTGGGGCGGCGGCAAGCTCGGCACCTTCGTCGCGCTCAACCTCAACCGCACCAAGGTCACCGGCATCCATGCGCCGCCGGCCCTGGTCGGCCGCGAGGACGTGCTGTTGTCCGAACGCGAGCGGCTGTTCATCGAGCAGGGCGCGCCCAAGTCCAAGGCCGTGGTCGGCTTCGACTACTCGCGCGGCGCCTGGGAAGGCGACCTGAAGGTGATCTACTTCGGTCCGCAGACCCTGGGCACCTTCTCCGGCACCGCCGCGGGCGTGCCCAACGCGCGCTACGACGCCAAGACCTCGGCCGACATCAGCGTGACCTACGCCTTCGGCGAGAACACCAAGCTCACCGTCGGCGGCGCCAACGTGTTCGACGTCAAGCCGACCCGTCAGGACCCGAACGAAACCGACAACGGCCACGTCTTCGACAGCGTCCAGTTCGGCCTCAACGGCGCGGCCTACTTCGTCAGGCTGTGGCATCGCTTCTAAGAGGCGCGGCCTGATCGGTACGGTCCGATCGCAATGGATGCGCGTATCCTTCCGGCGTCCGCGCCGGAAGGAGCAGCAGGCATGAGCAACGACTACCTCGACTACCTGCGCGATCTGATGACCGGCATCGGCACGGTCACGGTACGGCGCATGTTCGGCTGTCACGGCCTGTACCGCGACGGCGTGTTCTTCGCCCTGGTCGACGACGACGCGCTGTATCTCAAGGTCGACGAGGTCAGCCGCGCGCAGTTCGAAGCCGCGGGCTGCGCGCCGTTCGTCTACCTCAAACAGAAAGAGCCGATCGCGTTGAGCTATTGGTCGGTGCCGGAATCGGCGCTGGACTCCGCCGAAGACCTGCGGCCGTGGCTGGACCTGGCCTACGCGGCGGCTTTGCGCAAGGCGAATGCGCCGGCGAAGAAGAAGCCGCGACGCAAGCAAGGGTAGGAGCGGCGTAAGCCGCGACCCGGAACCACGCCGGCCGCCGTTGGTTTCGTCGCATGCGAGGATTCGCGGTCGCGGCTTACGCCGCTCCTACCCCGAAGCGGGGCGGTTCAGTAAGAGGCAGCGCTCTTGAAGCCCGCATCGATCTGGGCCGACAAGTCCGGTCGCACTTCGATCGCGACCTTGTACATCCCGCCGCCTTCGAAATAGCCGGCCTCGCCGAGCGCGACGATACGGTCGCCGGCCTTGAAGCGCAGGGATAGCCCGGATTCTCCATGCGGCCGGACATCGGCCTCGACGCTAGCCTCTGGTCCGATGCGCTCGAAAAATGGGTGAAGCCATCGGAGTGCCGGGTAGCACGTCGATTCTCCTCAACCGGCCGCCCGCGATTCAGAAATTACGATGCCGACCGGGTTCATGGTGGGAGCGACGTAAGTCGCGATCGATCCCGCTGATCGCCGCGTTGGCATGCAATCGCGATTTACGTCGCTCCCACAGAAAGCGCAGCGTGTGGATGCCATGCCTCGTGGAGGCTGGGGTAGGAGCGGCGTAAGCCGCGACCGCGAATCCTCGCGCGCGACGAAACCAACGATGGCAGGCAGGGTTCCGGGTCGCGGCTTACGCCGCTCCTGCCCCGAAGCGCAGGCGTTGCTTCAGTCTTTCTCCACCGCCAGCAACCAATCCAGAAACAGTCGCGCCGAAGCGCGTAGGCGGCGGTGCGCGGGGTACACGGCGTAGTAGCCCCAGCGCGCCTTGACCGAGGGGCCGGGCAGGCGCACCAGATGGCCCGAGCGCAGGTAGGGTACGGCGACCTGTTCGCGCGCCAGGGCCGCGCCCAGGCCGTACACCGCGGCTTGTAGCGCATCGGTGGTATCGCTGAAGCTGTAGCGTTCGTTGAGCTTGACACCATGCACTTCGGCGGCGCGGAACCAGTCGTGCCAGCCCTGGCGGGCGTGGTCGGAGATGAGCGGCAGGCGCGCGACGTGCGCGGCTTCGCCGAGTTCGGACACGCCCGGCAAATTGGGCGAGGCGACCGGGAACAGGTAGTCGTCCATCAGGTGGTGCGCGGTCAGGCCCGGCCAGTGGCCGGGGCCGTGGCGGATGCCCAGGTCGGGGCCGCCCTCGTCGAAACGGGTCAGGGCGATCTCGGTGTCCACGCTCAAGCACAGCTGCGGATGCGCGGCGACGAAGCCGGGCATGCGCGGCAGCAGCCAGGTGTAGGCCAACGAGTGCAGGGTGGTGATGCGGATACGGTCGTGCTCGGCGCCCGCCGCCCGCAGGCTGCGCAGCACGCCTTCCATGTCCGCCATCGCCGAGCCCGCGGCGTCGGCGAGCTGGCGGCCTTCGGTGGTCAGCGACACGCCGCGCGCGTGGCGCTGGAACAGGCTGACTTCCAGCCGCGCTTCCAGCTTGCGCACGTGGTGGCTGACCGCGCTCGCGGTCAGGTGCAGCTCCTCGGCGGCGTGGGCGAAATTCTGGTGACGGGCGGCGGCTTCGAACGCCGCCAACGCCGGTAACAGGTCGGAACGCAGGGCCATGGCTAGCCTCAAATCCAGTTTGTGCCTGACCTCCAAAGTATGCGCTTGTGATGCCGGCTAGGGTGAGGACAATGGTCTCAGCCAGAAATCTGGCTGTTGCCAAAGCCGGCCCGTAGTGCGACCGCGGCCTGCCGATCCGGGTCCATGCTCGCGCAGCGAAACCGGCAGCACCCGATCGGCCTCCACCTGCAGCGCATCGCAGCGCAAGACCGCACCACCCCACCGCCCCCATGCGAGTCCCGTCATGCCTTCGATCGATACCGCCGTACCCCTGGAGACGCCTGCGACGCAGGCCTGGATGACGCCGTTGGAACTGGGCGTGCTGGGCGCGATCTGGGGCGCCTCGTTCCTGTTCATGCGTATCGCCGTCCACGACTTCGGCGCGATGCCGCTGGTCGAAGTGCGTCTGGCGCTGGGCTCGCTGGTGCTGCTGCCTTTCCTGTGGCGCGCGCGCGCACAGTTCCCGGCCAAGCTGTGGCCGAAGATCGCCCTGATCGGCGCGATCAACTCGGCGGTGCCCTTCATGCTGTTCGCCTGGGCCGCGCAACGCGCGCCGGCTGGGATCGGCGCGATCGCCAATGCGATGACGGTGCTGTTCACGGCGCTGGTCGGGTTCCTGTTCTTCGGCGAGAAGATCGGCGCGCGCCGCGGCGTGGCCTTGCTGGTCGGCTTTCTCGGCGTGGTGGTGCTGGCCAGCGGCAAGACCGCCGGCGCCAGCATCAGCTGGGCGGTGGCGGCGGGCGCGGGTGCGGCCTTCCTCTACGGCATCGGCATCAACCTGGTGCGCCGTCACCTGACCGGTCTGCCGCCGGCCGCGGTCGCCTCGGCCACGCTCGGCGTCTCGGCGCTGCTGACCCTGCCGTTCGCGCTCAACCAATGGCCCACGCAGGCGATTCCGATGAAGTCGTGGCTGTCGGCGGCGATGCTGGGCGTGCTCTGCACCGGTGCGGCCTTCGTCATGTACTACCGCCTGATCGCGCGCATCGGCGCCAACCGCGCTTCGACCGTGACCTATCTGATCCCGGTGTTCGGCGTGGCCTGGGCCTGGTTGCTGCTGGACGAACCGCTGACCCTGACCATGGGCATCGCCGGCGCGATGATCCTGGGCAGCGTCGCGCTGAGCCAGCGCAGCGGTCGCTGAGAGAGCACGGACCCATGAACGATACCCATCGCGATCCCGTGCAGCACCGCGTCCGCTTCGACTTCGAAATCGAGTTCACCAACGGCGGCGGCATCCAGGGCCAGGACTTCCGCCTCGACATCGACGGCGACGACATCGCCGACTCCGCCTTGGTCGACTACATCGTCCGCGATCTGCGCCTGCTGATGGTCGGGCAGGCGCGCATCCTCAACAAGGCGGTCATCGTCGAGGCGCACAAGCGCAAGGCCGATGCGGCCGGGCCGGGGCGGCGGATCTACGTCGATCTCAGCCACACCATCGAGGACGGCCTGGTCACCTACCCGGGCCTGCCGGCGGCGCGCGTGTGCGACTACCTCAGCCGCGAGGCCTCGCGCGAGGTCTACGAGGCCGGCACCGAGTTCCACATCGCGCGCATCGAGATGGTCGCCAACACCGGCACCTATCTCGACTGCCCGTTCCACCGCTACGAGCACGGCCACGACCTGGCCCAGATCGAAGCCGAAGCCTTCGCCGATCTCGACGGCATCGTGGTGCGCGCCGACCACCGCGAGGTCAAGGCCATCGACGCGTCCTGGTTCCGCGACAAGGAAATCCGCGGCCGCGCGGTGCTGGTGCACACCGGTTGGGACGCGCACTGGGCCGATCCCAGCTATGCGGTCGGGCATCCGTTCCTGACCGAAGACGCGGCGGCCTATCTGCGCGACTGCGGCGCCAAGCTGGTCGGCATCGACTCGATGAACATCGACGACACCCGCGGCCGCGCGCGGCCGGTGCACAGCACCTTGCTCGGCGCCGACATTCTGATCGTCGAGCATCTGCGCAACCTCGCCGCGCTGCCGGACGAAGGCTTCGCGTTCAGCGCGATCCCGCCCAAGGTGTGCGGCGCCGGCACCTTCCCGGTGCGCGCACTGGCGCGATTGGGCTGATTCGGTGGGCATGCCTCAGTCGGCATGACCCAGGGGGCATGACCCAGTGGGCGTGACTCAGTCGGCCAGGTAGGCCTGCAGCGCGGCGATCGCCAGCCGTACCTTGGCCGGCTGCGACTCGCGTTGGGCGGTGACCGCATACACGCCTAGCGGCGCCATCGACCAGTCCGGCAGGACGCGCACCGCACGGCCGTCGGCCAGCAGCGGCGCCGCGTCGGGACCGGGCAAACGCATGATGCCCAGGCCCTGCAGCATCATCTGCTTGAGCGCCTCGGCGCTGTTGCCGACGATGCGGCCGCCCACGCGCACGCGCCGCATCGGTTCGCCTGGGCGGTGCAGTTCGACGTACTCGGGCTGATTGATCACGCTCAGCATCAGCATCGGATGCTGGCCCAGTTCCTCCGGCGTGCGCGGCAGCCCGTGCGCCTGGGCGTAGGCGGGCGTGGTCGCGAGCAGGTAGTTCCACTCGGCCAGACGGCGCGCGACCAGGTTGGAATCGACCAGCCGGCCCACCCGCACCGCCAGGTCGATGCGTTCGCCGATCAGGTCGATCTGGCGGTCCTCGGCGAACAGGCGCAGCGACAGCGCCGGATGCGCGTGCAGCAGCGGCGCCAGCGCGCCGGCCAGGTGGCTGGCGAAACCCACCGGCACCGCGATCCGCAATTCGCCGCGCGGCTCGTCGCGCAGGTCGCCGAGTCGGCGCTCGGCCGCGCGCGCGGCGTGCAGCATCGCCGCGCAGTCCTCGTAGTAGGCCTGCCCGGCTTCGGTGGTGGTGAGCTTGCGGGTGGAGCGGTGGAGCAGGGCCACGCCGATCTCCTCCTCCAGCCGGCGCAGCTGCTGGCTGACCGCCGACGGGGTCATGGCCTGCTCGCGCGCGGCCGCGCTCATCGAGCCCAGTTCGACCACGCGGGCGTACAGGGCCATGCGCTTGAGGCGGTCTATCGTGAAGTCCAGCTTCATAGTGATAGCGAAATTCGAGGGATTATCGGGTGGTCTTGTATTCGGAATACTAAACCCACTCAACCCACCCGGAGCAATCCCATGAACATCGCCCTGATCGGCGCCAGCGGCTTCATCGGCTCTGCGCTGCGTAACGAAGCCCTGTCGCGCGGCCACCGCGTCACCGCCCTGGTCGGCCGCCCGGAGCGGCTGGAGCCCGCCGCGGGCCTGACCGTGCTCGGCACCGACGTGCTCGATGTCGAACGCCTGGCCCCTCAGCTGGCCGGCCACGACGCCGTGATCAGCGCCTTCAGCGGCCACGCCCAGGACGACGTGCGCGGCTACCACAATCGCGGCACCGCCGCGATCGTCGCCGCGACCAAGCATGCCGGCGTGCCGCGTTTGCTGGTGGTCGGCGGCGCCGGCAGCCTGGAGGTCGCGCCCGGCCTGCAATTGGTCGATACCCCGGAATTCCCGGCGCAATGGAAGGACACCGCACTGGCCGGACGCGACGTGCTCGAATCCCTGCGCGCGGAGCCGTCGCTGGACTGGACCTTCTTCAGCCCGGCCGCGCTGATCGCCCCCGGCGAACGCACCGGCCGCTTCCGCATCGGTGGCGAGCAACTGCTGGTCGACGAACGGGGCGACAGCAAGATCTCGGTCGAGGACTACGCGGTGGCGATGATCGACGAGCTGGAGAACCCGGCGCACAGCCGCCGCCGTTTCAGCATCGCCTACTGAGCCGGGGCGGCGCGCGGTGGACAGCCACCGCGCGTCGTCGCGCGGGCTAGCACTAGAACGGCTCGCCTTGCGCCGGAACACGCTACGGGCCGTGGCGGTTCGGTTAACCTGCCCGCATCTGGGGTAGGACCGGCGCGATGCGCCGGCAGGGGACGGCATGCGCGGCAAGCTTGTCGGGGCGAGCATCGCCCTGAGTCTGGTTATAGGGTTCAGCCCAACGGCGTTCGCGGACGCCGGAGTCGATTGCGAGCACCTCGGCGCGCTGGCCGTCGCCGCGGAGCGCGCGCGTAAGCCCTTCCTGTTCCGGACCTACGATCAGCGCCGGCTGGTCGCGTTGACCCTGGCCGAATGCGCCTACCGCAAGGAGGCGGATCGGGCGCTCAGCGCGGCCATCGAAGATCCCCGCTTCGCCCGCCTGTCCGTGGACGATCAGCGCCGTACCTTGTCGGCGGCCGGCTCCAACGCCTGGCGCCTGGATCAGACCCAGCGCGCACTCGAGCTGTATCGGCGCGCCATCGCCACCGATCCCGGCGATCCGGACGACTGGTACATGCTGTCCAACCTGGAACGCATGCGGGAAGACCATGAGGCGGCTACCAGATCGCTGATCCACTTGATCGAGCATTGGCCGGAGCTGTTGGACAATCTCGACGATAGCCACATCTTTCAGCTGATCTATCGGCTCGAGCCGCGCTCGCAGCTGCGTCTGGATCTGTTGCAAGCGCTGCTGGATGCGAATTGGTGGCGCAAAGGGCAGGGCGTGAGCGCGATCTGGTACGAGCTGGCGCTGATGCGCATGGATCGCGGCGAAACCGACGCCGCGCGCGTGGCGATCCGCCGCATCTCCACGCCCATGGAACTGGTCAAGCTGCGCGCCGACAAACGTTTCGATGCGATCGTCGACTGCAGTGCCTCCGACTACGACGTCGAGAATGCCGCCGCGCGTGAGGTGGACCTTTACCGTTCATTGGTGGACACGCGGCCCGACTCGCTGGAGCTGAGCATGTACCTCAGCTATGCCCTGTTGACCGCAGGCCGCTTCGAAGAGGCTCTGGCCTATTCCAATCGAGTGTTGGCGAGCATCGCCGAAGCGCCCGCCGATCGAGCGCCCTACAGGGACATGGGCTACGAGGTCTGGTTGATGAACAACCGCGCCATCGCCCTGCGCCGGCTCGGCCGTTTCGACGAGGCGCTGCTGGAGCTCCAACGCGCCAGCCGATACAAGGAAGGCGGCGCCGGCAATGTCAGTCAGGCCCTGAATCTGGGGAGCTATTACACCTCCCTGGGGCGCGCCGATGAAGCCTTGGTCGCCGCCGCGCGCGCGGGCGACGACATGACCGGCTACGGACGGATGACCCAGACCTTCGTACAACTGCGCGGCGCCTTGCTGAAGGACGACGCCGATGGCACCGGGCGCGCATTGGCTTATCTGCGCGAGCACCGCAAGGATGCACAGGAAATCTATCTGGACGCGCTGCTGGTGTCCGCACGCCTGGACGAAGCCGAGTCGGCGCTGCTGGAGCTGTTGGCATCGCCGACGGAGCGCAGCGGCGTACTGGAGTGGCTGCAGATCTTCCGCGTCGCCGAGCCTTTGCCGGAGGACCGGGCCTGGCGCGCGCGCAAGGCCGAACTGATCGCGCGCAAGCCGGTGCAGGACGCGGTCGCGCGCGTCGGACGCATCGGGCGCTACGACATCTACGGCGTCAACGAAATGCAGTGAATCCGGTGCGGCGCGGGCGGCTGGCATACTTGCGGCTCGTCACGCACGCAGGAGCCCGCATGCACGGCCCCGATCCCAACGACCCGCATCCGATGCGCGGCTTTCCGCAGATCTGCTACATCCGCAACACGATCGACAACCCGCAGATCCAGGTCGGCGAATACAGCTACTACGACGATCCCGAGGATTCCGAGGGCTTCGCCCGCAACGTGCTGTACCTGTTCCCGTTCATCGGCGACCGCCTGATCATCGGTCGCTATTGCGCGATCGCGCGCGGCGCCACTTTCGTCATGAACGGCGCCAACCACCGCATGTCGGGGTTTTCGACCTATCCCTTCCACATCTTCGGCAACGGTTGGGAAGGCAGCACGCCCCTGCCGCAGGAACTGCCGTACAAGGGCGACACCGTGGTCGGCAACGACGTCTGGATCGGCTACGAGGCCATGCTGATGCCCGGCGTGCGGGTCGGCGACGGCGCCATCCTGGCCGCGCGTTCGGTGGTGAGTTCGGACGTGCCGGCCTATGCGATCGTCGCCGGCAATCCGGCGCGGGTGGTGCGCATGCGCTACGACGAGATCCAAGTGCAGCGGCTGCTGCGCATCGCCTGGTGGGATTGGGATGCGGACAAGGTCAGCCGCAACCTGGAACTGATCGTCGGCGCCGACCTGGACGCGCTGGAGGCGGCGCTGTGAGCGCAAGCTAGCTCGCGCGCGCAGCGGCTTCGCCGATCGGGGACTCTTGTGCGGCGGCCTGCCGCGCGTGCGAGCGCGCGAGCCCCGCGCCGGTGCAGGCCCAGGCCAGCGACAGCGCCGCGCCGATCAGCGCGGCCAGGGCCGGCTGCTGGGCGACGGCGTCGGTCAAGGCCTTGGCCCAACCGCTGACCGCGTCGCCGCCGCGATAGACCACCGAATCGATGAAGTTCTTGGCCTTGTACTTGGCCTGCGGCGACACCGCGGTGAACAGCATCTCGCGGCCGGGCCGCACCAGTCCGTACTCGCCCGCGCGGCGCACCACCATCACCACCGCCAGCACCGCGAAGGTCGGCGCCAGCGCCAGCCAGAAGAAGCCGAACACGATCGCCAGCGGCACCACGACCAGCAGCACGCCGACACCCAGCCGCTGCGCCAGGCGCCCGGTCAGGAACAGCTGCGATCCGATCGCCAGGCTCTGCACGACGACGTCGATGGTGCCGAACACGCGGGTCTGGTCGGTGCGGTCGGGAAAGGTCAATTCGACCAGCCGCGCCTGTTCGAAATACAGGAAGGTGTTGACGCTGGCCAGCAGCAGCACGAACAGCGCGACGCCGAGCAGGAATGGCGAGCGCAGCACGTCGGTGAAGCCCGCGAACGGGCTGCCGCCCAGCGGCCGTGCCCGCGCCGCGGCGCTGGAGTCGGCATGGAAGGGGTGGGCGTCGCGCCACGCCTGCAGCTGTCGCGCAACCTCGATCGCGGCGATCAGCAGCGCCGCCGACAGCCACAGCAATCCGGCATGGCCGATCCGGCCGACCAGGATCACGCCCAGCAGCGGGCCGACCAATCCGCCCAGGCTGGCGCCGGAGGCCATCAGGGCGAACACGCGCTTGGCCTGCGAGGTCGGGAACAGATCGGCGAGCACGCTCCAGGCCAAGGAGATCGCGATCAGGTTGAACACCGACAGCCAGATGTAGAAGCTGCGCGCGAACCACAGATTGTCCGGCGCCCAATGGAAGCCGATCGCGAAACCGATCAGGTTCAGGGCGAAGAAGCCGAAGGTCCAGGGCAGCACGTGCCGGCGCCGCACGCGCGTGGCCAGCCAGCCGAACAGCGGCATGGCCGCGAGCGTGGCGACGAAGGTGCCGGTGAACAGCCACTGCAGGTTGTCGACGCCGCCGGCGATGCCCATGGTCTCGCGCACCGGGCGCAGCATGAAATAGCCGGCGAACAGCAGGAAGAACAGCGCGGCGCCGGCCAGCGCCGGTGCGGTCTCGCGCTCGTCGACGCCGAACAGGCGGGCGAGGTGGCGCAGCGTCGCGGCGCGGCTCATGCGCGGCTCAGCCGATCGCCGCGATCAGGGCTGTGCGTTGTTTTGCGTCCAGCAGGGCGCCGACGCCGGCCTTGAGATTGTCGGTCTGGTTCTTGGGCTTGGAGGTGGCCGGGATCACCACCGTCACCGCCGGCTCGCTGAGCACGAACTTCAGGAACAGCTGCGCCCAGGAATCGGCGCCGACCTCGGCGGCCCAATCCGGCACCGGCTTGTCGCGAACTTGCGCGAACAGGCGGCCGTCCTCGAACGCGCGGTTGACCATCACCGCGATGCCGAGCTCGCGCGCGAGCGGGAAGATGGTCCGTTCGGCGCCGCGCGATACCGGCGAGTAGTTGATCTGGACGAAGTCCGGCTTGCGCGCGCGCATCTCGGCCACGAGCTCGGCCTGGGCGTCGTCGCGGTAATGGGTCAGGCCGACGTAACGCACCTTGCCCTGCTGTTTGAGCTCGCGCGCCAGCGCCAGCTGGGTGGCGGTGTCGCGCAGGTTGTGGACCTGCAGCAGGTCGATCTTGTCGGTCTTCAGCCTGCGCAGCGACTCGCCGAACTGAGCGAGGCCTTCCTCGCGCCCGCTCACGCCGGAGAGCTTGGTGGCCAGGAACAGCTTGGGACGCGCCTGCGCCTGCGCGAGCAGATCGCCGAGCACGTCCTCGGCGCTGGAATAGGTCGGCGCGGTGTCGATCACGCTGGCGCCGGCATCGACGAAGCGCTTGAGCACTTCGCGCAGCGGCTCGCGTGCATCCGCGCCGGCGCCTACTTCGAAGCTGCCCGAGGTGCCCATGCCGATGACCGGCAGCTGTTCGCCGCTGGAGGGAATCGCCCGTTTGAGCAGGGTGCCGCGGAACGGTTGCTCCGCGGTCAGCGCGCCGGCCGGCTTTTTCGGGTCGACGCTCAGCGGACGCGGCGTATCCTGGCTGCAGGCCGCCAGCGGCGCGAGCGCCAGTCCGGTGGCGGTGAGGGTGGTGGTGGCGAGGAAATCCCGACGGCTGACCATGGCGCGTTCTCGCGTTGCGGGGAAGACGTGGAGTGCCGCAGCCTCGCCCGCGCGGCGGGCGAGGGACAGTGCCGTTAGCCATGCCCGCCGTGCGGACGCTCGCGCCTGGCCGCAGAGGCGGAGTCAGCGCGCGCCCAGGCGCTGCAGCAGCGCCATCGCCGCGGCCGGATTGCGGGCCTTGGCGGCGCTGATGAAATACAGATAGACCTCGCGCGGCCGTGCGCCGGCTTCGCCGGCAGCGGCGACATGCGGCAATTCGGCGGGATCGCCGCCGCCGGCCCATTCGCGCGCGCGGCGCGCCCAGTCGTCGAGTTCGGCCTCGGAATAGCCGGTGGCTATGTCGGCACGCGAGCGCATCAGCCGCGCGTAGACGAAATCGCCGGTGATATCGGCCAGCGAAGGGTATTCGGTCGAATCGGTGAATACCGTGGCGACGCCGCGCTCGCGCGCGAGCTGCAGGTAGGCCGGATCGCGGAAACTGTCGTGGCGCACTTCCAGCACGTGGCGCAGCGCACGTCCTTCCAGTTCGCGCGGCAGGCCGTCGAGGAAGGCGGCGACATCGTCGCGGTCGAAGCTGCGGCTGGGCGCTAGCTGCCACAGGATCGGTCCCAGGCGTTCGCCGAACTCGGCCAGGCCGCCGTCGACGAAGGCCTGCGCCGCCTTGGTGTTGCGCGCCAGTGCGCCGGACTGGGTGATCCGTCCCGGCGCCTTGAGCGAAAACGCGAACGCGGGCGGCGTTTCCGCCGCCCATTTGGCGTAGGTCGCCGGCTTCTGCGCGCTATAGAAGGTGCCGTTGATCTCGATGCTGCTGAGCTGACGGCTGGCGTATTCCAGCTCGCGCCGCTGCACCAGTCCGGCTGGGTAGAAGTTGTTGCGCCATGGCGCATAGGTCCAGCCGCCGATGCCGATGCGGATGCCGTGCACGGAAGGAACGCCGGCGCTGTCGGCCGCGGCGGGCGTGGCGAACAGGTCCGCGGGGGCGGAACCGGTACTGCGGCGTGCGGGGCTCATTGGGTCTTGGCCATCCATGGGTTGTAGGTGCCGAACCACCAGATCCGGCCTTCGAGATCGCGGCAAGTGTAGGCGCGACCGCCGTAGTCCTGATCGGCGGGTTCGACTTCGATGCGGGCACCGGCCGCCTTGGCGCGAGCGTAGTGGGCGTCGGCGTCGGCCACGATCACCGAGCAGGCCTGGGTTTCGCGGCCGCCGATCTCGTCGGGTTGGACGATGCGCCGGCCCCACTCGCTGTGGTCGTCGACCGAGCCGAGCATGATCATGCCGCGGCCGTAGCTCAGTTCGGCGTGATGCACGGTCGCGCCGTCGGCGTAGACCGCGTGTTTCTCGAAACCGAACGCTGCGCACAGCCACTCGATCGCCGCGGCGGCGTCGCGGTAGCGCAGGGACGGGATCACGGTGCTGCCTTCGACGGCCATGGCCTGCTCCAGCGGTGCTGCTTCAGCGGGTATGAAGGCAAAGCATAGCCTTGCGAGGTGAAGCGTCCGTGGACTCGAATTGCGCGCGACGCGGTCAGCGCCCGATGTCGCCCTGAGTCAGGCGTTCGCGCCCGCGCTCGGTCAGGATGGCCACCAGGCTTTCGCCCTGTGTTTCCACCCGCACCCAGCCGGGGCCGGCCTCGCCGCCGATCGCGTCTTCGCCGATCCAGGCGAGCTCGCGCAGCAGCACGCTCATGCGCACACGCAGGCGTTTGCACAGGCGCGGCAGCGAGACCCCGGCCGGCTCGCCGGCCAGCGCCGCCAGCAGCGGCTCAGTCAGCTCGGACAAAGCCGATGTCCCGCGCCGATTGCAGGCCTTGCGCCGGCTGCGGCTGATGCGCGTACACGATCACCGGGATCGACTTGGACGTCGGCGTGCGCGCTTCGTCGGCGAAACTCGACAGCGGCACCAGCGCGTTGGTCTCGGGGTAGTAGGCGGCCAGGCAGCCGCGCGGGATGTCGTATTCGACCAGCAGGAAGCGCCGCGCGATGCGCCGCACCTGGTCCTCGCACAGGCTTTCCAGATCGACCCAGTCGCCGGCCTGCAGGCCCAGTTCGGCGATGTCGTCGCGATGGATGAACAGCACCCGGCGCTCGCCGAACACGCCGCGGTAGCGGTCGTCGCTGCCGTAGATCGTGGTGTTGTACTGGTCGTGCGAGCGCGTGGTGGCCAGGTTGAATACCGGTTGCTCGCGGCTGGCGCGGGCGCGGTGCAGCGGCAGGTCGGTCGGCACCGCGTGGGCCTTGAACAGAGCTTTGCCCTCGGGGTTGGTCCAGTGCAGTTCGGCGGCCGGATTGGGCAGATGGAAGCCGCCGGGCACGCGCACGCGCTCGTTGAAATCGTGAAAGTCGTCGAACACCGCGGCGATGCGGTTACGGATGCGGTCGTAGTCGCCGATCAGCCACAGCCACGGCACCTTGCTGCGCGCGCCCAGGGTCGCCGCGGCCAGGTGCGCGACGATCGCCGGCTCCGACAGCAGGCTGTCCGAGGCCGGCGCGTTGATGCCGGCCGAGAGGTGGACCATGCTCATCGAGTCCTCGACCGTGACCGCCTGCGGTGCGCCGTCCTGGATGTCGATCTCGGTGCGGCCCAGACAGGGCAGGATGTAGGCGTCGCGTCCGTGCACCAGATGGCTGCGGTTGAGCTTGGTGGTCACGTGCACGGTCAGGTCGCAGCCACGCAACGCGCGATGGGTGGCCTCGGTGTCGGGGGTGGCGGTGGCGAAATTGCCGCCCAGGCCGAAGAAGGCCTTGCAGCGGCCGTCGAGCATGGCCTCGATCGCGCCGACGGTGTCGTGGCCGTGTTGGCGCGGCGGCTCGAAGCCGAACACCTCGCGCAGCCGGTCGAGGAAGGCCGGCGCCGGCTTCTCGTAGATGCCCATGGTCCGATCGCCCTGCACGTTGCTGTGGCCGCGCACCGGGCAGGGGCCGGCGCCGGGCCGGCCGATATTGCCGCGCAACAGCAGCAGGTTGCAGAGCATCTGGATGGTCGCGACCGAATGCTTGTGCTGGGTGATGCCCATGCCCCAGCAGCAGATCACGCTCTTGGCCTGCAGATAGATATCTCCGGCGCGTTCGAGTTGGGCACGGCTGAGGCCGGATTCGGTTTCGATGGTCTGCCAGGACTCGCCGGCGACTTCGGCCGCGAACGCTTCGAAGCCCTGGGTGTGTTCGGCGATGAAATCGAGATCGAGGATCCGCTCGCCGCCCTCGCGTTGCGCCTGCGCGTCGACTTCGAGGGTGCGCTTGATCATGCCCTTGACCGCGGCCAGGTCGCCGCCGATGCGCAGTTGGAAATAATCCGACGAGATCCGGGTCGAGCCGTTATGCAGCATCTCCAGCTTGTCCTGCGGGTCGGCGAATCGCTCCAGCCCACGCTCGCGCAGAGGGTTGAACGATACGATCGCGGCACCGCGCTTGGCCGCCTTGCGCAGCTCGCCGAGCATGCGCGGGTGGTTGGTACCCGGGTTCTGGCCGAAGATCAGGATCGCCTCGGCGATTTCGAAATCGCGCAGCTGCACGGTGCCCTTGCCTGTCCCGAGCTGGGCCTTCATGGCCGTGCCCGAGGGCTCGTGGCACATGTTCGAGCAGTCGGGGAAGTTGTTGGTGCCGTACTCGCGCACGAACAGCTGATACAGGAACGCGGCCTCGTTGCTGCAGCGCCCGGAGGTGTAGAACAGCGCGCGGTCGGGCGAGTCCAGCGCGTTGAGGTGCGCGCCGATGCGGGCGAAGGCTTCGTCCCAGCCGATCGGCAGGTAGCGGTCGCTGGCCGCGTCCCAGCGCATGGGATGGGTCAGGCGGCCCAGGTTTTCCAGCCATTGATCGCTGTAGCCGGCCAGCTCGGCCACGGTGTACCCGCCCAGCAGTTCCGGTGTGGCGCGATGGCGCGTGGCTTCGGCGGCGACGGCCTTGGCGCCGTTCTCGCAGAACTCGAAGGTGGAGGTGTGGTCGCGGTCGGGCCAGGCGCAGCCGGGGCAGTCGAAGCCGTCGGGCTGGTTGGCCGACAGCAGGGTGCGCGCGCCGTGCACCGGCACGTCCTGTTCCAGCAGGTGCTTGGCGACGCTGCGCAAGGCGCCCCAGCCGCCGGCCGGGCCATCGTAGGGGCGGATGGTTTTCTTGCTCATGACTTCGATTCCGTGGCTTTGCGTGCGTGTGGGCGCGCGGCCTGCGTTGGCTGCGCCTCGCCTTCGATCAGACGCTGCGCATGGGTGTAGACGGCATGCCCGTCGTCGCGGGCGAAGCCGATCAGGGTCAGGCCGGCCGATTCCGCCAGCGCGATCGCCAACGCGGTCGGCGCGGAGATCGCGGCCAGCAGCGGAATGCCGGCCTGTGCGGCTTTCATCGCCATTTCGTAGCTGGCGCGGCTGGTGACCACGGCGAAACCCTGCAGCGGATCGTGTCCGGCCGCGACCAGTGCGCCGATCAGTTTGTCGAGCGCGTTGTGGCGGCCGACGTCCTCGCGCACGAGCGCCACGCGGCCGTCGCCGTCGGCCCAGGCCGCGGCGTGGGTGGCGCCGGTCAGGGCGTTGAGCGGCTGGCGTCCCTGCAATTCGCGCAGGGCGCGGTGCAGGGCGTCGACCCTGATCGGTGCGCTGCCGCCGACTCGCGGCGGCGGCCGCAGCACGGCTTCGATGCTCTCGGTGCCGCATACGCCGCAACCGCTGCGCCCTTGCAGATTGCGCCGGCGTTGTTCGAGCGCGGCGGCGCGCGGCTCGGGTATCGTCAGTTGCAGGCTGATGCCTTCCAGCGATGCGGCGATCTCATCGATGCGCAGTTCGTCCGCGCTCGCGACGATGCCCTCGCTGAGCGAAAAGCCCAGGGCGAAGTCGCCCAGGTCCTCGGGCGTGGCCATCATCACCGCGAACGAGATGCCGTTGTAGACCAAGGCGATCGGCACTTCGGCGGCGATCGCATCCAGGCCCTCGCTCACGCGCGCGCCACGGCGGCGATGCACGCGGCGCTGCACGGCGGCGGACTCGGGTTTAGGTTTGGGCGGCAGCTGGCTCATGGGGATTCGCTCGTACCGGCCAGTATGTACTTCGGAGCCTATGAACAGGGCGTCCGCAAGTACCGGCAAGGCCGATCTTTCGTGGCTGGGTCAATGGCTCCGGTCTATCCGATAGTCGGCTACTCCCCGCCTATTGTGGGTGAAGTTCCTCGTTACGATTATGGCCGCGGCGCCTGCCCGCAGTGGAAGCGCCGACGTTCCGCGAAAGCGGCCGCACGTCGCCGCTACTCGCCGGCGCCGCCGCCGCGCTAAGCTCCGCTCGCGCCGATCGCGGCGCGCCGACACCAACGAGGCTGAGGATGACGACGCATACCGGTAGTTGCCACTGCGGCAAGGTCGCCTACGAAGTCGAGGGCGAGATCGATCAGGCCCTGGATTGCAATTGTTCGATGTGCCGCAGGCGCGGCGGCCTGCTGTGGTTCGTGCCGCGCGCGGCGCTGCGCCTGACCACGGACGAGGCGGACCTGGGCACCTACCGTTTCAACCGCGGCGTGATCGCTCACCATTTCTGCCCGAACTGCGGAATTTCGCCTTTCAGCGACGGCACCGGGCCGGACGGCTCGCCGATGGGCTGCATCAATGTGCGCTGCCTGGACGGTGTCGATCTGGCGGCGCTGAAGATCGTGCCCTGGAATGGGCGCGATCATTGATCGACCGATTCCGGCGCGCGTCCCGGTCCGCGATCCCGGTCTGCGATTCTGGTTTGTGATCGGCGCCAAAAAAGACCGGCGCGTGATGCGCCGGTCCGGGTCTAGCTGGCGATGCGGAAGCTGCCTTATTTGATCGGCTCGTTCAGCATCATCTGGCGCACGAAACGCACCGGCGGCGCGCCGTAGGACAGCACCTGGTCGTGGTAGGCCTTGGCGTTGAACTGGGCGCCGAGCTTGCTCTCCACCGCCTTGCGCATGTCGAAGTGCTCCTGTGCGCCGACGAAGTAGGTCGGCAACTGGGCCGAGGTCAGCTGCGCGCGCACCCACTTGCCTTCGGCCTCGCTGGCCTGCTGGAAGGCCTGCTTGGTCATCAGCTCCATCGCCTGTTCCTTGGTCCAGTTGTCGACCTGCACGCCCTGGTCGAGGATCGCGTTGGCGATGGTGCGCAGGTAGAACTTCAGCTGGACCAGGCGGAACAGCGGATCGTTATCCAGATAGCCCGCGTCGGCCATCATGTCCTCGGTGTAGACCGCCCAGCCTTCGGCGAACAGGCCCGAACGCAGCACCGCGCGCAGGGTCGACGGCGACTTGGCCGAATGCGCGCCTTCCAGGTAGTGGCCCGGCATCGCTTCGTGGATCGACAGCAGGTGGATCATGCGGTTGTTGTATTCGCGCAGGAAGGAGTCGACCTGCTTGTCGCTCCAGTCGTCCGGAATCGGCGAGATCGCGTAGTAGGTATCCAGGCCGCGATCGAGCGGGCCGGGCGAATCGCAGTAGGCGACCGCGACACCGCGCTGGAATTCCGGCATCAGGATGATCTTGACCGGATCGTTGGGCACCGTGACCAGGTCCTTGGCGCGGGTGAACGCGGTCGCGTCGGCCAGGGTCTGCTTGGCGAAGTCGACCACCTTGTCGCGCGCGGGCTTCTCGGCGTAGGCCAGTTCCAGCGCGGCTTCGATCGCCTTCTGCTGTTCCTCGGCGCTGGGCTTGTCCGGCAAGGCGGGTGCGTTGGGCTTGTCCTTCAGCACCTTCTGCGCGATCGCGTACATGTCGCCGCGCACGCGACCCAGCTCGGCCTCGGCGCGCTGCTTGATTTCGGCGCGCGACAGCGACGAGTTCAGCGAGTACTGCAGCTTTTCGTCGTACAGGGTCTGGCCGATGCGGAAGTTGCCCTTGGCGTTGGGCACCAGGGTTTCGTCCAGCCACTTCTGCTGCTCGGCCACGGCCTTGCGCAGGCCGGCGACGGCGGCGTCCAGGCGCTTGCGGTCCGCGCCCTGAAGCTGGCCGGCGTTGGGCAGGATGAAGGTGTCGACCAGGCTGAGCACGCCGGCGTTCTGCTTGGCGACGGTCTCGGCGTGGATCTTCGGCACCCGGGTCGGGTCGAGGTTGGCGCGGGCCTGGGCGAAGATCTGCGGGATCTTCTCCATGCGCACGGTCGCCGACTTCAGGCGCTGCGGCATCGGCGCGAACTCGCGCGCCATCAGGTTGTAGATCGCGCCGCCGGCCAGGCCGCTGTAGACCTGCGGATCCCAGGCCCAGCTCTGCAGGGTGTCGATGCCCCAGATGTCCGAACGCAGCTGGTTACGCAGGATCGCTGCGTCGATCTGGTTCTCGCGCGAGAGCTTGCTCAGGTCGACCGTGTCTAGCTCGGCCAGCAGCTTCTTGGCGAAATCGACCTGGGCCTTGCGGCCGCTTTCGCTGAGGTCGTCGACTTCGCTGTCGTAGCGGTGTTCGCCGATCTGGGTCGCCGAGACCGGGTTGAGCTTGAGCCAGCCGTCCAGCCACTGCTTGGACAGTTCGGCGAAGCGGGCGTCGGTGGCGGCGTCGGAAGCCGGCACCGCGGCGCTGGCGGTCGCCGCGGGCGCCTGCGGCGCGTCGGCCGCCTTGGGCTGGCAGGCGGCGAGGGTGACGGTCAGCAGGGCCAGGGCTAGCGGCGACTTTCGCGACAGGCGCATAACGAATCTCATGGGGGCGGCGGACGCCGCGACCCGCGGAGGATATCGCGCGCCGGGGGCGGGCCGCATAGGCCGTTGGTCGCGGGCGCTCTGCCGATTCGTTCGTCGACCTCAATGCACTGCCGCTCGGCGCGGGCCTTGGGGTGCGGGCTCGCAACGGATGCGACGAGAGAGAGGGTCGGTCCAATGGCAGGACCGGCTTGCGCCGCGCTGAACGCGCGACGGCGTCCCCGCTGGTGGACGCCGTCGCGGCGGTGTCATAGTCCGCCCAGCCCACAGGGGGCTCGGGGAGAATCGCGATGCGCAGGGTTTGGACCACGGCCGCGTTGGCCTTGACCTTGGCGGCCGCGGCCGCCTGCAGCAAACAGACCGCGCACGACGAAGCCGCTGCTGCACCAGCGGAAAGCACGGCTGCCGCGCCTGGGCGCACGCAGGGCGCCGCCGCGGACCTCGGCGTCAAGCTGGCCTACGAACACGAAGTCGACCTCAAGGTCGAGGCGGCCGAGATTCCCAAGCGCCTGCGCGCGGCGCAGGACGCCTGCAACGGCGGCAAGTTCGGTCCCTGCGCGGTGTTGGGTTTGCAGCAGCAGGGCGGCGACTTCCCCAGCGCCAGGCTGCAGGTGCGGGTGGTGCCCGCCGGTGTGGATCCGCTGATCGCGCTGGCCGGCAAGGGCGACGAGATCGCCAGCCGCAACACCCACGCCGAGGACCTGGCGGTGGTGATGCGCGACAACGGCCTGCTGCAGGACCGCCTGCGCCGCGAGCACGAGCGGCTGCTGGAATTCCAGGCCCGTCGCGATCTGAAGATCCAGGACATGATGATCCTGTCGACCCAGATCGCCCAGATCGAGGCGCAGTTGCAGGGCGCGCAGCAGGAGGGCGCGCAGCACCAGCGCCGGGTCGACACTCAATTGCTGACCCTGAGCTTCAACGCGCCGCAGTCGCAGGCCAACCGCAGCGAGATCGGTCAGGCGCTGGGCGATTTCGGCAGCATCGTCACCGGCGTGATCGCCTGGCTGATCCGTGCGTTCGCAGTGCTGCTGCCGCTGGGCGTGGTGGTGCTGGCCGGCCTGTGGTTGGTGCGCCTGCTGCGCCGGCGCCGTAAGGCCGGCTGATGCGCGCCGCGCCGATGCCACCGGCGACGCGCGCATGCGCGCGCTGCTGCCGGGCGTGGCCGCGGCGCTGAAGGCGATTCCCCGAATGAACGTGGGGGCGCCTGAATGCGGCGCCCACCCCGGCCGGGTTTCAGCGTTCCTCTTCGTTCTCGAATTCGACCAGCACGTCCAGATCGAAGGCCAGCGCTTCCACCGCCTCGCGCACCTTCTCCGCGCTGGCGCGGTTGGGCGCTTCGATCTCGATTTCGTGGGTGCCCGGACCGCGATCGTCGGGCAGCCCGGCCGAGCTGGAATCGTCGTCGTCCATGCGCGGCATCAGGTCGGCGACTTCCTCGACGTGTTCGATGCCGTCCAGGCTCACCAGGAGGTTGCCGATGGCGCGGGCATCGTCTTCGCTACCGGTCACGCGCAGTCGCAGCAGGGGCATGGGTTTGGGCCTATCGCGGGGGAACGCAGCGAGGCTAGGCGGGCCGGAGCTAAGGCGATGTGACGGCGCCGGGCTACGTCATCCGGCGTCCACGACCATGGAGTAGGGTGCGCGCATGAACGCGAAAGAATCCGCCGCCGCGCCGACCGTGACCCTGCGTCCGCTGGAACGCAGCGACCTGCATTTCGTCCATCAGCTCAACAACAACCGCAGCGTGATGGGCTATTGGTTCGAGGAGCCGTACGAGTCCTTCGTCGAGCTGGA
Organism: Lysobacter sp. Root76; assembly: GCF_001428685.1. GTDB lineage: Bacteria > Pseudomonadota > Gammaproteobacteria > Xanthomonadales > Xanthomonadaceae > Lysobacter. The sequence continues at coordinate 375,732 of NZ_LMIK01000008.1, read as the reverse complement.
AGAACTGTTCCGTAAGCACATCCACGACCAGTCCGAACGACGCTTCATCGTCGAGGATATGCACGGCGAACGGGTCGGCCTGGTCGAGCTGGTCGAGATCGACCACATGCACCGGCGCGCCGAATTCCTGATCATGATTTCGCCCGAAAAGCAGCGCCGCGGCTATGCGCGCGCGGCGACGCGGCTGGCGATCAACTACGCGTTCCGGGTGTTGAACCTGTACAAGCTCTATCTGCTGGTCGACGTCGACAACGATCGCGCGATCGCGATCTACGAAGGCGCGGGCTTCGAGCGCGAGGGCGTGCTGCGGGACGAGTTCTTCAGCGACGGCCGCTACCACAGCGTGGTGCGGATGTGCCTGTTCCAGCATCAGGTGCTGGCTCAGCGCCGCGACGCCTGAGCGTCGCGGCGGCAGGCGCGTCGCTTACTTGGACTTGGGTTTGCCGGGCTTGCTCGGCTTGGCCGGTGCCTTCTCGCTGACTTCGCGCGTGGGCAGCGGCACGTTGCACAGGTCGATATGGCCGGCCGGCTGCTTGTACCACTCGTCGCGGCGGTTGCGGCGTGATTCGATGATCTCGTCGAAGGCGGCGCTGTCGGTGCGCAGTACTTCGATCGCGACCCGGTCCTTCTTCGGCACGTCGGCGGCCAGGCGGATCGAGGCGATCGGCACGCGCTGGGCCGGGTTCTCGTAGAAGCCCAGGGCGCCGGTGCCGCGCGGCAGCACCGACAGCAGTTCCATGCCCTGGACCACACGGCCGACCACGGTGATGTTGCGGTCGAGCTGGCGCGGCGACTGGCCGATCACGACGTAGAGTTCGGTGCCGTTGCTGGAATCGGCGGCGACGTCGCGGCCGGCGCCGACCATGCCGTAGCAGTGCGCGAGCCAGGCCGACTTGGCGCCGGTGTCGCGCGCGGCCGGGAAGCCGTCGGCGAAGCCGACCTGCTGCGCCCAGCCGTCGGGATCGGGCAGGACGTGGAACGGCAGCTTGTCGCTGCTGCGCGTGAATTCGGCGGGAAGCTTGGCCTTGGCGCCCTTGCCCAGCGGCTTGCGGCTCTTGTCGTCCTCGGCCGGGTCGCCCCACTGGACCACGAAATTGTCCTGCGAGCGGTTGATGCTGAGCCCGTTCCAGTAGCCGTTGCGGGCCAGGGCGCGGATGTTGGCGACGTGCGCGGGCGCGAAGTCGGGCGCCAGTTCGATTACCACCCGGCCGCGCGGCAGGCTGAGGTAGAGGGTGTCGCGCGGGTCGAGCGCGCGCCAGTCGCCGGGCTTGGTCGCGTCGAGGATTTCCTGCATCGAGCGCGGCTTGGCCGCGTCGGCGGCCGCGGCGGCCAGCGGTAGCGACAACAAGGTCGCGGCGATCAGCAGCGGCGACAGCCATGCTGCCGGCTTGGACGAGGACGGCTTCGAACGCATCGGTGGATCTCCCCTTCAGGTCGAGCGAGTGTAGTCGCCGCGCATGAACTCGGTGTAGTCGTCCTGGCCCGGGAACCGGTTCTCGATCACGAAGCGATAGCGGTCGCCGTCGAATTCGTAGCGATAGCGCGCTTCGCCGCGCGGGGTGACCTTCTCGAAGCTGAGCACCTCGCCCTGCCAACGGCCGCGCGCGGGTTCGGGCGGGAATCCGAGGCTGTCGAACCACCACCACAGCACGGTGTCGCTGCCGGGCTCGATCAGGAACACGCCGTGGCCGTGGAACACAACCTGGCCGTCGCGCTCTTCCTCGTACTCCTGGATCAGGGCCATGCCGTCCAATGAGGGCCGGCATACGGTGCGGCCGATCGCCGCGCCGCCGGGGCCCCAGGGTGAAGGCGAAAGCCATTCGTCGCCTTGCCAGCGGCCGGCGAAACGCATCAACCGCGCATGCGCGGGACCGGGGCGGGGCAGATCCATGGCGAGTTCCGGCTGCGGTGGGACCGGCAGCGTAGCGTGGCCCCTGGGGCGGGCGCGTGCAGGCCGCAGCCTCGTCGTCGGGACCCGGTAGTACGGCCTAGTTACTAATGGCATGCGCGGTATAGCGAACTTAATACTACTGTGGTCTCCAAGCTAGCGGGACCGGGCCATGACCGACATCGAAAGCCACCTCAGAAAGTTCCAGAAAGAGCTCAGCGCAGGCACCGTGTCGCTGGCCCTGTTGGCCGTACTCGGCGCCGCTGCCGAGCCGATGTACGGCTACCAGATCGCCAAGCGCCTGGAGCGCGAAGGCGAGGGCGTGCTCAGCGGCAAGCAGAGCGCGCTTTACCCGGTGCTGCGCAACCTCGGCGCCGCGGGCCTGCTCGACAGTCATGTCGAGCCTTCGGTGACCGGGCCGCCGCGCCGCTACTACCGCATCACCGACACCGGCCGCGAAGTCCTGCAGCAATGGACTTCGGCCTGGCGGGCCACCCGAGATTCCGTCGATTCCGTCCTTGAAGGGCCGACCGCATGAACGCCACCACCGACAAACCGCTGCCGCATTCGATCCCCGAGTACCTCGACCGCCTGCGCGCCGCGCTGGCCGGCGCCGATCCGGCGCTGGTCCAGGACGCGCTCTACGACGCCGAGGAGTACCTGCGCTCGGAACTGGCCGAGAACCCCGGCAGGAGCGAGGCCGAAGTGATCGCCGCCGTCGCCGGCAGCTACGGCGCGCCCGACGAGGTCGCCGAGATCTACCGCGATACCGAGGTCACCGTGCAGACCGCGTTGCGCGCGCCGCCGCCGCGGCCGCGCAAGTCGGTGCTGGGGCAGTTCTTCGGCGTCGCCGCCGAGCCGCGCACCTACGCCGCGCTGTTCTACATGCTGCTGTCGCTGGCCACCGGCATCTTCTATTTCACCTGGGTGGTCACCGGCGCCTCGCTGTCGGCCGGCCTGGCGGTGCTGATCATCGGCATCCCGTTCGTGATCCTGTTCCTGGGTTCGGTGCGGGTGCTGTCGCTGGTCGAAGGGCGTCTGATCGAGGTGATGCTGGGCGAGCGCATGCCGCGCCGGCCCTTGTACAGCGGCCGCGGCAAGCCGCTGTTCGACCGCATCAAGGACATGTTCGTCGACCCGCGCACCTGGGGCACCCTGCTGTACATGGTGCTGATGATGCCGCTGGGCATTCTCTACTTCACGATCGCGGTGACCGGGCTGAGCGTGTCGCTGTCGTTGATCCTGGCGCCGATCGCGATGTTGTTCGGCAGTTTCGGCGCCGGCTTCTGGATCGACGACGTCAACCTGATGTCGGCGCCCTGGACCTGGCCGCTGGCGGTGGCGCTGGGCATCGTGCTGCTGTTCGTGACCCTGCACATCGCACGCGGCGTCGGCATCTTGCACGGCGCGCTGGCCAAGCATCTGCTGGTGAAGTCGTCGCAGTACAGCTGAGCGGGATGCCATGCAGACGCGAAGGCCCGGCGGATCGCTCCGCCGGGCCTTCGTCGTTCAGCCGCTCGCGCGCCTGCGCGAGAGGGCTGGGGTAAGGCTGCTTAAGCCGCGTACTTGGCGATGAAGTCGCGCACCTGCGGATAGACCTGCTCGCGCCAGCGGCGGCCGCTGAAGATGCCGTAGTGGCCGGCGCCCTTGACCTCGATGTGCTGGCGGTCGGCTTCGGCGATGCCGGTGCACAGGCGGTGCGCGGCGCGGGTCTGGCCCTGGCCGGAGATGTCGTCGAGTTCGCCTTCGATGGTCAGCAGCGCGGTCTTGCCGATCGCGGCCGGGTTCACGCGCTCGCTGGCGACGTCCCACAGGCCGCGCGGCAGCAGGTGTTCCTGGAACACCACGCGGATCGTGTCGAGGTAATACTCGGCCGGCATGTCGAGCACGGCGTTGTACTCGTCGTAGAAGCGCCGATGCGAGGCCGCGTCTTCGAGGTCGCCCTTGAGCAGGTCCTGGTAGAAATCCCAGTGCGACTGGAAATGCCGCTCGGGGTTCATGGCGACGAAGCCGCCATGCTGGAGGAAGCCCGGGTACACGCGGCGGCCGCCGCCGGGGTAGTTGGCCGGCACGTGGTGGATCAGGTTGCCTTCGAACCACCACAGCGGCTTGTGCACGGCCAGGTCGTTGACCTGGGTCGGGCTTTCGCGGGTGTCGATCGGGCCGCCCATCATCACCAGCGAACGCGGCGTGGCTTCGCCGCGCGCGGCCATCAGCGACACCGCCGCCAGCACCGGCACGGTCGGCTGGCAGACGCTGATGACGTGCAGGTTTTCGGCGCCGATCAAGCGGATGAATTCCTGGATGTAGGCGACGTAGTCGTCGAGCGTGAACGCGCCTTCGCTCACCGGCACCATGCGCGCATCGATCCAGTCGGTGATGTAGACCTTGTGGTCGCGCAGCAGGGTTTTGACGGTGTCGCGCAGCAAGGTGCTGTGGTGGCCCGACAGCGGCGCGACTACCAGCACCGGCGGATCGTCCTTGAGCTCGGCGATGTTGTCGGCGTCGTCGGCGTAGCGCTTGAAGCGCAGTAGGCGGCAGAACGGCTTGCGCTTCATCTCGCGCTCGATCACCGGGTAGGTGTCGCCGTCGATCTCCAGCGAGTGGATGCCGAACTCGGGTTTCTCGTAGTCCTTGCCGATCCGGTACAGCAGTTCGTAGCCGGCGGCGACGCGCGAGGCGCCGGGCACGGTCGACAGCCAACTGCCGGGAGCGGCGAACATCTTGGAGCCGGCATCGGCCCAGTAGGTCATCGGCGCCAGCCAGGCGCGGCCGAGTTCGTGCATCTGATAAAGCAGCATCGGGCGGATCCCAAGGAACGACGGTTGGCTAACGACGGTTTGCTGCGGCGCAGCATAGCCGATGGCGCGGGCGCCGGCGTTAAGCCGGCATGGATGTTCAGCCTGGGGTTTCCAGCGCCGCGGCGCCCTCGCTCAGGGCCGGCGCCAGCCACAGGTGCGAGCCCAGGGGGGCGAAGCCGGCGGCGGCGAAGCGCTCGCGGTAGAACCGCGCCGGGCGGCGCTTGAAGCCGACGGTGTCGCCGTCGACGCCGTCCTCGCGGGTGAAGGTCTCCAGGAACGCGACCCCGCCGCAGAGCTCGGCCAGTCCGGGCAGGCCGCGTTCGAGCTCGCGGGTGTCGAGGTAGTGCAGCACGTCGCTGCAGATCAGCAGATCGACCGGCGGGCACGGCCGCAGCGCTTCGAAATCGCCGAAGCGGGCGTAGTGCAGGTTGCGGCGCGCGCCGTGGCGGGCGACGGCATACTCGCTGCTGTCGAAGCCCAGATAGCGCAGCTTGGGCCGCAGTTTCAGCAGCGGCGCACGCCAGGCGGCTTCGCCGGCGCCGACGTCGAGCACGCTGCGAATCGGGCGCTCCAGGTGGTATTCGGCGCTGGCCACGGCCAGCGCGACCTTGCGCTGCAGGCGCGCGCGGCCGCCGATCTCGGGGTCGCGGTACCAGCGCTGGAAGTAGTCGCGGTCGTACTGTTTGCTCATCGTGTCCTGCGTGCGGTCGTCGGCATCGGCCGCGGGCGGCGGCGTGGCATCCTAGCGCGGCCGCGCCCCCGGCCCGCAACCGCCACCCACAGGAAGCCTGCGATGAATGCCTATCTCTGGACCAAGACCGCCCATGTCGTATTCGTGATGGCATGGATGGGAGGGGTGTTCTACCTGCCCCGGATCCTGGTCAATCTGGCGGAGGCGGGCGACGAACCGGCGGTGCGCGCGCGGCTGGTGCTGATGGGCCGGCGGCTGTACCGCTTCGGCCACATCATGTTCGGCCTGGCGGCCTTGGCGGGCCTGACTTTGTGGTTGCATTTCGGCATCAGCGGGGAGTGGTTGCACGCGAAGCTGACCCTGGTGGCGGTGATGCTGGGCTATTACATCGCGTCGGGGCGGTGGCTCAAGGGTGTGGAGAAGGGGCGGGCGTTGCCCAGCTCCAAGGCGTTGCGCTGGTTCAATGAGCTGCCGGTGTTGCTGTTGGTCGGGGTGGTGTATTTGGTGTTGGCCAAGCCGTTCTGAGTCGGTTTGCGCAGGCTTTCCTGCGCGTCCTGCATGAATTTCTTCGAACGCCGGACGCAGGCCCGGCGCACGTCGCTGCCAGGCAAGCGCCTCGCTCGCCGAAGTCATCCCCCTCCGATCTCGTCATGTTCCCTCTCCCGCTTGCGCGAGAGGGTTAGGGTGAGGGGATGCAGCGCCAAAGGCGCAAATGCTGTTGCTTTGCTTCCAGTCCGTCATCCCCCGAACGCTCGGGCGCTCGGCGTCCTGGCTGGGGCGCAATGACTTCAGCGCTATCCCGCATGCGGATTTTTTAAAGGTTTTTGACTTCGGCGCGAAGGTCAAAGGCTTCCGCCCGCTGCGCATGCGGGTCACTTTCTCTTGCCACTCGCCTTGGGGTAGGAGCGGCGTGAGCCGCGACCGCGACCTTCGTCTTCCGACGGAGGTTTCGCTATGGCTCCGCCTTCCGCCTTCCGCCTTCCGCCTTTTGCTTTCTGTGGGAGCGGCGTGAGCCGCGATCGCCAGTGCGGCGGCCGCGCCTGTTCCGCTCTCGCCTTGGGGTAGGAGCGGCGTAAGCCGCGACCGCGACCTTCGGCTACCGCGCTGGCTTCGATTCGGATTGGCTCGCCTTCTGTGGGAGCGGCGTAAGCCGCGATTGCGAATTCCGTTTGCTGCGTTGGTTTCGTTCTTAAGCAACAGCTTCCGCCCGCTGCGCGTGCGCGGGGATTTTTCGAAGGAACATCCTGTTCCTCGAAAAACGGCGCGCGTCCTGCGCGCCGCCCTTCGGGTCTGAGTGGGGCTGGGCGAGTGCGGCGCATTGGATTTCAATGCCGCGGCAACGGCAACGGCAACGGCAACGGCACTCCACGCATCGCAGCGCAGCGCATCGCTGCGCAGCGCAACTGCGATGTGTGGGGTGGCGTTGGGATCGCTCTGGTTTTGGCGGCGCGGCCGGTCGCCATCGCCGCATCGAAGCGGTGGACTCCGATGCGGCGGTGACCTAACTCAGCGGTTCTTGAAATCGTCCGGCTTCGGCAAGGTCACCGGGACCTGCTGGGCGTCGCAATCGCCCTTGGCGCAAAGCGCGCCGCGCAGTTTCGGCATGGCCTGCAGCATGAAATGGAAGATCGTGTTCTGTTCGACGCTGCCGCGGACGGCGTCGCTGCCGGGGCCGCGCGCCCAGATGCCGACGTCGTCGCCGCCGTGGGATTCGTTGCTGGTCGGGACCAGCGACTCCTGCAGGTAGTCGGGTTGCTCGGTGTCCACCTTGGTCAGGTCCGGACGGCCGTGCTCGGCCTGTTGAGTGCCGCTGGCGGTATGCAGGAAACGTTTCGGGCCTTCCGGCTGCTGGGCGCTGGCGCCGACGTAGCCGGGACCGTTGCTGTAATTGAGCGTGGTGTAGGGCATGCCGAGCGAATCGCGCGCGTAGTCGGCGGCGTCGCCGTCTTCGCCGCTGGTGCCGCGGACCTTGCCCAGGATCGGGTTGCCGCGCACCGGGTAGCCGACGAAGCTGAGCGTATGCGAATGGTCGGCGGTGACCAGGATCAAGGTGTCGTCGGCCGAGGTCGCTTCGCTGGCCGCGCGCACCGCGTCGCTGAGGGCGACGGTTTCGGTCAGGGCACGGTAGGCATTGCCGTAGTGGTGGGCGTGGTCGATGCGGCCGCCTTCGACCAGCAGCACCCAGCCGTTGCCGCCCTTGTCGGCGCTGAGGCGGTTCAGGCGCGCGATCGCGGCGCGGGTCATCTCGGCCAAGGTCGGTTCGCCGGCGCCGTCCTGGGGACGGTCGTGGTCGAACTGCATGTGGTCGGGTTCGAACAAGCCCAGCAAGGGCTTGTCCGCCGGTGCGGCCGCGAACTGCTTGGCGTTCCAGACGTAGGCGCCGCCGGGGTGGCGCTGCTTCCAGGTCGCGATCAGGTCGCGGCCGTCGAGGCGCTGGCCGACCTTGTCGTCGTATTCGGGGTCGCGCTGTTCGACCGTCATGAAGTTGCCGCGACCGCCGCCCATCAGCACGTCGGGACCGGTGCCGTAGGGCGATTCGATCATCTGCCGGGCGATGTCCTGGCAGCCGGCGGCCTTGGCGTCCTCGGGCAGGTCGGCGTCGTTCTCCCAGTTGCGGTCGGCCGAATGGCTGAAGGTCGCCCCGGGGGTGGCGTGGGTCACGCGGGTGGTGGTGACCACGCCGGTGGCCAGGCCGCTGCCTGCGGCGAGTTCCCACAGGCTCAGGATCGGCGCGGCCAGGGCGCCGGCGCAGCTGCCGCGCGCGGCCTGCTGGCCGATGCTGAGCACGCCGGCGCGGGTCTTCACGCCGGTGGCCATGGCGCTCATGGTGCCGGCCGAGTCCGGCGTCTGCGAATCGGTGTTGTAGGTCTTGCTGAGCGCGGTCGAGGGGAAGCGCTCCCAGCTCAGGCGGTTCTCCTCGCCCGGGCCGCCTTTCTTCTGGCCCTCGAAGATGCGCGCGGCGGCGACCGTGGTCAGGCTCATGCCGTCGCCGACGAACAGGATCACGTTCCTGGCCTTGCCGGCCATCGCGCCGCGCTGCGCGGCCTGGGCGGCGCCGTCGCGGAACCACCACTGCGGGGTTTCGTCCTGCGGGTGGCGGATTTGCGGCACGTCGACCGCGACTGCGGCGGCGGAGCTGCTGGCGGCGGGCGCGGCGGCGCGCGTTGCCGGTGTGCTGGCGCAGGCGCCCAGGCTCAGGGTGACGGCGAGGGCGAGGCAGGCGGTGCGCGTTCGGGACATCGTGGGGACCGGTGGCGGACGAAACCGCGATTATGACCTGTGGTTGTTGCTGGAATGGGATACCGGTGTTGCACCGGCGGGGGTCGCCGCGGCCGGGCGCCTCGGCTAAGGTGCCCACTCGTAGGCGCGAGGTGTCCGCATGAAGCTGGTGTCGGCCTGGTTCAAGATCCCGTTCTGGCAGCGGGTGCTGGCCGGCTTCGTGCTCGGCGCGCTCGCCGGCTGGCTGATGGGGCCAGCGGCGGAGACGTGGTTCGGTCCGCTGGGCAAGCTCTACGTGACCCTGATCAAGATGATCGCGGTGCCGCTGGTGCTGTTCGCGGTGATCAACGCGGTCGCGTCCCTGCATGGGCAGAAATCGGTGGCCGCGCTCGGCGGGCGCACCTTCGCCTGGTTCGCGTTCACCGCGGTGCTGGCGGTCGGCGTCGGCCTGACGGTCGCGCACGTGGTCGCGCCGGGCGAGGGCGTGGGCACGCTGCAGATCGCCGGCGACTACCAGCCCAAGGACGTGCCGCCGCCGATCGACGTACTGCTGGGCGTGGTGCCGGCCAATCCCTTCCAGGCGATGGCCGAGGGCAAGGTGCTGCAGGTGATCTTCTTCGCCGGGCTGGTCGGCTTCGCGCTGGTCAAGCTCGGCGACCGCGTCGCCGGCCTGCGCAAGCTCGCCGGCGAAGCCAGCGACACCATGATCCAGATCACCCGCTTCGTGCTGGAGTTCACCCCGCTGGGCACCTTCGGCCTGATCGCGGCGCTGATCGGCGGCTACGGTTTCGAAAAACTCCTGCCGCTGGGCAAGTTCGTGATCGCCCTGTACCTGGCCTGCGGCCTGCACATCGCCGTGGTCTACAGCGCGCTGCTGCTGGCGCACGGGCTGAACCCGCTGAAGTTCTTCCGTGGCGCGTTCCCGGGCATGCAGGTCGCGTTCGTGGCCTCGTCCAGCTTCGCCGCGCTGCCGGCTTCGCTGCGCAGCGTCACCCACAACCTGGGCGTGGACAAGAACTACGCCGGGTTCGCGTTGCCGCTGGGCGCGACCATCAAGATGGACGGCTGCGGCGCGATCTATCCGGCGATGGCGGCGGTGTTCATCGCCCAGTACGCCGACCTCGACCTGTCGCTGGCGCAGTACCTGGTGATCATGCTGGCCTCGGTGCTGGGCAGCTTCGGCACCGCCGGCGTTCCGGGTACGGCGGTGGTGATGGCGACGGTGGTGCTCAGCGCCGCCGGCCTGCCGCTGGAAACCATCGGCTATCTGTACGCGATCGACCGCGTGCTCGACATGATGCGCACCATGACCAACGTCACCGGCCAGATGCTGGTGCCGGTGCTGGTGGCGAAGGAAACCGGCCTGCTCGATCGCGCGGTGTACGAGGCCGCGCCGACCAACGTCGGCCTGGAGTCCGCCGAAGCGATCGCTAAGGACCCGGGCTGAGATGAGCGCGGCTTCCGGGACGGGTGCGGCGGGTGCGGCCGGCGACACGATCGAGCTGCTCGAACGCTTCCCCGGAGTCGACGACTACTGCCGCTTGCGCGCCGTCGCCGGCATGTCGCCGCGCACGCGCGAGGCCGCGCGCCTGGGCCTGCCGAACACGCTGTACGGCGTCAGTCTGCTGCGCGACGGCGCGGTGGTCGGCATGGGCCGGATCATCGGCGACGGCGGCTGCTTCTACAGCGTGGTCGATATCGCGGTCGTGCCGGAATTGCAGGGCCGCGGCCTGGGCAAGCGCATCCTCGACGCGCTCGACGCCTGGCTGCATGCGCACGCGCAGCCGTCGGCGTTCGTGACCCTGGTCGCCGACGGCGACGCCAAGCATCTGTACGCCAAATACGGGTTCGCCGAGAGCGCCCCGCACGCGGTCAACATGGAATACGTCGTGGGCGAAACCCGCGACGCCTGATTCGTCCGTCGTGCGCCGCGCGACGTCATGCCACGTAGAACGTCCACGGAGACCGCACCATGCCCGAAGCCTCGAACCTGATCGCCTTCGCCCTGATCGCGCTGGGCATGGTGCTCACGCCCGGGCCGAACATGGTCTATCTGATCTCGCGCTCGATCTGCCAGGGGCCCAAGGCGGGCTTGATCTCGCTGGGCGGCGTCGCGCTCGGCTTCGTGTTCTACATGCTGTGCGCGGCGCTGGGCATCACCGCGCTGGTGATGGCGGTGCCGTACGCCTACGACGCACTGCGCCTGTGCGGCGCGCTCTATCTGGCTTATCTGGCCTGGCAGGCCCTGAAGCCGGGCGGGCGTTCGCCGTTCCAGGTCCGCGAGCTGCCGCAGGACAGCCCGCGCCGGCTGTTCGCGATGGGGCTGATGACCAATCTGCTGAACCCCAAGGCGGCGGTGCTGTACCTGTCGCTGCTGCCGCAGTTCATCGACCCGTCCAAGGGCCAGGTGCTCGGTCAGTCGCTGGCGCTGGGCAGCACCCAGATCGCGATCAGCCTGATGGTCAATGCGCTGATCGCGATCAGTGCCGGTTCGCTGGCCGCGTTCCTCGGCCGCCGCCCGACCTGGCTGGCGGTGCAGCGCTGGCTGATGGGCACGGTGCTGGCCGCGCTGGCGGTGCGGATGGCGACCGAAGCGCGACGCTGAGACTCCGGCGCGTACGCTGCAAGCGCGCATGCTCCAAGCCCGCACGCTTCAGGCGCGAGCGTAGCGCCAGGACTGCATGCGGCCGTCGCGGTAGGGCATCACGCCGTGGAACGGGCGCGGGTCGGCGTCGAACACCAGCGGCAGGAACTCGCGGTCGCCTTCCCACATCGGCAGGTCGTGCAAGCGCTCCAGCGGCACCCATTCCAGGGTGCCCTCGGGATTGCTCGCGTACGGCGTGCCGCTGTAGCGGGTGATGGTGAAGATGAAACCCAGCCAGTCTTCACCGTGCTTGCCGAAACCGGGCCAGCTGATGGTGCCGCGCAGGTGCAGCTCGTCGCAGTCGATGCCGGCCTCCTCGAGGATCTCGCGGCGCATGCCGGCGACTACGTCCTCGTCGCGCTCGAGTTTGCCGCCCAGGCCGTTGTACTTGCCGAGCTGGTGATCGTCCGGGCGCGCGTTGCGATGGACCATCAGCACTTCGCGGCCGTCGGCCGAGAGTACGTAGCCCAAGGTGGCCACGATCGGGGTGTAAGGCATCAGCGCTTTTCCTGCGGCGCCGCTTTGGCGCGTTGCTCGGCGAGGGTCTTGTCGAACGCGGCTTCGGCCTTGTCGGCATAGGCGCGACAGCTGAGCGGGTTTTTGTGCGGGGCGGCGGTGTCGGCCGGGTTCCAGCCGCTGGCGTCGGGGTGCGGCGTCAGCAGCAGGTCGCAGGGCAGGGCGCGCACCGTGGCGAAGCCGCGACGGTAGTCGTCGACGATATGCGGATAGCGCGGGTTGTCGATCAACTGGTAGCCGGGCGCGCTGAGACTGTCGGCGTAGGCGATGTGCGCGGTCTTGCCGTCGACGCGGTCGTCCCAGGTCCAACTAGTGCTGCCGGGCGTATGCGCGGGGGTGAAATGCGCGGTGAAGCGCATGCCGCCCAGCTCGACCGTCTCGCCGTCCATGACGATGCGTTGGACTTGCACCGGCGGGAACAGCATGCCCTCGCCGAAATGAATGTCGTCGCTGCCGCCGCGCGCCAGCAGCACGGCGGCTTCGGCGTTGCCGACCACCTGCGCGCCGGTCGCGCGCTGGATCTGCGCCAGCGCGCCGATGTGGTCGATATGAGCATGGCTGTGCAGGATCAGCTTGAGCTGCGAGGGCTCGACGCCGAGCGCGCGCATCCGCTGCAGCAGCATGTCGCCGGCCTGCGGCAGACCGGTGTCGATCAGCACCGCGCCGGCGTCGGTCTTGACCAGGATCGCGCTGAGGCCGGCGGTGCCGATGTACCAGCTGCGTTCGCCGATGCGGAACGGCGCCACCGGCTGGCGCCAGGCGTCCTGGCTCGAATAGGCGCGGGCTTCGGGCAGCAGGGGCTCGGCGGCGGTGGCGCTGCTGGCGGCGATCAGGGACAGGGCGAGGGCGAGCAGGGCGGGGCGCAGTGAAGGCATGGGCGGCGATGGAGGGGATTGGGGGCCTGCAAGTGTCGGCGATTCGGGCCAGCGCAGCCAGGGCCGGCGGCGCCGGCAACGAGTCGGATTTGCGAGGCGACGACCGCGGTCCCGCGCATCGGCGCACCGGTTCGCATCAAGCCTTGCGGCGAATGCTGGCTTGCCGTTGTCGGCGACCGCCGCGGCAGCCAGAATGCGCGGGCATTCGCACATAACCGCAACAGGGGGAAGGATGAAATTTTTCGCAAGCATGCTGCTGTGCGCCGCGGCGCTGGTCGCCGCGCCGGTTTCGGCCCAGGAGGCCGCCGTCGCATCGCCTTCGGCGACGGGCACCTTGATCGTCGATATCAAGCCCTTCACCAGCGAGAAGGAACTGCCGAAGAAGGTCGACAAGCAATTGCGCAGCGGCGGTCTGGAGTGGGGCATCCGCGACCGGCAGTTGGTGTTCACGATGGTCGGCAAGCAGTTCGTGGACTTCCCGATCAGCCACATGACCCGCTACGGCCAGAGCGAAACCCTGGTACTGCCCGCGGGCGAATACCGCATCACCGGCATCGGTCTGGAAATGACCGCCGGCTTCAGCGTGCAGAAGATCCTCGACCGCGGCGCTTTCGTGAACGACGACGTGGTCGTGTTCCAGGTCGAGCCGGGCAAGACCTCCACCTTGCACATCAACCCGGTCATCAAGCGCGACGGGGCCTTCGTGGTCGACTTCTGGATGCCGACGATGATGGCCAGCGTCACCACCGAGGCCGGCACCAGCGCGGAGAAGGCGCTGAACGTACGCGGCGACGCCTCGATCGCCTGGCCGAACTACAAGGGTCCCTTGAAGTTCGTCGCCAAGTAATGCCTGGCGCGCGGCCGCCCCTGCGGCCGCGCGCTACGCCCGATCGCGCCCTCACGTGACTTCTGGCCGGTATGCCGGCGCCGGCCCAAGGTTAGGGTGGGTCTCTATCTGGAAAATGGAGACTTCCATGCGCTTGCGCCACATCGCGCTGCTGCTGGCCGGGCTGACGACGACCTCGGCCGCGCTCGCGACCGACGCCGATCGCTGGACCTTGCCGGTCGCGGTCAAGAAACTCGACAACGGCCTAACTGTGGTCGTGTCCGAAGACCATACCTCGCCGACCGTCGGCGTCAGCGTGGTCTATCACGTGGGCATGCGCCTGGAGCCGAAGAACCGTACCGGTTTCGCGCACCTGTTCGAACACCTGATGTTCGAAGGCACGCCGAACGCGAAGGAAGGCGTGTTCGACCGCGTGATCACCGGCGGCGGCGGCCGCAACAACGGTTCCACCCGCGCCGATTTCACCAACTACATCGAAGTCGCGCCGGCGTCGGCGCTGGAACCGATCCTCTGGCTCGAAGCCGACCGCATGAAGACCCTGGACTTCAACCCGACCACGCTCAAGAACCAGCAGGATGTGGTCAAGGAAGAGATCCGGGTCAACGTGAAGAACCAGCCCTACGGCGGCTTCATGTGGATCGACATCGGCCAGCAGGCGTTCCAGAAGTGGGAGAACAACCACGACGGCTACGGCAGTTTCCAGGATCTGGAGAACGCCAGCCTGGAGGACGTGGCCGCGTTCCACCGCGACTACTACGGCCCCAACAACGCCGTGCTCGGCTTGGCCGGCGACATCACGCCCGAGCAGGGCTTCGCGCTGGCGCAGAAGTACTTCGGCGGGATCCCGGCGCGCAAGGCCCCGGCCGCGCCCGATTACCGCGAAGGCCTGAACACGAAGGAAAAACGCATCGTCCAGTCCGACGCGCTGGCCCAGGTGCCGGCGATCGCGGTCGGTTGGAAGATGCCCGACCGCGGCAGCCCGGACCAGGCGCCGATGGCGGTGCTGGGCGCCTTGCTCGCCGACGGCGACGCGTCGCGCTTCTACCAGGGCACGGTCAAGGGCCGCGAGCTCGCGCTCAACATGGAGCTGCTGTACGGCCTGACCAGCGAATGGGAATACGACGGCCCGACTCTGTTCGTGGTCAATGCGCTGTACAAGCCCACGTCCAGCGCCGACGAATTGCTCAAGGCCTTCGACGAGGAGATCGCCAAGGTCGCCGAGCAAGGCGTGGACGAGGCCACGCTCAAGCGGGTCAAGACACAGCTGTTGGCCAATTGGTACAACGGCCTGGAGACCTTCATCGACCGCGCCGACGCGCTGGCCAAGCTGCAGACCCTGTGGGGCGATGCCGCCGTGGTCAACAAGATTCCGGGCTGGATCGACGGCGTTACGTCCGCCGATGTCCAGCGTGCGGCCAAGACCTATCTGACCCCCGCCAACCGCATCGTGATCGACCGCAAGCCCGCAGCGATGCTGGCTCCGGCCGCCGCGCCCGCCGCCGCCAAGAACTGAGGAGACGACGATGAAGACGCATCCGAACCTGATCGCCGTCGCGATCTCGTTGACGCTCGCCGTCGCCGGCGCCGCCCACGCCGGCCCCAAGGCCGCGCTGCCCGCGCAATTGCCGCCGTACGCGCCCGACAGGCCGCTGCCGGTACCGAATATCGTCAAGAAGACCCTGTCCAACGGCCTGGAAGTGTGGGTGCTGCCGCGCGACGGCATGCCGCGCGTCGACTACGTGCTGGCGGTGCGCAACGCCGGCTACGCCGCCGATGCCGCCGATGCCTCCGGCTTCGCCGCGCAGTTGGCGAGCTTGCTCAACGAAGGCACTGCGCAGCGCGATTCCAAGGCGATCGCCGAAGCCGCGCAGGGCTATGGCGGCAGCGTCGGCGCCTCGGCCAACAACGACGGCATCAACCTCTATGGCGACGCGCTGGTGTCCAACGCCGCGCCGATGCTGGCCCTGCTGGCCGAGATCGCGCGCACGCCGTCGTTCCCGGACGGCGAGGTCAAGCTGGCCCAGGCCAACGCGCAGCAGGCCTTGAAGGCGGCCGAGGCGCAGCCTTCGTTCAAGGCCTCGCGCGCGCTGCTGGCGGCGAGCTACGGCGATCATCCGTACGCGCGCACCCAGCCGACCGAGGGCATGATCGCGGCGATCACGCCGCAGAAGCTGCGCGCCGAGCACGCGCGCCGCTTCCGCCCCGACCGCGCGCTGCTGGTCATCACTGGCCGGGTTTCGCCCGAGGACGGCTTCAAGCTCGCTGAGCGTTCCTTCGGGGACTGGAAGGCCAGCGGCGAGCCGATCGCCGACACCGCACCCGCGCGTCGCGAGGCCAAGCCGAGCTTCGTGCTGATCCAGCGCGACGGCAGCGTGCAGTCGACCCTGCGCCTGGGGCGTCCGGCAATTCCGATCACCGACCCCGACTACGTGCCGATGCAGTTGGCCAGCACCGTGCTCGGCGGCGGCTTCAGCAGCCGCGTCAACCAGAACCTGCGCGAGGACAAGGGCTACACCTACGGCGCCAGCGCGGGCCTGCAGACCGGACGCGTCGGCGGCCGGGTCCAGGGCGGCGCCGACGTGCGCAACGACGTCACCGGCGCGGCGCTCAAGGAGTTCTTCCACGAGTTCGAGCGGCTGGGCAAGGAACCGGTGCCGGCGCAGGAACTGGAAGACACCAAGCGCTACATCGCCGGCGGCTACATGATCGGCAATCAGCAGCAGGGTTCGGTCGCCGCGACGCTGGCAAACCAATGGCTGATGGGCCTGCCCTCGGATTTCCTCGGCCAGTACGTGCCGCGAATCCGTGCGGTCGATGCCGCGCAGGTGCAGACGATCGCGAAGAAGTATTTCGTGCCCGCGGATCAGTCGATTGTGGTGGTCGGCGACGGCAAGGCGGTGGCCGAGCAGTTGAAGGCTTACGGAGAGTTCGTGGCGCCGGCGAAGTAGGGCGGCGCGGTGGTGGTTTGGGTTCGCCGCGCCTACTTTCCTCCCTCTTTCAGAAAGGAGGGAGGATTGCTTCCGCTTTCTGTGGGAGCGGCGTAAGCCGCGATCGCTTGGCTCGTCCGCCCCGCTCTGCCAGGCAGTGGCCGCGCCTGTTCCGCTCTGGCCTCGGGGTAGGAGCGGCGTGAGCCGCGACCGCGACCTTCGGCTGCTGCGTGAGTTTCGATACGGATCGGCTTCGCTTTCTGCTGTCTGTGGGAGCGGCGTGAGTCGCGATCGCCAGTGCGGCGGCCGCGCCTGTTCCGCTCTCGCCTTGGGGTAGGAGCGGCGTAAGCCGCGACCGCGACCTTCGGCTAGCGCGCTGGCTTCGATTCGGATTGGCTTCGCATTCTGTGGGAGCGGCGTGAGCCGCGATTGCGACCTCCGGCGGCTTTGCTGGTTTCGTTCTTAAGCAACAGCTTCCGCCCGCTGCGCGTGCGGGTCACTTTCTCTTGCTAGCCCAAGAGAAAGTAACCAAAGAGAAGGGCT
>NZ_LMIK01000008.1:254235-358762 GCF_001428685.1 Lysobacter sp. Root76 | reverse complement strand
GGCGCGCGTCCTGCGCGCCGCCCTTCGGGTCTGAGTGGGGTTGGGCGAGTGCGGGGCATTGGATTTCAATGCCGCGGCAACGGCAACGGCAACGGCAACAGCAACAGCAACAGCAACGGCAACAGCAACGGCAACGGCAACAGCAACAGCAACAGCAACAGCAACAGCAACCGCGTGCGTGCTGGGATTCGATCTAGATGACCGATCTCAGCCTACTTCCAGCGCGTACTTCAGCAGAATCTTCGCCGCCACCGCGCCGAGCACCAAGCCGACCCCGCCGTACAGCAGCGCGCTGAGGAAGAACCCCAGCCCGCCATCGACGAAGCCGACACCGGCGCCGGTGAGCAGGGCGAACAGCGCGTACGAAGGAATGAACAACAGGTAGGCGATCCAATCGTGGCGGTCGCCGTCCTTGCGAACATCCAGCGGCTTGCCGGTGGTCGCCCAGCGCGCCGCCATCTTCGCGAGCACGAACGGCGCGGCCAGCATCGCCGCCGCCTCCAGCACTTTCAGGCCGACCACCAGGCCGACCGCGAGCAGACCGCCGCTGATCCACCAGGCGGCCTCGTGGCCGGGCGCGGCGTAGCCGGCGAGCCAGGCGCCGATCGCGAACGCCGCCGCGAACAGACCGAGGGTGTAGAGGATGGCCTTGCCCGAGTTGTGCGGGTCGCCGCGGCTCATGCGGCGCCCTTGCGGGGGCTGCCGACCAGGCGTGCGGCCAGCCAGGCGGCCGGGATCGGCAGCAGCACGCCGGCCACGGTCATCCACAGCGGGTGCGGGATCATCAGGTTGTTGGCGATCACGCCCAGCACCACCAGGACGCCGATGGTCAGCGCGGCGCCGTTTTTGTGCCGGCGCGAAATCAGCGCCGCGACCAGGCCGCCGTCGAAGGCGCCCGCGACCCAGCCCAGCAGCACCAGCAGCATCGCGCTCGGCGGCGCGGCGCCGATGAAGGCGGCCAGCGCCTGCGGATCGGCCAGATTGGTGCCCGGCGGCGGTGGGTGCAGCGCCACGCCGCCGAATTCGCACAGCGTGATCGTGATCCAGGCGACCAACAGGCCGGCCAGTACGGCGAGTATCGTGCGTCCCATGTCGTCTCTCCGCAGGCAATCGCGGGGAGCATCGCGCGCCGTGCGCATCGCCGCAAGCACAGCGCTGTGCGCATAATCGGCGCCCCGACCCACGGAGCCAGCGCATGCCTGCCAGCCCCTCCGATCCGCGCTCGCCCGAAGCCGATCGCTACATCGCCACCCCGCCGCCGCGGCCGCGCCTGCTCGCCTTCGCCGGCAGCCTGCGCCAGGGCTCCTACAACCGCCGCCTGATCCCACTGCTGGCCGAAGGCGCGCGCACGACCGGCGCGGATGTCGAACTGATCGAATTGCGCGACTACCCGCTGCCGGTCTACGACGGCGACATCGAAGCCGCCGGCATGCCCGATAACGTGCACCGCCTGCAAAGCCTGATGGCCGCTTGCGACGGCCTGCTGATCAGCACGCCCGAGTACAACGGCTCGATGCCGGCGCTGGTCAAGAACACCCTGGACTGGATGTCGCGGGCGACCGCCGACGGCAAGTCCGGCACTTTGCTGTTCCAGGACAAGATGGCCGGCATCGTCTCGGCCTCGCCCGGCCCGCTCGGCGGGATCCGCTCGCTGATCGTGCTGCGCGACGCTCTGTCGAAACTCGGCCTGCTGGTGGTGCCGCAGCAGGTCGCGGTCGGCAACGCCGCCGAGCGCCTGCCCGACACCGGCGTGCTCGTCGACGAACGCCTGCACCGCGCCGTGCTCGGCGTCGGCGCCGCCGTGGTCCGTCATCTGTGCAAGGGAGTCGTGGCATGAAAGGCCAGCAGCGCGAACTGAACCTGCGTTTCCTCGCCCAACCCACCGACGTCAACTACGGCGGCAAGGTCCACGGCGGCATGGTGATGAAGTGGATCGACCAGGCCGGCTACGCCGCCGCGGTCGGCTGGAGCGGCAAGTACAGCGTCACCGTCGCGGTCGGCGGCATCCGCTTCGTGGCGCCGATCCGGATCAGCGATCTGGTCACCGTGCACACCAAATTGATCCATACCGGCACCACCAGCATGCATTTCGCGGTGGACGTGAAAGCGCGCGACCCGGGCCTGGACGACGGCGAGTCGGAAGAGCGGCTGTGCACGCATTGCGTGATCGTGTTCGTGGCCATGGACCAGGTCGAGGGCAAGCCGACCCCGGTGCCGCCGTGGACCCCGACCAGCGAGGACGACAAGCGCCTGGCCGAGTACGCCTTGAAGGTGATGGAGCTGAGCAAGGGCATCGAGGCCACGGTCGAGCGCTACGTGCGCGACAACGACTGAGCTGCTGCCGCGCGCCGCGCGGGCCGCTATGGCCTGCGCGGGATGACGCGCGCTTCGCATCCTTGAGCGCGGAGGCCGCGCACGGCCCCGGAAACGCAGAAGGCCGCCCGGGGGCGGCCTTCCATTATTTCGATGAGGGCGCGGCGGCTCAGATGCCTTCGACCCGGCGCGCTTCCATGAACTTGCCGCTCCAGTAGCCGGTGTCCAGGCTGGACACGGTCACGTCCTTGCCGGTGCGCGGGGCGTGGACGAAGCGGCCTTCGCCCAGGTAGATGCCGACGTGGTCGACCCGGCCCTTGCGGCCGAAGAACACCAGATCGCCTTCGCTGAGGTCGTTGCGGTCGCTGATCAGTTCGCCGGTCTTGGCCATCTCGCGCGAGACGCGCGGCAGTTCGATACCCAGGGCGTTGCGGAACACGTAGCCGACCAGGCCGCTGCAGTCGAAACCCTTGTCCGGGGAGCTGCCGCCCCAGCGATAGGGCGTGCCCAGCAGGGCCAGGGCGCGCTGGAGCATGCCCTTGATGCGGCCTTCGCCGGCCGGTGCGGCGGCGGTGGCGTCCTTGCTGTCGCCGGCGGCGTTGGAATAGGCCAGCAGACGGTTGAGATCGGTCGCCAGCAGCAGGGCGCGATCCGGCAGGGTCATCGCGTCGGGCAGCATGTGGCGGGTGGCGGGCGCCGGGCCATCGGCCGAGTCGCCGCTCATGGACGAACCGCCGGCCAGCGAGGCCACGGCGGAAGGCTGCTCCTGCGCGAACGCCGGCAGCGCCGAAGCGGCCATGGCGAAGGTCAGGGAAATACGGAGCGCTGCCCGCGCGAGGCGGGGCGAGGTGGTGGCAGCTGGGCGGCCTTGGCGGAAATGCTGGGTCGTCACGCGGTCATCACTGAATCAAGACCGACCGATAATGCCTGCCAAAACGCAGCAGAAGGTTCAAATTTCGTTAGAGGCTCGTTAACAAGTCTGTGATTTTGCTCACATTTTAGCTGCCGGCTACTTCAGAACCCGTTTCGCCCCGCTGTAATGGTCGCGCCAATAGGGCCCGTCCAGGTGGTCCAGGCGGACCGTGCCGCCGGTGCTGGGGGCGTGCACGAAACGGCCCTCGCCGACGTAGATGCCGACATGGCTGACGTTGCCGGAACTGCCGAAAAACACCAGGTCGGCGGCAGCCAGGCGTTCGGGGGCGATCCTCGGGCCCTGGAAGCCGGCCAGGTCGCGTGAGGTCCGCGGCAGGTTCACCGCCAGCATGTCGCGGTAGACGTAGTTGACCAGCCCGGAGCAGTCGAAGCCGCCTTCCGGGGTGTTGCCGCCGTAGCGGTAAGGGGTGCCGACCAGGCTGATCGCGCGCATCAGCACCGAGTTGGCCGAGGCCGGGTCGGCGGGTGCGACCACCGGCCAGACCCGCGGCATCGGCGACGGGGTGGGGCGGCGTACGGTTTCGCGGCCGCCGCCGCAGGCCGCGAGCAGGGCGCAAACCGCGCCGATCAGCAGCCGGCGCGCGCCGGCGAGCGGCAAGGGGCGGGTACTGCGTGCTGGCGCGAGGGCGGTGTTGCCGGGATAATGCGCGGCCTTCTTCATGCCGCGTAGCTTGGCCGCTGGCGCCGGTGGCGACAAGCCTCCGCCGCGCCGGTCCCGCTGCTGCGGCCGCCGTCTTACCCATCCGCGCCGCTCCGTCGGCCGCCAGTCGAGTCCCAGAATGAAAATCGAGAAAGATCGCGTCGTCCTTTTCCACTACACCGTCTCCGAAGCCGGCCAGGAGCCGCTGGAGAGCTCGGAAGGCCGCGGTCCGCTGGCGATCCTGATCGGCCACGGCAACATCATTCCGGGCCTGGAAAACGCGATGGAAGGCCGCGAGGCCGGTGAGAAGTTCGAAGTCGACGTCGCCGCGGCCGACGCCTACGGCGTGCGCCAGGACGGCCTGACCCAGCGCGTGCCGAAGAAGTACTTCAAGGACGCGCGCCTGGAACCGGGCATGCAGGCCGTGCTGCCGACCAACTTCGGCCCGCGCGCCGTGACCATCCTGAAGGTCGGCATGAGCGTGGTCGACGTCGATCTGAACCATCCGATGGCGGGCAAGGATCTGCACTTCGCGGTCGAGATCGTGGAAGTGCGCGAAGCCAGCGCCGAGGAAGTCGAGCACGGCCACGTGCACGGCGACGGCGGCCACCAGCACTAAGCCGCGCTACGACGCAGCAAGGAAAACGGCCCGCGCGATGCGGGCCGTTTTCGTTTGCGGACGAGGGCCGTCGCCCAAGGTCCGGCGCGTCGGTAGGCGCGTGCGCGGCGGGTAGAGTGTCCGCATGATCCCGAGCCACGCTGCGCCCGTCGCCGCCCTGGGCCCCTTGCCGCTGGGCGAGCGCATCGACGCGCTCGATGCCCTGCGCGGTATCGCCTTGCTCGGCATCGCGCTGATGAATGTCGAGTCCTTCACCTCCTCGATGCTCGACGCCGGCACCGGCATCGATCCGCGCCAGGCCGGGCTGGACCGGTTCGCCGACGGCTTCGTCTACATCTTCGTGCAGGGCAAGTTCTGGACCCTGTTCGCGCTGTTGTTCGGCATGGGGTTCGCGACCATGAGCGAACGCGCGCGCGCGGCCGGCGCCGACTTCGCGCCGGTCTACCTGCGCCGCAGCTGCGGGCTGCTGGCGATCGGGCTGGCGCACTCGCTGCTGCTGTGGTCCGGCGACATCCTGTTCTGCTACGCGCTGGCTTCGTTCGCCTTGCTGGCCTTGCGCAACGCGCCGCGGGGCGCGTTGTGGCCGATCGGCGGCCTGCTGCACCTGACCATCGTCGCGACGTTGTTGACGGCGACCGCAGAGATCGCCGTGGCCGGCAATGCCGGCGGCGGCGCCGGCGACACGGCCGCCGAAAACGCGCTGCGCAGCGCCGAGGTCGCCGCCTATGCCCACGGCAGCTACGCCGAAGCGGTGGCGCTGCGCTGGCGCTATTTCCTCGAACAGAACCTGAGCACCCTGTGGGTGTACGTGCCGATGGCGCTGGGCATGTTCGCGATAGGCGCCTGGTTCGTGCGCAGCGGCGCCATCGTCGATCCGGCGCGTCACCACCGGCTCTACGCCGGCTTGCGGTGGGGCGCGGGCCTGCTGGGTCTGGCGATCACCCTGGGCGGCCTGGCGATCGACAGCGAGCCGGTGCTGGTCGGGGGCCGCTTGAGCGCGGCCGACATGCTCTCGGCGACGATGGAGCTCGCGGCCGCGCCGCTGATGTCGCTGGCCTACCTGGCCTGGCTGGTACGCACGCTGCAACGCGGCGCGCGCTGGCCGCTGCAGTTCGCGCCGGCCGGACGCATGGCCCTGACCCTGTACCTGATGCAATCGCTGGCCGGCACCCTGGTGTTCTACGGCTATGGCCTGGGCCTGTGGGGACAGGTTTCGCGCGCGCCGCAGGTGCTCGGCGCCTGCGTGCTCTTCGTCCTGCAGATGGCGTTCGCACGAGCCTGGTTTGCGCGTTTCCGCTACGGACCGATGGAATGGCTGTGGCGCTGGTTCACCTACGCCCGGCGGCCAGCGTTGCGGCGCGCGGCGGTGTCGACCTCGCCCTGAGCGGAAAGAACGGCCCGCCGCGAAAGATGGTTGGTGGAAAACGTCCACATCCGTTACTGTTTCGTTCCACAACTCATGCGATCGATCGCCTTGGGTCTGCGTTCCGTCGCCGAGTTCTTCAACCGTAAGTGCCGCTACGGCGCGTTTTCGAAATGCGGAAACGGCGAATAGCGCCCGCCTTCGGATTGCGGTCACACTTCCGGATCTTCGTTCGAGCCGAGCACTGCCTTGTCGAGTGAATCCCTGCAAACCGCGCCCAGCGATGCGCCGCGCGATACCGACATCGCGGTGGTCGGCGGCGGCGTGATCGGTCTGGCCACGGCGCTGGCCTTGCTGAACGACGGTCGCCGCGTCTGCGTGCTGGAAGCGAACACGCTCGGCAGCGGCAGTTCGCACGGAAACTGTGGAACTATTACGCCTAGCCACGCGACCCCGCTGGCGGCGCCCGGTGTGATCACCCAGGCGCTGCGCTGGATGCTCACGCCCGACGCGCCGCTGTACGTGCACCCGCGCCTGGACCCGCGCCTGTGGAGTTGGCTGCTGCGCTTCGCCCTGCGCTGCAATGCGCGCGACTGGCGCCAGAGCGCGCTGGCGAAATCCGCGCTGCTCAGCGACTCGCGCGAACGCCTGCAGGATTGGGTGCGCGACTACGGCTTACAGTGCGAGTTCGAACAGACCGGCGTCGACTACGTGTTCCGCGACGCGCGCGCCTTCGCCGCCGGCCAGATCGAACTGGACCTGCTGCGCGAACTCGGCATCCGCATCGAACTGATCGACGGCCGCGCTTACGAAGCGCGCGATCCCGCGTTCAAGCCCGGCGTCGCCGGCGCGATCTGTTTCGATCACGACGCGGTGCTGCGACCGGACCGCTACGTCGATGCGCTGGCCAACGCGGTGCGCGAACGCGGCGGCGTGATCGTCGAAGGCTGCGCCTTGCGCGGCCTCGACAGCGGCGCCGGCGGCGTTGCGCTCGACACCGCCCAGGGCCCGCTGCGCGCGCGCGAAGTCGTGCTCGCGCTCGGCGCCTGGTCGCCGAAGCTGTCCGATGCGATCGGCCTGCCGTCGCTGCGGCGCACGATCCAGCCGGGCAAGGGCTATTCGATCACCTACGACCGCCCGGCCCTGGTGCCGCGGCGCCCGGTGGTGCTGCGCGAGCGCAAGGTCTGCGTGACCGCCTGGGGCAGCGGCTACCGCCTGGGCAGCACCATGGAATTTTCCGGTTACGACGACAGCCTCAACCCGCGCCGCCTGGCGGCGCTGGAACGCGGCGCCGCCGAATACCTGCACCAGCCGGTCGGTCCGGTCGAACGCGAGCGCTGGTACGGCTGGCGCCCGATGAGCAGCGACGACGTCCCGCTGATCGGCCGCGTGCCCGGCCGCGACCGCCTGTGGCTGGCCACCGGCCACGGCATGATGGGCGTGAGCATGAGCGCCGGTACCGGCCAGCTCGTCGCCGACCTGATCGCCGGCCGTGCGCCCGCGATCGACCCCACGCCTTATCGCCCGGAGCGTTTCGCATGAGCGACGACAAGCGTGCCCCTGAAAAGCCTGCCCTTGAAAAGCCCGCCCTCGAAAAGCGCGAGCCCGAAAAGCGCGACTTCGACCTGATCGTGATCGGTGGCGGCTCCGGCGGCCTGGCCGGCGCCTTCCGCGCCGCCGAACACGGCGCCCGCGTCGCTCTGCTGGAACCGGATCTGCTCGGCGGCACCTGCGTCAACGTCGGCTGCGTGCCGAAGAAGGCGATGTGGCTGGCGGCCGACGTCGCCGGCCGGCTGCGCATGGCCCGCGACCTGGGCTTCGACGTGGCCGAGTCGTCGAGCCTGGACTGGCCGACCTTCGTCGCCCACCGTCAGCGCTACATCGCCAACATCCACGACAGCTACCGCCGCCGGCTCGACGCCGCCGGCATCGTGGTCGCGCCGATGCGCGCGCGCTTCATCGACGCGCGCACCATTGAATGCATGGATGGCGTGCGCTTGAGCGCGGGCAACATGCTGATCGCCACCGGCGGCCATCCGCTGCGGCCGCAACTGCCGGGCGCCGAACTCGGCGGCGTTTCCGACGATTTTTTCCAATGGACCGCCGCACCCGAGCGCGTGGCCATCGTCGGCGGCGGCTACATCGCGGTCGAGCTGGCCGGCCTGCTGCAGGCCTTGGGCAGCCGCGTCGATCTGCTGGTGCGCGGCAAGCTGTTGGACGGCTTCGACGTCGAGCTGGTCGAGCAGTTGATCGAGGACTACCGCCACGCTGGCGTGCGCCTGCAGTTCGGGCATCGCCTGGCCGCGGTCGAGCGCGACGGCGAAGGCGTGCGCCTGCGCGACGCCGACGGCAGCCTCGGCGATCGCTACGACCGCCTGCTGTTCGCGACCGGCCGCCGCGCCAATACCGCCTCGCTGGATCTGGCCGCGGCCGGCGTCGCCGTCGATGCGCGAGGCTACGTGCAGGTCGATGCGCGCCACGCCACCAACGTGGCCGGCATCCACGCGGTCGGCGACGTCACCGCCGATCCCGCCCTGACCCCGGTCGCGATCGCCGCCGCGCGCCGGCTGATGGACCGTCTCTATGGCGGTGCCGACGCGGTGCTGGACCAGCGCGACATTCCATCGGTGGTGTTCTCGCATCCGCCGATCGGCAGGGTCGGCCTGACCGAGGCGCAGGCGAGAGAGCGCCACGGCGACCAGGTGTACGTGTATCGGGCCGGGTTCCGGCCGATGTTGCATGCTTTGGCGAATTCTCCGCAGCGCAGTCTGTTCAAACTGGTCTGCATCGGCGAGGAGCGCCGGGTGGTCGGTATCCACCTGATGGGCGAGGCGGCCGACGAGATCCTGCAGGGCTTCGCGGTCGCGCTCAAATGCGGAATCACCCTCGACCATTTGCGCGACACGGTCGCGATCCATCCCACCAGCGCCGAGGAAGTGGTGCTGATGCGTTGAGTCGCCGCCGCCGGAGTGTGGGACCGAATACGCAGATCCATCCATCAGGGAGCGAAACGCATGAAGCAGCGGTGGCAGGTTTGGATGCTGGTGGGCGCGCTGGTCGCCGCGCCAGCCGCGCAAGGCATGGAGATCGCCGACCTGCTCTCCGCACCGCAGCCGGAAGCGCCGGTGGCCGCGGCCAAGGCGCCGGTCATCGCCTGGGCGGCGAACGAGCGCGGCGTGCGCAACCTCTGGGTCGCGCGCGCGCCGGAATTCGTGCCGCGTCAGCTCACCGCCTACGACCGAGACGACGGCCAGCTGCTGAGCTCGCTCGCGCTCAGCGCCGACGGCCGCACTCTGGCCTATGTACGCGGCGGCGGGCCCGACGCGGCCGGCAATGCCAGCAATCCCACCGGCGATCCCGACGGCGCCGAACAGGCGGTGTGGGCCGTGCCCACCGACGGTTCCAGCGCGCCCCAGCGCGTGGCCGCGGGCCGTAGCGTGACCTTCGTACCCGGCGGCGACGCCCTGATCGTGCAGGGCAAGGGCGTGGGCTGCTATCCGCATGCCTACGCCAAGGCGCCGGCCTGGTGCGTGGAAGGGCTGCTGAAGACGCGCGGCGCCAACAGCGTGGCCGCGTTCTCGCCCGATGGCGGGCGTCTGCTGTTCGTGAGCAATCGCGGCGATCACAGCTTCGTCGGCGTGCTCGATCTGGCCGCGCGCTCGGTGCGCTGGATCGCCCCGGACTACAACAACGACAGCGCGCCGGTGTGGTCGCCGGACGGCAAGCGCATCGCCTTCCTGCGCACCGCCGGCACGCGCCCGGGCCAGGCATTCGACCTGACCGCGGCCAACCCGTTCGAGATCTGGGTCGCGGACGCCGACAACGGCCTGGCGCGGCGCCTGTACCGCTCCGGCGCCAACGCTGGCGGTTATGCGCAGTTCGCAGTCCCCGAGCCGTTGCGCTGGAGCCGCGACGGGCGCCTCTTGTTCAGTTCGGAAGAGAGCGGCTGGTTGCACTGGTACGCACTGGCGCCCGACGGCGGCGCGCCGGTCGCGATCAGCCGCGGCGAATGCGAAGTCGAGACCGCGAGCCTGAGCGACACCGGCACCCTGGTCTACAGCGCCAACTGCGACGACATCGAACGCCGCCAACTGTACGCGGCCTCCGTCGGCGCCGCGCCGAAGCGGCTGAGCGGCGACGGCCAGATCGCCACCGACCCGCTGCCGCTGTCCGGCGCGCAGTGGATCGCGTTCCGCCACGCCGACGCGCGCCGTCCGACCGCGATCGCGGTGATGCCGGCCGGCGGCGGCGAGCCGCGTCGGATCTTCCCGGCGCAGCTGCCGGCCGCGTTCCCGGCCGCTGCCCTGGTCGAGCCCAAGCCCGTGACCCTGCGCGCCGCCGACGGCGTGATTTCGCACGCGACGGTGTTCATGCCGCCGGCCAGCTACAAGGGCAAACGCCCGGCCCTGATCTACGTACACGGCGGTCCGATCCGGCAGATGCTGCCCGGCTGGCACTACAGCAGCTACTACTACAACGACTACGCCGGCAACCAATGGCTGGCCAGCCGCGGTTTCGTGGTGCTGGCGCTGAATTACCGCGCCGGCACCGGCTACGGCCAGGCCTTCCGGCGCGCGGCCAAGCAGGGCCCGCGCGGTGCCAGCGAGTACCAGGACGTGCTGGCCGCGCGCGCCCATCTGGCCGGGCTGGCCGACGTCGACGCGAGCCGCATCGGCATCTACGGCGGCTATCTGACCGCGCAGGCCTTGTCGCGCAATTCCGACCTGTTCGCGGCCGGCGTCGACCGCCACGGCGTGCACGACTGGCGCGAGAGCGCCAAGGGCGGCGACAACAGTGGCCTGTGGGGGCTCAAGCCCGACGAGCTCGAAGTCGCCGGCGCGTCCTCGCCGGTCGCGCGCATCGACGGCTGGCGCTCGCCGGTGCTGTTCGTGCACGGCGACGACGACCGCGCAGTCAAGTTCAGCCAGAGCGTCGACCTGGTCGAGCGCCTGCGCGCGCGCGGCGCGCCGGTGGAAACCCTGGTCATCCCGGACGAGGACCACTTCTTCCTGCGCTACGCGACCTGGATGCAGGTGCACCGCAGTACCATGGACTTCTTCGAGCGCCAGCTGAAACCCTGAACCGACATGAGCACCGTCCCCGCGCCGACCGAACCGGTCTTCGAACTCCATCGCGGCAGCGCGCCGCTGCTGATCAGCCTGCCGCACGACGGCAGCGCGATCCCGGCGGCGCTGGCCGAGCGCATGCAGCCCTCGGCGCGGCGCGCGCCCGACACCGACTGGTACGTGTCGCGGCTGTACGCGTTCGCGCGCGAGCTCGGCGCCTCGATCCTGGTGCCGCGCTATTCGCGCTACGTGGTCGATCTCAACCGTCCGCCCGACGACACCTCGCTGTACCCGGGCCAGAACACCACCGGCCTGTGTCCGGCCGTGCAATTCACCGGCGAGCCGGTCTACCTCGACGGCCAGGCGCCGTCGCCGGATGAAGTCGCCGAGCGCGTCGCGAAGTATTGGCGTCCGTATCACGAGAACCTCGACGCCGAGCTCGCGCGCCTGCGTGGCGAGCACGGCCGCGTGGTGCTGTGGGAAGGCCATTCGATCAAGGGCAGCGAGCTTCCGTTCCTGTTCGAAGGCCGCCTGCCGGATCTCAACCTGGGCACTTCGGGCGGCGCCAGTTGCTCGCCGCAGCTGCAGGCACGGCTGGAAGCGGTGCTGGCCGGGCAGGGCGGCTACGACTGGATCGTCAACGGCCGCTTCAAGGGCGGTTACATCACCCGCCATTACGCCTCGCCCGACACCGGTGTGCAGGCGGTGCAGCTGGAGCTGAGCCAGCGCAACTACATGGACGAAGCCAGCTTCGCCTACGACGAAGCCAAGGCGGCGAAGTTGCAGCCGTTGCTGGCCGAACTGCTGCGCACCTGCCTGGCCGGATGAACGTTACGGCCGCAGTGCCCGCGCTGAGTGTGTCGCAGGCGCGCGCGCTGCACTTGAGCGCGCAGGGCCTGCTCGCGCGTCCGCGCCGGCGCGCGCGCAAGGCCGATCTGCTGGACGCGATCGCGCGCATGCAGCTGCTGCAGATCGACACCATCCACATCGTCGCGCGCAGCCCCTATCTGGTGCTGTACTCGCGGTTGGGCGCCTATCCGCAGAGCTGGCTGGAAGACTTGCTGGCGCAGCGCGAGATCTTCGAGCTGTGGGCCCACGAAGCCTGCTTCGCGCCGATGAGCGACTACCTGCTGCATCGCAGCGCCCATTCGCAGCGCGCCCACCATTGGGCGATCCGCAACGCCGAGCAGCATCGCCAGGCCAGCGGCGCCAAGATCGACCGTTTGCTCGCGCACATCCGCGAACTCGGCCCGGTCAAATCGTCGGACTTCGAACGCGAGCAGGCGGGCGGCGGCGGTTGGTGGGGCTGGAAGGACGAGAAGCGCTGGCTGGAGTCCGCGTTCGCGCTGGGCGAGCTGATGGTCGCGCGTCGCGAGAACTTTCACCGGGTCTACGACCTGGCCGAACGCGTGGCCGGCGCGGTCGTGCCCGACTGGAACACGGCCCGGCTCGACGCCGCCGCGGTGCGGCGCGAGACCATCCTCAAATCGGTGCGCGCGCTCGGCCTGACCCAGGCGCGCTGGATCGCCGACTACTACCGCACCAAGCCGCGCCTGCGCGACGCCGATCTCGACGCGCTGGTCGCCGAGGGCGCGTTGCTGCGCGTGCCGGTCAAGGGCTGGGACGCGCCCGGCTACGTCCATGCCGATCACGCCCAGTCGCTGGCGCTGGCCGGCACAGGCCGCCTGCGTGCGACCCATGCGACCCTGCTGTCGCCGTTCGACCCGGTGGTCTGGGATCGCGAACGCGCGAGCGAGTTCTTCGGCTTCGACTACACCCTGGAGTGCTACACGCCCGAGCCCAAGCGCCGCTACGGCTACTTCGTGCTGCCCATCCTCGCGCGCGGCCGCCTGGTCGGCCGCCTGGACGCCAAGGCGCACCGCCGCGAAGGCGTGTTCGAGGTCAAGGCCCTGTACCTGGAAGAAGACGTCGCCCCCGACGAGGCACTGATCGCCGACATCGCCCGCGCCATTGACGATTGCGCGCGCTGGCACGCCACGCCCAAGGTCGACCTGGTCCGCTGCCGCCCGGCGGCCCTGCGCACGCCGCTGCGCGCCGCGTTGCGTGCTCTCCGATCCGCCTGATCTGAGGGTTTGAGGCGGGAGCGGCGCAAGCCGCGACCGCGTCACGACGCATGCGGCGCGGGATTCTAGGAGTGTTTCGATCCAGCGAGCCGCGTTGCGCCGTTACTTGCCTTGGCCCGGTCGCGGCTTACGCCGCTCCTACCCCGGAGCGAGGGCTGCTTAGCGCCCCGGCACTCGGCAGCACAAGGTCTTGGCGCGGAACTGCAGTCCCGATTGCGTGGGGTTGTCGGCATCGCAGCCGTAACCGCCCTGGTCGTTGTTGTGGCCGACGATTTGGCCGTACTGGATCAACTGCAGGTCGACGAAGTCCCAGTTGCAGCCGCCGCTGACCATGGCGTAATCGCCGGTCGCGGGGCAGGCGGCCGTCGCCGATGCCTGCGTGCCGGCCGGGACGCTGACCCAGTCGCCGTAGGTGGTGACGCACTGCGGCTTGGTTGCGACCGGCGGCGCGAAGTAACCGGCGATGTCGATCACCAGATGCACGCCATGCAGGGAATACACCGAGAAGTCGTACTCCGCGGCGGCCGTGGTCCTGACCACCACCTCATTGGCGATGACCTCGCCGGCTCCGTAATTGAGGCTGGAGACATAAGGCCGCGGCGTACCGTAGGCGTGGGCGGTCAGATAGCCGGGCCCGTCGGCCTGCACCGCCACGATGTTGAGCACCACCGCCGGCGCGTCGGCGAGTACGCCGCAGTTGCCGTCGATGCCGCCCTGGTCGACGAAGCTGGCCGCCGCGGCGTTGTAGTTTCGCGTTTCGCCGGCCTGCAGGCGACCGCCGGCCAGGCGCGTATCGACGATCCGGCAAGGCGCCCCGCGGTTGTAGACCAGATCGCTGTCGGGCGTGCTCAGGCTGAGCGCGGCCTGCGCGAGTTGCGCGGCGTCCAGAGGCGCGGCAGTCGGCAGCGCAACCTGTGAGGATGCGATCGAAGCGGGAAGCGTCGTCGTCGCCATCGGCGCGCGCGCGGATGCCGGCGCGCGCTGCGCGCCCATCTGCGTTTCCGCTTTAATCGCGGTGCGCAACAACAGCGCCGCTGGCGCAGCCAGGGCGACGCCGACGATCAGGGCCAGATGGATGCGTCGCATCGTGATCTCCAGCGCGCCGCTCAGCGGCCCGGAACGCGGCAGCAGATGCCTTCGGCAACCGCCTGCGAGGGCTCGGTGCCGGTATCGTTCACGTGCTGCGCATGGCACTGGTAGCTGTCGGTGAACGAGGCCGGCGACTTGCCGAAGCTGAGGAAGTACAGGCCGCGCGCCGCCTGCGGATCCACGGCGCGGCAACCGCCGCCGGTCAGGCTGTAGCCGACCGGGCAATTCGGCGTCGAGAATTCGATATAGGGCACGATGTTGCGGGGAATCGAGACAGGATCCGAGCGCACCTGTACGCAATCCAGCGCGGTCGTGCGCGGCGCCATGAAGTAGCCGACCACGTCGATCACCAGGTCCGCGGCGGCGTAGGTGTAGACCGAGAAGTCCTGCGGCTGGCCCAGGCTCTGCCCGGCGATGATCTCGTTGGCCGCGACGCGCCCGGCGTGGTAGTTGAGGCTGGCGGCGTTCGGACGGTTGAAGCCGTACGGGTACACGGTCATGTAGCCGTCGGTATCGGGCGTCACGGCAACGGCGTTCAACACCACCGCCGAAGCGTCGGCCGGCATTGCGCAATCAGAATCCGCGCCGCCTTGCGCTACGAAGCTCGCGCCGGACGAACTGAAGGATCGGGTTTCGCCCGCGCCCATGCGGCCGCCGGCATTGCGGGTGTCGACGATCCGGCACGGCGTCACCATGGTGTAGACCAGATCGCGTGCCGGGTTGCCCACCGCCATCACTTCGGCGCGCGTGCCCTGGGAGCGGGCCAGGCCGTCGATGGCCAGCGCATCGGACGTACGCTGCCCCAGCAGCGTGCCCATCATGCCCTCATAGGTGCGCATGCCGGCCGCTTTCTTCAGATTGGCCAGGTCGGCCTGGGCGAAGCTCTCGCGCATCGCCCGCGCCCACTGCATCGGCGCGACGCCGTAGACCTTGTGCACATGGCCCGACCACTGCCGCACGATGGCGCTGGCGGCTTGTCCACGTGCGGTGTGCGGCACATAACGATCCTGCGCGACGGCAGGCAGCAACGAGGCGGCCAACAAGGCCCCCAGCCAGATCGACTTAGTGCAGATCGACTTCACCCAGATCGACTTCATGTCTTCCCCAAGACAGCCGTATGCGTACGGTGCGGGGCAGGCTACAGGCAAGCCGCCGATGCGGCAATAGGTAGCGGCGTCGGACGACGGCGTCCCGATCCATGCGATCGGAGCGTCGCGGCCGGGCCCGGTTCGGGCACGACACGCGACGCCGCAAGATCGATCAGACTTCCAGCGTCGCCAGGTCGCCCTTGGTTTCCAGCCACTGCTTGCGGTCGCCCGCGCGCTTCTTGGCCAGCAGCATGTCCATCAGCGAATGGGTTTCCGTGCCGTCGTCGACGGTCAGCTGGACCAGGCGGCGGGTGTCGGGGTGGATGGTCGACTCGCGCAACTGCGAAGCATTCATCTCGCCCAGGCCCTTGAAGCGGGTGACGTTGATCGCGCCGCGGATCTTCTCGCGTTCGATCTTCTCCAGCAGGATGCGCTTCTCTTCCTCGTCCAGGGCATAGAACACCTGCTTGCCCACGTCGACGCGGAACAGCGGCGGCATCGCCACGAAGATATGGCCGGACGCGACCAGGGCCGGGAAGTGGCGCAAGAACAGCGCGCTGAGCAGGGTCGCGATATGCAGGCCGTCGGAGTCGGCGTCGGCGAGGATGATGACCTTGCCGTAACGCAGTCCGCTGATGTCGTCCTTGCCCGGATCGCAACCGATCGCCACCGCCAGATCGTGCACTTCCTGCGAGCCCAGCACGCTGCCGGACGCGACTTCCCAGGTGTTGAGGATCTTGCCGCGCAGCGGCAGGATCGCCTGGAAATCCTTGTCGCGCGCCTGGCGCGCGCTGCCGCCGGCCGAATCGCCTTCGACCAGGAACAGCTCGGTGCGCGACAGGTCCTGCGAGGTGCAGTCGGCGAGCTTGCCGGGCAGGGCCGGGCCCTGGGTGATCTTCTTGCGGACGATCTGCTTTTCGGTTTTCAGGCGCGCCGCGGCGCGCTCGATCGCGAGTTGCGCGATTTTCTCGCCCAGTTCGGTGTGCTGGTTGAGCCACAGCGAGAACGCGTCGTGCGCGGCGCCTTCGACGAAGCCGGCGGCCTGGCGCGACGACAGCCGCTCCTTGGTCTGGCCGCTGAACTGCGGGTCGGTCATCTTGACGCTGAGCACGAACGCGACCCGGTCCCAGACGTCTTCCGGCGCCAGCTTGACGCCGCGCGGCAGCAGGTTGCGGAAGTCGCAGAACTCGCGCAGCGCGTCGGTGAAACCGGTGCGCAGGCCGTTGACGTGGGTGCCGTGCTGCGCGGTCGGGATCAGGTTGACGTAGCTTTCCTGCACCAGTTCGCCGTCCGGCACCCAGGCCACCGCCCAGTCGGCGACTTCGGTGTCCTTCTTGAGCTGGCCGACGAACAGCTCCGGCGGCAGCAGCTCGCGGCCTTCGAGTTCGCCGCGCAGGTAGTCGCGCAGGCCGTCCTCGTAGTACCACTGCGCGGTTTCGCCGCTGGCGACATCGAGCAGCTTCACCGTCAGCCCGGGGCAGAGCACGGCCTTGGCGCGCAGCAGGTGCTTGAGCGAGCGCAGGTTGAACTTGGGCGTGTCGAAGTACTTGGGGTCGGGCCAGAAACGCACCCGGGTGCCGGTGTTCTTCTTGCCGACCGTGCCGACGACTTCCAGCGGCGTGGCGCGATCGCCGTCCTTGAAGGTCATGCGGTACTCGTTGGCGTCGCGCTTGATGTGCACTTCGACCAGGGTCGACAGCGCGTTGACCACGCTGACGCCGACGCCGTGCAGGCCGCCGGAGAAGGTGTAGTTCTTATTGCTGAATTTACCGCCTGCGTGCAGCCGGGTCAGGATCAGCTCGACGCCGGGGATCTTCTCCTCGGGGTGGATGTCCACCGGCATGCCGCGGCCGTCGTCGGAGACCTCGCAACTGCCATCGGCGTGCAGGGTCACCTCGATGCTGCGTGCGTGCCCGGCCAGGGCTTCGTCGACCGCGTTGTCGATCACCTCCTGCGCCAGATGGTTCGGCCGGGTGGTGTCGGTATACATGCCCGGACGGCGTTTGACCGGGTCCAGGCCGGAAAGGACTTCGATGTCTGCGGCGTTGTAGCGACTGCTCATGAAACCTGCATGGGTAGTGAGACGGTTAACGCCCCGGGTCGGCGAGCTGCGAGGCCGCGCCGGTGTAGGGGGTGTAGCGGTAGTCGCCGGGGAATGCCTCGCCGTTGGCGGGGTCCCGCCGCGGCGGCAGGCTGCCCAGGGGCCAGCGGAAGCCGAACTCGCTCCGGTCCAGCCGGCCACGCATCTTGCCATCACCGGGCGGGTCGGCGAAGGCTTTGCCGTTCGCGGTGCGGCCCCGGAACACATATTCCGTGGTCGTGACCGTGCCCCGGCGGGCCAGCGTCAGCCACGGGCGTTAACATTCACCCGTTCAGTCGCTGGCAGGGAAGCAACCGCTACGGTCGCGCCGTCGCTGAGGGGAGCGGCTGAGGCGTCCCGCCTTTCCCTGTTGGCCCCACGACACCGGAGGACCGCACCATGACCACCCGCAAGTATTGGATTCCCAGCCTGATCGCCGCCGCGCTGGTCGCGCCGCTGGCGATGGCGCAGGACGCCGCCCAGAACCCGACCGCCGAGCAAGCCGCCGCCCAGGCCCAGAAGAAGGCCGAAGAGGCCGAGAAGGCCAAGGCCGATCAGGCCGCCAAGGACAAGAAGAAAGACAAGAAGAAGGACAAGGCCGCCGACCCGACCGTTGAGCCCGAGGAAGAGGACGGCAAGCGCTGAGTTCCACCGATCGGGCGCGTCCGCGAGGGCGCGCCCGTTTTGCCGACGCGGCGGGTCCGATTTCATCCGGCGCCTTTTGTCCGGCGCCTTTCGTCCGACGCCGCAGCGCCATCGCCAGGATGCCTAATGAGCCCGGAGTCCGCCCCGTTCCAGCAAGTGCTGAGTGCTTACCGGTCGGCGGTGCGCGCCAAGGACGTCGAGGCCTTCCTGGCGATCTACGCCGACGACGTGCAGGTGTTCGACATGTGGGGCGCCTGGTCCCTGCGCGGCATCGAGACCTGGCGCTCGATGGCGACGGAGTGGTTCGCGTCGCTGGGCGACGAATACGTAGTGGTCGAGGCCGACGAGGTCGAGGCCACCGTGGCCGGCGACCTGGCCGTCGGCCACGCCTTCCTGCGCTACACCGGTTACTCCGCCCAGGGCCAGCGGCTGCGCTCGCTCGACAACCGCATCACCGTGGCGATGCGCCGGACCGAGGGAGCGTGGAAGATCTTCCACGAGCACACCTCGGCGCCGATCGATCATGCGACGACCAAGGCCGTACTGCAGCGCGATGGCGGCTGATATGGCCGTATCTTATTGAGTCATCGAAAGGAGTCGGGGAATGTTGAGTCTGCTGGAGGTCGTTTCCGATATCGCCGAACTTTTTCTGTCCTGGCGGTTGTACGTAGGCTTTGCCGTCACCGCGGGCTTGTGCTGGCTGCTCATATCGCTCGTGCCCAATGAGACGGCGCAATGGGTGATCTGCGTCCCGCCCGGCCTGATCGGCATCTTCCTCAGCTTTCGCTGGCAGATTCGCGCCGACAGCCTTTAACGAGGCGATAAGCCGGTCGCTTCGCTCGCGCTGGCGTCGACGCGCGGCAGCGCCGCGCTAGGATTGGACGGCATGAAAACAGGCCTCCTGCTCGTGTTGATCGCATTCTCCAGCCTCGCCCAGGCGCGCGAGCCGCGCTTTACCGTCGTGCGCGTGGACACGCGTACGCAGGACTTGCGCTTGTTCCTGGGCGACGAGCAGGGCGTGCCCTTCCATCGTTTCGCGAAACTCGAGGCCTGGTTGAAGCCGCAGGGCATGCGGCTGCGGTTCGCGATGAACGCAGGCATGTACGAGCCGGACTATTCGCCGGTCGGACTGTTCGTGGCCGACGGCAAGGCGATGACGCCGCTGAATCTGGCCGACGGCAAGGGCAATTTCTATCTCAAGCCGAACGGCGTGTTCCTGGTGACGGATGCCGGTCCGCGAGTCGTCGAGTCGACGCAGTATCCGACCGTGGCGCGCGACGTGCGCCTGGCGACCCAGTCCGGCCCGCTGCTGCTGCGCGACGGGGCGATCCATCCCGGTTTCGATCGCGCCTCGACCTCGCGGCACATCCGCAACGCGGTCGGGGTGAACGGCGATACCGCGTACTTCGTCATCAGCGACGAGCCGGTGACGTTCTACGAGTTGGCGCTGTACTTCCGCGACACCCTGCATTGCGCGAACGCGCTCTACCTGGACGGCGCCATTTCCAGTCTGTACGCCCCCGACCTGGGCCGGCGCGATGCGAAGTCGCGGCTCGGGCCTATCATCGGGGTGGTCGAGTAGTCGCCGGGCGAACCGTCGGGCGACACGGAGGAGGGCACATGGCCGTACGCATCGTCAGGCTAGGCAGCCCGCGCGCCAAGGGCGAGGGCACCCGCATCGGCACGGTGCGGCGGCCGCCGCGCGGCGTGCCCAAGGCCGAGTTCGCCCGCCAGGACTGGTACGACGTCTGGTTCCCGACCCTCGCGCCCAGCGCCGAGATCGTCAAACAGGCCCAGGACGCGCAGACCCCGGCGCAATGGAACGCGTTCGTGCGCAAATACAAGGCCGAGATGGCCGCGCCGGACGCCAGCCACGCCCTGCAACTGCTGGCGACCCTGTCCCGGCACAGCGACTTCTCGGTCGGCTGCTATTGCGAGGACGAGGCGCATTGTCACCGCTCGGTGCTACGCGAGTTGCTGGCCGACAAGGGCGCCAAGCTGGCCTGACGGGCCGGGAAGGGCCGTGGGGTAGGAGCGGCGTGAGCCGCGACCCTCGCCGCCGGCCCGGGTTTCGTGGTCGCGGCTTACGCCGCTCCTACCCAAAAGCTGAGCCGGAGCTGGGCCGGCGGGCCGGGCCCAGGTCGCTGGAAAGCCCGTCAGGACAAGTTTTGCGCCCGGTTGAGACGGTCCGTACCGCTGTCAAGCAGTCGCGGCCCGGCCGCCTTGCCGGTAAACTACGGCTTTCCAGCGGCAGTAAAACCATGACTCCCCTGATTTTCGTCACCGGCGGCGTGGTGTCCTCGCTAGGCAAGGGCATTGCGGCAGCCTCGCTGGCGGCCATCCTCGAAGCACGCGGCCAGCGCGTGACGATGATGAAGCTCGACCCCTACATCAACGTCGATCCGGGCACGATGAGCCCGTTCCAGCACGGCGAGGTCTACGTCACCGACGACGGCGCCGAGACCGACCTGGACCTGGGCCATTACGAGCGCTACCTGCGCACCCGGCTCAGCCGCAAGAACTCGATCACCACCGGCCGGATCTACGAGAACGTGATCCGCAAGGAGCGCCGCGGCGACTACCTCGGCGGCACCGTGCAGGTGATCCCGCACATCACCGACGAGATCAAGCGCTGCATCGTCGAGGCCACCGAAGGCTTCGACGTGGCCCTGGTCGAGGTCGGCGGCACGGTCGGCGACATCGAGTCGCTGCCGTTCCTGGAGGCGATCCGCCAGCTGCGCACCGAGCGCGGCCCCGAGTACGCGCTGTTCATGCACCTGACCCTGGTGCCGTTCATCGCCGCCGCCGGCGAGCTCAAGACCAAACCGACCCAGCATTCGGTCAAGGAACTGCGCTCGATCGGTATCCAGCCCGACGTGCTGCTGTGCCGCAGCGAACAGCCGCTGCCCGCCAGCGATCGCCGCAAGATCGCGCTGTTCACCAACGTGCCGGAAAAGGCCGTGATTTCGGCGGTCGACCTGGACAACATCTACAAGCTGCCGCAGTGGTTCCACGAGCAGGGCCTGGACGCGATCGTGCTCGACCGCCTGCGCATCGACGCCGGTCCGGCCGACCTGCGCGAGTGGCACGAGGTGGTCGACGCCAGCGAGCATCCGGTCGACGAGGTCTCGATCGCGGTGGTCGGCAAGTACATCGACCACCAGGACGCCTACAAGTCGCTGGCCGAGGCGCTCAAGCACGGCGGCCTGCGCCAGCGCACCAAGGTCAAGCTGAAGTGGCTGGAATCCAGCGAGATCGAACGCGACGGCGTGGCGTCGCTGGAGGGCGTCGACGGCATCCTGGTGCCCGGCGGCTTCGGCGACCGCGGTTTCGAGGGCAAGGTCGCGACCGCCAGGTACGCGCGCGAGAACGGCGTTCCCTACTTCGGCATCTGCTACGGCATGCAGGCGGCGGTGGTCGATTACGCCCGCCACGTCGCCGGCCTGGACGGCGCCAACAGCACCGAGAACGACAAGGCCAGCGCGCATCCGGTGATCGGACTGATCACCGAGTGGCGCACCGCCACCGGCGAAGTCGAGCGCCGCAGCGAGGACAGCGACCTGGGCGGCACCATGCGCCTGGGCCTGCAGGATCAGCGCCTCAAGCCCGGCACCCTGGCGCGCGAGCTGTACGGCAAGGACGTGGTCGGCGAGCGGCACCGCCACCGTTACGAGTTCAACAACCGCTACCGCACCCAGCTCGAGGACGCCGGCCTGGTGATCGCGGCCAAGTCGATGGACGATCTGCTGGTCGAAATGGTCGAACTGCCGAAGTCGCAGCACCCGTGGTTCCTGGCCTGCCAGGCGCACCCGGAGTTCCTGTCGACGCCGCGCGACGGCCACCCGCTGTTCATCGGCTTCGTGCGCGCGGCGCGCGAGGCCAAGGCCGGCGGCCGCCTGCTCAAGGAAGCCAGCGCATGACTCTGACGTTCGTAGGCACGACCCTCAACGGAGCAGCCCGATGAATTTGTGCGGATTCGAAGTCGGCCTGGACCGGCCGTTCTTCCTGATCGCCGGCCCCTGCGTGATCGAATCGATGCAGTTGCAGCTCGACGTCGCCGGCCAGCTCAAGGAGATCACCGGCGAACTCGGCATCCCCTTCATCTTCAAGTCCAGCTTCGACAAGGCCAACCGCACCTCGGCGACGAGCTTCCGCGGCCCGGGCATGGAAGAGGGCTTGAAGGTGCTG
The DNA here is from genome assembly GCF_001428685.1 of Lysobacter sp. Root76. Lineage (GTDB taxonomy): Bacteria > Pseudomonadota > Gammaproteobacteria > Xanthomonadales > Xanthomonadaceae > Lysobacter. The sequence goes on along the minus strand of NZ_LMIK01000008.1, from coordinate 336,654 downwards.
TCCGAGGTCAAGCGCCAGCTCAACGTGCCGGTGCTGACCGACGTGCACGAATACACCCCGATGGCCGAGGTCGCCTCGGTGGTCGATGTGCTGCAGACGCCGGCCTTCCTGTGCCGCCAAACCGACTTCATCCAGAACGTGGCGCGCGCCGGCAAGCCGGTCAACATCAAGAAGGGCCAGTTCCTCTCGCCCTGGGAGATGAAGCACGTCACCGCCAAGGCCAAGGCCGTCGGCAACGAGCAGATCATGGCCTGCGAACGCGGCGCCAGCTTCGGCTACAACAACCTGGTCAGCGACATGCGCTCGCTGTCGGTCATGCGCGACACCGGTTGCCCGGTGGTGTTCGACGCGACCCACTCGGTGCAGCTGCCCGGCGGCATGGACGGCAAGTCCGGCGGACAGCGCGAGTTCGTGCCGGTGCTGGCGCGCGCGGCGATGGCGGTGGGTATTTCCGGCATCTTCATGGAGACCCATCCGCGACCCGAGGAGGCCTTGTCCGACGGCCCCAACGCGGTGCCGCTGCCCAAGATGCGCGCGCTGCTGGAGACGCTGGTCGAGCTGGACCGCATCACCAAGAAGAACGGTTTCCTCGAGAGTTCGTTCTGATGGGACCCGGCGGCGGCAGGCGTCGCAGTGTCCGGATCCCGGCGATCGCGGCCGCCACGCTGGCGCTCGCGTTCGCGGCGTCCGCTCCGGCCGCTCCGGCCGCTCCGCCGCCGCCTCCTGCGCCGCCCGCCGAGGCCGCCAAGGCGCCGACCGCCGACGAAAGCCTGTACCAGTCGCTGGCCGACCTCGCCGGCAAGCTGTACGAGTGCGTAGGCCCCTACATGCAGGAAGTCGGCGGCCCGAAGGTGGCGGCGAAGATCCACGCCGCCGGCCGCTATCCGGCCCTGGTGGTGAGCGCGTCCAGCGTGCTCGGCACCGGCCATCTGAGCGTGCTGTCGGCACGCGACAACCCCGCCGGCAGCGCCGGCCAGACCCAGTCGCTGATCGTCGCCCTGGGCGTGTTCGGCAGCGGCGACGGCGGCTCGATCCGACAGAACATACTGCGTGCCAAGGCCGTGGCGATTGTCGCCAGCGAGATCGCCGGCGTCAGCGAAGGCCGCTGCGCGGTCCCGCCCGAGCTGAGCGCCGCGATGGCGCGCGTCCCGCCCGAGCTTTGACCCCGAACTTGCGCCGCCCCCGCGAATTTCATTCCATACCCCTCAATCTCCGGTCCCTCTACCGCCCATGACCACGATCACCAAGATCCACGCCCGCGAAATCCTCGACAGCCGCGGCAACCCCACGCTCGAGGCCGAGGTCACCCTGGCCGACGGCAGCTTCGGCCGCGCGATGGTGCCCTCGGGCGCCTCCACCGGCAGCAAAGAGGCGGTGGAACTGCGCGACGGCGACAAGACCCGCTATCTGGGCAAGGGCGTGCGCAAGGCGGTCGAGAACGTCAACACCGCCGTCGCCCAGGCCCTGACCGGCTTCGACGCCGCCGACCAGGCCGGCCTGGACCAGCGCCTGATCGACCTGGACGGCACCGAGAACAAGGGCCGCCTGGGCGCGAACGCGCTGCTCGGCGTGTCGATGGCCAACGCCCACGCGGTCGCCGCCTCGCGCAAGCTGCCGCTGTGGCAGTACCTGGCCGACGGCCGTGCCCCGGTGCTGCCGGTGCCGATGATGAACATCATCAACGGCGGCGCCCACGCCGATAACAACGTCGATCTGCAGGAATTCATGATCCTGCCGGTGGGCGTGCCCAACTTCGCCGAGGCGCTGCGCGCCGGCGCCGAGGTGTTCCATGCGCTCAAGTCCGTGCTCAAGGGGCGCGGCCTGAGCACCGCGGTCGGCGACGAGGGCGGATTCGCGCCCGACCTGCGCAGCAACGAAGAAGCCCTGGAGACCATCCTCGAGGCGATCGGCAAGGCCGGCTACAAGGCCGGCGAGGACATCCTGCTGGGCCTGGACGTGGCGTCCACCGAGTTCTACGACAACGGCAAGTACCACCTGGTGGGCGAGGGCAAGCGCCTGACCAGCGAGCAGTTCGTCGATTTCCTCGCCAACTGGGCCGCGCAGTACCCGATCGTGACCATCGAAGACGGCATGGCCGAGGACGACTGGGCCGGCTGGAAACTGCTCACCGAGAAGATCGGCAGCAAGGTCCAGCTGGTCGGCGACGATCTGTTCGTGACCAATCCCAAGATCTTCAAGGAAGGCATCGACCAGCACGTCGCCAACGCCATCCTGATCAAGGTCAACCAGATCGGCACCCTGACCGAGACCCTGGAAGCGATCGCCATGGCCGACGCCGCGCGTTACGCCGCGGTGGTCTCGCACCGCTCCGGCGAGACCGAGGACACCACCATCGCCGACATCGCCGTGGCCACCACCGCGACCCAGATCAAGACCGGCTCGCTGTGCCGCAGCGACCGCGTCGCCAAGTACAACCAGCTGCTGCGCATCGAAGAACAGCTCGGTGCCGCCGCCCGCTACGCCGGCCGCGACGCGTTCGTGTCCTTGAAGCGCTGAGCGGACCGGGGAGGGCGGGCATGCGCTGGCTGAGAGTGCTGGTGGTGGTCCTGGCGGGCCTGCTCGCCTTCCTGCAGTACCGTCTGTGGGTGGGGCAGGGCGGCACGCGTTCGGTGGCCGCGCTGCAACAGCAGGTGCAGCAGCAGACCCGCGACAACGGCGGGCTGCGGCAACGCAACGCCGCGCTCGCGGCCGAAGTCGAGGACCTCAAGTCCGGCGAGGCCGCGGTCGAGGAACGCGCACGCAGCGAGCTGGGCATGATCAAGCCCGGCGAGACCTTCTACCGCGTGGTCGAACCCGAAAGCCCGAGCAGCGCCCAGGCCGCACCGGCCGACGCGGACGCCGTCAAACCGTGACCGCGGGGTCGTGCCTACGCGCCGCTTGCCGCAGTACGGCCGCGGAGCCGCGCCGATGAATGCGCCGACGAGTGCGCCGGTCTGGGCGGTGATGCCTGCCGCAGGGCGCGGCACCCGTTTCGGCGGCGGGACTCCCAAGCAATACCTGCTCGCGGCCGGCAAGCCGCTGATCGCGCATGCGCTGGACGCCTTGCTCGCGCATCCGCGCGTGGCCGGCGCGATGGTCGCGCTGGCCGCGGACGATGCGCTCTGGCCGGGCTGGAGCGAACGCCAGGGCAAGCCGGTGCTGCGCTGCGTCGGCGGCGGCGAACGCGCCGATTCGGTGCTCGCCGCCCTGCGCGCACTGCCGGACACGGTCGGCGACGAGGCCCTGGTGCTGGTGCACGACGCCGCCCGGCCGAACCTGCGCCGCGAAGACCTCGACGCCCTGATCGCGGCGGCCGAAGCCGAGCCCGACGGCGCCATCCTCGGCGCGCCGCTGCGCGACACCCTCAAACGCGCCGACGATCGCCGCATCCTGGCCACCGAACCGCGCGACGGCCTGTGGCGCGCGTTCACCCCGCAGGCGTTCCGGCGCGGCGCCCTGACCGCCGCGCTGCGCGACGCCGCGGCCGCCGGCCTGGTCGCGACCGACGAGGCCGCGGCGATGGAACACGCCGGCCGGCACCCGCGATTGGTGGAAGGCCGCGAGGACAACCTCAAGGTGACGACGCCGGCCGATCTGGCGTTGGCGGAATATTTGCTGGGCAAGGCTTAACAGCAGGGCCGGGCATCGGCCTGTGGCGGTCGCTCCCGCCGCGCGGGTACAAACGCGCGCGACCACGGCACGCGCGAACGAATTCAATTCAGGAACAGTTATGAGAATCGGCCAAGGCTACGACGTCCACGCATTCGGCGACGGCGACCACATCATGCTCGGCGGCGTGCGCGTGCCGCACGATCGCGGCGTGCTCGCCCACTCCGACGGCGACGTGGTCCTGCATGCACTGTGCGACGCCATACTCGGCGCGCTGGCGCTGGGCGACATCGGCCGCCACTTCCCGCCCAGCGACGAGCGTTGGCGCGGCGCCGACAGCCGCCGCTTCCTGCGTCACTGCAATGAACTGATCGGGCAGCGCGGCTACCGGGTCGGCAACGCCGACGTCACTGTGATCTGCGAACGGCCCAAGGTCGGCCCGCATGCGCAGGCCATGCGCGAGGCCATCGCTGAGGACCTGGGTATCGCGGTCGACGCGGTCAGCGTCAAGGCCACCACCACCGAAAAGCTGGGCTTCAGCGGACGCGGCGAAGGCATCGCCGCGACCGCGATCTGCCTGCTGGTGCCGGCATGAGCGCAGAGCCTGGCCTGGCGCGCGCCCACGGCGCGCCCGCGCTGCGCGCGCGCATCCGCAGCGTGGCCGAGGATTTCCAGGTCGAGGAACTGCCCGGGTTCGAGCCCAGCGGCAGCGGCGAGCATCTGCTGCTGACGATCGAGAAGCGCGGCATGAACACGGCCTTCGCGGCCAAACGGATCGCCGCTTGGGCCGGCGTCGGCGAGCTGGCGATCGGCTACGCCGGTCTCAAGGACCGCCACGCGCTCACCCGCCAGCGTTTCAGCGTGCACCTGCCCAAGCGCGTGGCGCCGGATTTGGCGGCTTTGCAGGAAGCGTCCGCATCGGGCGAGGGCCTGCGGGTGCTGGACAGCGCCTGGCACGCCAAGAAGCTGCCGCGCGGCGCGCTGGCCGGCAACCGCTTCGTGCTGACGCTGCGCGAGCTGGAAGGCGATCGCGCGGCGATCGAGGCGCGTCTGCAGGCGCTCGCCGCGCGCGGCGTGCCCAATTATTTCGGCGAACAACGCTTCGGCCGCGACGGCGACAACGTCGCCAACGCCCTGGCGATGTTCGGCGGGCGCAGGGTGCGGCGCGAACAGCGCAGCCTGTTGCTGTCGGCGGCGCGTTCGGAACTGTTCAACCGGGTCCTGGCCGCGCGCGTGAACGCGGACTGCTGGGACCGACCGCTGGACGGCGAGGTCTGGATGCTCGACGGCAGCCGCAGCGTGTTCGGTCCGGAGCCGTTCGACGACACTCTGGCCGCGCGCCTGGCCGCGTTCGACATCCACCCCAGCGGCCCGCTCTGGGGCCGCGGCGAGTTGCGCAGCCGCGATGCCGCGGCCGCGATCGAGCAGGCCGCGCTGGACGGCGAGGACGCCGCCGCATTGCGCGCGGGCCTGGAACAGGCCGGTCTCAACCAGGAACGCCGCGCCCTGCGGCTGCGTCCGGCGGGGCTGAGCTGGCGCTGGATCGAGGCCGCCGAAGGCGCCGCACTGGAGCTGGATTTCGTCCTGCCGGCGGGCGCTTATGCCACGGTCGTACTCGCGGAACTGGGCGATATCGCAACGTTCGTTCGGCCCTGATCGACCGTTCGTCGGAAAGCAACGGGCGGCACTGGTTGCCTTCGAGGGCGGGCGTATAAGCCGGAGGTATGTTCGGCAATGGGGCCGGGCATGCATCTGGAGACGGGATCATGAGCGCCTTACGAGTTGCCGTTCTGTCGCTGTCCATACTCGGCCTGTCCGCCTGCGCCGGGCACAGCACCAAAACCGCCTACGTGCCGCCGCAGAAGGCACCGTCGATCATGGACAACGACGAGGTCTACATGGCGCAGGTCGAGCGCATCGCGCGTCGCCGCGGCATCGATGTGACTTGGGTCAATTTGCCGCGCAAGCAGGTCGCCAAGCACAGCGAAGATTGAACCTGCTCAGCGCCGCCTGACCGGCGGCGCGAGCAGCACCAGCACCGCTCCGGTGCCGCCCTGCGAGGGCGGCGCGGAGTGGAAGGCCAGTATGTCGCTGCGCTGCCGCAGCAGCCGGTCGACCAGATTCTTCAGCACCGGCAGCCCCCGGCTGTCGACGTAGTCCGTGCCGCGGCGGCCCTTGCCGTGGATCACCCGTACGCAACCCAGGCCGTGCTCGCGCGCGTCGTGCAGGAAGGCGCGCAGCAGCGCCTCGGCCTCGCGCACGTCGCTGCCGTGCAGGTCCAGTTCTTCCTGGGCCGAAATCTCGCCGCGGCGCAGGCGCTGGAACACCCGCGGCGGCAGTTCGTCGCGACGGTAGGACAGGGCGTCGCCGGATTCGAGCTCGCCGCTGCCGCTCAGGCTGGCGTCCAGGGCATGCCGGAACTCCTCGCGCGCCAGCGCTTCGTCGCGCTCGGCCATGCGCGCACGCGGCTTGGGCCTGGGCGCGGCCGGCGGCAACGCGGCCTCGGGCAGGCGCCGCACCGGCCCGACCGCGGACCGGAACAGTTCGGCTTCGTCTTCGTCGCGGTCGTCGGGCATGGGCGAATTTTAGCAGGGGCGTCGTGGCAGCCAGATATCGGTACGACGCCTTCGATCCGGGGTAGGAGCGGCGTAAGCCGCGCCTGCGACGCTTCGGCTGCGGCATGGGTCGCGGCTTACGCCGCTCCTACCCAAGTCAACCGGCGATTTTTCCGATTCTGGCCGCAGCGGCCTGGATCGAGGCCGCTGCGGCGCCCCGCACGCGCGAGCGCGGGAGCCGGTAACGCCCATCGGCTATCATGGTCACGTGCGCCGTTCGCGCGCGCTCCCGAGGTTGCGAAGGACCTTCGTTCCACGAACCTCGGTGCCAACCCCGTTTCGAAAGCTGTGCGGTAACGCAAGGGAGTCCATGCGAGTTCTCGTGAGTAACGACGATGGCGTCGACGCCCCCGGCATCCGCGTCCTGGCGCAGACCCTGCGCGAGGCCGGCCATGAAGTGCTGGTGGTCGCCCCCGACCGCGACCGTTCCGGCGCGAGCAATTCGCTGACCCTGGACGCGCCGGTGCGCGTGCACCAGCTCGACGCCTCGACCTGGCGCGTGCACGGCACCCCGACCGACTGCGTCCACGTCGCGATCACCGGCATGCTCGAGGTCGAACCCGACCTGGTCGTGTCCGGCATCAACAACACCGCCAACCTCGGCGACGACGTGATCTATTCCGGCACCGTCGCCGCGGCGATGGAAGGCCGCTTCCTGGGCCTGCCGGCGCTGGCGATGTCGCTGCAGACGGTGGACCACGACGGCAAGCATTACGAAACCGCCGCGCGCGCCGCGGTCGAGATCATCGCCCGCCTGCGTACCGACCCGCTGCCGGCCGATACCATCCTCAACGTCAACGTGCCCGATCTGCCCTGGGCCGAGATCGCCGGCTTCGAGGTCACCCGCCTGGGCAACCGCCACCGCGCCGAGGCCTGCATCCCCCAGCGCGATCCGCGCGGCCGCCAGTGGTGGTGGATCGGCGCCGCCGGTCCGGAGCAGGACGCCGGCCCCGGCACCGATTTCCACGCCCTGCGCCGCGGCTGCATTTCGATCACCCCGATCCATGTCGACCTGACCCGTTATCAGGCCCTGGATCAGGTCGCCAGCTGGGTCGGCGGGCTCGCCGCCGAGCTGGAGCGGAGCGAATGAGCGTGCGCATGCGTCTGCAACCCGAAGCGATCGGCACCGGCATGACCTCGCAGCGCGTGCGCGACCGCCTGGTCGAGCGCCTGCGCGACAACGGCATCGCCGACGAGCGCGTGCTCAATGCGATCCGCACCGTGCCGCGCCATCTGTTCGTCGACGAGGCCCTGGCCACGCGCGCCTACGAAGACACCGCGCTGCCGATCGGCCACGGCCAGACCATTTCCCAGCCCTGGGTGGTGGCCAAGATGACCGAGGCCCTGCTGGCCGACGGCGTGCCGGGCAAGGTGCTGGAGATTGGCACCGGCTCGGGCTACCAGGCCGCGATCCTGGCCGCGCTGGGCCTGGAAGTGCACACCGTCGAGCGCATCGGCGAATTGCTGCGCACCGCGCGCAAGCGCTTCCGCCAGCTCGGCTTGAACGTGCGCAGCAAGCACGACGACGGCCGCATCGGCTGGCCCGAAAACGGCCCCTTCGACGCCATCATCGTCACCGCCGCGGCCCCGGCGCTGGTCGACGCGCTGACCGCGCAGCTCGCGCCGGGCGGCACGCTGATCGCGCCGGTCGGCGGCTCGTCGTCGCAGTCGCTGCTGCAGCTGCGCAAGGACGCCGAAGGCAACGTCAGCCAAACCACGCTCGCGCCGGTGGTGTTCGTGCCGCTGCTGTCGGGCATGATCGATTGAACGCCGCACGCGACAGGGATTTTCCGTGAAGATTTTCGGGCCGCTCTACGAGCGCACACTGGCCTGGGCCGGCCACCCCCGCGCCCCGGCCTATCTGGCCGGGCTGAGTTTCGTCGAGGCGATCATCTTCCCGGTGATGCCGGAAGTGATGCTGGCGCCGATGTGCGTGGCCCAGCCCAGGCGCGCGTTCTGGTTCGCCGCCTTGAGCCTGCTCGGTTCGATGGCCGGCGCGCTCGTCGGCTATGCGCTGGGCCACTACGCGTTCGAGGCGCTCAAGCCGATGTTCGCGGCCCTGGGCATGCTCGACAATATCGAAGCGGGCATCGCCACGGTGCAGGCCAAGATGGCCGAGTCGCCGTGGGCGGTGTTCACCTTCCTGGTGATCGGCGGCTTCATGCCGATTCCGATGAAGGTGTTCACCTGGGCGTCGGGCATCGTCGGCGTTCCCATGCTGCAATACGTGCTGAGCATGCTGATCGGTCGCGGCAAGCGGGTGTTCCTGCTGGCGCTGGTGATCCGGATCGGCGGGCCGCGCGCCGAGGCCGCGCTGCGTCGTTACATCGAGCCGTTGGGCTGGATCGCGACCGCGGTGGTGGTGCTCGGCATCGGCTGGCTGTGGTGGCACGCCCAATCTGGAGCATGAACGCGCGCATGATCAACAACGGACTGTCGCCCCTCGGCACCAATTCCGGCACCAATTCCGGCACCAATTCCGGCACGATTCCCGGCACGGCCAAGAGCGGCCGTGTCGTGCTCGCGTTCGCCGCAGCGCTCGCGCTGGCGGCCTGTTCGAGCACGGTGATCCGCGAACCCTCGCGCGGCGGCCGCGCGCCGGTGCGGGTGTCGACGCCCAAGTACGGCGCCACCGCGGTGGTTCAGCGCGGCGAGACCATGTACGGGATCGCCTTCCGCAACGGGATCGACGCGCGCGACCTGGCGGCGTGGAACGGCATCAGCGCGCCGTACATCATCTATCCGGGTCAGCGCCTGAAGCTTTATCCGTCCGGCGGCAACGCCTCGGCTCCGCGCCCGCCGGCTGCGCGGCCGCTGCCGAGCCGGCCGCCGACCAGCGTCCCCGGCACGACCACGCCGCGCCCGCCGGTCGCTACCGCGCCTTCGCGTCCGCCGCCGGCCCCGGTCGCGCCGGTCAGCAGCGGCATCGCCTGGCGCTGGCCCGCCGACGGCCAACTGCTCAGCCGCTACGTCTCCGGCGAGCCGACCAAGCAGGGCATCGACATCGCCGGCAGCAGCGGCGCGCCGGTGCGCGCGGCCAGCGACGGCGTGGTGGTGTACTCGGGCTCGGGCCTGGTCGGCTACGGCGAACTGATCATCATCAAGCACAACGACGCCTGGCTGTCGGCCTACGGCCACAACCGCAATCGCCTGGTCAACGAAGGACAGCTGGTGAAGTCGGGCCAGCAGATCGCCGAGATGGGCCGCAGCGGCGCTGCACGCGACATGCTGCATTTCGAGGTCCGCTACAACGGCAAGCCGGTCGATCCCTTGCTGTATCTGCCGAAGAAATAGTCGGGCCGCTCTTGTCGGTCCGCGGCAAGCTCCTTATGATCCACCCGTTTTCGCGGTTCTCGCGAATACCGTAAGCGTTCACGTCAAGCAACGCTGCTGTTCGTTCCCTTCGGGGGCGAAAGGCGTCTTCGCTTGACCGGATCAGGGAGATCCCCATGAACGCTTCAGACAAATCCACCATTCTCTTCGGCATCCCCAAGCTTCCCGCGCGCTACGGCTCGTTGGTCATGCCTTTGCTGTTGTCCCTTTTCATGACCTGCATCGTGTCGCTGATCAGCACGATCAAGAGTGTGGGCATGTCGGATCAACTCCTGTCCAAGTGGCTGGGCGCCTGGGGCATTTCCTGGCTCATCGCGTTTCCGGTGCTGCTGCTGGCCTTGCCTGTCGTGCGCAAGGCAACCGCAGCGCTGGTGCGGGCAGCCTGACAATTCATTCGAGCCGAAGCCGTTTCGCGGTTCGGCTCGGCTCGATTTGGGCGCTCGACGCGTTCGCTCCGGGCGAAACCGCATCGGCTTCGGGGTAGGAGCGGCGTGAGCCGCGATCGCGAAACTACCTTTGCGACGTGGGTCGCGGCTCACGCCGCTCCTACCCCAAGGCCATGGCGGGAGTGCCGAGTAGCGATTGCGCCCGTTCGACGGCGCCGAAATCGCGGCTCACGCCGCTCCCGCAACAGGCCGCGATGGCGAGTCCTGGACGTCGCGGACCTTATCGGCGTGTCGTGCACAACGAACTGCGGCGCGTGTAGTCGTAGCCCCAGGTGCGATGGCCGGCGGTGTCGACGTGGATCGCGCCGGAGTCGTAGAAGCCCAATCCGAAGCGTCGCGCGGCGCCATGCGTTCGCCAGTAGTCGCACAGGCGCCGGCGCAGGCCGTCGTCGGGGGCCAAGTCGAAATCCAGCGCCGCGTTGCTCAGGTGCTTGCTGCCGTCGGCGCCGCCCTCGCAGCGGTTCAAAGTCCGGTCGCGGTAGCCAGAGCCTACGCCCACCCGGTTCAGCAAGCCGGCGTCGCGCAGGTCCCGCACCAGGCGCAGCGTCGGCACCATCGCCGGCCATTGCGGTTGCGCCGGGACTGCGTACTCCTCGGCCGCGCAAGGTTTCCAGCGCCGTGCGCTGCGCAGCAATTGCTCCGGCGCCAGCACGTCGGCGACGCCGTGTTTGCTCAGATAGGCCAGATAAGCGTCCGTGGCCGAGGCGTGGGACAGGCGCCAGCGTGCGTAGCGTTCGGCTGCGGTTGGGGCGGTCGGCGCCGGCGCGCAGGCGCCGATCGCGACCGCCGCCAACAGGACCAGCGGCGCGGCGCGCGAACTCACGCGCCCAGCACGAACCCCGCGACCACGCGCCGGCCTTCGCCGGCGAGCACGTTGAAGGTGCGCGCGGCGGCGGCGTTGGTCATCACTTCCAGGCCGATGCCGCGGCCGAGGCAGGCGGCCTGGGTGGCCGCGGGCGGAAACACCTGGCGTTCGCCGCTGCCGAGCACGATCAGCTCCGGCTCCAGGGCGAGCAGGGGGGCGAGGTCGTCCGCGCTGAGCTCGCGCACGTCGGCGACCGCCCAATTCTCGATCAGACGGTCCGGGGCGAGCACGAAGCTGGTTTCCAGGCGCCGCTCATTGACCAGCGCGGCCTGACCGTCGGCGCCGCGCAGGTAATAGGTGTGGTCCGGGTTTTCCAGGGTGAGCTGCATGGGGCCGGGCTCGGGATGGGCTGAACGGGGGGTCGTAGGAGCGGCCGGGGCCGGGTCTCAGGACCGCGGCAGCACGATCTGGCGCTTGTCCTTGCTCTGGCGGTAGAACACGGCGGTATGGCCGATGCGCTGGACCAGGGCGGCGCCGGTGCGCTCGGCGAGCTCGCCGATCATGGCGTCGCGGACCTCGCGGTCGTCGGCGGCCACCTTGACCTTGATCAGCTCGTGGTGTTCCAGGGCCAGGTCGATCTCGGCCACCAGGGCCTCGGTGATGCCCTTGCCGCCGACTTGCAGCATCGCCTTCAGGTCGTGCGCCTGGCCCCGCAGGAATCGAGTCTGGGCGGAGGTCAGGAGGGTCGGCATTCGGGCACGCAACAGGGGACGGAGGGGGCGTCAGGGTATCATGGCCTTCCCCCCGCCCTCCGGCCGCCATGGCAACCCGCAGTAAGAGCAGCCAACGTTGGCTCAAGGAACACTTCTCCGACCCCTTCGTCAAGAAGGCCAAGGCGGAGGGGCTGCGTTCGCGTGCGGCCTACAAGCTGGAGGAACTGGTCGAGCGCGACCGCCTGCTCAAGCCGGGCATGGTCGTGGTCGACCTGGGCGCCGCCCCGGGCGGCTGGTCGCAGTGGGTCCGCCAGGCCCTGGGCGCCAAGGGCCGGGTCATCGCCCTGGACATTCTCGAGATGCCCAGCCTGGCCGGGGTCGAGTTCCTTCATGGCGATTTCAGGGAGGATGCGGTCCTATCGCAGCTGGAGGCCAGCCTGGGCGGACAGGCGGTGGACCTTGTGCTGTCGGACATGGCCCCCAATATGAGCGGTGTGGATGCGGTGGACCTGCCGCGAGCGATGCACCTGTCGGAGCTGGCGATGGATTTCGCCGACCGCCATCTGCGCGTGGACGGTGCGTTCCTGATCAAGCTGTTCCAGGGCGTGGGTTTCGACGATTACGTGCGCGAGCTGCGTCGTCGCTACGCCAAGGTCTCGATCCGCAAACCCGCGGCCTCGCGCAAGCGTTCGACGGAAGTCTATGCGCTGGCACAGGGCAAGCGGGCGCAAATTAAGTAAGGTGCGAGACCCGGGCCCGGCCCGGCGTCACGCTCTCTCGGCGCAAAGACGCGCCAGCGGCAACCATGCCCCCCACGGGCAGCAGGCAGGAACTGAATGAACGATTTGGCCAAGAATCTGTTGCTCTGGGTGATCGTCGCCGTCGTACTGATGGTGGTGTTCCGGGCGTTCGGGCCGCCTGCGGTCGGTGCCGATGGCCTCGCGTACGACCAGTTCGTGCAGCAGGTCCAGAGCGACCGGATCAAGCAGGTCAACATCTCCGAGGATCGCACCACGATCAACGGCGAACGCAAGGACGGCACCAAGTTCACCACCTACGCGCCGGCCGACAAGGATCTGGTCAACGACCTGATCAACCACAAGGTCGCGATCGAGCAGGCGCCGCCGCAGAGCGGCCCGTCCCTGTTCATGATCCTCATCAACGTACTGCCCTGGCTGCTGTTCATCGGCATCTGGGTCTATTTCATGCGCCAGATGCAGCAGGGCGGCAGCAAGGGGGCGATGAGCTTCGGCCGTTCGCGCGCCAAGCTGCAGGGCGAGGACCAGGTCAAGGTGACCCTGGCCGACGTCGCCGGCTGCGACGAAGCCAAGGAAGAAGTCGGCGAGCTGGTCGAGTTCCTGCGCGATCCGACCAAGTTCCAGAAGCTCGGCGGCAAGATTCCGCGCGGCGTGCTGATGGTCGGCCCGCCCGGCACCGGCAAGACCCTGCTGGCCCGCGCCATCGCCGGCGAGGCCAAGGTGCCGTTCTTCTCGATTTCCGGTTCCGACTTCGTCGAGATGTTCGTCGGCGTCGGCGCCAGCCGCGTGCGCGACATGTTCGAGCAGGCCAAGAAGCACGCGCCCTGCATCATCTTCATCGACGAAATCGACGCGGTCGGCCGCCATCGCGGCGCCGGCCTGGGCGGCGGTCACGACGAGCGCGAGCAGACCCTCAACCAGCTGCTGGTCGAGATGGACGGTTTCGAAGGCGGCGAAGGCGTGATCGTGATCGCCGCGACCAACCGCCCCGACGTGCTCGATCCGGCGCTGCTGCGTCCGGGCCGTTTCGACCGCCAGGTCGTGGTCGGCCTGCCCGACGTCAAGGGCCGCGAGCAGATCTTGCGCGTGCACATGCGCAAGCTGCCGCTGGCCGACGACGTCGTGCCGATGACCATTGCGCGCGGCACCCCGGGTTTCAGCGGCGCCGATCTGGCCAATCTGTGCAACGAGGCGGCGCTGTTCGCCGCGCGCGAGAACGGCAAGGAAGTGCGCATGGAGCACTTCGACAAGGCCCGCGACAAGATCATGATGGGCACCGAAAACCGTTCCATGGCGATGAGCGAAGAGGAAAAGCGCAACACCGCTTACCACGAAGCCGGCCATGCCATCGTCGGCCGCCTGGTTCCCGATCACGATCCGGTCTACAAGGTCACCATCATCCCGCGCGGCCGCGCGCTGGGCGTGACCATGTACCTGCCGGAAGGCGACCGCTACAGCTACAACAAGGTCAACATCGAAAGCCGGCTGTGTTCGCTGTACGGCGGACGCGTGGCCGAGGAGCTGGTGTTCGGAGCCGACATGGTCACCACCGGTGCGTCCAACGACATCGAGCGTGCGACCAAGATGGCGCGCAACATGGTCACCAAGTGGGGCTTGTCCGAACTGGGTCCGATCACCTACGGCGAGGAAGAGGACGAAGTGTTCCTCGGCCGCTCGGTCACCCAGCACAAAAACGTGTCGGACGAGACCGCGCGCAAGATCGACGAGGTCGTGCGCGACATTCTCGACAACGCCTACGCGCGCACCACGCAGATCCTGAAGGCCAACATGGACAAGCTGGAGATGATGGCCGAGGCCTTGCTGCAGTACGAGACCATCGACGCCACCCAGATCGACGAGATCATGGAAGGCCGCGTGCCGGGTCCGCCGGCCGACTGGATCAAGTCGGGCAAGACCAGCAAGGACGACAAGGGTCGTCCGGGCGCGATCGGCGGGCCTGCGGCGCAGACCTGATCGGTTGCTGGTTCGCGAATACGAAAAACGCCGGGTTCGTCCCGGCGTTTTTCGTTTGAGGGCTAGCTGCGTCGTGCGGGAGGGGTCATCGCGGCTCACGCCGCTCCCACAGACACCGACAGACACCGACAGACACCGACAGACCGAGCGAGCCCCGCCACTGTGGGAGCGGCGTGAGCCGCGATCGCGAGATCTCGCCGGTGCTGGAAGTGGGCTTCAGGCAGAACCCAGTGACCCTTCCCACAGCAAGCCCGAGCGGGCCGCTTCCACTGTGGGAGCGGCGTAAGCCGCGATCGCGAGATTCCCCCGGTGCTGGAAGTAGGCTTCAGGTCGAACCCAGAGACCTCATCCGAAGCCCGCAGCGCATCCCCCTGCGCGGTAGCATGCCCGTTCGCACCCGGCACCCGCACGAGACCGCCCATGTTCGACCTCGCCCAGACCCTGGACTGCAACGGCCGCGCCCTCAGGCTCGATCGGCCGCGCGTGATGGGCATCGTCAACGTCACCCCGGATTCGTTCTCCGACGGCGGCGCCCACGACAGCCTGGACGCCGCGGTCGCGCATGGCCTGAAGCTGGCGGAGGAGGGTGCCGACGCGCTCGACATCGGCGGCGAATCCACCCGGCCGGGCGCGGACGAGGTGCCCGTCGAAGAAGAGTTGCGCCGGGTGATTCCGGTGATCGAACGCCTGGCGCGCGAGACCGCGCTGCCGATCAGCGTCGACACCTCCAAGCCCGAGGTCATGCGCGCCGCGGTGGCTGCGGGCGCGGGACTGATCAACGACGTCTATGCCCTGCGCCGCGACGGCGCGCTCGACGCCGCGTCCGCGCTGGGCGTGCCGGTGGTGCTGATGCACATGCAGGGCGAGCCGCGCAGCATGCAGGCCGCGCCGCAGTACGACGACGTGGTGGCGGAAGTGCACCGCTTCCTGGCCGAGCGCATCTTCGCCGCCGAGATGGCCGGCATCGCCAAGAAGCGGATCGTGGTCGATCCCGGCTTCGGCTTCGGCAAGACCCTGGAACACAACCTGATCCTGCTGGCGCAGCTGGAGCGCTACGCCGAACTCGGCGTGCCGGTGCTGGCCGGCCTGTCGCGCAAGAAGAGCATCGGCGAGCTCACCGGCCGCACGGACGCGCGCGAGCGCGTGCACGGCTCGGTCGCTGCGCACCTGATCGCGGCCCAGCGCGGCGCGCGCCTGCTGCGGGTGCACGACGTCGCCGCGACCGTGGATGCGCTCAAAGTCTGGGCAGCGGTCGCGGCGCAGGCCATGCCGCGTCGCGCCTCGGCGCCGTCGATGCCGAAGTGGCCGGACGACGAATAAGGCCGCTGCGTCCGCGCGCGCTTCATCGCCTCAGCACAGGCAGCGAACGCACTCGCTGCCCTTGGGCAACGACGTTCCTACGAACGCCGCATTCGCACACATCCGAGCTCGCTGGCAGGGCCTCGATCCGATGTCCGCGACCGCGGCGCAAGATCGCCTATCCGCGCACAGCCCATCGCCCGCTCGAAAGGCCGCATTCGCGCCGATACGAAGGCGATCTGCGCGAGCGCCATCCGGCGACGGCGATTGCGCAGCGCGTTGGACAAAATATCGCCAAACTTGTTGCGCCCCTTATTCCGTCTGGCCTGCGCTGCATCCATCGCGGATCTGTCCGCAGGCTTGTCCACAGGCGATGTGGATAGACGCGATACTTGCAGCGCAAACCCACATCGCGATGCCTAGTCAAGCTTGACGCAGGCGGGAATTTGGTCGTTCGCGCATCGCGGAACTCGCCACGACGCGCATGCCGAAACGCGTCGCGCTGTCAAACATTTTCGCTGGTCATTTTTTCGCCAATATCCTTGCGGGCCTTGCTGCGCATGGCTTTGCGCAGGCTTCGCGCGCGACTGTCCGCAGGCTTGTCCACAGGCGATGTGGATAGTCGCGATACGGCGCGCTTATTGCGTCGCAGCATGCTTTTCGCGGCGATTCGGTCTTGACGAAATCGCCGGCATCGGTTCCGCGATTCGCGCTCGAACAGCGCATTCGCCGCATGCGTCATCGCCGCGCCAAGTCAAGCGATTTCGCTGGTCATTTTTTCGCCATACCTCTTGCGCTCCTTGCTGCGCCTGGCTCTCAGCATGCCCGTCCCGATTCTGTCCGCAGGTTTGTCCACAGGCTTTGTGGATAGCGCGCGGGCACTGGCGAAATTTTGACCGAATCGCGCGCAGCCCTTGCCGGGCCTGCGCCGCAGCGGCTTATCAACAGGCTTGCCCCAGCGCTTCTCCACAAGCGCTGTGGAAAGCGGCGGCGGGCGTCGCGCTTCCGCCGCGCGCGCGCCTGTGCGAGGCTGCGCGCTCGCCTCCGTACCAGAATCGTATCCTCCGCATGTCCGCCGACCCGCGCCCGCTCGCGATCGCCCTGATGGGCCCGACCGCCTCGGGCAAGACCGCGCTCGCCCTGGATTGGGCGCAGCGCTACGGCGGCGAGATCGTCAGCGTCGACTCGGCCCTGGTCTACCGCGGCCTGGACATCGGCGCGGCCAAGCCCAGCGCCGCGGAGCAGGCGCGGGTGCCGCATCATCTGATCGACCTGCGCGAGCCCTGGCAGCCGTACTCGGCCGCCGAGTTCGCCGCCGACGCGCGCCGCGCCCTGGACCAGATCGCCGCCCGCGGCCGCCTGCCGATCCTGGCCGGCGGCACCGGGCTGTACTTCCACGCCCTGCTACACGGCCTGGCGCCGATGCCCGAGGCCGACCCGGCGCTGCGCGAGCAACTGCAGGCCGAGGCCGGGCGGCGCGGCTGGGCGGCTATGCATGCCGAACTGACCGAACTGGACCCGGAGGCCGCCGCGCGCATCCACGCCACCGACGCCCAGCGCATCCAGCGCGCGCTCGAGGTCTACCGCCTGTCCGGCCGCCGCATCAGCGACTGGCGGCGCGAGGCCGCCGGCGCGCCGCGCCTGCCGTACCGGGTGCTGAAGCTGGTGCTGGCGCCGGCCGACCGCGCGGTGCTGCACGCGCGCATCGCGCTGCGCTACGACGCCATGCTGGCTGCAGGCTTCCTCGACGAGGTCCGGGCTTTGCGCGCATTGCCGGAATTGCAGGCGCATCCGCGGCCGTTGGAGTTGCCGGCCCTGCGCGCGGTCGGCTATCGCCAGGCCTGGGAGTTCCTGGACCGCTGCGAGCGCGACGGCGGCGCCGACCCGGTCGAGTTCCGCGACCGCGGCATCTACGCCACCCGCCAGCTCGCCAAGCGCCAGCTGACCTGGCTGCGCGGCGAACTCGACGCCCGCTGGCTGGACCCCGGCGCCGACCGGGAGGCGCTGGAGCGGGCGGCGGCGCTGTTCCTCGGCGGATCCCGGCACGTGCTTCGCAAAGCCTGAATCCTGGCCGTATCCGCAATGGCCACTTGCGTTACCATCGGCCGGTCGCCGCTGTGGGGACAGCTACCGGCGACGCGGCCCGCAGGATGCCTTTGGGCCGTCTTTGGCACCCGAACCTTATAACTAGAAAGCTGGGGAACTACCGATGTCCAAGGGGCAATCCTTACAGGATCCTTTCCTGAATGCGCTGCGGCGCGAACGCGTGCCGGTCTCGGTCTACCTGGTCAACGGCATCAAGCTGCAGGGCACGATCGAATCCTTCGACCAGTTCGTGGTCCTGCTGCGCAACACCGTGAGCCAGATGGTCTACAAGCACGCGATCTCGACCGTGGTCCCCGCGCGCAATGTCCGCGTCGGCCCGGGCGGCGGCTATGTGCAATCCGGCGAAGGCGGCGGCGCCGAGGGCGACGACGAGAACGAGTAAGCGCGGGGCCAGGACGCAGGGATGAGATGATGGCGGGACCGTCGCGTCCCGCTGTGCTTGCATTCCCGGTTTTCCTCCCCATTTAGCAAACTCGATGTTCGAGCGCTCCCGCAAAGGCGAACACGCCTTACTGATCCAGCCCCACGCCGGCGGTCCGCCGGAAGAGGGACTGCTGGAAGAATTCGCCGACCTGGCCAAGTCGGCCGGCGCCACCGTGGCCGCCGTGCTGACCGCGCGCATCGACCGCCCCAACGCGGCCATGCTGATCGGCAGCGGCAAGCTGGCCGAGGTCAAGGCCGCGGCCGACGCCACCGGCGCCGACCTGATCCTGGTCAACCATCCGCTCTCGCCGGGCCAGGAACGCAACCTGGAACGCGCGCTGGAGCGCCGCGTGGTCGACCGCACCGGCCTGATCCTGGACATCTTTTCGCAGCGTGCGCATAGCGCCGAAGGCAAGCTGCAGGTCGAACTGGCCCAGCTCAAGCACATGGCCACGCGCCTGGTGCGCGGCTGGACTCACTTGGAACGCCAGCGCGGCGGCTCGATCGGCCTGCGCGGCCCCGGCGAAACCCAGCTCGAAACCGACCGCCGCCTGCTGCAGAAGCGCCTGGAGCAATTGCAGAAACGCCTGGACAAGGTCGAAGTGCAGCGCACCCAGATGCGCCGTGCGCGCGTGCGCAGCGAGCTGCCGCGGGTGGCCCTGGTGGGCTACACCAACGCCGGCAAGTCGACCCTGTTCAACGCCCTGACCGGCGCCGAGGCCTACGCCGCCGATCAGTTGTTCGCCACCCTCGACCCGACCGTGCGCCGGATCGAGCTGTCCGGCGGCGGCGTGGTGCTGGCCGACACGGTCGGTTTCGTGCGCGACCTGCCGCACGAACTGGTGGCCGCGTTCCGCTCGACCCTCTCGGAATCGCGCGAGGCCGACCTGCTGATCCACGTGATCGACGCCGCCGACCCGTTGCGCGACGAGCGTGTGGCCCAGGTCGATTCGGTGCTGCAGGAGATCGGTGCCGGCGACCTGCCTCAGCTGCTGGTGTTCAACAAGATCGATCGTCTGGACGGCCTGCAGCCGCGCATCGACCGTCCGGGCGAGGGTCACACCCGGGTCTGGCTGTCGGCGCGCGAAGGGCGCGGGCTGGACCTGCTGCGCACGGCCCTGGCCGAGGCGCTGGAGCTGCGCCATGTCGCCGGGCGCCTGCGGGTGCCGTCGCAGGCCGCGCGCCTGCGCGCCCGCCTGCACGAGCTGGGAGCGGTGCGCAACGAGCTCGCCGACGAGCACGGCTGGGAGCTGGAGGTCGATCTGGCGATCGCCGACGCCCAGCGTCTGTTCGCCCAGCCGCACGGCGAACCGCTAAGGTCTTTGCTGGAATCGGTGGCTGTGCCGGACGACCTTGCTTGAGGCGGCCCGAACCCCAACCTAGAATCAACCGACCCGTAAGCTGAACACGGGTGCAGTTTCCTCTTTGGAGCAGGCATGGCCTGGAACACCCCTGGCAGTGACAATTCCGGCGGATCCGACCCCAACGGTCGATCGCCGCGGCAACGCAAGCCTGAAGGCCGCGGCCTGGACGCCTTGCTCGATCCGCTGCGCGGCCTGTTCGGCGGCGGTGGCGGCATCGGCGGTGGCGGCATCCTGCGCTGGGCCGCCGCGATCCTGGGCCTGTGGCTGGTCTTCAACTGCTTCGTGCTGGTGACCGAGCAGGAACGCGGCGTGGTCCTGCGCTTCGGCCACTTCTCGCGCATCCTGCAGCCCGGCCCGCATTTCAAGGCGCCGTGGCCGATCGAACGGGTGACCAAGGTCAACGCCACCCAGAGCAATGCCTACACCGAGACCGTGCCGGTGCTGACCCGCGACGGCAACATGGTCAACGTCGAGATCAACGTCCAGTACCGCATCGGCGATCCGGAGCAGTACCTGTTCGGTTCGCGCGAAGCCGCCGACGTGCTGCAGCAAGCGGCACAGAGCGTGCTGCGCGAACAGATCGGCCGTTCCGACCTGGATACGGTGCTCAGCGCGCGCGGCGCCCTGACCACGATCGTGCGCGCGCGCCTGCAGGAGTCGCTGCTGGCCTACCGCACCGGTCTGACCCTGACCGAACTCAACCTGCCCAACGCGCGCCCGCCGGACGAGGTCAAGGACGCCTTCGACGAGGCCCAGCGCGCCGACGCCGACAAGGCCACCTCGATCAATCAGGCCGAGGCCTACGCCAAGAAGGTGGTGCCGGAAGCGCGCGGCCAGGCCGCGCAGGTGCGCACCGAGGCCGAAGGCTACAAGACCGCGGTGATCGCACGTTCGCAAGGCGACGCCAGCCGTTTCTCGCTGCTGGTCGACCAGTACAAGTCCGCGCCGGAAGTCACCCGCAAGCGCCTGTGGCTGGAAACCGTGCAGCAGGTGATGAGCGAGAACCGCAAGATCGTCGGCGGCGACTCGCGCCAGATGCTGTACGTGCCGCTGCCCGAACGCCGCGGCGGCGCTTCGGCGCCCTTGCTGACGCCGGAAATGCTGGCCCCGACGATCGCGACGCCCTCGTCCGATTCCGGAACCGAAACGATGTCGCGCCCGAGCCGCAGCAAGCGTCCGGATGGCCGCGAGGAGCCCGCACCATGAGATTCTCCGCCTGGATCGCCCTGGCCGTAGCCGCGTTGCTGGCGCTGCTGGGTTCGATGTTCGTAGTCAGCGAAGGGCATGGCGCGATCGTGTTCCGCCTCGGCACCATCGTGCGCCGCGACATCGGTCCCGGCCTGCACTTCAAGTGGCCGCTGGTCGAGAACGCGGCCGTGTTCGACCGCCGCCTGCAGGTGCTGACCGCCGCTCCCGAGCGCTATCTGACCGCCGACAAGCTCGACGTCAGCGTCGACTTCTTCGCGGTCGGCCAGATCGAAAACCTGAGCCGCTTCTACCAGGCCACCGGCGGCGACGAGAAGGTTGCGGCCGAGCGCCTGGCGCCGATCATCAAGGACTCGCTGCGCAACGAGATCAACTCGCGCACCCTGATCCAGGTGGTTTCGGGCGATCGCGCCACCGTGATCGGCAAGCAGCTGGTCGGCATCAACCGCGCAGCCTCCACCCTGGGCGTGCGCATTCTCGACATCCGGATCAAGCGCATCGATCTGCCGCAGGACAGCAACGTGCTGGCCTCGGTCTACAACCGCATGCGTTCGCAGCGCCTGCAGGTCGCCAGCCAGAAGCGCGCCGAAGGCGTGGAGCAGTCGCAGGCGATCCGCGCGACCGCCGACCGCGACAAGACCGTGATCGTCGCCGAGGCCGAGCGCGACGCCCAGCGCCTGCGCGGCGAGGGCGACGCGGAAGCCGCCAGCACCTACGCCGCGGCGGCCAACAAGGACCCGAGCTTCTACTCCTTCCAGCGCAGCCTCGAGGCCTATCGCCAGTCCTTCAAGGACGGCGACAGCGTGATCGTGCTCGACCGCGACGACCCGTTCCTGCAATACCTCAAGTCGGACCGTTGAGTGAGCGGTGAGCTGATTTCGGCACTGTGCCTGGTCGCAGTGCTGGAAGGGCTGTTCCTGTTCGTCGCCCCGCGCGGCTGGAAACGCGCCGCGGAGCAGCTGCAGGCGATGCCCGACCGTCAGCTGCGCATCGTCGGCGCGGTGGCGGTAGCGGTCGGCCTGCTCGCTTTGTGGGTCGTGCGCGCCTGGTTGTCCGGGTGAGTCGGTCGGGCTGAGCCGGTCCGGCTGAGCCGGCCTCCGCTTCGGCGGCGGCCTGCGGGCTCGGAGCATCTCGATTACCGGGACGGGGCCACTTTGCGGCGCCCAGGGCCGCGGCATGTCGCTCGGCCAGGTCTGCGCGGGTTTGCCGGGGCGGTACGGCTGGGAAGCACGGTCGCGACGGACCCCGGTCCATGCCGGACAGCCCGTACCGGGCGACGTCGAAGGGCCTGGAGGACGCGGAGACGCGGACAGGGGACCGCCGATACGTGGTTTCGCGGCCATGGAGCCGTCCCTCGGCCTGTTCGGCGCGCAGGCTGAGCCGAATCTGTCCGCTGGCGTCGCCGGGGTGGCCCCGGTCGCCCGAAACCCGGATAATGCACAAAAGCCGGACGGGGATTCCCGCCGGCTTTTGTCGTTTTCGGTTTCCGCGGGACGCGGAACCTTACCGCGAGGCGGCCCCACCGGGCCGCGCCAAACCAATTCGGAGTACGTGCAATGGGTCAGTCAGTCGTCGTTCTCGGTGCCCAGTGGGGCGATGAAGGCAAGGGCAAGATCGTCGACCTGCTGACCGAGCAGATCGGCGCGGTCGTTCGCTTCCAGGGCGGCCACAATGCCGGCCATACTCTGGTCATCGGCGGCAAGAAGACCGTCCTGCACCTGATCCCGTCCGGCATCCTGCGCGACGGTGCGCTGTGCCTGATCGGCAACGGCGTCGTGCTGAGCCCGGCCGCGCTGCGCAAGGAAATCGACGAGCTCGAAGCCACCGGCGTGGAAGTGCGTTCGCGCCTGAAGATCAGCCCGGCCACGCCGCTGATCATGCCGTACCACATCGCCCTGGATCAGGCCCGCGAGAAGGCCGCCGGCGGCAAGGCCATTGGCACCACCGGTCGCGGCATCGGCCCGGCTTACGAGGACAAGGTCGCTCGCCGCGGCATCCGCGTCGCCGACCTGCATTACCCCGACCAGCTGGCCGAGAAGCTGCGCACCGCGCTGGATTATCACAACTTCGTCCTGACCAAGTACCTGGGCGTCGACGCGGTCGACTACCAGCAGACCCTGGACGAAGCACTGGCCTTCGGCGAATACGTCGAGCCGATGAAGTCCGACGTCGCCGGCATCCTGCACGACCTGCGCAAGCAGGGTAAGCGCGTGCTGTATGAAGGCGCGCAGGGCTCGCTGCTCGATATCGACCATGGCACCTATCCCTACGTGACCTCGTCCAACACCACCGTCGGCGGCGCGCTCGCCGGCACCGGCGTGGGCGCGGACTCGATCGACTACGTGCTCGGCATCGCCAAGGCCTACGCCACCCGCGTCGGCGGCGGTCCGTTCCCGACCGAACTCGACGACGAAATCGGCGAAGGCATCCGCAAGCGCGGCCAGGAATTCGGCGCCACCACCGGCCGTCCGCGCCGCTGCGGCTGGATCGATCTGGTCGCGCTCAAGCGCGCGGTCGCGATCAACGGCATCTCCGGCCTGTGCATCACCAAGCTCGACATCCTCGACGGCATGGACAAGCTCAAGCTCTGCATCGCCTACCGTTACCGCGGTAAGGAAACCGAGTACGCCCCGCTCGACGCGCAGGGCTGGAACGAGTGCGAGCCGGTCTACCTGGAGTTCCCGGGCTGGCAGGAAAGCACCCACAACGTCACCGAGTGGGACAAGCTGCCCGCCGCCGCCCGCGCCTACCTGCGCGCGCTGGAAGAACTGTCCGGCTGCCCGCTGGCGATGGTCTCGACCGGCCCGGACCGCGACGCGAACATCGTGTTGCGCGATCCCTGGGCCTGAGGCCGGCACGACGCCTCGCCTGACGAGGCAGTGTTACGAGAAGGCCCCGCGATGCGGGGCTTTTTCGTATCTTTAGCCGACCGCGCTGCCGGCGCGGCGGGCTGACGCCGTATACAGATCGTCATTCGCACAGCGCCATTCGCAGGAGGAGTTCATGACCCAGCCGCCGCGTTCTCCCACCATGCGCGTGTTGATCGCCTTGTTCGTGATCGCGCTAATAGGCTTGGCGGCGCTGGTGTTCCTGTCCGCCTGGGAAATAGCGCTGGTGCTGGTGGTCCTGGCGGCGATCATGTGGAGCTTCGGCGCCCTGAGCGATCTGCTGCCGCTGTCCAGCGCGACGCGCGCGCATCGCGCGGCGGCGGGCGCTCGAGCAGCGTTACCCCATCTACAGGTCCCGCGGCTTGTTCTGGCTCGGCGTGGGCATCGCATTGGG
This sequence comes from Lysobacter sp. Root76, assembly GCF_001428685.1. Classification (GTDB taxonomy): domain Bacteria; phylum Pseudomonadota; class Gammaproteobacteria; order Xanthomonadales; family Xanthomonadaceae; genus Lysobacter. Next base: position 312,721 of record NZ_LMIK01000008.1, on the reverse strand, counting down.
CAAGGTTTGGCAGGCGTATTCCAGCGGCCGTTATGTCTGGAGCGATTTCTGGCCGCCGCTGGCATTCATGCTGGTCGGCGCTATCGCTATGCTGGTGTGGCGCTACAAGTATTCCGAACTCGCGCGCGCGACCTGAGCTTATTTTTCGATCCGGCCTTCCATGAGCGATCCCTACCAGACGCCACTCGTTCCACACTCACAGACGCGATGGGCCGTCCGCGCATGAATGCAGCCTCCATGCGCATGCGTTAAATTGGTACGCAGTTCGTAACAGGGGGCGCGATGGAGCCGCAGCAGATCGTATTCCTCTTGATCCTGGCCGCGGCATTGGCCTTGTTCATCAGCGAAAAGCTGCGCGTGGATCTGGTGGCGATGCTGGCGATGCTGGCCTTGGCCCTGACCGGCGTGCTGTCGCCGAAGGAAGCGCTGTCGGGCTTCGCCAGCGAGCCGGCGATCATCGTCGCGGCGGTGTTCGTGCTCTCGGCGGGCTTGTCGGCCACCGGCATCACCGACCGCATCGGCGCGGCGATAGGGCGCGCGGCCGGCGGCAGCGAGGCGCGCGCGATCGCGGTGATCATGCCCGCGACCGCGGCGATGGCGGCGTTCTCGCATCATCTGATGGTCACCGCGATGATGCTGCCGATCCTGATGCGGCTGGCGCAGGAGCGAAAGCTGGCGGCGTCGCGCTTGCTGATGCCGATGTCGCTGGCTGCCTCGTTGGGCACCACCCTGACCCTGATCAGCGCGCCGGCGTTCCTGCTCGCCAACGATCTGCTGGCGCGCAACGGCGGCGGGCGCATGGACCTGTTCGCGATCACGCCGATCGGCGCGATGCTGGTCGCGATCGGCGCGGTCTACATGCTGGCCGGGCGCTGGCTGCTGCCCAAGCGCCAGGGCGAGAGCGGCAACGTCGACTACCTCAAGCTGGAACGCTATTACACCGAGTTGCTGGTGGACCGGGACTCGCCCTGGATCGGCAAGACCCTGGCCGCGTTCGACAAGGCCTTCCAGGGCCGCCTGCAGGTGGTGGACTGGCTGCGTCACGGCATCCGCCGCCGCGACCAGCGCGCGGACAGTCCGCTGGCCGCGGGCGACGTGTTGCTGGTGCGCGCCTCGCCGGACGAGATCGCATCGGTGCGCGACGAGCCCGGCCTGTCTCTGCACGCCGTGGTCAAGTACGGCGAGAAGCCGCGCGAGGGCGGCAAGGCCGAGGAGCTGGGCGAGGAACGTCTGGTGCAGGCGGTGGTGGCGCCGCGTTCGGAATTTCTCGGCCGCAGCGTGTCCGAGATCGATTTCCTCAGCACCCTGGGCGTGGTCGTGGTCGGCCTGTGGCGCAAGGAGGGCTGGCTGCACAGCGAGTTGTCGGAGCTGCGCCTGGAGGAGGGCGATCTGCTGGTGCTGTGGGGCGCGCAGGCGCGCCTGGAGCAATTGGCCGCGCATCGCGCCTTCCTGATGCTGATACCCTTCGACGCGCGCGGCAGCAGGCGCCGGCGCGCGCCGCTGGCGCTGGGGATCATGGCCGCGTCGATCGCGCTGGCCGCGACCGAACTGTTGGCGCCGCAGATCGCGTTCCTGCTGGGCGCGGTGGCGATGGTGCTCACGCGCTGCGTCAGCATCGAGCGCGCCTACGAAGAGATCGACGTGCGCATCTACGTGATGATCGCGGGCGTGATTCCGCTGGGCATCGCGATGGACAAGACCGGTACCGCCGATCTGGTCGCGCAGTTGCTGTCGGTGCACGCGCAGGGCCTGCCGGTGCTGGGCCTGCTTTTGCTGATGTTCGCGGCGGCGGCCCTATTGACCCAGATCCTGTCGGACGCGGCGACCACCGTGCTGCTGGCGCCGATCGCGCTGGCCCTGGCCCAGAGCCTGGGCCTGCCGCCGCTGCCGTTCGTGGTCTGCACCGCGATGGGCGCGGTGGCCTCGTTCCTGACCCCGATCGGCCACCACGGCAATCTGCTGATCCTCAATCCCGGCCAATATACCTTCGGCGATTTCCTGCGCGTGGGCGTGCCGCTGACCACGCTGATCGCCCTGACCGTGGCCTGGATGGCGCGCTGGCTATGGCTGGGCGGGCCCTTGCTGCCGTTCGCTTGATCGGCGATGCGGCCCCGCGCGCGCCGCACCCGTTCAGGCATGCATATAGCTGGCCATGTCCGCGCGAATGCCCAGCCCGCGCATGAACGCCGCCGGGTCGAAACCTTCCTCGGCATAGCGCTGCTGCATCGCTGCTTTGGCCGCGGAGACCGCATCGGCGCTTTCCCATTCCACCAGGGTGGCGATGTCGTACTCGCCGCCGATGCCGATCCGGGTCAGGACCAGGTTCTGCTTGCAGCCGGGCATGCCGTCCAGCGCCTGCTGGGTGTAGCGCAGGCGTTCGACGAAGGCCGGCATGGCCGCTGCGGGCACGGCGAAATGATCGAGGCGGAAGACCGGGGCGGCGGAAGTGGGGTTCGACATGCGTGGTCCTTTCGATGACGGCCGGGGATGGCCGGAGAGGCGCACAGTTTGCAACCTAAAGTAAAGTTGAGGTCAAGGGCCGGGCGCGACCGCGGGGCCTTAGCGCGAGTGCGGCAATCGTCCTAGGCTGTGACTATGGCTTTCCTGTCTTCCGGCGACCCCGACGTCATCCACAGCGCCAGCGAGGGCCGCTGCTACGTCTATGTCGTGCCCTGTGCCTACGAGGACCTGCTCAAACTCGGGTTCTCGCGCAGTCCGCTGCGCCGTCTCGGCGAACTGCGACCGCGTTACTACGACAGCTTCGACCTGGATCGCGCGTTCCTGGTCGAAACCGAAACCGTGCGCGATGCGCGCGACCTGGAGCTCGCGCTGCAGCACGCGGTGGTGGCGCACCGGGCGCCGGCGCCGCTGCTGATCCGGCGCGAGGCCGCCGGTCACACCGAGTGGTACCGCGGCGCCTACGCGTTGCTGCGCGCGCAGGCCGATACGCTGGTCGAGCGCGGCTACACCCTGCACGCGCCGCTGCGGAATTTTCTGGCTCGGGAACTGGATGCGCATTCCGATGCGCTCTATGCCTGGGCTGCGGGCGTGCTGGGGGTCTTGGGTGGCGAACCCGAGTTGTTGGACGATCCGGCGCTGGCCGGCCTGCGCCGCAATGTGCTCGACACGCTGGATGCCTACGCCGCGCTGGGTCTCGCGCTCGATCAACGGCTGCCGGAGGCTTTGCTGGACTGGCACCGCATGCGTCGCGGCTGAGCGTCCGGGAACTGCATCATCAACATGTACTTCATGGCGAGACTCCTGTTGGGGCGCCCCGAGTGGGCGCCTGCGTTCAGTAGTCGGAGCCGGGGGCGACTTCTCTACATGTCCGCAGAGAAATCCGAATCATCTTAGGTGCCTTAGGCGCGGGCCGTATTCACGTGCGCGGCCCGCGACCGTTTGATGGAATAGGGGACGGGCATTCAGCGGCCGACCCCACCGGTGCGCGGGATGGTCCCGCGCGCCGCCGCCACGGCTCCGCACGCGGGGCCCCAAGGAGATGCACGCTCATGCCCGTACTCGGCGCGGTAACGTTCACCCTGAAAACCGGCAAGGTCTGCGGCCCGTATAGCGCGACGCGCGAGGTGGCCGACAACTATGTCGACGTCGTCAAGGGCGGCAAGGACTATCCGACCAAGCTCGACTTCAACAAATTTCACACGGTGGCCTCGATCACCTTCAAGCCCGGCGTCGGCGGCGCCACCAGTTGGACCAGTTGGGACTACTTCAACAACGGCCAGTGGACGGTGGATCGCTTCACCAATCTGGCCTGAGTCGCGCGGGCGCGCCGTCTCGCCGGCACGCCTGGCATTCGTGTGCGAGGTTCCGGCATTGCCGGCTATGCTGCGGTCCCCCGACCGCAGCTTGATCCGGCCCGCATGAATCTCGCGCTGTTCGATTTCGACGGCACCATCAGCGACCGCGAACTGTTCGCCGATTTCGTCGCACGCGCGGTGCCGCCACAGCGGCTGCGCCTGGGGCGCTGGCTGTTCGCGCCGATGGTGCTGGGCTACAAGCTCGGGCTGGTGTCGGGCAGCGCGATCCGCGCGCGGGTGGCGCGGTTCGGCTTCCAGGGTTTGGACCTCGCGGCGGCCGAGCAGGCCGGGCGCCGCTTCGCCGATGAGGTGCTGCCTGGCGCGATCCGGCCCGAGGCCCTGCAGCGCATCGCCTGGCACCGCGAGCAGGGCGATACCGTGGCGGTGGTGTCCGGCGCTTTCGACCTCTACCTGCGCCACTGGTGCGAGCATCACGGCCTGGATTGGATCTGTTCGGCGCTGGAAGCCGAAGACGGCGTGCTGACCGGCCGCTACCGTGGCGCGCAATGCGTGGGCGCGGAAAAATCGCGCCGCGTCAGCGAACGCTACGACCTGTCGCACTACGCACAGATCTACGCCTACGGCGATACCCGCGAGGACCTGGACATGCTGGCGCTTGCGCACCGGCGCTGGTACCGCTGGCAGGAAGTCGCCTGAAGTCCGCGCGCTGCGGCATCCCGGGATCGCCGGAATGCCGCGACGGCATCGCTCAGACCGTGGCCCACAGGCGCAGCGCTTCCTCGGCGACCACGTCCGGGCGCTCTTCCGGCCAGAACAGCTTGCTGCCTTCGAGCCGGCGCAGGCCCTGGAAACGGCCGAAGCTGCGCTGCAGATGTTCGGCGCCGGCCGGCGAGAAGATCGTGTCGCCCATGCCCCAGACCACGCGGGTCGGCGCGGTGCTGCGCTTGAGCGCCTCGCCGACGCCTTCGAGCACGTTGTGGTCCAGCGCGACCGCATAGGCGTGCACGCGCGCCTTGCTCTGCGCCGAAGCCAGCAGCGGCAGGAAATAGCTGTCGATGGCTTCGTCGGTGGGATTGTCCGGATCGAGATAGCACATGCCGCCGATGCCGTCCGGCGAGCGCGCCAGGCGCTTGTCGGCCTGCCACGGCGCCAGCCACTGGTCGACGAATTTGCCTTCGCGCGACAGCGCGATCACCGGCAGCATCGCCGCGGGCGGGCATTCGATCTCGGTGTCGCAGTTGGCCAGCAGCAGTGAGCGCACGCGTTCGGGATGGCGCGCCAGCAGCAATTGCGCGACCGCGCCGCCGCTGTCGCTGGCGATTACGTCGGCACGGTCGATCGACAGCTTGTCCATCAAGGCCAGCAGCATCCCGACCTGGGCATCGGGGGCGACGCTCTGGCCGTCGGCCACTTCGGTATGGCCCAGACCCATGAAATCCGGGGCCACGCAGCGGCGGTGCGGCGCCAGCCGCTCGATCGCGCCGCGCCATTGGAAGCTGTTGAGCGGGAAGCCGTGCAGGAACAGGGCCGCCGCGCCGCGGCCGCGTTCGACATAGGCGATGCGGCCGTAGCGGGTGCGCACGAAACGGCGCGCGGCGCGGAAGCCGGCGGCGTCGAGCGGGCCATTCGCGGCGGGTGCGGCGGCCGCGGCCAGGCTCAGGCCGCCGGCGAGGGCACCGGCGGCCAGCGCGCCGGTGGCGAGTGCGAGAAAGCGCCTGCGATTCATGTCGTGTCTCCGTCGAAGGACCGTCCTTCGTTGGCGGCCATGATTCGCTTCCGGGGTCATGTGCTCAATGCCGTCGCAGGTCATGCTTTCATGACCTGGCAGGTCATGGTTTTCGCAACCAGGCGTCGTAAGATGCCGACGATGGATACTGCCGTCGCCCGCGCCACACCGTCGTCCGCGCCCACCCAGGTCGGTGCCTTGCTGCGCGAATGGCGCGCGGCGCGGCGCCTGAGCCAGCTCGATCTGGCCCTGGACGCGGGCCTGTCCGCACGCCACCTCAGCTGCGTCGAGACCGGCAAGGCCCAGGCCAGCCGCGAGGTGATCGCGCGCCTGGCCGATGCGCTGGAGATGCCGCTGCGCGAGCGCAACGCGCTGCTGGTCGCCGCCGGCTACGCGCCCAAGTACCCCGAGACCGCGCTCAACACGCCCGAGCTGTCGCAGGTGCGGCGCGCGATCGAGTTCATCCTGGCGCAGCAGGAGCCGTATCCGGCTTTCGTGCTCAACCGGCGCTGGGATGTGCTGATGGCCAACGCCGCGGCGATGCGGGTCAACGCCTATGTGATGCGCGGCCGCGCCAGCGCGCACGGCAACATGATCCGGCAGATCTTCGATCCGGACGATCTGCGCCCGGCGGTGGCGAACTGGGAGGAGGTCGCGGGCGATCTGATCCGCCACCTGCACGACGAAGTCGCGGCTTCGCCCGGCGACGCGTCCGCGCGTGCCCTGCTGGAAGAAGTGCTGGCCTATCCCGGCGTGCCCGCGCGCTGGCGCCATCGCGAACTCGGCACCGCGCCGACCCCGCTGCTGACTACGGTGCTGCGTCGCGACGACCATCTGCTGCGGTTCTTCTCGACCATCACCACCTTCGGCACTCCGCGCGACGTCACCATCGACGAGTTGCACATCGAATGCTGCTTCCCGGTCGACGATGCCACCGTCGAACTCTGCCGCACGCTCGCCCACGACGCGGACGCATAGCGGCGCGGCCGATATGGACCGTTACGCGATGCCACACGGCGATGGCCCGGGCGACGCGATGCCGGCGGGCGGATTGGTCAGCGCCCTGTTGCCCAAGCCGATGTCGCCGTACTGGCTGCCGGTGCTCGCAGGCTTGCCGCTGACGGTCTGCACGCTGCTGCTGGCGCTGCCTTCGCTGGGACGTGAACGGGCCATGTTCTATTGGTCGGTGTTCCTGCTCGCCAACCTGCTGTGGATGTGGCCGCTGACCGCGATCCAGGCCACGATGCGCCGCCATGGCGCCTCGAAATGGGCGATGGCGAGCGTGCTGCTGCCCGCCACCTATCTGATGTCGGTGACCAACAACGTGGCCGGCGACGCGATCGCGCGCGCGCGCGGCTGGCCGTCGGACTATCCGCTGGACTGGAGCCTGCTGCTCAGCGGCTTCGACACCTGCTGGCTGGTGATGGTCGCGTTCTGCGTGGTGCATGCGGGTTCGGCTTACTACGCCGAGCTGCAGGAGGCGAAGGCGCGCAACCGCCAGGCGCTGGCGCTGACCCGCGAAGCCGAACTGCGCGCGTTGCGCTACCAGCTGCATCCGCATTTCCTGTTCAACACCCTCAATGCGATCTCTACGCTGGTGGCCGAGCAGCGCAGCGCCGATGCCCGGCAGATGATCGCGCGCCTGGCCGAGTTCCTGCGCGCGACCCTGGAGAGCGGCGACCGCCACGAAGTCGCGCTGGCCGACGAGCTTGCCCTGACCGAGACCTACCTGGCGATCGAGCGCGCGCGCCTGGGCCAACGCCTGCGGCTGAAATGGAATATCGGCCCGGACACCCTGCGCGCGCGGGTGCCGGCGTTGCTGCTGCAGCCGCTCGTCGAAAACGCCATCCGCCACGGCATCGCCGCGCGCAGCGAGCCGGGGCAGCTCGATATCCGGATCGAGCGCGACCAGGGCCGTCTGCACCTGCACGTGGGCAACGACGGCGCGGGCGTCCCGATGCCGGTCGTAGCGGGGCGACGCAACGCCCCGGTCGGCCTGCGCAACATCGTCGAGCGCCTGCGTACGCTGTACCCGGGTGCGCACGCCTTCGCGGCCGGCGCGCGCGCGGACGGCGGCTACGAGGTGCGGCTGTCGTTGCCGTTCCAGGAGTCGGCGCCGCCCGCGGCGGGATGATGCGGGCGCAAGGCTCGGCCGGCGCCGTTCAGGCGGACGGCCGGAAGCCAGTGTTGTCGTTGGGGCCCGGCTCCGGCCGATTTCGTCCCGTCGCAAGCAGCTACCGTTTCGCCGCAACGGCACGCGCGCATCGTGGCCGCGCCCGCCCGCCTGGGCTCAAATGATCGTTCGCTCGAATCGGTACCGTCGTTCCGTCACGCGTCCACGGCCCGGCGGAACCGTTTCGAGCGTCTATTCTGTTGCCAGGGACGGCGACACTTTCTGCCGCTCCGCCGGCTGGCGCGCCGGTTTGCGGCCGGCGCCTCGGGCTTGGTCGGAGACGGCGCACGCTGGAGAATCGGCTTGCCGCTCCGTTACGACTCGCCGAAACCGACATGATCCCGCCTGCCGCGACCCCGGACACCCGCATCGACGCAGCGTCCGCCGACCCGGCAGGCGCGCAGCCGCAGGACCCGCCCGGTTCGGCGCGGCTGTGGCTGTCGCTGCTGGCGCGTCTGCTGCTGGGCGCGTGCACGCTGCTGATCGCGCTGCCGTCGCTGAACGACCCGCACGAGATCGCTTACTGGGCCACGTTCCTGCTCGCCAACCTGATCTGGATGTCGCCGCTGACCGCGATCCAGCACGTGTTCTGGCGCCGCGGCACCTCGAAGTGGACCATGGTGATGGCGCTGCTGGCGATCACCTACGCGATGTCGGTGCTGAGCAACCTGGCCGCGCACTGGATCGCCAATACCCAGGGCTCGCAGCTGCGCGATCCGACCGACTGGACCCTGATCTTCGGCGGCGTCGGCGGCTGCTGGCTGGTGCTGATCGCGTATTGCGCGATCCAGGCGGTGATCACCTATTACGCCGACCTGCAGGACGCGCGCGAGCGCAACCGCCAGGCCCTGGTGCTGGCGCAGGACGCCGAGCTGCGCGCGCTGCGCTACCAGATCAATCCGCACTTCCTGTTCAACACCCTGAATGCGATCTCGGCGCTGGTCGCCGACGACCGCAATCGCGAGGCGCAACAGATGATCGTGCGCCTGGCCGGATTCCTGCGCGTGACCCTGGACGGCGGCGAAGGCCACGAGGTCGCGTTGGCCGACGAGCTGGCGCTGACCGACACCTATCTGGAGATCGAGCGCGCGCGCCTGGGCCAGCGCCTGCTGCTGAAGTGGAACATCGGCCCGGACACCTTGCGCGCGCAGGTGCCGGTGCTGTTGCTGCAGCCGCTGGTCGAAAACGCGATCCGCCATGGCATCGCCCAGCGCAGCGAGCCGGGGCGGTTGGATATACGGATCGAACGCGAAGGCGGGCGCCTGCACCTGCATGTCGGCAACGACGGCGCGGCCGCGCCGGCGCCGGCCGAGGAAGCCGCGCGCCGCGCCGGCGCGATCGGCCTGCGCAATATCGCCGAGCGCCTGCAGGCGCTGTATCCGGACAAACATTCCTTTGCCGCCGGCGCACGCGCCGACGGCGGGTACGAGGTGCGGATGTCGCTGCCGTACAGCGAGGCGCCGGCGACGTTGGTGATCAAGGAGACCCAAGCATGATGCGAGTAGCGGTAATCGACGACGAACCCCTGGCCCGCAGCGGCGTGATCACGCGGTTGGCGGCGCACCCGGACATCCAGGTGGTGGGCGAATTCGCTGACGGCCCCTCGGCGCTGGCCGGCATCTCCGCGCTGGCCCCGGACCTGGTCTTCATCGACGTGCAGATGCCCGGCATGACCGGGCTGGAAGCGCTGGCCGCGCTGGAACCGGAGCAACGGCCGCTGGCGGTGCTGCTGACCGCCTACGAGAATTTCGCCGTGCGCGCGTTCGAGCTGCACGCGGTCGACTACCTGCTCAAGCCGATCGACGACGAGCGTTTCGCCGAAGCGCTGGAGCGCGCGCGCCAGGCCCATCCCTACCGGCGCGGCGGCCTGCCGCCCGGCACCGCCGCCGCGCCGCCGCCGCATAACGACGACGAGAACTCGTGGCTGACCCGCTTCGTGGTGCGCGTGGGCCGGCGCGTGGCCTTCGTCGAGGCCGCCGAAGTCGAGTGGATCCAGGCCGACGGCGACTACGCGACCCTGCACGTGGGCGACCGCGGCTACCTACTGCGCGAGTCGATGGGGCGCCTGTCGCGGCGCCTGGATCCGGCGCAGTTCGTGCGCGTGCATCGGTCCACCATCGTGCGCGTGGACTGCGTGGCCGAACTGCAGCCGCTGTCCAACCGCGACGCCATGCTGCGCCTGCGCGACGGCACCCCGGTGCGCGCCAGCCGCACCTACATCGAGCCGCTGCAGGAGCGCCTGCGCGGCCGCGTGGGCTTCATCGGCTAAGGCTTCCGCCCCATGGCCTCGTCGGGCGGGCCGCTCCGGGTCGGCCGTCGACCTGCTGCAACCGCCGGCGCGGCGCCGGTATCTCCGGTCCCGACCTTGGCGCCTTGCGTGCCGAGCCCGGGGACGGCGGCCGCCCGCATGCGGCCGGGCGTCCCGCACACACCGGAGCCGCCGATGAAATCCCTGCTGCTGAGCCTGGCCCTGCTTTGGCCGCCCACCGCTGCCGCGGCGGCGCCCACCGCCGCGCCGACCATCGATGCCTTCGTCGCCGACTACGCCAGGAGCCACGACTTCAGCGGCACCGTGCTGATCGCGCGCGACGGCAGGACCGAGTACCTGCACAGCTTCGGTCTGGCCAACCTGCCGTTCGGCGTGCCCAACACGCCGCAGACCCGCTACAAGATCGCCTCGATCACCAAGACCTTCACCGCGGTGCTGATCTTGCAGTTGCGCGACCAGGGCAAGCTCGATCTGGAGCGCAGCATCGACGCCTACCTGCCCGACTACCGCGGCGAGGGCGCGCATCGGATCAGCCTGCACCAGTTGCTCAACCACACTTCCGGTCTCAGCAACCTCGACACCGTCAAGGATGCCCAGACCGCGATCCGCGACGGCCTGCCGGTGTACCAGCTGCCGCACAGCAGCGACGCGCTGCTGTCGCAGTACTGCAGCGGCAAGCTCGTCGCCGAGCCGGGGCGCGCGTTCGACTACAACAACTGCGACTACATCGTGTTGGGCAAGATCGTCGAGCGCGTGAGCGGGCAGAGCTACGAACAGGCGCTGCGCGAGCGCATCCTGCAGCCGCTGGGCCTGGCCGACACCGGTCTGCTGCGCCAGGGCGTCGTGGTCGAGCGATTGGCCGATACCTATTTCCAGCGCGACGACCTGGGCGCGATGGCGCCGGACCTGCCTGCGTATCCGGAAAACTGGTACGCCGCCGGTGCGATGTATTCCAGCGCGCAGGACCTGGCGACCTTCGCCGACGCGCTCTACGGCGGCCGCCTGATCGGCGCGGACTCGCTCGCGCGCATGCTGCGTCCGGGCCTGGACGATTACGGTTACGGCCTGTGGAGCTACGAGATGAAAATCGGCGGGCGCAGGCTGAAAGTGGCCAAGCGCCCCGGCCAGATCATGGGCGCGCGCACCCAGTTGCTGCGCGTGATCGAACCGCGCATCAGCGTGGTGATCCTGGGCAACGCCGGCACCGCCGATCTCGACGAATTCGTCGCGCAGATCGCGAGGCATGTCGGCGCGTCGGCGCATTGAACCGGCATCGGCCGGACGCGCGCGCGTCCGGCCTGCGGTTCGATCCTGGATTCAGGCCTTGGGCTTGAGTTGGTGCAGCAGGATCGAATTGCCTTCGCTGTCCAGGCACACCGCCATGCGGCAGACCGGGCTGTGGATGATGTCGCTCTTGAAGCTCACGCCCTTGCCCTTGAGGTCGGCGATCAGAGCGTCGAGGTCTTCGACTTCCAATGCGATGGTGCCGCCGGCGGCGTCGCTGGGCGCGTCGGGGACGAAGTTGGTCAGCGCCAGGCAGCCGCCGTCCGGCAGGTCGTATTCGATCCACCAGTTATCGCCCCGGTTGCCGCTGGAGCCCGGCTTGAGGCCGAAGGTCTCTTCGTAGAACTTGCGTGCGCGCGGCACGTCGCGGATCGGGTACATGGTGAACGCGACCTTCCTGAACATGCGTGCATCTCCGGTTGGGTGAGCGACGTGCGGCGGGTTTCAACGACGGCGCAACAGCAGGCCGCCGATCAGGCAGCAGGGCAGGCCGGTGACCGCGACCAGGATCGGATACCAGAGCGGGCCGAACTTGGGACCCATGCCCCAGGTCGCGACCACGCCGGCAATGCCGAACACGGTGCCGATCAGGCCCAAGGTCCACACATGCGCCATCGGCCGGTAGGGCGCGAGGCGCGCGCTGAGATAACCGCCGAACACGGTGTAAACCGCGCGGTAGCCGAGCGCGAGCAGCCACAGGCCGGTGCTCATCGCTTGGCCCTGCGGCGGGAACACGCCGGTGGAATGCATGACCTGGTCGGTGACGGTGGACAGCACTATCACCGCGATCAGGCCGAGCAGCACCGCGCCGATGCTGCGCCCCAGGCGCCGCCGCGGTTGTACGGAAGTTGTAGTTTGAGCGTTCATGGATTCGCCTTCGCGCCGCGCGCGATCGGGAACTGCGAGAGAGGACGCGGGCGCAGCGGCCCGCGTGCGAGTTCGGTCCACGCGCTCAGCCCATTGCCTGCGCAGCGCCGGCCAGGAACGCGTCGAGCTTGTCGTAACCGGCGGCGATGCCCTGTTCCATGTTGCTGGCGAGCGCGCCGTCGCGGGCCTCGCGTGAGGCGTAGACCACCGTGGTGACCAGGGTGGTCTTGCCGTCGCGTTCGCTCAGCACCGCGGTGCCGACGGTTTCGCCGCCGGTCCAGTCCTGGTCGAATCGCTCGGTGCGGACGATGCGTTGCGGCCGTTCGATCTCGCGGTGCACGCCGCCCAGACCCATCTCCACGCCTTCCGGGCCGTTCCAGACGAAGCGGTAGGCGCCGCCGACGCGCAGGTCGACTTCGCATACGCTCAGGGTCCAGCCGTCGGGGCCGTGGAACCAGCGCTTGAGCAACTCGGGTTTGGTCAGGGCGTCGAACACCAGTTCGCGCGGCGCGTCGAACGCGCGCGTGATCACGATCTCGCGTTCGCCGGGGGCGGTGAGGCTGAGGGCGTTATGGGCGTGCATGGGCGGGATTCCTTAGGGTTTTTTCCTGCGTGGTGTGGGTCGCTGTTCGGCCTGCATTTCGCCGAGCAGCGCGTCGAGGCGCTGATAGTTCTGTTCCCATATCCGGCGGTAGTGCTCCAGCCAGACGTTGGCTTCGGCCAGCGGCTGCGCTTCGATCCGGCAGGGGCGGCGCTGCGCATCGCGGCCGCGGCTGATGAGGCCGGCGTGTTCGAGCACCTTGAGGTGCTTGGAGATCGCCGGCTGGCTCATGGCGAACGGCTCGGCCAGTTCGGTCACCGTGGCTTCGCCGCTGGCGAGGCGGGCGAGGATCGCCCGTCGCGTGGGATCGGCCAGGGCGGCGAAGGTGGCGTCGAGACGTTGCGGCTGCATTTTGATAACCTACAAGTTACATAACTTGTGGGTTATATATATCCAGACGAGGCCGGCGTCAAGCGCTGTTTTTGCGAATTCGATGAGAGGCGGGGGCGACGCGGCCCGGTGGCGGCGGCCGCAGGCCGCGGCGCGACTGGCCGCTGGAACTCGCGCGGGGTCGCGGTGGCCGCTCAGGCGGCACGCGCGGATCGGCTTCGACTCAGGCCTCGCGGCGGACCGATGCGGCGCCGCGCGCACCGCGTCGGCAGGCGCTCATGCGCGCGCAGGCGCCGCGCCAGGAACCAGGCCGCGATGCCGATCGGCGGCGAGCCCGCCACGCAGGCCGGAGGTATTCGCAGCGGCTATGTTCATTGCGCCTCCGAAGCGGCGGCCGCGGCGACCGAGCCCTCGGCTTGCAGAAACTTGCAATCCGGGCTCAGCGCCGCCGCCTTGCGGCTCACGCACAGGTCGAAGCGCGCGGGCAGGCCGACGATCTCGCGGCTGCCGCCGGCGGTCATGCTGAAACGTTCGAAGGGCTCGGCGCGGCATTCGGGCCGGTTCGGCGGGCATTCGTGCGCGAACAGGGCGTAGTGGCAGTGACCGCTGTCGCTGGCGATGCACTCGAAGCGGCCGATACCGGCCCGCATGCGGCTGCGGGCATGCAGGGTGTCGTGGCCGTCGATGCTGGTTCGCGTGACCAGGGTGGTGCCGCCGGTGTCGCAGCCGAGCAGCGCGCACAGGAAATAGAGCATGGCGATCAGGTTGCGCATACAGCACCTCGGAGCGTGGGCGTACGCCGCCGGCACGCGACGCGGTCGCATGCGACGGAACTGCGGATCGGAGCCGTTTGCGGCGCGGCTCCATGTCGGACTGCTTGTGCCGGACTACATGTGCCGGAACAGCGCCATGAAGGGCTGACTCACGCTGAGCGTTTCCGGGCGCTGTTTCAGCCGCACCGTGCCGCGGCCGCTGTCGTCGCGCATGATCGCCGCGATCGCTTTCAGGTTGACGATGGTCGAACGATGGATCTGCTTGAACGCATTCGGGTCCAGCATCGACAGCAGTTCGCGGATCGGCGTGCGCAACAGCGCTTCGCCGTCGGCGGTGACTACGGTGGTGTACTTGTGGTCGGCGCGGAAATAGGCGACGTCGTCGATCAGGATCAGACGGGTCTCGCGGCCGGCGCTGGCGGTGATCCAGGTCAGCGCGGGCGCTTCCGGCCGCGGCAGCTCGGCGCCGAGCCGGCGCAACAGCGCGGCCAACTCCGCCGCATCCGGGTTGTCGCCGGCACGGCTGGCCTGCAGGCGCTTGACCGTGGCGGCCAGGCGCTCGGGGGCGATCGGCTTGAGCAGGTAGTCGATCGCACCGCGCTCGAAGGCGTCGACCGCATATTGATCGTAGGCGGTGACGAACACGATGCGGGTCCGCGGACCCGCTTCGGCTGCGGCCGCCGCCACTTCCAGTCCGCTCAGTCCCGGCATGCGGATGTCGAGGAAGGCGACCTCGGGCTGGTGCGTGGCGATGGCCTCCAGCGCCTCGGCGCCGTCCTCGCATTCCACGATCACTTCCAGCTCCGGCCAGGCCTGGGCCAGCAGATCCACCAGGGCCTGGCGCAACAGTGCTTCGTCTTCGGCGATGACGGCCTTAGCCATGATGTGCGTCTCGATGAAAAGCGGCGGGGACCGTGATGGTCGCGGCCACGCCGTTGGGGAAATTGGCGACCACGGCCAGCGACGCGTCGTTGCCGTAGAGCAGTCGCAAGCGTTCGCGCACGTTCTTCAGGCCGATGCCGGTGCCGCCGGGCTGGCTGCCGAAGCCTTCGCCGTCGTCGGCCACCGTGACCGCGACGTTGGCGCCGTCGCGACGGGCCAGGATCCAGACCATGCCGCCGCCGCTGCGCGGTTCCAGGCCGTGCTTGATCGCATTCTCGACCAGGGTCTGCAGCATCATCGGCGGCAGCGGCGTGGCGCGCAGGATCTCCGGCACGTCGATCTGCAGCGACAGGCGCGGGCCCATGCGGATGCGCAGGATCTCCAGGTAGGCCAGGGCACGTTCGAGTTCCTCGCCCAGCGTCGACATCGAATCCTCGGTGCGCGGCAGCGAGTGGCGCAGGTACTGGATCAGATGGCCGAGCATCTCGTCGGCGCGCGCCGGATCGCTGCGGGTCAGGTACTGCGCGCTGGCCAGGGTGTTGTAGAGGAAGTGCGGCTCGACCTGGGCGTGCAGCAGGTTGAGCTTGGCGACGGTGAGTTCCTTCTCGGTCACGGTCTGGGCGACTGCGGCCTGTTCGTTGCGGCGCCGCTCGGCGACGCGGCGGGTGATCGCTCGCGAGATCGCCTCGGCGTTCTCCAGGTTGGTGCCGTCGTCGACCCGGAACCAGTCGCTCCACGCGCCGCTTTCGGGTTCGCAGACCAGGGTGACGCTGCCGCTGCCGGCGCGCGGCGCGACCATCGCCAGGATCTGGTTGCGCGGCACGTTGAACCAGTTGAGCGGGTTGTAGCGCCCCAGCGGGCGTCGGCCGTAAGTGTCGGGACGCCGCACCTTGGCGCGTACCTGCAGGCTGTCGCGCGCGCTTTCGATTTCCTCGCTGCGCGGCAGTTCGCGGATCGCGGCGTCGAGCAGGTCGAAGGTTTCGCCGGCTTCGAACGGCACCTCGATTTGGCGGCGCTGGCGGTTGGCCAGCGTGCCGCCGTCGATGTGCCCGGCGATCAGGCGCACCCGGCGCAGGTGCGAGAACGCACCGGTGATGACGAACGCGGTGACCACGAATCCCACCAGGAACACGGGCCAGGGATCGTTGTCGCCGTGGTAGCCGCCTTGCGGGCTGGGCAGCGCCGACCACATCAGGGCCAGGAAGAAGAACAGCAATACCCAAGCGGCAATGATGCGGGCTAGGAACAGGATGCTCTTGATCACGGGGTGGTCCGTCGGCGTTATTGCGATGAAGCATAGCGACGCGCCGCACCGGGCATAGGGGGGCGGCGACGAAACCGGGCGTGGGGCGACGAAAGCGGCCGGCGCGGGAACCGGGCGTCCGCGGGGATGCGATGTGTTCGCTGTTTGCGGCGAGCGATCCGGCTGGAGGTCGCTGCCGTGTTCCCAGGAGTCTCAGCGCGAACCGGCCAGCGGCCGGTCGCGTCAGGGGCGTTTACTTGCCCGGGGTCACGAAGCGGTCGTTGTTCGGATCGGCGCAGTGGGCCTGGTCGTCCGCGGCGCAGGGCCACAGCGAGCGCGGGACGCTGTCGCGGACTATGAAGCGGTCGCCGGTCCAGACCAGGAAGCCGCCATGGGCCATGCCGCCGGCCTCGAAGCTGCGCTCGTCGTCGACGGGCAAGGGCTGTTCGGGATCGGATTCCACCACCCAGCGCAGCGCCGGAACCCGGTCCAGGCGGCTGTCGTCGATCGCGACGGCGTTGGCGCCCAGCGCGCGATAGCGCTGCAGGCGTTTGCCGCCCAGGGTTTTGTTCGGGTTGGCCAGGGTATGCGTCACGTCCACGGGCGCTTTGCCGGCGACTATGCGGTAGGCGCGCAATCCGGAATCGACGTATTCGGCGCGCGGCTGGCCGCAGATGCGCTGCGCTTCGGCCGCCGGTTCGCTGAAGCTGGCGCCGACGATGTCGCCGCAGGCGGCGCGTACCTGCAGCAGATAGCCGGTCACGCCTGGCGTGCTGCCCTGGAACGAGCGTAGCCAGAAACCGAACTTGGGTCCGTTCTGGTCGATGACCAGATAATCCGCGGCGCCCTGGGGGAGGGCGACCTCGACCACGTACGCCTTGCCCTGCAGATAGCGCTGCCGCAGTTCGCGCGGCACCAGCACGTCGCGGGTGGGCAGCGAGAGCAGGAACTCGGCGATCGCCGCCGGGGCCGCCTGGTAGCGGCCTGCGTCGGATTGCAGTCCGCTCGCCCCGGACAGGCCCGGCAGGCGTTCGCCGGCGTTGCGCGGCGCCGACACCGAGGTGCTGGCGCAACCCGCCAACAGCAGGCCGAACAGCAGGCCGAGTTTCGAACGCATGAACGCTCCTGATTCGCGCATCGGCTCAGCCCATCCGACGCACGGGCGAATCCTGGGTTTGCGACTGCGACTGCGCGGGCTGGGCCAGCGCTGGTTCCTGCGCGGCAGTCTGGTTGAAGGCATCCAATCGCGCCAGGCTGGTGTGCGCCGGCGTGTTGGCGGCGACGTCGACCGACAAGGCCACGCGCTGCGCCGCAGGATCGCCCATGCGGCCCTGGACCAGGAACAGCATCTCGCCGGCGCGCAGTTGATCGGTGGCGCGGTTCGGCGCCACATGATCGACCTGGGTCAGGCCGTTGATCTTGGCCGCGTTCAACAGGCTCAGGTTGATCTCATCGACGCGCTGCGTGTAGGGCTCGCCGAGCGCACGCACATGGCCGTCGATCTGGCCGTGCATACGGTGATCGACATGGCGCGGATCGGAAGGGTGGCGCGCTGGTTCCTGTTCGCCATTGGGCGCGTTCTCTCGCGCGGGCGGCTGTGCGCCTTCGCGTGCCGGCGGTTGCGCGGGCTCGCCCTGCGGCCGCGCCTGGCCGGCTTCGGGTTGGGCGCGCTCCTGTTGCTGGGCCGGCGCCACCGAGGTCAGCACGTATTGCCAGCGGGTCTGGTTTTCGTTGCCGCGGACGGTGGTCACGAACGCGTCGTACTCGCCGCCGCCGATGGTCTGGCAGCCCGCGGAGTCGGTGTTGTTGTTGCTGCCGCGATGGATCTTGAAGGTGTTGTTGAGGTCCTGCACGCCGCCGACGTCGCGAGCGTCGAACCAGCCGTCGGCGTTGGTGTCGCGCTGGACCCGGCCGGCGCCGTCGCGCACCGCCTCGGGGGTCGGGCGCAGCGAAAACTCGGCGGGATGGTTGCGGCGCGGGTGGGTGGTCTGGAGCATCTCGGTCGTGCCCTCGCCGAGCCGGCCGAGGTCGCGCACGTCGTCGCCGTTGACGTCGTCGCCTTCGATCTTGCGCCGGGTCACGTCCTCGTAGCCGGGCGACGCTTCCAGGCGCGGCGCCTGGCGCTGGGTGTCGGCGTAGATGCGGTTGCCGTCGCTGCCGGCGTGATGATCGTACTGCGCGGTGGGTTCGGTGGTGACGCTGTTGAACTCGCGCGCGTGGCGCTCGCCGTTGGCGTCCTTCCAGACCACCGCGATGCGGTCGTCGTAGACGCCCTGGCCGTTGCGCTCGGTGGTCTGGGTTTCATTGCGCAGGCCCAGAATGACTCGGTCCTGGCCGTTCAAGGCATCGCGCGCGGCCTGGTTGCCACGGGTGCCGATCACGCTGGCGTAGACGTCGTACTGCTGCGCCTGCGACAGCTCGCGGGTCTCGTCGGCGGTGGGGAAGCGCGGCGCCGCGGTTGCGCCGCGCAGTCGCTCCAGGGTCGGGTTGAGCGCGGTCGCGTCCTCGCCCGAGAGTGCGTCCGGCGCGCGCAGCGCGGTCAGGCGCTCTTGGGCGCGGACGGCGACGTAGCGGTCCAGCGACTCCTGCACCACTGCGTCCTGGTCCAGGCGCAGCGCGTCCAGGCGGGCCGCGGCTTCGCGGTTCTGGCCGCGGTTGAGCAGGGCGACGACTTCGTCGGCCGAGGCATTGATGTCGAGTTCGGGCATGGGAAAGTCCTTTTCCGATTGAGCGATGTTCGGTCGTGCTGCGTCCCTGGCGGGCCGGCGCGGCCGGTCGGCCCACGCGAGGCGGACCGGTTGCGGCCGAGGTTAACACCGGCCCGCGGCCGTTACATCTCGGCGGGCGGGGGCGTGCGCGGGCTGCGCCGGGACGGTGGTCCGGCGCGGCGATTCGCCGGCCGATGGCATGGACACAAAAAAGCCCCGCGTCGCGGGGCTCTTTCGTTACGGCGGAGCGGGGCGGATCAGGCCTCGGTTTCCTCTTCCTTGTAGGCGTCGACCGGGATGCAGGCGCACATGACGTTCTTGTCGCCGTAGACGTTGTCCACGCGCGCGACCGGCGGCCAGTACTTCTGCAGCTTCAGGCTGGGCAGCGGGAACGCGGCCAGCTCGCGCGGATAGGCGTGGGTCCACTCGCTGGCCGAGACCGCGGTGGCGGTGTGCGGGGCGTGCTTGAGCGGGTTGTCCTCGCGGTCCAGCTTGCCTTCCTCGACCGCGCGGATTTCGTCGCGGATCTGGATCATGGCGTCGATGAAGCGGTCCAGCTCGTGCTGCGATTCGCTCTCGGTCGGCTCGACCATCAGGGTGCCGGCGACCGGGAAGCTCAGGGTCGGGGCATGGAAGCCGAAGTCGATCAGGCGCTTGGCCACGTCCTCGGCGCCGATGCCGGTGGCGTCCTTGAGCGGGCGCAGGTCGAGGATGCACTCGTGCGCGACCAGGCCGTTGCGGCCGGTGTAGAGGGTCTCGTAGTGCGGCGCCAGGCGCTTGGCGATGTAGTTGGCGTTGAGCAGCGCGACCTGGGTCGCCTTGCGCAGGCCGGATGCGCCCATCAGGGTGATGTACATCCACGAGATCGGCAGGATCGAAGCCGAGCCGAAGCTGGCCGCCGACACCATGCCGACCGCGCCTTCCGCGCCCAGGGTGCGCGGAAGGAAGGGGGCCAGGTGCGACTTGACCGCGCAGGGGCCGACGCCGGGACCGCCGCCGCCGTGCGGAATGCAGAAGGTCTTGTGCAGGTTGAGGTGCGACACGTCCGAGCCCCACTTGCCGGGCTTGGCCACGCCGACCAGGGCGTTCATGTTGGCGCCGTCGGTGTAGACCTGGCCGCCGTGGGCGTGGACGATCTCGCAGATCTCGACCACGTCTTCTTCGAACACGCCGTGCGTGGACGGGTAGGTGATCATCAGCGCGGCCAGGCGGTCGCTGTACTTCTCGGCGGCGCGGCGGATGTCCTCGACGTCGACGTTGCCGTTGCTGTCGCACTTGGTGACCACGACCTGCATGCCGCACATCTGCGCCGAGGCCGGGTTGGTGCCGTGGGCGGATTCCGGGATCAGGCAGATGTCGCGATGGCCTTCGTTGCGCGAGCGGTGGTAGGCGCGGATCGCCAGCAGGCCGGCGTATTCGCCCTGCGCGCCGGAATTGGGCTGCAGGCTGACCGCGTCGTAGCCGGTGCACTCGACCAGCATCGCTTCGAGTTCGTCGATCAGCTGCTTGTAACCGGTGGCCTGGTCGGCCGGGGCCAGCGGATGCAGGTTGCCGAACTCCGGCCAGGTCACCGGGATCATCTCGGCGGTGGCGTTGAGCTTCATGGTGCAGCTGCCCAGCGGGATCATGGTGCGATCCATCGCCAGGTCCTTGTCGGCCAGCGCGCGCATGTAGCGCAGCAGTTCGTGTTCGCTGTGGTGGGTGTTGAACACCGGATGCTGCAGGAACGCGCTGGTGCGCACCAGGCCCGACGGCAGAGCGTCGGCGGTGATCGCGTCGAGCGCATCGATATCGTCGATGCGGGCGCCGAACAACGCCGCCAGTTGCACGACTTCGGCGCGGGTGGTGGTTTCGTCCAGGCTGATGCCGACCCGGTTCGGGTCGCCGGAATAATTCAGGTTGATGCCTGCCGCGATCGCCTTGGCGCGCACCGCTTCGGCGTCGACGCCGACGATGTCCAGGGTGTCGAAGAAGTCCGGACCGACGGCGATGCCGGCCTGGCGCAGCGCGCCGGCCAGGATCGCGGCCAGCCGGTGCACGCGGCGCGCGATCCGGGTCAGGCCTTCGGGGCCGTGGTAGACCGCGTACATCGAGGCCATCACCGCCAGCAGCACCTGCGCGGTGCAGATGTTGGACGTCGCCTTCTCGCGGCGGATGTGCTGCTCGCGGGTCTGCAGCGTCAGGCGGTAGGCCGGCTTGCCTTCGGCGTCGATCGAGACGCCGATCAGGCGGCCCGGCATCGAGCGCTTGTAGGCGTCGCGGCAGGCCATGAAGGCCGCGTGCGGGCCGCCGAAGCCGAACGGCACGCCGAAGCGCTGGCTGTTGCCGACCACGATGTCGGCGCCCCATTCGCCGGGCGCGGCGATCAGGGTCAGGGCGAGCAGGTCGGTGGAGACCGCGACCAGGCCGCCGCGCGCGTGCACGGCGTCGGCCAGGGCCTTGTGGTCGCCGATCTGGCCACGGGTGTTGGGGTACTGCAGCAGCACGCCGAAGCTGTCGACGTTGAGCGCTGCGCTGTCGTCGCCGACCTGGACGTCGATGCCCATGGCCTCGGCGCGGGTGTGCAGCACTTCCAGCGTCTGCGGGTGCACGTCCTTGGAGACGAAGAACAAGTTGGACTTGGACTTGGCCGAGCGCTTGGCCAGGGTCATGGCCTCGGCCGCGGCGGTGGCTTCGTCGAGCAGCGAGGCGTTGGCGATCTCCATCCCGGTCAGGTCGGCGACCATGGTCTGGAAGTTGATCAGCGCTTCCATGCGGCCCTGCGAGATTTCCGCCTGGTAGGGCGTGTAGGCCGTGTACCAGGCCGGGTTCTCGAGAATGTTGCGCAGGATCACGTTCGGGGTCAGCGTGCCGTAGTAGCCCTGGCCGATGAAGCTGCGGAAGACCTGGTTCTTGTCGGCGACGGCGCGGATCTTGGCCAGCGCCTCGACTTCGGTCATCGGCGCCGACAGCGCCAGCGGCGCGGGCGACTTGATCTTGGCCGGCACGATCGCGTCGGTCAGCGCTTCCAGCGACTCGTGGCCGACGGCGCGCAGCATGTGCGCGATCTCGGCGTCGTTGGGGCCGATATGGCGTTCCAGGAAGGCGTCGTGGTGCTCGAGGTCGCGCAGGGAAGCATCGCGCAGGGAAGCATGGGTCATGGCAGGGGGCGTCCGAAGGCAGCGTGCGGTGCCGCACGCGAGGCGCCCCTCTGTCCTTTTGCCTGAGAGTTTGGAAGCGCCGCTGCATACAGGCAGCTGGGGGAGGGCATCCTGGGTAGGATCGCTCCTGTACGGCTCGCTTCGTGCCCCTTCGGCGCCGGTTCCGCCTGATCGATCCGGGCGGTCGGTCTCTCCAGAGTTTTGTACACGCGGCGGTATGGGGCCTGAGCGATTACGGGCGTTGCGCCTTCGGCAGCGGTCGGTTCCCTTGCGGGGCCGGCCGGCTTCTCCCACCGCGTGTTTCAAGCTCGGGATTATAGCCGCTTGCCGCGGCCGGGTCAGCGGCCGAGCGGTTCAGTTTGCGGCGATAGGTCGTACCATGGGACTCCGCCGTCTGTAGGCCAGTCCATCGTCTATGCACCCTTGCCAGGTCGAAAGGATCCAGGGGGATCGACAGGCCGCATCGTCGCAACGCCAGCGCCGCCCGCAAGCGCGCCGCCGGGCATGGAGCGCGACGCCATGAGCGACGGATCGGGCGCGCCCGCGCCGAAGCGGGCGAAGCGCAAGCGCAATCGCGCCGACGGGGGCGGCGCCCAGGGCTCGTCCCCGACGGCGGCCAAACCCTCCCGGCCGCCGCTCTCTGTCGAGGCCGCGGCGGACGCGCGTCTTGCGGGCGATGCCTGGGCGATACGCGCCTGGCGTCGCCTGATCGACGAACCCAGCCTGGGCCTGAGCGTCGCCTACTTGCTGGTGTCGATGATCGGGCTGTGGGCGAACTACTGGTTCTATCGCCAGTTCGGCCTGCCGATCCTGGAGTACATGCAGGCCAGCGACTATCTGGTCGCCGGGCTGCGCGACCCGCTGTATGCGCTGGTCCTGGCCGGCTCGGTGGTGGTGTCGTGGCTGATCAGCTGGCCCGAGATCTTCCGCAAGCAACACCCGCGCCGGGTGCGCGAATACCAGCGACGCTGGTGGGGCCGCGTGGTGTTTCCGGAATCGGACGTGTTCCGCTGGACCCTCATGCGGCTGAAGCCGGAGACCGGCATCGCCATCGGGGTGTGCCTGGGCTTGGCGGGTGCGATCTGTTCCTACGTGATCGGCAAGGCCAACCTGATCCGCGACCACGGCGCCGGTCATTCGGTGCGCGTGACCTTGGCCGGCGAGGCCGCTGCGCTGCCCGGCAGTGCGCGCCTGCTCGGCACCAGCAGCGCCTACGTGTTCTTGTGGTGGCCGCAGGCGCGGCGCGCCGAAGCGGTGCCGATCGAGAGCATCGGCCGATTGCAGGCGCTGGGGTTCGTCCGCAAGCGCGACTCCGCGCCCGCCAAGACGACGGCGCCGGCCGCCGCGACTACCGCCGAGCCTTGAATGCCGCACCATCGCGACGATCGAACGACCGATCCGGACAAGCTCGCATGACGCCGTCGCGACGACGCGGTTGTATGCTGTCGCGATCCCCTCGATCCCGCGGATGCATCGCATGAGCGCACCCCCGTTTCAGCTGTTGCAACTCGATCACATCGTGTTGCGGGTGCGCGATCCCGAGGCCATGGTCGCGTTCTACTGCGACGTGCTCGGCTGCAGCGTGGAGCGTCGCCAGGACGAGATCGGCCTGATCCAGCTGCGCGCCGGCCAGTCGCTGATCGACCTGGTCGGCGTCGACGGCAAGCTCGGCCGCATGGGCGGCGCCGCGCCCGGGGCCGAGGGCCGCAACATGGACCACCTGTGCCTGCGCGCCGATCCCTTCGACCGCGACGCGATCCTCGCCCACCTGCACGCGCACGAGGTGCGTGTCGGCGATTTCGGTTCGCGCTACGGCGCGCAGGGCGAGGGTCCTTCGCAGTATCTGTTCGATCCGGAAGGCAACCTGGTCGAACTCAAGGGCCCGCCGGATCCGCTGCCCGCTGCGACGGCGACGAACGGATGAGCGATCCCGCGACACCGCGGCCGGCGGCCAAGCCGGCGCGCTATCTGGCGCCGCTGCTCGCCGGCCTGGCGATGTTCGGGCCGTTCTCGATCGACACCATCTTCCCGGCGTTTCCGGCGATGGGGGCCGAGTTTGGCGCCGACAAGCTGGCGATGCAGCAGACCATCAGCGTCTATCTGATCGCGTACGCGCTGATGAGCATCGTCCACGGCCCGCTGTCGGACGCGATCGGGCGCCGCCGCGTGATCATCGGCGGCCTGGTCGTCTTCACCCTGGCCTCGGTCGGCTGCGCGCTGTCGCGCGACCTGGGCACCTTGCTGATCTTCCGCGCGGTGCAGGGCCTGTCGGCCGGCGTCGGCCTGATCGTCGGACGCGCGGTGATCCGCGACGTGCTGCAGGGCGACGACGCGCAACGGCTGATGAGCAACGTCTCGATGATCTTCGGCATCGCCCCGGCGATCGCACCGATCATCGGCGGCTGGATCCTGGGCTGGAGCCATTGGCCGGCGATCTTCTGGTTCCTGGTCGCGTTCTCGGTGCTGCTGCTGATCGCGACCCTGCGCGTGCTGCCGGAAACCCATCCGCCGGCGTCGCGGCTGCCGCTGGTGCCGCGCCGCCTGCTGCGCGACTACGTCGCGATCTTCATCAACCCGCGCTTCCAGCGCCTGACCGCGGCCAGCGCCTTCAACTTCGGCGCCCTGTTCCTATATATCTCGTCGGCACCGGCGTTCGTGCTCGATCTGCTGGGTCTCAACGAGCGCGAGTTCGCCTGGTTCTTCGTGCCGATGATCGGCGGCATGGTCGTCGGCGCGTTCGTGTCCGGCCGCACGGCCGGCAAGGTCGGCGGCCAGCGCATGGTCCGGATCGGTTTCGCCTGCACGATCCTGGCGATGGCGCTCAACGTCGCCTACAACCTGTTCGACGCCACCCCGCAGGTGCCGTGGGCGGTGATTCCGATTTCGCTGTGTTCGTTCGGCGTGGCCCTGGTGTTCCCGATCGTGACCTTGTCGATCCTGGACATGTACCCGCGCCAGCGCGGTTCGGCTTCGTCCCTGCAGGCCTTCACCGGCCTGGTGCTCAACGCACTGATCGCCGGCGTGCTGTCGCCGATGGTCAGCGGCAGCGGCGTCTCGCTGGCGATCGCCGGACTGGCGTTCGTGGTGGTGGGCTGGGCGTTCTGGCGCTGGGAAGCCGCGCGTTCGTGGCAGGCCCCGACGACCCCGGACGCGCCCGCGATCGAACCGCCGGAAACGCTCTGACGCAGGCGTCAGCGATGCTGCCGCGGCAACGGCCCGATATCGGCTGGCTCGACCTCGCCCACGCGGCGGCTTATGCATTGCGCGGCGGCGATCCCGAACGCGCCCAGGCCGCGGCCGAGGCCGGCGCCGATGCGCTCGCCGGCGACGGCCGCTGCAGCCTCATCAGCCTGTCGGTGCGCAGCGGCTTCGATCGTCTGCTCGCGACCCTGCAACTGGCGCCGGGCAGCGAGGTGCTGGTATCGGCGGTGACCATCCGCGACATGATCGCGGTAATCGAACGGCACGGCCTGAAGGCGGTGCCGGTGGACGTGGACGCCGACACGCTGAGCCTGGACGAAACCGCACTGGCCGCGGCGCTCACGCCGCGCAGCCGCATGCTGCTCGTCGCGCATCTGTTCGGCAGCCGCATGCCGCTGCAGGGCGCGCTGGCGTTCGCGCGCCGGCACGGTCTGCTGCTGGTCGAGGACGGTGCCCAGGCCTACACCGGCGACGGCTGGTTCGGCGAGGCGGGCTGCGATGTCAGCCTGCTCAGTTTCGGCCCGATCAAGACCGCGACCGCGCTCGGCGGCGCCTTGCTGCGCTTTGCCGATCCCGACCTGGGCGAGCGCGTGCGCGCGGCGCAGGCGGGCCTGCCGTTGCAGCCGACCCTCGCATTCGCGCAGCGGGTCGGCAAGTACGCGCTGCTCAAAGCCTTGACCGGTCGCGTTGCTTACTGCCTGTTTTATCGCGCCTGCTGTGCGTTCGGCGTCGACCACGACGCCCTGATCAATCGTTCGGTGCGCGGCTTCGCCGGTGGCGAGCTGTTCCAGCGCATCCGCCACCGGCCGTGCGCGGCGCAGTCGCGGTTGTTGCTGCGGCGCCTGCGCGCTTACCCGCCGGCGCGCGTGGCGGCACGCACGCAGCGCGGCGAGCGGCTGCTGGCGGCGCTGCCGCTAGCGCGGCCCGGGCGCGCGGCGACCGGCTCGACGCATTGGGTGCTGCCGGTACTCAGCGAAGACCCGCCGCGGCTGATCGCCGGCCTGCTCGCGCGCGGCTTCGACGCGACTTGCGGCGCGTCCAGCCTGTACCCGGTGCCCGGCGAGGCGCAGCCGGGCGCGGGCGACCTGCGCCGCTGCATGGCTGCGGTCGTGTACCTGCCCGCCGGAGGGCGAGCGCGATCTGCTGCGTCTGACCGAGGCCGTGCGCGCGACCGTGGCCGGCGCCCGACCGGCATGAGCCGCGGCCCGGACACCGGTACGGACGCGTTCAAACGGGCCGCGTCCGGGGACGCTAGACTTCGCCCCGACGAGTGACGGCATGACGGAACGGCATGGCAGTAGGCAGGGATAGAAACCCAGCGCGGATACGACCGCAGGCGCGCACGATCCGGCGCATGGGCCTGGTATTGGCCTTGGCCTGGGCGGCCGCCGCGCCGGCGCGCGATATCGACGTGCGCCATTACGTCGCCCGGATCGAACCCGATCTCAAGACCCGCAGCGTCAAGGGCGAGGTCTCGGTGCGCTTCGTCGCCACGGTGGATTCCACCGACCTGATCGTGCTCGACCGCGACGGCCTGGACATCGACCGGGTGCGCGAGGGCGAGCGTTCGCTGTCCTTCGACCAGACCGGGCGCGTGCTCAAGATCCGGTTGTCGCGGCCGGCGTTGCGCGGGCAGCTGCGCGAGGTCACGGTCAACTACCACGGCACGCCCAAGTTCGGCCTGCAGTTCCATCCCGAGCGGCGCCAGGTCTACACCCTGTTCTCGACCGCGCAATGGCTGGTCGGTATCGACGCGCCCGACGAGCGCGCGACCCTGGACCTGAGCGTGGCTCTGCCGACCGGACTCAAGGCGGTCGGCAACGGCTATCTGGTCGGCCGCCGCAGCCTGGGCAACGGCCTCGAACTGCACCGCTGGCGCCAGACCGTGCCAATGCCGGCCTACACCTACGGTTTCGCCGCCGGCCCGTTCGAAGAAGCCAGCGACCGCGGCAGCCGCGTGCGCCTGCGCTACCTCGGCGCCGGTTACAGCCAAAGCGAGCTGCGCCGGGTCTTCGCCGACAGCGGCGACATGCTGCGCTACTTCGAACGCCGCGCCGGCGTGCCGTATCCGGGCGGCGTCTACACCCAGGCGCTGGTCGCGCGCACGATCGGCCAGGAACTCGCCGGCTTCTCGCTGATGTCGGAAGACTACGGCCGCGGCGTGCTCGCCGACCGCCGCGACGAATCGCTGATCGCGCACGAGGCCGCGCACCAGTGGTGGGGCAACCTGGTCACCTGCCGCGACTGGGGCCACTTCTGGCTCAACGAGGGCTTCGCCAACTTCCTCGCCGCCAGCTATATGGAGCAGCGCTTCGGCCGCGAGGACTACCTCAAGCAGGTCGAGGGCTGGAAGCGCCGCTACGAGAAGCTCAAGGAAACCGGCAAGGACAAACCGCTGGTGTTCCCGGACTGGGACAAGCCCAGCGGCGACGATCGCGCCGTGGTCTACCAGAAGGGCGCCTACGTGCTGCACCTGCTGCGCGAGGAACTCGGCGACGAGCTGTTCTGGCATGGCCTGCGCGAGTACACCCGCGCCCACCGCGGCACTGCCGTGGTCACCCAGGATTTCCAGCGCTCGATGGAACAGGTCAGCGGCCGTGACCTGTCGGCGTTCTTCGCGACCTGGGTTTATCCGGCCGCGCCCGCGCGCTGACGCCGCAGGTAGTAGTGCAGCGGCAGGCCGGCGGCGACCAGCGCCGCGCCCCATAGCAGGGCCTGCGCGCCGATGCCGAACAGGGCGTACAGGCTGTAGAGCAGCGCCGCGGCCGCGACCGCGCGGCTGCGGCCCTGGCCGCGCAGCGCCCAGGCCGCGCTGCCGGCCACGTAGGGCAGCAGCGTTGCGGCGGTCGACAGCAGGATCGAGAAGGTGAACAGCTGCACCAGCGAACGGCTGTAGTTCGACAGCACCAGCGCCGAGGCCAGCGCGCTGCCGATCAGCACGCCCGCCACCGGCGTGCCGCGCGCATCGACGCGCGCGAACACCTGCGGGAACAGGCCGTCGCGCGCGGCCGCCAGCGGCAACTGCGCCGACAACAGCACCCAGCCATTGAGCGCGCCGAAGCAGGACACCGCGGCCACCAGCGCCACCGCGATCCCGGCCTGCGGCCCCCACAAGGCGCGCGCGGCGTCGGCCATGGGGGCCTGCGACGTCTGCAGGACCGACGCCGGCAGCACGCCGAGCACGGCGGTGCAGGCCAGGATGGTCGCCGCACCCGCGATCAGGGTGCCGAGCAGGGTCGCACGCGGCACCGTGGTCGCGGCGTCGCGCACCGCGCCGGCCGGCACGGTCGCCGCTTCCAGGCCGAGGAAGGCCCACAGCGTCAGCGCGGCGGTCGCGTGCGCGACCTGCGACAGGGATTCGCCGCTGGGATTGAAAGCTGCCGCCGCATGGGTATCCGCCGCGTGTGCATATGCGAACCACAGCGCGACCCCGCCGAACAGCAGCAACGGCAACAGCTTCAGCGCGGTGGTCAGCAGTTGCATGCGGCCGGCCTCGCGGATGCCGGCCAGGTTGACCGCGCTGCAGATCCACAGCGCCGCGAGCGCGCAGGCCGCGGCGCGCGCCGGAGTCGCGGTCGCCGCCGGAAACACCGCGCCCAGGCTGCCGGCGAAGGCGACCGCGATCGCGGCGTTGGCGCACCAGATCGAGATCCAGTAACTCCAGGCGATCACGAAACCGGGCGTGTCGCCGAAGGCCCGGCGGGCGTAGACATAGGGGCCGCCGCTATGCGGCCAGCGCGCCGACAGACGCGCGAAGGTCAGCGCCAGCAGCAATGCGCCGCACAGGGTGATCGCCCAGCCGATCAGGGTCGCCGAGCCGTAGGGCGCGAGCGCCGACGGCAGCAGGAATACGCCGCTGCCGATCATGCTGCCGGTAACCAGCGCGGTGGCCGACCACATACCGAGCGGTCGGCCCTGGGCGCTCATGCGCCGTTCGCGTCGGCGGCGTCGCGATAGGTCGCACGCAGCAGTTCTTGAAAGTGGTGGACCGCGTTCTCGCGCAGCGGGTTCAGGCGTCCGGCGACGTAGCTGCCCGAGGCCAGTCCGCGTTGTACGTCCTCGCAGATGGTGAGGTCTTCGAGCTGCACTTCGTCGCTGAAGGCGAGGTCGGCGTCGCGGCGTGCGCGCGCTTCGCCGGAATCGTCGCGGGTGTAGTAGAAGTCGAACACCACCCTGCAGCGATCCACGCCGACCGGCACCACCCGATTGGTCTGCAGCCGCCCCGGCAGGATGTTGAGCATGGTGTTCGGCCACAGCCAGTAGTACAGCGCGTCGCCGTCGCCGTAGAGGCCGTCGCCGCTTTCCAGCGGGCTCCATTGGTAGGAATACCAGCGCGCGGTTTCGGTGACGTAGCTGCGGTAGTCGAGCAGGCGGTTGAGGCCCGGGTGGATGTGCGGGACGTGGTAGCCCTCCAGGTAGTTGTCGATGTAGACCTTCCAGTTGCAGGCCACGTCGTAACTCACCCGGTGGTGATGGCCGTAGCCGGCCAGGCCGCGGCCGGCGCCGATGCGCGCGTCGATGTCCTGTACGAGTTCGTCGAAACCCATCGCCGGCTCGCCGACGCAGGCGAACACCATGCCCTGCCACACCTGCACGCGCAGCTGCGGCAGGCGTATGTCGGCGGGGGCGAAGTCCGGTGTCTGGCCCATCTCAGGAGCCGAGCGCAGCACGCCGTCCAGGCCGTAGGTCCAGCCGTGGTAGCGGCAGCGCAGCGCGCGCGCGGCCAGGCCGTCGCAGCTCGCTATCGGGCCGGCGCGGTGGCGGCAGACGTTGTGCAGCACGCGGATGTCGCCGTCCTCGCCGCGCACCGCGAGCACCGGCAGTCCGGCGAAGTCGGCGACGACGTGGTCGCCCGGGTTCTGCAACTGGCAAACGTGCGCGATCAGCTGCCAGCCGCGATCGAAGATCAGGCGCCGGTCCAGCGCGGCCATGCCCGGGTCGGTGTAGTAATGCGCGGGCAGGGCGGTGGCGTGCTGCAGCGGTTGCGGCGCCAGGTCGGCAGCTGCGGGGGCGGGGCGCGTGCTCATGGCCGCAGTATTGCGCCGCCGGCGCGCGCTTCGCAAAGGGGGCAGGCAAGCGGCCGACGCGGTTGCGCCGGCCGCTTGCGGACTTGCGTGGTGCCGAACGTCGGGCTTAGCCGCAGCAATAGCACTGCAGGGGCTGGCCCGGACCGCCGGGACCGAGGTCGCCGCCGAAACCCTGGCATTCCTGGCGACAGGCCCAGGCGCTGCAGGCTTCGCTTTCGGCCTGTACGCCGGCGCCGTCGCCGGCGACGACCTGGAAGGCGCCGAAGCTCATCGCGGTGGAGAACAGCAAGGCAGCCAGGGCGATGCGCACACTGCGTGTCCGATGCTTCATCTCAACTCTCCTTGGTGGTGGGGCCCGCTGGCGACGCTTCCTTGCGCCGTACCGCGGTCAGTACACCGTTGACGCCTTCCTTGGTATTGATCTCGCCCACGCGCGCGTAGCGCACGCGGCCATCGCGGCCGATCACCAGCAGCAGCGGCACGTTGCGCGCGCGGAACAGCATCGCGCTGCGCCGGTCCTGGCTGGCGATCACCGGAAACGCGAAGCCGTGCTCGCGCGCGTAGGCGTCTGCGGCGGCGGCCGGGTCCAGGGCCACACCTATCATCTCGGCGCGGCCGCCCGAGGCGGCGTCGAGCTGGCCCGCGATCGCCTTCACCAGCGGCGCCGAAGCGCGGCAGTGCGGGCAGCCGGTGGTGAAGAAGTAAAGCACCTGATAGTCGCCGGCGGGCTGGCCGAGGGTGCGGCTGGCCCCGTCCAGCGAGGCCATCGCGATGCGCGGCACGTACATGCCGATGTAGGGCTGGGTCGCGCGTTGCGACAACCAGCGTTGATTCTCGCGGGCCTGATGCAGCTGCCAGCCCAGAGCGACGACCAGCGCACTGGCCAGCGCGAGCGCGGCGATCAGCAAGGGCACGGTCCAGCGCGAGACGACCCGGCTATCCGCAGGCGTGGGGTTCGACATGTCGGCGACCGTAGCAGCGCGCGCCGACGCATAACTTGACGAGGCTCACATCGAGGCGATGCGGATTGCGACGTTGTTCGCGCTTGCCCTGGTCAATCGTCGGAACGCTTTAGCGATGTTCGAAGTCTGCCGTGGATGGCGATGCCGTCGCGGCGATCGCATGTTGCGCGGCTTCGGTATCGGACGACTGCGGAAGCAATGCGAATCGTGATTCGTCGTCGCACGGGGCTGCGCAATCGCGACTCACGTCGCTCCCACATAAGGTCGGGACCCGCGCGAGCATCGCTTCCTCAGGATGTCGTTACCCGAAAATACGAAAGGCCGGCATGCGCCGGCCTTTCGAGGCGTTGCGACGTAGCGGCGGGGCGATCAGCCCTTGCCGCCGGCCGGCTTGCTTGCGGGCTTGGCCGCGGCGACCTTGCCGTCGGCCTGCCAGCCGCAGGTCTTGCCTTCGTTCTGCTGCTTCAGCCAGGTCTGCAGCGGGGCGAAGTATTCCAGCACCGCCGAGGCGTCCATCTTCTCGCCGCCGGTGAGTTCCTTCAGGGTCTTCTGCCAGGGCTGGCTCTGGCCCTTGCTCAGCATGGCCTGGAACTTCGCGCCGGCTGCCTTGTTGCCGTAGAAGCTGCATTCGTACAGCGGGCCCTTGTAGCCCGACGCATCGCACAGCGCCTTGTAGAACTGGAACTGCAGCACGTGCGAGAGGAAGTAGCGCGTGTACGGGGTGTTGCCCGGCACGTGGTACTTGGCGCCGGCGTCGAAGAACTCTTCGCCGCGCGCGGTCGCCGGGGCCACGCCCTGGTACTTCGCCTTCAGGTCCCACCAGGCCTTGTTGTAGTCGCCCGGCTTGATCGAGCCGTCGAACACGCCCCAGCGCCAGCGGTCGATCATCAGGCCGAACGGCAGGAACGAGACCTTGGCCAGGGCCATGCGCATCTGCGCGTTGATCAGCGCCTCATTGCTCTGCTGCTGATCGCCGACCAGGCCGATCGACTGCAAATACTTGGGCGTCATCGCCAGCACGATGGTGTCGCCGATGGCCTCGTGGAAGCCGTCGTGCGCGCCGCCCTGGAACAGCGGCGGCTGCTTGTTGTAGGCCATGTAGTAATAGACGTGGCCGAGTTCGTGATAGATCGTGGTGAAGTCTTCTTCGTTGGCCTTGATGCACATCTTGGTGCGCACGTCGCCGGCCATGTTCATGTCCCAGGCGCTGGCGTGGCAGACCACGTCGCGGTCGCGCGGCTTGATGAACTGGGTCTTGCTCCAATAGGTCTCGGGCAGCTTGGGCATGCCCAGCGAGACGTAGAAGTCCTGCGCGCGTTCGGTCATCTCGCGCGCGGTCGCGAGCTGGGCGTCGACCTGCAGCTGCGCCTGCTCCTCGGGCTCGCGCGAGTCCGGGTTCTTGGCCATCTGTGCATCGAACTGCTCCTGGTACTGCGCGGCCAGCGCAGCGGTGACGTCCAGGCTGCCGGCGTTCTTGTACGGCGCCAGCACGTCCCACAGGTTGCCCCAGTCCTGCTGCCACATGTTGCCCATCAGGTGCGCGGGCAGCATGTTGCCGGCGACGTGGCCCTTGTCGGCGCCGTAGGTGGCTTCGAGCTTGGTGCGGGTGTAGCAGTGCAGCTGCTCGTACAGCGGCTTGACCTGACCCCACAGGCGATCGGTCTCGGCCGCGATCTCGGCCGGGCTCATGTCGTAGCCCGAGCGCCACATCTCGCCGGTGTCGGCGTAGCCCATGTCGCGCGCGCCTTCGTTGACCAGCTCGACGAAGCGGGTGTAGTCCTTGCGCATCGGCTGGGCGATGGTGTGCCAGCCTTGCCAGGCGTCGAGCTGGGCGTCGTAGTCGCGGCTGCTGCGCAGCACGTCTTCGAGGTCGCCGAGCTGGCGGCAGGTCTTGGCGTCGCCTTCGCCGGTGCAGTACTTGCCGGCGCCGTACATGCCGTCCATCTTGGTCGCGATCCTGGTCAGCTCGGCGAGCTTGGCCGGATCCTTCGGCGCCGGCATCGCGGTCAGCAGCTTGAGCAGCTGGATCGAACGCGCGGTGTCGGGCGTCATCTGCTGGCCTTCGAAGCGCTTGGACTGCTCGATCCAGCTGTTGAGCTGGGTCAGCCAACGTTCGTTGCTCTTGGCCGCGATCATGGCGCTGTCGTCGTTGATGAAGGTGTTCGACAGCCACTGCGCCGAACTCATCTCCGGATACATCGCCTTGTACTCGGCGTTGACGCGGGCGATGAACTGGTCGGCGGTCTCGCCCTTGGGCACGGTGGTCGGCGCGGTGCCGGTGGTGGTCGGGGTCGGTTCTTTCTTGCAACCGGCCAGGCCGATCACGGCGGCGGTAATGCTGAGCGCGAGCAGGGCGCGTAAGGGTTTCATAGGGTGTTCTCTCCGGGACGAATTACGCCGCGCCGGGCGCGGGGTGCCCCGAGGCTAGAGGCCCGTCCGGTGCCGCGCAAGGCCGGAAAGGCCCGTATGCGGGTGAATATCCGGCCTGTGCGGCGGTTCCGCTGCGGCTCTTGCCGGCACCTGCCGCGCGGCTGTGCGCAAGTTGCCGGGCGCCTGGTCCGGTCGCGGCCTTCCGCGCGGGTTCGCGCAATTTCGCGCAGGACCCGCTGCCAACGGGCGATTGGATAACGCAATGGGTGACGCATAGCGGCAACAGCCGTGCCAACTCCGTACAGCTAGCGTTCATGTTTCCGTGAAGGTTACATGAACCTTGCCTGCAGATTGCCGCTAATTTGGCGGCTACACGCGGTCTAAAGCCGTTAACTACCGGTAAATGCGATGCCACGCAAATTCCTGAATGTAGGCTTGCTGGGCCGCAAAACATCGACTACAACCGACAGCAGTCACAAAAGAATAATTTGATTTGTGACCCAGAAGCAGGAAAGGTGACGCTCCAGGACACCGGGGTTGTCGCCCGGTACGCCCAGGAAGGTCCGATTCGCGCCGGCGCCAGACGCGCTGCGCAGGACCGACCAGCCGACGCCGGGGAGGGTGTCGGAGTGCCGGGTGGGAATGTCCTGTTTGCGTTACGGGGTTTCAGGGAGAGGTAGTGAAATGCTCGACGGCGTGCGCCCGGATGGCCGCGCCGAGCCATGGATGCTCGTCCGACGCGGCTCTAGCGAGCCCTCGGGCGCGAGGTAGGAGATGGACCGGTCGCCGGCGGCAAGGGATGCCGTCGGGACGTCAGCGGCGATGATGGTGGGTGGGGAGCTCAAGGACTCGGCGGCACCGTCTGGAGACGGCGGCCGCGGCGAAGGAACGCTTTCGGCGCGGGCCGCAAGGCCGCAACGCACGACGCGAGTACCCATTGGATCGGCCGTGCCAGGGACGGTATCGAATGCGGGGCTGTAGCGAGCCCCAATGCGTGCGCCCGGAGGGCGTGCGCGACGGCCGCGGTGGCCGTCGCCGGGCAGCGCCTGTGGGCGCGCTGCGCGGCGGCGCCGCGGTAGCAGTCGGATATCAGACGGTAATCGCCGGGGAAAGCGCCGGCAGGATCAAGCCGCGCCGCGCCGCATCGGCCAGGCCGCGCTCGTGCAGCCATTGCCAGGCCGTCTCGGCATCGTGCTCGACATAGGCGCGGGCCGAGCCCAGGCGGAAGGTGTAGCCCCATTCGTCCATGTCGGCGAGCACGCGCTCGCGGCCCACGCCGGGCAGGGCGTCGCCGAGCAGGCTTTGCAGCACGCACACCGCGTCTTCTTCCTCGACCGAATCGGTGGCGTCGGTGTGCACGGCGGCGCGGCGTTGCGGCGGCAGTACGATCAGGTGCGCGGCTTCGTGCAGCAGCGAATGCACCGGCGTGTCGGCGCGTGCGTACACGGTGCTGCCGATCAGTCCGGCTTCGCACTCGCCCCAGTAGCTGCCGGGAATGGCGTCGCCGTCGGCGACCCGCGACAAGACCAGGCCGTAGCGCGCGAGCAGCGCGGCGACGGCGTCGAAGTCGATGTCGGACAGGGTTAGCATGGGGCTAGGAAATAGTCGTTAGGAAATAGGAACTAGTAGAGGCACGGGGCAAGCTTTCGCCGCCAACTACTTGCTAGTTCCTAACTACTAATTCCTAGCTACTCGTTACTAGCCTTAAGCCGGGCTCGGGCGATCGGGCAGGGCCACGGAAATATCGAGCACGTCGTGCTCGCCTTCCTTGACCACGTCGACCTTGACCGACTCGACATCGACGTTGACGTACTTGCGGATCACTTCGAGCAGCTCGCGCTGCAGCATCGGCAAATACTCGGGGCCGCCGCGTCCGGCCCGCTCGTGCGCGACGATGATGCGCAGGCGGTCCTTTGCGACCGAGGCGGTCTGCTTCTTGGCCAGCAGGAAGTCGAACAGTCCCATGCTCAGCCTCCGAAGATCTTGCTGAAGAAGCCTTTCTTTTCCACTTGCACGAAGCGCATCGGACGGGTGTCGCCGAGCAGGCGCGCGACCGCGTCGTCGTAGGCCTGGGCGGCGTCGGATTCGGTTTCCAGGATCACCGGTTCGCCCTTGTTGGAGGCGTTGAGCACGTCGCCGGATTCGGGGATGACGCCGATGGTCTTGAGGCCGAGGATCTCCTCGACGTCGCCGACGCTGAGCATCTCGCCGGTTTCCACGCGCTTGGGGCTGTAGCGGGTCAGCAGCAGGTGTTCCTTGACGCGCTCGCCGTTCTCGGCGCGGCGGGTCTTGGACGCGAGCAGGCCCAGGATGCGGTCGGAGTCGCGCACCGAGGACACTTCCGGGTTCACCACCACCACCGCTTGGTCGGCGAAGTACATGGCCAGGAACGCGCCCTTTTCGATGCCGGCGGGCGAATCGCAGACGATGTAGTCGAAACCTTCGGCGATCAGATCGTCGAGCACCTTCTGCACGCCTTCCTTGGTCAGCGCGTCCTTGTCGCGGGTCTGCGAGGCGGCCAGCACGAACAGGTTGTCGAAGCGCTTGTCCTTGATCAGCGACTGCTTGAGCGTCGCTTCGCCGTTGACGACGTTGACGAAGTCGTACACCACGCGGCGTTCGCAGCCCATGATCAGGTCCAGGTTGCGCAGACCGACGTCGAAGTCGATGACGGCGACCTTGTGGCCGCGGCGGGCGAGGCCGCAAGCGACGCTGGCGCTGGTCGTGGTCTTGCCCACGCCGCCCTTGCCCGAGGTGACTACGATGATTTCGGCCAAGTTGTATTCCTCCAAAAGTGCGGCCTCAGTCCAGCGCCGCGATCATGATCTGTTCGTCTTCGAGCCAGACCTGCACGGCTTTGCCGCGCAAGGTCTTGGGGATGTCTTCCAGCACTTTGTAGTGGCCGGCGATGGCCACGAGTTCGGCATGGAACTCGCGGCAAAAGATGCGCGCTTGCGGATTGCCCTGCGCCCCGGCCAGCGCGCGGCCGCGCAGCGGGCCGTAGATGTGCACCGAGCCGTCGGCGATCACCTCGGCGCCGGCGCCGACCGCGGTGAGCACGGTCAGGTCGCGGTTTTCGGCGTAGATCTGCTGGCCCGAGCGCACCGGCGCTGACTGGATCAGCCCGGGCGCGGCGGCGGGCGCGGCGGCCTTGGCCGGTGCCGGAGCGGGAGCAGCCGCTTCCCGGCGCGCGGGCGCCGGCGCAGCGGCCGGCGGCGCGGATTCGTCGTCGCCGCGCTCGTACTGGGCGCGGAATTTCGCCAGCAACGGCAGGCCCAGGGCCTCGGACAGCCGCTCGGTCTCGCTGGTGCCGTAGGCCAGGGCCACCGGCAGCACGCCGGCGGCGCGCAGGCCGTCCAGCAGCGCCTGTGCGGTCGCGGCGTCGGGGGTGTGGCTGAGGCCGCCGAAGTCGATCACCACCGCGGCGCGGCCGAACAACTTGGGCGCGCGCTGCACGCGGCCGCGCATTTCCTCGATCAGGCGCGGCACGTCGAGGGTGCGCACGCGCAGGTTGGCGATGCCGACCTGACCGATCTTGAGTTCGCCGGCCTGTTCGTAATCCACCGCCACGCTCACGGACAGGTTCCCGTCGGGCGTTGCGCCAGGGAATCGTCGTGGGCGATGGCGACGCGCGGTCGGGTCAGCCAGGGCTGCTCGGGCAGCTGGTCGCCGTAGGTTTCGCGCACCCAGGGGTAGCTGCACAGCGGTTTCATCAGCATCGCCGCGCGCACGTCGGCCTCGGCCATGACGTGCTGGCCGACCTCGCGGAAGCCGAAGCTGCCGTGGAACAGCAGCGCCGGGTCGTTGCCGCCTTCCAGGAACACCTCGCAGGCCAGCTGCGGGTAGCGCAGCTCGGCATAGCTCTGAGCGTCGGCATAGAACGCGCGGCCGACGCCGCCGCCGCGACGGCGGCTGGCCACCACGATGCGGTCGATATAGAAGAAGTCCGGGTAGCGCTCACGGAACCAGCGGAAATTGCTGCTGTCGTGCTCGGAGTGACTGCCCATGCCGATCAAGAAGCCGGCCATGGTCCCGTCGCGTTCGGCGACCCGGAAATACTCGGCGTGGTCGAAGAAGTGACGCAGTCTCGCCGCATCCAGCGGCAGGATCGCGGGCCCGGCAGCATTGTTGAGTGCAAGGACGGAATCCAGCTCGTGCTCACGCACGTCGCGGACGACGATCGACATTCCGGGCTCCAGTATTCGCAAGCCGGCCACGAGATATGTGGCCGGCGGGCCGATTATCGCATGGCCGCCCCATCCCGGCGACCGCTGGGCGGACAGGGCGCCGGAATGCCGGATATGGCCGCTGGCGGGCGCCAGCGGCGTTCCATTACTTTCGGACGGCTCCGAGCGCAGCCGCAGCCGTTAGCATGCGTTCATGCTGGCGCGCCTCACCCACACCCGACTGCTGCGTTACGCCGGCCTGTTCACCTGGGGCCTGCTGGGCTGCTGGCTGCTGTCGATCTGGCTCGATCCGGGCTATTTCCAGGTCGAACCGGGCCAGTCGCTGGTGCCGGTCTACCTGCAGGTGCTGCGCTGGGTCGCGGTCTACCTGACCTTCGGCATCGTCTATTGGTGGATCACCCGTTCGCTGGGCGAGCGCCAGACCGGCATCGTCGACCATCTGCTGCTGCTGGTGCTGACCGGCTGCGCGATCGGGGTCAGCTACTACTCCAATACCGGCCTGGGCAGCGTGCTGTTCATGGTCATCGCCGGCCTGCTGCCCTGGATGCTGCCGCTGCGGGTGGGCATCGTCTGGCTGCTGGTGGGCAACCTGGCGATCACCCCGGTGTTCGTGCAGGCGCTGGACATCCCGCCGCTGGTTGCGGTGCTGCAGTCGCTGCTGTACATGGGCTTCTCCAGCTTCGTGTTCGTGACCGCGCTGGTCGCGCTGCAGCAGACCCAGGCGCGCGAGGAGCAGCGCCGGCTCAACGCGGAGCTGCGCGCCACCCGCGCTCTGCTGGCCGAAAGCGCGCGCATCAACGAGCGCACCCGCATTTCGCGCGAGCTGCACGATCTGCTCGGCCACCATTTGACCGCGCTGAGCCTGAATCTGGAGGTCGCCGGACATCTTTCCGACGGCCGCGCCAAGGAGCACGTGCAGCAGGCGCATACTCTGGCGAGGTTGCTGCTGACCGACGTGCGCGAAGCGGTGAGCCAGCTGCGCGAGAACGGCGCGATCGACCTGGCCGTGGCTCTGCGCCCGCTGGCCGAGAACGTCCCCGCGCTCGACATCCGCATGGACATCGAGACCCCGCTGACCCTCGACGACCCCGAGCGCGCCCACGTGCTGATGCGCTGCACCCAGGAAATCATCACCAACGCCGTGCGTCACGCCGGCGCGCGCCATCTCGACATCCAGGTGCGTCGCCACAACGACTGCATCGTGATGGACGCGCGCGACGACGGCCACGGCGCCGACAACCCCGTCTCCGGCAACGGCCTGCGCGGCATGCGCGAGCGCCTGGTCCAGCACGGCGGCGACCTGCGTATCGAAACCCGGCCGGAGGCGGGCTTCTGCCTGCACCTCACGTTGCCGGCCTCGGCGGCCGCGGCCGCCGCCTGTGAAGGAGTCACTGCATGACCCCCAGCTCCAGCAATGCCAGCGCCGATAACACCCGTCCCGCGCGCACCATCCGCGTCATGCTCGTCGACGACCAGACCCTGGTCCGCCAGGGCGTGCGTTCGCTGCTGGCGCTGGCCGAGGGCATCGAAGTGGTCGCCGAGGCCGGCGACGGCCGCCAGGCCGTAGAAATGGTGCCCCAGGTTCGCCCGGACGTGGTGCTGATGGACATGCGCATGCCGGTGATGTCGGGCCTGGAGGCCCTGCAGGCCCTGGCCCGCGCCGGTAACCTGCCGCCGACCATCATCCTGACCACCTTCGACGACGACCAACTGGTGCTGGCCGGGCTCAAGGCCGGTGCCAAGGGCTACCTGCTCAAAGACGTCTCGCTGGAACAGCTGGTCGGTGCGATCCAGGCCGTGGCCGACGGCGGTTCGCTGGTGCAGCCGGCGGTCACCCAGCGCCTGCTGTCGGGCCTGGAGCACATGCGCAACGATTTCGTCAGCCTGGACCGCCCGGACCCGCTGACCGAGCGCGAGACCGAGATCCTGCGCCTGATGGCCGGCGGCTTCTCCAACAAGGAAATCGCCAATTCGCTGGGCGTGGCGGAGGGCACGATCAAGAACCACGTGTCCAATATTCTGTCGAAACTCGGCGTCCGCGACCGCACCCGGGCGGTGCTCAAGGCCTTCGAGCTGCAGTTGGTCTGAGCGTAGTCCTGCCGGCCCGGCGCAGCGCGCCGGGCGTTCCCCCGGGCCGCGCGTAAGCGGCCCGTTCCGTTCCCGATCGGGGCGGCTCGCGGCGCGTTCGGCGCCCGCACCGAAACCGTGCCTAGCCGCATGTTGCGATTTCGCCCGGCGCCCGCGGCCCCGGGGCGCTCCGGCCCCGCTTGCCCGCATCGGCCGGTTGCAACGGATGACTGCCCGGGCCGCGGCTTCCTTGATACGATTGTGGGTCTGCGCCCCGGCCCGATCCGGGTCCCGGCCTTGGAGAAACCTGAATGACCCGTCTGATCGAGTTTTTGATTTCCCTGGCGATCGTCGCCGTGCTGTTCCTGGTCGTCGGCGTCGTGCTGCCGTCCAGCCGCCACCTGTCGCACTCGGTGGAGACCAACCGCAAGCTGACGATCGTGTTTGACACCTTGAACAGCCTGCACCGGTTCAAGGATTGGAACCCGCTGGTCATGAAAGACCCGAACATGCAGCTGAAGCTCGCCGGTCCGGAGTCGGGCGTCGGCGCGCGCCTCGAGTATTCCTCCAAGGAAAAGAACCTGGGCAACGGCAGCTGGGAAATCACCGCTTCCGAGCCGG
Organism: Lysobacter sp. Root76; assembly: GCF_001428685.1. Taxonomy (GTDB): domain Bacteria; phylum Pseudomonadota; class Gammaproteobacteria; order Xanthomonadales; family Xanthomonadaceae; genus Lysobacter. The sequence continues at coordinate 272,514 of NZ_LMIK01000008.1, read as the reverse complement.
GCAAGCGCGTCGCCTACAAGATCGACGACATCCTGCGCGGCAACAACAAGCGCACCGAATTCACCCTGCGTCCGACCGGCCGCAACAACCGTAACGTCGAGATCACCCAGACCTACGACGTCGAATACGGCTGGAACATGCTCGGCCGCTACTCCGGCCTGTACGTCAGCAGCAGCGTCGGCGAAGACATCAAGCTCGGCCTCTCGCGCCTGAGCAACATGCTCGCCGCGGTGCCGAACTACGACTACGCCGATCTGAGCAAGGACAACCCGGCCAACGCGCCGAAGTTCGTCCAGCGCGACGCCGAGAACCTGCTGATCGTCACCGCCGCCGTCGACCGTGACAACGCCAAGGTCCAGGCGCAGATGAACAGCAATATCGAGTGGATCAAGAAGGTGATGGCCGCCAACGGCCTGGAAGCCGCCGGTCCGGTGCGCATCATCACCAACGAGTTCGGCGCCGAAACCTATTCGTTCGACGTCGCCCAGCCGGTCCGCAAGATCGGCGAGACCGGTCCGGCCACCGAGCTGGCGGTCAAGGTCGAGGGCCCGGTCAAGGCCGTGTTCCTGGGCCCGGCCAAGGTCGCCGCGGTGCCGTTCAAGGGCCACATGGCCAACCTGCCGAAGGTCCGCGACGCGCTGCGCGCCTGGGCCATGACCCAGGGCACCGAGACCATCGACCGTCCGTACGAAACCTGGAAGGCCGGCATCGAGAAGAGCTTCACCGAGGAAGGCGACTTCGACGTGTACTGGACCATCAAGCAGTAAGCCGTCCAGGCAGCTCGCAATACGAAACGCGCCGCGGATTCCGCGGCGCGTTTTTTTTTGCTTCGTCCCGGAGGCGCGCCGGCGTCGAGCAGTGGGGCGGCGAATCGCAAGAACGGCCGCTTGCGGCACATGCGCCGCCTGCTATCGTGCCGACACGCACGAGCGGACACCCCACGCATGACGCCGTCCAATTCCACCTCTCTTCCTTTCACGCGCGCGCTGGCCGCCGCCGGTGCGGTGCTCGCCGCGCTCTCGGTCGCGCTGTCGGCCTACGCCGCGCACGTCGCCGATCCGACCGCGCAATCGCGCCTGCAGATGGCCGCATTGTTCGCGTTCGGCCATGGCATCGCCTTGGCTGCGCTCGCGCCCGGGGCCGCGCGCCGGCTGGCGCGGATCGCACTGGCCGCATTGCTGATCGGCGTGCTGCTGTTCGCCGGCGGTCTGGCCTCGGCGTATTTCTTCGGCACCACCACCCGTATGCTGCCGTTCGGCGGCAGCCTGATGATCCTGGCCTGGCTGCTGTACGCAGCCGACGCCGCGAGGCGCTGACGATGCCACGCCATGCCCGCGGCTTCGATACCCAGGCCGCCTACGCCCACCTCGCCAAGCGCGACCGCAAGCTCGGCGCCTGGATGAAGAAAGTCGGCACGCTCGGACCCGACCCGCGTTGGCGCAAGTCCTTCGATCCGGTCGACGCGCTGGCGCGCGCGATCCTCTACCAGCAGCTCAGCGGCAAGGCCGCGGCGACGATAGTCGGGCGGGTCGAAGCCGCGATCGCCAGCGACCGTTTCCATTGCGACACCCTGGCCCGTTGCGACGATGCCGCGATCCGCGCCTGCGGCGTGTCGGGCAACAAGCTGCTGGCGCTGCGCGATCTGGCCGCGCGCGAATCGCGCGGCGAGATTCCCGACCTGCGCCGCATGAGCGTGATGGACAACGACGCCATCGTCGCGGCGCTGGTGCCGGTGCGCGGGATCGGCCGCTGGACGGTCGAAATGATGTTGATGTTCCGGCTCGGGCGCGCGGACGTGCTGCCGGTCGACGACCTGGGCATCCGCAAGGGCGCGCAAGCGGTGGACAAGCTCGACGCGATGCCGACGCCGAAGCAGCTTGCCGAAACCGGCGAGCGCTGGGGACCGTACCGCACCTACGCCAGCCTGTATCTGTGGCGCATCGCCGACCTGGCGACTCCGAGCAAGACCGAGACCAAGCGTTCGCAGGATTGAGGCAGTACGCGATCGGCACGAGCGGCATGCGGTGACCGCTGCGAACCGCATCTCGCCCAACACGAAAACCTCGCAACCAAGGCCCCGGGCCGCGTCGCGGTCCGCGGCGCTCAGCGCCTCTACGGAACCCCGCGCTTCGCTTGCGCGATCAGGATCAGCGACGCCGGCTGGCCGGTACGCGGGTGGGTCGGTTCTTCCAGTTCGACGACGCGCAGGCCGCAGCGCTCGAGCAGGGCGAACCAGCCGCCCAGGGTGCGGAAGTACCAGGGCGCCGGATCGGCGAAGTCGCCGTCGCAACCGGCCCAGGAACCCGCGCGCCAGCCATCGGCATAAGGCAGCTCGGCACCGGCGGCCAGCGGATGCAGGGTCTGCACGATCGCGCGGCCGTCCTCGCCTAGCAGCGCGGGTAGTGCGCCCACCAGGGCTTCGACGTCGTACTCGCCGATCAGCGAGAAATTGCAGACCGCGACGTCGTAGCGCGCATCGAGCGCGCCTTGCGCGATCTGCGCATAGGACAAGTTCAGGTAGCGCTCGCCGGCGCCGGCCGCACGGGCGGCTTCGACCAGTTCGGCGATCGCGTCGACGCCGGTAACGTCGATGCCGTGCGCGCTCAGTGCGCGCGCCAGCCAGCCTTCGCCGCAGCCCAGGTCCAGGGCCTCGCGCGGCCGTTGCCGCAATACCGCCTCGACGATCGCGCGGTCGGTGATCAGGCGCCGGCTTTCGATGCCGCCGCTGCGTACGGCGCGGGTCCATGGCGCGGCATTGCTGCGCCAGGCCGCGAGCACCGCATCGTCGTGCGCGTCGCTCATTCGCTGCGCAGGCTCACGGCTGCGGGCCCCGCCGCCGCCGCGTCGGCGACGACCACCGGCGCGTGCGGGTCGGTGCGGGTGCCGAAGCGCGATTTCAGCCGCAGCGCCGGACGTTCGACCAGGAACCAGGACAGGGCCGCGAGCGTTGCCGCGATCAGGGTCGCCCACAAGGTGTTCATCAAGGGGCCGGTGCTGGGCGCGAAGTACTGCACCAACTGCTGTGAGGGCCAGCCGTAGAGGTAGAGGCCGTAGGACAGATCGGTGCGGCGGATCTGCGGCAGCCGCGGCACGAAGGCCAGGAACAGGGTGGTGTAGCTCAGGGCGACGAAATAGCCCAGGTAGTAGTAACTGCTGCCGCGCAGCAGCGCCGCCAGCACCAGCACCAGCGCCAGCAGCCACCAGCGCAGCGGCACGCGCTCGCGGTTGACCCAGGCCAGGCTGCCGGTCAGGAAGTAGGCGGTGCAGTACAGCCAGTTGATCTTCTCCGGCTTCAGCGCCTCGCCACCGTACTTCACGATGCCGGCGATCAGCAGCGCCAGGCACAGCAGGTTGAAGCGATTGCGCGGCAACAGCCGCAGCAGCCCGATCAGCGCCAGCCACAGGTACAGGCGCACTTCGATCGGCAACGACCACAGCGAGCCGTTGATGGCGTGGCTGGGCAGGGTCTCGAACACGCCGGGCAGGAAGTATTGGGTTTCGCGGGCGAGTAGGGCGTTCGCGCGCAGATAGTTCCAGACCTGCGGCGAACTCCAGTAGTCCGCGGCCGTGGTCAGTAGCGGACCGAGCACCAGCACCGTCAGTGCCACGCAGACGATCAGCGCCGGGAAGATGCGCAGCGCGCGCGCGGCCAGGTAGCTGGGCAGGCGATTGCGTTCCAGGCTCGCGGCGATCAGGAAGCCGCTGATCACGAAGAACATGTCGACCGCGATGCCGCCGGCGAACTTGATCTGCACCAGCTGCAGCAGCAGGTCCTGGCCGCCGCTGGCGGTGACCGCATAGCTGTGGCCGTAGATCACCAGCCAGGCCGCGAACAGGCGGATCAGGTTGAAGTTGTTGTCGGGCTGGGCGTGGCCTTCGGCCAGGGTGCGCGGCGTCATGGAATCGGCACGGCGCTCATTCGCCGAACAGTTCGTCGGCGTTGCCGTGCACGTACTCGTGCAGGTCCGAAGGTGCGCCTTGGTGCAACAGCAGGTCCGGCTCGGCCGAGAAGGTCAGCACCGGCGTGATCGTGGTGCCTTCGACCTCGAACGGCGCGCTGGCGTCGATCAGGCAGGCGAGGTCGAAGCCGATCGCGGTGGTCAGCTCGCGCACCTGCTGCGACGGCAGCGCCGCCTGCTCCAGACGCTCTTTGATCGCGCGCAGCAGTTCGTAGCTGAAATAGGCCTGCCACTCGTCGTACTGGTTTTCGTCCTGCTGGAATTTCATGCCGGATCCTGGCGGGCGAAGCGGGTTCGGCGCATTGTGCCCGAACCGGGCCGGCCCATGCCGCGTGCGCGGCGGGTTACTCCAGCCGGTTCCAGGCCGCGCGCAGGACGATGGCCGCGACGCCGAACAGGCCCAGCGCCACGCAGGCCAGGTGCAGCTGGTCCACCGAGATCCAGCGCAACAGGGGATTGGCCGGCGACAGCGGCCAGACGGGTTGCAGGTCGGAGTGCATGATCGCGTCCAGCAGCACATGCGAATAGGCGCCGAGCAGGGCGCCCGCGAACGAGGCCGGCCAGGTGAACGGCGCGTGCGGGATGCGCAGCCAGCGCAGGCAGGCGGCGCTGATCGGCCGCCCGATCGCGCCGGCGAGCAGCCCGATCGGCAGCGCGCCCCACACCGTATGCGTGGGCCCGTGCAGCACCGGCCAGCCGCGCAGGATGCCGAGCAAGGGCTCGATATCCATCAGCACCTGCGCGCCGCCGAACACCATGAAGCTGAAGCGGCGGCCGCCGATGACCTTGAACGCGAGACCGGGGCCGAGGTGGATCGGGGTAAAGGGCATCGGCGGCCGGCGTTTTCAGTCGGTGCCGTCCAGCGGCAGGGCGATGGCCAGCATCGGCGCCTCCTGGCCGCCCAGCGCCGCGTACAGGCCGCGTGCGGCGGTGTTGTCGAACTCGGTGGCGACCCAGGCCTCGCTGCAGCCCAGGGCCCGGCCGTGCACGAGCAAGGCGGCCATCAGCTGCCTGGCGATGCCGCGGCGCCGCAGCGCGGCGGTCACGCCGACTTCGTTGATCCACAGCGTCGGCGGCTTGTCGGGATGCACGTAATGCAGCGCCGAGGCCATGCCGACGACCTCGCCGTCGAGCAAGGCGACCGCCAGGTGATGGCGCGGATCGGCGAAGAACTCGCCGGCCCAGCGCGGGTCGATCGGCTGGTCGAACACGTCCGCCGCGACCCGTTCCAGCACCGCGATCTCGTCGCGGCCGAGCAGGCGCACCTGCGGCGCGGCGCTCACGTCGCGCTTACTCCATCACCGGGCGGAAGAAGCTGCGCTCGTAGCTCAGGAAGCAGCGCGTGTCTTCGTAGTAGCGCATCGCGGCCTGGCATTCGGGATCGCCTGCGGCCTGGGTCCGGTAGGTTTCGTAGGCCGCCAGCGACGGGAACGAGAACAGCGCCAGGGCGATATTGCTGCGGCCTTCGCCGGGCAGGAAATAGCCGTGGTGCTTGCCGCCCAGGCGCTCGACCAGCGGGATCCACATGCGCGCATAGGTTTCGAACTCGGCCAGCTTGGCCGGATCCAGCACGTAGCGCAGGTAGCAGGTGATCAAGACGAAGCTCCAGAACGGCGCGTGGCGCGGTCCGGCCATCCTAGCGTGGCTCCGCCGTCGCGGGCGGTCAGGGCGCCGCGTAGCGCCAGTGCCAGGGCTCGTAGACGATGCCGTGCGGGTTGTCGCGGGGATAGCTCATCGCGAAGCCATAGCCGCCGGCCTGGGCCCGCAGCCAAGCGAAGGCGGCGGTGCTTTCGAAGGATTCCTCGGCCGGCGGCTGGTCGGGCGCGCCGATGTCCAGGGCCAGGCCGGAGTGGTGTTCGCTGTAGCCGGGCGCGGCGTTGACGGTGAGGATCTGTTCGACGTCCAGGCCGCGCGCGAGTTTGCGTTCGAAGATGCCGAGTTGGTAGTCGTGGCTGCGATAGCCGGAGATGGCCTCCAGCACCACGCCGTCGCGCAACGCGGCTGCGTGCAGGTGGGTCCAGGCGCGCGCGGCCAGCGGATGCAGCCACAGCGGGCGGCGGTAGCGGTCGTGGCCGGCGAAGGCGAGGCGGTCGGGTTCGGCGACCAGGCTCAGGCCGGTGCGTTCGCCGTAGCCGTGGTCCAGTCCGAGCGCGTGCAGGCGTTCTTCGAGCCGGTCCAGCGGCAGTTCGCGGACCCGTTCCAGGCCGGCGCGGCGTGGCGTCGCAGCGTGTTCCAGCGCGTCCAGGGCTTGTTCGAGACCGGGTTCGTGGCGCAGCCGCTGCACCAGCGGCAGCAGCCCCTCCGGCAGGTCGGCGGCGAGGTACTGGCCGTCGCGCTTGCGCCGCAGCACGTGGCGCGCGCGCGCCAGGGCGCGGGCGTCGTGGTTGCTGCGCGCACGCAGCAGGCCGGCCGGCCAGAGTTCGATCTCGGGCGTGTTGATCAGTACGGGAATGACGCCGCGCATACGCGCAGGTTAGCGGGAGCGGCGGCGTCGCGCTACGTCGTTGAGCGCATCGAGCAGGGCTTGCGGCTGCTCCAGCGACAGCAGCAGCGAGGGGCCGTCGCCGCGCTCAGGCAGCCACAGCACGCGCCGGCGCTGGGTCAGCAGATAGAAGGCCTTGCGCCAGCGGTCGCGCATGCGGAACCAGCCGGCCTGGTAGCCGGGCAGGGAGGTGCCGAGAGTCTTGATCGAGGGGCGCAGGCCGGTGTGTTCGTCGAGGTTGACGATGCGCGCGCGCTCCAGGTCCAGCGCCGCGATCTGCACCCGGCAGGTGTGCGGTCCGGCCTTGACGGTGAGCTGGCCGGCTTCGAGTTCGACCGCACGCCGGCGCGCGCCGAGCCAGATCAGGCCGCCGACCAGCACCAGCGTCGGCACCGCGATCCACAGCAGCTGGACGACGCTCGGATCCTCGCGTGCGCGCAGCAGCGCGAACGCGATGCCGAGCACCGCCAGGCCCAGCGAAATCGCCGGCACCAGCAGGGCGCGCCGGCCAGGCGCGGAGACGGCGTAGCTGCGCATGTCAGCGCAGCTGCAGCACGACGCCGGCCATCAGCGCGGCCGCGGACAGCGCCAGCAGCGCGACCGTGGCCAGCCGGGCCGCAGGCGTCGGACGGGCATCGCCCTGGCGCGGATAGCGGCGTTCGATCAGCTTGATGATGTGCAGCATGAGGGGCTCCCGGTTGGGGCTGGCGAAGGTTCGGCGCCTGCGTTCAGGCCGGCTTCTTGAAGTACAGCCGATGGGTCGAACTGTTGGAATCGTAGGCCACCGTGACCAGCTCCCAGCCCTGCGCGCCGCGCTTGCCGAGTTCCTCGCGGATGCGATCGGCGGCCGAAGGGCCGAACAGTTGCAGGCCGATTTCGCTGAGCAGGTAGTTCCATTGCGTGTGGCTCATGGTTCGTTTTCATCCGTGCTGGGTGGAGTGGTCCGGTCGGGCAGGCGACCGGCCTTGCGCAGGGCATCGCGCAGGGCGTATTCGATCTGTGCGTTGAGCGAGCGCAGCTCGTCGTCGGCCCAGCGCTGCGCCGCGGCCAGCACTTCGGCGTTGATGCGCAGCGGGTAGGCTTTCTTCTCGGCCACGGTTCAGTAGAGCGTGCCGGTGTTGACGACCGGCTGCACACCGCGGTGATCCGAGCACAGCACGATCAGCAGGTTGCTGACCATCTGCGCCTTGCGTTCTTCGTCCAACTGCACGGTGCCGTGTTTCTGCAGTTCCTCCAGCGCCATCTCGACCATGCCGACCGCGCCGGCGACGATGCGCGTGCGTGCGGCGATCACCGCGTTGGCCTGCTGGCGCTGCAGCATGGCCTGGGCGATTTCCGGGGCGTAGGCGAGGTGGCTGATGCGCGCGTCGACCACCTGCACGCCGGCATCGGCCAGGCGCTCGGCGAGTTCGTCCTTGAGGTGCTGGGAAATCTCGGCGGCGTGGCTGCGCAGGGCGAGCTGGCCTTCCTCGTGCTGGTCGTAGGGATAGCTGGTGGCCATCGCGCGCAGCGCCGACTCGGACTGGATGTGGACGAAGCTCTCGTAGTCGTCGACGTTGTAGACCGCTTCGGCCGAATCGACCACCTGCCAGACGATCACCGCGGCGATCTCGATCGGACTGCCGTCGAGCTCGTTGACCTTGAGCTTGCCGCTCTCGAAGTTGCGCACGCGCTGGCTGATCTTCTTCTGGGCGAAGAAGGGGTTGTTCCAGCGCAGGCCGTTGTCCTTGACCGTGCCGATGTACTTGCCGAACAGGCTCAGCACCGCGGCCTGGTTGGGCTCGACCTTGTACAGACCGGTCAGGCTGAAGAAGGCCAGGATGCCGATCAGGATCGCGGCGCCGATCTGCAGGTCGGACTTGGCCGCCAGGCCGCCGACGAACAGCCAGAACACGAAGGCGCCGACCAGCAGCAGGAGCAGCAGGATCGGAATACCGGGCAGGGAACGGGTCGGGTTCTCTTTCATGGCGCGTTCTCGGGTCCTGGTTGAGTTCGAGGTATTGATATCAAAATGATATCAGTCGTCGCAAGATATTTCGGACGGACGGTAGATCGTTCGCGGCGCTGCCTCGGGGGCTGGGACGCCGCGGACCTGGCCCGATGGCGTTTTTAGGGCGCCCCGGCGCGCTGCGCAGGCCAGACAGCGGCCTGGGATCGCGGGTGGGTCAGATCGGGTCGGGCGTGCCGGCGCCTAGCCGCAGGCCGAACCGGCAGGGCTCAGGGCGTGATTCGGTACAGCGGCGCCGGGACGAACTCGCCGGTCGCGTACAGGCTGCGGCCGTCGGTGGCCCAGCCCAGGGCTTCGGCCTGCGGCAGCCAGGGCAGGGCGGTGATCTTGGGCGGCTCGGCGACCGCCGCGCCCCAGCTTTGGCCGCTGCGGCGCGGGTACAGCAGCAGGTAGCGGTAGGTCATCACCGCCAGGGTGCGGCCATCGGTCGAGACGTCGGCGGCGGTGACCTGGCTCTGCAGGCGCGCGGTGCGCGGCTTGCGCTTGAGCGCCTCCTCGCTGGGCTGCGGCACCCCGGCCAGGGCGCCGCTGCGGTGCGCGGTGAGCAGGCCGGTGTCGGCCGGGCGCAGCGGCAGGGTGAACAGCTCCGGCGGCTGGCGCTTTTTCGAGATCAGCAGGATGCGGCCGTTGGCGGCGTCGACCGCGACGGCCTCGCAGTCGCGCGCGCCGTCGGGCCAGCGGAACGCGATCGACCAGGCCGGGCGCAGTCGCGCGTTTTCGAGCGTGGCCGGTTCCTCGACCACGTGCAGCTGCAGGCTGCGGCGCAGGCCGCCGTTGTCGCCGGTATCGGCGATCAGCAGATAGTTGCGGCCGTCCAGGCGGAACGCGGCGATGTCTTCCCAGTCGGTCTTGGTCACGCCCTCGATCCGGAACGTGGCCAGCCGCTCGCCGTCGTCGGAGACCGCGAACAGGCGCTCGGGGTTGCCGCCGTCGTCGATCATCCACAGCACGCCGGGGTGCCGGCGCGAGGCGGCCAGGCCGCTGATCTCGTCGAGCTGGCTGTCGATCAGCATGCCGCTGAGCTCGCTGCCGGGTTCGCCGGCTTCATGGCGCGCGCAAGCGCCCACCGCGGCTAGCGCGGCGGCAAGAACGACGGCGCGCAGCGGTAGCGGCACGGAACGCGGCATGCCCACAGCATCGCATGCAGCGCGCATGCCGACATAGGTCCGGACCCGCTGGGACGTGCGGAAAGTTAGACTAGCGTCAGCCTACGGCCCCACTCCAGGAACGCGCATGATCACGCTCGGTACGCCTTTGTCCCCGCACGCCTTCCGCGTGCTGCTGCTCGGTTCGGGCGAACTCGGCAAAGAGGTGGCGATCGAACTGCAGCGCTTCGGGGTGGAAGTGATCGCCGCCGATCGCTACGCCGATGCGCCGGCGATGCAGGTCGCGCATCGCAGCCACGTGCTCGACATGCTCGACGGCCAGGCCGTGCGCGCCCTGATCGCGGCCGAGCGGCCGCACCTGATCGTGCCGGAGATCGAGGCCATCCACACCCAGACCCTGGTCGAGCTGGAGCAGGAGTTCGCCGAGCGCGGCACCCACACCCGGGTGATACCGACCGCGCGCGCCGCGCGCCTGACCATGGATCGCGAGGGCATCCGCCGCCTGGCCGCGGAAACCCTGGGCCTGCCGACCTCGCCCTATCGTTTCGTCGACACGCTCGACGACTACCGCAGCGCCGTCGCCGCGATCGGCCTGCCGTGCGTGGTCAAGCCGGTGATGTCGTCCTCGGGCAAGGGCCAGAGCCTGGTGCGCAGCGCCGACGATGTCGACAAGGCCTGGGACTACGCCCAGACCGGCGGCCGCGCCGGCGCCGGCCGGGTCATCGTCGAGGGTTTCATCGACTTCGATTACGAGATCACCCTGCTGACGGTGCGTCACGTCGGCGGCACCACCTTCTGCGCACCGATCGGCCATCTGCAGCGCGACGGCGACTACCGCGAAAGCTGGCAGCCGCAGGCGATGTCGACCCGCGCCCTGGCGCGAGCGCAGGGCATCGCGCGCGGCATCACCGACGATCTCGGCGGCTGGGGCGTGTTCGGCGTCGAGCTGTTCGTGAAGGGCGACGAGGTCTGGTTCAGCGAAGTCTCGCCGCGCCCGCACGACACCGGCCTGGTGACCCTGGTCTCGCAGGACCTGAGCGAGTTCGCGCTGCACGCGCGCGCGATCCTCGGCCTGCCGATTCCGACGATACGCGAACACGGTCCGTCCGCGTCCTGCGCAGTGCTGGCGCAGGGCCACGGCGTGCCGGTGTTCAACGGCGTCGACGCCGCGCTGAGCCAGGCCGACACCCAGTTGCGCCTGTTCGGCAAACCGCGCGTGGAAGGCCAGCGCCGGGTCGCGGTGACCCTGGCCCTGGGCGAGGACATCGACGGCGCCCGCGAACAAGCGCGGCGCGCGGCCTCGGCACTGGACATCGAACTGCGCTGAGCGCATCCATCCTCAATCGAAACAAAGATCCTGACAGGGGGATCGGCAATGGAAGAATCCCGAGGCTACGCTGTATTCCTATTCCCGCAGGCGCTGGAAGCCCTGGGTGAGGCGATCCGGCCCTATCTGCTGGACGGTCCGGCCGGGCCGCACGTGCTGTGCCGCGAAATCGACACGGCGGGAGCGCTGATCGAAATGACCCTGGAGATGCAGACCAGCGAAGGTCGGCCGGTGTCGCTGGAACTGATGGTGCCGACCAGCATGGTGCGCATGATCGTGTCGGCGCGCAGCGACGAGGCGTTCGGCTTCGGGCCGCGGACGGAGCATGCGCCGTATGCTGCAGCGGCGGTGGTGGTGCCGGTGGCGACGCCTGCACCCGCTGCGCCCGCGCCTGCACCCGCTACGCCGGCGCCGGCGCCGGTCGCTCCTGCAGAGGTGCCCACGCCGGCGCCGGCGCCTGCTGCTCCTGCGCCGATGGCGGCGCCAGTGCCTGCGGAGGCGGATGCTGGCTCGGCGAAGCCGAAGCCGGCGGGGTGATGCCGACGCGGTGGGAGTTGCGAGGGTTGCGCTAGCGAATCAATCTGCGGCCCGCGCCGGCTTTGGGGTAGGAGCGGCGTAAGCCGCGACCGCGAACTTCGTCTGCTGCCTGAGTTTCGCTCCGGATCGGCTTCGCTTGCGTGCCACTTTCTCTTGTCACTCGCTTTGGGGTAGGAGCGGCGTAAGCCGCGACCGCGACCTCCGTCTGTTGGCGGGGTTTCGCTCCGGGTCTGCTTCCTGTGGGAGCGGCGTAAGCCGCGATCGCGAATTCCGTTTGCTGCGTTGGTTTCGTTCTTAAGCAACAGCTTCCGCCYGCTGCGCRTGCGGGTCACTTTCTCTTGCTAGCCCAAGAGAAGGTAACCAAAGAGAAGGGCTTACCTTGACAACCCTCCCTTGCGGGTTCGGAGCTTGCGCGGTGATTTTTCGAAGGAACATCCTGTTCCTCGAAAAACGGCGCGCGTCCTGCGCGCCGCCCTTCGGGTCTACGGTTGCTCGTCGTGGTGCGGCTCAATGGGTTTCAATGCCGCGGCAACGGCAACGGCAACGGCAACGGCAACGGCAACGGCAACGGCAACGGCAACCGCAACGGCAACGGCCACTGCCATAAGGCGCAACCACGACCGCGGCCGCGGCGACCCGCGTGGTCTTAGTCGTCATCTGCTTGCAGGTGAGGATCCCGTTGCTTCAGCGAGATCCGCCGACCGAGCCGCTATTCCCGGCGCAAGCGCTCACGCGCGTCGCAGTGCGCGTGGAAATCAACGCACGCCCAGATCGACCCAAACCAGATGATGATCGCTGCCGTCTGCGATCGCGGCATCGGCGCTTTCGCGTGCCGGCCAGAACACGCCGGAATCGCGTAGGCCCAATTCGCGCGAAGGCAGCACGTAGTCCAATCGCAATGTCCCGGCCTTGGGCCCGAAATCGCCGGTATGCGTGGCGGTATCGCCCTTGCGCGGTAGGCCGTAGTCGGCCGCGCGCTGCGGGGCGCCGTCGCTGCGCGGCACGTGGCTGGCATCGACGCGCGGGTGTTCCAGCAACTGCGCGATCGCGCCGCGCGCGCCGTCGCCATCGATGGGATCGGCGTTCATGTCGCCCAGGATCACGAACGCGGCGTCGCTGGGCAGGCCGCCGCAGCGGCCGCGGTCGTCGCACAGCCAGGGCTTGTCGCCGGGCGACAGGTATTCCGCCCAAAGCCTGATCTCGTCATGGTTGCGCGCGCCGTTGCGGTCCTCGGGGCCGTCGAACACCGGTGGGGTCGGATGCGAGGCCAGTACATGGATCAGGCCCAGCGGCGTGCGCACCGGCACGTCCCAATGCGATTTCGACGACAGCCGCAGCTGCGACCAGATCGGCGCCGGGTACCAGGGCGAGCCGCTGGCGGGATCGCGCGGCTCGCGCGCGCCGGGCAACGCGCTCCACTTCAGCAGTTGGAAGCTGCGCACCTGGGCACTGTCGATCGGATAGCGCGACAGCACCAGCATGCCGTACTGGCCCGGGTGCAGGCCGTAGCCCCAGGCATCGTTGCCGCGGGCGCGGCCGTCGCCGCCGATGCGGCCGTCGTGGTCCAGGTCCAGGCCGCTGGGCACGCCGGTGTTGACCGGCGCGAGGTAGCGGTAGGGGTAGCGCAAGGGTTCGCCGCCGTGCTGGGCGACTTCGAGATAGCGCTGCTGGAACAGGTCGGCGGCGCGGCCGTCGGCGTCGTAGTCGAATTCGTTGAGCAGGACCACGTCCGGGCGTGCGCGCTGCAGCACGGCGGCGATCTTGCGCGCGCCGGCGTCGTCGGCTTCGAGGCGGCGCACCAGGCCGCCGTCGGCGTCGTCGTAAAGCGAGGTGTTGTAGGTCGCGACGCGCAGCGTGGCGGTTGGGCTCATGGGTTCGGCCGCCTTGGGATCGCCGTGGACCTGGACGCGCACGCAGCCGGCGGCGAACGCGGCGAGCAGGACGAGGGAGATCAGAGCAGGGTGTCGGTTGCGCATGGCGCGCATGATGGCATGCGCGCGTGCGCGGGCGGTGACAGGCCGTTTGCCGCGCCTGGCCGATGGCCGGAGTCGGCCGCGCACGCGGCGGGCGGCGACAAAGAATCGGCCGCAAACAATCGGCCGAAAAAAAACGCCCCGGCGAACCGGGGCGTCGGGTCGAGCGATGCAACTGGTCTTACAGGGTGCAGCCGAACGCGCTGAACTGGGTCTTGGACTGGGCCAGCGCGGTCGAGCAGGCCTGGGCCAGCGAAGCCTTGGAAGCCGGATTCGCGGCCGCCTGCTTCCACGCGGTGCGGCTGGAATCCAGGCCGGTCTGGAACATCGCACGCTGCTCGGCCGGCACCTTGTCGGCCAGGCAGGCGGAGACCTTGGTCAGGTAGTCGTCGCACTCGGGGATGCCGACGCTGTCGGCGGCGGCGACCGGAGCAGCGGCATCGGCAGCGGCCGGGGCGGCGGCAGTGTCAGCGGCGGGTGCTGCGGCCGGATCGGCGGCGGCCGGGGTTTCGGTGGTGGCCGCGGGTGCGGCGGTATCGGCCGGCTTGTCGGCCGGCTTGGTGCAGGCGGCCAGCGCCAGGGTGATGGCGGCGGCAAGAATCAGAGCGGTGTGCTTCATTAAATATCCCCATAAGAGTGGTAGGCGGCGGCTCCATGCCAAACACAGTGCCGATTCGGTCGTGCGAAGACGACGGGCCACTAGGTACACGAGTCGGCAGGACTCTGTGTTAGCGACTCGTAAAGCCGCCATGCGCGACCGCCCGATGTCGAGGGGACAATCGGCATGTCGACCGCGAGCGCATACGGCTGTCGTGCGGACATCGGCGACCGACATTGATGCGTGATCGTGCTGCTCGCGCCGGCCGTCGCGATCACATCGCGCAGCCGTAGCGCGCGTATTCGTCCTTGGCCTGTTCCTGTGCGATTGCGCAGGCCTGCGGCAGCGCGGCGCGATGGGTCGGGTTGGCGGTCGCCTCCTTCCATGTCGCGTATTCGGCGGACACGTCGGTGCGCAGTTGCAGGCGCCGGGCTTCGGGGACTTTTTCGTTGATGCAGGTCGCGACTTTGGCCAGGTATTCGTCGCACTGCACGACGCCGATCGCGTCGTCGATTTTGCCGCCGCTGCCGCTGGCGGACGAGCAGGCGGCGATCAGCACAGTAGCGGCCGCGGTGGCGGCCAGGTTCCAGGGTCGGGCATTCATGGCGATGGCTCGCAGCAAGTCGAGGGGCGCGGGATCCGTCGCCGCGTCGCATCCGGCCGACGCCGCTGAGCGCGCGCCTATGCCGAATTCCATGCCTATGTAAAGGAACGCGGTTACAGCCTGATGAAGTCGTGCGCGTCCAGGTCGCGCCACTCGTGGCCGTCGAAGCCTTCCAGCGGGCGATAGCGGCGCTTGTAGTCCATCTTCGGGTGGCCGGCGATCCAGTAACCCAGGTACAGGTGTTCGCGGCGTTCGCGCTTGGCCCATTCGAGCTGGCGCAGGACCGCCAGCGTGCCCAGGCCGCGATCGGCCTCGTCGGGTTCGTAGAAGGTATAGACCGCCGACAGCGCGGTCTCGACCACGTCGGTGACCGCGACCGCGAGCAGGCGGCGATGCTCGCGCAGTTCCAGGAAGCGGCCTTCGCTCCAGCTGCCGATCAGGAATTGGTCGAACTCCGCCGCGCCGTGGCCGTCCATGCCGCCGCCGGCATGGCGTGCGGCCAGATAACGGCGGTACAGCGCCAGGTGTTCTTCGCTGCGTTCGGCGGGGCGCACGCGCATTTCGACGTCGGTGTTGCGCGCCAGGCAGCGGCGTTGGCTGCGGTCGGGCTGGAAACGGTCGACCGGGATGCGCACCGCCACGCAGGCGCGGCAACCGGCGCAGTGCGGGCGGTAGACGATGTCGCCGGAGCGGCGGAATCCCCAGCCCAGGGCGTGCGGGTACCAGTTGCGCAGGCGCGGATCGCGCGGGTCCAGCACCAGGTCGCGGGCGACGCGCTCCGGCCAATAGCCGCAGGCGTGCTCGCCGGTGTGGAACAGGCGCAGGTCCTCGCTTTCAGGCTGCGGTTGGGTGCCCATAACGTGAGCATAGCGCCGTCGCGGGGCCGCCGCGCGTGGTCTTTTCGTTCATGTTCCGGTGCAGGTCGTGTCAACCGAGCGCGGGCCGGGGCGTTGACCACTGCATCGGCGCCGCCCGGCGCTCAAGCAGGAGCCACCGCAATGAAACGTTCTACCTTGCTGGTCGCCGCGCTGGCGGCCGCTGTCGCCGGCGCCGCGCTGGCCGCGCCGCAGGACCCGGGTACCGGCCGTCCGGCGCGCCCGTCGCTGGACAGCAACAAGGACGGCGCGATCGATCGCAGCGAAGCCGCCGCGATGCCGCGTCTGGCCGAGAAATTCGACGCCCTCGACAAGAACGGCGACGGCCGCCTCAGCGCCGACGAGCGCCCGTCCCGGCACGGCCACGGCGGTAAAGGCGGCGAGCGCGGCCACCGCGGCGGCATGGGCGGGCTGATCTCCGCCGACCTCGACGGCGACGGCCGCATCAGCAAGGCCGAGGCCGCCAAGCTGCCGATGATCGGCGACCAGTTCGCCCAGATCGACAGCAACCGCGACGGCTACGTGGTGCGCAGCGAACTGCGGGCCTTCCACGAGCGCGAGCGCCCGCAGCGCGAAGCCGAGCGCGCCAAGCGCTTCGACCAGCGCTTCGCCGAGGCCGACCTCAACCACGACGGCAAGCTGAGCAAGGTCGAGGTCGGCGAGAAGATGCCGTACCTGGCCAAGGCCTTCGCTTTCATGGATGAGGACCGCGACGGCTACCTGACCCGCGACGACCTGCGCCACGGCCCGCATCGCTGAAGCCTGGCCGTTCGCACCACCGTTTTGCGTTGCACCCGCGGTACCCAGCAGTAATGGAAGGTTTGCCCCTCCAGATTCCCGTGCCGCGTCCAGCGGCACGGGTTTTTTTTGCGCGGCGCCTCCATGCCGGCGACCGTGGTGGAGCGGCGTTAGAGCCGGCCGGATTCGATCAGGCCGAAGATCAACCCGCCCAGGCCGCAGCCTATGCCGACCACCACGCCGATCCAGGACTGGATGCGCTCGCATCGCCGCCGCCGCATCGCCGCGGCCGGATCGCGCTGCGCTTCCTGCGCGTGCCGGCGGCGCAGGATGCGCGGCTGCACGACCGCGGTCTGCCATAGGACCACGGTCATGAAGACCAGGGTCGCCACGGTCGGCCCGAGCCAGCCGCGGGTGTAGTGGCTCGCCAGCAGCAGCGCCACGACGAAGCCGATCGAGACCAGCGCGCAGATCACCGCGCTGCGGATCAGGGCGGTGCGCTCGGCGTCGTCGATCGCGCCCTTGAGCTGCTTGCGCAGGCTCAGGTAGATGCCGGCGAACGCGGCCACCATCGCGAAGGCGATGCTGCCGGCCGCGCCCAGCACGACCTGGCCCAGGGTCTTGGCGCCGGCGGCCGCGCCGGCGCCGAGCAGGCCGGCCGCGGCGGCCGGCGGGCTGGCGATCGCCAGCGCGGTCGCGACCATGCTGGTGAACGCGACCGAGGGCGCGCTGTCGAGGGCGAAGCGGCCGAACCGCGCCAGCAGCTCCGCGCGCACCGTGGCGCGCGCACGCGACAGGCGCTTGCGCACCGCCGCGTCGCTGAGCCCGAGCAGGGTCGCGACCTGTTGCGAGCTCTGGCCTTCGCGGTAGTACAGCAACAGCACTTCGCGGCTGTCGTCGGGCAGGGCCGAGATCAGTTCCACGGCCATGGTCTGGCGTTCGTCGTCGAGCAGTTGCTCGCAGGGGTTGGGATGCGGATCGGCCGCGGCTTCGATCGCGGCGTCGACATCGTCCACGCCGCGCGGCGCGCGGCGCTGGCTGCGCAGATGGTCGCGGGCGAGGTTGCGGGTGATCTGGCGCAACCAGGGCAGGAAGCTGGACGGGCTCTGCAGCCGGCGCAGGTTCTGCCAGGCGCTGAGAAAGGCCTCCTGCGCGATGTCCTCGCTGGCCGGCACGTCGCGCACGATCGCCAGGGCGATCGCCGTGACCGAGTTCTGGCAGGACGCGACGATGCGCGAATACGCGGCACGATCGCCCGCAGCCGCGGCGTGCAGGTCGGCGTCGATGCTGGTGAGCAGGGCGTCGGCGGTGGGCAGGGTGGCGTTCAATGCAGGCAGCTCAGGCAGGCGTGCAGGTCGGCGACGGTCGGGCGGCCGTCGAGCGCGCCCAGGATAGCGAGTGCGGCGGCGATCGCGGCGGCGCTCAGCGGGCCGAGGGCGTCGAGGACGGCGGAGAGGGCGAGGCAGGCGCAGGCGAGTAGAGAAGGGGTCGTCATGGCGGGTTCGGGCTGGGGTGCCTGGACCGGGACGCGCGTAGGCGGTAGATGTGACCGAGGGTGGCGCTGGCGCTCCGGGCCTCGGCTTTGGGGTAGGAGCGGCGTGAGCCGCGACCGCGAACTCCGTCTGCTGGCGGGGTTTCGCTCCGGGTCTGCTTCCTGCTTCCTGTGGGAGCGGCGTAAGCCGCAATCGCGGATTCCGTTTGCTGCGTTGGTTTCGTTCTTAAGCAACAGCTTCCGCCCGCTGCGCGTGCGTGCCACTTTCTCTTGCCATCCGCCTTGGGGTAGGAGCGGCGTGAGCCGCGACCGCGACCCTCGGCTGCCGCGCTGGCTTCGATTCGGCTTGGCTTCGCTTTCTGCTTTCTGTGGGAGCGGCGTGAGCCGCGATTGCGAATTCCGTTTGCTGCGTTGGTTTCGTTCTTAAGCAACAGCTTCCGCCCGCTGCGCGTGCGCGCCACTTTCTCTTGCCACCCGCCTTGGGGTAGGAGCGGCGTGAGCCGCGACCGCGACCTTCGGCTACCGCGCTGGCTTCGATTCGGATTGGCTTCGCTTTCTGTGGGAGCGGCGTAAGCCGCGA
>NZ_LMIK01000008.1:0-254199 GCF_001428685.1 Lysobacter sp. Root76 | reverse complement strand
CAACAGCTTCCGCCCGCTGCGCGTGCGGGTCACTTTCTCTTGCTAGCCCAAGAGAAAGTAACCAAAGAGAAGGGCTTGCCTAGACAACCCTCCCGTGCGAATTCGGAGCTGGCGCGGGGATTTTTCGAAGGAACATCCTGTTCCTCGAAAAACGGCGCGCGTCCTGCGCGCCGCCCTTCGGGTCTGGGTGGGATTGGGCGAGTGCGNTCGGAGCTGGCGCGGGGATTTTTCGAAGGAACATCCTGTTCCTCGAAAAACGGCGCGCGTCCTGCGCGCCGCCCTTCGGGTCTGGGTGGGATTGGGCGAGTGCGGGGGCATTGGATTTCAATGCCGCGGCAACGGCAACGGCAACGGCAACGGCAACGGCAACTGCACGCGGGATCGGGTGAGCGGAGGCGAACCGCGCCATCGCATCGGCGCGATTGTCGCCGTGCCCTACGATCCACGCGGCTTGGCTCGCCCATTCAACGGGCTTGGCACGGTCCTGGAGAGCTTGGCTAGCTTGAGCGGCATAGCAAAGCCGCACCCGCAATCGGCTTACATCGCCACGTGCTTGATCGTCCGCACCACCTGCCAACGCCCGTCCACCGACTTCACTTCCAGCGTCTTGTACGACGCCGACATGCGGTGGTGATACGCCTCGTACTCGATCTGCCCGGACTCGCGCGTCTGCGGGCGGAACGCCTTGACGTCGACCAGCAGCGCCGCATGCCCGGAGGCGCGGTGCACGCTGCCCTGGGCGTCGTCGGCGATGCGCACGCATTCCGACAGCGGCACCACGCGGCGGCCGCGCAGTTGCGCCTGCATCGCGTCGATCATGGCCTTGGACACGTCCTTGCCGTCGATCGACAGGCACAGGGTGTCGATCGGCGCGGCCTTGCGCAGTTCCTGCGCGAACACCGCCGCCGCCAGCGGTTGCGGGATCGCCGCGACCGAGCCGTCGAGCGGGTGCTTGGCCAATGCGGTCTCGGCCGGGTCTTCGCGGAGCGAATGCACGATCGCCATCGCCAGCACCACCACGATCACGCCGATCAGCGCCAGCTTGATCCGGAACGCGCGCCGCTGCGCCGGAGTGCGGCCGGGCGCGGCCTGCTCGGGCGCGCGGAAACTGATCGCCGAATAACCTTCGCCGCCGCGGGTGGAGTCGATCAGGCCGGCGGCGCGCAGGATTTCGCGCGCGCGCACCTGGTCCTCGGACTTGACCACCCACACCGCAGGCTTGGGCGAGTCGTTGTCGCTGTAGCTGAAACCGCTGCGGCGATTGCCCTTGTAGGAACGGTTGTGGGTGACCCGTACTTCGATATCGGCATCGCGCAGCATCTGCGCGACCGACTCGACGTTTTCCAGGCGGGCGCTGGAGAATACCTGTCTCATCTCAGTCCTTCGACGGCACGTGCGCGGCCGCCGCGGCGTCCTGCACTACACGGATCAGGCCTTCCTGCGCGGTGCTCGCGACCAGGCGGCCGTTGCGGTCGAAGATCTGCCCGCGCGCCAGGCCGCGCCCGCCCTGGGCGCTGGGGCTGTCGATCGAATACAGCAGCCAGTCGTCGGCGCGGAACGGGCGGTGGAACCACAGCGCATGATCCAGCGAGGCCATCTGCACGTTGGGCTGGTAGTAGCTGATCCCGTGCGGAAAGGTCGCGGTGCCGAGCAGGTGGAAGTCCGAGGCGTAGGCCAGCAGGGCGCGGTGCAGTTCCGGCGCGTCGCCGACCGGTTCGCTCAGGCGGAACCAGACCTGTTGATAGGGCGGGCGCTTGGGCGGGTTGAGCTCGTCGCGCGGATAGACGTGGCGGAACTCGAACGGCCCCTGCCGCGACAACCAGCGCTGGACCTTGGTCGGCAGCGTCGCCATCACCTCCGGCGGCACCGCCGGTGCGGGGGCGATGTCTTCGGGCTTGGGCACTTCCGGCATCGACAGCTGATGCTCGCCGCCGTCCTCGTCCTTCTGGAACGAGGCGGCGAGGAAGAAGATCGGCTGGCCGTGCTGGATCGCGGTGACCCGGCGCACCGAGAAACTGCCGCCGTCGCGGGTACGGTCGGCCTGGTAGACGATCGGGGCCTCGATATCGCCGGCCTTGAGGAAATAGGCGTGCAGCGAATGCGCGCTGCGCGGCGCTTCCAGGGTGGCCTGAGCCGCCGACAGCGCCTGCCCCAGCACCTGGCCGCCGAACACGTATTTGGTGCCGATATCGCGGCTCTGGCCGCGGAACAGGTTGTCCTCCAGCCGCTCCAGCGACAGCAGTTCGATCAGTTCGGAGACGGGCGATGAGGTCATGGGGCGCGGTTTCGGCCGGGTCGGTACGGCCTAGAAGTATACGGCCCGGTCGTTGCGGGCCCGCGCAGGCGGCCGCTGCGGGAACGGCGCCGGCCGCAATTGTGCGGCCCTGACGCCGTGGTCCGCCGGACGCTAGGCCGCGCCGGCCTCGGAGCCCGATTCCGCCGCCAGCCGTTCCAGCCCGCAGGCATCCAGTACCCGCGGCCACGGGAATTGCGGCCCCGGATCGCGCTTGCGCTGCACCAATACCGCCGGGTCGTCGCTGGCTTCGACCCGGCTCGTGTCCAGGTCTTCGTGGCCGGCGATCCAGCGCAGTGCGGGCAGTTGCGCGCGCAGGTCGGCCAGCAGGGCGATCAGGGCGTCGATCTGGGCCGGGGTATAGGCCTCGTCCATGGCCTGATGGCGCGAGTCCAGCCAGTTCGGGTAGCGGCCGGTGTTGACCAGTTCGATCCCGACCGAGCGCAGGTTGTAGCCGCGGGTGTGGTGGGCGCTGCGCAGCGGCTCGACGTAGCGGTGCACGCTGCCGTCGCGGTCGACGTAATAGTGGCCGCTATTGCCGGTGCCGGAGGCCGGGTAGAGCACCCGTTCGCCGTATTCGCGGGCGGTCGCCAGGTCCGGCAGTTCGGTGCAGTGGATCACCACCAAGTCCACCATTTCTGCGCCACGCGCCCCCAGCAGGGCCTCGTAGGGCAGCGGTTCCACGCGCAGGGTCGGAAGGGGCGGCATGGGGGCGGATGCTAACATTCGCCTTCGCACCGGAGCCCGTCATGTCCCTGCCGCCCGCCGACTCCGCACTCGGCCGCCTGATGGCCAACCTGCCGCGCCCCGGCCGGGTGGAGTGGATCGGGCTGCGTCCCAAGCGCGACGTGCCGATGCAGGCGGTCGAGGAAGCGCTGGCGCAGACCGGCATCGGCCTGGTCGGCGACCGCTACGCCGGCGGCAGCGGCAAGCGCGGGCTGACCCTGATCCAGGCCGAGCACCTGCCCGCGATCGCGGCGCTGGCCGGACGCGATTCGCTGGACCCGGCGCTGCTGCGCCGTAACGTGGTGGTGTCCGGGCTGCCGCTGGTGGCGCTCAAGGGCCGCCGCTTCCGTCTCGGCGAGGCGGTGCTGGAAGGCACCGAAGACTGCGATCCCTGCTCGCGCATGGAAGACGCGCTCGGCCCGGGCGGTTACAACGCCATGCGCAATCACGGCGGCCTGTGCGCGCGCATCCTCGAAGGCGGCCGGATCCGCCGCGGCGACCAGCTGGTCGTGTTGGCCGATTGATAGGCAGATCGACGGGCCAGTCGACCGGCCGACCGCTCGCCGCACCGTTTCTCCACACCGTTCCCCACGACGCGACACCTACCCCGGACACGCATGAGCACGCGCGGACACTGCATTCTTTCCCATGGCTTCGAAAGCGGCCCCGATGCGACCAAGGTCACCGCCCTGGCCGAGGCCGCGCAGCGCCTGGGCTGGAGCCACGAGCGTCCGGACTACACCGATCTGGACGCACGCCGCCAGGTCAGCGAACTCGGCGACGTGCCGCAGCGGCTGCAGCGCCTGCTCGCGCTCGCCCAGGCGGCCGCGCAGCGCGGACCGGTGGTGTTGGCCGGTTCCAGCCTCGGCGCCTACATCTCCGGCCTGGTGTCGCTGCAGGTGCCGGTCGCCGGCCTGTTCCTGATGGCGCCGCCGGTGCGCATGGGGCCGGCGCGGCGCCTGGAGGCCGCGCCGGTGCCGATCTCGATCCTGCACGGCTGGGACGACGAACTGATCCCGGCCCAGGAGGTCGTCGACTGGGCCTATCCGCGCCGCGCGCGCGTGCTGCTGGTCGACGACAGTCATCGCCTGTCGGCACACGTCGAAGCCAGCGCCGAGGCGTTCGCTCAATTGTTGCAAGGCTTGTGACGGCCGCGCCGCCACACGCGTCCTTGACCGGCAGCGCGGATACTGCGCGTAGACCGGCATTGTCTTTTTCGTTCCTCTCGTCATTCAGGAAATCTTCGTGAAGTTCTACGTCAGCTGCGGTAAGGGTCTGGAATATCTGCTGGCCGACGAACTGGTCGCGCTCGGCTGCGCGCGCGCGACCGCCGCGCTGGCCGGCGCCAACGCCGAAGGTGAGTTGCGCGACGCCCAGCGCGCGGTGCTGTGGTCGCGCCTGGCCAGCCGCGTGCTGTGGCCGATCGCCGAATTCGACTGCCCGGACGAGCACGCGCTCTACGCCGGTGTCGCCGCGATCGACTGGCCGCAGCATCTGGACGCGACCCATACGCTGGCCGTCGATGCGCATGTCTCGGGCACCGCGATCACCCACGCGCGTTACGCCGCGCAGCGGGTCAAGGACGCGGTAGTCGACGTGATGCGCGCGCGCACCGGCGCCCGCCCGGACGTGGACGTGGACGCGCCCGACCTGCGCCTGAACCTGGTGATCCGCAAGAACCGCGCGATCGTCTCGATCGACCTCGGCGGCGGCTCGCTGCACCGCCGCGGCTGGCGCCTGAAGCAGGGCGAAGCGCCGCTGAAGGAAAACCTCGCCGCCGCGGTGCTGCTGCGCGGCGGCTGGCCGCGCGTGTATGCCGAAGGCGGCGCGCTGCTCGATCCGATGTGCGGCAGCGGTACGCTGCTGATCGAAGGCGCGCTGATGGCGGCCGACGTCGCCCCGGGCCTGCTGCGCCACGACGGACTGGCGCCGACGCGCTGGCGCGGCTTCGACCGCGGCGCCTGGCAGGAACTGTGCGCGCAAGCGCAGGAGCGCGAGGAGGCGGGCCGGGCCGCGCTGCGGCCGGTCTTCCACGGCAGCGATCTCGACCCGCACGCGATCCGCGCCGCACGCGACAACGAAGTCATGGCCGGCCTGGCCGGCGTGATCCGCTGGCAGGTTTCGCCGGTCGAACAACTGCAGGACCTGCCCGTGGCCGCGCCAGGCGCGGGCGAAGCGGGCGAGGGCGGTGCTACCGCCGCCGCCACCGGTCTGGTCGTCTGCAACCCGCCCTACGACGCGCGTCTGGCGGCCGATCCCGCGCTGTACCGCGGCCTGGGCAAGACCCTCAAGCGCCTGGTGCCGGAATGGCGCGCCAGCCTGCTATGCGGCGATGCCGAACTGGCCCAGGCCACCGGCCTGCGCGCGAACAAGAAATACCAACTGTTCAACGGCGCGATCGAATGCACTCTGATCGTGTGCGACCCGATCGCGCCGCGCGCGCGCGCCGATGCCGGCGAGGACGCCGCGCCGCAGGCGCTGTCCGACGGCGCGCAGATGGTCGCCAACCGCCTGCGCAAGAACCTGCACAAACTCAAGCGCTGGCGCGAGCGCGAACAGGTCGGCTGCTACCGCGCCTACGACGCCGACCTGCCCGAGTACGCGGCCGCGATCGACGTCTATACCAGCGACGAGCCCGAACCGCAGCTGCACCTGCACGTGCAGGAGTACGCCGCGCCCGCCACGATTCCCGAAGCCGACCAGCGCCGCCGCCTCAACGAACTGCTGGCGGCCGCGCGCGACGCCTTGGCGGTACCGCGCGAGCGCATCGCCCTCAAGACCCGCGCACGCGGCAAGGGCGGCAGCAAGTACGGCCGTTTCGATCAGCGCGGCGAATTCCTGGTGGTGCGCGAAGGCGCGGCCAGGCTGCGCGTGAACCTGCACGACTACCTCGATACCGGCCTGTTCCTGGACCACCGGCCGATGCGCCTGCGCATCGCCGAAGAAGCGCGCGGCCGCCGCTTCCTCAACCTGTTCGGCTACACCGGCGCGGCCAGCGTGCACGCCGCGGTCGGCGGGGCCGTGCGGACCACCACCGTCGACCTGTCGGCGACCTACCTGCAGTGGTGCGCCGACAACCTTCGCGAGAACGGCATCGGCGGCGCCGATCACCGCCTGGTCCAGGCCGACGCGGTGGCTTGGCTGGAAGCCGACCGCGGCCGCTACGACCTGATCTTCTGCGACCCGCCGACCTTCTCCAATTCCGCGCGCGCCGACGACTTCGACATCCAGCGCGAACACGTGCGCCTGCTGCGCGCCGCGGTCGCGCGCCTGGCCGACAACGGCGTGCTGTACTTCTCCAACAACTTCCGCCGCTTCCGCCTCGACCAGGACGCCGTCGCCGAGTTCGCCGACTGCCGCGAGATCAGCGCCGAGACCATCCCGCCCGATTTCGCCCGCGACGCCCGCATCCACCGCTGCTGGCGGCTGCAGCCGCTTTGAACGACGCCATGAAACCACGCAAGCTCGGTACCTGGACCTTCTTCCGCCAATGGCTGAAGAACCCGCTGCGCACCGCCGCGGTCGCGCCGTCCAGCCCGGAGCTGGCCGCGGCGATGATCGCCGAGCTGCCCGACGACGCGCGCCGCGTGATCGAACTCGGCGGCGGCACCGGCGCGATCACCCGCGCCCTGCTCGCGGCCGGCATCGCCGACCACGACCTGCTGGTGCTGGAACTCAACGAGGAACTGCACGCGCATCTGCATCTGCGTTTCCCGCAGGTACGGGTGCTGCTGGGCGATGCCGGTTCGCTGCCGGAGCTGGCGCGCGCCAACGGCTATCTCGACGAGGGCCCCGCCGACGCGATCGTGTCCGGCCTGGGGCTGCTGACCATGCCGCAGCCGCTGCAGCTCAGTCTGCTGGCGGCGGCGTTCGAATGCCTGCGCGCGGACGGCGTGTTCGTGCAGTTCACCTACGGCCCGGCCGCGCCGGTGGCCGACTCGGTGATGCGCGAACTGGACCTGCACGTGCACCGCGGCGAATTCGTGCTGCGCAACGTGCCGCCGGCGACGGTGTACGTGTACACGCGCAAGCCGCAGCGGACGGCCAAGGCCGTCTAGGCGCGCTGCCGGCTCTGCTTCCATTCCCGCGGCGATAGTCCGCACTGGGCCTTGAAGGCGCGCGACAGCGTCGATTCGCTGCCGTAGCCGACCTCGTCGGCGATGCGCTTGAGCGAGCGCCCCTGCACCAGCGCGCGCTGCACCAGCGCGACCCGCCATTGCTGCAGATAGGCGCCCGGCGTGCAGCCGACGGCATCGCGGAACGCATTGGCGAACGCGCTGCGCGACATGCCGGCCTGGGCCGCGAGCGCTTCCAGGCTCCAGTCCTGGGCAGGCGCCTCGTGCATGGCGACGATGGCCAGGCGCAGTCGCGGATCGGCCAGTCCCGCCAGCATGCCGACGCGGGTCTGGCCGTTGTCCATGAGATGACGCAGGACCTGGATCAGCACCACTTCGAACAAGCGGTCCAGCATCGCCCTGCGCCCGCAGCGCTGCTCGAAGGCTTCTTCGAACAGCAGCGCCAGGCTGTGGTCGAGACCGGAGATGGTGTCCAGCGGCAGGCACACGAACGCAGGCAGGGCGGCCGCCACCGGGTTGGCGCTGCCGCCGTCGAAGCGCAGATGGGCGCAGGTCAGTTCGGCGCCGGCCGCGTCGTCGATCACGAAGCGGTGCGGCAACGGCCGCGGATACAGCAGCAGGCTGGGCGTGGCGACGCGCGCAGCGATCGCGCCGCCGTGGCTCACCGCGACTTCGCCGCGCCGGATCAGGTGCAGCTGACCGCTGTCGCCGTCGGGCGTGAGGTCGTTGATGCCGCACAGCGTTCCGGCCTGGAAGGTCTGCGCCCGGACCGAAAAGCGGTGGAGCAGGGCGTCGAGTCGGTCGGCCATCGATACTCCAAGCAATGTTTTAAGGATTATATGCCGCAAATAGTATCGGCTGGGCGCGCAAAGTACGTCCTGCCGACAGGCAATGCCTTTCCCACCTTTTCGCTTAGGAGCACCGCATGAACGTCCTGCACCGTACCGCCCTTGGTCTGGCCGTCCTGGCCGCGTCCGCCGTCTCGGCCGAGGCCGCCGCCGCCCAGGCGACCCCGGCCCAGACCGGCCCCTCCGTCGTCGCCGCCCACGACATCGACCGCAGCGCCGGCTACATCACGACCCGCGACGGCGTACGCCTCTACTACAAGGACTGGGGCCCGAAGAACGGCCCGGTCGTCACCTTCAGCCACGGCTGGCCCTTGAACTCGGACAGCTGGGAATCGCAGATGCTGTTCCTGGCCGATCACGGCTATCGCGTGGTCGCGCACGACCGTCGCGGCCATGGCCGCTCCAGCCAGCCCTGGGACGGCAACGACATGGACCATTACGCCGACGACCTGGCCACGGTGATCGAAACCCTGGATCTGAAGGACGCGACCCTGGTCGGTTTCTCCACCGGCGGCGGCGAAGTGGCGCGCTACATCGGCCGCCACGGCACCTCCCGGGTCAAGAAGGCGGTGCTGGTGAGCGCGGTGCCGCCGCTGATGCTGCAGACCGCCGACAACCCGGGCGGCCTGCCGATCGCGGTGTTCGACGGCCTGCGCAAGGCCTCGCTGGAGAACCGTTCGCAGCTGTACCTGGACATCGCGTCGGGCCCCTTCTTCGGCTACAACCGTCCCGGCGCCAAGCCCTCGCAGGGCCTGATCCAGTCGTTCTGGGTGCAGGGCATGCAGGCCGGCCACAAGAACACCTACGACTCGATCGCGGCGTTCTCGGCCACCGACTTCCGCGCCGACCTCAAGCGCATCGACGTGCCGACCCTGGTGATCCATGGCGACGACGACCAGATCGTGCCGATCGACAGCTCGGGCAAGGCCTCGGCCGCGCTGATCAAGAACGCGCGCCTGATCGTCTATCCGGGTGCGCCGCACGGCCTGACCGATACCCACAAGGACCGGCTCAACCAGGACCTGCTGGCCTTCCTGCGCCAGTGAACCCACCGATCCGGCCCCGCAGCCGCGGGGACCGGATCGCCCCGGCCGGCACGGAGCGCTCCCGACATCGGGAGCGTTCCGCGTTCTGTGTACCGGCGCCCGCACGGGCAGTTATCGTTCCAAATATGTAAATGATGTTCCTAGTTATGGCTATATCGTTCCGATAATGCGGTGGCATCCTGTGCCCAGCGCCGAACCGGCGACCCATTCCAGGAGAGAGGTCCATGACCACCGCCACCCACGACGTTTCCCTTCGCTACGCACGCGTCGGCCGCAAGCTGCGCGGTCAGCCGACCTCGGACGGCGCCGGCGTGCGCCTGACCCGGGTGATCGGCGGAGCCGAGCTGCCCGATCTGGATCCGTTCCTGTTGCTGGACGAATTCGGCACCGACCGCGCCGAGGACTACATCGCCGGTTTCCCGGAGCATCCGCACCGCGGTTTCGAGACGGTGACCTACATGCTCGACGGCCGCATGCGCCACAAGGACAACCACGGCAACGAGGGCGTGCTGGTGCCCGGCAGCGTGCAGTGGATGACCGCCGGCCGCGGCCTGGTGCATTCGGAGATGCCCGAGCAACACGAAGGCCGCATGCGCGGTTTCCAGCTGTGGGTGAACCTGCCGGCGCGCGACAAGATGACCGATCCGCGCTATCAGGAATTCGCGCCCGAGCGCATTCCGCTGCTGCAGCCGGCCGACGGCGCGGCGGTGAAAGTGATCGCCGGCCGCGTCGGCGACACCGACGGCCCGATCGCGCAGCCGGCGACCGATCCGGTGTACCTGGATATCGCCCTGGACGCGGGTGCGCAGTGGCAACACGCCTTGCCCGAAGGCCACAACGCCTTCGTCTACGTCTACGAGGGCGCGGCCGCGATCGGCGATGGCGTCGATGCGCGCGAGGTCGAGGCGCAGGAGCTGGCGGTGCTCGCCGGCGGCGAGGTGCTGAAGCTGCGCGCAGGCGCCGCCGACACCCGCGCGATCCTGGTCGCGGGCCGGCCGCTGCGCGAGCCGGTCGCGCGTTACGGTCCGTTCGTGATGAACACCAAGCAGGAAGTGATGCAGGCGTTCGTGGACTTCCAGGAAGGCAAGTTCTAAGCCAGCGGTCCGGCCTCGCCGATCGCCGCAAGACTTACCGGGCCGCGCATCGCGCGGCCTTTTTTTGCGCACCGTTGCGATGCGGTGGAAACGCTGAAGCGCGAGGTTCTGGCCGCTATCCGCGGCTGGCGGCGTTAGCTGCTATCGGCGCAGGCTCTCATCGGTTCGTCCCATTGGACGTACCGGCCGATGAGAAACGCGCCGGCGCTGCCGTCCGGCCGCGCCGTCTCCATGCGAAGGAGTGCAGCTCATGCCCGGGATCGATCCCAACAAGTTCGTCATCGTCGCCAGTTTCGTCTCGCCCGGCGTCAGCCAGGGCGCCGGCGGTTTCGCCATCGTCGGCGGCAAGGTCGTCAAGATTCCGCCGCGCGGCATCAAGCTGGCGATGGCCGCGTACCAGATGCTCGACGCCGCCGACAGCGCCAGCAACCGCAAGCTCGCTGCGCAGCTGCAGCAGGCCGCGCTGGACGCGGCCGAGGACGCGGTGAAACAGAAAGCGGCGCGCTGATCGCGCAAACGACAAGGCCGCGCCCCACGCTCGACGTGGCGTGGGACGCGGCCTTTCGTGCTGCGCGCTGCGTTTGTGGCGGCGCCCGCTCAGTCCTTGTCGAACCAGCGGTAGATCACGCCGCCGAGCAGGCCGCCGAGGATCGGCGCCAGCCAGAACAGCCACAGTTGCGAGATCGCCTGCGAGCCCGCGAACAGGCCGACGCCGGTCGAGCGCGCCGGGTTCACGGAAGTGTTGGTGACCGGAATGCTGATCAGGTGGATCAAGGTCAGGGCCAGGCCGATCGCGATCGGAGCGAAGCCGGCCGGCGCGCGTTTGTGGGTCGCGCCCAGGATCACGATCAGGAACATCGCCGTCATCACCACTTCGCACAGGAACGCCGCCGCGACCGAATAGCCGCCCGGCGAATGCGAGCCGTAGCCGTTGCTGGCGAAGGCGCCGGCCGCGTTCGGGTCGACCGAGAACTCGGGGTTGCCCGATGCGATCTGCCACAGCACGAAACCGGCGAACAGGCCGCCCAGCACCTGCGCGACGATGTAGGGCAGCAGGTCCTTGCCGGCGAAGCGTCCGCCCGCCCACAAGCCGAAACTCACCGCCGGATTGAAATGCCCGCCGGAGATATGGCCCAGCGCGTAGGCGCCGGTCAGCACGGTCAGGCCGAAGGCCAGCGCCACGCCCAGGAAGCCGATGCCGAGTGGATTGCCGACGCCGCCGAAATTGGCCGCCAATACCGCGCTGCCGCAACCGCCGAGCACCAGCCAAAACGTACCGATGAATTCGGCGCCGAGTCGTTTGATCATGATCTTCCTCCTGGATGACGGATCGGGAACTTCCGTTGTGCGATAACTTCCGGTGTGCGATGGCCACGGGCGTGCCAGCGCCTGCGCACACGGTACGCCGCGCGCGGGCCCGCGCAAAGCCTGGGAGGAAGATCGAACGCAGCGATGGCGGCGCGACGGTCGGAAACCGTCGCGCCGTCACCGGATTACTTGCTGCTCAGTCGGGCCGAAGGAAATCGCAGCCCCTGGGTCAGGCCCAGCACTTCGCCGAGCTTGTCGGGCGTAGCGGCCTGCAGCCAGATGTGAGCGATCCGGCCGTCGTCGAGATTGAGCAGGGTTTCGCGCACCTGCATCTCGGGCTTGCCGGCGAGTTCGCCGCGGTACCAGAACACGGATTTGCCGTCGATGCTACCGGCTTCGGCGCGGTCACCGCGCTTGGGCGTGAACGGCGATTTGTTGGAAATGTACATGCCGAACGCTTCGCTGCCGTCGTTGCGCAGGGCCCGGCAGAAATCCGAACCGGCGTTGGCTTTGTGTTCCCAGGTCAGTTGCGAAGAAGGCGGCAACTGCGGGCATCCATCCTGGTCTTGAGCCTGTGCGCTTCCTGCGTACAGGAGCCCGACGAGCACGGGCAGGATCGACATGCTGCATGCCGGCATTTTCACGACTACATCCCCCTTGAGGTCGTTGGACGATAAAACGTGACCTGCGTCAGAACATAAGGCAGTTCGAGGGGATTGACAAATCCTGTGGTTTCAGATGCAACTGAATGGGCGCGGTGCCGGGCTGGACCCTGCCTAGAGGCGGTCCAGCCGCCGCGGCGGCTCAGCGCTCGGGCAGGGGGATGAACTCGTCGTCGCCCGGGACCTGGCCGAAGCGGCCGTCCAGCCAGTCCTGCTTGGCCTGCTCGATGCGCTCCTTGGAACTGGAGACGAAGTTCCACCACAGGTGGCGCGGGCCGTCCAAGGGCTCGCCGCCCAGCAGCATGGCCTTGAGCGGGGTCTTGGCGCGCAGCACCGGGCGCATGCCCGGGTCGAGCACGACCAGATGTTTTTCCGGGATATCGGCGCCGTCGAGCTGGGCCTCGCCCTCGAGCAGGTAGATCGCGCGTTCGGCGTGGCTGTCCTCGATCGCGAGTTCGGCGTCGGCGTCCAGATCGACGGCGACGTAGAGGGTGTCGCTGAACACCCGCACCGGCGATTCCTCGCCGTAGCCGCGGCCGGCGACCACGCGCAGCCAGGCGCCGTCGCGACGCAGTTGCGGTAGCGTCGCCGCGCCGTGGTGATGGAAGGCCGGCGCGGTCTCTTCGAAGGATTTGGGCAGGGCCACCCAGGTCTGCATGCCGTGCAGCGGATGCTCGCCCGCGCGCAGCGCCTGCGGGGTGCGTTCGGAATGGGCGATGCCGCGGCCGGCGGTCATCCAGTTGACGTCGCCGGGGTTGATGTCCTGGACGCTGCCCAGGGTGTCGCGGTGGCCGATGCTGCCCGACCACAGGAAGGTGACCGTGGCCAGGCCGATGTGCGGATGCGGACGCACGTCGATGCCGCGGCCGGGCTCGAACAGCGCCGGCCCCATGTGATCGACGAACACGAACGGCCCGACCGAGCGCGCCTGGATCGAAGGCACGGCGCGGCGCACCTGGAAGCCGCCGAGGTCGTGGACGCGGGGGGCGATGATCGTGCTCATGGCGTGGCTCTCTGGCTGCGCGGAATCGATGCCCGCAAGCTTGTCACGGCTGCCGCCACGGCGCAGCGCGGGCGCGCGCAACGGCCTGTTGCGCGCGCGGCGCTTGGCGGTCTCGATCAGGGTGTCGCGGCGATCCTGACCGTGGCCGCCGGAGCGTCGCCATGGGCCAGCGCGGTCAGTTCGATGGTCCAACGGCCGGCGCTGAGGCTGCGTGCGTTTTCGGTGTTGAACGCCAGCGGCTGCGCCGCGCCGTCGACGGGGGCGAATTCGAAGGTGACATCGGCGTCGCCGGCGCGGATGCATTGCACGTTCGGCGGGCAGCGCGAATCGGCGGTCACGCCGATGTAGCGCAGCTGCGAGCGGTCGGCCAGGGCGATGCGCTCGCCGGGTTTCAGGGTCGCGCTGCCGTCGCTGCCGAGGGCGCCGGGGCCGCCGCCGCTGGCGCAGGCGGACAGGGCGGTGAGCGAGAGCAGGGCGGCGAACAAACGGGTCATCACGGGCTCCGTGCGCGAGCGATGCGGAAGCCCAGGATCGTACCCGATGCCGCCGCGTGCGCCGCGACGCGGCCTTCACCGCTGCAGGGCCGAGGATCGGGATGGATGATGCGTCGGCCGGTGCCGCCCGGCTTCAACGCCGGTCGCGACGCGAGGCCAGGCGATCGGCGAGCCGGGTCGGCTCGGGCAGGCGATAGCCGCGCAGGCAGCCCAGGGTCAGGGTCAGCGCGCTCGCCATCGACACCCGGTGTCCGGGCGAGACGATCAGCGGCAGGCAGCGCGGCTTGCTGCGCAGGACCTGGCCGATCGGCCGGCCACGATGCAGCAATGGCGCGTGGTCGCCGCTGTGCGGACCGACCTCGTCGTGCCGACCGACCAGGACCTTCTTGGCCACGCCGATGCTGGGCAGGCCGGTGGCGACGCCGAAATGCGCGGCGATGCCGAGCCCGCGCGGATGGGCGATGCCGTGGCCGTCGACGAAGACCAGATCCGGCACTTCATCTAGCAGCGCCAGCGCGGCCAGCAGCGCCGGCAGTTCGCGGAAGCTCAGCAGGCCGGGGATGTAGGGCATCCGGGTCGGGATGCGCGCGACCTGCTGCTGCACGGGCTGCAGGGTTTCGGCGTCGAGCAGCACCGCGGCCGCGCGCGTGGTCGCGCCTTCGTCTTCGAAACCGACGTCGAAGCCGGCGATGCGGCGCAGCGGCGTCGGGTAGTCGTCGTGCAGTACGACTTCGCGCGCCAGCGTTTCCTGCAAGGCGCGCGCAGCCGCGACATCGCCGTCCCAGGCCGGCAGCGTGGCCTGGCGCATCAGTAGCGGGTCTCGCTCAAGTGCGGCCGGCCCTGGACGTCGAAGTCGACGACGATGCGGCGGTCGAATTCGGTGTCCGCCATCGGCGCGACCGCGCAGCCGCACAGGGCCGCGGCGATTTCCGGCACGGTGTTGCTGTGGCCGACCACCAGCACCTTGCCCAGCGGATGCCGGCGGCGCAGCTGCGCGGCGAATTCCGCGGCCGGCAGCTTGGCGTCGTACACGGTCACCGCCATCGCGTGGGCGCTGGCGGTCGGCGCGGCGGTGTCGCGGGTGCGCTTGTAGCCGGTGGCGTAGACGGCGAAGACCTCGCTGCCGGCGAAGCTCTCGGCCAGGCGCTGCGCGCGTGCGCGGCCGGCATCGCTGAGATTGGGGTCGCGCGGATCGTCGTCGCTCTTCTCGGCATGGCGCACCAGCACGAACTCCAGCGGCACCGGCGTCGCCGGACGGCTCGCGCAGGCGGCGAGGACGCACAGCAGCAGGCTCAGTGCCAGGGGCTTGATCGGCGTCATGCGCGTACTTTACAGCGCGTCCAGAAGTTCGGCGCCGGCGCGCGCGATCTCGCCGTCCTGGGCCGAGGGCGCGCCGGCCACGCCGATCGCGCCCAGGCTCTGGCCCTGCGTCTGCAAGCGCACGCCGCCTTCGATCGGCAGGCTATGCGGCAGGCCCAGCACCACATGGTGGCCCTGGCTCAGCAGCTCCTGGTGGAACACGGTATCGCGGCGGTAGTTGGCGGCGTGCTCGGCCTTGCGGATCGCGACTTCGACGCTGGAGTTGGGCGAGCCGTCCATGCGTTGGAAGTGCAGCAGGCGGCCGGCGTCGTCGACGATCGCGATCGAGACGTTCAAGCCGTCGGCGATGGCGCGCGCCTCGGCGGTCTGGGCGATGCGCCTGGCCGCCGCCAGGCTGAGCGTGGTACGGGTCGACAGCAGTTCCTTCATGGGCGATACCGTGGCGATGGCGTGAGAGGGAAGCACCGCATCCTACGCCGGAGGGCGTGGGCCTGGATCGGGAGGCGACGATGCGTCCGCTGCGATCCGATGTTGCGCGACGGTGCGGTTCGCCTTGGGCTCACCGCACCCTACGGCTCTCGCAGGGTGCGGTGGCAACCGCAGCGGCGCGCGACTACGCGGCTTGCCGCAGCACGGTCAGCAGGCCCTTGGCCGCGGCCAGGCGCGCCGGCGCATCCGGCAGGTCGAGCTTGATCTTGAGTTTGTCGGCGCCGTCCATCTGATAGAGCTTGGACTGGGTCTGGATCAGGCGGATCACCGCCATCGGGTCGACGTTGGGTTTCTCGATGAACTGCACGCGGCCGCCCTTCTCGCCCAGGTCGAGCTTGCGGATGCCCAGTTCGGTCGCGGCCAGTTTCAGCTCGGCCACCGCGAACAGGTGCTTGGCCGCGTCCGGCAGCAGGCCGAAGCGGTCGATCATCTCGACCTGCAGTTCGCGCAGGGCGTCGACGTCGCGCGCGCCGCTGACGCGCTTGTACAGGGTCAGGCGGGTGTGCACGTCGGGCAGGTAGTCGTCGGGAATCAGCGCCGGAATGTGCAGTTCGACCTCGGCGCCGCGCGCTTCGACCGAATCCACGTCGGGCAGCTTGCCCTGGCGGATCGAACGCACCGCGCGTTCCAGCAGCTCGGTGTAGAGGCTGAAGCCGACTTCGGCCATCTGCCCGCTCTGGTCCTCGCCCAGCAACTCGCCGGCGCCGCGGATTTCCAGGTCGTGGGTGGCCAGGGTGAAACCGGCGCCGAGTTCGTCCATGGCCGCGATCGCGTCCAGGCGCTTGCGCGCGTCGGGCGTGATCGAGCGTTTGTCCGGCACCACCAGGTAGGCGTAGGCGCGATGGTGGGAACGGCCGACGCGGCCGCGCAGCTGGTGCATCTGGGCCAGGCCGAACTTGTCGGCGCGGTTCATGATGATGGTGTTGGCGTTGGGGATGTCGATGCCCGATTCGATGATCGTGGTCGCCAGCAGCACGTTGAAGCGTTGCTTGTGGAAGTCGAGCATCACCCGTTCGAGTTCGCGCTCGGCCATCTGGCCGTGGGCGACGCCGATGCGCGCCTCCGGCACCAGCTCCTGCAGCTGGCGCTGCATGCGGCCGATGCTTTCGACGTCGTTGTGCAGGAAGTAGACCTGGCCGCCGCGCGCGAGCTCGCGCTGGAAGGCCTCGCGCAACTGGGCGTCGTCCCAGGGCACGACGAAGGTCTGCACCGCCAGGCGATGCGCGGGCGGGGTGGCGATGATCGACAGGTCGCGCAGGCCGGCCATGGCCATGTTGAGCGTGCGCGGGATCGGGGTCGCGGTCAGGGTCAGCAGGTGCACGTTGGCGCGCAGCGCCTTCAGCGCTTCCTTCTGGCGCACGCCGAAGCGTTGCTCTTCGTCGACGATCACCAGGCCCAGGTCGGGGAAACGCACGTCGGGCTGCAGCAGGCGATGAGTGCCGACGATCACGTCGATCTTGCCCTCGGCGAGCTTCTCCAGTTCGGCCTTGATCTCCTTGGCCGTCTTGAAGCGCGACAGCACTTCCACCCGCAGCGGCCAGTCGGCGAAGCGGTCGCGGAAATTGCGGTAGTGCTGTTCGGCCAGCAGGGTGGTCGGCACCAGCACCGCGACCTGCTTGCCGGCGGCGGCGGCGACGAAGGCCGCGCGCACCGCGACCTCGGTCTTGCCGAAGCCGACGTCGCCGCAGACC
This sequence comes from Lysobacter sp. Root76, assembly GCF_001428685.1. Lineage (GTDB taxonomy): Bacteria > Pseudomonadota > Gammaproteobacteria > Xanthomonadales > Xanthomonadaceae > Lysobacter. The sequence continues at coordinate 237,149 of NZ_LMIK01000008.1, read as the reverse complement.
ACGCGGTCCATCGGCTGGCTGCTGCCGAGGTCGCGGATCACCGATTCGATCGCGGCGTGCTGGTCCGGGGTTTCCTCGAACGGGAACGCGGCCGCGAACGGTTCGTACATGACGCGGTCCACGTCCAGGGCCAGGCCGGCGCGGGCCTGGCGCTTGGCCTGGATCTCGAGCAGTTCGGCGGCGACGTCGCGGACCTTCTCGGCGGCTTTCTTCTTGGCCTTGGTCCACTGCTCGCCGCCCAGCGAATGCAGCGGCGCGGTTTCGACCGATGCGCCGGAGTAGCGGCTGATCAGGTGCAGCTGCGCGACCGGCACGTACAGGCGGTCGCCCTTGGCGTATTCGATCTCGAGGTATTCGCCGGGTTGTCCGCCGGCTTCCAGCACGATCAGGCCGCGGTAACGGCCGACGCCATGGTCCTCGTGCACGATCGGCGCGCCTTCGGACAGCTCGCCCAGGTCGCGGATGATCGCTTCGGGCTCGCGTCCGACGCGCTTGCGCCGGCGCGGTTGCGAGGCGCGGTCGGGGAACAGCTGGCGTTCGGTCAGCGTCGCCAGGGCCGGTTCGGTCAGGGCGAAGCCGTCGTCCAGCGGCGCCACCGCGATCGCGAAGCGGCTGTCGCCGGTCGCGAACGCGCTCCAGTCGCCTAGCACCTGCGGGCGCAGTTCGGCGGCCAGCAGCAATTCCAGCAGCGCCTCGCGCCGGCCGGCGCTGTCGGCGGCGATCAGCACGCGGCCGCGGTAGCTGCCCAGGAAGGACTTCAGCGCCTGCGCGGGCGCCGCGTCCTTGGCCGCGACCGGCAGCGCCGGCGCCGGTTGGTCGCCGAGCGCGAGCGCGCGTTCGCGTTGCGGATGGCCGTCGCCGCAGACCTCGACCCGGTCGCCGCGGTTGAGGCGTTCGCGCAGCGCGTCCGGCGACAGATACAGCGCGTCGGGCGGCAGCAGCGGGCGTTCGAGGTCGTGGCGGCGCTGTTCGTAGCGCTCGCCGGTATGGGTCCAGAATTGCTCGGCGGCCTCGAACGCGCCGTCGCCGATCACCGGCAATACGTTCGCGGCCAGGTAATCGAACAGGGTCGCGGTCTCGCTGAAGAACAGCGGCAGGTAGTACTCGATGCCCGACGGCGCCAGGCCGGCCTTGAGGTCCTGATAGAGGCCGCTGCGGCGGGTGTCGAGGTCGAAACGGTCGCGCAGCGCGTCCAGTGCGCGCTTCAGCGATGCCTCGTCCAAGGGCACTTCGCGGCCGGGCAGCAGGCGCACCGCTTCGATCTTGTCCAGCGAGCGTTGCGATTCGGGATCGAAGGCGCGGATGGTGTCGATCTCGTCGTCGAGCAGCTCGACCCGGAACGGCGAGTCGGCGCCCATCGGATACACGTCGAGCAGGCCGCCGCGGACCGCGAAGTCGCCCGGGTCCAGCACCTGCGGCACGTTGCGGTAGCCGGCCGATTCGAGCCGGCGCTTCTCCGCGTCCAGATCCAGGCGCTGGCCGACGCGCACGTCGAAACTTCCGCCGACCACGTGCTTGAGCGGCGCCAGGCGTTGCAGCACGGTCTGCACCGGCACCACCACGATGCCGTGCTGCAGGCTCGGCAGGCGGTGCAGCGCGGACAGGCGCTGCGAGACGATGTCCGGGTGCGGGCTGAACTGGTCGTAGGGCAGGGTTTCCCAATCCGGGAACGGCAGCACCGGGATCGTGTCGTCGTCGCCTAGCAGGGTGCGCAGGTCGGATTCCAACTGGTGCGCGGCGTGGTTGTCGCGCGCGATCGCGAGCACCGGACCGGCATGCGCGGCCGCGGCGGCGGCGAGGTGGAAGGCCAGCGCGGACGGCGAGGCCGGCGCGCGCCACCAGGCGCGCTGTTGGCCGGGTTTGGGCAGCGGCGGGGCGGGAAACGGAAACTTGGGCATCGAAGCGGCGGTCATCGGCAAAAACGAATGCGGCGCCGGCGGCCGTTCGCCACCCGCGCGTAGGGACTTCGGCCTTGCGCGAGCGCGGCCCAAGCATGTGCAGGCGGATCGCGCAGCGACGGAAGGCGCTGGCGGGACTGCCCGGTCGAACAGGGCGCCGAGTGTACGCGAGCGCGGTGAGCGGCTCGTGCGCAGTCGGACGGGGTTCGATATACGCGGTCGCTGTCGCAGGGGTTGAGACGGATGCGGCTGGTGGGAGGTCGAGGCGATACCGCTACCGTCGGATGCCTCCCCCTGTGGGAGCGGCGTAAGCCGCGATTGCGTGGCGCCTCGGGCGCGCGTCGCCGTTCGGGTTGGCGCGATCGCGGCTCACGCCACTCCTACAGAAAGCTGAGGGCTCCCGCAGAAGGCTGACCTTCCCCACAAAAACGATTGTCGGCGCGAATGCTTTGCCTTCGTTCATAAAAAATAGCTTGCAATTAAATAGCGCGCTATGTAAATTGTGACCCCATGAAGCCGCACACCGCCAAACCGACCGCCGAGCCCTTGGCCGCAGCTGCCCCGCAGCCCTCGCTGAAACTCGACGACCAGCTCTGCTTCGCCCTGTATTCGACCGGCCTGGCCTTGAACAAGGTCTACCGCAAATTGCTGGCGGGCCTGGGCCTGACCTATCCCCAGTACCTGGTGATGATGGTGTTGTGGGAGCGCGACCAGGTCACGGTGTCGGAGATCGGCGAACGCCTGTTCCTGGACTCGGCCACGCTGACCCCTTTGCTCAAGCGCCTGCAAAGCGCGGGCCTGATCAGCCGCACCCGCGCCCAGGCCGACGAACGCCAGGTGATCATCGCCCTCACCGAGACCGGCCGCGCGCTGGAACAGCCGGCGCGTGCGGTGCCGATGGGCATCTTCGGCGCTGCCGGCTGCGCGCCCGAGCAGCTCGGATCGATGAAGTCGCAGCTGGAATCGCTGCGCGCCAACCTGATGCGGCACGCCTGAGCGCGGCGCCAGGCACGCGACGTTCCGGACCGGCCCGGATTGATCGACCAATCACGAACCACGAATCACGAAACCGGCGACGGTTTCGCCAACCACGAACCGACCCAACCCCACCCAGGAGCCATCCCATGTCCCTCGACCAAGTCCTCTACACCGCCCACGCCACCGCCACCGGCGGCCGCGACGGTCGCGCCGTTTCCTCCGACAACGTCCTCGACGTCAAGCTGACCACCCCGCGCGAACTCGGCGGCGCCGGCGGCGACGGCACCAATCCCGAGCAGCTGTTCGCGGCCGGCTATTCGGCCTGCTTCATCGGCGCGCTGAAGTTCGTCGCCGGCAAGGAAAAGATCGCGCTGCCGGCCGATACCTCGATCGAAGGCGCCGTCGGCATCGGCCCGATCCCGGTCGGCTTCGGCATCCAGGTCGAGCTCAAGATCTCGCTGCCGGGCCTGCCGCGCGAACAGGCCGAAGCGCTGGTCGAGAAGGCGCACCAGGTGTGTCCGTACTCGAACGCGACCCGCGGCAACATCGACGTCACCCTGACCATCGTCTGATCGCGGTCGAAGCAGGCAATACCGGATCCCGGCGCGGCGACGCGCCGGGATTTTTCGTGTGCGCCGCCTGGGTGCGGACTACGGCCGCGCTTCCAGCACCAGGTTGAACGGTGTCTGGGTGGCGCGGCGGAAACGGCTGAAGCCGCCTTCGCTCATGACTTGCTGCAGCCGCGCTTCGCCGGCCTGCGCGCCCAGCGCCGGACCGTTGCGCGCCAGCGACACCGGCACGCAGATCTGCGAGGACGCGCCGTAGTACACGCGTCCGACCGGATTGAGGTTGTCCTCGACGCGGTCGCCGGCGAAGGGTTCGACCAGCAGGCAATGGCCGTCGGGCTTGAGCGCCTGGCGCGCGTGGCGCGCGGCGCCGACCGGGTCGCCCATGTCGTGCAGGCAATCGAAGAATGCGATCAGGTCGAAGTTGCGGCCGGTGTAGCTGCTGGCGTCGGCGACTTCGAAATAGGCGTTGTCGATGCCGGCGTCTTGGGCGCGGCGGCGCGCGGTCTCGATCGAGGCGGCGTGGTAGTCGTAGCCGATGAAGCTGGTGTTGGGGAAGGCCTTGGCCATCAGCGTGGTGCTGGCGCCGTGGCCGCAACCGACATCGGCGACCTTGGCGCCCTGGCGCAGTTTGTCGAGCACGCCGTCCAGCGCCGGCAGCCATTCGTTCAGCAGGTGCGCGTTGTAGCCGGCGCGGAAGAAGCGCTCGGTGCCCTGGAACAGGCAGGGGTGGTGTTCGCCCCATTCCATGCCGGCGCCGGTGCGGAAATTGTCCTTGGTGCGTTCCAGGGCATGGAACGCGGCCTCGACGATGGAATAGGCGCCGGGCAGATCGACCGGTCCGCCGGGGTCGGCCAGGCACAGCGCCTGTTCCTCGCTGAGCGAGTAGCGGCCGTTGCCGGCGTCGTACTCCACGTAGCCGCCGGCGGCCTGGTTGCCCAGCCACTCGCGCACGTAGCGCTCGTTGGTGCCGGTACGTGCGGCCAGTTCGGCCGGACTCAGGGCTTCCTTCGCCAGCGCCCGGTAGTAGCCGAGCTGATCGCCGACCAGCATCAGCGTGGCGCTGATCGAGGCGCCCAGGTCGCCCACGGCGCGGCCCAGGAATTCGTTGAGGCGTGCTTCGTCGATGCTCATGTCCGCGTCCTGAACGGTCCGTCCCTGGACGCGCGGCAAGCCCTGCCGCAGGCCCCTGTGTGCATGAGAGCCAACGCGGCGGGCGCGCGGCGGCGGACAGCCGTCGGTCGGAGCTGGCGGAAGAGCGGTGCGGGCGAGGGCAACGGGCGCGCCCATTGCCGCTCAGGCCGGGTCGGGCTTGCGCAGGTCCAGGGTGACCCGGATCAGGCCGGGCGCGTCCTGCTGGAACTCTCGTTCGAAGCCCAGCGACTGGGCCAGCGCCAGCATGGCGTGGTTGTGTTCGAACACGTCGCCGTAGATGCGCTCGACCTTCTTGCCGCGCGCCCACTTCACCAGCCGGGTCATCAGGTAGCGGCCCAGGCCCATGTTGGCGATGTAGCGGCTGACCAGGATCGCGAACTCGGCATCGCGGCCGTTGTCGTCGATGGCCACGCGCGCGACTGCGCCGACCAGGGCTTCGCCGGGCGGCAGCGGTTCGGCGGCGACCAGGGCGAATTCGGTCTTGGGATTGACCCGGGTGAAGCGCTCGGCCATCTCCGGGGTGAGTTCTTTCACCGCGTAGAGGAAACGCTGGCGGACTTCGTCGGGTTGCAGCAGGCCGAAGCCGGCGCGCAGGGGATCGGCGTCCTCCGGTCGGATCGGACGGATGAGCACTTCGCGTCCGTTGGGGAGACGCTGGCGCTCGTGCCAGGGCGGGAGTCTTTCGCGCGCGGCCATACCGGGATATTGGCACACTGGAGGCGGTTGCGGCTTCATTCTGGACTCACATGGACGAAAAATCGCTACGCGCCTGGGTCGGCGGCTGGCCCGGGGTGGTCGAGGACCTGAAGTGGAAGGAGGTGACGGTCTTCAGCGTCGGCGGACGCATGTTCTGTGCCTGCCGGCTGCAGGGGCCGGACCCCGGCGGGATCAGTTTCCGGGTCGAGGACGAGCGTTTCCTGGAGCTGACCGAACGCCCCGGCTTCCGTCCGGCGCCGTTCCTGGCGCGCGCGCACTGGGTCAACGTGCTGCGTCCCGACGCGCTGCCGGTCGCGGAACTGCGTGCTTTGCTGCGCCGCAGCTACGAACTGATCCGGGCCCGGCTGAGCAAGAAGCTGCAGCGCGAACTGGCCGACTGACCGCCCCATCGCAAGGCTCGCGCGCGCCGTCGGAGCGGTCGCGCGCGGATGCTAGACTCCCGCGCTTCCGATCCCAGGAGCACGTTTCCCATGGCAGGTGGTGGTGATTCGACCCGCGCGATCCTGTTCGCGCTGGGCGCCAATTTCGCGATCGCCGTGTCCAAGGGCGTGGCCGCGTACTTCACCGGTTCCAGCGCCATGCTGGCCGAAACCGTGCACTCGCTGGCCGACTGCGGCAACCAGCTGCTGCTGTTGCTGGGCATGCGCCAGGCCAAGCGGCCGCCGTCGCCGGACTACCCGCTGGGCTACGGCAAGGCGATCTACTTCTGGTCGTTCCTGGTCGCGGTGATGTTGTTCACCGTCGGCGGCATGTTCTCGCTGTACGAGGGCATCCACAAACTGCAGCACCCCGAACCACTGAAGCAGTGGTGGTGGGCGGCCGGCGTGCTCACCTTCGGCATCGCCGCCGAGGCGGTGTCGATGCGCGCCTGCCTGGTCGAGGTCAACAAGGCGCGCGGCAAACGCAGCCTGTGGCAGTGGTTCCGCGAGAGCCGCCAGGCCGAACTGGTGGTGATCTTCGGCGAGGACCTGGCGGCGCTGTTCGGCCTGGTGTTCGCGCTGGCCGCGGTGATGACAGCCGTGGTCACCGGCAACCCGATCTGGGACGCGGTCGGCACCATCGCCATCGGCGCGCTGCTGATCGTGGTCGCGGTGTTCGTCGCGATCGAGGTCAAGGCGATGTTGATCGGCCAGAGCGTCGACCCTGCCCGCCAGCAGCAGATCCGCGACTTCCTCGACACCCGTCCGGAGATCGCCCAGGTCATCAGCCTGATCACCCTGCAGCTGGGCAACGAGGTGATGGTCTCGGTGCAGGCGCGCATGCGCGAGGAGCAGAGCGTCGCCGCGCTGACCGACCAGATCAACGCGGTCGAGCGGGCGATGAAGCAGGCCTTCCCGGAAGTGCGCTGGAGCTTCTTCGAGCCGGACACCAAGGCCGGGCTCTGAGGCGCACGCACATACGAAAAAGCCCGGCTCCGGCCGGGCTTTTTCGTTGAGCGCCGCACCGTGTCGGAGACGATCAGGCGTCGGGCCGGACCAGCCACTGCAGGTGCGAGCTGGCCGCCGGCGTTTCGCCCAGGGCCTGGGCCAGCAGCGGCAGCACCGCCGCCAGGGTCTGGTCCAGCTGCCAGGGCGGATTGACCAGGAGCAGGCCGCTGCCGTTCATGCGCAGCGGCGAATCGTCGGCGCGCACCAGCAGTTCGGCGGCCAGCACCGACTTGGCCGGCAGCGCGGCGGCGCGGCGGTAGAACGGCTGCAGCGAGCGCCGCAGCTTGATCGGGTACCACAGCGCATAGCTGCCCTGCGGCCAGCGCCCCAGCGACTCGCGCAGGGCGCCGATGGCGGTGTCGAACTCTTCCAGCTGGGCTTCGTAGGGCGGGTCGATCAGGACCAGGCCGCGGTTGTAGCGGGTCGCGCCGATCTTCGGCGGCAGCAGGGCCTTGAGCCCGGTGTAGCCGTCGCGCGCATGCACGGCCACGCGCGCGTCGCGGGCGAAGTTGCTCTTGAGCTGCGCGGCTTCCTCCGGCTGCAGCTCGCAGGCGGCGATGCGGTCGTCGGCGCGCAGGGCGTGCGCCAGCAGCCAGGGCGAGCCGGGGTAGGCGGAGGCGCCATGCTCGGCGCGGCAGGCCTTGACCGCGGCCAGGTAGCGCGCGATCGCCGGATGCTTGGGCGCCTCGGCCTGGAGCCGGGCGATGCCGCCCTCGGCCTCGCCGGTGCGCAGCGCCGAGTTGCCGTCCAGCGGATACAGCCCGCGTCCGGCATGGGTATCCACCGCGAACAGCGGTGCCGGCTTGACCGTAAGAGCGTCGCAGAGCGCGAGCAGGGCGACGTGCTTGAGCACGTCGGCATGGTTTCCGGCGTGGAAGGCGTGACGATAGTTCATGCGCATAGGGTACCCGTCCACGCCGGCGCTTGTTCTATGCTTGCCGCGCCTCAACCCCTCGAATGCGCCCCATGCCCCGTATCCTGCTGGTCGACGACGAACCCGCGATCGCCGCCACCGTGCTCTACGCGCTGCGCGCCGAGGGTTTCGAGGCCGAGCACTGCCTGACCGGCGGCGAGGCCCTGCGCGAGGCCCAGCGCAGGGCCTACGACCTGGCGGTGCTCGACGTCGGCCTGCCCGATATCGGCGGTTTCGCCCTGTGCCGCGAGCTGCGCCGCGAGCGCGACCTGCCGGTGATCTTCCTGACGGCCCACGACGCCGAAGCCGATCGCATCCTCGGCCTGGAGATCGGCGCCGACGACTACGTGACCAAACCGTTCTCGCCGCGCGAACTGGTCGCGCGCGTGCGCGTGGTGTTGCGCCGCGGGCGCGCGCCGGCCACAGCGCCGGCCGCGGCTGAGACCGCGTTCCGCCACGACCCGGAAGGCAAGCGCATCCGTTACCGCGGCCAGGCCCTGGACCTGACCCGCTACGAGTACGGCCTGCTGGCCGCGCTGCTGCAGCGCCCCGGCGCCGTGCTGTCGCGCGCCCAGCTGATGGACCGGGTCTGGGGCGATGCCCTCGACAGCGGCGACCGCACCGTCGACACCCACATCAAGACCCTGCGCGCCAAGCTACGCGAGGTCGACGGCGAATCCGATCCGATCCGCACCCACCGCGGTCTGGGCTATTCCCTGGATGTGGGCTGAGATCGATCCATGAAGATCGGCCTGCGCATCTTCCTCGGCTATTTCGTCATCGTTGCGCTGGCGGCGCTGCTGCTGACCCGGGTGTTCCTGGCCGAGGTCAAGCCGGGCGTGCGCCAGGCCATGGAAGACACCCTGGTCGACACCGCCAACGTGCTGGCCGAGCTGGCCACCGACGACTTCCTGGCCGGGCGCATCAACGACGGCAACTTCGCCCGGCGCGTACGCGAACTGCGCGGCCGCGATTTCGGCGCCGCGATCTGGGGCTTCGGCAAGCGCGCCTCGAACTACCGCGTCTACATCACCGACGCGCGCGGCACGGTGGTGTTCGACAGCACCGGCCAGGCCCTGGGGCGCGACTACTCGCGCTGGAACGACGTCTATCTCACCTTGCGCGGCCGTTATGGCGCGCGTTCGACGGCGGCCCGGTACGACGACCCGAACTCCACCGTGATGCACGTGGCCGCGCCGATCCGCGACCCGGCCGGACGCATCATCGGCTCGTTGACCGTAGCCAAGCCCAACAGCACCATTGCGCCCTTCATCGAGCGCAGCCAGCGCGTCGTGCTGCGTTGGGGCGGGGTGCTGATGGGCGCGGCGTTGCTGATCGGCTTGATCGCGACCTGGTGGCTGTCGCGTCAGCTCAACGGGCTGCGCCGCTACGCGCACGAGGTCAGCGCCGGCCGCCGCGCCGAGCTGCCCGCGGCCGCCGGCGAGTTCGGCGAACTCGGCCGCGCCTTGGAGAGCATGCGCACCCAGCTCGAAGGCAAACAGTACGTCGAGCAGTACGTGCACACCCTGACCCACGAGATGAAGAGCCCGCTGGCGGCGATCCGCGGCAGCGCCGAACTGCTGGAGACGCGGCCCGGCGAAGCGCCGATGGCCGAGGAGGACCGTGCCCGTTTCGCCGCCAGCATCCGCCGCCAAAGCGACCGCCTGGCGCAGATGATCGACAAGTTGCTGGCCCTGGCCGCGGTCGAGCACCGCCAGCGGCTGGAGAAACCCGAGCCGGTCGATCTGGCGGCGATCGCGCGCGAAGCCGCCGAGCAGTGCGCGCCGCGCCTGGCCCAGGGCGGGCTGCGGCTGACGCTGGACCTGGCCGAAGAACTGCCCCTGCTGGACGGCGATCCCTTCCTGTTACGCCAGGCCCTGGTCAACCTGATCGACAACGCCGCCGATTTCTCGCCCGCGCAGGGCGAGATTGCGCTGCGCCTGTACCGCGACGGCGATGCCCAACGCGTCGATGTCGGCGACCGCGGCACCGGCGTGCCCGATTTCGCGCTGCCGCGCGTGTTCGAGCGCTTCTACTCGCTGTCGCGCCCGGCCGGCGGCAGCCGCAGCAGCGGCCTGGGGCTTTGCTTCGTCGCCGAAGTCGCGGCGCTGCACGGCGGCCACGCCGCGCTCCGCAACCGCGACGGCGGTGGCGCGCTGGCCAGCCTGGTGCTGTCGCGTGGACTGTGAGGCGCCGCTGGCGAGCAAGGAACTAGCGAGCAAGGAACTAGTAACTAGGAACTAGCAACTAGTAAAAGCCTCGCTTTTCACTAGTTCCTCGTTCCTGTTTTTCTTAGTTCCTAGCTCCTAGCTCCTAGCACTTCACCGACGCTTCACCGTTCCCACATCGTCCCCACCCAGGGCCTGTCGATCCTGCCGTCACCGCAACGACAGGAGAGCGACATGCGACTTTGGCTGAAAATATTTCTGGTGCTGGGGATGACCCTGGCGATCCTGATTCCGCTGCTGATGATCCGCGGCGTGATCACCGATCGTCAGGCCTACCGCACCCAGGCGGTCGCATCGATCGCGCGCAGCTACGCCGGCGCCCAGGCCTTCACCGGTCCGGTGCTGGTGGTGCCCTATACCGACACCGTCACGACCGAGGAAAAGGACGAGAAGGGCTTCGTGCGCAAGGTCGTGCATGAACTGCCCGGCCGCTGGACCTATTTCCCGAGCACCCTGGACGTGCGCGGCCCGCTCAAGCCCAGCACGCGCCGGCTCGGCCTGCACGAGGTGCGGGTGTACGAATGGCAGGCCCAGGCCAAGGCCGAGTTCCACGCCGAAGTGCCCAAGACCGCGCCGCCGCTGGGTCACACCCGCAAGATCGGCCAGCCCTGGCTGAGCTACGGCTTCGCCGACGTGCGCGGCCTGCTGTCCACGCCGATGCTGCGCATCGACGGCAAGGCGGTCGAGGTCGAGGAGGGCATGGGCAGCCGCGACGGCGGCGGCGTGCACGCGCGGCTGGCGGTGCCGGAGCCGGGCCAGCTGCTGAATCTGCGTGCCGAGCTGGACTTCAACCTCGGCGGTACCGAATCGCTGGCGCTGGTGCCGCTGGCCAAGAGCAACCGTTTCGCGATCCAGTCGAGCTGGCAGCACCCGCGCTTCGGCGGCAGCTTCCTGCCGCGCACCCGCGACATCGGCGCCCAGGGCTTCAACGCCGACTGGCAGGTGTCGTCGCTGGCGACCAGCGCACAGCGCCAGTTCCTGGACGGCAAGACCATGCCCAGCGTGGAAGGCGGCGAGGCCAGCGACAGCGACACCGTCGCCACCGGCGGCATCGACGCGGTGGCGGTGGCCCTGGTCGATCCGGTCAACGTCTATTCGCAGGCCGATCGCGCCAGCAAATACGGCCTGCTGTTCGTGCTGCTGACCTTCGTCGGCTTCTTCATCTTCGAACTGATCAAGCAACTGCCGATCCACCCGATCCAGTACGGCCTGGTCGGCCTGGCCCTGGCGATCTTCTTCCTGCTGCTGGTCAGCCTCAGCGAGCACATCGCCTTCTCCTGGGCCTATCTGGCGGCGAGCGTGGCCTGTATCGGGCTGCTCGGCTTCTACCTGAGCGCGGTGTTGCGCAGCGTCGGCCGCGGCCTGGGCTTCGCGGCCATGCTGGCGACGCTGTACGGCGCGCTCTACGGCCTGCTGGTTTCGGAAGACAACGCGCTGGTGATGGGCGCGGGCCTGCTGTTCCTGATCCTGGCCGCGGTGATGGTGATCACGCGCAAGGTCGATTGGTACCAGCTCGCCGGTTCGCGTCCGCTGGCACGTTGATCGGGAGCGGTGGTGCGACCGCGGGCAGGACGCCCGCGGTCGTTCTTTGCGTTTTCATGGAGGCCGGCGATGAACGCTTACCGCCAATCGGACTGCTGCTGCGCCGGTCGGTTACCGGCGCTCGCGCCCGCGCATTGGCCTAAACTGCAGGCCATGAACGCGTCCATGATCGAAGTGCGCCGCTACTCGGGTGAGGCGATCGCTCCCTATCTGGACGACCTCGCGCGGCTGCGCATCGCGGTATTCCGCGAATGGCCCTACCTCTACGAAGGCGACCTCGCTTACGAGGCGGAGTATCTGCAGACGTACCTGCGTTCCTGGCGCAGCATCGCGGTGCTGGCCTTCGACGGCGCGCAGGTGGTCGGCGCCTCCACGGGATTGCCCTTGAGCGACGAATCCGACGCTTTCCTGACGCCGTTCGCCGACAGTGCGGTGGATTCCAAAAAGGTGTTCTATTGCGGCGAGTCGGTGCTGTTGCCGGCGTACCGCGGCCGCGGTCTGGGTCATCGCTTCTTCGATGAGCGCGAGGCGCATGCGCGTTCGCTCGGCGGTTTCGACTGGACCGGTTTCTGCGCGGTCGAACGCGCCGCCGACGATCAGCGGCGGCCGCCGTTCCAGCGCAGCAACGACGAGTTCTGGGGCAAGCGCGGCTATCGCCAGCGTCCGGAGCTGCGTGCCAGCCTGCCGTGGCGCGAGATCGGCCGCGGCGAAGTCGCGCACAGCCTGGCGTTCTGGCTGCGGCCGCTGGAGCGGCAGCGTTGAGGGTCGCGGTCGCCAAGTACGCGATCGATGCGCCGCGCAGCTTCGCCGAATTCGCCGACAAGCAGGCGCGCTGGCTGGGCGAGGCCAAGCGCGCGGGCGCTCAGCTGGCGGTGCTGCCCGAGTACCTGGCCCTGGAGCTGGGCGCGACCTTCGGTGCCGCGACTCAGGGCGATCTGCACGCCTCGCTGGTGGCCATCCAGGCCTATCACGGCGCCTGGCTCGAACTTTACGGCCTGCTCGCGCGCGAGCTGCGCATGCATGTGGTCGCCGGCAGCTTCCTGCTCGACAACGGCCGCGGGCGCTACCGCAATCGCAGCTACGCCTTCGCTCCCGACGGCGGCGTGCTGTGGCAGGACAAACTGCAACTGACGGGTTTCGAGAAGCGCGCCGCGGTGATCGAAGCCGGCGACGCGCTGCGCGTGTTCGCGCTCGAGGCTACGCGCGTGGGCATCGCGGTCTGCTACGACATCGAGTTCCCGCTGCCGGTGCGCGCGCAGTGCGAGGCCGGCGCGCGCCTGCTCGTAGCGCCCAGCTGCACCGACACCGAGGCCGGCGCCACCCGCGTGCGCGTGGGCTGCCTGGCGCGCGCCCTGGAGAACCGCTGCTTCGTCGCCCAGGCGGTGACCGCGGGCGACGCGGCCTGGAGCCCGGCGCTGGACGTCAACACCGGCGAGGCCGCGATCTACGCGCCGATGGACGTGGGCCTGCCCGCCGACGGCATCGTCGCGGTCACCCGCGGCGATCAGCGCTGGGCGGTGGCGGATCTGGATTTCAACGCGTTGGACGCCAGTCGCGATCGTGCGCAGGTCGCCAACGATCGCGATTGGCGGGGGCAGCAGGCGCCGGCGATCGAGCGTGCGGCGTTTGCGGAGTGGGGGTGAGTCTTCGATCGCCCGGCTCGTGGAGACCCTCACCCCAACCTCTCTCCCGCGGGCGGGAGAGGGGCTAAGTGCAGGTTGTGGCTAGCGTAGCGAACCGCATGATCGCGCCGGCGGGACTCAAGCGAACAGCGACACCCCGGGCACCAGCCACAGCGACAAGCCCGCCAGCGCGCTGCCGATTGCCGTCGCGGCCAGTACGTCGCTGGGGTAGTGCAGGCCGAGCACGACCCGGGACAGCGCGACGCTGGCGGTGAAGGGCACCAGCAGCCAGGCCAGCAGCGGGTAGTGCGCCATCGCCACCAGGCTGAAGGCGACCGCATGCAGGGTGTGGCCGGACGGGAAGCTGAATTCGTCCAGCGGCGCGACCCAGGCGTGGATGCGCGCGTCGGAGGCGAACGGCCGCGGGCGTCGGGTCCAGCGCTTGAGCAGCTTGTACAAGGTCAGCGCGATCACGCCGGTCGCGGCCAGATGGGCCGAGGCGAGCAGGCCGTCGTAGCCGTCGGCCACGATCAGCGCGCCCATCAGCAGGTACCAGAACACGCCGTCGCCGAGGCGGCTGATCGCGGCGAAGTACACGCGCGATCCGCTGCGCTCGCAGACCCGGTTCGCGCGCAGGCACCAGCCGGAATCGCCGGCGTTGAAACGTTTGCGCAGCGGCATGCGGTTCATACGACCTCCCGTTCGTCTTGCACAGACAGGGCCGCGCCGTGCCGCGGCGGGCGGCGCGGTGCGGTTTCGGCCAGTCCCGACAGCAGGGCATCGAAGTCGGCGGCGACCTGCTCCGGGCGCAGGCCGGAGATCGCGGCGCGGCCGGCGCGCGACATCGCGCCGCGCAGCGCGTCGTCGCCGCCGATGCGGAGCGCGGCGGCGACGAAGCCGGCGTCGTCGGTGTCGGCGACCGCGGCGCCGTGCTCGCCGTCGCGCAGGTGTTCGTGGGCGGCGCCGTAGTCGAACGCGACCGTGGGCACGCCGCTGGCCATGGCTTCCAGGGTCACGTTGCCGAAGGTTTCGCTGCGGCTGGGGAACAGGAACAGGTCGCCGCTGGCGAAGTGCTCGGCCAGTGCGGCGCCGCGCTGCACGCCGCAGAACACGAAGTCCGGATGCTCGCGCTGCAGTCTGGCGCGCGCCGGGCCGTCGCCGACCCAGACGAAGCGCGCCTGCGGGCGTTGCTGCTGCAGGGCGCGGAAGGCGCGTACGGCCAGGTCGAGATTTTTCTCCGCGGCGATCCGGCCGACGTAGATCGCGACCGGGTCGGCCGCGTCGGCGCCCCAGGCCTGGCGCAAGGTTTCGCTGCGGCGGCTCGGATCGAACAGCGCGGTGTCGACCGCGCGCGGCAGCCGGACCACGTCGGAGAAGCCTTGCGTGCGCAGGAACTCGGCCAGTTCGCGGGTCGGCACCAGGGTGGCGTCCGCGCCGTTGTGGAAGCGGCGCATCCAGCGCAGCGCCGTGCCGACCAGGAACGGCGCGCCGTAGTCGCGCATGTATTCGTCGAAGCGGGTGTGGAAGCCGGTCGCGACCGGCACGCCCAGGCGCCGCGCCGCCCGCAGCGCCGACCAGCCCAGCGGGCCTTCGGTGGCGACGTAGATCGCATCCGGCGGTTGCGCGCGCCAGGCTTCGGTCAGGCGTCGCGTCGCCGGTAGGCCCACGCGCAGACCGGGGTAGCGCGGCAGCGGCAGGCTGCGCACCAGCAGTTCGTGGGCGGCGCTGCTGCGTTCGTGCAACTGGCGCGGGCGCACCAGGGCGACCTCGTGGCCGCGCGCGCGCAGACCCTGCTCCAGACCTTGCACGGTCAGAGCGACGCCGTTGATTTCCGGCGGGTAGGTCTCGGTGACGATCGCGTAGCGCATGCGCGGCTCCCGGTTTGGGCAAGCCTGTTCGCAAGTCGTTAAGCGGCTATGTCAGGGCCATGACCGCGGCGTGACGCGCGATGACCGGGCTTTGCGACGAAACCCTGGATACGGCGACGAACCGGATTGACAGGAAAGGCCGTTTCGACTGTACTAGTTACAACAGTACAGTTAGTACAGTCCAGGACGCCCTGATGGCCCGTACCAGCCCCCTGATGATCCAGATCGCGACCGGCGATCCGCGCCCGATCGGCAAGCAGATCGCCGACGGGGTGCGCATGAAGATCGCCACCGCCGAACTCGTTGCCGGCGACAAGCTGCCCAGCGTGCGCGGCCTGGCCCAGCAGCTGGCGATCAATCCGAACACGGTCGCCAAGGCCTACGCCGAGCTGACCGCGGAAGGCTGGCTGGAGTCGCGCCAGGGCCTGGGCCTGTACGTGGCGCCGGTGCGCCAGCGCCTGAGCGAGTCCGAGCGCGAGCGCCGCCTCGAGGACGCCGTGCAGCGCTTCATGCAGGACGTGATCGCGCTGGGCTACGCGTCGGAGGAGCTGCAGGCGCGCCTGCAGCGAGAGTTTCTCGCGCTGGTTCCACGCAAGACCGCCTGAACCCTGACGTCCGCTCCCACCCAGGCCCGCCGCCATGTCCGACAGCCACGACTACGTGATCCAGACCCAGGCGCTGAGCAAGCGCTACGGCCGCAAGCTCGCGCTGGACCGCCTCGACCTGCGCATTCCGCGCGGCGGCATCCACGCGATCGTCGGCGCCAACGGCGCCGGCAAATCGACCCTGTTCCGGATCCTGCTCGGCTTCCTGCCGCCGAGCGCGGGCACGGCCGCCATCCTGGGCCGCGACAGCCAGCGGCTCACGCCTGGCGACCGCGAGCGCATCGGCTTCGTCAACGAGGAGCACACCCTGCCGGGCTGGATGCGGGTCGCTGCGGTGGTCGACATGCACCGGCGCCAGTACCGGCGTTGGAACGAAGCCGCGTTTCGCGGCGTGCTCGACCACTACCACGTGCTGCCGGAACAGAAGGTCGGCCAGCTCTCTCGCGGCGAACGCGCCGGCCTGAACCTGGCGATCGCGCTGGCGCAGGGGCCGGAACTGCTGGTGCTGGACGAGCCGACTCTGGGCCTGGACGTGGTCGCCAAGCGCGCGTTCCTGGAGTCGCTGATGTACAGCAACAGCGGCGACGACTGCACCGTGGTGTATTGCTCGCATCAGATGGAGGAGATCGAGCGCGTCGCCGACAACCTCATCATCCTTGAGCGCGGCCAGCTCAAGAACATGTCGGCGCCGGAGGATTTCTGCGCGCGCGTGCGGCATTGGATCGCCGATATCCCGTTCAAGGGGCCCGATCCGCGGACCGTGCCCGGTCTGTTGCAGGCGCAGCGCCTGGACGGCCTGCATCACTACCTGGTGCTGGACCAGGACGAGGACTTCGCCCAGTTCCTGCGCGCCAACGGCGCACGCTCGGTGCAAAGCATGCCTGTCGGCCTGGACCGCGCGGTCAACGGCTTCCTGGCCAAGAACCACGCCGCACCGCCCGCCGCCATGGACGCGGCGGGCTGACACGGCTCGCTCATTCGGGGAATTCGCCATGTGGGATTTGTTCAAGGCCGAACTGCTGCGCTTCCGCGCCTGGGCCATCGCCTACGCCAGCCTGCAGCTCATCGTGCTGGGTTTCATGGGCCGTGTTCTCGACATGGCGCAGCAGTCGTACGTGGTCTATCAGGCCATCGGCACCGCCTATGCGGTCAGCGGCCTGTTGCTGGGCCTGTACCAGATGGGCGGCTACCGGCGTCCGAACGCCTGGTTGAACCTGCTGCACCGGCCCTTGCCGCATTGGCGCGTCGCGTCGGCGCTGTTCGGCGCCGGGGCGGTCCTGCTGACGGTCGCGGTGCTGCTGCCGCTGTTGCTGGCCGAGGCCTGGCAGGAGTTCATGACCGCGCGCGTACTCGACCTGCGTCATCTGTGGCTGGCCTGTTCGGGCCTGCTGGTCGCGCTGTGCGCCTACCTGGCGGGCAGCTACGCGATGCTCGCGGACAAGCGCTACAGCTGGTCGGCGCTGGTGCTGTTGCTGGGCCTGCTGATCGCGCGCGCCACCGGGTTGGGCGCGATCGCCTTGCAGTCGTACCTGCTGATCTTGCTGGCGGCGATGCTGCTGGTCGCGTTCAAGCCCGACCTGAGTGCGCTGCCACGCACCGCCGCCGGCACCCTGCTCATCGCGATACCGCTGCAGTTCGCGATGTGGTTCGCGCTGGTGGTGGTGGGCTTCGGGGTCGAGTTCGTCTGGATTGCGCAGGGCTCGCACCCCAACAACATCGCCGTCGCGCCGCCTGGCGGCGAGAAGGAGGCCGAGTTCTCCGAGGGCAAGGACCTGATACGCAAGGGCCTGGAACGCAGCCGCGATCCGCAGGCCGTGCTGTGGCGCGAGCAGGCGCAGATATCGGAGATCTTCGGCGCCGGTCCCGGCCTGCGCGGCTTGCCGCAGCGCAACCAGCTGGGCAACGCCATGCCGATGGAATTCGACGACGCGGAGCGTCGGGTGCGCTGGGTGTTCAGTCACGACAGCATGCGCTTGCAGGGCTACAGTTTGGTCGACAGGCGCGCGGTCGGCAGTCTCGGCGTCGACGGCCAGGTCGCCTTCCCGGAGCCGGTGCAGCCCGGCCCCGAAGGTCTGCTGGTCGGCCGCAGCGCGGTCTATCAATACGACAGCGACGAGCAGCGCGTGCTGCCGCGCGCACGTCTGCCGCAAGGCGAAGTCCTGACCGGGATCGACAAGATGGGCGACAACGCCGCCCTGCTCAGCAATCGTGCGCTGTACTTCTACGACCTGGCCGAACTGGACAGCGCCGACGGCGTGCTCACGCCGCGCCAGCGCGTGCCGCTGCCGGGCCGCTCCGGCGACCTGGTGCGCGTCGATCTGATGGAACTGCTGGACGGCTATTTGATCTCGTTCCTGTTCACGCATTCCTCGTACAACGCCGAGGGCGCCTTGCCGTATCAGGTGTTGATGCGCGTGGACGCCGCCGGCCGGGTGGCTACGGTGGCGCGCCGCGATCTGGCCATGGACTATCCGGTCGCCTGGCGTTATCAGAACTGGTACACCTCGCCGTTGCTGTACCAAGTGCAGAAGGCGGCGCGGGGCTGGTACTCGGGCTACCTGCCGTCGCTCGACATGGCGACGCCACCGGTGCCGCGCGAGGCCAAGTTCATCGCCGGCGCACTGCTGCTGTTGTCCGTGCTCGGCGCGCTGTGGCGTTTGCCGCGCACCACGCTGTCGCTGCCCGCCAGGATCGCCTGGGTTGCGGCCTGTGCGGTGGTCGGCCTGCCGGCGCTGATGAGTCTGTGGTTGATGTGCCGGCCGCGCGAAATCCTTGACGAAGGACCGCTGGCGCTGGCGGCGCCTGCCTGAGCTGCTCCGAATCAATCCGCACATCCATGGCCGACCCGCCGCGCTGCGGGTCCAGCAGGAGAGGCTCCATGAACAAGTTCCCGATCGCCGCCAAGGCGCGGATGCTGTCGGCTGCGCGTTGCGTTATAGGTGCGCGCAAAGGGTGGCGGGCCGCGATGGTCGCGACGCTGCTGTGCGCGTTCGCGACCGCGCAGGCCGACGATGCTTCCGACTTGCGCGCCGCGGTCGCCGTCGAGCGTACGCGCGCACCGGCGCCGCAGTTCGGACGCGCCCGGTTCCTGGCCCGGGCCGCGCTGCTCGGCGCCTGGCTGTCGCCGGACGGCCGCAACGTCGCCTATCTGCTTCAGGGCGAACGCAACCGCGGCGTCTGGTTGCTGCCGACCGCGGGCGGCGCGCCGAAGCGGCTGCTCGCGCATACCGAGGCGAATGCGTTGAACTGGTCGCACGACGGCCGCTGGCTGTTCCTGCCTTCGTCCGGGCAGCTGTACGCCCTTGCCGCGGCGGGGCAGGCCGGCTCGGGCGCGATCGCCAAGCTCGGCGGCCGCTGGGAGCGCAGCTTCGAGGCCGTAGACCCGGTGCGGCCGGCCGCAGCGATCATATTGGAGAGCCCGCCGTCGGTGTCGCGCCTGCCCAGGCGCTGGCGGCTCTATCGCATCGACCTGCACGGCCGCCAGACCCTGCTGCACGAATCGGCCAAGGAGATCGTCGACAGCGCTTACGCGCCTGACGGACAGCTGAGCCATCTGACCCTGGTCGAAGGCGAGGGCTACACGATCTATCGCAAGGACGGCGCGCGCATGCGCGTGGCGATGCGCTGCGAGCGACTGCAGCGGTGCTCGATCCTCGCCGACGACGGTGACGGCCTGTGGTTGAGCAGCGATGCCGGTCACGGATACCTGCGCCTGGCGCGGCTGGGCGAGGACGGCGGTCTGCGCACCGCCCATGCCGACCCGCGGGCCGAAGCGGACCTGGACCAGGTGGTACTGGACCCCGCGACCCGGCAGCCGCTGATCGCCAGCTACCGCAGCACGGTGGCCGCCAACTACGGCCTTACGCCGCAGGCGCAGCGCCATGTCGCCGCGATCGAACGCCGCTACCCCGGCCGCAGCCTGCGCATCGAAGTCGGCGGCGGTGCCGGGGCGCGCTGGCTGGTGCACGAGCGTGGCGGCTCGCAGAAGGGCGAGCGCCTGCATCTGTACGACCCGGTCGGCGGCGATTTCCGCGAGATCCTCGCCGATGCCGGCTTCCGTCACGGCCGCATCGCGGTGGAGCGGATTCCTGAGTCGGCCCTGGCGCGCAAGATCGCCTTCGCCTACCGCGCCTCCGACGGCATGCGCCTGCACGGTTTCGTGTCCGTGCCGCCGGGCGTGGATGCCGCACGCGCGCCGTTGGTGGCCAACGTGCATGGCGGTCCCTTCAATCTGACCCGGCCGGAATTCAGCGCCCAGACGCAGTTGCTGGCCAATCGCGGTTACGTGGTGTTCGAACCCAATTTCCGCGGCTCCACCGGCCACGGCCGCGATTACATGACCGCCGGACGGGGCGATTTCGGCAACGGCCGCGTGCAACAGGACATCGTCGACGGCGTGCGTCACCTGCTGGCGCAGGGCGTCGGCGATGGCGAGCGCGTGGGCATCGTCGGTGCCTCCTTCGGCGGTTACTCCGCCTTGCAGGGCGTGACCTTCCAGCCGGAGTTGTTCAAGGTCGCGGTAGCCGCGGTGCCGCCGGCCGACTTCGGTTGGGTGCTGCGCTCGTACGCGCGCAGCCAGGATCAACTCGCGCGTGGCATTCCACTGTCGGTGACGATGCGCCTGCTCGCGCTGGATCCGGCCGACGCCGCGATCGCCGAGAGGCTGCGCGCGCAATCGCCGGTGACCAATGCGCAGCGCCTGCGCCGTCCTGTGCTGCTTCTGGCCGGTGGCGACGACGAGCGCGTGCCGATCCGCAGTGTGCTCCATTACGCTGCTACGCTGCGCGCCCTGGACAAGGACGTGAGTCTGTTCGTGGACGCCGAAGGCGGCCATCAACTGGTCGATCCGCGCACCCTCGAGGCCTATCTCTACCTGCTCGAACGTCTGTTGCATCGTCGCCTCGGCGGCGCCGCGCCGCACGCCCCGGATGCCGAGCTGCGCGCGCATCTGCGCAAGAACCTGCGCTTGGCCGGTCGCGACCTGGCCGAACTGCGCGCACCGTCCAGCGCGTCAACCGCCGCCACCCGCGCGCGTTGACGCCCGGTCACCGATTTTCGAACCGACGCGCGATCGTCTTGGTTCGTCCCCCAGACCCCGGCGCGAGCCGGGGTTTTTTCTCGCGCGCGGAGGCAGGTCTGTAAACGATTACTTGCAATCGAGGGCACATTCGGAAGCTGGACCAGGCCGCAAATCGCGGCTTCCTTAACAACTCACTCCCTACAATCGCGCCCAGACGTAGTGAAAGGAGCGCGCATGCGCCGAAGAGAAGTGATCCTGGCCGGACTGTCGTGGCCCTTGCTGGGCCTGTGCGGCGCGGATGCGCATGCGGAGAAGGCCGCTGCTGCGCCCGCGTCCACCGCGTTCGGCGAGGACACCGTGCCGGCGCTCGCCCGCGCCCTGGCCGCGCAGCCGTTCAAGCCGCAGTCCAAGCAATTGCCCGCCTCGCTGGAGAAGATCGGCTACGACCAGTACCGCGGCATTCGCTACAACCCGGATCAGGCCTTGTGGCGCGGCCTGGGCCTGCCGTTCCAGGCGCAATTCTTCCATCGCGGCTTCTTCTTCCGCGACCGCGTCGATGTCTACGACGTCAGCGGCGGCCGCGCCCAGCCGGTGACCTATCGGCCTTCGCAGTTCAGCTTCGCCGGCACCGCCGCGCCGACCGAGAACGACCTCGGCTACGCCGGCTTCCGCCTGCATGCGCCGCTCAACCGGCCCGAGTATTTCGACGAGGTCTGCGCCTTCCTCGGCGCGAGCTACTTCCGCGCCGTCGCCAAGGGCCAGGCCTACGGTTTGTCCGCGCGCGGCCTGGCGATCAAGACCGCCGACCCGGCCGGCGAGGAGTTCCCGGTATTCCGCGCGTTCTGGCTGGAGCGTCCGGCGCGCGATGCGCGGCGCGCGATCGTGCACGCGCTGATGGACAGCCGCAGCGCCGCGGCCGCGTTCCGTTTCGCGATCGCACCGGGCGCGGAAACCGTATTCGACGTGAGCATGCGCCTGTACCCGCGCGTGGAGCTGGACCGCGCCGGCATCGCGCCGCTGACCAGCATGTACCAGTTCGACGCCAGCGATCGCAACGGCATCGACGACTACCGCCCCGCGGTCCACGACTCCGAGGGCCTGGCCCTGCTCAACGGCCGCGGCGAGCAGATCTGGCGCCCGCTGCACAACCCGTCGGTGCTGCAGGAGAGCGCGTTCGAGGACCTCAAGCCGCGCGGCTTCGGCCTGATGCAGCGCAAGCGCGAGTTCGCCGACTACGCCGACAGCGAAGCCCACTACGAGAAGCGGCCGAGCCTGTGGGTCGAGCCGGTCGGAGACTGGGGCGCGGGCAGCGTGCGCCTGATCGAGATTCCGACCGCCGACGAATTCCACGACAACATCGTCGCCTATTGGCGGCCGGCGCAGCCGCTCGCGGCCGGGCGCGAACACCGCTACGACTATCGCCTGCATTGGTGCGACCGCCACGAATGGCTGCCGAACCTGGCGGCCGTGTCGGGCACGCGCATCGGCGCCGCCGGCAAGGGCGCGCGCCGGGTGGTGATCGATCTCGCCGGCGGCACGCTGGCCGCGTTGCCGGCCGGCAGCGAGCCGCGCGCCGCGGTGACCGCGTCCAAGGGCACAGTCGCCAACGTGGTCGCGCATGCGATGCCGGCGCCCGGCACGTGGCGGGTCGCGTTCGAGCTCGATCCCGGCCAGGAGCGCAGCATCGAGCTGCGCATGCGCCTGGAAGACGCGCGCGGGCCGCTGTCCGAAACCTGGCTCTATCGTTGGACCGCATGAGCACGGCGGCCATGAGCGCGACCGCCAGCGCCGAACCCGTGCCGGCACTTCCGGCGGAAACGCCGCTGGAGATGCCGATCCAGACCTTGGGCGAGGGCGCCCTGGCCAATGCCTCGCTGCCGACCACGCCGCACGGCATGGCCTGGCGCCGCGCCTACATCCTGGGCGGCTCCGCGCTGTTGACGTTCGTGGCGGCCTACCAGATCTGGTGGGTGCTGCGCGGCAACGGCATCAACGTACTCGAAGCGCTGCTGCTGTTGCTGTTCGTGGCCCTGTTCGCCTGGATCGCGCTGGCCTTCTTCAGTGCGCTGGCCGGTTTCGTGCAGATCGTTTCGCGCCGGCGCGCGCGCCTGGGCCTGGACGCCGTCGGCGCCTTGCCCGAGCCCGGCGTGCGCACCGCCCTGCTGATGCCGACCTACAACGAGGACCCGCAACGGCTGATGGCCGGCCTGCAGGCGATCTACGAGTCGGTGGCGGCCACCGGCCATCTGGACCGCTTCGATTTCTTCGTCCTCAGCGACACCACGCGCGAACCGATCGCGCAGGCCGAACGCGAGGCGTTCGCCGCCTTGCGCGAACGCACCGGCGGTCATGCGCGGCTGTATTACCGCCGGCGCGACGACAATGCCGAACGCAAGGCCGGCAACATCGCCGAATGGGTGCGCCGCTTCGGCGGCGCCTATCCGCAGATGCTGATCCTGGACGCCGACAGCCTGATGACCGGCGAGGTGATCGTGCGCCTGGCCGTGGCGATGCAGCGCCATCCCGACGTGGCCCTGATCCAGACCCTGCCGATGATCGTCAACGGCAACACCCTGTTCGCGCGCATGCAGCAGTTCGCCGGGCGCGTGTACGGGCCGGTGATCGCGCACGGCGTGGCTTGGTGGCACGGCGCCGAGAGCAACTACTGGGGCCACAACGCGATCATCCGCACCGCCGCGTTCGCCGCGCATGCGGGCCTGCCGGAACTGCGCGGCTACCGCCCGTTCGGCGGCACCGTGCTCAGCCACGATTTCGTCGAGGCCGCGCTGCTGCGTCGCGGCGGCTGGGCCTTGCACATGGTGCCGGGCCTGGCCGGCAGCTACGAAGAAGGCCCGCCCTCGCTGACCGACATGCTGGTGCGCGACCGGCGCTGGTGCCAGGGCAACCTGCAGCACACGGCGGTGCTGCCGGCCAAGGGCCTGCACTGGGTCAGCCGCTGGCATCTGCTGATCGGCATCGGCCATTACTTCACCGCGCCGATGTGGGCGATGCTGATGCTGATCGGCCTGGCGATACCGCTGGAGCGTGCGGGCTTCGTCTGGGGGCAGATCTCGCTGCCGGGCTTCTCGCCGACCCAGTACTGGCGCGAGCAGGACCCGGAGCGCTTCACCTGGGTGTTCGTGGCGACCATGGCAGTGCTGCTGGCGCCCAAGCTCATGGGCTACGTCGCCTCCATGACCGACAGCGCGACCCGGCGCGGCTGCGGCGGCGCGTTGCGCGCGCTGCTGAGCATGCTGCTGGAAACCCTGCTGGCGGCGCTGATGGCGCCGGTGACCATGTACGTGCAGTCGCGCGGCATCGCCGAAGTGCTGGCGGGCAAGGACTCGGGCTGGGAATCGCAGCGCCGCGACGACGGCACCTTGCCGCTGTCGGGGTTGGTGCGCAGTTACGGCGGCTCGACCCTGCTGGGGCTGTTGGCGCTGTTCATGGCCTATGCGGTGTCGCCGTCGCTGGCGGCGTGGATGTCGCCGGTGATCATCGGTCTGCTGCTGGCGATGCCGATCGTGGCCTTGACTTCGGCGCGCGCGCCGGGGCGCTGGCTGCGCCGGATCGGCATCTTCCGCACGCCCGAAGAGATCGCGCCGCCGGAAGTGTTGCGGCGCGCGGCGGAGCTGCGGCGCGGCCTGCAGACACCGCGGTGATGCGGCGTCCGCGCCGGGCGAGCGCGCTCAGCCGCAGTGGCCGCCGCCGCCCTTGAGGGTGATGCGTTCGTAGCCTGCGGCCTTGAGCGTGCGCAGGGCGAAGGCGATGTAGCGGTAGTCGAGGTCGGCCTTGCAGCCCTGCAGGATCACTTCGGTGGTCGCAGGCGGGCCCAGCGCGCGGATCGCCAGCGGCAGTTCGACCGGACCCTGCGGGCTGTACACACGGCCGTCGTCGAGCAGGTACAGGATCCGGCTGGCCGTCGCCCCGTCTGCGGCCGGCGCGGTGGTCTTGGGCAGATCGACGTCGACCGTGTGCCCGGCATCGCAGGCGCCCAGCACCGAGGCGGCCAACAACAGCGAGCCCCAGACCAGGGCAGGGCGTAGACGGGACAGAGGCATGGGCGGTTCCGATGGTGCAGACGGTCGGCATGATCGGCCAGCGCCGCGGCGCGCGCAATCGTATGGCTCAGGAGCTTTCATCGCCCGCGGCGGCCCGTCCTGGCTGCCGGCATGGCCGTCGCCTTCGGGTTCTCAGGCCGCCAGTAGTTTCAGCGCGATGCCCAAGCCTGCCACGTCCTGCGGCTCGCCTTCGAGGTCGGCGCGCACCAGCGGACGCGAGTCCAGCCAGCGCTTGGACACGGTCAGGGTCAGGGTGTTGCCGTCGGCGTGCGCGTCCAGCTGCGGGATCGGGTCGGCCTCGTGGGCGCGGTGCAGCAGCACTGCCAGGCGCAGCAGCGCGGCGCTGCGACGCACGGTCGCGAGCAGGCGGTCGGGCAGTGCGTCGAACGCGCTCTTGGGAATGCTGCGGCGGTGGGTGCGCAGCAGCGCGGACAGGAACTGCTGCTGCTGGCGCGAGAAGCCGGAGATGTCCGAATGCTCGACCACGTAGGCGCCGTGCACGTGGTACTGGCTGTGCGCGATCGCCAGGCCGAGTTCGTGCAGGCGCGCGGCGCGGCTCAGCATCAAGCGGTCGTCGGGATCCAGCGCCCAGGCGCCGGCGACCTGGTCGAACAGGCGCAGCATGGTCGCCTCCACGCGCGCGGCCTGGCCTTCGTCGATGCCGTAGCGCTGCATCAGCGCGGCCACCGACGCGTCGCGCGGATCGTCCGCGCCGCCGCGGCCGAGCATGTCGTAGAGCACGCCTTCGCGCATCGCGGCCTTGCTCACCGCCATCCGGCTCAGGCCGAGCGCGTTGAACGCGGCCTCCAGCACCAGGATGCCGCCGGCGATCACCGGGCGACGATCGGCGGACAGGCCGGGCAGGTCGATCAGGTCGATGCGCTCGGCCTGGAGCAGGCGCTCGCGCACGATCGGCAGCGCTTCGGCGGTGACCGCGCCCTTGGTCAGCTTCATCGCCGCGCAGATCTCGCCGATCGCCTTGTTGGTGCCCGATGAGCCCAGCGCTTCCTGCCAGCCCAGCGCGCGGTAGGTGCCCGCGAATTGCTGGAACTCGGCGGTGACTTCGGTCAGGGCGTCGCGCCATTTCTTCTTCGACAGCTTGCCGTTTTCGAAGAAGCGGCGGGTGGTGGCGATGCAACCCAGCTGCAGGCTTTCGCGTTCGATCGCTTCGAAGCCGCTGCCGATGATGCATTCGGTCGAGCCGCCGCCGATGTCGATCACCAGGCGCAGGTCGCCGGGCTTGGACGGCTGGGCGTGGGCGACGCCGAGGTAGATCAGGCGCGCCTCTTCGCGGCCGGCGACCACTTCGATGGCGTGGCCGAGCGCGGTTTCGGCCGGCATCAGGAAACTTTGCGGCGCCGCCAGGCGGCGCACGGTATTCGTGGCGATCGCGCGCACCCGCTGCGGCGGCACGTCGCGGATGCGCTGGCCGAAGCGCGACAGGCATTCCAGCGCGCGCTGGCGCACTTCCGGGGCGAGTCCGCCCTTGCGGTCCAGGCCCTCGGCCATGCGCACGGTCTCGCGCAGACGGTCGACGGTGCGCAGCTGGCCCAGCACGTAACGCGCGACCACCATGTGGAAACTGTTCGACCCCAGGTCGACGGCGGCGAGCAGGTCGCCGTCTTCGAGCGGCAGGGCGGTGGTCGGGTAGGCGTCGTTCATCCGCAGATTTTCGCCAATAAAGCACCCTGAGCGGAATGGGGGGCGGCATCGCCCTGCGGTACCACGCGTTCGTAGGCGCCGTCCGCGCTCAATGCCCAGGCGCTGGTGTTGTCGGCGAGGTAGTTGCTCAGGGCCTCGTCGTAGACGCGTTCGGCCAGGCCGGGGTCGAGGATCGGGAAGCCGGTTTCGACCCGGCGCAGCAGGTTGCGTTCCAGCCAGTCGGCGCTGGAGCAGAACAGGTCGGGCTCGCCGTCGTTGTCGAACCAGTAGACGCGATGGTGTTCGAGGAAGCGGCCGACGATCGAGCGCACGCGGATGTTCTCCGACACGCCGGGTACGCCGGGACGCAGGGTGCAGGCGCCGCGCACGATCAGGTCGATCTGCACGCCGGCCTGCGAGGCCAGGTACAGCGCGCGGATGACCTGCGGCTCGTTGAGGGCGTTCATCTTGGCGACGATGCGCGCGGGCTTGCCTGCGCGCGCGTGCCTGGTCTCGCGATCGATGCGCTTGAGCACGCCGGCGTGCAGGGTGAACGGCGATTGCAGCAGGCGCTTGAGCTTCAGCGACGGCGCCAGGCCGGACAACTGCTGGAAGATCAGGTGCACGTCGTTGCCGATGTCCGCGTCGGCGGTGATCAGGCCGAAGTCGGTGTAGGCGCGCGCGGTGCCGCTGTGGTAGTTGCCGGTGCCCAGATGCACGTAGCGCTTCAGCTTGCGCCCTTCGCGACGCACGATCAGCAGCATCTTGGCGTGGGTCTTGTAGCCGACCACGCCGTACACCACTTGCACGCCGGCTTCCTGCAGGCGGTCGGCGAGGCCGAGGTTGGCCTCTTCGTCGAAGCGCGCGCGCAGCTCGACCACCACGGTCACGTCCTTGCCGTTGCGCGCGGCCTGGACCAGCTGTTCGACGATCGGCGAGTCCTTGCCGGCGCGGTACAGGGTCTGCTTGATCGCCAGCACGTTCGGGTCTTCGGCCGCCTGGCGGATCAGTTCCAGTACCGGCGTGAACGCTTCGAAGGGATGGTGCAGCAGCACGTCGCCGGCGGCGACCTTGTCGAACATGTTCTCGATGCCCGGCAGCTGGCGTTGCTGGTAGGGCGGGAACTTGAGGTCGGGGCGCTGGACCAGGTCGTAGACCTGGATCACGCGATTGAGGTTGACCGGGCCGTTGATGCGGTAGACCGCGTTCTCGGGCAGGTCGAAGTTCTCGAGCAGGCTGCGCACGATCGGCTTCGGGCACTGCTCGGCGATCTCCAGCCGCACCGCGCGCAGGTAGCCGCGCCCGATCAGTTCGTCGCGCAGGGCCAGGGCGATGTTGTCGACTTCTTCCTCGTCGACCAGCAGCTCGGAGTTGCGGGTCACGCGGAACTGGTAGGCGCCCTTGACCTTCATGCCCGGGAACAGCTCGTCGACGAAGGTCGACAGCACCGAGGACAGGAATACGAAGTCGTGGCTGCCGCCGGAGACGTTCTCGGGCATCTGGATGATGCGCGGCAGCGAGCGCGGCGCGCGCACGATGGCGAGGTTGCCGGCACGGCCGAACGCGTCCTTGCCTTCCACCACCACCACGATGTTGAGCGACTTGTTGAGGATCTTCGGGAACGGATGCGCCGGGTCCAGGCCCAGCGGCGACAGCACCGGCATGATCTCGTCGCGGAAATAGGCGCGCAGCCACTGGGTCTGGGCCTCGTTCCAGGAGTCGCGGCCGAGCACGCGCACGCCGGCGTCGCGCAGGGCCGGGCGCACGACCTCGTTCCAGCATTCGTACTGCGCCTTGACCAGTTCCGCGGCGCGGTCGTGGATGCGCGAGAGGACGGTCGCCGGCGCGAGGCCGTCGGCGCCCGGGGTCAGGCCCAGGTCCTGGGCATGGCGCAGGGTGCCGGCGCGGATCTCGAAGAATTCGTCGAGGTTGGTGCAGGAGATGCACAGATACTTGAGGCGCTCCAGCAGCGGCACCTGCGGATCCTGCGCCTGGGCCAGCACGCGGAAGTTGAAGTCCAGCTGCGACAGTTCGCGGTTGAAATACAGGCCGGGGTCGCGCAGCGGGTCGTTGCTGGCGTCGGACAGCGCGTTGGTGAGGGCGGCGTTCATGGCGGACTCGAGGTTCACAGGCTGGGCGCGCTGGAGGGGTTCAGGGCAAAGCTTCGGACAGGTTATCTAGATAGGCGTCGCGGCTGCGTACGCGGTCGCTGCCGAAATGGCAGGCGAAGGTGCTGCCGCGGCCGACCTCGCTGACGATTTCCAGCCGCGCCTGGTGCAGGTTGAGCACGTGCTTGACGATGGACAGGCCCAGGCCGGTGCCGCCGCTCTCGCGCGAACGGCTGGTGGACACGCGGTAAAAGCGCTCGGTGATGCGCGGCAGGTGCGCGGCCGGAATGCCATAGCCGCTGTCGATCACTTCCAGCAACACCCCGCGCCCCATGCCCTGATGTTCGGGGCGGAAGCGGATCCGGATCGAGCCGCCGGCGGGGGTATAGCGGATCGCGTTGCTGACCAGGTTCGAAAACGCGCTATGCAGCTCCTTGTTGGAGCCCCACAGGTCGACCCCGGCCAGGTCTTCCATCGCAATCTCGTGCCGGCCCTGGCTCAGCGCCATGGCTTCGCGCTTGAGCGTGGACAGCATCGAGGACATGGCCACGGTCTCCTCGGCCGGCAGGCTGTCCTGCGACTCCAGCCGCGACAGCATCAGCAGGTCTTCGACCAATTGGGTCATGCGCTGCGACTGGCGCTGCATCTCGGCCAGCATCGGCGCCCAGTCCGGGTGTTCGCTGGGGTCGAGCATGTCCAGATAGCCGTGGACCACGGTCAGCGGCGTGCGCAGTTCGTGCGAGACGTTGGCGACGAAGTCGCGGCGCATCTGCTCCAGCTGCAACAGGCGGCTGACGTCGCGGGCGACCAGCAGCCACAGATTTTCGGAGTAGGGAATCAGGCGCAGGCTCAGGGTCGCGGCCGGGTTCCACGGCGAGGACGCTTCCAGCGGCTCGGCGTTACGTCCGGCGGCCAGCCAGTGAGCGAGCTGCAGCGGCTGCAGCTTCTGCGACAGCGAACCGCCGATATCGCGCGGGTAGCGCAGGCCGAGCAGGCCGTTGGCGGCTTCGTTGAACCACTGGATGCGCTGGCTGTTGCGCTCCACCACCACGATCGCGTCGGGCAGCGCCGCGGCGGCGGCGCGGTAGGCGCGCAACATTTCGATCAGGCGGCGCTTGCGGCCGCGCATCTCGGCCTGGCTGCGGTGCAGCAGCCGGTCCAGTTCGTTCCAGATGCCTTCGCCCAGCGGCGGGGTCAGGCGCTGGCGCGCGGTCAGCCGGATCAGCACGCGCCGCAGCCGCCAGTAGTGCCAGGCGACCACGCCCAGCGCCGCCAGGGTCACGGTCGGCCACGGCTGGCCGATCAGCAGCCCGGCCACGGCCGCGGCCGCCAGGATCAGCAGCAGCTGTCCCAGGGTGCGGAACCAGGCGGATCGGGCGCGGGGTGGCATACCCGCCAAGCTTACGCGGCGAGTGAGGCAGAAAAACGATAACCGGCGCCGCGCACGGTCTGGACCATGCCGTCGAGACGGTGCGGTTCCAGGGTTTTGCGCAGGCGGCGGATGTGCACGTCGACCGTGCGCTCCTCGACGTAGACGCTGCCGCCCCAGACGTGATCGAGCAGCTGGGTGCGCGAGTACACGCGCTCGGGGTGGGTCATGAAGAAGTGCAGCAGGCGATACTCGGTCGGACCGATCTGCACCGCCTGGTCGCCGCCGTCGCCCTGGGCGAACACGCGGTGGGCGGCGCCGTCGATGCGCAGCGGGCCGATGCCGACGCTGCCGTCCTCGTCGTCCTCGCGCGAGCGCCGCAGCACGGCACGGATCCGCGCCAGCAGTTCGCGCGCCGAAAAGGGTTTCACCACGTAATCGTCGACGCCGGCTTCGAGGCCGCCGACGCGGTCGTTCTCTTCGCCGCGCGCGGTCAGCATGATGATCGGGATTTCGCGGGTCAGCGATTCCTTGCGCCAGCGCCGGGCCAGTTCCAGGCCGCTGGTGCCGGGCAGCATCCAGTCGAGCAGGATCAGGTCGGGGACGCGGTCGGCGATCGCCGCCTGGGCCTCGCGCGCATCGCCGGCATGGATCGGGTCGTACTCGCCCTTGCGCAGGGCGAAAGACACCATGTCGCGGATGGCGGGTTCGTCTTCGACTATCAAAATGCGCTTCTGCACGCGGTCACCGGGGGGAGTGGAAACGGGGCTCTTCCTTGAAACCGCGTCAGTACACTACCGTTTTATGACGTCCGCGTGACACTGTCGCAAAGGCCGGCGCGCGGGATGCGGGATTTGGGATTGGCTGGGCAAAAGCGCCACCGCGGGGCGCCCGTCGCGAGCGGACCGGCGACCCTGGAGCAGACTGTCACACGTTACAAATCCGGTCAGGAGCGGCCAGGACCGGTCAAGGACCGGCGAGAGCCGTTCAGCGACGCCGCAGGTCCTCGTCCTTCACGCCCTGGCGCCGCAATTCCAGCACGGTCGGGGTGATGGCGGCGATCCGGGCTTCGATCCGG
Source organism: Lysobacter sp. Root76 (assembly GCF_001428685.1). Classification (GTDB taxonomy): domain Bacteria; phylum Pseudomonadota; class Gammaproteobacteria; order Xanthomonadales; family Xanthomonadaceae; genus Lysobacter. The sequence goes on along the minus strand of NZ_LMIK01000008.1, from coordinate 206,353 downwards.
GCGCGCGAGTAGTAATCCAGCTCCGGACGCTTCTTCAGTGTGTTCAGCTGGACCAGGGCCTGTTCCGGGCGACCGCCCAGATAGGCGGCCTCGGCATAGGCCTCGCCGGCGCGGATCGGGTCGCCCGCAATCTCACAGGCGCGTGCGAACACTTGCTGGAACACCGCGTCCTCGCTGGCCGCGCCCAGCAGCGGACGCAGCACCGCCTGGGCGCGCTTGCCGGCCTCGACCGTATTGCGCTCCGACAGGGAGCGGGCATAGGTCAGCGCCACGGCGCGGTTGTTCGGCATCTGCCGCAGCAGGGAGTCGAAGCGGGCGTCGGCCGAGACGGCCTTACCGCTCAGCGATTCGGCCTCGCTCAGGGCCAGGCTCAGCCACAGGTGGTCGGGGTGTTCCTGCAGCAATTCGGCGAACACCGGCGCCGCGGCGGCGGCCTGGTTGGCGCGCATCCGCGCCACCGCCAGACCATAGCGCTGGGCGTCGTCGAGCTTACCCTTGCCTAGGCGCTCGTATTCGGCGATGGCGTCGCGCGGCGATTCGGCGCTGAGCACGCGCATGCGTTCGCGGGCGAACTCGAAGAAGCCGGTTTCGCCGCCGGACAGCTCGTAGCCCTGCAGCTTCAGCGTGCCGGGCAGCAACGGGTTGTCCAGGCCGCGCGCGTCGCCGGGCAGGCTGTAGCCGTTCTTGGGGATGCGTTCGTTGCGGGTGGCGTTCGGCGTCGTCGTGGTCGCGACCACGGTGCTGCGGGCGATCTGCTCGGCGCGCGCCTTGGCCTCGCTGATGCGGGTGGTGGTGACCGGGTGGGTCAGCAGGTAATCGGGGGTGGGGCCGTAGTAGCCGGCCGCGTTGCTGCGCGACTTGGCCTGCATCTTGGCGAAGAAGTCCGCCATCGCGGCCGGATCGTACTGGCTGCGGGCCAGGGTCTGGATGCCCAGGCGGTCGGCTTCGGACTCGTTGGAGCGGGTGTAGTCGATCTGGCGCTGCTGCATCAGGCCCATCGCCGAGACCATCGCGGCCTGGGCGGCGGCGTCGGCGGAATTGCCGCCGGCGGCCTGGGCCGCGACGATCGCGCCCAGCATCGCCAGCAGGATCGGCAACTGGTCGCGCTGGGCGCGCTCGACCCCGCGCAGCACGTGCTGCTGGGTGACGTGGGCGATTTCGTGCGAGAGCACCGCCGCCACTTCGTCCTCGCGCTCGGCCGCCAGCACCAGGCCGACGTTGACGCCGATGTAGCCGCCCAGGGTCGCGAAGGCGTTGATCTGGCGCTGGCGCATCACGAAGAAGGTGAAGGGCTGGCGCGGGCGGTCGCTGCTGGCGGCCAGGCGCGTGCCCAGGGTGTCGAGCCAGCTGTTGATCAGCGGGTCTTCCAGCAGGTAGTCGTAGTGGCGCAGCTGCGCCAGCATCATCGCGCCGTATTCGCGCTCCTGGGCCGGGGTCAGCAGTTCGCCCGCGGACGAGCCGATGTCGGGCAGGCTCGATTCCTGGGCCGGCGCGCAGACGCTGGCGACGGCGAGGGTGATGGCGGCGGAGAGCAGGGCGATGCGGCGCAAGCAGGCGTTCCTCGGTCGCGGGTGGCGCGGACGGCAGGTGCACGTTCGCACGGCAGGATGCGGTCCGCCATGCCCGGCGGGGTGAATCGTCCATTAATCGGAGCCCGGCCGGGCCGCGGAAGGCACCGGTGGACGACAGCGTTCCGCAGGCGCGGTTTAATGGCGCACCGTGCGGGCCCATATTCGACCGCAAGCACCCCGCCGAGTTTCATCAGGAGAATCGTCTTGAGCGTCACCGACACCGCGCCGACCGGATCGGCCGAGAAGATCGTGATCTACACCACCGCGATCTGCCCCTATTGCGTCGCCGCGAAGAACTTCCTCAAGAGCAAGGGCGAGTCCTGGACCGAGGTCCGGATCGACCTGGACCCGGCGCAGCGCGAGAAGATGATGAGCCTGACCCGCCGCACCAGCGTGCCGCAGATCTTCATCCGCGGCACCCACGTCGGCGGCTACGACGACATGATCGCGCTGCATCGCGCCGGCGGTCTCGAACCCCTGCTGGCGGGTTGAGCGGGCGCGCCGGGCGGCACGGCCGCCTGCGCCCGCGAACGCCCGGCCGGGAATGAACCAGCCGGACGATCCGCACGCCGAAACGCCAACGCCATCGACGGCAAGCGCGCCCCTCATCCCGCGCCCCTCATTCAAGGAGTTTCCGTGAGCAACGACAGTACCGAAAGCGACCGCGTCGCCGAGTTCACCGCCTTCCGCAAGCGCATGAACGAACGCATCCTGGCCGAACCCAACCAGGTCGTGCGGCGCTTCTTCGCCCTCGACACCCAGACCTACCAGCCCGGCGCGCTGGACCTGAAGACCAAGGAACTGCTGGGCCTGGTCGCCTCGATGGTGCTGCGTTGCGACGACTGCATCAGCTACCACGTCGCCCAGTGCAAGCAAGCCGGGGTCAACCGCGACGAGATGTTCGAGGCCTTCTCGGTCGGCCTGGTGGTCGGCGGTTCCATCGTGATCCCGCACCTGCGCCGCGCGGTCGATTTCCTCGACCGGCTGGAGCAGGGCGACGCCCAGGCGCCGGCCGGGCACGACCACGGCTGATTCCCGGTCGATTCCTGTGGGAGCGGCGTAAGCCGCGATCGCGATATCTCAACGACGGCGCCGGCTGGATGTCGCGATCGCGGCTCCCGCCGCTCCCGCCGCAGGCCGTCCTGCTGCGCACCCGCCTGAACGACGTGCCCGACCTGGCCGAGTCGGGCCGTTGGCCGCCCCCGACCATCGTCCAATACGCCGCCGAATGCAGGGCGGAGCCGCTTCCGGCATAATTACGGGGCTCACACCTCGTGCGCCGCGCCGCTTGCGCCGCGCCCTATCGTTGGAAGACTTCCCTCATGACGCAAACCATTACGGTCATCCGTGGCGACGGCATCGGCCCGGAGATCATGGACGCCACCCTGCACGTGCTCGACGCGATGAACCTCGGTCTGAGCTACGAATTCGCCGATGCCGGCCTGGTCGCACTGGAAAAGCACGGCGAACTGCTGCCGGCCGCGACCATGGACTCGATCCGCAAGAACCGCATCGCCTTGAAGAGCCCGTTGACCACGCCGGTCGGCGAAGGCTTCAGCTCGATCAACGTCGAGCTGCGCAAGCGCTTCGACCTGTACGCCAACGTGCGTCCGGCCAAGTCGTTCCCGAACACCAAGTCGCGCTTCCCGAGCGGCGTCGATCTGATCACCGTGCGCGAGAACACCGAAGGCGCCTACATCGGCGAAGGCCAGTCCTTGTCGGAAGACGGCGAGACCGCGCTGCTGACCCAGAAGATCACCCGCCGCAGCTCCGAGCGCATCGTGCGCTACGCCTTCGACCTGGCCCGCAAGACCGGCCGCAAGAAAGTCACGGTGGTGCACAAGGCCAACATCCTGAAGTCGACCTCGGGCCTGTTCCTGAAGACCGCGCGCGAAGTGGCGCAGCAGTACCCGGACATCCAGTGCAACGAGATGATCGTGGACAACACCTGCATGCAGCTGGTGATGCGTCCGGAGCAGTTCGACATCATCGTCACCACCAACCTGTTCGGCGACATCATCTCCGACCTCTGCGCCGGCCTGGTCGGCGGCCTGGGCCTGGCCCCGGGCGCCAATATCGGCACCGACGCGGCGATCTTCGAAGCCGTGCACGGCTCGGCCCCGGACATCGCCGGCAAGGGCATCGCCAACCCCTGCGCATTGCTGCTGGGCGCGGCGCAGATGCTCGACCACCTCGGCCAGCCGGAGAAGGCGACCAAGCTGCGCGAGGCCATCGTCGCCACGCTCGAAGCCAAGGATTCGCTGACCCCGGACCTGGGTGGCGAGGGCAATACGCTGTCGTTCGCCAAGGCGATCGCGAGCCGCGCCACGGCCTGATCTCGGCCGACGCGGTACCGCAACGGGGCGCCTTCGGGCGCCTCGTTGCGTTTGGGAGGTAAGCGACGCATCCGCGCCCCAACCCCTCTCCCGCAAGCGGGAGAGGGGTTGGGGTGAGGGCCGCACATGCCAGGGCTGCATGAACCTCAACCCCAGCCCCTAGCCCCAGCCCTCGACACCGCCCATGTTGCACTGCAAAATAGACGGGTAAATTGTTCCATTCGGATGAAGCGATGAATGCCCCGGTCCGCCCCAGCGCGCTCGCGCTGACGCCCCTGCTGCTGTTCCTGGCCCTGTTCTTCGGTGCCGGGATCTACTTCACCACCCACGGCGAAGCGATGGGCTTCTATCAGCTGCGCGCGCCGGTCGCGATCCTGCCGGCGCTGGCGCTGGCCGCGTTCATCGCCTGGCGCCGCAAGCTCAAGCCGCTGGACACGCTGCTGGAAGGCATGGGCGACAGCAACGTGGTGCTGATGTGCCTGATTTTCCTGCTCGCCGGCGGCTTCGTCGAAGTGTCCAAGGCGATCGGTGCGGTCGACGCGATCGTCTCGCTCGGTATCGGTCACGTGCACCCGGCGCTGCTGCTGCCGAGCCTGTTCGTGGTCGCCGGCTTCATCTCGCTGTCGCTGGGCACCTCGATGGGCACCATCGCCGCGGTCGCGCCGATCGCGCTGGGCGTGTCCGACGCCTCCGGCCTGGACCGGGCGCTGGTGCTGGGCGCGGTGATCGGCGGCGCCACCTTCGGCGACAACCTGTCGGTGATCTCCGACACCGCCATCGTCGCCACCCGCACACAGGGCTGCACCATGCGCGAGAAGTTCCGCGAGAACTTCAAGCTGGCGCTGCCGGCCGCGCTGCTGACCGTGGTCGTGCTCGGCTTCGTCGGCGAGACCGCGCCGGTCGCGCCGCTGGAGCCGGTCTCGGCCTGGCTGATCGTGCCGTACCTGATCGTGCTGGGCCTGGCCCTGGCCGGCGTCGACGTGATCGTGGTGCTGAGCGTGGGCCTGGTGGTGGCCGGCGCGTTCGGCGCCTTCCTTGCCGAGGATTTCGGTCTGGCCGCCTACGCCGGGCATATCTGGGACGGCTTCGAGAGCATGATCGAAATCACCCTGCTGTCGCTGCTGGTCGGCGGCCTGGGCGCGCTGATGAAGGCGACCGGCGGCCTGGCCTGGCTGGCGCAGGCGATCGGCCGCTTCGCGCGCGGGCACAAGAGCCGGCGCGCCGGCGAACTCAGCATCGCCGCGCTGTCGGCGACCACCGACGTGTTCACCGCCAACAACACCGTCGCGATCCTGATCAGCGGCGGCCTGGCCCGCGACATCGCCCAGCAGCACGGCGTGCCGCCGGCGCGCGCGGCCAGCGTGCTCGACATCTTCGCCTGCGTGATCCAGGGCGTGCTGCCCTACGGCGCGCAGATCCTGCTGGCGGCCTCGTTGGGCGCGGTCTCGCCGCTGGCGCTGGCCGGCAGCGTGCATTACAGCTGGCTGCTGGGCGCGATCACCCTCGCCGCGATGCTGTGGTCCTCGCGCAAGCGCGCGCCGCAGCCACTCGCGCAAGCGGCCGAAGGGCAGGGCTGAGCGGCCGCCCGTCAAAAGAAAGCAGGCAAAAAAAGGGGCGCGATTGCGCCCCTTCTTCGTTGCGGCCGAGCGTCGGGCTCAGTTGCGCGATTGCAGCTTCGACAGCAGGCGCAGGAACTCGACGTACAGCCACACCAGGGTCACCATCAGGCCGAACGCGGCGTACCACTCCATGTACTTGGGTGCGCGCTGCTCGACGCCGGTTTCGATGAAGTCGAAGTCCAGCACCAGGTTCAGCGCCGCGACCACGACCACGAACAGGCTGAAGCCGATGCCGATCAGGCCGGACTCGTGGATGTAGGGGATGTTCTTGCCGAACAGGCTCATGCCGAAGCTGACCAGGTACAGCAGGAAGATGCCGCCGGTGGCTGCGACCACGCCCAGCTTGAAGTTCTCGGTCGCCTTGATCAGGCCCGAACGGTAGGCCAGCAGCAGCGCGAACAGGGTGCCGAAGGTCAGCATCACCGCCTGCATCACGATGCCCGGGAAGCGCGCCTCGAACATCGACGAGATCGCGCCCAGGAACAGGCCCTCGACCAGCGCGTACGCCGGCGCGGTCACCGGCGCCCAGGTCTTCTTGAACACCGTCACCAGGGCCAGGACGAGGCCGCCCAGGCCGCCGATCAGCATGAACGGCATCTGGCCGGTGGCGCCCTCGGGGGTGATGCTGATCTGGCTCCAGGCGTAGGCCGCGGTGATCACAGTCAGCAGCAACAGCAGGCCGGTCTTGTTGACCGTGCCGTTCAAGCTCATCGCCTGGCTGTCGCCCTGAACCACCGAACCGGTGCCGAGGTCGAGAAAGGTCGATTCCTTCAATGCCGGATTGCCGCTGCGCATATCTATGCCCCTGATGTGCCGAATGAACGGATGTTCACGATGCCGGGAGCATACACGCCGCCGGATCGTCGCTGCCTCGTTGACAGCGGCGATGCCGCCGCCCAAACTACTCGACCTTTCGCGGCGTTGGCGCGCAACGGAAGCCCCGGCTCGGGGTATAGCTCAGCCTGGTAGAGCGCCAGCTTTGGGAGCTGGATGTCGTGGGTTCGAATCCCTCTGCCCCGACCATCCGCTACTCAGGCTGGGGCGTCAGTTAAGATGGTTGGACTGGCGCCCGTAGCTCAACTGGATAGAGCACCGGCCTTCTAAGCCGGTGGTTGTGGGTTCGATTCCCGCCGGGCGCGCCAAGTTCGCAACAGATTTGCGTTGTATGTCTACGTTTTATGGTGGCTGTAGCTCAGCTGGTTAGAGTACTGGATTGTGATTCCAGATGTCGGGGGTTCGAGTCCCCTCAGCCACCCCATTGTTGTAAGGACCGAAAAGCTTCTGATACAATTTCGCTCCTGATGTACCGGGCCGTTAGCTCAGTTGGTAGAGCAGTTGACTCTTAATCAATAGGTCCAAGGTTCGAATCCTTGACGGCCCACCAAACAAAACAGGCACTTAGGTCTCCCCTAAGTGCCTTTTTTATTGCCATCGGGAAAATTGCCGGGAAAATCGGCACGCTATCGACTCCGCCGCTCGAAGCGGCCAGCGGATCCAGGTGGGCCATGGTTCAGTTCGTGGAAGCACGTCGCGTTGGCGGCGATGGCGTTGTCAACGCATTGCGTATGACTCGCACTGAATGGGAGCAACTGCAGCGCACCTACTCAGTCGGCGAGTTGGTCATGCCGTGCTGCCCTTCGCCAGCGATCCCCAAGTTGAGTCCTAACGGCCATCCCTTCTTCGCGCACGCCAGTGGCGCCTGTAGCTCGTCAGAGGAAAGCCAATGGCATCAGGCTGCCAAGATCCTGGTGCGCAGCGCGCTGGAGGACCTGGGGTGCACCGCGTCGATGGAGGAGCCCGGGTCCGGCGATCGGGGCCGCTGGCAAGCCGACGTGTGGGCAGAGCGCGGGTCGGTGAAACTAGCCGTCGAGATCCAACGCTCCTACCAGTCGTTGCGCGACTACCGCGATCGACAGGAGCGCTACCGCGCTGCAGGTGTGCTGGGATTATGGCTGCTGCGCTCCGATCGCTATCACACCCTTTGCAAGAGCATGGGAAAGGAGCGGCTGAGGACAGAATTCGGCGGCAAGTTCCCCCCAGAAGGACATTTCTCGCCGTGCCTCGCAGATGTGCCGGTCGCGCGGCTTGAGCTAGAGCCGGATCCGACAATTACGGGGGCGGGTTTCTTCTCGGCGAGCGTACCGCAGCTCCTTGACGCGGTGCTTACAGGGCGCTTCCGCTGCATAGATGGCCTTTGGTGCATCGATAACCTGGACTCCATGCGCCAAGCCCTTAAGGACTCGCGTGATCGCGCGGCCGCTGAGCGAGAAGCGAAGCGGCGTCGATGACCCGCTACTTCTGCCTTTTCGGCGGCGATACCACCGGCAGATCGTGCGCGTAGCGCTGTGTCATCTTGCGTTCGACGTGCCCAGCGGCATCCTGCTTGTCGCCGATGTTGCCCACGGTGTCGGTCACGCCGCGGTGCTTAAGCCCATGGAGTGAAAAGCGCTGGACCTCGGTGATGACCTTCGCGGTGATCGCCATGCCAATCATGCGTTGCCAGGCGCTATCGAGCGCCGATTTCGTCAGGGGCGTCCCCGACTGATTTACCAGCAGTCGCCGCTGCTCTGGGCGCAATGGGATCGGCAACCGGCTCTCTTCAACGACCCGCTTCCGATAGGCCTGCAGGAACGTCCAGGCCTCGCGTAGTTCGTCATTCCACAGCGTTAAGTTGTCGCGTGAGCCCTTCCGGCGGTTGCTGCGGATCCCGACGTCATCGGCGTGAGCATCGGTCAGGGTGTTGACCTCGATCCCGCGCAGGCGAAGGTTGTAGGCCAGCACCATCACCGGGGCCAGGTAGGGCGCGACGCTTCCCTCAGTGTGCGCCTTGCGCTGGCCGCGCTCCCTGGCGAACTTCAGCACTGCGGCGAACTCCTCGGGCTCGGGCATGCGGAACTCACCCCGTTCAGTCACTTGGCGCACGCCGCGAGCGGGGTTGTGCTCGCACAGGCCAAAGCGCATTCCCCAGGCGAACATCCTGCGCAGGTAGCGCAGCACGTGATTGGCCTTGCTCGGCCGCGGCTGGATGGCGGGCTGCAGCTTCGTGGCTTCGCGGCCGCTGGCCAGCGTCTCCACCAGGCGCTGCATCATCGGCAGCGTCATGCGCGCCACCGGCATCTGCCCCAGCTTCGAACCGTCCTTGAGCACGTATTCCTTCGCCGTGTCGGCGCACCAGCGGTAGTCGCGCTGGGTCTCCTTGGCCAACTCTTTGAACTCGGTCGACTTTTCGAACTGGCCACACACGTAGGTCAGCGTGCCGCGCACGTCGCCGCCAGCGGCCACTTCGACGATCGCGTGCAGTTCAGATAGCCGGGCGGCGGCATAGGCGAGCTGGAGTCGCTTTGCGTTTTGCATACCTGCGGGGGTAAAAAGTGTGCAATTCGGGATAGACAGTAGTACGCGAAAACGTACCTGTCAACAGTCAAGGAACGTAATGGCGTACTCAGAGGGCATATACAGGGAGGAGTCGGGCGACCGGCTCAGGCAGGAAAGGAAGCGACTGGGCCTCACCCAACAGCAAATGGCCGATATCGGCGGCGTGCGTAAGCAGGCGCAGCTGAAATATGAAGCGGGGCAGTCGTCGCCAAACGCGGAATATCTCGCGCTCGTGCAAATGCACGGCGTCGATGTGCAGTTCGTCCTAACGGCGGCACCATCGTCGGCGCTCGCGGGCGATGAGGCGGAACTGCTTCGACGATTTCGTACCGCAACGCCCGAACTTCGGGCGGCGGCGCTTGCGGTGCTCGCTACTTCAGTCTCCGCGCCAGCCACCGTCATCAGCGGTGGCGAGCAAGGCCAGGTTGTCACTGGCAGCCAGACGAATCACGCGCCTCTGACGATCAATGTTGGCGGCAAAAAAGGGGGCAAGAACAGGTGACGCCCTACGTCGCAGTCGGCCAGTTTGTGGCCGGAAATCTCCAAGTCGGCAAACTCAATTTGAACCTCCGCTGCCCGTTGTTGTGCCAGATCGTGGGGCGAGCAGCCGCAGCAGCCTGAGCAGCAAGGGGACGTGTCAACGTTGCTGCTGCGGTATGTTTCGATCCGAGGCCTATAAGGTGTTAGGCGCCAATGTGGAGTAACCCGATGGACGCAAGACTATTCATTGCACTCTTCGCAGTTACATTTCTCCACTCTGCCAATCTCTCGGCTGAGGAACAGAAATACACAACCGTGTTCGTGAACCCTAATTGCTCAGAGGATCTCCTTGGAACGCGAATGGTCTATGAAGTTAAAGAGGGCATTCGTAGATCTACTTGGTTGAGACTCTCTGATTCCAAGGGCAAAGGGGAGTACATCATTCACTTCATGTGCCTACCGCCGAGCAAAGAAGCAACTAGGACCACCATATATTCGGCGGTCGTAACGCAAGAAGCCTTCCCTCATGAGAACTACCTGACTCAAGTAGTCGGTTTGTGCGGAATGGGTGAGGAGAATGCCTGTGCAAGAACCTTCGTCGCCTCGCTAGATGAGTTCTTAGTTGATTACCAGAGGCGACAAAGAGAGGCTGAGGAGGAGGCAGATCGCGCGATAAGAGAGGCAATTGAGAATATGCGAAAGCCATCAAAACCTTGATGAGGTGTCGCTTGGCGCCTAACAATTCATTCAAGCCGAAGCCGCTTCGCGGCTCGGCTTAATTCAGGCGTTAGGCAGGAGGCGCCATGAAGTCATCCCCTGAGAAAATCGCGGTCGCAACAGTGCTGGCGGTAGTGATCCTTGCGGCCGTTCTATCTGGTGTCACGAGAACGTCCCTTCGCTTAGCCGCGGCCGAAAGCACCACGTCCGATGCTGCCGCCGCAGCGGAAGATCTTCAGGGGCGGCTCTCGGATGCAGAAGGCACCATTAGCGACCTGTCTGATAAGACGGACGATCACGAGAATCGGCTAAATAGCCTTGAATAACTGACGAGGTCCCGGTGAAAGCCTTCCTTAAGAACTTCTTCCGCGCAATCCCGCTCGCCCTTGGTTTGGTGCTAACTATTTTCTGTGTCGTCTCGGCTATGCAAATAGCGGATGACAGCAACTACATCATTGGAGCATTGTTCTGCGGATTACTTGGCGTGCCACTACTTTTTGCTTCGGTAGTTTCGTTGACACGCCCGCGCGATGCCTAACAATTCATTCAAGCCGAAGCCGCTTCGCGGCTCGGCTTAATTCAGGCGTTAGGCCCATTCCGAGATCCCGAGATGACCGGAAACCTCAATGACGATTTGGCAACTCATGCGCCGGTGCCATCCGGGGACCCCGACTTAGACCTGCTCAATCGGTTCAATTATCTTCTATCAGCTCATGACGATCGTGGACTTGCCCTGTCCTTGGCTGCATTCGCCGAGGACACTCTAGGACGGCTATTGCTCACGTACCTCGTAGACAGTAAGCAGTCCAAGGACCTGATAGAGGGATTCAACGCTCCCTTGGGAACACTTGCGACAAGGATGAAAGCCGCGTTTGCGATCGGCCTACTAACCAAAGAGCAATATGACGATCTAGAGGTTGCTCGGAAGATCCGCAATCTGTTCGCACACGATTGGGAGGGAGTCTCCCTAGAGCGATCAGACATAAAGTCGATGATCGGCCAGCTTCACGGTTACAACTTTGATCAATCACCCATGACTACGGATCCACGCAAGCGTCTGCAGCACTCAATCGCAAACGTACTGACTGAGCTGCGAATCCAAATTGGGCAGCATCGCAAGCGCGGCCGGCGGGCTCCATTCGCGGGCTTTCGCCTGACAACGATTAAGCCGGGCTCTAGTGGTGGGGCCTAACAATTTATTAAAGCCGAAGCCGCTTCGCGGCTCCGCTCAATTCTGGCGTTAGCGTTAAGGGGAGCTATGCGATTCTTTGCGATTGTCTTGGTTTTAATGTGCATTTCGGCACCGGCGCGATCTGCTGATGCAAATGGCACGACTCTATTGCGCGATTGCGGTGCAGCGGTTCGCTACATGGACGATGACAATCTTAAGAATGTTGAGACAGTGCAGGGTAGCGCCTTCTGCTTCGGTCTCGTCCAAGGCGTCGTGACTACCAACCAGATCTACCAGAAGATCACTCCAGATAAGGCGCTCTTCTGCGTCCCGCCCACTGGCGTCAACAATGGGCAGGCGGCCAGAGTGGTTGCCAAGTACTTACGGGACAACCCAAAGGAGCTTCACCAACCCGACACGTTTCTTGTCGTCATGGCACTCCGCGATGCGTTCCCTTGCCAAGGCACACAGGCTGAGCGCTAACAATTCATTCAGGGCCGATGCTGAAATCGCCGCGCGGCCTAGACGTTAGGCGCCAGAAGCATCGCTCGCGTCGGTCTCTAACTCCAGCTGCGTGGTGAATACAGGCTGACGATGCCGAGCGCGACAGGCGTTCCTCAAGACTCGGGCGTATCCCGACTTACCTGCCCCGTTTTCGCCGAACAAAACATTGAGCCGATCGGGGGCGAACTCCACTGACCGGCCGGACGCAAACCGGTTGACGCTCTGAAGGTTCTCAAGCCTGAGCAATTGAACGCTTCCGCCAGACCCCGCCGCGGGAATGTGGTCCATGGATAGAGGGATTGGGCGCACGGTGGCCTTGGGAGCTCCGCCATGCTCTTCCTTTACGAGGGCGATGAGTTCGCTTTGATCACTGGGCGTTAGAGAGCCAGTGAGAAACAGGCGTCGCAGGGCGTCGCGTTGCCAGGCGGGCAAGCCGCCCGACCAATCCAGAATGTCTTCCAAAAGTCCCAATTTGTCCCCCTGTCGTTCCACGACTGGGCAGAGGCTATCACCCACGTGGATGGCCCTTGGCGCGCGCAGTCATCCCCCCGCCACGCCTGCGGTCTATGTACCCCTCTTTCCCTGCACCCCTGCGGCAGGGCTTCCCGCGCTACCTGTGCGGGCGCGAATTGCATTTCCCGGGCCTCGACGGCCCTGCGGAACCCTGCGGCGGCGGGAGCGGTTACGCCGTGCTCTCTGCGCGTCTTGAGGCTGCCCCGGCGGGTCGCATTTTTCGGACGGCCATCGGAACCTGGTAACGGGTAACGACTGGGCCTCGCCATGGCATATCTATTTGATATGCAAGGCCTTTTTATGTAACCGGTAGAGGTAACACCGCGGTTACGAAAAAGGTTATCGGTACACAAGCCTCTGATTTGAAAGGGATTCTAGAGACGCCGATATAACCCTTTGGAAAGGTTACCTAATTACCTGTTCGTTACCCTACTGTTACCTTCAAAAACGGGATTTAAGCCTTTGAATCGCAAGGATAAATGGCCGAAATCCTGGGGCAATTACCTTTGTAACCCGTTTCCGACGGCCGTCCGAAAAATTTGCATACAAGTAGTGTGGAACCGCCTGCCGCTGACTCTTCGGTTGAGCTTCGTCAGCAACGGCGACGCGCCGCCTGTGGCCTACCATCGCCGCCATGAAGCCTCTGCCTGACGACTTCCGGTGGTACCCATGGCTGGTGTCGGGTAGGGACTTTGGCGACCAGGTCCTTCGCATTGGCGGACCGGTCGGCATGGAGATCGCCATGGTTAGGCGGCGAGTCGACGGGGAGACCTGGTTGAGCGAAGTGCGTCGCTATGCGGATCCGAAGCCGCACGTCATCACCCACAGCCGCGATCGAGCGATCGCGTGGGCGTCGCGCTGGGCCGCTGCCAATGAAACCGCTGTAAGAGCGGCGTTGAGAGAGATGGAGCGCCGACATGGCCTCGTGCCCTACCGGCGGCATGGCATGAGCGAGGAGGGTGATCAAACGTGCGCCAAGTGATAGGCTTCGCGCCCTCGGTTCGCCGGGAAAATGAGGTTGAAACCCTAATTTTCTAGCGCGTTCCGCGGAGCGGTATCGGGAATATTTGTTTGGCTAACGCGTTGATTTAAGAGCTAAGTTGCCAAGACTCTTAATCAATAGGTCCAAGGTTCGAATCCTTGACGGCCCACCAATTCAAAGGCACCCGCGACGCAAGTCCGGGTGCCTTTTTCTTTGTCCGGGCGTTGCGCCAGGCCGGGAGATTCGGGCGCTACGCCGATGCCGTGCGAGCGGCCGGCCGTTCTAGAATCCTGGGACGACGGACAAGGAGCAGGTCATGCGTAAGCGGCAAGGAATCGCGGTCGTGGCGTTCGCGGCGTTGGCGATGATGTTCAGCGGCGGCGTCGGCGCCATCGACAGTCGCGGAGCGGTGCGTGCGGCCAATGTCTGGACCAAGTTCCATCCGGGCGACGATATCCGTAACGATATCCGGGCGAGCCGCGTCCAGATCGCGGATCTGGATCGCGACGGCGTGGACGAAGTGGTCTATCTGCTCACCGCGACCTGCATCGGCGCGAGCTTCGACTGCACCAACGACGTCGTGGTGATGACGCCGTTGCGCAAGGGCGATCCGCGCTTGCGTCCCGGCCGTCTCGACAACGATTACATGACCGACCTGTGGCGACGCGCCGAGCAAAGCGGCTATGGCGACGATACGTCCTTGCATGTGCCTGGCGACGTGCGCGCGCTGGCGATCGTGGGCGACCGCGTCCAGGTCACCTTCGACGTCGTGCGCGATTCGCCGATCTGCAAGCGCTCCCTCGATCGCGGCTCGGCAGGTCCTTGCCCAGAGCCGGGTCGTTACCGCTGGACGTTGTCCTGGCGGGAGGGCGCGCTGTCGAAGACGCGCGAGATTCTATTGGGTCGGGACGACTGAAGCGGCGACCGCCGCCGCGCGATAGGCGCGCTGCTTCTTCCAGCCAGAACGGTCCCAACGCGCAGGATGCGTGGTTTGTTCAAGCCACGCGAGCGGCATGGGCGCCAGCATGCCGGCTCCCCGGTCGCCTGGAGCGAAGATGAAACGCTGGATGCTGCGCCTGTACGCGCCCTTGTTCCTGTTCGGCTTCGTCGGCACGGCGGTGTGGTGGGTCGGCCACCGCGACGGCGATGCGCTGTGGTTGCTGCCGTTGCTGGGCCTGGCGGCGCTGTTGTCCTTCGTCGCCGAGCACCTTTGGCCGTACGACCGGAGCTTCAACCGGGACCACGGCGATCGCGGCCGCGATGCCTTGCACGTGCTGGTCAACGAAGGCTTGAACCTGCTGTCGATCGGCCTGATCCCGCTGCTCGCAGGATGGATGCCGTGGCGGTGCTGGCCGACCCAGTGGCCGTTCGCCGCGCAACTGCTGTTGGCCATCGTCGGCGCCGATCTGGGCCTGACCCTCATGCACTACGCCAGCCATCGCATCGGCTGGCTGTGGCGCTTGCATGCCGTGCACCACAGCGTGAGCCGGATGTACGGCTTCAACGGTCTGATGAAGCATCCGCTGCACCAAGCCACCGAAGCCGTGGGCGGAGTGCTGCCATTGCTGGTGCTGGGCATGCCGTATCCGCTGGCGGCGGTGTTGGCCTTCGCCATCGCCATCCAACTGCTGTTGCAGCATTCCAATGTCGACATGCGGCCGGGCTGGCTGGGCCGGGTGATGGCATGGGCGCCGCTGCACCGCTTCCATCACCTGCGCTACGGCAGCGCCGGCGACGTCAACTTCGGGCTGTTCTTCACCGTCTGGGATCGGCTGCTGGGAACCGCCTTCGATGCGCCGGCTTATCGCCTGAGCGGGCGCGACCTGGGCATCGGCAGCCAACCGGATTACCCGCGCGACTATGTCGGCCAGTTGCTGGCGCCGTTTCGCGAGCTGCCGCATGCAGAGGTGCCGGCGTTGCCGCCGCAGCTCGCGCAGGCGCGCTCGCGCTAGGCCTGCACCTGCAGGCCGCGCAGCTGCGCGGCGCTGATGCCGAACATGCGCCGCAAGCTGCGCGACAGATGCGCCAGGTCGGCGAAACCGGCGGCGTGCGCGCTGGCGGTCAGGTTGTCGCCGGCGAGGTAGTGGAGCAAAGCCTGGTGCAAACGCCGCCACAGCACCCAGCCGCGCAGGCTGACCGCCAGGTCGGACTGGAAGCGCCGATGCAGCTGGCTGGGGGAGAGGTGCGCGGCCTGGGCGATATCGGCGGCAGCCACGCTGTCGGGCAGGCGTGCGCCGATTTCGGCGATGGCCGCCTGCAGGCGCCGGTCCAAGGCTTGCGCCCGGCACAGGCCGGGCAACCGCGATCGCAGTGCCGGCAGCCGGGCCGGCAACTGCGGCAGTTGCTGGACTATCGCCTCGACATCGGCGTGGCCGGGTTCGAGGAACACCGTGCAGCCCTCGGCCGGCGCGGCGAGCACGGCATGCGGCTGGAACGACGGCAGCCACAAGCGCTGGCCCTGGCGTCGTTCGCCGTCGATCTCCACTTGCCACGGCGCGCCCTCGCTGAGCAGCAGCTGGTGCGCGTAATGGGCATGACGGAGGCTGCCGCCGGCCCGGCCTTGCAGCACCGCCACGTGCTCGCCGAGCAGCAGGGTACCGGTCCAGGCGCTGTGGGATGGCAGTGCAGGCATGCGGGATTGGGCGGAGCGAGCGGCGCTCGCGAACGACCGATTGTGGCCGATATCGGGCATTGCGAAAACGCCGGCGCGCCGCTGGCGTCTCGCAGGCGCTCGTTCGCCGACGCTACTCGCGGCGCTTGCGCGGCTTGCGGGTGCGCGGCTTGCCGCTGTCGCGTTGCGGCGGCTCTTGCGCAGCGAGGACGCCGCCTTCGTTCATCTGTTCCAGCCACGACAAGGCGTCGACGTAGGCCAGGAACTGCTGCAGATAGCCGGGCGAAAGTTCACGCATCAGGCTGAGCGAGCGGTGGACGAGGCGGCTGGAATTGAGCGGGCCGGCATTGCTGGGTGCGTCCTCCAGCGAGCGTCGGACCTGACTGTCGCTGCGCACGCTGGCCCAGATCTTGCGGAAGTCGTCGAGCATTCCCAGTTCCGGAAGCACGGCGCGAGCGGCGTTGTCGTCGGCGACCTTGCCGCCGTTGCGCGATGCGGCGCGACCGGCGAGTTCGTCGGCCAGTTCGCCGAGCATTCCGCGAGCGGGCATGCCGATGGGGCTGGCATCGGCAGCATGAGCGGCGGTACGCGCGAGATCGCCGGCATAGGCCGCGATCAGATCGGACAGGCGGCGCTCCAGCTCGCGCCGGGCATCGCCGTCGCGGTCGATCGCGCGCCGCCGCAGCGCCACCAGGTAGTGGAAGGCGAGGGGATCCATGCGGTCGGCGCCTTGTTCGCGCCAGGCATCGAGGATCGCGTGGTCGGGGACCGGGTTATCGCGCATCGGAGGACGCGGCGGCGCGCTGCAATCGCGGGACCGGCGCCATCTCCACGCGCCGGTTGCTGGCGCGTCCGGCTTCGTCGGTGTTGACGGCGACCGGCTGCTCGGCGCCGAACGCGGCGGCGAATACCGAGGACGAGGGCACGCCTTCGGCGATCAGGGCGCGGGTCACGGTCAGGGCGCGCTGGGCGGAGAGTTCCCAGTTGTCGGCGAACTCGCGGTTGCCGTCGCTGACCTGGCGGTCGTCGGTATAGCCGCTCACCATCAGCGCTTCGTCGCGTGCGCGCAGATATTCCGCAAGCGGGCCAGCCAGGCTCTTGAGCACTTCGCGGCCTTCGGGCTGCAAGCGATCGGAATTCAAGGCGAACAGCACGCTGCCGCGGATACCGATGCGCCCGTCGACCAGGGTGATCCGGCCCGCCGCCAAGGGCACGGCCAGCGCACGCTCCAGGGTCAGGCGGCGCTGGGTCTCGATCTTGCGCTGCGCGATCTCCTGGTTGAGCTTGATCTCCAGCTGCAGTTGCACGGCGATCACGCCGACCAGGATCAGCACGAACGCGCCGAGCAGGATCGACATCAGGTCGCCGAACGCGGCCCAAACGGAAACCGAGGCATCTGCGCCGCCATCGACCTCGCTGCTGATGTCGGTGCTCATGCCGCTGCGGCGTCGTTCGACGCACGCGAAGCGGGCAGCTGTTGCAGGTCCTCGACGATCTGCTTCTGCGCGAGCAGGCTCAGGTCGATGACCTCGCGGGCCTGGGCGACGTAGTACGCCAGTTGCTCGTCGCTGCGTACCAGCGATTTTTGCAAGGCTTCTTCGATGCCCTGCAGGCGGTCGGCGAGCTTGTCGTTCGAGTCGCCGAACACGCGCACGGCGGCGCCGAAGGCCTCGCCCAGGCTCGCCACTTCGACCGCGCCCACGCTGACCTGGTGGGCGACCGCGCCGAGCTTGCCGGTTTCGGATTCGATATGGCCCATGAAGCGGGTGCCGACCCGGTCGAGCAGCTCCGCCGAAGTCGCGACCAGCGCATCGATGGCGCCGCGCTGTTCGGTGGAGGCGTGATTCACGGCGGACAGGAGGGTGTCCAGCGTGGACAGCAACTGGGTGCGTTCTTCCAGCACCGCGGTATCGCGGGCCATGCTCTCGGACAGGTTCTGGCGCAGCTCGGCGATGACTTCGGCGGCGGCCTTGGGCGCTTCCGAAGCGGTGTCCACGAGTCGCGAAATCTCGGCGATCGTTTCGCTGGCATGCGCCTGCGTGCGCGCGCCGATCTCGTCCGCGGTGCGGGCCAGGCTGTCGCAGATGCTTTGCTGGCGGCTCGCCGTGTCGATGCCGGCCTGCGCCCAGTCCTCGCGCAGGGCGCTGCTCATCGACGCCAGGGATTCGGTCCAGGCGGTCAGGCGCTGTTGATCCTGAGCGGCCAGCGCCGTCCGCAACTCGCCATGAGACTGATCGATGCTGCGCAGCAACGAAGCCGAGTGCTGCGCGAACGTAGCGGCCGCCGCGGCCAGCGCTTCCTGGTTGTGGGTGGACAGGGCCGCGTTGACGTCCTGCTGCTGCGCCAGCGCCTGGGTCCAGGCCTGCGTCACGGCGCTTGCGGTGGTGTCGAGGCGGGCGCCGACGCTGTCCAGCAGGCCGGTCGAGCGCTGCTCGAAGCTGGCGCCGAATTGATCCAGCGCGTCGCGCAGTTCGCGGTTGAGGGTTTCGTTGGTTCGCTGCTGTTCGGCCAGCGACTGGTTCCAGATGCCCGCGACGTTGGCGGCGGCGGTTTCGAATCCGGCTGACAAGCCCTGCAGTTGCCGCTCCACGGCCTGGTGGACCGTGCCGTGCAGCGCGGTGGTCTCGCGCGCCATGGCCGCCATCGTCGTCTCCATGACCGGTTGCAAGGCTTCGCTGGCGACGCGGACGCTGTCGGAGACGCTCTTCTGCAACGACTGCTCCACAGAGGACGCCAGTTGCGCGAACACGGCCTGGGTCCTGTCGTGGAAGGCCGCCTGGCTGGCGATCTGGCGCTCGTTGGTGGCCAGGCTTTGCTGTTCGATCGTCGCCATCATCGTCTGCAGGCGGTCGATCAGCGCGGGCATCAGCTCGGTCTGCAGTTGCAGCAGCCTGAAGCTTTCCTCGCGTCGATGGGTTTGCGAATGGCCGCGCAGGCTGGTCGCGATCTTCGCGTCCAGCCACTGCACCGCCCGCAGCCGCTCGCGCCTGCACAGCGCGGCCAGCAGGCCCAGCATCGCCGAGGTCGCGACACCCGCGATCGAGGTGCCGAAGGCGAATCCGAGCCCCTTCACCGGTGCGGCCAGGGAGTCGCGGATCGCCTGCAGGTCGGTCGCGGTTTCCAGCGCCAGTCCGGTGCCCCTGAGCATGGCCATCATGCCCAGCAGCGTGCCCAGCATGCCCAGCAGCACCAGCAGGCCGACCAGGTAGGGCGTCAGCGCCGGCCCCGGCAGCGCCACGCGCTGGCCTTCGATGCGCTGGCGCGTCGCATTGCGCAGGGAAGGATCCAGCTGGGCGAGCCAGTCCTCCAGGCTGGACGGCGCCGCCGACAGCTCGCCGAGACCGCGCTCCAGCGTGGCCGTGGCCTGGCGGTAGCGCAACAGTTCCAATCCTCCGGCCAGATAACCGGCGCCGATCAGCAGGGTGACGGCCAGGCCCAGCGGGTTCGAGACCAGATAGCCGGCGCCGATCCAGCACACCGCGGTCAGGCCGAGCAGGAAGACAACAAGATCAAGCAGTCTGAACATCAGGCACCAATGAGTGGCTGCGAAGCGCCGCGAGCAGGGCTTCCAGCGGTAAAAAACGCACATCCAGTTCGGCGAGCAACACGCCCTGCATGTCCTTGCGAAATACGTTCAGCCAGGCATCGGCCGCCGCGCCGGGCGTGCCGTCCGCGGCCGCCTGAGCGGCCAGGCGCAAGCGTTCGAAATGCGCGCCGAGCAAGGCCGGGACCGCCGCCAGCAAGGCCTGCTCGCGCGGGCTCAGCACCGCTTCCATCAGCGCGTCCAGCTCGGCGAGCCGGGCGGTGTCCGCCGACAGGCCGACGAGCAGGTCGCGCAGCCGTCCGCGCAGCCGGCCGGTCGCCGTCAGCATCGCCCGCTGCGTGGCGAGGTAATGCTGCTGGAAAACCGCGTAGTCGGCTTGCGCGGGTTCGGCGTCGGCCTGGGTGGGGGCGGGCAGTTCCAGGCAGGCGGCGATCGCGCTGCCCAGCGAGGCACGCGTAGCGGCGTACGCGGACTCTTCCGTGCCGTCGAAGACCGGTCCGCCCGGTTCTACCGCCGGCGGCCTGCCGTCCAGGACCCGGGACAAGGCCACGGCCCGGGTCCAGTCGATCCAATCGCTCAACCGGTCCGACAGCGACGGCTGGGGCGGTGGAACGTCGATATCGGTAAGACGGGCGAGCAGGCGGATGAACGTCGGACCACGGACCAGCGTCCGTTGTGAAGCTTCCAAAATACGAATGGCCAAAAAACGGCCAGTTTACAGGCAGCGGGGATGCCGGGTGCTGCCGACTTCCGGCGCGCGGGTGGCCCGGGATTCAGGCCGCGTCTGCTCCGGCCCCGCGATCGGGCCGCGAGGGCGGATGCGGCGCCTGCCTTTGCCGATGCCGTCTCAGGGCCGGCTCGCGCGGCCGCAGCGGGCGTCCATACGCCGATCCGGACATTGCGGCAGCGGCTACCATTCGGCGGTTTCCCGACGCCACGCCGACCGATCCCATGACCGCCCTGAAAGGCCTGCTCGACATACTGGAAGCGGACTCGGCGCTGCTGGAGCCGCTGCGGCTGCGCGAGCGCTCGCAGGCGCTGGATCGCCTGGAGCGGGCGCTGGATTTCGCCGCCTACGATCTGGGGGGCGGGAGCGAGCAGGCCCGCGCGCGGGGGCTGCGCGCCCGGCTGGAGGCCCTGGACCAGGCTTTTTATGACGAGCTGCGCGAGGACATCCGCCGCAGCGGCACGCGGTTGTTGCAGTGGGCCAGGCAAACCGGCGAGGCGGCCACGGGCGAGCATTACGATCACCTCGACGAACTCGTCAGCGGCGTACTGCGCCTGCCAGCGCCCGGCGACGACGTGGGCGCGCTCGGCGAGGAGATGGTGTTCTACCAGCCGACGCCGGCACGGCACGCCTTCGACCTGCTGCGGCGATTGTCGCTGGATGCCGACGACGTGCTGATCGACCTCGGTGCCGGCCTCGGCCATGTGCCGCTGCTGGTCGCCGCCTGCACCGGCGCGCACGCCCACGGCATCGAGATCGAGCCGGCCTACGTCGCCAGTGCGCGCGCCTGCGCCGCCGAACTCGGCCTGGGCCGCGCCAGCTTCGCCTG
The DNA here is from genome assembly GCF_001428685.1 of Lysobacter sp. Root76. Lineage (GTDB taxonomy): Bacteria > Pseudomonadota > Gammaproteobacteria > Xanthomonadales > Xanthomonadaceae > Lysobacter. The sequence continues at coordinate 185,374 of NZ_LMIK01000008.1, read as the reverse complement.
CACGGATGCGCGCGAGGCCGGCCTGGACGCCGGCAACGTCTATTACCTGTACACGCCGTTCACCGGCGCGATCCTGCGGCAAGTGTTGGATGCGCTGGCGCAGCAGGCGAGAGGGCGCACGATCCGTGTCTGCACCCTGGGCCCATGTACCTCGGTGGTCGCCGCCGAGCCATGGCTCGACGGCGACGCACTGCCGCGCAGCGACCGTATCGCGGTGTTCGTCAGCCGCTGAACGTGTCGCCCGCGCTTAGAACGCGGTATGCATCGTTCCGCCCGGCGAGGGCGATCGCTCCACCGGTTCGGCGCATTTCCCGAATCGGTTAAGCCTGCGCTGGGACGCGGACCGTACTTTGGAGCGTATCCACGGACGAGGAGGTCGCTCATGCGTAACTTGGGATGGGGGCTCGCCTTGGGCCTGGTGCTGGCAGCGCCCGCCTGGGCCAGCGATTCGGTCGCCTTCGGCAACCGCGTCATCGTGCTCGGCGACGGCGTGGGGCAGGTCTATCAGGTTGCCGGCGCGCCGAGCCGGATCAAAAAGATCGAGAACAAGCACGGCGCCGAAGTCGGTGAGCGCTTCGAATATTTCCGCGACGGCAAGACCACGCTGATCACGATCAAGGACGGCAAGGTCGCGGCGATCGACGAAGTGCACGGAACGGCGGCCGGCAATACCGCTACCGTGCAAGCCGCGGACTAGCGGTCGCGGCGGCGGCCGGTCCACAGGCGCGTGTTCGCCCGCGCAGCCGGTTGCGGCCGCGCGCAGGCGCTCGCGCCATCGCCCTTTGCGCGCGCCCGCGTTGCGCGCCTAGAATGCCCGGCCCGCGTTGCGGGGCGGCGCGAACGCGAAAGTGGCGGAATTGGTAGACGCACTGGATTTAGGTTCCAGCGGGTAACCCCCGTGCGGGTTCGAGTCCCGCCTTTCGCACCAGCCCCGGCGCCGGCTACGAGGAGCGCCCAACGCGCATGCAGGACCTGTTCGCCCCGTCCGAGACCTTCGAAACCCTGGCGATGGACGGCGCCGATGTGTCGCGGCTGGCGCATCTGGACCTGGGCCGGCCCGACGCCGAGATCCTGGCCGAGCTGATCGAACAGGTGCCCTGGCGCGCCGAGCGGATCGTGGTGTTCGGGCGCGAGGTCGCGCAGCCGCGCCTGAGCGCGTGGTACGGCGATGCCAATGCCGCCTACACCTACTCCGGCCTGCACCTGCAGCCGCGCCCGTGGACGCCGCTGCTGGCCGACCTGAAGAGACGGGTGGAGCGGGCCAGCGGCGCGGTTTTCAACAGCGTCCTGCTCAATTACTACCGCGACCACCGCGACGGCATGGGTTTCCACAGCGACGACGAGCCCGAACTCGGGCCGCGCCCGACCATCGCCTCGCTCAGCCTGGGCGAGCGGCGGGTGTTCGTGATGAAGCGCAGGGTCGCGCGCGGGGCTGCCCCCAGCGTCACCCCGCCCGTGCGGATTCCGCTGGATTCAGGCTGCCTGCTGCTGATGCGCGGCGACACCCAGCGCCACTGGCTGCACGGCATCGCCAAGCTGTCCCGGCCCTGCGGCCCGAGGCTGAACCTGACCTTCCGCCGGATCCTGCGCTGAGCCCGGAGCGGGGCGGTCGCGCCTGAGCCCGGAATTCGGGACGCCGGCCCGACCGGCTGGCAGCGCGGCCCGTAATCGGCGAAACTAGTAAGTTCCGCTGGAGGGCGCTGGCCCGGCCGGCGGTCGGACAGGTCTTCAACATCGTGCCGCGACGGGCCGTCGCGGTAGCAGGAGTGGATATGCAAGTTTCGGTCGAATCGCTGGGTAATCTGGAACGCCGTCTGACCTTCAGTCTCCCGGCGGATCGCCTCGAGAGCCAGGTCGGCGGTCGCCTGCGCGAAATCGCGCGCGGCGCCAAGATCAAGGGTTTCCGTCCCGGCAAGGTGCCGGCCAAGGTGATCGAGCAGCGTTTCGGCGAGCAGGTCCGCGCCGAAGTGCTCGACGGCCTGCTGCGCGAAGGCTTCAGCAATGCCGTGCGCCAGGAGTCGCTGCAGATCGCGGGCAACCCGATGATCGAGCCGGCGGCCGCCGAGGGCGGTGAGCTGGCCTATGTCGCCACCTTCGAAGTGGTGCCGGACTTCGGCGACATCGACGTCGCCAAGCTCAATGTCGTGCGCCACACCGCGGACGTCGCGGACGCCGACATCGAGGCGATGATCGAGAATCTGCGCCTGCAGCGCCGCACCTGGAACCCGGTCGAGCGCGCGGCCGCCGCCGGCGACGCGGTCGAGATCGAGACCTGGTCGCAGATCGGCGACGAGCGCATTCCCGCCGAAGGCGTCGAGCGCGGCGCGACCGTGATCGGCTCGGGCGCGATGTTCGGCGCCATCGAGGACGCGCTGGTCGGCCTCAAGGCCGGCGACGAGAAGATCGCCGCGATCGACTTCCCGACCGATTGGCGCGTGCCGCAGTTCGCCGGCCGCACCGTCGAAGTGCATCTCAAGGCCACCCAGGTGTCCGAGCCGGTGCTGCCGGACGTCGATGCCGCCTTCATCAAGAGCTTCGGCATCAAGAGCGGCGACGTCGAGCAGTTCCGCTCCGACATCCGCAGCAACCTGGAGCGCGAGCTCAAGGGTGCGCTGATGACCCGTCTGCGCCGCGAAGTAGGCGAGCAGTTGATCGCCGCCTACCAGAGCGTCGAAATGCCGCCGAAGCTGGTCGAAGGCGAGGCCCGCGACATGGCCCGTCAGACCGTCGAGCAGGCGCGCCGCCAGGGCCGCAACATCGAAGCCCCGGCCGACGCCTACCTGACCTTCATGGACAGCGCCCGCAAGCGCGTGTTGGTCGGCCTGCTGGTCGGCGAGATCGCGCGCCGCAACCAGCTGATGCTGGACCCGCGCCGCCTCAACGAGACCCTGAAGCTGATCGCCTCGACCTACGAGGAGCCGCAGCAGGTGATCGAGCTGTACCGCAACGACCCGCAGCTGATGAACAGCCTGCAGGGCCGGGTGATGGAAGAGCAGGTGATCGACTGGATCGCCGAGCGCGCCCAGCACACCGAGCAGCCGTTGTCGTTCAGCGAAGCGATCCGCCAGTAACCGTCGGGGCGACGATCCCGCAGGAAGCGAGCGCGCCAGGCAGGCGTCCCGAACCGCGGGACGCCCTTGCGTAGAGGCCCGACAGGCCCCAAGTTGGGCTTAACCGGGAACCTTCGGTACCGCCGAAGGCTCTGCAAAGCATTCAACGTCAGCCATAGGTGCCGTCGAGATGGACAACCGAATCCAAGCCCTGAACCTCGTTCCGATGGTGGTCGAACAGACCAGCCGCGGCGAGCGTGCGTACGACATCTATTCGCGCCTGCTCAAGGAGCGGGTGATCTTCCTGGTCGGCGGGGTCGACGACCATGTCGCCAACGTCATCGTCGCCCAGATGCTGTTCCTCGAGGCCGAGAACCCCGAGAAGGACATCAGCTTCTACATCAACTCGCCGGGCGGCGTGGTCACCGCGGGCATGGCGATCTACGACACCATGCAGTACATCAAGCCCGACGTGAGCACGATCTGCATCGGCCAGGCCGCCAGCATGGGCGCGCTGCTGCTCGCCGCCGGCGCCAAGGGCAAGCGCTACGCCCTGCCGAACTCGCGGGTCATGATCCACCAGCCGTCCGGCGGCTCGCAGGGTCAGGCCACCGACATCGAAATCCAGGCGCGCGAGATCCTGGCCCTGCGCCAGCGCCTCAACGAAGTCCTGGCCAAGCACACCGGCCAGCCGATCGAGACGATCGCGCGCGACACCGAGCGCGACAACTTCAAGAGCGCCGAAGCGGCACGCGAGTACGGTCTGGTCGACCAGGTGCTCGAGCGCCGGCCGGAAGACTCGATCCAGGCGGCCTGATCCCCAGGCTCCGACACCGGCGCGCAAGCCGTTGATCCGGAACCTGTTTTCGGCGACGAACAGACTCGGCGGCCGGCCCGAAGACGGGCCGGAGCGCTGTGTTATCCTCGGGCCGACAGCGCACTACGTACATCCGGATATGGCCCTTAGCGGCACGTTCCGTGCACACCGCACCACTTGGGCAAAAGCATGAGCGACGATCGACAGGGACGCAGCACCGGCGATAGCAGCAAGATTCTCTATTGCTCGTTCTGCGGCAAGAGCCAGCACGAGGTCCGCAAGCTGATCGCGGGGCCGAGCGTGTTCATCTGCGACGAATGCGTCGAGCTCTGCAACGACATCATCCGCGAGGAACTCGAGGAGAAGGCGCAGTCGGCGCGTAGCCACCTGCCCAAGCCGCGCGAGATCCTGGAAGTGCTGGATCAGTACGTGATCGGCCAGCTGCGCGCCAAGCGCACGCTCGCGGTCGCCGTGTACAACCATTACAAGCGCATCGAGAGCCGTCAGAAGAACGACGACGTCGAGCTCGCCAAGTCCAACATCCTGCTGGTCGGTCCGACCGGTTCGGGCAAGACCCTGTTGGCCGAGACCCTGGCGCGCCTGCTCAATGTGCCGTTCACGATCGCCGATGCGACCACGCTGACCGAAGCCGGTTACGTGGGCGAGGACGTCGAGAACATCATCCAGAAGCTGCTGCAGAAGTGCGACTACGACGTCGAGAAGGCGCAGCAGGGCATCGTCTACATCGACGAGATCGACAAGATCTCGCGCAAGAGCGACAACCCCTCGATCACCCGCGACGTGTCGGGCGAGGGCGTGCAGCAGGCGCTGCTGAAGCTGATCGAAGGCACGGTCGCCAGCGTGCCGCCGCAGGGCGGCCGCAAGCACCCGCAGCAGGAGTTCCTGCAGGTCGATACCCGCAACATCCTGTTCGTGGTCGGCGGCGCGTTCGCCGGTCTGGACAAGATCATCCAGCAGCGCAGCACCGAGGCCGGCGGCATCGGCTTCGGCGCCAAGGTCAAGAGCAGCGAGCGCAAGGTCGAGGTCGGCAAGATCCTGGCCGAGGTCGAGCCCGAGGATCTGATCAAGTTCGGCCTGATCCCCGAGTTCGTCGGCCGCCTGCCGGTGGTCGCGACCCTGGAAGAACTCGACGAGCAGGCCCTGATCACGATCCTGACCGAGCCCAAGAACGCCATCACCAAGCAGTTCAAGAAGCTGTTCGAGATGGAGAACGTCGAGCTCGAGTTCCGTCCGGACGCCCTGGCCGCGATCGCGCGCAAGGCGCTCAAGCGCAAGACCGGCGCGCGCGGACTGCGCACCATCGTCGAGTCGGTGCTGCTGGACACGATGTACGAGCTGCCTTCGCTGGAGAACGTCAGCAAGGTGGTGGTGGACGAGTCGGTGATCGATCACAAGACCGAGCCCTACCTGATCTACCAGACCCCGCCGGCCGCCGCGCCCAAGGTCGCCGCCGCGGACTGAACGCGGCCCCTGGCGACGTTCCCTGTGGACGTCGCATATCAGTCTGTAACCGGCTGATTCCGAAGCGTTTTTACTGCACGGCCCGCGCTGCGAAGCGCGGGCCGCTTGCATCCTATGGCGCAGGCCCCCATAACCGTCCCAAGGGGCTCTCAAGCCCACAATCGCAATCCGGGGCGCCGCCGTCGGCGCCCGGCTTTCCCGTACCGGTTTACCCGTATTCCTCCCCCCGGAGCTGTCATGACCGAACCCACCGAACGCGACGTGCTGGATCTGCCGGTGCTGCCGCTGCGCGACGTCGTCGTGTTCCCGCACATGGTCATCCCGCTGTTCGTCGGCCGCGATAAATCGATTCGCGCCCTCGATCTGGCGATGGAGTCCGACAAGCGCATCCTGCTGGTCGCGCAGAAGTCCGCCGAGACCGACGATCCCGGCGCCGAAGACCTGTACGCGATCGGCACCCTGGCGCATGTGCTGCAACTGCTGAAGCTGCCCGACGGCACCATCAAGGTGCTGGTCGAGGGCGTGTCGCGCGTCGACGTCGATGCCGTGGCCGAGCGCGATGGCGCCCTGGCCGGCCAGGCCCACGTGGTCGAGCCGGTGGTCGATCGCGAAGAACGCGAGGTCGAGGCGATCGCGCGCTCGCTGATGACCCTGTTCGAGCAGTACGTGAAGACCAACCGCAAGCTGCCGCCGGAGCTGATGCAGACCCTGTCGGGCATCGACGAGCCCGGCCGCCTGGCCGACACCATCGCCGCCCACCTGGGCGTGCGCATCGGCGACAAGCAGAAGCTGCTGGAGACGCACGCCATCGGCGCGCGCCTGGAGCAGCTGGTCGGCCTGGTCGACGGCGAAATCGACGTACAGCAGCTGGAGAAGCGCATCCGCGGCCGGGTCAAGTCGCAGATGGAGAAGAGCCAGCGCGAGTACTACCTCAACGAGCAGATGAAGGCGATCCAGAAGGAGCTCGGCGAGATCGACGATGCGCCCAACGACATCGACGAGCTCACCCGCAAGATCGCCGAGGCCGGCATGCCCAAGCCGGTCGAGACCAAGGCCCGCAACGAGCTCAACAAGCTCAAGCAGATGTCGCCGATGTCGGCCGAAGCCGCGGTGGTGCGCAACTACCTGGACTGGCTGCTGGGCGTGCCGTGGAAGAAGCGCAGCAAGGTGCGCAAGGACCTCAAGGCTGCGCAGGACGTGCTCGACGCCGACCATTTCGGCCTGGAGAAGGTCAAGGAACGCATCCTCGAGTACCTCGCGGTGCAGACCCGGGTGAAGAACATGAAGGGCGCGATCCTGTGCCTGGTCGGCCCGCCGGGCGTGGGCAAGACCTCGCTCGGCCAGAGCATCGCCAAGGCCACCAACCGCAAGTTCGTGCGCATGTCGCTGGGCGGCGTGCGCGACGAGGCCGAGATCCGCGGCCATCGCCGCACCTACGTCGGTTCGATGCCGGGCCGGATCGTGCAGAACCTCAACAAGATCGGCACCAAGAACCCGCTGTTCGTGCTCGACGAAATCGACAAGATGTCGATGGACTTCCGCGGCGATCCGTCCTCCGCGCTGCTGGAGGTGCTGGATCCCGAGCAGAACAACTCGTTCAACGACCACTACCTCGAGGTCGATCTGGACCTGAGCGAAGTGATGTTCGTCGCCACCTCCAACTCGCTGAACATCCCCGGTCCGCTGCTGGACCGCATGGAAGTGATCCGGATCCCGGGTTACACCGAGGAGGAGAAGCTCAACATCGCGATGCGCTACCTGCTGCCCAAGCAGATCAAGGCCAACGGCCTGAAGGCCGATGAAATCAAGATCGCCGAATCGGCGGTGCGCGACATCGTGCGCTACTACACGCGCGAGTCCGGCGTGCGCAACCTCGAGCGCGAGATTTCCAAGATCTGCCGCAAGGTGGTCAAGGAAATCGCCTTGGCCGGTCCCAAGGCCAAGAAGAGCAAGGACGGCGCGCTCAGCGTCAGCTCGAAGAATCTCGACAAGTACCTGGGTGTGCGTCGCTTCGATTTCGGCCGCGCCGAAGAGCAGAACGAAGTCGGCCTGGTCACCGGCCTGGCCTGGACCGAAGTCGGCGGCGACCTGTTGCAGGTCGAAGCCACGCTGGTGCCGGGCAAGGGCCAGCTGCTGCTGACCGGCCAGCTCGGCGACGTGATGAAGGAGTCGGCGTCGGCCGCGCTGTCGGTGGTGCGTTCGCGCGCCGAGCGCCTCGGCATCGACGTCGATTTCCTGCAGAAGCACGACGTGCATCTGCACGTGCCGGAAGGCGCCACGCCCAAGGACGGCCCCAGCGCCGGCATCGGCATGGCCACCGCGCTGGTGTCGATGCTGACCAAGAATCCGGTCAAGGCCGATGTCGCCATGACCGGCGAGATCACCCTGCGCGGCCGCGTGCTGCCGATCGGCGGACTCAAGGAGAAACTGCTGGCTGCGCTGCGCGGCGGTATCCGCACCGTGATCATTCCGGACGAGAACAAGAAGGACCTCGCCGACCTGCCCAAGAGCGTGACCCAGGGCTTGAAGATCCTGCCGGCGCGCTGGATCGACGAGGTGCTGGACATCGCGCTCGAGCGTCCGGTGACGCCCACGCCGGTGTCCGGTCCGGACGAAGTTCCGGTACGCGATGGCGGCCAAGCATCGACCCAGCCGGACGTCAAGCATTGACGGATTCCGTTGGTCGGAAAGCGAACGAATAGGCTGGAAGGCCCGTCGTTATTAGCTTTCAGGCTTGCACCCCCAAAATGCCGCTGGTATAACGACCGCAACCGCGCGAAAGCTGCCACGAGACGCAGTAGCGCGCGGCAAACTCGATCGGCGTGGTAACGCTCGCGCAGCGGCCACGCCGATTCTCAGAACACGCGGTAACACCGCACAGGGAGTCAAAGAATGAACAAGGGTGAATTCATCAGCGCCGTCGCCGATGCTGCCGAGCTGTCCAAGACCGATGCAGCCAACGCTGTCGACGCCGTGATCGGCGTGATCACCAAGGCGCTGAAGAAGGGCGATACCGTTACGCTCGTGGGCTTCGGTACGTTCCAGGTCCGCAAGCGCGCCGCGCGCCAGGGCCGCAACCCGAAGACCGGCGACACCATCAAGATCAAGGCCTCGAAGAACCCCGCGTTCAAGGCTGGCAAGGCGCTGAAGGATGCTGTAAACTAAGCGACTCGCTCGGGTGCTTAGCTCAGCGGTAGAGCGTCTCCTTTACACGGAGAGGGTCGGGGGTTCGAAACCCTCAGCACCCACCAGATTCACAGGCCCTACTGCTTAGCCGCCCTCCGGAAACGGTAGCGCCGCAAGGCAACGAGCCAAGTTTCAAAGTGCGGAGTGGTAGTTCAGTCGGTTAGAATGCTGGCCTGTCACGCCGGAGGTCGCGGGTTCGAGTCCCGTCCACTCCGCCAGTTTCGCCAAAAGCGCCGGAAACGGCGCTTTTGTTTTAAGTGAGGGCCTTCGATTTTGTTGCGCGGCAACAGATGCGCAACCATAAGTCGGACGCGCCAGTTTTAGCGATAAGGTTTCTAGCGATAAGGTTTCTAGCGATAAGGTTTCTAGCGGTAAAGTTTCCAGCGGTACAATTTCAAAAACGCGGAGTGGTAGTTCAGTCGGTTAGAATGCTGGCCTGTCACGCCGGAGGTCGCGGGTTCGAGTCCCGTCCACTCCGCCAGTTTTGCCGAAGGCGCCGGAAACGGCGCCTTCTTTTTTTCCGGCGCCCGCCGCCCGGATTCTGCCGACGCCGTCCCGATTCAGGGCCCGGCCGGGACCGCCCGCCGGCCCCGCCGCGGCCGGCCCGCGCGCCCGGCCCCAAGCGCGCTAAACTGTCCGGCTTACGACCCACGCGACCCGGATATGCTGCAGAAACTTCGCGACAAGACTTCCGGCTGGATCGCCACCGCGATCCTCGGCCTGCTGATCATTCCCTTCGCCTTCGTCGGCATCGAGCAGTACATGGGCCAGCGCACCGATACCTCGGTCGCGCATATCGATGTGCCGCCGTCGTACTGGCCGTCGGCGCCGGCATGGTGGCCGGTGTCGATGCTGTGGCAGCACGAGAAGATCGAGTCCACCGACTTCCGCACCGCTTTCGAGCAGGAGCGCCAGCGCCGCCGTGCGGCCGAAGGCGAGGCCTTCGACGCGCGCGATTTCGAGACCAAGGAAAACAAGCTCGCGATCCTCGACATGCTGATCGATCGGCGCGTGCAGGAACTGGCGGCCAAGGGCGAAGGCCTGGCGGTCAGCGACGCGCTGGTGAAGAAGACCATCGCCGAAGTGCCGGCGTTCCAGGTCGACGGCAAGTTCAACCTCGACCGTTATCGCCTGGCCCTGGCCTCGCAGGTGCCGGCGCAGACGCCGAAACAGTTCCAGGAAACCGTGCGCCAGTCGCTGCAGCAGTCGCTGCTGGCCGGCGGCCTGGTCGAAAGCGAATTCGTGACCAGCTCCGAGATGGATCGCTTGATCCGCCTGATGGGCGAGACCCGCGACGTCGGCCTGGTGATGCTGCCGCAGCCGGCGCCCGATACCGGCGCGGTCAGCGCGGCCGAACTGCAGTCCTGGTTCCAGGCGCACACCGCGGACTATCGCGCGCCGGAGAGCGTGACCCTGGAATACGTGGAAGTGAACGCGGCCAGCGTGCCGGCGCCGCCGGCGGCCGACGAGGCCACGCTGCGCAAGCGCTACGAACAGGAAAAGAGCCGTTTCGTCGCCCAGGAACAGCGCCTGGCTTCGCACATCCTGGTGCGCGTGGCCGAGGGCGCAGATGCCGCAGCGCAGAAGGCCGCCGAAACCAAGGCCGCGCAGCTGGCCGCGCAGGCCAAGGCGCCGGGCGCGGACTTCGCCGCGCTGGCGCGCGCTAACACCGACGACACCGGCTCCAAGGCCGGCGGCGGCGATCTGGGCTGGGTGAGCAAGGGCATGATGGTGGCGCCGTTCGAGCAGGCGCTGTTCGCCGCTCCGCAGGGCGCGATCGTCGGCCCGGTCAAGACCGACTTCGGCTGGCACGTGATCCAGGTGCGCGAGGTCAAGGCCGGCCAGCAGCAAACCTTCGAGCAGGCGCGCGAAGCGCTGGCGCGCGAGCAGGCCGATGCCGACCGCGAGCGCGTGGTCAGCGATTTCACCGGCCGCCTGGTCGACCTGGTCTACAAGAACCCGTCGTCGCTGGGCCCGGCCGCGCGCGAGATGAACCTGCCGGTGCAGAAGCTCGGCCCGATCACCCGCCAAGGCGCGCGCAACGGTGCTCAGGGCCTGGCCGCGAATCCGGCGCTGCTGCGTGCGGCGTTCTCCGACACCCTGATCCAGGACGGCACGGTCAGCGATCCGATCGAGCTCGCCCCGGGCCAGAGCGTGCTGATCCGCGTCACCGCGCACACCCCGGAGCGCTCGCTGCCGCTGGCGCAGGTGCGCGATCAGGTGATCGCCGCGGTCCGCGCCGACCGCGCGACCAAGGCCGCCGCCAAGGAAGCCGACGCACTGCTGGCACGCCTGCGCGCCGGCGAAACCCTGGAAGCGGTGGCGACGTCCAAGCAGCTGCCGGCGCCGCACACGATTCCGAACCTGCCGCGCGGCGCGCCGATTCCGGACCCCAGCGTCAGCGAGGCCGTGTTCGCGGTCGCGCCGCCCGCGGCCGGCAAGGTCACCCCGGGCCGGGCGATGCTGCCCGATGGCCGCGCGGTGCTGTTCGCGGTCAGCAAGGTCACCCCGGGCGATCTGGCCCAGGTCCCGCCGCCGCAGCGCCAGCAGATGCAGACGCAGCTGGCGCAGATCAGCGGCGCCGACGACATCAAGGCCCTGGTGGCGGCACAGCGCAAGCGCATGAAGGTGACGGTGGTCGATCAGAATCTCTGATCGGTACTCGCGTTATCGCAGACGAAAAGCCCGGCAACCGCCGGGCTTTTTGTTTGTTGCGCTGGCTTGAGGTTTCCTTCTCCCGCTTGCGGGAGAAGGTGCCCGAAGGGCGGATGAGGGCAGCGATTGAGGTTGGAGTTACGCGCCCGCGGCGGCCCTCACCCCAACCCCTCTCAGCCTTGCACACCCTTCGGGCGCCGCAAGCGGGAGAGGGGCTCAAGGCATGGATCTTAATTTTCTTGCCTCGGAAGAAGCGGGAGCGCCCAAAGAAAAAGCCCGGCATCGCGCCGGGCTTTTTCCTCATGCATCCGCGCCGAAGCGCGGCGCGATATCACTCGCCGTCGCCAATCCCAGTCATACCCAGGATGTTGTACCCCGAGTCGACATAGGTGACTTCGCCGGTCACGCCCGCGGCCAGGTCCGAGCACAGGAACGCGGCGACGTTGCCGACCTGTTCGATCGTGACGGTGCGGCGCATCGGCGCGTTCTCCTCGACGTGGCCGAGGATCTTGCGGAAACCGGCGATACCGGCCGCGGCCAGGGTCTTGATCGGGCCGGCCGAAATCGCATTGACGCGGGTGCCTTCCGGGCCGAGGTTGTAGGCCAGGTAGCGCACGGTCGCTTCCAGGCTGGCCTTGGCCACACCCATGACGTTGTAGCCGGCCAGGGCGCGTTCGGCGCCGAGGTAGCTCAGGGTCAGGATCGAACCGTTGCGGCCCTGCATCTGCGGACGCGCGGCCTTGGCCATCGCGGCCAGCGAGTAGGCCGAGATGTCGTGGGCGATGGCGAAGTTCTCGCGGGTCAGGCCGTCGAGGAACTGGCCGGCGATGGCTTCGCGCGGCGCGTAGGCGATGGCGTGGACGAGGATGTCGAAGCCGTCCCAATGCTTGCCCAGCTCCTCGAAGCAGGCGGCGATCTGCTCGTCGCTGGTGACGTCGAGCGGAATCACGATGTCGTTGGCCTGACCTTCCTGGCGGTACTCGGCGGCGGCTTTCTCGACGCGCGACTTGAGCTTTTCGGTCTGGTAGGTGAACGCCAGTTGCGCGCCTTCGCGGTGCATGGCCTCGGCGATGCCGCTGGCGATCGAGCGCTCGCTGGCGATGCCGGTGATCAGTGCGCGCTTGCCTTGCAGGAAACCCATGTGCACTCCCTAAAACTTGGTGGACGCGGCCGTCGCCGGACGCTTACGGAACCGCCCGACCGATGCGCGGTCGAGCAAAGGCTCTAGTGTACCCGCGCCATGGCGACGGACGGTCCGGTACGGTTCACGGCGCTGCGCCGCCCGGCCCGGTGTCGATCAGCAGCGCCTGGCCGGGCTTGAGCACCGCTTCGGCGCCCAGGCCGTTGCGTTGCAGCAGGTCGGAGACGCGGATGCCGTAGCGCTTGGCGATGGTCCAGGCATTGTCGCCGCGAGCGACGGTGTGGCGCCGCGGTTCAGTGGGGGATGCGGCGATGGCGTTGCCGGCGGCGGCGGGCGGGTTCGCGGCAGGCAGGTTGGTAGCGGGGAGGTTCGTGGCGGATAAATCCACGGCGGCCGCCGAAGCGACGCTGGTCGTGCGCGCATCGCCTTCGTCGATCGCGCCGACCGCGACCGCGGGCACCGCCAGCAGCGGCGCGCGCTTGCCGCCGGCCTGGCCGATGCGGCCGCCGGCGAACACCGGGTTGAAGCGCTGCAGCTGGGCCGGGTCCTGACCGCTGCGGCGCGCCCAGGCGGCGATGTCGGCGACGTCGTCGGGCACGGTCACCGCCTGCAGTCGCGGCACCGGGCGATCGAGCGCGCGCAGCCATTCCTCGCGGTCGTCGGCCTGCTCCATCAGGCACGACAGCGCATGCAGCTTGCGCACGTAGGCCTGGGTGATGTCGGACAGGCCGACCAGTTGCTCGGGCTTGGCGTCGCGCGCGGTCTGGCCGCTGCGCTTGAGCGCGCCCAGGATGCGGTATTCGCCGGCGTTGTAGGCCATCACCGCCAGCCGCCAGTCGCCGGCGAACATGCCGTGCAGGGTCTTGAGATAACGCACCGCGGCCTGGGTCGAATCGACCGGCGACAAGCGGCCGTCGTAGCCGTCGCGGATCGGTACGCGGTGGTTGCGCGCGGTGATCGCGATCATCTGCCACAGCCCGGCCGGGCCGGCGGCGCTGCGCGCGCCGGGCTTGTAGCCGCTCTCGACGAAGGGGATCAGCGCGTATTCGGTCGGCAGATGGGCCTCGCGCAAGGCATCGACCACGTAGCCGAACAGCGGCAGGGTGTCGTCGTTGCTGGCGGCCAGACGCTTGGGCGCGGTGGCGAAGTGCTGGCGCCAGCGCGTGCTGACGCCGGCTTCGCAGGTCGGGTCGGCCAGGCCTTCGCGGAAGCGCTGGTAGATCTCGCGGCCGTTGCGGGTCGGGCCGACGATCGCGGCCTGTGCGGGCGCGGCCTGTACGGACGCGGCTTCTGCGGGTGCGGCTTGTCCGGACGCGGCTTTCGCGGGCGTGGCCGCGGCGCTGGCGGTCTGGGTCGGCGCGGGCGCGTCCTGGGCGAGGGCCGGTGCGGTCAGCGCGACCGACAAGGCCAGCGCAGCGCCCAGGCGACGCACGCACGGGGCCCGGCTCATGCCTGGAACCCGTCTTTCCAGCGCCGCAGTTCGGCGAAGGCTTCGACGTCGTCCTCGGGTTCGCGACCTAGGCGCCGGGTCAGCGCCGCGCGCACTTCGGGCTGGGCCACGCGCAGGAAGGGATTGGCCGCGACTTCGTCGGCCAGGATGCTGGGCAGGGTCGGACGTCCGGCGTTGCGCATGGCCTGGGCTTCCTCGATGCGGCGCAGCAGCGCCGGGTTGGACGGTTCCACCGCACGCGCGAAGGCGGCGTTGGACAAGGTGTATTCGTGACCGCAGCAGACCCGGGTGTCGCCGGGCAGGGCGGCCAGGCGCGATAGCGAGCCGTGCATCTGCGCGGGCGTACCCTCGAACAGGCGGCCGCAGCCCAGGCTGAACAAGGTGTCGCCGCTGAACAGCAGGCCGTGCCCGCCCACGTCTTCCAGGTGATAGGCGATGTGGCTGAGGGTGTGGCCCGGCACCGCCAGCACGCGCGCGCTCCAGCCGCCCACGTGCAGGCGCACGCCGTCGCCGACGCGCGCGGTGGCGGCGCCGATGCGGTCGTCGTCGGGGGCGAACACCGGGATCCCAGGCCAGTGGGCGAGGATCGTCTCGACGCCGCCGATATGGTCGTGGTGGTGGTGGGTCAGCAGGATCCCGGTCGGGCGCAGGCCGTGTCCGGCGGCGCCCAGCACCGGTGCGGCGTCGCCCGGGTCGACGATCAGCGCGGATTCGTCGTCGGCCGACAGGGCCCAGATGTAGTTGTCGTTGAGGGCGGGCAGGGCCAGCAATCGCATTCGTTAGAGCTCCTGGGCGGCCGGTGCGCCGTACTCCCGTCGCATGCGGGGCATGCTGAACGGGGACCGCGCCGCCGGGCCTGCGAAGGGACCGCGCTTTCAACGGGATGTTCCGACAGAATGGCGACCATGCCCGCCCTGTCCACCGGCCGTCAACCCGATTCCGCCCTCGCCTGGTTCGGCGGGGTCGCCGGCCAGGGCCTGCTCGACGTCGAGTCCGCCGCGATGGCGCGGGTGGTGGCCGGCTGCCAGGCCATGCCCTGGGCCTGGATCGGCGTCGATGCGACCTCGCCGCCGGGCGGCCCGGACGCGCGCGGCGTGCGCCTGCGCCGGCAGGGGCTGCGTTTCAACGGCGCGTTCCGCAGCGCGCTGCCGCTGCCGCTGGCCAGCGAGGCGCTGGGCGCGGTGCTGCTGCAGCACGTGCTCGACGACGGCATCGACCCGCTGCCGTTGCTGGAGGAGTGCGCACGCGTGCTCGCGCCGGGCGGCACCCTGTGGCTGGCCGCGCTCAACCCCTGGAGCCCGTACCGCGCGCGCTGGGCGCGCTCGGGCCTGCACGCCCACGACACCGGCAACTGGCAGTCGATGCTGCGCGGCGCCGGCTTCGCCAGCGAATCAGTCAGCCTGCAATGGCTGGGCCCGGTGTGGCGGCCGGCGCACGGCGCGGTCGGCATCGGCGCGGTCGATCGCCTGCGCGCGGGCATCGCCCTGACCGTGTCCAAGCGCGTGCCCGCGCTGATCCCGCCTGCGCGCCTGCGCAACCTGCGCTGGCAGGCCGGCGGCGCATTGGCCGCGCCGGGTGCGCGCCGTTCGGCGTCGCAGCGGCGATAATGCGCGGCCCTCTTACAGGACCGCAGGCTTTGCACGATCACGCATTGGCGACCGACACCAAAACCGTCGACATCCACACCGACGGCGCCTGCCTCGGCAACCCCGGGCCCGGCGGCTGGGCCGCGCTGTTGCGCTACAAGGGCCGCGAGCGCGAACTGTCCGGCGGCGAGCCGGACACCACCAACAACCGCATGGAGCTGATGGGCGCGATCATGGCGCTGGAAGCGCTGAGCGAGCCGTGCGTGGCGACCCTGCACACCGACTCGCAGTACGTGCGCAAGGGCATCACCGAGTGGATGGGCAACTGGGTGCGGCGCGGCTGGAAGACCGCCGGCGGCGATCCGGTCAAGAACCGCGACCTGTGGGAGCGCCTGCACCAGGCCAACCTGCGCCACAAGGTCGAATGGAAGTGGGTCAAGGGCCATTCCGGCGATCCCGACAACGAGCGCGTCGACGTGCTGGCGCGCACCCAGGCCCAGCGCTACCGCGGCGCCCGCTGAGTTCGGCGACAATCGACCCATGCGCCAAGTCATCCTCGATACCGAAACCACCGGCCTGAGCTGGGAACGCGGCAACCGCGTGGTCGAAATCGGCTGCGTCGAATTCGTCGAACGCCGCCCGACCGGCCGCACCTTCCACACCTACCTCAACCCGCAGCGCGAGTTCGAGCCCGGCGCGCAGGAAGTGACCGGCCTGACCTTGGAGTTCCTCGCCGACAAGCCCAAGTTCGAGGCCATCGTCGACGAGTTCCTGGCCTTCATCGACGGCGCCGAGCTGGTGATCCACAACGCCGCCTTCGACGTCGGCTTCCTCGACAACGAACTGGCCCTGGCCGGGCCCCAGTACGGCAAGCTCACCGACCGCGCCACCGTCGAGGACTCGCTGCTGCTCGCGCGCCAGCGTTTCCCGGGCCAGCGCAATTCGCTGGACGCGCTGTGCCGGCGCCTGGGCGTGGACAACGCCCATCGTCAGCTGCACGGCGCCCTGCTCGACGCCCAGTTGCTGGCCGAGGTCTACATCGGTCTGACCTCGGGCCAGAGCGACCTGGGCTTCGGCCAGGCCGAGGAGGGCGGGCCGCAGGCCGTGGCCGCGTTCGAGATCGACGCCAGCGCGCCGCGGCCGCGGGTCCAGGTCAGCGCCGAGGAATGGGCCGCGCACGAGGCGCGCCTGGAAAAGCTGCGCAAGAAGGCCGGCAAGTGCGTGTGGGACCAGATGGAAGCGCCGGCGGTCGCGTAGGGAGCGGGGTGCGGTGACAACCGCGCCGTCGCCATGCGCCGAATGCCGCGACGATGCGGTTCGCCTTCGGCTCACCACATCCTACGCATCGGGCCAAGTCGGTACGGCCGTAGGGTGCGGTGATAACCGCACCATCGTCATCGGCCAGGTCGCTCAGTGACTGCGAACCAGGATCACCGTGACGTTGTCCGAGCCGCCGCCGTCCAGCGCCGCCGCGACCAGGCTGTCGACGCATTCCTGCGCGCTGCAGTCGTTGTGCGCTAGGACCTTGGCGATGCTGCGGTCGTCGACTTCCTCGGTCAGGCCGTCGCTGCACAGCAGCAACTGCATGCCGGGACGGAGCTCGCCGGTCATGGTCTCGACGTTCAGGTTGCGCGGGTCGGTCACGCCCAAAGCCTGGGTCACCACGTTGCGGTGCGGATGGCTGCGCGCCTGCTCGTGGGTGATGGCGCCGTTGGCGATCAGTTCCTGGACGTAGCTGTGGTCCTGCGAGAGCTGGGCCAGTTGGCCGTCGCGCCACAGATAGACCCGGCTGTCGCCGACCCAGGCCACTTCGAAGCGGTTGCCGTTGACCCGCGCGGCGACCACCGTCGTGCCCATGGGCAGGGCGTCGTTGCGCCGGCGCGAGGTGCGGATGATCTCCTCGTCGGCGATACGGATGGCCTGGGCCAGCGGCGTGCCGTCGCGGACCTCGCGCACGATCGCCTCGCGCGCCAGCGCGCTGGCGACCTCGCCGTACTCGTGGCCGCCCATACCGTCGGCGACCAGCCACAGTCCCAGTTCGCTGTCACCGTAATAGGTGTCTTCGTTGAGCTCGCGGCGCAGGCCGACATGCGTCAGGTGTCCGAATTCGATCATGAGTCGATCATGCCGGTCGCGTAGTCGGGGGCTCTTCGGTAGGTAAACGGAATCATCGGGGCGTAGCGGCCGTGCAGCAAGCCAGGTCGCATCCCCTGCCGACCATGACCCGTGTTGCAGTAACGAAACATGACCGGGGCCGCGCATCATCGCGTAAAAACCATGCCTTGCGACACGGTTTGGCGCTAATCCGAGCAAGTTCCGCCATGTTCCGGCGCCCTCGACCGAGGCCGCGAGCAACAAAAAAGCGGGCCCGAACGGGCCCGCTTTGCGCAATCTGGCGGAGAGGGAGGGATTCGAACCCTCGGTACGCTATAAACGTACGCCTGATTTCGAGTCAGGTACATTCAACCACTCTGCCACCTCTCCGGGTGCAGCGAACCGAGAATGATACGGATCGCGAAGCCTTCCGACAAGGCATGCGCGTGCCCGGCTACACTGTGGCCCCCTGAACGAAACGCTGCCATGTCCGAAATTCTGGTTCCGGTGTCCTTCGGCGAGCTGCTCGACAAGATCGCCATCCTGCAGATCAAGTCCGAGCGCATGAGCGATCCGGCCAAGCTGGCCAACGTCCGCAACGAATTGTCGGCGCTGGAGCAGACCTGGATGGCCCATCCCGCCGCCGGCCACGACATCGTCCGCCTGCGCGCCGAGCTCAAGGCCGTCAACGAACGCCTGTGGGTGATCGAGGACGACATCCGCATCAAGGAGAAGGCCCAGGCCTTCGACGACGAGTTCGTGCGCCTGGCGCGCAGCGTCTATTTCGAGAACGACGAGCGCGCCCGGATCAAGAAGGACATCAACCTCGCCCTGGGCTCCAGCTACGTCGAGGAAAAGTCCTACCAGGACTACCGCAGCGGCGCCGCGGCGCCCTGAGCCGGTACGGCGCATGCCGGCCTCCCGGAACGGCGGCACGGCCGGGTCACGCGCCGCCGGTGCCTGGCTGTACGACGATCTGCTGGCCTGGCTATGCCCGGGCGGCCTACTGCTGACCGCCTTGGCGCTGCGTTACCCGGACCCCCTGCGGATGCTGCGCGCGCAAGCGCCGGAACTGACCCTGCCCACCTGGTTTGCCGGGGCCTACGTGCTGGGCCTGGCCTTGAGCCCGCTCGGGCGCCTGGTCTACGCCTTCGCCCAGGCCATCGTCTGGCCGAGGCTGCGTCAGGCCTGGGCGCCGGCGATCGCGTTCCTGGCCCAGCGCCTGCAGCGCGACGAAGGTCTGAGCCTGCCCGACGCCGCGCATATGTCGACCTCGATGTTCCACGACGTCGACCGGCGCATGCGCGAATATCTGGAGGCGGTCGATCCGTCCTCGCGGCCGGCGCTGAACCGCATGAAGGTGCTGTGCAGCCTGGCCTGCAATGCCGCCGCCGCGACCCTGGTGTTCGTCGCGGTCGACGCTGCGCTCGGCGGCTATCGTTACTGGAGCAACGCCCAGGTCGGGATCGCCGCGCTCGCGATCGCCTTGGCCCTGATCGCGGCCGTGTACCGCGAACGCCGGCGTCAGCGCACCCAGTTGTCGATCTGGCGACGGCTGCAGGTCGGCGCCCACGGCTGATCGCCGCCGTTCGGTTGCGCCCACACAGCCACTTCGGATTGGACCGCAGCGCCAGCCGGCCCGGCATTCCGCCGCTTCCTTCGCTCCCGCCGCCGCATCGCGCCACCCAGAGTGCCCCGGCGAGCGCGAGTCTCGTCAGCCTGTCCGCCTCCGGTAGCGGCCGCCGCCGTCCCCGCCGCGCGAGCCTGTGACGGCGGGCTGGCGCCGCCATGCCGGCCAGCCAGATTGGCCTGCGCGCGGAACCGCTGCGCATTTTTCGCCGGGGGCTGTCGCTAGGGTGGCCGCGCTCCGCACCGGCCCGCGCCCCACGCGCGCGCCGGGCGGCGCGCCAGCGGGCGGCTCCGGTGGCGTTTCGCTGCAGGACGCAGCCCGATCGATCAATGGATGGACGAATCAAGGAGCAACAACGTGAAAAAGGAACACGTGATAGGGACGATATGGATGGCGGTGCTGCTGGCCGTTTCGCCGCTGGCGATGGCCGACGGGTCCGAGGAGGAAACGCCCAAGGAGGAGCAGGACTTCAAGCGCAACGAACCGCCGGTGCCCGAGGCGGTGAAGGCGCATCTGGCCTACGTCGAGGACCTGGACCGGCGCTATCCGGACACCTCCAAGGTCGATCCCGACCGCTTCATGGCCGAAGAGGGCGAGAAGGCCGCGCTGATCTACTGCCGCGCGCTGGGCTTCGACGGCCCCTGCGAACCGGACAAGAGCGGCCAGTCGATACTCGGCCGCGCCGGCTTCGTCGCCCTCGACGAGGAGCGCGCCGCCGCCATGGTCGGCCGCTACGGCTGGTTCGACTGGCTGTTCAATCTGCTGTACAGCGTCGGGGTGATCCCCGACAAGGCCTCGTGTCCGTCGCCGCACGTGCTGGTGCAGATGCACATGGACGACGAGGACCGCCGCAACGCCAACTCGCGCTGGGGCTGGATCGGAGCGACCGTCTCCACCAGCAACACCACCTGGCGTTTCTGCCGCCTGAGCTGGAACGCCTCGTTCGCGTTCCACCCGCTGGTGAACGGAGGCAACCAGTACGACTACGCGGTGCAGAACCTGGGCATGTTCTGCCCGCCGGGTTCGCGTCGCGTGCTGCGCCGCCACGACAACGAAGATTGGGCGAACGCCAACTGGTCCAGCGGCGGCGTGTTCCCCAGCTTCAACCTGGGCGGCAACTGGTGGACCTACACCTGCCAGTTCGACGGCGGCACGCCGGCGCCGCTGATGTCCTCGTTCCCGACGCTGGGCTTCGCCTACGGTGTGTTCTCGCCGACCAACCTTCCGTGGCCGTATGCGCTGGCCAACGGCTACGTCTACCAGGACGACGAGGATTTCCTCAATCTCAACTTCTGGATCGGCTCGCCCGACGCGGTGATGGGCGGCGGCGGCAACACCTGGCGCGGTCTGTCGCGCGTCAAGTAATCGTTACGTATCCAGCAAGCCCTGCTTCAAGCCCCTCTCCCGCTCGCGGGAGAGGGGTTGGGGCGAGGGCCGATGCCAGCGTCGGGCCGCGCTTCGCGCCTGCTCCGACACAGCGCGACTCATCGCGTCGCCGCCATTCCGGCGACCGCCCCCGTCGATTCCGCATGCCCCTCGGCGAGGCCATGCGGCGCATGCGCCGAGTCGGTCGCCTGCAGTATGTTGACGCCCCTGGGGTAATGCCGGCGCTGCCAGAGAGCCGGCATCATCGTGTACGGATCGCACAGGGGAGATCGCCACGGCCATGATCAGCGTTTACGAGTTGCGAGTGGGGAACCGATTCAAGGCGACACCGTGCGGGGCGTTTCCCGAAGGCGGCGAGATCGCGCTCGAACTGTCCCACATCGAGCGATTCGCCAGAGATGGCCAGGACATCACCCACTACCTGTCCGGCATCGAGCTGACGAAAGATCGGCTCACCCAAATGGGCTTCGTCTTTTCGTTCGGCTACCAAGGCTCGATCCAGTTCGCCTTCGCCATCCTGAATCATTTCATCCTGGTGCGCGGCAACGACCATCCACCGTGGTACGTCGCCACGGACCACGCCTATACCGGCGCGCGCGGCGGCGGCCAGGGCATGGTCTATGTCCATCAGGTGCAAGACGCCTACTGCTCGCTCCTGGGCCAGCCGCTGCCGCTGGCGCCCTAGAGGCCGCTGCCGCGGTTTCGCTTGGGCTGCGCCGAGTGGGCCGGAGCGTACTGGCCAAGGCTGCGCGGTACGCCGCCGTCAGGCCTAGGAATGATCGGCGACGTAGCGCTCGAACGCCGCGATCCCGTCCTCGACCGAGATCAGGTCCATGACCCCGTCGTGTTCGATCTTGCTGCCCCATTTGAGCTCGCTGGCCGGCTTGCCCAGGTACTTGCGGGCGGCGTCGTCGTAGCGGTCGGCGCAGTAGCGGCGGTCGCTGTAGGGGCCGCTGCGGGCCGGGTTGCTGGCCGCGTGCAGGCCCAACACCCGGGTGCCCATGGCGTTGGCGATGTGCATCGGCCCGGAGTCGGGCGTCATCAGCAGTTGGCCGCGCGCGAGCAGGGCCGGCAGTTGCTTGAGCGTGTCCTTGCCGACCAGGTCCAGCGCCGGCGCGGACATCGCGGCCAGGATTTCGTCGGCGGTGCGGCGTTCCAGCTCGCTGCGGCCACCGCACAGCACCACCCGCCAGCCGCGCGCGGCGGCGTGGTCGGCGACCGCGGCGTAGCGTTCGCTGCGCCAATTGCGCAGGGCGTGGCTGGAGCAGGGCGAGATCAGCAGGGCCGGCCTGCCGTCGTCCGGCCATTGCGCGCGCGCCCACTCGTAGGCCTCCGCCGGCACCGGCAGGTCCCAGCGCACCTGGGTCTGGCGCAGGCCCAGCGGCTCGCAGAAGCTGCCGATCGCGTCCAGCACATGGATGCCGGGGCGGTCGGGGATGCGTTCGTTGACGAACAGGCCGTGCAGATCCTTGGCGCGCGAACGGTCGTAGCCGATCCGGCGCCGCGCCGGCACGAAGGCCGACAGCAGGTTCGCGCGCGCCGCCACCTGCATCTGCAGCAGGGCGTCGTAGCGGCGCTGTTCGCCCAGCCGGGCACGCAGTTCGCGACCCAGTGCACGCATTCCGGCCCAGCCGGTCTTCTTGTCGTACTCGACGAAGCTCACGCCTTCCAGGCCTTCCAGCAGGCGCCGTTCGCCCTTGCCGATCACCCAGGTCAGCGCCACCTGCGGCCAGGCTTCGCGCAGGGTGCGCACCAGGGGGACCACATGGGTCACGTCGCCCAGGGCGGAAAGCCGCAGCAGGCAGATCGAGCGGGGTGCGTTGTTCACGTGACTTGTTAGACTCCGGCGGATGACGGGCTACGACGCCGCCGAAGGATTGACGCCGTTCCGCGACGACAGCGGCTACGGCGCGATTCTGTTCGACCGCACCCGGGTGCGGCAAGCGAGCCCGGAATGGTTCTCGCCTGCCTTCTGGGGCGAACGCGCGCGTCCGGTCGACAGCGGCGGCCGCGGCGGTGCCTGGTTCGTCGATGCGCCGTTCGGGCCGACCGTGCTGCGGCGCTATCTGCGCGGCGGCCTGGTCGCGCGCTTCAACCGCGACCGCTACTGGTGGCGCGGCGCCAACGAGACCCGCAGCTTCGCCGAATTCCGCCTGACCCGCGCGGTCGCCGAGAAGGGCCTGCCGGTGCCGCGTCCGATCGCCGCCTATTACCGCCGCGACGGCTTCTACTACTACGCCGCGATCTTGCTGGAGCGCCTCAACGACGTGCGCTCGCTGGCCGACCGCGCCGCGGTCGCCGGCGACGGCGCGCCCTGGGAAGAAGCCGGGCGCCTGATCGCGCGCTGCCACCGGGTCGGCCTGGATCACGCCGACCTCAACGCCCACAACCTGCTGTTCGACCCGACCGGGCGCGGCTGGGTGATCGATCTGGATCGCGGCCACCTGCACATCCCCGCCACCGGCTGGCGCGAGCGCAACCTCGCCCGGCTCAAGCGCTCGCTGCTGAAACTGCGCGGCGCGCGCTCGG
Organism: Lysobacter sp. Root76; assembly: GCF_001428685.1. Lineage (GTDB taxonomy): Bacteria > Pseudomonadota > Gammaproteobacteria > Xanthomonadales > Xanthomonadaceae > Lysobacter. Next base: position 162,368 of record NZ_LMIK01000008.1, on the reverse strand, counting down.
TCGAGGACATCGAACGCGACTACGGCCGCCTGCGCACCGCCTACGACCGCGCCTGGGACAAGGGATACTGATGAGCTGGCATCTGCGCCTGCACGGCGTCGGCAACGCCTCGGCGGTCGAGCTGGGTTCGGCGATGGCGACCATCGAGCGCGACGGCGCGCCCTGGCTGACCATCGACTGCGGCGGCGAGGGCCTGACCGCTTACCTCGATCATTACGGCGAGGCGCCGCGCGCGCTGTTCCTCACCCACACCCATCTCGATCACGTCGCCGGCTTCGAGCGCCTGTTCGTCTCGACCTATTTCGACCCCGAACGCCGCGGCCGGGTGAAGCTGTACGTGCCCGCGCCGGTGGTGCCGCTGCTGCACCAGCGGGTGGGCGACTACCCCAATGCCCTGGCCGAGGGCGGGGTCAACTTCTGGGACGCGTTCCAGGTGATCCCGGTCGGCGCCGCGTTCTGGCACCGGGGCGTGCGCCTGGAGGCGTTCGCCACCCGCCATCATTGGCCCGACACCGCCTTCGGTTTGCGCCTGCGCGGCAGCGTGGTCTGGACCGGCGACACCCGGCCGATCCCGGAAGCCCTGGCCAAATACGCCGACGCCGGCGAACTGATCGCCCACGACTGCGCCCTGCACGGCAACCCCTCGCACAGCGGCATCGAGGACCTGGAGCGCGAATACCCGCGCGAGTTGCTCGCCCGCTGCCTGCTCTATCACTACGCCAGCGCCGGCGAGGGCGACACCCTGGCCGCGCGGGGGTATCGTGTGGGCAGACCGGGCGAATGCGTCGCCCTGGCCGAGTCCAGCGCAGAACAGGTGCCGCCGCCGTGAGCGCGTTGCCAGATCCGAAACAGACGCCGTTGCCGCAAGACGCCTACGGGCGTCCGCTGCGCGACCTGCGTCTGTCGGTGATCGAGGCCTGCAATTTCCGTTGCCCGTACTGCATGCCGGCCGAGCGCGTGCCCGACGACTACGGCCTGGACGCGGCCTCGCGCCTGAGCTTCGACGAGATCGAGACCCTGGTGCGCGGCTTCGTGCGGGTGGGCGTGCGCAAGCTGCGCCTGACCGGCGGCGAGCCGCTGCTGCGCAAGCGCCTGCCCGAGCTGATCGCGCGATTGGCAGCGATCGAGGGGCTCGACGACCTCGCCCTGACCACCAACGGTTCGCTGCTCGCGCGCCAGGCGCGCGCGCTGCGCGAGGCCGGGCTGCGCCGGCTCACGGTGAGCCTGGATGCGCTCGACCCTGAATTGTTCAAGCGCCTGTCCGGCGGTCGCGGCGACGTCGCCGAGGTGCTGGCCGGCATCGATGCCGCGCGCGATGCCGGCTTCGAGTCGATCAAGCTCAATTGCGTGGTCCAGCGCGGCGTCAACGACGACCAGGTGCTGCCGCTGGCCGAGCGTTTCCGCGGCAGCGGCCACGTGCTGCGCTACATCGAATACATGGACGTGGGCACCTGCAACGGCTGGGACGCCGCGCGCGTGGTGCCCTCGGCCGAGCTGCGCGACCGCCTGCACCAGCGCTGGCCGCTGCGCGCCCTGGACGCGCACTACCGCGGCGAAGTCGCCGCGCGTTACGCCTACGCCGACGGCGCCGGCGAAATCGGCTTCGTGTCCTCGATCAGCGCGCCGTTCTGCGGCGACTGCCACCGTTCGCGGGTGTCCGCCGACGGCCGCCTCTACACCTGCCTGTTCGCCGCCGACGGCGTCGACCTGAGGCCGACGCTGGCGCAGGGCGAGTTCGACCTGGCCGACCGCGTCGCCGCGCTGTGGTCGCGCCGCGCCGACCGCTACAGCGAACTGCGCGCCGCCGACGCGCCGCGTCCAAGCCGGCACGTGGAGATGTTCCTCGTCGGCGGTTGAGCGTCGCGGCGTATCATGCCCGCAGGTGGCTGCACTCTGCGCCGATCTACGTCCTTCCCCGCTGCGCGACGTGTCCGTCCTGCCGGAGCCCGATTCTTTGAAAGCCTCCAAAGCCAAGCCGGTCAAGGCGCGCCCCGCGCTGACCCACCTCGACCCCGACGGCCGGCCGAGCATGGTCGACGTTTCGGCCAAGGCCACGACCGCGCGCGAGGCGCGCGCCGAGTGCCGGGTGCGGTTTCCGGCGGCGGTCGCGACGCAGTTGCGCGCCAGCGGTTTGCGCAGCGCCAAGGGCGGCATCGTCGATACCGCGATCGTGGCCGGCACCATGGCGGTCAAGCGCACCGCCGAACTGATTCCGTTCTGCCATCCGCTGCCGATCGACGGCTGCCGGATCGTGATCGACTGGTTCGACGAGAACTCGCTGCGGATCGACTGCACGGTGCGTACCACCCACCGCACCGGCGTCGAGATGGAAGCGCTGACCGGCGCGACCGTCGCGGCGCTGACCGTCTACGACATGTGCAAGGCGCTGTCGCACCGGATCGTGCTGGGGCCGGCGAAGCTGGTCGCCAAATCGGGCGGCAAGCGCGATTTCGGGAGCGCGGCATGAACCGCCTCACCGTGCTGTACTTCGCCAGCCTGCGCGACGACGCCGGCCGCGCCGACGAGGCCGTGGACACCGATGCCGCCGATCTGCGCGCGTTGTACGACGGCCTGCGCGAGCGTTACGGCTTCGCCCTGCCGGCCGAGCGCCTGCGGGTCGCGGTCGACGGCGCGTTCGCGCGCTGGGACGACGCGCCGCTCGCCGGCAGCGAGGTCGCCTTCATACCGCCGGTGTCGGGAGGCTGAGATGATGCGCTTCCGTTTGTCCGAAACCGCCTTCGATCCGGCCGCCACGCGCGAGTGGATGATGCGCGACGAAGCCGGCGCCTACGCCAGTTTCGAAGGCTGGGTCCGCGATCACCACGCCGGACGTGCGGTGGCCGGCCTGCGCTACGAAAGCTATGCGCTGCTGGCCGAGCGCGAAGGCGAGAAGATCGTCGCCGAGGCGCTGCAGAATTTCGCCATCGTCGAGGCGCGTTGCGTGCACCGGGTCGGCGAACTCGGGGTCGGCGAACTCGCGGTCTGGGTCGGGGTCAGCGCCGCGCACCGCGATGCGGCGTTCGCCGCCTGCCGCTACATCATCGACGAGACCAAGTCGCGGGTGCCGATTTGGAAGCACGAGCGCTATGTCGAAGGCGATGCGGGCTGGCTGCATCCGGAACCGCCGGGGGCGCAGGGCTAGGGGATCGCCGCGGTCTTCGGTTGCGGTCGCGCCGTAGCTGCGGCGACGCGGTCGCGGCTTGCGCCGCTCCTACCCCAAAGCCTGGGATTGGGTTCATTGCGAAGAGGGTGTGCGAAGCGACTGCGATGGCTGGCGGCTTCCCTGGCCCTGACTGCGACCTTGCTCGCGGGGCAGGACCGGCCCGGACGGGCGGGCGGCGCCATAAAGGCGGCGGCCCCGCCGGCTGACCTCGGCGCCCGCGTCAGTCGATACCGTTGCTGCCTTCCGGCCCTGGCGGGATTTTCGACCTAGCGTCGCGAGGGGCCGACGGGGCCGCCATAGGACGTGCGCATCTTGCGCATGACGTGCTGCGGACTGCGGCAGCACGATGTGGATCTGGACACTGCGGAATCTGGCGGAGAGAGCGGGATTCGAACCCGCGAAGCGCGGTTTAGACGCTTACACACTTTCCAGGCGTGCTCCTTCAACCACTCGGACACCTCTCCGGGCCTGGGCCGACAGCGACGTCCGGTCGGGCTCAGGGCCGAGAATTCTAGCTGTCGCGGCGGTTTGCCACAAGTCGAGGCGATACGGTGGCGGCCGTCGCGGACGGGCGTGGCACAATGACCCGATCCGTTCCTGCGCCGCGCCGGCCGCTGCGGCAGGGGCCGCGCCGGCAGCGCGCAGCGGCTTCGAAGCGGTCGGTCCGACGCAGCCGGTCCAACGCAGCAAGTCCAACGCAGCCAAGTCCAGCACACGCAACCAAAGGGTCCGATGTCCTACCTCGTCCTCGCCCGCAAATGGCGCCCCAAGCGTTTCGCCGAGCTGGTCGGGCAGGAGCACGTGGTGCGTGCCCTGACCAATGCGCTCGACACCGGTCGCGTCCACCACGCCTTCCTGTTCACCGGCACCCGCGGCGTCGGCAAGACCACGATCGCGCGCATCTTCGCCAAGTCCCTGAACTGCGAGCGCGGCACCTCGGCCGACCCCTGCGGCGAGTGCAATTCCTGCCGCGACATCGACGCCGGCCGCTTCATCGATCTGCTCGAGATCGACGCCGCCAGCAACACCGGCGTCGACGACGTGCGCGAGGTGATCGACAACGCCCAGTACATGCCCAGCCGCGGCCGGGTCAAGGTCTATCTGATCGACGAAGTGCACATGCTGTCGAAGTCGGCCTTCAACGCCTTGCTGAAGACGCTGGAAGAGCCGCCGGGGCATGTGAAGTTCCTGCTCGCGACCACCGATCCGCAGAAGCTGCCGGTGACGGTGCTGTCGCGCTGCCTGCAGTTCAATCTCAAGCGCCTGGACGAAGCCCAGATCGGCGGCCAGATCGGCCGCATCCTCGAGGCCGAGGGCATCGCCGCCGAGCCCGGAGCGATCCGCCAGCTCAGCAAGGCCGCCGACGGCAGCCTGCGCGACGGCTTGTCGCTGCTGGACCAGGCCATCGCCTACACCGGCAGCCAGCTCACCGACGCCGCGGTCGCGACCATGCTCGGCACCGTCGACCGCACCCGCGTCGGCGCGCTGCTGCAGGCGCTGGCCGACGGCAACGGCGCCGGCCTGCTCGCCGAGGTCGCGGCTCTGGCCGAGTTCTCGCCCGACTGGGGCGGCGTGCTCGACACCCTGGGCGAGACCCTGCATCGCGTGCAGGTGCGCCAGTTGGTGCCCGAGGCGCCGATGGACACCGACGGCGTCGATGTCGACGCGCTCGCCGCGCAGCTGCGGCCCGAGGTAGTGCAGCTGTGGTACCAGATGGCGCTCAACGGCCGCCGCGACATCCCGCTGGCGCCCAGCCCGCGCGCCGGGTTCGAGATGAGCGTGCTGCGCATGCTGGCGTTCCGTCCGGCCGGCGGCGACGAGAGTCGCGGCGCCGCGCCTGCGGGCTCCGGCGCGGGCGAGACGGCGCGCGGTTCCAACGCGGCGGCCGCGGCCGCCGCGGCGCTGGCCGCACCGTCGGCGCCGACGCGCGCCGCGCCGGTCGCTGCCGCGCCGGAGACCGTGCGCGCGGCCGCGCCGCGAGTCGAGGCGCGAGTCGAGGCGCCTTGGGCGGAAGCGCCGCGTGCAGAAACCCCGCGTGCGGTCGAAACCCCGCGATCCGACGCCTCGGGCGTCGAGGCGCCGCGGGGTGAACAGGCTCGTGTTGAACCGGCTCGCGTTGAACCAGCACGCATTGAACCGGCACGCATTGAAGCAGCACGCGACGAGGTTCCCTGGGCCGAACCGGCCGCGCCGGTAGCGCCGCCGCAGCGTCCGGCGTCCGCGCCGGAACCCGAGCGCGCCGCGCTGGACGTGCGCGAATCCGCTCCCGACTATTTCGCGCCGCCGGCAGCGGCCGCGCCGCGCGCGGGCGCCGCCGGCATCGCCGATGCCGACGCCTGGCACGACCTGGTCGCCGGCAGCGGTCTGCGCGGTCCGGCGCGCCTGCTGGCCGAACACGCCGGTTTCGTCGGTTACGCCGACGGCGTGCTGCGGCTGTCGCTGCCCGCCACCGACGAGCACCTGCAGGCGCCGGCCCTGATCAAGATGGTCGCCGACGCGCTCGCGCCGCGGCTCGGCGGCGCGCCGCAGATCCGCTTCGAGTCCGCCCAGGCCGGCGAATCGCTGCGCGAGCGCAACGAGCGCGCGCGCGACCAGCGCCAGGCCTCGGCCGAGGACGCGTTCATGAACGATCCCGACGTGCAGCGCCTGATCTCGCAGCATGGCGCGCGGGTCGTGCCGGATTCGATCCGTCCCTTCGACGAGGCTTGAGGTCGGCGTCCGCCGGCCTTATTCCAGCTGTATCGCTTCCCCTTGCAGCGCGCCGCGTCCACCCGCGCCGCGCTATCCCCACCACCACGAAACAGGCAGGACACCATGCGCGGCAATATCGCCCAACTCATGCAGCAAGCGCAGAAGATGCAGGAAAACGTGCAGCGCGCTCAGGAAGAACTGGCCAAGATCGAAGTCACCGGCAACGCCGGCGGCGGCATGGTCAGCGTGACCATCACCGGCCGCATGGAGTGCCGCAAGGTGCGCATCGATCCCAGCGTGCTGACCGATCCGGAAATGGCCGAGGACCTGATCGCCGCCGCGTTCAACGACGCGGTCAACAAGGTCAACACCGAGTCGCAGGCCAAGATGTCCGCCGCCACCGCCGGCATGCCGATCCCGCCGGGCATGAAGATGCCGTTCTGAGCCATTCGGACACGTCGACATGAACCTGCATTTCGGAATCACCGCCGCGGTCGTCGCGGCCGGCCTGCTCGGCCTGGACCTGTACACGACCTGGGCGATCTGGCGCGAGCCGGACCTGACCGGCGCGCAGAAGGGCCTGCAGTCGGCCTTCGTCTGGCTGCTGCCGCTGCTGGGCGCGATCGTCTGCCTCAACGTGGTGCGCGCGATGAACCGCGAGCCGACCGCGCGCAGCACCTCGTTCACGCCGTCGGAGTGACGCAGTCGCCATGAGCAGCGCCTTGCTGGAGCAATTGATCGAGGCCTTCCGGGTGCTGCCCGGGGTGGGCCAGAAATCGGCCCAGCGCATGGCCTACCACGTGCTCGAACGCGAGCGCGCCGGCGGCCAGCGGCTGTCGGGCGCGCTCGCCGAGGCGATCGAGAAGGTCGGCCATTGCAGCCGCTGCCGCGACTTCAGCGAGACCGAGGTCTGCGCGACCTGCGCCAGCGCCGCGCGCGACGCGCACCTGCTATGCGCCGTGGAATCGCCGGCCGACCGCCTTGCGATCGAACAGGCCACCGGCTACCGCGGCCTGTACTTCGTGCTGCAGGGCCGGCTCAGCCCGCTCGACGGCATCGGCCCGCGCGAGCTCGGCCTGGACAGCCTGGGCGCGCGCCTGGCCGAGGGCGAGATCCAGGAACTGATCATCGCCACCAACCCGACCGTCGAGGGCGAGGCCACCGCGCATTACCTGGCCCAGCTCGCGCGCCAGCACGGCGTGCGCCCGAGCCGGCTCGCCCACGGCGTGCCGCTGGGCGGCGAGCTCGAGTACGTCGACCGCGGCACCTTGTCGCACGCCTTCGGCAGCCGCAGCGAGATGGGCCCCTGAGCCCCGATCACCCCCAGGAACCCGCCATGACCGACTCCACCATCTTCGGCAAGATCATCCGCCGCGAAATCCCGGCCGACGTCGTCTTCGAGGACGAGCACATGATCGCGTTCCGCGACATCGCGCCGCAGGCGCCGGTGCACGTGCTGTTCGTGCCCAAGACCCACGTGCCCACGCTCAACGACCTGCAGCCCGAGCAGGCCGACGTGGTCGGTCGCCTGGCCCACGCCGCGGCCGCCTACGCCAAGCGCGAAGGCTTCGCCGAAGACGGCTACCGCATCGTCATGAATTGCAACGGCCACGGCGGCCAGACCGTGTTCCAGATCCACCTGCACCTGCTCGCCGGCGCCCAGCTCGGGCGTTTCGGTACGCCGCGCTGAGGCGAGGATCCGGGCTGCATGTGGGAGCGGCGTAAGCCGCGACGCGAATGGGCGGCATGACGATCGCGGCTTACGCCGCTCCCACAGGAGGCGGCATCGCCGTCAGGGCCGCAACGCAGCCGGTGAACACCGATCCGAGACGCAAACGAAAAACGCCCGGGCTAGCCCGGGCGTTTCGCTTATCGGCAAGGTGCTGCTGTTTTCACCACCAGCCCCACCACGGCCACGGCGCCGGACGCGTCATCACCACGTCGACCTGTTCGCGCACCGGCCACAGGTAGACCACGTCGGCGTCGACCATCGGGAAGCGGTAGTCGTACTGGCCGATGCGGCGGTTCTCGTAGCCGCTGATGCGGCCGGTGAAGGTCACTTCGCGGTTCTTCTCGAACAGGGCCGGATCGTAGAAGCCGGCGCGGCAGGCCAGGAAGCGGCCGCCGATGTCGTCGTTGGCCCAATACGGTCGGCCGCTGCCGCCCAGGCGGGTGGAGATCATCACGAAGCAGGTGCGGTTGGCCTGCGGTTCGACTTCGACCACGCGGCCGCCCCAGCGCACGGTGGCGCCGGTGCTGTCGTTGGCGACGGCGTCGGCCGGGGTGATCGGATTGAACGCGCCCTGCAGCGGTTGCGGCTGGGTCGCGCAGGCGGTCAGCAGGCCGATGCTCGCGGCCAGCAGTACCAGGCGGGGGTTAAGACGGACGTTCATCGGCCTTCTCCATTAGGGCCCGGGCGATGCGCGCGCAGCGCCCTGATCAGATCGCGCTTTTCACGGGCGTCGCGCCGCCCGGGTTCCGCTACAGCGTACCGCCAATCGGCGAAACGGTGGCTGAGCGACGCCAGCGCCGGACCCAGCTCGGGGCGGCTGCGTGCAACCCGGTCGGACCAGTCCTGGGCCGGCTCGTGCGGTTCGCGCGCCAGGCCCAGGCGGCGGTAGCGACGGCCGAGCGCGTGCCAGGCGCGCAGGACCGGGTCGCGCTCGCGCTCGCCACGGCTGCTGAGCCAGACCATCCACAGCAGGGTCAGGCCGGCGGCTGCGCCGAACAAGGCTACCAAGCGCGTCGTGTCGAGCCTGTCGATGCCCAGCGGGCGCAGCAGGCTCTGCTGGCGGTTGGCGTCGAAGCCGAGCACGAAGTCGTTCCAGCCGCGCCGGGCCCAGTCGCCGAGGTTGAAGATCGGGGTCGCCACGGTCAGGCCGCCGAGCAGGCCGGCGCCCGGCGCGCGGTCGGCGAGGGTGTCGTAGACGCGTTCGGGGGCGACCGCGGCGGTCGGGTCCACGCGCACCCAGCCGCGCTGCGGCAACCAGACTTCGGCCCAGGCGTGGGCGTCGGAACGGCGCACCAGCCAATAGTCGCCGATCGGATTGCGGTAGCCGCCGGCGTAGCCGGTGACCACGCGCGCCGGAATCCCCGCGCCGCGCATCAGCACCACGAACGAGGAGCTGAAGTGTTCGCAGTAGCCGGCCTTGTAGTCGAACAGGAACTCGTCGACCGAATGCCGTCCGGGCAGGGGCGTGTCGAGGGTATAGACGAACTCGCGATGGACCCAGTCCAGCGCGCGTTGCACCAGCGCGGCGTCGTTGCCGCCGGCCTCGCGGCGCCAGCGCTGCGCCAGGGCCAGGGTGCGCGGGTTGTAGCCCTTGGGCAGGTCGAGCGCGGCGGCGCGGAATACGCCCTGCAGTTGCGGCTGGTAGCGCAGCGGCGGCGCCGAGCGGATCCGCCAGCGGCTCAGCGCGTTCAACGGCCGCGCGGTGAACAAGCCGTGATCGATCGATAGCCGCGTGTCCGGCGGCGCCGCCAGCGGCAGGTCCAGCGCGACCAGTTGGCGGCCGTCGGTGGGTTCGAGTTCGAGTTCGTAGTCCCAGCGCGTCGCGCCTGCGAGCGTCTGCGCCGGCGGCAGGCCGCGGTACCAGCGCGGCTGGGTCCATTCGCGGCCGTCGAAGTCCCACAGCACCGGGCCGCGCCAATACATCTGCGAGGGCTGCGGTACCGCGCCGTGGAAACGCACGCGCAGGGCCGGGGTCTCGTCGTTCATCAGCTCGGCCCAGCCGCCGGGCGTCATGCTGCCGGACAGGCCCGGCCGGCTCAATGAGCGGTCGGGCACGCCCCACAGCGGCGCCCCCAGGCGCGGGAACAGCCAGAACGCCGCCAGCGCCAGCGGCAGGCCGATCGCGACCAGGCGCGCGATCCCGGCCAGGCGTTGCCAGTGACCGAGCCGGCGCACGCGCTCGCCGGATTCGAATTCGGCCAGGCGCTGCAGGGTCGCCAGGGCCAGCAGTGCCGCGATCAGGCCCAGGATCAGCGACAGCGGCCCCTGGTCGAGCAGGAAGGTGCCGAACGGCGCGAACAGGGCGAAGCCGATCAGGCTGCGCGCATCGCGCAGGGTCGACGTCTCGGCCGGCTTGATCGCGAGCATGGCCGCGAGCAGCGCGCAGCCGGTGTCGCGGCCGAGGCCGAAGTTCATCTGCATCATCACCGCGGCGATCAGCACCAGCGCCAGCAAGGCGCGCACCACGAAGTTGAGCGGGCGGCGCCACGACAGCGCCGCGATCGCGATCCCGCACAGGGCGATCAGCACGCCCAGCAGCGGCGTCAACTGCAACAGCAGGGGCAGCATGCAGGCGGCTGCGGTCGACAGGGGCCAGCGGCGGCTGGCCGCATCCAACGGCATGGAGGACGGCTTAGCCATGCGGCATCAGCGCCAGCGCGCGCAAGCAGGCATGGCGATGCTGGGAGCCGCTGCTCGGGCCCAGTTCGGGTTGGCCGGGCAGCATCAGGCGGTAGCGGCGGCCGTCGCGCTCGGCTTCGTCGACCCAGCGCGCCAGGCGCGCGATCCGCGCTTCGTAAGCCAGCGGCAGCACCGCGCGCCAATCCAGGACCACGTCCGCGCCCAGCGGTTGCTCGTACTCGCGCACCAGCAGCGAATCGCGGCGCGCCGAGGGTTTCCAGGCGATCGCGCGGCGCGCGTCGCCGGTGCGGTAGCTGCGCAGATGATGGACGTCGTCGCCGCTGGGATGCAGACGGGCCTGGATCTGGTCGCCGCTGCCGGTGGGCAGCGGCGGACCGTGCGGCTCGGGCGCGGGGTATACCAACAGCGGAGCGTCGGGCCATACGTAGGCCCAGGCGCGCGCCAGGCCGAGCGGGCGGGTGGTCGATACGCGCAATCGCGGCAGGTCGAACCAGCCGCGCCGGTAGGTCGCGAACTCGAGTTCGGCTTCGCCGCCGCCGGCTTCGAGGTCCAGCGGAGCGAGGGTGTCGGAATCGCCGTCGTCGTCGACGCGCAAGCCGCGTCGCGCGCGTTCGGGCGGCGCCTTGGCGTGCACGCGTACGCGCAGCGGCTGGCCGGCGGCGATCGGTTCGGCGTCGATCGCGACCACGCTCAGGCCGGTCAGCTGCATCTGCGCCGCTATCAAACTGGCCAGGCCGGCGCCGGACAGCAGCAGCGCCAACAGCAGGGCCGGGTTGTTGTTGTAGTTCAGCGCGCCCAGCAGCATCGCCATCAGCAGGATCGCGAAGAACAATCCGAAGCCGGTCGGCAGCACGTAGACGCGGCCGCGGTGGAGCAGCGCGGGCAAGGCTTCGGGTTCGCGCGGACGCGCGAACTTGCGCAGGCGCGCGCGCAGTCGCGGAGTCTGCGCCATGCGCTCAGTCCACCGGCACCGCGTGCAGGATCGCCTTGGCCAGCGCGCCGTCGTGGCCGGCATCGGCGTCGGCGACCAGGCGGTGCGCGGCGACCGAAGCGAACAGCGCCTGCACGTCTTCCGGCAATACATGCGCGCGACCGAGCAGCAAGGCGTAGGCGCGCGCGGCGCGCAGCAGGGCCAGGCCGGCGCGCGGCGACAGGCCCACGCGCACCCCCGGATGGCGGCGGCTGCGCGCGAGCAGTGCCTGCACGTAGCCGATCAGCGCATCGCTGGCATGCACTGCGTTCACCGCGCGGCGCGCGGCCAGCACGTCGTCGCTGCCCAGCAGCGGCATGGTCTGGGCGATCAGGTCGCGGCGATCGGCGCCGGCGAGCAGGTCGCGTTCGGCGGCTTCGCCGGGATAGCCCAGCGCCAGCCGCAGCAGGAAGCGATCGAGTTGCGAGTCCGGCAGCGGATAGGTGCCGGCCAGATCGACCGGGTTCTGGGTGGCGATGACGAAGAACGGATCCGGCAGCGGATGGGTGGTGCCGTCGACGGTGACCTGGTGTTCGGCCATGGCTTCCAGCAGCGCGCTCTGGGTGCGCGGCGGCGCGCGGTTGATTTCGTCAGCCAGCAGCACCTGGGTGAACACCGGGCCGGGATGGAACTGGAAGCTGCGCGCCTGCGGATCGAACACCGACACCCCGAGCACGTCCGCCGGCAGCAGGTCGGAGGTGAACTGCACGCGCTGGAAGTCCAGGCCCAGCGTCGCCGCCAGCGCATGCGCGAGCGTGGTCTTGCCCAGGCCGGGCAGGTCTTCGATCAGCAGATGGCCGTCGGACAGCAGCGCGACGAACGCGAGCCGGACTTCGTGCGGCTTGCCCAGCACCAGGCCGTTGACCTGCGCCTGCGCGCGATCGAGGGCGCTGCGCAGGCCATCGGTTAGCATGGATGCCGTCGTGGGGGATGCCGCCATCGTGCTCGTCTCCTGAAGATCACGTCGAAAATCCGGATGGGCGCGAACTGCAGGTGGTTCGGGCGCCGCCCGGTGCCGGACCGGCGCTGCGCTCCTGCGCGGCGTCCGTCCGAGTCGAGTCCATCAGAGTGTAGCGAGGTCGCGAGTCGATGCGGGATGCAAACCAGGCCGACGCACATCAGGCCGACGCGATGCGCCGCGCTTTTTGGGGTCTGTGGACCGTCGTGCTCGTGCTCAAGCTGCTGGTCGCCGCGCGCCTGCCGCTGTTCGTCGACGAAGCTTTCTATTGGTGGGAGGGCCGGCATCCGGCCGCTGCCTACTCGGACCTGCCCGGACTCACCGCATGGCTCACTCGCATCGGCACGGCGCTCGGCGGCGAGCACGCGCTGGCCTTGCGCGCGCCGTTCCTGCTGATCGCCGCGCTGCTGCCGCTGCTGGTGCGGCGCATCGCCGCGCGCGAGTACGGCGCGCAGACCGGTTGGCAGGCGGCGTGCTTCGCCTTGCTGCTGCCCTTGGGCGGCACGCTCGGGCTGTTGGCGTTACCGGACGCGGCGATGGCCTTGGCGACGCTGCTGTGCATGGACGCGGGTGCGCGCCTGTTGCGTCGCGTCGATTCGGCGGCCGCGCTGGAACTGGCCGCCGGCCTGAGCATCGGCGCGCTCAGCCACTATCGTTTCATCGCCGTGATCGGCGTCGGCTTTCTGGCTTTGCTGATGTTGGCCGATGGCCGCCGCGCCCTGCGCGACGCGCGCACGTTGACGGCGATCGCGATCGGCGCTTCGGCATGGGCGCCGCTGATGTTCTGGAACGTCGCCAACGCCGAGGCCGGCCTGCGCTTCCAGCTGGTCGACCGCCACCCCTGGGCCTTCCATGCCGACGGGCTGTGGTTCATCGCGATCCAGGCGCTGCTGGTCACGCCGCCGCTGTTCCTGGCCCTGGCCGTCGCGGCCTGGCGCGGGCGCAGCGCGCAGGCGCATGCCACGCGTTATTTCGCCTTGCTCGGCGGCTTGCTGGTGCTGGGCTTCTTCGCCTTGGGTTTCTTCGCCGACACCGAGCGGGTCAGCTTCCACTGGCCCTTGCCCGGCTATTTCGCCCTGCTGCCGCTGCTGCCGGCAGTGCTCGCGGGCTGGCCGCGCTGGGCCCGGCGCGGCACCTGGATCGCCGTTGCGCTGGGCCTGTTGTCGATGCTGGGCTACTACGTCGCGGTGTCGGTGCCGGACGTGCGCGCGCGCAGCGCCGCGGAGAAGTGGTACCCGGGCAACTTCGCCGGTTGGGACGAACTCGCCGCGCGCGTGCAGGCGGCGCGCACGCGCATGCCGGCGGGCACGCGCCTGGTTGCGGACAATTTCAAGGTCGCCGCCGAGCTCGGTTTCGCCCTGCGCGATCCGCGCATCGCGGTGCTGGACCATCCGCTCAATCGCAAGCACGGGCGCGCGCCGCAATTGCGCCTGTGGGGCCTGAGCAGCGCCGGCCGCGCCGATTGGGGCGACGCGCCGGTGTTGCTGGTGGTCGGCGCCAGCGAGGTCGAATACAAGAACCTGCTCGACCGCTACCACGCCTTGTGCGCGATGGTCGGTCCGCTGCCGGCGCCGGACGTGCTCAACGTCGATCACGGCCGCCAGCGTTTCCTGTTGTTCGCGCTGGACCGCCCGCGCAGCGGCCCTTGCACGACGCCGGCGATGGCCTGGATCGATGCGCCGGTTTCGCGCGCCCAAGTCGGGCGCACGTTCGCGCTGCGTGGCTGGGCGTTCAAGGACGGGGTCGGCCTGGACGGCGTCGAGATCACCTTGGACGGCCGCCCGCTGGCGCAGGCGCGCTACGGTCTGGAGCGCCTGGACGTGCAGGCCTATTGGGCGCGCTCGCGCGATCCGCAGCAGCCCATGGTGGGCTTCACCGCGCAGGCGGCCATGGATGCGAGCGTGCGGCCGGGCCGGCATTGGCTGGGCCTGCGTTTGCGCGGCCGCGACGGCAGCGTCGAGACCTGGTCGGAGCAACCGATCGAGATCGTCGAAGCGGCGCCCTGAGCGCGCAACGCCGACGCGGAGCGGCCGCGTCGGCGCGCGGGTGCGGCCCTTATTCCTGCGGCGCGACGTCCAGATAACCGCCGGCTGCGGCCACCGCGGCCCACAGTTCCGGCTTGGTCTTGAACGACTGATCGAACATGCGCTCGGCAGTCGCGCGATCGCCCTGCATCAGATAGTAGGCGCCGATCTCGGCCAGCTTGGTCTGATCGTCGTCGGTGTCCTTCAAATAGCGATCAAACATGGCCTTGGCCTTGTCCCACTCGCCGGCTTCACGGTAGACGCGGGCGATGCGGTAGAAATCGGTGTCTTCGGCCTTGCCGGCGAGCACCTCGTCGAAGATCGCCTGGCCATCGGCCTTGAGCCCGCCGAGGTAATAGACCCGGCCGACCGCGATGCGCTCCCAGCTGCCCTTGCCGGCCAGCGTCCTGGCGGTCTGCAGCAGGGCCTTGGCGGCTTCCTGCTTGGGCTGGCCGTGGTAGGCCGGCTTGGCGACCTTCTGCGCGGCATAGCCGACCGCGATGCCCGAGACGAACAGAACCCCCGCGACCGCTGCGGTACGAATCTTCATGCTGGTTTTCCCCCTGGATAGTCCGACGAGCATAGCCAAGCGCCGCGGCCGCGTCAGGCCTGCGATGCGGTGATGCGGCGAAACGTGAGTGGGGCCAGGGCAGGGCTAGGGCAGGGCGTAGCCGGCCGCGCGCAGCAGGCGCGCGGTCGCGATCAGCGGCAGGCCGATCAGGGCGCTGGGGTCGTGGCTGTCGACCGCCTCGAACAGGGCGATGCCCAGGCCTTCGGACTTGAAACTGCCGGCGCAGTCGTAGGGTTGCTCGGCATCGACGTAACGTTCGATCTCGGCCAGGCTCAGGTCGCGGAAGCGCACCACGGTCAGGTCCAGGGCCTGCTGCGGCGCGCGATCGGCACGGGCCAGGCAGAGCGCGGTCAGGAATCGCACCTCGCGGCCCGACATCGCGCTCAGCTGCGCGATCGCGTTGGCGCGGTCGCCGGGCTTGCCGATCGGCCGGCCGTCGAACTCGGCGACCTGGTCCGAGCCCAGCACCCAGGCCTCGGGCATGCGCCCGGCCACGTCTTCGGCCTTGGCCCGGGCCAGGCGCACGGCCAGGTCGGGCGGCGGCTCGCCCTGGCGCGGGGTCTCGTCGACCTGGGGACGGGCGCAGTCGAAGGGCAGGCGCAGGCGCTGCAGCAGTTCGCGCCGGTAGGCCGAGGTCGAGGCCAGGACCAGCGGGGAGGGAGCGCTCATGGCGGCGCCGTTCAGGCCAGCGGCGCGCGGGCGCGCTCGATCTGCGACAACTGCTGCTCGATCCGGCCGCGCGCGGTGTCGATCGACAGGCGCACCTCGGCCAATTGCTCGACGCTGGCCGAATCGCCGTGGTCGCGCAGCCACAGGCGCTGGCGCAGCATTTCGCGCATGGCGTCGCCGACCGGGTCCAGGGCCAGGTCGCCGGCGACCGCCTCGATCTCGGCCCGGGCCATGCGCAGGCGGGCCTCCAGGGCGTCGGCGGCATCCAGCAGTTCGCGCACCGCGCGCTGGCGGCGGCCGGAGCCCGCGCGGCGCAAGCTGAACGCGACCACGGCGGCCGCGAGCGCGACCAGGAGCAAGGTCAGGGTGGTGGACACGGCGGGTCGGCTGAACGCTGGGAAGATCCGGAGTCTGACCCGACGGCCCCGCCGGCGGCAAATCCCCGCCCCGTCTGGCTTTCCGGTTTGACATCAGGGGGTTGGGTCTCTAACATTCCGCGGCTTATGTCAGCGGACGTGCCAGCCGGGCGGGTGCCCGAAGTACTCGATGCCTGGCGCCTGGTAGCCGCAAGGCGCGGCGTCGAGGGGCGCGTGCCGTTGTCGTCGTTCAAGCGGCTGCAGGACAGTCTGCTCGATACCGAGGGTGACGTGACGTTCTCGTTGGATTTCGCCAACGACGAGCTGCAGGTGCCCTACGTCGAGCTGAAGATCGATACGGCGTTGCCGCTGCTGTGCCAGCGCAGCCTGGAGCGGTTCCTGCTGCCGGTGCAGATCGTGCAGCGCCTGGGCTTGATCCGCGAGGAAGCGGACGAGGCCGGGCTGCCGCCGGGTTACGAACCGCTGCTGATGCCGGAAGACGGCCAGCTGCGGACCATCGAGCTGGTCGAGGACGAACTCATCCTCGCCGTTCCGGTGGTGCCGATGGCTCCGGGCACGGAAGCGATGGAGCAGGACTGGTCGGCCCCCGAGGCCGAACAGGAACGCGCCAATCCGTTCGCGGCGTTGTCGACGTTGAAGAACAAATCGAACTGATCCATCGCGACGCGCTCCGCAACACGCGTCCGGGCACCACCGGCAAATCCCGCTTTTGATCCGAATTTTGATCCGAATATCCGTCTCTTTCGGTTCCTAACAGTTTCAGTTTCCACAGTTTCTCTTGGAGCAAGACCATGGCTGTCCAGAAGTCCCGCGTTTCCCCGTCCCGCCGCGGCCAGCGCCGCGCCCACGACGCGCTGACCAGCAAGCAGCTGGCCACCGACCCGACCACCGGCGAAACCCATCTCCGCCACCACGTCACCGCCGACGGCTACTACCGCGGCAAGAAGGTGATCAACACCCAGACCACGGTCGCCGACGAAGAGTAATCTTCGGTCGCCCGTCGCGCCGCGCGCACGCTCAGGCGGCGCGCGGGGCCGTCGCCGATCCGGCCGCTGCTAGAACCACACAGCACGAGGACCTGCGGCCGCCACGGCGGGGTTCCGCCGCCAGCGCGTCTGGCGGAATGGCCCGAGGGGCCTGACTAGGGTTCCGCAGCGGAGTGGTGATGACTGAGCAGCGCAAGCAAGACAGGGTCTATTCGCGTATCGCGGGCACCGGCAGCTATCTGCCGGAGAAGATCCTGACCAACGACGACCTCGCCAAGATGGTCGACACCAGCGACGAGTGGATCGCGGCCCGTACCGGCATACGCGAGCGCCACGTCGTCGCCGAAGGCGAAACCACCTGCGATCTGGCGTATCACGCCTCGATGCGCGCGCTCGAAGCCGCCGGCGTCGATCCGCAGGACCTGGACCTGATCGTGCTCGGCACGACCACGCCGGATCTGATTTTTCCGTCCACCGCCTGCCTGCTGCAGCACCGCCTGGGTGCCAACGGCTGCGCCGCGTTCGACGTCAACGCCGCCTGTTCGGGCTTCGTTTACGCCTTGACCGTGGCCGACAAGTTCATCCAGTCCGGCGCGGCCAAGACCGTGCTGGTGGTCGGCGCGGAAACCCTGACCCGCATGATCGACTGGAGCGACCGCGGCACCTGCGTGCTGTTCGGCGACGGCGCCGGCGCGGTGGTGCTCAAGGCCGACAGCGAAACCGGCATCCTCAGCACCCATCTGCACGCCGACGGCGGCAAGAAGGAGCTACTGTGGAACCCGGTCGGCGTCTCGGCCGGCTTCAAGCTCGACGAGCCCAACGCCGGCGTCAAGGTGCTGATGACCGGCAACGAAGTCTTCAAGCACGCGGTCAAGGCGCTGGATTCGGTGGTCGAAGAGACCCTGGACGCCAACGGCCTGGACCGTCATGACATCGACTGGCTGATCCCGCATCAAGCCAATCTGCGCATCATCGAAGCCACGGCCAAGCGCCTGGACATGCCGATGGAGCGGGTGATCGTCACCGTCGACAAGCACGGCAACACCTCTTCGGGCTCGGTGCCGCTGGCGCTGGACGAAGCGGTGCGCTCCGGCCGCGTGCAGCGCGGCCAGCTGGTGCTGCTGGAGGCCTTCGGCGGCGGCTTCACCTGGGGTTCGGCGCTGCTGCGCTACTGATCCGCGCCGGCCATCGCCGAACGCAACGAACGCGCCCGCACCGTCGGGCGCGTTCGCTTTTGCGCGTCCGGATTCGCATCGTGGGAACTGTCGCAATACGTCACGATACGCGCGGGTACAGACGATGACGCAGTTTCGCTCGTATCATGCCGGTCCTTACTCGGACTGGACCGGCGTTCGCGCCACGACTCGATGAGCCACGACTCCCTCGCCTTCGTGTTTCCCGGACAGGGCTCGCAATCGCTGGGCATGCTCGCCGAGCTGTCCGAACTGCATCCGCTGATCCGCGAGACCTTCGCCGAGGCCAGCGACGGCGCGGCCACCGATCTGTGGGCGCTGAGCCAGGCCGGCCCGGAAGAAATGCTCAACCGCACCGAATACACCCAGCCGGCGCTGCTGGCCGCGGGCGTGGCGGTGTGGCGCCTGTGGCAGGCGCAGGGCGGTGCGCAGCCGGCGCTGCTGGCCGGTCACAGCCTGGGCGAGTACACCGCGCTGGTCGCGGCCGGCGCCCTGTCGCTGAAGGACGCCGCGCACCTGGTGCGTCTGCGCGGCCAGTTCATGCAGGACGCGGCGCCCGCGGGCACCGGTGCCATGGCCGCGGTGCTCGGCGCCGAGGACGCGCTGGTGCAGGAGGTCTGCGCCGCCGTGTCCGGCAAGGACGTGGTGGTGCCGGCCAATTACAACTCGCCCGGCCAGATCGTGATCGGCGGCCACGCCGCCGCGGTCGATGCCGCGCTGGTCCAGCTCGCCGAACGCGGCGTGCGCAAGGCGGTCAAGCTGGCCGTCAGCGTGCCCTCGCATACGCCGCTGATGCGCGACGCCGCCAACCGCCTCGGCGAAGCGATGGCCGGCCTGAGCTGGCACGCGCCGAAGCTGCCGGTGGTGCAGAACGTCGACGCCCAGGCGCATGCCGGCCTCGACGCGATCCGCGACGCGCTGGTGCGCCAGCTGTACCTGCCGGTGCAGTGGACCGGCTGCGTGCAGGCGCTGGCCGCGCGCGGCATCACCCGCATCGCCGAATGCGGCCCGGGCAAGGTCCTGGCCGGCCTGGTCAAGCGCATCGACAAGTCGCTGGACGCGCGCCCGCTGGGCACGGTCGGCGATTTCGAGGCCGCCCTGGCGGACTGGCCGCAGGCCTGACCCTTATCCTCGTTGGGCCGGCTGCGCGATACGCCCGTTTCGGGCGATGATCGCGCCGACGCCGCACCGAACCGAACCGTAGAAACGGAGCACACATGAGCACTGGACCCCTCGCGGGCGAAATCGCCCTGGTCACCGGCGCCAGCCGCGGCATCGGCGCCGCCATCGCCGACGAACTGGCCGCGCAGGGCGCGACCGTGATCGGCACCGCGACCAGCGATGCCGGCGCCGCCGCGATCGGCGAGCGCCTGGCCGCGCAGGGCGGCCACGGCCGCAAGCTCGACGTCGCCGACGCCGCCTCGATCGAAGCGGCGCTCGACGCGATCGCCAAGGACATCGGCGCCATCTCGATCCTGGTCAACAACGCCGGCATCACCCGCGACAACCTGCTGATGCGGATGAAGGACGAGGACTGGCAGGCGATCCTGGACACCAACCTGACCAGCGTGTTCCGCACCAGCAAGGCGGTGATGCGCTCGATGATGAAGGCGCGCAAGGGCCGCATCGTCAATATCGCCTCGGTGATCGGCGTGACCGGCAACGCCGGCCAGGCCAACTACGCAGCGGCCAAGGCCGGCATCATCGCCTTCAGCAAGTCGATGGCGCGCGAGATCGGCAGCCGCGGCATCACCGTCAATGTGGTCGCGCCCGGCTTCATCGACACCGACATGACCCGCTCGCTGCCCGAGGACGCGAAAAACGCGATGCTCGGCCAGATCGCATTGGGCCGTTTCGGCGAACCGGCCGACATCGCCCGCGCGGTGGCGTTCCTGGCCGGCCCCTCGGCGGCCTACATCACCGGCGAGACCCTGCACGTCAACGGCGGCATGTACATGCCATGAGCCGTCGTTGCGACGCGTAAACGATTGAACCAAAAGGGGTTTCGCGCATGCTCGCGAACGCCCTCGATTCCATTAGACTATTCCATCGAAAACCCCTCACGGGAGGAGCACAAACTCATGAGCAGCATCGAAGAACGCGTCAAGAAGATCGTGGTCGAACAGCTTGGCGTTAAGGAAGAAGAAGTCACCAACAACGCTTCGTTCGTCGACGACCTCGGCGCGGATTCGCTCGACACCGTCGAGCTGGTGATGGCCCTCGAAGAAGAGTTCGAGTGCGAGATCCCGGACGAAGAGGCCGAGAAGATCACCTCGGTGCAGCAGGCGATCGATTACGTCAAGGCTCACGTCAAGTCGTAATCGGACGAAGGCGGCGCGGCGGCCGGTACCAGCGGACCGTCGGCGTTGCCGGCAAAACCATACCGGGGCCGCATTGCGGCCCCGCGTTTTTAGGGCCGGTGGATACGCCGGCGTAGCGTCGAAAACCGCGTCAACAGTCGCATCAACAGTACGGAGTGCTCCATGTCCAACCGTCGCGTAGTGATTACCGGCCTCGGCATCGTTTCCCCGCTCGGCAACGACCTGGCCAGCAACTGGGACGGGATCGTCAACGGCCGCTCCGGCATCGGTCCGATCACCTGGTTCGACGCGTCGAACTTCACCACCCGCATCGCCGGCGAAGTCCGCGACTTCGACATCGGCAAGTGGGTCGGCCCGAAAGACGCCAAGAAGATGGACGAGTTCATCCACTACGGCGTCGCCGCCTCGATGATGGCGATGGAAGACGCGGGCCTGGTCGTGGACGAGTCCAACGCCGAGCGCATCGGCGCGCTGATCGGCTCGGGCATCGGCGGCCTGCTCGGCATCGAAGAGCAGACCATCAAGTACTACGAGGGCGGCCCGCGCAAGATCTCGCCGTTCTACGTGCCCAGCACCATCATCAACATGCTGCCCGGCCAGGTCTCGCTGCTGACCGGCATCAAGGGCCCCAATTTCTCCGCCGTCTCGGCCTGCGCCACCTCCAACCATTCCATCGGCATGGCGATGCGCATGATCCAGTACGGCGACGCCGACGTGATGATCGCCGGCGGCGCCGAGCGCGGCGCCTCGCAGACCTCGGTCGGCGGTTTCTGCTCGATGAAGGCGATGTCGACGCGCAACGACGATCCTACCCGCGCCTCGCGGCCCTGGGACAAGGACCGCGACGGCTTCGTGCTCGGCGACGGTGCCGGCATCCTCGTGCTCGAGGAATACGAACGCGCCAAGGCGCGCGGCGCGCGCATCTATTGCGAACTGGCCGGCTTCGGCGCGACCTCGGACGCCTTCCATATGACCGCGCCCAGCGAGAACGGCGAAGGCCCGGCGCGCTGCATGACCGCGGCGCTCAAGGACGCCAGGATCAACCCCGAGGACGTGGCCTACCTCAACGCCCACGGCACCTCGACGCCGCTGGGCGACGTCGCCGAAACCCTGGCGATCAAGCGCGCGCTCGGCGACTACGCCTACAAGACCATGGTCAGCTCGACCAAGTCGATGACCGGCCATCTGCTGGGCGCGGCCGGCGGCGCCGAGGCGATCTACTCGGTGCTGGCGCTGCACCACGGCATCATCCCGCCGACCATCAACCTGGATCAGCCGGGCGAAGGCTGCGACCTGGACTACGTGCCCAACGTGGCGCGCGAGAAGAAGATCGACGTCGCCGTCTCCAACGGCTTCGGCTTCGGCGGCACCAACGGCACCCTGGTGTTCAAGCGGATCTGACCCGCACCGCGCAGGGCAGGGCGGACCGGTCGCGATGCGGCCGGTCCGATCGTCGTACGCGGGCCGAATCCCTCTGTGGGAGCGACCTAAGCCGCCATCGGTTTCCGGCCGGCAAGGCATCGCGGCCCGCGTCGATTCCTTCCGCGCGCGATTCGACCCCCAGCCCGCACCGCGTCCGGCGGGTATAAGGTTTCACCATCATGCTGCTGACCCGCGCGCTGCCCGTCCCCTTCGATCTGCTGTCGCTGCAGCGGCTGGCGCCCGAGCGCTATCCGATGCTGCTGGAGTCCAGCGCCGACGGCACCGCGCAGGGACGTTGGGATTTGCTGCTGGCCGGCAATGGCGAATCGCTGCGCCTGGACGGCGACGGCCGCGTGCGCGATCACCACGGCGAAGAACGCGGCCGCGACTTCCTCGGCGAACTGGACGCGCAGTGGCGCGACCAGCGCGTCGCCCGCGACGAGCCGCGCTGGCCTTTCCGCGGCGGCTGGGCGCTGTTGTTCGGCTACGAACTCGCGGCCCAGATCGAACCGGTGCTGCGCCTGCCGCCGGCGCCCGGCGGCCTGCCGGTCGCTCTGGCCCTGCGCTGCCCCGCCGCGGTGCTGCGCGACCGCGCCAGCGGCGACTGCATCGCCCTGGCCGAGACCGGCCACGCGGACCTGCTCGATGCGATCGTCGAGGATGTCGCACGCGCCGCCGCGCTGGCGCCGCTGCCGCAGTGGCAGCCGCCGCGGACGGTCGAGGAAGACGAGCCGCAGCGCTACACCGACGGGGTCGCGCGCGTGCTCGACTACCTGGTCGCTGGCGACGTGTTCCAGGTCAACCTTTCGCGCGGCTGGCGCGCGCGTTTCGATGCGCCGCTGGCACCGGCGGCCTTGTTCCAGCGCCTGCGCCAGCACAACCCGGCGCCGTTCGCCGGCCTGTTCGCCGGCCGCGGCTGGGCCGTGGTCAGCGCCTCGCCCGAACGCCTGGTGTCGGTGCGCGGCGACGTGGTCGAAACCCGGCCGATCGCCGGCACCCGCCCGCGCGTGGCCGGCGACGACGATCTCGCGCGCATCCGCGAGCTGGTCGGGCATCCCAAGGAACGCGCCGAGCACGTGATGCTGATCGATCTGGAGCGCAACGACCTCGGCCGGGTCTGCACGCCGGGCAGCGTCGAGGTCGACGAACTGATGACGGTGGAGAGCTACGCCCACGTCCATCACATCGTCAGCAACGTGCGCGGCCGCTTGCGCACCGATGCCAGCCCGGGCGAGATCATCCGCGCGGTGTTCCCCGGCGGCACCATCACCGGCTGCCCCAAGGTGCGCTGCATGCAGATCATCGCCGAGCTCGAAGGCGGCGGCCGCGGTGTCTACACCGGCGCGATGGGCTGGCTCAATCGCGACGGCGACCTCGATCTCAACATCCTGATCCGCAGCGCCGAACTCGAAAGTACGGAGTTGGAAGGCGCCGAACTGCGCTTCCGCACCGGCGCCGGCATCGTCGCTGACTCCGATCCGCAGCGTGAGCTCGACGAAACCCGGGCCAAGGCGCGCGGCATGCTGCGCGCGCTGGGCGTGGCCGGATGAGCGTGCGCGTCTACGTCGGCGAGCAGGCGGTCGACGCCCTGCCGGCGCTGGACCGCGGCTACGCCTACGGCGACGGCCTGTTCGAAACCCTGCGCGCGCACCGCGGCGCCTTGCCCTGGTGGGATGCGCATTGGCAGCGCCTGAACCGGGGCGCCGCCCGCCTCCATTTGGCCCTGCCGCGCGCCGAACAGGTGCGCGCGGAAGCCGAACGCCTGCTCGACGGCGGCGACGCGGTGCTCAAATTGATCGTGAGCCGCGGTGCCGGCGGCCGCGGCTATGCGCCGCCCGCGGATGCGACGCCGACCTGGCTGCTGTCCACGCACCCGCTGCCGGCGCCGCCGCCCGTCGCCGGTCTGCGCCTGCGTTGGTGCGATACCCGCCTGGCGGCGCCGTCGGCGCTGGCCGGGCTCAAGCACTGCAACCGCCTGGAACAGGTGCTGGCGCGTGCCGAGTGGGACGAGGCCGGCATCGACGAGGGGCTGATGCGCGACGGCGACGGCCATGTGGTCTGCGCGACCGCGGCCAACCTGTTCGTGCTGCGCGATGGGCGCTGGTGGACGCCGAAGGTGGACCGCTGCGGCGTCGCCGGGGTCTGCCGGGAGCGATTGCTGAATCTGCTGGCCGAGGAGGCCGTGGAAACCGCGACCCTGTCGCAAGACGCGCTGGAAAGCGCGGACGCGGTTTTCCTGTGCAATGCCGTGCGCGGTATCCTGCCGGTCGCCCGGCTCGGCGCGCGCGTCTGGCCCTCGCATCCTGCGGTGGCCGCGCTGCAGCGTCGCCTGGCCCGGACCCATCCCGCATTCGAATCTGCAGCCCTGCCGGGCTCGGAGGTGTCGTGAGTCGCAAAACCAAACGCCGTGTCGGCGGTTTCTTCCTGCTGCTGGTGCTCGCGGCCGCGGTCGCCGGCGGCTGGCTGTGGCAGCGCTACACGCAGTTCGCCGACGCTCCGCTGTCCGGGCTGCAGGCCGGGCAGAGTCTGATCGTGGAGCGCGGCGATTCGCTGCCGGTGGTGCTGCGCAAGTTGCGCGAAGCCGGCGTGCGTGGCGGCGATGCTCTGGAATGGCGCGCGCTGGCCAAGCAGCTCGGCGCCGCCGGCCGCCTGCAGGTCGGCGAGTACGCGCTGGAACCCGGCACCTCGCCGCGCGAGCTGCTGTCGGCGATGCGCGACGGGCGCGTGGTCAGCCACCGCTTCACCGTGATCGAAGGCTGGAACCTGCGCGACCTGCGCGCCGCGTTGGCGCGCACCGAAGGCCTGAAGCAGGAAGCCGCCAAGCTCGACGATGCCGCGCTGATGAAGGCGCTGGGCCGGCCGGGCCAGCATCCGGAAGGCCGCTTCCTGCCCGAGACCTACCTCTACACCGGCGGCGACAGCGACCTGGACGTGCTCAAGCGCGCCTGCGACGCGATGGACAAGGCGCTCAACGCGGCTTGGGAAGGCCGCGACAAGAACAGCGTGCTCAAGAGCCGCGAGGAAATGCTGATCCTGGCCTCGATCGTCGAGAAGGAAACCGGCATCGCCTCCGAGCGTCCGCAGATCGCCGGCCTGTTCGAGCGCCGCCTCAAGCTGGGCATGAAGCTGGAAACCGACCCGACCGTGATCTACGGCCTGGGCGCGGGCTACGACGGCAACATCCGCAAGCGCGATCTGCAGACCGACACGCCCTACAACACCTACACCCGCACCGGCTTGCCGCCGACGCCGATCGCGATGCCCGGCGCGGGCGCGCTCAAGGCCGTGGCCAATCCGGCGCCCGGCGATGCGCTGTTCTTCGTCGCGTCCGGCGACGGCAGCGGCAGCAGCCTGTTCGCGGCCACCTACGCCCAGCACCAGGCCAACGTGCGCACCTACCTGCAGCGCTACCGCGCGCAGCAAAGCCGCGGCCAGCCCGAAGAGGGCAAGGCGGTGCTGGAGGAGGCGCAGGAAACCGCGACACCGCAGGCGCCGGCCGAGAGCACGAGCCGATGAGCCTGCAGGTCCAGCCGCGCCTGATCACCCTGGAAGGCGGCGAGGGCGCCGGCAAGTCCACGGTGCTGGCGGCGCTGCGCGATGCCTTGCAGGCCAGCGGCGCCGAAGTGGTGTGCACGCGCGAACCCGGCGGCACGCCCCTGGCCGAACAGATCCGCGGCTTGCTGCTCGACACCCACCACGAACCGGCGACGCCCGAAGCCGAGCTGCTGCTGGTGTTCGCCGGCCGCGCCCAGCACGTCAGCGAAACCCTGCTGCCGGCGCTGCGCCGCGGCGCCTGGGTGATCAGCGACCGTTTCACCGACGCCAGCTACGCCTACCAGGGCGAGGGCCGCGGTCTGGACCCGCTGTTCATCGCCGAACTGGAACGGCGCGTGGTCGGAATCGAGCCCGCGCTGACCCTGTTGCTGGACGTGCCGGTCGCGATCGGTCTGCAGCGCGTGCGCGGACGCGGCGCCGCCGACCGCATCGAAGCCGAGCGCGAGGATTTCTTCGAACGCGTGCGCAGCGGTTATCGCGCGCGCGCGCAGTCGCAGCCGCATCGCTTCCATGTCATCGATGCGAGCCAGCCCGCGGATGTCGTCGCCGCGCAGGCGGTGGCGCGCCTGCGGCAGCTGATCGAGGCGCAGTCGTGAGCGCGCCGGCGTTCGCGCCCTGGCAGCGCCGCGTCTACGAGCAGGCCACCGCCGCGCTCGATGCCGGCCGTCTCGGCCACGGCCTGCTGTTCTGCGGCCCGCCGCAGTTGGGCAAGCGCGCGGTCGCCGAGCGCCTCGCGCGGCGTCTGCTGTGCCGCGATCGCGGCGCCGACGGCGAGCCTTGCGGGCACTGCCGCGGCTGCCTGCTGTACGCGGCGGGCACCCATCCGGATTTCCAGACCGTGTCCTTCATCCCGAACAAGGAAGGCACGCGGCTGCGCACCGAGATCGTGATCGAGCAGATCCGCAACCTGTCCGAGCGCCTGGCGTTGACGCCGCAGTACGGCGGCGCCCAGGTGGCGATCCTGGACCCGGCCGATGCGATCAACCACGCGGCCGGCAATGCGCTGCTGAAGACGCTGGAAGAACCGGTGCCGGGCCGCTACCTGTGGCTGATCAGCGCGCATCCGCTGCGCCTGAGCGCGACCATCCGCAGCCGTTGCCAGCGCCTGGAATTCCGCCTGCCGCCGCAGGATGAGGCGCTGGCCTGGCTCAAGGCGGCCGGCCACGCCGAAACCGCGGCGCGCGAGGCGCTGGAGGCCGCGCGCGGCCATCCCGGGCTCGCCCACGAATGGCTGCAGGGCGACGGTCTGAAGCTGCGCCGCGACGTCGCCGGCGATCTGGCCAAGCTCGCGCGCGGCGACGCTTCGCCGTCGGAAATCGCCCAACGCTGGGTCGGCGACGAACACGCTGCGCTGCGTCTGCGCCACGCCGCCGATCTCGCCCTGGCCGAGGCTTCCGGCTTGACCGACCCGGTGCGAACGCGCAGTCTGGCGACTTGGTTCGATCGCGCCAATCGCACCCGCGATCTGTTGCGGACGACGGTGCGCGCGGACCTTGCAGTGGTCGAATTGTTGATGGCTTGGCGCGCCGGCGATGGCGCGCGAGCCGCCGGAGGACATCGGGGATGAGCGGAGCGGCAGGCGCGGGTGCAGCCAGGCAGGGCATTCTGTCCTTGGCGATCAAGGACAAGGCGGCGCTGTATGGCGCCTACATGCCGTTCCTGAAATACGGCGGCATCTTCGTGGCCACGCCCAAGCGGTATTTCCTCGGCGACGAGGTGTTCCTGCTGTTGACCCTGCCCGAATCCACCGAGCGCCTGCCGGTCGCCGGCAAGGTGGTCTGGGTCACCCCGACCGGCGCCCAGGGCAATCGCCCGGCCGGCATCGGCGTGCAGTTCGCCGAAACCGCCGAGGGCGATGCGGTGAAGGGCAAGATCGAGGCGCTGCTGGCCGGCTCGCTGACCGCGGATCGCGCCACGCATACGATGTAAGCCGCCGCATCGCGGCCCGCTTTGGGTGCTTCCCCAAGTCCGGTCCGAACCCGCGACGGCGCAATCGTTACCGCAACCTACGGCGCCGCTGCCTTCTGTGGGAGCGGCGTAAGCCGCGATGCTTCTGAGTCGGGAAGCACCCGACGCGCGTCGATCGCAGGCTGCGCTAAGCCGAAGGCGAACCGCACCATCGCGAGCGCGCGAAGCGCCGCGACGGTGCGGTCATCACCGCGCTCCACGGCGTCTCAGGGACGCAGCGCCGGCGAATCCCAACCCGGTCGCGGCGCGAAACGGTCGCCGTAGCGCGCGTGCAGGGTCTTCAGGCGTTCCAGCAGCGCATCGGCGCCGGTTTCGCGCACGTACTGGATCGGGCCGCCGCGGAACGGGGCGAAGCCGGTGCCGAAGATCACGCCGGCATCGAGCAGGTCGGCGTCGCTCACCACGCCGTCGTGCAGGCAGGCCACCGCTTCGTTGACCAGCGGCAGGATCAGGCGATCTTCCAGGTCCGACGGGGTCTGGTAGTCCTTGGGCAGTTCCGGCTTCCGGGCGCGGCCGTTTTCCCACTTGTACAGGCCCTGGCCGTCCTTCTTGCCGCGCTTGTTCGGCTCCACGCCGCTCAGCGCCGCCGGCACGCTCAGGCCCAGGAACGGCGCCAGCTCCGCGCCCACGCCCGCGGCCACGTCCAGGCCGACGGTGTCGATCAGTTCGATCGGGCCCATCGGCATGCCGAACTTCACCGCGACCTTGTCGATCGCCGGGCCCGGAATGCCTTCGGCGAACGCGGTCGCCGCTTCCAGCATGTACGGGAACAGCACCCGGTTGACCAGGAACCCCGGCGTGCCCGCGACCGGCACGGGGAGCTTGTCGATGGCCTTGCAGAACGCGGCCAGGCGCTGCTCGGTCTCCGCCGCCATGGCGTCGTGGCGGATGATCTCGACCAGCGGCATCAGCGCCACCGGATTGAAATAGTGCAGGCCGCCGAACTGGGCCGGACGGCGGATGTGATCGCGCAGCTCGACCAGCGGAATCGACGAGGTGTTGGTGGTCAGCAGCGCGTCGGGCTTCATCTTCGGCTCGACCTGGTCGTAGAGCTCGCGCTTGGCTTCGGGCTTCTCGATGATCGCCTCGATCACCAGGTCGGCCTGGGCCGCGCCGTCGCCGGCGAGGTCGCCCTTCAAGCGCGCGGCCACCGCCGGACGCTTGCTCTCGTCCTTGACGCGCTTGGCGAACAGTTCCTGGGCGCGGGTCAGGGCGCCGTCGATGAAACGCTGCTCGCGGTCGCTGAGGGTGACTTCGAAGCCCTTGTAAGCCGACCAGGCCGCGATGTCGCCGCCCATCACGCCGGCGCCGACCACGTGCACGCGTTGGATTCCGTGATCCTTGCCGCCCTGGCCCTTGAGCCGCTCCTGCAGGAAGAACACCCGGATCAGGTTGCGCGCGGTCGGAGTCGAGGCCAGCTTGACCACCGACTTGCGCTCGGCCGCCAGGCGCGCCTGCACGCCGCCGCCGCTGCGCGCCCAGGTGTTGATCAGCGCATACGGAGCCGGGTAGTGCTCTTTGCGTGCCTTGCGCGCGACCTGCTTGGTCAGCATGCCGGGCAGGATCTTGCGCGCCAGCCAGCTGTTGGTGAGCCAGCCCATGAAGCGCTGCTTGAACGGGCGCTGGGTGCCCTTGAGCGCCAGCGCGACCGCGGCGTCGATCAGCAGCGGCGCTTCGACCACCTTGTCGACCAGGCCGATCGCGCGCGCGTTCGAGGCCGACAGGGCGCGTCCGGTCAGCATCATGTCGAACGCCGCCGGCGCGCCGACCAGCGGCGGCAGGCGCACGCTGCCGCCCCAGCCGGGGTAGATGCCCAGCTTCACTTCCGGCAGGCCGATGCGGGTGGAGGGATCGCCGCTGGCGACGCGGTAGCGGCAGGCCAGCGCGATCTCGGTGCCGCCGCCCATGCAGAAGCCGTGGATCGCGGCGACCGTGGGGCAGGGCAGTTCGGCCAGGCGCTGGAACACCTGCTGGCCGCGCCGGATCGCGTCGCCGACCGTGCCCTTCTCGTCGAAGGTCTGGAATTCCTTGATGTCGGCGCCGGCGATGAAGCCCGAGGCCTTGGCCGAACGCAGCACCACGCCCTTGGGCGGATCCAGCGCCAGCCGCTCCAGCAACGCGTCGAGCTCGATCAGGACGTCCTGTCCGAAGGTATTGACCGACGAGCCGGCGCGGTCGAACGACAGCAGCAGGACGCCGTCCTCCCGCAGCTGGGTCTGCCAATGTTGGAAGCGAAGTCCGTCGAGGCCAGCCATCATGACTGCACCATCCGTTCAGGTATGGATATCCCGCTATCATCACGAGGATGTTTCGTCGCCGTCAAATCGGCGCGACCCAGGTCCCGGTTTTGACGGCGTCGCCCGCGTCGCGGCGTGACCCTTGGGAGTTGCGCCGGCGCAGGCCCGGCCCCATTTATGATCGTGATTGAACTTTCTCCCGACAGGGTTGTCCCATTGTTCGGCCACGGCCGAGCTGACAGGAGTGCCGGCGCGGCATGGCCGAGAATGAGTTGGACCAAGAGCTGGTCAGGCGTGTCCAGCGTGGCGATAGCACGGCGTTCGATGCCCTGGTGCGCAAGTACCAGCACCGGATCACCGCGCTGATCGGGCGCTACATACCCGACTGGAGCGAATGCCAGGACGTCGCCCAGGAAACCTTCCTTCGCGCTTACCGCGCGTTGCCGAATTTCCGGGGCGATGCGCAGTTCTATACGTGGTTGCATCGGATCGCCGTGAACACCGCCAAGAATTACCTCGTCGCCCAGAACCGCCGACCGCCGACCGACGACATCGACGCCGGCGATGCCGAACAGTTCGAGACCGGCATCCGTCTGCGCGACAGCGACACCCCGGAACACGAGTTGCTGCGCCAGGAAATCGAACGCACGGTGATGCGCGCGGTCGAATCCCTGCCGGAGGAACTGCGGGCCGCGATCACCCTGCGCGAGGTGGACGGCCTGAGCTACGAGGAAATCGCGCAGAAGATGGGCTGCCCGATCG
Organism: Lysobacter sp. Root76; assembly: GCF_001428685.1. GTDB lineage: Bacteria > Pseudomonadota > Gammaproteobacteria > Xanthomonadales > Xanthomonadaceae > Lysobacter. The sequence goes on along the minus strand of NZ_LMIK01000008.1, from coordinate 132,129 downwards.
GCACCGTGCGTTCGCGGATCTTCCGCGCCCGCGAGGCCATCGACGTCGAGTTGCGGCCCCTGCTGGACAACCAAGACACCCGCGAGCGCGCCCACTGATATGACGTCGATTCCTTCCATTGACGAGCACGACCCCAACGGCCGCGAGGCCCTGAGCGCGCTGTTCGACGGCGAGCTCGATGCCGACGCCGCCCGTTTCGCCCTCAAGCGCCTCAGCCACGACGCCCAATGGCGCCGCGCCTGCGGCAGCTGGCAGCTGTGCGGCGACGCCCTGCGCGGCCAGGCCGCCGGCATCGCCGCGCCGGATTTCGCCGACCGTGTCGCCGCGGCGATCGCCGCCGAAGCCGCTACCGCCCAGGCCGCGGCACCGGTGAGCGCGCCCGGCAACCGCCGCGGCTGGATCGGCGGCGCCCTGGCCGCTTCGGTCGCAGTGGCGGCGCTGTTCGTCGCGCGTCCGTTCTCCAACGACGCCGCGCCCGATGCCGCAGCGCCGCAGACCCAGGTCGCCAGCGCGGACCAGGCACCGGCCACGCCGCAGGCTCCGGGTCGACAAGCGCCCGATCAGCAGGCCGCCGGCCTCGCCGCCGCCGTCGCGGTGGCCGAAGTGCCGCGCCGCATCGCCGACCGCCGCAATTCGCGCGGCCAGAGCCAGCGCGCCGCCCTGCGCGCGCCGCGCCGCCAGACCCAGGCTGTCGCCGCGGCCGCCACGCCGGCGACCGAGGTCGCCAGCGCCAATGCCGGCAGCGCCACGGCCAACCCGTTCCGTCCCCAGCACAGCGAAACCGCAAGCCGGCCGTGGCCGCGCGCGGTGCTGCCGAACTACCCGGCGACCGGCGGCTTCACCGCCAGCTACGGCAGCAGCAGCGCCAGCGCGCGCTCGTTCTACCCGTTCGAGCCCGCCACGACCGAAGCCGCGACCGCGCCACCGGCGCCGACGACTCCGTCGCCCGATGCCGAAGGCCGGATGCCGCAGCCCTAAGCGGCGCGTGCGACGCCGGACGACGCAGTACGTGACGATCCGGCGTCCCGCCCCCTGTTTCTCCGATCACGCGCGGCCCGGCGGCCGCGCGGCCAACCCACTGCAACCCCCGAGGCCGAATCCATGACTCGTCCGCTTCGCTCTATCGCCCTGGCCAGCGCCCTGGCCGCCGTGCTGCCGGTCGCCTGCACCGCGCAGACGCCGTCCACCCCGATCGCGCCACCGCCGGTTGCGACTCCGGCCGCGCCGCTGGTCAGCGGCCTGCCCGATTTCACCGCCCTGGTGCAGCGAGTCGGCCCGGCCGTGGTCAACGTGCGCGCCGAGATCGCGCCGCGTCGCGCCAGCCGTACCCAGATGCCCAACGAAGACGAGATCCCGGAAATCTTCCGGCGCTTCTTCGGCCCCGACATGCCCGGCGGTCCGCAGGCTCCGCGCGGTCCGCGCGGCGGCGGCAATTCGCTGGGCACCGGCTTCCTGATCTCGCAGGACGGCTACGTGCTGACCAACCACCATGTCGTCGACGGCGCCGACACGGTCAAGATCACCTTGTCCGACCGGCGCGAGTTCACCGCCAAGGTGATCGGCAGCGACGAACAGTCCGACGTCGCCCTGCTCAAGATCGACGCCAAGAGCCTGCCGTTCCTGCGCCTGGCCAACGCCAGCCTGACCAAGCCCGGGCAGTGGGTGATCGCGATCGGTTCGCCGTTCGGCCTCGACCATTCGGTCACCGCCGGCATCGTCAGCGCGGTCGGGCGCAGCAATCCCTACGCCGATCAGCAGTACGTGCCCTTCATCCAGACCGACGTCGCGATCAACCAGGGCAATTCCGGCGGCCCGCTGCTCAACACCAGCGGCGAGGTGGTCGGCATCAATTCGCAGATCTTCTCGAATTCCGGCGGCTACATGGGCGTGAGCTTCGCGATCCCGATCGACGTGGCGATGAATTCGGCCGAACAGCTGCGCGCGACCGGCAAGGTCCAGCGCGGCCTGCTCGGGGTCGGTGTGCAGACCATCACCGCGGAGAGCGCCAAGGGCCTGGGCCTGACCGATACCCGCGGCGCCCTGGTCAACAGCGTCCAGGCCGGCGGCGCCGCCGAAAAGGCCGGGCTCCAGCTCGGCGACGTGATCCTGGCGGTCAACGACCGGCCGGTGAACATGTCCAGCGACCTGCCGCCGCTGATCGGCGCGCTGGCGCCGGGGGCCAAGGTCAAGCTGGAGATCAACCGCGGTGGCAAGACCCTCACCGAAACGGTGGTGCTGGGCGCGCTCGACGCCCAGGTCGCCGGCGCCCCGGGCCCGGCCGCCAACGACGACGAAGACGCCCCCGCGGGCGCCCCCGGCAGCAACCCGCTGGGCCTGGTGGGCCAGGACCTGACCCCGGCCGTGCGCCAGCGCCTGGGCCTGAAGGCCGGCGAGGGCGTGCTGGTGCAGGCGCCGGGCGACGTGGCCGGCGAGGCCGGTCTGCGTCCGCGCGACGTGGTGCTCTCGGTCGGCCGCAACTCGGTCGGCAGCGCCTCGGCCTTGAACCGCGAACTGGCCAAGGTGCGCCCCGGCGACACCGTGATGCTGCTGGTGCGGCGCGGCGCCGCGACCCAGTTCATCGCGGTCACGGCCGAGGCCAAGGCCGGTTGAGGCCGACCCACGCGCCCGCCCTCGTGGCGGGCGCGGGACGTGGGCGCTGCGGGGTATGCGATAATCTCCCGTTAACTCTCTGGAACCGGTGAGCCTCGCGCCGTCCCGCATGCAGCAGATCAGAAACTTCTCCATCATCGCTCACGTCGACCACGGCAAATCGACCCTGGCCGACCGCATCATCCAGCTCTGCGGAGGCCTGGAGGCGCGCGAGATGGAAGCGCAGGTGCTCGATTCGAATCCGATCGAGCGCGAGCGCGGCATCACCATCAAGGCGCAGTCCGTGTCCCTGCCGTACAAGGCGAAGGACGGCCTGGTTTACCAGCTCAACTTCATCGACACCCCCGGCCACGTCGACTTCAGCTACGAAGTCAGCCGCTCGCTGGCCGCCTGCGAAGGCGCGCTGCTGGTGGTCGACGCCGCCCAGGGCGTGGAAGCGCAGTCGGTCGCCAACTGCTACACCGCGGTCGAGCAGGGCCTGGAAGTGGTGCCGGTGCTCAACAAGATCGACCTGCCCACCGCCGACATCGCGCGCGCCAAGGCCGAGATCGAAGCGGTGATCGGCATCGACGCCGAGGACGCGGTCGCGATCAGCGCCAAGACCGGCCTCAACGTGCAGGACGTGCTGGAAGCGATCGTGCATCGCATTCCGCCGCCGAAGCCGCGCGACACCGACAAGCTGCAGGCGCTGATCATCGACTCCTGGTTCGACAACTACCTGGGCGTGGTCTCGCTGGTGCGGGTCATGCAAGGCGAGATCGTGCCGGGCAGCAAGATCCTGGTGATGTCGACCGGCCGCACCCACCTGGTCGACAAGGTCGGCGTGTTCACCCCCAAGCGCAAGGAGCTGCCCAAGCTGGGCGCCGGCGAAGTGGGCTGGATCAACGCCAGCATCAAGGACGTCCACGGCGCGCCGGTCGGCGACACCCTGACCCTGGCCTCGGATCCGGCATCCAAGCCGCTGCCGGGCTTCCAGGAAATGCAGCCGCGCGTGTTCGCCGGCCTGTTCCCGGTCGATGCCGAGGACTACCCGGACCTGCGCGAAGCGCTGGAAAAACTGCGCCTCAACGACGCCGCGCTGCGCTTCGAGCCGGAAAGCTCCGAGGCCATGGGCTTCGGCTTCCGCTGCGGCTTCCTGGGCATGCTGCACATGGAGATCGTGCAGGAGCGCCTGGAGCGCGAGTACGATCTCAACCTGATCAGCACCGCGCCGACGGTGATCTACGAAGTGCTCAAGACCGACGGCACCACGATGCCGCTGGACAACCCGGCCAAGCTGCCCCAGGTCAACCTGATCGACGAGATCCGCGAGCCGATCATCCGCGCCAACATCCTCACGCCGCCGGACTACGTCGGCAACGTGATCACCTTGTGCGAGGAAAAGCGCGGCAGCCAGATCGGCATCACCTACATGGGCAACCAGGTCCAGATCAGCTACGAGCTGCCGATGGCCGAGGTGGTGCTGGACTTCTTCGACCGCCTGAAGTCGGTCTCGCGCGGCTACGCCTCGCTGGACTACCAATTCCTGCGCTTCCAGGCCGGTCCGTTCGTGCGCGTGGACACGCTGATCAACGGCGACAAGGTCGACGCGCTCAGCATCATCACCCACCGTGCCCATGCCGATCGCCGCGGCCGCGAAATCTCCGAGAAGATGCGCGAGCTGATCCCGCGGCAGATGTTCGACGTCGCCATCCAGGCCGCGGTCGGTTCGCAGATCATCGCTCGCAGCACGGTCAAGGCGATGCGCAAGAACGTGCTGGCCAAGTGCTACGGCGGCGACATCAGCCGCAAGAAGAAGCTCCTCGAGAAGCAGAAAGAGGGCAAGAAACGGATGAAGCAGGTCGGACGCGTGGAGATCCCGCAGGAAGCGTTCCTGGCGGTGCTGCAGGTGGACAACAAGTGAGGCGGGGTCGGGGATCGGCTGGTGCGGCGGGCGGCCTGAGGCCGCTGCGCGTCGCGCGCGACGTATTCCCGATTCCGAACGCCGGATCACGGCTTTCTAGGAGCTCGCATGCGCTGGTTTGAAATTATTCTGGTCTCGCTGACGTTGTTCTCGGGCGCCGTCTGGCTGCTCGACAAGCTGTTCCTGGCCAAGCGCCGCGCCGCCCGCGAAGGGCTGCTCGACGACGGCAAAGAGCCAGTGGTGGTCGATTACTCCAAGGCCTTCTTCCCGGTGCTGCTGGTGGTGCTGGTGCTGCGCAGCTTCATCGCCGAGCCGTTCCGCATACCGTCCAATTCGATGATGCCGACCCTGCTGACCGGCGACTTCATCCTGGTCAACAAGTTCACCTACGGCCTGCGCCTGCCGATCTCGAACAAGAAGATCTTCGCGGTGGGCGAGCCCCAGCGCGGCGACGTGGTGGTGTTCAAGCCGCCGCACCACCCGGACCAGGACTGGATCAAGCGCGTGGTCGGCCTGCCGGGCGACCGGGTCAGCTACCACGACAATCAGGTCACGGTGAACGGCCAGGTGCTCAAGTACACCCCGGTCGGCACCTACGAGGGCCACGGTAACGGCACCGAAATGACGGGTGCGCAGGAACTCACCGAGAATCTGCTGGGTCGCGAGCATCGCGTCCTGGAACGGACCAATTTGCCGTTGCTCGATCAAGGAGAGGGCGATTGGGTGGTTCCGCCCGGTCACTATTTTGTGATGGGCGACAATCGTGATAATAGCGAGGACGGTCGATACTGGGGCTATCTTCCGGAGCAGAACCTCAGGGGCAAGGCGTTCCTGATCTGGATGAACGTCGATGGGGGCGTGGATTTTTCGCGTATCGGCAACAGCATTCCGTGACGGCGATGGCCGTGGCGGCACGGTGACACTCAACAAAATCGCGTCTAACGACGGGGGATGATCGGATGAAGCGTAATCAGAGCGGTATGACCCTGATCGGGTTTATCGTCGTGCTGGCGGTGGTCGGTGTGTTCATCTACATGGGCATGAAGCTGATCCCGATGTATACCGAGTACTACGGCGTGAAGCGCGCCCTGACCGGACTGTCGGCCGAGCCCGGCATCGCCGACCAGGACCCGGTCAAGATCAAGAAGCTGTTCTTCCGTCGCCTGTACGTGAGCTACGCCGACAACGTCAAGGACGAGCACGTGAAGATCCAGCGCAAGGATTCGGGTTACGAAATCCTCGTGAACTACGAAGTGCGCCGTCCGCTGATCGCCAACCTCGACGTGGTCGGCCATTTCGAAGCCCAGGAAGTTCTCCGCCGTGGTAGCGGTGGTGCCGACTGACCGCATCGAACACCGGTTCGCGAATCCGGGCCTGCTCGATCAGGCCCTGACTCATCGCAGCGCCGGTGCGCCGCATAACGAGCGGCTGGAGTTCCTGGGCGACTCGCTGGTCAACCTGATCGTCGCCGAAGCCCTGTACGCGCGTTGGCCGCAGGCCGACGAGGGCGCGCTGACCCGCGCCCGCGCCGAACTGGTCCGCGAATCCGCCCTGGCGCCGATCGCCCGCACCCTGGAACTGGGGGCTCGCCTGACCCTGGGGCCGGGCGAGATGAAATCCGGCGGTCACCGCCGCGATTCGATCCTGGCCGACGCGCTGGAAGCGGTGGTCGCGGCGATCTACCTCGACGCCGGCTTCGAAGCCTGCCGCGCCCGCGTGCTGCCCTGGTTCGAGGCCGCGATGGCCGCGCTGCCGCCGCCGCATAAGGTCGGCAAGGACGCCAAGACCCGGCTGCAGGAATGGCTGCAGGGCCGGCAGAAGCCCTTGCCGGTGTACGCGCTGCTGTCCGAGTCCGGCGAGGACCACGCCAAGAGCTTCCGGGTCAGCTGCGCCGTGGCCCAGCCGCCGCTGCAGACCGAGGGCGAGGCCGGCTCGCGCCGCGCCGCCGAGCAGCTCGCGGCCGAGGACATGCTGCGTCAGCTCAAGGCCGATCCCTGAGGCGCTGAAGACGGCATTGGGCCGGCACGTCGATGTCCGCGCAGGGGTAGGCAGCTTCCATCGCAGCCCCCGTATCGATCGCCGGCCGCTCAGGCCGAAGCATCTCGGAGCCCTGTCCGGGCACCTCCGCCGATATCGGGTTTGCCCTTCGGCCCGCGCACGCGGACAATCCGCGCATGAACGCATCCCCCTATCGCGCCGGTCACGTTGCCGTGATCGGCCGCCCCAACGTGGGCAAATCCACCCTGGTCAACGCCCTGGTCGGCGCCAAGATCAGCATCGTCTCGCCGCGTCCGCAGACCACCCGGCACCAGCTCCTCGGCATCGCCACCTTCCCCGAAGGCCAGCTGCTGCTGGTCGACACCCCCGGCATCCACCGCGAGCAGAAGCGTGCGATGAACCGGATGATGAACCGTGCCGCGCGTGGTGCGATCGAAGGCGTCGACGTGGCGCTGCTGGTGGTGCGCGCCGGGCAATGGGACGACGAGGACTCGCTGGCTTTCGACGCGCTGCGCAAGGCCGGCATGCCGGTGGTGCTGGTGGTCAACCAGGTCGACCGGCTCAAGGACAAGACTGCGCTGCTGCCGTACCTGGCCAAGGTCAGCGACGGCCGCGAGTTCGCCGGCGTGCATCCGATTTCCGCGCTCAAGCGCAATGGTCTGGAAGCGCTGGTCAAGACCGTGCTGGGCTACCTGCCCGAGCAGGAAGCGCTGTACGGCGAGGACGAAATCACCGACAAGAGCCAGCGCTTCCTCGCCGGCGAGATGGTGCGCGAACAGTTGATGCGCCAGCTCGGCGAAGAGCTGCCGTACGCGACCACGGTCGAGGTCGAGAAATTCGAAGTCGACGGCACCATGCTGCGGATCGGCGCGGTGATCTGGGTCGAGCGCGACGGCCAGAAGGCGATCGTGATCGGCAAGGGCGGCGAACGCCTGCGCGAGATCGGTTCCAAGTCGCGGATCCAGATGGAACGTCTGTTCGGTGCCAAGGTGTTCCTGGAGACCTGGGTGCGCGTACGCGAAGGTTGGTCGGACGACGAAGCCGCGCTGCGCTCGCTGGGTTACCACGACTGAGCGCGCCGTAATCGTGGCGTACGCTCGTTTCCGCGCGGCGCTGCTGCTGATCGCGCTGCCATGCGCGGCGCCGGCCTGGGCCAACATGGGCAAGCCGTGGCAGGAAGGGCCGCTGGTCGCCGAGCCGCAGGGCTTCGAGGCGGTACGCATCGTCCATGAAGATCTGCGTATCGATCTGGGTGGTCTGTCGGCCGACTCGGTGTCGGCGCGGGTCCAGGTCGACTACCGGCTCGACAACACCGGCAAGGCGGTGCGGCTGCAGCCGGTGTTCGCGACCGGCGCCAGCGGCACCCAGCGATTCGAGGCCCGGCTCGATGGGCGGGTGATCGCAGTGCGGCCGCTGAAGCAGGCTGCGCTGCCCAAGAGCTGGCAGCCTCCCGCGACCACGCCTGCGCTGTCGGGCGAGCAGCCACTGTTCTACGAGGTCTCCGAACCTGCGAGCCTGGCGCTGGATTTCGTGTTGCCGCCAGGCCGACACGACTTCAGGGTGAGCTACGACGCCGAGGCGATGCTGAGCAAGAGCCACGGTCCGACCTTGCTGTACCAGTTCGCCTACGTGCTCGCGCCGGTGCGCAGCTGGGCCGGCTTCGGCGGGCTGGACGTGCAGCTCACCGTGCCCGAGGGCTGGCGGGTCGCGACCGCGCCGGCGCTGGCGATAGACCCGCAGGACAACGATCCCTATCGCGATGAATACCGCGGTCGCTACGCGGCATTGCCCGCCGACGCCATCGCGATCACCACCCAGGCCGCGCCGGGTGCCGGCTACCACATGCTGAGATGGGCGACCTTGCTGTGCCTGGGCCTGACGGTGCTCGGCGGCTGGCTGTGGTGCGGGCTGGCCGGCGATGCGATCGCGCGCCGTGCGCGTCGGACCGCTGCCGCGGGACGCTGGCGTCGCGTATGGCCGTACGCGCTGGCGGCCGGCCTGGCCTGGGGCCTCGCGGTGACGCATGCGGGGCTGGCGGCGGTGTACGCGCCGGACGGTCTGCTGCCGGACGGGCAGGGCTACCGCTTCGGCTATGGTCAATCCTTGGCGGCCATCGCCGTGGTGGCGCTGGCTGCCTTGCTGAGCCTGACCGGCTTGGTTGCGGTGGGCATGCTCGCGCGCCGAAGGCTGCGTCAGGCCGACGCCGATGTCGCCTGAGCGCGTGCGCGGTTCGATCCCGGCGACGTTGCGAACCTGCGGCCGGCAGGCGTCAGGCTTCGCGCGTCTGCGCTAATGTGTGGCATGCGTTATCTCGCCGAGCCCGCCTTCGTCCTGCACACGCGCCCCTGGCGCGAGACCAGCCTGCTGGTCGAGGTGCTGAGCCGCAACCACGGCCGCATCGGCCTGGTCGCGCGCGGCGTGCAGGGGCCGAAGAAGCAGTTGCTGCGCGCGGCGCTGCAGCCGCTGCAGTGGATCCGGTTCGACGCGGTGCAGATGGGCGAAATGGCGCGGCTGACCGCGGCCGAAGCGCTAGACGCCGCGCCGCGGCTGTCCGGCGACGGCATGCTCGCCGGCTTCTATCTCAACGAACTGACCCTGCGTCTGGCGCCGCGCAACGATCCGCTGCCCGATCTGTTCGCGGCCTACGAGCAGGCGCGCGCCCGGCTGGGCAGCGACGCCTCGCCGGGCTGGACCCTGCGCCGCTTCGAGCGCGACCTGCTCGACGCGCTCGGATTCGGTTTCGACTGGCATCACGACGGCGACGGCGCCGCGATCGATCCGGCCGCGCGTTACCGCCTCGACCCCGAACACGGCCCACGCCGCTTGCTCAGCGACCGCGGCCATGCCGATCGCAGCGGCGCGGCCACCGGTCAGGCCTTGCTGGCACTGGCGGACGATCGTCTGCCGAGCACGGACGACCTGGCCGGATTGCGCCGCGCGATGCGCGGCGTGCTCGCGCATCACCTGGGGCCGCGCGGCTTGAAGTCCTGGGAGCTGCTCGCCGAGTTGGCGCGGGTTGCGCCACGCGCGAAGCCGGGGGCGAGCGCGACTGCGACCGACGAGACTACGACTGGTGAGGTCATGCCTGGCGAGGCCATGCCCGACGACGTAGTGCTTGATGAAGTCATGCCTGATGAAGTCATGCCCGATGATCGAGAACCGGACACCGATTCGCGCGACGGATGATCGTCGGCCACCCGCGAATTTCGCGGCGGCGATCAGGCGGCTATCGGTGGTATCGCACTAGCGCCGCGAGCGCGAGAACGCGATCGCGGCTCACGCCGCTCCCACAGAAAGCTGAGGTGCGACCTTAGGGACTGGCCGCCAACGTGTCCTGCACCGCCTCGTCGAACCGCGCCAGATGCGCGCGCGAATCCGGCTCGTTCTGCAGCGCCTGCACCGCGTCGGCCAGCCGCGCCGCGCCGACGAAGCCGCAGCTCGCGCGCAGTTTGTGCAGCTCCGCGCGCACCGTGTCCTGGTCTTCGCGATGGGCCGCGCCCAGGACCGCCTCGTGCGTGGTCGGCAACTCCTGCACGAACAAGCCGCGCAGCGTGTCCACGTGGGCGACGTTGCCGTTGAGCGCGCTGGCCGCGGCCTCGTCGTCCCACACCGGCCGTTTCGCGCCGGGCGCCGCGGTCGCGACCGCGCGCTGGTCGTGCGAGTCCAGTCCCAAGGTGCGCGCGATCGCCGCGCGCACCATCGCGGCCGGCAAGGGTTTGACCAGCACCTCGCTGAAACCCGCGGCGATCAATCCTTCCAGCACCGACCCGTCCGCCGCCGCGGTGTGCGCCAGCGCGGGCGTGCGCGGATGCTTGGCGCGCAGGCGCGCGAGCAGTTCGATGCCGCTGCCGTCGGGCAGGTTGGCGTCGAACAGCCACAGGTCGTAATCCTGCGCATTGCCCAACGCGACCGCGGCGGCGACGCTGTCGGCGCCGTCGATATCGGCGGGCAGGTTCTGCGCCGCGGCGGTGAGGAAGGCGCGGCTGGTCGGGTCGTCTTCGACCAGAAGCAAACGCGGCATAGGCGACGAATTCATCGTGGGTTCCATCGGGTCGGGGGCTCCGCTGGTTATGCTGCTGGTATGTCGTCTCCGATAGTACGCCTGCTGCTGTGGATGTCGCTCCCGGGCCTGTGCCTGGCCGGCGGCGATGCGGCGGCGCGCAGCCTGAACGCCAGGATCGGCCGTATCGAGACCGCCGTCGCAAGTTTGCGCGAGGTGCGCGTGCGCCTGGACTGGCCGGCGCAGGCGCAGCAGGGCGAGCTGCAACTGCAGGCCGCGAGCGTGGTCGCGCCGGACCTGGGTTACCGCTTCAGCGACGTGAGCTGGCGTTGCCCCCTGCAGCGCGACGGCCGCGGCGGCTGGCGCTGTGTGGGCGAACTGCGTTCCGGTCGCGGCGCGCCGCTGCGGCTGGCACTGGACCTGGGCGTGGCCACGACCGATGCGCGCCTGTCGCGCGGTGCCGCGGTGGTGGCGCTGCACCGCAATGCGGCGGCGCCCGACGCGACCCGGATCGACCTGACCCGGGTGCCGTTGGCCTGGACCCAGGCCCTGGCCGCGCAGGCCTGGCCGGAAGCGCGCTTCAAGGGCGGCGACCTCGACGCCCAGCTCACGATCACCGCGGCCGAGCGCCAGCCGCTGCGCGTCGCCGGCCCGATCGCGCTGCGCGGCGGCGCCCTGGATACCCCCGACGGCGCGATCGCGGCCGAGCGCCTGGGCGCCGAGCTGCGCCTGGACGCGCGTTTCGGCGATACCACCCGGATCGACCTGGACGGCCGCCTGCGCGGCGGCGAGCTGTTGTTCGGCAATGCCTATCTGGCGCTGCAGCAACGCAGCGTGGCGCTGGAACTCAGCGCGCAGCGCCAGGGCACGCAAGGCTGGCAGCTGCCGCGCCTGCTGTGGCGCGACGACGGCATCCTCAGCGCCGAAGGCCGCGCCGCGCTGACCCCGGACGCGGGCCTGGACGCGCTCGATCTGGACCTGCGCAGCGACGACCTCAAGCCGCTGCGCGACGGCTACCTCACCGGCTTCCTGGGGCTGGCCGGCCTCGGCCAACTGCAACTGAGCGGCGCGATGCAGGCGCGCCTGCGCATGGCCGGCGGCGAGCTGCGGGCCGCCGACGCCAGCCTGCAGAACGCCACGATCGACGATCCGCAAGGCCGGTTCCGTTTCGACGGCCTGACCGGCAATCTGCGCTATTCGGCCGATGCGCCGGTGGCGAGCGCGCTGGCCTGGCGCGGCGGCGCGCTGTACGGGCTCGACTTCGGCGCTGCGCAACTGCCGTTCACCAGCGGCGCCGGCGAACTGCGGCTGCAGCGCGGGGTGAGTTTTCCGATGCTGGGCGGGCAGGTGAGCTTCGACGGCCTGCGCCTGCGTCCGCCGGCGGGCGGGCGCGGGCTCGATATCCGTTTCGGCCTCGGTTTGGACCGGCTCGACATCGGCCGCATCGCCAAGACCCTGGACGGGCCGGCCTTTACCGGCGAGCTCAGCGGCCGCATCCCGCAGGCGCACTACGCTGACGATCGCCTCGACTTCGACGGCGGCCTGACCATGCAGCTGTTCGGCGGCAGCGTCAGCGTGTCCTCGCTGGCGATGGAGCGCCCGTTCGGGGTCGCGCCCACGCTGTCGTCCGACATCGTGCTCGACGACCTGGACCTGGAAGCGCTGACCGGCGTGTTCGGCTTCGGCAGCATCACCGGCAAGCTCGACGGCCGCATCGACGCTCTGCGCCTGGTCGATTGGCAGCCGGTCGCGTTCGACGCCGTCCTGCGCACGCAGCGTCATCGCGGCGTGCCGCAGCGCATCAGCCAGCGCGCGGTCCAGGACCTGTCCAGCGTCGGCGATGCGTCCTTCGTCGGCAGCCTGCAGGGCATGCTGATCGGCTTCTTCGACGACTTCGGCTACGCGCGGCTGGGCATTTCCTGCCGCCTCGCCGAAGAGGTCTGCCATATGGACGGATTGGGGCCGGCCAGTAAGGATTCAGGCAACAAGGCCTTTATTATCGTCCAGGGAGCGGGGTTGCCGCGTCTGGACGTGGTCGGCATCAACCGCCGGGTCGACTGGCCGACCTTGCTGGAGCGGCTCGAGGCCGTGGGCAAGGGCGACGTCAAGCCCGTCGTTCAATAAACCCGTCGTAGAACATTCTTCAAAAGGAAACGAACATGCGCCGTTGGATGGGTTTGCCGGTCGCCGCCGTGATGCTTACGGCCTGCGTCACGATCAATGTGTACTTCCCGGCCGCCGAGGCCAAGGAAGCGGCCAAGGAGTTCGTCGAGAAGGTGATCGGCGACGACGCCCAATCGAGCGCGCCGGCGCCGTCACCGACCCCGAAGCCGGGCGGACAGAGCGCCTCGCTGGCGCCGCGCATCGACTGGCTGTCGCTGGTCGGCATCGGCAGCGCCTACGCGCAGTCGAGCCCGGACATCACCATCAAGACCCCGGCGATCCAGGCCATCCAGGCGCGCATGAAGGGCCGCTTCGACGGTCAGCTGCGCGCGCACTTCGATTCCGGCGCGCTCGGTTTCGGCAACGACGGCAGCATCGACGTGCGCGACGCGGCCAAGATTCCGCTCGCCGAGCGGGTCGGCGTGAATCAGGCGGTCGCCGACCAGAACCGCGATTCGGCCGCGGTTTACCGCGAGGTTGCGGTCGCCAACGGCCATCCGGAGTGGGAGCCGCAGATCCGCAAGGTGTTCGCGCGCCAGTGGATCGACAGCGCCCGCGGCGGCTGGTGGTACCAGGACGCCGGCGGCGGCTGGAAGCAGAAGTAAGCCCCGCCACCGCAACGAACGGCCCGCCCGGTGCGGGCCGTTCGCGTTTGGGGGCAGGGGCGACGGCATGGACAGGGCGCTTCCGCGTCGGAACCGGGAGTCCGGCAGCGCCGGCCCGCATCTGCGACAATGCGCGGCCTTTGATTCCTGCCAGCAGCTGTGGCCCGCATCGATCAAACCCCCTTCGAAGTCGCGATCACCGACTTCACCCACGATGGCCGTGGCGTCGGTCGACGCCCGGACGGTAAAGCGATCTTCGTTGCCGGCGCCTTGCCCGGCGAACGCGTGATGGCCAAACAGACCGCGCGCTCGCGCAGCTTCGACGAAGCGGTGACGCTGGAGGTGCTGGAGGCGTCCGCCGACCGCGTCGCCCCGCGTTGCCGGCACTTCGGCACCTGCGGCGGCTGCGCTTTGCAGCATTTGGCCGAGGATCGCCAGATCGTGGCCAAGCAGCGCGTGCTGCTCGACAACCTCGAGCGGATCGGCCATGTCGCGCCCGAGCGCGTGCTGCCGGCGCTGACCGATTCGGCCTGGGGCTACCGCCGCAAGGGCCGCTTCTCGGTGCGACGGGTCGAGAAGAAGGACAAGACCCTGGTCGGCTTCCGCGAAACCGATCCGCGCTTCGTCGCCGACATCGCGCGCTGCGAGACGGTGATTCCGCAGATCGGCGACCAGATCACCGCCTTGGCGGCGTTGGTCGACGGGCTGCAGGCTCGGCGCGAGATTCCGCAGATCGAATTCATCGCCGGCGACGCCATGCCCGACGACGGCCACGGCAATGCGCACAGCGGTGTGGCGCTGACGTTCCGCCATCTGGCGCCGTTGTCGGAATCCGACCGCGCGGCCATCGTCGCCTTCGCCCAGCAGCACCGGTTCGCGGTATTCCTGCAGCCCGGTGGCGTCGACAGCGTGCACCCGCTGTGGCCGGCCGATCCGCGGCTTGCGTTCACGCTGCCGCAGTGGAACCTGGAACTGACGTTCCGGCCGCTGGACTTCATCCAGGTCAACGCCGGCCTCAACGGCCGCATGATCCAGCACGCCCTGGATCTGCTGGCGCCGCAGCCCGAGGACCGCGTGCTCGATCTGTTCGCGGGCCTGGGCAACTTCACCCTGCCGCTGGCGCGCAGCGTGCGCGAAGTGGTGGGCGTGGAAGGCGAGGCCGGCCTGGTCAGGCGTGCGCGCGAAAACGCCGAGCGCAACGGGCTGGGCAACGCCAAGTTCTACGCCGCCGACCTGGGCAAGGACCTGAGCAGCGAGGCCTGGATGCGCGAAGGCTTCGATCGCCTGTTGCTGGATCCGCCGCGCTCGGGCGCCGATTTCGTCCTCACCCAGCTGCCCCTGAAGCAGTTCAAGCGCATCGTCTATGTCAGCTGCCATCCGGCTTCGCTGGCGCGCGATGCGGGGTATCTGGTGCGCGAGAAGGGTTGGAAGCTGCGCGCGGCGGGGGTGATGGACATGTTCCCGCACACCGCGCACGTGGAATCGATCGCCTTGTTCGAGCCCTGATCCGGGCCCGTCATATCGCAAAGAGAACCCGGCCGCAGCCGGGTTCTTTCGTTGCGCCGGTGCGGATTCAGAACCCGCTGACGTCCAGGCGTCCTCCGGTTACCGTCTTGCCGCTCAGTGAGGGCGTGGGCACGGCGGCGTTCATGATCGCCGCCTTGATCTGCTGCGCGCTGGAGCCGGGATGGCGCGAGGCGTACAGGGCGGCCGCGCCGGTGACGTGCGGGGTCGCCATCGAGGTGCCGTTGTAGCTGGCATAGCCCGACACGAGATTGCCCTTGGAACTGACCGGCACCGTCGAGGCGATGCCGTAGCCCGGCGCGCCGATATCGACGGTGGTGACGCCGTAGTTATAGACCAGGGCACCGGTGCTGCGCAGCGCCGCCACCGACAGGATGTTGCTGTTCGGATAGCTGGCCGGGTAGCAGGCCCCGGAGGTGTTGCCCTCGCAGTTCACGCTGTCGTTGCCGGCGGCGACCACAAACAGGATGTCGGCCTGGCCGGCGCGGTCGATGGCGTCGCTGAGCGCTTGCGAGTACGCGCCGCCGCCCCAGGAATTGTTGGTGGCGACGATGTTCAGGCCGTGCCGGGTCTTGAGATCGTTGAAGTAGTCGATCGCGCGCACGGCATCGGCGGTGCTGCCGCCGCGGCGGCCGAGGAACTTGGCGCTGATCAGCTTGACGCCGCTCCAGCACACGCCGGCCACGCCTTTGCCGTTGCCGCCGACGCCGGCGATGGTGCCGGAGACGTGGGTGCCGTGGTCGTCGCTGACGCCGCCGGAGTTGATGTTGTTGGTGTCGCCGTTGAAATCCCAGCCGCGCACGTCGTCGACGTAGCCGTTGCCGTCGTTGTCGATCCCGTCGGCGGCATCGTAGGGATTGGTCCAGATATTGGCGGCCAGGTCCTCGTGCTGCCAATAGATGCCTTCGTCGATCACGCCGACGATCACGTTGTCGCACGAGGTCGAGCCGGTATTCCAGGCCTCCGAGGCCTGCGAGCCGTATTGGTTGTTGGGGCTGCCGACGTCGCCGTACATGCCCCACAGCGTTCCGTTGGTGTAGTAGGTGTCGTTCGAGAACGCGTCGTGGTGCAGGGTCCAGTTGGGTTCGGCGTACTCGACGTTCGGGTCGTTACTGAGCGCGCTGACGGCGGTGGCGAGATCGACGTTGGCCGGCAGCTTGAGCAGGGCCAGTTCGCCGTGTCCGCGTTCGCCGCGACGCACCACCTGCAACTTCTGCGCGCCGAGGCCGCGCTGCACCGCGTCGCTCGCGCCGATGCCGGCGCCGTCGCGGTATTTCACCAGCAGTTCGCCGCTCGCATGGGCGCGGCCTTCTTTCAGAGCTTTCAGCGCCAGATCCGGCCGGCCGCCGGCTTGCGCGGCGAACGACGTTCCCAGTGCCATGGCTACAGCGCCTGCGATCAAACCGACGCGGATATGATTGTTCATAAGGCTATGGACCCCGTTGAGGCCGCCCAGGCAGAGGACGGCTGCGGCTGAATGTAGCGGGAAAAAAACCGGGCGTTTGCTGCGTTGCGGCAGCCGGTGCCGATCGTGAATACGGAAGGCACACCAAAGGCACATAAGCGGCACCTAACTGCCAGTCAGGTTCCCCTGTTCATGGAAATCCCGCCGGGTTCTAGGGGAAATCCCTCATATGGGCGCGGCTCGCAGGCGCGGCGCGAAGCGCGGTTCGCCGCTGGACTGCGCGGCTCGCTCGCTTCCGTCTTTGGCGCGCGCGGCATGCGCGACGGTACTTCGTGAGGTCGCGATCGGGCTCGCGCGACGCTGCCTATCGATTCGCGATTCCATTCGGTTCCCGCCCACAGGCGAGGGCCGCGCTGGATTCCGCGCGGCGCGCGCGCGAACATCCGCGCAAGCGATAGAATCGCGGCCTCGGATTTTCGCCCTCGCGTATCCGACGTATCGCACAGGTGGACGATGGGTATCGAGATCGAGCGCAAGTTTTTGGTGACGGGCGACGGCTGGCGCGACGCCGCGCGCGAAACGGTGGCGATGGCGCAGGGTTATCTCAACGACCTGGCCGTGCTCGACAGCGGGGCGATGAAGGCCTCGGTGCGCGTGCGCATCGCCGGCGATGCGGCCTACCTCAATCTGAAGTCGCGCGAGCTCGGCCATACCCGGCAGGAGTTCGACTATCCGATCCCGGTCGAAGACGCTCGCGCGCTGATGGCGCTGTGCACCGGCGGCGCCATCGACAAGCGCCGTCACTACGTCGAGCACCAGGGCCACCTATGGGAGGTCGACGAATTCCTGGGCGACAACGCCGGGCTGGTGGTGGCCGAGCTCGAACTCACGCACGCCGACGAGGCCTACGCGCGTCCGGACTGGCTGGGCCGCGAGGTCACCGATGCCGCGCGCTACTACAATCTGGCCCTGGCCACGCGGCCCTATGCGCGCTGGAACGCGGACGAGCGCTCGGGCGAGGCGCCCTGAGCGGACGCGGCGCCGGTTTTCGTTGCGATTTCGTGAAACGGGCCTGAAAACCCATCCGCGCCCGCCGTATCGGGTCCGGGCTACGCCTGTAGCGGCTTCTGCGAGACAATGGCCCCTGCGCAGTCAGCGCAGCCATACCCGCTAGGAGTCCCCGCATGCTCGTGATCGGCGTCGCCGGTACCGAACTCACCGCGCAAGAGCGCGACTGGTTGCAGCACGATGCCTGCGCCGGCGTGATCCTGTTCACCCGCAACTTCGCCTCCAAGGCGCAGGTCGCGGAGCTGTCTGCCGCGATCCGCGCAGCCGCGCCGCGTCCGCAACTGATCTGCGTCGACCAGGAAGGCGGGCGCGTGCAGCGTTTCCGCGATGGCTACAGCGCGTTGCCGGCGCTGGACGGTTTCGGCCGTCTGTACGCGACCGACAGCGCCGCGGCGCTGAAGCTGGCCGAAGAGCACGCCTGGCTGATGGCGCAGGAAGTGCAGGCCAGCGGCGTCGACCTCAGCTTCGCTCCGGTGGTCGACCTGGGGCGCGGCAACCTCGCCATCGGCGACCGCGCCTTCGACGCCGACCCGCAGGTGGTCGCCGAATTCACCCGCGCCTACGTGCGCGGCATGCATGCGGCCGGCATGGCTGCGACCCTCAAGCATTTCCCGGGCCACGGTTCGGTGCTCGAGGACACCCACTTCGACAACGCCGTCGACCGCCGCACCCTGGACGAAATGCGCGCGACCGATCTGATCCCGTTCGTCGCCGGCATCGACGCCAAGGCCGACGCGGTGATGATGGCGCACGTGGTCTACCCGGAGATCGCGCCCGAGCCGGCCGGTTACTCGCAGCGCTGGATCGAAGAGATCCTGCGCAAGGAGATGGGCTTCCGCGGTGTGGTCTTCAGCGACGACATCGGCATGGCGGCGGCGTTCTCGGCCGGCGGCGTCAAGGCGCGTATCGATGCGCACCTGGACGCGGGCTGCGACGTGGTCCTGGTCTGCCACCCGGATCTGGTGGACGAATCGCTGGCCGCGGTCGCCGATCGCAAGCTCAACACCATGGCCCTGACCGGCCTGATCGGCCGTGGCGCGATGGGTTGGGACGGCCTGCTCGCCGATGCCCGCTACGGCGCCAGCCGCGGTCGCGTCGAGGGTCTGGCCTGATGAGCGCCAAGACCGGCAACGGCGCCGACCTGGCCGCGGCGCTGGAGAACGCCGATCTGCTGTTCGATCGCAAGACGCTCGAACAGGCGATCGCGCGCATGGCCGGCGACATCCGCAAGGATTACGCCGGCGAGCGTCCGGTCTACCTGACCGTGATGCACGGCGGCCTGCCGTTCGCGGCGCAGCTGGCGATGGAACTGGGCGAGCGCGGCCTGGACCTGGAGTTCGACTACCTGCACGCGACCCGCTACCGCGGTGCGACCTCGGGCGGCGAACTGACCTGGAAGCATCGTCCGGGCACGCCGCTCAACGGCCGCCGCGTGCTGCTGGCCGACGACATCCTCGATGAAGGCCATACCTTGCATGCGATCCGCGAATGGTGCCGCGAGCAGGGCGCCAGCGAAGTGCGCATCGCCGCGCTCGCGGTCAAGGCGCACGACCGCTGCGTGCCCGGCATCTGCGCGGACTACGTCGGCGTGGAAGTGCCGGACCGCTACGTGTTCGGCTACGGCATGGACTACCACGAACAGGGCCGCAACCTGCCCGCGATCTACGCGCTGAAGGACTGAGATGGGCGACGCACGCATCGAACTGGCCGTCATCGGCGGCACCGGTCTGTACCAGCTGGCCGCGCTGCAGGACGTGGAAACGCATCAGCCGCTGACGCGCTACGGCGCGCCGTCCGGTCCGATCCGCGTCGGTACGCTCGGCGGTCGCCGGGTCGCGTTCCTGGCCCGCCACGGCGAAGGCCATTCGCTGCCGCCGCACCTGATCAACTACCGCGCCAACCTCGCCGCATTGCAGGCGCTGGGTGCGCAACGCGTGCTCGCGCTGAACACCGTCGGCGGCATCACCGAGCGTTTCGGCCCGCGCGTGCTGGCCTGCCCGGACCAATTGATCGACTACACCTGGGGCCGCATTTCGACTCTGTGCGAAGTCGACAGCGAAGGCCGCGGCGGCGGCGATGTGCTGCACGTCGATTTCGGCGAACCCTACACGCGCAGCCTGCGTCAGGCGGTGATCGAGGCCGCGCGCGAGGCCGGCGTGGCGATGGTCGACAGCGGTTGCTACGGCGCGACCCAGGGCCCGCGGCTGGAAACGCGCGCCGAGATCGCGCGCATGCGCCGCGACGGCTGCGACCTGGTCGGCATGACCGGCATGCCCGAAGCGGGGCTCGCGCGCGAGCTCGGTCTGGACTACGCCTGCCTGGCGATCGTCGCCAACTGGGCGGCCGGCGCAGGGCCGGATCCGGACGAGGTGATCACGCTGCAGGACGTGCTCGATCACGTCGCCGCGGCCACCGGCGAATTGCCCAAGCTGCTGGCCACGCTGCTGGCAAAGTGATCGGCATCGCAAATTTTCTGACGCTCTGCGTCAGTCCGCCGGTGCGACAGCCGAATGTTGCTTGCCTCGTCGCCGATCATCGGTCAGACGCTTGTCATCCTCCTGTTCAGTTTGCATATACTCGCGATGCGTCTCGGTCGCCCCGACGCGATGGCGCACGACAAACGCATCCAGCATGAGGTCAATAAGGATATGCAGTACGGCACCGTGAAATGGTTCAACGACGCCAAGGGCTTCGGCTTCATCTCGCCCGAAGATGGCACCGCTGATGTATTCGTCCACTTCTCCGCTATTGCTGCGAAGGGATTTCGCAGCCTGCAGGAAGGCCAGCGCGTCAGTTATCAACTGACCCAGGGTCCGAAGGGTGCGCAAGCGTCCGAAGTGACTCCTGCAGCGTGATCGACTTGCTAGCCCGGTCCTCGCAGACTCGACACTCGCTGACGCGATCCGACTCGGACTGTTTCCAAGGCCCCGCTCAGGCGGGGCCTTTTTCTTGGTATCGCGTTTTTGAGCGTCGCGATGTCAAGAGCCACGAATTCTGGAACGGCGCATGAGCGCCGCATTGCGCATCGGCATCGTCGGCTACGGCAGCGGCGGCCAGGCGGCCGCGCTGCTGCTCAGTCGCGACGGCCACCAGGTCGAAGTGTTCGAGCGCGCGCCGGTGCTCGGTCCGGTCGGCGCGGGCTTCCTGCTCCAGCCCACCGGCCTGAGCGTGCTTTGGGAGCTGGGCCTGCTCGACGCGGCGCTCGCGCACGGCGCTCGGGTGCGGCGACTGCACGGCGAGACCGTGGCCGGTCGCGCGGTCATGGACATGCGCTACCGCGAACTGCACCGGCGCTATTTCGGGCTGGGCCTGCAACGCGGCGCCCTGTTCGCGCTGCTCGACGAGGCCTGGCAGGAAGGCCGGCGCGTGCATTGCGGCCGCAGCATCGTCGCGGTCGATCACGAGCACGGCCTGCTGCGCGACGCCGATGGCGACGAGCACGGCCCCTACGACCTGGTGATCGTCGCCAACGGTGCGGCCTCGCTGTTGCGCGGCAGCGTCGCGCCGCCGGCGCTGGACCGCCCCTATCCCTGGGGCGCGCAGTGGTGCCTGGTCGAGCGCGGCGATTGGGCCTGGCAGGATGAATTGCGTCAGCGCTACGTCGGCACGCGCCGCATGGTCGGCATGCTGCCGGTCGGGACGCGCCCGGGCGACGCCACGCCGCGCCTGAGTTTTTTCTGGAGCCTGCCGGTGGCGGCTTTGGACAGCGCCGCGAACCAGGACGAGGGCGCCTGGCGCAGCGCCGTCGCGGCGGTGTGGCCGCAAGCGGCCGAACGCCTGCGCGATACCGCGGTGCCGGAAGGCCTGGCGCAGGCGCGCTACCGCGACACCGTGGCCCGGCGCTGGCATCGCGGCCGCGCGGTGTTGCTGGGCGATGCCGCGCACGCGATGAGCCCGCAGCTGGGGCAGGGCGTGAATATGGCGCTGCTGGATGCGCTGGTCCTGCGCGACAGCTTGCGCAGCGCGCCGAGCTTGGGCGATGCGCTGGCGGGCTACCAGCGCACACGTCGCGCGCATGTCGGCATCTATCATTTGTGGAGCCGTTGGCTCACGCCCTTGTTCCAGTCCGAGTACGACCGCGTCGCGGCGCTGCGCGACCGCATATTCCATCCGCTGTCGCGCGTGCCCGGCGGGCGCGGGCAGACGCTGCAGGTCCTGACCGGCCTGCGTCGCGGCTGGTTCGGCAGCATCAGGCAGGCGCCGGAGTTCCTCGAGGCCCTGGAGCGGCGCGCCGAGGCCTGAGCGCGGCCCGGCTCGCTGCGGTCTAGAATCGGATCATCGTCCGACCGGATCCGCCGATGTCCGACCTGCCGCCGTTCGCCACCCATCGCGTCGAGAACCAGCCGCCGTCGTTCGCCCCGCGCGATCTGTGGCGCGACGACCACGCGCTGCGCGAAGCGGTGACGCGCGAGGGCGGCGGCGAGCATGCGCAGCGGCTCGCGGCCTATGGCGAGCTGGCGGGCGACGCGCTGTATGCGCTCAGCTTCGACGCCCATCGCGACCGGCCGCGCCTGCGCAGCCACGATCGCACCGGCCAGCGCATCGATCTGGTCGAGTTCCATCCCAACTACCACGCGCTGATGCAGGCGGCGATCGAGCATGGCGTCGCTGGCTATTCCTGGCATCACGGCGGCGCCGGCGCGCATGTCGCGCGCGCCGCGCTCAGCTATCTGCACCATCAGGTCGAACCCGGCACCAGTTGCCCGCTGACCATGACCCACGCCGCCGTGCCGGTGCTGCGGCATGCGCCGGCGCTGGCGGAGTGGGCGGCCAAGGCGGCCGCGCCGCATTACGACGGCCGCGACCGGCCGATGCGCGACAAGGCCGGCGTGACCCTGGGCATGGGCATGACCGAGAAGCAGGGCGGCTCGGACGTGCGCGCGAACCAGACCGTCGCCACGCCGCTGTCCGGCGACGAATACCGCCTGGTCGGGCACAAATGGTTCTTCTCCGCGCCGATGTCGGACGCGTTCCTGGTCCTGGCGCAGGCGCCCGGCGGCTTGAGTTGCTTCCTGCTGCCGCGCTGGCGCGGCGACGGCAGCCGCAACGCGCTGCGGCTGATACGGCTCAAGGACAAGCTCGGCGATTGGTCCAACGCTTCGTCCGAGGTCGAGTTCGAAGGCGCCTGGGCGCAGCGCATCGGCGAGGAAGGCCGCGGCGTGGCGACCATCATCGAGATGGTGATGCTGACCCGCCTGGATTGCATGCTGGGCTCGGCCGCGGAAATGCGCATGGCCCTGGCCCAGGCGCTGCATCACACCCGCCATCGACACGCTTTCGGCAAAGCGCTGGCCGAGCACGCGCTGATGCGCAACGTGCTCGCCGACCTGGCGATCGAATCCGAAGCGGCGTTGCAGTTCTCGCTGCGGCTCGCGCGCGCGGTCGATGCAGCGCCGTTGGACCCGCGGCAGGCCGCGTTCGCGCGCATCGCCACCGCGGTAGGCAAGTACTGGGTCTGCAAACGCGCGCCGGCCTTCGTCAACGAGGCCCAGGAATGCCTGGGCGGCGCCGGCTACGTCGAGGAATCTCTGTTGCCGCGCCTGTACCGGCAAGCGCCGTTGAACTCGATCTGGGAAGGCAGCGGCAATATCCAATGCCTGGACGTGCTGCGCGCCCTGGCGCGCGAACCCGAAGCCGGACGTGCGGTATTGGACGAGCTGCGCCGCAGCCGCGGCGCCGATGCCGCGCTGGATGCCCGCATCGCCGAACTCGAACCCGTGCTGGACGGCGGCCAGCGCATCGAGGAAGGCCAGGCGCGGCACTGGGTCGAACGCCTGGCCCTGGCGTTGCAGGCCGCCGTGCTGCTGAAAGCGGGCAGCCCTTGCGCCGAAGCCTTCTGCCGCAGTCGCCTGGGCGGCGCGCATGGGCTCGCGTTCGGCACCTTGCCCAACGACATCGGTTTCGCGGCGATCCTGCAGCGGGCGCTGCCGGAGTGAACGCCTAAGGAGCTGCGCGACGCCGACGCGTTCGCGTCGCCGCGATTCAGGCGCCCAGGATTTCTGCGCGGCGCTTGCGGCTGAGCTTGGACAGCGCTTCCTGGTACGACCACTCGACCAGCTCGCGCAGGTAGTCGGCCGGCACGCTGCGCACGTCGACGATGGTGACCCAGCGGAAGCGGCCCATCCAGCGCGCTGGCTTGATTCCGGGCACGCCGGTCAGCTCCAGGAAGCGCTCCGGACTGGCCTTGATGCTGAAGCGCCAGCGTTCCGGTTCGCTGGTCTTGAAGTAGGCGTAGGTCTTGTCGCCGACCGCGTAGGTGAGGATGTTGGACGGGTGGCCGTGCAGGGTGGACACGGCGCCGGGGAACTTCGCGCAGAATTTCTTCAACTGGGTCGTGTCCATGCCGGCGCGGTCCTCGCCGTCAGTCCAGGAACTGCAGCTTGGCCAGTTCCGCGTACAGGCCGTCCTGAGCCAGCAACTGCTCGTGGCTGCCTTCGGCGACGATGCGCCCGCGGTCCATCACCACGATGCGGTCGGCCTTGAGCACGGTCGCCAGACGGTGCGCGATCACCAGGGTGCTGCGGCCTTCCATCAGGGTTTCCAGCGCTTGCTGCACGGCGCGTTCGCTCTGCGCGTCGAGCGCGCTGGTGGCTTCGTCCAGCAGCAGGATCGGCGCGTCCTTGAGCAGGGCGCGGGCGATCGCGATGCGTTGCTGCTGGCCGCCGGACAAGCGCGCGCCGCGCTCGCCCAGTTCGGTGTCGAGGCGTTGCGGCAGGGCGTCGATGAAATCGGCGGCATGGGCGGCGCGCACCGCCGCTTCGACCGCGGCGTCGTCGGCTTCGAGGCGACCGTAGCGGATATTGTCGCGCGCGCTGGCGGCGAAAATGGTCGGCTGCTGCGGCACCAGGGCGATGGTTTCGCGCAATGCGGCCGGGTCGAGCCGGCGCGCGTCGATGCCGTCGACCCGGATCGCGCCGGACTGCGGATCGTGGAAGCGCAGCAGCAGCGAGAACACGGTGCTCTTGCCGGCGCCCGAGGGGCCGACCAGGGCCACGGTCTCGCCGGGACGCACGCGCAGGCTGAAGTTGTCCAGCGCCGGCAGGTCCGGGCGCATCGGGTAGTGGAACGTGACGTCGTCGAAGGCGAGTTCGCCGCGCACCGGCTGCGGCAGCGCGTCCGGATGCGCCGGCGCCTCGATCGCGCTTTCCTCGTTGAGCAGTTCGCTGATCCGGCCCATGCCGCCGGCCGCGCGCTGCAGGTCGTTCCAGACTTCGGCCAGGGCGCCGACCGAGCCGCCGGCGATCAGGGCGTAGAGGATGAACTGGCCCAGGGTGCCGGCGGTCATGTGGCCGCGCGCGACTTCGTGCGCGCCCGACCACAGCACCAGGGTGATGGCGCCGAAGATCAGGGTGATCGCGACCGCGGTGACCAGGGACTGGATGCCGATGCGCTTGCGCGCGGTCGCCACTGCGACCTTGAGCGCGGCGTCGAAGCGGCCGCGTTCGTAGGGCTCGCGTGCGTGCGCCTGCACCGTGCGCACCGCGCCCAGGGTTTCGCTGGCCAGGGTGTTGGCGTCGGCGACGCGGTCCTGGCTGGCGCGCGAGATCTTCTGCAGCCGGCGGCTGCCGATCACGATGGGCAGCACGGCCAGCGGAATGCCCAGCATCGCGTAGGCGGCCAGTCGCGGCTCGGTGATGAACAGCATGGAGATGCTGCCGATCACGGTGATCGAGCTGCGCAGCGCGACCGACATGCTGGAGCCGACCACGCTGCGCAGCAGTTCCGCGTCGGCGGTCAGGCGCGAGACCAGTTCGCCGCTGCGGCTGCGGTCGTGGAAGCCGGCGTCCAGGCCGATCAGGTGGGTGTACAGCTGCTGGCGCAGGTCGGCAACCACGCGTTCGCCCAGCAGCGAGACGAAGAAGAAGCGCGCTGCGGTCGCCAGCGCCAGCGCCACGGCGACCCCGAACAGCAGGATGAAGGCCTGGTCGATCGCGCCGCCGCCCTGGCTGAAGGCCTGGTCGATCATGGTCTTGAACGCCGGCGGCAGGCTCAAGGTGGCGGCGCTGGACGCGGCCAGGGCGATCAGCCAGGCGACGAACAGCCCCAGGTGCTTGCGCACGAACGGCCACAGGGTGCGCAGGCTGCCGATGGGCGCCTTGGCAGCGGCGATCTTGGCCGGCGGGGTGTCGGCGGTGTCGTTCTCGACAGTAGCGGTCATGGAGTATCGGCGTCTTCGGCGCGCAGGCGTACACGATCACGGGTGGCGTCGCGCAGCTGCGCTTTCAAGGCGTCGAGGCGGTTTTCCGGCAAACGGATGCGCATTCGCACACCTTCGGCGGCGAAATCCTCGTCCAGCTTCTCGGCGCCGTGGGCCGCCAGGGCCGCATGCACGGCGCCGGTGTCCTCGAAAGGGTAGTCCAGGCGCGCGCCGCGCAACACGATCAGCTCGCGGCGTTCGGCGCGGCGCAGGCATTCGGCCGCGCAGCCGCCGTAGGCGCGCACCAGGCCGCCGGCGCCGAGCTTGATCCCGCCGTACCAGCGCACCACCACGGCCACGACCCGGTCGTAGCCCTGGCCTTCGATCGCGGCCAGGATCGGCCGGCCGGCGGTGCCGGCCGGTTCGCCGTCGTCGTTGAAACGGTACTGGGCGCCGATCCGGTAGGCCCAGCAGTTGTGGGTCGCGGCCGGGTCGGCGACACGGGCCAGGAAGGCCAGCGCGGCCTCGGGCGTGTCCACCGGCGCGGCCAGGGCCAGGAAGCGGCTGTGCTTGACCTCGATCTCGTACGAGGCCTCGGCGGCGAGCGTGGCCGCGCTCAAGGCGCCGGGCTCATCGTTGCAGCGCGCGCAGATCGTCGGGGATGCGCACGCGCGGATGCGATTTGCGGAACAGGACCAGACTGGCGCGGGCCTCGTCCAGGCGGCCGGCGTCGCGGCGGGCGCGGATCCGCTGCAGCCAGTCGGCGCGGTCCAGGCGCGTGTCCTCGGCCACCGGCGGCAGCGCGATCGCGTTGCGCTGCATGGTCACTATCGACTGCGTCGCTACCGGTTGCGCGGATTCGACATCGGTGCGCTTGACGCGTGAGCCGGTGACTTCGATGCGGTCCAGGGTCGTGGACTGCTTGGCTTCGGCTTCGCGCCGATCCTCGGCCGCCTCGGCCGCGCGTCGGGCCTTGGAGCTGGCGAGGCTGAAATCGTCGGAGTCGGCGCCCGCAGCGGGAGCCGGAGCCGGCGGAGCTGCGGCGGGCATCGGCGGCGCATACCTCGGCGCGGCGCGCGAGGTGTCGGCGATGCCGGCCATGCTGGCTGCGGCATCGGCCGGCGCGGACGCCGCAGCGGCGGCTGCGTTCTTGTCGGTGCGCTGGCGACGCACGCCGGGCGCGGCCGGCGAGGGCGCGTCGCTCTCCAGGTAACCGTAGGCGTCGGCTTGCGCCGGTTCTTCGGCAATTTTGGCGGCGGAAGCGGAAGCGGAGGCAGCGGGCGGCGGTGGCGGCGCAGCGGGCGCCGGCGCCGCATCCCGTAGGCTCAGCTCGCGCTTGTTCATGCGGGCTTGAGGCAGCGCCGGCGGCGGAGGAGGCGGCGGCGCGATGGTCTGGCGCGGCCGCTCGATCATCTCGGCGCTGGTGTAGGCCGAGTCCGCGGCTTCGTGGCTGGGCGCCTGCACCGAGGGTTCCATCGGCCGCAGCTGCCAGACCACGCCCACCGCCAGGGCCATGGTCGCGGCCACGCCGACGCCGGTGATCAGGCCGCCGGGGATCGCGCTCAGGCTCCAGCGTCGCCGCGACCGCTGCTGCGGGCGCGAGCCCGCGGCCGCGGCATGCGCGGCGGCCAGGATCTTCGCGTCGAGCGCGGGCGAAGGACCGTCGTGCGGCCCCAGCCGCGCCAGGCGGTCGGCCAGGGCGCGTTCTTCGGTCGTCAACGGATCGGGGGTCTGGCGCTTCATTCGTTCAGCCTCGATCGCAGCTTGTCCATCGCATAGCGCAGCCGCGATTTCACGGTTTCTCGTCCGGCGCCGGTGATGTCGCCGATTTCCTCCAGGCTCAGCTCCTGCTCCAGCCTCAGCAGCACGACCTCGCGTTGCTCCTCGGGCAGTTCTTCGATCGCGCGCTGCAAGCGGCGGCGCTGTTCGAATTCGGACAGTTCGCGCTCGGGCGTGGTCGGATCGGGCACGCGCGCGGCGCGTTCGTCGCCGTCCTCGGGCGTGGCGGGGCGGTGTTTGAGGCCGCGCCAATAGTCGTTGAGGCGATTGTGGGCGATCCGGAACAGCCAGGTGCTGAATGCGGCGTCGGGTTTCCAGCCGTGGCGCGCGGCGATCACGCGCTGCCAGACGTCCTGGAAGAATTCGTCGGCCAGCGCCGAATCGCGGACCTGGCGCAGCAGGAAGCGGTACAGCGGGCCGCGGTGGCGCGCATACAGGGTCTCGAACGCCGCCGTATCGCCGCCCGTCCAGGCCAGCATCAATACGTCGTCGCTCGCGTCCGCAGCCGAATTCATCCGCGGCAGGGTACGGGTTGGCGCCGCGAACGGGAAGCGCTGGCGCTCCGATCGGGCGGCCCAAGTGGGGGCGGTCGCCAGTTGCATATCCGGACGAACGGCCGGAGGGCCGCGACGGGGTTGGCGGATCGGGCGCGGCGGACAGGCTATCCTGCGCTCAGCGTCGAAGGACGCAAGGCAAGGGGCCTGGAGCGGTGCAGACAACCGGAAGGCCAGCAGCGGGCGCGAGCGCGGACATACCTGGACCGGGCGACGCGCTCGCGGACGCGCTGTGCGAGAGCCTCCCCGCGGGCTCGCAGGTGGCTGTGCGCTGGCTGGACGCGCGCGGCATCGCCGGCGCATCGGTCGCCGCCGGGGCGGCCGAGCTGGCCGCCGCCGCCGAGCGCCTGCTGAACGGCGATGCACCTGCCCCCGGCCTGAACGACCGCCTCGAAGCCGCCTGGACCCTGGACGACGGCACCCGCGCTGCGCTGTGCGCGCGGCTCGGCGCGCCGCTGGCCGACGCCGCGCGCGCGCCCTGGCTGGCGCTGGCCCAGCGTCTGGTCTGCGCGCAACTGCTGGCCGCGCGCGCGCAGGCGCGGGCCGAATCCCTGGAGAAATCCGAACGCCTGCAGCAGGCGCTGTACGAGATCGCCGATCTGGCCGGTTCGGATCTGGAGATGATCGACATGCTGCGCCGCATCCACGGCGTGGTCGGCGGCCTGATGTACGCCGAGAATTTCTACATCGTGCTTTACGACGACGTCCGCGACAGCCTGCGCTTTCTGTACTTCGCCGACCGCATCGACACCTACATCGCCGAGCCCGAGCGCGAGATCCGCGCCGCCGAGATGCCCAACAGCCTGACCCTGGCGTTGCTGCGCCATGGCGAGCCGCTGCTGGGCTCCTCGGCCTCGATCCGCGAACAGCTGGACGTGCGCCAGGACCTGACCCACGGCCCCGACAGCGAGGACTGGCTGGGCGTGCCGATGCGCCGCGACGACCGCGTCTGCGGCGCGATCGTGGTGCAAAGCTACGACCGCCCCAACCTGTACGGCGACGAGGAGCGCGCCTTGCTGGCGTTCGTCGCCCAGCACATCCTGACCGCGCTCGACCGCTTCCGCGCCCGCGAGGAGCTCGAACGCCGGGTCGCCGAACGCACCCAGGCCCTGCAGCTGAGCAACCGCGATCTGCAGGCCGAGATCATCGAGCGCCAGCGCGCCGAACGCCTGCAGCGCGCCTTGTTCCGGATCGCCGAACTGTCGATCACCTCCGAGACCCTGGAGCGCTTCTACGCCCAGGTCCACGACGTGGTCAGCGAACTGCTGTATGCGCGCAACTTCTACATCGCCCTGATCACCGACGACGGCGAACACCTGGGGTTCCCGTACTCGATCGACGAACGCGATCCGACCCGCGAAGGCCGGCGGCTGTCCGCGGGCCTGACCGAATACGTGATCAAGCGCGGTCAGGCCCTGCTCGCCGACCGCAACCGCATCGCCAGTCTGGAAGCGGCCGGCCTGGTGCGCAGCCTGGGCTCGCAGGCGCATTGCTGGCTGGGCGTGCCGCTGTTCCGCGATGACCACGTGGTCGGCGTGATCGCGGTGCAGAGCTACTCGCCGGCGATCGCTTTCACCGTGCGCGACCAGGAGCTGCTGACCTTCGTCGCCCACCACATCAGCAACGGTTTGGCGCGCAAGCAGACCCAGGACCGCCTGGTCGCCGCGCATTCCGAACTCGAGCAGCGCGTGGCCTCGCGCACCCGCGAGCTGGCCCAGGCCAACTCCGAGCTGCTGTCGCAGATCGGCGAACGCCTGCGCGCCGAGCAGCAGCTGACCCACCAGGCCTTGCACGACACCCTGACCGGGCTGCCCAATCGCGGCCAACTGCTGGAACGGCTGGAGACCGCCATCGCACGCGCCCAGCACGACCCACAGCGTCACTTCGCGGTGCTGTTCCTGGACCTGGACCGTTTCAAGCTGGTCAACGACAGCGTCGGCCATTCCGCCGGCGACGAGCTGCTGATCGAAGCCGGGCGCCGCATCGTCGCGGCGGTGCGCGCCGACGACACCGTGGCGCGCCTGGGCGGCGACGAGTTCGCGATCCTGGTCGACAATATCGACGGCCTGCGCGTGGCCGAGGAGCTCTCGCACCGCATCCTGCGCGCGCTGGGCGAACCCTGCTGGATCGCCGGGCGCGAGGTGTTCCCCTCGGCCAGCCTGGGCATCGCGATGTGGCACTCGCGCTACCGCACCGGCGCCGAGCTGCTGCGCGATGCCGACGCCGCCATGTACCGGGCCAAGTCGGCCGGCCGCGACCGTTGTGCGGTGTTCGACGAGGCCATGCGCGAGCAGGCGGTGCGCATCCTCGATCTGGAAGCCGATTTGCGCCGGGCCATCAACGGCGACGGCTTCATCGCCTACTACCAGCCCATCGTGCGCCTGAGCGATCACAGCATCATCGGCCACGAGGCCTTGCTGCGTTGGCGTCACGAGCGTCGCGGCCTGCTCCTGCCGCACGACTTCATCGGCCTGGGCGAGGACAGCGGCCTGATCGAGGAGGTCGACTGGCTGCTCTACGCCCAGGTAATGAAACAACTGGCCCAGGGCGGCGAAGGCTATGTGTCGGTCAACGTCTCGCCGCGGCATTTCCGCGCCGCGGATTTCGCCGACCGCCTGCTGCGCATGATCGACGAGGCCGGCGCCGACCCGCATCGGTTGCGGATCGAGATCACCGAGGGCGCGCTGCTCGACGACGTGCCGCGCGCCCTGCGCATGCTGCGCACCCTGCGCGGTCACGGCGTGCTGGCGCAACTGGACGACTTCGGTACCGGCTTCTCGGCGCTGTCCTATCTGCACCGGTTCCCGATCGAATGTCTGAAGATCGACCAGAGCTTCGTGGCCGGCCTGGTCGGCGAGACGCGGCCGGAGAGCGTGGCGGTGGTGCGCGCGATCCAGGCCCTGGCCGGCACCCTGGGCATCCACACCATCGGCGAAGGCGTGGAAAACGAAGCCCAGCTCGCGGCTTTGCGCGAACTGGGCTGCGCCTACGGCCAGGGTTACCTGTTCGGACACCCGGCCGAGCACGCGCAAGCGCCCGTGCTGCGCGCGCTCAGTCGCTGACGCTGACCGCGCTGGCCGGGGTTTCGCCGCCGATCTGACGGCGCGCGCGTTCGATCAGCTCCACGAATTCGCGGCGCTGGCCCCAGCGGTCGTCGAGCTTGCTGGCGCGCGCGCTCGCCTCGATCCGCGCCCAGCCCCAACCGTCGTAACGGGTGCCGCCGCGCAGGGCGTCGGCGAACGCGGCCACGGTCGCGGCGAAGCGCATCGATTCGCCAGGCTGCGAGCGCAGCTGCGAACGCAGGATCGGGGTCTGGATCAGGCGGCTGTCGTCCTGGCCCGGACGCTTGTAGCGCAGCTTGAGGTTGGCGATCTCGCCGCCGTCGCCGGCCTGCGCGGTCGCCGTGTTGCGGTAGCGCAGCGCCGGCAGGCGCGCGGCGGTGGAGCCGACCGGGGTGAGTTCGTAGAGCGCGGTGACCTCGTGACCGGCGCCGATGTCGCCGGCGTCGACCTTGTCGTTGTCGAAGTCCTCGTGCCGGAGCACGCGGTTCTCGTAGCCGATCAGGCGATATTCCGAAACCAGGGCCGGATTGAACTCGATCTGGATCTTCACATCGCGGGCGATGGTCAGCATGGTCGAGCCCATCTCCTCGACGAGCACCTTGCGCGCTTCCTGGATGGTATCGATGTAGGCGTGGTTGCCGTCGCCGACGTCGGCCAGCTTCTCCGACAGCGCGTCGTTGTAGTTGCCCTGGCCGAAGCCCAGCGTGGTCAGGGCGATGCCGCTCCTGCGCTGGTCGGCGACCAGGGTTTCCAGGGCGTTCTGGCTGACGGTGCCGACGTTGAAATCGCCGTCGGTGGCCAGGATCACCCGGTTCACGCCGCCTTTGACGTAGGCCTGCTTGGCCATCGCGTAGGCCAAGCGGATGCCGTCGCCGCCGTTGGTGCTGCCGCCGGCCTGCAGGCGGTCCAGCGCGTCGAGGATCTCGCTCTGGCGGTCGCCCGGCGTGGGCGGCAGCACCAGGCCGGCGGAACCGGCATAGACCACGATCGAGATGCGGTCCTGCGGCCGCAGCTGTTTGGCCAGCAGGGAGAACGCGCTTTTCAGCAGCGGCAGCTTGTCGGGCTGGTCCATCGATCCGGAGGTGTCGATCAGGAATACCAGGTTGGCCGGCGGCAGCGTCGCCTTGGGCACGTCGTAGCCCTTGATGCCGATCATCAGCAGCTGGCGTTGCGAGTTCCACGGCGCCGGCGCCAGTTCGGTGGTGACCCGGAACGGCGTTTCGCGCGAAGTCGGGGCGGGGTGGCCGTAGTCGAAGTAGTTGATGAATTCCTCGGCGCGGACCGCATCGGCCGGCGGGCGCACGCCTTGGTTGAGCATGCGGCGCACGTTGGCGTAACTGCCGGTGTCGACGTCGATCGAGAACGTGGACAGCGGCTCGTCGGCGGTGCGGCGGACCGGGTTGTCTTCGTGCGCGGCGTATTTCTCGGTGTTGCTGGCTTGCTGCTGGGGCTGCAGCACGCCCATGCCGGCCACGGCTTGCGGTGCCATCGCCGGCGACGCGGTTTCCATCTGCACGCGCTTCATGCGGCTGCCGGCGACATCGACGCGCTCGGGCAGCGGCGGGGCGAGTTGCAGAGCGTATTCGGCGTGGCGCGGTTCGGACGGCGGCGCGGGCGGCGCAGCCGGGGCGACGACCAGGTTCGCAGCGGGAAGCTCGACGCTGCGGGTCGCGTTCTTGTCGGCGGCGGCTTGCGCCGAATCGGCGGCGGAGACCGCGCCACGCGCCGCGGCCAGCTCGGCCGCCGAAGGCGTGTTCTGGACCGCGTAGCGATCGACGCGCTGGTCGGTCTCGGCCGCGCTGGGCGCGTCGTCGCGGGTGCTGGAGTGGCAGGCGCTGAGCGCGAGCGCGCTCAGGACGGCGACGAACAGGAGGGAGCTGGGGTAGGGCAGCGGCTTGGCGTTCATGCGGGCGGTTCCCAGGGAGGTCCTGGGTGCAAACGCATGGCCCGCGCGAGTGGGGTTAGGCCGTCGTGCCGGCTTTCCGTGGGAGCGGCACGAGCCGCGATCGGCCGCCCACCCGGGCTCGAGACCGCGCAGCGGCTTGGAGTTTCGATCGCGGCTCACGCCGCTCCCACAGAAAGTAGGAACGGGCGTTTAAGGGGTAGCCTCCCGCTTGGGCGGGCAGCCGATCGCGGCCTACGCCGCTCCCGCGGAAGGCGAGAACGGGCGGCTCACGCCACCGGGTCGCGGATCACCAGCAGGCGCTGCTCGGTCATGTCCTCGATCGCATAGCGCACGCCCTCGCGGCCGAGGCCGGAGTGCTTCACGCCGCCGTAGGGCATGTTGTCGACGCGGAAGCTGGGCACGTCGCCGACGATCACGCCGCCGACTTCGAGCCGGTCCCAGGCGCGCATCGCGTGATCCAGGCGGCCGGTGAACACGCCGGCCTGCAGACCGAAGTCGCTGTCGTTGACCTGGGCCAGGGCCTGGTCGAAATCGTCGAACGGGGCCATGAACGCGACCGGGCCGAACACCTCCTGGCGGTACAGATCGCTGTCGCGCGGCACCTTCTCCAGCAGCGTCGCCGGCAGCATGTTGCCGCGGCGTTCGCCGCCGGCAATGAGCTTGGCGCCGCCCTTGCGCGCGGCCGCGACCCAGGACTCGATGCGCTTGGCCGCGGCCTCGTCGATCACCGGACCAATGAAGGTGCGTTCGTCGCGCGGGTCGCCCATGCGCAGCTTGGACACCGCGTCCTTGAGCTTCTTGCGCAGCTTGTCGTAGATCGCCGCGTGCGCGTAGATGCGCTGCACGCTGATGCAGCTCTGGCCGCTCTGGTAGTAGGCGCCGAACACCAGGCGCTCGACCAGGTGGTCCAGCGGTACGCCCGGGTCCTCGTCGACGATGCAGGCGGCGTTGCCGCCCAGTTCCAGGGTCACCTTCTTGCGGCCCGCGCGCGCCTTGAGCTCCCAGCCGATCAGGCCGCCGGTGAAGCTCAGCAGGGCGATGCGCTCGTCCTCGGTCAGCGCCGCGGCGTCCTCGTTGGAGCAGCAGATCACCGAGAACGCGCCCTTGGGCAGGTCGGTCTCGGCCAGGACCTCGCCGATGATCAACGCGCCGACCGGCGTCTTCACCGCCGGCTTGAGCACGAACGGGCAGCCGGCCGCGATCGCCGGGGCGACCTTGTGCGCGACCAGGTTGAGCGGAAAGTTGAACGGGGTGATGAAGCTGCACGCGCCCACCGGCACGCGCTTGACCATGCCGCGGTAGCCGCGCGTGCGCGGCGAGATCTGCAGCTCGATGATCTCGCCGTCCATGCGCGTGGCTTCGCCGGCGGCGATGCGGAAGGTGTCGATCAGGCGGGTGACTTCGCCGCGTGCGTCCCTGATCGGCTTGCCGGCCTCGATGCACAGCGCCAGCGACAGTTCCTCGTGGCGTTCGCTGAAGCGTTTGACGCAGTGTTCGAGTACGTCGCGGCGCGCGTCCGGAGGAAACGCGGCCATGGCTTCGCGCGCCTTGTGCGCGGCCACGATCGCCTTGCGCACCACGGCGGCGTCGGCGAAGGCGACCCGGGTCGCGACCTTGCCGCTGTATTTGTCCAGTACCTCCAGGTCGGTATTGGCCGCGACCGGACGATTGGCGAGGTAGTAGGGGTAGCTGCTCTTGAGTCCGGAAGAGGCTGGTTTGGATTGCGACCTGGATTGCGGCTTGGACGCGGACTTCGATGAGGACTTGGCCATGACGGATTCCGATTGCGAACGGGATGATCGAAGGGGTAGGGACTCAGCGCACCGTGGCGCTCAGGCGCGGGATATCTTCGTTGAGGATGCGGTCGTCGTCGGCGTAGTCGATCGGCACCTCGATCAGATCGACGCCGGGCGTGTCCAGCGCGCGCTGCAGCAGCGGCAGGAACTCGTCGGTGCTGGCCGGCCGGTGCCCGCGCGCGCCGTAGCTTTGCGCGTATTTGACGAAGTCCGGGTTGCCCAGGTCCATGCCGAAGCTCGGGTAGCGTTCGTGCGCCTGCTTCCACTTGATCATGCCGTAGGCGTCGTCGCGCAGCACCAGCACGGTCAGGTCCAGGCCCAGGCGCACCGTGGTTTCGATCTCCTGCGAGTTCATCATGAAGCCGCCGTCGCCGCAGACCGCGAGCACGCGCCGGTCGGGATGGACGATGCGCGCGGCCATCGCCGAGGGCAGGCCCGCGCCCATGGTCGCCAGGGCGTTGTCCAGCAGCAGGGTGTTGGGCCGGCGGCAGCGGTAGCCGCGCGCGAACCAGAGTTTGTACAGGCCGTTGTCGAGACAGACGATGTCGCGCTCGCCCATCGCGATGCGCACGTCGGCGACCAGGCGCTGCGGCACCAGCGGATAGCGCGGGTCGCCGTTGCGCTCGTCGATCTGCGCGTCCAGGGCGTTGCGCACCCGGTCGAAGAAGGCGAAGTCCCAATGCGGCTGCGGTTCGATCGCCTCGGACAGCTGCCAGACCGCGTTGGCGATGTCGCCGATGACTTCTATCTGCGGGAAATACACCGCGTCGACTTCGGCGCCGGCGTAGTTGACGTGGATCACCGTGCGCCGGCCTTCGCGCATGAAGAACGGCGGCTTCTCGATCACATCGTGGCCGATGTTGACGATGCAGTCGGCGGCGTCGATGGCACGGTGGACGAAGTCGTGGTCGGACAGGGCGGCGTTGCCCAGCCACAGCGGATCGGTCTCGTCGACCACGCCCTTGCCCATCTGGGTGGTGAAGAAGGGGATGCGCAGCTTGGCGATCAGGGCGCGCAACTGGCGCGCGGTGGCCTTGCGGTTGGCGCCGGCGCCGACCATCAGGATCGGGTGGCGCGCACGCATGATCGCGGCGGCAGCATGGGCGATGGCCTTGTCCTCGGCCAGCGGGCGACGCGAGTACGAGGCCGGGATCAGGCGCGCCTCGGTCGGGTCGGCGGCGATGTCCTGTGGCAGTTCCAGGTGGGTGGCGCCGGGACGCTCCTCTTCGGCGCGCCGGAAGGCTTCGCGCACGCGCGCCGGGATCGCGTCGGCGGAGACGATCTGGCGCGTGTACTTGGTCAGCGGACGCAGGGTGTCGACCACATCGACGATCTGGAAGTGGCCCTGTTTGCTGGTCTTGATCGGCTTCTGGCCGGTGATCATCAGCATCGGCATGGCGCCGAGCTGAGCGTAGGCCGCGGCGGTGACCAGGTTTGTCGCCCCGGGACCGAGGGTGGACAGGCACACGCCGGCCTTGCCGGTGAGGCGGCCGTAAGTCGCGGCCATGAAGCCGGCGGCCTGTTCGTGGCGGGTCAGGACCAGCTTGATCGAGGAGGTGCGCAGCGATTCGAGCAGGTCCAGGTTCTCCTCGCCGGGGATGCCGAACACGTATTCGACGCCTTCGGCTTCGAGCGCGGCGACGAACAGATCGGACGCCTTGGTCATGCGGGACTCCGTGTAGGGCTGCGCCCGAGTCCTGCGATCCTCGCCCAGATCGTGTTAGCGGTGGGCGATGGCGGGGCGCCCGTGGCGGAACGCTGCGTCGCGTCGGGGGAGGGCGGCGGCAGGCGCGGCTGCGGCGGTGTTCGTGGTGGCGCTATCGCGGCTTACGCCGCTCCCACAGGGCAGCAGTCGCGCTTGTGGCGCCCGCGACGCTGGTCGGTCAGAGCGCTCTTACTGTGGGAGCGGCGTAAGCCGCGATGAAACCCACCCGCAACGCCGCCCGAACCGCGCCCGGCCTCAGGCGGCTCCGTCGCCAGGTTCCCCGCCCTCCACCCTCAGGCGCAGGCGTCCGTCCTGGACCCGCGCGCTCAGGCGATCGCCCGGCGCGGCATCGAGCACGCTGCGCACCACGTGCCCGTCCTCGCGTTGCAGGATCGCGTAGCCGCGAGCGACGGTGGCCAGCGGGCTGACCGCTTCCAGCGAACGCGCCAGGCCGCGCAGGCGCAGCGCCTGATGGGCGAGTTGGCGCACGACCGCCGCGCGCGGACGCGGCGCGAGCACCGCCAGGCGTTCGCGCAGGGCGGCGAGCCGGCGTTGCGGATGGGTCGCGCGCAGCACCGCGTCGGCGTGGCGCAGGCGCGCGCGTTCGCGTTCCAGCCGGCGCTGCCAGGCCGCATTGAGCCGACGCAGGGCCTCGGCCTGGCGTCGGCGCAGTGCGTCCAGGCGCGCCTGCGGGCGCAGTGCGTTGAGCCGCAGCGCGGCGCGGTCGGCGCGCTGCATGGCCTGGCGCAGGCGTTGCAGTTGCTGGCTGCGCAGGCGCGCGTCGAGCTGGCGCAGTCGGCGCAGCAGTTCTTCGCGGTCCGGAACGATCAGTTCGGCCGCGACCGACGGCGTCGGTGCGCGCACGTCGGCGGCGAAATCGGCGAGGCTGAAGTCGGTCTCGTGGCCGATCGCCGACACCACCGGCACTTCGCAGGCCGCGATCGCGCGCGCCAGGCGTTCGTCGTTGAAGGCCCACAGGTCCTCCAGCGAGCCACCTCCGCGCGCCAGCACCAGCACGTCGTAGCGGTCCGAGGCGGCGGCGCGCTGCAGCATGGCGGTGATCTGGGCCGCCGCGCCTTCGCCCTGCACCGGCACCGGCAGCACCTCGGCCTGGATCAGCGGGAAGCGCCGCGCGAGCACGCTGAGCACGTCGCGCACCGCCGCGCCGCTGGGCGAGGTGATCACGCCCACGCGCGCCGGGAGTCGCGGCAGCGGGCGCTTGCGCTCGGCGTCGAACAGGCCCTCGGCCTGCAGCCGCGCCTTGAGTTCCTCGAACGCGCGCCGCAGCGCGCCTTCGCCGGCCTCTTCCATGTGGTCCAGCACCAGCTGGTAATCGCCGCGCGCTTCGTACAGGGTCAGGCGGCCGCGCGCGAGCACGCGCTGGCCCTCGCGCGGGACGAACTTCAGCCAGCTGCTCTTGGGCTTGAACATCGCGCAGCGCACCTGCGCACGCGGGTCCTTGAGCGTCATGTACAGGTGCCCGGACGACGGGCGCGAGAGATTGCCCAGCTCGCCCTCGACCCAGATCAGCGGGAACGTGTCCTCGAGCAGGTTGCGCGCCAGGGCATTGAGCTGGCTGGGCGTGAGGACGTGGTCGGGCGCGGGGGCGTTCATGTTCGGGCAGGGATTACGGCCGGATACCGTACTGCGTTTGGGGCCGGGATTGGGGATTCGGGATTTGGGATTCGTTAAAGCGGGAATACGCGTCGCGCGGGCGGATCCGCCCGCGCGGCCTTACAATATCGGCATGAATTCCGACGCTCCCTTGCCCTGCGCCCCTTCCGGTTTCGGCCCCCTGCCGCGTCGCCTGACCCGTAGCGTGCGGGTCGGCGCGATCGAGGTCGGCGGCGGTGCGCCGGTGGTGGTGCAGTCGATGACCAATACCGACACCGCCGACATCGCCTCGACCGTCAAACAGGTCTCCGAGCTCTGGCGCGCCGGTTCCGAGCTGGTGCGGGTCACGGTCAACACCGCCGAGGCCGCCGCGGCGGTACCGCGGATCGTCGACAAGCTGGCGATGATGGGCATCGACGTGCCGATCATCGGCGACTTCCACTACAACGGCCATCAGCTGCTTACAGCCGAGCCGGCCTGCGCCGAAGCCCTGGGCAAGTACCGCATCAATCCCGGCAACGTCGGCTTCGGCAAGAAGAAGGACAGCCAGTTCGCGACCCTGATCGAGTTCGCGATCAAGTACGGCAAGCCGGTCCGCATCGGCGCCAATTGGGGCTCGCTGGACCAGGCGCTGGCGGCGACCCTGATGGACGAGAACCACGCCCGCGCCGAACCCTGGGACGCCGGCCGGGTGCTGCGCGAGGCGCTGATTCGTTCGGCCCTGGATTCGGCGCAGCGCGCGGTCGAGATCGGCCTGCCGGCCGACCGCATCGTGCTCAGCGCCAAGGTCAGCGGCGTGCAGGAACTGATCGCGGTCTATCGCGAACTCGCCAACCGCGGCGATTACGCGCTGCACCTGGGCCTGACCGAAGCCGGCATCGGCAGCAAGGGCATCGTCGCCTCCAGCGCCGCCCTCGGCGTGCTGCTGCAGGAAGGCATCGGCGACACCATCCGCATTTCGCTGACGCCCGAACCCGGCCAGTCGCGCAACAACGAGGTCATCGTCGCCCAGGAACTGCTGCAGACCATGGGCCTGCGCGCGTTCACGCCGATGGTCACCGCCTGTCCGGGCTGCGGCCGCACCACCAGCAGCTTCTTCCAGGAACTCGCGCAGAAGGTCCAGGAGCACGTGCGGGCGAAGATGCCGGAGTGGAAGATCAGCCACCCCGGCGCCGAGAACCTGACCCTGGCGGTGATGGGCTGCGTGGTCAACGGGCCCGGCGAATCGCGCCACGCCAACATCGGCATCTCGTTGCCCGGTACCGGCGAAGCGCCGTCGGCGCCGGTGTTCGAGGATGGCGAGAAGACCGTGACCCTGCGCGGCGAGCGCATCGCCGACGAGTTCGTCGACCTGATCGACCGCTACGTCGAACGCAACTATGCTGCCCGCGCGCCGGGCGCTTGAATCCCAGCACGGCGACGGCGCGCAGGCGCTGAAGCTCGAAGCGCGCTTCGGCGCGGCATTCCTGCGCCGTTACGGCCTGCGCCTGCTGCTGGTGTTCGTCGGCCTGCTGCTGCCGCTATGGGCCTTCGCCGAACTCGCCGACGAAATCCACGAACAGGAAGCGATCCCGTTCGACGTGCCGATCCTGCAGTTCGCCCATTCGCTGGCGCGCGAGGGCTTCGACAGTTTTTTCGTGCCGATCAGCCAGCTCGGCTATCTCTACGGCGTGGTCCCGTTCGATATCGGCTTCACTCTGGTGCTGGTCTATCTGCGCCGTTTCCGCGAAGCGACCTACGCCGCGGTCGCGCTGGGCGGCTCGGCGCTGCTCAACCTCGCCGCCAAGCAGGGCTTCGCGCGCGACCGGCCCTCGCTTTGGGAATCGATCGCGCCCGAGCACAACTACAGCTTCCCCAGCGGCCATGCGATGGGCTCGGCGACCCTGGCCTGCGTGCTGACCCTGCTGGCCTGGCGCACCCGCTGGCGCTGGCCGGTGGCGGTGGCGATGGCCGCGTTCGTGACCCTGGTCGGCCTGTCCCGGGTCTACCTGGGCGTGCATTACCCCTCCGACATCCTGGCCGGCTGGTCCGTGGCCACGGCCTGGGCGGTGGCGGTGTATCTGATCGCGTTCCGCGGCGGAGTGGGGCCGTGGCTGGAAGTAGGTCGGCGCCCTAGTCGCGACGCTATTCACGACTAGCCAAAACCAGCCCCGTTGTTGCGGGCATTCCCGGGCGTCGGCCGGGTCAGCCAGCACCAGCGGACACCGTAAGGCTGGCCGATTCTTGCATCGCGGCACATGCCGTCTCGCCAATTCTGTGCTTAGCATGCGCTCGGCGAGGTAGGGCGATCCGCATCTGCGCCCGTTATCGATGAGGTCGGCGTCTGGGGAGGCGCCGGCCGATGTCTCTTGCGGCTTGCGGCCGGTCGGGCCTCGCTCAGTACCACTCTCCCATCTGGGCCATCGGTTCGGCGCTTGTCGTCGGTGGGCGTATGCATTGCGGAATTCGCATTAAGGGACGTTGCACATGTCGATAAGAATCAACCGATGGACGATCGGGCTGGCGCTGGGTGCGCTGGCGGCGATCGCCGGCGCCACCGTCATGCTCGGCGGCGTATCCGGCACCGGCAGCGGCCCGATCGGCGGCGCGCCGCCGGCCACCGCCGGTGGCAACAACGGTGAGCCGGAACAGCAACTGCGCAAGTACATCGTGGTCTACCGCGAGGCGCCGCTGGCGACCTACCGCGGCGAGGTCCAGGGTCTGCCGGCGCCGGAGCGCATGCCCGGCGAGGCCGGGGTGCCGCAGATGGCGCGTGCCGCCGCGACCGCGGCCGGCGAAGGCCGCGTCGACGTGCGCAGCTCGCGTGCGCAAGCCTATGTGCGCCACCTCGAGGGCGCGCAGCGCCAGCACGAGGCCGGCATCGCCGCCGCGATCGGACGCCCGCTGCGCGTCGAACGGCGCATGCGCCACGCGCTCAACGCCGTGGTCGCCGACATGAGCGAGGGCGAGGCACAGCAGGTGCAGCGTCTGTC
Organism: Lysobacter sp. Root76; assembly: GCF_001428685.1. Lineage (GTDB taxonomy): Bacteria > Pseudomonadota > Gammaproteobacteria > Xanthomonadales > Xanthomonadaceae > Lysobacter. The sequence goes on along the minus strand of NZ_LMIK01000008.1, from coordinate 91,328 downwards.
CGAGGTGCAGTTCGTCGAGGAGTACCGCGAGTACGAGCAGGACACCGACGTCGGCCCGACCTTGATCGGCGCGCCCGCGCTGTGGAACTCGCCGACCAGTCCGGTCAAGGGCGAGGGCGTGGTGGTCGGCATCATCGATTCGGGCATCAATTTCGGCAGCCCCTCGTTCGCGGCCACCGATGAGCAGGGCTACACCCACGTCAATCCGCTCGGCGCCGGCACCTACCTGGGCACCTGCGCCGCCGGCGGCGTCGACGCCGGGCGTTGCAACGACAAGCTGATCGGCGGCTACGACTTCGTCTGCGCCGCCCCGGGCAATACCTGCGGCCAGGCCAACATCCGCGAAGAGCCGGGCTTCGGCGATACCAACAGCCACGGCAGCCATACCGCCGCGACCACCGCGGGCAACTTCCGCACCGTCGCGTTCAAGGGCCGCAACAGCCTGATCTCGGGCGTCGCGCCGCACGCCAACATCATCGCCTACGACGTGTGCTACACGAACACGGCGACCGGTCGCGGCCTGTGCCCGAACACCTCGTCTGCCGCCGCGGTCGACCAGGCGGTCGCCGACGGCATCGTCGACGTGCTGAACTTCTCGGTCGGCGGCGGCGAAAACCCGTGGAGCGACGCGGTCTCGCTGGCGTTCCTCAATGCGGTCAATGCCGGCATCTACGTCGCGACCTCGGCCGGCAACAGCGGCCCGGGTCCGAACACCATGGGCCACCTCGAGCCGTGGACCGGTTCCACCGCGGCCGCCCAGCACGGCCGCCAGGACTTCAATCCGGTCCTGCAGGTCACCGGCCCGGGCGCCGTGCCCGCCGCACTGAGCGCGATCGTGCTCAACGAAGGCACCGGCGGCGTCGCGCTCACCGCGCCGATCGCGCCGAACACCACGCTGCGCGTCAGTCCCGCTATCGACGGCGTCGACGACGGCTGCGCGGCGTATCCGGCCGGCACCTTCACCGGTGCGATCGCGGTGATCCGTCGCGGCACCTGTTCGTTCACCATCAAGTCCGGTAATGCCGCAGCGGCCGGTGCGATCGCCGTGGTCATCGCCAACAACGCGGCCGGCGGCCTGATCCCGACCATGACCGGCGCCACCATCCCCGGCTTCGCGATGCTGCAGACCGACGCCAACGCGGTGCGCGATTTCCTGGCCGGCAATCCCGGCACCGCCGGCATCAGCGTGCTGGCGATCCCGAACACGCCCGACGTGCTCGCCGATTTCAGCTCGCGCGGCCCGGCCGGAACCTTCGATCTGCTCAAGCCCGACGTCACCGCGCCGGGCGTCAACATCCTGGCGGTGGTCTCCGGCACCGCGATCAGCGGTTCGGAAAACGCGGTCGGCCTGATGAGCGGTACCTCGATGGCCTCGCCGCACCATGCTGGCGCGGCCGGTCTGCTGCGCCAGGCGCGCCCGACCTGGACCGTGCCGGAAGTGAAGTCGGCGCTGGTGATGACCGCCGAACAGCAGGTGTTCAAGGAAGATTCGATCACCCCGGCGACGCCGTTCGACCGCGGCGGCGGCCGTCTTCGCGTCGATCTCGCCATGCGCGCCGGCCTGGTGCTCAACGAGACTCGCGGCAACTACCTGGCCGCCGATCCGGCTACCGGCGGCGATGTGGCCAATCTCAACCAGCCCAGCCTGGCCAAGGCGCGCTGCGTGGAGCGCTGCGTGTTCACGCGTACCTTCCGCAACACGCTGGCGGTGCGCCAGGGTTGGACGGTGAAGCTGACCGGCCTCAGCGGCACGATCACGCCGGCGCTGTTCACGCTCAATCCCGGCGAGAGCAAGGCGGTCAAGGTCACGGTCAACAGCTACCAGCTGCCGGCCGACGGTTCCTGGAACTTCGGCACCCTGACCCTGACCCCGACCTCGATCGGCACGCTCGACCAGCCGACCCTGCGCCTGCCCGTGGCGGTGTCGGTGCCGCCGCCGGTGATCGCGCTCAATCCGCTGCAGATCGCGGCGACCCTGCCCGTGGGCGGCAGCGGTTTCGCCAACTTCCGTATCGACAACCTCGGCGGTTCGCGTCTGGATTACACGATCGACAACACCGGACAGGGCACGCGCACCTTGCTGGATGCGCCGCGCGGCGCGGTCAGCAGCGGCTTCCGCTCCACCTCGTACACGGATCCGGCGACCGCCGGTTCGGCGGCGCAGTTCAGCGCCGACGATTTCACCGTGACCGAGGCCACGCGCATCGTCTCCCTGTACACCGAGGGCTTCGTTTCCAGCAATCAGCCGCTGGCGACCACCGCTACCAGCCTGACCTGGACCCTGTTCCGCGACAGCGGCAACAACCCGGAAGGCAATCCGCAGGCCTCGCCGGGAGTGGCGGTGTGGAGCTACACCTCCGCGCCGACCGCCGCCGGCGTCGCCATCACCGGCGCCAATATCGGCCTCAACCTGACCGCCGCCGGCCAGAACGTCGATCTGCTGCCGGGCCGTTACTGGCTGGTGGTGAACGCGCGTTCGAGCTTCGCCAACCGTTGGGTCTGGTTCGGCTCCAACAGCGGCGACAACGTGTTCCGCACCATCACGGTCACCACCGCCGGCGCCGGCGCCTGGACCGCGGGCAGCGGCTTCGCGGGCCTGGCCTGGAACGTGGGCGCGTCCAATGCCTGCGGCGCGCCGTGGATCGGCGCACCGGTGAGCGCGATGGGGCGCGTGAACCCGGGCGCGGTCGGCATCAACGCCCAGGTGCAGCTCAACGCGGCCGGCCTGAGCGCCGGTACGCACGTGGGCTACATCTGCGTGGCCAGCAACGACCCGGTCAAGCCCAAGGTCGCCGCGCGCGTGGTGCTGACCGTCACGCCGTAACGTTCGAACGCTAGTTTCGCCGGGCCCGCAATGGGCCCGGCGGCTTTTTCAGATACCGGCACGGGCCGCGTTGCACGGCTCATCCAAACGATTCCTAAGGGGGAACGCAATGAAGCACACGCACCACACGCTCCTGGCGACCGCATTGCTGCTGGCCCTGGCCGCGCCTGTTTCCGCGCTGGCCGGCGAGCCCTGCCTGCTCGACGACGGCATCGGCGGCAGCACCACCGGCGGCGCCACCGCGGCCGGCGGCGGCGCCACCGCTTGCGGCAGCGGCGCCACCGCCAGCGGCGACGGCAGCACCGCGGTCGGCTCGGCCAGCACCGCTAGCGGTACCGGCAGCACCGCGCTCGGCGCCGACAGCATCGCCGGCGGCGATCAGAGCACCGCGGTCGGGCAGGGCGCCCAGGCCGGTGGGTTCGGCGCCACCGCCACCGGCAGCGGCAGCAACGCCAGCGGCGAATTCAGCACCGCTACCGGCACCGCCAGCGAAGCCAGCGGCCAGTTCAGCAGCGCCAGCGGCGCCGGCGCGCGCGCCACCGCCGACAGCGCCACCGCCAGCGGCAGCTTCAGCGAAGCCAGCGGCCTGGGCAGCACCGCGCATGGCTACAACGCCATCGCCAGCGGCGAGCTGAGCAGCGCCAGCGGCAGCGGTTCGCTGGCCTCGGGCGACGCCAGCACCGCCAACGGTGCGGGCGCCACGGCCAGCGGCAAGGGCAGCACCGCCAGCGGCGCGCACAGCGTCGCCAGCGCCGACGGCGCCACCGCCAACGGCGGCTGGGTCGACAAGGACGGCGACGGCGTGGTCGATCCGGACGAAGTGACGACCGCCAGCGGCCTGGAGTCCAGCGCCTACGGCGGCGGCGCCCAGGCCACGGCCGATCAGTCCAGCGCCTTCGGCGGCCGCAGCCTCGCCAGCGGCATCGGCAGCACCGCGTTCGGTCACGGTGCCCAGGCCACGGCGCAGAACGCGACCGCGATCGGTCAGGGCAGCAGCGCCAGCGGCGCCAACAGCGTCGCGCTGGGTTCGGGTTCGGTCGCCGACCGCGGCAACACCGTCTCGGTGGGCAGCGGCGGCAACGAGCGCCAGATCACCAACGTCGCAGCCGGCACCCAGACCACCGACGCGGTCAACCTGGGGCAGTTGCAGTCCACCGCCGCCGCCACCCTGGCCAGCGCCAACAATTACACCGACACCGTTGCCGCGAACACCCTGTCCAGCGCCAACAGCTACACCGACTCGCGCGTGACCAGCAACAACGCGGTGGTGCTGAACCAGGCCAATGCGCACGCCGACGCCGGCGACGCGGCCACGCTCAACGCCGCCAACACCCATGCCGACGCCGGCGATGCGGCCACCCTGCGCACCGCCAACACCTACACCGACACCCGCTTCGCCCAGGCGATCGCCGCGCCGATCGCGGCCATCGACGATCTGCGTTCGGACATGGAGTGGGGCTTCGACCGCACCGACCGCCGCATCGATCGCGCCGGCGCGATGACCGCGGCGATGGTGCAGATGGCGACCTCGGCCGCCGGCATCCATACCAAGAACCGGGTCGCGGTCGGCGCGGGTTTCCAGAACGGCGAGCAGGCGCTGTCGGTCGGTTATCAGCGCGCGATCAGCGATCGCGCCACGGTGACCTTTGGCGGAGCGTTCAGCAGTTCGGAAAGCTCGGCGGGCGTCGGCCTGGGTTTCGGTTGGTAAGACTTCCCTGGGAAACTGCGGTACGTGAACGGCGCCTTCGGGCGCCGTTTTTTTTGCGACGGTCGTGCGGCTTCCGTAGCGGAACCCCGCCGTAGGATGCGGTGATAACCGCATCGTCGTGTAGTCGCGGTTTCGAGTTGCGGTCTCGATAACCGACGTGCTGCACCCCTCTCTTTGAAGGGCGCGCGCCGAGTCGCCGCCTTCGGTTAGTTGCGTCGGGCGATGCGGTGCGCCTTCGGCTTACCGCATCCTACGGACGTTGAAGCGTGTTGAAGATGCTGCGAGTCAGCGGTACGCGCGTTCGCGCTCGGCCTGCAGGCGCTGGCGCAGGTACTCGTCGCGGGTGAGCCCGCCGGGAATCTGTCGCAGCGCCATCACTTCGGCCACCACCGCGGCCTCGCGCTGCTTGTAAGACTGGAAGCGTGGATCGTTGCGTTGCTGCGCCAGATACTGCGCGTTGCGGCGCTCGGCCAGTTCGCGGTACTGCGTGGCCAGCGCCTCGACCTGACGCATTTGTTCGGCCTGGTCCGGCACGGTGGCCTGGATCAGGGCCACGCGCAGCAGCATGGTTTCGCCCGCCGACAGTTCGCCGGCGCGCTCGTAACCGTCGATGCCGCGTTCGACCCTTTGCGCCTGGCGCGTTCGTTCGGCCGCGCTCAGCGCCGCGGCGTCGCGGAAGAAGCGTTTGGCATCGTCCCGGAACCCTTGCCGGTCGCGATAGGCGCGCGCCTGCGGGGTGCGGATCAGCGCGGCCTGGGTCGCCTCCGCCGCGCTGGCTTGCGCGCCGCCGGCCGGAACGCTCGCGCGCGATTCGCGCGAGCGTCCGACCAGCGCCGCCGCGGCCAGGGCCACGATGGCCAAAGCGACCAGCAACAGCTTGGTGCGCGTCACGGAGCGCGTACCTCAGCCCAGCAGCTGGTCGACCAGCCAGTACAACAGGTTGAACGGCTTGGCGCGGTCGGCCTGATCGTTGGCCTCCGACGCGTCCAGCACCTTGCCGTTGCCGTCCATCACGCTGTCGATGAACTGCTTGAGCTGCAGGTTCTGCGCCTGCACGTCGCCGTTCTTGAAGTCGACGATGGTGGTGCAGTGGCTTTCGTTGAGCGCGCGGTACTGCGGGAAGTAGCCGCCGAAGTTGTCCAGGGTGTTCAGGCGCGCGGACAGGCGCTGGGTATCGGCGCCCCACTTGGCGTGGATCAGCGCTTCCTTCGCGGCCTGGGTCGGCGCCGCCTGGATATCGGGGTGGAAGCGCTCGTAGGAGTACGAGGAGTAATTGAGGTCCTGCCAGAAATGGGTGGCGCCGAGCCGGTCGCCGACGTGCTTGTTGGCGAGCGCCGGATACAGCGAACCCAGTTCGTCGAGATCCAGCTGCGGCAGGCCGCTGGCCAGATACGCGAGCGGGCCGTTCGGCGCGTCCAGGCCCCAGGCGCCGCGAATGTGCGCCATCAGCGGTTGCGACGGGTACTGCGACGGATCGCCGTTGCGCGGGGTCGGGAAGATCGGGCCGGAATCGTCGATCAGGAAGCTGCGGGTGGGCGCGAGATCGCGGCGCAGCGGATCGTAGTTGATCAGGCTGCCGGCGCCGCCGGCGCTGCAACCGGTGCTGAGCATCTGCCCGGGCCGCGGCAGGTTGTCCTTGAGCCAGGCCACCACCGCGCGCGAATTGCGCAGACCGTTGTGGTGCCAGACCAAGGGCGGGGCCTGGTTGCCGGGATCGGCGTAGACCGCGACCTTGTCGCCGCCGTAGATGTCGCCGGTGCAGTAGGGCACGTAGACCATGTTCCAGTTCTGGGTCTTGACCCCGTCGAACGGGCTGACCCGGGTCACGAACGGGCTCACCAGGCTGGCGCCGGGATTGAGCAGGCGCATGTAGTCGTCGGGAATGCCGTGCGGATTGCGCGCGCCGCGGATGCCGCTCTGGCCCGAGCAACTGGCGTAGTCCCAACAGGCGCCGCCGCCTTCCATGTAGATGATGGTGTTGGTGGTGTCGGGCACGCGATTGACGAAGATCTTGTACGGCGAGCCGTCGCCGCAGACCGCGCCGGTTTCGGCCGGCAGTTGCACGGTCTGCCACTGGTAGTAGGCGCCCGGGCTGAAGCCGTCGGCCTTGGCCGCATCGCGGCTCAGCAGCGGGTACTGGCCCTGGCGCTGCGCCGGCTGCACCGGGTTGTTGGCGCGCGGCGGCGAGACCAGGTTGCGCAGGGTCTGGAAGAAACCGTAGTCGCCTTCCTCGGCCAACAGCGGCGGGCTGGCCAGCGCGAACGCGCCTCCCAGCAGAACGACGGCGGCGTATCGGGTGTAGGCCATGGCCTTGCTCTCCTTTGCATGCGATGAGTGCGGGCGATGCCCGCGCAACGCGGCACGATTCCGGTCCCCTCGGTCCGGCGCAGCCGCGGCAGCCCCCTGTCCATACTGCTGCGTCTGGATATCGCCGCCGGCGCGGCAGCGTCAACGCGTATCGCGCGCATGCCGCCGATTGGCCGCAAACGCAGCCCTGCGTGTCCGTTTATGCCCGGAATCCGGTCACGGAACCGGGTTTGGCGCCGCACCGGTTCGTGCGCCGCAGCATGGCGCTGCGGCGGATCGGCCTTATTCGCCCGGTGCGGCCGCTTCGCTGACCGCGTTCGAGGCCGCGCGTCGCACCAGCACCGCCTCGCGGTGGGCGATGTAGGCGTTGGAAGCAAGGATGATGGCGGCGCCGGCCACCGTCCAGCGGTCGATCGATTCGCCGAACCACAGCCAGCCGGCGACGGCGACCAGCGGCAGCTGCATGAAGCTGATCGGGGTCAGGGCCGAGACTTCGCCGAGCTTGAGCGCATGCGTCCACAGCACCTGGCCGCCGGTGCCGAGGATGCCGGCGGCGATCGCCCACACCCAGACGATGCCCTGAGGCCATTGCCAGACGAACAGCGCCGGCAGCAGCGACATCGGCACCCAGAACAGATAGGTGTAGAGCACGATGGTGTTGGCCGAGTCGACCCGCGACAGCTGCTTGATCTGGATCGCGACCACGCCGCTGAGCACCGCCGCCAGCAGCGCGATCAGGGTGCCGGCGCTGAAGTTCGACGAGCCCGGACGCACGATCACCAGCACGCCGACGAAGCCCAGCGCGACCGCGGCCCAGCGCCGCGCGCGCACTTGTTCGCCCAGGAACATCACCGCGGCGATGGTCACGAACAAGGGCGTCGAGTACGACAGCGAGATCGCCTGCGCCAGCGGCAGGTGGCCGATCGCCCAGAACCCTGCCAGCATCGAGCAGATGCCGATCGCGCAGCGGATGAAGTAGCGCGGCAGCTGCCGGGTGCGCAGCGCGGCGCGGTTGGCGCCGATCAGCAGCGGCAGCACCGCGAGCAGGCCGAAGAAGTTGCGGAAGAACGCGATCTCGAAGGTGTGCAGCGAAGCCGAGGCGAGCCGGATCACGATCGCCATGCAGCCGAAGCACAAGGTGCTGGCGAGCATGTATGCCGCCGCGCGCATCGGTTGCGAGAGCGGCGCGCTCACCAGCGTGCGCCGATCAGGCGCGGCTCGGGTTCGATGGCGACGCCGAAACGGCCGTGCACGGAATCGGCGATGCGGCGGGCCAGATCGAGCAACTGCGCGCCGCTGGCCCGGCCGTGGTTGACCAGCACCAGCGCATGCGAGGCGGCGACGCCGGCATCGCCGTCGCGATGACCTTTCCAGCCGCAGGCATCGATCAGCCAGCCGGCCGAGAGCTTGCGGCTGTCGTCGTCGGCACCGCGGAACACCGGCAGCGCGGGGTGTTCGGCCAGCAGCGCTTCGGCCTGCGTGCGCGGGACGATCGGATTCTTGAAGAAGCTGCCGGCGTTGCCGAGCACGGCGGGGTCGGGCAGCTTGCGGCGGCGGATCGCGATCACCGCCTCGGCGACCGCGCGCGGGGTCGGCGCGTCCACGCCCATCGCCGCGAGTTCCTCGCCCAGGCCGGCGTAATCCAGGCGCAGCGCAGGCGTGCGCGGCAGGGCGAACTCGACCGCGGTCACCAGGTAGCGGTCGGGCGCGTGCTTGAACAGGCTGTCGCGGTAGGCGAAGCGGCAGGCGTCGCTGTCGAAGCGGTGCAGGGTCGCGGTCGCCGGCTCGTAGGCTTCGACCGCGTGCACGAAGTCGCGCACTTCCACGCCGTAGGCGCCGATGTTCTGGATCGGCGCGGCGCCGACCGTGCCGGGGATCAGGGCCAGGTTTTCCAGGCCGGCGTAACCGGCCTCCAGGGTGCGCATGACGAAGCCGTGCCAGGGCACGCCGGCGTCGGCGCGCAGGATCGCGCCGTCGCGGTCGGGCGCTTCGCCCAGCACCTGTACGCGCTCGCCGGTCAGGGCCAGCACCGCGCCCTCGGGGTCGCCGGCGAACAGCAGGTTGCTGCCGCCGCCCAGGATCAGGGCGATGCCGTCGCGCAGTTCGGGCAGGCGCAGGGCTTCGTCCAGGCGCGCGGCGTCGGCGACTTCGGCCAGCACGGGCGCGGTCGCGGCCACGCCGAAGGTGTTGCGTCGGGTCAACGCAGCCTCGCGCAGGAGGCGGACGGCGTCGCTCATACCGGCGGCACGTTACCGCGGCTCGGCGCTTCCTTGCGGCGACGCATCGCCTCCACGCATTCGTTCACCAGCGCCGGGCCGCGATAGATCAGCCCGGTGTAGCACTGCACCAGGGCCGCGCCCGCGGCCATCTTGGTGACCGCATCGGCGCCGGACAGGATGCCGCCGACGCCGATCATCGGGATCGATTCGGGCAGCCGGGTGCGCAGCATGCGCAGCACCGTGGTCGACTGGCCCATCAGCGGACGCCCGGACAGGCCGCCCACTTCGCCGGCGTGGGCAGCGCCCTCGATGGCGATCCGCGAGATGGTGGTGTTGGTCGCGATCACGCCGTCGACCTGCAGTTCCCTGAGCACGCGCGCCGCGGCTTCGATGTCGTGGTCGGACAGGTCGGGCGCGATCTTGACCAGCATCGGCACGCGCTTGCCGTGCCGCGCGCCGTACTTCTCCTGCGCCTCGCGCAGGGTGCCGATCAGGCGGCGCAGGGATTGTTCTTCCTGCAGCTCGCGCAGGCCGGCGGTGTTGGGCGAGGAGATATTGACCGTGATGTAGTCGGCCAGGGGATAGACCCGTTCCAGGCACAGCAGGTAATCGTCTTCGGCCGACTCGTTCGGGGTGTCCTTGTTCTTGCCGATGTTGATCCCGAGCAGGCCGTTGCGACGGTGCGCGCGTTCGACGTTGCGGACCAGGGCATCGACGCCCTCGTTGTTGAACCCCAGGCGGTTGATCACCGCTTCGTGCTCGGGCAGGCGGAACATGCGCGGCTTGGGATTGCCGGCCTGCGGCCGTGGCGTGACCGTGCCGACCTCGACGAAACCGAAGCCCAACGCCAGCAGGGCGTCGATGTGGGCGCCGTTCTTGTCCAGACCGGCGGCCAGGCCGACCGGGTTCGGGAAGGTCAGGCCGAAGACCTTGGTCGGGAACGGTTTGGGCCGGGAGCCCAGCAGCGGATTGAGGCCGGTGCGATAAGCCGTTTCCAGCGCCGTGAGGCCAAGACCATGCGCTCGTTCGGCATCCAGTCCGAAGAGAAAGGGGCGGGCGAGGCTGTACACGGGATCGCAGGCGTCCGCTGTAGAACGAACGAGCATTATCGCCTATGCGGCGCTCGCGAGGCGAGCGCGAATGCGCTGCGAGAGGGCCGGAGCGCCAGCCCGGGCGGGGTCGCCCCTGCCGCAGTACAGTGAAAACGCCATGAAACCCGGGGCGGACGGGGCGGCGGCGTCGGCCCGCCCGGCCCAGGCGAGACGTCCGGCGCTAGGTTCCGACCCGGCCGCTGCGCAAGGCCTGGGCCCAGTCGCCACGGCCATTGCGCAGGGTGAGCGCGGCGGCGGCCTCGTGGTCGTAGCCGACCGCGCGCAGTTCGGCGCTCCAGCGCCCGCCGGCATCGTCGAGGATCGCGTAACGGGCGCGAGGATCGCCGACCTCCATGTCGTGCGGGCTCGGATGCTCGGAGTGATAGGCCTGCAGGCCGACGCTGCCGGGGTTCACCAGCAGCCGGCCGTCGTCCAGGCGGGTCGCGCGCGGGATGTGGGTGTGGCCGCACAGGATCACGGCGTGGCGGATATCGCAGGCCTTGTCCGCGGCTTCGTCCGCGGTGGCCGCGCGCGGCACGCCGGCGTCGAGCTGTTCCAGGAAGTATTCGAGATCGTCGCGCGGGCTGCCGTGGCAGAGATACACCGCATCGTTCAAGGCCAGCGTCGCCGGCAGCGCGGCGATCCAGTCCAGTTGGTCCGGGCGCAGCAGGTCGCGGGCGTGAGCATCGGACGCGCCCATGCCCGCGCGCGGTTCCAGCAGTTGGCGTTCGTGGTTGCCGCGGATCGTCGGCAGGCCCAGGCCGATCAGCAGGTCGGCGGTTTCCACCGGCTGCAGCGGGCCGGACAGGATGTCGCCGAGGTTGACGGTGACATCGCAGGCGCGCGCGTCGATATCGGCCAGCACCGCGCGCAGCGCGCCGAGATTGCCGTGAATGTCCGAGACGACCGCGATGCGCATGCCGTGCTCCCGCAGCGGGTCCGCCTGGGCGGACCCGCCTTCGTTACGCTACCGACCTCAGAGGTCGAACTTGATGCCCTGCGCCAGCGGCAATGCGTCGGAGTAGTTGATGGTGTTGGTCTGGCGGCGCATGTAGGCGCGCCACGCATCCGAACCCGACTCGCGACCGCCGCCGGTTTCCTTCTCGCCGCCGAACGCGCCGCCGATCTCGGCGCCGGAGGTGCCGATGTTGACGTTGGCGATGCCGCAATCCGAGCCCGCGGCCGACAGGAAGGCCTCGGCGGCCTTGAGGTTGGCGGTGAAGATCGACGAGGACAGGCCTTGCGGCACGTCGTTCTGCAGCGCGATGGCCTCATCGAGGGTCTTGAATTTCATCACGTACAGGATCGGCGCGAAGGTTTCGGTCTGCACGACCTCGGCGTCGTTGCTCAGGCCGGTGACGATGGTCGGCAGGACGAAGTTGCCCTTGCCCTCGATCGCCGCGCCGCCGGTTTCGACCTTGCCGCCGCTGGCCTTGGCCAGCTCGACCGCGTCCAGGTACGCCTGCACCGCGTCGCGGCTGTTGAGCGGGCCCATCAGATTGGCCGGGTCGGTCGGGTCGCCGATCTTCTTCTCCACCTGCTTGAACGCAGCGACCAGCTTGGCCAGCACGTCGTCGTGGATGGATTCGTGCACGAACAGGCGGCGGGTGGTGGTGCAACGCTGGCCGGCGGTGCCGACCGCGCCGAACGCGATCGCCGGGATCGCCAGCTTCAGGTCGGCGCCGGCGTCGACGATTATCGCGTTGTTGCCGCCCAGTTCCAGCAGCGAACGGCCCATGCGGCGGGCGACGCGCTCGCCGACGTGGCGGCCGACCTTGGTCGAGCCGGTGAAGCTGATCAGGCCGATGCGCTTGTCGTCGACGAAGTTCGAGGCCAGCTCGGTGCCGGCGTCGTTGAACAGGAAGAAGATGTCCGGGAAGCCGCCGGCGCGCAGCGCTTCGTTGCAGATCTTCATCGATGCCACCGCCGACAGCGGGGTCTTGGGCGAGGGCTTCCAGATCGTGATGTCGCCGCAGATCGCCGCGATGAACGCATTCCAGGCCCAGACCGCGACCGGGAAGTTGAAGGCCGAGATCACGCCGACCAGGCCCAGCGGATGCCACTGCTCGTACATGCGGTGGCCCGGGCGCTCGGAATGCATGGTCAGGCCGTACAGCTGGCGCGACAGACCGACGGCGAAGTCGCCGATGTCGATCATTTCCTGCACTTCGCCGTCGCCTTCCGGCTTGGACTTGCCCATTTCCAGCGCGACCAGCGAACCCAGCGCGCCCTTGTGCTGGCGCAGCGCGTCGGCGCACAGGCGGATGGCTTCGCCGCGGCGCGGAGCCGGGGTGGTGCGCCACACCGCGAATGCGGCCTGGGCGCGCTCGACGATGGTGTCGTAGTCGCTCTGCGAGGACGCCTGCACCCGCGCCAGCACTTCGCCGTCGGTCGGGTTGATCGATTCCAGCACGCCGGCGTCGCGGGTCGCGGCCCATTCGCCATGGCCGAGGTAGGTGCCGGACTCGAGATCTTTCAGGCCGAGGGCGGTCAGAACAGCGTGCGTCATCGCAAAAACTCCAGAATCGGAAACATAGAAAAATCCGCACATCGATATGCGGGATTGCGTACGGACCATGTACGTGCAGCCTGGCGACCCCGACACGATTCGAACGTGTGACCTTCCCCTTAGGAGGGGGATGCTCTATCCAGCTGAGCTACGGGGCCATGCTAGGAAAATCAATCGCTTGCGTGGCCCGGGTGCGGCCGTTGCAGATCGCGCCGCAGCAGCCGGCAAGGCGGGCGAGGCCGGCGAACCGATCCGGCGATTGTACTCGGCCCACCGCGGACGCCGCCATGCGGGTTCGCGGGCGACCGCCGCTTGCGAGTCCTCGCATCGGCCTCGAACCGCCTGGCCCGCTGTGCAGCGACCGCTTCGATCGGCGTGGCGTTGCAGGACGGCATGCCTTCGCTTGGGCCGCGCTCACGCCGTGTTTTCGACATGGATTGCGGCGCTTGAATGACGCGAATCGATACTCGCTCGAATGATGGAGGCTTCAGGCCGGCGTCGCGGCTGCGTCGCTGCTCGCTCGCCCGGGCCGATGCCCAGGCCTTGCGAGTCGGCGACGGTGCCGGCCATGCCTGTCCCCGCTGGCCGCTGGGCCATCCGACGGCGGCAAGCGCCCGAGCGTCGGCTTCGCGGCCGCGTCGGCGCTCGCCGTGACTGCCGTTCGTGACCTCAAAAGCACCGTTGGGCGGGGACAGCGACGCCGGGGCGATTGCGTGCGCCGGGGGCATGAGAGGGGGCGTGGAGGCGCCACCGCTATGCCGGAGGCGGCACCGCGACGGTTCGCAGCGACGGGCCGACCCCGATGGTTTGCCGGCGTTGGAGCCGGTCTGGCGCCTGCTCGCCCGCCGTCGCGCCCCCGGCCCGTGCCACCGCCGCGCCGGCCTCACGGGCCGCGACCTGGGCCGGCCGGACCCCGCCGCTACCCGATCCCGGGGATTGCCCCCGGCGGGACGCCATGTAATCTTTGCGCCGGGGAAATGTGCGCGTTGTCACGGTATTTAGTGTGCCGAGCAGCACGTTTAAGGCATCACGGACTCGATCGACTCGATCCGACCAGGGGGCTCCATGAATCGCTTTGGGAATGCGGCGGCGCGCGCGTGTGCGTCGTTATGGAAGGCTGCGAATACCGTTAGGCGCGATGCGCGCAAACCGATGGTTCTGCTCGGACTGCTGGCCTTGCTGCCGGGTCTGGCGCTGACCGGTACCGCCCACGCGCAAAGCTGCGCGGTCGGGGAGACGCCGGCGGCGTTCGGCTACACCGGCGGCGAGCAGACCGTCACGGTCCCGGCCGGCGTGCATTCGCTGACGGTCTATCTGAGCGGCGCGCAAGGCGGCGCCGGCCGCAGCGGCGCCGGCACCATCGGCGGCAGCCCCAATTCGCCGGGCGGCGGCGGCGGCCTGGGCGGACGCGTGCGCGGCACCCTGGCGGTCACGCCGGGCGCGGCTCTGTCGATCTGGGTCGGCGGACAGGGCTCGCAGGCGGTCAATCCCGGCGGTCTCGGCCAGGGCGTCGACGGCATCGGCGGCGGCGCCACCGATCTGCGCGTGGGCGGCAACGGCATCGGCAACCGGGTCGGCGTCGCCGGCGGCGGCGGTGGCGGCGGCAACGCCGGCTGGAGCAACGCGGACGTGATCGCCGGCGGTAACGGCGGCGTGGGCGGCGGCGGTGTCGGCGGCACGGGCGCGAGCGTGCCAGGCGGTCCCGGCCCCTACGGCGGCGGCGGCGGTTCGGTCGGCACCGGCGGTGCGGGCGGCGGCGGCTGCGGCGGCTACCCGGCGACGGCGGGCAACGCGGCCAACGGCAACGGCGGCAATTCTTTCAATTTCTCCGGTTCCTTCATCGGCGCCGGCTACGGCGGCGGCGGCGGTGGCGGCGCCACGGTCGGCGCGGGCGGCGGTGGTGCCGGCGTCGGCACCGTCACCTGTCAGACGAACTGGAACGGCGGCGGCGGCGGTGGCGGTGGCGGCAGCTCGGCGGCCACCGGCCTCAGCGCAGTCGTCTTCAACAACGGCGTGCAGACCGGCAACGGCGCGGCCTTGATTTGCTTCGCGCCGATGGAATTCTCGGTCGGCGGCCCGGCCAGCGGCCAGACCGGCGCAGTGACCCTGCAGCTCAACGCGACCAACCCGGTCAGCAGTCAGCAGGTCGTGGTGGCGCAGGCCGCCAGTAGCTATGTCTTTCCCACGCGTCTGCCGGTCGGGGCGAACTGGAGCGTGAGCGTGCTGGCGCCGCCCGCCGGGCAGTTGTGCTCGGTCACGCCGAACAGCGGCAACGCGATCGGCGCGGACCTGAACAACGTGGCGCTGAGCTGCGTGACGGTGACGACGACCATCGCGCCGACCACGCTGCCCAATCCGGTCTACAACACCGCTTACTCGCAAACCCTGACCGCCAGCAGCGCCAACGGCGGCACCGCCCCGTACACCTTCGCGCTGAGCGCGGGCGCCTTGCCGCCGGGCCTGAGCCTGAGCGCGGCGGGCGCGCTGTCGGGCACGCCGACCGCGGCCGGTACCTTCAACTTCACGGTGCAGGCCACGTCCAGCAACGGTTTCAGCGGTACCCGCGCCTACAGCGTGACGGTGGCCAGGATCGCCCAGGCGATCGCTGCCTTCGTCGCCAACCCGGCCGCGCCGACCTATGCGCCGGGCGGCACGTTCACGGTTTCGGCCAGCGGCGGCGCCTCCGGCAATCCGGTCGTGTTCGCCAGCACCACGCCGGCGGTATGCACGGTGGCCGGCAGCACGGTGACGATGCAGGGCGCGGGCAACTGCGCGCTCACCGCCAACCAGGCCGGCAACGCCAACTACGACCCCGCGCCGCAGGCGCTGTTGAACGTGGGCATCTCCACCGCAGCGCAGACGATCAGCAACTTCGCCGCCAATCCGGCCGCGCCGGTGTACGCGCCGGGCGGTACGTTCACGGTCTCGGCCACCGCCGGTCCTTCCACCAGCCCGGTGGTGTTCGCCAGCACCACGCCGGCGGTATGCACGGTGGCCGGCAACACGGTGACGATGCAGGGCGCGGGCAGTTGCGCGCTCACCGCCGACCAGGCCGGCGACGCCAACTACAGCGCGGCACCGCAGGCGCAGTTGAACGTGGGCATCGGCACGGCCAGCCAGGTCATCACCGGCTTCGCCGCCAATCCGGCCGCGCCGGTGTATGCGCCGGGCGGCAGCTTTGCGCTGTCCGCCAACGGCGGTCCCTCGACCAGCCCGGTGGTGTTCGCCAGCACCACGCCGTCGGTGTGCTCGGTCAGCGGCAACACCGCGACCATGCTCAGCGGCGGCAGTTGCGCGCTCACCGCCGATCAGGCCGGCGACGCCAACTACAGCGCGGCGCCGCAGGTGAGCTTGAACGTGACGATCGCCGCGGCTGCGCAGACCATCACCGGTTTCGCCGCCAACCCGGCCGCCCCGGTGTACGCACCGAACGGCACGTTCTCGGTGTCCGCCAACGGCGGCGCTTCGGGCAATCCAGTGGTGTTCGCCAGCACCTCGCCGGCGGTGTGCACCGTCGCCGGCAGTGCGGTGACCATGCTGGCGGCGGGCAGCTGCGCGCTCACCGCCAACCAGGCGGGCAACGCCAGTTACAACACCGCTGCGCAGGCAACGCTGAACGTGACGATCGGCGCGGCCACGCCCAGCCTGAGCTGGATCGGCAACGTGGTGAAGACGGTGGGCGAACCCGCGTTCGATCTGCCCAATCCGACCAGCAGCAACCCCAGCGGCGCTTTCACGTTCACCAGCAGCAACACCGCGGTGGCGACCGTGAGCGGACGCCAGGTGACCATCGTCGGTCCCGGCACCGCGACCCTGATCGCGACCCAGGCGGCGACGGCGAACTACGTGCAGGCTTCGGTCAGCACGGGTCTGGCGGTCACCGCGCGCCCGGATCCGACCCGCGACCCGGGCGTGGTCGGTCTGCTGCAGGCCCAGGTCGACGCCAGCGTGCGCTTCGCGCTGGCGCAGCAGTCCAACATCCGCGACCGCCTGCGTCAGCTGCGCCACGGCAGCAACAACCGCTCCAGCAACGGCCTGAGCCTGAACGTGAGCGGCGGCCGCAACAGCAGCCTGACCCTGCCGGCCGCGCAGTTCGTCTCCGACGATGCGGTGCGCCTGCCGCCGGGCTGGGGCGTGTGGACCGCCGGCACCATCACCGCCGGCGATCGCGAGGGCCGCAGCGGCAGCGAAGGCTACAACTTCCGCAGCGACGGCATCACGGTCGGCGCCGATTGGCGCGTCAACGAGAACTTCCTGTTCGGTCTCGCCGGCGGCTTCGCCTGGAACGACACCGACCTGACCCGTTCGAGTTCGCGCCTGGACGCCGACCAGCGCTCGCTGTCGCTGTACGGCCTGTGGCGCCACGGCGAGCATCTGTTCGTCGACGGCACCTTGGGTTGGGGACGCCTGGGCTTCGACATCAAGCGCTGGAGCGATCCGGCCGCCGCGGCCGCCACCGCGGAGCGCGACGGCACCCAGTCCTTCGGGGCCCTGACCGTCGGTTACGAACGCGCCAGCGAACGCATGACCCTGACCAGCTACGGCCGCTTCGATGCCAGCCGCACCCGCCTCGATGCGTACCGCGAGTTCGGCCTGGGCATCTACGACCTGTCCTACGGCTCGCAGACCGTGAAGAACAACGGCCTGGCCGTGGGCCTGGAAGGCAGTTATCTGGTCCAGGGTTCCAACGGCGTGTTCCGGCCGTACTGGATGCTCGAGTACCGCGACGCGATCAGCAACAGCAGCGATGTCGATCTGAACTACGTGGTGGTGCCGCTCGCCAACGACTACACCCTCGGCCTGCGCAGCTACGGCAACAACGCGCTGATGTACGGCGGCGGCGTGGACCTGGACATCGCCGCGGGCTGGAAGCTGTCGCTGCTGCTGCGTCGCGAGCACGCTTCGGGCCAGGATGCCAGCACCAGCTTCGGCCTGCTGCTGTCGTTCAACCCGCGTGCACAGCCGATGTCGGCACCGGTGTCGGGCCTGAGCGACGAAACCCAGGCCACCGCCAAGACTGGCGAGTGAGCCAGGCCACGGCCGGCGCCGCAGGGCGCCGACCGATGGCGGATCGGAACCGAACGGGCCCGCCGGCATGCGCCGCGCGGGCCTTGGTTTTTATGGCGTACTGGTTTGCCGCGCGCTAGACGGCGACCACCGGCTCGGACTCGGGCCCGGCCTCGGCTTCGCGCTGCTGCAGCATCCACATCTGCGCGTACACGCCGCCGCGGCGCAGCAGTTCGCCGTGCTCGCCGCGCTCGACGATGCGGCCGGCATCCATGACCAGGATCTGATCGGCGTCCATCACCGTCGACAGTCGGTGCGCGATCACCAGGGTGGTGCGGCCGACGCTGATCCGGTCGAGTTCGGCCTGGATCGCGCGCTCGGACTTGGAATCCAGGGCCGAGGTCGCCTCATCGAAGATCAGGATCGACGGATTCTTCAGCAAGGCCCGCGCGATCGCCACGCGCTGCTTCTCGCCGCCGGACAGTTTCAGGCCGCGCTCGCCGACCGGGGTGTCGTAGCCGTCGGGCAGGGCGGCGATGAAGTCGTGGATGTGCGCGGCGCGCGCGGCGGCTTCCACGTCCGCGCGCTCGGCTTCGGGCCGGCCGTAGCGGATGTTGTAGTAGATCGTGTCGTTGAACAGCACCGTGTCCTGCGGCACGATCGCGATCGCGCCGCGCAGCGAGGACTGGGTCAGTTCGCGCAGGTCGTGGCCGTCGATGGTGATGCGGCCGCTGTCGACGTCGTAGAAGCGGTACAGCAGCCGCGCCAGGGTCGACTTACCGGACCCCGAATGCCCGACCACCGCGACCGTTCCGCCGGAGGCGATCTCGAAATCGATGCCGCGCAGGATTTCGCGACGCGGGTCGTAGCCGAAGCGCACCTCCTCGAATCGCACCCGCGGCCGGCTCGGCGCCAACGCCACCGCGCCGGGCGCATCCTGGACGTCGTGACGCTCGTCGAGCAGGCCGAACAGCCGCTCCATGTTGGTCAGCGACTGCTTCACCTCGCGGTACATCATGCCCAGCATGTTCAGGGGCGCCGACAGCTGCAGCAGGTAGGCGTTGACCAGCACCAGGTCGCCGACCGTGAGTTCGCCGGCGACCACGCCGCGCGCGGCCAGCCACATCATCGCGGTCACGCCCACCGCGACGATCGCGCTCTGGCCCAGGTTGAGGATGGCCAGGGTCTTGGTCGACTTGACCCGCGCGTTCTCCAGCGAGCGCAGGTTGTCGTCGTAGCGCGCGGCTTCGTGAGCCTCGTTGTTGAAGTATTTGACGGTCTCGTAGTTGAGCAGCGAATCCACCGCGCGTTCATTGGCGCGGGTGTCGGCCTCGACCGCGGCGCGGTAGTAGCGCGTGCGCCACTCGGTGACCGCGAAGGTCCAGGTGCCGTAGGCGACCAGGGTGATCAGGGTGATGCCGGCGAAGCGCCAGTCGTAGGCCCAGACCAGGACCGCGGTGACCAGGGTCACTTCCAGGATCACCGGCACGATCGAGTACAGGGTCCAGTCCAGCAGGTCGGTGATCGCGGTGCCGCCGCGCTCGACGTCGCGCGCCACGCCGCCGGTGCGGCGGCTCAGGTGGAACTTCAGGCTCAGCCCGTGCAGGTGCCGGAACACCCGCAGGGTGACCTCGCGCGAGGTCCGCGCCATCACCCGCGCGAACACGATCTGGCGCAGCTCGCCGAACAGGGTGGTGCCGATGCGCGCGGCACCGTAGGCGACCAGCAGCGCGACCGGCAGCACCAGCAGGCTGGGGGCGACGTTGAGGCCGTCGACGATGCGCTTGAGCACCATCGGCACGGCCAGGTTCAACAGCTTGGCGGCCAGCACCATGCCCAGTGCGAGCAGGATGCGGCCGAGGTAGGGACGCAGGTAGGGACGCAGTTCGGCGATGACGGAGAAGTCGTCGCGCGAGCCGGCGGCGCGCGCCACCGGCGCGACCTCGGTCTCCACGGGAGAGGGGGTGTTCATGCGGGAACCGGAGGGGGAATGGCGAGGAGGATAGGACCTCAATGGCGCTTGAGGTCAAGTTGCGCGTTCAGCATCGGCCGCTGAGGCGGCGGGTTCGGCTGCGCGCGGGTTCAGCGCAACCGCTGGCTTGCGCGCAGGCGCGATTCGCGCGCCTCGCGTGCGGGCGCGGCGCGAGGCGAGGGCGGCAGCGGCGCGGATTTCAGGGCCGGCGCGGTGCCGGCCGCCATGCCGGCGGGCGGATCTGCCGGCGGTATCAGCGGCTGCGAGCCGTTCATCGGCAGCGGGCCGAACACCTCGGGATTGAGCAGGCCGAAGGCGTCGCGGCAGTTCAGCAGCGGATAGCTGCGGCCGCGAAGCGCCGCGCCGAACGCTCAGCGCCCGCCCGACGCCGCCCGCAACGGCGCCATCGGCCCGAGTTCGTCCGCCATCGCGCGCAGGGTTTCGATCGCCGAGCGCCGGCTCTCGTCGGCCACGCGCACGCGCCGGCGCCGGCCGTCGCTGCTCACCGCCAGCCAGCCCTGCTGCTCCAACTGGGCGACGTACTGCGAGGCCAGCGACACGCTGCAGCCGAGCAGACTGGACAGGTCGCCGATGCTGAGCCCGGGCGTGCTGGCGGCGTAGAACAGGATCTGGCCGCGCTTGGGATTGCCGAAGGCCTCGGTCAGGGCCGAGGCCAGCGCCGCGGTGCGTTCGGTCGCGGCCGCGGCATGCGCGGTGATGCTGCGGCCGCGGCCGGATCCCGAGGCCGCGCCGATCTCGGGCAGGGCGTGCGCAGGCCAGGTGACGGGGAGGTTCATCATGGCAGCAGCCGGCCGGCGAACGCGCCCAGCGAGCGCGCGACCGAGCGCCACGAGCGTGCCTGTCCGATCACGCTGGCTTGCGGCAGCAGCGCGGCGAGCACGCGTTGCGCGTCGCGGCCTTCGCGCACCGCGCGCGCGAGCAGGTTGCGCTCGTAGTGCGCGAGCGCGGCCGCGATCGAGTCGCGATGACGCGGCGCGGTCAGCGCCTGCGCCAGTTCCAGCGCGTCGAGCAGTTCGCCGGCCTTGCGGTCGCGCAGCAAGGTCGGCGCCATCCTCGCCGAGGCGCCGAGCAGGGTCATCGCGCCGCGCTCGGCCCAGTTGCGGTCGGGTGCGCTGGTCAGCAGCGGGCGCGCGCTGAAGGTCGGTTCGGCGGCGTCGATCAGGCGCAGGAATTTGGGGTCCCAGTGCGCGAGCTGTTGCTTGAGCAGAGCGCGCGCCTGCGCCGGATCGTTCCAGTCCACTGCGCGCAGCGACCAGTCGCGCGGCACCCGCAGGGCGACGCGCAGATCCATGCCGCGCAGGCTGTTGCGCTGCAGGATCAGCGCCGCGTCCGGGTCGCGCACCGCCAGGCGGTCGCGGTCCAGCCACAGCGCGATCCGCGGCACGCGCAGTTCCGGCAACGGCAGTTGCGCTTCGACCAGGGTCACGCCCGAATAGCGCAGACCGCTGCCGGTCGCGTACGGACGCAGCAGCGAGCAGGCGCCGTCCGCGCCGATCACCAGGTCGGCATTGGCGCGCGCGCCGTTGGCGAAGTTCAGGCGCTGGCTGTCGTCGTGGGCGCCGGTCAGCGAGGTGAAGCGGCGGCCCCAGAGCACGCTGCCGGGCAGCAGGCTGTTCAGCAGCAGATCGCGCAGCAGGCCGTACTCGATCCGCCAGTGCAGAGCGGCGCGCGTGGGCAGGGCGCTGTCGCGTTCGCGCCGGCCCTGGGCATCGAGCAGGCGGGTGTAGCTGCGTTCGCGTTCGCAGCAGCGGTCGAACAAGGGCCCCAGTTCGGCGCCGCGCAGCGCCTTGATCGCGGACTCGTGGTCGATCGCCAGGGTGCGCCGGTACCAGGCCGGATCGCTGGCGCTGCGCGCCTCGTGGATCTCGACCTCTACCCCCTGGCGCTGCAGCAACCGCGCCAGGCACAGGCCGCCGAGGCTGGCGCCGACGATCGCGACCTTGCGCCCCAGCAGCGGGAATCGGGCGTTACCGGCGCTGCGCGGCGCCGCCCTCGCGGCTGTGCTGGACGCGAGCATAGCGGCATCGGCCGGAGCGGCGCGTCGCAGGGCAGGGGATAACGGCAGCGTCGAAGGCATGCGCGGGATTCGGACCGTGGGGGCGGCGACCATCGAATCCTAGGCAGCGCAAGCCCCCAGCCGATTTCGGCTATCCATCGTTTTGTTTCACTGTGTTACAGAGCATGGGCCGCCACCCGCCTTCGGCTAACCTGCGCCCCATGGGATCCGCCTACGCCATCGCTGCGCCCACCGTCCTGGTCGTCGACGACGACGACACCATCCGTTCCATGCTGGCGCGCTTCCTGGGCGACCACGGCATGCGCGTGCTCGAGGCCGGCGACGGCGTCGGCATGGCGCAGCGCATGGCCGCCGAGCCGGTCAGCGTGGTCTTGCTGGACGTGATGATGCCCGGCGACGACGGTTTCACCCTGTGCCGCAAACTGCGCAGCACCAGCCAGGTGCCGGTGATCCTGCTGACCGCGATGAACGGCGATACCGACCGCGTGGTCGGCCTGGAACTGGGCGCCGACGACTACATCGCCAAACCGTTCAACCCGCGCGAACTGCTGGCGCGTATCCGCGCCCTGTTGCGGCGCGCCGACGCCGACTGGCGCGGCACCGCGCGCGCGGGTTCCGAATACGCGTTCATGGGTTGGAAGCTCAACGCCCGCCATCGCAGCCTGGTGTCGCCGCAGGGCGCGCTGACGGATCTCACCAGCGGCGAGTTCGACCTGCTGCTGGCATTCCTGGAGCATCCGCAGCGCGTGCTCTCGCGCGATCAGCTGATCGACCTGGTCAAGGGCCGCGTGCTGACGCCGTTCGACCGCAGCATCGACGTCCAGGTCAGCCGCCTGCGGCGCAAGATCGAGGCCAGTCCGCAGCGCCCGAACCTGATCAAGACCGTGCGCAACGAGGGCTATATCTTCGCCGCCGACGTCAGCGTCGCCGGCGAGGCGCGCCCGCGATGAAGCCGCGCCTGTCGCTGGCGCGGATGCGCCTGGCGCCGCGGATCGCGATCGTGGTGCTGTCGACCATGGCGATGACGCTGCTGATCGATATCGCCATCGGTATGGCCCTGCGTTCGACCGGGCCGACCCTGGTCGACGAACAATCGCTGGTGCAGCAGGCCCTGGACGTGCGCAGCATGGTCGCCGGCCTACCGCGCGCGCGCCGCGCCGCCGTGGCCGAAGAGGCCACGCATGCGCGCAAGGTCGAGTTCGCCCTGCTGCCGCCCAGCGACGACCGCCACGGTCCGCCGCTGTCGGGCCTGATCGAAAGCATGCGCCGGCGCCTGGTCGAAAACCCCGACACCAGCGGCGGCGCCTATGCGGTATCGATGAACAACCTGCCCGACGAGCACGGCCGCGGCGTGCGCCAGGTGACCGTCGTGGTGCCGCGACTGGGCGCGGCGCGCGGCGAGATCCTGTCGGTCGCGGCGCGGCCGTTCGTCGGCGTGTCGTCGATCTCGGCGTTGCCCTTGGCCGACAGGTTCGCGCGCCTGGCGCCGGTGGCGGATCCGGAGAACGCCGGGACCTTTACGAACGATGCGGGCATGCCCGAGCCGCCGCCGGTCGCCCTGCCGCCGGGCCTGATCGCGGCGGCACCGCCGCCTGCGGGTGCGATCGCGGTGGCACCGGCCGGAGGTGCTGCGCCGAGCGCTTCCTGGGCCGCGCCGCCGCCCGAGGGCGCGCCGCAGATGATGCTGGTGCACGACGAGGCGGGGCTCCCGCCGATGCCCGACGTGGCGGTCCGTGCTCCATCCGAAGCGCGGACGGCGCTCTCGCCGCTGGGCCGGATCGGCATGATGCTGGGCTCGGGCGTCGGTCCGGCCTTCCTGGAAGGACTGCGCGCGGATGCGGCGCTGCCGCGCATGTCGGTCGCGATCGAGCTGCCCGACGGCGACTGGCTGCTGGCCAGTCCCGGGCGACCGAGTCCGCGCTGGCTGCAGCATCTGTTCAAGCTCAGCGGCATGGCCTTGCTGATCGTCGCGGTCGCCGGCCTGTCGGTGTGGACCGCGCGCAGCTTCCTGCAACCCTTGACCAAGCTGTCGCAGGCCGCCGAGCGCCTGGGCCGCGAGCGCGAGCCGACGCCGATCGAGGGCATGACCATCCCCGAATACGCCGCGATCGCGCACAAGTTCAACGAGATGCAGGTGCGGCTCAAGCGTTTCGTCGACGACCGTACCCAGCAGCTGGCCGCGATCTCGCACGACCTGCGCACGCCGCTCACGCGCATGCGCCTGTTCGCCGAGTACGTCGACGACGCCCATCGCGAACGCCTGCTGGGCGAGATCGCGCAGATGGAAACCATGATCTCCGGCTGCCTGGCCTTCGCCGGCGAGGACGCCAGCCTGGAGCCGCACCAGACCGTCGATCTGGCCTCGCTGCTGATCAGCCTCTGCGACGACGTCGCCGACGCTGGCGGCGACGCGCTCTACGATGGTCCCGATCACGCCTATCTGCCGTGCCAGCCGATCGCGATGCGGCGCGCCTTCGCCAACCTGATCGACAACGGCTGGCGTTACGGCGACCGCGTGCGGGTGTCGCTGCAGGAAACCGAATCGGCCTTGCGGGTGACCGTGACCGACGCCGGTCCCGGCATCGCGCCGGAGCAATACGAGCATGCGTTCGCGCCGTTCCGGCGCCTGGACGAAGCACGTGCCCGTCATGCCGGCGGTTCCGGCCTGGGCCTGTCGATCGCGCGCAGCGTGATCCGTGGCCACGGCGGCGACATCGCGCTCGCGCCAGGTGTGCAGGGCGGCTTGCAGGTGCGGGTCGAGTTGCCCAAACCGACCTGAACGCCGCACCGCGGCGGATCGCGCCGCGCATTGTGCCGATCCTGCCTGAGCTACGTTCGAGATGTTGCAGAAACGTGTGCGCATTCCATACGCAACATAAACGCAAACGCGACCGTTCGAATCAGTTCGAAGCGTGAGCGCGCGCGCATCGCAACACTCGACCGCGTCGCAAGACGACAGCAGGACGGTACGCGGGTGCAGGCGCAACGCCGCCGACGCGCACACGAACGACGGGCCGGATCGCCCTCCACTCCACCGCAGGCGACCGTCGCCCGCGCCGTCGGCGCGCGCGCCGCGATGGCTTGCGCCCGAAGCCGCGCCGACGCGGCCAGGACCGACAGGGGCAGCGATGATGCAAAGCGACTATCACCACTACGGCAGCCAGGAAGGTTGGGAAAGCGTCGAAAGCGGGCAGCTGATCGACAGCGACCACGCTCCTTCCAACGACGGCTTCCAGCTCTATCTGGTACGCGACTTCGGTAGCGTGCGTGTGTCCGGCAGTTCGCCGTCCTACTGGCTGCAGTTGCGCGGCCGCTCGCGGATCGAGAGCCGCGAAGGCCGCTTCGCGCTCAATCGCGACCAGTGGATCGCGTTCGACCGCGACAGCGCACCGCGCATCGACGCCGAACGCCGCGGACTGATGATCGGATTCAGCTGCAAGCCTGCGCTGATGCGCGAGATCGAGCGCCATGCCCGCATCGACCTGATGCCCGGCGACGGCCGCGTCGACGCCGCGCAACGGCGCGCACTGGTGCGGCTGTGGAGGGGCTGTGCGACCGCCGCCTCGGCCCGCGGTCTGCCCAATCAGCGCCTGGCCGCGTTCCGCATGCTGCTGGCCTACGTGCACGAAACCCAGCACGAACTCGACGAACTGCTGGAGCGTTGCCCCGGACGCCGGCGCGCGCGCCAGCGTCAGGTGCTAGGTCGCCTGCAGCGCGCCAAGCTCTATCTGCGCGGCAATGCCCACCGCGTGGTGCTGATGGACGAACTCGCCCAGCTCACCAGCTTCTCGACCTGGTGGATCTCCAAGACCTTCCACGCCGTCTACGGCATCACCGTGCAGGCTGCCTGCGTGAACCAGCGTGTGCAGCAGGCCTGCGAACTGCTGCGCGAAAGCCGCCTGTCGATCGGCGAGGTCAGCCACGCCTGCGGCTTCGATTCGCCGTGCAGCTTCGCCCGCACCTTCCGTGCGCGCATGGGTTGCACCGCCAGCGAGTACCGCGCGCTGCAAGCCAGCGGCCAGAAATCCGCAAGTCCCGCGCCCGGTTTGCGCACCCGGATGCGGCTCGCCGCGCCGTAGTTTGGCCTGCGTTTAACGCGTCGATAACAAGGCGCGGACGCTACCACCACTACGAGGGGACATCGCTAGATGAAGCAGTACTCCACCACCTCCGCAGGCCGCCGCGCGCGGTTGCCGCTGGAAATCGCCATCGCGCTCGCGATCGCCGCACCCGTCGCGCAGGCGCAGGACCAGCCCGCCGCCGACGCCAAGGCACCGACCGAGATCGACCGCATCCAGGTCACCGGTTCGCGCATCAAGCGCGCCGACATCGAGACATCGCAGCCGATCTTCACCCTGACCCGCGCCGAGATCGACAAGCAGGGCGTGACCTCGGTCGCCGACGTGCTGCAGCGCATCTCCACCAACGGCGCCGCGCTCAACACCACCTTCAACAACGGCGGCGACGGCTCGGCCGGCATCAGCCTGCGCAACCTCGGTAGCGGTCGCACCCTGGTCCTGGTCAACGGCCGTCGCTGGACCACTCAGCTCGACGGCACGGTCGACCTCAATACCATCCCGGCATCGATCATCGAGCGCGTGGAAGTGCTGAAGGACGGAGCCTCGACCATCTACGGCTCCGACGCCATCGCCGGCGTGGTCAACATCATCACCCGCCGCAATTTCGAAGGTGCCGAGGCCGGCGCCTACATCGGCCAGTTCGGGCAGGGCGACGGCATGCGCCAGGCCTACGACTTCAGCCTGGGCGTGAGCAACGACCGCTCCTCGCTGCTGATCGGCGCGTCCTACGTCAAGGAAGAGCAGGTGATGGCGGGCGACCGCGACATCTCCGCCGGCGGCCCGCCGTTCTTCGGCGGGCAGAGCAACACCGGCTTCCCGGGTTCGTTCGTCGATCCGCGCGACAACAAGCGCTACGTGCTCGGCAACAACAACAGCTTCGTTCCGTTCAGCTCCAATGTACACGGCTACAACACTGCGCCGGACAACTACCTGCTGACCCCGCAGGAGCGCAAGTCGCTGTTCGCGCAGGGCACCTTCGACATCACCGACAGCCTGACCTTCCGGGTCGAGACGCTGTACAACCAGCGCCTCTCCGAGCAGTTGCTCGCGGCCATGCCGGTCACCGGCCTGACCCTGAGCAAAGACAGCATCTACAACCCGACCAAAGGCACCGCGGGCGCGCGCGACCTGATCAGCGTCAGTCGCCGCTTCCAGGAATCCGGCGGCCGCTCATTCAACCAAGACGTCAAGAACTTCCATTTCTACGGCGGCCTGGAGGGCTATTTCAACTTCGGTGAGCGTACCTTCGACTGGGACGTAGGCTACCGCTACGACCGCAGCGACGAGAACACGATCACCTACGGCCTGTTCAACCTGGCCAACCTGCGCAACGCCTACGGCCCGTCCTTCGTCGACGGCGGCGGCGTGGCCCGTTGCGGCACGCCCACTGCGGTGGTCGCCGGCTGCGTCCCGATCAATCCGCTGGGCGGCCTGGGTTCGATCAGCAAGGAGGCGCTGGACTACGTCTCGTTCACCGCCCACGACTCGCGCAAGGTCGAATCCAAGAGCTATACCGCCAACATCAGCGGCGATCTGTTCGACCTGCCGGCCGGCCCGCTGGGTTTCGCCGCGGGCTATGAGCACCGCATCGAAAGCGGACAGTTCGACCCGGACGCGTTCATCGCCGCCGGCCTGAGCACCGGCAACGGCAGCAAGCCGACCGCGGGTAGCTATTCGCTCGACGATCTCTACGCCGAGTTCGCCGTGCCCGTGCTGGCCGACCTCCCATTCGCGAAGTTGCTGGATTTCTCCATCGCCACGCGCTACTCGGACTACAGCAACTTCGGCGACACGCTCAACAGCAAGTTCGGCTTCCGCTGGAAGCCGTTCGAAGACCTGCTGATCCGCGGCAACTGGTCGGAAGGCTTCCGCGCGCCCAGCATCACCAACCTCTATGGCGGCGACGCCGACACCTTCTCCAGCTACGCCGATCCGTGCTCCAGCCACTCGGGCAAGCGCAGCGACCCGACCGTCGCCGCGCGCTGCACCGCCGACGGCGTGCCCGCCGGCTACACCCAGTCCGGCAGCGGCTCGTCGCGGCAGACGGTGGAGGCGTTCACCAACAAGTCCAACCCGGACCTGCAGCCGGAAACCTCGGTCAGCAAGACCCTGGGCTTCGTCTACAGCCCGAGCTGGCTGCAGGGCTTCGACATCGCGGTCGACTGGTACCGGATCACCATCGAGAACGCGATCACCCGGCCGACCGCGCAGTTCGTGCTCGACAAGTGCTACTCCGGCACGGCCGGCGAGCGCGCCGTGTACTGCGCCTTGTTCAAGCGCGACAACGCCTACCCGGGCAACCCCGGCACCATCACCGACATGGATCTGCCGCTGCTGAACCTGGCCGAGTACGAGGTCGAAGGCTACGACGTCACCGTCAACTACCGCCTGCCGGAAACCGACTACGGCAAGTTCTCGATCACCTGGGACACCAGCTATACCGCCAACTGGGAAACCAAGACCACCAAGGACTCCAAGCCCGAGCAGCGCCAGGGCCTGTACCTGCCGCAGGACCCGTACTGGCGGATCAAGTCCAACCTGTATCTGGATTGGAGCAAGGGCGATTTCGGCGCGACCTGGGGCGTGCGTTACAAGTCCGGCATCGACGAGACCTGCCCGGCCTCGTTCAAGGCCTACTGCTCCAGCCCGGACACGCTCGAAAACCACCTGGGCGCGGTCACGTACCACGACATCCAGTTCCGCTACAACACACCGTGGAACGCGACCGTCTCGATCGGCGCCAACAACGTGTTCGAGAAGGAGCCGCCGCTGGCCCTGACCGCGCCGTACAACCAGTTCGACCAGCAGTACGACGTGCCCGGGCGTTTCTACTATCTGCAGTACCGTCAGCGTTTCTGAGTCGCGCGGGCCTGGCCTGCCGTCGCCGCCGCGGCCGTTCCGGTCGCGGCGGATCGACAAGACCCCGGTACCGACGGTGCCGGGGTTTTTCCGTCAGCGCCTGCCGCTCACCGGTGCCGCAACCGCGAAGAATCGAGCGGCCGCGACCGCCGCGTCGTCAGAGCGCGAACACCACCGTCTTGTCGCCGTTGAGCAGGATGCGGTCGTCCAGGCAGTAGCGCAGCGCCTGGGCGAGCACGCGCCGCTCGACGTCGCGGCCGATGCGGATCAGGTCGGCCGGGGTGTGATGGTGGCTGACCCGTTGCGTGTCCTGTTCGATGATCGGCCCTTCATCCAAATGCTCGGTGACGAAGTGCGCGGTGGCGCCGATCAGCTTCACGCCGCGCGCGTGCGCCTGATGGTACGGACGCGCACCCTTGAAGCCGGGCAGGAAGGAATGGTGGATGTTGATGCAGCGCCCGGCCAGCTTGGCCACCAGCGCGGGCGACAGCACCTGCATGTAGCGCGCCAGCACCACCAGCTCGGTGCCTGTGCTTTCGATCAACGACCATAGTGCAGCTTCTTGCTGCGCTTTGTCGTCCCGCACGACCGGCAGGTAGTGGAACGGCAAGCCGTCCAGATCGAGGTGGCGGTAAGTCTCGCGCGGATGGTTGGCGACCACGGCGGCGATGTCCATCGGCAGCTCGCCGATGCGCCAGCGATACAGCAGGTCGCTCAGGCAATGGTCGAAGCGCGATACCAACAGCATCACCCGGCGCCGCTCGGCCAGGTCCCGCAGCTTCCAGTCCATGCCGAAATGGTCGGCGACCATGCCCAGGTCCTGCTGCAGGCGGCCGTCGTCGATCGCGCGGCTGTGGTCGAACACCGTGCGCATGAAGAAGCGGCCGGTCTCCGGGTCGCCGAACTGCTGCGACTCGATGATGTTGGCGCCATGCATGAACAGACGGCCGGAGATCGCGCTGACGATGCCGATGCGATCCGGGCAGGACAGGGTGAGGACGTATCGGCTCGCGCTCATCGCAGGGTCCGTGGCGGCGCGGCCGCCGGTGTGGGGTAGCGGGCTGGCCTGCGATCTCGATCCGTTTGACATCGAAGACCAGGGTGGCGTTCGGCTCGATCTGGCGCGGCACGCCGAGTTCGCCGTAACCTTACGCGGCGGGGGTCCTGCACCGGTACTTGCTGCCGGTGGTCATCCGCATCATGCCCTCGTGCAGCCCGGGCATCACCTGGTTGAGCGGAAATTCGGACGGAAGGTCGAAGCTGCCTGGCGTTGGACATAAGGCTGCGTTCCAGCGGGCTGCGCACCAGCGCTGTGCGGCGGCCGGAGCAAAAACTTCACTTGGCCCATGCCTCTAGCCCTTCGAGAAAGGACTCCAGCTCCTCGCCCTATGTTCGTCCGATGCGGGCGAAATACAGGCTGATGTCCGGCGCTTCGCGCACTGCGCAGTCGTAGGTGCGCTGGATCGGGAGAGTCTCCAACCCGAAGGGTAGATCCGTGCCATCGAATCCAAGTGAAACTTGCAGGCGCCGTTTGGCCTGGAAACTTCCCATACGCGGATAGGTTGCCGTCATCGCCGGACAATTCATCGACGATACGCCAATGACGCCTTTCCAAGTGGCTGCGAAGATCGTGTAGATGCGCTTGGCTCATGATTTATCGCCGCACAATTCCAGAATCAAGCTGCGCCGCGATAGCGGCATCGGCTGGAATGAACTGTCAGGCGACCAGCCCTCTGCGTTCAAGTATTCCACGCAGATGCTCAGCTTGTTCATGGTCGATGCCGGATATGCGTACGACGAAGTCATGGAACCATGGATTCGAGTGCGAAGCATCGAAATCGAACTCGATGTTGAGATCCTTCCCAAAACATGTCCCTGCCAGCTGCGCGATATCATCGCCGGCATCATCGAAGTTCCCTTTTCCGTAGAAGTCTTCGAGCAACCGAACGGGGATTCTCAGCTCCCGGGTGGCTTCCTTGTCTCGCATGATCATGCAGCGCCTGGTGTTTTGCTTCCCGGCTAGCCGGCGATCTCGAGCAGTTCGACATCGAAGACTAGGGTCGCGTTCGGCTCGATCTGGCCCGGTACGCCGTGCTCGCCATAACCTTGCGCGGCCGGGATCCAGAATCGGTACTTGCTGCCGGTGGGCATCAGCATCATGCCTTCGCGCAGGCCGGGCATGACCTGGTTGAGCGGAAATTCGGACGGATGGTCGATCGCATAGGTGTTCTCGAACTCCTTGCCGTCGAGCGCCGCGCCGACGTAGTTGACCCGCACCGTGGCGTCGGCCGCCGGCTTGGCGCCGCGGGCATCGCGGACCACCTGGTACTGCAGGCCCGATGCGGTCGTGACGATGCCTTGCTTGGCGCCGTTCCCGGCCAGGAAGTCGCGGCCGCGTTCCAGGTTCTTCTTGGCCAGTGCTGACTGCTCGGCCTTGCGCTTGTCCTGCAGCTGGCGCACGAAGTCCTTGCGGATCTGCTCGACCTGGCTTTCGTCCAGCAACGGCTTCTTGCCAGCGTGCGCGGCGCGCAGGGCGGCCACGACGGTGTCGATGTCGACTTCGTCGCGGACCGGCGCGACCTGCTTGGCCAGATCCAGGCCGACCATGTAGCTGGTTCTGGCGCGGGCGTCGTCCAGACGTACGGGCGCCGCGTCGCTGGAGGCGGCTTCGTTCCCGCTCTTGGGCTGGCATGCGACCAAGGCCACCGGCAGCAGGACGATCAGGCAGGCGTGTGCGACACGGTTCATGGATTCGTTCTCTTCTGAGTGAAAGTTGCCACGGGCAGGCGACGCAGCGCCGAGCTCAATCGTCGACGGCGAATGTGACCATCATGCCCATGTCCTCGTGCTCCAGATTGTGGCAATGGAGCATGTAGCGCTGGATGCCGGAGTAGGGCTGGGCGAAATCGATCGCGATGCGGACGATCTCGCCCGGCCACACCACGACGGTGTCGCTCAGGCCCAGATCCTGCGGTCCCAGGCCCTGGCTGGTGACCTTGCGGCTGCGCACGTCGGGCGGGCTGATGCTGCGCGAGACCACGCGGAACTGGAAACCGTGCACGTGGATGGGGTGCGGCATGCTGGTCATGTTGTTGCGGATTTCCCAGACCTCGCGGCTGCCGCGCTTGACGGTGAACACCGGATCGTGGCCGACCTGATGGTAGTTCCAGTCGTTGATGAACCAGGTGCCCTGGTCGTCCATGCGCAGGCGGATCGGCCGCACCGGCCAGCCGTTGGTGTCGGGTGGTGGCGGCAATGCGCTCAGCATTGCCGGCACCCTGATGGGCGCTGGCTTGGCCTGGCGTCGTTGCGTATCGCTGCAGGCGGCGACGCAGAACTGCATCAGGTCCAGCGCATTGCCCATCGGCGCCGCGCCCGGATGCTCGCCCATCGGATCGGGCGCGAACGCACCGGACTCGTCCTCGTTCTCCATCGCGACGTATTCCAGGCTGCGCAGCAGCACGCGGGCGCCGGCGGGCAAGGCGCCGAAATCGACCAGCACGTCGATGCGCTGCGCGGGCGCGAGGAACACATCGTCCAGCGTCCAGGCCTGCGCCAGCAATCCGCCGTCGGTGCCGATGAGTTGGAACGGCAGCGTCCGGCCTTCGTGCTCGAACGCGATCCGCAGCATGCGCGCGTTGGCCGCATTGACCATGCGCAGGCGGTACAGCGCCGGCAGCACTTCCAGGAAGGGTTCGGGCGTCCAGTTCACCAAGACGCGGTTGCCGATCCAGTCGTCCGCGCCCTGGCGATAGACGATGCCGTTGTCGGCGTCGACCTGCTTGTCGGCGATGAACAGTGGCAGGTCGCGTTCGCCCCAGCGCAGGCCCAGGCGTTCGCCGAGCGCGCGATCTTCCTGGTCCTCGATCCGCAGCAGGCCCGCCAGCCCGCGCTGCAACTGCTGGCCGGTGCGTTCGTGCGGATGCGCGTGATACCAGTACAGCCCGGCACGGTTGTCGATCCTGAACCGGTAGCGCGCCCGGCCGCCGGCAGCGACCGGATGCAGGCCGCTGCCGTCGTTGGCCTCGTCCACGCTCAGGCCGTGCCAGTGAATAGTCGTGTCTTCCTGCAGGGCGTTGTCGAGCGAGACTTCGACCGTGTCGCCCTTGGCCGCGCGGAGCAGCGGATTGGCGATGGCATGGCCGTCGGCGCTGCCGGCGTAGTGCCAGACCAGGGTCGGCTTGCCGCCGAAGATCGGGAAAGCTGCGGCGCGTGCGCTCAGCGCCAACGGCGCCGACAGCGCGACTTCGGCGAACAGGCCGTCGCGGCCCGGCAGGCGCAGCGGCGCCTGGAACGGCCGCGCGTTCGGCAGCCCGGGACCCGCATGCGAGTCCGGCGTCGCCGGCGCGGCGGCGTGATCGTGCGCGCGCTTGCGCCTGAGCAACCAGGGCGCGGCGGCCGCCAGCGAGGCTGCGGCGGCGAGTCCGACGAACAGGCGGCGACGCGTCGTGTCAGTCATTCAGGCTCTCTCTCGCGCGCGTCCTGCACGTGGACCAGGCCGCATCGGTCGGTCGGCGCGGGCGCCGACACGCCCGCGCTATCGCTTCGCTTCGCGGGCTTGGCCATGCCTCAGCCCAGCGCCTTCTTGACCAGCGCGCGGACCTTCTTTTCCTCGGCGGCGTCCAGCGACTGCAGCGCGAACGCGGTCGGCCACATCGCGCCGTCGTCCAGCTGGGCCACGTCGTTGAAACCGAAGGTCGCGTAGCGGCTGTTGAACTTGGACGCGGCCTGGAAGAAGCACAGGATCTTGCCGTCGTCGTTGGCGTAGGCGGGCATGCCGTACCAGGTCTTGGGGACCAGCGCGGGTGCGACCTCGGTGACGATCGCATGCAGCTTCTTGGCCAGCGCGCGGTCCGCCGGCGGCATCTCGGCGATCTTGGCGATCAGGTCCTTTTCGCTCTCGGCCCGATTGGCCTGGGCCTTGAGCTCTTTCGCGCGCTCTTTCATCGCGGCGCGTTCTTCGGCCGAGAAAGCCTTGGATGCGGTCTGGCTTGCGGCAGCTTTCTTCTTCGCGGTCATGGGAATCTCCTTGTGCGATCGATGGCCGGAGGGGCAGGTCGCGTCGCCGGGCGGTGCCGGATCGGGCCGAGGCAGGGTAGCGGCGCAGGGGCGGCGAGGCCAGCGCCGCCCGCTGGCGAGACATCGAAAGCGAATGCTTCAGCACACTTCGTCGATGCGGACGTGATTGCCGGCGGGATCGCGGAACGCGCAGTCGCGCCGTAAGGCTGCACCGTCGGCTCATGGACGACCTCGGCTCCGCTGGCCTGCAGGCGATCGAAAATCGCGTCCAGGTCCGGAGAAGCCTCATGAAACTGCGGTTGTTGGAGTGCAGCGAGGGCCGGCGGGTGAGTGAGGCAGCGAAATGCGCACACAATATGTGACTGCTCTGAAGAGGCTTTGTGCTCAATGAGATTCCACAGGCCATTCATATACATGTGGGACGTGACAGCGAAACGAGCAGCCATGCCTTGGCCGACGCGCCGGGCACTGATGAATACGGCGCCTCCTGCAATAGGGTAATCAGCCGCTGGGTCGGTCTTGAAGGCCCTCATTCGTCGGCTCAGGAACAGCCTTGCTTGCGCCAGCGTCGTGAACGCCACGGCCAAGGCCATCGCACACTGCAGGGAGTCGCGCCGGGTGCCGCGGCAAGGCCGGCTGAACTCAGGTCCCGCCGTAGCCCGGCGCCGGCGGGCGTTCGTTTCCGCGGCCGTGGCCGGTCGCGCGCCATTGCCGCAGCGCCGTGCGCAGCGGCAGCCACAGGCGGCGGTAGAACCACGAGACCACGCGTCGTGACGGCGGCACGCGCCGCGCCAGGCCTTCCTCGATGGTGTACACGCACGGCGGGCAGATGCCGCACGGCCGCCCGCGCAGGGGCGTGTGGCAGAACCATGTCAGCTCCATCAGCTCGCCCCAGCCCGCGGCGTTCGCCGCGCGGTCGATGCCGACCTTGTCGATATGGAACAACGGAAAGCTGAAGGAACCGAACAAAGTGTGTTCCGCCGACCCCGTGTGGGCGCGATCCACGCGCATGCTGCGATAGCCGGCCGGGTGCGCGAACTCCTGCGCGTATCCACGCAGCAACGCCTGCACCTTGTCGTCCACGTGCACGCACAGCTCCAGATCGGGCAGGGCCTGCTGCCGGCAGAACGCGGGCAACCATGCGTACTGGCTGCCGATGTAGCTGCGACGGCGGATCTCGCGCAATGCGGCGGCGATATCGGGATCGACCGGAATCCCCTCCACCGCGAATCGGCGCAGCGGTTGCAGCAAGGCGCGAGTGTGCGGATGCGATTCGCGCAGGGCGGCGGTGATGCGTTCCACCGTCTGGATTTCGCGCTGCGTCGAGGCGCGCGTGGGGTCTTCCAGGTAATACGGCACCACCTCGACGCGATGCTGCAGCAATAACTGCAGCAGCCGGAATGTCGAGTCCCAGCCGCCGGTCCACAACAGGTTGACGGGCGAAGGCGTGAGTATGTCGTGCGCAGAGGTCATCGTGGGTCGCGTGCTCGCACGATAGCGGTGCAGTAGCGAGGCTCGCACG
Organism: Lysobacter sp. Root76; assembly: GCF_001428685.1. Classification (GTDB taxonomy): domain Bacteria; phylum Pseudomonadota; class Gammaproteobacteria; order Xanthomonadales; family Xanthomonadaceae; genus Lysobacter. Next base: position 56,174 of record NZ_LMIK01000008.1, on the reverse strand, counting down.
TCACGTGTAACGAAAGATGAACCGCAATTGTGGTTCGTGGATCGGATGTACGTGCGATATGAAGCATTTGTTGTAAAGCGTGCGCAGGATGTAGGAATTTCGCTTACATCGCGTTAAATCGCGACGTGCGTGTCAAAGCGACGTGAACCTGGCCATCGTTTCCGACGGGTATGCTCGGTCGCGACTCAGCGTCTATCCATTCACGCCGGATCGCGGCGATGCTGCGACCGCCTCAACGGGCAGGGTGCATGTCATTGGAGAATAGCTTCCATACGCGCGCGGTTCCCTCGTTTCCGAGCATCGCGATGCATGCGGGTACATGGGGCCGGGAGACTTTCTGGGCCTTCGCCGATCGGGCCAAGCAAGCGACCGAAGCATTGGCCGAGCAGAAGATGAGAGCGCTCACCCACCTGCCGGTCGACGCCCTGCGGCGGTTCTGCACGCAGTACCGCTTTTTCACCATCGACTACATCAGCGATCTTGCACTGCTGCTGGCCAAACTGCCGTTCGGCGGGCTGCGCAGCTTGCTCAGCCAGATCCTGTCGGAGGAACTGGGCGAGGGCGACGCCGCCCGTGCGCATCCTGAAATTTACGACCGTTTCCTGGCCAGCATCGGCGTGCCGCGCGAGCAGGTCGACACCGGCCTGCCGGCGAACCGCGCGATCCTCGGCGGCCTCACCGACGAGTTGCGCAAGCGCGGCCCTGCCTTCGGCGTGGGACTGCGCGGCATGGGCGGCGAGTGCCTGTGCCAGACCTACCTTTCGGTGATGTTCGAACACCTGCGCCTGCATCCGTACATGCGCGAGAACGCCGATCGCATCGACTGGGAGTTCTGGACCATCCACACCGGCGAGGAAGACATCGTCCATGGCGAGCTCACGCGTGCGGCGATCGATGCCTACATTCGCGAAGACTCCTCGGTATTGCCCGAGCTGGCGCAAGGCTACGAACGCAGCATCACTGCCTGGAACCAGTTCTGGGAGAACATCTTCGACGCGTGCGTGCCGCAGCGGAGGGTGGCTTCATGAGCGCGATCACGCAGTTCCATCTTGCCTTCCCGGTGCGGGATCTGGACGAAGCGCGGCATTTCTATGGCGAGCTGATCGGCTGCCCGCAAGGGCGCAGCGATGTGTCGTACCAGGACTTCGATTTCTTCGGCCATCACCTGGTGGCGCATATCGCGCCGGACGGGAAGCCGCTGCAGGTCGGGCGCTTCGACGGCGAGGCGGTGCCGATTCCGCACTTCGGCATGAACCTGGATCGTCGGGCATGGGAGACACTGGCCCGCCGCCTCACCGATGCCGGCATCGAGTTCGAGGAAGAACCGCACCTGCGCCTGAAAGGAAAGCCAGGCCAGCACGTGACGATGTTCTTCTTCGATCCATCGGGCAACGCGCTGGAATTCAAGTCCTTCGACGACCCCGAGCAGACCTTCATCCCGTAAAGGACGCCCCATGCGCGAGGCAAGCGTGCACGACGCCGGCGCGACCAGCGCACAGCATCAGGAAGCGCCGTCGTCTTCATCGGCCATGCGCGACGACCGCGCGCACGTGCTGCATTCGTGGTCGGCCGCGGGCGCGAACGATCCGGTCGTCGTGACGGGCGCGTCCGGCGCGCACTTCCAGGACGAGAGCGGCTGCCGTTATCTGGATTTTTCCAGCCAGCTGGTCAACGTCAACGTGGGGCATCAGCATCCCCGGCTGATCGCCGCCATCCAGGCGCAGGCCGCGACGCTGTGCACCATCGCGCCCTACCACGCGAATGCGGCGACCAGCGAAGCGGCTCGATTGATCGCGGAAGTCGCACCTGGCGATCTCAACCGCGTGTTCTTCACCAACGGCGGCGCCGAAGCGGTGGAGAACGCGATCCGCATGGCGCGCCTGCATACCGGGCGGCACAAGGTGCTCACCGCCTACCGCAGCTATCACGGCGCCACCTCCGGGGCGATCGCCGCCAGCGGCGACCCGCGCCGCTGGCCGTCCGAGCCTGGCGCGCCGGGCATCGTGCGTTTCTGGGGCCCGTACGCATACCGCTCGGCCTTCCATTCGGCCGACGAGGCCGAGGAATGCGAGCGCGCACTCAAGCACCTGGCCGACACGATCGCCCTGGAAGGCCCGCGCGGCATCGCCGCGATCCTGCTGGAAAGCGTGGTTGGCGGAAACGGAGTGCTGGTGCCGCCCGACGGCTACCTGCTCGGCGTGCGCGAGCTGTGCGATGCGCACGGCATCGTGATGATCGCCGACGAGGTGATGGTCGGCTTCGGCCGTTGCGGCGAGTGGTTCGCGATCGATCGCTGGAACGTCGCGCCCGACCTGATCACCTTCGCCAAGGGCGTCAATTCCGGCTACGTACCGCTGGGCGGCGTGATCATGAGCGAGGCGATCGCCGGGAGTTTCACCCAGCGCCCGTATGCCGGCGGCCTGACCTACTCCGGCCATCCGCTCGCCTGCGCAGCGGCGGTGGCGTGCATCGGCATCTACCGCGACGAAGGCTTGATCGAACGTTCCCGCATGCTCGGCGAAACCGTGCTGGGCCCGGCATTGCGAGCGATGCGGCAAGGGCATCCGTGCGTGGGCGATGTGCGCGGGCTGGGCATGCTCTGGGCGCTGGAACTGGTGCGCGATCGCGGCACGCGCGAACCCCTGGTCCCGTTCAATGCCAGCGGTAAGGCGAACGCTCCGATGGCCGCGCTGGCGAAGGAATGCAAACGCCTCGGCCTGTGGCCCCTGCCGATGGGCAACCGCCTGCACGTCGCGCCACCGCTGAACATCGCCGAGGACGAACTGCGCGAGGGGCTGTCGATCATCGACGAAGCGCTGCACGTCGCGGACCGGTATTGCGCCGGATAAGCCGATCCCAGCGGATCGCAGAAACGCGAAAGCCCCGGCGAGCCGGGGCTTTGCGTCTGGAACGAATGGTGGAGCGGAAGGGGATCGAACCCTCGACCTTCGCATTGCGAACGCGACGCTCTCCCAGCTGAGCTACCGCCCCACGTAAGGTTAAAAGTGTAGCGGCCCGGGCGCGGGTGCGCTAGTCCTGGGCCGCCAGCAGCGGGGTCAGGCCGGGCTCCAGCGCGGTGCGGCGCCAGCCGGACAGGGCGTCGGGCCAGTCGCCGTGGTCGAGCAGGGCTTCCAGCCAGCGGCGCGAAGCAAGCACGCCGTCGGGCAGGCCGAGTTCGGCGCTGCGCGCGGCGACCGCGTCCTGCAGTTTGCGCAGGCGCTGCTTGTCGCGGTTCTCGCCGACCGATGCGTCGGGTGCCTGGTCCTCGTCGGCCAGTGCGGTGCTCAGCGCGGTCCAGACCGCATCGCCGAGCTTGCGCGGCGCTTTCGGGTGGGCGTCGAGCTGCGCTTGCAGCAGGTCGCGGTCGGCGGGATTGGAGCGGGCGATCGCGACCGCGAGTTCGTTGTCCAGGATCCAGCTGCGCGGGCGGTCGTGGTCGCGCGCGTAGGCGTCGCGCCAGCGCAGCAGGCGCAGCAGGCGGCGCTGGGCGTTGCGGTCGAGGAACTGGGCGCTGCGCATGCCCAGGTGCGGCCAGGGCTCCAGGCCTTCGTGTTCGGCGTTGTGGATGGTGCGCTGGGCGTCTTCGACCAGCCATTCGCGGCGGCCGAGCAGGCCGAGCTGGCCGTCGAGCGCATCATGCATCGCGAACAGGTGGCGGACGTCGTCGGCGGCGTATTCCAGCTGAGCCGGCGACAGCGGGCGGCGCAGCCAGTCCGAGCGGGTCTCGCCCTTGGCCAGGGTCACCCCGGTGAGCTGTTCGACCAGTTTCTGGTAGCCCAGTCCGCCGCCGATGCCGGCCAGCGCGGCGGCCAGCTGGGTGTCGAACAGGGGCTTGGGCACGACCTGGCAGGCGTGCTTGAACGCGACCAGGTCTTCGCTGGCGCTGTGCATGATCTTGAGGATCGCGGTGTCGGCCAGGATCGGCGCCAGCGCCTGGGTCATGCCCGGTTTGAGCGGATCGACCAGCAGGATCTCGTCGCCGACTGCGATCTGCACCAGCGCCAGCTGCGGCCAGTAGGTGCGCTCGCGGATGAATTCGGTGTCCAGGCCGATGCGGGCCGGCCGGGTGGCGAAATGTTCCTGCAGGGCGGCAGGCTGTGAGATCCAAATGGGCATGGTGATCTGAACGTGTGCGGGACGGTGCGGCGGCGCCGGCGCGACGAAGTTGCCGCGGCGGGCGACAATAGCCTACTTTCGCCCGATCCGGGCCCGCACCGGCCGGTGCGGCCCCGGCCCGGCCCGGTCGAATCGCTGGATAGAGCTGGCTGGACAAAGCTGCGGAGGACGTTTGCGCGCACTGGCATTGGCAGGTTTGACGTCGGTCTTGCTGTTCGCGGGTTGTACGCGCGAGCCGGCGGCGCCGGCCACGCCGGGCGCGGGCGCCGGGCGCACGCCGATCGTGACCATCAGCGCTGACCAGGCGGTGTCGCCGGTGCCGGCGTGGCGGCCGCCGCCGGTCGAGGTCAGTCAGGCCAACGCCAAAGCGCTGATGAGCCGCGCCGATGCCGCGCTGGCCGCCGGCGCGCTGTACGCCGACGCCGATTCGGCGATCCCGATCTACTACGCGCTGGTGCAGTACGCGCCCAACGACGCCCGGTTCGCGGCGGGGTTCGAGCGCGCCCTGGCGATGCTGATCGTGCAGGGCGACCAGGCCCTGTCCGAGATCGACGACGACCCCTTGCGCCTGCGCGGCGCGCACGAGGCGGCCGCGGTCGCGCGCGCGGTCGCGCCGGAGAACAAGAAGGTCGACGCCTACCTGCAGCGCGTCGATCGCGCCGATCAGGCCCAGGAAGCCAACCGCCTGGGCGAAGGCGAACTCAACGCCGGCCGTATCGGCGAAGGCGACGTAAACGGAAGCGGCAAGGGCGGGGCGCTGGCCTATTTCCGCGAAGCGCTGTCGCTGCGCCCCGGCGACGTACGCGCCAGCCAGGGCATCGCCGCAGCCGAAAGCGCGCTGATCCGCCGCGCCGAGATCGCCGCCGACCGCGACGACTACGCCGGCGCCGAGCGCTGGCTGGCGCTGGCCGCGCAGGTGCGGCCGAAGATGAACACCGCCGCCGACGCGCAGGGCCGCATCGCCACCCAGCGCGCCGCGCGCGTGGGCCGCCTGCGCGACCTGGGCCTGGCCGCGCTCACTCGCGAACGCGGTATCGAACAGGCGCGCGAGCTGCTGGGCAACCTGCTGCGGATCGCGCCGGCCGGCGATCCGGCGGCGGTCGAACTGCGCGAGCGCATCGACCTGGCCACCCATTACGGCCTGTTCCGCCCGGGCCAGACCTTCACCGAGGCGATGCAGAGCGGCGGTCGCGGCCCGGCGCTGGTGGTGATCCCGCATGGCGCGTTCCGGATGGGCGCCGAGGCCGAAGAGGCCGGCTCCAGCGACGCCGAGCGGCCGACCCGCAACATCCGCTTCGACCGCGGCCTGGCGGTCTCGCGCACCGAGATCACGGTCGGCGAATTCCGCCGCTTCATGAACGCGACCAAGCACCGCGCGCGTGCCAGCCGGCGCGGTTATTCCACCGCCTACGACGAGCGCAGCGGCAACCTGGTCCGGCGCGGCAACGTCGACTGGCAATCCGACTACGCCGGCCGCCCGGCCGCCGACGATATGCCGGTGGTGCACGTCAGCGCCAAGGACGCGATGGCCTACGCGGCCTGGCTGTCCAAGCAGACCGGCCACCATTACCGGCTGCCGAGCGAGGCCGAGTTCGAATACATGCTGCGCGCCGGCAGCGTCCAGGCCTATCCCTGGGGCGAGGGCGCGCCGCTGACCCGGGTCGACAACCTGACCGGCGCCCTGGACGCCTCGCCGACCGGCCGGCGCTGGAACAACGCCTTCGCTGGCTATGGCGACAACGCCTGGGGGCCGACGCCGGTGGGACGCTACCGCGCCAACGCGTTCGGGCTGCACGACGTCGCCGGCAACGTCAGCGAGTGGGTCGGCGACTGCTGGCACGACAGCTACCGGCGCGCGCCGCGCAACGGCGAGGCCTGGGTCAATCCGGGCTGCCGCACGCGCGTGCTGCGCGGGGGCTCCTGGGCGAGTTCGCCGGCGCAGACGCGCTCGGCCTGGCGCCAGGGCAGCGACGCCGACACCACCAGCGCGCGGATCGGCTTTCGCGTGGTGCGCGATATCTGACACGATGGGCGCCAGCGGGACGGGAACCACCGGACCGGCGGCGCCACCAGGCAGGACGGAGGAACTGAGATGAGGATCGACCCCTTCGGTAACGCGCAGCAGCAGGGCGGACAGCGGCGCGGCTTCGGCGGCATCCGCTGGTGGATCCTGATCCTGTTCGCGGGCTACGCGGCCTGGTCCTGGTTCGGCAGCGCCCAGACCGATCCCTACACCGGCGAGAAAGCGCATTACGGCGCCAGCGCCGACGAGGAAGTGCAGCTGGGCGCGCAGGCCTTCCAGCAGGTGCTGGGCGACGCCAGCCAGCAGGGCGCGCTGGTGCCGGCCAACGACAAGGTCAGCCTGCAGGTGCGCGAAATCGCCCAGCGCCTGATCAACCGCGTGCCGCAGGTCACCGCCGATATGGCCGCGCAGCATCAGCAGCAGGCGCCGACCGACTACCAGGGCTTCAAGTGGGACGTGGCGGTCATCAATTCCCAGGAAGCCAACGCCTTCTGCCTGCCCGGCGGCAAGATGGCGGTGTATACCGGTCTGCTGCCGATCGCCGAGAACGAGAGCGCGCTGGCGGTGGTGATGGGCCACGAGATCGCGCACGCGCTGCTGCGCCACGGTTCGCAGCGCATGGCCCAGCAGAAGCTGGTGCAGATGGGCCAGATGGCCGCGGGCGTGGCGCTGGGCGGGATGGATCCGCAACAGCAGCAGGCGGTGATGGGCGCGCTCGGCGCGGGCGCGCAGTACGGCTTCGTGCTGCCGTACGGGCGCAATCACGAGACCCAGGCCGACCAGGTCGGTCTGATGCTGGCGGCGGCCGCGTGCTACGACCCGCGTCAGGCGATCCCGCTGTGGCAGCGCATGGAGCAGTTGGGCGGCGGGCAGCGTCCGCCGGAGTTCGCTTCGACGCATCCGGATCCGGCCAACCGGATCCAGGTGCTGCAGTCCTTGATGCCGCAAGCGGAACAGTACTACCAGAAGTATTGCCAGGGGCAGCCGCCGCTGAAATAGGCGGCGTTGGGCCGAAGAAGCGCACCGTCGCGATGGTGCTGATCCGCCTTCGCTTTGGGCTTGCTTTCGCTCGCTTCGGGGTAGGAGCGGCGTAAGCCGCGACCGCGAACTTCGGCTGCCGCGCTGGCTTCGATTCGGATCGGCTTCGCTTTCTGCTTTCTGTGGGAGCGGCGTGAGCCGCGATCGCGAATTCCGGCTGCTTTGCTGGTTTCGTTCTTAAGCAAAGGCTTCCGCCTGCTGCGCATGCGGGTCACTTTCTCTTGCTAGCCCAAGAGAAAGTAACCAAAGAGAAGGGCTTGCCTAGACANTCGTTCTTAAGCAAAGGCTTCCGCCTGCTGCGCATGCGGGTCACTTTCTCTTGCTAGCCCAAGAGAAAGTAACCAAAGAGAAGGGCTTGCCTAGACAACCCTCCCATGCGAGTTCGGTGCGTGCGCGGGGATTTTTCGAAGGAACATCCTGTTCCTCGAAAAACGGCGCGCGTCCTGCGCGCCGCCCTTCGGGTCTGGGTGGGGTTGGGCGAGTGCGGCGCATTGGATTTCAATGCCGCGGCAACGGCAACGGCAACGGTAACGGCAACGGCAGCGCAACGGCAACTGCAACTGCAACTGCAACTGCAACTGCAACTGCAACTGCAACTGCAACTGCAACTGCAACAAAGCGCCGGCCTCAGAAACTCATGAACAATCCGCCGTTCACCGGGATGTTCGCGCCGGTGATGAAGCCGGCGTCGTCGGCGGTGAGGAATTCGACGGTGCGTGCGATCTCGCTGGGCTTGCCGAGGCGGCCGACCGGGACGCTGTCGACGATGCGGGCGCGGATGTCGTCGGGCACCGCCAGCACCATCGCGGTTTCGCAGTAGCCGGGCGAGACCGAATTCACGGTCACGCCCTTGCGGGCGACTTCGCGCGCCAGCGCCATGGTGAAACCGTGCATGCCGGCCTTGGCCGCGGAGTAGTTGGTCTGGCCGAACTGGCCGGTCTGGCCGTTGACCGAGCTGATGTTGACGATGCGGCCGAAGCCGCGTTCGGCCATGCCGTCGACCGCGTGCCGGCACAGGTTGAACACGCCGTCGAGGTTGACGCCCATGACGTCGTCCCACTGGCGCTTGTCCATCTTGCGCAGGCTGGTGTCGCGGGTGATGCCGGCGGCGTTGACCAGGATGTCGATGGCGCCTTCGTCGCGGCGGATGCGTTCGATGGCGTCGGCGCAGTCGTCGTAGTCGGCGACGTTGGCCGCTTCGAAGCGCACGTCCATGCCCTGGACTTCGTGCCGGAACGCGGCGATGCGCTCCTCGCGCGAGGCCAGGTCGATCGCGATCACGCGCCGCCCGGCGCGCGCCAGCGATTTGCAGATCTCGCTGCCGAGACCGCCGATGCCGCCGCTGACCACGGCGATGCGCTTGTTCATGTGGATCCCCCCGTGCGCCGGCGCGGGCCGGCTACGCGCACGCGCCGGTGCCGCGCGCGGGTGCGCGCGAGCCGTCGCGGATGCTGATCGATGCGCGGCTCAACGCTCGCGCTTGGTGTCGCCCTTGGGCTTGCCGGTGCCGGTGCCGGACGCCGGGCTCTGGCCGACGCTGCCCGACAGGTTCTGCTGGAATTCCTTCCACAGGGTCAGGTTGCGCTCGGTGAGCTGGTTCATCATCGCCCACGGCGTCTGGCCGAGCATGCCGCCGACCTGGTTGCGGAACTGCGCCTGCTGGTCCAGGAACGTCTGCATCGAGCGTTCCAGGTAGTTGCCCATGAAGCCCTGCAGGGAATCGCCGTAGAAACGGATGATCTGGCTCAGCAGCTGGGTCGAGAGCACCGGTTCGCCGTCCTGTTCGTGCTCGGCGATGATCTGCAGCAGCACCTGGCGGGTCAGATCGTCGCCCGAGCGGGCATCGCGTACCTCGAACTCCTCGCCGTCGACGATCAGCTGGCGCACGTCTTCGATGGTGATGTAGCTGGAGATCTCGGTGTCGTACAGCCGACGGTTCGGGTACTTCTTGATGACTCGGGTCGAGGCCATGGAGCTTTGGCTCTAAAATCGTGGTGCCTTGCAGCATGGCTCAGGCCGAGGGGGCTTGCAACAGGTAGGGCCGGGCGGCCGCCCGGCTCGCGGCGCAGGGCGTGCGCACTGTGCAGGCCGTGCACCACCGGCGGGGCGGCGGTCGGCGCTGGGCGAGACGGGCGTCGCGACCCGGCCGGGCGCGCAGCGCGCCCGTACCGGTGGGCGCCGCGCCCGCAGGCGCGACGCGCGGGCTTTACCAGCCCATGTACTGACCGCCGTTGGCGGACAGGTTGGCGCCGGTGATCCAGCCGGCCTCGTCGGGGATGAAGAAGCCGACCGCGTAGGCGATCTCCTCGGGATTGCCCAAGCGCCCGGTCGGGATCTGCGCGACGATCTTGTTGCGCACTTCCTCGGGCACCGCCATGACCATGTCGGTGGCGATGTAGCCCGGCGAGACCGTGTTGACGGTGATGCCGAACTTCGCGTTCTCCTGCGCCAGCGAGATCGTGAAGCCGTGCATGCCGGCCTTGGCCGCGGCGTAGTTGGCCTGGCCGTACTGGCCCTTCTGGCCGTTGATCGAGCTGATCTGCACGATCCGGCCCCACTTGCGCTCGCGCATGCCCTCGATCACCGGGCGGGTGACGTTGAAGCAGGAATTGAGGTTGGTGCCGATCACGTCGGTCCACTGCTGCGGGCTCATCCGATGGAAGGTCGAGTCGCGGGTGATGCCGGCGTTGTTGACCAGGATGTCGACCGGGCCGAGCTGGCGCTCGACGTCGCGGATCAGCGCTTCGGCCTGTTCGGGGGAAGAGACGTCGCCCTGCGCGATCGCCACGTCGATGCCGAGTCCTTTCATTTGCGCCTGCCAGGCGCGTCCTTTGGCCTCGTCGCGGTAATTGGTCGCGACTTTATGGCCCATCTGGGCCAGGCGTTGGACGATCGAGGTGCCGATGCCACCGGTACCGCCGGTGACCAGTGCGACGCGTGACTGCATGTCTTCCTCTCCACGGCCGCGACGTGCGGCCCTGAGCCGATTCTAGTCAGCAAATATGAAATCGCCGTTGTGCATCGCGGCGAGCGAAACCGTCGGTGTGGAGGCGATGCGCCCGGGCTCGAATTCGGCCTGCGCACGCGCGAGCAGGGCCGGCACCGAGCCTACGCCGGTCAGCGCGGCCGGCGCCTGCCCGAGCGCGCGCCAGGCCGCGCGCAGCGCCGGCAGCGGTTGCCGCGGATCGACCGCCAGGGCGGCGTCGGACTTGGAGAGCTTGCGGCCGTCGCTGCCCAGCACCAGCGGCAGGTGGGCGTAGTCCGGCGTGGCCAGACCCAGGGCGCGCTGCAGCAGGATCTGGCGCGGCGTCGAGTCGAGCAGGTCGGCGCCGCGGACCACGTCGCTGATGCCCTGGGCCGCGTCGTCGACCACCACCGCGAGCTGGTAGGCCCAGTAGCCGTCGGCGCGGCGCAGGACCACGTCGCCGACCTCGCGGGCGACGTCCTGCGACTGCGCGCCGCGGATGCGGTCCTGGAACGCGACCACGCTGCCGTCGGCCACGCGCAGGCGGATCGCCGGCGCGCGGCCGGGGCGGTCCGGCGCGGCCACGCAGCGGCGGTGGATGCCGCCGACCGCGGCCAGATCGCTGCGGCTGCAATGGCAGGGGAAGGCCAGGCCCTGCGCCAGCAAGCGTTCGATCGCGGTGCGGTAGACCTCGCCGCGCTCGCTCTGGCGCAGCACCGGTTCGTCGGACTCCAGGCCGAACGCGCTCAAGGCCTGCAACTGGCGCTCGGCGGCACCGGCGACTTCGCGCGGCGGGTCCAGGTCCTCGACGCGTATCAGCCACGCGCCCTGCGCATGCCGGGCCAGCAGCCAGCTGCCGAACGCGGCCAGCAGCGATCCGAAGTGCAGGTCGCCGGTGGGCGAGGGCGCGAAGCGGCCGCGGTAGCTCGGGGCGTGGGATGCGGACAAGGGCGTGTGGCCGGGCATGGTTTTGGGGTGCGCGAGGCGGGCCGAATGCGCATCCGGCCAACCCGAATGCGTCGATTCGGCTTGCGTATCGTCAACCGACTCGTCGAGCAAAGCCGCGACGGTGTCGGTTTCACTTGAATTCACGCCGAGCCTGCCACATTTTCTACCTGACCGCGCACGGTGCGCGGGTACGGTTCATCCCTAGACCATGTTCAAACGCATCGCTCTTTTCCTTGCCACCAACCTGGCCGTCCTCGCCTTGCTCAGCATCGTCATGGCGGTACTGCGGCAGTTCGGCATCGATACCGGCCGCAACGGTTCGCTGCTGATCATGGCCACGCTGTTCGGTTTCGGCGGCGCCTTCGTTTCGCTGTTGCTGTCCAAATGGATGGCCAAGCGCAGCACCGGCGCGCACGTGATCGAACAGCCGCGCAACGAAGCCGAACAGTGGCTGGTGAACACGGTGCGCCGTCAGGCCGAGGCGGCGGGCATCGGCATGCCCGAGGTCGCGATCTACGACGCGCCCGAGATCAACGCCTTCGCCACCGGCGCCAACCGCAACAACGCGCTGGTCGCGGTGTCCACCGGCCTGCTGCGCTCGATGAGCCGCGACGAGGCCGAAGCGGTGCTCGGTCACGAGGTCAGCCACGTCGCCAACGGCGACATGGTGACCATGGCCCTGGTCCAGGGCGTGCTCAACACCTTCGTGATCGTGCTGGCGCGCCTGGTCGGCCGCGTGATCGACGGTTACCTGGGCGGCAGTCGCGACGGCAGCCCGGGTCTGGGCTACTACGCGATCGTGTTCGTGCTCGACATGGTGTTCGGCCTGTTCGCGAGCATGATCGCGATGTGGTTCTCGCGTTACCGCGAGTTCCGCGCCGATGCCGGCGGTGCGCGCCTGGCCGGCCGCGACAAGATGATCGGCGCCCTGGAGCGCCTGGGCCAGACCTACGGCGAAAGCACGCTGCCTAAACAGGTGCAGGCCTTCGGCATCAGCGGCGCGGTCGGCCACGGCCTGTCCAAGCTGATGCGCAGCCATCCGCCGCTGGAAGAGCGCATCACCGCGCTGCGCAACGCTCCGGCCGAGACGGTGCGCGCTCCGGTGGTCGCGCGCTGATCGCGCACCGCAAGCGCCAGAAAAAAGCCCGCCATCCGGCGGGCTTTTTCTTTTGGGGGATGAGGCAACTGCCCGAATCCCGCGCTTACTGGAAGTCGTAGTCCATTTCCGGCCCGGCCGCGGCCAGGAAGTGGCCCTGGGCGTAGTCGATGCCGGCGGCGAACAGGAACGACATGCTGGCCGCGTCCTGGACGAATTCGGAGATGGTCTGCTTGCCCAGCTCGCGGGCCTTGGCGGCGATCTCGCGGATGCGCTGCTGGTGGTCGGCGTTGCTGGTCAGGTCTTCCATGAAGGCGCGGTCGATCTTGAGGAAGGCCGCGTCGAAATGGCTGAGCATCTGGAACGAGTTCAGGCCCGAGCCGAACTGCTCCAGGCCGACGCGCACCCCGAAGCGGGCGACGCGGGCCTGGAATTCCTGCGCCGCGCGCAGGTGGGTGAAGACCTTGGACTCGGGCAGCTGCAGCACCAGCAGGCGGCCTTCGGCGTTCTGCCGGGCCAGCTGCTCTTCGATGTGCTGGAGCAGGCTTTCGTCCTGCAGCGAGGCCTGGGTGATCTTGACCAGCAGGGTGGTGCGCTTGCCGGCGCGCAGGCGCTCGCCGATGACCTGGATCGCCTTGCCGACGACCCAGCGGTCGATTTCCCACAGCAGGCCGTGTTCCTCGGCGATCTGCAGGAAGGTCAGCGGCTGCACCAGTTCGCCCGGCTCGCCCTGCATGCGCAGGTAGGCCTCGTACATCTCCATCGGCTCGCCGTGCAGATTGATCAGCGGCTGGTAGTTCATCAGGAAGCGGTCGGCGTCGAGCGCGTCGCGGATGCGGGTGACCCAGGCCTCGACGCGTTCGGACTCGGCGCGGTCGGCCGCGCCCGGGTCGAACAGTTCGGAGCGGTTGCCGCCGACGCCGATGCTGGACTGCACGCACTGGCTGGCCTTGCCCAGCACCGCGGTGACGCTGGCGATCTTTTCGCCGATCTGTACGCCGCCGATGCTGACGGTGGTGTTGAGCGAACGGCTGGCGGTTTCCAGCACGTGGTCGGCGAAGGCGGCGCGCAGGCGCTCGGCCAGGGCCGAGGTCGCGTGGTAGTCGCAGTTCGGCGTGAGCACCGCGAACTGGTGCTCGGAGAAGCGCGCGGCGACGTCGTCGGCACCGATCACGGTGCGCAGGCGCTCGCCGAACGCGGCGATCAGTTCGTCCGAGGCGTCCAGGCCGATTTCCTGCAGCAGCCGCGCGTAATGGTCGGGCTCGATCAGCAGCAGGCCGTGGTGGGCGTTGTTCTGGGCGGTGTCGGAGACCGCGTCTTCGAGCGCGCGCAGGAAGGTGGCGCGGTTGAGCAGGCCGGTGACCTGGTCGCGCTGGCGCAGGGCCTCGACCTCGCGCGCGAGTTCGGGATCGAACTCCTGGCGGCGCAGGACCACCTGCAGGCATTGCTCGCCTTCGTAGGTGGCGGGGGTGAATTCCATGACCGCGGCGAAGTGGCTGCCGTCCAGCGTGCGCGCTTCGGTTTCGTAGCGCGGCGGCGGGGCTTCGCCCTTGGACAACTGCTTGAGCAGCTGCTTGAAGCCGTCGACCTGACCCGGCGCGACCATGTCCAGCAGCGACATGCCCTCGATTTCCTCGAACGACTCGAAGCCGAAGATTTCCAGGTAGGCCGTGTTGGCGCGGATGTGCATGCCTTCGTGGATGTAGGCGATGGGCTCGCGCGAGGAGTCGATCAGGCTGTCGCAGCGGCGCTCGGTCTCGCGCACCTGGGATTCCAGGCGGCGCAGCGAGCGGCGCGCCTCCAGGTCGGCCCATTCGGCGCGGACCACGTTCTGCACGTGGTCGGTGTGGCCGCGCAGGATCACGCTGCGCGCGCCCATCGACAGCACTTCCAGCAGGCGGGCGTCGTCGACCGTGTCCAGCAGCACGACCACCGGTAGGTCCTTGCCGGTGCTGTCGACCTGCTGCATGACCTTGGGCAGGGGCACGTTGCGCGCCTCGCGCGCGGCCAGCACCAGGTCCGGCTGCTGCTGGCCGATCAGCGCGGCCAGCTCGGTTTCGTTCTCAGGACGCGACGGGCGCACGGCGATGCCGCTGTTGCGCAGGCCGCTGACGATGGCTTCCGCCGCCTCGACGCTGTCGTCGACGATCAGCAGGCGCAGCACCATGTCTTTGCCGAATTGCATTCACCACCTCCGTGGCCCGGGTTTATGACACGAAGGCCGGGCCAGAGTCCATGCGAACTGCGTTACAGCGGTCGCTTTCCGGGATCTCCGGCGATCTCGCGCACCAGTTTTGGAACCAGATAGCCAGAAAGCCGCGCGGCCAGTGCGCGATGCAGCGCACGGGCGCGTTCGTCGTCGATTTCGAAGTGCGCAGCCCCCTGCACACGATCGAGTTGATGCAGATAGTACGGCAGGACGCCGGCGCGGAAACCACGTTCGCTCAAATCTGCGAGCGCCTCCACGCTGTCGTTGACACCGCGCAGCAGCACGGCCTGGTTGAGCAGGGTCGCGCCGGCGCCGCGCAGGCGGGCCAGGGCGGCATCGACGGTCTCGTCGAACTCCTGGGCGTGATTGGCGTGCAGGACCACCGTGACCGGCCAGGGCAGGGCGCGCAGCCAGGCCAGCAGCGGCGCGTCGACGCGCTCGGGCAGGACCACCGGCAGGCGGGTGTGGATGCGCAGGCGCTTGAGGTGCGGGACCCGGGCCAGGGCGTCGCTGAGTTCGGCCAGCTTGGGCGTGGCCAGCGACCAGGGATCGCCGCCGGACAGGATGACCTCGTCGATCCCCGGGTCGGCCGCGATCAGTTCGACCGCGCCGCGCCAGCCGGCGGCGGCCGCGGTTTCCTCGGCGTAGGGGAAATGGCGGCGGAAGCAGTAGCGGCAATGAATCGCGCAGCTGCCGGTGGCGACCAGCAGGGCGCGGCCGCGGTATTTGCGGATCACCCCGTCGGCGGCCTTGGCGGCGCCGTCGCCGACCGCGTCCAGGGCATAGCCGGGCATCGGCCGCAGTTCCTCGTCCAGCGGCAGGACCTGGCGCAGCAGCGGGTCGTGCGGGTCGCCGGCGCGCATGCGGGCGACGAAGCCGCGCGGCACCCGCAGCGGGAATTGGGCCGCGGCCGCGTCCGAGACCCCGGCGGCGAGCCCGTCCAGCCCCAGCAGGGCCAGCAGTTCGCGCGGATCGCGCACGGCGTCGCGCCACAGCGCCTGCCAGCGCGCGGGCGCGGCCGGGCGCGGGAGGGGGTGCGGCTGCAAGGAGGCCGGGGCTGCGGGTATCATGTGGGGCTAGCTTGTATGGATCCGGTTTCGTGGGTCCGGGGCCCAGGGGATGTCTCCCGGTTCCGGTCCCGTTCGCGTCCCGCCCGGCCTTTCGGCGGCGGTGGGCGGCGCAGCCCGACATTCTAGCCTTCCGCCGCCGGCGCGGCGCTCCCTCGGGGCCTTGCGGTCCGGTGGGCGCTACCGCCCCATCATTTCTTAGTTAGGAGTTCCAGCATGGCCAGCTTGGGCATGAACGACGTCAAGACCGGACAGAAGATCCTGGTCAATAACGACCCGTGCATCATCACCGAGACCGAATACGTCAAGCCGGGCAAGGGCCAGGCCTTCACCCGCATCAAGTACCGCAGCATCAAGTCCGGCCGCGTGGTCGAAATGACCATGAAGGCCACCGACAGCGTCGAACAGGCCGACGTGGTCGACACCGACATGCAGTACCTGTACTCCGACGGCGAGTACTGGCACTTCATGAACCAGGAGTCGTTCGAGCAGGTCCAGTCCGACAAGGCCGGCATGGGCGGTTCGGAGAAGTGGCTCAAGGGCGAGGAAGAGTGCGTGGTGACGCTGTGGAACGGCGTGCCGATCGCGGTCCAGCCGCCGAACTTCGTCGAGCTCAAGATCACCGAGACCGACCCGGGCGTGCGCGGCGATACCTCGGGCGGCGGCGGCAAGCCGGCGACCCTGGAAACCGGCGCGGTGGTGCGCGTGCCGCTGTTCGTGGGCCAGGACGAAATCATCAAGGTCGACACGCGTTCGGGCGAGTACGTCAGCCGCGTGAAGTGATCCATGGGCCCGTGGCCGCTTGCGGCCGCGGGCTTGCCGATGGGTCGTCCCCGCGCAGGCGGGGCAGGGCGTGCGTTTGCGGGACGCCGGCTCGCGAACGCACTAGCGCCAGCGCAGTGCCGGGGTGCCTGCAGGGCCCTCGCAACGTCTCCACGAAGCGGGGAGCCAGCGGGGAACCATGGAATCCGGCGATGGCCGGATGCTTCGGTTCCCCACCGGCCAACGCTCTGGCGCCCACGCTCGAGCCGGGCGGTCCGGACGCGACGCCGCGCCAGCGGGCCGTCCGCGCGTAACCGCAAGCGGCGTCCGACCCGCTACGCTGTCGATATGCGCCGCCGTTGCGCGGTAACGAAGAGCCGAAAACGCGAATGACGATCGATACCCCAGCCCAGCCCTGCGACCTGTTGATCGAAGCGGGCTGGGTGGTCCCGGTCGAGCCGCACGCGGTCGTGCTGGAAGACCACGCGGTCGCGGTGCGCGACGGCGCGATCGTCGACATCCTGCCGACAGCCGACGCGCGCATCCGCTACCGCGCCGCCGAGACCGTGGCGCGGCCCGAGGCGGCGCTGATCCCGGGCATGGTCAACGCCCACACCCATAACCCGATGACCCTGCTGCGCGGCATCGCCGACGATCTGCCGCTGATGGAATGGCTGCAGGGCCACATCTGGCCGGTCGAGGCGGCGGTGATCGGGCCGCAATTCGTCGAGGACGGCATCACCCTGGCGATCGCCGAGATGCTGCGCGGCGGCACCACCTGCGCCAACGAGAACTACTTCTTCCCCGACGTCCAGGCTGCGGTCTACAAGCGCCACGGCTTCCGCGCCCGGGTCGGCCTGCCGGTGATCGATTTCCCGACCGCCTGGGCCCAGAGCTCGGACGAATACTTCGACCGCGCCGGCGAGGTCCACGACCTGTGGCGCGACGATCCGCTGGTCGCGACCGCGTTCGCGCCGCACGCGCCGTACACGGTCAGCGATGCCAATTTCGAACGCATCCGCATGCTCGCCGACCAGCTCGACCTGCCGGTGCACCTGCACACCCACGAGACCGCGCAGGAAGTCGCCGACTCGATCAAGCTGCACGGCCAGCGCCCGCTGGCGCGGCTGGACCGGCTGGGCCTGGTCACCGACCGCCTGATCGCCGTCCACATGACCCAGCTCACCGACGCCGAGATCGCACTGTGCGCCGAGCGCGGCGTGAGCGTGGTGCATTGCCCCGAATCCAATCTCAAGCTGGCCTCGGGCTTCTGCCCGGCCTGCAAGCTGCACCAGGCCGGCGTCAATCTGGCGATCGGCACCGACGGCTGCGCCAGCAACAACGATCTCGACATGTTCGGCGAAACCCGCACCGCGGCCCTGCTGGCCAAGGCCGTGGCCGACGACGCCTCGGCGCTGGACGCGTTCAGCGCGCTGCGCGCGGCGACCCTGGGCGGCGCGCGCGCGCTGGGCTACGAAACCAGGATCGGCTCGATCGAAGTCGGCAAGCAGGCCGACCTGGTCTGCGTCGACCTGGGCCAGCTCGAAACCCAGCCGCTGCACCACGTGGTCTCGCAGCTGATCTACGCCAGCGGCCGCCATCAGGTCAGCGACGTCTGGATCGCCGGCGCGGCCAAGCTGCGCGAGCGCGTGCTGGTCGACCTCGACGTGCAGGCCCTGATCGCCAACGCGCGCCAGTGGCGCGGCCGGATCGCCGCGCTCGGACGCTGAGTCCGGCATCCCCCTTTCACGCAACGTTGCACAGGCAGAGTCCATGAGCGCACACGGCAACGCGTCCGAACCGGCCCAGGCCGGCGCCGACGATAACTTCAGCCAGGCCGAACTCGACAAGTTCGGCGCCCTGGCCAACCGCTGGTGGGACCCGCAGGGCCCGCAGAAGGCGCTGCACGCGCTGAACCCGGCGCGGCTGGGCTATGTCGCGCAACGCGCGACCCTGACCGGCGCGCGCGTGCTCGACGTCGGCTGCGGCGGCGGTCTGCTCAGCGAGGCCTTGGCCGGCGCGGGCGCCGAGGTGGTCGCGATCGATCTGGCTCCGGAACTGATCAAGGTCGCGCGCCTGCACAAGCTGGAAACCGGCGTGCGCGTGGACTACCGCCAGCAGTCGGTGGAATCGCTGGCGGCGGAGCAGCCGGCCAGCTTCGACGCGATCACCTGCATGGAGATGCTCGAGCACGTGCCCGATCCGGCGGCCATCGTGGGCGCCTGCGCGAAGTTGCTGAAGCCGGGCGGGCGGCTGTTCCTGTCCACGCTCAACCGCACCCCGGCCGCGTTCGCGCTGGCCATCGTCGGCGCCGAGTACGTCGCCCGCGTGCTGCCCAGGGGCACCCACCAGTACCGCGACTTCATCAAGCCCTCGGAACTGGCGGCGTGGCTGCGCGCGGTCGAGCTGCAGCTGGAAGACGTCAGCGGCCTGATGTACGAACCCTGGCGCAACGCCGCGCGGGTGATCGCGCGCACCGACATCAATTATCTGGCCTGCGCCCGCAAGCCGGAGGCGGCATGAACCGCGAAGCCGCTGCGATGGGCTTTCCGAAAGCCGCATTGTTCGATCTGGACGGTACCCTGCTCGACAGCGCGCCGGACATGCTGGCGGCGCTGAACCTCATGCGCGCGCAGCGCGGCGAGGCGCCGATGCCGCTGTCGCAATTGCGCCCGCACGTGTCGCGCGGCGGCCAGGCCATGCTCGCGGCGGCGTTTCCGGACGTGGCCGCGGAGCTGCGCAGCACCTGGCTGCAGGAATTTCTCGATCACTACCAGAACGAACTCGGCCGCCACGGCGGGCCGTTCGACGGCATCGAGGCGATGCTGGCCGAACTGGAAGCCGCCGGCTGCGTCTGGGGCATCGTCACCAACAAGCCCGAGTACCTGGCGCAGTTGCTGCTGCCGCTGCTGGGCTGGGAATCGCGCTGCGCGGTGCTGATCGGCGGCGACACCCTGCCCAGGCGCAAGCCCGATCCGCTGCAGCTGACGGTCGCCGCCGAACGCATCGGCGTGGACCCGGCCGACTGCGTCTACGTCGGCGACGACGAGCGCGACATCATCGCCGCGCGCGCGGCCGGCATGACCTCGGTGGTCGCGCTGTGGGGCTACCGCCTGGCCGAGGACGATCCGCAGGCCTGGCAGGGCGATCGCCTGGTCGAACTGCCGCACACCCTGTGCGTGGCCGCGGCCTGGCCGGTCCGGCGATGAGCGAGCCGCACGCCGGCGACGCGCACACGCCGACCGGCAGCGCAGCGCCGGACGACGCGCTGGCGAGCTTCATCGGCAAATGGCGCGCGCGCTGGCCCGAGTGGGCGCTGGCCGAAACCTTCGTGCCGCCCGCGCAGCGCGAAACCGCGCTGGCCTGGGCCGCGTTGCAGCAGGAGCTCGGCGACGCCGCCTGGGGCGGACGCGACGCGCGTCCCGGCGAACTCAAGCTGGGCTGGTGGCTGGAAGAGCTGCAGGGCTGGTCGCAGGGCCGGCGCCGGCACCCGCTGGGCCAGGCGCTGCAACGCCGGCCGGCGCCCTGGGCCGCGCTCGCGGCCGCATTGCCGGGCCTGGCCGAGACCCGCGAACGCCCGCTCGACCGCGCCGAGGCCTGCGCGCAACTGAACGGATTCGCCGCCGCGATCGCCGCGATCGACGCCGCACTGTTCGGCGCCGAGCCGGGATCCGGCGATGCGGCCGTCGTCGCCGCCTACCTGTTGCATGCGCGTTTGGCGCTGGAGGGCGAGCGCGCGGCGCCGCTGGGCGTGCTCGCGCGCAGCGGCGAGGCCGGCGCGGCCGCCGCCTGGGCCGAGGAACTGCGAGCGCACTGGCCGGCAGAGGCCGCCGCGACCGTGCCGCGGCGGCTGTGGGCCGGGCTCGCGTTGGCCCGCCTGCGCGCCGACGATGCCGCGCGCCCGCTGTCGCCGTGGCGTGCCCTGTGGAGCGCCTGGCGTGCCGCACGCCGGCGCAGCGGCACTTAAGGTGCGACCGCAGGCAGCCCAACCGCGGCCGTGCAGACACAGCGTTTCAGCCCCGGACAGGGGCGGGCGGGGCGCGACCGCTAGAATGGCGGCCATTGCGGCCCCCCACGCCGCCCCAACGAAGCCGTCGTGACCACCAGCTCCCGCCCCCCTCGTCGCCTACCCGATGTCGCCTTCGACGCCGCCGCCGCGGCGCGTCCGCTGGATTGGGTCGGCATGTCGAACATCGCCTTGCCGCTGCGCGTGGCCACGGGCCACGGCGACGCCATCCAGGTCGCCGCCTCGGTCGACGTCTCGGTCGACCTGCGCGACGCCGACGCGCGCGGCATCCACATGTCGCGCATGTATCTGCAACTGCAGGATGCGTTCGCCAGCGAGACCCTGACGCCGGCCGGCCTGCGTCGCGTGCTGCAGGCGCTGATCGAGGGCCAGGGCGGCATTTCCAGCGCCGCGCGCCTGGTCCTGCGCTACGAACAGCTGTTGCTGCGTCCGGCCCTGGCCAGCGCCAACGCCGGTTGGAAGCGCTACCCGGTCGAGATCGACGCCACCCTGCGCGACGGCCATCTGCACCTGGGCCTGGGTTTTTCCGTCGAGTATTCCAGCACCTGCCCGGCTTCGGCCGCGCTGTCGCGCCAGCTCAACGCCGAGCGCTTCGTCGCCGATTTCGCCGCCGCGCATCCGCTCTCGACCGCGGTGGTCGGCGAGTGGCTGGCGTCGGAGCGCGGCCTGGCCGCGACCCCGCATGCGCAGCGCAGCCGCGCCGAGATCCGGGTCGAACTGCGCCCGGCCTTCGACGAGCTGCCGCTGACCTCGCTGATCGACGCCGTCGAGCAGGCCTTGGGCACGCCGGTGCAGACCGCGGTCAAGCGCGAGGACGAGCAAGCGTTCGCCCGCCTCAACGCCGAGAACCTGATGTTCTGCGAGGACGCTGCGCGCCGCGTCGCCGCCGCGCTCTCGGCCGATCCGCGCATCGACCGCTTCGACGCCCAGGTCGCGCATTTCGAAAGCCTGCACGCCCATGACGCGGTCGCGCGAGTGACCGGGCAGGGCGGCCGCGACTGAGGCCGCGCGCCGGCCGCCTGGGCCTAGCCGGGCGCATCGGGCGTGCCGATGGCGCGCCGGAACTGCAAACGCTTCCATCGCCTTCGTGCGCTCCCGCCGGCTGTTCCGGCCGACCGAGCGGCACCTGAAGTGTGCGCGCCATCACGTCCGGTGGGCTATGCTCAAGCAGTACAGAGTGCCGGGACGGGTAATGGGGAAACCCTCGCGTCGTAGGTGGCAGGCCGTAGCGGTCTGGTTGGGCATGCTAGTGGCGGCCGCCGCGCCGGCGCAGTCGCTGCAACTGTCGCGCCTGGATGCCGACCCCTTGCCGGTGCAGGTGCTCGCCGGCGATTTCGACGGACGCTTCGTCGCCGTTTCCGATTTGTCCCTGCGCGAACTCAGCCGCGCCCCGCGCTGGTGGCGCCTGACCGCGAAACGCGACTATCCCGCCGGCGCACAACCGCAGCTGGTGCTGCGCTCGCCGCATCTGAACAAGGTCGAAGTCTGGCTGCCGGGCTCGCCGCTGCCGCTGCGGCGCGAACTGCTCGACGCCGACCGCAGCAACTCGACCCGGGCCCTGGTGGTGCCGCTGGACCACGGCCTGGCCGCCGGCGAATCGTTGTACCTGCGCGTGCAATCGCTGACGCCGCTGCCGATGACCGCGGCGATCGAGCCGCTGGCGACGGTCCATCGCAAGGACATGGCCCACGTCGCCTGGCGCACCGCGGTGCTGACCACGATGAGCGTGCTGGCGATTCTCGCGTTCGGCTTCTGGGCCGGGATCGGCGAGCGCAGTTACCTGATGCTGAGCCTGACCCTGCTGGCGCAGCTGCTGTACCTGGTCAGCTACGGCGGCGAGGCCCGGTCGATCCCCTGGCTGTCGATCCTGGTCAGCGACGATCCGCGCGTCGGACGCATGTTCGGACTGATCGCGGTGCTCGCCAGCAATGCCTTCCTGGCCTATTACCTCAGCCTGCGCCAGACCCAGCCGACGCTGATGCGGGTGTTGACCGCATGCAATGTCGCGATCGGCCTGCTGATGCTGGTGACCCTGACCACGGTCGCGCCGCTGGTCGCGGTGGCGGCCAATCTGGTGTTGCTGACCGGGTTCGGGATCGTGCTGACGGCCGGCGCGATCGGCGCCTGGCGGCGCCAGCGCGAAGCCTATTTCCTGCTGCTGTCGTGGTCGCCGGTGTTCGTCCTGACCGTGCTGCGCTTCGCCGCCGTGCTGGGCTGGTGGGGCAATCCGGAATGGATGGACTACGCGTTCCCGGTCGGCTTCGCCCTGGGCGGCCTCGTGCTGATGATCGGCCTGTCCGACAAGCTCCAGCAGCTGCGCCGCGACCGCGACCAGGCCAGCCGCCAGGCCACCTACGACGCGCTGACCGGCGCGATGACGCGGCCGGCGATCGAGGCCCGGCTCAAGACCGCGGTCGAGTCCGCGCACAAGAGCCGGCGGCCGCTGTCGGTGGTGTTCTTCGACGTCGATCATTTCAAGCGCATCAACGACGAACACGGCCACCGCGTCGGCGACCAGACCCTGCGCATCATCTCGCTGCGCACCCGCAACCGTTTGCGCACCTACGATCTGTTCGGCCGCTACGGCGGCGACGAGATCCTGGTGGTGCTGCCCGACACCCAGTTGCGCGAAGCGCTGGGCGTGGCCGAAAACCTGCGCTCGTCGGTGAATTGCCGGCCGCTGTCGATCGACGGCAAGCTGCTCGCCGCCAGCCTCAGCGTGGGCGTGGCCGAGCTGTTGCACGAGGAAACCGCCGAGCACCTGCTCGAGCGCGCCGACGCGGCCTTGTACGCCAGCAAGTCGGCCGGACGCGATCGCGTGACCGGCCATAACGCCACGCGGGTGCAGGAACTGGTGAGCTGAGCCGGCGCCGGCCGGCGCCGTACCTCAGGGGCGAATGGACGGCTGCGTCGCGGCGCGCGCGGTGTCGCCGCGTTCCAGCACCAGCAGCGGATCGATCCGCACGTCGAACCAGTTCATGCCCCAGTGCAGGTGCGGCCCGGTCGCGCGGCCGGTCGCGCCGACCGCGCCCAGGACCTGGCCCTGGGCGATGCGGTCGCCGACCTTCACGTCGATGCGCGACAGGTGCAGGAAGTTCGAGCTGACGCCGTGGCCGTGGTCGAGCAGCAGGGTGCCGCCGGTGAGGTACAGGTCCGGCGCGGCGAAGCTGACCACGCCCGCGGCCGGCGCCAGCACCGGCGTGCCCGACGCGGCGGCGATGTCCATGCCCGAGTGCGCCGAGCCGGGCTGGCCGTTGTACACGCGCTGGTTGCCGAAGCGGCCGCTGATGCGGCCCTGCACCGGCCAGACGAAGGCCTGGGCGAAATCGGCGCGTTCGTCGTCGCGATCGCGCGCGGCGGTGACCAGGGCCTGCTCGCGGCGGATGCGTTCGGCGATCTCGGGCGGCGGGTTCACGGTCTTGGGCGGCACGCCGTTGATCTGTTCGATCGGCCAGTCGCGCGGCGTCACCGCGATGCTCACGCGCTGGCTGCGGCCGTCGGCGCTCAGCACTTCGACCTCGACCGGCGCGCTCTGCTCGCGGCCGACGCCGAAGGCCACCGAGCCGTAGGGCGTGACCCGCAACGTGCGCTCGCCGTAGCGCACCGTGCTGCCGGCCGGCACCTTGCCGATCACCAGCGCGCCTTGCTGCACCGAAGCGGGGAACACCACCCGCGAGTCGGCGGCGGGCGCCGCGGGCGCCTGGACCTGCGTGGCTTGCTGCGCCCCGGCGACCGGCAACGCGGCGCAGGCCGCCAGCGCCAGCGTCGCCAGCGCGGCCGCGGCCTGCCTCATCGTGCGAACGCCAGACGCTGCCCGTTGGGCGCGCCGACCAGGCGCGTTCCGTCCCAGGCCAGCACGCCGTTGACCCAGGTCGAGGCGATCCGCGAATGGAACGTGCGGCCTTCGAACGGCGACCAGCCGCACTTGGACAGCACGTCCTCGCGTCGCACCGTGAACGGCGTGTCGTCGATCAGGACCAGGTCGGCGGCGTAGCCCTCGCGCAGGAAGCCGCGGTTCTCGACGTCGAACAGCTTGGCCGGCGCGTGGGCGAACTTGTCGACCACCTGGGCGGTGCTCAGGCGGCCTTCGTGTACCAGCTCCAGCGCGGCGTTGAGCGCGTACTGCACCAGCGGCAGGCCGCTGGGCGCGGACGTGTAGGGGCGCGCTTTTTCCTCCAGCGTGTGCGGCGCGTGGTCGGTAGCGAGCACATCTATTACGTCTTCGGCGACCGCGCGGATCAGGGCTTCCCGATCGCTGGCGTCCTTGATCGCCGGATTGCACTTGATCAGGTGGCCGAGCGCGGCGTAATCGGCGCGGTCGAAACGCAGGAAGTGGATGCAGGTCTCGGCGGTGATGCGCTTGCCTTCGATCGGGCCGGCCTCGAACAGCGCCAACTCGTCGGCGGTGCTGATGTGCAGCACGTGCAGGCGGGTGTTGTGCCTGCGCGCCAGCGCGATCGCCAGTTCGGTGGATTTCTTGCAGGCCTGGCGCGAGCGGATGTCGGGATGGCACTCGGCCGGGATGTCGTCGCCGTACTTGGCCTTGTAGCGCGCCAGTTCGGCGTCGATCATCGGCGTGTCTTCGCAATGGGTGATGATCGGCGTCGGCACGTCGCGGAAGATCGCGTCGAGGGTGACCGGATCGTCGACCAGCATGTTGCCGGTGGACGCGCCCATGAACACTTTCACGCCCGGCGCGGTGCGCGGGTCCAGGCGCTGGATCGCGGCCAGGTTGTCGTTGCTGGCGCCCAGGTAGAAGCCGTAGTTGCCCCAGGCGCGGCCGGCGGCGCGGCGGTACTTGTCCTCCAGCGCGTCGGCGTCCAGGGTCGGCGGGTTGGTGTTGGGCATGTCCATGAACGTGGTCAGCCCGCCGGCCACCGCCGCGGCCGACTCGGTGGCCATGTCGGCCTTGTACTCCAGGCCGGGTTCGCGGAAGTGGACCTGGTCGTCGATCATGCCCGGCAGCAAGCGGCGGCCGCCGGCATCGACCACGGTTTCGCCGTCGCGCGCGGACAGGCCGGCGCCGATCCGGGCGATGCGGCCGTCCTCGATGCGCAGGTCGCCGTCGTATTCGCGGCCTTCGTTGACCAGGCGGGCGTTGACGATCAGTGTCGATGACATGAGTGCTTTCCGGGGTTCGGGGGCGGCACCGGGTCGTGGCCGCCGGGGTGCAGGGGATGGCAGCGCAGGATCCGCCGCAGGGCGAGCCAACTGCCTTTGAAGGCGCCGAAACGGGCGATCGCCTGCATCGCGTATTCCGAGCAGGTCGGATAGAAGCGGCAGCGCGGTCCCAGCAATGGACTGATCCAGCGCTTGTAACCGCGAAGCAGGACGATGAGGAGGCGGTCGATCACGTTTCCTTAATGCGGGCGACCGTCGTCGGATTGCGGTTGCCGCAGTAGTCGGGGCAGGGTATAACAGCGCGCTTTCCTCTCACAAGGCAAGCGCGAGGCAAGGCCGGGCGAACCGCAGTGACGGATTGCCTGACGAGGCGGAAAATGCCGGATATGGCGGATTTCGCTTGCGGCGGTCGCGCATTTGTGTATTTGATCGCCGAGCGGACCCCGCGGTCCGCGAAGCTTCCGGAACGGTCCGGGAGTTCCCTCAGGGAATAGAAGGACAAGCCGCTCGTGGCAGTGAAAAAACCTGCGAAGAAGGCCGCCAAAGCGGCCAAGAAGACCGTCAAGCCGGCCGTAAAGAAGGCCGCTTCGTCCAAGACTGCGGCCAGCAAAGCCGCGACCAAGAAGCCGGCGGCGAAGAAGCCCGCGGCCAAGGTCGCCGTCAAGAAGCCCGTCGCCAAGCCGTCCGCGGCCAAGAAACCCGCAGCCAAGAAGGCCGCGCCGGTCAAAAAACCGGCGCCGAAGCCCGCTGCCAAGAAATCGCCGGTCGTCGCCAAGAAGGCGGCGCCCGTGAAGAAGCCCGCGGCCAAGCCCGCCGCGCCGGCGAAGAAGGCCGTCGCAGCCAGCAAGACCCCGGCCAAGAAACCCGTGGTGGCTCAGGCACCCGCGGCAAGGAAGCCAGAGCCCAAGCCCACCGTCGTCAAGAAACCCGCCGCGCGCCCGCCGACCAAGACCGCACCGGTGGCGGAGCCCGCGAGCAAGAACGAACCCGCAAAGAGCACAGTGACCCAACCAGTCCCCAGCAAATCCCCCGCCGCTGCGACCCCGTCCGCCGCCAAGCCTGCCGCCCGTCCGTTGGGCAAGGTCGCCGTCGCCGTCGCAGCCAAGCCGCAGGCGCCCGCGCCCAAGGCCAAAGTCAAGGTCGTCCCGTACAAGAACGACGAGACCACCGGTCGTCCGATCGTGCCGCAGGGCTATCGCCCGGCCGTGGACGAGGAATACATGAGCCCGCTGCAGCTGGAGTACTTCCGCCAGCGTCTGTTGAGCTGGCGCGGCGATCTGGTCGAGGAATCCAAGCAGACCATCGAGAACCTCAAGGACGAAGTCCGCGACGTCGGCGACGAAGCCGAGCGCGCGACCCGCGAAACCGAGAACTCGCTGGAACTGCGCACCCGCGACCGTTACCGCAAGCTGATCAGCAAGATCGACAGCACGCTCAAGCGCGTCGATTCGGGCGACTACGGTTTCTGCGTCGATACCGGCGAAGAGATCGGCCTGGAGCGTCTGGAAGCCCGCCTCACCGCCGAGCGCACGATCGACGCGCAGGAGCGCTGGGAGCACCTGCAGAAGCAGATGGGCGACTAGTCCGGCTGGTTTGCATGGTTCTTCGCGCAACTCATCGCGCAGTTCAAGAAAAAGCCCCGCGCGAGCGGGGCTTTTTCGTTGCCGGCGCCCTTGGCCGCTACTGCAGGTCGCGCAGGTTCAGGCGACGCAGTTTCGGCGCCAGCCGGGCCGTGGCCGCCACCACCGCTAGGGTCATGCAGCCGCCGAACACCACCGACGGCACCAGCCCCAGCAGCCGCGCCGCCACGCCCGACTCGAACGCGCCCAGCTCGTTCGACGAGCCGATGAAGATGCCGT
Source organism: Lysobacter sp. Root76 (assembly GCF_001428685.1). GTDB lineage: Bacteria > Pseudomonadota > Gammaproteobacteria > Xanthomonadales > Xanthomonadaceae > Lysobacter. Next base: position 28,943 of record NZ_LMIK01000008.1, on the reverse strand, counting down.
TGATCGACGACACCCGCCCGCGCATTTCGTCCGGCGTCGACAGCTGCAGGATGGTCGAGCGCAGCACCACTGACACCCCATCGCACATGCCCGACAGCAGCAGCATCGCCGCCGACAGCCAGAACAGGCGCGACAGCGCGAAGCCGATGATGCACAGCCCGAAGCCGGCGACTGCGTACAGCAGCAGGCGCCCCGCGTTCTTCTGCGGCGGATGCCTGGCCAGCCACAGCCCGACCAGCACCGCGCCGGCCGCCGGCGCCGCGCGCAGCACGCCCAGCGCCTCCGGACCGTAGTGCAGCACGTCGTGGATGAAGGCCGGCAGCAGCGCGATCGCGCCGCCGAACAGCACCGAGAACATGTCCAGCGCCTGCGCGCCGAGCACGACCTGGTTGTTGAACACGAAGCGCAGGCCTTCGCCGATGCTCTTGAACACCGGCGCGCGTTCGGCCGCCGGCGCCGGCTCGGTCACCTGCAGCGACACGATCGCGATCGCCGCGGCCAGGGCGAAACCGGCCGCGACCAGGTAGGCCGAGGTCACGCCGCCCCAGGCGATCAGCCCGCCGCCCAGGGCTGGGCCGACCACCAGCCCGGTCTGCATCACCACGCTGCCGACGCCGGCGCCGCGCGCGAACTGCTCGCGCTTGAGCACGCGCGCGAACAGCGACATGTAGACCGGCGACAGGAACGCGCGCACCACGCCGTTGATCGCGATCGCCGCGTAGATGGTCAGGGTGCCGATGCCGAACGCGCCCGCGGGCAGGCGGCCGCTGGCCACGCCGGCCAGCATCAGCGTGGTCAGCAGCAGGCCCAGGCAGGCGAACATGCCCAGCTTGCGCCGCGGCAGATGATCGACCGCGTAGCCGGCGAACAGGGCGAAGCAGAAGTAGGGCACGACCTCGGTCAGGCCGATCAGGCCCAGCGCCAGGGTGTCGTTGGTGAGCTTGTAGATGTGCCAGCCGACCGTGACCGCGACGATCTGGTAGGACAGCATCGCCAGCAGGCGATACACCAGCAGGCCGACGAAACCGCGGTTATGCAGCAGCGACGGCTCGGGCGCGGTCGCCGCTTCGCTCACAGGCGGCGACGGGCCTGGTCGCGGATGAAGGCCAGCAGGGCGGCCAGGCCGTTGCTGCGGGTCGGCGAGAGATGCTTGGCCAGGCCGATGTCGGCGATGTAGTCGGCCGGCGTGGCCTCGATCTCGACCGCGCTGCGCCCCGAATACACCCGCAGCGCCAGAAAGATCAGGCCCGACACGATCGCCGAGTCGCTGATCGCGTGGAAATCCAGGCGCTGGGCGTCGCCCTCGACCACGATCCAGACCAGCGACTGGCAGCCGTGCAGGCGGTGTTCCTCGGTCTTCCACTCCTCCGGCAGCGCCGGCAGCTTGCGGCCAAGGTCGATCAGGTACTGGTAGCGCTCGGACCAGTCGCCGAAGAACGCGAACTCCTCGCGGATCGCGGCCTGGGCCTGCGCGGCGGTGGGTTCGAGCGGGAAGGGACTGGTCGGGGCGGCGATGGCATTCATTACGGGAAGATTTTACGCCTGGCGGTCCGCCTTGGGCGGAATCGGGCTGCGGCCGGGCGCTGGACGGACCGAACGGCCTCAGGCGGCACACCAGCAGCGGGTGCTGCTTCACACCGTCATCCCTGGCGCGGCCCGCTTGCTGCGGCCCGCTCGCTACGGACCGCCCGGCCCGGCCATCCCCGGCCGGGCGCTCGTAGGCGCAGCCGCTGCCCGAAGCAGCGGCTAAACGCGCTTCCTCGTCCAGCGCACGCCCTGCGGCGTGTCCTCCAGCAGCACGCCTTCACCGGCGAGCTGATCGCGGATCGCATCGGAACGGGCGAAGTCGCGGTTCTGCTTGGCCACGCTGCGTTCGTCGATCAGGGCCTGGATACGGGCGTCGTCGCTGCCGTCGGCGCCGCGCGCGAACCAGGCTGCGGGGTCCTGCTGCAGCAGGCCCAGGGCCAGGCCGGCGCCGAGCAGTTCGCGCTTGCGCGCCGCACGCTCGGCGCCTTCGCTCTTGCGCGCCTCGGTCGCGATGCGCGCGATTTCGGCCAGCGCGTTGGGCGTATTGAGGTCGTCGTCCAGCGCGGCCTCGATCGCCGCCGGAATCGCGATGCCGTCGACTGTCTCGACGTCGGCCAGGTCGCGCAGGGTGCCGTACAGACGGTCCAGCGTGCGCACGCTCTGCTCGATCAGCGCATCCGACCAGTCCAGCGGCTGGCGGTAATGCGCCGAGAGCAGGGCATAGCGCAGCGCTTCGGGCGGATGCGCGCGCACCAGGTCGTGGATCTTCTCGATATTGCCCAGCGACTTCGACATCTTGGCGCCGCCGAAGTTGAGCATGCCGTTGTGCAGCCAGTAGCGCGCGAAGGTCTTGCCGCCGTGCGCGCATTCGCTCTGCGCGATCTCGTTCTCGTGGTGCGGGAACTGCAGATCGACGCCGCCGGCGTGGATGTCGATGGTCTCGCCCAGGTGGGCGGCGGCCATCGCCGAGCATTCGATATGCCAACCCGGGCGGCCGCGGCCCCAGGGCGAGTCCCAGCCGGGCAGCTCGTCGCTGGACGGCTTCCACAGCACGAAATCGCCCGGGTCGCGCTTGTAGGGCGCCACCTCGACGCGCGCGCCGGCCAGCATTTCTTCCGGATCGCGGCGCGAGAGCTTGCCGTAGCGGTCGAAGCTGCCGATCGCGAACAGGGCGTGGCCTTCGGCCGCATAGGCGTGGCCGTTGGCGATCAGGCGCTCGATCATGGCCACGATTTCGCCGATATGCGCAGTCGCGGCCGGCTCCAGGTCCGGCGCACGCACGCCCAGGGCGGCCATGTCTTCGCGATAGGCGGCGGCGTAGCGGTCGGTGATGGCCGAGATCGGCACCCGCTGTTCGGCCGCGGCGGTATTGATCTTGTCGTCCACGTCGGTGATGTTGCGGGCGTAGACCAGGCCGCCGTGGCGGCGCCGCAGCAGGTCGGCGAGCACGCCGAACACCACCGGGCCGCGCGCATTGCCGATATGGACGTAGTTGTAGACGGTCGGCCCGCACACATACATGGTCGGGCGGGCGGGATCGATCGGTACGAACGGCTCGACCCGTCGCGTCAGGCTGTTGAAGAGATGCAGGCTCATGAGGGCACGCTATGGTTCGGGCCATTCTAGCGGCAGGCCGCGCGCGCGCGCAGCCGCCGGCCCGCGGCGCGCGCGAGGCTGCGCCTGGAAGCCGGCCGGCCGCGCCGGCGGAATGAGAATCGATGCGGCCGGGCAGGGCTGAAGGGTTCAGGGGCTGGAGGGTTGATTCAGGTCGTGGCTACACTCGGGTCCTTACAATTTGTTCACGGAACCGATGCGAGCGCGATGAACCGTTCTTACCTGGCAGTCTCACTGTTGCTGACTGGCGCCCTGGCGGCCTCTTGGGCCGGTGCCGCGTCCGCGCAGAGCACGACGGTGATCCAGGCCGAGAACGTGCGCTACGAATACGCCCAGGTGCTGCGCGTGACCCCGGTCTACCAGACCCTCAACGCGACCCGTTACGAACAGCGCTGCGACCAGACCCCGAAGCCGGCCGCCGAGGATTCGCGCCTGTCGCGCATGGTCGGCGCGGTCAAGGACGTGCTGACCCGCGACCGCCGCGAGCGCGAACGCCAGGCCGCTACGGCCACGAATTGCCGCTCGGTGCCGGTCGAACTGGAGTTCCGCCAGCCGATCGCCTACGACGTGGATTACGTCTACAAGGGTTCCAAGTACCGCTCGCGGCTGCCCGAGGACCCCGGCAACCGGCTGCGGATCCGGATTGCCGTGACCCCGGTGGTGGCCCCCGTCAGCTCCCGCTGATGCCGATCCGGCATAAGCCGCGGCCCCTTTCGACTTGCGCCGGCCAGGGCCGCATGCGAGCATTCGCCCCCTAATGAGCCACCTGCGCGCCGACGCCGACGTCCTCACCTCCGCCTACATGGCGGCGGGTATGACCTCGCGCGCGCGCCGACCGTTGCCCTGCCAATCCGCTGGGTGACGGTGCTCGCCGTCGTTCGTGTAACAAGCTACACACACGATAAAGCCCAGCCTTAGCGCTGGGCTTTTTTGCTTTCTGCGTCCGCAAACCCCGCACCGGCTTCCGGCCTCCCTCCACGCACTCCACCGATCCCGACCGACACCCGCCCATGATCAAGCACTTCCTCAACACCCAGGACTGGTCGCGCGCCGACCTCGACGCGCTGTTGGCGCAGGCCGCCGCGTTCAAGCGCAGCAAGCTCGGCGACCAGCTCCGCGGCAAGTCGATCGCGCTGGTGTTCTTCAACCCGTCGATGCGCACCCGCACCAGCTTCGAGCTGGGCGCGTTCCAGCTCGGCGGCCACGCCGTGGTCCTGCAGCCGGGCAAGGACGCCTGGCCGATCGAGTTCGAACTGGGCACCGTCATGGACGGCGACACCGAGGAGCACATCGCCGAAGTGGCCAGGGTCCTGGGCCGCTACGTCGACCTGATCGGCGTGCGCGCGTTCCCGAAGTTCGTCGACTGGGCCAACGACCGCCAGGACAAGGTGCTGGCCAGCTTCGCCAAATATTCGCCGGTGCCGGTCATCAACATGGAGACCATCACCCATCCCTGCCAGGAGCTCGCCCACGCGCTGGCCCTGCAGGAGCACTTCGGCACCTCCGACCTGCGCGGCAAGAAGTACGTGCTGACCTGGACCTATCACCCCAAGCCGCTCAACACCGCGGTCGCCAACTCGGCCCTGACCATCGCCACGCGCATGGGCATGGACGTGACCCTGCTGTGCCCGACCCCGGAATACGTGCTCGACGAGCGCTACATGGGCTGGGCCGAGCAGAACGTCGCCGAGAGCGGCGGCTCGCTCAAGGTCAGCCACGATATCGAAAGCGCCTACCGCGGCGCCGACGTGGTCTACGCCAAGAGCTGGGGCGCGCTGCCGTACTTCGGCAACTGGGGCCCGGAAAAGCCCATCCGCGACGAGTATCAGCACTTCATCGTCGACGAAGCCAAGATGGCGCTGACCAACAACGGCGTCTTCAGCCACTGCCTGCCGCTGCGCCGCAACGTCAAGGCCACCGATGCGGTGATGGACTCGCCGCAGTGCATCGCCATCGACGAGGCCGAGAACCGTCTGCATGTGCAGAAGGCGATCATGGCCGCCCTGATTTGAGGAACGAGTGCGGAGGAAAGAGGAACGAGCACTTGTCCTCTGCAATCCCGCACGATTTCCGCGCCTTCACTCGTTCCTCTTTCCTTTCCACTCGTTTCCAGCGCTAAGGCTTCCCCCATGACTGATCGAAATATAGTCCTCGCCTTCTCCGGCGGCCTCGACACCAGCTTCTGCGTGCCCTACCTGCAGGAGCGCGGCTGGGCCGTGCACACCGTGTTCGCCGACACCGGCGGCGTCGATGCCGAAGAGCGCGCCTTCATCGAGCAGCGCGCGGCCGAACTGGGCGTGGCCAGCCACGTCACCGTCGACGGCGGCCCGGCGATCTGGTCGGGCTTCGTCAAGCCGTTCGTGTGGGCCGGCGAGGGCTACCAGGGTCAGTACCCGCTGCTGGTCTCGGACCGCTACCTGATCGTCGAAGCCGCGCTCGCGCGCGCCGCCGAGCTGGGCACCAAGGCGATCGCGCACGGCTGCACCGGCATGGGCAACGACCAGGTGCGTTTCGACCTGGCGGTGAAGGCGCTGGGCGACTACGAGATCGTCGCGCCGATCCGCGAAATCCAGAAGGAACACACCGAAGTCCGCGCTTACGAACAAAAGTACCTGGAAGAGCGCGGCTTCGGCGTGCGCGCCAAGCAGAAGGCCTACACCATCAACGAGAACCTGCTCGGCCTGACCATGTCCGGCGGCGAAATCGACCGCTGGCAGGCGCCGGGCGAGGGCGCACGCGGCTGGTGCAAGCCGCGTGCGGAATGGCCGGCCGAGGCGCTGAAGGTCACGATCCGGTTCGAGAACGGCGAAGCCGTGGCGCTGGACGGCGAGAAGATCGCCGGTCACCAACTGCTGGCCAAGCTCAACGGTCTGTTCGCCGAGTACGGCGTGGGCCGCGGCCTGTACACCGGCGACACCACGATCGGCCTCAAGGGCCGCATCATCTTCGAAGCCCCGGGCCTGATCGCGCTGCTGACCGCGCATCGCGCGCTCGAGGAAGCGGTGCTGACCAAGCAGCAGAACCGCTTCAAGCCGGACGTGGCGCGCAAGTGGGTCGAGCTGGTCTACGAAGGCTTCTTCCACGACCCGCTCAAGACCGATCTGGAGGCCTTCCTGGCCAGTTCGCAGTCCACCGTCAACGGCGAAGTGGTGCTGGAGACTTCCGGCGGCGTGGTCAACGCGGTCGCGATCGATTCGCCGCACATCCTCAACGCCAAGGGCGCGACCTACGCCCAGGCGGCGGACTGGGGCGTGGCCGAGGCCGAGGGCTTCATCAAGCTGTTCGGCATGAGCAGCACGCTGTGGGCCGAGATCAACCGCAAGCCGTGACATAAGCCCCTCTCCCGCAACGCGGGAGAGGGGTTGGGGTGAGGGCAGCGAGCGCCGAAGGCGCAAGCCGCTCTTGCTGTTGCTACTCCCGTAGAGCAGCAGCAAAAGCCCCTCACCCTAACCCTCTCCCGCAAGCGGGAGAGGGTTCCAAACCGCAATCGAAGCCGCTGCCAGATTCGCCACCGAACCATCGCCCAGACACGACGAGCCACGAACTCCATGCTCCCCGAAGTACTGAAGCACCTCGAAGCCCTGGTGTCCTACGACACCCGCAATCCGCCGCGCCTGATCGGCACCGGCGGCATCTTCGACTATCTGCGCAGCCAGCTGGCCGGCTTCCGCATCGAGATCGTCGACCACGGCGAAGGCGCGGTGTCGATGCTGGCCGTGCGCGGAAACCCGCGCCGGCTGTTCAACGTCCACCTCGATACCGTGCCGTCCTCCGATGCATGGAGCGCCGACCCGCACACCCTGCGCGTCGACGGCGATCGCGCGATCGGCCTGGGTGCCTGCGACATCAAGGGCGCGGCCGCCGGCCTGCTGGCCGCGGCCGCGGTCACCTCAGGCGACGCCGCGTTCCTGTTCAGCACCGACGAGGAAGCCAACGACCCGCGCTGCATCGCCGGTTTCCTCGGCGGCCAGCACGGTTTCAACGAAGCCATCGTCGCCGAGCCGACGATGTGCGAAGCGGTGCTCGCGCATCGCGGCATCAGCTCGGTGCTGCTGAAGTTCCGCGGCGTCGCCGGCCATGCCTCGGGCGCGAATGCCATGCAGACCAGCGCGCTGCACCAGACCATGCGCTGGGGCGGCAAGGCCCTGGACTACGTCGAGTCGCAAGCGCACCAGCGCTTCGGCGGCCTCACCGGCCTGCGCTTCAACATCGGCCGGGTCGAGGGCGGCATCAAAGCCAACATGATCGCGCCCAGCGCCGAGCTGCGTTTCGGCTTCCGGCCCTTGCCCTCGCAGTCGATCGACGGCCTGCACGAGACCTTCGGTACCCTGATCGATGCCGGCGCGATCGAGCGCTATCAGGAAACCTTCCGCGGCCCCTCGCTGCCCGCCGGCGACGTCGCCAGCGCCGAACAGCGGCGCCTGGAAGCGCGCGACCTGGCCGATGCGCTGGACCTGCCGATCGGCAACGCGGTCGATTTCTGGACCGAGGCTTCGCTGTTCTCGGCCGCCGGCCTGACCGCGATCGTGTACGGCCCCGGCGACATCGCCCAGGCCCACACCGCCGACGAATGGGTGGCCTTGGAACAACTGCAGCGCTACGCCCAAAGCGTCGCCCGCATCATGGGAGGCAACGCCTGATGGCCGTGTCGATGGATAACCACCTGCAGACCCGCCAGACCATCGTGCGCCTGCTGTCCAGCATGGCCAGCGCGAAGGAGATCTCGCAGTATCTCAAGCGTTTTTCCCAGCTCGACTCCAAGCGCTTCGCCGTGGTCAAGGTCGGTGGCGCGGTGCTGCGCGACGATCTGGAGGCGCTGACCTCGTCGCTGGCGTTCCTGCAGGACGTGGGCCTGACCCCGATCGTGATCCACGGCGCCGGTCCGCAGTTGGACGAAGAGCTGTCCGCCGCCGGCATCGTCAAGCAGACCGTCAACGGCCTGCGCGTGACCTCGCCCGAAGCGCTGGCGATCGTGCGCCGCGTGTTCCAGTCGCAGAACCTGAAGCTGGTCGAAGCGCTGCAGTCCGGCGACGGCCGCGCGACCTCGATCATCTCCGGCGTGTTCGAAGCCGACTACCTCGACCGCGATACCTACGGCCTGGTCGGCGAAGTGAAGAAGGTCAACCTGGCGCCGATCGAGGCCAGCCTGCAGGCCGGTTCGATCCCGGTGATCGCCAGCCTCGGCGAAACCGCGGGCGGGCAGATCCTCAACGTCAACGCCGATTTCGCCGCCAACGAACTGGTGCAGGTGCTGCAGCCGTACAAGATCGTGTTCCTGACCGGTACCGGTGGCCTGCTCGACGACAACGGCCGCGTGATCGATTCGATCAACCTGTCCACCGAGTACGAACACCTGATCAAGCAGCCGTGGATCAACGGCGGCATGCGGGTCAAGATCGAACAGATCAAGGACCTGCTCGACAAGCTGCCGCTGACCTCGTCGGTGTCGATCACCAAGCCGGCCGAGCTGGCCAAGGAACTGTTCACCCACAAGGGCTCCGGCACCCTGGTGCGGCGCGGCGAGCGCGTGCTGCAGACGCAGCGTTGGGACGAGCTCGATCTGTCGCGGCTGCGTTCGCTGATCGAATCCGCGTTCGGCCGCAAGCTGGTCGACGATTATTTCGAGCGCACCACGCTCAAGCGTGCCTACGTCAGCGAGAACTACCGCGCCGCGGTGATCCTGATCGAAGCCGAAGGCCGCACCTACCTGGACAAGTTCGCGGTGCTGGACGACGCCCAGGGCGAAGGCCTGGGGCGGGCGGTGTGGCAGGTGATGCGCGAACAGAATCCGAGCGTGTTCTGGCGCTCGCGCCACGGCAATCCGGTCAATCCCTTCTATTACTCCGAGTCCGACGGCTGCCTGAAGCAGGAGAAGTGGAAGGTGTTCTGGTACGGCATGCAGGGCTTCGACGAGATCGCCGCCTGCGTCGACTATTCCGGCCGGCGCGCGCCGACCCTGGAAGACGCCGCATGAACGCCGCCGCTTTCCTCGCGCCGCCGACCCTGGAAGGCCGGCACGTGCGGTTGCAGCCGATGCAGGCCGAGCACGCGCCCGCGCTGGCGCGCGCTGCGGCCGACGGCGAACTGTGGTCGCTTTGGTACACCGGCGTGCCGCGTCCGGAGGCGATGGACGCGCACGTCGCGAACCTGCTCGCACGCCGTGCCCAGGGCACGTTCCTGCCGTTCGTGGTGAGCCGGGCCGACGGCGGCGAAGTGGTGGGGCAAACCAGTTACTGCAATGCCGACGCCGACAACCGCCGGCTCGAGATCGGCTACACCTGGTACGCGCACAGCGCCCAGCGCAGCGCGATCAACACCGAGGCCAAGCTGTTGCTGCTCAGCCACGCCTTCGAGACCTTGGGCTGCATCGCGGTCGAGTTCCGCACCCACTGGTTCAACCAGCGTTCGCGCGCGGCGATCGCGCGCCTGGGCGCCAAGCAGGACGGCGTGCTGCGCAATCACCAACGCCTGCCCGACGGCAGTTTCCGCGATACCGTGGTGTTCTCGATCATCGAATCGGAATGGCCGGCGGTGAAGCGTCATCTGGTCCACAGCCTGGAACGGCACGCGGCGGAGCAGGGAGTACGGCAACATGGCTAAGTCGGTAGGCATCGTCGGCGCGCGCGGCCACGTCGGCGCGGAACTGATCCGGCTGATCGCCGGACACCCGGAATTCGAACTGGGCTTCGTATCCTCGCGCGAGCGCGAAGGCCAGCGCGTGGCCGAGCACTTCCCGGAAGTCGGCGGCGAATTGCGCTACAGCGCGCCCAGCCACGAGCAACTGCCCGGCTACGGCGCCGACGCGGTGATCCTGGCCCTGCCCAACGGCAAGGCCGCCGATTGCGTGGCCGCGTTCGACCAAGCCGGCTCCGATCCGGTGATCGTCGATCTGTCGGCCGACTATCGCTTCGACGACGGCTGGTACTACGGCCTGCCGGAGCTGACCCGCGCGCGCTACGCCGGCCAGCGCCGGATCAGCAACCCCGGCTGCTACGCGACCGCGATGCAGCTGGCGGTGGCGCCGCTGCTGGATCTGCTGGACGGCCCGGTGCAGTGCTTCGGCGTGTCCGGTTACTCCGGCGCCGGCACCACGCCGTCGGACAAGAACGACCCCGACAAACTGCGCGACAATCTGATGCCGTACGCGCTGACCGGCCACGTCCACGAGCGCGAGGTCACCCGTCAGCTCGGCCACGCGGTCGAATTCCTGCCGCACGTGGCGCCGCATTTCCGTGGCCTGACCATCACCGCCAATCTGCATCTGAGCCAGGCGCTCAGCCGCGACGCACTGCTCGCGCGCTACCGCGAGCGCTACGCCGGCGAAGCGCTGGTGCAGGTGTCGGACGAGGCGCCCTGGGTCAGCGCGATCGCCAATCGACACCACGTCGAACTCGGCGGTTTCGCGCTCGCCGACGATGGCCGCCGAGCGGTCGTGGTCGCGACCGAGGACAACCTGCTCAAGGGCGCCGCGACCCAGGCGCTGCAGAATCTCAACCTGGCGTTCGGTTTCGACGAGACCGCCGGCATCCCCCTTTGAAGGAACGTTCCATGTCCGATCTGCTCTGGCAAAAACCCGGCGTCAAGGTCGACGCGCGCATCCAGCGCTTCCTCGCCGGCGAGGACGTGATCCTGGACCGCGAGTTCTTCCTGTTCGACATCCAGGCCAGCCGCGCGCACGCGCAGGGCCTGCAGCAGATCGGCATCCTGTCCGCCGACGAACTGGCCGGACTGTCGCGCGAACTCGATGCGCTGGCCGCGGATTTCAGCGCTGGCGACTTCGTGCTCGACGAGCGCTTCGAGGACGGCCACTCGGCGATCGAGTCGCGCCTGATCGAACGCCTCGGCGACGCCGGCCGCAAGATCCACACCGGCCGCAGCCGCAACGACCAGATCCTGGTCGCGACCCGCCTGTGGCTGAAGGACCGCCTGGCGCGCCTGCTCGCGCTGTGCCGCGAGAGCGCGCAGGTCGCGCTGGACCGCGCTCAGGCCGAGGCTTCGTTGCCGCTGCCGGGCTACACCCATCTGCAACGCGCGATGGTGTCCTCCGCCGGCATGTGGTGGGCGGCCTGGGCCGAGGGCTATATCGACGACGCATTGCGCGCGCGCCAGACCCTGGACTGGGTCGACGCCAATCCGCTCGGCAGCGCCGCCGGCTACGGCATCAACCTGCCGCTGGCGCGCGACCACACCACCCAGGCGCTGGGCTTCGGCCGCCTGCAGGTGTCGGCCGCGTACGCGCAGCTGTCGCGCGGCAAGTTCGAGATGGGCGCGATCGAAGCGTTGTCCTCGGCCTTGCTGGACCTGCGCCGGCTGGCCTGGGACCTGAGCCTGTTCACCAGCGCCGAATTCGGTTTCGTCGCCCTGCCGGCCGAGTACACCACCGGCAGCTCGATCATGCCGAACAAGCGCAATCCCGACGTGATCGAGCTGATGCGCGCCAGCTACTCCGCCGCCGCTGCCGCGCGCACCGAGATCGAACAGCTGCTGTCGCTGCCCTCGGGCTACCACCGCGACCTGCAGTTCTCCAAGGGCGCGATCTTCCACGCTTTCGGCCGCGGCCTGGCCGCGCTGGAACTGCTGCCCGACCTGCTGCGCAACCTGGAATGGAAACCCGAGCGCCTGCGCGCCGCGCTGGACCCGTCGATGTACGCGACCGACCTGGCCGTCGATCTGGCGCGCGCGGGCCTGCCGTTCCGCGAGGCCTATAAGCAGGCCGCCGACCCGGCGCGTTGGGCCGAAGGCGATCCCGAGGCCAGCCTGGCCGCGCGCGTTTCGCCCGGCGCCGCCGCCGACCTGCGCCTGGACACGCTGCGGCAACGATTGCAGGCACTGACATGAGCACCACGGCAAAGGACTTCACCGCGCAGCCTTTGCCGTCCTGGCGGCGCGCCGTGTTGAAAGTCGGCAGCAGCCTGCTGGCCGGCGCGCCGGACAGCCCGTCCGACAACGGGCTGGACCCGCGCTACGCCGCCGAACTGGCGCAGTTCATCGCCCGCGCCCGCGCCGAAGGCCGCGAAGTGGTGCTGGTGTCCTCCGGCGCGGTCGCCGCCGGACGCGGCCACATCCAGGCCGGCGGCGACGGCCTGGTGCTGCGCCAGGCCCTGGCCGCGCTCGGCCAGGCTTCGCTGGTGTCGTTCTGGCAGTCGCTGTCGCCGGCGCCGGTGGCGCAGGTGCTGCTGACCCACGACGATCTGCGCCACCGCCGCCGTTACCTCAATGCGCGCGCCGCCCTGCGCGAACTGCTGCGCCTGGGCGCGCTGCCGGTGATCAACGAGAACGACACCGTCGCCGTCGACGAACTCAAGCTCGGAGACAACGACAACCTCGCCGCCGCGGTCGCCTCGCTGGTCGACGCCGACCTGCTGCTGATCGCGACCGACATCGGCGGCCTCTACAGCGGCCATCCGCAGCGCGATCCGACCGCGCGGCCGATCGAACGGGTGAGTGCGGTGACGCCGGAGCTGCTCGCCGCCGCCAGCGGCGGTGCCGGCGAGCTCGGTACCGGCGGCATGCGCACCAAGCTCGAAGCCGGCGCCAAGGCGGCGATGGCCGGCATCGCCACCGCGCTGTTCTGCGGCCGCGACGCCGAGGTCGTGCGCGCGCTCGGCGAAGGCCGGCTGCATGGCACACTGATCGCCGCGCGTCGCGACCGCGCGCGGGCGCGCAAGCAATGGCTGCGGCATGCGCCGGCCAGCGGCTCGCTGCGCATCGACGCCGGCGCCGTGGCCGCGCTGCATGCGCGCGGCGCGTCGCTGCTGCCGGGCGGTGTGGTCACGGTCGAAGGCGAATTCCGTCGCGGCGACGTGATCGAACTGCGTCCGCACGACGATCCCGCCGCGCCGCCGCTGGCGCGCGGGCTGGCCCAGTACAACGCCGCCGAAACCCGCCGCATCGCCGGCCGTCACAGCCGCGAGATCGAGACCTTGCTCGGCTTCCGCTACGGCGAAGAAGTCGTGCACCGCGACGACCTGGTGCTGTTGGACACCCAAGCCACGGACACGCACTCCACCGACACGGAGAACGCGGCATGAGCGGCTATGTGCGCGCACTGGCGCAGCGCGCGCGAGAGGCCGCGGCGGTGCTCGCGACCAGCGACGGCGCGACCCGGCGCCGCCTGATCGAAAGCATGGCCGCACAGATCGACGCGCAGGCCGCGCAAGTGCTTGCGGCCAACGCCGCCGACCTCGCGCGCGGCCGCGATGCCGGCCTGTCGCCGGCGATGCTGGACCGCCTGCGCTTGGACCCGGCGCGCCTGGGCGCGATCGCCGAGGCCCTGCGCGAAGTCGCCGCGCAGGCCGACCCGCTGGGCGAGGTCACGCGTCGCGAGCAACGCCCGAACGGACTGACGATAGAACGCCAGCGCGTGCCGCTGGGTTTGATCGCGATGATCTACGAAGCGCGCCCGAACGTGACCGCCGACGCCGCCGCGCTGTGCCTGAAGGCCGGCAATGCGGTGCTGCTGCGCGGCGGCTCGGAAGCGCGCGACAGCAACCGCGCCATCGCCGCATGCCTGCACGCGGCCTTGCGCGAGCAAGGCCTGCCCGAAGCCGCGGCGACCCTGATCGAGGACACCGCGCGCGAGCACGTGCTGGAACTGCTGCAGCTGTCGGACCTGATCGACCTGGCGATCCCGCGCGGCGGCGAAGGCCTGATCCGTTTCGTCGCCGAACACGCGCGCGTGCCGGTGATCAAGCACTACAAGGGCGTGTGCCACCTCTATGTGGATCGCGCCGCCGATCCCGAGCGCGCGCTGGCCCTGCTGATCGACGGCAAGACCTCGCGGCCGGGCGTGTGCAACGCGCTGGAAACCCTGCTGGTGCATGCGCAGATCGCGCCGGACTTCCTGCCGCGCGCGCTCGCCGCCCTGGCCGCGCGCGGGGTCGAAGTGCGCGGCTGCGAGCGCACCCAGGCGCTGTCGGCAGCCGTGCTGCCGGCAAGCGAAGCCGATTACGACGCCGAATACCTGGACCTGATCCTGAGTGTGCGCGTGGTCGAGGACATCGACGCCGCGCTCGCCCATATCGCCCGCCACGGCTCCGACCACACCGAAGTGATCGTGACCGAGGACGCGGCCGCGGCCGACGCCTTCGTGCGCCGCACGCGCAGCTCGGCGGTGATGGTCAACGCGTCCTCGCGCTTCAACGACGGCGGCCAGCTCGGCCTGGGCGCCGAGATCGGCATCTCGACCACGCGTCTGCACGCCTACGGTCCGATGGGCGTGGAGTCGCTGACCATCGAGCGCTACGTGGTGCGCGGCGACGGCCAGGTGCGGCACCCGGAATCGTTGGGCGGCTGAACGATTCGGCAATTGCGTCGTCAGAGTGTGCGACGATTCGTCGCCCTGAGCGCATCCAGCACAGGAGTTCGATACGCCCTGGAGGGCAAATGCTCCGATCGATAGTCTGGCTGTGCCTCTGGTTCGCCGCCGCGCCAGCGTTCGCCGCGGCCCCTTACGATTTCCCGGCCGCCGCCATCGACGACCGCGCCGCGTTGGACGCGGCGATGCCCGCGCTGGCGCAGCGCGTGCTCGCCGACTACCGCGACGACGACCGCGCCCGCTACCTCAACAGCCGCTTCCGCCTGCAACTGGTCGCCGGCCAATACGAGCAGTCTGAAGCCACGCTGGCCGAGATCCGTACCGCATCGCCCGCGACCGGGCCGGTCCCGGTGCGTCCCAACTTCGCCCAATACGAGCTCTACGCGCGCGCCAAGGCGCTGCAGGCGAGCGAAGGCCTGAGCTTCCAGGCCGCGGTCGAGCGCGCCTTCGCGCAGATCGTCGCGCCCATGGACGACCGCGCCTCGGGCGTGGCGATGCGGGTGCTGAACCTGGACACCGCCGATCCTGCGCGCCAGCGTCGCGCTTTGACCGATGCGCTGGTCGCGCACAAGGGCAAAGCCACGCTCGACAGCGACGCCGCCCTGGCGCTGGTGCGCGCGTATCAGATCGAACAGGTCTACACCGGCTTCGAGACCTTGCTGCCGACTTTGGTCGCCGCCGACGACCGCCGCCGCTACACCATCGATCGCGACATCGCCGTGCGCACGCCCGACGGCGCGACCGTGTGCGCGCTGGTCGTGCGCCAGCGCAGCGCGCCGGCGAAGCTGCCGACCCTGCTCAACTTCACCATCTACGCCGACCCGGTGTCCCTGCTCAACGAGGCCCGGCGCTCGGCCTCCAACGGTTACGTTGGCGTCGGCGGCACCAGCCGCGGCAAGGCCTGCAGCCCCGATAAGCCGGTGCCGTACGAACACGACGGCCGCGATTCGGCGGCGCTGATCGACTGGATCGCGGCCCAGCCCTGGAGCGACGGCCGCGTCGGCATGTACGGCGGCAGCTACGAAGGCTTCACCCAATGGGCCACAGCCAAGCACCGGCCCAAGGCGCTCAAGGCGTTGATGCCCTCGGTCACCGGCGCGCCCGGCATCGACGTGCCGATGGAAGGCGGCATCACCTACGGCTTCCAGTACTACTGGCCGTTCTACGTCGCCAACAACCGCAGCGTCGACAACGCGCCCATGGATGACGACGCGCGCTGGCAGCGCATGTATCGCCAGTGGTATGTCAGCGGGCGCGCCTACCGCGATCTGGAAAAGATCGACGGCGTGCCCAACCCGTTCTACATGCGCTGGCTGGACCACCCCGACTACGACCGTTACTGGCAGGACATGATCCCGTACCGCGAGGAGTTCGCCGACCTCGACCTGAAGGTGCTCACCACCACCGGCTACTACGACGGCGCCCAGATCGGCGCCCTGTATTACCTGCGCGAACACGCCCGTTACCGCCCGCAGGCCGAGCACTACCTGGTCGTCGGCCCCTACAACCACCTCAGCGGCCAGCGCGGCACCGTCGCCACCGGCGACTGGCTGCGCGGCTACAAGCTGGATCCGGTCGCGCAACTGGACGTCGGCGAACTGCGCTACCAGTGGTTCAATTACGTGTTCAAGGGCGCACCCAAGCCCGCGCTGCTGCAGGACCGGATCAACTACCAGGTGATGGGCAGCAATACCTGGAAGCACGCCCCGTCGCTCGCCGCGATGGGCGAACGCCGCCAGCGTTTCCACTTCGGCCCGGCAGGCGAGGGCGGCCGCTACCGATTCCTGGCGCAATCGCCCGGCCACGACGCCTACGTCACCCAGACCCTGGACATGCGCGACCGCAGCGACGCCGACCGCATCGTGCCCGGCGGCGGTATCGTCGACAAGGTCATCGACACCGCCGACAGCCTGGTGTTCGTCAGCGAACCCTTCGCCCAGGCCGGCGAGTTCAGCGGCCTGTTCTCCGGCCGCCTCGACCTGGCCGTCAACAAGCGCGACTTCGACCTCAACATCGGCCTGTACGAACTCTCGGCCCAGGGCGAGTACTTCGAACTGTCGCGCTACCAGTCGCGCGCCAGCTACATCGCCGACCTCTCGCAGCGCGCCTTGCTCACGCCGGACCGGCGCACGCAGCTGGATTTCAGCAGCGGCCGCCTGACCAGCCGCCGCTTCCAAGCCGGCAGCCGCCTGGTCGCCGTGGTCAGCGTGCTGCGCAACCCGCAGCAGCAGATCAACTACGGCAGCGGCAAAGCCGTGTCCGACGAGACCGTGGCCGATGCCGGCGAACCGGTGCGGGTGAAGTGGTACGGCGATGGCTACCTGGAGATACCGCTCAGTCGTTGAGCGGACTGTTTGTGTTGTGGCGCCGGTCCCTGCAGGCGGGGCCGTGCGCCGCGATATCTCAGTCCTTCGATCTGTCGGCCGAAGCGATCACGCCTGTCTCTCCGTTCGCCCTCAAGGACGCGACCAGCGCTTCGAGCAGAGGGCGTCCATCGCGCCGGCGAATCCGTCCAGATCGGCCTTGCGGCCGGACGCTGCCTTGCCCTTCAGCGGCAAGGCGTGCAGCGCGGGCAATCCCTGCGCCTGGGCGGCCTCGTTCAAGGCGAACGCGCCCTGGGGCGTGGCGATCGTGTTCGCATACCCTTTCGGGCGGCAGGTCAGCGTCGCCCGGTCGAAGGGCAGGGGCCACGCGCCTTTGAACGTGGACTTGCTGACGACCACGTTCGTTTCCGGCACGCTCTCGGTCGCGAACACCGCATTCGGCGGGAGCATGCTCGCCAGGGCGAGCGCTGCGGCAAGGGCAGGGCGTCGGTCCATCGTTATCCCTCAAGCGGGTCCGGCTCGATCTTAGGAGCCCATGAGGCGCCCAACAAGACGAGCGTCGGCGGCGCCGTATTCCGACGATAGGGCCGCGTGCCGTCTGCATTCCGCCTCGGCGAATACGTCCGACAGCTGTCGCTCGGCCTGGTCGCGGCCCACGGCCACACAGTCCGGCCAGTTGACCGGCCCAGCGCCATGGTGCGAAGCGTCGTGGCCTCGCACGGGTTGCGATGCTAGGGTTTCACCGCGGCCAACCCAGGGCCGATAGCGAGCGGAGGAGCCATGAAGTTTCCCGAAACCTCGTCGCCGGACGAGCGCCCGAAGACGGGCGCCGTGGACTTCGACGCCGAGCTCCACCTGCACAACCGCGCCTTCCACCGCGCCTGCGCCATCGCAGCCCACGAGCGCGTGCTGGACATCGGCTGCGGCGCCGGCCAGACCACCCGCGACGCGGCGCGTGCCGCCGCGGCCGGCAGCGCGCTGGGCATCGACCCGCTGGCACCGGCGATCGCCAGCGCGCGCGAACTCGCCACAGCGCAAGGCCCGAACAACGTGCGCTTCGAGCGGGGCGACGCGCAAACGTATCCGTTCCCCGCCCGGAGCTTCGACGTCGCGATCAGCCGCTTCGGCACCATGTTCTTCGCCAGCCCCATCGCCGCGTTCCGCAATATCCGCAGCGCGCTGACCGATGACGGCCGTCTGGTCATGATGGTCTGGCAAGCGCGCGAGGCCAACGAGTGGTCCACCGCGGTCCATGGCGCCCAGGCGCAATCCACCGCCGCGTTTTCGCTCGCAGATCCGGCCACCGCGGAGCGCATTCTCGATGCGGCCGGATTCGCCGATGCGAGCTTCCAGGACGTGCACGAGCCCGTCTACTACGGCGACAGCGTCGGGGCCGCGTTGGAATGGATCGGGCAATTCCAGGCCACGAAGCAGGTCTTGCAGTCGCTGGACGCTGAGGCTGCCGAACGCGAGCGTGCGCGGCTGCGCGAGATCGTCGCCGGGCACTACCGGGATGGAGGCGTGTGGTTCGACTCGCGGGCGTGGATCGTCAGTGCCCGATGCCGGTGATGCCGTAGATTTGCGTGGCAGCTACAAATCATAGCGCTCCAAACACTTCGCTCCTTGAGGGGCCTCGGGTCTTTCCGCCCAGCCCTCCGGCCGCAGTGTCCCATCCGCGAGTCTCTAAGTCCCAGGCGCCACTTCGCGCATCCCGGCCTTCGAGCACGTTCTTTCGTTCGTACAGTGCCGACTTTCGATTGCTGCAATTCGCACCCAGAATTCGCTGAGCTCAGAGCCCAACATTCGGGCCTTCGCGTGGTCGCGTCGGGCAAAAAGTTTTGCGCTTGATTCAAAATGGTTTGCGAGCCGGCCTGTGTGCCTGGCGAGTGCAAGGCACTGCGCGTTGCGGTCGGGCAAAAAAGTGTCGCGACTGAGTTCTTTTGGGCGGAGCTTTGGTGCGGTGAGTCACGCGCGGGGTGCAAACTTTCGCGATTGCACCAAAACGCTTCGCGATCCGCACAGCAAGGCACGCGAGCGCCGTCCTAATCTGCGCTGGCCGGTCGTTGAGCCGGCGTGATTCCACAGACAGCTAAGGACGGGACATGAGCCAGAACCTGATCGCTCGCCGCCATTGACGAGGCATTGAATCAGTTGGAACTCCACTTGAAGGGATTGGTCGCGCTGACGCCGGACCAGCGCCGGCAGCTGACCAAGATGGGCGACAAGTCCGAAGCGTTCTGCCGCCAGGCGGTGCACGTGCTGAGCGAGAACCCGGGCATCATGCCGCGTAACTTCGAGGTCGCCAACCTGCACCGGGACCTGACCGCGTTGGACGCCCTGCGGCCGCGAGCGCAGCGCCTGATGCGCCTGAGCGAACGCATGCAGGATTCCGAGATGGCCCTGGGGAGCGACCTGATGACCAACGCGCTGGAGGGTTATGCCTTCCTGAAGATCGCCGGCAAGGGCGAGGGCTTGGACGGCCCGCGCCAGATGCTGTCGGCACGTTTCAACCGCAGCCCCAGCAAGGCAGCGTCGCCGGTGGACATACCGCTGTAAGGCCGGCACCCGCCGCGAACGAGAATAGCCCCGCTCAGGCGGGGCTGTTTGCTTGTGGGGTAGGGCGATGGAGCGCTTCCGACCTCACGCGGACATCGCGCGCGGTGCGGTAGTGATGCCGAAGAGACCATGTCGGCTGCTTGGACGCAGTGAAGGGATCGGTACGGCTTTCCTCGCAGATGAATAGGGAGAGTCGAAGGCCTCTGTGACAATCGGTCGGCGCAAAAACGGTTCGCTTCTTGCGATCTACTGTTCACCTTGGGTGTGACCAAGCTGCGCATCAAGTTGTGATGGCCGATCAAATGCTGCGAATTTTCCCGGTGATTGCTGTGTCAAGCTCATTGGTTGTCGCATCTTCACAGTCCCTCCATGTACCAAAACGTTAGCTGAAGGCGGCTGGTGACGCCGGCGAAAAGGCCGCTATATTCCGGTAACCCAGACGAAGGAGGATTGGCATGTTTATGAACAAACAACATCTGATGACGGCGCGTACGCTCGGCTTGGCGCTCGTTGCAACCCTCGGCCTTGCCAGCTGCGCCACCTACAAAGAAGAGTTCGCCGGCATCAACTCACGCCTCGATTCACTCGACTCGAAGGTGCAGGGCGCAGCCCAGAGCGCCGAATCCGCCAATCAGTCCGCGCAGCAGGCCAACCAACGGCTGGATCAAATGGAAGGCCGCATTCAGCGGCTCGAAAGCGCGCCGCGCCGCTCGCCGCGCGGTTGATTGCGCTCGCGCAATTGTGACGAACGTTTTGAACCCAGGACCCGGTGGCCTTTGCTGGCCGCCGGTTTCCTTCTTCACGCCGTCTTCGTTATAAGGAATCGTCCCATCCGTACGTGTAAACACTCTGCGATCCGGGCCGCTTGTGGCGCGCTGGTACTGGCGATGGCGTTCGCGAACGTCGGCGTGGCCAGTGCCGAGGAGGCCGCCGCGCAACGGGTGGCCTCCGTCGACCAACTTCCGCCAGGACAAGAAGTGTCCGACACGGTGATTGCGCTCGCGGGCTGGGCTGTCGCAACCAAGGACAGCCATGGCTATCCGTTCGCGATCTTGGACAAGGCCGCTGCGCAGATCCTGGTGTTCGGCGGTGATGGCCGGCTTCGCGGCGCGGCGCCTGCGCTGATTGGCTCGGCGGTCGGCGATCATACGGCCCCCGGCATCGCTGGTCTCGCGCTTCGCGAAATTCCGGGCCGGGATCGCACGACGCCTGCGGGTCGTTTTGTGGGCGGTTTCGGCCCGTCGATCGACGCTGGGCGCGTGCTGTGGGTGGACTACGATTCCGCGATCTCCCTGCACCCTACCGCTACCGGCGTCCCGGCCGAGCGGCGCCCCGAACGCCTTGCATCGCCTGAGCCGGACGACAACCGCGTCACGCACGGCTGCATCAACGTCTCGCCCGAGTTTTACGAGCAGATCATCCAGCCGACGTTCGAGCGCGGCGGGGTGTTCTACGTCTTGCCGGACACGGCGCCGCTAGCGGAGACCTTCCCGGAGTTCGTGCAAAGTCGCGCGACCGCGAATCGCAGCGAGGGAAGACGCTCGCGGCGCACCCGTCGGTAAAACGACGCGCCGGCGTGCTGCTTTGGTGTGCGAGGCAGTGCGGCGGCTGTCCTAAAGGCTGCAGCGGAAAACAAGGGCGGAATGCCCTTCCACAGCTCAAGCAGTTAGATGCTTCTTGAGGAGCGGAACAAGGGTCAGCGAAACTCGGATCAGAGTGTCTTCTGACAAGCGACCTGACGGCCCTGGACGCTCTGCGTCCCGCCTGTTTCGCCTAAGCCGCCTGCATGAGTGCATGCGAGATTGCGAAATGCCCCTGGGCAGCGATCCGATGAGCAACGCCTTGAAGGAGGGCTATGCCTTCCTGAAGATCGCTGGCAAAGGCGCGGGCCTGGACGCACTGCGGCAGATGCTGTCGGCGTAGTTCAACCGTGGGTCGACCCAGTCAACGGCGCCGCCGGAGCCAACGTTGAACTGAATGCTAGCTGGCACCGAAAAGCCCCGCCATTGCCGGGGCTTTTTTGTTTGTCGCAACCGGCGTCGGTCGGGCTGTGGGGACTGAAGTGAACGTCCGATGGCACATCCTATCCCTACGAAGGATTGACCATGGATTCAGTAATTGCACTCGAACTGTGTCTTTAAGAGGAATGTAAAAAGAACGGCATTGCACCGGCCATTTTCCATGCGGTACCGTCGGCGAAAGCGCCGCATCGCGCGTCGAACGATAGGCGCTTGAATGTCTCGGCAGGTGCCGAACGTTCAGAGTGGCGAAAAGGCTTTCAAGGCCGCGTGACCAGGGAACAGGGATGAAGCATCGCAGCAGAGTGGGTCGTCGCTCCATCAGGAAGGCTGCCGTCGTCGCGACCTTGCTGACGGTGCTTTGGGCAGGCCAGGCCAGCGCCCAAATGATCGTCAGCGACCCCGTCAACTATGCCGCCAAGCTCCAGCAGATCGCCAAGGATGCGGCCGAGTTCGGAAAGAATGCCCAGCGCTGCAGGAAACGGCCAGCCACTATCAGCAGCAACTGATCAAGCTGCAGCGCATGAACTTCGGCCAGGCGCGAATGGAGGACAGCTTTCCGCCCCGTCCGCAGGACTACGGTATGGAAGACATGTGCCCAGGGCCTGGCCGAGGCATCCGGGACCAACTGACCAGCGCGTTCCGTCAGGCCATGCCGAGACTCGACGGTAACGTGGTCGACGAGCAGCAGGCCATTTGCCAACGGCTCGTGTACGCCGAGAACGCCAAATACAACGAGTCGGTGAGCATGCTGCGCACGCTCATGCAACGCAGCCGCGAGTTCGCCCAGATCGAGAGCCAGCGCGACAGCGTCCGCAACAGTCCCGGGGCCCTCGCAGCCAACGATAACGAGGCCTACCGCTTCGTGGCGCGGAACCAACTGGAGCTTGATTACTGGCAGGCGCGGATGAAGGCCTACGACGACTATATCGAAGCGCTCAAGTGGGATCACACCCGTTTAGCCAAGCGCGCCATTCGCGGTAAGAGGGGGGCGTTGGACGGCATCGTTCCCACTGACGTGGTCAAGTCAGCTCTGGGCCAGTGAGCCTTCCATCTATCTTCTAGGCGGCTCATCGCAATGGATTTGTTGAACGCTCCCTTCGATCTGCTGAATTGGCTGTCGCCTTCGTCGCAGAGCGGCCTTTCCGACTACGCGCTCTTCCGCCTCATCAGCGGATGGATTACGACCAGGGTCGAAGACTTCGGTCTCGCGCTCATGGGGCGGTCGATGTCGCTAGTTGGCGGTACCGGCCTAAGCCTGGTCACGCTCTGGCTGCTCTTCCAAGGTTATCGAATCCTCTGCGGCGCCCGAGAATCGATGATGGATACGATCCTGCAGGGGACGAGGATTGCCCTGATCTTCGGCATCGCGACCACGATGGCAGTGAATAACATCCCTCTGAATTCCTTCCTCACTAAGGATATGGACAGGGCGATTCATCAGTTGGTCACGGGAAAGGATGGCCAGTCCACCGCTAACAGCATCGACAAATCCCTCGCCGTCGTCCAACTCGCCATGACAGCCATCGATGGTGTTCAGCTTCTGGAGGCGGATCCGGAGTTGCTGGAGGCGAAGCGATCGGCGAAGACGTGGGCGACTATCGGTTCCGCAGGTCCTGCCATAGCGGCCGGGTGCATGCTGTTGCTTTGGACGTTTGCGATCAATCTGTGGATCGGGCTGGGGCCAATATTCATTTTTTCATTGGCGTTTACCGCTACGAAATCCATGTTTACAAGCTGGCTGAAGTACGGCTTGGGCACGCTGTTTTCTTTGGCAGTTCTCAGCTTTGTGGCCAACCTCCTTCTCGATATGACGGTTCGCATCGCAACGTTCATGTGGCTGGGCAAGCTGATCAATATCCCCGGGGCCAGCGCCGAAGGCATCGCCAGTCAGGCCATGCAGCAAGGCAGTGTGGGGATGATCATGACTATGCTGATCATCGCGGTTCCGCCGATGGCTGCGCATTTCTTCCAAGGACAGATCGGTAACGTCATGAGCAACTCGGCATTCGGCCGTTTCGGCCAAGCAGGAGCGCCCACTGAAACAGCAAGTGTCCATGGCCGAACTGCTCCGCGATTGACGGAGTCAGATAGCCTTCCGGCAAAGACCTCGCGCCTCAGCCATATGGACAGGTCCAGCCCGACTGGAACTCCCATTCACGAGAATCGAATCAAGACCTATGAAGAGGTTCGTAAGGAGTGATTGTGCGCGGTCTAATTCCATGTGCCTATGCAATTGCTTTGATGGCTTCAACCGCCGTCCACGCTGAGGCGGGGTGCCCGCCCGGTCAAATGCCAGGCAATGCGTCCGCCCCTGAGGGTTCCGCGCAATCAATGGCGAGTTGCGCACCCATTCCGACCGAACGGCAGGCCCCAAGCTGGCGAACTCGATGGGGGGCTATTGCTTCGGACGAAGCAGGCTCGTTCGGCATCGTCACCGGAATCGACAGTGAGCGTAAAGCAAAGAAGGCTGCGCTGGCGAAATGCGCGCGAACCGGTAGCAAGTCATGCGAGCTTGACATGACCTTTCGGAATCAATGCGCCGCGGTCGTGGCGAACGGAACTCAGGTATTCATGGAGAGGGCGCCATACGAAGAGCAGGCTATTGCCACGGGAAAAGCACGCTGTGAAGAATCACAAGCAGTTAAGTGCTGGGTCCACTACAGCGGTTGCAGCCTTCCTGTCCGCGCTCGCTGATGATAAAGAAGATAGCCTTCGTTATGAGAGCCAAACCGCCCCTGGCGGATTCAGTCGTCCCCGAACTTCTCGGTGCTAAGCGCAGCAAGCCGCCAGCGAGGGCGCGCGTCGCTGTGGCGGGCAGCGCCTCGTGCATGAAGGCCTGGAGCGCGCGCTCTGCCGACGTCCGGGCGTCGCGCGCTTTGGGGCGCATCGCGATAGCGCGGGGCGGCATCGTTGAAGGCCACGCGTATCTTGGCGACATCGCACTCCGAACATCGGCCATCCAGCATCCGGTTCAACTTTCCGGAATGGTCGCAGCGGCCAATGGCGCAAGCACCGTCCAGCCCAGGTTCGCGTAGAGGCTGCGGCCGTCTGCTGTCGCAACCAGAAGCTGCGGGCTTGTAAGGGATCTTCGCGCGGCTGCAAGAGCGATCATCACCGCGGCACCCAAGCCTTTACGCCTGTGGTCCTGCGCGGTTTCGATTCGATCGTAGATGCAGATATCCGCGGTTTCCGCCATGCATCCGCTCGCGGCCGGGTCGCCATTCGGCGCGATGATGCAGGCTCGGGCGACGGGGCCGGTTCGATGAAGCTCCATCCTGTAGCCGTCCGGCAGCGGCTTTGCGTCGGGGGTCGCCGCGGTCGCGGTCATGAAGTAGTTCGCCGGCTGAACCTCCCAGCGCGCCGGCAGTGCGCTGCGCAGTTCCTCGTCGGAGCCGCACAGCTTCAAGTAATGCCGTGGCGCCGTAATGTCTTGTGCGATGGCGCGCAGCCCATCGCATAGCTGCGGGAATACCCAGCGCTTGATTTCCTTTTCCGAGTGGGTGTCCACGCGGAAGCCGCCGCGGTCGTGGAAGGGGGGCGGGGAATTGCGGGCGATGGAATGCGCGGCCTGCCAGGCGAAAACGAGTTTGGGGTCGAGGCGGGATAGGGTCATGGCGGATCGTAGGTGGTGCTCGGAAGTTGCGCATTCTTTTGCGGTTGCGCCTGCGGTGCCATGTCGCCTCTCGGCCGCGACGGCTCCGTGGCTTTCGACTAGAGCATGGTCCTATCTCAGGCGCTAAGACGATTGCTATCGGGTAAGACCGAAGAGGGACTTAGGCGGACCACGGAAGGACGAGCGTTTTGCATTTCTTTCCCGTTCCATGACGACCTGGGCCTCCTGGCCTTCGCTGCTCTCAGCCCTGCTCGATCCCCTCAAGGTAGGCGCAGAACATATCGGCCATGGCATCGGCATAGGCCTCGATCTGCGCGGGTGTGCGCGGGTTTTCCGAAAAACGCTTCCCCACCGCGCTGAGCGTGGTCGTGATCAGGTCGCCAGCCAGGGTGCGCGTCGCTGCCGACGCGTCGGGCAGCGCCTCGCGCATGAAGGCCTGGAACGCGCGCTCCGCCGACGTCCGGGCGTCGCGCGCTTCGGGCGCATCGCGATAGAGCGGGGCGGCGTCGCTGAGGGCCACGCGTATCTTGGCTTCATCGCACTCCGAACGAATGAAGGCGTGGACCAGGGCGCGCAGTCGTTCGAGCGCGGGCCTTTCGGTATCCGCGAGGATGCGGGCCCATAGCTCGGCCGTCTGCAGCCATTCGTCGCTCTGGAGCCGGAACAGGATCGCCGCCTTGTTCGGGAAGTATTGGTACAGCGAGCCCACGCTGACGCCGGCCTTCTCCGCCACCCTCGCGGTGGTGAAACGCGAGGCGCCTTCCTTCTCCAAAACCTGAACCGCCGCTTCCAGGACGGCGGCGATCAGCTCGTTCGAGCGCGCCTGTTTGGGCTGTTTTCGCAGGGAAATCTTGTGTTTTCGACGGTCGGCCATGGCGGTGTGCGCAATGCGAATAGCGAATATGACGAATCAGTCGCATTCTAGTCCGGCGCGAAGATTCGCGCTTTCTTATCGGAAACCCCACATGACCACCCTGACTTCAAGCCCCATTGCTCCCCTGCTGGACCGTCTGTTCGCAGCCGCCGACGCGGCATCGCCGGCGACCAGCCCCGTGGTGGCCGCGCTCTCCCGCCAGGAGCGCGAGCGCCTGATGCAAAGCAAGACCGAATACCTCGATTACTACGGGCGCATGAAGGATCTCGCGCTCCCGGTCTCCCGGGAAACGGGGACCTTGCTCTACATGCTGGCGCGCGGCTGCGGCGCGCGCACGATCGTCGAATTCGGCACCTCGTTCGGCATCTCCACCCTGCATCTGGCGGCGGCCCTGCGCGACAACGGCGGCGGTCGCCTGATCACCACCGAGTTCGAGCCGTCCAAGGTGGCGCGCGCGCGGGACAACCTGACGGCCGGCGGCCTGATCGACCTGGTGGAGATCCGCGAAGGCGATGCGCTGCGGACGCTGAGCGTCGATCTGCCCGAAACGATCGACCTGTTGCTGCTCGACGGCGCCAAGGCGCTCTATCCCGAGGTACTGAGCCTGGTAGAGAGCCGCCTCAGGCCGGGTGCGCTGATCGTCGCCGACAACGCCGACTACAGCCCCGACTATCTCGCGCACGTGCGCTCGCCCGCGAACGGTTACCTGTCCACGCCGTTCGGCGAGGATGTCGAGTTGTCCATGCGTTTGGGGTGAAACAGCGGCATCGACATGGTCGGTGCCCGACTGCTTAAACTTAAGCCGAGTCGTTAAGCGACTTCGGCTCGAATGAGCCGAAGTCACGGTCCAATGGAGCGCGAAGCAGATGCCATCCTCCCAGCAGCCGTTCGACCTCAGCCTGGCCTACCCGCAGTGGCAGGGATCGGGCCGGCACGAGCACCTGCCGCGCGGCGCTGCCGCGGCCGCCGAGGTATGCGGGCGATACGCGCCGCTGGTCCGGGTGCCCTTGAGCGACGACACGGCGGATATCGCTCACGGTGTCCGGCGCTGGGAGGCGATCTTCGCGCAGTTCCGCAGCGCTCAGGAGATACTCGCGCGCTCCGGTGCCAGGCGCGTGCTGACCGCCGGCGGCGATTGCGCCGTGGACGTCGCGGTGATCGATTATCTGAGCGGGCTGCATCCCGGCCTGCAGGTGATCTGGATCGATGCCCATCTCGACGCGAACACGCCCGAGACCTCGCCCAGCGGCAATTTCCATGGCATGCCGGTGAGCGCGATCCTGGGGCGCGCGCCCGAGCCGATGCGGCCCTTTCTGGGCGCCCCGATCGATCCGGCCCGCTTCCGCTATTTCGGTATCCGGGTCGGCGACGACGGCGACTGGGCCTTGCAGCGCGAACTGGGTCTGAAGCGGCTGGATCCGCAGGAGTCCATCCGCGGGCCCGTGCATATCCATTTCGACCTGGATGTGCTCGATCCGCGCGAGTTTCCTTATCTCGCCTACACCGACGGCGGTCTCGGGGTCGAAGACGCGATTGCCTTGGTCGGCCTCACCGTGACCGAGTTCGCCCCTTCCGATGAAGAGGCGGCTGCTGCAGGTAGCGAAGTGATCGCGAGACTCTACGAAGCCGCCACCCGTGCGTGACACCGGCTGACATCCGTGCGCTACACGCGTCCGAGCGCCGACCCGCATCGCCATCGATGAAGCAACGGCGGAGGCACCAGCAGACCGACCCCGACCTCATCCTGGGCGGGCGCCTGGCCGCCGCCTTCGGCACCCAATGGATGTCCATGTCCCGGTCTGCCTGGCATTGCCAGGTGTCGGCGCGCGGCGATCCGAGCCTGCCCGCACTGCCTTCGCTGCCTAGAACTGGCTTCCGAACGTGAACTGCAGCCGTTCGATCTCGTCGTCCTCTTCGCTACGCAGCGGCAGGCCGTAGCTGATTGCGATCGGACCCATCGGCGAGCGCCACAACAGCGAGAGGCCGGCCGAAACGCGGAATTCGTTAGCATCCACGCTGGAGGTGTCGGCGAAGACGTTGCCGGCATCGACGAACAGGGCCAGCTGGGTGCCGCTGTTACCGGCCTTGCCGAGCAGGCCGGGTATGGAGAACTCGAGCCCGCCCAAGGTCTTGACCGTGCCGCCGGAGGGACGGCATTCGTCGTAGGCGGTCACGTATTCGCAAGGCCCCAGCGAGTTGTCGGTGAACACGCGGATCGAACGCACGCCGCCTGCGTAGTAGCGTTTGAAGAACGGATAGCCGATTTCGTCGCCATCGCCGTAGGTGTCGCCGTAGCCGAGTTCGGCACGGGTCAGCATCAGCAGCGGCCCCATGCGCCAATAGCGGCTGAAGTCGTAGTCCAGGCGGTAATAGGTGACGTCCGATCCCGGTAGGGCGATCTCGGCGCCGATGCGCTGGTAGGTGCCGCGGGTGGGGGTCAGGTAGCTGTCGCGCGAATCGCTGGACCAGCTTGTGCGCAGACTCCAGGTATCCACTTGATTGCTGCCGAGCTTGTTCTGAAAGTCGAGGTACGACGGTGGGTAGTAACCCTCGGTGAGGTACAGGGTGCGGGTCTCCAGGCTGACGCCGAGCGAGAAAGTGTTGTCCTCCGACAGCGGCAGGATGGTCGTAAGGTTCAGTGTGCCTTGCTCGGAGTCGTAGCTGCTGTCGTCGTCGCTGTCCTGGTAGGTGCGAGCCCAGCTGGCGCCGTAGTTCAGGCCGATGCCGGTATCGGAGAAGTACGGCTCGGCGACAGAGAACGCGTACTGCTCGTCGCTGCTGTTGCGTACGGCCTTCATCGACAGGCTGCGTCCGGTGCCGAGGAAGTTGCGTTGGGATATCTGGAAGGTGAGGGTGGCGCCGTCGTCCTGGGAATAGCCCAGCCCGACCTGAAACTCGCCGGAAGACGCTTCCTTGACCATGTAGGTGACATCGACCTGGTCGTTGCTGCCCGCTACCGGCGTCTTGTCCACTTCGACGGTTTCGAAGATGCCCAGCCGCTGCAGACGGATCTTGGAACGGTCGATCGCGGCCTGCGAGTACCAGCTGCCTTCGAACTGGCGCATCTCGCGGCGCATGACCTCGTCGCCGGTGCGGG
>NZ_LMIK01000007.1 GCF_001428685.1 Lysobacter sp. Root76 | reverse complement strand
TCTTACTTGATGATCTTGGCCACCACGCCGGCGCCGACGGTACGGCCGCCTTCGCGAATCGCGAAACGCAGGCCTTCGTCCATCGCCACCGGGTTGATCAGGCTCACCACCATCTTGATGTTGTCGCCCGGCATGACCATTTCCACGCCGTCCGGCAGCGTCACCGCACCGGTGATGTCGGTCGTGCGGAAGTAGAACTGCGGACGGTAACCCTTGAAGAACGGGGTGTGACGGCCGCCCTCGTCCTTCGACAGCACGTAGACTTCGGCTTCGAACTCGGTGTGCGGGGTGATCGAACCCGGCTTGGCCAGCACCTGGCCGCGCTCGACGTCGTCACGCTTGGTGCCGCGCAGCAGCAGACCGGCGTTGTCGCCCGCCTGACCCTGGTCCAGCAGCTTGCGGAACATCTCGACGCCCGTGACCGTGGTCTTCTGGGTCGGACGGATACCGACGATTTCGATTTCGTCGCCCACCTTGATGATGCCGCGCTCGATACGGCCGGTCACCACGGTGCCGCGGCCCGAGATCGAGAACACGTCTTCCACCGGCATCAGGAACGGCTTGTCGATCGCACGCTCCGGCTGCGGAATGAACGTATCCAGCGCCTCGACCAGACGCAGGATCGACGGCACGCCGATCTCCGACTGGTCGCCTTCCAGCGCCAGACGCGCCGAACCGTGAATGATCGGGGTGTCGTCGCCCGGGAACTCGTACTTGGTCAGCAGCTCGCGCACTTCCATCTCGACCAGCTCGAGCAGCTCGGCGTCGTCCACCATGTCGGCCTTGTTCAGGAACACGACGATGTACGGCACGCCGACCTGACGCGACAGCAGGATGTGCTCGCGGGTCTGCGGCATCGGGCCGTCAGCGGCCGAGCACACCAGAATCGCGCCGTCCATCTGCGCCGCACCCGTGATCATGTTCTTCACGTAGTCGGCGTGGCCCGGGCAGTCCACGTGGGCGTAGTGGCGGTTCGCCGATTCGTATTCCACGTGCGCGGTCGAAATCGTGATGCCGCGAGCCTTCTCTTCCGGCGCCGCGTCGATCGCGTCGTACGCCTTGAACTCGCCGCCGAAACGCTCCGCGCCCACCTTGGTCAGCGCTGCGGTCAGCGTCGTCTTGCCGTGGTCCACGTGGCCGATGGTGCCCACGTTCACGTGCGGCTTGGTGCGCTCGAATTTACCCTTAGCCATGACTCGCTTCTCGCTTGGTTTCTTTAGGTGGCTTGTTGCGTTTGACGTACTGCTTGGATGGTGCTCACCCACCTTGGTCAGCGCTGCGGTCAGCGTCGTCTTGCCGTGGTCCACGTGGCCGATGGTGCCCACGTTCACGTGCGGCTTGGTGCGCTCGAATTTACCCTTGGCCATGACTCGCTTCTCGCTTGGTTTCTTTAGGTGGCTTGTTGCGTTTGACGTACTGCTTGGATGGTGCTCACGAAAGGAATCGAACCTTCGACCTCCTCCTTACCAAGGAGGTGCTCTACCGACTGAGCTACGTGAGCGTGAAACTTTGCTAACCGTTGTAGTGGTGTCGCCTGGAGCTAAATCAATGGAGCGGGAGACGGGGATCGAACCCGCACCATCAGCTTGGAAGGCTGAGGTTCTACCATTGAACTACTCCCGCGCCGGGAACCACTACAGCGTTGGAACTTTTGGTGGAGGGAGGTGGATTCGAACCACCGAAGGCGTAAGCCAGCAGATTTACAGTCTGCCCCCGTTGGCCGCTTGGGTATCCCTCCAAAAGAGCCCGCAATTCTGGCGCCCGAAACGGAGGAAGTCAACGCGTCCGGACGTAAGTTTCGCAGATTTTTTTACCGAGTGCGCAACTCGGGGCGTTTCAGCGATCAAACATTGAAGCGGAAGTGCAGCACATCGCCTTCCTGGACCCGGTATTCCTTGCCTTCCAGGCGCAGCCGGCCGGCGTCGCGGGCACCGGATTCGCCCTTGTACTTGATGTAGTCGTCGTAGCCGATGGTCTCGGCGCGGATGAAGCCCTTCTCGAAGTCGGTGTGGATCACCGCGGCGGCCTGCGGCGCGGTCGAGCCGGCCTTGACGGTCCAGGCGCGGACTTCCTTGACCCCGGCGGTGAAGTAGGTCTGCAGGCCCAGCAGGGCGTAGGCGGCGCGGATGACCCGGTTCAGGCCCGGCTCGTCCAGACCCAGGTCGGCCAGGAAGGCGTCGCGGTCGGCGTCCTCGAGCTGGCTGAGTTCCTCCTCGATGGCAGCCGAGACCGGCACCACCTGGGCGCCCTCGCCGACCGCGCGGGCGCGCACGGCGTCCAGGTGCGGATTGCCCTCGAAACCGTCCTCGAGCACGTTGGCCACGTACATGACCGGCTTGAGGGTCAGCAGGAACAGGTCGCGGACCTGGGCGACGTCGTCCTCGGACAGGCCCAGCGCGCGCGCCGGCTTGCCGGCGTCCAGGCCGGCGCGGACCCGGCCCAGGACCTCGGCACGGGCCTTGGCGTCCTTGTCGCCGGTCTTGGCGCTGCGCTCGGCGCGCTGCAGGGCGCGCTCGACCGATTCCAGGTCGGCCAGGGCCAGCTCGGTGTCGATGGTCTCGATGTCGGCGATCGGGTCGACCTTGTTGTTGACGTGGATCACGTCGCTGTTTTCGAAGCAGCGCACCACATGGGTGATCGCGTCGACCTCGCGGATATGGGCCAGGAACTTGTTGCCCAGGCCCTCGCCGCTGGCGGCGCCGGCGACCAGGCCGGCGATGTCGACGAACTCGACCGCGGTCGGGATGCACTTCTGCGGCTTGACGATCTCGGCCAGCGCGTTCAGGCGCGGATCCGGCACCGGGACCACGCCCACGTTCGGCTCGATGGTGCAGAACGGGAAGTTGGCGGCGGCGATGCCGGCCTTGGTCAGGGCGTTGAAAAGGGTCGACTTGCCGACATTAGGCAGGCCGACGATGCCGCATTTGATGCCCATGAATGGCGCCGTCCGGGTGGAGAAAGTGAAAGGGAAAGATCGGCCGCGGCCGCGCTTTGCCATTGACTCTCGATGCTGGAAAACCGTCGCGGTGGCTCGCCGGCCGCGTCCCGCCGGGCGTTCAGGCCCTGGGCGTGTGCAACCGCGTCATCGCGTCCATGAAGTTGCCCTGCACCGCCAGCGGCAGCACGTCGATGGCGTCGTCGATGGAACGCAGGATCGAGGCCTCGTCGTCCTTGCCGGGACGGCCGAGCACCCACGGGGTGACCTTGTCCTTGTGGCCGGGATGGCCGATGCCCAGGCGCAGGCGGTGGAACTTGCCGTGCCCGAGCAGCTTGATGGTGTCGCGCAGGCCGTTCTGGCCGCCATGGCCGCCGTCGAACTTGAGCCGCGCCGTGCCCGGGGGCAGGTCGAGCTCGTCGTGCGCAAGCAGCGCCTCTTCCGGCTCGATCTTCCAGTAGCGCAGGGCCGCGGTGACCGACTTGCCGGAGAGATTCATGAACGTGGCCGGCTTCAGCAGCCAGACCGGGCGTCCGCCGATCTCGACCTTCGAGGTCTCGCCGAACAGCTTGGACTCCAGGCCGAAGCGGCCGCCGAACTTCTCGTTCAAGGCGTCCACAAACCAGAACCCGGCGTTGTGCCGGGTCCGGGTATGTTCGGCGCCGGGGTTGCCCAGGCCGACGATCAGGCGCAGTTCCGCCATGGATCACGACAGTCCGCGAACGCGAACCGGCGCGCCGGTCAGGGCGCGCCGGCAGGCGATCACTTCTTGTCTTCGTCCTTCTTGGCGACCTTGGCAGCCGGCACGTCGGCGGCCGGTGCGTCGGTGGCCTCTTCGACCTCTTCCTTGCCGTGCTTGGCGATCACGACGGCGACGTCGTGTTCCTTGCCCAGCTTCAGCTCGGGGATCTCGACGCCCTTGGGCAGCTTCAGCTCCGACAGGTGGACGATGTCGCCCACGGCCAGGGCCGACAGGTCGACCTCGAGGAACTCCGGCAGGTCCTTCGGCAAGCAGCTGATTTCGACTTCGTTGAGTTCGTGGGTGACCACGACGTCGGCAGCCTTGCCGGCCGGCGACTTGTCCTCGTTGAGGAAGTGCAGCGGCACGGCGACGCGGATCGCCTGGTTCTCGTCCACGCGCTGGAAGTCCAGGTGCATGATGATCTGCTTGTACGGATGGCGCTGCATGTCACGCAGCAGCACGCTCTCGGACTTGCCGTCGACGTCCAGGGTCAGGATCGAGGAGTAGAACCACTCGTTCTGGCTGGCCAGCCAGACCTTCTCGTGATCGAGCTGGACGGGCTGCGGCGCGGCCTTGCCACCGTAGATGATGGCCGGGATGCTGGCGGCACGACGCAGGCGGCGGCTCGCACCCTTACCCTCGACGCTGCGGCCAGTGGCCTTGATGATGTGTTCGGACATTGTTGTTTACTCACGTTTACGGCGTTGGACCGCCTCGCGGCGGTATAGACGCTCACCCGCGACCAGGTGAGCGGTGTTGCGTCCGCGGCCGGGGCCGCGAGCGCGAATTCGTCAATCCACGTACAGCGAACTCACCGACTCGCCGAAGGCGATGCGGCGGATGGTTTCGGCCAGCAGCTCGGCGACGCTGAGCTGACGGATGCGGCCGCAGGCCCGGGCCGCTTCGGTGAGCGGGATGGTGTCGGTCACCACCAGCTCGTCCAGCTGCGAACGGGTCACGTTGTCGATCGCCGCGCCCGACAGCACCGGGTGGGTGCAGTACGCGACCACCTTGGTCGCGCCCTGCGCCTTGAGCGCGGCCGCGGCGGCGCACAGGGTGCCGGCGGTGTCGACGATGTCGTCGACCAGCACGCAGGTCTTGCCCGACACGTCGCCGATGATGTTCATCACCGTCGACACGTTGGCGCGCGGCCGGCGCTTGTCGATGATCGCCAGGTCGGCGTCGTCGAGGCGCTTGGCGATCGCGCGGGCGCGGACCACGCCGCCCACGTCCGGAGACACCACCACCATGTTGTCGGTGCCGTGCGCGCGCCAGATGTCGGCGAGCAGCAGCGGCGAGGCGTAGACGTTGTCGACCGGGATGTCGAAGAAGCCCTGGATCTGATCCGCATGCAGATCGACCGTGAGCACCCGGTCGGCGCCGACCGCGCCGAACATCTTGGCCGCGACCTTGGCCGTGATCGGCACGCGCGAGGAGCGCATGCGGCGGTCCTGGCGGGCGTAGCCGAAGTACGGCACCACCGCGGTCACGCTGGTCACCGATGCGCGCTTGAGCGCGTCGATCAGGACCAGCAGTTCCATGAAGTTCTCGGCCGTCGGCGCGTTCGTCGGCTGAATGACGAACACTTCCTGCCGGCGCACGTTTTCTTCGATCTCGACCTGCACTTCGCCGTCGGAGAACCGCCCGACCAGCGCCTTGCCGAGACGGATGCCGAGTTCCTTGCACACCGCCAGCGCGAGCGGGCGGTTGGCGTTGCCGCTGAATACCAGCAGGCTGCGATCGTTCTGCACTTTGTCTTCTCCGCTTCGCTCTGACCGTGGCGGGCGACGTCCATGTCCGATCCGGAGGTCTGGGCCGGATCGGGCCTTTACATTGGGGTGTTGCTGGCAGGGGCGGTAGGATTCGAACCTACGAATGCCAGGATCAAAACCTGGTGCCTTGGGCCTCTTGGCGACGCCCCTGCATAAGGTGTGTTTCGAGTACGTCGCGCAACGCAGACCGCGCGACGCCGGCCGCCACCCAGGCCCGAAGGCCGGACGGCAATTCCAGCAGCGCGGATTCGGCGGATTCGCGCGTGGCGAACTCGACGAAACAGCCGCTACCGGAACCGGTCAGGCGCGGTGAACCGATCCGCGCCAAGGCGGCGAACGCGGCCTCGACGGCCGGCTCGCGCAGGCGCAGAACCGGCTCGAACGCATTCCCGAGCGGCATACCCGAAACGAAGTCCGACATTGTCGCGGGCGCGGCATCCCGCGTCAATTCAGCAGATTGGAATAAAGCGGCGGTGGGCGCGTGCACGCCGGGGTCGGCGAGCACGTACCAGGCCGGCGCCAGATCGATCGGCGACAGGGCCTCGCCCACGCCTTCGGCCCAGGCGTTGTCGCCGCGCACGAACACCGGCACGTCGGCGCCCAGCTTCAGGCCCAGCTCGGCCAGCCGCTCCACGCCCAGACCGGTGCCCCAGAGCGCGTCCAGGGCGACCAGCACGGTCGCGGCATCGGACGAGCCGCCGCCGAAGCCGCCGCCGGCCGGAATGCGTTTTTCGATGACGATGTCTACGCCTTTGCCGACGTTGACTGCTTCTTTGAGCAACTTAGCCGCGCGGACAGTCAGGTCCTGGTCCTCGCTGACGCCAGCCACCGAGGCGCCATGGCGGACGATGCGGCCGTCGTCGCGCACCCGCAGCCGGATCGAGTCTCCCCAGTCCAGGAGACGAAACACGGTCTGCAGCAGGTGGTAGCCGTCGGCGCGGCGGCCGGTGATGCGCAGGAACAGGTTCAGCTTGGCCGGGGCGGGCCAGAGGGACCAGGGGTGGTCGCTGTCGGGGGCGGGCATGGCGGGCGACGAATCGGAGGACGGCGCGGTCAGTCCGCGGACGGAGGATTCGCCCGCAGCCAGGCATCGAGGGCTGCGTTGTAGGTTCGCGCATAGGCTGCGGCCTGCCGCATAAGCCGCTCATGCTCGGCGTTCTCGATCATGTCGCCGGTACCGGAAAGATTGCGCACGCGAACCCGGCGCTCGTTGTCCGCGCTCAGGCCGGGGGCATCGCAGGCATAGCCGCAGATACCGATCGCGCTCAGATCGCCCGCCGCCAGATTCACCGCTAGATCGGCGGCGGGATCGGCGAGGTTCAGCGCCGCAAGCTCATTGCGCAGCTGAACGGTTTGCGCGCCTTGCAGCGGCGCACCGGCGACGCTGGCCGACCCCTGCCACTCATCCACGATCAACTTCACCTTGGCCTCGCCGCGCACCGCATCCAGCCGCGACGGCAGCGAGGGACGGTCGGAACCCTCGGCCGCCGGCCAGCGGTAGTCGATGCTCCAGCCGCCCTGCTCGATCCGGGCCGGGCGGCCGTCGGCGCCGTAGCGCACCTCCGCCGGCGCCTGCCCTTGGGCGCGCAGGCCGCGCACCCAGTCGCTCAGGGCCGCGATCGGGATCTCCCAGCCGGTGGCCTCGCGCAGCAGCGCGGCGGCGTCGGGGCCGCTGCGGGTGCCGCCTTCCAGACCTTCCAGGCGCGCGCCGGCGGCATCGCCGCTGAGGCGCCAGCTCTGGCGGGTGACCGGGGCGCTGAGCGCGACTTCGTAACGGGCGCCGTTCTGGCGCCACTCGATCCGGCCGGAGCCGCCGTTGCGGCCGTTGCTGAGCGCGATGCGGCCGCTCAAAGACCATTCGGACTGCTCGCGCAGCGCGGATTCGCGGGCGACCTGGGCGGCCTCGACGGCGGCCGGCGACAGCGCCGGCGGGGCCGGGCCGCGCACGGCCTGCCCGGCGCAGGCGCTCAGCAGCGCGGCCAGGGCCGCGGCGGTCAGCGCCCGCGCGCTCATGCGCCGGTCTTTTCCAGGGCGCGCTTGAGGGCGCGGTTGTCGGGGTCGAGCTTGCGCGCCTGATCGAAATACTTGCGCGCCTCGTCCTTCTTGCCGACCGCCCACAGCACCTCGGCCAGGTGCGAGGCGATCTCCGGGTCCTTCTGCAGGGTCAGGGCGCGGCGCAGCTCCGCCAAGGCTTCCTGATGGCGGCCCAGGCGGTAGAGCACCCAGCCGTAGCTGTCGATGATCGCGGCGTTGTCGGGCTCGGCGGTGCGGGCGCGCTGGATCAGCTCCAGCGCCTCCTGGTAGCGGGTGGTGCGATCGGCCAGGGTGTAGCCGAGCGCGTTGAGCGCGGCCACGCTGTCGGGCTCGGCGACCAGGATGCGGCGGAAATCGGCCTCGGCGCGCGGGATGTCGTCGCTGCGCTCATAGCTCAGGGCGCGGGCGTAGAGGATTTCCGGCTCGTCCGGGAACGCGGCCAGGCCGCGCGCGAAGGCGTCGAGCTCGCCGGCGTCGTTCTTGTCCTCGGCGCGCAGCGCGGCTTCCAGCAGGTAGGCGTCGCGGCGGGTGTCGTCGTCGGCCGAGGCGTCGGCCTGCATCGCGCTCAGCGCGGCGTAGGCCTCGTCGGCGCGCTTGAGTTCGTGCAGCACGTTGGCCGCGCGCAGCTTGGCGACCCAGCGCTGCGGGCCGCCGGGCACGCCGCGGTACCAGTCCAGGGCCTCGTCGTTGCGCTCCAGGAATTCGGCGATCTGGCCCAGCAGCAGGCGCCGGCCCGGCTCGGGCTTGGCGGCGTTGCGGCGCAGCTCGTCGTAGAGCGCGGTCAGGGTCTTCTTGTCTTCGGCGCGCGCCAGCAGCGAGGCGCGCAGGGCGTAAGTCTGGTCGTCCTGCTCGCCGCGGCCCATCACCGCCGCGGCCGTCGGCAGGTCGCCGAGGGCGTCGTATTCCTGGGCGATCAGGCCGCGCAGCTGCGGGTCGGCGTCGGCCTGGTCGGTGATCGACTCCAGCACCTTGCGGGTTTCGTCCTTCTTGCCTTCCTCGCGCAGCTGGCTGGCGCGCAGCAGGCTGACGCGCGGATTGCCGGGGAAACGCTCGACCACCTCACCGACGATGCGCTCGGTCAGCTTGGGCTGGTCCAGGCGCTGGGCGTACAGGCCGAAGGCGACCCAGGCCATCAGGTCCTTGGGCATCTGGCTGCCGTCGATCAGCTTTTCCAGCAGGCGCGCGGCCTGTTGCGGGTCTTTGGAGCCGGTCGAAAGCACGCCCAGCACCCGCCGCCAGCCGGTTTCGTCGGCCAGCATCAGGCGGTCGAGGTCGCGCAGGGCGGCGCGTTCGTCGCCGCCGCGCAGGGCCAGGATCGCCTGCGAGGCCAGCAGCGGCGCGCCGTCGCCGCCGAGCTCGCGCCACAGCGCCAGCGATTCGGCGGCCAGCTTGTCCTCCTTGGCCACGATCGCGATATCGGTGGCGCGCGCGGCCAGGTCCTTGTCCTTGGCGGCGCGGGCGGCGGCGGCGTAGGCGGTCGCGGCTTCCTTGAGCTTGCCGGCCTGGAGCGCGAATTCGCCGGTCAGCAAAGGCTCCAGCGCGGCGCTGGTCGCGGCCGAGGCGTCGGCGGGCAGCGCCTGCGCCGGTTTGGCCGAGGGCGCGGCGGCGGCCGGCGCCAGCAGCACGGCCAGGACGGCGCCGGCCAGGACGGTCAGGGCGCGCGGGGTGGCGCGGCGGCTTGAGACAACATGAATCGAACCCATCGAATCCATCGAATTCGTCGAAACCAAACGGGCCGGTAGAATGGCGGCCTTCAGCAGCCCGCAGCTTATCGCAAGCACCTGAACGGATGTCCCCTACCCCGCCCCGTCGACCGCCGTCGGCGCATGCCCCAGGACGCATCACTGTCCGATGAGCTTGTTCGTCCTAGGCATCAACCACCAGACCGCGCCGGTCAGCCTGCGCGAGCGGGTCGCGTTCTCGTCCGAGACCGTGCCGGCCGCGCTGGCGACGCTGCGCGCGTTGCCGCAGGTCAGCGAGGTCGCGCTGCTGTCGACCTGTAACCGCACCGAGCTGTATGCGGTCGCCGACGACGACGGCCGCGCCCTGGCCGACTGGCTGGCCACGCACCCGCAGGACATGGGCGACCTGCACGCCTATCTGTATCGCCACCGCGACGCCGACGCCGTGCGCCACCTGTTCCGGGTCGCGACCGGGCTGGACTCGCTGGTGTTGGGCGAGCCGCAGATCCTGGGTCAGGTCAAGGACGCCTGGGCCACCGCGCGCAATGCAGGCAGCCTGGGCAGTCAGCTCGACCGCCTGTTCCAGCAGGCGTTCTCGACCGCCAAGCGCGCCCGCACCGACACCCGCATCGGCGCCAATCCGGTGTCGGTGGCGTCGGCCGCGGTGCGGCTGGCGCAGGAATCCTTCGCCCGCCTGGAGGACTCGACCGTGCTGCTGATCGGCGCGGGCGAGACCATCGAACTGGCCGCGCGCCACCTGGTGCAGGCCAAGGCCAAGCGCCTGCTGATCGCCAACCGCACCCTCAGCCACGCCCAGGACCTGGCCAGCCGCCACGGCGGCGTGGCCCTGCCGCTGTCGGAACTCGACCGCCACCTGGGCGAGGC
Organism: Lysobacter sp. Root76; assembly: GCF_001428685.1. Lineage (GTDB taxonomy): Bacteria > Pseudomonadota > Gammaproteobacteria > Xanthomonadales > Xanthomonadaceae > Lysobacter. The sequence goes on along the minus strand of NZ_LMIK01000007.1, from coordinate 241,611 downwards.
CGACATCGTGCTGTCGGCCACCGCCAGCCGCGAACCGATCCTGCATCGGCCCCAGGTCGCCGCCGCGCTCGCCACCCGCAAGCATCGGCCGATGCTGCTGCTGGACCTGGCGGTGCCGCGCGACATCGCCGCGGACGTGGCCGATCTCAAGGACACCTTCCTCTACACCGTCGACGACCTCGAACGGGCGATCGAGGACAACCGCCGCAGCCGCCGCGAGGCCGCGACCGAAGCCGAGGCGATCGTCGATCTGCAGGTCGCGCGCTTCGTCGAAACCATGGCCGCGAGCACCCGCACCGCGCCGCTCAAGCGCCTGCGCGCGCACGGCGAAGCCGCGCGCGCCGAAGTGCTGGCCAAGGCCAAGCAGCAGCTCGACGCCGGGCAGGATCCGGCCGAAGTGCTGAACTTCCTCGCCCACACCCTGACCAACCGCCTGCTGCACGCACCGACCATCGCCCTGCGCGAGGCCGCGCTCAGCGGCAACGCCGAACTCGCGCGGGCGGCGGACAAGCTGTTTCCGGAGCCGCCGGGAGAGGCAAGCGACGCCGCGTCGGAGTCGGATTCCGGCCGCGAAGCCTAGCGACGCCCACACGCGTCGTTCGCTTCGCCGATCCGAATCCCACACTCCGAACCCCGGCTCCCATGACCCCGACCCTGCGCCGCAAACTGGAAGCCCTCGCCGAGCGTCGCGAGGAACTCGAACGCATGCTCGCCGACCCGGGCGTGATCGGCGACGCCGAGCGCTTCCGCAAGTTCTCGCGCGAATTCGCCCAGCTGGAACCGGTCGCGACCGCCTTGGCCGATGAGGCCCGCGCCAAGGCCGACCTGGCCGCGGCCGAGGCCATGCGCGGCGATCCGGAACTGCGCGAACTGGCCGAGGAAGAAATCGCCGCCGCGCGCGAACGCCTGCAGACCCTGGACACCGAACTGCTCGCCCACCTGATCCCCAAGGACCCGCGCGACGAGGGCGACCTGTATCTGGAAGTGCGCGCCGGCACCGGCGGCGACGAGGCCGCGATCTTCGCCGGCGACCTGTTCCGCATGTACGCACGCTACGCCGAACGCCAGGGCTGGAAGGTCGAGATCGAATCCTCCAGCGCCGGCGAGCACGGCGGTTTCAAGGAAGTCATCGCCCGGGTCGAAGGCCGCGGCGCGTATTCGCGGCTCAAGTTCGAATCCGGCACGCATCGGGTCCAGCGCGTGCCGGACACCGAATCGCAGGGCCGCATCCACACTTCGGCGGCGACGGTGGCGATCATCCCGGTCGAGCCCGAGGGCGAACCGATCGAGATCAACCCCGCCGATCTGCGCGTGGACACCTTCCGCTCCTCCGGCGCCGGCGGCCAGCACGTCAACAAGACCGACTCGGCGATCCGCATCACCCACGCCCCCAGCGGGATCGTGGTCGAAAGCCAGACCGAGCGCAGCCAGCACGCCAACCGCGACAAGGCGATGAAGCGGCTGAAGGCGATGCTGGCCGAGGCCCAGATCGCCAAGGCCGCGGCCGCCCAGGCCGAGACCCGCAAGCTGCAGGTCGGCAGCGGCGACCGCAGCCAGCGCATCCGCACCTACAACTTCCCGCAAGGCCGCATCACCGACCACCGCGTCGAAGGTTTGACCTTGTACGACCTGCCGAACGTGATCGCGGGCGATCTGGATGCGCTGGTCGCGCGGCTGATGCAGGAGCATCAGGCCGATGAGCTGGCGCGATTGACTTCGGATTAAGAGCGGCCCTCATCCGCCCTGCTGGCACCTTCTCCCGCGAGCGGGAGAAGGGATGGCGAGAACACGCCATCTATCCCTCCCCGATGCTGCTTAGCCCCTCTCCCGCCTGCGGGAGAGGGGTTGGGGTGAGGGCTGCCCCACTCCCGCGATGACGCCCCGCACCCCGAGCGCCATAATCCGACCTCCCTCGCCGGATCGATCGCCCATGAGCCCCACCGTCCGCCGCGCCAGTCTCGACGACCTCGACGCGCTCGCACCGCTGTTCGACCGCTACCGGCACTTCTATACGCAGCGTTACGACGAAGACGCCTCGCGCGCCTTCATCGCCCAGCGTCTGCAGCGCGACGAGTCGGCGGTGTTCCTGGCCGAACTCGACGCCGCGCCGGTCGGCTTCACCCAGCTCTATCCGACGTTCTCCTCGGTGCGCGCGGCGCGGGTGTGGGTGCTCAACGACCTGTTCGTGAACGCCGACGCGCGCCGCCGCGGCGTCGCCCAGGCGCTGCTGGACGCCGCGGCCGGCTTCGCCCGCGCCGACGGTGCGGTGCGCCTGGAACTGGAAACCAATCCCGACAACGCGACTGCGCAGGCGCTGTACGACGCCGGCGGCTGGCAGCGCTACGACGGCACCCTGCGCTACCACCTGCCGTTGACCGCGGCCTGAGCCGGCTTTGAACGACCCGCGCGCCGAACTGCGCCTGGCCCTGCAACGCAATCCGGGCGATGCGATCGCCTGGATCGTGCTGGCCGAACACGAGCTCGACGCCGGCGACGCCGCGGCCGGCGCGAGCGCGGCGCAACGCGCGCTGAGCCTGCGCCCCGGCCATCCCGAAGCGCTGGCGCGACTGGGCCGCGCGCAATGGATGCTGGGCCGGCGCGAGGACGCCGTCGCGAGCCTGCGCGAGGCCGCGCGCAATGCGCCCGACCACCCCGGCATCGCGGTCTGGCTGGGGCACGCCCTGGAAGACGCCGGCGAAGCCGAGGCCGCCTCGCAGGCCTACGCCCGTGCGCACGCGCTCGCGCCCGACGAACCGCAGCTGGCCGCGTATCTGCTGGCCTGGCGCCGCAAGCTCTGCGACTGGCGCGATCTCGACGCGCTGTCGCGCCAGGTCCGCGATGCGGTCGCGGCCGGCCGCGCCGCGGTGGAACCGTTCGCCTTCCTCAGCGAAGACGCCGACGCCGCCGAGCAACTGCGCTGCGCGCATTTGCGCGCGGCCGAGATCGCGCGCGCGGTGCGCCCCTTGCCCGCGGCGGCCGCGCGCGCCGACGACGACGCGCCGGTCCGCGCAGGTTTCCTGTCCAACGGTTTCGGCGCGCATCCGACCGGCCTGCTCACGGTTGCATTATTCGAGGCGCTGAAGTCGCAGCCCGGCCTGGAGCTGCACCTGTTCGCGCTCAACGGCGACGACGGCGGCCCGGTGCGGCAACGCCTGCGCGCGGCCGCGCATACGCTGCACGACGTCTCGCAGCGCCCGCACGCGCAGGTCGCCGCGGCGATCCGCGGCGTCGGCATCGAGGTGTTGTTCGACCTGCGCGGCTGGGGCGGCGGCGGCGTGCCGGAAGCCCTCGCGCTGCGGCCGGCGCCGGTGCAGGTCAATTGGCTGGCCTACCCCGGCACTTCGGGCGCACCCTGGATCGACTACGTGCTCGCCGACCGCTATGCCCTGCCCGACGGGATGGCGCCGCATTACAGCGAGGCCGTGGCCTGGCTGCCGCGCTGCTTCCAGCCCTCCGACACCGCGCGCGCGATTCCGCCGCCGCCGCCGCGCGCCGCCTGCGGCCTGCCCGACACCGGCACCGTGTTCGCCTGCTTCAACAACAGCTACAAGCTCAACCCGCGCAGCATGGGCCGGGCCCTGGCGGTGCTGCGCGAGGTGCCGGACAGCGTGCTGTGGTTGTTGTCCGGCCCGGGCGAGGCCGACGCGCGCCTGCGCGCGTTCGCGCAGGCGCAGGGCGTGGCGCCGCAACGGCTGGTGTTCATGCCCAAGCAGCCGCACGCCGACTATCTGGCGCGGCTGCAACAGGCCGATCTGTTCCTGGACACCGAGCCCTACAACGCCCACACCACCGCCTCCGACGCGCTCTGGGCCGGCTGCCCGGTGCTGACCCGCCCCGGCGCGACCTTCGCCGCGCGCGTCGCCGGCAGCCTGAACCACCACCTCGGCCTGACCAGCATGAATGTCGACGACGATGCGGCCTTCATCGCCCGCGCGATCGCGCTGGGCCGCGACCGCGCCGCGCTGACCGCCCTGCGCGCCGAACTGGCGCAACGGCGCACCGACAGCGGCCTGTTCGACATGGCCGGCTTCGCGCTCGATTTCGCTGCCGCCGTCGCGACCATGGCGCAGCGGCATCGATGCAGGCTGCCGCCGGCGCCGTTCGAGCTCGCAGCGCGTTGAACGGCTCTTTCGCATCCGCCGAAACAAGGCTTTGGGGCAGGAGCGGCGCAAACCGCGACCACGCCCGCCGACCGCCCGCGCACTCGCGCCGCCCCCTCTCCACCACGATTGCGCTAGGCTTCGCCGCATGACCGCAGAACGCGATTTCATTCCCTTGCGACTGTGCGTGCTGACCGTATCGGACTCGCGCACCCTGGCCGAAGACAGTTCCGGCGACTACCTGGTGCAGTCGCTGAGCGAGGCCGGCCACCGCCTCGGCGAGCGCCGGCTGCTGCCCGACGACCGCTACCGCCTGCGCGCGGCGGTATCGCAGTGGATCGCCGACCCCGAGATCGACGGCGTGCTGGTCACCGGCGGCACCGGCTTCACCGGCCGCGACTCCACGCCCGAAGCGCTGCTGCCCTTGCTGGACAAGCAAATGCCCGGTTTCGGCGAGCTGTTCCGCTCGCTCAGCTTCGACGAGATCGGCACCTCGACCCTGCAGTCGCGCGCCTTCGCCGGCCTGGCCAACGCCACCTTCGTGTTCTGCCTGCCGGGCTCGACCTCGGCCTGCCGCACCGCCTGGGAAAAGATCATCCGCGCCCAGCTCGACGCGCGCACCCGGCCCTGCAATCTCGCCACCCTGCGTCCCCGTTTGCTCGAACCCGCTCACAAGGAGTGATCGCCATGCCGCTAGGTACCACCTTGCGACTGCTCGCCAAGGCCCGCGGCATGAACGCCGCCGACATCGCCACCGCGATCCCGCGCGCCGGCGTGGCCACGGTCAGCGCCTGGCTGCAGGGCGAAAAGCTGCCCGGCAAGGACCAGCTCGACGCGCTCGCCCGCACCTTCGGCGTGCCCGCGGGCGCGCTGCTGTCGGAGCTGGCCAGCACCTTCGACCCGGCCCGCACCCAGGGCGAGCACGACCTGCTCGCCGCCTACCGCGCGCTCAACACCACCCAACAAGGCGCCTTGCTCGAAGTCGCCACCGCGATGGCCGGCACCAAGCGCAGCCGCCCGGCGCGCGCGCCGGCCAAGAAGAAGGCCCAGCGATGAGCAAGCTCAAGCGCAAGGACTACGAAGCCCAGCTCGAAGCGCTGCAGCTGGAACTGGCCGATGTCGCGCGCTGGGTCCAGCACAGCGGCCGCCGCATCGTCATCCTGTTCGAGGGCCGCGACACCGCCGGCAAGGGCGGCGCGATCAACACCATCACCGAGCACCTCAACCCGCGCCAGTGCCATGTCGTCGCCCTGCCCAAGCCCAACGACCGCGAAAGCACCCAGTGGTATTTCCAGCGCTACGTGCCGCACCTGCCCGCGGCCGGCGAGATCGTGCTGTTCGACCGCAGCTGGTACAACCGCGCCGGCGTCGAGCAGGTGATGGGTTTCGCCAAGCCCGATCAGGTCGCCGCCTTCCTCAAGCAGGCGCCCGCGTTCGAGAAGCTGCTCACCGACGACGGCATCGTCCTGTTCAAGTATTGGCTGTGCTGCGACCAGGCCGAGCAGGAGGAACGTTTCGCCGAACGCCTGGCCGACCCGCTCAAGCGCTGGAAGCTGTCGTCGATCGATGTCGAGGCGCGCAAGCACTACGACGACTACACCCGCGCCCGCGAAGCCATGCTCGCGGCCACCCACAGCAAGCACGCGCCGTGGACCCTGGTCGATTTCAACGACCAGCGCCAGGGCCGCCTGAGCCTGATCCGCGACCTGCTGTCGCGCGCGCCGGAGCACAAGCTGCCGGAAAGCACGCTGGAATTCCCGCCGCTGCCGGGTAAGCCTAAAAAAGAGCGCTACGGCGCGCTCAAGCCGATTCCGAACAAGCCGGCGGCCAGCAAGAAGAAGTGAAACCGCGCGGCCGTTCGCGCTGGACGGTCGCGACTCACGTCGCTCCTACCCCACAACCGCCCCGCCTGGGGTAGGAGCGGCGTGAGCCGCGACCGCGAAACATCGCAAAACCGCGTGACCCCATCGAATGCGCGACGCAATCGAAGCGGCGCGGCCGTTCGCATTCCATCATCGCGACTCACGTCGCTCCCACATGAGGCGCGGCCGCTGTCTGTGGGAGCGGCGTGAGCCGCGATCGCCTTACCGACGAACCCTCCCGCCTCTCAACCTCTCAACCTCTCAACCTCTCAACCTCTCAACCTCTCAACCTCTCAACCTCTCGACCCTCTTCAGCTAGCCCGCCTGCGACCGCCGATACGGCTGGAACAGCTGCAGCAGCCACGGCTTCTGCGCCAGCACCAGGCTCACGCCGACCCGATCCCGCGCGCTCAGCGCGGCATCGCGCGCCAGCAGCGAGTCGAATTCGCGCGCGACCTCGCCCAGGCGCTGCTTGAGCTGGCGGATGCCGGCGATGCTCAGGCTGCCGCTGAGCAGCAACAGCACGTCCTGTTCGCCGTCGAAGGGGTCGGCGAAGAAATCGCCGAGCAGGTTCAGCCGGAAATACCGTTCCATCGGCCCGTCGGCGCGCCAGCGGAAGTTGCGCGCGGTCAGCGGGCGGCCGCGGTTGCCGGGCATCAGTTCGATGATGCCGAGCCGGTCCAGCCGCACCAGCAGTCGGGTCCACTGCGCGTCGTCGAACAGGAAGTGCTCCTGCACGTCCTCCTGCTTCCAGCGATTGAGGGTCAGGAACGCGGCCAGCAGCAGCGCCGGCTCGTCGACCAGGGCCTGCTCCTGGGCCTCGCTGAGCTCGGCCATGGCCTTGCGCCCGCGCGCGGCTTCGGCGCTGAGTTCGGCCAGGCCGACATCCAGCACGTCGCAGATCTGCTCCAGCCGCTCCAGGCTCATGGCGCGCTTGGAGAACATGCGTTTGACCGCGGCCTCGCTGAGCTTCAGCCGGGTCGCCAGGTCGCGGTAAGTGAGGTCCTGCGCGCGCAGGAAACGTTTGAGGGCGTCGACGAGTTCTAGGGACAGGGCCATGGGTATAAAAATACGCTACCCGGCAGCGCGACGGGAGCCACCCCGCCGATGCGCGTTGCAAACGCTCGCGGCGCTGGCCAGCGTGTCCCCAGACCCTGATGAGCAAGCGCGATGCCTAGGAACGTCCCACGCTGGAGTTTCCCCCTCGTCCTGGTCGTTTCGGCCGCCGCTGGCCTGCTGGCTGGGACGCCAGCTTTTGCGGCCATCCAGTCCGACGCCGCCAGTCGCCAGTCCGAGGCCAGCCTCGCCGCTTCGGTCGAAGTCCCGGCCGCGGTCGCGCTAGCGTTGTCGGAAGGCGCCAAGTTCTCGGTCACCGGCGTCGCCGCCAGCGCCCAGGGCGTGGCGGTCACGGTGTCGGCGGTCGGGGTCGGCGCGTCCTTCGTGGTCTACCTGTCGGCGCAAGCGGCCAAGGAACTGGGCCTGCACGTCGGTCAGGCGGTCGCGGTCAGCGTGGTCGCGGCCGGCTGGCTGCTCAGCGCCGGCGGCCACGCGCTGTGCTTCGTTCCCAACGAGCGGGCGCGAGAGTTGCTGCACAGCCAACGTATCGACTGAGCGAGGAGCGTAATCCCATGCGAGCTGAAGCACGGCCGATCTGGCGCCACCTCGTCCTGACCGCGATCCTGCCGACCGCGATCGTGCTGATCGCCTTCGGCGCGCCGCGAGCCGAAGCCGGCACCCGCTGCGACGCACAGACCGTGTCGGCCGAGAAGGTCGCCGCGGCCGCGGCCACCGCGTTGCGCGTGGCCGCCGCGCTGGACGAACGCGATGCGCCGGTGGCCTTGGTCGCGCGGGTCGGCACCGACTTGTCGGCGCAGGGCCTGGTCTACAGCCATGTCGGCTTCGTGGTGCGCGATCACTCCAATGGCCGCTGGACCGCGGTCCATCTGCTCAACGAATGCGGCAGCGACCGTTCTAACCTCTACGCCCAGGGCCTGGTCAATTTCTTCAGCGACGACCTGGTCAACCAGGACGCACGCATCGTCTGGCTGCAGCCGGCGCAGGCCGAGCGCCTGGCGACGCGATTGCGCGCGCTGCCGCAGCGCAGCCTGCACCAGCCGCACTACAGCCTGATCGCGCGCCCGGGCAGCGACGACTATCAGAACTCCACCGCCTGGGTGCTGGAACTGCTGGCCGCGAGCGCGAACGACGCCGCGACCATGGGCGACCGCCGCAGCGCCTACGCCTGGGCCCAGCGCGACGGCTTCCGGCCGGACCGCGTGCATATCCCCTATTCCAAGCGCGTGCTCGGCGGCCTGTTCTCGGCCAACGCAGCCTTCACCGATCATCCGGTCGGCACGCGCTTGTCCGGCGACTACCCGGTCGTCACGGTGCGTTCGATCTTCGACTACCTGCAGCGGCGCGGCTATGCGAGCGAACAGCGCGAGTGGCGCAACGGGCGATTGATGGTGCGGCCCGGCCCGGCGTGAGCCCAGACCGTTGTGGGAGCGGCGTGAGCCGCGGTCGGCTGCCAGCGTTGCGATCCGCGACCATGCGATCGCGGCTTACACCGCTCCCACAGAAAGCGGGCGGGAACGATCTTGCGATCGGCCGGGATCGCTACGCCTCAACCGCAGACGAAACCGCCGCCGGCCTCGTCCTCGTGCGCCTGCTCGCGTTCGAGATGGTCGACGCGGGCGTTGGCCGGCCCGCGCCGCAGCCAGGCCTCGAGCGTCGCCAACGCCGCATCGTCGCCGGCCGCCAGCACCTCGACCCGGCCGTCGGCGAGATTGCGCGCGTAGCCGCGCAGGCCCAGCGCCAGCGCCTGTTCGCGCGTGCTGGCGCGGAACCACACGCCCTGGACCTTGCCGCCGATGTAGTAGCGCGCCGCGCTCACGACCGGCTCGGCTTCGCCTCCGCGGGCGCGGCCGGGCCGCCGGCCTTGGCGATCGCGCCTTCGATCATGGTCGCGGTCACCGGGCCCATGAATTTGTCGACGATCTTGCCGTCGGGGCCTACCAGATAGGTGGTCGGCAGGCCGCGCGGGGTGTCGAAGGCTTTGGGCGGGTCGTAGGTGTCGACGATCGCGATCGGGTAGACCACCGGACGCTTCTTCAGGAACGCGCGCATGTCGGCCGCGTCGATTTCCTCGTAGGCCAGGCCGATCACTTCGATGTGCTCGCGCATCGCATCCATCGCCGACAGTTCCGGCATTTCCTTCAGGCAGGGCGCGCACCAGGTCGCCCAGAAGTTCACCACCACCCATTTGCCGCGATGCGCGGCCAGGTCGAACTCGCCGTTGTCCAAGGTCGGCAGTTTCAGCTCCGGCACGGCGCCGGGCTTGGCGGCCGCGGCTTCGGCAGCGGCCGGCTCGGCCGGCGCCGGCGCCGGCGCTTCGACGGGCGGCTTGGGCGCGGGCGCCTCGACCTTGGGCTCGGGCGTCGGCGCCGGTTTGTTGCAGCCCGCGAGCGCGACGGTCAGCAACGACAGCGCAAGGATCGGGGCAAGGCGGCGTAACGTCATCGGTTTCATTCCTGGTCGGCGTGGATGGTGGAAACGCGGCGTTTGAGCAGGTCGCGCAAGGGAATGCGCAGTTCGTCCATGGCGGCGACCGCCGAGCGGCCCAGCGAATCGTCGCGGCAGGGCAGCATGGCTTCGGCGATCGGGATGCGCAGGCTGCAGGCTTCGTAGAGTTCGCCCAGCGACAGGTCGTCGAGATCGCGCGACAGCAGCCATTCGCCGGTCTCGGCGCGCGCGACCACGTTGATCTGGCATAGCTGCGACAGCATCTGCTGGACCAGGGTGTCGGTGAGCATGGGCTCGAGCTGCTGGATTTCGTCGCTGTGCAAACCGCGGCCTTCGGTGCGGGCCTCGTTGAAGCGCGCCAGCAAGCGCAGTAGCCCGTACATCTCGAAGCCCAGCGGCAGGCGCATGGCGATGGGCTGGTAACGGAAGGCCGAGATCGACGACGCCAGCGACGCGCCCAGCAGCACCGCGATCCAGCTCAGGTAGATCCACAGCAGGAAGATCGGCACCGCCGCGAACGCGCCGTAGATCTTGGAATAGGAGCCGAAGCTGCCCAGGTACAGGCCGATGCCCCACTTCACCAACTCGAACAGCGTCGCCGCCAGCAGCGCGCCGGCGAAGGCATGGCGCCAATGGATCGTGCGGTGCGGGACCACGCGGTAGATGGCGGCGAATGCCAGCCATTCGATCGCCACCGGCGCCAGTTGCAGCAACACGCGCTCCAGCCACCGTCCGGGCTGGGTCGCGAACACCTCCATCGAGAAGAACTTGGCCGACACCGCCAGGCTGGCCGCGGCCATCAGCGCCCCCAGGGTCAGCACGGTCCAATAGACCAGGAAGCGCCCGACCTGGGGCCGCGCCGCCTTGACCCGCCAGATCCGGTTGAAAGTCGTCTCCACCCCGTTGAGCGTGATCAGCAGCGACACCACCAGGGCGATCACGCCGGCCGCGGTGAGCTGGCCGATGTTGGCCGAGAACTGCTTGAGACTGGCCTCGACCGAGCGCGCCGCCGAGGGCACGAAGTTGGAGAACACATAGTCGCTGAGGCGGTCGCTCCATTCGCCGAACACCGGGAACGCCGACAGCACCCCGAACACCACCATCGACAGCGGCACCAGGGCGAACACGGTGGTGTAGGACAGCGCGCCGGCGGCCTGGAACAGGTTGTCGTCGAGGAAGCGCCGGGCCAGAAAACGGAAGAAGGTGCCGACGCGTGCGCGGTCGCGCATGCGGTCGCCCCAGCGATTGATCGTGTTCAGCGGTTCCATCGCCCCGGAGGGTAACCGATGGCGCGTGCGCAGGGCATGCAGGGATCGCGTTCGGGCGGGGCGGAAGCCGGCTGGCTCGCAAGCGCGGCCGCGCAGCCACTATGCTTACCCGCAACAGGAGAATGCGATGACCGAAGTTCTGGTGCTCTACTACAGCCGCGGCGGATCGGTGGCGCGGCTGGCGCGCCAGATCGCGCGCGGCATCGGCGAGGTCGAGGGCGTGCAGGCGCGGCTGCGCACGGTGCCTCCGGTCGCCGCCGTGACCCAGACCGCGGCACCGCCGGTGCCCGAAGACGGCGCACCCTATGTGGAATCGCGCGACCTGGTCGAATGCGCCGGGCTGGTCCTGGGCAGCCCGACCCGCTTCGGCAACATGGCCGCGCCGATGAAGCACTGGCTGGACGGCCTGGGCGCGGAGTGGGCCAGCGGCACCCTGGTCGGCAAGCCGGCCGCGGTATTCACCTCGACCGCGACCCAGCACGGCGGCCAGGAATCGACCCTGCTGACGATGATGGTGCCGCTGCTGCACCACGGCTGCGTGATCCTCGGCATTCCCTACACCGAACCCACGCTCAGCAGCACCCGCGGCGGCGGCACGCCCTACGGCGCCAGCCACGTCGCCGGCAGCCAGGACGACCCGCAGCCCAGCGAGGACGAGGCGCGGCTGGCGCGCGTGCTCGGCCGGCGCGTGGCCGAACTGACCCTCAAGGTGAGCCGATGAGCTTGCCGCGCAAGGTCCTGGCGCTGGCGCTGATCGGCCTGGTCGCGCTGTACGCGCTGTGGTTCGGCGGCCGTACGCCGCCGGCCTGGGGCGCGCTGGCGGTGTTCGCGCTGCCGCCGGCCTGGCTTGCGCTGGGCGTGCTGCGCGGCAACCCGCGCGCCGGCTTCTGGTCGGCGGTGCTGGCGCTGGCCTGGTTCAGCCATGGGGTGATGGTGGCCTATTCGCGCCCGCCCGAACGCCTGTACGCCTGGACTGAACTGATCCTGGCCGTGATCGTGGTGTTCGCCGCGAGCCTGCCGGGCTTGAAGTCGCGGTTCGGCGGCAAGCCCGCGGTCTGAACGCACTACTCCTGCGCCGGCAACCGCCGCGCTGTCTGTGGGAGCGGCGTAAGCCGCGATCGGGCACCCGCGCGGCTGCGCCACGGCGCGGGCCTTCGATCGCGGCTTACGCCGCTCCCACAGGGTGACGGTGCGCGGGCCTATAATTGCGCGGACCCCAGCCTCGCGACCCAGCTTCGATGGACCAGCTCTGCATCGTCACCACCGGCGGCACGATCGACAAGATCTACTTCGACGACAAGTCCGACTACCAGATCGGCGAGCCGCAGATCGGCGGCATCCTGCGCGAGCTGGGCGTGACCTTCCAGTTCAACGTGATCCCGATCATCCGCAAGGACTCGCTGCACATAACCAACGACGACCGCGAGCTGATCCGCGCCGCGATCGCCGCGCAGCCGGCCAAGCACGTGCTGATCACCCACGGCACCGACACCATGGTCGAGACCGCCAAGGTGCTGGCCGCGCTGACCGACAAGACCATCGTCCTGACCGGCGCACTGAGCCCGGCGCGCTTCCGCGGCTCGGATGCCGAGTTCAACGTCGGCTGCGCGGTCGGCGCGGTGCAGTCGCTGCCGCCGGGCGTGTACATCGCCATGAACGGCCTGATCTGGGACCCGAACAAGGTCCGCAAGAACGTCGCCGCCAATCGCTTCGAGGCGATCTGAGCCGCACGCTCACATTGCCCCAGCGTCGGCGCGGAACGAATCCGATACGGCCGTTTTTTCGCAGCGAGATGCGCGCGCAGATCGCGCATAAGCGGCGCTTTATTCTTGCTGCAAACCTTTGCGATGGGCAGGAACAGTTTGATTGACAAGCCTTGGTCGGCTTGCCAAAACCCGAGTCACACCCCGTTTTCGGATCGAGGGACAGCTCTGCCCTGCCGGGCATATTCCAGAGTCCAGCAATAGAAATCTCCGCGACCGTAAAAATTCGCGGAACGGGCATGAGGTCCATGTCAGTACCGCAGTTGGGCCCACTCAAACATCAGGTGCCGCAATGACCACACTGATACTCGTAGCGTTGATCATCACGGGCGCTGGAACTCCGCCTTCTCCATCAACCTCCTCGATTGATTGCCAGGCGGAGCGAGTTGCGTTGCTAAAGTCCATCCAGCCCATGGTCACCCCGGACGCAACGCTGGAGACTCTTCCGGATAACGACCCGCGTACCGTGCAGATTTTCGTGATCGCTGGAGCTCCTGTCGGCTCAGGCAGCGTCTCGGAGAACGGACAGGTTATCTATCTCCCTGCCGCTGCCACCCTCAGTCCAGATGCCGACCACATTGGCGCCAAGCTGTTCGCGCTGGCAACGGATCGACTGTTGTCGCTTAAAGTCGGCAATGTGTGCCAACCGCTTCATATTCCGACAGATGGCACCTAACAATTCATTCAAACCGAAACCGCTTCGCGGCTCGATGCGTTAGGCAGCGGCATGCTGTCCATCAAGCAAGTCCTGGTCCAGTACGGAGATTTAGGGCTTTCGGGCTAGGCTGCATGCCTCGTCGATCAGGCCTAGAGGCTAGTGGCTCAACGGCCCTCGCACCGCGCACGCGGGACGGGCCGCCGCGGCGGCCCGCCCTGCCCTTGCCTCAGAAGGTGATGCTCCAGCTGTCGATGCGGCCGGTGTCCGCATTGGCGTTGTCGTTCACGCGCAGGTTCCAGGTCCCGTTGAGGGCTTCGCTGGAAAGGTTGAAGGTGAAGGTGCCGATCACGTTGTCGGCGCTGCCGCCGCTGCGGTTGTGGATGTTGTAGAGCGTGCCGTCGGGCGCGACCAGGTCGACCTTCAGATCGCCCTTGTAGCTGTGCATTGCCGGTGCGGCCGGTCACCGAGATCGGGCTGTTGACGGTGGCGTTGTCGTTGATCGCGTAGTCGGTGCCGTTGCTGTAGGTCTGCGCGCCGCTGCCGTTCACCGTGACCGATGCGGTCTTGGTGTTGCTGGCGCCGTCGTCGTCGGTGACGGTGAGCGCGACCGTGTAGGTGCCGGAGGCGCCGTAGGTCTTGCTCGGGTTGGTCGCGGTCGAGGTGCTGCCGTCGCCGAAGTTCCAGCTGCGCGAGACGATGGAACCGTCGCTGTCGCTGGAGCTGTCGCTGAAGGTCGCGGTCAGGCCCGAAACCGAGGAACTGAAGTTCGCCACCGGCGCGTTGTTGCTAGGCCCCCCGCTCGCCGTCTTGGCCGCTTCGCCGAGGAAGGCCAGGCCCAGCTTCGCGAACGGCACGCTGTTGGTCGCCGAGTTGCCCATGTTGGCCAGGGTGTCGCCGGAGGTGTGCAGGTTCGGGAACAGCCGGCCCTCGTGATACATCGCCGACGGATAGCCGGCCGCGGTCCAGGAGGCATGGTCGGAGCAACCGTAACCGCAGGCCTCGGTGACCAGGTTGAGGCCGCTGCCGCCCATGTAGGAGGTGAACAGGTCCTGCAGGAACTGGACCATGCCGGCGTTGGAGTAGTCGGTAATCACTTTGACGTGCGGATCGGAGCTGGTGCGGTAGTTGGTCATGTCCAGCTGCAGCGCCGCGACCACGTTGACGCCCTGGCTCTGGTACGAGGTCGCGATGGCCTTGGAACCGCGCAGGCCGACTTCCTCGGCCGCATAGCCCATGAACTTGACCGTGCGCTTGGGCTTGTAGCCGCTGGCCATGGCGATGCGCAGCACTTCGGTGAGGGTGGCGATGCCGGAGGCGTCATCGTCGGCGCCGGGCGCGTTCATGGCGTTGCCGCTGCCGGAGTTGGAGATCGAATCCAGGTGCGCGCCCAGCACCACGACTTCGTTCGGCAGATCGGTGCCCTGGATGGTCAGGATCACCGAAGGCTGGGTCGAACAGGTCGTGCAACCGGTGTAGAGCTCGGCGCTGACGTCGCTGCGGCCGTTGGCCAGGCCCAGCCAGGTGCTGCGAATCCACTCGGCCGAGGTGCGGCCGGTGGTCGAGGCGTAGTAGCGGTTCGGGTACTGGGTGGACAGGTGGCTGATGGTGGAGCGGATGTTGCTCTCGCCGACCTGACCCAGCCAGGGCGTGACCGTGGCCTGGTTGTCGATGGTGTAGGCGGCCAGGAACTTGCCGGCCATCGCCTGCGCGCTGCGGTCGCTGCGCACGAAGGCTTCGGCTTCGGCGCGGCTGGAGAAGGCGAAGTAGCCGCCGCAACGGCGTTCCTTCTCGTGCACGTGGCGGGTGATGTCGGTCAGTTGATGGGTCTTCACTTCCGAGATCACCAGCGGCGCACCGGTGGCGCCGACTACGGCGCTGGATTGGCGCGCCAGGGTCTTGACCCCGGCATCGAAGGTTTCGCGCGACGTGACCACATAGACGGGCGCGAACGGATCGTCGCTGGCGTCGGCGGGACGGACGTGGTCGTGGTCGTGGTCGTGCGCGGTCTGCGCGAGCGCGGGTGCGGCGGTCAGGGCGAGTGCCAGCGCGAGCAGCGCGGGCAACGGGGCGGAAGCGGGCTTGATAGAAGCGGGTTTGATAGCAGCGGCGTGCATGGGTGCGACTCCTGGTGGATGCGCCCGGGATCGAGCAGCGAGGGGCGCGACGGAAGAACGGCCGGAACCGGGGGTCGCCCCGGCCGCGCGGGCGACGATGCGGCGACGCCGCTCCGGCCGCGGCCGGAACGGCGCGCGTGCACGGTCAGAAGGTGATGCTCCAGCTGTCGAGGGTGCCGGTGTCGGCGCTGGCGTTGTCGTTGACGCGCAGCTTCCAGGTGCCGTTGAGCGGCTCGCTGCTCAGGTCCTTGATGAACGTGCCGACCACGTTGTCGGCGCTGCCGCCGCTGCGGTTGTGGATGTTGTAGAGCGTGCCGTCGGGCGCGACCAGGTCGACCTTCAGATCGCCCTTGTAGCTGTGCAGCATTGCCGGTGCGGCCGGTCACTGAGATCGGGCTGTCGACGGTGGCGTTGTCGTTGATCGCGTAGTCGGTGCCGTTGCTGTAGGTCTGCGCGCCGGAGGTGCCGACGATGACCGCCGCAGTCTTGGTATTGGTGGCGCCGTCGTCATCGGTCACCGTCAGCGTGACGGAGTAGGTGCCGGCGGCGCCGTAGGTCTTGCTCGGGTTGGTCGCGGTCGAGCTGCTGCCGTCGCCGAAGTTCCAGCTGCGCGAGACGATGCTGCCGTCGCCGTCGCTGGAGCTGTCGGTGAAGGCCACGCTCAGGCCGCTGACCGCAGCGCTGAAGTTCGCCACCGGCGGCGCGTTGCCGCCGCTGCCGGTGACGGTGAAACGCACCGCATTGGGCGTGCCGGGCTTGCCGGCGGCGTCGGTCGCCTGGACATAGACGATGTGCGCGCCGGGGCTGAGGCCCGTGGTCGGCACCGCGATCGTCACCGATTCGGTGCTGGCGTTGTAGCTGCCGTCGCTGGCGTTCATCGCTATCGGCACCGCACCGGCGGCCCAGGGCGGCGCGTCGAGGTAGGCGCGCGCGGAGGCGATGTTCTGCACCGGCTCGCTGCCGTTGCTCTGGTTGTAGGCCGCGTCGCTGATGGTGGCGGTGATCGTCACCGGGGTTCCGGCCGGCACGCTCGCGGCCGAAGCGCCGACGGTCTGGGTATCGGGCCCGGACGGATACTGGTACGGCGCGTACAGGTTGCGCGCGGCGTAGCGCAGCGCGCGCAGGTTGTTGGGCAAGGTCGAGCTCTGGAAAGTCGAGCAGCTTTCGAAGAACGCCACACCGAGCTCGATCGTGTAGCTGGGCACGCCGAGCAGGCCGTACATGGTGTCGTCGGTGGTGCCGTCGGTGGCGTAGAGCTCGTTGGACTGCTGCGGACGGTAGTTGTTGAAGTAGGCCAGGCGCCGACCCAGGGTCTGCAGCGGCGCGCTGTTCGGCGCCGGCGTGGTGGTGTCGCCCCAGGACCACAGCACCAGTTGCGAATAGCTGTGGATGTCGAAGAACAGGCCCTGGTAGTCGTCGGGCGCGGCGCTGCCGATCGCGTCGCCGCGGCGGTCCGGGAACAGGCCGCCGGTGTAGACGCCGCTGGCGTTGCGGGTACCGGCGACCAGGCGCACCAGGTTCTGGGTCTCCGGTTCCGACGAGCTGGCCGGGCCGCGATAGGTTTCGGCGCAGGCGTTGCCGCTGGAACCGCCGGCGGCGCTGTTCCAGTGGAAGGGGAAATTGCGATTGAGATCGATGCCGTAGGACGAGGCGCTGCAACTGCCGTTGAGGTTGTCGGTGTTCTTGCGCCAGGACGCGCCGGCCTCGGCCTTCTTGCGGCCGTCTGGATTGGCCTGCAGCACCAGCTGGAAGGCGAAGTTGTCCATCAGCCAGGTCGCCTCGGCGTCGTTGCCGTAGCCGTTGACCAGCCATTCGGCGAAGCGCGTGAGCAGTTCGGCCGGGGTGTACTCGCGGGCGTGGATGGAACCAAACACCACCATGGTCGGCTTGTTCGGCAGCGCCGCGTCGGTGGCGGTGTTGCTCAGCCGCAGCACCTTCATCTCGTAACCGGTGGCGGCGTCGCGGCTCTTCTGCCAGCTCGGGCCGATGTTGGCGATGCGCGCCAGGTTCGGCTTGGTCGCGGCCAGGTCGTCCATGGTGGTGTAGGTCTCTTCGACCGTGCGGTAGCAGGCGTAGCCGGGAATCGCGGCCGGTCCCAGCAGCGGCGCCTTCGCCATCGCCGACTGCATGCGCCGCAGCTGTTCGGTCGCGGCGGCGTCGACTTCGACCCGGAAGCCGGCGCTGCGCAGCGCGGCGATGTCCTCGGGCAGGGCCTCCACGCGCACGGTGCGCGCTTCGCGGTCGACGATCAGATGCTGGAAGCGCGAGGCGATGCGCTGCAGCTGCGCGCGGTCGCGGTAATGGGCGGTGACGAATACCGATTCGTCTTCGGCGGCGGGGGCCGCGGCGGCGAAGGCGAGCAGCAGCAAGGCGGCGTGGGCGAGGCGCATGGCGGTCTCCTGGCGTGCGGGCTCGGGCCCGCTGCGAACGTGCCGATCGATCGGCCTGGGCCGATCCATAGGGTTGGGTGGGTCGTGCTCGATCGAATGCTCAGGCACGCGGGCTCCCGCCCCTGCGCGTGGGGCGCGGGAGCGGGAGGACGTACCGGGTTCGGGATCGACGCTCCCGCGGGCGTGTCCTCTCCGGCCAAGGCCTTCGAGGGCGTGTCCTCTCCGGCCGAAGCCGGAGAGGACGGTGCTGCATCAGAACGTGATGCTCCAGGTGTCGAGCACGCCGGTGTCGGCGTTGGCGTTGTCGTTGACGCGCAGCTTCCAGGTACCGTTCAGCGGCTCGCTGGTCAGGTCCTTGGTGAAGGTGCCGATCACGTTGTCGGCGCTGCCGCCGGTGCGGTTGTGGATGTTGTAGAGCGTGCCGTCCGGCGCGACCAGATCGACCTTGAGATCGCCCTTGTAGCTGTGGGTGATCGTGACCGAGATCGAAGCGTTGCTGGGACCGTTGCCGGTGCGGCCGGAGACGGTGACCGGGCTGTTGATCGTGGCGTTGTCCAGGATCGCGAAGTCGGTGCCGTTGGCGTAGGTCTGCACGCCGCTGCTGCCGACCGTGACGGACGCGGTCTTGGTGTTGGTGGCGCCGTCGTCGTCGGTGACCGTCAGCGTGACCGTGTACGTCCCGGCGGCCGCATAGGTGCGGGTCGGGTTGGTCGCGGTCGAGGTGCCGCCGTCGCCGAAGTTCCAGCTACGCGAGACGATGGTGCCGTCGCTGTCGGTGGAGCTGTCGGTGAAGGTCGCCGTCAGCGAACTGGTGGTGAAGCTGAAGTTCGCCGTAGGCGCGACGTTGCCGCCGCCGGACGAGTCCAGGCCGTCGATGAACTGCACGCCGCTGCCGCCGGCATCGAGCCAGTTGCTCAGACGGGTGGAGTTGCTGCCGCCGCCGGCCCAGGACACCGAGATGCGGCCGTAGTAGTCGGCCTTGGCGTTGTCGGCCGCGCTGCAGGAAGACGGGCCGCCGTGGAGCTGGCCGATCACGCGCTTCTCGGGGCTGAACAAGGGCGAGCCCGAGGAACCGCCCTCGGTGACGCCGATGCCCGGGATCCAGCGCACGAAGATGTGCGAACCGTCGCCCGGCGAGGTCGGATTGGTGTTGGCGCCGCCGTAGCTGGTGGTGCGGGTCGCGCTGGTGCCGTGGCTGATGCGCTTCTCGGCGACGTTGGGATGGTGGATGCCGGTGGCGCCGCTGAAATCGCCGCTGCGCGCGTCCCAACCGTTCCAGTACAGGTTGTAGGCGGCGGGCGCGGCGTCGTCGAGTTCGACCAGGGTGAAGTCGGACGCAGCGTTGGACGCACGGTGGAAGGCGCCGGTCAGGGTCTGGGCGAGCGAGCCGTCGCCGTTCTGGCCGCTCTGGGTGCTGCCGGGCGCACGGCAGGTCGAGTTCTGGTAGTTCCAGTAGGTGACCAGCGAGGCCGCATTGGAAGCGCTGATGCCGCAGTGGTTCGCGGTCAGGAAATACATCTTGTGGTCGTTGGCGGCGTTGTTGAGCAGGCTGCCCGAGCAGAACAGGCTGCCGCCGGTGGAGATCGCCGCGACCGAGCGGATCTGCGGACGCCAGGCGTCGCCTTCCGGACAGACCACGTCGACGTTGCAGCTGCCCGAGGTGCCCTGTGCGGTCACCATATCGGACTGCAGCTGCTGGGCCATGCGGGTGAAGCCGCGGTAGTCGTGGCCGACCTTGGCCAGGCGCAGCTTGAGCTGGCCGGCCTGATCGCGCGGCACCACCACTTCGATCACCGCTTCGGCGCCGTTGACGATCGGCGTCCACAGCTGGCCGTGGGCTTCGTTGTCGGCGGCGGTGTATACGCGCACCGCCGAGGGATCGGAGGCGGCGGCGCGGGTCAGGTTGGCCGGATACACCAGCAGGCGGCCGCCGGCGGGCATGTTGTATTCGCTGAAACCGAAGTTCAGCGACAGCGCGCCGCGCGATTGCACGCGCAGACGCCAGACCATGTCGTTGCCGACTTCCTCCCACACGCCCGAATTGAGCGGGGTCAGGTCGACGGACAGCGATTGCGCGTAACGCGGCGGCAGATCGTGCGCTTCGCGCTGGCGATCCTCGGCCTGCAATGCCGGCACGTCGACCGCCTGCATCGTGCGCATCTCGACGCGGTCGAGCGCGGTGAGGCTGTGGTCGAACGCCGCGGGACGCGCGCCGGGCGCCGCCATGGCAACGCCGAGCGTGGAAAGTCCCAGCAGGACCAGGGAACCGTACATTCGTTTCATGAGTCTCTCTCCATCCGTAGTAGAGGGCATGACCGGCTCGCCGCTCTGAATCGCCGGCCGTGGCGGCCTGCGATGGCGAGCGCGGATCAATCGGTAGGAACGCGGCCGACGGCGTCGGCAGGTCCGGCGAGTTGATACGTGTTTGACACGGGCAATGCCGCAGCGCGCGATGTGCCGGCGATGCGCTCGAACGATGAAACAGGGCGAACCCCTTTTCGCCCGTCACGACGCTAAGCGCGCACCCGCGGTGGAACAAGCGCGATTCGACGCGATTCGACACCGCATCCGTGATGCTCGTCATGCATATGACCAGTAACCGATTCCAGTCATTTTTGTGTACGCCGACTTGGTGTAAAGGCGCCCATCCGATCGCGCACCCGATCGCGCGCGCAAAAAAAGACCCCGGCCGTAGCCGGGGTCGGAGAGAGCGTTCGCGGCATCCGTGCCGGCGAATTTATCGATCGCAACGCATGAATCAGAATGTATGGATCAGAACGTGACGCTCCAGCTGTTGATGTAGCCGGTGTCGCCGCCGGCGTTGTCGTTGACGCGCAGCTTCCAGGTGCCGTTCAGCGCTTCGGTCGACAGGTTCAGCGTGACCGTCTTGTTGACGTTGTCGGCGCTGCCGCCGCTGCGGTTGTGGATGTTGTAGAGCGAACCGTCCGGAGCCACCAGGTCCACCTTCAGTACGGCCGGAGACCGTGATCGGGCTGTCGACCGTGGCGTTGTCGCTGATGGTGTAGTCGGTGGTGTTGCTGTAGGTCTGGGTGCCGCCACCGCCGGTGGTGTAGCTGCCGGTCAGGCTGAGGCCCGAGAACGTCGAGTAGCCGCGCACCAGCACGTGGTAGGTACCGGCCTGGGCGGTGGCGATGTTGCAGGTCTCGGCGTTGGTGCTGCCTTCGGACTTGCAGTCGTAGCTGGACGTGGTCGGCGCGCTGCCGAACTTCACGTACAGATCGGCATCGCCGCTGCCGCTGGCGGTCACGAACTTCAGGGCGCTGGCGCCGGCCGGCACCACCAGGGTGTAGCGCAGCTCGGTGCCGGCGCTGCCGGACAGGCCGGTCACCGGGGTGCCGTTGGTCAGCACGCCGGTCGGCGGCGGGGTGGTGCCATTGACGGCGTCGACCGCGGCCTTGGCGTTGAGGATGCCCGGGCCGATGGTCTGCGACGGGGTCGACGGGAACGCGGTGACGTTGGCCTTGATGATCGATTCGATCTCGGCCGGGGTCTTGGGCGTGGTGGCGGCGGCCTGCATCAGCGCCACGACGCCGGCGACGTGCGGGGTCGCCATCGAAGTGCCGTTGTAGGAGGCGTAGGTTTCCGCGCCCGGCGTGGTCGAACCGCTGTTGAGGGTCGACAGGATGTTCGAGCCCGGAGCGGCGATGTCGATCAGCGCGCCGTAGTTGGAGAAGCTCGAACGCGCACCGGTGCTGGTGATCGAGGCCACGGCGATGACGTTGTTGCAGTTCGCCGGCGAAGCGTTGGAGACGTTGACGTTGTCGTTGCCGGCGGCGATGACCAGGGTGGTGCCGCGGCCGACCGCGCTGTTGATCGCGTTCTGGGTGGTGGTGCCGCAGGCGCCGGAACCGCCGAGGCTGAGGTTGATGACCTCGGCCGGGTTGGCGTTGGCGGGCACGCCGCTGACGGTGCCGCCCGAGGCCCAGATGATCGCGTCGGCGATGTCGGAGTCGTAGCCGCCGCAGGTGCCGAGCACGCGCACCGGCACGACCTTGGCGCCGTGCGCGACGCCGGCCACGCCCTTGGCGTTGTTGGTCACCGCGGCGATGGTGCCGGCCACGTGGGTGCCGTGCCAGCTCGAACCCTGGGCGGGGTGAGTGCCGCCGCACTGGTTGGCGCTGACCCAGTCGCCCGGATCGCTGGGATCGCTGTCGCGGCCGTTGCCGTCGTTCGACACGGTGGTGTCGATGATGAAGTCGTAGCCCGGCAGGATGTTGGCGCTGAGGTCGCTGTGGTTGGTGATGCCGGTGTCGAGCACGGCCACGACCGAACCGGTACCGGTGGTCACGTCCCAGGCTTGGTCGGCCTTGATGCCGTAGGTGCCCGAATAGCCCCACTGTTCGCTGTAGCGGGTGTCGTTCGGGGTCAGGAAAGCGTGATTGAGCTTGTCGACTTCGACGTATTCGACGTTCGAGTCGGCGGCGATCTGGCGCATCAGCGATTCGGCTTCGGCGCGGTCGAGCGCGCGATCGCTGCGCACGACGTCGGCGCCCAGCGCGGTGCGGCGCAGCGAGCGGATGCCCAGGGCCTTGCCGGCGCCGGCGGTCGTGGCGGCCGTGCTCAGCGTGCGCTGCAGGGTGGTGGCGTTGGTGGCCGGCGCGCTGCCGTCCTTGTACTTGACGATGAAGCGCTGAACTTTCTCGGAAGATTGCAGGCCGGCAAGGTTGACGCGGCCGGCGGCGAACGCCGGAGCGGCGATGGCGCTGGACGCCAGTACGGCTACCGTGGCGGCGGCCAGGGCGTGCACGCGAATGCGGCGCGAGGACAGCTGAGACATCTGTGAAACCCCCGAAGCTGGAATAAGCCGCTGGATGCGGCAAAAACCGTCAGAAGCTCTGCGTGGCCGGAGGACTTGCCCCGACCCGATGCTCAGACGGTTGTGTACGGACCAAGTGACAAAATGTGTCCGCAAAGTGACGCTAGTCGACCTTCCAGCCAGGCCGCAACCAGGAAATCCACCTACTTGGCACAGATATTTGTGATGAGCGTCACAAATATTCCCGGTAACCGCTTTCACGTGAAATTGACACGGTTAAATGCGGCACCGCAACATCGAGTTGCGGCGCTAGGTCCGGGAACCTATTCCAAGTGGCCGTTTTCTATGGAGAATTCGGATCGCGCCGGCGTTGCGCGGCAGCTGGCTGGGTTCGAGGCCCTATCCGGCCCGGAAGCGCCCGGCGGGGCCGGCTGCCCTAACTATCCGCCCTCCAAATTCACCGCACAGGATCAGCCGGTCGCTTGGAATAAACGGCGATATACAGGGTCGACGCACCCGCCTGACACCCGCCCGCCCCCCCTGTAGGAGCGGCGTAAGCCGCGATTGCGCTAGACCGAACTGCGCCGCCGCTTCATTCCCATCGCGGCTTACGCCGCTCCTACAGAAAGCACAGGGAGGGACAGGAAAGCAGGCGGCTCAGCGGATCTCGCCGGTGCCCACCGGCATCGTGGTCACGATGCCGTCGATCTCGATGTACTCGACATCCGGATCGGCGGCGAAGGCCTGCATCAGCTTCTGCGCCTCGGCCTTGCTCAGCGGGCGGTCGGCGCGGAACACATCGGCGGCGACCGACAGCCGCAGCTTGTGCTCCAGACGGACCGCACGGGCGCCGCTCTTCAGGCCGCTGCTGCCGGCGGTGCGGTCCAGCCGGGCCTTGACGCTGGCTTCCTGGCTGGCCGGCGCGCTGCCGTCGCGATATTTGACGATGAACTGCTGGTACGGGCCGTCGCCCTGCAGTTCGCCGACGTGGGCGGGGCCGGCGGCCATGCAGGCGGTCATGCCCAGCGACAGGACCGCCGCGGCGGTCGAGAGCAGCAAACGGCGGAAGCGCGAGGCCATGGTGACGACTCCTGTTCGGTCGGTGATTTCATCGGTACTCCGCTATCAACGGGCAGACGGCGCCGATGGGGTTGCGTCTGCTACGAAAGCTACGCGCGCCAGTCTGAATCGAAAAGGACCCCGGCCGAAGCCGGGGTCCGGGGTACATCGCTGTCGGAGTCCGGCGCACGCAACGCGTGCGCTGCGTGTGCCGGACGGAAACGCGATCAGAACGTGATGCTCCAGGTATCGATGTAGCCCACGTCCGCGCCGGCACGATCGGCGGCACGCAGCTTCCAGGTGCCGTTGAGCGGTTCGGTCGACAGGTCCTTGGTGAAGGTGCCGGTGACGTTGTCGGCGCTGCCGCCGCTGCGGTTATGGATGTTGTAGACCGAACCATCCGGCGCGATCAGGTCGACGATCAGGTCGCCCTTGTACGGATGCACGATGTTGACCGAGATCGAGGCGTTGCTCGGCGCATTGCCGGTCCGGCCCGAGACCACGATCGAACTGCTCACGCCGGTCGCGTTGTTGTCCGGAATGCTGACATCGGTGCCGTTGGTGTAGGTCTGCACGCCGCCGGTGGACACCGTGACCGTGGCGGTCTTGGTGTTGGTCGCGCCGTCGTCGTCGGTCACCGTCAGCGTCACCGTGTAGGTGCCGGCGGCCGAGTAGGTCTTGCTCGGGTTGGTCGCTGCTGCCGTCGCTGTCGGTCGACGAGTCGGTGAACGCCACCGTCAGGCCGCTGGCCGAAGACGTGAAGTTCGCCACCGGTGCGGCGTTGCCGCCACCGCCTTGCGCAGCCAGCACCGCCGCGGCCGCGTCGACCAGGCCCGGACCGCAACCGCCCGGACACTTGGCGGCCGTGATCGGACGCGCGGTGTTGGCCAGGATGGTCTGGATTTGGGCCGGGGTCTTCGGCGACGGCGCCGCCGCCTGCATCAGGGCGACGATGCCGGCCACGTGCGGCGCGGCCATCGAGGTGCCCTGGTTGAAGAAATAGCCGTTGCCGCTGTAGGTGGAGAGGATGCCGTTGGCTTCGTGGTTCTGCTGGCACTTGCCCGAGGTGGACTCGCCCAGCGCCAGGAACTCGACCAGCGGCGAGCAGGTTTCGCCGCCCGGCGCGGTGATGTCGATGGTCGCGCCGTAGTTCGAGTACCACGCGCGGTTGCCGTTGATATCGCTGGAAGCGACCGAGATCGCGCCCGGGCAGTTGGCCGGCGAGAAATTCGACACGTCGTTGTTGCTGTTGCCGGAGGCGATGACCACGGTGGTGCCGCGGTTGATCGCGGCGGTGATCGCGTTCTGGTAGCTCAGGCCGCAGGCGCCGGTGCCGCCCAGCGAGAGGTTGATGACCTCGGCCACGTTGGCGTTGGCCGGCACGCCGGTGACGGTGCCGCCCGACGTCCAGGTGATCGCGTCGACGATGTCCGAGGTCGAACCGTAGCCGCCGTTGCCGAGCACGCGCGCATGCACGACCTTGGCGTTGTAGGCCACGCCGGCGACGCCGACGCTGTTGTTGGTGACCGCGGCGATGGTGCCGGCCACGTGGGTGCCGTGCTTGACGTTGGACGAGTCGGTCGGATCGGCGTCGCGGCCGTTGCCGTCGCCCGAACCGCCGTTGCCGGTGGTGGTCGAGGTCACGAAGTCGTAGCCGGTCAGGGTGTTGGCATCCAGATCGGTATGGGCCAGACGGCCGCTGTCGATGACCGCGACGACTACGCCGGTGCCGGTGGAGGTGTCCCAGGCGCTGGACACGTTGGCGCCGGTCGCGTTGGTGGCGTAGTGCCACT
This sequence comes from Lysobacter sp. Root76, assembly GCF_001428685.1. Taxonomy (GTDB): domain Bacteria; phylum Pseudomonadota; class Gammaproteobacteria; order Xanthomonadales; family Xanthomonadaceae; genus Lysobacter. The sequence continues at coordinate 216,305 of NZ_LMIK01000007.1, read as the reverse complement.
GCTCGTTGTAGCGCGGGTCGTTGGGCGTCGCCAGGGCCTGCATGACCAGATCGGGTTCGACGTATTCGACGTTGGGATCGGCCGCGATCTGGCGCATCAACGATTCGGCTTCGGAGCGATTGAGCTTGCGGTCGCTGCGCACCACGTCCGCGCCCAGCGCCATGCGGCGCAGCTGCTTCAGCCCCAGGTGCTTGCCGGACACCGCCGGCAGCGCGCGTGCGGCGCCGCTGAGCGAAGACTGCAATGCGCTCGCGCTGCTGCGCTCGGCCGCCGCGTCCTTGTACTTCACGATGAACTGGTCGTAGCTGCCTTCGGCCTGCAGGCCGGACACGCTCATGCGGCCGGCGAAGGCCGGCGCGGCGCACAAGCTGGTCAGCGCGACCGCGGTGGCGGCGGCCAGCGCGTGGACGCGAACGCGGCCGTGATTGGAAATGGACATCCTTGAAACCCCCGAGATGGAAACCGAATACGCCGCAGGAATGCGGCAGGAATCGCCCCGCTGGTCTCCGCATGCATTGCCGCGTTGCGGCCAGAGCCCGGGACGACACGTTTCGTGCGGCACTCCGCCGCACGCCATCCACGCTAAGGAGCCGACTCCGGCACGAACAATGCGCTAACCCCCGATCACGCCGCTATTTGTGTGGCTCGCATCACAAATTTTCACATACGGTTGCGTTTATCGCCTGGTGAAAAACCGCCGCAAGCTCCGGGCCGCCCCGCCTGCGTCGCCAGGTCCGACTGCCGGCGCATCGGGCCTGACAGGCATCGACGGTCAGCCGCCCGCTGCCGCCGCGCGAACCACTCTGCGGATCGCGGAACGCGCTCGATTTCCAGCGGACCTAAACAAAAACCCCGGCCGAAGCCGGGGTTTTCGATAGCGGCGCACACGCGGACGGGCGCGCTCAGAACATGCCGGTTTCCAGGCGCGCGGCCTCGGACATCATGTGCCGGCCCCACGGCGGGTCGAACACCAGCTCCACGTCGGCCTCGGCCACGGTCGGGATCATTTCCAGCTTGCTGCGCACGTCGTCGACCAGGATGTCGCCCATGCCGCAGGCCGGCGCGGTCAGCGTCATGCGCACTTCGACCGTGCGCTGGCCATCGTCGCGGGGCTTGATCAGGGCCTCGTAGACCAGGCCCAGGTCGACCACGTTGATCGGGATTTCCGGATCGAAACAGGTGCGCAGCTGCTTCCACACCAATTGCTCGACCGCCTCGTCGTCGGCGCCCGCGGGCAGTTCCAGCGGTTCCGGCGGTTCCTTGCCGATGGCGTCGGCATCCTTGCCCGAGATCCGGAACAGATTGCCTTCGACGAACACGGTATAGCTGCCGCCCAGGGCCTGGGTGATGTAGCCGACGCTGCCGGCGGGCAGGGTTACCTGTTCGCCCTGCGGCACAAGGACGACGGCGCAATCGCGCTCGAAACGGACGGGTTCGCTGCTACGGGAGTACATGCGTGAAAGATTGGGGTGCCGCGCTTGCGCACAAGGCGCGCAGTCTATCAGGGGGCTGCGCCGGGCCCGGACCCGGGCGTGGATCGCAGCGTCGCCGGGGCGTCGTCAAACCGGCAGGGCTGAGGCGCTGTGCCCGCCTGTCCTGGCGGCAGGCCGACTTCAGGCACTGCCCGCGGCCACGCGGCCGGCTATGCTGTGCGGCTGGATTCCCCCGCCGCCCGAGCCCCAGATGATCGCACCCGCCCAGCCCGCCCCCGCCGCGCCTGAATCGAGGTCGCTGGCGTCGCGTTCGCTGGCCTGGTCGCTGTTCCTGCTCGGCACCCTGGGTTTCGTCGCGGTATGGCTGCTGCTGAGCCTGTACAGCGGCCGCCAGAACAGCTGGATGACGGTGATCGGCGCCCTCGACCTGGCCTGGATGCTGCGCCTGGGCGGCTGGCGCCCGGGCCGGCACCGCGCCCTGCTCGGCGTCTTCGGCACCGTCGCGATCGTGGTCATGTACAGCTGGAGCATCGCCGCGACCCAGATCGGCCTGTCGCTGGGCGTGGGCATGCTGGACTCGCTGTTCAAACTCGGCCCGCACCACGCCTGGCTGCTGACCCAACTCGCCAACAGCCCGACCGACTGGGCCTGGATGACGGCCGGTGTCGTGGTTGCGGCGGTGGCTTCGCGCTGAGGCGAGTGCGCGGCCTGCGCCTGGGCGAGGCCCGGGGCGGATAGCGGTCGGGAATCACGCGTCGCCGCGATGCGGTTTGCTTGCGGCTCACCGCATCCTATGCAACCACCGGTCTTCGTCCGAACGTCTGAGGCAAATTAGCCCGTTGCAATTGCAATTCGCCTTGCGGTTGCGGTTGCGGTTGCGGTTGCGGTTGCGGTTGCGGTTGCGTTGCCGTTGCCGTTGCCGTTGCCGTTGCCGTTGCCGTTGCCGCGGCATTGAAATCCAATGCACCGCACTTGCCCAACCCCACCCAGACCCGAAGGGCGGCGCGCAGGACGCGCGCCGTTTTTCGAGGAACAGGATGTTCCTTCGAAAAATCACCGCGCACGCTCCGATCTCGCACGGGAGGGTTGTCTAGGCAAGCCCTTCTCTTTGGTTACTTTCTCTTGGGCTAGCAAGAGAAAGTGACCCGCATGCGCAGCAGGCGGAAGCTTGTCTAGGCAAGCCCTTCTCTTTGGTTACTTTCTCTTGGGCTAGCAAGAGAAAGTGACCCGCATGCGCAGCAGGCGGAAGCTGTTGCTTAAGAACGAAACCAACGAAGTAGCTGGGATTCGCAATCGCGGCTTACGCCGCTCCCACAGAAAGCGAAGCCAATCCGAATCGAAGCCAGCGCGGCAGCCGAAGGTCGCGGTCGCGGCTTACGCCGCTCCTACCCCAAGGCGGGTGGCAAGAGAAAGTGGTCCGCTCGCGCAGCGGCGGAAGCTGTTGCTTAAGAACGAAAGCAGCGCAGCAAACGGAATTCGCGATCGCGGCTCACGCCGCTCCCACAGAAAGCAGAAAGCAGAAAGCAGAAAGCAGAAAGCAGAAGGTAGAAGGTAGAAGGTAGGAAGCAGAGGCAGAGGCAGAAGCAGAGGCAACCTCACCCACCCCCCACCTCCCTCAAACACTCCCCAAACAACCTGGCCGCCTCCCCGATCTCCGCCACCGACATCGCCCCGAACCCCATCAGCAGACCGGCACGATCCGGCGCATGCAGGTAATACGGCGCGATCGAGTACAAGCCCAGCGCACGCGTCGCCGCATGCGCGATCAGCGCCTCGCCCTGGGCCGCGTCGCGCCCGCGCAGCCATACCAGCAAGTGCATGCCCGCATGCGAATCCTCGATCTCGATGTGCTCGCCACAACGCGTGCGCAAGCCGTCGAGCAAAGCCGCGCGGCGCTGCTTCAAGGTCTTGCCGGTGCGGCGCAGGTGGCGCTCGAAACTGCCGTCGGCCATGAACTGCGCCAACGCCGCCTGCTCGATCCCGGGCGAGCCGAAATCGTCGACCCATTTGGCCGCGATGAAATCGTCGCGCAGGCTCGGCGGCACCACGATGTAGCCCAGCCGCAACGACGGAAACAGCACCTTGGAGAAGCTGCCGACGTAGACCACCCGCCCGCATTCGTCGAGCGAGCGCAGCGCCGCGTGCGGCTGCGCGTCGTAGCGGAATTCGCCGTCGTAGTCGTCCTCGAAGATCCAGCAGTCGTGGCGGCGGGCGTAGTCCAGCAAGGCCAGCCGTCGCGGCAACGACATCAGCGCGCCGGTCGGGAACTGATGCGAGGGAGTCACGCAGATCAGCCGCGGCGGTTCGTCGGGCAGATCGCCGGTGCGCAGGCCTTCGCGATCGATCGCGACCGGGACCAGGCGCGCGCCGTGGGTGTACAGCGCTTCGCGCGTGGCGAAGTATTGCGGCTCCTCGATCACCGCCGCATCGCCCGGATCGAGCAGTACGCGTGCGGTCAGGCTCATCGCCTGCTGGGTGCCGGCGACGATGATCACGTCCTCGGGCGAGCAGATCACGCCACGCCGGTGCGCGATGTATTCGCTGGCCGCGGCGCGCAGGGCCGGGTTGCCGTGCGCGGTCGGATAGGTCGGCGGCGTATACAGCGCCGAGTGCGCCAGCGCGCGCGACCAGGCCGAAGTCAGCAGCGGATTGGTGAACGGCACGCCGTACTGGAAGCTGTAGCGCGCGCCCTCGACCCGGCGCCCGGGCATGTGCGCGTGATCGTGGCAGGCGCGCAGGCGGCGGATGTAGTCGGTCTGGGCCAGGCCGCGTTCGGCCGGCCGGGCCGCCGGCGCGGCCGGAGTGATCGGCGTGGCGACGTAACTGCCCGAACCGATCCGCCCCTGCATGAAACCCTCGGCGCGCAGTTGCTCGTACGCCGCCAGCACGGTGTTGCGCGACACCGCCAGCTGTTGCGCGAGCGCGCGCGTGGGCGGAAAGCGCACGCCCTGGGCGACGCGTCCCGACAGCACGGCGTCCTTGAGCGCGCGCACCAGCTGGCCTTGCAGCGGGCCGCGTCCGTCTAGCTGCAGATGCATGGGAGGTCCCGATTGGCTCCATGGATGCGGGCGCGTCCGATCCGCCCGGCGACCAATCTATCGGGCGGGATGATGCCGGCACAACATGACCAATGGGAGCGTCAACACAAATCGCCACATCCGCGCAGTCACCGCACGAGTCCGGCATAGCTTTTCAGTCGCGGACCGCGCAACGCCGATAGTTAAGGATTCGTAATTTCACTGAGCCGGCCAACGCATGGCCCTTACTCAGCGGAGTTATCGCAATGCCCTCGCATACCCTCAGTCACGCCATCCGACGAGCGCTGTTCGCCAGCGCCGCCGTTTCCAGCGCGGCGCTGCCGCTGGCGGCCCACGCCCAGGCCGCGGAAGAAACCCAGGCGACCACCCTGGACCGGATCGAAGTGACCGGCTCGCGCATCAAGCGCACCGACATCGAAACCTCGCAGCCGATCTTCTCCTTGAGCCGCGAAGACATCAGCTCGCAGGGCCTGACCTCGATCGGCGACGTGATCCAGAACATCACCGCCAACGGATCGGCGATCAACAGCACCGTCAACAACGGCGGCGACGGCCAGACCCAGGTCGATCTGCGCAATCTCGGCGCCAACCGCACCCTGGTCCTGGTCAACGGCAAGCGCTGGGTCGGCGGCGCCGGCCTGGGCGGCGTGGTCGATCTCAACACCATCCCGACCGCCGCGGTCGAACGCATCGAAGTGCTGAAGGACGGCGCTTCGACCATCTACGGTTCCGACGCCATCGCCGGCGTGGTCAACGTGATCCTGCGCCAGAACTACGAAGGCGCCGAAGCCAACGCCTTCATCGGCACCTACGCCGACGGCGACGGTTACCGCGAGTCGTTCGATTTCACCGTCGGCGCCGCCTCCGACCGCTGGACCGCGATGCTCGGCCTGGCCTACGTCAAGGAAGAGCCGGTGCTGGCCGGCGACCGCGAGATTTCCAAGGAGCCGGTCCACGGCACCGGCAACGCCTTCGGCAGTTCGACCACGCCCAACGGCCGCTTCGCCCTGTGCACCGGCACCTTCGATCCGATCTTCGGCACCTGCTCGGTCCCCGAAACCCGTCCCAACGGCACCACCGGCCAGTTCACCTACAACGACGGCCAGTCGGGCACGAACTGGCGCAACCGCACCGGCGACGACCTCTACAACTTCGCACCCAACAACTACCTGCTGACCCCGCAGGAACGGCGCTCGGTGTTCGCCTCGGGTTCGCTCGACATCACCGACAACCTGCGCTTCCTGACCACCGTGACCTACAACAATCGCCGCTCCGAGCAATTGCTGGCGGCGATGCCGATCGTGCTGGGCAGCGGGCCGGGTGCGGGTCTGCAGCCGCGGACGGTCACGATCAGCCCGGACAGCCTGTACAACCCGTTCGGCACCACCGTCTCGCGCATCCAGCGCCGCGCGATCGAGACCGGCGGGCGCTCGTTCCGCCAGGACATCGACACCTTCGCCACCAACCTGGGCTTCGAAGGCACGCTCAACTTCGCCGACAAGCCGTTCGACTGGGAGGCCGGCTACTTCTACGGCGAGAACAAGCAGAACACCGTCACCGACGGCCTGTTCAACCTGCTCGCGCTGAAGAACGCGCTGGGTCCGTCGATGATCGACACCGTCGCCGGCCGCGCCACCAGCGGCCGACCGATCTGCGTCAGCAATCCCGGCGACGCGACCTCGATCATCCTGGGCTGCGTGCCGATGAACCTGCTCGGCGCGGTCGGGTCGATCACGCCCGAGATGCTGGCCTACTCGACCTTCGTCGCCCACGACGCGGTCGGTTTCAAGCAGAAGACCTACTACGCCAACATCGGCGGCGACCTGTTCAACCTGCCCGGCGGCCCGCTGGCGTTCTCGTTCGGCCTGGAACATCGCGCCGAGAGCGGCTACTTCCAGCCCGACGCCCTGATCGCCTCCGGCAACACCACCGGCAACGCGGCCGCGCCGATCTCCGGCGGCTTCTCGCTGGACGAGGCCTACCTGGAACTGGCGGTACCGGTGCTGGCCGACATGCCGTTCGCCAAGCTCTTGGATTTCTCGATCGCGACCCGCTATTCGGATTACAGCAACGTCGGCGACACGCTCAACAGCAAGTTCGGTTTCCGCTGGAAGCCGACCGACGACCTGCTGATCCGCGGCAACTGGTCCGAGGGCTTCCGCGCCCCGGCGATCGTGGAGCTGTTCGCCGGCAGCGCCGACTCGTTCCCGACCATCGCCGATCCCTGCAACCTGGCGCGCTTCCCCAACCTCTCGCCCGCCGCTCAGGCGCGCTGCCTGGCACAAGGCGTGACCCCGGGCGGCTACGACCAGGGCAATCCGCAGATCCGCATCAACGTCAGCGGCAACCCGCTGCTGGAGCCGGAAAGCAGCGAATCGACCACCCTGGGCTTCGTCTACAGCCCGAGCTGGCTGGAAGGCTTCGACGTCACCCTGGACTGGTGGAAGATCGACATCGACAACGCCCTGGTCGCGCCGACCGGCCAGTTCATCCTGGACGAATGCGTGGTCGGCAACGTCCAGCGCTTCTGCAACTACACCCGCGCGCCCGGCGGCGCGGTCGCCACCTTGCTGTCGCAGCCGGTCAACATCGGCGGCCTGCGCACGGAAGGCTTCGACATGACCGTCAACTACAAGCTGCCGGAAACCCGCTGGGGCAAGTTCAGCTTCAACTGGGACACCACCTATGTCGCCAAGTCCGAGAGCGACCTCGACGACGACGGCATCTTCGGCGAGCGCCTCAACGACGTGCCGCGCATCGGTCAGCGCGTGGAGGACTGGCCGATCGACGAATCCGCCAACGAACCCGGCGAATACATCACCGGCAGCAACAGCTGGCGCATCCGCTCCAACCTGATGGCGCGTTGGGAGAAGGGCGACTTCGGCGCGACCTGGAACGTGCGTTACTTCTCGCACCAGGACGAGCGCTGCCAGGCCATGGTCGACTACGGCTACAGCTTCCTGTGTTCGGACCCCGACCGCATCATTCCCATCCCGGTCGACCTCAACAACAACGGCGTCTGGGACGGCGAAGCCGGCGGCGACGCGATCCGCTCGATGGCCGAGGCCGAGAACAAGATCGGCGCGACCACCTACCACGACGCCAGCGTGTACTGGAACACGCCCTGGAACTCCAAGGTCACCATCGGCGTCAACAACGTGTTCGACAAGGACCCGCCGCGCTCGGTGCAGGCCTTCGCCAACAGCTTCGACGCGGCCTACGAGGTGCCCGGACGCTTCATCTACTTCCGCTACACCCAGAAGTTCTGAGCCCACGCAAAAACCCTGCGACACAGGCGGCCCCGCGAGGGGCCGCTTTTTTTCGCGTCTTCGGCACAGCCGAACGACAGCCCGCGTCGATCCGGGCGGGCGCCCGCGGAACAGCGCCGGGGCCGCGCCGCGACCACCATTTGCGGCGTCCGCGGTGCTCCCTCTCTCTCTCGAAGCAAGGTCGACGCTAGTCCGGCACGCACGAAACCACGGCACAGCGCAGCCACCGTCCGCAGGCATGCCCGGGAATATTTCCCGGGCTCTTTTTCGGATCCCGCAGCGGCTTCCGATTGGCTCCATCGCGTTCGCGACAATTGGTCCTCCAGCCCGCGCGCAACGCTGGGTAGGGTGATCGCAACGGCGCCGGAAGCGCCTTCGAATCGCGAGAGCCCCCCGTGAACCTGCGCTACCACCCCCTCCGCTTCGCCGAAAACCTCGACCTCAGCGCCGCCAGCGGCGACGCCCTGCACCTGCTGCGCGCCTCGGCACGCGGCGCGCAACTGGAACTGCCGGCGCAGTGGATTTCGTTCTGCCTGCCGCTGTCGGGCCGGCTGCGCTGCGAAGCCCAGGACAGCAGCTGGGAGATCGACGCGGGCCATGCCCAGGTCTGGCGCGAAGGCCCCCTGCGCTGCAGCGCGCGCCAGCCCTGCGGCTGGCTGGCCCTGGCCGGCTCGCAGGCGGCCTGGGCGCGCTACCTGCGCACCAACCGCCACGGCGAGGACGGCCCTGCGGACAGCGGCGGCGCCGACCTGTTCCCCTGGGAAGGCGCGTCCAGCCGCGACCTGCGGCGCCTGACCGTGCGCCTGGCGCGACGCGCGCGCGACGTCGAGGACGACATCGAGCCCTTGCTGGAAGCCTTGTGCGCGGCCCTGATCGACCAGCAACGCGACCTGCACCAGCGCCTGCAGCGCTGCAGCGGCCGCACCCTGCGGCGGCGCCAGCAGACCCTGCTGCGCCTGTTGCGCGTGCAGCACCTGATCCGCCGTCATCCCGACGCGCGCCTGGACCTGGCACGGCTGGCGCGCAGCGCGAGCTACTCGCCCTGCCACCTGATCCGCATCTACCGCGACGTGTTCGACGAAACCCCGACCGAATACGCCGCGCGCCTGCGCTCCGACCGCGCCTGGCGCATGGTCCGCGAGACCCGCATGCCGGTGTGCGAGATCACTGAGGCCCTGGGCTTCGAAAGTCAGAGTGCGTTCTGCCGCGCCTTCAAGCATTCCTTCGGCCTGACCGCGACCGAGGCGCGGCGGATGGAATGCGCCGAACCGCAGGCCGCCTGAGCCCGCTCCCACGAACCATCGCACCGACCGCCGCAACCCCGACGAGGACCACCGCATGCCCCGCTCCGCTATGCCCACCACCCGCAGCCTGCTGCTGTGCGTGCTCGCCGCCGGCCTGGTCGCCGGCACCCTGGATATCGTCTACGCCACCACCTTCTGGGGACTGAAAGGCGTGCCCGCGCAGCGCATCGGCCAGAGCATCGCCGCCGGCGTGCTCGGCAAGGACGCGTTCGGCGGCGGCAACGCCAGCGCTGCGCTGGGTCTGGTCCTGCACTACTTCATCGCCACGATGATGGCCGCGGCCTACGCCCTGGTCGCGCGCCGCTGGCCGGCGCTGGTCGCACGTCCGGTGCGCTACGGCCTGCTGTACGGCCTGCTGCTGTACGTGCTGATGACCTACGTCGTGGTGCCGCTGTCGGCCTTGCCCGGCCCGGCCGCCGCCAATACCTTGTGGATCGCATGCAGCATCGTCGCCCACGCGCTGCTGGTCGGCCTGCCGATCGCGCTGATCGTGCGCCGCGGTTTCGCCGGCGGCGATCGCGCCCACGGCCAGGGGCTCGCCGCCGATGCGCGCTGATACCGCGGCACCGCGCCGCCGCACGGTGATCGCGCTGGCGTTGGTCGTGACCGGTGCGCTCGGCTCGGGTCTGGCGATCTCGGCCGGCTACGCCGCGCCCGAACCCACCTCAGCCGACCTCACCTCAGCCGAAGCCGCCGCGCACGCGCCGATCGCCTTCCCGCAGGGCTATACGCGCTGGACCCACATCAAGAGCGGCCTGATCCCCGCCGGCCACCCGGCCTTCGCCAGCTATGGCGGCCTGCACCACATCTATGCCAACGAACTGGCCCTGGCCGGCTACCGCGACGGCCGCTTCGCCGACGGCTCGATGCTGGCCTACGACCTGTTCGAAACCCGCGTCACGCCCGACGGCAGCATCGATCAGGGCCCACGCCGCCACGTCGACGTCATGGTCAAGGACGCACGCCGCTACGCCGCCACCGGCGGCTGGGGCTACGCCGAGTTCGCCGCCGGCGCGGACGCCGACCGCCTCAACAGCGGCCAGCGCGCCGGCTGCACCGCCTGTCACGAACACCGCAAGGCCCAGGGCTACGTCTTCAGCGAACTGCAGGGCTGAGCGACCGCGCATTCCCCGACGGTGGCCAGGGACGGCCGCCGCCCTTGTAGGGCCGGTACCCGCCTCGGATTCACATCGCCGACCGCCGTTCGACGCGCCGGCATCGAATCCAGCGCCCTGTCCGGCCCGAAAAGCCCGTCCCGGACCCGCCCGAAACTCGTCCAAGCCCGCCCGAAACCGGTCCGATACCCGTTCCGGACCGATATCGGCGCGCCCGATCGCGTCCGAAATGCGAAAATCCCGTCTCGCGGACGTCCCGGCGCATGCCGGGCCGCGATGCACGCGAAGACGCAGCAGCCACCGGCGCCCTGGCCAGCGGGCACCGCAGACTTCATCTCCGGTAGCACCGGCCCGGCTCGGCAGGACAGGCAATGATCAGCAACGACGTACTACGCAGCATCCGTTACATGCTCGACCTCAGCGACAACAAGGTCGTCGAGCTGGTCCAGCTCGCGGACCCCGGCTACGCCATCGACAAGACCCAGGTCCAGGCCTTCCTCAAGAAGGACGAGGACGAAGGCTATGCCGAATGCAACGACGCGGTGCTCGCGCGTTTCCTCGACGGCCTGGTCTATCACTACCGCGGCCGCGACGAGAGCCTGCCGCCGCGCCCGTTCGAAAAGCGCGTCACCAACAACCTGGTGCTGAAGAAGCTGCGGGTCGCGTTCGAGCTGAAGGACATCGACATGCACCAGGCGTTCGCGGACGCCGGTTTCCCGGTCTCCAAGCCGGAGCTGAGCGCGCTGTTCCGCCAGAGCGACCACAAGAACTACCGCGCCTGCGGCGATCAGCTGCTGCGCAATTTCCTCAAGGGCCTGACCCTGCGCGTGCGCGGCGGCCAGTAAGCCCGATCGAGGTGCGCCGCGCTCGCGCCGGCGCAACCTCCAGGCCGGGCGGCTAGTGCCCGCCGTCCAGCGCCTTGAGCTCCGACACCAGCGCGCTGGCCATCTCGGCGCCGTCGCCGAACAGCATGCGGGTGTTGTCGGCGTAAAACAGCGCGTTCTCGATGCCGGCGAAACCGGTGCCCTTGCCGCGCTTGATGACGATGGTGTTCTTGGAATTGACCACGTCCAGGATCGGCATGCCGTAGATCGGCGAGGCCGGGTCGGTCTTGGCGACCGGGTTGACCACGTCGTTGGCGCCGATCACCAACGACACGTCGGTGTTGGGGAATTCCGGGTTGATGTCGTCCATGTCGACGATCATGTCGTAGGGCACGCCGGCCTCGGCTAGCAGCACGTTCATGTGGCCGGGCATGCGTCCGGCGACCGGATGGATCGCGAACTTCACCTTGACCCCGCGCTCGGTGAGCTTCTGGGTCAGCTCCCAGATCTTGTGCTGCGCCTGCGCCACCGCCAGGCCGTAGCCCGGCACGATCACCACGCGCTCGGCGAAGGCCATCATCGCGGCCACGTCGCCGGCCTCGATCGGCTTCTGGCTGCCGCTGATCTCCTGGGCCTGACCGCCGCCGCCGAAGTTGGAGAACAGCACGCCGGTGATCGGCCGGTTCATGGCCTTGGCCATCAGGCGCGTCAGCAGCATGCCGGCCGCGCCGACCATGGTGCCGGCGATGATCAGGGCCTCGTTGCCCAGCACATAACCTTCGAACGCCACCGCCAGACCGGTCAGGGCGTTGTACAGCGAGATCACCACCGGCATGTCGGCGCCGCCGATCGGCAGCGTCATCAGCACGCCCAGCGCCAGCGCCACCACGAAGAAGGCGATGATCGCCGGCACGTTCAGGGTCAGCACCACGACCGCGCCCAGCGCGACCAACGCCAGCGCCACCGCGGCGTTGAAGATCTGCTGGCCCGGGAACACCACGCGCCGGTCCAGGCGCCCGTCGAGCTTGGCCCAGGCGATGATCGAACCCGACAGCGAGACCGCGCCGATGGCCGCGCCGATCACCGCCAGCACCAGGGTCGTGGTCGGCAGCTGCATGTCGACGTGGCCGGATTGCAGCTGCGCGATCAGCGGATCGCTGGTCTGCAGGCTGGCGAAGCGCAGCAGCTCGACCGCGCCGATCGCCGCCGCCGAACCGCCGCCCATGCCGTTGTACAGCGCGACCATCTGCGGCATGTCGGTGATCGCGACCTTCTTGCCCGAGATCCAGGCCAGGCCGGTGCCGATCGCCAGCGCCAGCAGGATCAGCACGATGTTGTGCAGCTCGGGCAGCAGGAAGGTGGCCGCGGTCGCGATCACCATGCCCATGCCGGCCCAGCGGATGCCGCTGCGCGCGGTGACCGGCGAGGCCATGCGCTGCAGGCCCAGCAGGAACAGGGTCGCGGCGACGAAATAGCTGGCCGACGCCAGCAGCACTTGCGCGCTCATGCCGCGCCCCCGGACTTGCCGGCCGGCTTCTTGCTGGCCTTGAACATCTCCAGCATGCGTTCGGTCACCACGTAACCGCCGGCGGCGTTGCCCGCGCCCAGCAGCACCGCGACGAAGCCGATCGCTTTTTCCAAAGTGGTGTCGGCGTGGCCCAGCACGACCATCGCGCCGATCAGGACGATGCCGTGGATGAAGTTGGAGCCCGACATCAGCGGGGTATGCAGGATCACCGGTACCCGCGAGATGATCACGTGGCCGGCGATCGCCGCCAACATGAAGATGTACAGCGCCACGAACCCGTCGCCCATCTTTGCCTTCCCCATGCGATGTCTTCCGCATCATAACGTTCCATGAACCGGGCGCCAGCGTTGTCAACCGCAGCGACGGCCGGGCGTTTGCCTCCTCACAGGGGTCGAAACGCATCCGCCGACGAGGAAAACCACATGAAGCGCACACCTTATCTGCTCGCTCTGGTCTGCCTGGGCGCCGCCCTGGGCTTGGCCGGCAATGCCGTCGCCGGCGACCGTGGCGACCGGGTCGAGCACCGCATGGAACGCCATGGCGAGCGCATCGACCGCCGCCTGGACCATCGCGGCGACCGCATCGAGGCCCGCAGCGACCGTCACGCCCAGGTCCTGGCCGCGCACGGCCACGCGCGCGCCGCCGCCCGCGTCGACCGTCACGGCGAGCGCGCCGAGGCCCGCCTGGACCGTCGCGGCGACCTGGCCGAAGCGCGCTGGGAACGCCGCGGCGAACGTTACGACCGCCGCTGGGACCGCCGGCATTAAGCCTTGAGCCGTATGCTGCAAATCGTGTCCGCCGAAGCCGACGATCTGGCTCTGGTCGCGCCGCCCGCCGGCGCGACCGAGCGCAGCCCCGCGACGCTGGAGGAATTCCTCGCCGGCATCGGCACGCGTGCGTTCCGTTTCGCCGAACTCGGACTGCGCCAGCGCGACGACGCGCTGGACGCGGTCCAGGACGCGATGATGAAGATGCTCGGCTACGGCGAGCGGCCGGCCGCGGAATGGACGCCGCTGTTCTGGAGCATCCTGCGCAGCCGCATCGTCGATGTGCAGCGCCGGCGCACGTTCCGGCTGCGCTGGCTGATGCCGGCCGCGCGCGACGACGAAACTCCGCTGGACTGGGCCGACGACGGCCCCGACCCGGCGCGCACCCACGACGGCCGCGAGGCCTACGCAAAACTCGCCGATGCGCTGGGCACCCTGCCGCGCCGGCAACGCGAGGCGTTCAGCCTGCGCGTACTGGAAGAACTCGACGTCGCCACGACCGCGCGGGCGATGGGTTGCAGCGAAGGCGCGGTGAAGACGCATCTGTCGCGCGCGCGCGAAGCGCTGCAGCGACAACTGGAGGACTGGCGATGAACCGCAACGACCCGCGCTACGGCGCCGACCCGGGCACCGGCGACGACGAGCGCCGCTTCGACGAGGCCGCCCGCGCCCTGCATCGGCAGGCGCTGGGCACCGTGTCCCCGGCCACCCGCGCGCGCCTGCGCACGGCCCGGCACGCCAGCGTCGAACGCGCGCGCGCGCCGCGCCGCGGCCTGGGCTGGGCCCTGGCCAGCGGTTGCGCGGCGGTGTTCGCGCTGGCGATCGGCGTGCAGCTGCAGCGCGCGCCGCAGACCGCCGCCCCGCCGGTGGCGACGCCCCCGGTCGCGATGCTGCCCGCACCCGAGGCCGCCGCCTACGACAACGCCACGGCGTTGGCGTCGCTGGACGAGAATCCCGATTTCTACCTGTGGCTGGCGTCCGCCGACGACCTGCCCGCAACGGAGTAAGCCGCATGTTCCGCCTTCCGTTCCGCCCTGCCCTGACCGTCGCGCTCGCCCTGACTCTGCTGACCGCAGCCCCCGCGTTCGCCGGCGGTCCGCAGGCGCGCGCGCCCAAGGGCGCCGCGCCGCCGCCGGCCTGGGAACAACTCAGCCCGCAGCAACGCGAGCAGTTGATCGCGCCGGTGCGCGACCGCTGGAACGCCGAGCCCGACGAACGCCAGCGCATGCTCGATCACGCCCGCCGCTGGCAGCAGATGAGCCCGGACGAGCGCAAGCGCGCGCGCCACGGCATGCGCCGCTGGGAAGGCATGAACCCGGAGCAGCGCGAGGAAGCGCGCGCGCTGTTCGGCCGCATGCGCAATCTCAGCGACGCCGAGCGCGAAGCGCTGCGCGAGCGCTGGCGCGCGATGACGCCGGAGCAGCGCCGCGAGTGGATGCAGCGGAACGCGCCCAAGGCGGGCGACCTCTCGCGCCGCGATTCCAGGGACGAGGCCCGGCCGGAGCGCTGAGCGGCGGCGACGCGGCCTCGAAGCCTGTTGCGCCGACGCACGCGGAATGTCCGTACCCCGCTCGCCGGCGCGCCCGCGGCACGGCGCTGAATCACGGGACACGCGCCTGGCAGGGATGAGGAATCGGTCGCGCGTCGCTCAGCGGCGTGCGCACGGCATCGACACCAGAAAACCGCCCGGTCCGGCGATCAGTGAGGCCCGTTGACGAGCCTACCTACTAGTTGGTAGATTGACGACACCTCATCAAAGCGGACCGTCACATGGGTATTTCACCGATCGGCTGGCTGCACACGCTGGGAAGCCTCCCGGCGATTCCGCTCGCGGCCTACATGCTGCTGAAGTACGGACGGATCGCTCCGGAGACGACACCGGGGCGCGCCTATTTCTGGTTCATGCTGCTGGGCGCGCTGACGGTGTATCCGATCGCGCAGCAGCCGGTCAGCCTGATCCTGGCCACCGTCACGCTGGTGGTACTGCTGACCGGCTACGGTCTGGCCAAGTGGCGGCCCGCACAGCGGCCCTGGATCTACTTCCAGACCGTTTCGCTGAGCCTCAGCGTGTTCCTGCTGATGGTGCCCACGGTGACGGAAAGCTTGCGCAGGCTCCCTGTCGGCGACCCGCTGGTTACCGATCTGAAGGATCCCTTGCTGCTGAGCGTCCAGGGCCTCGTGCTGTTGGCGCTGATCGTGGGCGTCCCTTTGCAGATGCGTGCGCTATACAAGCAACGAACCCGATGAGCGATCGATGACGGCAGCAACCGAATCGCAGGCGACGTATTCGCCGAAGGCCCAGCAGATCATTCGCCGCACCAATGAGCTGCTGGCCTTGGGCGGATACAACGGCTTCAGCTACGCGGACATCGCCGAGTCGGTGAACGTCAGGAAAGCCAGCATCCATCATCACTTTCCCGCCAAGGCGGACCTGGTCACCGCGACGGTCGCCCTGCACCGCGCCGCGATGCGCCAGGGCCTGCAGTCGCTGCAGCAATCGATCCCCGATCCGTTCGCGCGGCTGGTCGCCTACAGCCGCTACTGGGCCGAATGCATCCAGGACGCCAACCCGCCCATCTGCATCTGCGCGCTGCTCGCCGCGGAACTCCCGGCGATTCCCGTCGAGGTCGCCGATCAGGTCATGGGCCACTTCCACGACCTACAGGCCTGGCTGGCCGCGACCATGGAAGAAGGCGCGGCGACGGGCACGATGCGTTTGACCGAAACGCCGGCCGCCGAAGCGGACGTTTTCATGGCATCCATCCACGGCGCGATGCTCTCCGCTCGGGCCGCTGGCGATGCGAGCCTGTTCTGGCGTATCGCGAAACTGTCGACTGATCGCTTGAAGGCTGCGTAGCGCGGCGGATCGAGCCGCGTTCGACCCGCAGGATGCGGCGGCGACCGCATCGCCGCCCTCTTCCGGAAACCATCGCACCACCACCACCACCGCCGCGCGATGCGGTGCGCCTGCGGCTTACCGCATCCTACGTAGCGCCTGGCGGACAAGCGTCCGGCCACGTCGTCGACGACCGTAGGATGCGGTGACAACCGCATCGTCGCCCTCTTCCGCAAACCATCGCACGCGATGCCTGCGCGCAGGCGGCTCACTCGGCTTCGATATCCACCCGCGGCGCGTCCGGCCGCTGCCGGTCCAGCGACTGCCGGTAGCGCACGCAGCCGCGCATGAAGGCCGGCCACTCCGGCACTGCGATCTCAGCCCGAGTAGGCTCCGGCAGCAGTTCCCACAGCTGCGGATGGTGCCAGCACAGTTCGTGCAGGCTGCTGTCGCGGTGGGCGCGGATGCCGGCGCGCAGGCGCCGCACTTCCTCGCGCAATCGCTCGATCGTCATCGTGTCGAGGTCGTCGTCCATGCCGGGGCTCCGCTAGAGGACGCCAGCAGGATGCATACCCCCAGGTTAAGCGCGCGCAGCCGAGGGCCGAACAGCGGCTCGCCGCAGGCGATCAGGCGCCGCGGACGCCGTGCGCGCGGGCCAGGGACAGGATCGGCTCCAGGGCCCCTTGCTGCTGCAGCTGTCGAGAGGGCAGGCAATGCGCGCGGCCGCGCGAGAAAAACAGCAGCAAGAAGCCGCCCTGACGCTTCACCCGCGTGATCGCCTTCCAGGATTGCGTCCATTCCTCGACGTCGCTGCAGGCCCGCAAGCCGAAGTCGCCGAAGTGGTACTGGTAGGTACGATCCTTGTGCATACCGAAGAAGTGCACTGCGATCGCGAAGCAGGCCTGCAACAACAACGGGAAGGACATCGCAGCCGCGATCGAGACCACGAAAAGCCCACCGATCGGCAGGCCTTCGTACCAGTAGAGCGACAGCAGTGCCAACGCAGCCAAGGGGAACGCCAGGAAAGTCAGGGCGCCCCAAGGGGTCTGGAACGACATCACCAGGCCGGAGCGGAGCCGGTCCCAAAAGCTGTAGCGGAATCGGACCTCGAACGAGGCCTGGTCCGGAGTCGCGGAATTCACACCGCGGCCGCCCGCTCCGGCCACACCGTCTTGGCCAGCAGCTCGTCGCTCCAGTCGAACTTCAGTTCGCCGCCGTCGACGAACAGGCTGACGAAGTTGAACACGTTGCGCGCGTACATCTCGCTGGCGTGGACCGCACCGCTGCTGGCCAGGTTGAGCGGGCCGGCGATGGTCACGCCGTCGACATCGACGGTTTCGCCCGGACGGGTGAGTTCGCAATTGCCGCCGGTCTCGGCGGCCAGGTCGACCAGCACGCTGCCGGGCTTCATGCCGGCGACCATCGCGGCGCTGATGATCTTCGGCGCCGGACGGCCGGGCACGGCCGCGGTGCAGACGATCACGTCGATGTTCTTCAGGTGTTCGCCGAGGCGGCGCTGCTGCTCGGCGCGCTCTTCCTCGGTGAGCTGGCGCGCGTAGCCGCCCTCGCCCGCGGCGCTGACGCCCAGGTCGAGGAACTTGCCGCCCAGGGATTCGATCTGCTCGCGCGTCTCGGGACGGACATCGAAACCTTCGACCTGCGCGCCCAGGCGCTTGGCGGTGGCGACCGCCTGCAGGCCGGCGACGCCGGCGCCGACGATCAGCACCTTGGACGGGCGGATGGTGCCGGCGGCGGTGGTCAGCATCGGGAAG
This sequence comes from Lysobacter sp. Root76, assembly GCF_001428685.1. Lineage (GTDB taxonomy): Bacteria > Pseudomonadota > Gammaproteobacteria > Xanthomonadales > Xanthomonadaceae > Lysobacter. The sequence continues at coordinate 198,419 of NZ_LMIK01000007.1, read as the reverse complement.
AAGCGCGGCGCCAGTTGCGCGGCGATCAGCACCGCCTTGTAACCGGCCATGCCGGCCTGCGAGCTGAGCACGTCCATGGCCTGGGCGCGGGTGGTGCGCGGCAGGCGCTCCAGCGGGAACGCGATCAGTCCGCGCGCGCTGATCGCTTCGCCGCGCGCGGCATCGGCCTGCGGCGCGAGCGAGCCGACCAGCACCGCGCCTTCGCGCAGGCGCCCCAGGGTCGCGGCGTCGGGCGGTTGCACGCACAGCACCAAATCGGCGTCGTTGAGCGCGGCGGCGGCATCGTCGGCGAGTTCGGCGCCGGCCTGGACGTAGGCCTCGTCGCCGAAGCTGGCGGCACGACCGGCCCCGCGTTGCACGCGCACGCGCGCACCGCGCGCGACGAGCTTCTTGCAGGTTTCCGGGGTCAGCGCGACGCGCCGTTCGCCCGCCGCGGTTTCGCTCGCAACGCCTATGCTGATGCCCGCCATGCTTCGCTCCATGCCCGGTAATGGGTGTCTCGCCGCATCGTAGCCGAATAAGGCTAGGAACTAGTGGGGCAGGAACGAGTAAGAACGGAGTACGGCTGGCGACGGCGAGAGTCCCCTCTTACAGGGACGAGCAGAGGAGGAATCGGAAAGCAGTGAGAGCGCCAGCCAGCCACCAACCGGCCCCGGAAACCCAGCAGCCGGCATCCCACTCGTTACTACTTCCTGCTTTTACCAGTTCCCAGCCTTTACCGATGGCCGACCGCGCGATCCAGATGGCGGTGGACCTGACGCAGGAACTAGTGGGGGCAGGAACCAGTAAGAACGGAGTACGGCTGGCGACGGCGGGAGTCCCCTCTTACAGGGACGAACAGAAGAGGAATCGGAAAGCAGTGAGAACGCCAGCCACCAACCGGCCCCGGAAACCCAGCAGCTGGCATCCCACTCGTTACTACTTCCTGCTTTTACCAGTTCCCAGCCTTTACCGATGGCCGACCGCGCGATCCAGATGGCGGCGGACCTGACGCATGGCCTCGTCGAAGGCGTTGCGCTCGGCACCGATGCTGAGCCGGCCTTCGCCGGCCAGGATCGCCAGTTCTTCCGGCGAGGCCGCGAACACGCGCAGGCCGCGGCGGTTGACCAGCAGGTAGCGCGAGGTCAGCGGGCTGACCCAGGCCACCTTGGCCGCGATCTGCTCGCCCTGCAGGTCGGTCAGGCGCAGCCAGTCACCCGGATCCAGGCCGCGCATGCGCTCGGCCAGGACCGGATCGTGCTGGGATACGTCCTTGCCCGGCGGCAGGTAGCGACGGGTTTCCTCGACGGCTTCGTCCTCGGCCGCGGGCAGCGGCGAGGCCGGGCGCGTGCGGCGCGCCGAATCCGGCGTCGCCAGGGCCCGCACCAGTCCGGCCATGCCGTGCTGGGCGGCGCTGTCGTCCAGGCCGGAGCTGGCCAGGCACTGCACGATCAGCGGTTGCAGCGCGATCAGGCGATCGGCCAGTTCGCGGCCGCGCTGCTCGGCGGCCAGGCGATCGGCTTCGATCAGGGCGTCGCCCAGCGACAGGGCTTCGTCGCGGCGCGCTTCGCCGCCTTCGCGCAGCAGGGTCTGGACCAGGTGATGGCGCCAGGGCATGGCGAGGAAATCGGCCACGGCCTGGGTCAGCGGCGGTTCGGCCAGACGCTCGCGCAGGGCGCTGTCGGCCTGGCTGCGCGCCGCGCCGAGGCGCTCGCGGCCGTAGGTGGCCTTGGCCGCGCGCTGCTCCTGCAGCTCGACCCGGCGCCGCTGCTGCGACAGCAGTGCGTCGAGTTCGGCGTGGGCCATTTCGAACACGGCCACGTCTTCGTTGTAGTCGGCGACGATCCGCTGCGAGATCTCGGTGGCGCGGTCCAGCAGCTCGCGGTCCTGCGGGGTCTCGCCGTCGTTGCCTTCGCAGGCTTCGGTGATGGCATCGAGCAGACGGCGCGCCGGGTGTTCGCGCTTCACGAACACTTCGTTGTCGGTCAGTGCGACCTTGACGTAAGGCAGCACCAGGCGCGCATACAAGCGGCGCGCGCGGTCCTGCAGGGCGTGGTTGCGGAACAGCGAATCGAACAGCAGCGCGACCAGGTCGATCGCGTCGTCCTCTTCGGCGCTGAAGCAAGTCTGGTCGGGATTCAGGCCGAGCCGCCGCGCACCATCGTGCAGATGGTCGCGGATGCTCTCGCCCAGGCGCCCGGACACGGCCAGGGCGCGCGCGAACGCGTCCGGCGGTTCGGCTTGCAGCAGCGAGGCGACGCTGACGACTTCGTCGATGCGCAGCTCGCGGCGCGGGGCCATCGTGCGTTGCGGGGCATGGGCGTGGGGGACGGCGTCGGACCGCATCAGTCCTTCGCGCCAGGCATGCAATTGACTGCGCAAATCGGCGAGCTCACTGGCCATGGCCGCGATATCGCTGGGCGACATCGGCGGACGTTGGGGTTCGTGTTGGGCGGCATGGCCGCCGTTCGGCGCGGAACCGGGGGACGCGCCGCCATACGCGCCGTACGCGTTGGCGTTCGGCGCAGGCTCCCCAAAGCCCGCGCCGTGATTCGGATCGAAGTCGCCGTAGCCGCGCTCGCGGACCGTCTCGCGCGGCGGCTTCGGGCTCAGGCTCGGACCCATCCCGACCCCGTAGCCGTTGCTGGACAGCAGGGTGTTGACCCGGCCGTACAGGTCGCCCAGCAGGCGCGCCAGCTCGTATTCGTACTGGCGGAACAGGCGTGCGCGCAGCGGCTCGGGCAGCTGCGCGTCGACGAAGGTCTCGACGAAGGCCGCGACCAGGCGCTGCGGGCCGATCGGATTAGGGCCGGGTGCCAGGTGCATGGCCTCGGAGACCGCGAGCAAGCGGCCCTGGACCATGTCCAGCGGGCGCGCGTAGCGGCCGCACAGGGACTCGGTCAGGCGCTCGCCGGCCAGGTCGAACTCGAGCTGGTTCTCGTCCACCAGCCGCATCGGCACTTCGCCGCCGCTGCGGATGCGCAGGGCGCGGAATTCGTCGAAGCCCTTGGCCACCTGCTGGCGGAACGCCATCACATGGGTAGCCTGATGCTGCCGCAGTACCCACAATGCGGCTTGTTCTTCGTATTGATGGTTCTTGCCGTCGCCCTTCAGCGAGTCCACCTTCATGGCGTCCTCGATCGGGCCGTACAGGGTTCCGGGCAGGCCGCCCAGATGCTCCAACGCCAGGCGCTTGATCTCCTCGAGCATGCGCAAGGGATCGGTACGCGTGCCTTGAGCTACGCCGTGCAGGTGACCGGACACTGCGTGTTCCCCTGTTCCCGGATGGGCTTGAATCGTGCTTTGGACGCTTTGGACCGTGTGGACCGAACCTGCCGTTTTTAGGCAGTTGGCAACAGCATAGTGGCAAGATACGACAGCGAATGCACACACAAAATAGGCTTTTGTGACTAATGTCCCGAATCGATCCCAACTTCCTCCCTGAAACCGAAAAAGCGTTAGCGGCTCTGGACACTCGCCGCTCGGTGCCGGCCAAGCAGCTGACCGAACCGGGCCCGGACCAGCGCCAGCTGGAGCGCATGCTGCGTTCGGCGGTACGGGTGCCGGACCACGGCAAGCGCGTGCCGTTCCGCTTTCTCAGCATCCGCGGCGACGCCCGCCATGCGCTCGGCGAGCGCCTGGCCGCGCGCGGCCAGGAACGCGACCCCGACGCCGGCGACGCCGCGGTCGAGAAGGACCGCGGCCGCTTTTCGCACGCTCCTTTAATAGTGGTGGTGGTCGCGCGCCTGGGCCCGGACGAGAAGATCCCCGAGCAGGAGCGCCTGCTCACCGCCGGCTGCGTCTGCTTCGCCCTGCTCCAGGCCGCGCAGGCGCTGGGCTTCGGCGCGGTCTGGCTGACCGGCTGGCCGGCCTACGATCCGCAGGTCGCGGACTGGTTCGGCCTGGGCGCGGACGAGCGCGTGGCCGGCTTCATCCATATCGGCACCCCCAAGCTCGACGTGCCCGAGCGCGAACGCCCCGACCCGCTCGCCTTGCTGTCCGCCTGGGCTCCGGCATGAGCGCCGCGCGCCCGCCGCTGTACCTGGTCGACGCCAGCCTCTACGTGTTCCGCGCCTGGCACTCGATGCCCAACGAATTCGAGGACGCCGAAGGCTGGCCGACCAACGCGGTACACGGCTTCGCCCGCTTCCTGGCCGAACTGATCGAACGCGAACGCCCGCGCCACATCGCGATCGCCTTCGACGAAGCCCTGGACTCGTGCTTCCGCAACGCCATCTACCCGGCCTACAAGGCCAACCGCGATCCTGCGCCGCAGGAGCTCAAGCGCCAGTTCGAGCACTGCAAGTCGCTGTGCCGCGCGCTCGGCCTGCCGGTGCTGGCCCACAGCGAGTACGAGGCCGACGACCTGATCGGCACCGCCCTGGCGACGATGCGTCTGCAGGGCTACCGCGGCGTGATCGTCTCGGCCGACAAGGACCTGTCGCAGTTGCTGGACGAGGCCGACGAACAGTGGGACTACGCCCGCGGCCAGCGCTGGAACGCGGCCGGAGTGCCGGCGCGGCACGGCGTGGAAGCGCGCCAGATCGCCGACTACCTGGCCCTGACCGGCGATGCGGTCGACAACATCCCCGGTGTGCCCGGCATCGGCGCAAAAACCGCGGCCGCGCTGTTGAACCACTTCGGCACCCTGGACGCCTTGCTGGCGCGGGTCGAGGAAGTGCCGTTCCTGCGCGTGCGCGGCGCCGCCAGCGCGGCCGCGCGCCTGCGCGAACACCGCGAACAGGCGCTGTTGTGCCGGCGCCTGACCACCATCGCCCTGGACGCGCCGCTGGGCGACGGCATCGCCGCGTTCCAGCGCGGCCGCGGCCTGGCGCCGGAGCTGCTGGCCCTATGCGAATCCTTGCGCTTCGGCCCCATGACCCGGCGCCGCCTGCACGAAGCCGCCGGCCTGGACTTCGCGACGTCATCGCTTCCGTCGTAGCATCGGACGAACGAACGCCTGGACGCGCCATGATCGAAGCCGCGATGAACGAAACAGTCGAAACCCTGTACGACGGCCAGTGGCTGCGGATGATGCGCCGCGGCCGTTGGGAATACGCCGAGCGCACCCACGGCAACGGCATGGCGGTGATCATCGTCGCGGTCACGCCGGAAGACAAAGTGCTGTTCGTCGAGCAGTTCCGGGTGCCCTTGAACGCACACACCATCGAAATGCCGGCCGGCCTGGTCGGCGACGATCACGCCGCCGACACCCTGGAAAGCGCCGCGCGCCGCGAGCTGATCGAGGAAACCGGCTGGCAGGCCGGACGCGTCGACGTGCTGCTGACCGGCCCGACCTCGTCGGGCATGAGCAGCGAACGTATCGCCTTCGTGCGCGCCCGCCAGCTGAGCCGGGTCGGCGACGGCGGCGGCGTCGACGGCGAGGACATCGTGGTCCACGAAGTCGCGCGCAGCGACGCCCCGGCGTGGCTGATGCGCAAGCACGCCGAAGGCTACGAACTCGATCTCAAGCTCTGGGCCGGGCTGTGGATGATCGAGCACAACCCGGACGGCTCGCGCGCGGATTGAGGCGGGACCGCCGGCCGTTTGCACCGGCGGGCCGTTCGAGTTCGCAGCCGCACTCCGGCGCCGCAGCACGTTGGACGCATGCGGCGCCGACGTCGGAGCCTGCAAGCACGCCGCACACGCCTTTCGCATAGAGAACGTGCCCACGTGCCCACGCTGCCGAAGCGACGCTAGCCGCGCTTGCGGCGATACCGAAACGAAAACAAAAACGGCCGGCAGCTGCGAGCTGCCGGCCGTCGTACGGCGCGGTCGCCGCAGCCGCGTCAGGCGACGGCGTAGCGGTCGGTCGCGCGCACCAGGGCGTCGACGTTCTCGGGCTCGAAGGCGGAGTGGCCGGAAGCCGGGGTGATGCTCAGTTCGGCCGCGGGCCAGACCTGCTTGAGGTCCCAGGCGTTCTGCAGCGGGCAGACCACGTCGTAGCGGCCGTGGACGATGGTGCCCGGGATGCCGGCCAGGCGGTGGGCGTCGCGCAGCAGCTGGTCCTCGACCTCGAAGAAGCCGCCGTTGACGAAGTAATGGTTCTCGATGCGCGCGAACGCCAGCGCGAACGCGGCGTCCTCGTGGCCGCTGACGAAATCCTCGTCCACGTGCAGGAAGCTGGTCGCGCCCTCCCAGACGCTCCAGGCGCGCGCGGCGGCCAGGCGCACGGACTCGTCGTCGCTGGTGAGGCGACGGTGGTAGGCGCTGATCAGGTCGTGGCGTTCGACCGGCGGGATCGCCGCCAGGTAGTGCTGCCACGCATCCGGGAACAGGCGCGAGGCGCCTTCCTGGTAGAACCATTCCAGCTCCCAGCGCCGCAGCATGAAGATGCCGCGCAGCACCAGCTCGGTCACGCGCTGCGGGTGGGTCTGGGCGTAGGCCAGGGCCAGGGTCGAACCCCAGGAACCGCCGAACACCTGCCAGCGTTCGATGCCCAACTGCGTGCGCAGGCGCTCGATGTCGGCGACCAGTTCCCAGGTGCCGTTGTCGACCAGGTCCGCGTGCGGCGTCGAACGGCCGCTGCCGCGCTGGTCGAACAGGACGACGCGGTACTTGGCCGGGTCGTGGAAGCGGCGCATCTTCGGGCTGCAGCCGGCGCCGGGGCCGCCGTGCAGCAGCACCACCGGCTTGCCCTTGGGGTTGCCGCACTGTTCGTAATAGAGAGTGTGGCGGTCGTCGACCCGGAGCGTGCCGGTCTCGTAGGGTTCGATCTCGGGATAGAGCGTGCGCATCGCGGAATCTCGCTGACGGAATGCGCCGAGTCTACCGAGGCGCGGCGCGCGGGCGAAGCCGCGGACCGCGGCCGTGCGGCGCGTCGGCGCCGAAACGAACGGGGAATATCGCCGCGATGCGATGCGGCGGACGCGGACGCGGCCGCTAGTCGGCCGGCGCGCGCCCCAGGGTCACGCGATCGCGGCCTTCGAGGTCGCGCTCGGTCGCCACTTCGACCAGGCCGGCGTCGCGCAGCAGGCCGCGCACCGCCATGCCTTGCTGCCAGCCGTGCTCGATCAGCAACCAACCGCCGCGCTGCAGGTGCGCGAGCGCGCCGGCGGCGAGCGCGCGGATCGCGTCCAGGCCGTCGGCGCCCGAGGCCAGGGCGGTGCGCGGCTCGTGGCGCAGGTCGCCCTGCTCGAGGTGGGCGTCGTCTTCGGAGATGTAGGGCGGGTTGCTGACGATCAGGTCGTAGCGCTCGCCTTCCAGCGGCGCGTACCAGTCGCCGTTGCGGAACTCGACGTTGCCCAGCGCCAGCGCCAGCGCGTTGTCGGCGGCCACGCCGAGCGCCGCGTCGCTGGCGTCGGTGGCGATCACGCGCGCGGCCGGGCGTTCGCGCGCCAGCGCCAGCGCGATCGCGCCGCTGCCGGTGCCGAGGTCGGCGATGCGCGCGACCCGGCCCGCGGACAGCCGCGCCAGGGCCAGTTCGACCAGCAATTCGGTTTCCGGGCGCGGGATCAGGGTCGCGGGGGTGACGCGCAGGTCGAAGCTCCAGAAGCCGCGCTGGCCCAGCAGATACGCGACCGGCTCGCCGTCGGCGCGGCGCGCGATCAAAGTGCGGTAGCGGCGCGCCAGGTCTTCGGCGATCACGTCGTCGCCGTGCGCGAACAGCCAGCTGCGCGGCTGCCCCAGCGCATGCGCGAGCAGCAGCTCGGCCTCGGCGCCGTCGTCGAGACGGGTCCTGGCTTCGCGCAGCAGCAGATCGATGCGGTTCATCGGCGGTGTCCTTTCCGGGCGGCCCTGCGCCAGGCGCTCCGCGCCCGGCGAATTCAGCCGCACATCCTACGCGAGCGCGGGCCGCCGCCCGCATCCGCCGGCGCAAAAACGACGGCCGGCGCAGGGCCGGCCGTCGGGAATACCGCCGCGCGCGCGACCGTTCGGGGCCGTACGCGCCGGCGCCGATCAGGCCGCGCTCTGCTCCAGAGTCACCGCCACGGCGTGGACCACGGCACTGATCTTCAACGAACTTTGCACAGCTTGCGCACTGATTTCGTGCTTACGCAGCACGCGCTCGTGCGAGTCCATGCAGGCGCCGCAGCCGTTGATCGCCGACACCGCCAGCGACGCCAGTTCGAACGACATCTTGTCGATGCCCGGGTTGGCCATGACGTTCATGCGCAGACCGGCGCGCAACTGGCCGTACTCCTCGTTCTGGATCAGGTGGGTGGCGCGGTAGTAGATGTTGTTCATCGCCATGATCGCGGCCGCGGCGCGGGCGCCGTCGAGCTCTTCGGCCGACAGCTGCTCGGCGGCGAAGGCTTCGATCGCGGCGACCAGCGGCTTGTAGCGCGAGGCGATCGCCGAAGCCAGGGCGATGGCGCGGATCTGCTTGCCGTCCAGGCCCTGCGCACCGGGCTCGCTCAACACGCTGTCGAGATTGAGCTTGAGGTCCTTGGCGTAGTCGGGCAGCGAGTTGCGAAGATCGGAAAGGCTCATCGGGGTACTCCTGGGTACTGCATGGACGAGGGAAACCGTTGCGCGGCGGCGGCGCTGGCTGGCGTGCGGCGCGGGGCCTGCGGCTGGCGGACGCCTTGCGGCGGCGTAACGGTCGTGGCGCCGCGAAACGCGGCCTGCGCGCTGCGGCGCTGCGATAAAAACAGCCGGGGCGAACCCCGGCTGCGGGCATCCCGCACGGGAGGGAGGGGAGAGCCGGGGATGAAGCCGGCCCACGTGCGGGGCGTGCCTGAAAAGATCTGCGCCGACCGCGTGGCGGGCGGCGCAGGTGAAACCGGACGTAGACGCTGGGTTCGCAGCCGGCCGCGACCCACGGAGATCCGCGGCCTGGCTTACCGATCCGACTGACGGATCAGGCGACCTTCAGCGTGTTGTCGCCCGAGTTCCAGTTGCAGGGGCACAGTTCGTCGGTCTGCAGCGCGTCGAGCACGCGCAGGACTTCCTGCGGGTTGCGGCCGACCGAACCGTCGGTGACGTAGACGAAGCGGATGATGCCTTCCGGATCGACCAGGAAGGTCGCGCGCTGGGCCACGCCGTCTTCGCTGAGGATGCCCAGCGCCGAGGTCAGGTCCTTCTTGATGTCGGCCAGCATGGGGAACGGCAGGTCGCGCAGGTCCTTGTGGTCCTTGCGCCACGCCAGGTGCACGAACTCGCTGTCGGTGGAAGCGGCCAGCACCTGGCAATCACGGTCCAGGAACTGCTGATTCAGGTCGCCGAAGCCCTTGATCTCGGTCGGGCAGACGAAGGTGAAGTCCTTCGGATAGAAGAACACCAGCAGCCACTTGCCCTTGTAGGTGTCGTTGTCGATGTCGGCAAAGGCGCTGTCGAGGCTCTCGATGCCGACGGTGGCCTTGACCTTGAATTTCGGGAACTTTTCGCCGATGGAAAGCATGCGGACAACTCCTTGATTAACGGATGGGAAGGGGTAGCAAAGGGGGTTGGATGCCGCGGACCGCATCCGATGACGCTATGTTGCAGGACAGCATTTGATTACAGAAATGAATTGTTCCTATGATGGCGATAGCCTACCTCAATGAACATTCGTTCTGAACCTTTAAGCCCGGTGTCGCGCCATGAATCTCCGTGATCTCAAATATCTGGTCGCGCTCGCCGATCACAAGCACTTCGGCCGCGCCGCCGCCGCCAGCTTCGTCAGCCAGCCGACCCTGTCGACCCAGATCAAGAAGCTCGAAGACGAGCTGGGCGTGTCCCTGGTCGAGCGCGCGCCGCGGCGGGTGATGCTGACCCCGGTCGGCCGCGACATCGCCGATCGCGCGCGCAAGGTCATCGCCGACGTCGAGCAGATGAGCGAGATCGCGCGCCGCAGCCAGGACCCGGAAGCCGGCACCGTGCGCCTGGGCCTGTTCCCGACCCTCGGCCCCTACCTGCTGCCGCACGTGGTGCCGGGCCTGCGCAAGCGCTTCCCGCGCCTGGAGCTGCTGCTGGTGGAGGAAAAGACCGATCAGATCCTGGCGCGCCTGCGCGACGGTCGCCTCGACGCCGGCCTGCTCGCGCTGCCGATCCACGACGACCAGTTGCACGTCGAGCCCCTGTTCGACGAACCCTTCCTGCTGGCCGTGCCGCAGCAGCACGCGATGGCCGGGCGCGATTCGCTCGACCTGCACGATCTCGACGACCAGCACCTGCTGTTGCTCGAAGAAGGCCATTGCCTGCGCGAACAGGCGCTCGACGTCTGTCGCCTGTCCGGCGCGGACGAGCGCGACGGTTTCCGCGCGACCAGCCTGGAAACGCTGCGCCAGATGGTCGCCGCGGGCGTCGGCATCACCTTGCTGCCGATGCTGGCGGTGCAGCCGCCGGTGCCGCCCTCGCCCGACATCCACCTGCTGCGTTTCAACGGCGAAGCGCCGCACCGCCAGATCGGCATGCTGTGGCGGCGCAGTTCGGCGATGTCGGACTTCCTCAGCGAACTGGCGGTGGAACTGCGCAAGCTGCCGCAGGCGCTGCTGCAACCGCCCAGACCGCCGGCGCCGCCGAAGCCGCGCCGGCGCGGAGAACGCGCATGAGCCTGCGTGGATGGCTGGTGTTGCTGGCCGTCGTGGGCGCGATCGGCTGGTGGACCGCGTCGCCGCACGGCGCCGCGCCGGCCGCCGCCGAGGGCGCGAGCAACCGTTGCCAGCTGCCGCCGTCGGTGGCGTCCGGAAACGAACCGCTGCAGACCTCCGCGCCTTCGTCGCTGGCGCCGTTCCGCTTGCAGGCCGCGACCCTGACGCCGCTGGCGGGCTTCAGCGTCGACGCGCGCGTGCTGGGGCGCGAGGACTACCGCAGCGGCCGCGAGGCCGAGCTGTCGCCGACCGACCTGGCCCTGGGCTGGGGTCGCATGCGCGACGACGCGGTGCTGTCGCGGCTGTCGATCAGCCAGGGCGGCCGCTTCTATCGCTATCGCTGGGAGAACGCGCCGCCGCTGCCGCCCGAGGAGATCGTGCGCTCCAGCGCCAACATGCACATGATCCCGGCCGACGATGCGGTCGCCGCAGCGCTGAAGTCGGTGCATGAAGGCGAGCGCGTGCGTATCGACGGTTGGCTGGTCGAGGCGCAGGCGCCGGACGGCTGGAAATGGCGCAGTTCGACCACACGCAGCGATAGCGGCGGCGGTGCCTGCGAGGTGGTTTACGTGTGCTCGATCAAGCGCATGTGAGCGCGGCGCCGAGCCTGCGCCGCATCGGCGCAAGTCCGCGCAGACGGGCGCTCAGGCGCCCACGCCGATCGGGCAGCTGACCCCGGTGCCGCCCAGCCCGCAGTAGCCCATCGGGTTCTTGGCCAGGTACTGCTGGTGCTCGTCCTCGGCGTAGTAGAAGGTCGGCGCCGGAAACACGATCTCGGTGCTGATCTCGCCGTAGCCGGCCTCGCCCAGGCGCGCCTGGAACGCATCGCGGCTGGCCAGGGCGGCGCGGTACTGGGCCTCGTCGCTGCAATAGATCGCCGAACGGTACTGGGTGCCGACGTCGTTGCCCTGGCGCATGCCCTGGGTCGGGTCGTGGCTTTCCCAGAAGGTCTGCAGCAGCGCATCGAACGACACCACGGCCGGGTCATAGACCACCAACACCGCTTCGGTGTGGCCGGTCTGGCCGCTGCAGACTTCGCGGTAGCTCGGGTTGGGCGTGTAGCCGCCGGAATAGCCCACCGCGGTGGTGACCACGCCCGGCAGCGACCAGAACTTGCGCTCCGCGCCCCAGAAGCAGCCCATGCCGAACTGGACCTGGGCCAGGCCGGCGAACGCGTCGGGACCGCCGCGCAGCGGACGGCCGTGGACGTAGTGGGCGTCGTGCAGCGGCATCGGGTCCGCGCGACCCGGCAGCGCGTCCTGCGGTTGCGGCAGACGTTGTTTGTTGGCGCCGATACCCAGCATGTCCGACTCCTGCTCGTGACGGGGGAGATCCGTGCCACAGAAATGCGGCGCGCAGCCCGCTGTTTCAAGAGTTCGGTAGGGCTGCGGCGGCCGTGCGCGAAGGCGGTTTCCGCCGACCACCGCACGCAAGCCGGCCGGCCCGGCGCAGGAACCGCGACCGCGTTCGCTGTCCTCGAGGCGCGATAGCAGGATGCTCGCAAGGCACCGCCCGGTCCGCAGGGGGATGCCGCATCGCGGCATCGCGACCGCAGCGCGGACACCCCGCCACCGAAGGAACCGAACCGATATGCACGCGAACGCGAGCCTGCGCGCCTGGTGCGCCTCCACCCTGTTTTCGACCGGCCTGCTGCTGAGCGCCGCGCCGGCCCTAGCCGCCGACGAATTCGGCAGCGACTGGGACGACCCGCGCACCGCCGACCCCGCGGTCGCGCGTCCGCCGACCGCCAGCTGCACGGTCGAGATCCTCGACACCAGCTTCGCCGACTTCGACTGGCACTACGGCCGGATCGCAGCGCCGGCCGCCTGCCCCGGGCCCTGGAACAAGGTCGTGCTGGAGATGGACGGCGCGGTCAAGGGCGTGCAGTACGACCGCCTGGGCTACCTGCAGATCGGCGGCATGACGGTGTTCTCGACCAGCACGCCGGAGCCCTCGCGCGAAGGCATCCAGTGGCATGTCGAGAAGGACATCAGCGCCTACGCCAGCCTGCTCAAGTCGCCGCAGGAAGTGCGCATGTACCTGGGCAACGTGGTCAACGAGACCTACACCGGCGTGATCCACATCAAGGCACGCGTGACCTTCTACAATGCCGACCGCCGCCATCCGCCGACCCCCGCCGCCGACAGCGTCGCAGCGCTGGCCGGCGAACGCCGCGACGGCGCCGACCTGGTCGGCGACACCACCCTGCCCGCGAACGCGCAGCGCTGGATCGCCGAGGTCTACGCCACCGGTTCCGGCGGCGGCTGCGAGGAGTTCTGGTACTTCACCGCGCCGCCGCAGGCCAACTACTCCTGCCCGGCGCAGAACGGCCCCTACCGCGAAGTGCAAGTGCTGATCGACGGCCGCGTCGCCGGCATCGCCATGCCCTATCCGCACATCTACACCGGCGGCTGGTCCAACCCCTTCCTGTGGTACGTGATGCCGGCGCCGCGCGCGTTCAACATCGAACCGATCCGCTACGACCTCACGCCCTACATCGGCCTGGTCAACGACGGCCGCCCGCACGAGGTGCGCTTCCGCGTCGCCAACCTGCCCGACGGTGCCTCGGGCTGGACCCTGCAACCGAACCTGCAGTTCTGGCGCGATCCGCATCGCGCCAGCACCCGCGGCGGCCTGCTCAGCTACGAGCTCGGCACGCTGGCCAACGATCCGGCCTACAGCAGTCCGTCCGCAGGCAGCTTCCAGGTCGACACCCGCGGCGGCCACCGCCTGCGCGCGAGCGGCTGGCTGGAGACATCGCAGGGCCGCGTGATCACCCACGTCGACCGCATCGTCGGCAACCGCAATCTGCACCACTGGGACGAGGGCGAGTTCCATGACGGCGTCAAGGGCGATTGGGACGACACCGAGACCGTCACCCGCATCGGCGGCGGCCTGCCCTCGGTGGCGGTGAACTCGCAGAGTTTCGGCTTCGACGGCCTGCTCAGCTTCGAACCGGTCGAGGATCACTATCGGGTGACCACCCGGCTCAACATCTACGACGACGCCAACGCCCTGCAGACGCCGGCGCCGGGCGCGGCGCCGCTCGCCCAGGTCAAGCGCAATCGCTTCGACGGCGAGGCCGGCTGGAACTACGGCGTGCCGCGCGATCAGCGCCACGCGGTGGGTCATTCCACGCAGCGTCACCAGCGTTTCGGCAGCCAGGGCTGCTACGACCACGAGATCGGCCAGAGCAACGGTTTCGTGAGCGTGGACAAGTACCGCTGCGGGCAGCCTTGAGGGCTTCGGGCGTTGCCGCCATCGGTGCGGCCCTCACCCCGACCCTCTCCCGCTAGCGGGAGAGGGAGCCGTCAGGAGATCGGGGCATCGCCTGATAGGCGTTGCCCCGGTTGATGCGAACTCAATAACTCAGCAAAGCATGCAGGCGCGCCGGGCCCCGCCAACGCGCGCGACCGCCCAGGCCCGCCAGTTCGATCAACACGCTCGCACCCACCAGTTCCCCGCCCAGACGCTCGACCAGGGTCCGCGCCGCTTCCAGGGTCCCACCCGTCGCCAGCACGTCGTCGACGATCAACGTGCGTTCGCCGGGCTTGAGTGCGTCGCTGCGCGCCTGCAGGCGGTCGCTGCCGTATTCGAGCTGATAGTCCACCGACACCAGCGGCGGCGGCAGCTTGCCCGGCTTGCGCAGCGGCACGAAGCCCGCGTGCAGCTTCTGCGCCAGCGCCGCGCCGAAGATGAAGCCGCGCGACTCGATCCCGCACACCGCCTGCACCTGGCTGCCCTGCCAGGGCTCGGCCAGCGCGTCGATGCAGCGCGCGAAGCCGCCGGCGTCGGCGAGCAGCGGGGTGACGTCGCGGAACACGATCCCGGGCTTGGGGAAATCGGCGACATCGCGGATCAGGGCTTGAATCGATTGCATGCGGGTCCTGCTGAACAAGAACGAAGGGAAGCCGGCGCCGCGCGGCACGCGCGCCGGGCGGCGTCTGGAAATGGAGGGAGAACCCGTGCCTGCCGGCTCAGGCCGGCAGCCAGCCGATCGCGTCGGGGCCGGGCTCGCCAGAGCCGGTCCCATCAAGATCAGGCTCGTCGTCCTGCGCGGCCTGCAAGGGCTCGCCCAGGGACAACTGCTCGACGATGTCGCGCGCCTGCGGCCAGGCCGCCTCGGGGACGCAGACCTGGACCATGCCGAACAAGGGCAACTCGCCCATGCCGCCCAGCAGGGCCTCGCCCTTGAGGAAGACCGGGATTTCGTCGGCTTCCAGGGCGTGCCGCACCAGGTGGGCGTCGATCAGATTGGCGGCTTCGTAGACGACCTTCATCGTCGCGATCCTTCGGCCTCGGCGGGCCAGTCGGGTCCGTCTTCAGCATACGCCGGCCGACCCCGCTCTGGGGTAGGAGCGGCGTAAGCCGCGACCCGTGGCTACGGCAACCGCGCGGTCGCGGCTTACGCCGCTCCTACCCCAAAGCGGTGTCGTTTTGCCTGCGGCACCGGCCCCGACAGGGCACGGAAACCCGCCAGCGGCTAAACTGCTCGTTCTCTCCTCCCCGTAAGTGCCGCATGTCCGTCGAGTCCGCACCCGCCACCGATCCCACCACCGACGCCGCGCCGGCCAGGAACGACTTCATCCGGCAAATCGTTCGCGAGGACGTGGCCTCGGGCAAGCACGCGGCCATCCGCACCCGCTTCCCGCCCGAACCCAACGGCTACCTGCATATCGGCCACGCCAAGGCGATCTGCCTGGACTTCGGCATCGCCGGCGAGTTCGGCGGCCGTTGCAACCTGCGCTTCGACGACACCAACCCGGCCAAGGAAGACCCCGAGTACGTCGAAGCGATCATGCAGGACGTGCGCTGGCTGGGCTTCGAGTGGGCCGAACTGCGCCACGCCTCGGACTATTTCGAACTGTTCTACCTGGCCGGCGAGAAGCTGATCCGCCAGGGCGACGCCTTCGTCTGCGATCTCAGCGCCGAGGAAGTGCGCGCGTATCGCGGCAGCCTGAACGAGCCGGGCCGCAACTCGCCCTATCGCGACCGCAGCGTCGAAGAGAACCTGGACCTGTTCCGGCGCATGCGCGCGGGCGAGTTCGCCGACGGCGCGCGCACCCTGCGCGCCAAGATCGACATGGCCTCGGGCAACATCAACCTGCGCGACCCAGCCCTGTACCGGATCAAGAAGGTCGCCCACCAGAACACCGGCGACGCCTGGCCGATCTACCCGATGTACGACTTCGCGCATTCGCTCAGCGACTCCTGCGAAGGCATCACCCATTCGCTGTGCACCCTGGAGTTCGAGGACCACCGTCCGCTGTACGACTGGTGCGTGGCCCGCGTCGATCTGCCCCATTCGCCGGACCTGCTGGCGCCGCTGCTGGCCAAGGGCCTGCCGAACGAAGCCGCGATCCCGCGCCAGATCGAGTTCTCGCGCGCCAACCTCAACTACACCGTGATGAGCAAGCGCAAGCTCATGGTGCTGGTGCAGGAAAAACTGGTCGACGGCTGGGACGACCCGCGCATGCCGACCCTGCAGGGCATCCGCCGCCGCGGCTACACCCCGGCCTCGCTGCGCCTGTGGGCCGAGCGCCTGGGCGTGAGCAAGCAGAATTCGGTGATCGACTACTCGGTGCTGGAAGGCTGCCTGCGCGAGGACCTCGACGCGGCCGCGGCGCGGCGCATGGCGGTGATCGATCCCCTGAAGCTGGTCATCACCAACCTGGGCGACGACCACGAAGAGTCGCTGCACTTCGGCAACCACCCCAAGGACGAGAGCTTCGGCGCACGCCGGGTGCCGTTCTCGAACCAGCTGTGGATCGAGCGCGAGGACTTCGAGGAAGTCCCGCCCAAGGGCTACAAGCGCCTGATCCCGGGCGGCGAAGTGCGCCTGCGCGGCGCCGGCATCCTGCGCTGCGACGAGGTGATCAAGAACGAGGCCGGCGAGATCGTCGAGCTGCGCGGCACGCTCGATCCCGAGTCGCGTCCCGGCATGGCCGGCGCCGACCGCAAGATCAAGGGCACCATCCACTGGGTCAGCGCGCGCCACGCCGTCGCGGCCGAAGTGCGCCTGTACGACCGCCTGTTCGACGTCGCCGCGCCGGACGACGACAGCGACGGCAAGACCTATCAGGACCACCTCAACCCGAACTCGCGCCGCACCGTCGCCGGCTACGTCGAACCGGCCGCCGCCCAGGCCGCGCCCGAGACCGCGTTCCAGTTCGAGCGCGTCGGCTATTTCGTCGCCGACCGCTACGACCACCGCGCCGACCGCCCGGTGTTCAACCGCAGCGTGACCCTGCGCGACACCTGGGCCAGCAAGGCCTGAGACCGATGACGATGCGCCGACTCGCCCTCCTGCTGCTGACCACCCTGCTGTCGACGCTGCTGGCCGCCTGTTCCTCGCCGGCACCGGCACCGGCGGCCGATGCCGCCGCGCCGGCCGCTGCGCCTGCAACCGCCGCCGAAACGCCCGCACCGGCGCCGGCCCCGCAGTTTCCGACGCCCGGCGTGCACTCCGAGGCGCTGGAGCCGGTCGCCATCGCGATGGACCTGAGCTGCGCCAGCGACAGCGACTGCGTGGTCAAGAACGTGGGCAACTGCTGCGGCCAGTTCAACGCCTGCGTCAATCGCGGCAGCCCGGCCGATCCGTCGGCGGTGATGGCGCAGTGCGCGAAGGAAGGCAAGATGTCGATGTGCGGCTCGCCGGTGATCGCCGGCTGCGCCTGCGTCCAGGGCGAGTGCCGCGGCGTCGCGGGCCAGCACGGGGAACCGATGTGAGCGCGTCCGCCGCTCCGCTGCAGGCGCGGGTCGAATTGCTGCTGCCGGACTGGATCGACGGCGCCGTCGACCGCGAGCGCCTGTACGCCAGCGACGAGGACAAGGTCGCGCTGGCGGTGGAGCTGTCGCGACGCAATATCGAGCTCGGCAGCGGCGGCCCGTTCGGCGCGGCGGTGTTCGATCAGCAGGGCCGGGTGATCGGCGTGGGCGTGAACCGGGTGGTGCCGCAGACCTGTTCGGTCGCGCACGCCGAGATGATGGCCTTCATGACCGCGCAGACCGCGACCGGCCGTTACCGCCTCAACGAAACCGGGGCGACCACCCTGGCGACGTCGGCCCAGCCCTGCTGCATGTGCTACGGCGCCAGCTTCTGGGCCGGTATCGACACCTTGCTGATCGGCGCGCGCTCGGAAGACGTGATGGCGCTGACCGAGTTCGACGAAGGTCCGCTGCCCGCGGACTGGATCGGCGAACTCGAGCGCCGCGGCATCGCGGTGCGCCGCGATCTGCACCGCGACGCGGCGCGCGACGTGCTGCGCCGCTACGGCGAGAGCGGCGTGGCTTACTGACCGCGACGCTCCGCTTTGGGCAGAAGCGGCGCAAGCCGCGACCGTCCTGCGTCGAACTCGCGTCAGCTTCGCGCCGGCGCGGTCGCGGCTCACGCCGCTGCTACCTCTTCACACCACAACGAGTTCAAACGATGACCGAGCAAGCGCTGTTCTGCTGGTGCCGCGCCGGCTTCGAGCCCGAACTCGCAGCCGAACTGGGCGAGCGCGCGGCCGTCGCCGGCCACCCCGGCTACGCCCGCACCGAACGCGGCAGCGGCTATGTCGAGTTCCTGTGCGAGGACCCGGCGGCGCTGGCGCGCGCACTGCCGCTGGACAAGCTGATCTTCGCGCGCCAGAAGCTGCTGCGCCTGGCCGACCTGCGCGGGCTGGATCCGCGCGACCGCATCACCCCGATCCTGGCCGCGCTCGACGCCGCCGCGGCCGACGGCGCACCGGCGCTCTACGGCGAGCTGTGGGTCGAACACCCCGATTCCGATGCCGGCAAGCCGCTGGCCGGCCTGGCGCGCAGTTTCGGCAACGCGCTGCGCCCGGCGCTGCGCAAGGCCGGCCGGCTCAGCGCCAGCGACGACAGCCAGCGTCCACGCCTGCACATCGTCTTCCTCGACGGCGACCATGCGGTGGTCGCCGTCGCCGACACCCGCGATGCCTCGCCGTGGCCGCTGGGCATCCCGCGCCTGCGCATGCATCCGGATGCGCCCAGCCGCTCGGCGCTGAAGCTGGAAGAAGCGCTGCTGACCCTGCTCGACGACGAAGAACGCGAACGCCTGGTGCGCGACAACATGCAGGCGGCCGACCTGGGCGCCGCGCCCGGCGGCTGGACCTGGGTGCTGATGCGCAACGGCATGAAGGTCACGTCGGTCGACAACGGTCCGCTGCGCCAGGCCCTGCTCGACAGCGGACGCGTCGATCATCTGCGCGCCGACGGTTTCCAGTGGCAGCCGCGACGGACGATGGACTGGATGGTCTGCGACATGGTCGAACAACCCAGCCGCGTCGCCGAGCGCATGGCAACCTGGCTGCGCGAAGGCTGGTGCCGGCAGACGATCTTCAACCTCAAGCTGCCGATGAAGAAGCGCTGGGAAGAAACGCGGGTGTGCCTGGAACTGTTCGAACACCAGACCCACCGGCCGCTGATCGTGCGCGCACGCCAGCTGTATCACGATCGCGAAGAGATCACCGTGTACGCGCGTCCCCGCTAAAGCGCAGCATTCGCCGCCGCTCATGCTGCGACGGCGCCGTTCAGCCGGCGTTTCGCTCGTTTACATCGGATTGACCGCGGGGGGTCTAGGGTCGCCACTCCCCCACCCGCACGAAGGTCACGATGAACAGGCATGCCCGCAAACACGCCACATCCCTGAGTCGGATCACTCTGCTGGCCCTGGCGCTCGCCGCCACCGGCCTGAGCACGCAGGCGCTGGCGCAGGCCAAGTCCAAGGTCGGCGCGCAGATCAACGCCACCACCGACGCCAAGATCGCAGTCGACGATGCCCGCACCGCACGCGACGACGCCGAGGCCGCGCAGGCCGCAGCGCGCGACGCCGCGCTGACGCACAAGGCCGGTGCGGCCACCGAACACGGCGCCGCGACCGCGGCCGCCACGTCCTATCAGGCCAAGCAGTCCTCGATCGCCGCGCAGACCGCGGCGCATCGCGCGACCAGCGCGGCGCAGGAAGCGCAGGCCGCGCAAACCGCGGCCCAGACCGGCGCCAATCCGGTCGCCGCCGCCGCCGAGGCCGGCCAGGCCGCCGCTGCGGCGCGCGACGCCAGCAGCGCGGCCACCGACGCCAGCATGCGCGCGCAGGCCGCAGCCGCGGCCACCACCCAGGCAACCACCGCACCGCCGATGTCGGCACGCGCCAGCGTCGGCTACCGGATCGACTTCGGCGCCCTCGACAGCGACCGCGACGGCCGCATCAATCGCACCGAGGCCGGCGGCCACGCCGCACTGACCGCGGACTTCCTGCTGCTCGACGCCGACAGCGACGGGTATCTGAGCCCGAGCGAACTCGAAGGCCGCATGTAAACCAGTACGTTCCACACGCAACACCGCGACGCCCCGGTCCGCCGGGGCGTCGCCACATAGGCCCTTCGTAGGATGCGGTGAGCGCAGCGAACCGCATCGTCATGCGAGCCGGCCGAGCCGATGACGCGGTCACCGCCGCGCCACCAAAGAGATCGCCTGCGCCATCCCCGCCCCGCGAAACGCAAACCCACGCGCACTCGCCGCTGAGCCTTTGTCGTACATTGCCGCTTCCATCCTCCGCCGCCGACGCCCGATGACCGATGTCTCCGCGACGATCTCCGCGCCCGCCGCGCGCGCCCTGGATCGCAAGGACCTGCGCACGCTTTCCCTGGCTGCGCTGGGCGGCGCGCTGGAGTTCTACGACTTCGTCATCTTCGTATTCCTGACCGAAAGCCTGCGCCAGCTGTTCTTCCCGCCGGACATGCCGGGCTGGTTGTCGACGCTGCAGGTCTACGGCATCTTCGCCGCCGGTTACCTGGTGCGGCCGATCGGCGGCATCGTCATGGCCCACTTCGGCGACCGCTCCGGGCGCAAGCGCATGTTCACCCTGAGCGTATTCCTGATGGCGCTGCCGACCCTGGGCATCGGCCTGTTGCCGGTGTATGCGCAGATCGGCATCGCGGCGCCGCTGTTGCTGCTGGCGCTGCGCATCGTCCAGGGCATCGCCATCGGCGGCGAAGTGCCGGGCGCCTGGACCTTCGTCGCCGAGCACGTGCCGTCCAAGCGGGTCGGCTTCGCCTGCGCCAGCCTGTCGGCCGGACTCACCGCCGGCATCCTGATCGGCTCGCTGATCTCGGCCGCGGTCAACACCTGGTTCGCCCCGGCCGAAGTGCTGGACGGGGCCTGGCGCCTGCCGTTCCTGATCGGCGGCGTGTTCGGCTTCTTCGCCGTCTACCTGCGGCGCTGGCTCAGCGAGACGCCGGTGTTCGCGGCGATGCGCGAGAGCCGCCAGCTGGTGCAGGAATTGCCCTTGAAACGGGTGCTGCGCGAGCACGCGGGCGGCGTGGCGCTGTCGATGCTGGTGACCTGGCTGCTGACCGCGGCGATCGTGGTGATCATCCTGATGACGCCGACCATCGTCCAGCAACGCTTCGGCATCGCGCCGTCGCAGGCCTTCCTCGGCAACAGCCTGGCCGCATTCTGTCTGACCCTGAGCGCGGTCGGCGCCGGTCTGCTGGCCGACAGGATCGGACGTGCGCAGGCATTGCTGATCGGCGCGGTCGGCGTGCTGCTGAGCAGTTACGTGCTGTACTACGACCTCAACCACGGCGCCCCGCACTTCCTGCTGATGTACGCGCTGGCCGGCACCTTCGTCGGCGTGGTCGGAGTGATACCGGCGGTGATGGTGGCCGCGTTCCCGGCGCCGGTGCGCTTCTCCGGCCTGTCGTTCTCGTACAACGTGGCCTACGCCGTGTTCGGCGCGCTCACCCCGCCGCTGCTGTCTTCGCCGTGGATGCGCGGCCTGGGCGGGATGGCGCCCGCCTACTACGTGATGGCGGTGGCGCTGGTCGGCGTGGCGGTGGCGCTGTATCTGCTGATCCGGCGGCCGCGGTCTTACCTCGACTGAGGCCGTCTCGAGCGGCGACGCTAGAAGGTCGCGCAGGTCAACACGAAGGCGAAGAAGAAGACCCACAGTCCCAGCAGCCACACGGCCAGCATGCCCAACAGCGCTAGCAGCAGGAGCAACGCCCGCCGCAGCCGGCGCGTACCGGCGGTGGCGCGGAAACTCGCGACCGGCACCATCGCGCCGGCCAAGCCGAACCCCAGCAAGACCAGCGCTGCCAGCGCGGTCATCGTCCAGGATCGCCCGTCCTGGCTCGGCGGGCATTGCGTCATCGCCCAGGCCAGCATCGGCCAGGCGTAGGCGAGCCCAGCGAAGTGGAGCGCGATGCGCGTGCGCCTGATTGTCGCCATAGTGACGGCCCCCGAGAAAACCGGAGCTACCCTAGCGCAACGCGCCGCTACACGCCGGCCGCGCGCCGCCAGAACGCGTGCGTGACCGGCGGCAACTTGCCGGCCAGGCCCAGCAGCGGACCGCGCAGCAGGGTCGCGGCGACGGCGTCGTTGGAGAACAGTCGATTGAGGCCGTCGAAGCCGTAGGCGGCGAGCGCGTTTTCGCTGCGGCGCTCGCGCTCCCAGCGCTGCAGTCGCGACGTGCCGCCGAGGTCGGCGCCGCGTCGCTGCGCGTCGGCGAGCACTTTGCGCAGCGCGGCGACATCGCGCAGCCCCAGGTTCACGCCCTGCCCCGCCAGCGGATGCACCACGTGCGCGGCGTCGCCGGCGATGGCGACGCGGCCGCTCACGTACTTCTGCGCCAGCTGCCGGCGTAGCGGAAACGCCACCCGGCGCGACACTGCGGTGGCGGCGCCGAGGCGGCCGCCGAAGGCATGGCCGAGCTCGCGCAGGAACTCCGCGTCTTCGACCTGCAGCAAGCGTTCGGCCTGCGCGTCGGGCAGGGTCCAGACGATGGAACTGCGGCGGCCGCCGTGACCGGCATACGGCAGGAACGCCAGCGGCCCGGTCGGCAGGAAGCGCTGCCAGCAGGTCGCCTGGTGCGGCAGTTCGTGATCGACGAACGCCACCAGGCCGCGCTGACCGTAGTCGTGCGCGGGCGCCTCGATGCCGGCCAGGCTGCGCAGTTGCGATTCGGCGCCGTCGGCGGCCAGCACCAGCCGGGCGCGCAGGCGCGTGCCGCCGGCCAACAGCAGTTCGGCGCTGTCGCCGTCGGGCGCCTGTTCCAGGCCGGTCACCTGCTCCGGGCAGTACAGGCGCACGCCGGCCGCGGGCAAGGCCGCCCACAGGCGGTCGACCAGCAGGCCGTGCTCGACGATCCAACCCAGTTCGCGGCGGCCGAAGGCGTCGGCCTCGAAGCTCAGTTCGCCGCCACCGGCCGCATCCCAGACCCGCATCGCGCGATACGGCTGCGCGCGCGCATCGGTCACGCCCTTCCAGACGCCCAGGCCGTCGAGCAGCGCGGCGTTGTCGGGCGCGAACGCGTACACGCGCAGGTCCGGCGCGTCCTCGCGCCAGTGCGGCGGTTCGCGGCTTTCGACCAGGGCGACTTCCAGCCCGTCGCGCGCGAACGCGAGCGCGGCCGCGGCGCCGACCACGCCGGCGCCGACCACCAGCACATCCAGCGGACCGCGCCGGCTCATGCGCGTTCTCCGCGGCACAGCGCCGGCACGTCGCCGCGATAGCCCATCGCGCCGCCGACCAGGTAGGCCTGCGCCGACGGCAGACGGTCGGCCGCGAACAGGCCCAGGCTGCGCAGCGGCCGCAGCAGCGGCGATTCGTTGGCGGTGATCCGGGCCAGGCCGTCGGAGAACGCCACGGTGCGTTCGCGGTCCTCGCGCCGGCGGCGTTCGTAACCGTCCAGCAGCGCCGCGGCGCCGCAATCGACTTCGCGGTGCGCGGCCAATGCGGTTTCGATCAGTTCGGCCAGGGTCAGCGCATCGCGCAGGCCGAGGTTGAAGCCCTGTGCACCGATCGGATGGATGGTCTGGGCGGCGTTGCCGACCAGCAACGCGCGCGCCGCGCTGCGGCGCTGCGCCAGCACCCGGATCGCCGGATAGGCGCTGCGCGTGCCGCAGGCCAGGAAACGGCCGATGCGCCAGCCGAACGCTTCCTGGACATGGGCCAGGAAGCCGGCCTCGTCCAGCGCCGCCACCGCGTCGGCCTGCTCCCGGCGCACGCCGTGGACCAGGCCGTAGTGGCCATCGCCGCGCGGCAGCAGCGCGGTCGGGCCGCCCTCGCTCAGACGTTCGTAGGCGGTGCCGTCGGGCGCGCGTTCGGCACGCAATCGGGTCACGAACAGGGTCTGCTCGTAGTCGTATTCGTCCACGCCGATGCCCAGCGCCTCGCGCACGCCGCTGCGGGTGCCGTCGGCGGCGACCAGCAGGCGCGTGCGCAGGATGCGTTCGCCGGCGCCGTCGGCGACCCGGACCGCGCGGCTGCGGCCGTCGTCCTCGGCCAGGCCGACGAAGCGCACCGGGCGATAGCGCTGCAGGCGCGGCAGTTCGGCCAGGCGCGCTTCCAGGGCGGCGCCGAAATCGCGCGCGGTCACCACCCGGCCGAACTCGTCGCGGCCGTAGCGCTGGGCGTCGAGCAGGCTGCGGCCGAAATCGCCGCGCCGGCTGATGTGGATGCGCCGGATCGCGCCGCTGGGCGCGCGCAGCTTCTGCAGCACGCCGAGTGCGCCCAAGGCGTTGACGGTGGCTTCGGCGAAACTGAGGTTGCGCTCGTCGAACACCGCCGGCAGGGCGCCGGGCGGCGCCGCCTCGACCAGGCCGACGTCCAGGCCGCTGCGGTCCAGGGCGATCGCCAGGCTGGCGCCGACCAGGCCGCCGCCGACGATCAGCACATCGTGAAGGGTCTGCGCCGGATCGATGGGCGCATGGGCATCTTGGGTCATGCGTTCATGATACGACCGCGTCCGTGCCGAATCCGTGGCCGGCACGCGCATTCGCGGTTTCGCGCCCCGCCGGCGCCCTCGGATCAGGCGCTTGCCGGGCGAAAGCGGCACTTTCGCCGCAGGTTCCTTAGAATGGGCGGATTGGCGCGCCAGTCCGGCGTCGGGAGCCTTAGCCATGAAGCCCACCACCCAACGCAGTCTGATCCTCGCCCTGCTGGCCCTGTTGATGGTCGCCACGCGCGTCAACCACTGGGCGCCGATCCCCGATGCCTCCTGGGCCGTGTTCTTCATCGGCGGCTTCTACCTGCGCCAGTGGACGCGCTGGGCGTTCCCGGCGCTGATGGCGCTGGCGGTGGCGGTGGACTACGCGGTGATCACCGGCCAGGGCCAGAGCTTCTGGCAGCACTACTGCGTCTCGGCCGCGTACTGGTTCCTGGTGCCGGCGTACTTCGCGATGTGGGCCGGCGGCCTGTTCGTCGCGCGCCGCTACTCGCGCAGCTGGCGCACGCTGGCGCTGACCGCGGCGGCGCTGGTCGCCTCGACCATGGTCTGCCAGCTGCTCAGCCAGGGCAGCTTCTACTGGCTGTCGGCCTCGGTGGCCGAGAAGACCGTCGCCGGCTGGGCCGCGAACTACTTCCAGTGGCTGCTGCCCTACATGCAGACCGCCGCGACCTATGTCGGCATCGCCGTGGTGGTGCACGCGATCGTCGCCTCGGCCGGCAAGGCCACGGCCGGCGCCGGCGATCTGGCCGACAAGCGCTGATCCGCAGCGCGCGATGGGCAACCGCCTCTCCAAGATCTACACCCGCACCGGCGACGACGGCAGCACCGGTCTGGGCGACGGCAACCGCGTCGGCAAGGATTCGGCGCGGGTCGACGCCTACGGCACGGTCGACGAAGCCAATTCCTGCATCGGCCTGGTCCTGGCCAGCGAGCTGCCCACGGCGATCCGCGATCAGCTGGTCGCGATCCAGCACCAGATGTTCGACCTCGGCGGCGAGCTGTGCATCCCCGGCCACGCCGCGATCTTCGACGCCGACATCGATCGTCTCGAACTGTGGCTCGACGGCCACAACGACGGCCTGCCGGCGCTGAAGGATTTCATCCTGCCCGGCGGCGGCGAAGCCGCGGCGCGCTGCCACATCGCGCGCACCGTGGTGCGTCGCGCCGAACGCGAGACCGTGGCGCTGTCGCGCCTGGAAGCGGTGCGGCCCGAGGCCGTGCGCTACCTCAATCGCCTCTCCGACCTGCTGTTCGTGCTGGCCCGGGTGCTGGCGCGCGCCAGCGGCCACGGCGAGGTGATCTGGAACCACGAGCGCCGCAAGGGCTAGCGATGCGCGTCTACACGCACCCGGCCTGCACGCGCCACGACCCGGGTCCGGGTCATGCCGAGCGGCCGCTGCGCCTGGTCGCGGTCACCGAGGCGCTGCGCGAATCCTTCGCCGCGCTGGACTGGCACGAGGCGCCCAGCGCCAGCCGCGGCCAGTTGCTGCGCGCCCACGACGACGCCCTGCTGGCGCTGGTGCTGGACACCGTCGTCGACGGACCGATGCAGCTGGATCCCGATACCGTGCTTGCGCCGGGCTCGGCCGAAGCCGCGCTGCGCGCGGCCGGCGCCGGCGTGGCCGCGGTCGATGCGGTGCTCAAAGGCGAGGAAACCCGGGTGTTCTGCGCGGTGCGCCCGCCCGGCCATCACGCCACCGGCTCGGCCGCGATGGGCTTCTGCCTGTTCAACAACATCGCCGTCGCCGCCGCCCACGCCTGCGACAAGCACGGCCTGGCGCGGGTCGCGGTGATCGACTTCGACGTCCACCACGGCAACGGCACCCAGGCGATCTTCGACACCGATCCGCGCGTGCTGTACGTGAGTTCGCACCAGATGCCGCTGTACCCCGACACCGGCTACGCCGACGAACGCGGGGTCGGCAACGTGATCAACGCACCGCTGCCGCCGGGCGCGGGCAGCGCGACCTTCCGCCAGGTCTGGCGCGAACGCCTGCTGCCGGCGATCGACTCGTTCCGGCCGCAACTGCTGCTGATCTCGGCCGGCTTCGACGCCCATCGCCGCGATCCGCTCGCGCAACTGGAACTGGACGGCGACGACTATCGGTGGATCACCGCCGAACTGGTCGCGATCGCCGACAAACATGCGCGCGGCCGGGTGATCTCGATGCTCGAAGGCGGCTACGACCTGGCAGCCTTGCGCGAATGCGCGGTCGCGCACGTGGGCGCGATGCTCGGCGCTTCCGCGCCGGCCTGATCCGCACCGGCCTGAGCGGCGCCGGCCTGAGCGGCGAATTCTCGCGGCCGGGCTACCGGCGCCGCGCCCGCCGGGCCTATATTCGGATCAGCACCGGGCAGCTCTGGCTGCCGGGCCCCGTCGCACGGCCGCCCACGCGCCTGCGTAGCGATCGTCATCACAAGGAACGTCCCATGACCCGCTCCGGTTTCGTCCGTACGCCGCTGTCCCTCGCCCTGGCGCTGGCCGCGCTGCCGCTGGCCGCCATCGCCGGCACGCGCGCGCCCTCTCCCGCGATGTCCGCGCCCGCCGTTGCCGCCAGCGCCGCGGCGGCACTGCCCAGCAAGCAGTACGGCATCCAGGACTTCATCGATTCGATCGGCGTGTCCGGCGCCTCGTTCTCGGCCGACGAAAGCCGGCTGCTGTTCTCGTCCAACAAGTCCGGCATCTGGAATGCCTATTCGATGCCGGTCGGCGGCGGCGAATGGACGCCGGTGACGCGCTCGACCGTCGACAGCACCTACGCGGTGTCCTACTTCCCCGACGACGACCGCGTGCTGGTCACCCGCGACCAGGGCGGCAACGAACTCAACCATCTCTATGCGATCGGCAGCGACGGCAAGGAGCGCGACCTGACCCCGGGCGACAAGCTCAAGGCCAGCTTCGCCGGCTTCAGCCACGACGGTCGCCATTTCTACGTCAGCAGCAACGAACGCGATCCCAAGGTGTTCGACCTGTACCGCTACGACAGCGGCGACTACACGCGCGAGCTGGTGTATCGCAATGCCGACGCCTACGAGATCGGCCCGATCTCCGCCGACGAGCGCTGGATCGCCTTGTCCAAGACCCACACCACCAACGACTCCGACCTGTTCGTGGCCGAGCTGTCCAGCGGCAAGGCCACCAAGGTCTCCGCGCACAGCGGCCAGGCCCAGTTCTCGGGCCAGGACTTCAGCCCCGACTCGAAGTGGCTGTACTACACCGCCAACGACCAGGGCGAGTTCGCCCAGCTGCGCCGGGTCGAGCTGGCGAGCGGCAAACACGAGCCGGTGCAGCAGGCCGACTGGGACATCACCGACGCCTACTTCTCCCACGACGGCAAATACCGCGTGGTCGCGATCAACGAAGACGGCAGCACCGCGATCCAGGTCTTCGACCACGCCAGCGGGCGCCAGGTCGCGCTGCCGAAACTGCCGTCGGGCGAAATCCGCAACCTGCGCATCTCGCGTTCGGAAAAGCGCCTGGCGTTCTATCTCAACGGCGACCGCCAGCCCAACGATCTGTACGTGCTGGATTTCGGCGGCGAGCCCAGGCAGCTCACCCATTCGCTCAATCCGGCGATCGCCGCCAGCGACCTGGTCGATTCGCAGGTGGTGCGCTTCAAGAGCTTCGACGGCCTGTCGGTCCCCAACATCCTGTGGAAGCCGCACCAGGCTTCGCCGGCCGCCAAGGCGCCGGCGCTGGTGTGGGTGCACGGCGGCCCCGGCGGCCAGACCACACGCGCCCACAGCGCCGTGATCCAGTTCCTGGCCAACCACGGCTACGTGGTGCTGGGCATCAACAACCGCGGCAGCTCCGGCTACGGCAAGACCTTCTTCGCCGCCGACGACGGCAAGCACGGCCGCGAACCGCTGCAGGACACGATCTCGGCGAAGCAGTACCTGCAGTCGCTGGACTACGTCGACCCGGACCGCATCGGCATCATCGGCGGCAGCTACGGCGGCTACATGACCGTGGCGGCGCTGGCCTTCCATCCCGACGAGTTCAAGGTCGGCGTCGACATCTTCGGCGTCACCAACTGGCTGCGCACGCTGGAGAGCATCCCGCCGTACTGGGAGAACATCCGCCTGGCGCTGTACAAGGAGGTCGGCGACCCGGCCACCCAGCGCGATTTCCTGATCGCGACCTCGCCGCTGTTCCACGCCGACAAGATCAACAAGCCGCTAATGGTGCTGCAGGGCGCCAACGACCCGCGCGTGATCAAGCCCGAGTCCGACGAGATCGTGGCCGCGGTGCGCAAGAACGGTGTGCCGGTGGAGTACGTCGTGTTCGACGATGAAGGCCACGGCTTCAGCAAGAAGAAGAACCAGATCGAGGGCTACGGCAAGATCCTGGTCTTCCTCGACACCTATCTGAAGGGCGACGGCAAGGCCAAGGGCCAGCCCTGAGGCCAGGCCGGCGGCGGCCCGCGCGCCCTTGGGAGCTTGCGGGCCGCGGCCTTTCGGCCGGCGTGCCACTGCCTGCCGCGCCCTGGCCGCCCGCCCCCGGCGCAGCCTCCGGCGCCGTCGGGCACGGCCTTGCCGGGGGCCGATCGCCGCGTCCGCACGACAAGATGAACGAGGCGGGCCGGAAACCCGTGTTTCGCGTTGCCCCCCTGGATGGGATGCGGCAAGCTAACGGCCGATTTCTGTCCACCGGATGGCCGCGTGCGCAAACCCCTACGCCTGCTCCCGTTGTCGCTGTGCATCGCCATCGCGCTGCCTTCCCAGGCCACCGCCGGCGAAGACGACGAGAACTGGGGCCTGTGCCCGATCCAGGACGTGGTGCCTGCGTTCACCGACGCCCCGGCCCCGGTCGGCACCGCCGACCAGCGCACCGACAAGCCCACCGACATCGCCGGCGGCACCCTGGCGCGCGCCAGCAACGAGCAGGACATCGTCGTCCAGGACAACGTCAAGCTCAGCCGCGGCGACCAGTTCCTGGGCACCGACAAGCTGTCCTACAACGAAGAAACCAGCAAATACGTCGCCGAGGGCAACGTCCGCTACCAGGACGCCGGCATGCGCATGACCGCGCAACGCGCCGAAGGCGACCAGAACGCCGACACCCACCGCATCGAAGACGTGCAGTACCAGCTGACCCAGCGTCGCGGCAACGGCGGCGCCGAGCGCATCGACCTGACCGGCGCCAAAGGCAAGCTGACCGGCTCGACCTATTCGACCTGCCCGCCCGACCAGCGGGTGTGGGAGCTGCGCGCGAGCCAGATCAACCTCGACACCGACGACGGTTTCGGCGTGGCCCACAACGCGACCCTGCACATCGGCAAGGTGCCGGTGCTGTACGTGCCCTGGTTCAAGTTCCCGATCGACGAGCGCCGCCAGACCGGCCTGCTGTATCCGGGGATTTCGCTGTCGGGCAAGAACGGCTTCGACTACAAGCAGCCGATCTACCTCAACCTGGCGCCGAACTACGACGCCACCTTGTACCCGCGCATCATGGCCAAGCGCGGCGGCGTGCTCGGCGGCGAGTTCCGCTGGCTGTACCCGGAGGGCAAGGGCGAGGTCTACGCCAACTTCATGCCCAGCGACAATCTGCCGGGCGACCGGCCGTCGCGCTATTTCGACTACCGCAACGTGCAGCTGCCGGAAAGCGAGCTGCCGGACAAGAACCGCGGCCAGTTCGCGCTTAAGGCCAGCCACAGCCTGGACGCCAGCTGGTACGCCAGCACCAACCTGTCCTGGGTCAGCGACAAGTACTACCTGCAGGACTTCAGCAACAGCCTGTACGGCGTGTCGGCCTATTCGATCCGCAGCGACATCGGCCTGTTCGGCCGTGGCCGCCACTGGGAGGCCGGCTTCATGGCCGACCACTACCAGCTCGCCGACTACACCCTGACCGAACGCAGCCTGCCCTACGACCGTCTGCCGCGCGCCTACTTCCGCTGGTCGCAGCCGTTCGGCAAGTGGTTCGAAGCCGGCCTGGACACCGAAGCGGTGCGCTTCCAGCACAGCGACGAGAAACTGTTCGACCGCGACGTCGCCCTGCCCGGCGGCAGCCGCTTCGACTTCAAGCCCTACGTGTCCCTGCCGCTGGAAGGCGCGAGCTGGTTCATCCGGCCCAAGCTGGCCTGGCGCTACACCGCCTACGAGCTGGAAGCGGCCAAGGCGCGCCAACTGGCGACCACCAACGCCCTCGCCTACGCCGCCGCCCAGGGCATCGCCTACACCCCGGACCTGGACGCGCGCTTCTACGACAAGTCGCCCACGCGCAGCCTGCCGATCACCTCGGTCGACGCCGGCCTGTACTTCGACCGCGACACCACCATCCGCGGCGACCGCTACCTGCACACCCTGGAACCGCGCGTGTTCTACCTGCGCGCGCCCTATCGCAACCAGGACAGCCTGCCGATCTTCGACACCGACCCCATGACCTTCAGCTGGGGCCAGCTGTTCCGCGACAACCGCTACACCGGCGCCGACCGCCAGACCGACGCCAACCAGCTCACCGTGGCCCTGACCACACGCCTGATCAGCGAGGACGACGGCCGCGAACGCCTGTCGGCCAGCATCGGCCAGATCCAGTACTTCGACGACAGCCGGGTCACCGTGCCGGGCGAAAGCCCGATCGAACAGGGCAAGTCGGCCTGGGTCGCCGATGTCAGCGTGTCGCCCAGCGACCGCTGGACCATCAACGGCACCTACCAGTACAACCCCAAGTTTCGCGGCCAGGACCTGGCCAGCCTGCGCGCGCGCTACCTGTTCGGCGACGCCGGCATCGTCAACCTCGGCTACCGCTACCGCCGCAACCCGGTCGACCGCAAGGACCTGCTGAAGCAGGCCGACCTCTCGTTCCTGTATCCGCTCAACGAGAACTGGTCCGTGGTCGGCCGCTATTACTACTCGCTGCTGGACAAGAAGCCGCTCGAACAGATCGCCGGCCTGCAGTGGGAAAGCTGCTGCCTGGCGGTGCGCGTGGTCGCCCGCCGCTACCTGCGCGACCGCTCCGGCGACCTCAATAATTCGCTTCAGGTCGAGTTCGAACTGAAGGGCCTAGGCTCCGCCGGACAGAACACGGAGCGGGTATTGCGCCGTGCTATCCTCGGTTACGATCGCGACGATCTCTATCTCGTGCCGCCCTCGTCCGTGACCCGCGGCCAGAACGACCCCACCCCCGACCCGACCCTATGAAGAAACTATTCGCGTGTGTCCTGGCCGCCGGCGTGCTGTCCGGCGGGGCGCTCCTGCCCGTCGGCGCGGTATTCGCCCAGGAAGTGCAGCCGATCGACCGTATCGCCGCGGTGGTGGACGAGGACGTGGTCCTCAAGACCGAACTCGACCGCGCCGTGACCAACATCCTGGCCCAGTACGCCGGCCGCGAAGGCCAGTTGCCGCCGCGCGACGTGCTGGAACGGCAGGTGCTCGAACGCCTGATCCTGCTCAAGATCCAGGTCGCCTACGCCCAGAACAGCGGCGTGCGCGTGACCGACCAGGAAATCGACCAGGCCATCGCCGGCATCGCCCAGCAGAACCGCATCAGCCTGGAGCAATTGCGCCAGCAGCTGGCCCGCGACGGCGGTACCTATAGCGAGTTCCGCACCTCGATCCGCGACGAACTGCTGACCCAGCGCCTGCGCCAGCGCTTCGCCCAGACCCGGGTCTCGGTCAGCGACGCCGAAATCGACGCCGCCCTGGCCGCCCAGGCCAATTCCGGCACCCAGTACCACCTCGCCCACATCCTGGTCGGCCTGCCCGAGGGCGCCACCGCCGAGCAGATCGCCACCGCGCAGAAGAAGATCGAGGGCGTGAAGGCCCTGATCGACAAGGGCGAGATGGACTTCGCCGCGGCCGCGGTGCGCTACTCCGACAGCCCCAACGCGCTGGAAGGCGGCGACCTGGGCTGGCGCAGCACCGACGAAATCCCGAACGCGTTCGCCGAGCTGATGCGCGGCATGAGCGCCGGCCAGGTGACCGCGCCGATCCGCGGCCCCAGCGGCTTCCAGCTGCTGAAGCTGGTCGAGACCCGCGACGCCTCGCAGAGCGCGCCGAGCATGGTCACCCAGTACAAGGCCCGCCACATCCTGGTGCGCACCAGCGACACCGTCACCGACGCGCAGGCCAAGGCCAAGGCCGACACCCTGCGCGCGCGCCTGGCCGGCGGCGCCGACTTCGCCGAAGTGGTCAAGGACAGCGAAGACCTGAATTCGCGCGGCAAGGGCGGCGATCTGGGCTGGTTCTCCCAGGACGAGTTCGGTCCCGAATTCGGCAGCGCGGTCGCCGCGCTGCAGGACAACCAGATCTCGCAACCGGTCCGCACCCCGGCCGGCTGGCACATCATCGAGCGCACCGGCAGCCGTCAGACCGACGTCGGCGACCGCAACCGCCGCGCCCAGGTCCAGGAGACCATCGGCCGGCGCAAGCTCGAAGACGAGTGGAACCGCTTCCTGCGCGAGCGTCGCGGCGAAGCGTTCGTCGACATCCGCGTCGGCAAGGGCGCCGCTGCCGATGCCCCCGCGGCGCCTGCCAGCGGCGGCTGAGTGACCCCGCCCCGGCTCGCGCTGGTGCCGGGCGAGCCGGCCGGCGTCGGGCCGGAGCTGTGCCTGCGGCTGATCCAACGGCCGCGCGACTACGCCCTGACCGCCTACGCCGACCCGCGCAGCCTGCGCGCCGCGGCCGAGGCCCTGAACCTGCCCCTGAAGCTGCTGCCGCCCGACCAGGCGGCCCTGCGGCCCGGTGAGCTGTCGCTGGTCGAGATTCCCCAGGCCACCGTGCCGGCGTTCGGAGAACCCGATCCCGGCAATGCCGCGGCCGTGATCCAGGCCCTGCGCGAGGCCGCCCAGGCCTGCCTGAGCGGCGCCTGCGACGGCCTGGTCACCGGCCCCGTGCACAAGGCCGCGATCAACGAAGGCGGCATCCCCTACACCGGCACCACCGAGCTGCTGGCCGCGCAGGCCGGCCGCGAGGTGGTGATGATGCTGGCCAACGACATCGTCCGGGTCGCCCTGGCGACCACCCACCTGCCGCTGCGCGAGGTCGCCGACGCGATCGTGCCGGACGCACTGACCCGCACCCTGCGCATCGTCGACGCCGCCCTGCGCAGCGACTTCGGCATCGCCGCGCCGACCATCGCCGTGCTCGGGCTCAACCCGCACGCGGGCGAGGCCGGGCACCTGGGGCACGAGGAAATCGAAGTGATCGAACCGGTGCTGGCCGCGCTGCGCGCCGAAGGCATGCGCCTGATCGGCCCGCTGCCCGCCGACACCGCCTTCCTGCCGGCCAAACTGCGCGGTTTCGACGCGGTGCTGGCCATGTATCACGACCAGGGCCTGCCGGTGCTCAAGTACAGCGGTTTCGAGCGCGCGGTGAATCTGACCCTGGGCCTGCCCTACCCGCGCGTCGCCGTCGACCACGGCACCGCGCTCGACCTGGCCGGCCGCGGCCTGGCCGACCCGTCCAGCCTGATCGCCGCGGCCGAGACCTGCGCCCGGATCGTGCGCAGCCGCGCTCATGGCGGCGGCACTCATAGCGGCGGCGCCCACAACAGCAGCGCCCACACCGGAGCGACGCCATGAGCGGCACCGCCAAGTCCCACGCCAAGGGCTTCACCGCCGACGCCAAGAAGCATCTCGGCCAGCACTTCCTGCACGACCGCGGCATCATCGAGATGATCGTGCAGGCGGTGGACCCGCAGCCCGGCGAGCGCCTGGTCGAGATCGGCCCCGGCCAGGGCGCGATCACCTACCCGCTGCTGGACCGCCACGGCGAACTGACCGTGATCGAGTTCGACCGCGACCTGATCTTCCCGCTCACCGAGGGCGCGCGCGCCCATGGCACGCTCGAGATCATCCACCGCGACGTGCTCACCGTCGACTTCGGCGCGCTCGCCCACAACGGCGGCCCGATCCGCCTGGTCGGCAACCTGCCTTACAACCTGTCTTCGCCGATCCTGTTCCATGCCCTGGAGCACGCCGAGGCGATCGTCGACATGCATTTCATGCTGCAGAAGGAAGTGGTCGACCGCATGGCCGCCGGCCCCGGCAGCAAGGTCTACGGCCGGCTCGGGGTGATGCTGCAGGCCTACTGCCACGTCACCGCGCTGTTCGACGTGCCGCCGCACGCGTTCCGGCCGCCGCCGAAGGTGGACTCGGCCGTGGTCCGGCTGGTGCCGCGCGCGCCCGACAGCATCGGCATCGACGACCACGCGCGTTTCGCGCGGGTGGTGCGCGACGCCTTCGGCCAGCGCCGCAAGACCCTGCGCAACGCGCTCTCGCAGATCTGCGACGCGGCCGCGATCGAAGCCGCCGGCGTGCGTCCCGAGGCACGCGCCGAGCAGATCGAGGTCGCGGATTTCGTGCGCCTAGCCAATTCGCTCAAGGACCTGGCGCCGGAAAACTGACGCGCGCCGCGAAGCCGCCGAGCCGCGCCGGCGCGCCCGCGCGGCGGCCGGGCGCGCGATCGCGGCAATGCTCATTCCCGCTTCATGCCCGCTTTGCTTACACTGCCGGCATGGAACACCGCCACGACTACGCTTTCGACATCGCCGTCGCGACCCGCTACCTCGACGATCAGTCCGAGCCGGAGCAGGACCGCTACGTCTTTGCCTACACCATCAACATCCGCAATGCCGGGCGCGTGCCCGCGCGCCTGCTCTCGCGCCACTGGGTCATCACCGACGCCAACGGCAAGGTCCAGGAGGTCGAGGGCGAAGGCGTGGTCGGCGAGCAACCGTGGCTGCGGCCGGGCGAGGACTTCGAGTACACCTCCGGCGCCGTGCTGGAAACCAGCCTGGGCACGATGGAGGGGAGTTATGCGATGGTCGCCGACGACGGCACCCGCTTCGAAGCGCCGATACCGGCCTTCACCCTGACCGTGCCGCGCACCCTGCACTGACGCACGGAACGATTCGGATATGAGCGTCTGGGCCATCGGCGACCTGCAAGGCTGCTACGACCCCACTCAGCGTTTGCTGGAGCGGATCAATTTCGATCCCGCCCGCGACCAGCTGTGGTTCTGCGGCGATCTGGTCAACCGCGGCGGCCAGTCGCTGGAGACCCTGCGCCTGGTGCATTCCCTGCGCGCCAACAGCGTGGTCGTACTGGGCAACCACGACCTGTCGCTGCTAGCCATCGGCGAACGCCGCGAGGAAGAGCAGCGCAAGGTCAATCCCGACCTGCAGCGCATCGTCCTGGCCGAAGACCGCGACGAACTGCTGGGCTGGCTGCGCGGCCAGAAGCTGGTCCACTCCGACCGCAAACTGGGTTGGATGATGGTGCACGCCGGCCTGGCGCCGAAGTGGACCACCCAGCTCGCCGAGCGCCACGCCCGCGAGATCGAGGAACGCCTGCGCAGCGATCAGTACCCGCGCCTGCTCAAGAACATGTACGGCGACCGCCCGGCCTGGAACCCCAAGCTGGCCGGCATCGACCGCCACCGCGCGATCATCAACATCTTCACCCGCCTGCGTTATTGCACGCCGCGCGGCCGCATCGCGTTCGAGGACAAGGGCAGCCCGGGCACCCAGCCGGTCGGCCTGTACCCCTGGTACGAAGTGCCGGGCCGGGCCGAACGCGACCTCAAGATCGTCTGCGGCCACTGGTCGACGCTGGGGCTGTTCATTGGTCACGGCGTGCATGCGATCGATACCGGCGCGGTCTGGGGCGGCAAGCTCACCGCGCTGCAGCTGGACACCGACGAGCTGCGCATCGTCCAGGTGCCGGGCCGCGACGTGCCGGCGAACCCGCCCAAACCACGGCCGCCTCGCCCGCCGCGACCGGCCGCGTGAGCCCCGCAGCGGCAATCGCGTTGCGCAGTGCGGCCGCCGCCTTGCTGGCCGCGGGCCTGTGCGCGGGCTGCGCCGATCCGCAACCTTCCGCGCCGCCGCCGGCCGCGTCGGCGAGCGCCGCTGCCGAACGGCCCCAACCGACGCGGGCCGCACCCGCGCACCCGCTGGTGCGCGCGGCGCGCGCCCAGGTCGGCGTGGTCCGCTACTACGACCCGACCTATGTGCGCCTGGACTACCCAGGCGGCGACGTCGCCGCCGACCGCGGCGTCTGCACCGACGTGGTGATTCGCGCCCTGCGCACCCAGGGCCTGGACCTGCAGCGCGCCTTGCACGAAGACATGCGCGCCAACTTCGCCCGCTACCCGCAAAGCTGGGGCGCGCGCGGCACCGACCGCAGCATCGACCATCGCCGCGTGCCCAACCTGCGGCGCTGGTTCGAACGCCAGGGCTGGCAGCAGCCGATCAGCGAGCGCGGCGCCGACTACCGTCCGGGCGACTTCGTCACCTGGGACCTGGGCGGCGGTACCCCGCACATCGGCATCGTCTCCGACCGCAAGTCCTGGGACGGCGATCCGCTGATCCTGCACAACATCGCGCGCGGCACCGAAGAGGGCGACTTGCTGTTCGCTTACGAAATCACCGGGCATTACCGGCCGGTGCTGGATCGCGCGATCGCGAGCACGCCCTAGGCCGCAGCGTCGCCGTTTCCGGATTCGCGCGACGATGCGGTTCGCCTGCGGCTTACCGCATCCTACGATTCGACCGTTGCGGCGCGGCGATACGCCTCAGGCGTCCATCCCAAGGCGCACGTAGTCGACGAACTCGAACCCGAACGCATGGCGCTCGTCGGCGCCGTGGCGTTCGCGCACGGTCACCCGCCACTCCTCGGCGTCGAAACGCGGGAAGTGCGCATCGGCGTCCGCGACCGCGGTGTCGACGTAGGTCAGGTGCATGTGGGTCGCGGCCGGCAGGCACAGCGCGTAGATCTCGCCGCCGCCGATCACGCACAGTTCCGGCGCCGCGTCTTCGACGGCGACCGCGAGCGCGGCCTCGACGGAGGCCACCGCCTGCATGCCCGCGTACGGCACCTCGCCCGAGCGCGTCAGCACCAGATTGCGCCGGCCCGGCAGGGCGCGGCCCAGCGACTGCGCGGTCTTGCGCCCCATCAGCACCGGCTTGCCCAGGGTCAGCGCCTTGAAGCGCTTGAGGTCGTCCGGTAAGCGCCACGGCAGTTCGTTGCCGCGGCCGATGCCGCGGTCGCGGTCCAAGGCCGCGATCAGGGACAAGCGCGTCATGGCCGCTCGCACCAGACGCAGTCCAATAAGTGACGCCCGGCGCCGCTGAACATCGGCCACGGCCCGACCGCGGCCAACGCCGGGAACATGCCGGGATACGTATGCCAACTCGCTATCGGATTCATCCATCCACCTCGTCCGCGAACGCTTGCGCATCCTACGCTGGAACGGGCTGCCGCTTGCCCTCACCCCGACCCCTCTCCCGCAGGCGGGAGAGGGGCTTAGACGGAGAACCTGCTTTAGGCTAGTGCCCTACCGACGGCGGCGCTCGACGCTTCGTGGCGCCGGCTTACTTCTTGCTGCAGGTCATCATCACCGGCACCAGCTTGCTCACCATGTCGGTCATCATGGTCTTGAACGCCGGCGACTGGTCCATCTTGTCGGTCATGTCGTTGATCGCCTTCTCGACTTCGACATTCGACGCCTGGCTGTGCTCCAGGTAGAGCTTGCCGGCCGGCGCGTCGACGAAGGCCAGAAACGCGTCCAAGTCGGCCTCGGTCAGGCGCTTGCGCATCGCGGCGATGATCTCGGCCTTGAGCTCCGGCGAATGGAAGTAGTCGGTGATGGCCTTGCGGAACTCGTTCTTGGAGAATTCGTCGATGGCCTTGCCCAGCGCCGGGCAACTCTTGGCCTCGGGCTTGGACATGGCGCCTTCGCGGAACTTCTCCGACAGCTCTTCGATGCTGAGCTGGTCGATCTGATGGCCGTAGGTCATCGAGTAATAGCGTTCCAGCGCGGCCTCGTATTTCGTCGGCGCCGCCGCTTGCGCGCTGCCCATAGCCAGCACGATGGTCAGCGCCAGCGCGCCGGCAGACAGAATCCCCTTGTTCGACACGTCCCTTCCCCTTGTGGTGATTGCGATCTATCGCGGCGGCGCGGCCTCAGGCCTGCCCCCGGTACTCTTTGCTCAACCGCCCTGCTCGGCGCGGCATTGTTCCACCCGCGCGGTCGCGTTCTGTATCGCCTTGGCGAGCGCGGCGGTGATGCGGCTGTCCTGGGCCAGGCGCTGCTGGAAATCCACGCTGAGCTCCTGAAACGAGCTGGCGAGCTTGGCCGACTGCTCCGGACGGGTCGGCGGGTCGCCGCCGGCGGCGGTGACGCGCAGCTGATCGGCGTCGTAGACGTCGACCATGATGTTCTCCAGGCGTTGCCGCATTTCGGCGCTGAAGAACAGTTCCAGCACCACCGGCAGGGTGTCGCGTTCGAGTTCGGCGCGCAGTTGCGTGGACGCCGCCTTGCAGCCCTCGAACGCGGTCGCCTCGCCGCCGGCCAGGCCTTCCACGTAGGCCTTCTTGGCCATCTCGCGCAGCATCGGCTTGACCCGGTCGTAGGCGCTCGCGGCCAGGGCGCGTTCGTCGGCACCGTCGGCGGCGCGCAGGATCGGCGACGGCAGCCACAGGGCCGCTGCGAGCAACGCCGCGAACGCGGGCCGGGTCAGGGAGTTGAGCCGCATCGGAAATCGATCCTCTCGATCGCTTCGATCATGTCGTCGTCCAGCGCGAAGCCGACCGGGCGCTCGAAGCGCAGCACGGCCATCTTCTCGCCCATGGGTACCATCCACATCGTAGTGGCCTGGCTGGCGTCGCGGACCGAATCCATGCGATAGCCGCGCCGCGCGCCCAGCGTCACCCAGCCGTTGACCTTGCCCAAGGTCTGGCGCTGCATCACCGCCAGCCCGCTCATCAGGATTTCCAGGTTCTTTTCCGAGCGCAGGTCCGGCGGTGCGGCCACGCAGGATTGCAGCAGCATCGCCTTGGCGGTCTTGCCGTTGCGGGTGTGGCTCAGCGGATGCGCGCTGCGCTGGCCGTTGCCGGTGGTCTCGGGTATCGCCGCCTCGGCCTCGATGTCGGCGGGCAGACGGATCGAGCCGGCCGGCCCGACCGCGATCGCGGATACCGGGTCGGCCGCGATCAGCGCGGTCGCGCACATCGCGCAGGCCAGGCCCAGCGCCAACGCGGCGGTGACACGTCCCCTTCGCCTCATCGTCCGTCCCCCCCGGGCGGTTCGCTCAGACCGCGACCGGCGCCTTGATCGCCGGCAGCGGATCGTAGTGTTCGATCGCGATGTCGTCGTAGCGGAAGCCGAAGATGTCGTTCACCTGCGGATTGAGCTTCAGCGTCGGCAGCGCGCGCGGTTCGCGCGACAACTGCTCGCGTGCCTGCTCGTAGTGATTGGAATACAGGTGGGCGTCCCCCAGGGTGTGGACGAAGTCGCCCACGCCCAGCCCGCAGACCTGCGCGACCATATGGGTCAGCAGGGCGTAGCTGGCGATGTTGAACGGCACGCCCAGGAAGATGTCGCCGCTACGCTGGTACAGCTGGCAGCTGAGCTTTCCGTCGGCGACGTAGAACTGGAACATGGTGTGGCAGGGCATCAGCGCCATGCGCGGCAGGTCGGTGACGTTCCAGGCGCTGACGATCAGCCGGCGCGAATCGGGATTGCGCTTGATCTCGTCGACGACCCAGCGGATCTGGTCGATCTCGACCCCGTCCGCGCCGGCCCAGCGCCGCCACTGCTTGCCGTAGACCGGGCCCAGCTCGCCGTCGGCGTCGGCCCATTCGTCCCAGATGCCGACCTTGTTTTCCTTCAGGTAGGCGACGTTGGTGTCGCCCTGCAAGAACCACAGCAGCTCGTGCACGATCGAGCGCAGGTGCAGCTTCTTGGTCGTGACCAGCGGGAACCCCTGGTTCAGATCGAAGCGCAGCTGCCAGCCGAACACGCTGCGCGTGCCGGTGCCGGTACGGTCGGACTTTTCGCTGCCGTGTTCGAGTACGTGGCGCAACAGATCGAGATACTGACGCATGGCTCAGTCCTTCGCGGCTGCGGCGGGTTGCGGTTGCAGGGTCGGCGAGCTGTGCGAGCGCCACAGCCAGTACAGGCCGAGCAGGATCAGCGGCACGCTCAGCAGCTGGCCCATGGTCAGCCAGCCGAAGGCGATATAGCCGGGCTTGGCGTCGGGCACGCGCACGAACTCGACCAGGAAACGGAAGCAGCCGTACAGCAGCGCGAACAGGCCCGACACCGCGTAACGCGGACGCGGCTTGCTGGAATACCACCACAGCAGCGCGAACATGGTCAGGCCCTCGAGCGCGGCCTGGTACAGCTGCGAAGGATGGCGGGCGAAATGGTTGAGGGCGCCGCTCGCGTACTGGCTCTGGATCTGTTGCGTGGTCCAGTTGGCGAACTCCGGCGCGCGCGGGAAGATCACGCCCCAGCCGGCCTCGGTGAACTTGCCCCAGAGTTCGCCGCCGATGTAGTTGCCGATGCGGCCGAAGCCCAGGCCCGGCGGCACCAGCGGGGCGACGAAATCCATCACGTCGAAGAAATGCAGGCGGTGCTTGCGCGCCCACCACAGGGCCGCGGCCATCACGCCGAGCAGGCCGCCGTGGAAGCTCATGCCGCCTTCCCAGATGCGGAACAGCATCAGCGGGTCCTGCAGCAGGTCGCCGAATGCGTAGAACAACACGTAGCCGAAGCGCCCCCCCAGCACCACGCCGAGCATGGCGTAGAACAGCAGATCGCCGTAGGCCTGTTCGTTCACGCCCGGCAGGCGCCCGGCGCGCACCCGGCGCTGACCCAGCCACCAGGCCAGGCCGAAGCCGATGAGGTACATGATCCCGTACCAATGCACTTGCAGCGGGCCAAGATGGACGGCGATCGGATCGATCTGGTGCAGGTAGATCATGCGGTGCAGCGGCCCGGCGGTTGGGGATGCCGGTATTGTGCCCGAGGGAAATGAAGCGTGCCTCGCCCGATACCGACCGGCCCGCGATTGCGACGGAACGATGCGTCGCGGCCGGCCCGGCGACCGCCGCCCGCGCGACCAGGCCTTGGGGTAGGAGCGGCGTCAGCCGCGACCAAGCCAGCCCATCGCCCTGCGCAAGCCGCCACCGCCCGATCGCGACTCACCTCGCTCCCACATAAAGCCAAGGCGACCGCCGAAACCCGCTCAGAGGATCCGCGGCAGGTCCGGCAGCTCGTTGCTGTCCTGATCGCCCTCGGCGCGCGGGTAGTGCTCGGCCAGCAGCGCCGACATCGCCTCGATCCCGCCCAGCACCGCCGCCTCCGGGTCGCCGGCGCGCAGCCGATCCTCGACCAGCTGGCAGACGCCGCGCCACTGTTCGGCGCTGACCAGGCCGTCGAAGCCGCGGTCGGCGACGATCTCGATGCGGTGATCGGCCAACAGCAGGTACAGCAGCACGCCGTTGTTGGCGCGCGTATCCCAGACCCGCAGCTGGGCGAACGCGTCCATCGCCGCGGCGCGGGCCTGGCGCCCGGCCCAGACGGCGCGCGGGTGCAGGCCAGGTTCGACCGCGAAGCAGATTTCGCCGGTATGGCGCAGTTCGCTGGCGGCGATCGCCGCGGCGATGCGGCGCAGGCGCTCTTCCGGGAACAAGCGTTGCGCGGACGGCGCGAACAGGTGCTTGAGCAGTCGCATCAGTGCGGGCCTCCGTTCACCAGCTGCCTCCCGCTCCGCCGCCGCCGGTCATGCCGCCACCGCCGGACCAGCCACCGCCACCACCACCACCACCGAAACCTCCGCCGCCCCAACCGCCGCCGCCTCCACCCCAGCCGCCCCAGCCCGCGTCGCGGGCGAAACGGCCGCTGGGTGCGCTGATCAGGCCCATCACCAGGCCGATCAGCGCGCCGATGCCGCCGACCAGCAGCAAGGACGAGATCAACCAGGCCACTCCGCCGGCCGCGCCGGCGCCGAGCACGGCGCGCAGCGGCCGCGGCGCGCGGCCGAAGATGCCGCGAGCGATCTGGGCGACGATGAAGGCCGCGAACAGGGCGAACAGGAAGCCGCCACCGCCGTCGCCCTGGACACGGTGGTCGGCCATCGGCGGCGGCAGGTCTTCGCCGTCGATCAGCTTGACCAGCGCCGCGCTGGCGTCGGTGACGCCACCGGCGTAGTCGCCGGCGCGGAATTTCGGCAGCAGGTATTCCTGGATCACGCGGAACGCGGTCGCGTCCGGGATCGCCCCCTCCAGGCCGTAACCGGTGGTGATCCAGGCGCGCCGATCGCCCTTGGCGACCACCAGCAGCGCGCCGTCGTTGGTACCGCTACGGCCGAGCTTGTACTGGTCGTAGGCGCGCACCGAGTACTGCGAAATCTCTTCCGGCTGGGTGCTCGGAACGATCAGGATCTGAAGTTGGCTGCCCTTGCGCTGCTGCAGCGCGCGCGCCTGCGCTTCCAGGCTCTGGCGGGTCGCGGCGTCGAGGGTGCCGGTGGTGTCGATCACCGGCGAATCCAAGGGCGGGATCGGCGCCAGCGTCTGCGCCTGTGCGACCGCGCAGACCAGCCACAGCGTCAGCAGCAAGGCCCAGCCGCGCCAAGAGGCGCGGCCTGCCATCGCGAGTCGCTGCATCATCGCCCGGCGTCCGCCGCCGCGCCGCTCAGCCCGCCGGGGCCGGCTGCTGCTGAGGAGCAGGCTGCTGAGGAGCAGGCTGCTGAGGAGCCGGCTGCTGCTGCGGCGCAGGCTGCGCGGCCGGCTGACCGAATTCGACCTTGGGCGCTTCCTGGATCTGCTGCTCGTTCTCGACCGAGAAGTTGGGCTTGGCCTTGTAGCCGAAGATCATCGCGGTCAGGTTCTGCGGGAACGAACGCACGTAGGTGTTGTAGTCCTGCACCGACTGGATGTAGCGCTGGCGCTCCACGGTGATGCGGTTCTCGGTGCCTTCCAGCTGCGCCTGCAGCTGCAGGAAGTTCTGGTCGGCCTTGAGCTGCGGATAGTTTTCGCTGACCACCAGCAGGCGGCCGATCGCGCTCTTGAGTTCGCCCTGCGCCTGCTCGAACTGCTGCACCGAGGCCGGATCGTCGGCGTTGACGTTGATGCTGCCGACCTTGGAGCGCGCTTCGGTGACCTGGGTCAGCACCTGCTGCTCGTGGCTGGCATATCCCTTCACGGTCGCGACCAGGTTTGGCACCAGATCGGCACGTCGCTTGTAGACGTTGAGCACCTGCGACCAGGACGCCTTCACCGCTTCGTCCTTCTGCTGGATCGTGTTGTAGCCGCAACCGCTGAGCAGCGCGGCCGCCGAGACCAACAGCAGCGACATCATGAGCTTACGCATGGCGCAACTCCTTCGTGAGGATGGAGCATTCCAACACCCGCGTCCGCGCCTTGCAATGGACGGCGCGTGAGGGTCGCGCGCAGGCTGCGGCGTCGCCGGACCGGCGACGCCGCGGGCCGGAGCGGCTCAGTCGGCCTGGACCCGGGCCTGGGCGCGGCGCTTGGCCCACAGGTTGAGGCACTCGACCAGGGCGGAGAAGCCCATCGCGCCGTAGATGTAGCCCTTCGGAATGTGCAGCTCGAAGCCGTCGGCGATCAGATACACGCCGACCAGGACGATGAAGGCCAGCGCCAGCATCTTGATGGTCGGGTTGCGGTCGATGAACTCGCCCAGCGGCTTGGACGCCAGCAGCATCACCGCTACCGCTAGCAGGATCGCCGCGACCATCACCGGGGTGTGGCTGGCCATGCCGACCGCGGCGATCACCGAGTCCAGCGAGAACACGATGTCGATCACCGCGATCTGCGCGATCACCGCCATGAACGACACCGCCGGCTTGGTGTGGATGTCCTCGGACTCGTCTTCGCCGGCGACCAGGTCGCGGATTTCCATCGAGCCCTTCACCAGCAGGAACGCGCCGCCCAGGATCAGGACCAGATCGCGCACCGAGATGCCCTGGCCGAACACCGAGAACAGGTCGCTGGTCAGGCCCGCCAGCCAGGCCAGGGTCAACAGCAGGGCGATACGCGTGATGCAGGCCACGGCGATACCGAACTTGCGCGCCTTCTCGCGCTGCGCGTACGGCAGCTTGCTGACCGCGATTGAGATGAAGACGAGGTTGTCGATGCCGAGCACGATCTCGATCGCGCTCAGGGTGACCAGGGTGATCCAGACTTGCGGATCGGAGAGCATCTCAATCACTTGCGGATTTCCTAGGCTTTGCAAAACGTTTCGGGCGCGCACGCGGCGCGCGGCGGGTGTGGGGCGGCGGCGCTCAGAACAGGCGCGGCACGACGATCGCGCCCCAGATCAGCAACACATTCATCATCAGCACGAACACCGCCGCCGAGCCCATGTCCTTGGCGCGGCCGGCGAGTTCGTGGAATTCCGGGCCGTAGCGTTCGATCACGGCTTCGACCGCGGAGTTCAACAGTTCGATGCTCAGCACCAGCAGCATCGAGCCGATCAGCAGCACGCGCTCGACCGGGGTCTGGCCCAGCCACCAGCCCAGCGGCGCAAGCACCACGAACAGGCAGACTTCGAGCCTGAACGAGGATTCGTGCAGCCAGGCCGCGCGCAGGCCCTGCATGGACCACTTCGCCGCTTTGAGAACGCGCACAGGACCGCGCGGCATGTGGCCGAATTCGTCTGCCATGGCGGCCTCAGGCAGCGGGAAGCAAGGGAGCGACCGGGCACGGGCTCGGCAGGGAGGGCGACGCGGCGGCGCGGCCGCGGCGGGACTGCTCGGTCATGGGCATGA
Organism: Lysobacter sp. Root76; assembly: GCF_001428685.1. Classification (GTDB taxonomy): domain Bacteria; phylum Pseudomonadota; class Gammaproteobacteria; order Xanthomonadales; family Xanthomonadaceae; genus Lysobacter. Next base: position 153,667 of record NZ_LMIK01000007.1, on the reverse strand, counting down.
GGGGTCGGGCTCTCTCCGGACGGGCCGGTGGGCGCAGCCGGCGGCCGCTACAGGGCATGGATTTTGCCACAAGCCCCGCCCGGTCGCCCCGGCGGGACCGTGCTGGATGCGGCGGTCACGGGGCCGACACGGGGTTTTCGCGTCCGCTTAGCGCCGCCGGCGCTACCCTCGCCGCCCCGGACCACTCGGGAGCAGGGCCATGTCCCGCTGTGTACGGCTCGCCGGTCTGGAAACCCGGTGCGGCACGCGGGCCGAGGTCGCGGCCGGCGATGAACTTGCGGCCGCCGGGCCGGGCCGAGGACGACGCGGCCGGCATGCGCTGGGGCTCGATCCGGGAGGTCTCGGCATCGACGACAGCATTCGGCCATGCGTCCGCCCCCGGACCGCTCCGAATATCCCTGCCGCCGCGGCGCCGATGGCCCGCGCCGAGCCGCCGCCGTCTCAGCCTCCGAGAATCGAACCGTTCAGCATCCCCGCCGCCGAGCAGCTCATCGGACCGCGGTCGATCCGATACTCGCGGACCGACCGGCCGCTGGCGATTTGGCCGATTCCGCCCAACCGATTTCAGCCAACCGATTTCAGCCAACCGATTCCAACCCATTTCGCCCACCCAGGAGACACCGACATGGCAGTACAGCCCCGCCCCGACGGCTACCACAGCGTCACGCCCTACGTGATCGTCCACGATGCCGCCGCCGCGATCGACTTTTACGTGCGCGCGCTCGACGCGACCGAAATCTATCGCCTGCCGATGGGCGACAAGATCGGCCACGCCGAGATCCGCATCGGCGACTCGGTGATCATGATGTCCGACGAGTGGCCGGAGATGAACGCGCTCAGCCCCAAGACCCGCGGCGGCGCGACCACCGCTTTCATGATCTACGTCGCCGACGCCGACGCCGCGTTCGACAAGGCGGTCAAGGCCGGCGGCAAGGTCGACAAGCCGCTGCAGAACCAGTTCTGGGGCGACCGCACCGGCACCATCGTCGATCCCTTCGGCCACAAATGGACTCTGGCCACGCATGTCGAGGACGTGTCGGAGGAGGAGATGCAGAGCCGCATGCAGGAGTGGTCGCAGCAGCAGGGGGCGTAACCTGGTAAGGCCGCGCCGCCGACCGCGGCGCCGCTTTTGCATTTCCCTTCTCCCGCCTGCGGGAGAAGGTGCCCGCAGGGCGGATGAGGGCAGCGGGTGGAGTTCGACGCTCGCGACGCATCCTCACCCCAACCCCTCTCCCGCATGCGGGAGAGGGGCTCGATGCACGGCGTCAGATTTTCCGGAACGAGGTTGAAGTTCAGCGCTAGCGCCGAGCCTCACTCCTCTTCGTGGATCGCCGTCCCACGGCTGCCATCGGGCTTGATCCAGCCGCGGAACATGCTGCCGCTGTTGAACGGCATCGCGATATGGCCTTCGCGGTCCAGCGCGATCGCGCCGCCGTCGCCGCCGGCCGCGGGCACCAGTTTGTTGACCACCTCGTCCGCGGCCGCCTGCAAGCTGTCGCCGCGATAAGCCACGCGCGCGCAGATGTCGTGGGCGACGTTGTAGCGGATGTAGAACTCGCCCCAACCCGTGCCCGACACGCCGCAGCGATCGTCGGCCCAGGTGCCGGCGCCGATCACCGGCGAATCGCCGACGCGGCCGTAGCGCTTGTTGGTCATGCCGCCGGTGCTGGTGGCCGCGGCGATGTGGCCCTGGCGATCCAGCGCGACCGCGCCCACGGTGCCGAAGTATTTGGGCGCATCGCCGGCAGCGTTGGCTTCGCGCTTGCCCTTGGCCGCCTCCTCGCGCTGCGCCTTCTCCAGCTGCTCGCGGCGCTTGGGGGTGTCGAAATAACTGTTGGGTACGCGCTTGATCTCCGGCCGCGTGTCGGCGAACGCCTCGGCGCCGCCACCGGCCATCATCACGTGCGGGCTGTGCTCCATCACCGCGCGCGCCAGCTTGATCGGGTTCTTGACCGTGGTGACGCCGGCAACCGCGCCGGCGCGGCGGGTGTGGCCTTCCATGATCGACGCGTCCAGCTCGTGACTGCCGCGCGCGTTGAACACCGCGCCCTTGCCGGCGTTGAAGATCGGCGAATCCTCCAGCACCACGATCGTCGCCGAGACCGCGTCCAGCGCGCTGCCGCCGCTCTTGAGCACGTCGTAGCCGGCGTCCAGGGCGCGATTGAGATCGGCGTGCGCGGCCTTGCGGTCGGCTTCGCTGAGCGAATCGCGCGGCACGAAGCCGGCGCCGCCGTGGATCACCAGGGCGATCGGGCGTTCGCCGGCAGGCGGGGTTTGGGCGTGGGCGGCAGTGCTGGACATGGCGGCGAGGCTCAACAGCAGGATCGGCAGGCGCATGGCGGTCTCCTTCGACTAAGGCGAGGATAGCCGCCGGCGCGACGCTTGGGGATGCTAGGGCCGCTTGGCCGCCGTAGTCGCCACGTCGCGCTCCCAGTAAGCCCGCAGCTGATTGCGCTGGCGCGGGCTCAGTCCGTCGGCGCAAGCGTCGAGCAAGGCGTTCGCAGCGGCGCCGTCGCCCATGGCCCAGGTCTCCCGCGCGGCTTCCAACCAGGCACGCCGGCGCACATCGAGATTGCCGAACGGATCGAAGTAGGAATCCACGCGCGCGGCGTCCTTGACCCCGTTCCAGGAGAACTTCGCATCGCCGGCCTCGGCAGCGATGGCGCGATAGCGCTCGACGGCTTCCTCGCGCCGGATCCGTCCCTGCAGCAGATCCAGGCGGGTCCGGAACAGCCGCGTCTGCGCGGTGGCGCCGTTCGCTTCCAGCGCTTCCACGGCGCGCGCGACGTAACCGTAGTCCACCGCACCCGACAGCGATTGCAGGCCCAGCAAGTTGAAGCTGGCGATGGCGGCGCGGTATTCGGTCCGGTCGTGCGCGGCGACGTCGCCCGCGCTGGGGCGCCCGAAGCTCGAGGGCTGGATCAGGCGCAGGCCCGGCTCGTCCTTCAGGATCGCCTCGATGTCGTGCTTGTGGAACTCGCCGACGACCACCGCCACCGTGCCGCCCGGATGCGCGCGCGCGGCCGCGGCGATGCGGCGCGCCTGCATATAGGTCCGGTACAAATACAGCCGGCGCGGCAGATCGTCCTTGCCGCGCGCGGCCGGGGTCGACGCCCAATTCGTAACCTTCTGCAGATTGGCCGGATCGTCGGCACGGAAGAAATCCCGCTTCAGCGCCTCCGGCCCGAAGCTGAGAAAGCTGGGGAAGCCCTTGAGCAGGCGCAGCTCCGGCGGCACGTCCAAGCTCATGCCGAAACCCAGGCGCTGGTCTTCGATCGGCGGCTCCCAGTCGATCGGGCACAGCTCGATCCCGCTGCGGCGCGCGAACGGCACCACCACGTCCTGGACCTCGTAGGTGAACTCGTAGTAGTCGTTGCGCGCGTACGATTCGGGCGCGCGCTCGATGCAGACCGCATCGGGTTCGACGCGATCCAGGAACGCCTCCAGCAGCGCCGGCTGGTCGCGCTCGGAGACCAGTTGCGCGGCATGATCGACGCCGAGGATGGTCACCGTCGTCGGCGACGCCGCCAGGTCCGCGGCCTGCGCGCCGAACGCCTGCAACAACAACAGCGCCAATAGCCGCCACTTGCTCATGTCCACTCCGCTCCGGGTCGTCCGGCGCACGATGCCAGGCCGCTGCGGCGCCCGCCCGTGCCGGTGGTCGTGGCCGGCGCGGCACGCCGCGAGGATGAACCGCTACTGCTGCCGCAGCGCCTCGATCGGGTCCAGCAGCGAAGCCTTGCGCGCCGGGTAGTAGCCGAAGAACAGGCCGGTCGCGATCGAGAACGCCGCGGCCAGCCCGACCACCTGCGCGTTCAGCGCCACCGGCAGCGCGCCGAGTTTTCCGACCAGCAGCGCGCCGACCACGCCGATCGCGATGCCGATCACGCCGCCTATCATCGCGATCACCATCGCCTCCGCCAGGAACTGGCGGCGGATGTCGCCGGGACCGGCGCCGACCGCCATGCGCAGGCCGATCTCGCGGATACGCTCGGTCACCGACACCAGCATGATGTTCATGATGCCGATGCCGCCGATGATCAGGCAGATCGTCGCCACCGCGCCCAGCAATTTGGACATCAGGTTGGTGGTGGCGGTGCGCGTGGCCACGACTTCGGCGATGTTGCGCACGTTGAAATCGTCATCGGCACCGGGCTGTATCTTGTGGCGCTGGCGCAGCAGGGCCTCGATCTCGCCCTGCGCGTAGTCCACGTCTTCGGCGCGGCCGACCCCGACAGCGATCTGCATGACCGCGCCGGGCGGCAGGCCCATCGCGCCGAGCAGGCGGCGGCGGCCGGTTTCCAGCGGCACCAGCAGCACGTCGTCCTGGTCCTGGCCGAAACCGCCCTGGCCCTTGGGCTTGAGCGTGCCGACCACGGTGAACGGCACCCGCCCCAGACGGATGGTCTGGCCGACCGCGTCCTCGTCGCCGAACAGTTCGCGGCGCACGGTCTCGCCCAGGATCACCGATTTGCCGCCGCCGCTGTAGTCGCGCGACTCGAAGCCGTTGCCCGCGGCGATGGTCCAGCCGTTGATCTCGAAGAAATCCGGCTGCACGCCCTGCCACTGTGTCGACCAGTTGTTCTCGGCGTAGACGACCTGCGTGCCGCCGCGCAGCGAACCGGCGGCGTACTGCACTTCCGGCACTTCTTCGCGGATCGCCTCGACGTCGCCTTCGTTCAAGGTGAAGAAACTCGATGCGCTCTGGCGCGCGCCGCCGGCGCCGCGGCCGGCGCCGGAGCTGATGTCGAGCCGGTTCGAGCCCAGGCCCGAGACCAGCTTGTCGATCTCGGCCTGGGTGCCCTGCCCGACCGAGACCATCACGATCACCGCGGCGATGCCGATGATCACGCCCAGCGAGGTCAAGGCGCTGCGCAGCCAGTTGCCGCGCAGGGCGAACACCGCGGTGCGCAGGACTTCGAGGAAGTTCATGCCGACGCCTCGCGCTGCTCGTGCAGTTCGCCATCGCGCATCGCGAACACGCGGTCGCAGTGGGCGGCGACGTCGGGGTCGTGGGTGATCAGCACGACGGTGTGGTCTTCGGCTTGCAGACGTTTGAACAGGGCCAGGATCTCTTCGCCGGTTTTGGTGTCCAGCGCCCCGGTGGGTTCGTCGGCGAGCAGGATCGGCGGCCGGTTGATCAGCGCGCGCGCGATCGCCACGCGCTGCTGCTGACCACCGGACAGCTCGCTGGGCCGGTGTCCGGCGCGTTCGGCCAGGCCGACCGCCGCCAGGGCCTCGCGCGCGCGCTGCATGCGCTCCTCGCGCGGCACGTTGGCGTACCCCATCGGCATCGCCACGTTCTCCAGCGCGCTCATGCGCGGCAGCAGATTGAAGCCCTGGAACACGAAACCGATCTTCTCCAACCGCAGCACCGCGCGTTCCTCGGCGTCGAGCGTGGCCACATCGACGCCGTCGCACAGGTATTGGCCGCTGCTGGGCGTGTCCAGGCAGCCGATCAGATTCATCAGGGTCGACTTGCCCGAACCCGACGGGCCCATGATCGCGACGAAATCGCCGCGCGCGATGCGCAGGTCGACGCCGTGCAGCGCGACCACTTCGGCCTCGGTGCCGGGCGAATAGACCTTGCCCAGCGCGCGCGTTTCGATCACCGCGCCGGCGGCGGTGGCGGCCGCCTCGCTCATTTCGCGCTGCGCCCGCTGCCGACGACGACTTCGTCGCCCTGCTGGATATTGCCCGAAACCTCGGTCCAGCTGCCGTCGCTGGCGCCGACCCGGACCATGACCTGCTCGGGCTTGCCGTTCACCAGCTTGTACAACGGCGCACGGCGCGCATTGAGCAGGGCCGCGATTTCGCTGTCCCAGCGCGCCTGCTGCTGCGGATCGAGGGCGGCGCGGAATTCGGCGAACTGCTGGTTGAAACGTTCCTGCATGCGCTGGCGCAGCGCGCCCATCGCCGCGCCGGCACTGCCGCCGCCACTGCGGATCACGATGCCGCCACCGGGGCCGCCGGGGCCGCGACCGCCGCCGAACAGCGCGCTGCCGCCGCCATTCGCGGCAGGCGTGGCCTGTCGCGCGGCCGAGCGCTGCTTCATCGCCTCCAGCGCGGCGTCGAACACGACCTGCTGCTGTGGCGAGAGCTTGAGCTGCTGCGCCACGCGCGGCAGGTCGGTAGCCATACCGCCGCGCGCCCCGCCGCCCTGGCCACCGGGGCCGCCCGGACCGGCCTGGGCCTGCGCGCCCGCGTCCTCTTCGGCCGGCTTGTAGCGCAGCGCGGCGTTGCTGACCCGCAGCACGTCGTCGCGACGGCTGACTTCGATCTCGGCGTTGGCGGTCATGCCCGGCAGCAGGCTTTGCTCGGCGTTGTCCACCGACACCACCACCGGATAGGTGATGACGTTGCTGGTGTTGGTCGCCGATATGCGCACCTGCTGGACCTTGCCGCGGAACTGCCGGTCGGGGAAGGAATCGACGGTGAAGCTGACGCTCTGCCCGGCCTTGACCTGGCCGATGTCGGCTTCGTCGATGGCCAGCACGATCTCCATCTTCGACAGGTCTTCGGCGATCTGGAACAGCACCGGCGACTGCAGGCTGGCGGCGACGGTCTGGCCCGGCTCGACCGTGCGGGTGAGCACCACGCCGTCGACCGGCGCACGGATCACGGTGCGCTCCAGGTTCAGGCGGGAGGTCTGGGTCGAGGCGATCTGCTGGTTGATCTGCGCCTGCGCCGCAGCGACCTGCGCGCGCGCCTGATCGCGCGCGGCGCGGGCCAGGTCGGCGTCGCTGCGCGCGACCAGCTGGCGTTCGACCAGGGCCGACTTGCGCTGGAAATCGAGCTCGGCGTTGCGCAGCGTCGCCTGCGCGGTGGCAAGACCGGCGCGAGCGCTGTTGACCTGGGCCGAACCCTGCGCGATCTGCGCCTGATAGGTGCTGGGATCGATCTTGGCGATCACCTGGCCCTTGGTCACGCGGTCGTTGAAGTCCACGAGCACGTCGGTGACCTGGCCGGAAATCTGGCTGCCGACGTCGACGGTCGAGATCGCGGCGAGCGCGCCGGTGGCCGAGATCGCGACCCGGATGTCGCCACGCTCGACCTTGGCCGTGCGGTAGGCCGCGGCCTCGGCCTCGGCGTTGCGCTGGCGGTAGTAGTAGTAACCGCCGCCGGCGAGGGCCAGCAGCACCGCGGCGACGACGGCGCGGCGGATCCAGGGCGAGGATTTGCGAACGGACGACTGCGGCTTGCGGGCTGCGCTCATGAGGTTCTGGCTGGAAGGTATGGAGGCGGCAACGCGCGTGGCCGCTTTCGGTTGACAGGCCGGGAACTGGATTCGTTCCCGGGCGGGGCCGCAGTCACGGCGCGCTCAGCTTAGCGGCAAGCCGGGCGCGCTCGGTACCGACCCGCACTGGTCCTGCGACCGTTCGGGCATTCCATGGATGCTGGGAGATGCGATTGCGTCGCAGCGCGGCCCGGGCCGGATCGCGCCCATGCCGATGCCGGCGTGCGGCCTGTGGATTCAGCGGTTGAAGCGAATGACGGCCACCGTGCCCTGTCCCGGCACGCTGCTGAGCTGGACCGGCCAGCCGAAGCGTTCGCCAAGCCGGCGCACGATCGACAGCCCCATGCCCTTGCCGTCCACACCGGAGAAATCCGCGCGGTAGAACGGATCGAAGGCGCGGTTGAGGGTTTCGGCCGACATGCCGATGCCGGTGTCGCGGATCTCGATGCGGTCGCGGGCCAGACGCACTTCGATGCGGCCGGAATCGGTGAAGCGCACCGCGTTGCTCAGCAGGTTTCCGACCATCACGCTGAGCACATGCGGCGGCGCCAGCAGCCTCGGTGCGCCGTCGTCGGTCACGCTGAGCTCGACCTCTTTGCCGGTCAGCATCGGCCGCACACGCTCGACCTCGTGGTCGACGATCTCGCGGACCGGGAATTCCTCGCTCTGCGGCGCGACTTCCGCCTCGCGAGCCAGGATCAGGAAGGCGTCGATCACCGCTTCCATGTCGCGCCCGGCGCGTTGCACCCGCGCCAGCGAGCGTTGCGCGCGCACCGGCGTTTCCGGGTCGCCCAGCATCAGGTCCGTGGCGACCCGGATCACGGTCAACGGGGTGCGCAGCTCGTGGCTGGCGTCGCGGGTGAAATCGCGCTCGCGCTGGACGAAGTCGCCGAGGCGCTGGGCCAGGCCGCGCAGCGCGGCCGACAGCTGCCGCACTTCGCTGCCGATCTCGCCGGGCAGGTCCTCCAGGGACACGGCGGCGGCGCGCGGATCGCGCGGGTCCCAGTGCGCGACCGCGGCGGCGAGGCGGTTGACCGGCGTCACCAGGCGCTTGGTGTTGCGGTAGGTCAGCCAGGAGATGAAGTACATGGTCAACAACGACAGCAGCAGCGAGCCCAGCCCGGTGAACACGATCGCCTCGTCGATCAGCTCCGACGAATACAACAGGTAGAACGTGCCCGCCTTGCGCCGGTCGACCAGCATCACGCGCTCGTCGCCCGGCAGTTCGTTCATCCCCTGTCGGACGACGCCGCGCGCGGCCGCGGGCAGGGCCTCTTCGCTGGCGCCGGCGGCGACGAAGTAGCCGACCGTGGTCGAGGTGATGGGCAGGGGGTGTTGCGGGTTGCGCGCATACCCAGCCCAGAACGCATCGGCTTCGCGCTGCATGCGCTGTTCGAGCACCAGGTTGCGCACCGCGAATCCCGCCAGGCCGATGCCCAGCGTAATCACGATGCTGCCGATCAAAGCCTGCGCGATGAAGGCAAGCTTGATCTTGCGCGGCAACCCCTGCGGCATGGCGACAGGCTCAGTCCGGCGGTTGCGAGATGTCCGCGACCCGGTAGCCGGCGCTCTGCACGGTGTGCAGCAGTTGCTTGCCGAACGGCTTGTCGATGGTCTTACGCAGGTTGTAGAGATGGCTGCGCAAGGTGTCCGAGTCCGGCAGGCCGTTGCCCCAGATCTCGCGCTCGATCTCCTGCCGGCTGACTACGCGCGGCGATTCGCGCATCAGGATGGTCAGCAAACGCAGGCCGATGGGCGAGAGCTGCAGCTCGCTGCCGCCGCGGGTCACGCGCAGGCTGGCCGGGTCCAGCACCAGATCGGCGACCTTGAGCACCTCGCCGCCGACCTGGCGGCGCTCGCGCCGGATCAAGGCGCGCAGGCGCGCCTCGAGTTCCTGGATCGCGAACGGCTTGGTCAGGTAATCGTCGGCGCCGGCGCTCAGGCCGGTCAGCTTCTCGTCCAGGGTGTCGCGCGCGGTCAGCATCAGCACCGGCGTCGACTTGCGCGCTTCTTCGCGCAGGCGCTTGCACACTTCGATGCCGTCCAGGCGCGGCAGCATCAGGTCCAGCACGACCACGTCGTAACTGTTTTCGGCGGCCAGGCGGTAGCCGTCCAGGCCGTCCGCGGCGTAGTCGACCTCGAAACCACGGCCTTCCAGGTATTCGCCCACCATCTCGGAGATATTGCGGTTGTCCTCCACGATCAGGACCAAGCCCCCGTCTCTAGTGCCCTGCATGCAGATCTCCAGTTCCCTTCAGTTTTGTGAAGATTGCCGCGACCAGGGTGGACGCACCGTGAAGGCGTGGGGTTTAAGCTGCCCCACTTTCCCGTACGAACCGCACCCATGCTCGCCGACCGCCTGTACCCGATCCTGCTGCTACTGGGCTCCAATCTGTTCATGACCTTCGCCTGGTACGGCCACCTCAAGTACAAGTCGGCGCCGCTGACCGCCGCGATCCTGGTCAGCTGGGGCATCGCCTTCTTCGAGTACTGCCTGATGGTCCCGGCCAACCGCATCGGCAGCGCGGTCTACTCGGCGCCGCAGCTCAAGGGCCTGCAGGAGGTCATCACCCTGCTGGTGTTCGCCGGCTTCTCGGCCTGGTACCTGGAGCAGCCGCTGAAGTGGAACCACTGGGCCGGCTTCGGCATGATCGTGGTCGCGGCCTGGCTGATCTTCCTGGAGTGAGCCTGGGAACCGCAGCCGGTTAGAAGCGGATCTTGCCGGTCAGGATGTCCTTGAACATCACCCAGTCGCCCACGAACGAATAGAGCGGGTGCTTGAAGGTCGCCGGCCGGTTCTTCTCGAAGAAGAAATGCCCGACCCAGGCGAAGCCGTAACCGCAGAACAAGGCCGCCAGCAGCAGCCAGGGGCGGCCCTGGACGAGGGCCAGCGCCAGCAACGCCAATACCCCGCAGCTGCCGATGAAATGCAGGCGGCGGCTGGTGCGGTTGCTGTGTTCGCTTAGATAGAAGGGGTAGAACTCGCGGAAACTGGCGAACCGAGTGGGCATGTCCCTGTCCTCCTATGGTTACGGCTCGGCGTCCATCCCAGGGCCGGAGCGGTGTCGCCGCCGACCCAACGAACAAGCCTCGCACCTACTGTACGCCGCTGGCATTCGTACCCGGCCCATCCGTCCGGCGCTCGAACCGCCGCTTCAGGCTCCGCCGTGGGCTTCGCGCTTGATGCGTTCCCAATAATTTTCCTGCTCTTCGAGCGTACGCTGCGCCAGCGACGTGCCCTCCGCTGCCGCCAGGGCCTCCATCGCCCGGAACCTGCGCTCGAACTTGAGGTTCGCGCGCCGCAGCGCGGCGCCGACGTCGACCTTGCCGTGCCGGGCCAGATTGGCGGCGACGAACAGCAGGTCGCCGATCTCGTCTTCAAGGCGGTCGCGCGCGGCCGCGTCCTCGGGCGCGGCGGCGACGGCGGCGAACTCGGCGCGGACTTCGTCAATCTCTTCGTGCAGCTTGGCGATCACCGGCGTCACCTCGGGCCAGTCGAAACCGACCGAGGCCGCGCGCTTCTGCAGTTTCACCGCGCGCTGCCATTCCGGCAGGCCACGGGCGATGCCGGCCAGCGCGGAGGTGTCGGCCTCGCCGGCGGCCGCGCGCTCGCGCCGTTTCTGCTCTTCCCAGGCCACGGTCTGCGCTTCGGCGTCCTCGACGCTGGCACCGGCGAACACGTGCGGGTGGCGACGCACCATCTTGTCGCTGATCGCCGCGACCACGTCGGCGAACGCGAACGCGCCCTGCTCTTCGGCCATGCGCGCGTGGAACACGACCTGCAGCAGCAGGTCGCCGAGTTCGTCCTTCAGTGCCGGCAGGTCGTTGCGGTCGATCGCGTCGGCGACTTCGTAGGCTTCCTCGACCGTGTACGGGGCGATAGTGGCGAAGGTCTGCTCGACGTCCCAGGGGCAGCCGCCGACCGGGGCGCGCAGGCGCGCCATGATCGCGATCAGGCCGGCGATGCCGTCGGGCAGTTCGGTACCGTCAGCCATCGAGGCATTCCCGCCAGGGCAGCGCCGGATCGCCGACGGCGATGAAGTCGCCGTTGAGGATGCGCGCGCGCTGGTTGTAGCGGAACGGCCGGCCGCTGGGATCCAGCACCTGACCGCCCGCGGCTTCGAGCACGCATTGGCCGGCGGCGGTATCCCATTCGCTGGTCGGGCCGAAGCGCGGGTAGATGTCCATGCCGCCTTCGGCGATCCGGCAGAACTTCAGCGACGAGCCCAGCCCGATCGGCTCGATCTGGCCGCCGGCGAGATCGGACAGCCGGGCCATGAACGCCTCGGTGCGGGCGTCGCGGTGCGAACGGCTCGCGGCCACGCGCAGCGGCGCGGTCGCGGGGATGCGCACCTGCAACTGCCGCTGCTGATCGCCATCGCGACGGAATGCGCGGCCGCCGCGCACGCCGTACCAGAGCCCGCCGCCGACCGGCGCCTGGACCACGCCGAACATCGGCACGCCGTCGTCGATCAGGGCCAGGTTGACGGTGAATTCGCCGTTGCGCTTGACGAACTCGCGGGTGCCGTCGAGCGGATCGACCAGCCACAGCCGCCGCCATTGCCGGCGCTGTTCGAACGACACCTCGTGCGCGGATTCCTCCGACAGCACCGGAATGTCGGGAGTGAGCCTGGCCAAACCGTCGACGATGCAGTGGTGCGCGGCCAGGTCGGCCGCGGTCAGCGGCGAGGCGTCGGCCTTGTGTTCGACGTCGAAGTCTTGCTCGTAGATCGCCAGGATCGCGGCGGCGGCGGCGCGCGCGATCGCGATCGCGCCTTCGATCAAGGCGGTGTCTACATAGTCGGGGGCGGTGTCGGTCATGCTTGGGTACGCAACCATTCGCGGGCGATGAACAGCGCCGCGATGCTGCGGCCTTCGGAAAAGTCCTCGCACAGGATCAGCTCGTGCAGGCGATCGAGCTTCCAGGGCACGACTTCGAGCTCTTCGGGTTCGTCGCCGGGCAGGCGCTCGGGGTAGAGATCGCGCGCGACCACCAACTGCGCCTGGTGGCTCATGTAGGTCGGCGCCAGCGACAGCGAACGCAGCAGGGTCAACGATCGCGCGCCGTAGCCGGCTTCTTCCTTGAGTTCGCGGTCGGCGGCCTGGATCGCGCTCTCGCCCTCGTCGATCCGGCCCTTGACCAGGCCCAGCTCGTAGCGATGCACGCCGGCGGCGTACTCGCGCACCAGCAGCACCGTCTCGGCGTCGAGCATCGGCACCACCACCACGGCGCCGTGGCCGCGCCCGAGCAGGCGCTCGTAGCGGCGGCGCTCGCCGTTGGAGAACTCCAGGTCCAGCCGTTCCAGCTTGTAGGGACCGGCATCGTGCTCGGTGACCGCATGAATAATGGGCAGACGCCGGCTCACGAGACCGCTCCTGCGATAGGTGTGCGGGGCGCAAAAGGCGGGATAATGCCCGGATGCAGGAAACGAATCAGCATGCCGCGATGCTAGCAGAGGGCGGCGTCTCCGAGGCCGAAGCCTGGCGCAAACGCGACCTAGCCGTGCTCTGGCACCCGTGCACGCAAATGCGCGAGCACCCCGACACGCTGCCGCTGCTGCCGGTCGCCAGCGGCCAGGGGCCGTGGCTGATCGGCCGCGACGGGCGCCGCTACCTGGACGCGATCTCGAGCTGGTGGACCAACCTGTTCGGCCATGCCGAGCCGCGCATCGCCGAGGCCATCGCGACCCAGGCGCGCACCCTGGAGCACGTGATCCTGGCCGGCTGCTCGCACGCGCCGGCGGTGGAGCTGGCCGAGCGCCTGCTCCGGATCGCCCCGCGCGAGCCCGGCCGCGCGCCGCTGAGCAAGGTGTTCTACGCCGACAACGGCTCGGCCGGGGTCGAGGTCGCGCTGAAGATGGCCTTCCACTGGTTCCGCAACCGCGGCGTGACCGGGCGCACCAAGTTCATCGCCCTGGACAACGGCTACCACGGCGAAACCCTGGGCGCGCTCGCGGTCGGCGACATCCCGCTGTACCGCCGCGTCTACGCGCCGCTGCTGGCCGAGGCGCTGTTCGCGCCCTCGCCGGACACCTACCTGTGCGAGCCCGGCGAAACCCCGGCACAGCGCGCGCAGCAGGCCGCCGACGGCCTGCGTGCCCTGCTCGAACGCCATGCCGGCGAGGTCTGTGCGCTGATCCTGGAGCCGCGCGTGCAGTGCGCCGGCGGCATGCGCATGCACGACGCCTCCTATCTGCGGCACGTGCGCGCGCTGTGCGACGAGTTCGGCGTGTTCCTGATCGCCGACGAGATCGCGGTCGGCTTCGGCCGCACCGGCACGATGTTCGCGTCCGAACAAGCCGGCATCGCCCCCGACCTGCTGTGCCTGTCCAAGGGATTGACCGGCGGTGCGCTGCCGCTGGCTGCGGTGCTGACCACGCAGGCCATCTACGACGGCTTCCTCGACGATTCGCGCGAACGCGCCTTCCTGCATTCGCACAGCTACACCGGCAACCCCTTGGCCTGCGCCGCGGCGCTGGCTTCGCTGGGCATCTTCGCCAGCGACGACATCGTCGCGCGCAACCGCGCCACCGCCGCGCGCATGGCCGCGCTGGCCGAACCGCTGGCCGCGCATGCCCACGTCGCCGATGCGCGCCAGGCCGGCATGATCGTCGCCTTCGAACTCAGCCGCGGCGGCGACAAGCGCACGCCGTTCGACCCGGCCGCGCGGATCGGCCTGCGCGCCTATCGCGCGGCGCTGGAACGAGGCGTGCTGCTGCGGCCGTTGGGCGATGTGCTGTACTGGATGCCGCCCTACTGCATCGACGACGATGCGCTGGAACTGCTCGCGCGCACCACGCGCGAGGCCATCGATCACGCGGTCGCGGAGGCGCAGGCATGAGGCTGACCCGGGTCCACATCGACCAGACCCTGCATGCCGGCAGCGAGATCGCCCTGCCCGAGGGACCGGCCACGCATCTGGCGCGGGTGCTGCGGCTGGGCGTCGGCGATGCCTGCGTGCTGTTCAACGGCGACGGCCACGACTACCCGGCGCGCATCGTCGCACTGGGCAAGCGCGAGCTGCGGGTGGCGATCGGCGAGGCTTCCGCGGTCGACCGCGAATCGCCGCTGCGACTGATCCTGCTGCAGGGCATCGCGCGCGGCGAGAAGATGGACCTGATCCTGCAGAAGGCGACCGAACTCGGCGTGGCCGCGCTGCATCCGCTGTGGTCGCAGCGCAGCGAGGTCAAGCTGGACGAGGCGCGCGCCGAGAAGCGGCTCGCGCACTGGCGCAGCGTGGTCGCCTCGGCCTGCGAACAAAGCGGCCGCGCGCAGGTGCCCGAAGTGGCCGCGCCGCTGTCGCTCACCGCGGCGCTGGCCGCGCTGCCGGCCGGAGGCTTGCGCCTGATCCTGGATCCGGAAGGCGAACTCGCGTTCTCGACCCTGGCCGTGGACGAGGGCGCGCCGGTCTATCTCGCCATCGGCCCCGAGGGCGGCTGGTCGCCCCTGGACCGCGAGCAGTTGCGCACCGCCGGCTTCGCCGGCCTCAAGCTCGGGCCGCGCATCCTGCGCACCGAAACCGCGGGTCTGGCTGCGATCGCGGCCTTGCAGGCGCGGTTCGGCGATCTGGCCTGAGAACGACGCCCGGATATTGAAGACCTCGATCTGGAAGACCTAGATCTTGAAGTAGATCCGCCGCGCATCCAGCAGCCGCACCACGCCCCACCACAGCGCCACGAACGCGAGCGCATAGGCCAACGACGGCAGAGTCGGGCCGAAACGCGGCGTCATCCAAGCCGCGAAAGCGTGCCGATACAGCGGCTCCAGCCAGCCGCCAGCGACCAGCGCATACAGCAGGAAAGCCGAGCCGGCGTAGGCCGCGATCGCGTTGACGCCGAAGGCGCGGCCGAGCGCAGGCCAGCCGTGCCGGTCGATCGCGAGGTGGAACGCCGCCAGCGTCCAGCAGGCGATACCGCCGGTCCACAACACGTAACTGGACGTCCACAGGTTCTTGTTGAGCGGCTGGACGTAGGACGCGGCATAGCCCAGCGCCATGCACACGGCGCCGGCGAGCCACAGAGCGCTCACGCGTCCGGCACGCAGCCAACCGCCCGCGCGCAGCCCGAGCAGGGTCGTCGCCAACGCGCCCAAGGTGCTGAGCAGGCCTTCGGGATCGTGGCCGCGGCCGCGGCCGGGCTCCAGTTGGTAAACGTGGACGCCCAGCCATTGCGTATCGAAACGGCTGGCGAGGTTGGCGTAGGGCTCGTAGCTGCCGCCCGCGGCCAACAACAGGCCGTAACCGCCCAGCAGCGCGATCAGCAGCGGCCACTGCGCACGCGCCGGCAGCCAGATCGCGCACAGCCCGGCCGCGCCGAAACATAGGCCGATGCGTTGCAGCACGCCCATCACGCGGTAGTGCGCCAGATCGAACGCCCACCACGCGCACAGGTGCAGCAGCAGGCCCAGGCCGAGGATGCGCGCGGCGCGGGTCAGCACGGTGCGGCTCAGCGCGCCCCGCGCGTCGCCGCGCTCCAGGCGCGGGTTCAGGGCCAGCGCGATCGACACGCCGACGATGAACAGGAACATCGGAAAGATCAGGTCGGTCGGCGTACAGCCATGCCAGGGCGCGTGCAGCAGCGGCGCGTGGACGTGGCCCCAGTCGCCGGGATTGTTGACCAGCAGCATCGCCGCGACGGTCAGGCCGCGCAGCGCATCGACAGAGGAGTAACGCGGCGGGGCGGCGGAGGTCGCGGTGACGCCCACGCTGCGTGCGGGGATATCGCTCAGGCGGCCTGCGCGAGCGCGCCGCCGATCAGGGCTTCGACCGCGACCAGGTCGGGCACGTAGGCCACGTCCTCGTTGAGCACGACGCGCGCATGCACGCCCTGCGGGATGCCTTCCTGATTCGCGTCCAGCTGCAGGCCGTCCTGCGACACCGTGACCAGGCGCGGGAAGCCCTGGGTCAGGATCGCGAAGTACGGCGCGCGCGGATCGCCGCCCAGCGCTTTCAGCACGATGACCTTGCTGCCCAGCGCGGCATTCTCGTTGGCGAAGCCGGCCATCTCGGCGAACGCGATCAGCGGCAGCTGCCAGCCGCGCCAGCGCAGACGGCCGAGCAGCCAATGCGGCGCCTCGGCGATCGGCTCCGGCGGCGCATAGGACAGCACTTCGGCGATGGTGGCGTTGGGCAGCAGCAGGCGGGCGCCGGACACCTGGATCAGCACGCCTCGGATGTCGCTCTGCACGGTGGTGTTCTGCTCGGACATGTCGTTCGGTTTCCTCAGGACCAGCGCGCGGCGAGGCGCGCGGCCAGTTCGGCCGGTTGGCCCGCTTCGCCGCCGCGCGCGATCAGCGCGTTGGGCGCAGCCGCGTCGAAGCAGCCGTCGGGCGCCTGGCCGGCGACCAGCGCGCCGGCCCCGGCATGGTTCATCGCCGCGTCGACCAGGTTCGGATCGCTGCCGCTGAGCATCAGCACCGCGCTGTCGGCCGGCGGCAAGGCCGCGAGCACGTCGCCGCCGTCGTCGTTGAACTGGATGCCGGAGTCGGTGACGTTGATGCCGACGCCCGCGGGCAGGATGTAGATCACCCCGCCGATCGCGCGCGAACCCGGCTCGGCCAGCTTCACCAGCACCGAGGTCGCGCGCTGCATCTGCGCGACCAGCTTGTCGTAGCGGCCGCCGTCGAGGCGCTGTTGCACCAGCAGCGGACGCGGGAAGTCTTCGGGCATGGCGCCCAGCAGTTGCCGTACCGCATCGGGCCCGCCGATACCGGCCAGGACCAGCACGGCGCCGCCGACGGCCTGGCTCGGGCGGTCGTCGACCAGCTCCATCGAGGAGATGCGTTCTTCGATCGCGCCTAGATCGTGACGCAGGCGGCCGTCGGCGTTCGCGACCTGTTCGGTCTGACGCAGGGCCGGCGCTTCGTCGTCGAAGCCCCAGTCCGGCGCGATCACCGGCGCCTTCTCGGCCTCGGCACGCGGCGCGGGCTCGGTCGCTTCGGCGTCGGCCGACGCGGCTTCCGGCGGCAGCGGCGGCGGCACGCGTTCGGAGACGAACTCGAACTTGGTCTCGTACATCATCACCGGCGCCGCGGCGGCCGGCGCCGGCGCGGCGATGCGCTCGGGCTCGGCTTCCGGCTCGGCTTCGAAATCGAAGCTGGACTCGAACGGCGCCAGTTCCACCGCCGCCTCGGTCACGGGCGCGGCGTCGGGATCGGCGTCGATATCGAAGGTCGATTCGAACGGCTTCAGTTCGGTCGGGGCGTCGTCGAACGCGCCTTCGAGCTCGATCTGCGGCAGCTCGGGCAGCTCGGGCATTTCCGGTGGCAATTCCGGCGGCAGCTCCGCGACGTGGTCGTTGGCGACGAAGGACAGGCCGCCGCTGGGAATCTCGGCGGCCACCGGGTCGAAGCCGGCGTAGGCCTCTTCGCGCATCGGCGGAACATAGGGACGATCGGTCTCGGGCGCGAACAGCGCCTGCTCCGCTTCCGGCTCGCGGCCCGGCGGCAGCACGTCGTTATGGCGGTGCAGCTTGGCGCTGAGGTGGCGCACCCATCGCGCCGCGTCCCAGCCTTCGCGGGTGGCGGCGAGCTCGGCTTCCTCGAACAGCACCTCGATCGAGGGATCGACCAGCACGCTTTCGAAACGGTCCAGCGCGTCCTCGGTGACCTGGTCGAGTGCGACCACGACCACCTCCGGAGCGACCGCACTGAGCTCGGCCGGCTGCAACCGGGTCGGATCGGCTTCCAGTACCAATTGCGCGCCGGCGTCGTTGAGGGCGCCGCGCAGGCGGTCGCGGGCCGCGCCTTCGCGCGCCAGCAACGCCACTCGTCTGCTCGAATCACTCATGGTGTCGCGCGATTCCCAACAATTCGAACACGTTGCGCATCAGTTCCGGCTCCTGGTAAGGCTTGCCCAGGTAGCGTGCCACGCCGATCTCGAGCGCGCGTTGACGATGCTTGTCGCCGGTACGCGAGGTGATCATCACGATGGGCACGTCGCGCAGGCGCGCGTCCGACTTCATCTGCGTGGCCAGCTCGTAACCGTCCATGCGCGGCATTTCGATGTCGAGCAGCATCAGGTCAGGCACGACGTCGGTCATGCGCTCCAGCGCGTCGAGGCCGTCCTTCGCGGTCACGACCTCGAAGTTGTGGCGCTCCAGCACGCGGCCGGTGACCTTGCGCATGGTGACCGAGTCGTCGACCACCATCACCAGCGGCACGCGGCGGGTCTCGATCGGAACCACCGGCGCCGGCACGTGATCGCGCGGCAGCAGCGCGTGACGACGCACCAGCGGAGCGACGTCGAGGATCACGACCACGCGGCCGTCGCCCATGATGGTGCCGCCGAAGATGCCCGGCACCGAGGCGACCTGCGGTCCGACCGGCTTGACCACGATTTCGCGGTTGCCGACGACCTGGTCGACGGTGACCGCGGCGCGCAGATCGCCGGAGCGGATCAACAGCAGCGGCATCTGCAACTGGCCTTCGGCCCTGGCCGGAGCGTGGCCGAGCAGCAGGCCGAGATCGTGCACGGCGTAGTCTTCGCCGCCGTAACGGTAGTTCGCGCCTTCGGCTTCGAGGCCCTCGCGCGCGATCCGGCCGACGCCGCGCACCGAGGCGATCGGCACCGCGAACGTGGTGTCGCCGATGCGCACGAACACCGCCTGGGTGACCGCGAGCGTCTGCGGCAGGCGCAGGGTGAAGGTGACGCCGTGGCCCGGACGCGATTGGATGTCGAGCGTGCCGCCGAGCTGACGTACTTCGCTGGCGACCACGTCCATGCCGACGCCGCGGCCGGCCAATCGGCTGACCTCGTCGGCGGTGGAGAAGCCCGGCTCCAGAATCAGCGCGTCGAGATCGCTGTCGGCCAGCACCGCTTCGCTGCGAACCAGGCCGCGTTCTTCGCCGCGGCGACGGATCGCGGCGCGGTTCAGGCCGGCGCCGTCGTCGGCCACTTCCAGCACGACTTCGGAACCTTCGCGGCGTACCGCGATACGGACCGTGCCCTCTTCCGGCTTGCCGGCCTTCTTGCGTTGCGCGGGCGTTTCCAGACCATGCGCGACGGCGTTGCGGAGCATGTGCTCCAGCGGCGCGGTCATGCGCTCGAGCACGTTGCGATCGAGTTCGCCCTGAGTGCCGTCGAGCTTGAGCTGGACCTGCTTGCCCAGTTCGCCCGAGGCCTGGCGCACGACGCGGCGCAAGCGCGGCAGCAACGCATCGAACGGCACCATGCGCGTGCGCATGAGGCCTTCCTGCAGGTCCGAGCTGACTCGCGACTGTTGCAGCAGCAGGGTTTCGTACTGGCGCGTGAGGTCGTCGAGCGTGGTCTGCAGGCTGCCCTGGTCGGCCGCGGACTCCGACAGCGCTCGCGAGAGCTGCTGCAGGTTGGAGAAGCGGTCGAGTTCGAGCGGATCGAAGGACTGGTCGCTGACGTCGCCCTCGCGCTGGTAGCGCGCGATGATCTGGGCTTCGGTTTCGATTTCCAGACGGCGCAGCTGGTCGCGCATACGCGTGTTGGTCTGCGCCATTTCCGCGATCGCGCCGCGGAACGCACCCAGCTGCTGCTCCAGGCGGGCGCGGTAGATCGCGACTTCGCCGGCGTAGTTGACCAAACGGTCGAGCAGGTCGGCGCGGATACGCACCTGTTCCTGCGGCGCGCGCACGCCGATGTCCTCGTCGTCGCCAGCGTCCATTTCGACCAATGGCGCCGACAGCGGCTTGAGTTCGACCTTGGGCGCGGTCGCCGGGACGATGGTGCCGTCGTCGGTGACGGTCGGGGCGGTGTAGATCTCACCGCGAGCGCGGGCATCGAATTCGGAGATCAGCGCCTCGGGCATGGCGATCGCACGGCGTGCGCCGACCCGGGTGATCATCGCGTGCAGGCGGTCGAAACCGCGCTCGAGCAAGGGCACGCCGTCGCGGCCGAGCTCGCTGCGCTGGTCGACCACCGCTTCCAGCAGCGACTCCATGGCATGACCGAGTTCGCCCACGGCCATGATGCCGGCCATGCGCGCACTGCCCTTGAGCGTGTGCAGATTGCGCTGCAGGCCCACGAGCGGTTCGCGCTCGTTCGGCATCTCGCGCAGGCGGACCACGTGACCGTCGGACTCGTCGAGCAGGTCGCCGGCCTCTTCGACGAAGATGTCGACCAGTTCCGGATCGAGCTCGCTGAGGTCCAGCGCTTCGTCCGGATCGGGGTTGGCGTCGAGGATGCGTGCCAGGGTTTCCGGCAGCGGCTCGGCCTCGGCCGTTTCGACGGTTTCGGCGACTGCCGGCTCGGCAGCCTCGTCGTTCGCGGCGGGCTGAGGCGCCAGGGCATCGGCACCCGGCGCGACCGCGGCGGCGATCGCGGCTTCGGCGGCCGCCTGCTGTTCGCGGGCGGCGCGTTCGGCTTCGGCGTATTCGGCTTCCAGGCGCGCGTACTCGCGCTCCTCTTCGGCGATGCGTTCGGCTTCCGCCTGTTCCGCAGCGAGGCGCTCGGCTTCGAGACGTTCGGCTTCGGCCTGTTCGGCAGCGATGCGTTCGGCTTCGAGACGTTCGGCTTCGGCCTGCTCGGCGGCGAGGCGTTCGGCTTCGGCGCGTTCGGCTTCGGCCTGCTCGGCGGCGAGGCGTTCGGCTTCGGCGCGTTCGGCTTCGGCCTGCTCAGCGGCGAGGCGCTCGGCTTCGGCGCGTTCGGCTTCAGCCTGCTCAGCGGCGAGGCGCTCGGCTTCGGCGCGTTCGGCTTCGGCCTGCTCGGCGGCAAGACGCTCGGCTTCGGCGCGTTCGGCCTCGGCCTGCTCGGCGGCAAGACGCTCGGCTTCGGCACGTTCGGCTTCGGCTTGCTCCGCGGCGCGGCGCTCGGCCTCGACACGTTCGATCTCAGCCTGTTCGGCGGCGATTCGCTCGGCTTCGACGCGCTCGGCTTCGGCCTGCTCCGCAGCGATGCGCTCGGCTTCGATGCGTTCTGCTTCGGCGCGCTCCGCGGCGATGCGTTCGGCTTCGATACGCTCGGCTTCGGCCTGTTCGGCAGCGGCGCGTTCGGCCTCGGCGGCTGCAGCCAGGGCATCGTCGTCCGAGCTGACCGACGCGATGGCGCCGGCGATCACGCCGACGAACTCGGCGCCCACGGACGCTTCCTGCTCCGGCGCATCCAGATCGACCGCGCTTTGACCGCGCACCAGGCCGGCCGGAGCGACGTCGTCGTCGAGCTGGCCGTACTCGCTCAGGTCGAGCGCGGTGAGTTCGCTGTCCAGGCTGGCGTCGGCGAACGGCGACTCGACCGATTCCACCGTTTCCAGATGCGGCTCTTCGAACTGCTGGTTCGAGCGCGCATCGGGCAGGCTGTCGCGCAGCGCGAGCATGCGCTCGGCCAAACCGGGGAACACCGGCACGCTCTGCGGTTCGGACTTGAGGCTGGCCAGGGTGCGTTCGATCGCGACCGCGACCGCGCCGATGGCGGCGACGCCTTCGTCGCTGGCCGGGCTGCCCGCAGCCAGCAGACGCTTGACGTAAACCTCGGTCGGGGCGATCACGTCGGTGATGACCGGTACTTCGGTCATCGCGAACGCGCCGTTGAGAGTATGGATCGCGCGCTGCAGACCATCGTCCGCCGGCGACGGCGCGGCCTGGGCGGCGACGAGCCAACGCTGGATCGTGACCAGATGGCCGGTGACCTCGGTGTCGAGGATCTCCAGCAGCACCGCATCGACCGAAGCGGGCACGCCGCCCGGCTCGGCAGCGGCGACCGGGGTCGCGGCTTCGACGATCTCCGCTTCCACAGCGGGTGCCGCTTCGGGCTCGATGTCGAGCACGAAGCTTTCGGGTTCGACCGCGACCGGAACCTCGGCGACGGCTTCCGGCACGGGCTCGGCCGGAATTTCCACGGCAGGCACGACCGGCGCGACCAGGTGCATCGGCCGGTAGAAGGCTTCCTCGCCGGTGGCTAGCAGATCGGCGTGGGCCTCGATGCCGGCCAGATCGGCGGTGATCGGGCCTTCGTTGCGCAGCGCCGAATACAGCTGCGGCAAGGCGCGGTGAGCGTGACCCACCAGGTCGATCAGCTCGGGGCTGACCGTACGGCCGTGGTCGCGCACGCGGTTGAGCAGGCTTTCGATCTTCCAGCTGAACTCGCCCAGGGTCTTGGCGCCGACCAGGCGGCCGCTGCCCTTGAGGGTGTGGAAGACGCGGCGGATCGGGTACAGGCGCTCCAGGTCCTCGGGCGCTTCGCGCCAGGCCGGGAGCAGCTCGTCGAGGTTGCCGATCTCTTCCTGGAACTCTTCCAGGAAAATGTCGCGGATTTCGTCGTCGATGTCGTCGCTGTGCGCGAAACCGCCGGTGGCCGCGGACTGGCGCGGAAGTTCGGCGACCGCGGGCACGGGCTCCGCTTGCGGCGCGGGCGCGACCGGCGCGGCGGCCTGGATCTCCGGTGCGACGTACTCCAGGTGCGAGCGACCGGCGACCATGGCGTCGATCTCGGACGCTTCCGGCAGTTCGATACGGCCCGCGGCGGGCGTGGCTTCGACCGTGGCGACGGAGGGATCGGGCTCGCGCACGATCTCCGGCAACGGCCAGTAACGCAGCGCTTCCAGGCTCTGGCGCGCGATGTCGAGTATGTCGTCGCGGTTCGGACGCTGCTCGCGCAGCGCTTCGAGGTAGTACTCCAGGCTCGCGAGCGCGTCGGCGAGCGTGTCGAGCTGCTGGCCGTTGGGCACACGGTGGCGGCCGATCAGCTCGACCTCGGTGTAGCGCTTGACGCCGGTCAGGTAATCGGCCGGCAGCGGCAGTTCCAGCATGCGCAACGCGCCGGCGACTTCGTCCAGCACGCGCGGCACTTCGACCAGCTCGGCGTGATCCCAGTTGGTTTCGACGAAGGCGACGAAGGATTGGCGCGCGTCGCCGAAGTTGGCGATGGCTTCGCGCACGACCACGTCCAGCACCTTGCGCGATTCGCCGGCCAGCAGGTCTTCGTCGGCCTTGGCCTCGGGCAGGCCCAGGCGCGAAACCTGGTCGTCCAGGGAGGCGTCGACGTAGAGCAGCGCGCCGGCGACATCGAGCAGCGCGCCCTCGTCGGCCGGGCGCTTGCCTTCGGCGATTTCGATCATGGCGTCGCGCTGCTGCAGCACCACGGTACGGGCGACGCCCAGCCCCATCATGCCCAGCGTGTCGCTGACGCGGGCCAGCGCTTCGACCTGCGGTCGCAGCTGGCCGGCATCGGTCTGATTGGTGCGCAGGTGCAGGTCGAGCGCGTCCTTGACCCGCAGCAGGTCTTCCTTGATCGCCGCCGACACGGTGTCCAGCAGCGCGCGGTTGCGGCCGCTGAGGCTGCCGCGGGCATGTTCGAGTTCGGATTCGCTGGGCAGGTGCGAGTCGAGCTCGAAGGTCTGACGCAGGTCGTCCAGGGCCGGATGGCGGCCGTCGCTGTGGGCGACGTGATACAGCAGCTGACGGGTCGGCTCGGCCGCGGGTTCGCCGCGCGGAGCGGCGAAGCCGTCGTCGGCGAGCATCTGCCGGGCTTCGCGTTCGACGCCGCCGAAGGCCTGGCGCAGCGCGCGCGTGGCCGGGAGGGCGCCGTCGCGCAGCGCGCCGGCGACCGAGGAGGCCACCCACAGCATGCGCCGCACCGGTTCCAGCACGACATCGGCGAGCAGGCCGTCGACGGCCTGGGCGAGCTTGCCGGCATCGGCCGGCGCGCCGTCTTCCGGCCACGTCGCGAGGGCGTCGCGCAGGGCCGACAGATGCAGATTGGTGTTGCCCCGCGCGGCCGAGCTCGGCGGCGGCGGCGCGAGGTGCGCAGGCAGCGGACGGTCGAGGTCGGGCGCGAACAGCACGCTTTCGTTGAGGCCGGGCTCGCCGCGCGAGGCGCGCAGTTCGTTGAGCAGCGGCAGCAGCACGATCGGAATGTCGCGGTGACCGCCCTGCAGGCGTTCCAGGTAGTCGGGCAGCAGCACGACGCCGCGCATCAGCGCCGCGCAGGCTTCGTCGCGATCGCCGACCTGGCCCTGCTGCAGCGCCAGCGCCAGGCGCTCCATTTCCTCGGCGACCATGGCCGGAGCGTACAGCTCGACCATGCGCAGGGTGCCGTGCACCTGGTGCAGGTGGCTGGCGCAGAAACGCATGCGGCTGGTGTCGGTGGGATCTTCGGCGTAAGCCTCGATCTCCTGACGCGCCTGGCGCAGGGTTTCGTCCAGCTCCGGCTTGATCCAGCCCAGCGTGGTGGTATCGATCGCTTCTCGCAGTGCGGTCATGCCGCACCCCGCCCGTAAGCGAGGCCTCGGCGCGTTCGCCGGTCCTGGAGAAGCCTTGCGGCTGGGATCTTCATCCTGATTGCGACCTCGTCGTCCTGGGCTTAGGCCGGCAGCTTGAAGTCGGCGACCGAGCGGCGCAGGTCGGCGGCCAACTGCGCCAGGTTACCGATCGACTCGGCGGTCTGGTTGGCGCCCTGAGAGGTCTGCGAGGTGATTTGCTGAATCGTGTTCATGGTTTGAGTGATGTTCGAGGCCGCGCTGGACTGCTGCTGCGCCGCGCTGGAAATGCCTTGAATGAGGTTGGACAAGTCGGACGACACCTTTTCGATCTCGCCCAGCGCGGTACCCGCGTCCTCGGCCAGTCGGGCGCCGGCGACCACTTCCGAGGTCGTCTGCTCCATGGAGCTCACAGCTTCGTTGGTGTCGGACTGAATTGTCTGGACCAGCGTCTCGATTCGCTTCGTCGCGTTGGACGCGCGTTCTGCGAGTCGCTGCACTTCGTCGGCCACGACCGCGAACCCGCGGCCCGCTTCACCGGCCGAGGCGGCCTGAATTGCGGCGTTCAGCGCCAGGATGTTGGTCTGTTCCGAGATGTCGTTGATCAGTTCGACGATCGAGCCGATTTCCTGCGAGCTTTCGCCCAGGCGCTTGATTCGCTTCGAGGTTTCCTGGATCTGGTCGCGGATCGAGTCCATGCCCTGAATCGTCTGCCGCACCACGCCCGCGCCCTTGGTCGCGATCTGCACCGAGCGCTGCGCCACGTCCGCCGATTCGGCCGAGTTCTTCGAGACCTGGTCGATCGAGGCCGCGATTTCGCTGATGCGGTCGGAGGCCGAGTTGATTTCCTGCGCCTGGTGTTCCGCGGCTTCGGCCAGATGCATGGCGGTGGCCTGGGTTTCCTGGGCCGAGGACGCCACCTGCACCGAGGTGTCGGTAATCGTCTGCACCAGGCTGCGCAGCTGTTCGACGGCGAAGTTGATCGAGTCCGCGATCGCGCCGGTCATGTCTTCGGTGACCGTGGCTTTAACCGTGAGATCGCCTTCTGCCAGCGAACCCATTTCGTCCAGCAGGCGCATGATCGCCTCCTGGTTACGGTCGTTGAGTTCCTTGGTGGTCTGGTAGCGCTTCTGCTGGGCGCGGTTCAAGGAGAACAGCAAGCCGGCGATCGCGATCAGCGCGACGATACCGGAGATGATCGAGACCAGGATGTGACCGAGCGGGTTGGTGCTGCGCACCGAGCCGAACGAGGTGAAGGCGCTGAACAGGTTTTCGCTGTCGCTCAGCAGCTTTTCCGAACCGCTGGTGATCGACTCGGCCGCGGTCTGCGCGGCGAACAGCTTGGGCGAGCTGGCCGAGATCGCGTCGAGGTCCTTCTTCATCTCGGTCCACAGCGCTTCGGCCTGGCCGAGCGCGGCCAGGGCGCCGCCGTTGCTCAGCGGCAAGACGCCGCTGGAGGTGTCGCCGCCCTTGCGCAGGCCGTTGAGAACGTTGCCGAACACCGCCGCGTCGCGGCCCAGCGCTTCACCGGCGAGCGAGGCGCCGCTGCCGCCGGCGCGGATTTCGGTGATGCGGCGGGCCATGTTGCCGGCCAGCAGGACCTGGCGCAGAGCGATGTAGACCTGCGAGGACGGCGAGCCGGAGGCCGACATCGCGCGGACCAGTTCGTCCAGGCGCGCCTGCAGCTGCGGCACGCGGCCGGAGAAGCTGTCGAAGTTGCCGGCCAGGTCGAGGACCTGCTTTTCCGAGGTCAACACCTGGTCTGCGTTCTTGCCGAGCAGGCCCCAGGTGTTGCTGACGGTCTCGATCGGCCCGGACACCTCGAAGGTGCCGCCGTAGTTGCTGTTGAGCTCTTGGATGTCGGTGTCGATCTGGGTCTTGGTCGCCTTGAACGCCGCGAAGGCTTCCCTGGCGCCGCCGACCGCTTCCCGCCCCTGCACCGCGAGCTTCTGCGAGTTCACCTGCAGCTTGGAGGCCGCGGTGCTCGCGCCGCCCAGGCGCGCCGCCTTCCAGGTCGCATAGCCTGTGTTCAAACCGAACACCGTCACCGAGATGCCCAGGATGATCAGCCAGGTGTTGACGCCCAGGTTGCGGCCCTTGCCGGCCACGTTGTCCATCACAGTGCTCATGTTCGACCTCAGAAAGTGTTGCTTATGCGGATTTGATGGTTGGGCGGGGGATGGTTTTGCGGTGCTGCTGTGGTGCAAGGGCGTTGCGGCGTTGCGTAGCGACAGCTAGTAGCGGACCGGACCGTGGCCCGTCAGGCGGCGGCCTGACGGAATTCGGGCGTGCGGGCCAGCCGTTCCAGGCTGAAGATCCCCCACGGGTGATCGGCCAGGCGGTAGGCCCGGTCGATGAAATTGGCGTAGCGGCCCTCGGACATGCGCTCCAGCGCGATCTCGTCGTCGGCGACCAGCTGCTGGTCGTTGAAGCTGCGCTGGCCGTAAAGCTCGTCGATCAGCACCGCGACGTCGCCGCCGGGCTGGCGCACCAGCAGCACGCGCTGGCTTTCGTGCAGCACGGTGCGGGTGCCTTCGAGAAACTGCTTGAGATCGACCACCGGCAACAGGTTGCCGCGCACGTTGGCCAGACCGAGCATCCACGGCTGCGAGCCGGGCACCGCGGTGACCTGGGGCAGCGGCAGGATTTCCACCACCTCGTCGAAACCCGAGGCCAGGCGGCGATCGCCGATGCGGTAACCGACGCCGCGCCAGAGGCCCGGGGCATCGAGCTGCTCGGGCAAGCCGACCACATGCGCCAAGCTGCGGCGCTCGTAATCGGCCAGCACATCGAACGGCGACTGCGTGTTCATAGACCGTACCTGATGGCGTCAGCCGCCGAGCAACGCGCTGATGCGCGCGATGAGCTCGTCTTCGCGCGGCGGCTTGACGATGTAGTCCTTGGCGCCCTGGCGCATGCCCCAGGCCTTGTCGGTGTCCATGCCCTTGGTGCTCACGATGAGTACCGGGATGGCGCTGGTCGCAGCGTCGCGCGACAACGCGCGGGTCGCCTGGAACCCGTTCATGCCCGGCAGTACCACGTCCATCAGCACCAGATCCGGCAACTCGCGCTTGCACGCTTCGATGCCGTCCTCGGCGCTGCCGGACGTGAACACCTGGTGTCCGTTACGTTCCAGCAGCTGGGTCAGGACCGCCGTATCGGTCGGCGAGTCCTCGATCAGAAGAATGCGTGCCATTGAATGCCTTACCCCCCGGTCAGGCGTGTACGTGCTTGCGGATCGCGTCGAGGAGTTCCTCGCGCGTGAACGGCTTGGTGAGGTACTGCTCCGAACCGACGATGCGTCCTCTCGCCTTGTCGAACAGACCGTCCTTCGAGGACAGCATGATCACCGGCGTGCTCTTGAACAACTGGTTGTTCTTGATGAGCGCGCAGGTCTGATAGCCGTCCAATCGCGGCATCATGATATCCACGAAGATGATTTGTGGATGCTGGTCGGCGATCTTCGCCAGTGCTTCGAATCCGTCCGTGGCCGTGACCACCTCACAACCTTCGCGTTTTAACAGCGTCTCGGCGGTTCGACGGATGGTCTTGGAATCATCGATCACCATGACCTTCAGACCGTCGAGGCTGCCGTTACGAGCCTCATCGAGCATTCTTTGTATCCCCCGGAGCGAAACGCCGCGCAATCCCCGGCGCGTCGCGAAGATGCCTTTATTCCAAGCCGCACGCATGCTGTCAAGCACACTTTTTCCAGCAGCAAGCTGAACGCGTGAACCACAGCGCCCACCGACCCTGTTGCGGGTTGCGGTTGGCATCGCGGTCCGTTCGCGTTCGGGCATGCGCACGAATTGGGTCGGTCCCGTCGGAATCCGGCAAAGGCGACCCGACGGGTCAGAAATGGGCCCGGCAAGGACCATAGCTGACGCTACATGATGGCAGATATCGATGACCCGCCTGCTACCATCGCGCACATTTCCAGGTACGAACCGCCAATGCCGCTCGACATCGTCGTCGTCATGGACCCGATCGGGTCGATCAAGATCGCCAAGGACTCCACCTTCGCGATGCTGCTGGAAGCGCAGCGCCGCGGCCATCGGCTGCACTATGTGCGGCCCGGTGCGCTGAATTTGCGCGACGGCCGGGTCCAGGCCACGGTCGCCGCGCTGAGCGTGCGCGAGGACCCCAAGGGCTGGTACGAACTGGGCCCCTGGTCACAACTCGTGCTGGGGGCCGGCCACGTGATCCTGATGCGCAAGGACCCGCCGGTCGACGCCAACTACCTGCACGATACCCAGATCCTGAGCATGGCCCAGAACGCCGGCGCCCTGGTGGTGAACGACCCCCAGGGCCTGCGCGACTACAACGAGAAGCTGGCGGCGCTGCTATTCCCGCAGTGCTGCCCGCCGACCGTGGTCAGCCGCGACCCAGCCGAACTCAAGGCCTTCGTGCAGGAGCACGGCGAGGCGGTGCTCAAGCCGCTGGACGGCATGGGCGGGCGCTCGATCTTCCGCGCCCGCGCCGGCGAGGCCAACCTCAACGTGATCCTGGAGACGCTGACCGGCGACCACGGCCTGGCCCTGGCCCAGCGCTACCTGCCGGAGATCGCCCAGGGCGACAAGCGCATCCTGCTGGTCGACGGCGTGGCGGTGGACTACTGCTTGGCGCGGATCCCCCAGGGCGACGAATTCCGCGGCAACCTGGCCGCCGGCGGCCGCGGCGAAGGCCGTCCGCTGAGCGAGCGCGACCGCTGGATCGCCGCCCAGATCGGCCCGGAGATGAAGCGCCGCGGCATGCTGTTCGTGGGCCTGGACGTGATCGGCGACTACCTGACCGAGGTCAACGTCACCAGCCCGACCTGCATCCGCGAGCTCGACGCCCAGTTCGGCCTGAACATCGCCGCCGGCCTGTTCGACGCCATCGAAGCCCGGGCGGCGAGCGCCGCATGAGCGCGGCCGCGGCTCCCGCACCCGGCGCTGCCGGCCTGAACGGCGAAGGCCGTTTCAGCGCGACCATGGTGCTGTCGCTGCTGGTGCACGGGGTGTTCCTGCTCGGCGTCGGCTACGCCCTGGAGAGCGCCGCGCCGGTGATGCCGACCCTGGACGTGATCCTGACCCAGACCCAGACCGCGCTGACGCCCAAGCAGGCCGATTTCATGGCCCAGGCCAGCAACCAGGGCGGCGGCGAGCACGACAAGAGCAGCCGTCCGCGCGAAAACCAGTCCGGCCCGGCTCCGCAGCCGGAGCCCGGGGTCGCCGCGCGCGCCCTGCAGGCGCAGTCGCCCGCCCCCGCCCCGCCGCCGCAGGCACGGGTGATCAGCTCCAGCCGCGGCGAGACCGTGACCGCGCGCGCCCTGGCCACCACCCCGCCCGCCGAACGGCCGCTGCCGGTGGGGCCGGAGAAGATCGAGCGCGACATCCGCATGGCGCGCCTGGCGGCCGAGATCCACCTGCGTTCGGAGCGCTACGCCAAACGCCCCAAGCGCAAGTTCGTTTCCGCCAGCACCCAGGAATACGCCTGGGCCGGCTACCTGCGCAGCTGGGTCGACCGGGTCGAGCGGGTCGGCAACCTCAACTACCCCGACGAGGCGCGCCGGCGCCGGCTGCAGGGCCAGGTGGTGATCAGCGTGGCGGTGCGCCGCGACGGCAGCGTCGAGCGCGCCGACATCGTCCAATCCAGCGGCATTCCGCTGCTCGACGCCTCGGCCCTGCGCATCGCCCGCCTGGCCGAGCCTTACCCGCCGCTGCCGCGCACCGACGAGAACCCCGACATCCTGCACGTGACGCGGACCTGGCAGTTCCTGCCGGACGGGGCGCTGGTCGACGAGTAGGCCGGCCCGAAAACGGCCCGCCGCGGCGGCCGGAAGCGCCCGACCCGATCCGGCGCCATGGACAGCCGGCCGAACCTCAGGCCCTGGAAGGGTTCGCCGGGGAACAGGTCCAGCTCCAGCCACGCCTGCGGCGGCCGGACCCCTTTCGCGAAATTGGACGCAAGGCGCCGTCGCGCCGCCGATCCAATCAACGACCGGCGCGCAGCGCCTGCTGTTCGGCGATGGTCAGGGCGACGTTGTTGCGCAGGTAGGCCGGCTCGACGCGCTCCGGCGCCAGGGCTTCGCCGCGTGCGTAGGCCGCGGCCGCGAGCTTGGCCAGATCGGCGGCATGCGGAAGAGCGCTCGCGTCGATGGCGGCGAAACGCGCGCCGCAACGCCGCGCCAGGGCACCGTCGGCGGCGCCGAAGCCGGTGCCCACGCCGAGCCAGCCGTCGCGTTCGTCGGGCAAGGCCACGGCGTCGGGCGCGCGCACGGCCTCGTGGTCGAGCGCGAACGCGTCGCCGTTGCGCAGTTCGAACGCGCCGGTGTAGACCTCGCCCATGCGGGCGTCGATGCAGGCGAGCACGCGGGAAGTCGCGGTTTCATCGGCTGCGACGTCGCGACTCATGCCGCTCCCACCGGGAGCAGCGGACGCCAGGGCATGGGCGCGCATCGCCAAGGTCGCCAGCGTCGACACCGCCACGATCGGCCGGTCCAGCGCCAGCGCGATGCCCTGCCCCAGCGCGATCGCCAGGCGCACGCCGGTGAACGCACCCGGGCCGCGGCCCAGCGCGATCGCGTCCAGCTGCGACTTGCGGATGCCGGCCTCGGCGAGCAACTGCTCGGCCCAGGGCAAGGAGAGTTCGGCGTGGCGGCGCGGCGCGAGTTCGTGGCGCTCGCGCACTTCGCCGTCGATCCACAGTGCGACCGAACAGGCTTCGGTCGCGGTTTCGAAGGCGAGCAGTTTCATGCGGCGAAGGATTTTGCGTGGTTCATGCGGGATCAGGCGGGCGGCGCGGTCGACGCATCGTCGGGCGCCGGCTGCCACAGTTCGATCAGTGCGCCTTCCGGGTCGACCACGTAGCCGAACTTGCCCTGTTCGCTTTCCTCGTAACGGTCCAGCACCTGGCAGCCTTCGGCGCGCAGCGCGGCCAGGGTGCCGGCGAGGTCGTCGACGCGGTAGTTGAGCATGTAGGGCTTGTCGCTGGGCTTGAAGTACTCGGTATCGGCTTTGAACGGCGACCACACCGTGCAGGCGCTTTCGCCGGTGTCGGCACGGTTCCAGAACATCAGCGCGCCGCCCCAGTCCTGGGCGTCGATGCCGAGGTGGCGCGCGTACCACTGCGACAGCGCGGCCGGGTCCTGGGCCTTGAAGAACACGCCGCCCAGTCCGTGCACGCGGGGTTTGCGGCTTTGATCGGTGTCAGTCACGGTCCTGCTCCTCGCTGCGGTCCGAACCGGATTCTAGCGATTCGGACCGCGCGGCATCGGCGCCCGGGGCGAAGAACCCCGCCACGTCGGCGATCTCGCGGGTCCGCGGCAGCGGCGGCAGCGAATCCAGGAACACCCGGCCGTAGCTTTTGGACAGCAGGCGCGGGTCGCACAGCACCAGCACGCCGCGGTCGGTCTCGGTGCGGATCAAACGGCCGGCGCCCTGCTTGAGCGCGATCACCGCCTGCGGCAGCTGCTCGTCGCGGAACGGGTTGCCGCCGCCGCGGCGGATCGCGTCCAGGCGCGCCTCGAACACCGGATCGTCGGGCGCGGCGAACGGCAGCTTGTCGATCACCACCACGCTCAGCGCCTCGCCGGCCACGTCCACGCCCTCGCGGAAACTCGCCGCGCCCAGCAGCACGCCGTTGCCGGAGGCGCGGAAGCGCTCCAGCAGCACCGGTCGCGGCGCTTCGCCCTGCACGAACAGCGGCCAGGGCCCGCCGCGCAGCAGTTCGGCGGCCTCGCGCAGGGCGCGGTGCGAGGCGAACAGGACGAAGGCGCGCCCGCCCGAGGCCTCCAGCACCGGCCGCAGCTTGTCGACCAGACTCTCGTTGTAGTGACGCACCATCGGATCGGGCAGGCCGCGGGGCAGGTAGCACAGCGCCTGGCGCGGCCAGTCGAACGGGCTCGGCGCGAGCAGGGTCTTGGGTTCGACCAGGCCGAGCTTGTGCGCGTAATGCTGGAACTGGCCGCCGACCGCGAGCGTGGCCGAGGTGAACACCCAGGCCGCGCGCGAACGTTCGCGGTGCTCGGCCAGGGGGCCGGCGACATCCAGCGGGGTGCGGCTGAGGCGGAAGCCGCGCGCGGTCAGTTCGTACCAGAGCACGCTGGCGTCTGCCTGCGGCGGCGGCGGTTCCTTGCCGGCATCTTCTTCGCCGAAGCCGTCGGCGTCGCCGCTCGGCAGCGGCACGCGCACTTCGAAGGGGTCGCCTTCCTGGTCGACGATGTCGTCGGCGTCGCCGTGGCTGCGCGGTTCGCCGCGCCAACGGCGCAGGCGCGCTTCGAATTCCTTGGCCCGCGCGTGGCAGCCGTCGAAGCCGGGCGCGGCCTCGCGCAGCGGCGCCAGTGCGGTCTGGATCTGCTGCAGCGCCGCGGCCAGCACGTCGAAGGCGTACTCGACCTCGGGCAGCTCGGCCGCGCGCTTGCGGGTCGCGCGCACCGGCAACTCGTCCATGGCCGCGCGCAGTCCGCGCACCGCCTGTTCGAGATCGCGCGCCGGCCCCTGCATCACCGCCAGCGAACCCGGCGAGTTCTTGCATTCGGCCAGGGCATCGCGCGCCAGCTCGACCAGCGGCCGCGCGCTCAGGGCCTCGCCGAAGAACTGCGCGGCCAGGTCGGGCAACTGGTGCGCCTCGTCGACCACGAAGGCCTGCGCGCCGGGCAGGATTTCGCCGAAGCCTTCCTGCTTCAGGGCCAGGTCGGCCAGCAGCAGGTGGTGGTTGACCACCACCACGTCGGCGGCCTGGGCGCGCTGGCGCGCCTGGACCACGAAGCAGTCGCCGAAGAACGGGCATTCGCTGCCCAGGCAGTTCTCGGCGGTCGAGGTCACCATCGGCAGCAGCGGCGAATCCTCGGGCAGCGCCTCCAGCTCGGCCAGGTCGCCCATGCGGGTGCGCCCGGACCAGGACACGATGCGTTGGAACTGCGCCGCCAGTTCGCGGCTGCCGAAGCGCGGCTCGCCTTGGGCCTGCTTCAGGCGGTAATGGCACAGATAGTTCGCGCGCCCCTTCAGCAGGGCGGTCTTGAGGCCGATCCCGAGCGCGTCGCGGACCCGCGGCAGATCGCGGTGGTAGAGCTGGTCCTGGAGCGCGCGGGTGCCGGTGGAAACGATGGTCTTCAGGCCCGACAGCAGCGCCGGCACCAGATAGGCGTAGGTCTTGCCGGTGCCGGTGCCGGCCTCGGCCAGCAGGGTGCCGCGCGCCTCGAAGGCGTCGGCGATCGCGACCGAGAGGTCCTGCTGCGCCGGCCGCGGCGCGAACGCGGACAGGCTGCGTGCGAGGTCGCCGCCCTCGCTCAATGCGGCGCGGCTGGCTACGCCGAGGCGGCCAGGCTCCATTACAGCGACCTCATCGACGTCAGTACCGCGGCGGCGCGGTAACGGTGCAGGCGTCGACCTGGGCGCGCGCGGCGGCCACGTCCTTGCCGGTCTGGGCGATGTTCGCGCTGGCGGCGGCCATGTCTTCCTTGTAGACCGGCGTGGTCTTCAGCACGTCCAGGCGGTGCTGGCGCACGGCCGCGATCGTCGACCAGTGCCGGCGGCACAGCGGGCCGACCTTGGAACCGCCGTCGAAGGCCTGCTTGGCGTAACGCTCGGCGTCGTCGAGCTTGCGCAGCAGCAGCGCCGCCTCGGCGCGCTCCTGCAGCAGCGCCGGATCGCCGGCGTTGATCGCCAGGGCCTGGTCGAGCGCGGCGGCGGATTCGGCGTACTTGCGCTGTTTTTCCAGCGCCGTCGCGCTCTGGCGCAGGTCCTCGACGCGGTTGTCGCGCAGCGGCTGCACGTCGAGCTCGCGCACGCCGGTCGCAGAACGGCGGATCGCCACGACCGCGGTCTCGGCGTCGTAGGCCGGCTCCGGCGCGGGCGGCGCGGTGACGCAGGCCGCGCACAGGGCGCTCAGCGCCAGCGGCGCGGCGAAACGGAACCTCATACGCACTTCACTGCTCCTGCTGCGGCGGCGGGGTTTCGGCCGGAGCCTGCTGCTCGTCGTCGTCACGTTTGCCGATACCGAACCAGTCGCGCCAGCCGCCGCTTTCCTGCTCCGGCTCGGCCTGCGGCATCGGGCACGGCGCGTAGTCGGGGGCGAAACCGGCGACGAAGGCGAAGCGGCGCGCGCTGGCGCAGCCCGGGTCGGTGGTGTTCTGGTTGACGATGAACTGCCAGTCGATGCCCTTGTCGCCGACCTGCAGCGGCGCGCTGGGCAGGCGCGAGAAGATCGCCGACCACACCCGCATCGCACCGGTGGCGCCGTACAGGCCGGTGGTCTGGTTCTGGTCGTTGCCGACCCAGATCACCGCGAGGTGGTCGCCGGTCCAGCCGGCGAACCAGCTGTCGCGGCCGTCGTTGCTGGTGCCGGTCTTGCCGGCCGGCGACAGGCGGCCGAGGCCGTCGTTGACCAGCTGGCGGCCGGTGCCGCTGGACACCGCCTGCTGCAGGGCGATGGTGATCAGGCGCGCCGCGATCGCGTCGCCTTCCTGGGCCGGCGCCGGTTCCTTGTCGTAACGGTTGACCGCCTTGCCGTTGGCGTCGAGCACGCCGCGCACCGCGTGCAGCGGCTGGATCTCGCCGCCGGAGGCGAGGAACTGGTACAGCTGCGCCATCGCGTACGGGCTCTGGTCGACCGCGCCCAGGATCAGCGAGGGGTTCGGGTCGGTCTCGATGCCGGCCAGGGTCTTGATCAGACCGGCCACGCGCTCGGGCGCGACCTGCATGCCGACCCGCACCGTGGCCTGGTTGTAGGACTGCGCCAGCGCATCGACCAGACGCACCGTGCCGTGGCTGCGCCCGTCGGAGTTGCCGGGGCTCCAGCGCCTGCCCTTGCCCAGGGTCACGGTGACCGGCGAATCGTCGACGTAGCTGGCCAGCGAGTACTTGCCCGGCTGCGCCAACGCGAGCAGATACACGAAGGGTTTGAGCAGCGAACCCACCGGCCGCTGCGCTTCGACCGCACGATTGAAACCGTGCTGGGCGGCCTCGCGGCTGCCGACCACGGCCACCACTTCGCCGTTGTGCACGTCGGTGACCACCAGGCCGGCCTGCAGCGGCGGGCGGCGCTTGTTGTCCAGGCTCTTGAGGGTGCGCGCGACCGCGCCCTCGGCCTGGGCCTGGGCCGACGGCGCCATGCCGCTCATCACGCTCAGGCCGGCGCCGGCCAGCGCATCGGCCGGATAGTCGCGGGCCAGCTGGCGGCGGACCAGATCGACGTAAGCCGGGAACCGGTTGGCGGAGGTGCTGCCCGGCGTCTTGGTGATGCCCAGCGGCGTCTTCAGCGCGCGCTGGTATTCGGCATCGTCGATCAGCTGGGTCTCGTGCATTTCGCCGAGCACGAAGTTGCGCCGTTCCAGCGCGCGTTCGGGATTGCGGCGCGGGTCGTAGTACGACGGCCCCTTGACGATGCCGATCAGCAGCGCGAGCTGCTCGGTGCTGAGGTCGCGCAGGTCGCGGCCGAACCAGAACTCGGCGCCGGCGGCGACGCCGTGGATCGCCTGCGAACCGCGCTGGCCCAGGTAGACCTGGTTGAAATAGGCCTCGAGGATGGTGCGCTTGTCGTAGCGCGCCTCGATCAGCAGCGCGTACAGGATTTCCTTGGCCTTGCGGGTCGGGGTCTGCTCCTGGCCGATGCCGAGCAGGCCGCTGCGCGCGAGCTGCTGGGTCAGGGTGCTGGCGCCCTGGCGGGAGCCGGTCGCGGTCTTGAACGCCGCGCGGATCATGCCGGAGATATCGATGCCGAAATGGCTGTTGAAATCCCGATCCTCGACCGCCTGTAGGCCGGTGACCAACAGTTCGGGCACGTCCTCGATCCGCACCAGGCGACGCTCTTCCTGCTTCTGCCCGTACAGGGTGGCGATGCGCGCCGGGTCCAGGCGCGCGACCTTGAGCGATTTCTTGGTGCCGGCTTCGCGCAGGCTGGCGACGCGGCTGCCGGACAGCACCACTTCGATCCGGCGCGCGGCGACCGCGCCGTCGACGTCGTTGTAGCCGCGGCTGGAGATGATCCAGCGGCCGCCCTCGCGGGCATAGGTGCCGGTGCGCGCGCCGCTGCCGTCGTCGCGGTAGGCCGAGGCATCGAGTTCGGTCTTGAGCGTGCCCGCGTCCAGGGTTAAGCCGGGAGTCAGTTCCAGCGGCCGCGCGTAGACGCGCGTGGGGATCTGCCAGCGCAACTGGCCGAAGCGTTGTCCGACTTCGTGATTGAGGTAGAGCGTATACGGGATCAGGAAACCCAGCCCCAGGCCGATCGCGGCCAGGATCCAGGTGACCAGGCGCCGTTTCCAGGTCGGGGCGCCGCCGTCGTGCGACCGGGAGTCGTCGGAGGTGTCGTCTTCGTCGTAATCGATTCGGGCCACGGCATGGGACAATGACAGGGCTGCGCCCTCGTAGCCTTCGAGTCTAACGCAGCCGGCCGGCGCCGCCGCGCGGCGGGCCCGGCCCCCGACCCCGTAGTAAGGATTCCCTTCAGCATGACGAGCGATCGATGGCGATGAGTTGGACCGATCTTCGGTTTTTGCTGGACCGGGGAACGGGCCTGGCGCGGCGCGGCCTGATCAGCCTGCGGACCCGCGGTCTGAGCGCCTCCTGGCAGCGCGTCCTGCGCCAGTTCCATCGCCTGCCCGACGCTCAGCGTGCGGCCCTGTGGCTGCCGCAGGCCGAACCGTTCGCGCCGTTCGCGCTGCCGACCTCGGACACGCCGCGCGCCAGCATCGTGATCCCGGTCTACAACCAGTTCGCCCACACCCTGGCCTGCCTGCGCGCGCTCGCCGCGCGCCCCGCCGAGGCCGCGTTCGAAGTGATCGTGGTCGACGACGGCAGCTCCGACGCCACCGAAGCCTCGCTGCGCCAGATCGAGGGCCTGCGCTACCACCGCCGCAGCCAGAACGGCGGATTCATCGCCGCCTGCAACGACGGCGCGGCGCTGGCGCTCGGCGAATACGTGGTCTTCCTCAACAACGACACCATTCCGCAGCCTGGCTGGCTGGACGTGCTGCTGGCGACGTTCGGCGAGCACGCCGACGTCGGCCTGGTCGGCGCGCAGCTGGTCTATCCCGACGGCCGCCTGCAGGAAGCCGGCGGCATCGTGTTCGCCGACGCCAGCGGCTGGAACTACGGCCGCTTCGACGCGCCCGATCATCCGCGCTACGCGTTCCTGCGCGATGCCGACTACTGCTCGGGTGCGGCGATCGCGCTGCCGACCGCGCTGTTCGAGCGCCTCGGCCGTTTCGACACGCGCTACGCGCCGGCTTACTACGAAGACACCGATCTCGCCTTCGCGGTGCGCGCGGCCGGGCTGCGCGTGGTCTATCAGCCCAAGTCGCGGGTCGTGCATTGCGAGGGCATCACCGCCGGCACCGATACCGGTTCGGGCGTCAAGGCCTATCAGGTGCGCAACCGCGGCGTGTTCGCCGACAAATGGCGCGATGCCTTGACCACGCAGTGGACGCCGGATACGCCGGCCGATCGCGCCGCGTTCGCGCGCGGCCGCCGCAGCGTGCTGATCGTCGACGCGCTGGTGCCGCAGCCGGACCGCGATTCCGGCTCGCTGCGCCTGGTCAATCTGATGCGGCTGTTGCTGGAGGAAGGCGCGCACGTGGTGTTCGTGCCGGCCTACCTCGCCCACACCGACGCTTCGGTCGAGGCGATGCAACGCATGGGCGTGGAGGTGTGGACCGCGCCGCAACTGGGCCGCCTGCCGGCCTGGCTGCACGAGCACGGCCCGCGCTTCGACACCGTCATGGTCTGCCGCCACTACGTGCTGCGCGAACTGCTGCCGCTGCTGCGCAAATACGCGCCGCAGGCGCGGTTGGTGTTCGACACCGTCGACCTGCATTACCTGCGCGAACGCCGCGGCGCCGAAGTCGCCGGCGACGCGACTCTGGCGCGCGCTGCCGAAGCCACGCGCAAGCTGGAACTGGACATCATCGCGCGCGCCGACGCGACCTTCGTGGTCAGCGAGGTGGAGCGCAGCCTGCTCGCGCAGGACGCGCCGCAGGCGCAGGTCGACATCCTGTCCAATCTGCACCGCGTCGCCGGGCCGGGGCGCGCGTTCGAGCAGCGCCGCGACCTGGTCTTCGTCGGCGGCTTCCGCCATCCGCCGAACGTGGATGCGGTGCGCTGGTTCGCCACCGAGGTGTTCCCGCTGATCCGCGCCGAACTGCCGGAGCTGCGCTTCCACTGCATCGGCGCCGACGCGCCGCCGGAGATCGCCGCGCTCGCCGAACAGCCCGGCATCGAGATCCACGGCCACGTGCCCGACCTCGATCCGTACATGGACGGCGCGCGCATCGCCGTGGCCCCGCTGCGCTACGGCGCCGGCGTCAAGGGCAAGGTCAACCTGAGCATGGCCCACGGCCAACCGGTCGTGGCCACGGCCTGCGCGGTCGAAGGCATGCACCTGCGCGACGGCGAAGACGCGTTGGTGGCGGACAACGCCGCCGACTATGCGCAGGCCGTGCTGCGGCTGTACCGCGATCCGGCGCTGTGGCAGCGCTTGGCGGAGAACGGTTTGCGCAATGTGGAGACGCACTTCTCTCTGGATGCGGCTCGCGAAGTGGTACGGCGGGTGTTGTTGCATGGGAAGACTTGAAGCCGATCCTCCCGTGAGCGCGTAACCGCAGGCTGCGACGACCGCAGCATGCAGCCGCTGCTGGAGAGCCGCCTGACCCCGGCCTCAGTTCACCCCGGCCGTCGCCACCCGTACCCGGTTGGCGAAATCCTCCAGGCCCGCCGCGCCCGCGTCCAAGGCGCGCGCCGCATTCAGCGCCGCCTGCGCCGCGCGCAATTCCCCGGCTCCCAGGCGCTCATCGCCGACTGCGATCCAGCGCTGCGCCAGACGCCGTCGCGCATCCATCAGCGCCGCGCCCTCGCCTTCCAAGGCACGCCGCGCATCCAGGCATTCGCCGGCGCGGCTGAGCCGGTTGCCGCGCAGTTCGTTTTCGAAACAACGCCGCGCCGCCGGCAACAGGCGGGCGGCGGCGGCGCGCACTTTGGGGTCCTGCGGCGCGATCGCCTGCGCCGCGCGCAGTTTGTCGTAGGCGCTGTCGCCGGGCGGCGCCAGCAGTTCGCCGCGCGCTTCGGCGGCGGCGGCTTCGGCCAGCAGCGTGCGCAGGCGCTGCTGGCGCTGGGCGATCGGCAGTTCGCCGCCCAGACGCTTGCGCGACTGGCGCGCGCGTTCCAGGTGCTGGCGCGCTTCGACCACGGCCGCGGTGGCGGGCGCGATCGCGTCGGCCGCGCGCAAGGCCGCGGCGGCCTCGTCGAAGCGGAAATCGGCGGCCAGGCGTTCGCTGCGCTGCGCGTAGGCGCTCGCAACCGCGCCCAGGCCGCGCTGCGCTGCCGGGTCCTCGTGCAACGCCGCCAGGATGTCGCGATAGCCCTCGGCGGCTTCGGACAGGCGGCCGCGACGCAATTCGCGCTCGGCCTCGCCGCGACGGGCGTCGGCGCGGCGTGCGAGTTCGGCCAAAGCATCAGGCAGTTCGCCATGGCCGGCATCGGCGGCCTGGGCACGGCGGATGCGCGCGGCGCCCGCGAGCAGATCGCCATGGGCCAGGGCCTGGCGCGCCTGCTGCAACAGATCGGCGAGGGTGTCCTCGCGGCCCTCCAGGGCTTCGACGCGGTCGGGCTGCAAGGCCAGCACCCGCTGGTACAGGGGCAGCGCCGCGTTCTCGCCGTCGTCGAGATGACCGGCCGCACGCGCTTGCGCGGCCTGCATCAGCACCCGGTCGAGGCCGGCGTCGGCGGCTTCGCGCGCGCGCAAGCGCTGCTCCAAGGCGTCGGCCTGGGCGCGCGGCACCGCCAGCTCGCTGGCCAGAGCGAGGGCGGCGTGGGCGTCGGCATAACGGCGTTGCACGATCGCCTGCTCGGCCCGGACCAGCGCGGCCTGGCCGACCCGGGTCAGGCCGCTGCGGGCTTCGTCGCGGTCCGGGTCCAGGGCCAGCGCGGCCTCGTAGAGTTCGCGCGCGCCGCGCCCGTCGGGCGACGTCAGCCGGCCCTCGCGCAGGGCCGCAGCGGCGTCGCTGCGCAACTGCTGCAGACGCGAATCGGGCCACAGGCGGTCCGCCAGCGGCTGGCGCAGCAGCACCAGGGCCAGCAGCACCAGCATTACCGCAGCGGCCGCGCCCCAGCCGAACCAGTGCGGCGCCGGCTCCCGCCGCGGCGGTCGGCTACGTTGGTCGAAACGAAGGCTGGTCCAGCGCCCGAATTCGGGTTCGATGCGGGTCGGCGCCGTGGCCGGCGTGCGGCCGCCGGGCGGTTCCTTGCGATCGTGGCTGGGCGGCGGTTCGGACGTCACCGCGAAAGCATAGCCCCGTAAGCACCGCACCAGAGTGACGGCGCGGATCGCGGCTCAGCAGCGCTGCGCCTGCTCCACGCCGGGCAGCGAGGACAGCTTGCCGAGCAGGGTCGACAACTGGCCGTAGTCGGCCACGCGCAGGCGCAGGCGCAGGCGCACGCGCGCGCCGGCGCGCTCGACGTCGCTGCGGATGCTGACCACGTGGGCG
This sequence comes from Lysobacter sp. Root76, assembly GCF_001428685.1. Taxonomy (GTDB): domain Bacteria; phylum Pseudomonadota; class Gammaproteobacteria; order Xanthomonadales; family Xanthomonadaceae; genus Lysobacter. The sequence continues at coordinate 112,812 of NZ_LMIK01000007.1, read as the reverse complement.
TTGCCCTGGGCGATCAGGTTGGTGACTTCCTTGAGCAGCCACTTGCGGTCCAGCGCCAGCACTTCGATGTCGGTTTCGTAGCCGCTGCCCTTGCGCCCCCATTCCACCGGCAATACACGCTGCGGCTGGGTCGCGGCGAGCCGTTCGAACGCCGCGCAGCCGGGACGGTGCACGCTGACGCCGCGGCCGCGGGTGAGATAGCCGACGATGGGCTCGCCCGGCAGCGGCTGGCAGCAGCGCGCCAGCTGCACCAGCAGGTTACCGACGCCTTCGACGGTGAAATCGGCGCTCTTGCTCGGGCGCCGCCGCGGCACCGGCGCCAGGGTGGTGGTGCCGGTCGTGGGCGGCGGCGGCGCGGCCGCGGCGCGCTCGTGTTCGAGCAGGGCGCGCCCGACCTGATGCGGGCCGAGGTCGCCGAGCGCGACCTGCACGTACAGGTCGCCGTCGTTGGCCAGATTGAAGCGCTCGCGCGCCGGCGCCAGATCGGCGCCGAGCAGACCGAGCCGGCGCAGTTCCTTGTCCAGCAGCTCGCGCCCGGCCTGTTCGTTGCGGGCGCGGTCGAGCTTGTGGAACCAGGCCCGGACCTTGTCGCGCGAACGCCCGCTGGCGAGGAAGCCGTTGGCCGCGACCAGCCAGTCGCGGCGCGGTTCGCCGGTCTTGGCGGTGAGGATCTCGACCCGGTCGCCGCTGCGCAGCTTGTGGTCCAGCGGGACGATGCGGCCGTCGATCTTGGCGCCGCGGCAGCGGTGTCCGACTTCGGTGTGGACGTGGTACGCGAAGTCCAGCGGCGTCGCCCCGGTCGGCAGGTCGATCACCTCGCCCTTGGGCGTGAGCACGTAGACCCGGTCCTCGACCAGCTCGGTGTCGAGTTCGCCGGCCAGGGTCGCGTCGCCGCCGTCGCGGCCGCCCTCGCCGTGGGCGTCGAGCAGCTTGCGCATCCAGGCGATCTTGCGGTCGAACGAGGCGTCGGCGGCCTGGCTGCCGGCTTCCTTGTACTTCCAATGCGCGGCCACGCCGAGTTCGGCCTGGCTGTGCATCTCGTAAGTGCGGATCTGCACTTCCAGGGTCTTGCCTTCCGGCCCGACCACGGCGGTGTGCAGCGAGCGGTAATCGTTGCGCTTGGGCCGGGCGATGTAGTCGTCGAACTCGCTCGGAATCGGCGTCCACTGCGCGTGGACCACGCCCAGCGCGGCGTAGCACGCCGCCAGGTCCTCGACCATGACCCGCACCGCGCGCAGGTCGTAGAGCTCGCCGATCGGCACGTCCTTGCGCTGCATCTTCTTCCAGATGCTGTAGATGTGCTTGGGCCGGCCGGCGACGTCGGCGCCCTGCAGCCCCGCCGCGGCCAAGGCCCCGCGCAGGGTACGCTTGACCTGTTCGATGTAGCGCTCGCGGTCGCCGCGCTTCTCGTCGAGCAGGCGCGCGATCTTCTGGTAGGTCTGCGGTTCCAGGTAACGGAACGCCAGGTCCTCCAGCTCCCACTTCAGCTGCCAGATGCCGAGCCGGTTGGCGAGCGGCGCGTGGATGTCGCGGGTCAGCGCGGCCAGTTCGCGGCGCGCGTCCGGCGCCAGCGCCTCGGCGTTGCGCATGCGCGCGAGCTGGCGCGCGAGCAGGATCGGCACCACCCGCAGATCGCGCACGATCGCCAGCAGCAACCGCCGCAGCCCTTCATGGCCGGAGCGCGCGCCGTGCTCGGCATGCAGGGTCCAGACCTGGGCCGCGGCGCGCTGACCGTCGAGCAAGGCCGCGACCGCGGGGAACTGCTTGTCCAGGACCGGGCCCAGCGCCGCCGCCAGGCCCGGATAGGCATGCAGCAATGCGGCCGCGACGGTGTCGCCGTCGGCGCCGAGCAGGCCCAGCGCGTCCAGGGTGGCCGCGACCACCGGCGGCGCGTCCAGGGCGTCGCGCGCGGCGGCCGGGTCGGCCGCGGCCTCGTCCAGGCGCTGCCGCAACGGACCGGCGATCGCCGCCGCCGAAGCGTGCGCGAGCGCGGTCTGGACCGGAGCGGAGGTGGCGGGCGATGCGTTCATCGCGGATTGCGTATCGGGATCGAAGCGCTATGGGGGAGCGTCTACACTAGCGGCCAACCGACCCGAGGAACAGCACATGCTCCGCACCCGCCCGCTGATCGTCGCCACCCTGCTCGCGCTGGCTCCACTGACGGTGTTCGCGCAGTCGCAGCCGCCGATCGAACAGCAGATGACGCCCGAACAGTTCAAGGCCGCCGGCCTGGACAAGCTCGACGCGGCGGAGCTGGGCCGTCTCAACGACTGGCTCAACCGCAAGATCGGCGACGAGAGCGCCAAGGCCGCCAAGAGCACCAAGGAGCTGATCGAAACCGAGCATCGCGGTTTCTTCAACTTCGGCGGCTCCAGCGACCCGATCGTCGCGCACATCAGCGGCGAGTTCCGCGGCTTCGGTCGCGGCCGCCAGTACGTGCTCGACAACGGCCAGGTCTGGCAGCAGTCCGACGACGCCTCGCTGGCGGGCGTCAAGCTCAGCAACCCGGAAGTGAAGATCAACCCGGGCCTGATCGGCAATGTCTGGTATCTGTCAGTGCAGGGCTACAACGCCCGCGCCAAGGTGCAGCGCACCAAGTAAGTACCCGGGCCGCGTCCGCGCACGGACGCGGTCGTCTTGGAACGCCGTCCCCGCACAGGCGGGGAAGCGCGAACGCATCCTCCCCAGTCAGTCCGGCCAGCAGGCGTGCCCTGCTGGCGTTCGGCCGCGCACGAACCCACCATTCTTCAGAGCACCGCTCGTCCTCGCAGCGCGGGGCTGGCGCGCGGGAACAAGGGAACGGGGTCTTGCGATCGGCGGTTGCCGTACACGGCGTCGCGACGTTCCGTGCCGCCCTGGCGGCGTCAAGAAACTGTCATACCTCCGCAATATTCTGGGCGAACCAGCGAGCGCCGCCTGCGATCCGTGCCGGAATCCGGCGTCGGCGCCCGCCCTCCGATCCCGTCGCCAGGCTCCCCCATGCATCGATTCCACCGCACCGTCCTGCTGCTCGCGCTCGCCCTGCTGCCTAGTCTGGCCGGCGCGCAGACGCCCTACCGCGAAGTCGAGCGCCGCCTGACGCCCGAGCAGTTGCGCGAGACCGGCCTGGATGCGCTGAGCCCGGCGCAGCTGGCCCTGCTCAATCGCCTGTTGCGCGAGGACGACGAACGCGAAGCCGCGGCCGCTCCGCAGGCTCCGGCGGCCGCCACGGCCACCGCGATGGCGCCGGGCCGCGACGACGCCGGCCTGCTGGAAGGCGCCAGCGACGGTCCGATCCGCAGCCGCCTGGTCGGCGATGTCGCCGAATGGGCGCCGGGCACCGTGTTCGCGCTCGAGAACGGCCAACAGTGGCGCGTGCTCAAGGGCAGCCTGAAGCTGCACAAGCCGATGCAGGCGCCAGCGATCGTGGTGGTGCCGGGCGTCAGCGGACGCTGGTTCCTGCAGGTCGACGAAGACCTGCCCAAGGCGCGGGTGCAGCGGATCAAGTGAGGTTCCGGCCCACGCGCGCCGCGCGTGGCTTTGCCGATCGGCGAAAAAGCCGTCTAGTTAACGCCACGCTCTAATTCCGCAGCTGCGCCAACCTGTTGGCCAACTTCTTCGGCGACACCCCGCCGCGCACGCCCAGTTCCTGCGCGAACAGCGACACGCGCAGCTCTTCCAGATCCCAGCGCAGGGCCTGCCAGCCCGGCGTGGCGGCGTCGCCGGCCGCGGTCGCGGCGGCGAGCGCGTCCGCGAACGGTTTGAGTTCGAGCATGCGCGCCTGATCGCGCACCGGGTCGCGCAAGGCGCGCTCCCCGCGCAGGGCCAGCGCCTTGAGGTAGCGCGGGTACTCGCGCAAGGCCTCGGCCGGCACCTCGCGCAGGAAACCCGGCGGGGTCAACGTCGCCAGTTGCGCGCGCATGTCGTCGAGGTTGCCGCTGGCCCAGCCCATCAGCGGCGATTCCAGCTTGGCGCGCGCCTCGGCGACCGCGGTCAGGATGGTTTCGGCCTGGCGCAAACGCTCCATCGCCTCCGGGAACAGCTTGCGCGCGGCCTCTTCGCGCCGCGCTTCGAACGCGGCCGCGTCACGCACCTGCTGCAAGGCGTCGTCGTCGCCCAGCAGCGAGCGCAGGGCGCCGCCGACCAGATCGTCGCGCAGTCGATCGCTGTCGCGCGGGCCGTCGGGGCGCGGCGCGGCCGATTCGATCGCCGCGTACAGCAGCCCGGTCTTGGGCGACACCGGCAGCTGCTTGCGCGCCTGCTTGAGTTTGTCCGCCAGCGCGATCGCCAGCAGCCGGCGCACGCCGCCCGGATGCGCGCGCAGCGCGGCCTCGCGCTCGGCGTGCACGCGCAGCGACACCGTGTCGCCGTCGTCGTGCAGGGCCGGGAACGCCGGCACGCCGGCGGCGCCGGGCACCGAGGTCGGAATCGGCTGCTCGGGGAACGCGGTCAGGCCGCGCTGGCCCAGACCGTCGGCGGCGCGGGCCGCGAACGCGCGCGCGGCGAGCTCGCCGTAGCGCGCACGCAGTAGTTCGAGGTCGCGCGATTCGGCCAGCACCGTCGGCTCGGCCTTGCGGCCGCCCTTGTCTTCGCCGGCATCGAGCAGGCGCAGGTTCATGCGCAGATGCGGCTCGATCGAAGCCGCATCGAAATCGCTCGCCGCGACCTCCACGCCGGTCAGCTTGCGCAGGAAGCGCGCAAGCGCGCCGACCAGATCGTCGGCCTCGGGCTTGGCGTGCGCTTCCTGGAACGCCTTGGCGAAATCCGGCGCCGGAACGAAGTTGCGGCGCAGAGTCTTGGGCAGCGACTTGATCAGCGCGGTGGCCTTGTCGGCGACGAAACCCGGCGCCAGCCACGACAGCTGCGCCGGATCCAACGCGTTGAGCAGGTGCAGGGGCACCGCCAGGGTCATGCCGTCGTCGATCGCGCCGGGCTCGAAGCGGTAACGCACGGCCAGGCGCGCGTTGCCCAGTTGCAGATAGGGTGGGAAACGCGCGGCCTCGCTTTCGCCGCCGACCATCAGATCGGCGCTGGACCATTCCAGCGCGGCCTTCTCGTTGGCCGGCAATTTGGCGTACCACGCGTCCAGCGCCTGGACGTTGTGCACCTGCGGCGGCAGCCGGTCCAGGTACCACTGCGCCATCCATTCCTCGTCGACCACCAGGCCGGCGCGGCGCTGCTTGGCTTCCTCGTCGCGCGCCTTGGTCAGGCTGGCGAGGTTGCGCTGCAGGAACGCGGCGCGGGTGTTGATCTCGCCGGTGACCAGGGCGTCGCGGGCGAAGATCGCGCGGCTTTCCTCCGGGTACAGCGCGCCGTAGTGCACCGGCCGCTTCGGCGCCAGCACCAGGCCGAACAGGCTGATCTGCTCGCTGCCGACCACCCGCCCCTGCGAACGCGCCCAGCGCGGATCGTGATGACGGCGCGCGAGCAGATGCGGCAGCTCCTGGATCGCCCAATCCGGCTCTATCGTGGCATTGGTCATCGACCACACCCGCTCGGTGTCGAGCAGGGTCGCGGCCAGTACCCACGGCGGCGGCTTCCTGGCCAGCGGCGAGCCGGGGAACAGCTGGAACTTGCGTCCGCGCGGACCGTCGTAGAAGCCCTTGTCCCCGCGCAGGCCGATCTGGGTCGGCAGGCCGGCCAGCAGGGCGCGATGCAGGGTGGCGTAGGCGCCGGAATCGATCTCGCCGGGCAGGGTCTTGATCGCCCAACCCAACTCCTCGCACAGCAGTTTCAGCTGGCGATGCAGCTCGCGCCATTCGCGCATGCGCAGGAAGCCGAGGAAGTGCTTCTCGCACCAGCCGCGCAACTTGGACTGGGTCAGCTCCTCGTGCGCGTTCTGGTAGGCGTCCCACAGCTTGAGGATGCCGACGAATTCCGAGCGCGGATCGGCGAACTCGGCGTGGGCGTTGTCGGCCGCGGCGCGCTGATCGGCCGGGCGCTCGCGCGGGTCCTGGATGCCGAGGAAAGCCGCGATCGCGACCATTTCGCGCAGGCAGCCGTGGTCGTTGGCGGCCACCAGCATGCGCGCCAGTTTCACGTCGACCGGCAACCGCGCCATGCTGCGGCCGATCGCGGTGAGCTTGCGCTGCTCGTCCACCGCGCCCAGTTCGGTCAGCTGCTGCCAGCCGTCGGCGATCGCCCGACCGTCGGGCGGCTCCAGGAACGGGAAGGCCTCAATGTCGCCCAGGCCCAGCGACAGCATGCGCAGGATCACGCCGGCCAAGGCGGCGCGGCGGATCTCCGGATCGGTGTAGCGCGGCCGCGATTCGAAATCGGCCTCGCTGTAGAGCCGGTAACAGGTGCCTTCGCTGATGCGGCCGCAGCGGCCCTTGCGCTGATCGGCGCTGGCCTGCGACACCGGTTCGATGTGCAGCCGGTCGAGTTTGCCGCGCGGGCTGTAGCGCTTCACCCGGGCCAGGCCCGGATCGACCACGTAGCGGATGCGCGGCACGGTCAGCGAGGTCTCGGCGACGTTGGTGGCCAGCACGATGCGGCGCTTGGGGCCGGGATTGAACACCCGGTCCTGGTCGCGCACCGACAACCGCGCGTACAGCGGCAGCACTTCGGTCTCGCGGTACTTGCGCCGTTCCAGCGACTGGTGAGCGTCGCGGATCTCGCGCTCGCCGGACAGGAAGATCAGCACGTCGCCGCGCGGATCCTCGCGGGTGATCTCGTCGCAGGCGGCGACGATGCCGTCGTTGACGCTGCGCTCGCCCTGGCGCGCCTCGCGCATGCGGCCGTCGCTTTCGGATTCGCCCTCGCCTTCCAGCGGCCGATAGCGCACGTTGACCGGATAGCCGCGGCCCTCGACGCTGACCACCGGCGCGCCGTCGAAATGCGCGGCGAAGCGCTCAGTGTCGATGGTCGCCGAGGTCACGATGACCTTGAGGTCGTGGCGCTTCTTCAACAACTGCTTCAGATAGCCGAGCAGGAAGTCGATGTTGAGGCTGCGTTCGTGGGCCTCGTCGATCAGGATGGTGTCGTAGGCCGACAGCCAGCGGTCGGACTGGATCTCCGCCAGCAGGATGCCGTCGGTCATGAACTTGATCGCGGTGCGCTCGCCGACGTTCTCGTTGAAGCGCACCTGGTAGCCGACCGCGCCGCCCAGCGGGGTATTCAGCTCTTCGGCCACGCGCCGCGCCACCGCGCGCGCCGCGATCCGGCGCGGCTGGGTGCAGCCGATCATGCCGGCGGCGCCGCGCCCGGCGGCCAGGCACAGCTTGGGCAGCTGGGTGGTCTTGCCCGAGCCGGTTTCGCCGGCGATCACCACCACCGGGTGTTCACGGATCAAGGCCACAATGCGCTCGGCCTCGCCCGCGATCGGCAGCGAGGCTTCGACCGGGGCCTGAGGCAACGCCGCCGCGCGCGACTCGCGCTGCGACACCGATGTCGCCAGCGCCTGCGCGAACGCATCGCGCGCGGCCGCGTCGCCCGGCTTGCCGCTCCAGCGCGACCACAGGCCGTGCAGGCGGCCGCGGTCGCGGCTCAGCGCGCCGTCGATGGCGCGCCGGGCCTGGCGTAACGCATTGCTAGCAGGAGCGTCTATAGACTTCATCGTTCGATAGCTTTTGCGGATCGCTCCGCAAGAAACAAAATATTTCACTTCGCGGGCGGCAGCGCCTATTGTCGCCGCAACACTCGAAAAGGGAGCAACACGTGGCCAAGACCAAACCCAGCAAGCCCAGCAAGGGCAAGACCGACAAGACCAGCAAGACCGCCTCGCTCAGCCCGGCCGCATCGCCGGCGGCGTCCAACAAGGCGCCTTCGATCGATATCGGGATCGGCACCGGCGATCGCAAGAAGATCGCCGAGGGCCTGTCGCGCTTCCTGGCCGACAGCTACACCCTGTACCTGAAGACCCACAACTTCCATTGGAACGTGACCGGGCCGATGTTCAACGCCCTGCACACCATGTTCGAGACCCAGTACACCGAGCAGTGGACCGCGCTGGACGATATCGCCGAGCGCATCCGCGCCCTGGGCTTCAACGCCCCCGGTTCCTACGCCGAGTTCGTGCGCCTGACCTCGATCCCCGAGGAGCCGGGCCTGACCGAAGCCGCGGACTGGCGCGAGATGGTACGCCAGCTGGTGGTCGGCAACGAAGCCGTCTGCCGCACCGCGCGCGCCGTGCTGGACCAGGCCGACGACGCCGACGACGCCCCGACCGAGGACCTGCTGACCCAGCGCCTGCAGACCCACGAGAAGTACGCCTGGATGCTGCGCTCGCTGCTGCAGTAAGCGCTTAGGCCTTTGCTCCCTGTGGGAGCGACGTAAGTCGCGATCCGGACGCCCGCGCTGCAGCGGTCCCGGGGCGATCGCGGCTTACGCCGCTCCCACAGGGGTGGTTTTTGCGGGTCGGCTAGCCTCGTCGACCCTGTCCGGCTGCCGTCGCAGCGCGTCGCGCCGGAGAGCGCCCCGCCGCCGGCTGCGGCGACTTCCTACAGCGCGCCGCGCCTCCCGCTTAGCGGCCATAACGCCGGCGCTCGTTACACTAGCGCCATGCCAGACCACGCCCTCGACCTGCTGCGCCGAACTTTCGGCCATCCCGACTTCCGCGGCGAGCAGGCGCAAATCGTCCAGCACGTGAGCGACGGCGGCGACGCCCTGGTGCTGATGCCCACCGGCGGCGGCAAATCGCTGTGCTATCAGCTGCCCTCGCTGCTGCGCGACGGCTGCGGCATCGTGGTCTCGCCGCTGATCGCGCTGATGCAGGACCAGGTCGAAGCCCTGCGCCAGCTCGGCGTGCAGGCGGCCTTCCTCAATTCCACCCTGGACGCCGCGGCCGCGGCCGAAGTCGAGCGCCAGCTGCTGGCCGGCGAGCTCGACCTGCTCTACATCGCCCCCGAGCGCCTGCTGACCGGACGCTGCCTGGCCCTGCTCGACCGCGCCCCGATCGCCCTGTTCGCGATCGACGAGGCCCACTGCGTCTCGCAATGGGGCCACGACTTCCGGCCCGAGTACCGCGAACTCACGATCCTGCACGAGCGCTGGCCCGACATCCCGCGCATCGCCCTGACCGCGACCGCCGACGCCCCGACCCAGCGCGAGATCGCCGAGCGCCTGAAGCTGGAGGACGCGCGCCGCTTCGTCAGCTCCTTCGACCGCCCCAACCTGCGCTACCGCGTGGTCCACAAGGACAACGGCACCCGCCAGCTGCTGGACTTCCTGTCCGCCCACCGCGGCGACAGCGGCATCGTCTACGCCTTCTCACGCCGGCGCGTGGACGCGGTGGCCGCGCAACTGGTCGAAGCCGGCATCCGCGCCCTGCCTTATCACGCCGGCATGGACGCGGCCACGCGCGCCGCCAACCAGCGCCGCTTCCTGCAGGAGGACGGCGTGGTGATGGTCGCCACCATCGCCTTCGGCATGGGCATCGACAAACCCGACGTGCGCTTCGTCGCCCACATCGACCTGCCCAAGTCGATCGAGGGCTACTACCAGGAAACCGGCCGCGCCGGCCGCGACGGCGAACCCGCCGAGGCCTGGCTCTGCTACGGCCTGGGCGACGTGGTCAACCTGCGCCAGCTGATCCAGCAGGGCGAGGCCGGCGAGGAGCGCAAGCGCCTGGAGCTGCGCAAGCTCGACGCCCTGCTCGGCTACTGCGAATCCACGCAGTGCCGGCGCCAGTCGCTGCTGGGCTGGTTCGGCGAACCGCATCCGGGCGCCTGCGGCAATTGCGACAACTGCCTGGATCCGCCGCAAAGCTGGGACGGCACCCAGGCCGCGCGCAAGGCCCTGTCCTGCGTCTACCGTACCGGCCAGCGCTTCGGCGCCGGCCACGTGATCGACGTGCTGCGCGGCGTCGAAACCGAGAAGGCGCTCAAGTTCGGCCACGACCGCCTCAGCACCTGGGGCATCGGCGCCGACCTGGACGCGCGCCAGTGGAGCAGCGTGTTCCGGCAACTGGTCGCCGGCGGCCTGCTCGAAGCCGACATCGAACGCCATGGCGCACTGCGCCTGACCGCCGACAGCGGCCCGGTGCTGCGCGGCGAGCGCGACCTGCGTTTCCGCACCGAACAGCCCAAGACCGCGCGCAGCCGCAAGACCCGCGGCGGCGCCGCCGCGGCGCCGATGATCGATCTCGATCCGGCCTCGCTGGCGCGCTTCAACGCGCTGCGCGAATGGCGCTCGACGACCGCGCGCGAACAGAACGTGCCGGCCTACGTGATCTTCCACGACGCCACCCTGCGCGCGATCGCCGAAGCCGCCCCGGACGACCTCGACGACCTGTCGGGCATCCCCGGCATCGGCGCCAGCAAGCTCGACCGCTACGGCGAGGCGGTGCTGCAGCATCTGCTCGACCACGCCTGAACCGCGATCCTGCCTCGGGTGAGCGACTCAATCCGCAACCCCACTACAGACAGGAATAACCCAAGCCCCGCCCCCGCTTTGGGGTAGGAGCGGCGTAAGCCGCGACCACGAACCCAACCAACAGCGCAAGCCCTCCGCAGTCGATATCGCCCCTGCTTCCTGTGGGAGCGGCGTAAGCCGCGATCGCGCCAACCGCGAGCCGGCGCAAGCCCGCCTCAGTCGATGCCGCCGAATAGCCGCAGGACCGATGGCACCCCAACCGACGCCGGCTAGGGATGCGGTAGCAACGATACGACGCAACGCTGTCGCGGCCCCCCCTCCTCCCCCTCGAATCGCCCCTGCTTCCTGTGGGAGCGGCGTAAGCCGCGATAGCGCCAACTCGCGAACCAGCGCAAGCCCGCCTCAGTCGATGCCGCCGAACAGCCGCAGGGCCGATGCCCCCTAATCGACGCCAGCTAGGGATGCGGTCGCAGCGATACGACGCAACGCAGTCGCGACTCACCCCGCTCCTCCCCCTCGAATCGCCCCTGCTTCCTGTGGGAGCGGCGTAAGCCGCGATAGCGCCAACCGCGAGCCGGCGCAAGCTAGCCCGCAGTCGATGCCACCGAAGGGCCGCAGGGCCGATGACACCCCAACCGACGCCGGCTAGGGATGCGGTCGCAGCGATACAAAGCAACGCGATCGCGGCTTACGCCGCTCCCACAGGAAGCCGGCCAGCGTCAGGTCGCCGCCCTGCGCCACCATCGGACACGCTCGCGCGGCCATCGCCGTCACCGTTCCACTGCTCCATCGCTCCATCGCTCCATCGCTCCATCGCCGCCCTATCGTGCCCGCCATCGCCTCGCCGTATGCTTGCGTAAACCTCACGGAACGCGGCCCATGCGCGAGCTATACCCCGAGATCGAGCCCTACCGCACGCAACGCCTGGCGGTCGACGATCTGCACGAACTGCATATCGAGGAATGCGGCAATCCCGACGGCGTGCCGGTGATCTTCCTGCACGGCGGTCCCGGCGCCGGCGTCTCGCCCTACCACCGCCGCTTCTTCGATCCGGCGCGTTATCGCATCGTGCTGTTCGACCAGCGCGGCGCCGGCAAGTCCACGCCGCATGCGGAACTGCGCGACAACACCACCTGGCACCTGGTCGCCGACATCGAGACGATCCGCGAGCATTTCGGCATCGATCGCTGGGTGGTGTTCGGCGGTTCCTGGGGCTCGACCCTGGCCCTGGCCTACGCCCAGACCCATCCCGAACGCGTGCTCGGCCTGGTGCTGCGCGGGATCTTCCTGGGCCGTCCGCACGAACTGCGTTGGTTCAACGAACTCGACGGCGGTGCGCGCTGGATCTTCCCCGAGCGCTGGGAGCGCTATCTCGACCACATCCCGCGCGACGAGCACGACAATCTGACCGAGGCCTACTGGCGCCGGCTGGACAGCGACGATCCGGCCGTGCGCCAGGCCGCGGCCGAGGCCTGGGGCTACTGGGAAGGCGGCAGCACCACCTTGATCCACGACCCCTACGAAGCCGGCAATTTCGACGAACCGCGGGTCGCGATCAGCGTCGCCCGCGCCGAGGCGCACTACTTCCGCAACGACGTGTTCCTGGAGTCGGATCAGCTGCTGCGCGACATCGGCCGCATTCGCCATATCCCGGCGACCATCGTCCATGGGCGCTACGACATCATCTGCCCGGCCAAGAACGCCTACGACCTGTCCCAAGCTTGGCCGGAAGCCGAACTGCGCATCGTCCTGGCCGGCCACAGCGCGGCCGATCCGGCGATCGTCGACGTGCTGGTGTCGGCGACCGACGCGTTGGCCGACCGCTTCGGCTGAACGCGACGTCACGGAGCTGCATTCCCGGGACCTTCTCGCAAGGAGCACGCATGCGCATTCCCCTGGCAACGCTGGTAGCGCTGGACGAGGACGAACTGTCCGAGGCCTTGACCTGGATCGACTGGCGTTCGTTCGAGTCCGAGGTCGTCACCGGTTTCTCGGACGAGCTAGACGAAGCCGATGCGATCGGCATGCTCGACGAGGACGATCCGCGGGAGCTGGTCCACCGCGGCCAGACCTACCTGATCCCGCTGACCGAAAGCGGCCGCGACCGCTACGTCATGATCGCCTCCATCGCCGAGATCCTCAAAGACCGCTACACCGTGTTCGTGCACAGCGATTCCTATGGCGGCGCGGACACCCACGGTTTCCTGGTGCTGACCAACGCGGAAGCCGCGCAGGCCCGGCAGCATCATTCCGATTGGCTGGAGCGGAGCTTCGAACCGCTGCCGCTGGCCATCGACGGCTTCAGCGGCAAGGCCATTCCCTACTTCGGGTTCGTGCCGCCGCCCGAGCCTGGCGACACACCCGCGGACAAGAAGCCGTTCTGGAAATTCTGGTGAGTCGCCGCACAGGCCGCGTCGACGCCTCAGGCTCGTAACGGTCACATTCTGATAAGACCGACTGCGCGCGAAGCGACGCGCCGACGGCGCGCCGCGACGCATGCCTTCATTTCTGCGCGGGAGCGAACTTCACCGTTTCGTACAGCTTGGCCATGCCGGCGCTTGCGGCGCTTTCGTTCGCGGCCACGGTCTGAGCGTAAAGCAGGCAGACCCAGCCTTCGCCGCAGGGCTTGAGCGCGTACAGGTCGACGCGCTTCGCATACGGCGAGTCGGCACCGAACAGGTTGTGGTTGTAGCGCGAGACCAGCGCCGGGAAACGGCCGCCCAACTTGTAGTCGGCGTGCTTGGGCTGGCTGTAGTTCTTGGAGCCGTCGATCTGGCGCTCGACCAGGAATTCGGCCGCGCCCTGCAGCGAAGGCGCGATGTCCTCGGGATAGACCTGGAGCGTGATGTCCAGCCCCAGGGTCTCGAAGTCGGGCTTGTCAGCCTCGATCCCCAGCGCGCGCCCGCCGCCTTCGTCCATGGCGGTGTTCTCGGTGACCGTCCAGTTGCCCGGCAGCGAAACGCTGATACCGTCCTGGGCGTACTTCTTGGCATGGGCGACATCCGGCGCGGCGATGGCGGGCGTGGCGATTTTCTCCGCGCGCACCGGCATGGCGGTCGCGGCAGCGGCGAACAGCAGAAGACTGAGCGAAGTACGAAGCATGGGAATCCTTTCGACGGGGGATGAACGCCGTATTCGGCGCACGCCAAGATAGTGGCTGGCAATGCCGGCGACAATCCACCCAACGCGATTCGCGCGTATCGCGAGTTTCGGACGCGCCCGCATCGGCATACACGGCGACGGCGGTATTGGCTCGGAAACGGGCGCTGGCCGGCGCGCGCCTGGGTCGATGTGCGGATCTCCTGGCCGTTAGCGAAGCATGCCGAACGGCCCAGGCCTTGCCGCCGATGCCTGCGTCACAATGCCGCTCCCGCTTACCGGCGCCGGAACCGCATGACCGACATCGTCCTGCCCGTACTCGGATTGGCCGTCGTGGACAGCGTCAATCCTTCCGCCCTGGCCGTCGCGCTGTGGTGGATGGCGCGCCCCGGCGCGGCGCCGCGCCTGCTGGCCTACATCGCCAGCATCGCCCTGACTTACGCGGCCTTGGGCATCGCGCTGATGCTGGGCCTGGGCGTAGCGGTCGAGCGCTACGGCAAGGCCTTCGATCATCCGCTGGCGCTCGCGCTGCAACTCGCGCTCGGCCTGGGCATGCTCGGCTACGCCATCTTCGCCCCCAAGCAGTCGAAAACCGTGCCGGAACAGCCGCAGCCGCGCGTCGGCGGTCTGCTCGGCATGGCCCTGCTCGGGGCGACGGTCACCGCGATCGAGCTGGTCACCGCGCTGCCGTACTTCGCCGCCGTGGCGCTGATGACCTCGGCCAAGCTCGCGCTATGGCAATGGCTGCCGCTGCTGCTGGTCTACAACGCGATCTTCGTCGCACCGCCCTTGCTGCTGCTGGGCCTGTACCTGTTCGCGGGCCGGCGCCTGCAAGGCCGGTTCGAGCGTTGGCGCGAGTCGCTGCAACGCGGCGCGCGCGAAACCCTGCTGTGGATCGTGGCGATCGCCGGATTGGCCCTGGCCGGCGATGCGGTCGGGCGTTTCATGGGCAAGCGCGCCGACCTCGCGGACATCTTCGACGACCCGTCGTCGGCTGCGGCGCCTCATGCCGAGCGCGGCGACTAGCCGCTGCGACGCCTCTGCGGGCCTTCGCAGTGAAATGCGCCTCGGCGCACGAGGTCTCCCTCGACAGCCCGAACCGCTGGGCGAGGCCCTGGAAGCTCACGCCCGCTCAAGCGCCGCGTCGGACGGGCAATAAAAAACGCCTGGGAGCGATCCCAGGCGTCGTATTTGGTGGGCCGTGTAGGATTCGAACCTACGACCAAAAGATTAAAAGTCTTCTGCTCTACCGACTGAGCTAACGGCCCGGAACATCGCCGGCAGCGCGCCGGAGTCGGACATTCTAACAAGCCGTCCGCGCCGAGTCAGGCCCCCGCTGAGCGGGGCCGGACGCGGCGGTTCAGACGTAGCGCGTCGGATCGGCCACGCCGGCGGCGGCGAAGCCCTCGGCGCGCAGGCGGCAGGCGTCGCAGTGACGGCAGGCACGGCCTTCGTCGTCGGCCTGATAGCAGGACACGGTTTCGGCGAAATCCACGCCCAGGCGCATGCCCTCGCGCACGATGTCGGCCTTGCTCAGGTACTGCAGCGGCGCGCGCACCCGCAGGCCCGCGCCCTCGACGCCGGCCTTGGTGGCCAGGTTGGCCAGGCGCTCGAAGGCCTCGACGAACTCCGGACGGCAGTCGGGATAGCCCGAATAGTCGACCGCGTTGACGCCGCAGTAGATGTCGGCCGCGCCCAGCACTTCGGCCCAGCCCAGCGCCACCGACAGCATGATGGTGTTGCGCGCCGGGACGTAGGTGACCGGGATGTCGTCCTTGGCCGCGTCCACGCCGACCGGATGATGGTCGGTGTCCAGCGGCACGGAGATCGTTTCGTCGGTCAGCGCCGAGCCGCCGATGCTGCGCAGGTCGACGTTGACGGTCTTGTGCGCGACCGCCCCCAGCGAGCGCGCCACGCGCGCGGCGGCATCGAGCTCGGAAGTATGGCGCTGGCCGTAACGCACGCTCAGCGCATGCACGGCATAGCCCTGCTCGCGCGCGATGGCGATGACGACGGCGGAGTCCATGCCACCGGAAACGAGGACGACGGCTTTTTTCATGGCGATTCGGGATTCGGGATTGGGAATGGGTTAGAGCGGGCGACGGGAAGCGCGCAGGATCCGGCGGGGTCGGAAGCCGCTGTCGCGAATCCCGAATTTCCGATCCCGAATCCCGGCCGTCAACGCCCGGGCTCGTCGTTCCAGAGGATCTTGTGCAACTGCAGCTGGAATCGCACCGGCAGGCGGTCGGCGACGATCCAGTCGGCCAGGTCGCTGGGTTTGATCTGGCCGAAGCTGGGCGAGAACAGCACGTCGCAGACCTCGGTCAGGCGGTGCTCGGCGACCACGGCCTTGGCCCAGTCGTAGTCCTCGCGGCTGCAGATCACCAGCTTGACTTGGTCGCGCGCGGTCAGCAGGGCCAGATTGCTCCACAGGTTGCGATGCGCTTCCTTGGAATCCGGAGTCTTGATGTCGAGCACGCGCGACACGCGCGGGTCGACCTCGGCGATGTCGATCGCGCCGGAAGTTTCCAGCGAGACCTCGTAGCCGGCGTCGCACAGCCGGCTCAGCAAGCCGATGCAGCGCTTCTGCGCCAGCGGCTCGCCGCCGGTGACGCAGACG
The DNA here is from genome assembly GCF_001428685.1 of Lysobacter sp. Root76. Taxonomy (GTDB): domain Bacteria; phylum Pseudomonadota; class Gammaproteobacteria; order Xanthomonadales; family Xanthomonadaceae; genus Lysobacter. Next base: position 96,800 of record NZ_LMIK01000007.1, on the reverse strand, counting down.
TGGCGCGCGCCGTGGCTGGCGACCTGCGCCAGGATGTCGTCGATCTGCCACCACTCGCCGCCGTGGAAGGCGTAGGCGGTGTCGCAGTACTGGCAGCGCAGCGGGCAGCCGGTCAGGCGCACGAACACGGTCGGCCAGCCGATGCTGCGGGCTTCGCCCTGCAGGGACAGGAAGATTTCGGTCAGCCGCAGGCGTTCGGGCGACGCCAGGGCCGCGTCGGTCGAGACGGCATTCATAGGCATAGTTTATCGGAGCCGGCCGGCATGGGCTGGAACGGGGCTGGAATGCAGCGGTGCGCGGGCCTGCCTGCGGGCAGGCCCGGAGGCGCGGCTTGCGCCGGCCCTGCCGGGGGGCGGCTTAGCGCAGGCGGCCGAGCTGCAGCGCGTTGAGGCGGTCGGACGCGGCGCGGGCGGCGTCGGTGCCCGGGAAACGCGAGACCACTTCGCCCAGGGTGCGCTCGGCCGCGTCGACCTGGCGCAGGCCCTGCTGGGACAGGCCCATCTTGAGCAGCGCGCCCGGTGCCTTGTCGTGGGTCGGGTAACGCTCGTACAGGGCCTGGAACTGGACCAGGGCGAGCTGGTAGTTCTGGGTCACGTAATAGCTTTCGCCCAGCCAATACAGCGCGTTGGGGGTGTAGGTGCCGTTCGGGTAGGTCTCGATGAAGGCCTGGAACATGCGCGCCGAGTCGGCATACAGACCGGCCTTGAGCGCGTTGAAGGCGACATCGTAGGCGCTGCGCTCGTCGGCGCTCTGGGCCACGGTGCCGGCGTCGCCGTAGACCGTCGGGGGACGGTCCTGGGCGGCCGCATGCGGCGGCGGCGCAGCGGCGGGCTTGGGCGCAGCGGCGGCCGGAGCCGGCGCGGCGGCAGGCGCGCTGCCTTCGAGCTGGTTCAGGCGGCCGTCCAGATCCAGGTACTGGTTCTTGCTCGACTGCTGCAGCTGCTGATTCTGCTGCTGCAATTCCTCGACCTGCGAACGCAGCGCCTGGACTTCCGACTTGAGCTGGGTGACCTGGTTGAGCAGGTCGACGTTGGCCTGATTGTTGGCCGCGCGCTGCTCCAGCACCGCGACGCGGTCGGCCAGGCTGGCGCGCTGGGCGTACGCGGGGGCGGCGGCCGCGAGGGCCGCCGCTCCGCAGACGATCGAAGCCGCTAGGGTCTTTGCGAACGTGCGCATCGATCGTGGGTCCGATTACTTGGAGGTGTACACGATCTCGACGCGACGGTTCTTGGCCCAGCAGTCCTCGTTGGAGTCGGTGCAGACCGGGCGCTCTTCGCCGTAGGAGGTCACGGTGATCTGGCTGCCCGAGCCGCCGTTGGCCTGGATCGCCGAGGACACCGCATTGCCGCGGCGCTCGCCGAGGCCGAGGTTGTACTCGCGGCTGCCGCGCTCGTCGGCGTTGCCTTCCAGGGTCATGCGCGAGGACGGACGGTCGCGCAGGTACTTGGCGTGGCAGCCGACGATGGCCTGGAATTCCGGCTTCAGGCTGTCCTGGTCCAGATCGAAGTAAACCACGCGCTGACGCAGGCAGGCGTCGGTGTCCAGATCGTTCGGACCGTAGGCGCCCGAGGCGGTCGGACCCATGTCGGTCGACGGCTGAGTGGTGCCGACGTTGCTGCCGGTGTCGGTCGGCGGAACTTCCTTGACCTTCTTCGAGCAGGCGACGGCGACGGTGCAAAGCAGTGCGGCGAGCACGACCTTGCCGACGGTGGCAGGAGCGATCTTGTTCATGGTTTTTCCTCGTCAGTGGAACGTGGGGGCAGGACTAGCGGGACAGCCGGTGCCGGGGGATGCGGATACGTGATGCGGGATTGGCCTGGACGCGCGATCAACGCGGCGTGCGGTACGGACCCCATGCCGGTTCGCGTACGTCGCCGTCGTCCAGGACCACGCGCTCGCGCACGCGGGCGTCGGCGGAGACCGAATACAGCACGCCCCGGCGGCCTTCGCGCGCAGCATAGATGATCATCGCGCCGTTCGGAGCGAAGGTCGGGGACTCGTCCAGCGAACCCGGCGACAGGGTGCTCCAGCGCGGCGAACCCAGGCTGGAGTCCATCATGGCGATGCGATACGTGTTGCCGGCGCCCTGGGCGACCGCGATTTTCTTGCCGTCCGGGGACACGCTGGGGGTGGCGTTGTAGCTGCCCTGGAAGGTGACGCGGGTGGCGCCGCCGCCGCTGGAGGAGACCTGGTAGATCTGCGGGCGACCGCCGCGGTCGGAGGTGAAGTAGATCTTGCTGCCGTCGGCGCTCCAGGTCGGCTCGGTGTCGATGCCGAAATGGTTGGTCAGCTGGGTCAGCGCGCGGCTGCCCAGGTCCATGGTGTAGATCTCGGGGTTGCCGCTGCGCGACAGGGTCAGGGCCAGGCGGCGGCCGTCCGGCGAGAACGAGGGCGCGCCGTTGATGCCGCGGAACTTGGCCACCAGCTCGCGGCTGCCGGAGCTGATGTTCTGGATGTAGATCGAGGAATTGCCGCCTTCGAAGCTGACGTAGGCCAGGCGGTTGCCGTCGGGGCTCCAGGACGGCGACAGCAGCGGCTCGGGCGAGCGCACCACCGGCTGCGGGTTGAAGCCGTCGGAGTCGGCGATCTTGAGCACATAGTCGGCGCTGCGGCCGGTGCCGTTGGCGGTGACGTAGGCGATACGGGTGAAGAACGCGCCGCGCACGCCGAGGATGCGCTCGTAGATCTTGTCGGCGATCTGGTGGGCGGCGTCGCGCACGGCGTTGGTGCGCGCGGTGTAGGCGAAGCCGTCCAGGCGCTGCTGCTTGGCGACGTCGAACAGTTCGTATTCGATGCGGTAGCTGCCGGCGCCGCCGTCGAGGACGCGGCCGACCACGATGTAGTCCTGGTTGATCGCGCGCCAGGTCGGGTAGTTGATCTCGCTGCCGCGGCTGGGCTTGTCGGCGATCTGCTCGACCGGCAGGCCGCGGAACTGGCCGGAGCGGTTGAGGTCGTCGCGGATCACCTTGGCGATGTCGGTCTGCGGCGCCGAGCCGGAGCCCTGGTACGGCATCGGCACCACCACGATCGGCAGGGCTGCGGCCTTGCCGCCGACGATATCGACTTCCAGCCCCTGGGCGGCGGCGGAGAACGGAAGCAGCAGCGCGAGCAGCGCGGCCAGCCAGGACAGGGGTCGGTTCATCGGCACTCCATTACGGGTGAAAACGGGCACAGGTACGGCACGGACACTGTTCAGCTTGCGATTCTTAACAGTTTGGAGGTGAACGCCGCCTCAAAGCTGAACGAATTCAGGCTGAAGCGGCATTCCTGCACCCGGTCACTGATCCTGGGCGGTGAAATTGAAGTTGAGCTGGCGGTTGAAGACCTTCTCGAAGCCGGCGTAGGGCAAGGGCTGGGCCTTGAGCACGGCGGCCTCGATCGAGCGCCGCGCCTGCTCGTCGTAGGAGCACGGCGACGATACCTGTACGTCGATGACGGTGCCGCCTTGGAGCTGGCGGATGACCAGTCGGCATTTGGCGCCCAGCGGCACGCTCTCGGGCCGGGTCCACTTGGCCAGGATCGCGGCCTGCAACGCGGCCTGGTAGGCCGCCATCAGGCCCGGATCGCCCTGGCCGCCGGCGCCCGGGGTCGGTTGGGCGGCGTTGGCGTCGGCCTGGCTGCTTGAGGCGCTGCGGGCCTGGGCGTCGGCCAGCTGCTTGAGCTTCTGTTCGGCCAGGCTGGCCTCGCGCGCAGCGGCGGCGCGCTTGCGGCGGATGTCTTCGAGCTGCTTCTGGCGCTCCAGTTCCATCGCGGTCAGGCGCTGCTGGCGCTGGGCCTCGTCCTGGCGCTCCTGCTCGGTCAGGTCGACCTGTTCCTGGCGCTGCTTGGCTTCCTGCAGCTTCTTTTCGTCGGCGGGGTTCGGGGTCGGCGTATCGACCACCTGCTCCTGGCTGCGGTCGTCCGGGACCGGGATGAAATCCTGCGGCGCCTGCTGCACCGGCGTCGGCGAATCCTGCGGACGCGGCTCGGGCTCGGGCTGCGGCAACGGCAGGCTGTCCTCTATTTCCGGCTCGGGCTGAGGCAGCGGTTCGGAGATTGGCTCGGGCCGGTTGCGCAGCGTGCGCTGCATCGCCGCCGACAGGTCGGACACGTCGGTCAATTCCGACTCCATCGGCGAACCGCCGCCGGCCGGCGCGCCTTCGAACTTCCACAGCGCGCCGAGCAGGATCGCCAGGATCAGCAGCCCGTGCAGCAGCAGGGCCAGACCGACGGCTTGCGCGGTGTCGGCGCTGGTTTCCCTCATCGGGCCGCGCCCTTCTGCGGCTGGCTCATCAGACCGACCTTCTCGACCCCGGCGCCCTGCAGGATCTCCATCGCCTCCATCACCGGCTGGTAATTGGAGCGGCCGTCGCCGGCGATGTAGACCTGCAGTTTTTCCTTGCCGTTCTGCGCGACCAAAGCAGTCATGCGGGCGCGCAGCATGTCGCGGGTCACCGCTTCGTTGCTGCCGGCCTTGACCGCGAGGAAGTAGTTGCCCTTGGCGTCGATCTGGACCACGACCGGATCGTTCTTGGTCTCGATCGACTTGGCGTTGGACCTGGGCAGGTCGACGTCGACGCCCAGGGTCAGCAGGGGCGCCGTGACCATGAAGATGATCAGCAGCACCAGCATCACGTCGATGTAGGGCACGACGTTGATCTCGGCCTTGAGTTTGCGCTTGCGATGACGGCGCGCGGTTATGCCGGACATGGCCTTCCTCTCAATTCTTTACGACGCCTTCCGCCGCGGCGGAAGGCATAGGAGCGCGCTGGCGCTCGGATGCGGACGCGTGCGAGTGGCTCGCATCAGCCTTCGTCGAGGTGGGACTGCCGCTGCAGGATCGAGGAGAACTCCTCGGAGAACGCGTCGTAGCGCACCGACAGGCGCTCCACGCCGGTGGCGAAACGGTTGTAGGCCCAGACCGCCGGGATCGCCACGAACAGGCCCATTGCGGTCGCCAGCAGCGCCTCGGAAATGCCCGGCGCGACATCGGCGATGCCGACCTGCTTGGTGGTCGAGATCAGCGAATGCATGGTGACCATGATGCCGAACACGGTGCCGACCAGGCCGATGTAGGGCGAGGTCGAGCCGATGTTGGCGAGCAGTTCGAGGTTGTGCTCCAGGCCGTCGAGTTCGCGCGAACCGGTCGCGCGCATCGCGCGCTGGGCGCCTTCGAGCTGGGCGCGGGCATCGACGCCGCGACGCTGGCGGATGCGGTTGAACTCACGGAAGCCGGCTTCGAAGATCGCCTCCAGGCCGCCGACGCCGCGGCCGCGCTCGGTGGTGCCGGCGTAGAGCTTGCTCAGTTCGGCGCCGGACCAGAAGCGTTCCTCGAAGTGGTCGGCCTCGTTCCTGGCGCGCCGGATCACCTTCCATTTGCGGAAGATGATGATCCAGGATGTGATCGACGCCAGTACCAGCAGGGCCATGATCAGCTGCACCGGGAGACTGGCCTTGAGCACCAGGTCCAGCAGGCTGAAGTCGGCGCCCGCGGCGCTCGCGGCGGCCTGCGTCACCGCGCTGGCGGCCTCTTCCGGCAGGGCTTCCACGGTCGTGGCCAGAAGCGCGATCAACGATGACGTCATGCTTGTTTCTCCGTAGCCCGCAGCACGGGCCTGATGGTTACGTTGGTTCTTGCGGCGCCGGGGTCACCAGCGCTTTCAGCGGCTCGTACAGCGCCGCCGGAATCGGGCGCGGGCGGAAGTCCTGCGGGTCCAGCGCGGCCAAGCGCACCGTCGCCGTGAACAGACGCTCGTCGCCACGGTGGATGGCCTGCGCGAACACCAGGCTGGCGCGGCGGCACTCGCGCAGCTCCGCCGACACCGACAAGGCGTCGTCGAGGCGCGCGGGCTTGAGGAAGTCGATCTGCATCGCGCGGACCGCGAACACCAGCTCGAACTCCAGCCGCAGCCGCTCCTGGCCGTAACCCTGGGCACGCACCCATTCGCTGCGCGCGCGTTCCAGGAACGCCAGGTATTGCGCGTGGTAGACCACGCCACCGGCGTCGGTATCTTCCCAATAGACGCGTGTCGGCCAACTGAACGCCGGTGCAATCACTCGCTCAACCCTCTTCGAAAAGCCCGCTGGCATTGGCTTTCGGCTTCAGGCCGATGTGCCGGTAGGCCTTGGCCGTGGCCATGCGGCCGCGCGCGCTGCGGACCAGGTAGCCCTGCTGGATCAGGAAGGGCTCGATCACGTCCTCGAGCGTGCCGCGCTCCTCGCTGAGCGCGGCGGCCAACGATTCGACCCCGACCGGACCGCCGTCGAAGGACTCGATGATGGTCTGCAGCAGGCGCCGGTCGAGCTCGTCGAAGCCCTGCGGATCGACCTTGAGCATGGCCATGGCCGCGTCCGCGGTCTGGCTGTCGATGCGGCCGCCGGCGCGGACCTGGGCGTAGTCGCGCACCCGGCGCAGCAGGCGGTTGGCGATGCGCGGGGTGCCGCGCGAGCGCTTGGCGATCTCGGCCGCGCCCTCGGGCACGCAATCGATGCCCAGGATCTGGGCCGAGCGGCGCACGATCTTGGTCAGTTCCTCGGCGCTGTAGAACTCCAGGCGCTGGACGATGCCGAAGCGATCGCGCAGCGGCGCGGTCAGCAGGCCGGCGCGGGTGGTGGCGCCGATCAGGGTGAACGGCGGCAGGTCGAGCTTGATCGAGCGCGCCGCGGGGCCCTCGCCGATCATGATGTCGATCTGGTAGTCCTCCATCGCCGGGTACAGCACTTCCTCGACCACGGGCGAGAGGCGGTGGATCTCGTCGACGAACAGCACGTCGTGCGGTTGCAGGTTGGTCAGCAGCGCGGCCAGGTCGCCGGCCTTCTCGATCACCGGGCCGGAGGTCTGGCGCAGGTTGACGCCCAGCTCGTTGGCGATCACGTGGCTCAGGGTGGTCTTGCCCAGGCCGGGCGGCCCGAAGATCAAGACGTGATCCAGGGCCTCGCCGCGGCCCTTGGCGGCCTCGATGTAGATCTTGAGCTGCTCGCGAACCGGCTGCTGGCCCAGGTATTCGTCCAGGCGCTTGGGCCGGATCGAAGCCTCCAGGGCCTCGTCCTCACGGTTCGCGCCGGGGGCGATGATGCGGTTTTCGGTCATGCGGCTATGTTCGCATGGGCGGGGGCGGCTCTGGGGCGACGCCGGTGGCGGTTGGCGCCGGGAAGGCGGCTGGCTGCGGCGGATGGAGGCGGCTGGGTGCTTCTCGCGCTTGAGGCGCCCGCAGGGTGTGCGGAACGCGGCTGACGGCGCGAGACCGTGACCTCGTGTGCCCTCACCCCAACCCCTCTCCCGCGAGCGGGAGAGGGGCTAGAGCAGGATCAGATTTCGACCTGCGCGCCCAGCTCGACCAGGCGGTTGCCCGGGATGCGGAAGAAGCCGGTCGCCGGCGCGGCGTTGCGGTGCATGAAGGCGAACAGGCGATCGCGCCAGATCGGCATGCCGCGGTGGCGGCTGGCGACCACGGTCTCGCGGCTGGCGAAATAAGTGGTGTCCATCGGATCGAAATAGATGCCGCCGGCGTCGCAGGAACGCATCAGCGCCAGCGGCACGTCGGGCATTTCCATGAAGCCGAAGCGGATCAGCACGCGGTAGAAATCGTCGCCGATGGCTTCGATCTTGAGCCGCTTCTCGCGCGGCGCATGCGGCACGTTCAGGGTTTCCACGGTCAGGAACACGTTGCGCTCGTGCAGCACCTTGTTGTGCTTGAGGTTGTGCAGCAGCGCATGCGGGACCACGCCCTTGTCCGCGGTCATGAACACCGCGGTGCCCGGCACCCGGATCGGCGGCGCCAGCATCAGGCCGGGCAGGAAGCTGTCGAGCTGGATGCCCTCCTTGCGCACCTCGTCGTGCAGCAGCTCGCGGCCGCGGCGCCAGGTGCGCATCACCGTGAACACGGTCAGGCCCAGCACCACCGGGAACCAGGCGCCGTCGAAGAACTTGGCGCCGTTGGCGACCACGAAACCGACGTCGACGATGAAGAACACCACGCACAGCGGCAGCACCCAGGTGCGCCAGCGCGGCCACAGCGCGCGCGCGACCAGCGCCAGCAGCAGGGTGTCGATCAGCATCGTCGCCGACACCGAGATGCCGTAGGCCGTGGCCAGTGCGGTCGAGCTGCGGAAGGCCAGCACCACCGTGATCACCGCGATCGCCAGGATCCAGTTGATGTAGGGCACGTAGATCTGGCCGATGGTGTCGTGCGAGGTGTGCTTGATCTGCATGCGCGGGATGTAGCCCAGCTGCATGGCCTGGCGCGCGATCGAATAGGCGCCGGTGATGACCGCCTGCGAGGCGATCACCGCGGCCATCGTAGCCAGCACGATCATCGGGTACAGCGCCCACGCCGGCACCGCCTCGAAGAACGGGTTGCGCACCGCGGCCGGGTGTTCGAGCACGAGCGCGCCCTGGCCCAGGTAATTCAGCATCAGGCAGGGCAGCACCATGATGTACCAGGCGTAGCGGATCGGCCGGGCGCCGAAGTGGCCCATGTCGGCGTACAAGGCTTCGCCGCCGGTCACCGCCAGCACCACCACGCCCAGGATCAGCACCGAGTGCAGGCCGTGGTCGATGAAGAAGCGCGCGCCCCACATCGGGTTCAGCGCCTTGAGCACTTCCGGAGCGTCGACGATGTTGTGCACGCCGATCGCGGCCAGGGCCAGGAACCACAGCACGGTGATCGGGCCGAACACGCGGCCGACCTTCTCGGTGCCGAAGCGCTGGGCCAGGAACACCATCACCAGGATCACCACCGTGATCGGGACGATGAAACGGTGCAGGCCGGGCGCGGCGACTTCCAGGCCCTCGACCGCGCCGAGCACCGAGATCGCCGGGGTGATCACGCTGTCGCCGAAGAACAGCGAAGCGCCGAAGATGCCGAGGATGCCGACGACGTACGCCGAGCGCCCGCCCTTGGCCAGGGTGCGCTGGGCCAGGGTCATGAGCGCCATGATGCCGCCCTCGCCTTCGTTGTCGGCGCGCATGATGATGGTCACGTACTTGATGGTGACCACGATCATCAGCGCCCAGAACACCAGCGACAGGATGCCCAGCACGGTGTCGTGGAACGCCGCCGGAGTGATGTGCGGCCCGATCAGTCCGAAGTGCGGCGAAAACGCCTCTTTCAGCGTGTACAGCGGGCTGGTGCCGATGTCGCCGAAGACGACGCCGATCGCACCGACGACCAGCCCGGCCAGGCCCTTGCCGCCATGGCCGTGACCATGGCCCTGGGCGTCGTGAGCGTTCTTGCGCGGCTGCGCGTCGACAGAAGGAACGGTGGAAGCCATGGTGCGTGTGCTCCGGGCGGGTACGCCGCCGTGGGCTCAGCGAAGCGCGGACTTTAGCGCTTTGCGGATGATGGCGGCGGCGTCGTCGCCGGCGGCGGTGGCATCGCGCGCCATGCGCGCGGCCTCGGCGGGTTTGTAACCCAGTTGCTGCAGGGCGACGGTGGCCTCGCTCTGCGGATCGGCGGGCACGCCGTTGCCGCCGAGGATGGCGCCGGAGCCGACGAAATCCGCGGCGCGGTCGCGCAGCTCGACCACCATGCGTTCGGCGGTCTTCTTGCCGATGCCGGGGATGCGGGTCAGCGCGGTCACGTCGCCGGCCTGGACCAGGCGCGCGAACTCTTCGACCGGCACGCCCGACAGCACCGCCAGGGCGATCTTGGCGCCGATGCCGCTGACTTTCTGGACGTCGCGGAACAGGCGCCGCTCGGTCTCGCGCAGGAAGCCGTACAGCGAAACGCTGTCCTCCTTCTGCGCGTAATGGGTGAACAGCGCGACCTCGCGCCCCAGTTCGGGCAGGTCGTAGAAGGTGCTCATCGGCGCCTCCAGCTCGTAGCCGACGCCGTTGACGTCCACTACCAGCCAGGGAGGCTGCTTGTGCACGATGATGCCTTTGAGACGTCCGATCACCGACCCGCTCCCATGGGATGACGAAGCGGCGCGCTCATGCGCCGCGCCTGCGCAATTGCGCCGTGGTCAGGCCGATGCGCGCGCTGGTCGCACTCATATGCGCGTGCGTCAGGGCGACCGCAAGGGCATCGGCGGCGTCGGCCTGCAGCTTCATTTCCGGCAGATTCAGCAACAGCCGCACCATGTGCTGGACCTGCTGCTTGTCGGCCGCACCGCGGCCCACCAGCGATTGCTTGATCACCCGCGGCGCGTACTCGCTGATCGGAATGCGCCGACGCACGACGGTCGCCAGCGCGGCGCCGCGGGCGTGGCCCAGCTTCAGCGCCGAGGTCGCGGACTTGTCCATGAACACGGTCTCGATCGCGACCTGCTGCGGCTGCCATTGGTCCAGCGCCGCTTCCAGGCCTTCGCACAGCAGCCCGAGCCGCGACGGGAAATCCTCGGCGTCGAGCAGCTTGAGCGCCTGCGCGTGCACATAGGTGCAACGGCCGTCGGCCGCAACGTCGATGACGCCCAGGCCGGTCCGTTGCGAACCGGGGTCGATGCCGAGGATGCGGATCACGCAGGCAGTCTACGCGTAGGCGTCGGCGCCGAGATCGGCGTTGGAGTAGACGTTCTGGACGTCGTCCAGGTCTTCGAGCCAGTTGAGCATCTTCACCACCTGCTGCGCGGTCTCGCCGCTGACGGCGATTTCGTTCTCGGCGCGGTAGGTGATCTCGGCCTGGCCCGGGGCCAGACCGGCCGCTTCCATCGCGGCCTTGACCGATGCGAACGCGTCCGGCGCGGTCAGCACGTCGATGGAGCCGTCGTCCGGGTAGACCACGACATCGTCGGCGCCGGCTTCGATGGCGGCTTCGGTGACCTGGTCTTCGTCGGTGCCGGCGGGAAACCACAGCACGCCGCGCTTCTGGAACAGGAACGCGACCGAACCGTCGGTGCCGAGGTTGCCGCCGAACTTGCCGAAGGCATGACGCACGTCGGCGACGGTGCGGACCTTGTTGTCGGTCAGGCAGTCGACGATCACTGCGACTCCGCCCGGGGCGTAACCCTCGTAGCGGATTTCCTCGTATTCCACGCCTTCCAGCGCGCCGGTGGCCTTCTTGACCGCGCGTTCGATCACGTCCTTGGACATGTTGGCCGACAGCCCTTTGTCGATCGCCGTGCGCAGGCTGGGATTGCCGCCCGGATCGCCGCCGCCGCGGCGCGCGGCCACGCTGATCTCGCGGATGATCTTGGTGAAGATCTTGCCGCGACGCGCATCTTCGGCGTTCTTGCGCGCTTCGATCGACGGACCTCTACCCATGGCGTTACCGGCTCAATCTGTGAACAAGCCGGCGATTTTACTCGATCGGGCGCCGCCGCCGGGGCCGGACCGTCACAACCGGGCCCTCGCCGCCCGCCCGGCCTGGCCTCAGGCGCGCAGGCGCCCGTGGCGGAAGAAGGCGGCGGCCATCTGGGCCGCCTGCGCCGAAAACAGCAGGCCGCTGTGACTGGCGGGGATCACCGCATGGTCGCGCAGGCCGTCCAGGCGGGTCTCGGCGACCGCCACGGTGCCGTCGCTGTCCTGGCCGAGATCGCCGAAATAGCGGCCCAGGCCGTGCGGGGTCGAACCGGCGATCACCGCCACCTCGGCCCGGCCACGCCAGGGTGGGCAGCCGTGCAGCAGCAGCTCGGCGCTGCGGCCCAGCGCGGCCGCGGTCCAGGCGTGCCGGGCCAGCCCACCGGCGGCGGCGCTGCCGCACAGCGGCGAGCCCAGGCAGACCACCCGGGACACCGGCAGTTCGGGCTGGGCGGCCAAGGCGCTCAGGGCGATCAGGCCGCCCAGGCTGTGGGCCAGGATGTGGGTCGGTTCGGCCAGGCGTTCGAGCAGCCCCGGCAGGGCCGCGTCCGGCCCGCCGCCGGCGCCGGCGTAGGCATAGGTGCTGCTTTCGTAGCCGGCCTCGGCCAGGCGCGCGCCCAGCCAGCGCATCGACAGCGCCGGCATCCAGATGCCGTGGACCATCAGGACTCTGCGCGTCGCATCCGCCGTCGTCGCTCGCTCCATCGCCGCTCCGTCGTTCGCCATGAATGCGATATCGGGCCTGGGGCGATGCTAACCAAGTCTCCGTCCGGTATAGGGGCGGGCCTGAGCCGCGACCGCGCCACTCGGGCCTGCACAGGTTCGTGAGCAGAGCGTTCGCGGCTCACGGCGCGCCCTAAGCCGAAAGACACACGAAAGATGCAAAGCGCGTGGAACAAGCGTGACCCCGCTAACGGAACCGTTGTCCCACCCACGGGACACGCCGGATTGTGATGCCGCGCCCCTCCCGGCCCTGCGCGCAGCGTCCACCATCGCCGCGCCCCCACTCACGGAGTTCACATGGACCTGCGACCCGTAGCACCCGCCGCCCTCGCCGTCGCGATCGCGCTGACCGCTCTGCTCGCGCCCGCGCGCGCCGGCGAACTGCTCCCCGCCCAAAGCAACGACGACCTGTCCAACCCGCACCGCGGCTTCCTGCTCTGGGGCACCACGGTCGGCGCCGACGGCGGCCTGCCCGACAACTACTACGGCGCCTCGATCTACCAGATCTACCTGCCCTGGCGCGAAGTCGAGACCGCCGACGAGCAGTACGACTGGGCCGGCTTCGAACAACGCCACCTCGCGCCGATCCTGGCCGAGGATCCGAACGCGACCTTCGTGCTGCGCCCGGTCGCCGACTACCCCGACAGCGTCGGCAACAACATTCATTACTACTACGACGGCGAGCAGCCCGAGCGCGACTATCCCAAGTTCCTCGGCCAGGCCCCGCTCAACATCCCCGGCCACGCCTACAGCAACTGCGGCGGCGACGGCCCCGGCGTGGCGCCGGACTACAACACACCGGCGATGCGCGAGCAGTTGCAGCAGTTCGTGCGCGCGTTCGCGCGCCGCTACGACGGCGACCCGCGCATCACCGCCGTGCATGTCGGCCTGCTCGGCTTCTGGGGCGAGTGGCATACCTCCGGCTGCCCCAGCTACGAGCCCGATGCGACCACCCGCGCCTTGGTGCGCGACGCCTACATCAATAACTTCGCGCAGACGCCGGTGCACACGCGCTACGCGCGCGCCAGCGACGTCGGCGGCGCCGGCTTCGGCTTCAGCGAAGACTTCTTCCCGTCCTACACCGCGATGTGCAACGCCTATTCGCCCATGCTCAAGCGCTGCGACGACACCGGTTGGTGGAACCTGGAATGGGGCTATCGCAACGAAGTGCCGGCCGCGCGCCAGAACTGGCAGCTCAATCCGATCGGCGGCGAAAGCCCGTACGCGGACCAGAAGAAGTTGTGGACCGACCGCCCCGCCGACATCGTCAAGCTGGTGCGCGACTACCACTTCACCTGGCTGGGCCCGGCCGGCCAGCACGAGAACACCGGCACCGCGGCGTTTCGGGACAAGGTGCTGAGCATCAAGCGCGCGCTGGGCTACGAGTTCACCGTGCGGCGCGCGGCCTGGGCCGATCGGGTCGCGGCCGGTGCGGGCCTGCCGCTGAGCCTGAGCATCGAGAACACCGGCGTAGCGCCGCTGTACCAGGTCTATCAGGCCGAACTGCATTGGCTGGACGCGGGCGGCGTGGTGCGGGCCAAGTCGGCGCTCGACTATCCGCTCACCGGCCTGCTGCCGGGATCGCCGCAGAACCGCGACCTGCAGGCCAGCGTACCGGCAGCGCTGGCTCCGGGGCGCTACACGCTCAAGCTCGCGCTCGCCGACAGCTGGCCGGGCCGCCGCGGCATCGCGCCGCAGAATGCCGGGCGCGACGGCACGGGGCGCCTGACCTTGGGTGCGGTGGACGTGGTGGCGGCGCGCTGAGCCACGGACCGCGGCGTATCTACTGTGGGAGCGGCGTAAGCCGCGATGGGCGAGGTTCGGCTACCGGCGCAAGCCCCGACTCACGCGATCGCGACTCACGTCGCTCCCACAGAAAGCGGCAACGCRGCAAGCYTCGCAGCACCCGCCTYGGGGTAGGAGCGGCGTGAGCCGCGACCGCACGGTGGGAGCGGCACAGTGGGAACGGCGTGTGCCGCGACTCGCGCGTGCCACAACACGGCGTTGTGGGAGCGGCGTAAGCCGCGATGCGCCATGCGAGCAGCGACGCAAGCCCCGACTCACGCGATTCCCACAGAAAGCGGCAACGCAGCAAGCTTCGCAGCACCCGCCTTGGGGTAGGAGCGGCGTGAGCCGCGACCGCACCGCCACCGCCACCGGCGCARCAACCCTCGCGCGTGCCACAACACGGCGTTGTGGGAGCGGCGTAAGCCGCGATGCGCCATGCGAGCRGCGACGCAAGCCCCGACTCACGCGATCGCGACTCACGTCGCTCCCACAGAAAGCGGCAACGCRGCAAGCYTCGCAGCACCCGCCTTGGAGGAGGAACGGTCGGGACTGACGCCGCGCCTAGCTGGCTCAGGCCGCCGCGCGGCGCAGGATGTATTCGTGGTCGCGGGTCTGGCCCACGACGAACTCGTAATCGCCGACGTGGACGAAGCCATGGCGCGCGTAGAAGCGCTGCGCCCCGTGGTTTTCCGACCACACCCCGATCCACAGCGTGCGCGGGCCGTCGCGCAGCAGCCAGTCCATCACCGTCTGAAACAAACGGCCGCCCCAGCCGCCGTTCTGCGCCTCGCGCAGCACGTACAAACGCTTGAGCTCGCCATCGCCCGAGGCCACCTCCGCATGCGGCAGACCGCAAGGCCCAGCGGCCGCGTGGCCGATCGCCGTGCCGTCGCGTTCGAGCAGCCAGACCGCATAGTCCGGATGGGCGAGGATGACGGCTTGCTTCTCGACCGCGTAAGCGTCGGCCAAGAAGGCCTGCAGATCGTCCGGCGGATACAGATGGCCGAAGGTTTCGATGAAGGTGCGCGCGGCCAGATCGGACAACAACGCCGCGTCGGCGACGGTGGCGCGGCGGATGCGGTAGTCGTCGCTCATGGTCCAGCCGGCCCTCTCGCTTTCTGCTTCGTGTAGGAGCGGCGTCAGCCGCGACCGCGCAACCGCATCTGCCGGCGTTGACTGATCGCGACGCGCAAAACGTCCGCCCGCGCGATCGCTACGGCGCCGCCGGCCGCTGGAGCGTTCGCGGCCTGCGCCGCGCCTGCCCCAGCCCCGGATCCGACGCTCAGGCCGGATCCTTCGGCCGCACCATCACGTGCACTTCGGCCAGCTGCGCGTCCGGAATCGGCGACGGCGCGCCGGTCATCAGGCATTGCGCGGTGGTGGTCTTGGGGAAGGCGATCACGTCGCGGATCGACTCGGTTCCGGCCATCAGCGCGGCGATGCGGTCGATGCCGAAGGCGATGCCGCCGTGCGGCGGCGCGCCGTACTTGAGCGCGTCGAGCAGGAAGCCGAACTTGGCTTCGGCCTCTTCCGCACCGATGCCGAGCAGATCGAACACCGCCGACTGCATCTGCGGACGGTGGATGCGGATCGAACCGCCGCCGATCTCGTTGCCGTTGAGCACCATGTCGTAGCCGCGCGACACCGCGGTCTTGGCGTTGGCGCGCAGATCGGCGATGTCGTCCACCGCCGGCGCGGTGAAGGGGTGATGCAGGGCGACGTAGCGCTGCGCTTCCTCGTCCCACTCGAACATCGGGAAATCGGTGACCCATAGCGGCTTCCAGCCTTCGCCGACCAGGCCCAGGTCCTTGCCCAGCTTCAGGCGCAGCGCGCCCATGAAGTCGCTGGCGGTCTTGTAATCGGCGGCGCCGAAGAAGATCGCGTCGCCGCTGGTAGCGCCCGAGGCTTCGATAATCTTGGCCAGGGTCGCGTCGTCGAAGAACTTGGCGATCGGCGAGTTGATGCCTTCGCGGCCCTTGGACGCGTCCTCGACCTTCATCCAGGCCAGGCCCTTGGCGCCGTACTTGGCCGCGTGGGCACCGGCCTCGTCGATCTGCTTGCGCGACCAGCCCGCGGCGCCCGGCGCGCGCAGCGCGATCACGCGGCCGTCGGCGTGGTTGGCCCAATCGGTGAAGACCTTGAATTCGCAGTGCTTGACCAGCTCGGCGATGTCGACGAATTCCAGGTCGATGCGCAGGTCGGGCTTGTCCGAACCGTAGCGGCGCATCGCCTCGGCGTAGGTCATGCGCGGGAACTGCGCGTCCAGCTCGACGTCGATGGACTCCTTGAACACGACGCGGATCATGTCCTCGACCGTGTCCTGCACGTCGCGCTCGGAGACCCAGGCGAACTCCATGTCGAGCTGGGTGAACTCGAGCTGGCGGTCGGCGCGCAGGGCTTCGTCGCGGAAGCAGCGCGCGATCTGGTAGTAGCGGTCGAAGCCGGCCACCATCAGGATCTGCTTGAACAGCTGCGGCGACTGCGGCAATGCGTAGAACTCGCCCGGGTGCATGCGCGCGGGGACCAGGAAGTCGCGCGCGCCTTCGGGCGTGGCCTTGGTCAGGATCGGGGTTTCGATGTCCTGGAAGCCGCGCGCGTCCAGCCAGCGGCGCAGCGACTGCACCAGGCGGATGCGAGTGCGCATCATCTTCTGCATCTCGGGACGGCGCAGGTCGAGGTAACGATAGGTCAGGCGGGTTTCCTCGCCGGCGTTCTCGTGGGCGTGGAACGGCAGCGGCTCGGCCTTGTTCAGCACCTCGATGGTCGCGGCCAGGATCTCGACCTTGCCGCTGCGGATCTTGTCGTTGGCGGCCTGGCGCGCGCGCACCGTGCCGGTCACGCGCACGCAGCTCTCCACGCTCAGGTCGCCGGCGGTCTTGAACAGCTCGGCCATGTCGGAATCGACCACGATCTGGACCACGCCCTCGTGATCGCGCAAATCGGTGAACACCACATGGCTCTGGACGCGGTTGGTGTTGACCCAGCCGCACAAGGTGACGGTCTGGCCGATCAGCGCCTCGTCGACGAGGCCGCAGAAGTGGGTACGCATGGAAACTCCGGGATCGAAACGGCGGCCGGCGGCAGGGCCGGCACGGTGGGGGCGCCGGGCGGGCCGGCGCGCGTCCGGGCCTGGGCCAGGAACACGCTATCTTAACGGCTCCGGCCGGTTACTTGTCCGGCCGCGCAGCCTGCGGCTGGATTTCATCTACCTCCGATCCACATCCGCTCCACCCGGATTGCCCTGCACCACCGGCCGCGGCCCGGTCTGCCGCGTGTCCCACCCGGCTAGGGGAATGGCCATGCTGAAACTGCTCAAACCGCTGTCGCTGGCGCTGTGCCTGGCGGCCCTGGCCGCTCCCGTCCTGGTCCAGGCCCAGCCGCAGACGCGCGCCTATGCGCCCGAAAACCTGCGCAACCTGAACTACAACGACCAGGTCCGGGTGATCAGCCTGGAATACTCCGAGCAATCCAACGGCCGGCGCATCCCGGACGACCAGCTGCGCTTCTATATCGACCAGGTCAACCGCTCCAACTGGACCTTCAGCCGGATCAAGGCCGACATCTCCCAGTCCCTGGCCGGCGGCGGCGGAGTCGGTCCGCAACCCGGCGGCACGATCCGCTGCGAAAGCAACGACGGCCGCGTGCGCACCTGCCGCACCGGCTGGCCCGGCTATTCGCGCCTGATCAAGCAACTGTCCAAGACGCCCTGCACAGAAGGCAGCACCTGGCAGTCCCGCGACGGCAATATCTACGTCAGCGGCGGCTGCCGCGGCGAGTTCGGCCCCGGCCAGGGCCCGCAGCCCCCGGTCGGCCAGACCGTGCGCTGCGAAAGCACCGACAATCGTCCGCAGACCTGTTCGGTGCCCTGGTACGGGCGCACCCGGCTGTCGCGCCAGCTGTCCAGCTCGGCCTGCATCGAGGGCCGCACCTGGCAATCGCAGAACGGTCAGGTCTGGGTCACCCAGGGCTGCCGCGCCGATTTCATCGGCGACGCCCAGGTGCTGCCGCCGCCGCAGCCGGGCCGTCGGGTCACTTGCTCCAGCGTCGACAACCGGACCACGACCTGCGCCCTGCCGGTCGGCAACGCCATGCCGCGCCTGCTGCGGCAGATCTCCAAGCAGCCCTGCATCCAGGGCCGCACCTGGGGCATCGAGTCGCGCAACGCGATCTGGGTCAACCAGGGCTGCCGCGGCGAGTTCGGCAACTGACCGCCGTCGCGACGGGCGCCGCTACGGCGCTCGTCGCGAGGCGCCCGTCTACATCGGCCCTGCGATCGCAGGTCCGGCACCCAAGATCGGGCGCCCGGGATCAATCGCCGGAAGCGGCGGTTTTGGCGGCCGGCTTGGGCTCGCTCTTGGCCGGCTCGGCCTTGGGCGCGGCCGGCTTGGCCGCCCCCGAATCGCCGGCCCCGCTCGAACCGCCGGCATCGGCCAGGTTGCGCTTCTTGTCGCCGTCCTTCTTGAAGTCGGTCTCGTACCAGCCGCCGCCGGCCAGGCGGAACTGCGGCGCGGTGAGCTGACGGCTCACCGCCTCCGCGCCGCAGGACGGGCAGACGCTGGGATCGGCGTCGGACAGCTTTTGCAAACGGTCGAAGGTATGCCCGCAGGCGCTGCACTGGAAGGCGTAGATAGGCATGGAAACGCAGGGTTCTTGACGATGTAGGCAGACAGTGTGGGGCCGGACGCCGCCGATGCAAGCGCCGGACCGGCCGGCCCGATACCGCCGGCGCGGCTGAACCGAGTTGGCTAGAATCGGGCTCGCCCCAAGGCCCCGCTGCGCGCGCGGCCGTCGCAACCAGGAACCGCATGACCCGAAATCTCTGGCTGGGGCTGGCTGTCGCCCTCACCGCCGCCGCCTTGGCCGCCACTTTCGTGTTCGAACCCGGCATCCCGCGCAAACCCGCCGGGCCGCAGGCCACGCCGCTGGGCTGGGCCGGGCAATTGCAGCTGCGCGCCGGCGACGGCGTGCTCGGCTTGCGCGACGGCCTTGCGGCGCAGGCGCGTTTCGCCGACCCCTACGGCCTGGCCCTGGGCCGCGACGGCACCCTGTACGTGGCCGACGCTGGCGACAACAACCGCATCCGCGCGATCCGCGCCGACGGCCGCGTGGTCAGCCTGGCCGGATCGAGCGAGGGCTTCCGCGACGGCATCGGCGCCGCCGCGGCCTTCAATACGCCCTCGGGCGTGGCCCTGGACGCGGCGGGCAATCTCTACATCGCCGACACCGGCAATCACGCGATCCGCAAGCTCAGCCCACAGGGCGTGGTCAGCACCCTGGCCGGCGACGGCAGCGCCGGCTACCTCGACGGTCCCGCCGCGCAGGCCCGCTTCAACGGCCCCACCGGCGTGGCCGTGGATGCGCAGGGTCGGGTCTACGTCGCCGACACCTACAACGACCGCATCCGCGTGATCGGCAACGACGGCCAGGTGCGCACGCTCGCCGGCGGCGAGCGGCCCGGTTACCAGGACGGTCCCGCCGCGCTGGCGCGCTTCGACACGCCGACCGCGCTGGCGCTGGACCGGCACGGCCGCGTGCTGGTCGCCGACCTGCGCAACAACGCGATCCGCCGGATCGGGCTCGACGGCGTGGTCAGCACCGTGCTGCGGGGCTTGCAGGAGGACCCGCCGGACGCGATGCGGCGTCCGCTGAGCCTGGCCGTCACCCACGACGGCGTGATCTACGTCGGCGAGATGGCGCGCGGCCGCGTGCTCCAGATCGGCCTGGATCGCAGTCTGCACACCATCACCGACGCGACCACCGAGCAGCGCCTCGCGCGCCCGTCGGCGCTGGCGCTGGCGCCCGACGGCGCGCTCTACGTCGCCGATGCGCAGGGCTATCGCGTGCACCGGATCGCGCCGGTCGCGGCCGGCAGCGCGGCGACGCTCGCCGCGGTCGGACCCTCGCCGCAGAATCCGCTGCCGCGCAGCGAAGGCCGTTGGCCGCTGGCGCCGCAGGACGGCTGGCACGAAGTGGTCGGCACAATGGCCGAAGTGCGCGGCGACGGCAACGGCGAGGCCCGCCACCATCTGCACGACGGCCTCGACATCGCCGGCGACGTCGGCCAGCGCGTGCTCGCGATCGCCGACGCCAAGCTCAGCAGTCCCAACGGAACCTGGGGCATGGGCGCGCTCGGCGAAGGCATGTCCCTCGACACGCTCAGCTACATCCACATGCGCGTCGGCCGCGACCCGCAAGGCAATTCGCTCGACCCCAGCCGCTTCCATCCGGTCCTCGGCGACGACGGCAAACCCGAGCGCATCCGCGTTCTGCGCGGCACCCGCTTCCGCGTCGGCGACGCGTTGGGCACGATCAATCCGATGGCGCACGTGCACCTGGTGGTCGGTGCCAGCGGCTACCAGCGCAACGCGATCACCCTGGGCTTCGTCGGCTACACCGACAGGCACGCGCCGCAGATCGAGCGCGTGGCCCTGCTCGACGACGCGGCCCAGCCGCTGGAGCAGCGCGAGCAGAACCGCGTGCTGGTGTCGCGCGGATTGCCGGGGGTGCAGATCGTGGTCGATGCCTGGGATCAGGTCGATCGCAATCAGGCGCGACGCCGGCTCGGCCTGTATTCGCTGGGCTACCAATGGCTGGACGCGGCCGGCGCCCCGCTGCCGGGCTACGAAAGCCCGCGCACCAATCTGCAGTTCGACCGCATGCCGTCGGAAGACGAAGCGGTCCAGGTCGTCTACGCCGACGGCAGCGGCGTCACCGTGCACGGCAGCGCGATCACGCGCTTCCGCTATGTGCTGACCAACACCGCGCGCGACGGCAGGCTCGTGCCCGGCCTGTGGACGCCGACCGACCTGCCGCCGGGCGACTACACCTTGCGCATTACCGCGAAGGATTACAGCGGCAATGTCGCGGCGGCGAAGCGCGATCTGGATGTGCGGCTGCAGTGATGGGGCCGGTCGGGGCCGGCTGCTCGCTGCTCGCTGCTCGCGCCGATTGTTGAGTAGCGCATCGCGGCTTACGCCGCTCCTACAGGAAGCGGCGGCGCTGAGGCTGTCTGTGGGAGCGGCGTGAGCCGCGATCGGACTGGCGCGCGCCGGCGAAACTCAAGCCGCGTCGTACAGCGCCAGCCACTCCGCCTCGGCCTGGGCCAGTTCCGCCACCACCGCGTCGCGCTTGCGCGCCAGTTCGGCCGCGTTGTCGCCGCCGCCGGCGTACTTGGTCGGGTCGGCCAGATCCATGTCCAGGGTATGCAGCTTGGATTCCAACTCGGCCACGCGCGCTTCAGCCTGGGCCAGCTTGTGCGGATTGACCTTGGCGCGCGGCTTGGTCGGCGCCGCGGCCGGCACCACGGTCGATGCGGCGGCGGCGATGGCCTTGGCCGCGGCCTTGCCGTCGTTGCTGCTGTCGCGGGTGCGCAGCCATACCGCATAGGCGTCGAGGTCGCCGTCGAAGGGCTGGGCGACCCCGTCGGCGACACGCCAGAAGGTTTCGCAGACCAGGCCGATGAGGTGGCGGTCGTGCGAGACCAGCACGATCGCGCCGGCGAAGTCGCTGAGCGCCTCGGCCAGGGCCTCGCGCATGTCCAGGTCCAAGTGGTTGGTCGGTTCGTCCAGCAACAGCACGTTCGGCCGGCGCCAGGCGATCATCGCCAGGGCCAGGCGCGCGCGTTCGCCGCCGGAGAACGAATCGACCTTTTCGAACGCGCGGTCGCCGGGGAAATTCCACTTGCCGAGGAAATCGCGCAGCTGCTGGGTGGCGACGCCGGGCGCGATATCGGCCAAGTGGTCGATCGCGGTGGTGCCCTCGCGCAGCGATTCGACCGTGTGCTGGGCGAAGTAGCCGATGCGCAGGTCCGGGTGGCCGCCGCGCTCGCCGCTGAGCAGCTCCAGTTCGCCGACCAGGGACTTGACCAGGGTCGACTTGCCGGCGCCGTTCGGGCCCAGCAACGCGACCCGGTCGCCGGCTTCGAGGATGAAGCCGACCTGGTTGAGCACGGTATGCGAGCCGTAGCCGCAGTCGGCGTGCATCAGGCGCAGCAGCGCGTGCGGCAGCTTCACCGGCTCGGGGAAATCGATGCGCAGCGCGCGCTCGGCGCGCACCGCCTCGGTGCCGGCCATCTTGGCCAGGCGCTTGACCCGCGACTGCGCCTGCTTGGCCTTGGCCGCGCTGGCGCTGAAGCGGTCGATGAAGCTCTGCAGGTGGGCGCGCTCGGCCTGGGCCTTCTCGTGGGTGATCTGCTGCAGGCGCAGGTGCTCGGCGCGCTGGCGCTCGAACGCGGTGTAGTCGCCGGTGTAGAGCTTGGCCTTGCCGTCGTGCAGATGCAGGGTGTGGGTGGTGACCTCGTCCAGGAACTCGCGGTCGTGCGAGATCAGCATCAAGGTGCCCGGGTACTTGAGCAGCCACTGTTCCAGCCACAGCACCGCGTCGAGATCGAGATGGTTGGTGGGTTCGTCCAGCAGCAGCAGGTCCGACGGCGTCATCAGCGCGCGCGCCAGGTTCAGGCGCACGCGCCAGCCGCCGGAGAATTCCTTGACCGCGCGTTCGTGGGTGTCGGGCGAAAAGCCCAGGCCGTGCAGCAGCTTGCCGGCGCGCGCGGTGGCGTCGTAGCCGTTGAGCTCTTCCAGGCGATGGTGGGCCTCGGCCACGGCTTCCCAGTCCTCGCGCTCGACCGCGGCGCGCTCGGCCATCAGCACCGAATACACGGCGGCGTCGCCGGACAGGACGAAGTCCAGCGCCGGGTCGTCCAGGGCCGGGGTTTCCTGGGCCACGCTGGCCATGCGCACGCGGCTGGGCATGTCGAGGTTGCCCAGGTCGGACTCCAACTCGCCCTGGATCGCCGCGAACAGCGAGGACTTGCCGGTGCCGTTACGGCCGATCACGCCGATCCGCCACCCCGCTTGCAGGGTCAGGTCGACTTTGGACAGGAGCAGGCGTTCGCCGCGCCGAAGGGCGAAATCACGGAAGGCAATCATGCGCATAGTGTAGCGGGCCGAAGGCCGGAGCCGCCCGCGCGATCTGCGTCGATGCCGCCACGGGCGCCAATTCCGACCGATTCGGGCCGCTCCGGGCAGCGGATTCGGCGACCGCCCCACCGCCTCCGCCAGGGCCGCAGCGCGGCATGCGCCCCGGTTCCGGCGCCTTGACGACGGCCGGCCGGATCGGCGCCGCAGCCGGAAATCGGCCGTTTTCGTCGGCTTCGCGGCCACATTCGGCAGGATTGCGGCGACCCGCGCGGCTTGCATCCGGGGGTAGCGGCCCACATCCTTAAAAGCCGACACGACAGGAGACCCGATGCATCACACCTCCCTGATCGCGATCCTCGTAGCCGGTTTCGTCCTGGCTTTCATCTTCGGCGCGCTGGCGCAACGCCTGCGTTTGTCGCCGCTGGTGGGCTATCTGATCGCAGGCATCGTCGCCGGCCCCTTCACGCCCGGCTTCGTCGGCGACCAGACCCTGGCGCCGCAGCTGGCCGAGATCGGCGTGATCCTGCTGATGTTCGGCGTCGGCCTGCACTTCTCGATGCGCGACCTGCTCGCGGTGAAGGCGATCGCCCTGCCCGGCGCGGTGGTCCAGATCGCGGTCGCCGCCGCGATGGGCTGGGGCCTGGCGCGGTTCCTGGGCTGGTCGCACGGCGCCGGTATCGTGTTCGGCCTGGCCCTGTCGGTCGCCAGTACCGTGGTGCTGCTGCGCGCGCTGGAAGAACGGCGCCTGGTCGAGACCGTCAAGGGCCGGATCGCGGTCGGCTGGCTGATCGTCGAGGACCTGGCGATGGTGCTGGCGCTGGTGCTGCTGCCGGCCCTGGCCGGGGTGATCAAGGGCGAGGCCGGCGACGCCGTCGAAGTCTGGACCGCGCTATTCAAGACCTTCGCCAAGGTCGGCGCCTTCGTCGCGGTGATGCTGATCGTCGGCCGCCGCGTCATCCCCTGGATCCTGGAACGCGTCGCCGGCACCGGCTCGCGCGAACTGTTCACGCTGTGCGTGCTGGCCATCGCGCTCGGCGTCGCGTTCGGTTCGGCCGAACTGTTCGGGGTCTCGTTCGCGCTGGGCGCGTTCTTCGCCGGCATGCTGCTCAACGAATCCGAGTTCAGCCACCAGGCCGCCAACGAGACGCTGCCGATGCGCGACGCGTTCGCGGTGCTGTTCTTCGTCTCGGTCGGCATGCTGTTCAACCCGATGATCCTGGTCGAAAAGCCGCTGCCGGTGCTGGCGACCTTCGCCATCATCGTGCTCGGCAAGTCCATCGCCGCCTATGCGATCGTGCGCGCATTCGGCAAAGCCGCTCCCACCGCCTTGATGATCTCGGCCAGCCTGGCCCAGATCGGCGAGTTCTCCTTCATCCTCGCCGGCCTTGGCCTGCAATTGGGGATCCTGCCGCAGGAAGGCCAGGACCTGATCCTGGCCGGCGCCCTGCTGTCGATCGTGGTCAACCCGCTGCTGTTCGCCTGGCTGGATCGCAAGCAGGCGCGCGAAGCCGCGGCGCAGCAGGAGGCCGCGGTCGACCCGGTGGTGCCGCCGGTGCCGCCGGACATCGCCGACCACGTGATCCTGATCGGCTACGGCCGGGTCGGCAGCGAACTGGCGCGACTGCTGACCGAGCACCGCATCCCGCTGGTGGTCATCGACGGCGAGGACAGCCACATCGCCAAGGCCCGCGCCGCCGGGCTGGCGGCGATCCTGGGCAACGCGGTCAACGAGCGCGTGCTGCGCGAAGCGGTGCCCGAGCGCGCGACCACGGTGATGCTGGCGATTCCGCAAGCCCTGGAAGCCGGCGAAATCATCGCCAAGCTGCGCGCGATCAAGCCCGACCTGACCATCGTCGCCCGCGCCCACAGCGACAACGAAGTCCGGCACCTGATCGAACACGGCGCCGACGGCGCGGTGATGGCCGAACGCGAGCTCGCCCACAGCCTGGCCGAGATGGTGATGGCCGCGCCGATCTACCGCGGCGCGCGCCATCTGCCGCCGTCCTCCACGCTCGTCTGAGCGCATTCCCGAAACCACAGCGAGCGACCATGAGCGAGATCGACAGCTCCACCCCTACCGCGGAAGCCGGCGCCGCCGACGATGCGCCCGCGCCGCTGCTCAACTCGGTCGAGGCGCGCATCATCGGCTGCCTGATCGAGAAGGAAGCCACCACGCCCGACGTCTACCCGCTCACGCTCAACGCCGTGGTCGTCGCCTGCAACCAGAAGACCGCCCGCGAGCCGACGATGCAGTTGGAACAGGGCGAAGTCGGCAACGTGCTGCGCCGGCTGGAACCGCGCGGCTGGGTGAAGTCGCAGCACACCGGCCGCTCCGAGCGCTACTCGCATCGCGCCGGCACCCTGCTCGACCTGACCCGGCCGCAGACTGCGCTGTTGGCGCTGCTGATGCTGCGCGGCCCGCAGACCCTGAACGAACTGCTGACGCGCAGCGAGCGCATGGCCAAGTTCGAATCGACCGGCGACGTGCAGTACGCGCTGGAACGGCTGGCGCAGCACGCGCCGCCGCTGGTGCGCCTGCTCGGCCGCCAGAGCGGCCAGCGCGAAGACCGCTACGGTCACCTGCTTAGCGGCGAACCGGTCTGGAACGCCGTCGACTCGGGCGGCGACGAAGGCGGCCGCGACAGCGGCGGATCGGCGCTGGCCGAACGCGTGGCCGCCCTGGAAGCGCGGATCGCCGAACTCGAAGCGCGCCTGGACGCCGCCGGCGCCTGAGACTTGACCGCGCCCAGGCCCTGGGCGCGGCTTCCGGCGGCAAATAGATGCGGTGCGCGCAGCTCAGTACGACAGCGCCAGCGCGACCAGCACCCCTGCCTCGGTGATCTCGGCCAGGGCGCCGCAGGTGTCGCCGGTCATGCCCTGCAGACGCCGCAGGCAGGCCTGGCGCCACAGCAAGAAGATCGACCCCGCCACCGCCAACGCCAGTGCGCCGCGCCAGTCCGCGAGCGCGCACGCGGCGGCGCCGGCGAGCAAGGCGACGATCGCGGCCGCGCGCGGCGCATCGACCAGGGCGCGCCCGATGCCGCCGCTGCGCGCGTACGGCGTGCTCAGGAACGCCAGCGTCAGCGCCGCGCGCGCCAACAGCGGCGCCAGCAGCAGCGCGATCCAGGCCGGTGCCGGCAAGCTGGCGAGCGCGGCGAACTTCAACAGCAGCACCAACACCAGCGCGACCACACCGGCCGGGCCGCTGCGCGGGTCCTTCATGATCGTGAGCGTGCGCTCGCGGTCGCCCAGACCGCCGATCCAGGCGTCGGCACTGTCGGCCAGGCCGTCCAGGTGCAGCGCTCCGGTGAGGCATACCCAGGCCACCAGCAGCAGCACCGCCGACAACAGCGGCGGCGCGTGCTGCAGCAGCCCCGCGAGCAGGCACAGCAGGCCGCCGACGATCGCGCCGACCAGCGGATACCAGGCCAGCGAACGCGACTGCGCGCGCGCGTCGTCGAACACCGACGCCGGTACCGGCAGCCGGGTCAGGAAACCGATCGCGACCAGCAAGGCGCGCATCAGCCCCGTGCCACGCGGTCGGCGTCGCGGCACCAGCTCATCGCATGCAGGGAAGCGTGGGCCACGTCGATGCCGGCCATGTCGGCGAAATCGCGGCCTTCGTATACGCAGCGCAGCAAGCGGATCGCGCCGCCGTGGGTCAGCACCAGCACGCGGCGCGCGGGCCAGGCCGCGGCCGCGTCGTCGAGCGCGGCGACCAGGCGCGCACGGAACGCGTCGAAGGCTTCGGCGCCCGGCGGCGGATACGCGGCCGGGTTCGACCAGAACCGTCCCAGCGCCTCGCCCTGCTCTGCGGCCAGGGTTTCGATCGGCACGCCCTGCCAGTCGCCGAAGTCGTACTCGGCCAGGCGCGCGTCGAGCCGCAAAGGCAGGCCGCGTGCCTGCGCCAACTCCCGCGCGAACGCCGCGCAGCGCTGCAGCGGCGACGACACCACCGCATCCCAATCGCGGCCGAGCACGGCCGCGCGCAGCTGACTCCAGCCGATTTCCAGCAACGGATCGTCGAGCCGGCCGCGGTAGCTGCGCTGACCGGTGTCGCCGTGACGCAGCAGTTCGATGGATGCGGCCGGCATCAGCGTTCCGACACGCCGGCCTGAGCGAACGTGGCCATGCCGTTGTGCAGCGCGCAGGCCAGGCGCAGCACCGGCACCGCGACCGCGGCGCCGCTGGCCTCGCCCAGGCGCATGCCCAGGTCGAGCAGCGGCTGCGCATCCAGCGCCTGCAGCAACAGGCCGTGCCCGCGTTCGTGCGAGCGATGCGCGAACAGCAGCCAATCGCGTACGCCCGGATTGATCCGGGTCGCGGCCAACGCGGCGACGGTCGCGATATATCCATCGACCAGCACCGGCAGGCCGGCCTGGGCCGCGGCGACGAAGGCGCCGCTCAGGGCCGCGATCTCGAAGCCGCCGAGACGCTGCAACTGCTCGCGCGCCTCGGTCGCGTCGGCATGCAGCGCGAGCGCGCGTGCGACCACCGCGGCTTTATGGGCGATCCCTGCCGCGTCCAGACCGGTGCCGGCCCCCGCCAGTTCGGTCGGCGCGACGCCGAGCAGCGCGCAGGCCAGTGCGGTCGCGGCGGTGGTGTTGGCGATGCCCATCTCGCCGCCGATATAGAGCTGGGCGCCGTCGGCGCGCGCCAGGCGCACGCTGTTCGCGCCGGCATCCAGGGCGGCCTGCAATTGCGCCGCGCTCATCGCCGGCTGCTCGCAGAAATTCGCGCTGCTGGCGGCGACGATCGCGCGGCGCACTCCGGCGATCTCGCCGGGATCGTTGACCGTGCCCAGGTTGACCACGTCCAAGGTCGCGCCTAGCTCGCGCGCGAGCACGCTGATCGCGGCGCCGCCGCCGGCGAAGTTGCGCACCATCTCGCCGGTCACCGCCTGCGGAAACGCCGACACGCCCTCGGCGGCGACGCCATGGTCGGCCGCGAACACGCTGATCCAGACCCGGTCCAGCGCCGGTCGCGGCATGTGCTGCAAGGCGGCCAGCCGCACCGCGGCCGCTTCCAGCGCGCCTAGCGAACCCGGCGGCTTGGTCAGTTGCGCCTGCCGCGCCAGCGCCTGCGCTTCGCAGTCGCGGTCGGTGGCGGCACAGGCATCGAGGGTCCAGTCGCGCACAGCCGACGGGGTCGCAAGCTCGTTCAAGGTAGATCTCCTTTGAGCGCCAGCGGCAGGCCCGCGGCGACGAACAGCACGCGCTCGCAGCGCGTGCCCAGGGTTTGATGCAGACGGCCAGCTTCGTCGACGAAGCGCCGGGTGAGCTCGCCCATCGGCACCACGCCCAGACCGACTTCGTTGCTGACCAGCACGATCTCGCCCGGCAGCGACGGCAGCGTTTGCAGCAGCGCCTCGCGTTCGATGTCGTAGCGCGCCGGATCGCGTTCATCGCCGAGCAGATTGCTCAGCCACAGGGTCAGGCAATCGACCAGCACGCAGCGGCCATCGCGCGCGTGCTCGCGCAGGGCGGTCGCCAGGGCCAGGGGTTCTTCGTGGGTGCGCCAATGCGCGGGGCGACGTTCGCGGTGATGGGCGACACGCGCGGCCATCTCGCCGTCGCGCGCCTGCGCGGTGGCGATGTAGACCACGTCGGCGCTGCGTGCCGCCAAGCGTTCGGCCAGCGCGCTCTTGCCCGAGCGCGCGCCGCCGAGTATCAGGGTGCGCATGCGGCGGCTTCCGTATCGGTTTTCAGGCCCAGCAATGCGACCAGGCGTTCGGTGTCCAGATGCGCTTCCACCGCATCGGCCAGGCGCTCGATGGCGGTTTCGCGCAAGGCCTGCATGTCGACGGTCGCGGCGTCGCGCAGCCCGGCCCAACGCAACAAGGCGGCCAACGCGGCGGGTTCGTCGAACAGGCCGTGCAAGTAGCTCGCGAACACCTGCCCGTCTTCCGAGCAGGCGCCGTCGAGGCGGCCGTCGTCGAGACGCGAGGTCGCACGCGCCAGCGCCGGACCGCTGCTGAGACCGCAATGGATCTCGTAGCCGCGTATCGGCGCATCGTCGAGCACGAGCCTGCCGGCGACGTTGCGCAGCTGCTTGTGCGGCTCCAGGGTGGTGTCCAGCTCCAGCCAGCCCAGGCCTTGGCTGCTGCCGGGCGCGCCCTCGATGCCCAGCGGATCGTGCATCGCGCGCCCGAGCATCTGCAGCCCGCCGCAGATGCCGATCAGCTTGCCGCCGTAACGCAGGTGGCGCGCAATGGCTTCCTCCCAGCCGTTCGCGCGCAACCAGGCCAGGTCGGCGCGCGTGGACTTGGAGCCCGGCAGCACGATCAGGTCGCAGGCCGGCGGCGTCTCGCCGGGGCCGACATAGTGCAGCTCGACTTGCGGATGCGCGCGCAGCGGATCGAAATCGGTGTGGTTGCTGATCCGCGGCAGCGCCGGCACCGCGACCCGCAAGGCGGCCTGCGCCTTGTGCGTGCGCTCGCGCGGCAACGCGTCCTCGGCGTCCAGGTGCAGACCCTGCAGGTACGGCAGCACGCCCAGCACCGGCTTGCCGGTCTCGCGTTCCAGCCAGTCCAGGCCGGGCTGCAGCAAGGCGATGTCGCCGCGAAAGCGGTTGATCACGAAGCCGGCCACGCGTGCGCGCTCGCTGTCCGACAGCAGTGCCAGGGTGCCGACCAGGTGCGCGAACACGCCGCCGCGATCGATATCGGCGATCAGCAGGACCGGGCAGTCCACGGCCTCGGCGTAGCCCATGTTGGCGACGTCGCCGGCGCGCAGGTTGATCTCGGCCGGGCTGCCCGCGCCTTCGACGATCACCGCCTCGAAGCCGGCGACCAGGCGCGCGTGCGAGGCCAGCACCGCCTGCATCGCGGTGCGCTTGTAGTCGTGGTAGCCGCGCGCATCCATGTTGGCGACCGCGCGGCCGTGCAGGATCACCTGCGCGCCGGTGTCGCTGTTGGGCTTGAGCAGCACCGGGTTGAAATCGGTGTGCGGGGCCAGACCGGCGGCCTGGGCCTGCACGGCCTGGGCGCGGCCGATTTCGCCGCCATCGGCGGTGACCGCGGAGTTCAGCGCCATGTTCTGCGGCTTGAACGGCGCCACCCGCACGCCGCGCCGGTGCAACCAGCGGCACAGCGCGGTGACCAGAGCGCTCTTGCCGGCATCGGAGGTGCAGCCCTGCACCATCAGCACACGTCCGCTCATGCCGGGCTCCGTGCCGGTACGACTTCGGCCAAGGCCGCGCTCAGTCGCGCGTACGCCGCGTCGTCGCCGGGCAGGCCGAAACGCAGGCTGTGCGGCGCGTCGAACAAACGGGTGAGGATGCCGCGCTGGGCCAGTGCGTCGTGCAGTTCGGCCGCGTCCTCGCAACGCCGCCACTGGAAAAAAGCGCAGCCGCCGCTGGGGGCGAGTCCGTGCGCGCCCAGCACGTCGGCCAGGCGTGCGCCCTGCGACCGTAGCCGGGCGCGCATGCGCGTCTGCCAGTCGCGGTCGGCCAGGGCCAGTTGCACGACGTGTCGGCTCGGGCCGCTCAGGGTCCACGGACCCAGGCGTTCGCGCAGCGCGCGCAGCAACGCCGGTGCGGCGCAGACGAAACCGGCGCGCGCGCCGGCCAGACCGAAAAACTTGCCGACCGAACGCAGCACGATCAGGCCCTCGCGCTCGCTGTCGGCGCAGAGGCTGGCCTCGGGGGTCGCGTCCATGAAAGCCTCATCGATCAGCAGCCACCCGCCGCGCGCGGCCAGCTGTGCGTGCAGGGCCAGCAGCGCCGCTCGCGGGTAACGGTCGCCGCCGGGATTGTTGGGGTGGATCAGCACGATCACGTCGTAGCGCTCGGCCTGCTCGAACAAGGCTGCGCCCGAGCACAACTCGACCGCATGCCCGGCCTGACGCCAGGCGTGCGCATGTTCGGCATAACCGGGCGCGAGCACGCCGACCCGCGAACGCGCGCGCAGCCACGGCAGAGCCTGGATCGCGGCCTGCGAACCGGCGACCGCGAGCAGCTCCGGTGCGCCGTAGTACTCGCGCGCGGCCGCGGCAAGGCCATCGTCGTCCTCGGGCAGCCGATGCCAGGCGCGCGCCGGAATCGCCGGCACCGGCCAGGCCTCGGGATTGATCCCGGTCGACAGGTCCAACCAGTCCGCGGGCGCTATGCCGTAGCGCTGCGCCGCGCGCAACAGACGGCCGCCGTGTTCAAGCATGCTTGCGAACTCCTGCAGGCGGAAACCGCGACATGGCGTCGCGCTCAGAAAATGGAGACATGGCGCACCAGAATCGCAATGACAGTGAGCGCCGCCAGCCACAACCACACGCCGCGACGGACCAGCGCCTGGGCACGCGCGATCGCGTCGGCATCGGGCGCATCGCCCTCGCCCAGCAAGGGACGCTCCTCCCAGATGCCGTGATACGGCGCCGCACCGCCCAGGCGCACGCGCAGCGCCCCGGCGCCGGCCGCCATCACCGGGCCGGCGTTGGGGCTGTCCCAGGCCGGCGCTTGAAGACGCCAGCAGCGCAGCGCGCTCGCGGCATTGCCGAGCAGGGCGTAGGTCAACGCGGTCAATCGCGCCGGCAGATAGTTGAGCGCGTCGTCGATGCGTGCGGCGGCCCAGCCGTAGTGTTCGTAACGCGCGGTGCGGTAGCCCCACATCGCATCCAGCGTGTTCGCGAGCCGGTACAGCACCGCGCCGGCCGGACCGAGCACGGCGAACCAGAACAGCGCGCCGAACACCGCGTCGTTGCCGTTCTCCAGCACCGATTCGGTCGCCGCCGCGGCGATGCGTTCCGCGTCCAGGGCCTGGGTGTCGCGGCTGACGATGCGGCCGACCGCGGTGCGTGCAGCGTCGAGGTCGTGCCTGCGCAAGGCCTGCGCGACCGGCGTGGCGTGTTCGTCCAGACTGCGCAGACCGACGCACAGGTAGAGCACGCCGGCCGCGTAGGCCGTCGCCAGCCAGGGCGAGTACAGCGCGGCAGCGAGCTGCAGGGCCACGGCGAGCGCGGTCAACGGCAGCACCGCAAGCGACCAGGCCAGCACGCCACGGGCGCGGCCGTCGCGGTACAGCGCCCGTTCGATCGCCTGGGCGATGCGGCCGAAGCCGGCCAGCGGATGCGCGCGCCGCGGCTCGCCCAGCGCACGATCCAGCAGCAGCGCGGCCCACATCGCAGCGACGGCGTGCATGGCGCTCACGGCTGCAACAGGCGCAGCGCCGCCGTCGGGTTCGACGGGAAATAGAAGTGGACGAAGCTCGCGCTCAGACGGCGATCGCGGTACACCGCTTCGCGGCTGGGGCCGCCGTTGGGATTGAACGAATGCGCGATCGGTTGCGCCGCGATCTCGGCGCGCGCGTAGTGGAAGGTATGGCCGCGCAGCTCGCCTTCGGGCAGCGCCACCGATTGCAGGCCCAGCGCGGCCAGGCGCGGCTGCAGTGCCGCGTCGCCGGCCAACAGGCCGGCCATCGGCCGACGGTCGCCGTCCTTGTCGGCGAGCGTGTCGAGCAGGTACAGCAGGCCGCCGCATTCGGCCAGCAGCGGCTTGCCGGCGTCGCGGTGCGCGTGCAGGTCGCGGCGTAAACCGTCGCTGCCCGACAAGGCCGGCAGATGCAGTTCCGGATAGCCGCCAGGCAACCAGGCTGCATCGCAGTCGGGCAGACGCTCGCCGGCCAGCGGCGAGAAGTACACGAGTTCGGCGCCGGCTTCGCTCAACAGGTCGAGGTTGGCCGGATACAGGAAGCAGAACGCCGCATCGCGGGCGATCGCGATGCGGCGGCCGCGCAGCAGCGGCGGCACCGATGCGCGCACGGCCGGCGCGAACGCGACCGGCGGCGGCAGCGAGGCGTCGGCATGTGCGGCCCAGGCGTCGGCGAGTGCATCCAGGCGCGCATCGAGATCGCCCAGTTCGCTTGCGGACACCAAGCCGAGATGACGCTCGGGCAAGGCCAATGCGGGATCTCGCGGCAAGGCGCCCAGCCATTGCAGCGGCGCCGGCAGGCTCTCGCGCAGCAATTGCGCGTGATAGGCGCTGCCGACCCGGTTGGCGGCGACACCGTGCACCTGCAGCCCGTCGCGGTAGCGCGCCAACCCGAGGGCCAGCGCGCCGAAGGTCTGCGCCATCGCCGAGCCGTCGATGGTCGCCAGCACCGGCAGGCCCAGGGCGAGCGCGAGATCGGCGCTGGACGGCTGGCCGTCGAACAGGCCCATCACGCCCTCGACCAGGATCAGGTCGGCCTCGCCCGCGGCCTGGTACAGGCGCGCGCGCACGTCGTCCTCGCCGCACATCCACAGGTCGAGCTGGTAGGCCGGCGCGCCGCTGGCGCGTTCGTGCACCATGGGATCGAGGAAGTCCGGTCCTGTCTTGAACACGCGCACGCGCCGACCCTGGCGCGTATGCCAGCGCGCGAGCGCGGCGGTAACGCTGGTCTTGCCCTGGCCCGATGCCGGCGCGGACACCAGCAGCGCCGGGCAGTGACGCAGATCGTCGCTGGAATGGCTGGCGCTCATGCGCTTACAGCTCGACGCCTTTCTGGGCCTTGATGCCGGCCTGGAACGCATGTTTGACCACGCGCATCTCGGTCACGGTATCAGCGGCGTCGATCAGGCGGTCGGGCGCACCGCGGCCGGTGATGACCACGTGCTGCAGCGGCGGACGCGCGGCGACCGCCGCCAGCACCGCGTCGAGTTCGACGTAGCGGTGCGCTAGGGCGATGTTGAGTTCGTCCAACAGCACGAAGTCGTAGCGCTCGTCGGCCAGCATCGCCGCGGCCTTGGCCCAGGCCGCCTGCGCGGCGGCGATGTCGCGGGCCTTGTCCTGGGTTTCCCAGGTGAAACCCTCGCCCATCACGTGGTAGCCGAGTTGCTCGCCTTCGAAACGGCGGAAGAAAGCTTCCTCGCCGGTCGAGAAACTGCCTTTGATGAACTGCACCACGCCGCAGCGGAAGCCATGGCCCAGCGAGCGCGCGAGCATGCCGAAGCCGGACGAGCTTTTGCCCTTGCCGTTGCCGGTGTTGACCACCAGCACGCCGCGCTCGATGGTGGCGCGGGCGATCTTGCGGTCGACCAGCTCTTTCTTGCGCTGCATGCGCTCGCGATGGCGGTCTTCCTGGCTGAGAGTCGGATCGTTCATGCGCGGGCTCCGTGTTGGGTGGCGCGGACCGCGCCCAGTGCGCGCAGGCCCGCCCACAGGGCGAACGCGGCGCCGACGTAGCCGGCCAGAGTGCCGAGACTACGTGGATAGTACCGAGCGATGCGCCCGGCGAATCCGGCCAGGGTCGGTTCCGGATAGCGGCCGGAGAAGAAATAGAAGCCGCCGCCGGAGCACGCATAAGCCACGAACGCGGCCAGCGCCAGCACCAGCGCCAGCCGTGGCAGCGTCGACCAGCGATCGAGATGGATGCGGGCGTAGAAATTGCCGGCCAACCACAGCGTCGCGTACGCCGGCGCCAAAGCCCAGTACGCGGGCGACAGGCACCAGTCGCCGATCGTGCCCGAAGCCAGGCTGACGATGTCCAGCAGCGAGGCCAGCACGAATAGCAGCGGCAGCATCCACATCGGCCGCAGCATCGCGCCGGCGATAAAGAAGACCGCCCAGGATGCGCTCGGCAGCCGGTCGATGCTGGCGAAATGCTGGCCGCGGGTGGCGATCATCAGCGCCGCGAGCGCGACGCCGACGACGATCTGGGCGCGCGGCGAAACCAGCGGCAGGGAATGGGTGGTGCTGGCGGTCATCGGCAGGCTCCCTCGATCAGACTTCGGCGACGCGCGGCGAGGTGCGCGCGCCGGCGGCGCGCGCGATCAATGCGTAGGCGACCAGGCCTACGGCGATGTAGCTCAGGGTGGTGCGCACGAACAGCGGACCCCATTGCCACAACCGCGACAGGTACTGGCCCACATTGGGGTCTTCGTAGCGACCGCCGAGCCAGTAGAAGGCGCCGTTGGAGATCAGAAACGACAGCGAGGCCGCGGCCAGGCCGACGCCGAACGCGCCCGACAGCGCGCGCGGCGTGGCCCGCAGTCGTTCGGCGTACCAGCGGCCGCCGTACCACAGCGCCGCGTACGCCAGCAGCAGGCAGGCGTAGGCCGGGGTCACGCAGTAGTGCTCGAAGAAGCTCTTGCCCTGGGCCTGGATCGCGATCCAGTCGATCGCCACGGCCAGGACCAGGAAGGCGGCGAAGCCCAGGTGCCGGCGCAACCACAGGCCGCCGAGGAAGAACACCGCCATCGACGCATCGGGCAGATGCAAGGCGTCGCCGAAATGATGGAAGCGGGTCGCGACCATCGATGCGGCGAGCGCGGTGAACAGACTGTAGTAGACGGGTCGGGCAGGAACGTTCATCGGCAGCCTCGGTGGCGTGGACGTGGCGATCAGTTCGCCGGGCGGTAGCGCAGGGTCAGCAGGTAGTTGCGGCCCGGCTGGTTGTAGTAGGACGCGGTTTCGTAGCGCTGGTTGAACGCATTGTTGGCCGCCAACTGCAGGCTCCAGGACTCGTCGAAGCGGAAGCCCATGCGCAGGTCGGTGGTGGCGTAGCTGTCCAGGCGGCGGGTATTGGCCAAGTCGTCGTAACGGCTGCCGGCGACATAGACGCTGCCGCCGAAACTGAAGCGGCCGTAGCGGCGGTCGGCATCGAAACGGGCGCTTTCGCGCGCCCGCCGCGGCAGGATCTTGTCGCGACTGCTGCTCCGGCTGTCGTTGCGCGGATCCAGCCAGGTCGCGCTGGCGCGCAGGTCCCAACCGGCGAGCGTGGTGTCGACGCTGGCCTCGACGCCGCGGATGCGGGCGCGATCGATGTTGCCCGGCAAGCCGATCGAAGCGTCGAACGCGATCAGGTCGTCGACCCGGGTCTCGTAGCCGTTGAGCGACCAGCCGCCCCAGGCATGCTCACCGCGCAGGCCGAGCTCGAAGCTGCGCGATTCCTCGGGCTTGAGATCGGCGTTGCCGAAGCCGGGGAAGTACAGCTCGTTGAAGGTCGGCGCCTTGAACGCGGTGCCGTAGCTCGCGGTCAGGCGCAGCTGTTCGCTGAAGTTCCAGCCCCACAGCGCGCTGCCGGTGGTCTGGCCGCCGAACTGGCTGTCGTCGTCGCGACGCAGGCTGGCCTGCAGCGAATGCACGCCGAAGCCGTACTGGTACTGGCCGAACAGGCCGCGGTTGATGCGGCGGTCGTGGGCGTAGACGGTGCTGCTTTCGACTTCGTCCTGCTGCCAGTCGTAGCCCAGGCTGAGCAGGCCGCCGCCGAGGCCGAAGTCGCCCTGCAGCGAACCGAGCTTGCGGCGGGTGTTGAAGGTGCTGGAGTAGACGCCGTTCCTGTAGTTGTCGCTGAGGTCGGCGCTGCGGCCCAGGCTCAGGCCCAGCGTCGCGCGCTCGGACGGCGCGTAGCGCAGGCGCGCGCCGGCGATCTGCTGCACGGTGTCGGATTGGTTGTTGCTGCTGCCGTCGTACTCGTTGCGGCCCTCGGCGCGGAACAGGCGCGCTTCGGCGTCCCAGGCCTCGTTGAAGCGGTAACCGCCTTGGGCGGTCAGCGACAGGTTGCGGTAGCCGTCGCGATCGGGCGAGTTGGTGAAGCAGCCGGCGCCGCCCGGCGAGGGCTTGCCGCGGCAGGCGTTGATGCCGTCGGTGTCTTCGCTGGCGGCGTTGATCGAATACCAGCCGTTCTCGCCTTTGCCGCCCACGCCCAGGCTGCCGCGGCGCGTCCGCCAGCTGCCGATCGAGGCGCTGGCGTGCGGCGCGAACGCGCCCTGTGGACGCCGGGTGAAGATCTGGATCACGCCACCCAGCGCTTCGGAGCCGTACAGGCTGGAGAACGGGCCGCGCACGATCTCGATGCGCTCGATCTGTTCGACCGGAATGTCCTGCAGCGAGGCGCCGCCGCTGGTCGCCGAGCCGATCTTGATGCCGTCGATCAGGACCAGCACGTGGTCGGATTCGGTGCCGCGCAGGAACAGCGAGGTCGACTTGCCGGGACCGCCGTTGTTGGCTATCGACAGGCCGGGCGTGCCGCGCAGCAGGTCCGGCAGGTCGGCCGGTTGCAGGCGTTCGATGTCCTCGCGGTCGATCACGGTGACCGAGGCCAGGGTCGCGTCCTGGGTCTGCGCGGTGCGGGTGGCGGTGACGACGACCTGGTCGAGGTCGGTGGCGGCATCGGCGGCCACGGCCGGGGCGACGGCGGACAGCAGCGCCGTCGCCAGCGCAGTGCGGCGAAGGACGGAATGACGGAAATTCAAAGCATGCTCCTGGTCCGCGCCTACCCGCGCGGAATCGATGGATCGGAGACACGCAGGAGGGAACGACGAGGCGACGAAGCGCGGACGCAAGGCGGCCCCATGACAGCGCCCACCGCGTGTCGGGTCAGCCTCAGGCCGGTCTCCGGGCTCGCAAGCGAGGGCCTCCAGCCCTCCGATCCGCGCCTTCCCATGCATGCGCACAGTGGCTTCGTTGCGGATCGTTCGTCTTGCTTACCGTTGCGGGGGCAGCTCCGGAATAGCCGTCGCTTCGTTGGAAGGACTGGCGCACCGGATTCCCGTTTCAATCGCCGGCGGGGCCGGCAATCACCTCAAGCCCGCGCATGTTAACAGCCCGGCCGCGGCCGGCCGGCATGACGAAACGGCATGAGCAGGGGGCGACCGCGGAGTTCCAGGCTGCAGGCACCGCTGCGCCCCACTCGTTTGCGGGCCGATCCGGATCCGAACCAGCGCCCGATCCGGACGCCGACGCGGCCCCGACCTTCGATTTGGCAACCGCCGTCACAAACCGCCCGAACCCTATACCAATTGGCTATCGCTTCATGCGGATATCGGTTTGACCGGGTTGTTAGAACCGTGTTAAACCAAAATGACATCGCTACCAATCCCTCCGCCGCAAGGAGCCGCGCACCATGTCCGTTGCTTTCCGCGCCGTCCGTCGTCCGCTCGCACTCGCCCTGCTCGCCGCCCTCGCCGCTCCTGGCTACGCCCAGCAAGCACCCGCTCCGGGCGAACCCGCCTCCGAGGCCCACACCCTGGACCAGGTGATCGTCACCGGCACCCGGGTCAGCGATCGCACCGTCGCCGAATCCAGCGCGCCGATCGACATCATCACCCCCGAGGCGCTGGAGGCCACCGGCACGGTCGAACTCGCGACCGCGCTGGCGCGCGCCCTGCCCTCGCTGAATTTCCCGCGCCCGGCGATCACCGACGGCACCGACGCCGTGCGCCCCGCGCAGCTGCGCGGCCTGGCGCCGGACCAGGTGCTGGTGCTGGTCAACGGCAAGCGCCGTCACACCACCGCGCTGATCAACCTCAACGGCAGCCAGGGCCGCGGCTCCTCGCCGGTCGACCTCAACGCGATCCCGATCGCCTCGATCGAGCGCGTGGAAGTGCTGCGCGACGGCGCCTCGGCGCAGTACGGCTCCGACGCGATCGCCGGCGTGGTCAACGTGGTGCTCAAGGGCAGCGACCACGGCGGCAGCATCGCCGCGCGCTACGGCCAGTACAGCGCCGGCGACGGCGAGCAGTACCAGCTGTCCGGCGACGCCGGCTTCAAGCTCGGCGAGAACGGCAAGCTGCACCTGGCCGCGCAGGGCGGCCATCAGGACCAGACCAACCGCGCGCGCCCGTTCCAGGGCGTGGTCGAACAGCGCTACGGCGATCCCGACATCGACAGCGGCGCGGTCTCGTACAACGGCGAGTACAGCCCCACCGACTATCTGACCTTCTATTCCTTCGGCAGCTACAGCAAGCGCGACGTGCTCTCCAACGGCTATTTCCGCTTCGCCGGCGACCCGCGCAACATCCCCTCGATCTACCCCAACGGCTTCCTGCCGCAGATCCACAACGTCAGCAAGGACCGCGCCGCGGTGGTCGGCTTGCGCGGCGAAACCGCCGGCGGCACCCAGATCGACTTCAGCTACAACTACGGCCATAACGAGCTCAGCTTCGACATCGAGCACACCCTCAACCGCAGCCTCGGCCCGACTTCGCCGACGGAGTTCTACGCC
Source organism: Lysobacter sp. Root76 (assembly GCF_001428685.1). Lineage (GTDB taxonomy): Bacteria > Pseudomonadota > Gammaproteobacteria > Xanthomonadales > Xanthomonadaceae > Lysobacter. Next base: position 58,240 of record NZ_LMIK01000007.1, on the reverse strand, counting down.
GGCGCGCTCGAAGTCACCCAGCACGTGCTGAACCTGGACTTCGCCCGCCCGGTGGACTTCGGCTGGCAGTACCCGGTGACCTTCGCCTGGGGCGCGGAATGGCGCGGCGAGGAATTCTCCCAGCTCGCCGGCGAGCCGCTGTCCTACGCCAACGGCGGCGTGCCGGCCTCGAACGGCCAGATCATCCCGGGCGCGCAGGTGTTCTCCGGCTTCCGCGCCAGCGACGCCGGCGATTTCGACCGCCACAGCTATTCGCTGTACGCCGACGTCGAGGCCGACCTGACCGACAAGTTCTCCGCCGGCATCGCCGCGCGCTTCGAGAGCTACAGCGACTTCGGCGACACCACCTCGGGCAAGCTGTCGGCGCGCTACGCCTTCACCGACAAGGTCGCCCTGCGCGCCACCGCCTCGACCGGCTTCCGCGCGCCGTCCCTGCAGCAGCAGTTCTTCCAGTCGATCGCGACCAACTTCATCAGCGGCGTCCCGTACGAGATCGGCACCTTCCGCGTCGACAACCCCGCCGCGGTCGCGCTGGGTTCGGAGTCGCTGAAGGCCGAAGAGTCCACCAACTACAGCCTGGGCCTGGTGCTGCAGCCCAGCGACGGCCTGTACATCACCATCGATGCGTACCACATCAAGGTCGACGACCGCATCCTGCTGTCGGAAAACCTGACCAGCACCGCGGTGCGCAACTACCTGCAGGCCAATGGCTATCCGGGCATCGGCGGCGGCCGCTACTTCACCAACGCGGTCGACACCAAGACCCAGGGCGTGGACATCGTCGCGACCCAGGCCTGGGATCTGGCATCGGGCAAGTTCAACCTGACCCTGGGCTACAACTACTCCAAGACCGAGATCGAGAAGATCGCGCCCAACCCGGCGCGCCTGGCCGCGATCGATCCGGCCGCGGTACGCATCGGCCGCACCGAGATCGGCCGCATCACCAAGGGCGCGCCCAAGGACAAGTTCTTCCTGGCCGGCGATTGGGACACCGGCAACTGGAGCTTCAACGCCACCGCCACCCGCTACGGCGAATTCACCGAACTGCACGCCACCAATCCGTTGCTGGACCAGACCTTCGGCGCGAAGTGGACGCTGGACCTGGCCGCGACCTACCACCTGGACAGCTGGGACTTCACCATCGGCGGCGACAACGTGCTCGACGAGTACCCCGACGAGTCCAAGCTGGTGCTGGGCACGCGCAACTACCTGCCCTACAACACCGCCTCGCCGTTCGGCTTCAACGGCGCCTTCGCCTACCTGAAGGTCGGCTACAAGTGGTGATCTGAGCCGCGGATCGCGGCCGCATGCGCTCGCCGACGGCCCGGACTTCCGGGCCGTCGCTTTTGGCGCACCGCCGACGCGACGCATCGCCGCCGGCCCCGGGCCTCGATCTCCGTCGCGCGCGGCACATGCGCCGCGGCGTGGATTCGTTATAAGGAAGACCGACGCCGCGCCCCGCGGCGGCCATGCCCAAGGAGGGCGCCATGCGCTTCGCCGGTCCGCTGCTGCTGTCGCTGGTACTGTCCACCGCCATCGGCGACGCCCTCGCCGCACGCCGCGAACAAGTGGTGCTGATGCAGGGCAACGTCGCCGGCAAGCAGGTCGTCGAGACCGCCACCGACGGCTCGATCCAGGTGGAATACCACTTCAGCGACCGCGGTCGCGGCGACCGCAGCAAGACGCACTGGCGCCTCAATCCCGACGGCACCCTGGCCGACTACTCGGGCAGCGGCAACGACTACCTGCTCAACCCCTTCGAAGAGCGCTACCAGGTTAGCGGCGGCCGCGCGAGCTGGAAGAACCCTAGCGAACAAGGCGAAAAGACCCTGGCCGCGCCCGCGTTCTTCCTGCCGCTGCAGGCCCCGCCGGAAGTCAGCGGCGCCCTCGCGCGCGCCCTGCTGCAGGCGCCCGATCGCAAGCTCGCGATCCTGCCCGCGGGCGAGGCGCGCCTCGAAACCCTGGGCGAGCACGAGGTGGTCGGCAAGAACGGTCCGGTCAAACTGAGCCTGCAGCGCATCGTCGGCCTGGATTTCACCCCAGGCTCGCTGTGGCTGCGCAGCGACGGCTCGACCGCCGCCGCGATCTACGCGTCGGGCTGGTTCGTGGTCATCGACACCGAGTTGCAGGACGCGCTGCCCAAATTGCTGGAACTGCAGGAGCGCGCCGATGCGAGCTGGGGCGCCGAGTTCGCGCAGCGGCTCACCCATGCGCCCAAGGGACCGCTGCTGATCCGCAATGCCCGCCTGTACGACCCGCGCGACCTGAGCGCGACGGCGGGCACCAGCGTGCTGATCGAGGGTGAGCGCGTCGTACGCGTCGCCCCCGACGCCCAGCTCAAGGCGCCGGCCGGCGCCGAGGTGATCGACGCGAACGGCCGCTTCCTGATGCCGGGCCTGTGGGACGTGCACAAGCATTACGCGTCGATCCAGGACGGCGCGCTCGACATCGCCGCCGGCGTCACCAGCGCGCGCGACGTCGCCAACAACTTCGACACCTTCCCCGAACGCGTGAAGCGCTTCGAGGCCGGCACCGAGATCGGCCCGCGCGTGATGATGGCCGGCTTCATCGACGGCCCCGGTCCCTATGCCGGCCCGACCAAGATGCTGGTCGACACGCCGGAGGAAGCGCTCAAGGCCGTGGACTTCTACGCCGACCGCGGCTACATGCAGATCAAGACCTATTCGTCGCTGAAGCCGGAACTGTTCCCGATCATCGCCGACCGCGCCCACGCGCGCGGCCTGCGCGTGAGCGGGCACGTGCCGGCCTTCATGTCGGCGCGCCAGTTCATCGAGGCCGGCGCCGACGAACTGCAGCACTTCCTGTTCGTCGAACTCAACTTCATGTACCCGCGCGTGCAGGACACCCGCACCAAGGCGCGCCTGACCGAGGTCGGCGAGCACGCCCACGAGTTCCCGCCGGAGAAGGCCGAGGTGCGCGAGTTCGTCGACTTCCTCAAGCGCCACCACACCGTGCTCGACCCGACCATGGCCCTGGCCGAGGATCTGTACGCCGGCGATCCCGACAGCAAGACCCCGCCGGGCTTGCGCGGCGTCGCCGAACGTTTCCCGCCGCAGGCCCAGCGCGGCCTGAGCTGGGGCGCGCTGAAGCCGCCGCACGGCAAGGAAGAGGCCTACAGGCAGGCGTTTCCGACCATGCTGCGCCTGCTCAAGACCGTGCACGACGCCGGCGTGACCATCCTGCCCGGCACCGACGCGCTGGCCGGTTACATGCTGCACGCGGAACTGGAGGTGTATTCGCGCGCCGGCATCGCCAATGCCGAAGTGCTGCGCCTGGCGACACTGACCCCGGCACAGGTGCTGGGCGTGGACAAGGACCGCGGCGTGATCGCGCCGGGCAAGCTCGCCGACCTGGTGCTGATCGACGGCGATCCGCTGCGCGACATGAGCGACATCCGCAAGGTCGACCTGGTGTTCAAGGGCGGCAAGCGCTACGACCCGGCCGAGATCGAGCAGGCGCTGGGGATCGTGCCGCGCAAGGCGGCGGCGGTCGCGAACTGAGACTGCGATCGCTGGGCGGTACGTCGCGATTGGAGTTCAATCGCGGCTCACGCCGCTCCCACAGTACCGACGACGCCCCCGCATTCGGACGCCGTTTTCTGTGGGAGCGGCGTGAGCCGCGATTTCCCCAACACTCATGTATTTTCCGCAAACGAAACGGCCCGCATCGCGCGGGCCGCTTCGTAATCCAAGTGTGCGGCGTCGCCCGCATCGCATCCGGACGCCGCCGCCTTCTGTGGGAGCGGCGTGAGCCGCGATTACCTCAACACGCCGTTTCCAAATCAGGCTTTGCGGAACACCAGGTGCCCTGCCTCGGCTTCGACCTGGATGGTGTCGCCGCTGACGAACTCGCCGCTCAGGATCTTCTGCGCGAGCGGGTTCTCCAGTTGTTGCTGGACCGCACGCTTGAGCGGACGCGCGCCGTAGACCGGGTCGAAACCGACGTTGCCGATCAGGGCCAAGGCCGCATCCGACAGCGACAGCTTGAGGCCGCGCTCGCCCAGGCGCTTCTCCAGGCCGTGCATCTGGATCTTGGCGATCTCGCGGATCTGGACCTTGTCGAGCGGGTGGAACACGACGATGTCGTCGAGACGGTTGATGAACTCCGGCCGGAAGTGCGCCTGGACCACGCCCATCACCGCGGCCTTCATCTGGGTGTAGCTCTCGGCGCTGTCGTCCGAGGCCAGCTCCTGGATCATCTGCGAGCCCAGGTTGCTGGTCATCACGATCACGGTGTTACGGAAATCCACGGTGCGGCCCTGGCCGTCGGTGAGACGGCCGTCGTCGAGCACCTGCAGCAGGATGTTGAACACGTCCGGGTGCGCCTTCTCGACCTCATCGAGCAGGATCACGCTGTAGGGACGGCGACGCACGGCCTCGGTCAGGTAACCGCCTTCTTCGTAGCCGACGTAGCCCGGAGGCGCGCCGACCAGACGGCTGACCGCGTGCTTCTCCATGAACTCGCTCATGTCGATGCGGACCATGGCATCGCTGGAATCGAACAGGAACTCGGCCAGGGCCTTGCACAGCTCGGTCTTGCCGACGCCGGTCGGACCCAGGAACAGGAACGAACCACTTGGGCGGTCGGGATCGGACAGGCCCGCGCGTGAACGGCGCACGGCATCGGAGACCACGCGGATCGCCTCGTCCTGGCCGACCACGCGCTGGTGCAGCGCCTGCTCCATCTTGAGCAGCTTCTCGCGCTCGCCTTCGAGCATCTTCGACACCGGGATGCCGGTCCAGCGCGCGACCACCTCGGCGATCTCCTCGGCGGTGACCTTGTCCTGCAGCAGCCTGAAGCCCTGGGTCTCGGCTTCCTGCGCAGCCTTGAGCTGCTTCTCCAGCTCCGGCAACGCGCCGTACTGGATCTCGCTCATGCGCGCGTAGTCCTGGGTGCGCTGCGCGGCTTCCAGTTCGAGCTTGGCCTGCTCGATCTGCTCCTTGATCTTGGTCGCGCCCTGCAAAGTCGCCTTCTCGGCCTTCCAGATTTCTTCCAGATCGTTGAAGTCGCGCTCCAGGGTCGCGATCTCGGCTTCCAGATCGGCCAGGCGCTGCTTGGACTCGGCGTCCTTCTCCTTCTTCAGCGCCTCGCGCTGGATCTTGAGCTGGATCAGGCGGCGTTCCTTGCGGTCGAGCTCTTCAGGCTTGGAGTCGATCTCCATGCGGATGCGCGAAGCGGCCTCGTCCATCAGGTCGATGGCCTTGTCGGGCAGCTGGCGGTCGGCGATGTAGCGGTGCGACAGGGTCGCGGCGGCGACGATCGCCGGGTCGGTGATCTCGACGCCGTGGTGGACCGCGTAGCGCTCCTTGAGGCCGCGCAGGATCGCGATGGTGTCTTCGACCGAAGGCTCGCCCACGAACACCTTCTGGAAGCGGCGTTCCAATGCGGCGTCCTTCTCGACGTACTTGCGGTACTCGTCCAGCGTGGTCGCGCCGATGCAGTGCAGCTCGCCGCGGGCGAGCGCCGGCTTGAGCATGTTGCCCGCGTCCATCGAACCTTCGGCCTTGCCGGCGCCGACCATGGTGTGCAGTTCGTCGATGAACAGGATCACCTGGCCTTCGTTCTTGGACAGGTCGCTGAGCACGGCCTTCAGGCGCTCCTCGAACTCGCCGCGGAATTTCGCGCCGGCGATCAGGGCGCCCATGTCCAGCGACAGCACGCGCTTGCCGCGCAGGCCTTCGGGCACTTCGTTGTTGATGATGCGCTGGGCCAGGCCTTCGACGATCGCGGTCTTGCCGACGCCGGGTTCGCCGATCAGCACCGGGTTGTTCTTGGTCCGGCGCTGCAGCACCTGAATGGTGCGGCGGATTTCCTCGTCGCGGCCGACCACCGGATCGAGCTTGCCCGATTCGGCGCGCGCGGTGAGGTCGATGCAGTACTTCTCCAGCGCCTGGCGCTGTTCTTCCGCGTTCTCGGATTGCACGCTCTCGCCTCCGCGCAGTTTGTCGATCGCCGGTTCCAGCTTGGCCTTGCTCGCGCCCGCGGCCTTGAGCGCGCGGCCCACGTCGCCGCCGTCTTCGAGCGCGGCCAGCAGGAACAGTTCGCTGGCGATGAAAGCGTCGCCGCGCTGCTGGGCCAGCTTGTCGGTGACATTGAGCAGGCGCGCCAGATCGTTGCCGAGCGAGACGTTGCCGGCCTGGCCGCTGACCTTGGGCAGTTTTTCCAGGGTTTCGCCGAGGCGCTCGCGCAACAGCGGCACGTTGACGCCGGCCTGCGCCAGCAAGGGCCGAGTGCTGCCGCCGCTCTGATCCAGCAGCGCGCTGAGCAGGTGCGCGGGTTCGATCACGCTGTGGTCGCGACCGACCGCCAGCGATTGCGCGTCCGCCAGCGCCTGCTGGAAACGCGAGGTGAGCTTGTCCATCCGCATGGAGGGTTCTCCGAAAGGTGTGGCGGCCCGGCGCGAGTGTCGCGCGTAAGCCGCGAATGTCCTGTTAATGCGGGCTTTGGCGGATGATTCAAGACTGGCCGAGACGCAGGGACCGGCCGGTCTTCAGCCTGCGGAAGGCCGGCCTGCGCGGGTAGCGGTCGCCGCAATCCGCGAGCGCGAACCGCGGACCCCTTTGCAAAAAGAGGGCGGGCGCCCGGCGTCGTGCGAGGCCGGGGGAACGGGGATTTTCCCAGGGCGGAGGGCAATAGCCCCCCTCCGGCCCCCATTCAAAGAGAAGTACGGATTCCAGGCTCGCGAAGCATCAAACCCGGCTGGTCGGCTGCAGGATTTCGACCCAGTAGCCGTCCGGGTCCTTGATGAAGGCGATGTCCTTCATGCGGCCGTCGCTCAGGCGCTTCTGGAACTCGACGCCGAGCTGCTCGAAACGCGCGCAGGCGGCCTCGACATCGGGCACCGACACGCAGATGTGGCCGAAGCCGCGCGGTTCGCTGTTGCCGTGGTGATAGGCGAAGCCGGCATCGTCTTCGGTGCCGTGGTTGTGGGTGAGTTCGAGCACGCCGCGCTGGCTCAGCAGCCATTCGCCGCGCGCGGGTTCCTCGGCCGGGATCTGCGCCGGTTCCGGCACCAGCACCAGGAAATACAGACTGAACCTGGCCTCGGCGAAATCGCGCTTGCGCACCAGGGTGAAGCCGAGCACGCGGGTGTAGAAGTCCAGCGACCTGGCCGGATCCTTGATCCGCAGCATGGTGTGGTTGAACACGAAGTCGCGGGTGGCGACTTCGGGCCGCGCGGTCACGCCGGGCACGGCGTCGAGTTGCGTCTGCAGGGACATGGCGGGGCCGGATTCGAAGGGGAACGTACGATATGAGGACGCGCGGCGTCCGCCTCAAGCCGCCGCGGCGTCCGGACGCGGCTGGCGCTGCAGGGACAGCAATGCCATCAGCGCCGCCAGGGCGAGATAGGCGCCGATGAACTGCCAGGCGATGATGCGCGGCAAACCCTCCAGCGCCCAGGGCAGATAGATGCCGCCGCGCGGGTCGACCGAGTGGATGATGCCGAACAGCGACAACGCCGCGCCTGCGAGCAGGAACGCCGAAGCGCGCAGCAGCCGCCCGTCGACCATGGCCGCGACCGCGGAGGTCCAGATCATCGAAGTCATGATGAAACCGTTGCCCAGGGTCACGATCACCGCCAGTTCCGGCAGGCCGTGGCCGTCGAGCGCGCTCATCAGCTGGGCGTGGTGCTCGGGCGCGATCCAGCCCGGGTTGCCGGTCTTGATCGCGAGCATGTAGGCCACCGACGGCAGGAAGCCGAACACCATCGCGGTGGCGTGCTTGCTCGGCGTGGCCTGGAACGCCTGGGTGGTGATGTCGAGCGCGACGTAGACGATGATCGGCGCCAGTACCGCCAGCGGCAGCCATTGCACCAGCCCGGAGACGATGCCGAGCATGCCGCCCAGGCCGACGAACAAGCCGGTCAGCAGGGTATAGCCGCTGCGCGCACCCATGTGCTTGTACGCGGGCTGGCCGATGTAGGGCGTGGTCTGGGCGACGCCGCCGCAGAAGCCCGCGACCAGGGTCGAGAACGCTTCGGCGAGCAGGATGTCGCGGGTGCGGTAGTCGTCGCCCGCGGCGCGCGCGCTCTCGCTGACGTTGATGCCGCCGACCACCATCAGCAGGCCGAACGGCAGCAGCAGCGGCAGGTAGGGCACGGTCGCCGGAAGACCGTCGAGGAAGCCCAGGGTCGGCCACGGCAACACGATCTGCAGCGGCACGGCTTCGGGCCAATGGAAGCCGGGCGCGCCCAGGCCGAGCGCCCCCAGGCCGTAGTAAAGGACGGTGCCGAACACGAAGGCGACGAACACGCCGGGCAGCTTGACCGGCAGGCGGCCCTTGGCGATCAGCACGTACAGCAGCAGGCCGAGAGTGACGAAGCCGACCATCGGCGAGCGCAGGGTTTCGACCAGCGGCAGGAAGCCCATCAGCACCAGCGCCACGCCGGCGATCGAACCCAGCAGGCCGGCGCGCGGGATCAGGCGGGTGACCGCGTCGCCGGCGAAGGACAGCACGAACTTGAGCAGGCCCATCACGATCAGCGAGGCCATGCCCAGCTGCCAAGTCGCGATCGCCGCGGCCTGCTCGTCCAGACCGGACTGCTTGTAGGCGACGAAGGCCGGGCCCAGCACCAGCAAGGCCATGCCGATGCTGGTCGGCGCGTCCAGGCCCAGCGGCATCGCGGTCACGTCGTCGCGACCGGTCCTGGCGGCCAGGCGCCGCGCCATCACCGTGTAGATCAGGTTGCCGACCAGCACGCCGAAGGCGGTGCCGGGGAACATGCGCGTGTACACGATCTCGGCCGGGAAACCGAAGATGCCGATCAGCGCCGCAGCGATGAAGCCCAGGATGGACAAATTGTCCACCACCAGGCCGAAGAAGCCGTTGAGGTCGCCGGCGACGAACCAGCGGCGTGAGGAGGTGGCGGTCATCGGCGTGTCCTGGGTGCTGCGGTGGGCGACCTGGGATTGTGCAGGCTGGACGGGCCGCGCGAACAGCGTCGGCGCTAGAACGAAACGTCCGCCCGCTGTCGCGACCACAGCACCGACTGGTGGCCGCTGGCGCGTTTCCAGGCCACGCGGATCGCCTCGATGTCGGCGCTGCGCGCGGGCGTGTCCTCGTGCAGCACCACCAGCACCTTCGCGCGCTGGCGCTCGGGGCCGGCGGCGCCGCGGAACAGCCACTGGCCGTAGCCGTCGAACACCGTCAGGCCGTCGGGAAAGCGCGGCGTGACTTCGCGGTCGAGAAAGGCGAGCCATTGCGCCTCGTCGACCTGGGTCTGCGGCTGGCCCTCGGTGCCGACGCTGAAGTAGAGCTCGCTGCGGATCCAGCCCGCCGCATCGGCGGGGCGCGCGGCATCGCCGTGCATGGCGGCGTCGACGCGGGGTGCTGGCGTTGTGGTCGCACAGGCGCTCAGGGCGATGCACAGCGACAGCAGCAGGGCTCGGCGCAGCATCGTCGTTCCTCGTTCGGCGGCAGGACCGGCGCAGAGTGCCACGAACTTGGGGCGACACGTGGGGTCGCGGCCGTTTCGCCACGGGGGCGAACCGGCCGGGCGATTATCGAGCGATACGTCCGGCTGCGCGGGGCGGCCGGACGTATCGCCGGGTTTCGCTCTCAGTCCGCGCCGACGCGCACCACGAGCTTGCCGAAGTTGCTCCCTTCGAGCAGTCCGATGAACGCCGTCGGGGCGCTCTCCAGCCCTTCGACCCGATCCTCGCGCAGCTTCACCCGGCCGCTCTCGACCCATTCGCCCATGTCGCGACGGAAGGCTGCGAAGCGATCGGCGTAGTGATCGAGGATGATGAAGCCCTGCATGCGGATGCGCTTTTGCAGCAGCGTCGTCATCACCAGCGGCAGCCGGTCCGGGCCCTGCGGCGGGACTTCTTCGTTGTAGTGCGCGATCACGCCGCACACCGGCACCCGCGCGTTGTGGTTGAGCAAGGGCAGCACCGCGTCGAACACCTCGCCGCCGACGTTCTCGAAATAGACGTCGATGCCGTCCGCGCAGGCGGCAGCGAGGCGTTCGGCCAACCGCGGGTCGCGGCGGTCCAGGCAGACGTCGAAGCCGAGTTCCTCGACCGCGTAGCGGCATTTGTCGGCGCCGCCGGCAATGCCGACCACGCGCGCGCCCTTGAGCTTGGCGATCTGCCCGACCACCGCGCCGACCGCGCCGGTCGCCGCGGCCACGACCACGGTCTCGCCCGGCTTGGGCTGACCGATATCGAGCAGGCCGACATAGGCGGTGAACGCGGGCATGCCCAGACCGCCCAACGCCAGCGAGGGCTGGGCCATGTCGCCCAGCGCGAGCAGATCGCTCCCGTCCGACAGCGCGTAGTCCTGCCAGCCCGCGCTGCCCAGCACCAAGTCGCCGACTCGGTATTGCGGATGTCTGGAGGCGACGACGCGGCTGACCGTGCCGCCGACCATCGGCTCGCCCAGGCGCACGCCCGGCGCGTAGCTGGTGCCGGCTTCGTCCATCAGGTTGCGCATGTAGGGATCGAGCGACAGGAACAGCGTGCGCAGCAGCACCTGTCCTTCGTCCGGCGTCGGCACGGCGTCCTCGTGAATCCTGAAGTCTTGCGGCGTCGGCACGCCGCGCGGGCGCGCTGCCAGGAGGATGCGGCGATTGAGGGTGTCGGTCTGCGGCATGGGGCAATCCTGTGGGGTGGAAGCTTCGGGGCCGCCGGCACTCATAGGCGCCGGTGGCGTGGACGGGGTAAAGACACGAATCAAATAGACCGGTCGTCTATAGATAGAGCAAAGAGAAAGGCGGGAGGGCCTGCGCCGCGCCGCCTCAGATGTAGAGCGCCAGACCCAGCAACTGCCGCGTGCCCACCATGGCCGTGTCCAAGGGCGCGCGGTCGCGGGTGATCTTGGCCAGCAGGCTGGCGCCGAGCCAGCTCTGGTAGAGCGTGAGCGCGGCCGCGTTCGCGTCCGGCGGGGCCGACAGCGAACCGTCCTGCCCGCCCTCTTCGATGCAGCGCGCCAGGCGTTCGACGATGCCGCGGGTCCCGCGCCCCAGTGCTGCGCGCATGCTCTCGGACAGGTCGCAGACCTCCGCGCCCAGCTTGACCACGAGGCAGCGGCTCTGGGCCTCATCGCCGGTCTGCGAGTCCAGCCAATCGTGGAAGTAGCCGATCAGGCGACGCGCGGCAGGCCCCGGCTGCGCCAGCAGGGTATCCATACGCGCCAGGTAGTCGCTGAAATAGGCTTCCAGCACGGCCTCGCCGAAGGCCTCCTTGGAACCGAAGTAGTGATAGAACGAGCCCTTCGGCACCTGCGCCGCGGCCAGGATTTCGGCCAGGCCGACCGCGCTGAAACCCTTGCGCAGCAACAGTGGGTGGGCCACGTCGAGGATGTGCTGGCGGACGTCGGTGGGGGCGGTGGCGGTATTCATGGCTACGGACTCTAAACTCAATTAGACCGGTCGTCTAGAACGATGAACAGGACGTAGGCTTACGGAGCGGGAACGCCGAATTGCCATCCGAGGCCCTAGGGCCTCAACCCGTCGCTGGAACCCGGGCTCGATCAGCAGGCAGAAGGACGGAGCTGCAAGGACATCCTGCTATCAGGAGTGCCGATGCCGGCTGCGGATAAAGACCGCCGCAACGGCGACGCCCACTCGCCCCGCCGCCGAAGCACCGAGGCTTCGCTAACGCAGACCCGCCCGCCCCCTATCGGCGCACTAGTCGAGAAACCGCGTGCGCTGCTCCGCCGTCGGCAGCAGGCAATGCTCGTAACGCCCGAACCAGCGGTAGCGGTTGCGCGCGATCAGGCGATACAGCGGATCGCGCAAGGCGCGCGGCAGCCAACGGATCGACGCGCCCGCGCGCCAGATCCCGCCCAGGCCGGCCAGCACCCGCGCGATCGCATCGGTGTCGGTCCAGGCGCGGCCGTCCTCGACTAACAGGAACGACACCGGATCGTCCGGATCCAGCCCGTGCGCCGCCAGCAAACCGCGACCGTGCGCGCCCTGCATCGCCGCATAGCGGTAGCGGCGCGCGCGGTCGTGACGCAGCAGGAAACCGATCCAGCCGTTGCACAACACGCAGACGCCGTCGAAGACGATCACCGGACCGCTTTCGCCGGTCGCCGCACGCGGCTCTGCCGCTTCGCGCCGAGCCGAGCCGTTCGCGGCGGTGCCGACCTGGCCGGCGCCGCTCGCGGCACGCTCGCCGTTGGCCGTATCAATCGACATCGAGCCAACCCCGGTAATGCACCAGCAAGCCCGCCAATGGCAGGGCCGCACGCACGTCGAAACGGTAGCGGCCGTCCTGCTCGGACTCGGTCGCGCGCACGCCCGAGAACCAGCGCGCGGGCAGCGCCAGACCCAGCGCGCGTACGCGCTCCACGCGCCAGGCCAGCGCACCGTCTTCGACATCGAGAGCGAAACCGAAATGCACCCGCCCCAGGCGTTCGCACAGCAGGCCGTCCTGCGCCCACAGCCGCGAAGGCATGGCGTGGCCGGCGAAGCGACGCGTCCAGCGTTCGGATGCGGCGTCGCCGGCGATCTCCACTTCGATCGCGCCCGCATACGCCGGCGGCAACCGTGCCGCCCAGGCGCACAGGCGCGACAGCCAGGAGCGGCCGCGCTCGGCCACCACCTCGCCGCGATAGGCGCGCAGCCCCTGGCGACCGTGCAGGGCGCGCAGGCGCGCGGACAGCAGGTCGTAGCGCGGGCCCAGCACCTGCCGATACAGGCCGGGCGCGGCCGCCGTCGCGGCGACGGCAGGATGCGAGGTATCGGCGGGACAAGCGCTCATGGGCAGACGCAGCTCAGTCCGGCTTCGAGTACTCGCGACCGTCGTAGCTCAGGCGCTCGCTGCGCGTCTCCGACTCGGCGACGCTCTCCGCGCATTCATCGCCCTTCAGCGACTGGCGCGTGCTCTTGTCGACGGTGCGCAGGATCAGTCCGGCGTAACCGTGGTCGCGTTTGCCGTCGACCGCGAGCGTGCTGCGGCTGCTATGGAATTCGCCGTCGCAGCGGGTGTCCCACTCGCCGTTGTCGGCATCCATCTCGATATCGCGCAACACCGGCCGGATCGTAACGCCGTCGAGCACGTACAGGCTCAGCCGGGTACTGCTGTAGGGATTGGCGCGCGAGCCATTGGCGGAGTTCACCCGCACACCGAAGGCCGTGGTGCTCTCGTTGAGACGGTAGCGCGCCGTGTCCAGGGCGAGCCCGGTGATCCGGATCGCATCGGACTGCAGGGCATCGTTCTCGCGATATCGCTGGGCGATGCGCTCGTGCATCGAGTCGGCGACCAGCAGTTCCAGATCGGCGCTGCCTTCGTCGTCGAAGGTGTTCTGGTGCTGCAGCATCACCGCGATCAGGGTTTTGTCCGGCGATGCCGGCCAGACCTTGCAGGCGACCTCGCCCAGGTTGATCCAGCGCGGCTCGGCGCCGGGCAGGCGCAGCATCTCGCCGTTGTCGCCGGTTTCGCCCTGGGCGCCGGGATAGGCGGCGGTGAGCAGCGAATACATGCGCGACTGGCAGTCCTCCGCAGCGAACGCCTGCGGGGCCAGCGCCAGCGACAGCAGCAGGACGGCGATACGGCGAAACGGTTTGCGCATTACTCGCTCCAGATGAGGGTGGCCATGCGGCCGCCGCGCTGGTCGCGACGGTGGGAATAGAAACGCTGCGGATCGGAGATCGTGCAAAAGCCGCCGCCGTGCAGGTTCGCGGGCACGAGGCCCGCCGCGGCCAGGCGGCGGCGCGCGAGCGCGTACAGATCGACGCGCCAATGCTGCGGGCGAGTCGCGACGAAGGCGTGGGCGGCGGCGCGGTCCTGGGTGACGAAAGCGTCATAGACCTCGGCGCCGACTTCGTAATGCTGCGGGCCGGCGGCCGGCCCCAGCCAGGCGATCAGGCGCTGCGGCGGCGTGCGCATGGCTGCCGCCGTCGCTTCGAGCACGCCCGCGGCCAGGCCGCGCCAGCCGGCATGGGCGGCGCCGACTTCGCTGCCGTCGTCGGCTGCGAACAGCACCGGCAGGCAGTCGGCGGTGAGGATGGCGAGCACGGTGCCGGGGGTGGAGGTCACCGAAGCGTCGGCTTCGGGCTCCGGGGTGCCCTCGCCCCAGCCCTCTCCCGCGAGCGGGAGAGGCGGCGTTTGCGTGGCGGTTCGTGCGACCTCGCTCGCTGCCGCGTTTGCGAGATCCGCATGCAGCTGAGCGGCGCCGTCGAAACGCACGACAGCCACCCCGTGCACCTGCCGCAGCCAGCGCGGCGGCGACGGCAGGGCCGCGTGTTCGATCAGGGCCGCGCGATTGCGCAGCACCGCCTCGGCCTCGTCGCCGGCGCGCAAGCCCAGATTGAAACGGTCGAACGGCGGCGCCGATACGCCCGGCCCCGTGCGCAGCGTGGTGAAGCCGCGCACGTTGGCCGGCGCGGGCCAGTCGGCAGGCAGCCAGGCGTCGCCGTCGCGCATGGCTCAACGCGCCTTTTCGGCCGCGGCGACGGTGTCGTCGTGCAGGGTCTTGATCAGCGCGCGCATGTCGGCCGGCACCGGCGCGCTGCAGCGCACCGGCTCGCCGCTGACCGGGTGGGCGAACTCCAGGGTTTCGGCGTGCAGGGCCTGGCGACGGAAGCCGCGCAGGGCCTCGACCAGCGCCTCGGTCGCGCCGCGCGGCAGCTTGAGCGGGCCGCCGTACAGCGGATCGCCGACGATCGGGTGCTTGAGGTGCTGCATGTGCACGCGGATCTGGTGGGTGCGCCCGGTTTCGAGCCGGCATTCCAGCAGGGTGTGGGCGCGGAAGCGTTCGCGCAGGCGGTAATGGGTGACCGCGTCGCGGCCGTCCTCGCGCACCGCCATGCGGATGCGGTCGCGCGGGTGCCGGTCGATCGGCGCATTGGCGGTGCCGCCGGAGACCAGCGCCCCCACCACCACCGCCAGGTACTGGCGATGCACTTCGCGCGAGGACAGCTGCTCGACCAGGGCGGTGTGCGCCGGCAGGGTCCGCGCCACCACCATCACCCCGGAGGTGTCCTTGTCGAGGCGGTGGACGATGCCGGCGCGCGGCAGCGCGGCCAGCGAGGGGTCGCGGTGCAGCAGCGCATTGACCAGGGTGCCGGCGGGGTTGCCGGCGCCCGGGTGCACGACCAGGCCGGCCGGCTTGTCGATCACGATCACGTGCTCGTCTTCGTACAGCACGTCCAGCGCGATGTCCTCGGGCTCGGAATGCGTCTGGATATCGAGCACGGCGGTCAGGGTGACGGTTTCGCCGCCGCGCACGGGATCGCGCGGGCGGACTTCGCGGCCGTCGAGGCGGGCATCGCCGGACTTGATCCAGGCGGCCAGCCGGGAGCGCGAATAGTCCGGGAACAACTCGGCCAGGACCGCGTCGAATCGGCGCCCGGCGGCGCTGTCGGGCACGGTGGCCTGGAGGGGGTTTACGGACTCGTTCATCGGATGGGCAGGATTCAGGGGCAAGGCGCAGGGACTGCTATTATCGGCTCTTCGTGCCTCCGGCGCCCGCGAACCTTGCCATGACCCTTCGTTTCGCCCCTTCACTCCGCCTCGTCCGACTGCTGTCCCTGTTGCTGATCGTGGTCCTCGCTGGGTCTGGCTGCGGCCGGCTGGGCAAGATGTTCAAGGACAAGGATGCGGACGAGGGCCAGCCGGTCGAAGCGCTGTACACCAAGGCCCATACCTCGATGACCAACGGCAACTGGGCCGCTGCGGAGGCCACGTTCAAGCGCCTGGTCGCGCAGTACCCCTACGGCCCGTACACCGAGCAGGCCCTGGTCGAGACCGCCTACGCCCAGTTCAAGTCCGGCAAGCACGACGACGCGATCAGCAGCATCGACCGCTTCATCCGTACCTACCCGACCCACCGCTACGCCTCCTACATGTACTACCTGCGTGGCCTGGTGAACTCCAGCCGCGACACGGTGTTCCTGCAGCGCGTGTGGCGCCTGGACGCCAGCCGCCGGGACCTGGCCACGCCGATGCAGGCCTACAACGACTTCGCCATCGTCGCCGACCGCTACCCCAACAGCCGCTACGCCGCCGACGCGCGCCTGCGCATGATGGCGCTGCGCGACACGTTCTCGCGCCACGAGCTCGACGTCGCCCTGTACTACCTGCGCCGCACCGCCTATGTGGCCGCGGCCGAGCGCGCCAAGTTCCTGCTCGAAACCTACCCGCAGAGCAAGTACCAGAACGACGCGGTCGCGACCCTGGCGGTGGCCTACACCGGCCTGGGCAACGAGACCCTGGCCGCCGACGCCAAGCGCGTGCTGCAGCAGAACGACCCCAATCACCCTTATCTGCAGGGCGACTGGCCGGACTATCCGAGCAACTGGCGCAAACTCAACCCGTTCGCGGGCGAGAAGTCGGCCCTGGACAACCAGGACCGCAACGCCAAGTAAGCCTCGGCTTACCTCGCGATGTTGCAGACGCCGCCTTCGGGCGGCGTCTGCGTTTGCGGGGTTCGGATTGCGGGAGACCCGGGGGCGCGAATGCGTCGTCACGGAGCCGATGCGGCTATCGCCCATCCCGCGACTCGCGCAGATCGGCCTGGGTAGGATGCGGCGAGCCAGAGGCGAACCGCATCGCGGCGGCTAGCATCGCCTAGATGTGCTGCATGCCCACCGACACGGAGCCGATGCGGTTATCACCGCATCCTACGAATGCGCAGATCGGCCTGGGTAGGATGCGGTGAGCCACAGGCGAACCGCATCGCGGACGCCGGCGCCACTTACATCCGCTGCACGCCCAACACCACGTTGAGCCGGCGCACGCGCCGCATCACGTCGGCCAGGTGGCGGCGGTCGGCGACCTCGATCGAGAACCGCATGATCGCGATGTTGGAATCGCGCTCCAGGTACTCGACGCGGTCGATGTTGGACTCGGCCTCGGCGATCGCCGCGGCCACCTGCGCCAGCGCGCCGGGGCGGTTGTCGACCTCGATCCGAAGCGCCGCGCCGAAATCGCCGCTGACCTGGCGGTCCCAGCCGATCGGTACCCAGCGGTCCGGCGACTTGCGGTATTCGGCGACGTTGGGGCAGTCCAGCCGGTGCACCACGATGCCCTTGCCGGCGGTGTGGTAGCCCATGATCTCGTCGCCAGGCAGCGGCAGACAGCAATTGGCGAAGCTGATCACGCCGCGCTCGGCGCCGGTGATCAGGATCTTGTCTTCGGTCAGGCGCGGGCGGTCGATCGCGCGCCCGCGCGGCTTGCCCGGGGTCTCGCGCGCGAGCGCCAGCGCGACCTGGTTGGGCATGCGGTTGCCCAGCGCGATATCGGCCAGCAGCGCTTCCAGACGCGGGTAGCGGCTTTCGCTCAGATACGCTTCCAGGCGCAGCGCCGGCACGCGGTCCAGCGAGGTCTCCAACGCTTCCAGGGCGCGATCGAGCATGCGGTGGCCGAGCTGGACCGCGTCCTCGTGTTCGAGCTGCTTGAGCTGCTGGCGGATCGAGGTGCGGGCCTTGCCCGAGACCACGAACTCCAGCCATTGCGGCTTCGGCGTCGAGGACTTGGCGGTGATGATCTCCACGCGCTGGCCGCTGGCGAGCTTGGTCCGCAGCGGCACCAGCTTGCTGTCGACGCGCGCGGCCACCGCGCGGTTGCCGACATCGGTATGCACGGCGTAGGCGAAGTCCAGGGCGGTGGAATTGCGCGGCAACGAGAGGATGTCGCCCTTGGGCGTGAACAGGTAGACCTCGTCCGGGAACAGGTCGACCTTGACGTTTTCGAGGAACTCCAGCGACGAGCCGGTCGAACGCTGCGACTCGACCAGGCTGGCGATCCAGCTGTGGGCGCGGCTCTGGGCGCTGTTCGGGCCTTCCCCGCCGTGCTTGTAGGACCAGTGCGCGGCGATGCCGCGCTCGGCGATCAGGTCCATCTCCTCGGTGCGGATCTGCACTTCCACCGGCGAGCCGTAGGGGCCGAACAGCACCGTGTGCAGCGACTGATAGCCGTTGGCCTTGGGGATGGCGATGAAATCGCGGAAGCGCGCGTCCAGCGGCTTGTACGCCGAATGCACCACGCCCAGCGCGTGGTAGCAATCAGGCACGCTCTTGACCACGACCCGGAAGCCGAACACGTCCATGACCTGGGTGAAGCTTTTGTGCTCGTGGTGCATCTTGGTGTAGATGCTCCACGGCGACTTCACCCGGCTGATCAGGCGGTGCTGCAGCTTCTCTTTCGCCAGGCGCTGGGCCAGATGCGCTTCGATCTGCACCAACGACTCGCGCCGCACCACCGGCTGGGTGCGGATGCGCTTCTCGATCACCGCATGGCGCCAGGGATGCAGGGCGCGGAAGCCCAGGTCCTGCAGCTCGGCCTTGATCAGATTCATGCCCAGGCGCTGCGCGATCGGGGCGTAGATCTCCAGTGTTTCCAGGGCGATGCGCTCGCGCGCCTCGGCGCTCTGCGCGCCCAGGGTGCGCATGTTGTGCAGGCGGTCGGCGAGCTTGATCAGGATCACGCGCAGGTCGCGCGCCATCGCCAGCAGCATCTTGCGGAAGCTCTCGGCGGCCGCTTCCTGGCGGTCGCGGAAGTGCAGCTTGTCCAGCTTGGTGACGCCGTCGACCAGCTCGGCCACGGTTTCGCCGAATTCGGTCGCCAGCCCCTCTCGGGTCAGCGGGGTGTCTTCGATGGTGTCGTGCAGGATCGCCGCGATCAGGGTCTCGACGTCCAGGCCCTGGTCGGCCAGCACCTTGGCCACCGCGACCGGATGGGTGATGTAGGGCTCGCCGGATTTGCGGGTCTGGCCCGCGTGCGCGGCGGCGCCGATCGCCCAGGCGCGGCGCAGCAGTTGCCGCTGCGCTTCGGGCAGGTAGTGCGCGGACCGTTCGAACTCGCGCACGTAGTCCGGCAGGTCCGCGTCTTCGTGGGCGGGGACCGGATAGGACTGCAGCGCGGGCTCGGCGGGGGTCATAAGAGCAATCTACGCGGGCGGCGGCGCGGCTTGCAACGCGGCCGCGGACGTTTCCGGCATCGGAAACATGAATATGGTGGCGATTACCGGAATCCGTATGCGCGGGCGGCTCGAGTTAACGGCGGCGGGCACGGTTCGTGCCGGCCGCCGGGCCGCCCGACGGTCTGTGGGAGCGGCGTGAGCCGCGATCGCGCGATCCCGGATCGGGGTTCAATCGCGGCTCACGCCGCTCCCACAGAAAGCTCCGTCCCGCGCCACGACACGCGGCATCGTCCGCGCCCCGCATACGAAAACGGCCCCGCCGAGGCGGAGCCGTTGGGTGTCGCGGGCGCGGCCCGGAGGCCGCAGCCGGATCAGTCGTCGCCCTTGGACAGGTCGTCGTCGGCGACCACTTCGGCGGCGGCCCATTCCAGCGCCTCGCGCTCCTTGCGCTCGCGCTCGGACTTCTCGACCGCGTCGATGTATTCGGGGTTGATCTGGCGCGCGGCGATTTCGCGCAGCGCCAACACGGTCGGCTTGTCGTTGGCTTCGCTGTTGTCCAGCTGCGGCTCGACGCCGTTGGCCAGCTGACGGGCGCGCTTGGCGGCCAGCATGACGAGTTCGAAGCGGTTATCGACCACTTCCAGGCAATCTTCGACGGTGATGCGGGCCATGGGGCTCCTGGCGGCCGGTGCGGCCGTCTTTACAGCGGATGGGGACCGGGAAGTTTAGCGGCGCCGGCGCCCCAGAGCAAGAATAGGCGGCTTTCGGGGTTAAGAATCAAGCAGTTAACTGCCCAAAAGCAGCGCAACCCGGGGGTAGGAGCGGCGTAAGCCGCAACCGCGGCAGTAGGCTACGGCGTCGCTAGGCTGGGTTTGCGGGGCAGTCGGGTCGCGGCTTACGCCGCTCCTACCCCAAGGCGGAAAGCTGGGCTGGGCCGGGTCGCGCCCCGCTCAGCCCTCGTCGGCCAGCAGGGCGGTGATCAGGCGCGAATGGCGCGCCACCTGCGGTTCGCGCCGCAACCGGCTGGCGACGAAGATCGCGCACATCTCGTCGACCGCGGTGTCGAAGTGCTCGTTGACGATCACATAGTCGAATTCGCCGTAGTGCGACATTTCCTCGCGCGCGGCCGCGAGCCGCTGCTGGATCACCTCTTCGCTGTCCTGGCCGCGGGTGCGCATGCGCGACTCCAGCGCCTGCCGCGACGGCGGCAGGATGAACACGCTGACCGCGCCGGGCACCTTGTTGCGGACCTGGCGCGCGCCCTGCCAATCGATCTCCAGCAGCACGTCGCGGCCGCCCGACAGTTGCGGCTCGACCGACTGGCGCGCGGTGCCCTTCCAGTCGCCGTGCACGCGCGCGTGCTCGAAGAAGTCGCCGGCCTCGACCATGCCTTCGAATTCCTCGGCGCTGACGAAGTGGTAGTGCTCGGCATGGCGTTCGCCCGGACGCGGCTGGCGCGAGGTGAACGAGATCGACAGGCTGATGTTCGGGTCGCGGGCCAGCACCGCGTTGACGATGCTGGATTTTCCGGCACCGGACGGGGCAGCGACGATATAGAGGGTTCCGCGCATGAATTCGCCTGTAGCTGGGGGCTAGTAACGAGTGAATAGGAATTGGGAACTAGTGCGGAGCGGCAAAGCACCCCTACTCGCTACTGCATAAACTGGTTACTGCTTTTACCGACCACTGCTTCTACTAGTTGCTGCTCCACTAGTTGCTGCTCTACTAGTTGCTGCTCTACTAGTTGCTGCTCTACTAGTTGCTGTTCTACTAGTTGCTGCTCTACTAGTTGCTTAGTTGCTGCCTCTACTGGTTGCCGCCCTTACCAGATGCTGCTTCTCCGCAGCTACTCGATGTTCTGGATCTGCTCGCGGACCTGATCGATCAGCACCTTCAGCTCCACCGCCGCCGCCGAACTGCGCGCGTCGACCGACTTGGAGCCCAGGGTGTTGGCCTCGCGGTTGAATTCCTGCAGTAGGAAGTCGAGCCGGCGGCCGACCGCTTCGCGCAGTTTCAGCACGCGGCGGGCCTCGGCGACATGGGAGTCGAGCCGGTCGAGCTCTTCCTCCACGTCCAGCTTCTGCAGCCACAGCACCAGTTCCTGCTCGACGCGGCCCTGATCGAAACCGCCGACGCCGCTGGACTGGGCCAGATCGGCCAGACGCGTTTCCAGCTTGGTGCGCTGACCGGTGCGGATGCCCGGCATCATGCCGCGCACGTCGCCGGCGATCGCGGCGATGGCGTCGACGCGCTCGGCGATCACCGCCGCCAGCTTGGCGCCCTCGCGCTCGCGCGCGGCCAGGAATTCGTCCAGCACGCCGTCCAGCAGTTCCAGCGCCGCGATCTGCAGCGCCGCCGGGTCGGTGGCCGGGGTCTGCAGCACGCCGGGGAACTGCAGCAGGTCGGTGAGTTCGGTGCGCAGGCCCGGGAAACGCGCCTGCAGGTCGATCGCCAGCTCGCCCAGCTCGCGCAGGCGGGTCGGGTTGAGCTGCAGGGCGGCGGCGCCTTCGGGCGCGCGCAGGCGCAGCACGAAGTCGAGCTTGCCGCGGCTCACGCGCGCGGCGATGCGCTCGCGCAGCGCCGGTTCCAGCGCGCGCAGCTCGTCGGGCAGGCGCAGGCCCAGTTCGAGGAAACGGTGGTTGACCGAGCGCAGCTCGCAGCCGAGCGTGCCCCATTCGGTGACGCGTTCGCCGCTGGCGAAGGCGGTCATGCTGCGGATCATGCGGTGGTCCAAGGCCTACAGGGAGCGAATGGTAAACTCGCCGGCCACCAAAACGGTAACTCATGGTCATGACCGGCACTTCCGCCGCCCCCACCGACGCCGTCGCGCGTCCCAGCGGGCGCACGCCCGGGCAGATGCGCGAAGTCCGCATCGAACGCGCTTACACCGCCCACGCCGAGGGCTCGGTGCTGGTCAGCTTCGGCCAGACCCGGGTGCTGTGCACCGCCAGCATCGAGAACAAGGTGCCGCCCTTCCTGCGCGGCAAGGGCGAAGGCTGGGTCACCGCCGAGTACGGCATGCTGCCGCGCGCCACCCACACCCGCAGCGACCGCGAGGCCGCGCGCGGCAAGCAGGGCGGGCGCACGCTCGAGATCCAGCGCCTGATCGGCCGCGCCCTGCGCGCCTGCATCGACCGCAAGGCGCTGGGCGAACGCACCATCACCCTGGACTGCGACGTGCTGCAGGCCGACGGCGGCACCCGCACCGCCGCGATCACCGGCGCCTACGTGGCCCTGGTCGACGCGGTGCGCTGGCTGCAGGCGCGGCGCGAGATCAACAAGGATCCGATCTTCGGCGCGGTCGCGGCGGTCTCGGTCGGCGTCTACCGCGGCGTGCCGGTGCTGGACCTGGATTACGCCGAGGACAGCGACTGCGACACCGACATGAACGTGGTCATGAACGACGGCGGCGGCTTCATCGAGCTGCAGGGCACCGCCGAGGGTCATGCGTTCCGGCGCGAGGAACTCGACGGTCTGCTGGCCCTGGCCGAAGCCGGCATCGCCGAACTGATCCAGCACCAGCGCCAGGCCCTGGCCTCGTGAGCGACGCCTCGCCGCCGCGCAGCCTGGGCGCCTTCACCCTGCTGGTGCGCGACTACGACGAGGCGATCGCCTACTACACCGGCGCGCTCGGCTTCGTCCTGCTCGAGGACACCGACCTGGGCGGCGGCAAGCGCTGGGTGCGGCTATCGCCCTCGCCCGGCAACGAAACCGCGCTGCTGCTGGCGCAACCCGGCGACGCGGCCCAGGCCGCGCGCGTCGGCGACCAGACCGGCGGCCGGGTCGGCTACTTCCTGCATACCGACGATTTCGCCCGCGACCACGCCACGATGAGCGCGCAGGGCGTGCGTTTCATGGAAGCGCCGCGCCACGAGGCCTACGGCACCGTGGCCGTGTTCGAAGACCTGTACGGCAACCGCTGGGACCTGCTGGAGCTGAAGCGATGAAACTGGTGTTGGCCAGCAGCAATGCCGGAAAGCTGATCGAACTGCGCGAATTGCTGGCCGACACCGGCATCGAGCTGGTCGCGCAGAGCGACCTGGGCGTGGAGGACGCCGAGGAGACCGCCAGCACCTTCGTCGAGAACGCCCTGCTCAAGGCCCGCCACGCCTGCGCGATCACCGGGCTGCCGGCACTGGCCGACGATTCGGGCATCTGCGTCGACGCCCTGGGCGGCGCGCCGGGCCTGTATTCGGCGCGCTATTCGGGCGTGCACGGCGACGCCCAGGCCAATATCGACAAACTGCTGCTGGCGATGAAGGACGTGCCCGAAGGCCGGCGCGCGGCGCATTTCTACGCCGTGATCGTGCTGCTGCGCCACCCCGGCGACCCGCAGCCGATCATCGCCGAGGGCGTGTGGCCGGGCATCATCATCGACCAGCGCCGCGGCACCGGCGGCTTCGGCTACAACCCGGTGTTCCTGGACCCCGACTACGGCCTGACCGCGGCGGAGATGGACACCGAGCTCAAGAACCGCCTCAGCCACCGCGGCCGCGCCCTGGCCGCGCTGCGCCAGAAACTGCTGGACGCGATACGCTGAGCCCATGTTCGCGGTGCTTTGGCAGTATCGGGTGCGTCCCGGCTCGGAACCGGCGTTCGAGGCGCTGTACGGCGCCCAGGGCGACTGGGTCGCGCTGTTCGGCGCCCATCCTGGCTATCTGGGCACCGAACTGCTGCGCGACGAGTCCAGCGGCGAATATCTGAGCATCGATCGCCGGGCCTCGCAGGCCGACTACGACGCCTTCCTCGCCGCCGACGAGCCGCGCTACGCCGAAATCGACGCGCGCGGCGACGCACTGACGCTGTCGGAACGCCGGATCGGCCGCTACCGCGTGGTGTGACCGTCAAAGCCGGAGCGCGGCGTGCGTCACCGGCCGGCGCCACCCGCCCGCGTATCCTTGTCGCCACCGCGATCGTCCTCCCCCCAGGGCCGGCGCGCCCGCCCCACGAATCGAATCCGTCCGCATGCCGCATACCTTCCCGCTCCGCACCGCTAGCCTGGCTCTGGCCGGCGCGCTGGCCCTCGCCGGCTGCAGTTCCTTCGACGCCCTGTCGCCGCTGACCTGCAGCCGCAACGAGATCCGCGAACTCGGCGACGCCAAGCCGGCGCACCGCCGCTACAGCTTCCCGTTCCGGATCGAGTACGAACAGGACGGCCGCCGCGGCGTGGCCGAGAACAGCCTGGTCTGCGTCTACCTCGGCCGCGAATACCAGGGCGAGTGCGAGAACAGCAACCGCTGGAGTGCCTCGCTGGCGCGCGGTCCGGGGCTGCGGGTACCGCTGGGCACGGCGCGCAACGGCCGCCAGGTCGCGTTCGACCCGGGCGATTGCGAGCTGCTGGTCAACCACGGCCAGGACCAGCCGGCCTATCTGGTGGTCGGCCGCGACGCCGGCGAGGCCGACGACGCGGCGATGCTCGAACCGCTGTCGATGCGCCGCGACTACGGCATCCGCATCGTCGACTACCGCATCGACCTGAGCGCGCGCCAGCCGCAGGCGGCCAGGTAGAGCGCATGTTGTCCTTGCCGCCCCTGTCGCTATACGTGCACTTGCCCTGGTGCGTGCGCAAATGCCCGTACTGCGATTTCAACTCGCACGAGGGCCGCGGTCCGCTGCCGTTCGCCGACTACGTCGACGCCCTGCTCGCCGATCTCGACTACGATCTGCCGCTGGTCTGGGGCCGCACCGTGCAGACCGTATTCTTCGGCGGCGGCACGCCCAGCCTGTTCCCGCCGGAGGCCATCGACCGCTTCCTGCAGGCCGCCAGCGCTCGTCTGCGCTTCGCTCCGGGCTGCGAGATCACCCTGGAAACCAATCCCGGCACCGCCGAGCACGGCCGCTTCGAGCTCTACCGCGCCGCCGGTGTGAACCGCCTGAGCTTCGGCATCCAGAGCTTCGACGACGGCTGCCTGCGGCGCCTGGGCCGGATCCACGACAGCGGCGAGGCCGAGGCGGCGGTCAAGCTGGCCCAGGACGCCGGCTACGACAACCTCAATCTCGATCTGATGTACGCCCTGCCGGAGCAGAGCCTGGCGATGGCCGAGCGCGATCTGGAACGCGCTTTCGCACTGGATCCGACCCACGTCTCGCACTACCAGCTGACCCTGGAACCCAACACCGTGTTCGCCGCGCGCCCGCCGCAGGGCATCCCCGACGACGACGGCGCCTGGGACATGCAGGAGCACTGCCAGGCTCTGCTGGCCGCGCACGGCTATGCTCAGTACGAAGTCAGCGCCTACGCGCGCCCGGACCGCCGCTGCGCCCATAACGTCAATTACTGGCGCTACGGCGACTACCTGGGCATCGGCGCCGGCGCCCACGGCAAGATCACCCTGGGCGCCGAACAGGCCGTGCTGCGGCGCTGGAAGATCAAGCACCCGACCCAGTACCTGGCCCGCGCCGGCAGCGCCGAGGCGATCGGCGGCGACGACCGCATCGCGCCGGAGCGGCGGCCGTTCGAGTTCATGCTCAACGCCCTGCGCCTGGTCGACGGCTTCGCCCTGTCGGATTTCGAGGCCCGCACCGGCCTGGCCCGGAGCGCGATCGCCGCGCCGCTGCAGACCGCGCTGGCGCGGGGCTGGCTGGAGCAGGACGGTGGGGAGCGAGACGGTGAGGAGCGGGACGGCCAGGGGCGCGAAAGCGAACGCGTGCGCCCGACCGAACTGGGCCGGCGCTACACCAACGACGTGGTGTCGCTGTTCCTCGACGACTAGGCTTTGCGTCGCAGTCGTCGTGCTGTCCCGCAACATCGGCGGCCGAGCGGGCGCCAACCCGCGCTGGCCGCGCTCCGCCCCTGCCCGCGTTTGAATCGGTGGTCGCTCCATTCCGGCCGCTTGGCAGCGACAGGGCTGGCGGGTCTCAAGGGGGCGTGATTAGATCGCCCGATCCGGTACCGGTGAGTCCTGCATGTCCGCGACATTCGAACCGCTAGGCAAATCGTTCCCGCGGCCCACGCTGGCGTCCGCGGCGATGCCCAAGCGCGTGCGGCGGGTGCTCGAGCATCTGTACGCCCTGGTCTCCGACGAGATGGCGCGCGCGCTCGACCACATGCTGGCCGACTACGAGCAGCAGCTGTTCCGCCAGGCCGACCAGGCCCGCAACGCCAGCCTGCAGTCGGTTCATCTGGAAACCCTGCGCCTGGTGCGCCTGAACCGGGTCGACCTGATCCCGCGCTACCTGGTCGGGCTGGAGACCGCCCTGACCAAGGTCCGCGAACCGGTGACGGCGGCCGAGGAGCAGCAGGCCCTGCCGACCTTCCGCGACCTGCGCCTGGTCGAAGACCAGGAGATGGACGAGCACGCGGCGCTGCGCGCGATCGCAGCGCGCCAGGAGGCGCGCGCCGGCCTGCCCCTGCTGTTGCTGGGCCAGCGCTTCGGCGTACTCGCCGGCGCCCCGGCCTTCGACGCCGAGCGCCTGCCGCTGGGCCCGCACAGCCTCGGCCGGATCATGGCCGAAGCCTGCTCGGTGCTGCAGATCGGCCAGGAGGCCAAGCTGGACCTCTACCGCATCTACGACCTGCACGTGATGACCGGCTACGCCCAGCTGGTCGAGACCATGAATGCCCTGCTGGCGCGCGAGAACGTGCTGCCCAGCCTGTCGTTCGTGCCGATCCGGGCGCGCCCGACCGCGCAGAACGTCGAGCGCAGCGAAGACCCGCGCAGCGCGCGCGAGGACGGCGCCCGCGGGCCGCGCGGCGCGCGTCCCTACACCGCCTGGACCGGCCAGACCGACGCCGCGGCGATCGCCGCCGGCGGCGACGAGGGCAGCGACTACGCCTCGCTGCAACAGTTGCTGTCCGGCCGCCGCGAGCTGCTCGGCAAGCTGCGCCCGGGCGCGCAGCCGGCCGCGCGCCCGCCGCTGGCCACCGACGAGCTCATCGACTCCCTGCGCGCGCTCCAGGCCACGCCCGCGCACGCGGCGCCCGCGCAGCGCAGCGTCGCCGATCTGCGCCAGACCCTGCTCGCCCAGGCCCGCCAGCAACGCGGCGAGGCGGCGACCCTGTCGCGCGAAGACAGCGACGCCTTCGAGCTGTTGGACCTGTTCTACGGCGAGATCGAACGCGAACTGCGCGGCGACGCCGCCACCTCCGGCATGCTCGGCCGCCTGCAGGTGCCGCTGCTGCGCCTGGCGCTGCAGGACCGCGCCTTCTTCGTGCGCAGCCAGCATCCGGCGCGGCAATTATTGAACGCGGTCGCCGAGGCCGGCGCGAGCTGGATCCCGAAAGAGGAAGCCGACCCGCAGCTCAACGACCAATTGCGGCGCGCGGTCGATCACGTGGTCGAGCACTACGACGGCGACGCGGCGGTGTTCGAGGCCGCCAACCAGAGCCTGCAAGACCATCTGCGCTCGATGGCGCGCAAGGCCGAAGTCGCCGAACGCCGCCATGTCGAGGCCGCCCGCGGCAAGGAAAAGCTCGAGATGGCCAAGCAGCAGGCCAGCGACGCCATCGCCGCGGCGGTCCACGGCCAAGCCCTGCCCAAGTTCGTGCAGGCACTGCTGACCCAAGCCTGGTCCGACGTGCTGACCCTGACCCTGCTGCGGCACGGTGAGGAATCTGACGAATGGCGGCGCCAGGTCGAGGCGACCCGTCAGATCGTCGCGGCCAACGTGGCCGGCGCCAGCGAACAGGCGCCCGGCGGCCTGGACGGCGACATCGAACATGCCCTGACCTTGGTCGGCTATCACGCCGACGAGGCCAATGCGATCTCGCGCCAGCTCACCGTCGGCGCCGCCGCGGCCAACGACGACGTCGCCTCGCGCACGGAACTGGCGATGAGGCTCAAGGCGCGCGCGCGCCTGGGCGAGGACAGCGGCACGGCCAAGCGCGAGCTTCCGGCGCGCAGCGAGCAGGAACAGATCTGCTGGGAACACATCCGCACCCTGCCCTTCGGCACCTGGTTCGAGTTCGTGATCAATCAGCAAGGCGATGTAATGCGCAGACGCCTGTCCTGGTTCAGCACCGTCACCGACAACGCCCTGTTCGTGAATCAGCGCGGCCAGCGCGTCGGCGAGCAGTCGCTGGACAGCCTGGCGCGGATGATGGCGCACGGCCAGACGCGCGTGGTCACCGCCGAGAAGGGCCGGCTGGTCGATCGGGCCTGGAACGCGGCGCTCAGCGTGCTGCGTGGTTTCGTCAGCGGCGGACAGAAGGCGGAGGAGGCCGAGGCATGAACGAGGAATTCCGCCGCGTCCGCCGGCGCCGGGTCAGCGATCCGGTCCAGGTCGTCGACACCATGACCGACACCGTGATCGGTCAGCTCAGCAACCTGTCGGAAACCGGCATGCTGCTGATCGCCAGCGCGCCGCTGGTCGAAGACGCGCTGTACCAGTTGCGCTTCAGCCTGCGCGACGCGCCGCACCACACCTCGCCGATCGAAGTCGGCGCGCACCTGCTGTGGCAGGACCGCGCCAGCATGCCGGGCCAGACCTGGACCGGTCTGCGCTTCATCACCATGCTCGAAAGCGAGATGCTGCAGTTGCGGCAGTGGCTGGATTCGCCCGGCGGCACTTACGAGTAAGGCGCGAACGGGCTCAACGGACGACGTCGTTCGGTATCGCGCGACGACGCGATTCGTTTCCCCTCGCCGCATCCTACGTAGGGCGCGGTAATAAGCGCGCCATCGCCATCGATCAACGCCGATGGAACGGCACCGGCTCGGGCTGGTGCAAGGCGTAGCCCTGGGCGTAGTCGACGCCCATCGCCCCCAACTCCATCAGGATCTCGTCGCTGGTCACCCACTCGGCGATCACCTTGAGTCCGCGCTGGTGGCCGATGTCGGTCACCGCCTTGACGATGGCATGGCTCATCGGATCGGTGAGCAGATCGCGGATGAAGGCGCCGTCGATCTTGATGATGTCCACCGGCAGATTCTTGAGGTAGCCGAACGAGGACATGCCGGCGCCGAAATCGTCCAGCGCGAACCGGCAGCCGACCGCGCGCAGACGCTCGATGAAGCGCGCGACCTGGGCCAGGTTGCGTACCGCCACGGTCTCGGTGATCTCGAAGCAGACCCGCTGCGGCTCGACGGCGTGGCGCTTGAGCAGCTCCAGGATCAGGTCGGCCAGGGTCTCGTCCTCGATGCTGGCGCCGGAGAGGTTGATGGTCGCCGTGCGCAGCTGTTGGCCGGACGGATGCAGGCGGTCGAAGTTGGCCAATGCGGTCTCGATCACCCAGCGGTCGATCATCGGCATCAGGCCGTAGCGTTCGGCCGCGGGAATGAAGGCGCCGGGCACCACCAGCCGGCCCTCCTCGTCGCGGAAGCGCAGCAGCAGCTCCAGGTGCAGCCCGGGCTCGGCGTCCGCCGACAGCGGCCAGACCTCCTGGTACTTGAGCAGCAGCCGGCCCTCGTCGATCGCCCAGCGCAGGCGATTGGCCCATTCCATCTCGCTGCGCCGGCGCGCGGCGTTGTCGTCGTGCTCGGAATAGAAATGCACGCGATTGCGGCCGCCCTCCTTGGCCATGTAGCAAGCGGTATCGGCCTGCGACAGTAGATCCTTGAGGGTCACGTTGGCGCGGTCCAGCATCACCCCGCCGATGCTCGCGGTGACGGTGTAGGTGCGCTGCTCCCATACGAACACGTAGCCGTCGATGTGCTCGCGCAGGCGTTCGGCCACCAGCATCGCCCCGGCGAGGTCGTGGACTTCGGTGGCGAGCACGCCGAATTCGTCGCCGCCCAGGCGCGCGAGCACGTCGCCGCCGCGCAAGTGCACGCTCATCATCGTCGCCAGCTGGCTCAGTAGCTGATCGCCCGCGACGTGGCCGGAGGTATCGTTGATCAGCTTGAACTGGTCCAGGTCGATATACAGCAGCGCGCACGGCGGGCCGCCCGCGGCGACGGCGGCCAGCACGCGCTCGATCCTGCGCTCGAACTCGCGCCGGTTGTAGAGCTCGGTCAAGGTGTCGTGACTGGCCTGATACGTCAGCAATTCGGTGAGCTGGCGCTGCTCGGAAATATCGGAAGCGACCATCAGCAGCTTGGAACGGCCCTCCAGCACCACGCCGGTGATCGACACGTTGGCCCAGAAGCGGTCGCCGTTGACGCTGCGCAGCATGGCCTCGGCGTTGGCGCAGTCGACCAGGTCGGCCGCGCGCAGCTTGTCGCGCAGCAGTTCGTCCTCGAACAGCTCCGGCAGCGGCACTTCGTATATGGCCTCGCCCAGGCGCGCGCGCGAGGCCTGGTTGGCGTAGGTGATGCTGCCGTCGTCGCGGCGCGCCAGCAGCACCAGCGCCGGCAGCAGTTCGTTGAGGACACGGAAGCGCTCTTCGCTCTCGCGGTAGCGGCGGCTCATGCGCGAGCCCAGCTCCAGCGCCAGCCGGCGCGTGCGCGCGACCGACCACACCAGCGCCGCCAGCAGCACGCTCGCCAGCAAGCCGGGCAGCAGCACCCAGTTGTGCCCGCTCACGCCGTTCTTGACCGAATTCAGCGCGCGCATGCGCACCCGCCAGCGACGCCCCCCGTAGTCGATGTCGCGTTCGAACCTATATCCCGTGGCCGCGGTCGGGGCCGGGCCGGTCGCGAACAGCGAAATCGCCTTGTCCGGCGCGGTACCGTCGGTGACGTCGCTGACTTCGACCTGCAGCTGGCGACGCGCCTCCTCGCCCAGGCCGCCCTCGATCAGTTGCCCGGCGTGGAACGAGATCGCGATCGAGCCGCGCATGCGCGCGCGACGCTCCTCCTGCGTGGCCGGCGGCGGGCCGGCGGTGAATACCGGCAGACGCATGGTCACGCCGTCGCGACGCGAATCGGGGCCGCGCTGCTGAGCGAGCCGGAACGGCGCCGACAGCACCGCGCGGTCGCTGTCGCGCGAACTCAGCACGCCGACCAGATTGGTCGGCTGCAGGTTCACGTCCAGCCCGACCACGCGCTCGTTGCCGGCCAGCGGCGCGACCAGGTCGGTGATGTAGTGATCGCCGTCCACTCGCGGCGCGCGGCGCGAATAGGCCATCGCCTGCAGGCTGGGAAAGCGCTCGCGCGGCCGCACGTTGGCGTAGAGGTTGGCGAATTCGGCGGGCGTGACTTCGTCCGAGGTCAGGAACAGGGTCTGGACCGAGCGCAGCAGCAGTTCGCAGGCCTGCAGGCGATCGACCACCGAGTGATAGCCGCGCTCCGCGCTGCTCTCGAGCGCGGCGGTGCGATCGTCGACCACGCGCCGCTCCTGCGCGCCGCCCAGCCACAGGGTCAGGGCGACCCCGAAAGCCAGCGCGAGCAGGCTCAAGGCCCATGCCGGCACGCCCAGCGGCGCGATCCGGTCGGAAACGTCGGTCGGCGGATTGCCGGAACCGGCGAAGCCGCGCCCGCCGTCGACCGAGCCGCCCTGCGAGGACGAAGAGAATCCGTCGAAATCCCTGGACGTCCCCAAGAGACCCTCCATGATGTCCCGCGATCCAGCGATCCTACCCCGCCCACCTCGCCCAGCTTCAACATTGCGTTCACGAGGCCCGAGGCATGCCGGTCTCGAACGCCTGGTCACGGCCGGCGGGCCCGCGCTACCTAGGGCTCGAGCGTCGGGATCAGTCTACGCCGTCGTGGCGATCCGCAATCCGCGCAAGACCCTCCCTGTCCAAAGCCGCCTCAACCGCGCTGCGCGGTCTTCGGCGAATCGCGGAGCATGCGGCCGCCCACCTGCGCTTCTGGCCGTAGCCGGCGATCGCCTGCCTTGAGTGACGACGCGTCTACAAGTTCCCTACGGAATCCAGAGGATGCGAGCGGCCACTCGCCGCGATCCGCGCAGGCGCGACCGTGCCGGCGCGACTCGGTCGGGATCCGGCGCTCGCTGGCGGTCTGTCTCTCCAGACTCAGCCGATGCTGATACCGGTCTTTATAGCGATAGAAGCGGCAAGCCGCTGTCGGTGACGTCCGCTCGGTTTCCCTGAGCGATTTGAGCCGCCCTACGACCGGCTCGGCCAAAGGGCTCCGGGCCAGCTTGGCTGGCTGCCGCTAGGTACGCCGGCGTCGCTGCCTCAAGCTGGGTCCGCACCGACCCGTGCGACGCGCGTCACACGATCCCCCGTTCTCAGCCCACGCGTGCCGATCTGGCTCAACCCCCGAAAGGCGCGCAGGCATCCCAGCCCTGCGGTGTGCCGGCGGTCGAGGCGCCGTTGAAGTTCTCGCGCAGTGTCGTTTGCGCCCACTCGTCGGCTTCGGCGCGCTGCGCCGGACTCAGGTTCGCCGCGGCGAGCGCGAGCTGCCGGTCGATCTGGGCCGCCCGGAAGTTTTCCGCGCCGAGACGATAAAGCTTGAGATAACGATAGTGCCGGTCCACGTCGGTGCCCACCACGCCCGCCAGCAGGCTCTGCGAGCCCGGCTCGTAGGCGCTCTGCAGCAGATCGACGACCCGCCAGTCCCCGGCGGCCAGGCCGCTCTCGATCAACGCCGTCGCCTCGCGGCGGTACGCGCCGAGCGCAGCCGGTTGCTTGAGCAGGCTGCGCTGGTCGTACAGCGGCCCGCGGCTGAGATAGCAGGCGCGCGCGTCGGCGTCGCCGAGCCGGGCGGCCTGGGCCATGTTCGCGTTCAAGGTATCGAGAATCTCGTCGCCGACATCCGCGCACAAGGTCCGCCCTTCTTCCACTTCGCGCTGACGGATCTCGGCGGATTCGAGCAGGACCTGATAGGTCCGCAACTGCGCCGCGTTCAAATTCTCCGTCTTGTGCTCGGTGAGGTCGCCGGCATTGCGCATCGTCGACCATTCGGTGGCGCGCAAACGGCTGCAACGGTTGAGGTCGCGTAACAATCGCGCTGCCGCCCGGGCGTCGCCCGCGTTCGCCTGCGCCTGCAATTGCGCATACACCGTCTTCAGCGGCGTGCCCAGCGGCGGCATCGACGCGCCCCGGTCGAAGTCGAGACTCGCCTTGGCGACGATCGGCAGCTCGCTGCCGGGAGCCTGGCCGGCGGGATCCGCCGCGGTGGTCGCCGGCAGCGCCGTCGGATGCCCGCTCGATCCTTCCTTGCGGCCGAGCAGATAGGCGCCGAACAAGGCTGCCAGCACCAGGCAAGCCCACAGTAGGAAGCGATATTTGCTCATGCCCCAAGACCTGGATGGAGTCGCCTGCGTATCGCCGAAGAGAGGTTTCATTCGTAGGAGAACCCGCAAGGATCCCAGCCCTCGGGCGTTTCCTGCGCAGAGTAACCGCTGAAACTCTTCTGCAAGGTGGTCTGCGCCCAGACATCGGCGTCTATGCGCTGCGCAGGAGACAACGAGGCGGCCGCGGAGTCGAGCTGCTGATCCAGTCGGGCGCCATCGCGCGGCCCCATGCCGAGGCGGTATAGCTTGAGATAGCGGTAGTGCAGCGTAGGGTCCGAACCCAGCAGGCCGGAAAGCAGGCTGTCGGAGCCGACTCGGGACGCATGGCGGACGATGTCGACCACTTTCCAATCTCCTGCCTGCATACCGGAATCGATCAGGGCATGGACGCTGCGACGATAACCGTCGAGCAGCTCGGGCCGCGTCGCGAAACTGCGCGGATCGACATTCGGCCCCTGCTTGAGATAACAGGCGCGCGCATCGACGTCGCCGAGTTCGGCGGCACGCTTGAGGCTGGGCACCAGGCTGGCGAGCATTTCGGCGCTGGCTCCGTCGCACAGATCGTGGAAGCGCTTCATGACCGGCTTGCGCTCTTCGATCGCATCGAGCTGGATCTTGTAGTCGCGTAGCTGCTGCGCATCCATCTTTTCGGTCTTTTGCGCGAGCAGCTCGTCGGCGGTGCGCGTCAACATCCAATCCAGTGCTGGCAAGCGGCTGCAAAACCCGACATTTCGATACAGGCGGGTCGCAGCGACGGCATCGCCGGCCTCGGCTTGCGCCTGCAACTGCGCGAATGCGTCCTTCAACGGTGCGGCAGCCGAACCGGGCGATACCGAGACTTGAAGCGTCGTTGCGGAACCGGGGTTTCCACCGGCCACCGCAGGCGTCTCGGCTTGCGTCCCGGCCCGTACCGAATTGGTCTCCGCCGCGGCCTGACCGTCCCCAAAGCGTTCAAAGCAATACGCGCCGACGGCTACGGCCGTCGCAACCAGCGCCATCCACAGAACCCCTCGATTCATGCCTCGATAGTATCGCAAGGCGGTTCTCGCGAACCGCCTTGCGTAGGGTGTTGCATCGCGCGAATCGCCCGTCACTTATTGAACGCTGGACAGCACCGACGGCGTACCGGCGATGGCGGACTTGCCGCTCATGATGGCGGTGTTCTTGCCTGAGGCCGAGGGCAGGCCCACCTTCAGGTTCACCGCGCCCGAGACCAGCGTATCGAGCAGCTGGGTGATGATCGGCAAGCCCAAGGCGATGTTGCCGCAGCCCTTCGCCGCCGGCACCGCGAACGAGTTGTCGACCAGGGTGTTGTCGCTGATGTGGAGCACGCTGTAGCCGTTGTCCGGATCGGTCGTCTCGAAGTCGTAGCTGCCCGGGTTGCCCGAAATCGGCAGATTCGGCAGCGGCGGCTGGGTGGTGCCGGTTTGCAGCTTGATCGTGATCGGGTTCTGCGCCGAGCCGATATAGCAGCTGTTGCCCAGGAACGGGTTCTGCAGGCGCACGCGCACCTTCAGCGTCGCCGCGGTGGGGTCGCTACCGTCGTCCGGAGGAAACAGTGCATTGCCGAAGTTGGTCTGGATGGTGTCGACCGGCTCCATGGTCGCGGTCACGTCGTTGACCGTGCCGACGATGTTCCAGAACGCGACCCAAAGCGGGAGCGGCCACTCCGGCAAGGGGTTGGTGATGCCGAGCAGGCCGCCGGGCACTTTCGCCGCCGGAGCCGACAGCGTCGCCGCGCCCACCGCGTCGTAGAGCGGCGAGGGGCCGGTGTCGATCACACCGCCCTGCAACACGATCGGTTGGGTGATCGGCAAGGTGGTGGCGCCCATCGCGAGCGTGCCGGAAGTGGTGGTGTTGACCACGCAGGCGCCGACTTGCGGATTGTTGTACGGGCAGTACTTGAAGATCGCGTAGGGACCGGTGGGTACGGCCGCGGATGCGGCGGACGTGACGGCGATTCCGGCTAAGGCCGTGGCAAAAGCCACGGAAAGCGTCGTCTTGAACATGTTTAACTCCTGGATGGAATGGGAGAGCCGTTTCGACGATGGCCCGATGCGCCGCGAACCGGGGTCGGGTCGCGGCGCCGTCCATGCCGACGGCGGTGGGCCCATCCCGCGCCGCTTAAAGCGATCCATGCTTTGAGCGGTCCGTGCTCGTAGCGGCGGGGATGGCCCGTACCAAAACGCGGGTGCCGTCGGCGTCGTGGCCGTGCTTACGATCGATGCCTAGGGTCCGATCGCACGGATGTCCGCACTCAAGGCGTCAGCTGGATGGGCTTGCTGGCGGTCAGCGAGGGATTCGACTTGACCGTGCAGGTGCCGCCGCCGGTGACGGGCAGGCTGGTGACGGGGAACGAGAATCCGTTGCTGCCGCCGCCGTAGGGATGCGCGTTCGTCAGCGTGCCCGCGACGCTGCCGGTGCAGGTCTTGCCCAGGATCGTGATGCTGATTCCGCCGACCGTCGTGGACACCGAAGTACCGGAAGCGGTGCCCGACACCGACCAGTGCGGCGGGGTCGCGGCGCTGGAGGTGATGTTGTTGCAGGTCGAGCTGCCGGTGAAGGTGGCGGCCGAGACCACGGCCACGCCGCCCGTTACCGTGAGCGTGAAGTTGGCGGTGCACGGCGCCGGGATGCCGTTGACGGTAGCCGAGGTCGGGCCCGAGAGGACGACGGTTCCGTCGCCCCAGGTCGCGGTCCCGGCGTCATAGATTTCCCAACCGGCGAAAGCGGAAGATGAGCAGAACGCGCCTGCCGCAACACAGGCAGCGAGTATGGCTGACTTAAGCTTCATGGTATTCAACTCTCCTTGTACGAGTACGACCGGAATCGCCGGACGCTCGATGCGTCAGGCGGGTTTGCCACGATGGATCGGATGCCGTGGCGACACTTCCTGCCGGTTTGCGCTAGCGACGCCGGCAGGGATGGGAGGAAGGTCGGGCTTCAGAAGAAGCCCTTGCGCAGCGAGATGCCGATGATGCGAGGGTCCTGCGTGAACACGTTCGCGGTCAGGCCGCTGTCGTCGCTGTTGAGGAAGGTGCCGGTGATCGCCTTGCCGTCGAGCAGATTCTTGACGTAGAGCTGTACGGTCAGATCGGCTTCGGGCTTCTGCCAGGTCAGCGACAGGTTGACGTTGCCCCAGTCGTGCAGGCGGTCGATCTCGTCCTGGTAGATGCGCGCCCAGCTCGCGCCCTGGTAGTACAAGTCGGCACGCACGGTGAAATCGCCGTGCGCGGTGAAGAACGTGTACTGCGGGCTGAGGCTGGCGGTGATGTGCGGCGCATTCGGCAGCTCGTTGCCGCCGACGTTGGCCGCAAAGCCCTGGCCGCCGTTCGGCGCGTCGGTACGCGGGTCGTAGAAGAACCCGAACGCATCGCCCCAGGAGCCGCCCGGCGTGAATCCGCCCACCGCGACCGGATAATTGAGCGAACAGAAGCTGTTGAGGATGATGCCTGCATTGGAGGTGACGTCGCCGCCGGCGTAGATCAGGGCCATGACCTGCGCCACCTTGTCGCGCGGCGCGATGCAGTTCGAGGCTTGTTGCACCCACGGCCGCAACACGACCCAGTCGGGATTGCCCTGGGTGCGATTCATCACGTCGATCGAGTACTGGTTGTCGTCCAGGCGCGTGCGCAGGAACCCGACGTTGCCGCTGAGCTGGAACGACGGCGTCGGCCGCCACGCCAGTTCGATTTCCGCGCCCCAGGTCTTGGCGTCGAAGTTCTCGTTGAAGGTGGCGCGGTCCTGGATCTGCGAAACCTGATAGCCACGGTAGTCGTTGTAGAACACGGTGGCGTTCAGATTGAGCTTGCCGTCGGCCATTACGTTCTTCATGCCGAGCTCGAACGCGTTGACGAACTCCGCATCGAATCCGAGATCGCGCTGGGTGAAGCTGAGGAAATCGGGATCGGCGCCGATGGCCGGCGAGTTGGTGCCGCCGGCCTTGTAGCCGCGCGAGCCCGACAGGTACACCAGGGTGCTGTCGGTGAACGGCAGGTCGGGTTTCCAGTCCAGCACCAGGCGTCCGGTCGGCTCGTTCCAGGTCTGACGGACATCGGGCAGCGCCGGGTAGCCGCTGTTGACGAAGCCGGCGCCGACGAAGGAGTAGTACGGCGGGCCGGATTTGGTGGACGACAGCAGGGTCTGGCTCGGATACGGCGTGGTGATCTTGGTGTCGCGGGTCAGGCGCAGACCGGCGGTCAGCTTGACCGTATCGGACAGCTGCCAGTAGGCCTCGCCGAACAACGCGGCGGATTTGGTCTTGGCGACGTTGCGGCTGCGGAAATAGTTGTGCCCCTGGCCGTCGATGCTGTCGAGCGAGTTCGGGTCGATGTAGACGCAGGGGTAGCCGGACAAGCCATTGACGGTCGCGCCGCCGTTGCCCTGCGGGCAGTCGACCGGGGTATTGCCGGAACCCAGGCCGACGCCGGCGGTGTTGTTGAAGTTCCGCGCGATCGCGGTGAAGACGTTGTTGAAGACGTAGTAGCTTTCGTCGACCGAGTAGTACAGGTAGTTGGCGCCGATGCTGAAGTTGAACGGGCCTTCGGACATCGACTGCAGGCGGAACTCCTGCGACCACTGCTTGCTGTAGGAATCGACCAGGTCGACGCCCAGCATGCGATCCGAACATCCCAGCTGCGGGTCGCAAAGCACGCCCTTCGGCGCCAGCGGATAGGCCGGCGCCAGATCGCCGTTGGGCGTGATCTGCACCAGCGGATCGGTGTCGGTGAACACCGCATTGGACTGGAAGCGGTTGTAGTCCTGGGTCGAGTAGTACTTGTCGCGCGTGTACAGCGTCTGCGAGACG
Source organism: Lysobacter sp. Root76 (assembly GCF_001428685.1). GTDB lineage: Bacteria > Pseudomonadota > Gammaproteobacteria > Xanthomonadales > Xanthomonadaceae > Lysobacter. The sequence continues at coordinate 20,580 of NZ_LMIK01000007.1, read as the reverse complement.
AACTTCAGTTTCTCGTTGATTTCGGTGTCGAAGTTGAACTGGACGACATCGTTCTTGGCCTGGAACCTGGGATCGTAGGTGGTCTCGATCTGGCGCAGGTCGGTCGACTGGGTGCGGCCCTCGTAGGGGTTCACGCCCGGCGGAATGAGGTAGATCGGGCCGACGAAGTTGCCGTCGGGATCGAGCGCCGAGGCCAGTGTGCCGGGAAAGGTGCCGCTCGCCAGCACCCACGGCAGGCTGCCGCCGTTGGGCAGGCCGAAGGCGCCGCGATCGTAGAGCGAACCGTCCGCGCAGCCCTGGCTCATGAAGTTGCGATCGAAGCTGTTCGGCGGAATGCCGTCGACGTCGGTAGCGCCGGGGTCGGTATGGCACAGCTGCTTGCCGGTGCGCGCACGCCTGTCGTCTTCGTCGAAATGCTCCCAGACCAGGCTCAGGTTGGTCGCGTCGCTGGGTTTGAACACCACCGAGGCGCGCGTCGACCACAGGCTGCGATCGTCGACATCCCTGCCGGTGGCGGTGTTCTCGATGTAGCCGCTGCGGTCGGTCCAGGCGCCGGCCATGCGGAACGCCAGCGCCTCGTTGATCGGCAGGTTGACCATGCCGCTGAACCGCTTGCTGTCGAAATTGCCGGCTTCGACCTTGAACCAGCTTTCGTAGGCGCTGGGGTCGGCCAGCTTCGGGATCATGTTGACCACGCCGGCGGTGGCGTTGCGGCCGTACAAGGTGCCTTGCGGCCCGCGCAGCACCTCGACCCGGTCCACGTCGAAGTATTCTTGTTCGAACAGACGGTTCCGGATCATCGGCGTGCTGTTGAAGCTGATCGCCACGGCCGGATCGGTGGTCACCGACAAGGCCTGCGTGCCGATGCCTCGGATCTGAAAGTTGTAGCTGGCGAAGTTGGTTTTGCTGAACGTGACGTTCGGCGTCGCCGTCACCAGATCGCCGCCGGTTTCGATCTTGCGGTCGCCCAGATCGTCGCCGCTGAACGCGCTGATCGCGATCGGCACATCCTGAATGCGCTCGACGCGCTTCTGCGCGGTGACCACGATGGTGTCGAGATTGGTCGCCGCCTGGGCCTTGGCCGTAGCGGTGGGATCGGGCGCCGTTTGCGGTTCTGCCTGGGAGTCCGCCGCCGGCTGCGTGTCAGCGGTCCCCTCTGCGTTTCCCGGTGGCACCGCGTCGGCAGGAGGCTTGGCGTCCTCCGACGCCGAATGTCCGCCCGCGCTGCCGTTGATGAGGATCGCGCCGGATGCGCTGGTCGAGTATTTGAGACCGGTACCTGCGAGCAGTTCGTCCAGCGCCTGTAAGGTCGGCTTCTCGCCGCGCACCGCGCGTCCGGTCTTGCCGACCGCGAGTTCGGGCGAATACAGCAACTGTTGGCCGCTCTGGCGCGCGTATTCCGACAAGGCGGCATCGAGCCGCTGCTGCGGGATATCGAACCTGGCGGTGATCGCATCGCCGCGGGCATAGGCGGTCAGATACGGCAGCAACGCCAGCAGCAGCACACAGGGTTTGAGCACGCGCCTCGACAGTCGCTTCTGGTCTTGCACTCGCATCGGTTCCCCTCCGGTGGCGGGCCCTCTTCGCGTGGCCTCGTGTTTGTAAGGACGCAGCGATTCGGAAAACCCGAACCCGTCCCGACGCAATCGCGATGCGGGCGGTGAAACCCGCCGATCGCCTCGGAATTGTTTTGCAGCGCAACAAAATCGCAGCTGCGTTCCGCGGCATCGCCTCGCCCGCGATCGCATCGGCGCGGGATCGGTACCGGCCGCGCCTGCGCCGGCGAGCGCCGCGACACCAATCGAACGCGAGGCCGCCGGGCACGACGCAACCCGACGCGGCGCATTGCTGCGCCACGTACGGGAGGATCGGAGGCAAGAGCCGTCAGCCGCGCTCGGGCGCGCGCGGCTTCAGCACGATCGCGTCGCTCTGGCTTACCGCGCGTTCGATCGGGAAGTAGGCGGTCACCGCGTCGACGAAGGTGTCGGTGTCGCCGGTATTGAACGCACCGCTGATCTTCAGCGCCGCCAGACGCGTATCGCCGAGCACGATCTGGTTGCGCGAGTAGCGGTTGATCTCGGCGACGGCGTCGGCGAGGCTCTCGTTCTCGAACACGACCTGGCCGTGCCGCCAGCTCACTTCCCGCCTTACGTCGGCCGCGCGCACCTGCGGCACGGCCGCCGCCAGCGCGACGAACTGCTGGCCCGGCTGCAGTTCCGCGGTCGGCGCGACGGCGATCGCGGTCGGCTGCGTGCGTTCGCGGGTCACGGTCACGCGGCCTTCGAGCAGGGTCACCTCGAACAGGCGTTCGGACATGTGGACCTCGAACTCGGTGCCCAGCGCGGTCACCTGGCGGCCGTCCGCGGTGACGACGAACGGCCGCGAGCGGTCCTTCGCCACCTTGAACAGGGCCTGCCCGCGCTCCAGCGTCACCGCGCGCATCCTGCCTTCGTAATGCACCGAGACCCGGCTATCGGTGTTCAGGGTGACCACCGAACCGTCGTCGAGTTTCACCTCCGAACGCTGGCCGATGCCGGTTTCGTGGACGTTGCCGGCGATCGCGTCCTGCATGTCCCGGACCATCCGGCCCGGCGCATCGGGCCGCAGGATCAGCAGACCGATCGCGGCGACGGCCACCAGCGAGGCGGCTATCGAGTAAGCGTAGATGCGCGGCGCGCACGAAGGCCTGGCGTTCGCGGCGCGCGCCAGGGTCTCGCGCCGCAGCTCCAGCATCTCCGGCGCATCGGCGACCGCGCGCGCCAAAGCGTGCGCGGCCTCCACCCGCCGGAATGCAGTGGCGTGCGCCTGCGAGCCAGCGCGCCAGGATTCGAAGGCTGCGCGCAGGGACGCGTCGGCGTCGGGGTCGGCATCGAGCAGGACTTCGCTCCAGCGCGCCGCCGCTTCGTCGATATCGTCCGGCAAGGGACCCGGTCCGCTCGCGATGGGCGTGGTTTTCCCGTTCATCCGACGCCCTCCCTCGACACGTCCGGCCCGACCGCACGGACGCAGGCGACCGGATCGCATCCGGCTTGCATGCCCCGGCTCATTCCGGCGTCTCCGAGTCCATCGCGCGGCCCAGTTGCGCCAGCGCTTTGGCCATATGCTTTTCGGCGGCCCGCACCGAAATGCCCAACATGTTGGCAATGTCCATATATTTCCGCTTCTCCATTGTGCGCAGCACGAACACGTCGCGCGTACGCTGCGGCAGCGCACGCAGGACGGCGACAGCCAGTTTCACCGCCTCCTCTCCCAGTAAGACGCGCTCCGGCGAGATTTCCGTAGCGGGCTGGTGAATTTCCTCGTCGAAGGACTCGTGCGCGTCCTGGTCGCGGACCTGGCGACGGCGGCCCCAGTCGCGCAGGGCGTTGGCGGCGATCTGGAAAACGTACTGTTTTACATGCTCGATCGGCCCGCCGCGCGCGCGCCGAACCAGGTGCAGGAACACCTCCTGGGTCAGGTCTTCGACTTCGGCCGGATCCTTGACTCGCTTGGAGAAGAATCCGCGCAACGGCGCGCGGTACTGCAGGGAGATGTTCTCCCATTGGCTGGCGCAATCCTCGCCATAGTCGGCGAGCGATGCCGGTTCGCGCGCTGACGGCGCCGGGTCTGCCATCGAGTCCCTCCCCATACGCGTTGGTATGCGCAGGCCGGCAGCATACTCCGTCGCGCCGGGGCTCGTTTGTGCGGGTGCGTGGCCGCCGCTACGGCATCGCGATCCGGCATTTTCCCCGGCGAAATCGCGGTTTTCACGAACGAGGCGAGATGCGGCGGCGCAACATTTGTCCGGCCTCTGGCTACGCAGCCGGCCTGCGGGAACGGACGGAATCCGTCAAAATCCCCGAACTCCCCCAGAGAACTTCCCTGATGTCCCACGATCCAGCGAGCCTGTACCCCGCCCACCTGGCCGAGCTTGAAGGTCGCGTTCACGAGGCACTGGAGCGCGCCGGTCTCGATCACCTGGTCGTGCCCAGCGGGACCTCGCATTACCAGTTCTTCGACGATCGCGACTATCCCTACGCCGTGAACCCGCAGTTCAAGGCCTGGCTGCCGCTGACCCGCAACCCGGGCAGCTGGCTGGTCGCGACGCCGGGACGCAAGCCCAAGCTCATCTACCTGCAACCGTTCGACTACTGGCATGTGGTGCCGCAGGCGCCCAGCGGCTACTGGGTCGATCACTTCGACATCGTGGTGATCCGCAAGCCCGAGGAAGCCCTCGCCCATCTGCCGTCCGACCCTGCGCGCTGCGCGATCCTCGGCGAGCCGCAGAGCGCGCTGGGCGCCTACGTGCCCAACAACCCGCAGCCGGCGATCGACTATCTCGAATTCCACCGCGCCTACAAGACCCCGTACGAAGTCCAGATGATGCGGGCCGCCACCCGCCGCGGCGTGCGCGCGCACCGCGCCGCCGAGGCCGCGTTCCGCAACGGCGGCAGCGAGTTCGACATCCACCTGGCCTACTGCGCTGCCGCGCGCCAGGAAGGCGCCGACCTGCCGTACAACAACATCGTCGCCCTGAACCAGAACGGCGCCGTGCTGCACTACACCGAGCTCGAGCGCGAGGCACCGGCGCAGCTGCGCAGCTTCCTGATCGACGCCGGCGCCAGCCACCACGGCTATGCCTGCGACATCACCCGCAGTTACGCCGCCGACGCCGGCAGCGAGTTCCAGGCCCTGATCGACGCAGTCGACGCGGCCCAGCTTAAGATGTGCGACCAGGTCCGCGCCGGCACCGACTACAAGCGCATCCACCTCGACGCCCATCTGGCCTTGTCCGGCATCCTCAAGGACTTCGGCGTGATCAAGCTCTCGCCAGAGTCGGCGCTGGAAACCGGCGTCAGCAACGTGTTCTTCCCGCACGGCATCGGCCACGGCATCGGCCTGCAGGTCCACGACGTCGCCGGCTTCGCCGCCTCCGACCGCGGCGGCACCATCGCCAAGCCAGAGGGCCAGCCCTACCTGCGCCTGACCCGCGAACTGGGCGTCGGCATGGCGGTGACGATCGAACCGGGCGTCTACTTCATCGACCTGCTGCTCGATGGCCTCAAGCAGGGCCCTCACGCCGATGCGGTGGACTGGAACCGGATCGAGCAATTCCGCCCCTACGGCGGCATCCGCATCGAGGACGACGTGGTCTGCACCGACGGCGCGCCGATCAACCTGACCCGCGACGGTTTCGCGGAAGCGGCCTGAACCGCGCGATGCGATGAAGCGGATCTTGTTCGTCTGCGGCCAGAACCGGCTGCGCAGCCCGACCGCCGAGCATTTGTTCGGCGGCCGGGCCGACCTCGAGGTCGCCTCGGCCGGGCTCAAGCACGACGCGGAGCAGCCGCTGGGTGCCGACCTGGTCGAATGGGCGGAGCTGATCTTCGTGATGGAGAAGGCGCAGCGCATCAAGCTGCAACAGCGGTTTCGTGTGCAGCTCAAGGGCAAGCGCGTGGTATGCCTGGATATACCGGACGAGTACGACTACATGGAACCGGCGCTGGTGGAGCTGCTGGAGGCTAGGGTGCCGCGGCATTTGTGAGGCAAGCGAGCGCTGGGACGTATGCACCTAAGCGTGATTGGGCGCTGAAGCCACTGGATCCTGCCTTCGCGGAGATGACGGCAAAAAACCAAAGCAGTTGCGGTTGCCATGGCTGTTACAACCGCAGCTTCGGTTGCCGTTGCCGTTGCCGTTGCATTGAAATCCAACGCCCCGCACTCGCCCAACCCTCAGACCCGAAGGGCGGCGCGCAGGACGCGCGCCGTTTTTCGAGGAACAGGATGTTCCTTCGAAAAATCCCCGCGCCACCTCCGATCTCGCACGGGAGGGTTGTCTAGGCAAGCCCTTCTCTTTGGTTACTTTCTCTTGGGCTAGCAAGAGAAAGTGACCCGCATGCGCAGCGGGCGGAAGCCGTTGACTTGAGAATCGAAACCTTCGTCGAACCTCGGAGTTCGCGATCGCGGCTTACGCCGCTCCTACCCCAAGGCGGGTGGGTAAGTGACCCGCATGTGCAGCGGGCGGAAGCTGTTGCTCTAAAGAACCGAAGCCATCGCAGAAACCCGGAGTTCGCGATCGTGGCTCACGCCGCTCCCACAGAAAGCAGAAAGCGAAGCCGATCCGAATCGAAACCAGCGCGGTAGCCGAAGGTCGCGGTCGCGGCTCACGCCGCTCCTACCCCAAGGCGAGCGGCAAGAGAAAGTGACCTGCACGCGCAGCGGGCGGAAGCTGTTGCTTAAGAACGAAACCAGCAAAGCAGCCGGAATTCGCGATCGCGGCTTATGCCGCTCCCACAGAAAGCAGAAAGCAGGAAGCCGATCCGCATCGAAATTCACGCAACAGCCGAAGGTCGCGGTCGCGGCTCACGCCGCTCCTACCCCAAAGCGAGTGGCAAGAGAAAGTGACCCGCACGCGCAGCGGGCGGAAGCCGTTGACTTGAGAATCGAAACCTTCGCCGAACCTCGGAGTTCGCGATCGCGGCTTACGCCGCTCCCACAGAAGGCAGAAGGCGAAGCCGTAGCGGAACGTCCGCCGGAAGACGAAGGTCGCGGTCGCGGCTCACGCCGCTCCTACCCCAAGGCGACAACGCCAACAGAGCGGAACATACCGCCTTACTTCGCCATCAAGGCTTCGATCTCGTCAGCGCTGCGCGCCAGCTTGTCGGTCAACACCTGGTAGCCGTCCTTGGTGACCAGCACATCGTCCTCGGTGCGTATTCCGATCCCCCGCCACTTCGGATCCACGGTGGCGTCGTCGGGCGATACGTACAGACCCGGCTCGATCGTGAACACCATGCCCGGTTCGAGCAGGCGCGACTCGCCCTCGATTCGGTATTCGCCGACATCGTGCACGTCCAGGCCCAGCCAATGCCCGGTCTTGTGGCGATAGAAACGGCGGTAGCTGCCGTCGGCGATGTTCTTCTCCAGCTTGCCCTTGAGCAGGCCGAGCTTGAGCAGGCCTTCGGTCAGGGTTTCCACCGCGGCGTTGTGACCCGCCTCGTAGGCCACGCCGGGGCGCGCCTGCGCCAATGCGGCGGCCTGGGCCGCGCCGACCAGATCGTGCAGCGCGCGCTGCGGCGCGCTGAAGCGGCCGTTGACCGGGAAGGTGCGGGTGATGTCGGCGGCGTAGCCTCGAAACTCGGCGCCGGCGTCGATGAGGATCAGATCGCCGTCGCGCGCCTGGCCGTTGTTCGCTCGGTAATGCAGTACGCAGCCGTTGGTGCCGGCGCCGACGATGCTGCCGTAGGCCGGTTCGGCGTCGTGCATGCGGAACACGCGTTCCAGCTCGGCCTGCAGTTCGTACTCGCGCACGCCCGGACGCGCTGCGCGCATCGCGACCTCGTGCGCCTGCACGCTGATGTCCGCGGCGCGCTGCATCAGCTTGAGTTCGTCGCGGTCCTTGAACAGGCGCATCTCGTCGAGCAGATGGCCGAGCTCGAGGAACTCGTGCGGCGGCTGCGCGCCCTGGCGCACCATCGCGCGCACGCGATTGAGCCAGCCGATCAGCTTGAGATCGAATTCCTGATCGCGGCCGAAGTGGTAGTAGACGCGCGAGCGGCCTTCGAGCAGGCCCGGCAGGATGTCGTCGAGGTCGGCGATCGGATAGGCGTCGTCGAGACCGAAGGCCTCGACTGCGCCCTCGGGGCCGAAGCGCGGGCCGTCCCAGCCTTCGCGTTCGAGATCGCGCTCGCGGCAGAACAGCAGGGTTTCGCCGTGCTTGCGGCCGGGCACCAGCACCAGCACCGCTTCGGGCTCGGGAAAACCGGTGAGGTACCACAGGTCGGAATCCTGCCGGTACGGGTAGTGGGTGTCGCGGCTGCGGATCACCTCGTTCGCCGCCGGCAGCACCAGGATGGCGTCGTCGCCGGCCATGTGCATGAGCTGCTTGCGGCGGCGCGCGTAGGCCTTGGCGGGGATGTGGCTGGCGATACCGGATGCGTTGCTCATGGTCGCGGCGGCGGGCTCAGTTCAGGCGCTGCCGATGCTGCGCGGCCAGCACGCAGTCGCCGTGCAACAGCAGCGCGGCGACACGCACGAACTCTTCGATCTCGACCAGCGCTTCCTCGTCCTCTTCGTCGCCGTCGTCCTGCGGTTGGGCGACGGCGAGCTTGGCCAGATCGCCCAAGGCCTCGCGGCCTTCCACCGACAAGGCATTCGCCGACACGCCGGCCAGGCCGAACCCGCCGAGGAAGCCGCGGCACCAGTCGAACAACGCGCCGCTGCGCTCGGACAGCGAGGCGTCGGCGTCCGGCAGCAGCAGGGTGAAGTCGAAACTGCGATCGGACAGCTGCGCGGCGCTGGCCAGGCGCAGCTGGTCGAGCGCGCTGCCGGTTTCCGGGGCGGCGACGGTGTCGTCGGCCAACACTTTGGCCGGCCATTCGCGCAGCGAAGCGCCGCCGCCGGCGAGCCAGCCGCACAGCGCGCCGTGGAGTTCGGAAGCCGAGGCTGCGAGCGCCAGCTGGCGGCTCTGGGCGTCGACGGCGGAGAGGTCGGGCAGTTCGATGGCGGGCACGGGTATGGCTGTGGGGGAGTTGCACCAGTTTAGCAACGCCGCGCCGCGGCTTGTTGCGACGGACTACGCCTGCCTACACTGCGTGCTGCCACGCCCTGCGACCCGGTGTCCGTGCGTCTACCCTGCCCAGCCGTTATCCGTCTCGCCGGTCTGCTCAGCGCATTGCTGGCGCTGGCGGGCACGGTGCTGCCGGCGGCGGCCGCGACCCGGGACTACTACTTCACCCGCCTGGGCAGCGATATCGGCCTGGCCCAGAATTCGGTCACCGCGCTGGCCCAGGACACCCAGGGCTTCGTCTGGGTGGGCACCCAGGGCGGCCTGCACCGCTACGACGGCCAGCGCTTCGTGCCGTATCGCCACGACCCGCGCGATCCCGCCAGCCTGCCCGACAGCTATGTCACCGCGCTGACCCTGGAGAGCGACCGTGCGCTCTGGATCGGCACCTATTCCGAATACGTGGCGCGGCTGGACCTGGGCACCGGCCGTATCCGGCGTTACCCGGCCCCGGCCGGCAGCCAGGCCTCGCGCCAGGTGATGACCCTGCTGTACCGAGCCGGTCGGGTCTGGATCGGCAGCCTCGCCGGCCTGGAACGGCTGGACCCGGCCAGCGGCCGCCGGCAGACCCTGCTGAAGCTGCCCGACACCGTGCGCGACCGTCCCTGGCAGAAGCTGGTGTCGGATACGGACGGCAACGTCTGGTACGGCAACGGCACCGGTCTGTATCGGATCGGCATGGACGACCGGGTCGAATTGATCGACCCGCAGCCGGTCGCCAGCCTGCTGCGCGACCACCGCGGTCAAGTCTGGATCGGCCGCAACGATGGCCTGTACCGCCTGCACAGCAACGGCCGCAGCCTGATCCGCGCCCTGCCCCCCGAAGCGGGCCCGCCGACGCCGTCCACCGACGTGCGCGCGATAGTCGAAGCGCCCGACCACCGCCTGTGGCTGTCGATGTTCGGCGACGGTCTGCGCCGCTACGACCCCGACACCGGCCGGGTCGAGCCGGTGCGCGAAGACGACGGTATCGACGCCGGACTGCCGGAAGACACCATCGCCAGCCTGATGATCGACCACGGCGGTTTGCTCTGGGTCGGCGGCACCTTCCGCGGCGTCGCCCTGGCCGACCCGCGCGGCACCCGTTTCAGTTACGTGCTCGACCTCGACAGCGGCCGCCCGCGCAACGCCGCCGCCGACGACAGCATGCGCGCCCTGATCGAGGACGACTTCGGCGGGCTGTGGCTGGGCACCGACAACGCGCGCCTGCTGCGCTACGACCTGGCCCAGGACCGCTTCGACGACTACACCGCGCAGCTCGGCGTCGGCGTGCGGGTGATGGCTTTCGCCCGCGCCGATCGCGGCCGGCTCTGGGTCGCGACCGGCCAGGGCCTGCACCGGCTCGATCCGGCCACGCGCAAGCTCGAACGCATCGACCTGGGCCCGTACAGCGCGGCGCCCCTGCGCAGCATGATCGTCGCCCGCGACGGCACGCTCTGGCTCGGCTGCAGCGGCAAAGGCGCGCTGCGCTACGACCCGGCCAGCGGCGCGATCGCCCATTACGGCTACCGCGAGGGCGATCCCAGCGGGCTCAGCCACCCGGTGGTGCATGCCTTGCTGGAAGACCGCCGCGGCCGCATCTGGTTCGGCACCGGCGACGGCCTGGACCTGCTGGAACCGGCCAGCGGGCGCATGCGCCATTACCGCCATCGCGCCGACAACCCCGACAGCCTGCCCGGCAATCTGATACGCGCGCTGCACGAGTCCGCCGACGGCACGGTCTGGATCGGCGGCCACTCCGGGCTCAGCCGCACGATCGAACACGGCGGCGAGATCCGCTTCGCCCACCCGCTGGGCGCGGCCCTGAACGACCGCCCGGTGCCGGTGGTGTTCACCGTCGCCGAAGCGCCGAACGGACGGCTGTGGCTGGGCACCGACGCCGGCATCCTGCGCTTCGACGTGATGCCCGGCTGGGTGCGCCGCTACGGCCTGGCCGACGGCCTGCAGGACCTGGAATTCAACGGCGGCGCGCTCACCCGTCTGCGCGACGGCCGCTTCGTATTCGGCGGCGTGCGCGGCCTGAACCTGTTCTCGCCGACCCGCATGTACGACTCGCGCTACACCCCGCCGGTGCGCCTGCTCGGGGCCTGGATCGGCGCCGAGGCCACGGTCGACAGCGGCGCGCTGTGGCAGCCGGCGCAGCTGGACGTGCCGGCCGCGGCCGGGATCCTGCGCCTGCGCGTCGGCGCCCTCGACTTCGCCCCGGATTCCAGCATCCGTTACCGCTACCGGATGGACGGCTTCGATCGCGGCTGGATCGAAAACGGCATGCGCCGGGACATCACCTACACCCGCCTGCCCGCCGGCCGCTACACCTTCCGCGCCCAAGCCACCAACCGCGACGGGGTCTGGACCTCGCGCGAGCTGGTGATCCCGATCCACGTCGCCCCGCCGCTGTGGCGGCACCCGATGGTGATCCTGGCCGCGGCGCTGGCGCTGGTCGCCCTGCTCGCCAGCGCGGGCTGGCGCTGGCACCGCGCCCGCCAGCGCGAACGCGGCTACTTCCAGCAGATCCGCGAGCGCGAGGAGCGCCTGAAGCTGGCGCTGTGGGCCTCGGGCGAACAGTTCTGGGACTACGACCTAGCGCGCCGCGAGATGCACCGCATGCGCGTCGACGAACAGCACGCGCAGACCCCCGACATCGGCGTCCAGACCCACGTGGTCGACGACCACGAGATCCACGCCGACGACCAGCAGCGCGTGTTCGACCTGCTCAAACAGCACCTGCGCGGCGACGCGGCGCTGTTCCTGTCCGAACACCGCATCCGCAATCCCGGCGGCGGCTGGAGCTGGGTGCGCGCGCGCGGCCGCGTGGTCGAACGCGACGCCAAGGGCCGCGCCCTGCGCGTGGCCGGCACCGCCCGCGACATCACCGCCAGCCGCAGCGCCGAGCGCGACCGCCGCATTTCTAGCGAAGTGCTGCGCAGCATGGCCGAGGCGGTCGCGGTGATCGACCGCGACTTCAACTTCATCTCGATCAACCCCGCCTTCACCCACATGACCGGCTACGGCGACGCCGAGGTGATCGGGCGTTCGGCCAGCCTGCTCGACAGCCGCCAGCACGACCCCGAGTTCTACCGGGAGATGCGCGCCGAACTGGAGCGCAGCGGGCGCTGGTCGGGCGAGATCTGGCAGTCGCGCAAGGACGGCGCCGAGTTCCTGTGCTGGCTGCAGAGCAGCGCCGTGCTCGACGCCGGCGGCCAGCGCAGCCACTACGTCGCCGTGCTCGGCGACATCACCGACCAGAAGCGCGCCGAGCAGGAACTGCGCTACCTCGCCAACTACGACACCCTCACCAGCCTGCCCAACCGTACCCTGCTCTCGGAGCGGCTGTCGCGGGCGATCGTGCGGGCGCGCCGCCAGGGCCACCGCATCGCGGTGCTGTTCCTGGACCTGGACCGCTTCAAGGACATCAACGACTCGCTCGGCCACGCCGCCGGCGACCGCATCCTGCGCGCTGCCGCCGCGCGCCTGCAGGAAACCGTCGGAGCCGAGCACACCGTCGCCCGCCTGGGCGGCGACGAGTTCACCGTGGTGCTGGAGAACATCGACACGCCGGAGGATGCCGAAGCGATCGCGCGCCGCCTGCTGCGCGCGTTCGAGACCCCGCTGGATTTCGACGAACGCCACGACGTTTCGATCTCGCCCTCGATCGGCATCAGCCTCTACCCCGACCACGCCCAGGTGCCGACCGACCTGCTCAAGCACGCCGACACCGCGATGTACCAGGCCAAGGCCGCCGGCCGCCGCACCTACATGCGCTACACCGAGGACATGGACGTGGAGATCCGCCGCCGCGCGACCATCTCCGCGGCCTTGCGCAAGGTCCTGGACCGCGGCGAGCTGCGCCTGGTGTTCCAACCGCGCATGTCGCTGCCCGAGCAGCGCATCACCGGCGTCGAGGCCCTGCTGCGCTGGCGCAGCGCCGAGTACGGCGACATCTCGCCGGCGCAATTCATTCCGCTGGCCGAGGAAAGCGGCCTGATCCTGGAAATCGGCGAGTGGGCGATGAACGAAGCCTGCCGGGTGCTGGCGCGCTGGCGCGGGCAAGGCCTGGACCAGCTGTCGATGTCGGTCAACGTCTCGGCGCTGCAACTGCTGCGCAGCGACCTGCCGCGAGTGGTCGCGCGCGCGCTCGACGACAGCGGCATCCCGGCCTGGCGCCTGGAACTGGAACTCACCGAAAGCGTGATCATGGCCAACGCGGTGCAGACCGCGGCCACACTGCAGGCGATCCGCGATCTCGGCGTCGGCCTGGCGGTCGACGACTTCGGCACCGGCTATTCCTCGCTGGCCTACCTCAAGCGGCTGCCGATCAACACGCTCAAGATCGACAAGGAGTTCGTCGGCGATCTGGGCCGGGACCCGGACGACGAGGCGATCACCAGCACCGTCATCAACATGGCCCATTCGCTGGGCCTGAACGTGGTCGCCGAGGGCGTGGAGTCGGAGGCGCAGATGGAATTCCTGCGCGCGCACGGCTGCGACGAGATCCAGGGCTACTGGCTGGCGCGGCCGCTGGAACCCGAGCAATGCCTGGCGTTCATCCTCGCGCGCACGCCCGCCACGCCCCTCCCCCCCGCCGATCCGGACTGAGACCGCCGCCCCGCTCCGGCGCATCCGCGCACGCGACGGCGCGCTCCCGGCCACGGCCGCTTGACCGGCTCCCGGCTCCCTGCCTATCGTGCCCGCATGGACCGCGCCGAACTGCTCGCCCAAATGCAATCGCTCGCCGACCGCGTCGACGAGCTGGCCGAGCGCGCGCGCCGTCTGCACGACGAGAACCGCAGCCTGCGCCAGCAGCAGGAACAGCTGGCCGGCGAACGCTCGGCCCTGTTGGCCAAGAACGAGCAGGCGCGCACCCGCGTCGAAGCGATGATCGCGCGGCTGAAGTCGCTCGAGCAGCACACCTGAGCACCCGCCCGATGAGCGCCAGCGAACCCGTCAGCATCCGCCTGCTCGACCGCGAGTACACGGTCGGCTGCGAGCCGTCCGAACGCGACAGCCTGTTGCTGGCCGCCAAGCTGCTGGACAGCAAGATGCGCGAGATCCGCGGCGGCAACCGCATGGCCGCGCTCGACCGCGTCGCCGTACTCGCCGCGCTCAACCTCGCCCACGAACTGCAACAGCTGCGCGGCGAGAACGAAACCCGCGACCGCGAACTGGCGCGCACCCTGGGCGACCTGCATCGCAAGCTCGACGGCCTGTTCGACGCCGCGCCGCGCTGAATCCGCGCCGCGCATGCCGACGGCGGCGCGATTCGCGGACGCAATTCACGGTATCGATGAACCGCTACGCAGCGTTGCCGACGAGCGGACATGCGCACCGGTACTCCCGCGCTATACTTCGCCCACGTCCTCTGCTGTGCGCGACGGCGTGCACAAACATTCGCCTTGTCCCTTAAATACGACCACGGGGGCGCAGCGGAAGCCCGGAGTGCAAGTCCGCCTCGCAGCGGGAAGCCCGAAGGCAGCCAAGCGTCCCCACTTGAACCCCGGGTTCAAGGTCGTTTGGCATGCATCGCCATTGGCGGAGGACTACTTATTCCCGGACGGGCGCCTTACGGCGCCCGCTCCTTCTTGGCACGCCCCTTGGGTCTGTTACCAATGGGGTCGTGTGTCGATGGGTCGCGTGCCCCCTGATGGAAGCCCTGCCGCATGACGGCTGACCGTGCGGCGCTGCGCCGCGACCTGCGCGAACGCCGCCGCGCCTTGGGCGCGGCCGAACGCATCGCCGGCGCCGAACGCCTGGCCGGACACCTGCTGGCGCTGCCGTTCGCGCCGCAATCGGGCTACGTCGCCGGCTACTGGGCCCTGGATGGCGAAATCGGCCTGCACGTCTGGCAGCTGCGGTTGCCGCCCGACTGCGTCTACTGCCTGCCCGTGCTCGGCGACGACGGCGCGCTGCGCTTCGCGCCCTGGCGCCCGGGCGACCCGCTGGCGAGCAACCGCTACGGCATCCCCGAACCCGACGTCGCCCCGACGTCGCTGCTCGACCCGCGCGACCTGAGCATGGCGGTGACTCCGCTGGTCGGCTTCGACCCGCGCGGCCACCGTCTGGGCATGGGCGGCGGCTGGTACGATCGCAGCTTCGCGTTCCGTCAGCGCGAGCCCGCGCCGCCCTGGCTGGTCGGCGCCGCGTTCGAGGTTCAGCGCGTCGACGCGCTCGCCCGCGCCGACTGGGACGTCGCCCTCGACGCCGTGTGCAGCGACGCCGCCGTCTACGACACCCGTCATTCCCTGATCGCGTGAATTCCCCCATGACCGCACGCCGCCGTTACTGGCTCATGAAGTCCGAACCCGACACGTTCTCCATCGACGACCTCGAGCGCGTGCGCACCGAGCCCTGGAACGGCGTGCGCAACTATCAGGCACGCAATTACATGCGCGACGGCATGAAGGTCGGCGACGGCGTGCTGTTCTACCACTCCAACACCGCCGTGCCCGGCATCGCTGGTTTGGCCACGATCGCCAGCGCGGCGTATCCGGACCCGACCCAGTTCGACCCCAAGTCCGACTACCACGACCCCAAGAGCACGCGCGAAGACCCGCGCTGGCTGCTGGTCGACGTGGCCTTCGATCGCAAGCTCAAGCGCGTGATCACCCTGGACGAGATCAAGGCCCGCGCCGACGACCTCGGCGAGGACTTCGCCCTGATCCGGCGCGGCAACCGCCTGTCGGTGCTGCCGGTGACCGCCGCGCAGTGGAAGCTGCTGCTGGCGATGGAGTGATAGGCCGGGATTCGAGATTGGGGATATAGGGATTCGCACCAGCGTCCCGGCCCGACCGAATATCCACTGATCGCTTTCATTACCCGCTTTAACCAATCCCGAATCCCTACTCCCGAATCCCGAACATGACTGAAGCCAAGCGCCTGGCCGGCGAAAAAGCCATCGACTACATCGAGGACGGCATGATCGTCGGCGTCGGCACCGGTTCCACGGTCGCCTACTTCATCGACGCGCTCGGCCGCAACAAGGAGCGTATCAAGGGCGCCGTGTCCAGCTCCGAACAGAGCACCGCGCGCCTGAAGGCGCTGGGCATCGAAGTGCTCGATCTCAACGCCACCGGTCCGCTGTCGCTGTACGTCGACGGCGCCGACGAGTGCGACCCGCACAAGCGCCTGATCAAGGGCGGCGGCGCCGCGCTCACCCGCGAGAAGATTATCGCCGAGGCCAGCGCCAAGTTCGTCTGCATCGTCGACCCGGCCAAGCGCGTCGACGTGCTCGGCAAGTTCCCGTTGCCGGTCGAAGTGATCCCGATGGCGCGCAGCCTGGTCGCGCGCGAGATCCTCGGCATGACCCGCGCCCAGCCGGTCTGGCGCGAGAACGTGGTCACCGACAACGGCAACTGGATCCTCGACATCCACGGTTTGGCGATCACCGATCCGGTGGCGCTGGAAACCGCGATCAACCAGATCCCCGGCGTGGTCAGCGTAGGCCTGTTCGCGCGCCGCGCGGCGGACGTGGTGATCGTCGGCGGCGAGCCTCCGATCGTCATGTAAGCCGTTGATTCGGCTGTAACTCTCAGCATTCGAGACGATCCGCCGGCAGACTCGGCGGATCGTCGGCCGGCGGCCCTCCCGGAGCCCGTCGCGCAGCGCGATACTGGATCCCCATGCGTGGCCCGCCGTCGTGACCCTGCGCTGCCTGTTCGTCGACTTCAATTCCTACTTCGCCTCGGTCGAGCAATACGACGAGCCGCGCCTGCGCGGCCGTCCGGTCGGCGTGGTGCCGGTGATGGCGGCGACCACCTGCTGCATCGCCGCCAGTCGCGAAGCCAAGCTGCACGGCGTCAAGACCGGCACGCCGGTTCGCGAAGCGCTGGAACGCTGCCCCGATCTGATGATCGTGCAGGCGCGGCCCGCCCGTTACGTCGAACTCCACCACAAACTGATCGCCGCGATCGAAGACTGCATCCCGATCGACGGCAAACCGCTGTCGATCGACGAAGTCGCGTGCCGGCTGATGGGCCGCGAACGCCAGCGCGACAACGCGGTGGCGATCGCGCAACGGATCAAGCGCACACTGATCGATCGCGGCCTGAGCCCGGCGATCCGCTGTTCCATCGGCATCGCGCCCAACACCTTTCTGGCCAAGACCGCGTCCGACATCGAAAAGGTCGACGGCCTGACCGTGGTCGAACTGGCCGATCTGCCGCAGGCGCTGCACGGGCTGGAACTGCACGATCTGTGCGGCATCGGCCCATCGATGCTGCAGCGCCTGCACGAAGCCGGCCTGAGCACGGTCGCGCAACTCACCGCCGCGCCACGCGAACACCTGCGTGCGATCTGGGGCGGGATCGAGGGCGAACGTTTCTGGGCCCAGTTGCGCGGCATCGAACCGCCGTCGCGGCAACGCAAGGCGGTCGGCTCGGTCGGCCATTCGCACGTGCTCGATCCGCAGATGCGCAACGCCGAGGGCATGCGCTCGGTAATGTTCAAACTGCTCGCCAAGGCGGCGATGCGCCTGCGCCAGGAACGTTGCCAGGCGCGCGGCCTGAGCTTGCATGTGCGCTTCGTCGGTCGCGAACAACGCTACGACCGCGGCCTGTCTTTCGCCGCGCTCGACGACACCCCAACCCTGCTGCAACTGATGGCCGAAGCGATCGAACCGCTGATGCGCGCCGCCGGCAACGGCCGCTGGAACCTGCAGCGGCATCCGCCGCTGTCGGTGGCGGTGTCCCTGATCGATCTGCAACCCTGCGCCGCCGAAACCGGCGCCCTGTTCGTCGATCGTCAGCGCAATCAGGCCCTGACCCGCGTGCTCGACCAGGTCAATCAGCGTTACGGCAACAACCGCCTGTACTTCGGCGCGATGCACGAAGCGCTGGCGCAAGGCGCCGCACCGATGCGTATCCCCTTCAGCCATATCCCCGACGAGGCCATCGAGGCCGATGTCGGAACCGGCCCGCTGGTCGCCGATCCGAGCATGGACGAGCTTTGGCTGCAGCGATTGCGCCAGTTCAATGTGATGGCGGAGACGGCGCATCGGCAGGCGCGCGAACGTGGCGACGCGAAGCCGGCTGCTGCTGCCGGCCATCAGCCCTCGGGCGTTGGGGGCTGGGTGCGTAAGCGCCGTGGGCAGCCTGGGGATGGTGAGCGTGGTAGTACGGGTTCGCTGTTTTGATCGATTGGCCTCTTCCTGTAGCGGAAGGAGCCGGCTGAGGGAGCGGCGCGAGCTCGGATCTCACACCTGATCCCGGGCCCTCATCCGGCCTGCGGCCACCTTCTCCCGCAAGCGGGAGAAGGGACTGCGAAGGATCCTTCGCTAAGAAGCCGCGAAGAACCTCTCGCTCTTGAGCCCCTCTCCCGCATGCGGGAGAGGGGTTGAGGTAAGAGCCGCTGCGCTGTGGGGTGATAACCGTCGCCCCGTTAGGCATCCACGCCGACAAAGCCACCGGTCTGTCGCTTCCACAGCCGCGCGTACAGCCCGTCGCGCGAGATCAGTTCCTCGTGCGTGCCGGTTTCGATGATCCGTCCCTGATCCATCACCACCAGCCGGTCCATGCGCGCGATCGTCGACAGGCGGTGCGCGATCGCGATCACCGTCTTGCCCTGCATGAGCGAATCCAGGCTGTCCTGGATCGCCGCCTCGGCCTCCGAGTCCAAGGCCGATGTGGCCTCGTCCAGGATCAGGATCGGCGCGTTCTTCAGCAGCACGCGCGCTATCGCCACCCGCTGGCGCTGGCCGCCGGAAAGCTTGACCCCACGCTCGCCGACCAATGCCTCGTAGCCCTGCCGGCCCTCGCCGTCGACCAGGCGCGGAATGAACTCGTCCGCCCTCGCCTCGCGCGCGGCCGCGAACATCTCCGCCTCGCTCGCGTCCGGACGACCGTAAAGCAGGTTGTCGCGGATCGAACGATGCAGCAGGGACGTGTCCTGAGTGACCACGCCGATCTGCGAACGCAGGCTCTCCTGGGTGACGCCGGCGATGTCCTGGCCGTCGATCAGGATGCGGCCGCCTTCCAGGTCGTAGAGCCGCAGCAGGATGTTCATCAGCGTCGACTTGCCCGCACCCGAGGGACCGACCAGGCCGATCTTCTCGCCTGGCTTCACCATCAGGTCCAGGTCGGCGATCAAACCGCTGTCGCGGCCGTAATGGAAGTGCACGCTCTCGAAACGCACACCGCCCTCGCTGACCGTCAGCGCCTTCGCATCCTCGCGATCGACCACGGTCAGCGGCCGCGAGATCGTCTCGATGCCGTCCTGCACCGTGCCGATGTCCTCGAAGATCCCGTTCACCGTCCACATGATCCAGCCCGACATGTTGTGGATGCGGATCACCAGGCCGGTCGCCAATGCGATCGCGCCGACCGTGATCGCGCCGCGGTGCCACAGCCACAGCGCCAGACCGCAGGTACCGACGATCAACAGACCGTTGACCACGGTGATGCTCATGCCCATCAACGTGGTCATGCGGGTCATGTCGCGCGAGCGACCGGTCTGCTCGAACATCGCTTCGCCCACGTATTCCTCTTCGCGCCGCGAGTGCGCGAACAGCTTGAGCGTGGCTATGTTGGTATAGCCGTCGACGATGCGGCCCATCAGCTTGGAACGCGCATCCGAAGCCCGCCACGAGCGCAGCTTCACCCGCGGCACGAAGTAGCGCAGCAGTCCGATATAAACCACGATCCACACCAGCAGCGGCACCGCCAGCCAGGCATCGGCCTGCGCGAACAGATAGATCGCCGAGCCCGAGTACACCACCACGTACCACAGCGCGTCGAAGGACTGGGTGGTGGATTCGCGCAAGGATGGGCCGGTCTGCATGATCCGGTTCGCCACGCGGCCGGCGAAGTCGTTCTGGAAGAAGCTCAGGCTCTGCCGGAGCATGTAGCGGTGAGTCTGCCAACGCACCAGGTTGGTGATGCTCGGGTGCACGGTCTGGTTGAGCAGCAGATCGTGCAGACCGAGGAAGAACGGCCGCGCGATCAGCATCACCGCCGCCATCCACAGCAGATCGCCGCCGTGCCGCGCGAACAGCTCGCCGCTGGGCGTGGTGTTGACCAGGTCGACGACCCGGCCGAGGTAGTCGAACATCACCACCTCGACGATCGCGACGAAGAATCCGACCACGGTCAGGACCGCGAACACCGGCCAGGCCTGGCGGATGAAGTGCCAGTAGAACGCCGCCACCGTGCGCGGAGGCATGACCTCCGGTGCGGGACGGAACGGGTCGATCAACGATTCGAACCAACGAAAAATCATCATGGCTTTGCGCCTTGTTTGAGCTTGGAAACTCCCTCCGCACGCGCCCGGCTCCGCGCCAGCAACAGGCGCACGAGCGGACGCGCGAGGGCGAACGGGCGCCTGGGGCGCCGGATCAACGAATCGGGAGTGGGGCGGCGGACGAGCGCGCGCGATCAGCGGCCACAACAGGCCCTGTCTGCGGACGGTCTGCCTGGCGCGGCCTGAAACCAGGCCACGGCTGCGGACTTAGCGGTGAACCGCGCCGACGATGGTGAACTTCATGGAACCTCTCCTGTTCCGATCCGGGATCGGTGAGGGCCGACAAGTCGATGCGACCGCGACCGGCGCGCCGCGCACGATCGCGCGGCTGCAGGCGGGAGTGTACTCAGACCTGCGCCTGGATGCAGGCATGGCCGCAAGACGCCGGGATCCGCACATCTTCGGGCTTGAAGCGACGGCCGCCAGCCCGGCCGCGGCTTTTTGCAGGGGACGCACGGCCTCGAAGGACTCCTCGGCTCCGCGGTAACCGCGATGCCTGGTCCCGAAACAAAAAATGCCGGCGCAAGCCGGCATTTTTGTTAAGTGCCCCGCCCGGCGCCTTCCGCTTTGGGGTAGGAGCGGCGTAAGCCGCGACCGCGATCTCCACGCGGCGACGTACCTGTCTGGGTAGAGGGGCGGCCCGAGCCGCACTCGTGCTCCCCGCCGCGCCGCTTCCTGTGGGAGCGGCGTAAGCCGCGATCGCCATCACCGAACGACGTCGTCGCTTCATTGCCATCGCGGCTCACGCCGCTCCCACAGCAGGCGGTTCGGCCCGCCATCCGGCAGGGACGAAGGACGCCGGTATG
>NZ_LMIK01000006.1:123981-486808 GCF_001428685.1 Lysobacter sp. Root76 | reverse complement strand
TCGGCATTGTTTCGGCTCTGGCCTGGACTACCTTCCAGCCTTGGTATGGCTGGGGTGGCTACGCTACGTCGCGCTACTATCCATTGCCCGTTATTGTTCGCAAGGCCCTTTCCCCGGAGCAGGCCTAACAATTCATTCAAGCCGAAGCCGCTTCGCGGCTCGGCTTAATTCAGGCGTTAGACCTCTTTGGTCACAACTATGAATCTGAAAATCCGTCAAGCAATTCTTGTAGCATTGTTTTGTATTGCTGGACCTATTACGCCTTTGTGGGCGGCGGACCCGCGCATCGACACTTCCTCAGACGAGGCCCTCCGAAAGAGCCTTGCCCAGATCGATGCTGAGCTAACACCCGCACAACGCGAGCAGTTCATCGCCGCTGTGATCCAACTTGACCTTGCGAACCCTCGATTCCGCAACATGACCATTGATCAGATTATGCAACTCATCAACGGCAAGACTGCCGTTGAGATCATCGAGTTTGCAAACGCACCAGCAGAGTCCAGGTGATATCGGCGAGGTCTAACAATTCATTCAAGCCGAAGCCGCTTTGCGGCTCGGCTTAGTTCAGGCGTTAGGGCGAAAATGCAGCTATCCGGCATGTCAAGCATCCAGTCTTTAGGCCCCTCCCGCCTTTTCTGGCGCGTTGGCTCGGCCATCGTATTGCTTGCCCTCGGAATCATCGGCATCGACTTCTTGCTGACCGTCTACGGCAACTATCACCAGTTGGACCCCGCTGCCTACGCCATGTTCTGGGCACGACGCGGTTGGTTGTGGACCCACCTTGCCGGCGGGGCACTTACCATCATCTTGGGGCTGATCCAATTCCTGACCCAGTGGCCGCGGGCCTACTCGCGCCTGCATCGATGGACAGGCCGCGTATACATGACCAGTATGCTCATCGCCTGCGTGGGCGCCACAGGGCTGATCGCCACTTCGCCGGCACCGTTCGCAATCCGCGCAGCATTCGCCGCCACTGCATTGGCGTGGTTGACGACGGCCCTGATTGGCGTAATAGCTATTCGTGGCCGCCGGGTGCCGTCACACCGCCGCTGGATGGTACGCAACTATCTTGTGACGCTCGCTCCCATCACCTTTCGAGCACTGATTAAGGTTCCAGGAATGATGGAGCTTGCGCCTCCGCCGGTAATGATCCCGATACTGCTATGGTTAAGTTGGCTGCTTCCCCTGCTGATCTGCGAGGGGGGCTATCGCATCGTTGACCGCGCGGGTTTGCGTCCTAGCAATTCATTCAAGCCGAAGCCGCTTCGCGGCTCGGCTTAATTCAGGCGTTATGCCCATTGAGAGGTTCCGTGGATCGTAAAGGTCTTGTTTGCTTAATGGCTTCCTATAACAAGTGGATGAACGCAAACGTTTATGCCGCTGCTCAAACTCTATCCGAGGACGAGCTGCTAGCCGACCGCGGTGCGTTCTTTGGCTCGATACTTAAGACACTCAACCATTTGGTCGTTGCCGACACAATTTGGCTCAAACGCTTCGCCGGACATCCGGCCAAGTACAGCGTATTGGAGCCAATGCTTCAGATTCCGGCGCCGGACACCATTGCCGACCTGGACAAATTCAAGGATCTCCCAAGCATCGCTGTCCACCGTACCTGGCTCGATCGGCTAATTAGCGACTGGGCACAGACAATCGGTGATTCAGACCTCGACTTCGTGATGACCTACACAAACTCACGAGGCGGAGTAACCGGAAAAGATTTTTTTGGCCTGGTTATGCACTTCTTCAATCATCAGACGCATCACCGTGGTCAAATCACTACTTTGCTCTCGCAATCCGCGGCGGATGTCGGAGTGACTGACCTGCTTGCGCTGGTGCCAAACGGGTCTGGGGCATAACAATTCATTCAAGCCGGAGCCGCTTCGCGGCTCGGCTTAGTTCAGGTAGGCGGCTATGGAGAATTTTTCGCAAATCGGCCGTTGGAGCATCCATTTCGATCCAGAGCGGACGAGAGAGCTCTACGCGCGCACCTTAGTCATTGCTTGCGAGTGTTTGGACTGCGCAAACTTTCGTGCTGCCGGGGAGGGGGCATTCTCGCCCCCCTTTCTACACCTGCTTCAACAACTTGGGATAGATCCGGGCAAGCCGGCAGAGCTTTGCCATTACGGTAGCAGCGGTGAGCCTATGCCAACGCAAGGCTGGTTCCATTTTGTTGGCCGCCTTGAGGGTGGTGTGGACGCTTGGCGGCAGACCAGTGAGACAACCCATAGCCTTGATGCAGAACCCTTTCCCGGCATGAAGAGTGTTGGGTTCAGTGCGCGTTTGTCGCAGGTGCCGGAGCCATTTGAGGGGCAGCCTGTGGTCCAGCTGGAGTTTGAGGCAGTTGTTCCGTGGGTTACGGCGGTTCCGCTGGCATGAGTCCTCGGTTACCGCCTAACAATTCATTCAAGCCGAAGCCGCTTCGCGGCTTGGGTTAATTCAGGCGTAAGGGCGATTGGATGGCAATGGATAATCCGCAGTTGGAACCAAATCGCGCAGTAGATAGGCTCCACTACGCGAAGAACATCATTGGCCTTGCTGGATTCACGGTCTTGTTTTTGTACTGCGCATACCTGCTCCTAACCACGAGCAAGCCGAATGACCTGCTTGTCTACGGCATTGTGATGTTCGTGCTTCTTCTGACCATCATTCGTTCTGCTAGGCGCGTGCTTGCGATACGCCGCATTCTTTCAACTGGCCAAAAGTGACATGAGCGGCTATCGACCTAACAATTCATTCGACCCGACCCGACCCGACCCGACCCGACCCGACCCGACCCGACCCGACCCGACCCGACCCGACCCGACCCGACCCGACCCGACGCGGCTTCGGCTTCGCGGCTCGGCTGAGTTCAGGCGTTAGGATCGCGTCATGGATCGCCGTTATCGCAAAAGAATGCAAGCCTACTGGGCACGTGTGGAAGCAGGTGGGCGTCGCAAAATCGATGATCTTGACCTCTCAAGTTGGTTCGATTGTTGGCACACTCATGTAGATTGGTATGGTCGTGGCATCAATCGTCCCGAGAACATTCCAGAGATTGCGGCTGCTACGGTCCGCCTGTTGCGCTACCTGGAGATGATCGCGAAAGACCGGCCGGAGCCCATCCAACTTTGGGCAACCTTATGCGGCAACACCATGAACAATGCGGTCTATGCCCACTCGCGGAATCCAAATGGCACGATCTATCCGCATGACTTCCCTGGAGTTACATGGGATTCGCCTGCTCCGGATTGGGTGGCAAGCGCCGTCCCAAACACGCACCAGATCGGCACGACTTGCTATGACGACGGGGTTGTTTACCTTGTTCGGCAACGGGCCTAACAATTCAGCCGAGCTGACGCTGCTTCGCGGCTCGGTTTAACTCAGGCGTTAGCGTTCAGGAGTCACATTATGGCGACTTGGAGAAGAGCCACTCTTGCCGTGGTCGCCGTTCTTGCGCTTGCCCTTGGCACCGGATACCTGACAGCTTGGCGCTCCCTGTCCGCATGCGCGGATAAGACGTATCAAGAGGTTCAACGCTTAGGCATTAGCGGCACTGACATCCAGGGCAACAAGGTCCGCTTGAGCCGCAGCAATATCTATCCTCGTATCGCGGGGCCATTCTTGGTTGAGGTGCAGTACTTGGTCCCATACGATCTGCACGGCACCCTCCACGTTGAGCGATACTTGGCCCTTCCTTGGGGGGCGAGCAAGCGCTCGTCGGAGGCAATTCAACTTGCTACTGCCTCGGTGAACTCCACGCGGCTGAGCGCTAACAGTTCATTCAAGCCGAAGCCGCTTCGCGGCTCGGCCTAATTTAGGCAGTAGGGCGCACATGCAACTGATCGCAATCGTGTTGGTAGTAATCGGGGCCCTTATTACGCCCTTCTACTTTCATGCGCTTGTCCGTTTTCGGCGCATTCTTCTGGCAGAGCGCCCCGCTATCACAGACCGGCGTGGGTCTCCCAGCTTCTTTTTCACAGGCATGCCTAGGGCCGCTGATCCAAACGTGGGGGTGGCCATTGTGGGCGCTGCTTTCGGCCCGATTGCGCGAGAGCTCAAAGACCCGAACGCCACGCGGTACGCTCGGCGCATCCGGCTTAGTCTTCTCGTGGGTGTACCCGCTTACTTGGTGGCGTTCGCCATCATGATCGCGGGTGCACCCTAACAATTCATTCAAGCCGAAGCCGCTTCGCGGCTCGGCTTAGTTCAGATGTTAGGCTCCGGGATACAGAGCAATGCATGCCGAAATAGAAAGCTGGAACAACGGGTGGCACGGGATCAGCCTTGGACTCACTGTGGCTGAGATCGACAGGCTCATTGCGCTCCTTACCAAGCTGAAGTCTGGCCCGGACCAGCACTTCCACATGTCGAGCGACTATTCTGGCTCCGGAGGCATTGGCGACATTGAGGTGTATGTTGCGTCAGCCGAGGAGCTTAGTAATTTGCAACTCAGTGGCCTGGCTATAGCGCCTGGTAGTGAGTTTCCGCCGGCTGGTCCCTAACAATTCATTCAAGCCGAAAACCAATCGCTGCGCGATTGTTTCGGACCAATTCAGACGTTAGGCCGCAAGCATGGATTATCGCGACGGTTCACCAGTACACCTCGGCGACACTGTGAGCATCCCAGTGCCGTCCGGCGAAGCCCTTGCTCGTGTTGTCATGCTGGGCGATACGCTGGAGCATGAGGGGCTAAGCGCTGACTTCTTGGATTGGGTTCAATCTGCCAATGTTCTGGCACCCGGCTCTATGATCATAGAATGGCTAGGCAACAACCCTTTCGTGCATGCAGATTCCAACCTTGCCCCTGTCGGCAACTACATGTTCACGGTAGTAGATGAGTGGGTCCAGCTAAAAGCCCGCGCTACTGCCTAACAATTCATTCAAGCCGAAGTCGCTTCGCGGCTCGGCTTAATTCAGGCGTTAGCACTACATGAAGCAGCTCCTGGTCCTTGCCTTCGTCTTTACTGCGAGTTGCTCTGTGGCAACCGATTCCGCGGTTCCGATCGCGTCAGGCCACTACGTCTTTCAACACCACTTCGCTGAGCAACCCACAATCCCGAGCATCTCTCTCAACGCAACAATCAATGGCTCGCACATCGTATTGGTCAATTCCAAGGCGTCAGGGCCGTTTCCTGCAGGCGTCCTCGCTGAGGGAGAGCTCATGTGGCATGCCGGTTCCGGCCAATGGATCATCGGCCACGAGGACGGTGATCGCTCAGTCCGGGACGTTGGCGGATGCAGCGATGGCCCAGAGGTCGTTGATCTGATCGGTAAGATTTACTGGACCTGTTAGGTCGCCTACGGTGCCTAACCATTCATTCAAGCCGAAGCCGCTTCTCGGCTCGGATTAATTCAGGCGTTAGGGCTCATACCGAATGTCATCGCGCGTGTACGCTTATCTGACGGTCTCGGGGTTTTCTTGCGCACCCGAGGCTGTGACAGCTCTAGTCGAACTTCCGGTCGAGCGCCTCAGGCTAGCCGGGGATCGCACACGTGATGGGCGGCTTATCACCAAGAACATTTGGCAAGGCCAGCCGCCAGTTCCGCCAGGAGAAGAGCAGCCGAATTACTACGTTTCGGCCATCTTGGACCACATCGCCGCCCAGCCTGGCGAGTTAGCGAGCTTCTTGCGCGATCATGACTGTGGCATCAACTGCGTTGGCGAGTTCCGACGATTGAATGGCGGATTTCACATGTCATCGGAGCTAGTCGCACGCTGTGCAAACCTGGGCCTGTGGCTGGACTTTGACCTGTACAACCACACCGACCAAGATGAGCCCTAACGGATCATTCAGGCAGAATCCGCTTAGTGGCTTCAGGAATCCTGCAGGGCCTGTCGGCGCGTCGTTCTCCAGTTATTCGCGCTCCGACTCGGCTTAATCCAGGTATTAGGCAGCACAACAACCAACGGCATACTCAGATGAGCCAGGAACAGCATCCACCCTCGCTGCGCGGTTCCTGCCACTGCGGCTTGGTGCGCCTCACGCTGCCGGCGGCGCCCGAAACGGCGACGAGTTGCAACTGTTCGCTGTGTCGGCGCACAGGCGGGATATGGGCCTACTACGAACTTGGCTCGGTCTCTATCCAAGGCCATCCCGAGAATACGGAGAGCTACATCTGGGGCGACCGAACGCTGAGGAATTTTCGCTGCAAGACCTGCGGCATCGTCACCCATTGGGAGCCGGTTGAATCCGCGCCCTCCGCTCGTCACGGAGTGAACCTGCGGAATTTTGAACCGGCGCTCTTGGAGTCGGTCGTCGTTAGGCGCTTCGATGGGGCGGATACTTGGAAGTTCCTGGATTGAGCGCTTGCCGCCTTTCGCACCAAGCGCTCAGGTCGCCGCTGCGCAGGGCTGGACCGTCCTGGGCGAGGGGCGGGCAGGGCGATGCGATTTGGAGATGGCGATACTGAGCCCGGGCTCGCCCTAAGTAGATCGCGTGGGGATCGAGGCGCATGGTGGCCGCTACCCTCGGCCGTGGGCGCGTGGCGCGTTAGGCTGGCGTCCGGTTGCAGGCGGATTCGTGATGACGATACGGGCGGTGGTGTTCGACGTGTACGGCACTCTGGTGCGCATAGACGAGCGACGTGCGCCGTACCGCGCGCTGCTGGCGCGCATGGAAGCGGCGGGGCGCGCGCGTCAGGCCGGCGACGCGGCGGCGATCATGAGCCGGGACGTCGACCTGGCCGGCGTCGCTGCGCTGCTGGGGGCCGATCTGTCCGCGCCGGAGCTGGCCGCGCTGGAGCGCGATCTACAAGCCGAGCTGGCGTCGGTGCGCCTGTTTCCCGATTCGCTGGCGGTGCTGCAGGCCCTGGCTGCGCGCGGCCTGAAGCTCGGCCTGTGCTCCAACCTGGCGGCGCCCTACGCGGCGCCGGTGTTGCGCCTGTTGCCGGCACTGGACGCCTATGCCTGGAGCTTCGAGGTCGGCGCGATCAAGCCCGAGCCGGCCATCTATGCGCACGTCTGCCGCCAGCTGAGCTGTGAACCCGGGCAGGTGCTGATGGTCGGCGACACCCCGGAGGCCGACCTGCACGGGCCGCGTCGCTATGGCATGCGCAGCCTGTTGCTGCGCCGCGAGGGGCCCAGGGCCGGCGACGTTGCGGGCGACACGATCGCGGACCTCGGCGGCGTCCTGGCCGCGCTGGACGCGGTCTGAGAACCTCGCCTGAAGGCAAGCCCGGACGCGGTGCCGCCGCGCCGGGGGATGCGGATGAGCCGCGAACCGCATCGCCAGCGCCGGTGAGGCCGCGCCTGATATCCATGCACGCATCGCGATGAAAGCCAAGATCGCGCATGGCATCCGCATGCGTATCGCGATGAGCGCGGATTTGGCCGGCGTTTCAGTTGCACGGCGTATTCTTCATATGAAGGACGCATCGCCGCAGGACCGCGATGCGAAGACGCGAAGCACGTCGCATTCCGCGGCGTTGAGCCGCACGGCGACGTGACGGCATTCGCAGATGCAAAACGCGTGCTGGTGTGTGATTTGCACGCACAGGGGGAATGCCATGAAAACCGTCAAAACTGCCCGAGCCGACCGGCTCGACCGCGCCTTGCGCTGGACGTTGGGCTTGACCCTGATCGCTGCGGTGGCCTGGGCCTGGGCCCAAGGCAGCGGCGCCGGCCTCTAAGGCCCGAGCGCGCCGCGTCGTTGATTTCACCGGTGCGGCGCGCTTTGCCGCGCCCTGCGGCCCACCACCGCCCAATCGAGATGCCCGTTGAGCGTCGCGAGGCGCGATCGACGTAGGCTGCGGTGCCGACCGCATCGTCGCGACCGTTCACGACGCGCCGCTGGTTCCGCTGGCGCGGTGCGGTGCGGTGCGGCTTAGCGCAGCCTAGGGTCTAGTCGAGGTACCGGTTGAGCGCGGCGATCATGTCGCGCCGACGCAGCAGGAAATCCCACAAGCTGCCGCCGAGCTGGCGCCACAGCACCGCCGAACGCACCGCCGCCAGCAGCACCGCGCGCACTTCGGCGACCACGCTGGCCTGGCCCAGATAATGCGGATTGCCCTGCACCAGCACGCGCGGGCGCAGGTGGCTGAGGGTTTCCGCGTAAAGGCCGCCGAGCCCGGCGAGCACGTCCGGATGGCCGCTGCCAAGGCGTTCGGCCGCGCCGGACTGGGCGAGGATGCCGGCCTGCACGCGCTGTGCCATGTCGTGATCGCGCACGAAGCGGCGTTCCAGCTGCATCACCGCCAGCGCCAATCGCGGCAGTTGCTCGTCCTTGGTCTCGCGCACGAAGTAGTCGCGCAGCAGCACCAGGCCCGGACGCAGCGCCTCGACGCCGCCGTAGACCTGCGCCGGCGAGGAGGCGTCGATGCGGAACACCGAATCCAGCGCCGTGCCCAGCACCGCGGCGTTGGCCTGGCCGGTGTCGGCGATCCGGCGCACCTGGGCCAGCGCCTGTACCAGGCCGGCGAGGGCGAGCACGCGCTCGGAAATCGTCTTGGAGGCGGGGGAGGCGCTAGGGGTGGAACTCATGCGGCATTGACCCTCAAATGGTGTTCCAGCGGCGCGTCGGTGGCGGCGATGACGGCGCCGCCCAGGCAGACCTCGCCGTCGTACAGCACCAGCGACTGGCCGGGGGTGACCGCGCGCTGCGGGCGCGCGAAGCGCACCTGCAGGCAGCCGTCGTCTTGTACTTCGACCTCGCAGGCCTCGTCGGGCTGGCG
This sequence comes from Lysobacter sp. Root76, assembly GCF_001428685.1. Classification (GTDB taxonomy): domain Bacteria; phylum Pseudomonadota; class Gammaproteobacteria; order Xanthomonadales; family Xanthomonadaceae; genus Lysobacter. Next base: position 478,159 of record NZ_LMIK01000006.1, on the reverse strand, counting down.
GTAGCGGGTCTGCGCGGTGCAGGCGAAACGCTGCGCCGGCGGCGCGCCGGCGATCCAGTGCGCACGCTCCGACCACAGCGCCTGCGATCGCAGCCAGCGGCTGTCGCTGCCCTGGTCCACGTACAGCACGTTGCCCGCCACGTCCTTGCCGACCACGTACCACGGCGCCGGCTCGTAGCCGCGTACGCCGCCGATGTTGAGCCCTTCGCGCTGACCCAGGGTGAAATAGAAAACGCCGGGGTGGGTGCCGATCACGCGGCCGTCGGCGCGTTCGCCGTCGACTGCACGGATCTCGCCCGGGCGCGCCGGCAGGTAACGCGCCAAGAACTCGCGGAAGTCGCGCTCGCCGATGAAGCAGATCCCGGTCGAGTCCTTCTTGGCCGCGGTCGGCAGCCCGGCCGCCTGCGCCATCGCGCGCACGTCGGTCTTGATCAGCTCGCCGAGCGGGAACCGGGTCGCCGCCAGCTGGGCCTGGCCGAGCTGGTGCAGGAAATAGCTCTGATCCTTGCCGCGATCGGCCGCGCGCAGCAGCCGGTGGCGGCCGCCGCTGTGGTCGACCCGGGCGTAGTGGCCGGTGGCGATGAATTCGGCGCCCAGTTCGTGGGCGGCATCGAGGAAATGCTTGAACTTGATCTCGCGGTTGCACAGCACGTCCGGGTTGGGCGTGCGTCCGGCCGCGTACTCGGCCAGGAAGTGCGCGAACACGCCGTCCCAGTACTCGCTGGAGAAATCGCGGAAGTGGATCGGCAGGCCGAGCCGGCCGCAGACCGCGACCGCGTCGCGGCGGTCGTCTTCGGCGCGGCAGTCGCCGCTGCCGTCGTCGGCCCAGTTCTGCATGAACAAGCCCGCGCAGGGCTCGCCCGCATCGCGCAGGAGCAGGGCGGCGACCGAGGAATCGACCCCGCCCGACATGCCCACCACGGTGCGTACCGAAGCCACTGCGCTCAATCCAGGTGCTGCATCAGGTCCAGCGGATGGCGGCGGCCGGCCAGGAAGTCGCTGGCGGTGCGCCAGACCAGGGGGCTGCGGTGGCGTGCGGACTCGGCCTGGAGCTCGTCCGGGCTCAGCCACAGGGCGCGCACGATGCCTTCGTCCAGACGCCGGGTCGCATCGTGCGCGACCGGCACCGCGGCGAAGGCGAAGCGCAGGTAGTGACGGCCGTCGCTGCCGTCGGCCTGCAACGGTGCTTTCCACTGGTAAGCACCTACGAAGCCGGTCAGGCGCACGTCCCAACCGGTTTCCTCGCGGGTTTCGCGCAGGGCCGCGTCGACCAGGCTCTCGTCGGGCTCCAGGTGGCCGGCGGGCTGGTTGATCACCAGGCGTCCGCCGACCCTTTCCTCGACCACGAGCAACCGCCCGCCGTCGACCACCACCGTGGCGACGGTGACGTCCGGCTGCCAGAAGCGGCCCTCGCGGTAGCTCATCAGAACTCGTCCTTGCCCGGGGTCAGCTCGGCTTCCATCAGGTCGGCCGCGCGCAGGGCGTAATCGAGGGCGTCGTCGAGTTCCTCGGCCGGGGCGTCGGCGCGCAGCTTGACCACGAATACGGCCATGTTGCCCTGCTTGACCCAGCCGCCCATCTTGCTGGACTGGCTGTCTTCGAGCAGCTTGTTGGCCAGATCGGCCGGGAACGCGTCGTTCTCGGAGCGGTAGGCCGGGGCCCAGACTTCGCGCACCTTGTGCTTGCCGTAGCTTTCGGTGCGCGAGATCACGAAGCCCAGCTGGCTGCGGTCGTCGTCCATCTCGAAGGTCAGCTTGTAATCGCCGTCCTCGTCCACCTCGTACTTGTAGCCCAAGCCGTCGAGCTGCTTGGCGATGCGCGGGTCGGCGGCGGTCGAATGCTGGGCTTCGTCGGCTTGAGCCTTGTTGCTGGCGGCCTGGGCGGCGGCGGGCAGCAGCAGGGCGGCGGCCAGCGCAGCGGGTAGGGCCAGGGCGGTAAGGCGCATCGGGATTCCTTTCTCTTCAGGGTTGGGAAGGAGCAGCAGTGGCGCCATTTTGCAGTGCCACGCTCTCGGGCGTCCACGGCCAACGGCCTGCCGGCCGTATAATTTACGTATGTCCAAACAAACCGAACACGAACACAGCCATGGCGTACTGGTGGAGACGGGGAAGCCGGAAGTCGCCCGGCCGCCTCTGTATTCCGTGCTGCTGCTGAACGACGATTACACCCCGATGGACTTCGTGGTGGAGGTGCTGATGCGCTTTTTCCCGATGAACGCCGAAAAAGCGACCCAGATCATGCTGCACGTGCATACCCGCGGGCGCGGGGTTTGCGGCGTCTTCACGCGCGAGGTCGCCGAATCCAAGGTGGCGCAGGTGAACGAATTTTCAAGGCTGCACCAGCACCCCTTGCTGTGCACGATGGAAAAAGCCTAAAACGACAGCCGTAGCTCCGCGACGACGGGGATGGAAAAACCGCCGGCCGGCCCCACCTTGGGTGCATACGTTCTGGAGGCCCCCTCCCATGTTCAGCAAGGATCTCGAATACAGCATCGGCCAGTGCTACAAGCGCGCCCGCGAGGCGCGCCATGAGTACATGACGGTCGAACACCTGCTGCTGGCCCTACTCGACAACCCCTCCGCCGAGGGTGTGCTCAAGGCCTGCGGCGCCGACTTCGTCCGCTTGCGCAGCGACCTGGAGCAGGCCATCGCGACCTCGGTCTCGGTGCTGCCCGAGGATGTCGACCGCGACACCCAGCCCACCCTGGGCTTCCAGCGCGTGCTGCAACGCGCGGTCTACCATGTCCAGTCCTCCGGCAAGAAGGAGGTCACCGGCGCCAACGTGCTGGTGGCGATCTTCGGCGAGAAGGACTCGCACGCGGTCTATTTCCTCAACCAGCAGGACGTGGCCCGCCTGGACGTGGTCAATTACCTGTCGCACGGCATCGCCAAGCACGGCGCCGAGGACGCGGGCGGCCAGCAGGAGGACGGGGAAGCCAAGCCGGCCGAAGGCGGCGAGGGCGAGGGCAAGTCCGACGCCCTGGCCGAGTTCGCGGTCAACCTCAACCAGCTCGCCCGCGACGGCCGCATCGACCCCCTGGTCGGCCGCGCCGACGAGGTCGAGCGCACCATCCAGGTACTGTGCCGCCGGCGCAAGAACAACCCGCTGTACGTCGGCGAGGCCGGCGTGGGCAAGACCGCGATCGCCGAAGGCCTGGCCAAGCGCATCGTCGACGGCGACGTGCCGATGGTGCTGGAGAACGCGACCATCTACGCGCTCGACCTGGGCGCCCTGGTCGCCGGCACCAAGTACCGCGGCGACTTCGAGAAGCGCCTCAAGGCGGTGCTGGCGCAGCTCAAGAAGCTGCCCGAGGCGGTGCTGTTCATCGATGAGATCCACACCATCATCGGCGCCGGCTCCGCTAGCGGCGGCACCATGGACGCGAGCAACCTGATCAAGCCGGCGCTGTCCTCGGGCGAGCTGCGCTGCATCGGTTCGACCACGTTCCAGGAATACCGCGGCATCTTCGAGAAGGACCGCGCGCTGGCGCGGCGCTTCCAGAAGATCGACATCGTCGAGCCGACCGTGGGCGAGACCTTCGAGATCCTGCAGGGCCTCAAGCCCAAGTACGAGGCCCACCACGGCGTGACCTACGCCGACGAGGCGCTGCAGGCCGCGGTCGACCTGTCGGTCAAGCACATCGGCGACCGCCTGCTGCCGGACAAGGCCATCGACGTCATCGACGAGGCCGGCGCGCGTCAGCGCCTGCTGCCGGAAAACGTGCGCAAGAGCCTGATCGACATCGAAGAGATCGAGACCATCGTGGCCAAGATGGCGCGGATTCCGACCAAGCAGGTCTCGGCCAGCGACAAGGACGTGCTGCGCAACCTCGAGCGCAACCTCAAGATGGTGATCTTCGGCCAGGATCCGGCGATCGACACCCTGACCGCCGCGATCAAGCTCGCGCGCTCGGGCCTGGGCAACCCGGACAAGCCGATCGGCAACTTCCTGTTCGCCGGCCCGACCGGCGTGGGCAAGACCGAGGTCACCAAGCAGCTCGCGCTGCAGCTGGGCATCGAGCTGGTGCGCTTCGACATGTCCGAGTACATGGAACCGCATTCGGTCAGCCGCCTGATCGGCGCGCCTCCGGGCTACGTCGGTTTCGACCAGGGCGGCCTGCTCACCGAGAAGATCGTCAAGACCCCGCATTGCGTGCTGCTGCTGGACGAGGTCGAGAAGGCGCATCCGGACATCTTCAACATCCTGTTGCAGGTCATGGACCGCGGCACGCTGACCGATACCAACGGTCGCGAGGCCAACTTCAAGAACGTGATCCTGGTGATGACCACCAACGCCGGCGCGGCGCAGGCGGCGCGGCGCACGATCGGCTTCACCCAGCAGGACCATTCGACCGACGCCATGGAAGTGATCCGGCGCAGCTTCACCCCGGAATTCCGCAACCGCCTCGACGCGGTGGTGCAGTTCCAGGCGCTGGGCTTCGATCACATCCTGCGCGTGGTCGACAAGTTCCTGATCGAACTGGAAGCGCAGTTGCACGAGAAGAACGTCACCCTCAGCGCGACCCCGACCGCGCGCGACTGGCTGGCCCAGCACGGCTTCGATCCGCTGATGGGCGCACGCCCGATGGCGCGGGTGATCCAGGACAAGATCAAGCGCCCGCTCGCCGACGAGCTGCTGTTCGGCAAGCTGATCGGAGGCGGCCGCGTCAGCATCGACGTCAAAGACGACGAACTGGTGGTCGAGTCCCAGGCCGAGCCGGAGAAGCTGTTGCCGGTGACGGTGTGATCAGGCGGCTTGATCAGACAGTGTGATCGGGGCGCGCTGCCCGGGCGGCGCGCTCATCGATAAACGAAAACAGGCGGCCGAGTGGCCGCCTGTTTCGTTTGCGCGCGGGTTTCGCGCGCATCTCTGAGCCAGGACGTATCGCCTGGCTCAGGCACCCATGCGAACCGGACGGTCTCGCGACCGTCGTGCCCGCGGTTCCCGATCCTGCCCGGCTGCGATCAGCGGCGCTTGGTGTAGCGCGCGTAGTCGCCGGCGTCGATGCGTTCGACCGCGTTGATCTTGCAGTTGGCGTTGTTGGTCTTGACCCGGGTGCCCGTGGGGCAGATCCGGCCGCCCTGGCCGTCGGCGGACAGTTCGAAGCGGGTCGCCAGCGGCAGGCCGTCGCAGGAGCTGCCGACGCTGAGGCGGTAATAGGTGTCGCCATCGGCGACCAATACGTACTGAGTGCCGAAGCGCGAGACCTGTTGCGAGCCGCTGAGGTCCACGCAGTCCTGGATCGCGTCGCCGGCCAGGGCCGGCGCGCTGATCGCGCACAGGCCGAGCGCGATGAGCAGGGAAAGTCGGTGGGTATGACGCATGGCACAGCTCCTTGTTGGGGATCGGGTGGTTATCAAGCTAACGACGTGCGGTGTGCGACGAATCTGGAGGAAGTCGCCATGACCTCCGGCACCGTGCATGCTTGGATACGACTCGCCGCGAACATCGGCAGACGAAATACGGGTTTGCAGGGCGCATGCTGCGCCGGCCGTTGCGCGGCGCAAGCCGTCTTGCGACGGGGCGGGCCGCGACGGGTGCGAATCGGAACGGGCGCCGACGAATCGAAAGCGGCCGCTAGCGACAGCGCGCAGGCGAGCGCCAACGCGCGGCGCGCAGGCGGCCGAACCGTTCGTCATCGCAGGCGAGCGGCGCGGCCGGTGGTGTGGGTGGCCCGGCATGCATGTCTGGATGCCCGGGCGTGCGATTGGGTTGCAGCGGCGGTGCCAGGATCGCTGTGCCAAGCCGGAGCGCGGCCCGCCGCAAAAACGAAAAAAGCGGCCATCGGCCGCTTCTTTGCTCGTTTACCGCGTTATCGCGATTACTTCATGCGATAGGTGATGCGGCCCTTGGTCAGGTCGTAAGGGGTCATTTCGACCTTGACCTTGTCGCCGGTCAGGATGCGGATGTAGTTCTTGCGCATCCGTCCCGAGATATGGGCGATGATCTCGTGCCCGTTTTCGAGGCGCACGCGGAACATGGTGTTCGGAAGGGTTTCCGCCACCGTGCCCTCGAATTCGATCACGTCATCTTTTGCCATGTGTTTCCTGAATGAGGAAGAACGGGCGTTTCGCGCCCGCGAAGCCCGGCATTGTGCCACGCCGGGACCCGCGGTGCAAAAATGTTGTTAATCGGTGCCAGGGTCGTAGCGGTCCGGGTCGTCTGCGGCCAGGGACGGCGGTAGCGCGTCGGCCAGCTCCCGGGCGGGGCGGTCTCCAAAGCGCTCGCTCCAGGAGTCCGGGCTGAGCCCGGCGCCGGTCAGCTCGGCGATCGCGGCCAGGAAGCGCGGCCGCGGCCAGAGTTCGGCGCCCAGGCTGAGCAGGTGCTCGTTCTCGACCTGGGCGTCCAGCAGCGGCCAGCCCCAGGCGTGCAGGCGCCGCGCCAGCGCCGCCAGCGCAACCTTGGAACCGCCGGACTGCAGCGAGACCATGCTTTCGCCGAAGAACATGCGCCCGATCGCGACCCCGTAGATGCCGCCGGCGAGGCGCTCGCCGTCGTAGACCTCGACCGAGTGGGCATGGCCGAGCCGGTGCAGCCGCAGGTAGGCGGCGAGCATTTCCTCGGTGATCCAGGTGCCGTCCTGGCCCGGTCGGGGCATGCGCGCGCAGGCCTCGATGACCTCGGCGAAGGCGGTGTCGGCGCGCACCCGCCAGTCGCTGCGGCGCAGCTGGCGGCGGAACTTCGACGACAGGCGCACGCCGTCGCTGCGGAACACGGTGCGCGGGTCCGGGCTCCACCACAGGATCGGCTGGTCATCGGAGTACCAGGGGAAGACGCCGTGGCGATAGGCGTTGAGTAGCCGCGCCGGCGACAGGTCGCCGCCGAGCGCGAGCAGTCCCTCGGGCTGGCGCAGAGCGCGCTCGTGCGGCGGGAACGGCGCCTCGGGATCGGCGGACAGCAGCGCGGGCAGGGGATTCATCGCGACGATGATCGCCGAGTTCGGACGCGGCCGCAGCGGGCGCGGCCGCTCAGTCGACCTGCTTGAACGGACTGTGCGCGGCGAGGGTGCGCGCGTAGCCGCGGATCGAGGCGCGCTCCTCGCGGCACCAGGGCGCCAGCGCCGCGCGGAAACCTTCGTGGGCGATCCAATGCCGGCTGCGCACGAACGTAGGCAGGAAGCCGCGCGCGAGCTTGTGTTCGCCCTGCGCGCCGGGCTCGAAGCAGGTCAGGCCCTCGCGCAGGCAGTAGTCGATGCCCTGGTAGTAGCAGGTTTCGAAATGCAGCCCCGGTAGCGCCGCGTCGGCGCCCCAGTAGCGGCCGTACAGGGTGTTTCCGCCGCGCAGGCACAGTGCGCCGGCGATGGCGCGGCCGTCGATTTCGGCCAGGAAGATCACCAGCGACCGCGGCATCGTGCGGGCCAGGTGATGCAGGAACTCCAGGGTCAGCGCCGGGTGGTTGCCGTAGTCGGCGAAGGTGCGCAGGTAGAAGCCGTGCATCAGCGCCAGTTCGGCCTCGCTGGCGTCGCCGCCTTCGACGGTGCGGAAGCGCACGCCGGCGCGCGCGACCTTGGCGCGTTCCTGGCGGATGTTCTTGCGGTGCTTGTGGTCGAACGCAGCCAGGAAGCCGTCGAAGTCGCGCCAGGCCGGCCCCTCGGCGGCGGGCGGATTGCGCCAGTGGTATTGGACGTCGCTGCGCTGCAGCCAGTCGTCGCCGAACAGCGCATCCTCGTCCTCGCGGTGGAAGTTCACGTGCGCGGAAGACAGGCCCTGGCGCTGGGTCAGCGCGGCCATGGCCTCGACCAGCAGGCGCCGGTCGTGGTCGTTGCGGGCGAGCAGGCGCGGCCCGGTCACCGGCGAGTAGGGCACCGCGCACAGCCACTTGGGAAAGTAATCCAGACCGTGCTGGGCGTAGGCATGGGCCCAGGCGTGGTCGAACACGAACTCGCCGTGCGAATTGGCCTTGAGGTAGGCCGGCGCGGCCGCGATCAGCTCGTCGCCGCGCCACAGGCTCAGGTGCTGCGGGGTCCAGCCCCAGTCCTCGCGCAGGCAGCCGTGCCGTTCCAGCCCGGACAGGAAGGCGTGGGCGAGGAAGGGGTTGCGGCCGTCGTGCAGCGCGTCCCAGTGCGCGGGCGCCAGGGACGAGAGCTCGGGCAGCAGGCGTACGCCGATCGCGTCAGTCGCGGCGTCGGTAGACATCGGGGTCGTGGCGTTGCATGTGCCGCTCGGGTTCGCCGAGCGCGTCGAAACCCAGGCCCGCGTACAGGCGCTGCATGTCGCGCGTGACCAGGTGCCAGCGGCGCAGTCCCTGCACGCGCGCGTCGTCCATCAGCGCCTGCACGATCGCGCGGCCGTGGCCGCGGCCGCGCTGCGCGGGCAGCACGAACACGTCGGCGAGGTAGGCGAAGGTGGCGTGATCGGTGACGGCGCGCGCGAACGCGACCAGCTCGCCGTCGACGTAACCGCGGTAGCACAGCGAGTGGGCGAGGGCGCGGCGCAGGGTCTCGGCGGGGATGCCGGCGGCCCAGTACGACTGCGACAGGAAGCCGTGGATCGCGGCGAAGTCGCTGTCCGACAGCGGCGCCTGACGGTCGTCGCGGATCTGCAGCGCAGTCATCAGCGCGGCCGCTGGATGGTGAAGGGCAGCACGATCGCGAACGGCTCGCCGCGATCGTCCCTGCAGAACAAGCCGGGTTCGCGCGCCTGCGCCGCCGCCGGCAGCGCGGCCGCCAGCAGCAGGCTCAGGAGCGCGGCGCGCACGCTCAGGCGTCCTTGTCGAGGAACTTCTCGGCGTCCAGCGCGGCCATGCAGCCGAAGCCGGCCGAGGTGATCGCCTGGCGGTAGACCTGGTCGGCGACATCGCCGGCGGCGAACACACCCGCGACCGAGGTCTGGGTGGCGTTGCCGTCCAGGCCGGTCTTGATGGTCAGGTAGCCGTTCTTCATTTCCAGCTGGCCTTCGAACAGGGTGGTGTTCGGGGTGTGGCCGATGGCCACGAACAGGCCGTGGATCGACAGCTCGCGCACCGACTCGTCGAGCACAGACTTCACCCGCAGGCCGGTCACGCCGGCGTCGTTGCCCAGCACTTCCTCGACGGTGTGGTGCCACACCGGCTCGATCTTGCCGGACTGGATCTTGGCGTGCAGCTTGTCCTGCATGATCTTTTCGGCGCGCAGGGTGTCGCGGCGATGCACGAGATAGACCTTGCGGGCGATGTTGGACAGGTACAGCGCTTCCTCGACCGCGGTGTTGCCGCCGCCGATCACCGCCACGTCCTGGTCCTTGTAGAAGAAGCCGTCGCAGGTCGCGCAGGCGGACACGCCGCGGCCCTTGTACTCGTCTTCCGAGGGCAGGCCCAGGTACTTGGCGGTGGCGCCGGTGGCGATGATCAGCGCGTCGGCGGTGTACTCGCCGGAATCGCCGGTCAGGCGGAACGGGCGCCGCGACAGATCGGCACTGTGGATGTGGTCGAACACGACCTCGGTATCGAAGCGTTCGGCATGCGCCTGCATGCGCGTCATCAGGTCCGGACCCATCAGGCCGTGGGCGTCGCCGGGCCAGTTGTCGACTTCGGTCGTGGTCATCAGCTGCCCGCCCTGCTGCAGGCCGGTGATGACCAGCGGCTTGAGGTTGGCGCGGGCAGCGTAGACGGCGGCGGTCCAGCCGGCGGGGCCGGAACCGAGGATGACGACGCGGGAGTGCTTCGAAGGGGTCATGTATATAATCGCGGGCTGTGGGACGCGCGTTCGCGCGATGTGTCTCCGGCACGCGAGCCGTACGCCGGCGTGTTGAAGATGCGGTTGACGCCATAGCTTGGCGGCGCCGTCCCGGCAACACAAGGCGCGCGCCACGGACGCAATGTTGCACGGCGCGCGACCCGGTCCCCGATCGGCGAAGAACCCAGGCAGGACGCGCCGCGCATGCGGCGTTTTTCTTGGCCCCACTGGAGAGCACCGCAATGCGTATCGGCGTACCCAAGGAAACCAAGACCCTCGAAGGGCGCGTGGCCCTCGTCCCGGCCGCCGCCGGCGACCTGGTCCAGCGCGGCCACGAGGTCTGGCTGGAGCAGGATGCCGGCCTCAAGAGCGGCTTCAAGGACCTCGACTACACCCGCCTGGGCGTGAAGATCGCCGCGGACGCCGCGGCGCTGTACGAAAAGGGCGAGCTGATCGTCAAGGTCAAGGAGCCGATCGCCGGCGACCTCCAGCACCTGCGCAAGGACCACCTGCTGTTCTGCTACCTGCACCTGGCCGCCGAGCCGGTGCTGACCCGGCAGTTGCTGGACATCGGCCTGACCGGGGTCGCCTTCGAGACCGTCGAGCTGCCCAACGGCGACCTGCCGCTGCTGGCGCCGATGTCGATCATCGCCGGCAAGATCGGCATCCAGGTCGGCACCCACCTGCTGCACCAGCCCATGGGCGGCAAGGGCAAGCTCCTGGGCGGCCTGCCGTCGACCGAGCGCGGCAAGGTCGTGGTGTTCGGCGCGGGCCAGGCCGGCGGCGCGTCGGCGGCCCTGGCCGCGGCCGGCGGTTCCAACGTGACCGTGTTCGAAATGCGTCAGGACCGCATGGACCAGATGATGCGCCTGGGCAACAACGTCACCGCGCTGTTCCCGTACGTGGATGTGGTCGCGCGCGAAGTGGCCTCGGCCGACCTGGTGATCGGCGCGGTGCTGGTCACCGGCGCGCGCGCGCCGCACGTGCTGACCCGCGACATGCTCAAGGGCATGGAAGACGGCAGCGTGGTGGTCGACATCTCGATCGACCAGGGCGGCTGCTTCGAGACCTCGCGCCCGACCACCTGGAAGGAGCCGACCTACGTGGAGGAGGGCGTGACCCACTTCTGCGTGACCAACATGCCCGGCGCGGTGCCTCAGACCTCGTCGCAGGCGATCTGCGCGGCGATCCTGCCCTGGGTCAACAAGCTGGCCGGGGGCGACTGGCGCGGCAACCAGGCGCTGGTGCGCGGCATCAATGTCGAAGCCGGCAAGCTGGTGCATCCTGCGCTGCAGGGCATGAAGCTGTAACGTGGCGGCAGGCAGGCTTGTTCGTGGAGCCTGGGCCGGTCGCGGTTCCGGTAACGGAACGGCGGCACGGTGCCCACGGGCACCGACGGATCCCCGCTGCGGCGGGGATCTTGCTGTGAACGTGCTGTTATTTCGCTTTGTTTCGCCGTATATTCAATAACTAACGGAATCTAGCTAAGGCAGAACATCACGGTGGCGCAAGCTCCCACAGCAAGCCGAAAGAAGCCCACGGCGCAAAAGGCGCCGCCATCGCCGCGTCGTCAGCGGTTGGTGCGCGACATCGCCTTGATTCTGATCGCGCCGCTGCTGCTGTATCTACTGGCCAGCCTGCTGTCGTTCTCGCCGCAGGATCCGGGCTGGTCGCATTCGGGCTCGATCACCGCCCCCTTGCACAACCTCGGCGGGCGCGTCGGCGCCTGGACCGCCGATGTGCTGCTGTACCTGTGCGGCTACGTCGCCTTCCTGCTGCCGGTGATGCTGGGCGCGATCGCCTGGATCGCCCTGTTCGGCATGGACGCGGACGGCGACGGCGATGCCGACCTCGGTCCGGCGCTGCGCCTGGTCGGCATCGTCGGCTTCCTGGTGTCGGCCACCGGCCTGCTGCAACTGCGCTTCGGTCCGGCCGAGGACTTCTCCGCCGGCAGCGGCGGCATCCTCGGGCAATTGGTGGGGCGCTCGCTGTACTCCGGCTTCGGCCCGGTCGGCGGAAATCTGTTCCTGCTGGCGCTGCTGCTGATTTCGCTGACCCTGGCTACCGGCATTTCCTGGCTGGCGGTGATGGACAAGATCGGGCAGTGGGCGCTGGCCCTGGGCCCGGTGCTGAGCAAGCTGTTCCGGCGCAGCAGCCAGCAAGCGACCGAGTGGCGCCAGACCCAGGTCATGCGCGAAGAGCGCGAGGAAGCGCGCAAGGTCGATACCGAACTGCGCGCCAAGCGCGAGAAAGTCAGGATCGAGCCGCCGCCGGCACCGGTGGTGGAGAAGAGCGAGCGCGCCAAGCGCGAGCAGCAGATCCCGCTGTTCCACGTCGGCGACGGCAGCGGGATTCCGCCGCTGGCGCTGCTGGACGACCCCAAGCCGCAGCCCAAGGGCTACAGCGAAGAAACCCTGGAAACCCTGTCGCGGCAGATCGAGTTCAAGCTCAAGGACTTCCGCATCGACGCCCAGGTGGTCGGCGCCTATCCGGGTCCGGTCATCACCCGTTTCGAGGTCCAGCCCGCGCCCGGCATCAAGGTCAGCCAGATCAGCACTCTGGACAAGGACATCGCGCGCGGCCTGTCGGTGAAGTCGGTGCGCGTGGTCGACGTGATCCCCGGCAAGTCGGTGATCGGCCTGGAAACGCCGAACACCAGCCGCGAGATGATCTACCTGTCCGAGCTGCTGCGCTCCAAGGAATACGACAAATCCGGCAGCCCGCTGACCCTGGCGCTGGGCAAGGACATCGCCGGCCGCCCGACCGTGGCCGACCTGGCGCGCATGCCGCACCTGCTGGTCGCCGGCACCACCGGCTCGGGCAAGTCGGTCGCGGTCAACGCGATGGTGCTGAGCCTGCTGTACAAGGCATCTGCGAAAGAACTGCGGATGCTGATGATCGACCCCAAGATGCTGGAGCTGTCGGTCTACCAGGGCATCCCGCATCTGCTGGCGCCGGTGGTCACCGACATGAAGGAGGCCGCCAACGGCCTGCGCTGGTGCGTGGCCGAGATGGAGCGCCGCTACAAGCTGATGTCGATGGTCGGCGTGCGCAACCTGGCCGGCTTCAACAAGAAGGTCCGCGACGCCGAGGAAGCGGGCCAGCCGATGATGGACCCGCTGTTCAAGCCCAACGCCGAACTCGGCGAGGCGCCGCGGCCGCTGGAAACGCTGCCGTTCATCGTCATCTTCATCGACGAATTCGCCGACATGATGATGATCGTCGGCAAGAAGGTCGAAGAGCTGATCGCGCGCCTGGCGCAGAAGGCGCGCGCGGCCGGCATCCACCTGATCCTGGCCACCCAGCGCCCGTCGGTGGACGTCATCACCGGCCTGATCAAGGCCAATATTCCGACCCGGATCGCGTTCCAGGTCTCCAGCAAGATCGACTCGCGCACCATCCTCGACCAGTCCGGCGCCGAGACCCTGCTGGGCCACGGCGACATGCTCTACCTGCCGCCGGGCACGGCGATGCCCGAGCGCGTCCACGGCGCCTTCGTCTCCGACGAGGAAGTCCACCGCGTGGTCGAGCACCTCAAGCAGATGGGCGGCGGCCCGGATTACATCGAGGGCGTGCTGGACGAGGTCCAGACCCTGGGCGACGGCGTCGTGGTCGGCGCCACCGGCCTGCCCGAGAGCGGTGGCGGCGGCGACGAGTCGGACCCGCTCTACGACGAAGCCGTGCGCATCGTCACCGAGACCCGCCGCGCCTCGATCTCCGGCGTGCAGCGCCGGCTCAAGATCGGCTACAACCGCGCCGCCCGCCTGATCGAGGCGATGGAGGCGGCCGGCATCGTCACTGCGCCCGAGCACAACGGCGACCGCAGCGTCCTGGCGCCGCCGCCGCCGAAGTAGGGCCGCGCCGCCCAAACCGGGCCGCACGCCGACGGACGGCCGGCCCCGGACTGGCGGCTGTCACGACGACCGCCTAAGCTGGCCCTTCGGGGGGAACAACGCGGTTCGGACTCGGGGGATGGCCGCATGGCCTGGTATTCGAGCAGGACGGGGGCCGTCGTCACGGCGCTCGTGATCGTCGTGTGCGCCTCGCCGGCGGCCCAGGCCCAGGAATGGGTGCTGTGGCGCAACACCCCGTCGCTGCGCGATCAGGATCCGGCCAAGCGGCTGCCGCCGCCGCAACGGGCCGCTACGCCTGCGCCTGAGCGGACGCAGCCTCCAGCGGTTGCGGCGCCCGTCGCGATCGCCGCGCAAGCCCGTCGCGCCGCCGCGCCGGCGACCGATGGTGCTGCAGTCGCGCCGAGGCCTGCCGCGACCGCCGTCTCCACGCAAGTTGCGGCACCGGCATCGAGCTCGCCGACCGTGGCGAAGGCGAGGGCGGCCCATCCCAGCGCGCTGCCCGAACCCGTGCCGTCCGCCGATGCGGTCCTGCCTGCGCCGACCGCGGGCGTGGCGCACGCATCTGCGACGACGATGACGATGACGATGACGACGTCTGCCGCAGACCTGCGTCCGGCCGCTGCTTCGGCGTCGGCTGCGGCATCCGCAACGACCGCTTCGTCGGTCGCGCCGACTAGCGCCCCCGAGGCCGCCCTCGCGCGCACGGCGCCGCTGCCGTCCGTATCCGTCCCCGCGCTCAAGCGCGGCGCGGTCGCGATCACCGTGCCCGCGCCCTCGACCGCCGATACCGATGCGGTCGCGATCCTGCCGCTGGACGATGGCGCCGGAGCGATCGCCGCACCCGCGGCCAGCGGCGGCGTGACCGCTGCCGCGAACGCCGCGCTGGCTCGTGCCGCGGCGGTGCCGATGCCGCCGCGTGCGACCGGCGCCTATGTCACCGTCGGCAGCGACAGCGACGCCTCGGTGGTCGCGGCGGCCCCGCAGGTGTATTCCTGCGACGAATCCGGACGCTGCGAACACCTGGAGAGCGAGCGCCCGAACGTGGGCCTGCAAGCCGCGCCCGCGGAATCGCCGCATCGCCAGATCGAGTCGGAGAGCAAGCGCAGCGCGCTGCGCGATTTCTGATCCTGCCGACGCATTGGTGCGGCCGCGCACCGCTCACGCCGCCGTCGCGGGGCTGAACGCGGCGTGCCCGTTCGCGCGATACTGGTGCATTGCGCAGCACCTATTCAGTTTGCTCGCGGCAGACTCGCCGCAGCACGTCTTTCCGGAGCGATCGATCGCATGAGCCTGTCCGTCCTTCCCACCGCCCGCCATGCCGCGCGCATCGTCCTGGTCGCCGCCACGCTGTTGACCGGCATGGCCTTCGCCGGCGCCGCGGCCGCCGCCGCGCGCGACGACCTCAACAGCTTCACCCGCGGCCTCAAGGGCCTGGAAGGGCAGTTCAGCCAGCAGGTGTTCGACGCCAACGGCAAGCGCAAGGAAGCCTCCAGCGGCAACCTGGCCCTGTCGGCGCCGCGCCTGTTCCGCTGGGAATACGTCAAGCCGTACCCGCAGCTGATCGTCGCCGACGGCAAGAAGGTCTGGGTCAACGATCCCGACCTGCAGCAGGTCACCGTGCGCCCGCAGGGTGCCGAGGAGCAGAACAGCCCGCTGTCGGCGCTGATCGACCCGAGCAAGCTCGACGCCCAGTTCGTGGTCAAGGACGCCGGCGTCGCCGAAGGTCTGAACTGGCTGTCGCTGGCGCCGAAGAAGGAGGCCGAAGCCAACTTCCGCTCCGCCAAGCTCGGCTTCAACGCCAGCGGCCTGGCCCGGATGCAGGTCGTCGACAGCCTGGGTCAGCGCACCGAGATCGTCTTCAGCGGCTGGAAGCGCAACCCGACGTTTCCGGCCGGCAAGTTCAAGTTCGCGCCGCCGGCCGGTGTGGACGTGATCGGCGAGCGCTGACATACGCAGCCCGGCCTACGGCGCGCTCACCGGAAACCATTGAGCGCGCCGCAGCCAGCCGGCGAGAAAGCGTTGCAGCAGCGGATGCTGCGCGGCGAGCTGGCGGTAGTAGTCGAGCCGGCCCTGGCGGTAGCGCGCGTACAAGGTGCGCTGGTCGCTGGCTTGCAGCGCGGCCAGGGTGTCGGCGCCGAACGCTCCGTCCACCGCGACCGGCGCGCCGAGCAGGCGCTGCAGCAGGAACACCGCATGCACGCCGGCGTTGACGTAGAAATCGAACAGGTCCTCGGCCAGACATTGCAATGCGATTTGGTCGCCCTGCAACGGGTCCCAGTACAAGCTGCGGTACAGCGTCGCGGCCTGTTGATCGCTGAGCGCCTGCAGGTTGGCCAGGGTCGGGGCCACGCCCAGCAAGGTTTGCGCGTGGACCTGGAAGGTGCGCAGGGTGATGCCCTTGTTGGTCGCACCGCCGGGGTCGGCGGGATCGTCGACGTAGCCGCCTTCGAACTGCAGCAGTTGCGGGAGGTACTGATCGAAGTTCGCCATCGCGGGATCCGGTAGGGGCGGGGCGCATCGTTGCGCCGGGCGGCACAGGCGCCGGCCCGGTAATGCCAACGCGCGAGGCGCGCGCTTGTGAGCCGGCGTATTTATGAGCCGGCGCGCCCGCGGGACGCGGGCAAATCCTTGCGTATCAATGCCTTGAGACCCAGGCCGACACCGCGACGGCGCGAACTTGCTATCGTGTCGGCCATACGACCGTTTGCTTGCGCCCCCCGCCGTGGCCCGCCGAAACTCCCGCCGATCCGAGGACGAACCCGACCTGCTCAGCGTCGACCGCGAGGGCCTGCGTCCGCTCGCCGAGCGCATGCGGCCGCGCAGCCTGGACGACATGGTCGGCCAGCGCCGCCTGCTCGCGCCCGGCACTGCGCTGCGCCGCGCGGTCGAGTCCGGGCACGTGCATTCGATGATCCTGTGGGGCCCGCCGGGCTGCGGCAAGACCACGCTGGCGCTGCTGTTGGCGCGTTACTCCGATGCCGAGTTCCGCGCGATCTCGGCGGTGCTGTCGGGCCTGCCGGAGGTGCGCCAGGTGCTGGCCGAGGCCGCGCACCGTTTCGCCGACGGTCGCCGCACGGTGCTGTTCGTCGACGAGGTCCACCGCTTCAACAAGGCCCAGCAGGACGCGTTCCTGCCGCACATCGAGCGCGGCACCATCCTGTTCGTCGGCGCGACCACCGAGAACCCTTCGTTCGAACTCAATTCGGCGCTGCTCTCGCGCTGCCGCGTGCACGTGATGGAGGCGGTCTCGGCCGACGACATCGCGGTCGCCCTGCGCCACGCGCTCGCCGACGAGGAGCGCGGCCTGGGCGGGCAGGGCATCGAGGTCGAGGACGAACTGCTGCAGCAGATCGCCGGCGCCGCCGACGGCGACGTGCGCCGCGGCCTGACCCTGCTGGAGATCGCCGCCGAGCTGGCCGCCGACGAGGGCGGACGCATCACCGAGGCCACCCTGGCCCAGGTCCTGGCCGACCGCACCCGCCGTTTCGACAAGGGCGGCGAGCAGTTCTACGACCAGATCTCGGCCCTGCACAAATCCGTGCGCAGCTCCAATCCCGACGCCGCCCTGTACTGGCTGGCGCGCATGCTCGACGGCGGCTGCGATCCGGCCTACCTGGCCCGGCGCCTGACCCGAATGGCGGTCGAGGACATCGGCCTGGCCGATCCGCGCGCGCTGCAGATGGCGCTGGAAGCCTGGGACACCTACGACCGCCTCGGCAGCCCCGAAGGCGAACTCGCCTTCGCGCAGCTGGCGATCTATCTGGCCAGCACCGCCAAATCCAACGCCGCCTATGCCGCCTACAACGCGGCCCGCAGCGACGTGGCCGAGTACGGCACCCAGGCGGTGCCGATGCACCTGCGCAATGCGCCGACCAAGCTGATGAAACAGCTCGGCTACGCCCAGGGCTACCAGTACGACCACGATGCCGAAGGCGGCATCGCCCTTGACCAGACCGGGTTCCCGGACGAGATGGGCGAGCGCGTGTACTACCGGCCCGTCGAGCGCGGCCTGGAGATCAAGCTCAAGGACAAGCTCGAGCGCCTGCGCGCGGCGCGTGCCCAGGCGCGCGGCGACGACTGATTCGACACCGTCCGGAGAACGACGCGATGCCCTATGCCTTCCTCGCCATCGGCCTGGGCGCCGCGCTCGGTGCCTGGGCGCGCTGGGGTTTGTCCTTGTGGCTCAATCCGGCCGAGGCGAACCTGCCGCTGGGCACGCTCGCGGCCAACCTGATCGGCGGCTACGGCGTCGGCCTGGCGGTGGCCTGGTTCGACGGCCACGCCGCGATCGCGCCGGAGTGGAGGCTGTTCGCGATCACCGGCCTGCTCGGCGGGCTGACCACGTTCTCGACCTTCTCGGCCGAGGTGACCCAGCAACTGCTGCGCCAGCAATACGGCTGGGCCTTGGCGATGGCGTCCCTGCATTTGTTCGGCTCGCTGGCGATGACGGCGCTGGGTATGGCGAGCGTGCGCGCTGGGCTGGGTTGAGCGTCGGCGGTCGCGAACGTAACCGGGAAATCACTTTAAATTATTTATTCAAGTAATTGATTTATATAACTAAATAACGACTTTAACGCATCCGGAAGAATCCGATGTTTCGTCGTTGAAACATCAGACTGAATCACGGTGCCGGTCCCGCGATCCTAAGGCAATCAAGCGCCTGCGCCCGCTGCGGCCATCGCTTTCGGCGTCTCGCCGGCCCGGCATGTTTCATCGCCGCAACCTTTCGCGCGTCTGCGCGGCCCTTCGTCGGCCGCGCAATTTCCGCACCTGCGCTGCGCCTGTCCCCGAGCCCCGCCCAGTGGACGTTTGCGCCACCTGAACCAATCGTGGCACCGCTGTTGCGTGTAGTGGGATGCGTCGTGATCCGATGCCTCCCCCTGGCCTCGCTCGGCGTGATAAGGAGAACAACAATGCGCATTCGTAACAGCCTGATGGCAACAGCGGTGATTCTCGGTCTAGGTTTCGCGGGCCAGACCTGGGCCCAACAGACCAACAACGAAAGCGGCGACGGCGACGACAGCCTCAGCGCGACCGATAATTCCGACAACAGTGCCGGCGACAACCGCAACAACGACGGCCGTGCGCGCGCCAGTGGCTACGGCACCGCCGCGGCCAACAATGGCGGTACCGCCACCGCGACCTTCTCGAACTCGTTCAACAGCAACCGCGCCATCGCCACGACCCGGCTCGATGGTTACGTTACCGATATCCGCGTGCGCGACATCGGCAACGTCGCCCAGAACACGGGCAATGCCAATGGCGGCGGCGGCGGCCGCGGCGGCGATGCCTTGGGCGGCGAAGGCTCTGGCGGCGACGGCAGCGGCGGCGACGGCGGCTGGGCCGACGGCAATAACGGCCGTGGCGGCGACGCGGGCAGCGACACCGGCGGCGCCGGATCGCTGAGCGTGGCGGTCGGCGGCGACGGCGGCGGCGATGGCGGCAGCGCCAGCAACGGCGACGGCGACGGCAGCACGGCGACCGCGGGCAACGGCGACGGCACCGGCGGTGCCGGTAGCTCGGGCGCCGCGACTTCGACCAGCGGCTCCAGCTCGTCGACGGCGGGCAGTGCCGGTTCGGTCGCCTCCAACGGCGGCGCGGGCGGCAGCGGCAGCGGCAGCGGCGGTACCGGCGGTTCGGCGACCGGCGGTGCGGGCGGTGCCGGCGGCGCGGGCGGCGCACTGACCAACGATGCCGGTGCGTTCGACATGTCCAACAACATGACCAGCGTCGGACAGTCGGCGGCCGGGATCATGGTGGCGGCCCAGAACAGCGGCTTCGCGTCACTGATCCAGCAGGGCATCACCGTGCAAGCCAACCTGACCGTGGGCCCATAAGCGCTCCTCCACGATGCGCCGCACGCGTTCCCAGGAACGCCGTCCTCCCCCGTACACGGCGCATCACGCGTGTCCGGGACGCCGCCGCTGCCGCGACGACGTCCTGGGCACGCACTTGGCGGAACGCATGGCGAAGGAGACTGACCATGCGCCCGTACTGCCCCGCAATACGCATCACCACCGGTCTGGCCGCGCTCGCGTGGCTGGCGATATTCCCCGCAGCGGCGTCCGATCTCGGGATCGACGCCGACCTGCAACCGATCACGGCGCATAGCGCGCCGATGGAGCTGCCGATCGTCGCGGCCGTCGACCGCGACGCGATACCGCGCGGCGTCGACGGCATCGGCGCCACCGTCGATGCCGACCGGCTCTCGGGCCTGCGCGGCGGCGAGAAGAGCGTCGACAACCGCATCCTGGTCGACGGCCGGGTCAGCGACAACGTCGCCGAGAAGATCGTCAGCGGCGCCAACGCCGTCGGCGGCGGCGCCTTCGGCAACGCCAACGGCATCAACACGGTGATCCAGAACACCGGTTCCAACGTGCTGATCCAGAACGCGATGATCGTGAACGTGCAGTTCACCGATCCGAGCCCCTGAGGCGCGGACGATGAGCCCGGTCGCGGTCACGCTGCGCGCACGCGCAACGGCGTGCGCGTTGCTGTGCGCGCTCGCCTGCGCCCAGGGCGCGGCGGCCGCGACGGTCGACCTGCGCACGCCCTACGGCGGCAGCTACGGCATCCGCCTGACCAGCCTCAAGGAAGCGCGCTTCCGTACCACCGTGCCGCAGCAGTACGACTTCAGCTGCGGCTCGGCGGCGGCGGCGACCCTGCTGACCTTCCAGTACGGCCATCCGGTCGGCGAGGCCGAGGTGTTCCTGGCCATGTACCGCGACGGCGACCAGGCCAAGATCCGCCGCGAAGGTTTCTCGCTGCTCGACATCCGTCGCTATCTGCTGGCCCTGGGCTATCAGGCCGACGGTTTCGAGCTGCCGCTGGACAAGCTGTTCGAGGAAGGGCTGCCGGCGATCGTGCTGCTCAACGACCGTGGCTACCGCCATTTCGTCGTGGTCAAGGGATTGCGCAAGGGCCGCGTGCTGATCGGCGACCCGGCCCGCGGCACCCGCGCCATGTCGCGCGCGAACTTCGAGCGGCTGTGGGACAACCGGGTGCTGTTCGTGGTCCACAACCGGCGCGAGGTCGCGCTGTTCAACCAGCCGCGCGATTGGCGGACCGCGCCGCCGGCGCCCCTGGACATGGGGATTTCGCGCGAAGGATTGCAGAACACGGTCATGCCGCGGCGTGGCCCGGGAGACATCTGAGCCATGAACGCCGGCCATTCGTACGATCACGCGCTGCCCCACCTGCCGGCGCGCGTGCTGTTCGCCGCCGCGGTGCTGGCCCTGGTCGCCGCCGCCTGGCCGGCGCGCGTGCACGGGGGCGAGGGCGCCGCCGACCTGGGCTCGGAATGGATCGCCTTGCCGCCCGAACGCCTGGACGCGCTGCGTGGCGGCTACGAAGCGCCGTCGGGCCTGCTGCTGTCGTTCGGCATCGAGCGCACGGTCTACGTCAACGGCGACCTGGTCGCGACCACCCGCGTGAACATTCCCGACGTGGCGCGGATGAGCGCCGAGCAGGCTCAGGCGTTGAGCGAGATCGGCGACGCGATCGTGGTCCAGATCGGCCCGGGCAACCGCTTCGATCCGGCCGGCTTCAACGGCGTGGCGATCCAGAACACCCTCGACGGTCAGGACATCCGTTCGCTGACCACCCTCAACGTCGGCGTCAATACCCTGGGCGTGTTCCAGGACCTCAACGGTCAGGCCGCGCTGCACAACGCCTTGATCGGCGCGCCCGGCGCGCCGTGATGCCCACGTCCATGACGGACCGCTGATGAAGGACTGCCCATGACTACGCCGACCGCACCGAAACTGATCCGGCTCGCCCTGGTGCCGGCGCTGTCGCTGGCGCTGACCGGGCTGGCGTGCGCGCAGGACGCTGCGCCGCCCGACGGCGAACTCAGCCTGGAAGCGCTGCAGCAGCAGATCGCGGCGCAGAATCAGCGCATCGACGACATGCGCACCACGTTGCAGGAGCAGGAACGCGACTTGGCCCAGCTGCAACGGGCGCTCGACGAACAGCGCCTGGACGCCACGCGCGCCCGCGGCGCGACGCCGCCGGCGAACCTGCTGCTGCCGCCGATGGCCCAGGTCTCGCAGGTGCCGCTGTCGCAGTCGCCTTCGCGCGAGCCGACGCTGCAGGAGGAGCTGCAGTCGCAGGTGGCGATGGCGCAGCAGGACCCGGTCACCCGGAATCTGGCCCAGCAGGCGCCGCAGCAACCGGTGGGGCAGGCGCCGGTCTCCGACGCGCGGCCGCCGGAAATCGCCCAGATCTTCGACCAGCCCGGCGTGCTGACCCCGCACGGCCAGTTCATCCTCGAACCCTCGCTGCAGTTCGGCTACTCGTCCAACGACCGCGTCGCCCTGGTCGGTTTCACCATCATCCCGGCGCTGCTGATCGGCCTGATCGACGTACGCCAGGTCAAGACCACCACCGCGACCGCGACCCTGACCGGACGCTACGGCCTGAGCGACCGTTTCGAACTCGAGGCGAAGCTGCCGTACGTCTACGTCAACGGCGACACCGTCAGCCGCGAGATCTTCACCGGCTCGGCGGTCGACAACGTGTTCAACGCCCACGGCAGCGGCCTGGGCGATGTCGAAGTCACCGCGCGCTACCAGCTCAACCGCGGCGGCCCCGACCAGGCCTTCTACATCGGCTGGCTGCGCTACAAGAGCCGCACCGGCAAGGACCTGTTCGAAGTGGTGACCGACTGCGTGACCCGCTGCGTGGCCAACACCACCGGCACCGGCCTGCCGCTGGAACTGCCGACCGGCACCGGCTTCGAATCCATACAGCCCGGCCTGACCTGGCTGTATCCCTCCGACCCGATCGTGTTCTTCGGCAGCTTCAGCTACCTGCACAACTTCAAGCGCAAGAACGTCTCGCGCACCGTGCTGGGCGGCGTGACCGAACCGCTGGGCGAGATCGAGGCCGGCGACATCCTCGGCTTCAACGTCGGCCTGGGCCTGGCCTTGAACGAGAAGGCCGCGATCAGCCTGGGCTACGACCAGAGCATCGTCGACCGCACCAAGCAGAACGGCAAGGATGCGGCGGGCTCGGTGCGCGTGGTGCTGGGCACCTTGTTGCTGGGCGGGTCCTATCGCTTCAGCGACAAGGTTTCCTTGAACGTCGCGCTGGGCGTGGGCGTGACCCGCGATACGCCCGACGTGACCCTGACCGCGCGCGTGCCGATTTCGTTCTGAGTCGTGGATGGCCGTCGCGCACCGCCGCCTGCGCGGCGCTGCGCGGACTTTAGGGACGCATGCGTATCGGTAGTCGCGATCGGGCGTACGCAGGGACTTCCTGGCCCGGCGCAGTTCGCTATGTTGTTCGTCCAGTATGCGTTGCTCGGCGCGTTGTTTCGGCGGCAGAGAGAAGCAGACGTAAGCCATGACCCGAACCGGCCATGGTCGGCACGCGTCGGCCGCCGTTCGTCGGCGCGTGCCGGCGCGGATCGCCGACGCGGATTGCCGGCGCGCTCGCCCGGGCGCAAGCTCGCGTCTACGGGTTCGGGGGAACCCACTGACCTGTTTTGGGGAGGAGGACTGCCATGCGGATACTGGTAACCGGCATCATCGGCGCGATCGTGATGTTCATCTGGGGCGCCGTCGCGCACATGGCGCTGCCGATCGGCGAGGCCGGCTTCAAGCTGCCGGCGCAGCAGGACGCGGTACTGAGCGCGCTGAGTCAGTCGGCCTCGGGCGAGGGCGTCTACATGTATCCGAGCATGGCGCCGGACAAGTGGGGCGACGAGGCGGCGATGAAAACCTTCGTGGCCGAGAACCAGGGCAAGGCCTACGCCTTCGTGGTCTATCAGCCGGGCGGCAATCCGGCGCTCTCCAGCATGGGCCCGAATCTGGGCAAGCAGTTCGTCAGTGTCCTGATCGCGGCCTTGCTGGCGGCCTGGGTGATGGCGCTGGCCGCGCGCAGTTTCGGTCGCCGGGTGATGATCGCCGGGGCGATGGCGCTGTTCGCCTGGTTCGTGCTGAGCGTGCCGTACTGGAACTGGTACCTGTTCCCGGTCGACTTCAGCGTGGCCGCCCTGGCCGAACAGCTGATCGGCTGGCTGCTGGCCGGCGCCGCAATGGCGTGGTGGCTGGGGCGCGGCGAACGCAACCCGGGCTGACCCATCTCGCACCGACCGATCCCGCACGCCGGCGGCGCGAGGCCGTCGGCGTTGCCGGCTTCATGGCCGGCCGGCTCATTCCGTCGCCGGAGCACGGGCGTAGCCCTGCGTCGCCGCCGCGTTGCGGTTGGCGAGCACCTGTTGCAGCGCTTCGACTTCGGCCCAGAGCAAGTGCTGCAGACCCTGCAGCAAGGTGTTGCCGGCCTCGGACAGGCACAGCCGGCCCTCGCGGCTCAGGGCCAGACCTTCCTCGACCAGGCAATGCTTCAGATGGCTGGTCTCGGGCTGCACGCCACGTTGCAGACCGACGAGCACGCTCAGCAAGGCGTGCTCCCTCAACGACACTTTGAACACTGCGGCTCCCCCCTATGTGCGCCGATGCGGAATCTAGGGGCGGACGGGTTAACCGTGCGCAACGTCGCAATCGGCGTGTGCGCGGTTTTGACAAAGCGTTCAGCTTGTCGACGCGGTCTTCACGCGACGGCGGACGAAGCCAGCGCTCGAACCGCAAGCCGCAGCGTTCATCGCCTGATGGTCTACGACCATCGACGGATCGGAACGCGCGCGCGGTTTCGCTAGTCTGTACGCAGCGAGAATCGTGCAACGCAAGGAACGCTTTCGGTGAAATGCCTGGTCGTCATCGCGCACCCGCTGCAGGACAGCCTGTGCGCCTCGCTGTCGCGGCTGGTGGTGGACGCGCTGGTCGCCGACGGTCACGAGGTCGAGACCGAATCGCTGTACACCGACGATTTCCAGCCGGCGTTGAGCGCGGGCGAACGCAGCTCTTATTACGACGTCGGCGGCTACGACGACGAGGCGGTGCGCGCGCAGCTGGCGCGCCTGAGCGCCGCGCAGGCCCTGGTGCTGGTGTTCCCGACCTGGTGGTTCGGGTTCCCGGCGATGCTCAAGGGCTGGTTCGACCGGGTCTGGGCGCCGGGCCACGCCTACCACCATGCGTCCGACCTGGGCGCGATCCGGCCGGCCTTGCTGGGGCTGCGGCGCACCATCGCGATCACCACCCTGGGTTCGCCCTGGTGGGTGGACTGGCTGCTGCTGCGCAGGCCGGTGCGGCGGGTCCTGGCGAGCGCGCTGCTCGGCACCTGCGCTCCGCAATGCCGCCTGGACCTGTTGTCGCTGTATCGCGCCGAACGCGTCGAACGCAGCCGCCTGGAGCGCTTCGAACGCCGCATCCTGGCGCGCCTGCGCCGCTTGCACTGAAGCTGTTCGAGCGCTCCCGCCTTGGGGTAGGAGCGGCGTGAGCCGCGACAACGCCACCGCACAAACCTGCGCCACCAACGTCGAGCGAAATGTGCTGCGAACCCGCGCTGCCTCTGACGGCCAGAGTGCCGGCGGCGACGCGACTCGAAGCTCGCCGGTTGCGGCTCTCGCCGCTCCTGCCCCGAAGTCTTACGCCGAACCCGCCGCCAGGCGCCCCAGGCTCGCCAGGGCCGCGTCCACCCGCGCGTCCAGCGGATGCCCGCAATTCAGGCGCAGGCAGTGGCCGAAACCGCGCCGCACCGAGAACATCGGCCCCGGTGCGATGCTGATGTCCAGGGCCGAAGCCTGTTGGTAGACGCGCAGCGCGTCGCTGCCCTCGGGCAGTTCGATCCAGAGGAAATAGCCGCCGCCCGGCCGGGTCACGCGGGTGCCTTCCGGGAAATGGCGCGCGACCGCGGCCAGGTACTGCGCCTGCTGCGCCGCCAGCGCCGTGCGCAGGCGGCGCAGGTGACGGTCGTAGCCGCCTTTCTCCAGGTAATGGGCGATCGCCAGCTGCGCCGGCACGCAGGTGCTCAGGGTCGCGGTGAGCTTGCGCCGCGCGATCTCGCGCGCGTAGCGCCCGGGCGCGACCCAGCCGACCCGGTAGCCCGGCGCCAGGCTCTTGGAGAACGAGCCGCAATGCATCACCAGCCCGTCGCGGTCGTAGGCCTTGGCCGGGGTCGGCCGGCGCTCGCCGAAGTAGAGTTCGCCGTAGACGTCGTCCTCGATCAGCGGCACGCCGAGGCGGGTCAGCAGCTCGACCAGGGCGCGCTTCTTCTCGTCGGGCATCGCGCTGCCCAGCGGGTTCTGGAAATTGGTCATCAGCCAGCACGCACGCGGGCGGTGGCGTTCGATGGCGGCCGCGAGCGCGTCCAGGTCGATGCCGTCGCGCGGGTGCGTGGGCACCTCGATCGCATGCAGGCCGTGGCGTTCCAGCGATTGCAGCGCGGCGTAGAAGCAGGGCGATTCGACCAGCACCGCGTCGCCGGGCCTGGTCACCGCGGCCACGCACAGGTTCAGCGCCTCCAGCGCGCCGTTGGTGACCACGATTTCGTCGGCCCCGATCTGCAAGCCGTCGATCCGATAGCGCAGCGCGATCTGCCGGCGCAGCGCCGCGCTGCCCGGGGTCAGGTCGTCGACCGTGCTCCACGGGTCCAGGTGCACCGCAGCCGAGGCCATGGCCCGGCCCAGCTTCTGCAGCGGATACAGCAGCGGGCTGGGGAAGGCCGAACCCAGCGGCACCACGTCGCGCGCCATCGCCGATTCCAATACTTCGAACACCAGCTCGGAAACGTCGACCGCACGCGATTCGCCGTCCGGCTGCGAAGCCGCGTCCGGCTCCGGCGGCAGCGCCGCCGTGGGCCGGGTCACGTAGTAGCCCGAACGCGCCCGCGAACGCACCAGCCCGCGCGCTTCCAGCAGGTAATAGGCCTGGAACACCGTCGCCGGGCTCAGCCCGCGCGCCGCGCTGGCCTGGCGCACCGAAGGCAGGCGCTGGCCCGGGCGCAGCAGGCCGTCGCGGATCGAGGCGGCGATGTCGTCGGCGAGGGCTTCATAACGTTTCACGGTGGAACTCCGGAGCCCGGCGGGGCGGGCGTTCAGGCGCAACTGATATGGTTTTTTATCTCATTTCTGATTCTGGCGAAACTGATATGGTCGGCGCAGTATGGCGTCGTCCCCACCGAGTCGCCGTCGATGCCCGCCGCCGCCATGAACCCGCAGGTCGAACTCAACCTCGCGCTGATCCTGTTCGTGCCCTGGTTTTCGATCCTGGCCTGGCTGTACTGGGCCTACCCGAAGCAGCCGCGCCTGGCCGCGCGCAGCTTGTTCGACAGCGCAGCGCTGCTGCTGGCCACGCTGCTGGCGGGGTGGGGCATGCAATGGTCGATGCACAACGCCGACCCCAACGCCGGCGCGATCTGGAAGCAGGTGCTGGCGACGTCGGTCGCCTACGGCCTGTTCCTCGGCGTGATGACGGCAGCCCTGCTGCTGCGCTGGCGCCTGCTGCCGCGCTGGCGCGCTGCGGTCGCGGCGGCGGACGCCTGAACCCGCCGCCCGCGGCGTTCCGCGGGCCCGCTACGTCGCCGGCCGCGCCGGCATGGAACCCCGCATGAAAACGCTGTTCATCGTCGCCTTCCTGGGGCTGATCGTCTGGAACCTGGGCGCCGGCCTGTACTACATGCTCGTCGACCACGGTCAGAGCAAACGCACCGTCAACGCGCTCACCCGCCGCATCGCCCTGTCGGTGGCGCTGATCGCGCTGGTCGCGGCGGGCATCGCCTCGGGCGTGATCGAACCGCACGGCATCGGCCGCTAGCCTGGCGCCAATCCGCAAGATCGGAGCAGCCTGCGCGGCGCGCGCAAGGCATGCTGGGCGATGGACGCTCCTGCCGCGTCCCTCGCCACCGATCCTGCAAGGAACTCCGCATGCGCCTGGTTTCGCTGCTGCCGCTGTCCATCGCCCTGAGCCTGTCCGCGCCCGCCGCCGTCGCCGCCGACCGCAGCGCCGACGAACGCGCCATCCTGCAACTGGAGCGCGAGATCTGCGCCGCCTACGAAGCCGAGGACGCGGCCCTGATCGGCCGTCTGCTCGACCCGCAGTTCACCCTGACCGCGTCCAACGGCAAAGTCACCACCCACGCCGACGAAGTCGCCGAGCTCGCCAATGGAGTGACCCAGTACGAAGTGTTCCGCAACCACGGCACCCGGCTGCGCTACTACGGCAAGAACACCGCGATCGCCAACGGCATCACCACGGTCAAGGGCGTGTCCGAGGGCCAGGCCTTCGCCGCCGATTTCCAGTTCACCGACACCTACGTGCGCGGGCCCAAGGGCTGGGTGATGGTGGCCAGCCATGCTTCGCGATTGCCGGCGGCGGCTGCGGCCAAGCCGTGAGCGGTGCGGGTTGCGGCGTCTGGCGTTGAGCGATTCGGGTTGCGGCCGCAGCACGCGGATGTCGCGGCGATGGGTTTCGTCTGACGCGATCGGCTCGCGTTGCCAGGAAACGCAGACCGTTTCGCCGCAGTCCGTGTCGCGAACGCCGGCGACCAGCGCACCGGCGCTTTGATGGGGTAGGGCAATTCCTACATCGCGACGGGCATCGATCCGAGCCTGCGTCGCAGCTTCCACCCATGGCGCTGCGCCCGCCATGCCGCCAATCTGCAGCCATCAGCGAAGCGCGGCCGGTCGCCGCGCCGATCAAGGACGATCGCAATGCCCCGGCTCGCCATCCTGTTGCTGCTGTGCCTGCTGCCCGCCGCAGCCGGCGCCCACAACGTGTACAAATGCGTCGCCCGCACCGGCGCGGTCAGCTACCAGTCCGCTCCTTGCGCAGCCGCGACCACCGCCAGGATCTGGGACGCAACGCCGGAACCGCCGCCCGACTCAGTCGAACTGCAACGCCGCGAGCAGGCCTACCGAAGCGGCCTGACCGAATCGCGCTACCTGTCGCGCCTGGCCGGCACCGATCGCCCTGGCCGTGCCCGCGCCTATTCGATCCGGCTCGGGGGCCACGGCTGCGAAGCCGCACGTGCCCGCCGCGAGCGCAAACTGGCGGCGGCCGGCATGGACCGCGACTACGATCTGGTCAGCGCTCTCAACACGGCCGTCTTCGATGCCTGCAAGTGACGGCGCGACATGGCGGGGCGGGCAGGCTGGCGCCCACCGCTACTCGGACCGAGCCCGGACGGCCCTTCCGGCGGCGCCAGCCCAACAACACCCTGCGCTGCTCCGCGGTGTATTAAGCGACCGCGTCCGCGTGCAGCACCCACCAACTCCCGCGATCGCACTGCGGCCGCGCGAGATGTCGGCTAGGCTTGGACCCATGCGCATCGCTCCGGTCCTATCGCTGGTTTCGATCCTGGCCCTGACGGCCTGCGTATCGACGTCGCCCATGTCCAAACCAGCCGTATCCAAGCCGGCTGTATCCAAGCCGGCCGCATCCAAACCAGCCATCGCGCCCAAGCTGTCGCCTGCGACGGATGCCGCCGCGGCCGGCATGGTCGACCTGCGCGAACTGGTGCCCGATCTGGCCCAGGAGATCCGCTACGCCTCCAGCGACAACTTCGTCGGCCGGCCGGTCGAAGGCTACGGCGCATCGCGCTGCTATCTGTTGCGACCGGCCGCGCAGGCGCTGCAACGGGTAGAACTGGCGCTGCGTCGCGAAGGCCTGCGCCTGAAGGTCTACGACTGCTATCGCCCGGCACGCGCGGTGCGCGATTTCGTCGTCTGGGCCGGCGACCTGCACGACCAATCCAGCAAGTCCGCCTACTATCCGAATCTCGACAAGAGCGTCCTGCTCGGCGACTACATCTCGCCGACCTCCGGCCACAGCCGCGGCGCCACCCTCGATCTGACTTTGCTGCGCTGCGATTCCGACGACGCCTGCGCGCCGCTCGACATGGGCACCTCCTTCGACTACTTCGACGTGTCCGCGCACACCGACTGGGCGGGCGCAACTGCCGTCCAGCGCGGCAATCGCCAACGCCTGCGCGCCGCGATGGCGCGCGAAGGCTTCGCCAACTATCCGCTGGAGTGGTGGCACTACACCTACAAGCCCGAGCCCTCACCGGATACGGCCTACGACTTTCCCATCCGTTGAAGGCAGGATCCGTGGCACTGAGGATCCGTCGACGGTCGCGCAACCGCAGGCGGACGGCCAGACGTACGCCGCAAGGGTCTGAGGCTGCTCGATGCCCGGTACCGCTGCTCTCTGTGGGAGCGGCGTAAGCCGCGATCGCGTAACCTCACGCCCCAACGGCAGCCCCATACGATGCTCCCGCACCGGCCGTACCCCTCCGGACCGCACGGTATTCCCCACCCATGCCAGCCGAGGGCGCTGGATTCTTGCCTGCACGATTCCTTCGTGCACGTAGCCGCGAACCCGGGCACGCATGGCCGGAGCATCGACACACCCACAACGAAATCAGCACAGCAAGGCATGGACAGAGAACCCGAGGCTTACGCCAGCGTCTACCCCGGCACCGTCAACCGGGGCGACCTGTTCTGGGTCGCACCCGACGAGTCCCGAGGCTCCGTGCCCGGTTATGCCCATCCGCACGTCGTGGTCCAGGACGACCTCTTCAACCATTCGCGCATCAGCACCGTCGTCGTCTGCGCTCTGAGCTCCAACCTCAATCGCGCCACCGAGCCGGGCAACGTCCTGCTCGACCTCGGCGAGGCTGGCCTGATCAAGCAAAGCGTAGTGGTCGTGTCGCAGGTATCGACGCTCTACAAGACCCGCCTGGGCGAACGCATCGGCACACTGTCCGACGAACGCATCGCCCAGATACTCGCGGGCATGCGCTTTCTGCAAACCTCGTTCTTCGGCCGCAGATGACGCAGCCGACGGCTGCGCTACCGCCGGTGCATGTTCCGCGAGCGCCGGGAGCCTCTAGTCCAGCGCCATTCCCGGGCGCCAGCCGCTCTTAGCCAGGAACGCCTTCGCGTCGCTGACCTCGATGATGTCGCGCAGCGCCGCCTTCTTGTCCTTGGCCTGACGGTAGTAGGCCTTGGCGATGCGATAACCGACCCAGTAGCCCAGATCGCCGGGGCGCTCAGGCGTGCCGAGGCCGTTGTAGAGCCAGGCCGAGCCCTGGGCTTTCTTGTCCAAATCGGCGGCGAACGCGGTTTCCAGTTCCAGTTCGCGGCCCCGGGTAGCGCTCAGCAGATGTCCATAGCTGATCGAACCCGAGATCAGCTCGGCCACGAATTCGGCGCCGCCTTCGAGCAGCGAAGCCTGCAACACCGTCGACTCTGCGTTCTCCACCTGCGCACCGGGTTGCAGCACGTGACCGTACTCGTGGGCGATCACATGGACGAAGCGGTCCTCGGGGTCGGGAATGAGGAAGTTCGCGGCGCACAAGGCCTCGAGCCCGATCATGACCCCGCTCGCGTTCGCGGTTCCGACCGGTTTGCCGCGGCCGATCGCGACCGTCACCGGCGGAAAGCTGGGCGCGGGATAGAGTTCGCTCAGCTTGGTCAAGGCAACGCCGAGCCGGGTCTTGACCGCGGGCAGCGCCGCGGCGCAACGCCTGGCATCGACGTACAGGGCAGGGCGCTCGGCGTTCGCGGTCGCGATCCGCTCGCCGGTGATCCTGCGCATCTTGGCGAACTCGATCAGGCCCTCGCTGCCTTGGTCGAGATAGTCCTGCTGCAACTGCTGCGCCGTGGGCTTGCCGCCGGCCTGCTCGTAGAGCGCATAGAAGCGATCGACATCGCCGGTACGGATTTCAGGCGCGCGCTCGGCCGAAGATGCCGCGGCGGTGAGCAGGAACAGCGAGGTCGTCGTCAGCAGGATCAGGGTCGTAGGTTTCATGGCGCTTCCATGGGGCAGGAATCGGGCTTGCGCTGCGCGCTCGGAACGGTCGCGTCGGCTTGCCGGCGAAGTTCGACTCAGCCTGCGCGGGACGGCCCCCAAGAACATGTGCTTTCCGTAATGGTTCGCGTGGCGATGCGATGGGGCGGTGTGTGCGCCGCCGAATGTGCACTGTGGCTTCGGAACGAGAGCGTACCGGACCTGGACCGAACCTGGACCGAGCATTTTCGTAGAATGCGCGCTTCGCGGAGAATCATCCGCCTTACCGAGCTCGCACCCATGCCGGTCGCTGCAGTCGCGCGTTGCTTATCGCTGGTCGTACTTGTATCGGCGCCCGTTTGCGCGCTAGCGATCGAGGCTGCGCCTAGTACCGAGCAGGCCAATGCGGCCTATCGGCGTTCGCTCGATGCGGAGTTGCGCAGGGAGGGGGCGAAAGCCACTCCGTCGCCAATGGTCCAGACGCTGCTGGAGTCCATGAAGATTGCGGCCGTGCAAGGCTGTCAAGGCATCGATCCGGAGCGCACCGCCTGCATCGTCGAGCTCGACTCGCCGATGGGCGACGGTTACGAGGCGTATCGCTTCCGCCGCGATGGCGCGGACTGGCAGATAGTCGAAGAGCAGGACACGCCACCGCCGCAGCCGGACATCGCGCAGGTCCAGGCACTGCTGCGCGCACATCTGGCCGAACTGGCCGGCCAGCAAAAGGCGCCGAAGGACGAGGCCGAGTTCCGAGCGTTCGCGACCAGCCTCACCGTGACCGCACTGGAATCCTGTCAGCTCGACCGCGACACCGGCGCCTTGGAATGCGACGCGCAGCTGCACACGTCGAGCCAGGGTAAAGGCTCGAAGCCGCTGCGGTTCGAGCTGAAGGAGGCGACCTGGTCGCTGCTGCCGGACTGAGGGAGCACGGCGCAGGCCGCGGCCGGTCCACCGCCCATCCCGTCCCCTGCAAATCCTGCGTTTCTGCCGGTGCGACCCTTCGGCCACGACCGGCATCCGTATTGGGAACCGGATCGAAGCCCAAGAGGATCAGCCATGCGCAAACACGAGACCATGCCCAGCTCGCGATGGACTCTGCGCCGGCGGCTGCTGGCAGCAGGCCTGGCTGCATTCGTCGCGACCGCATCGCCGGCATTCGCTGCGGACTCGGCCAATCCGTATGCGCAATCGATCGAGACGCTGGCGGATAAATTGGCGACGCGCTTCGTCGATCCCGCCACAGGCCGACGCTATGCGGACATGTTGCGATCCAAGCTCGCGGCTGGCCAATACGATGGCATCGACGAGGCTAAGGACATGGCGCGGCGCTTGACGCAGGATCTGCAGGCCGTTGCGGCCGACGGCCATCTGCGGGTCGACCTCGCCCCCGAAGCCGATGGGCCGCGTGGCCCTATGCCTCCCGGCCCACGCCTCGTCGTAAGCTCAGACCCAGGCGCTACGGGCCGAGTCGACACGTCACCTCCGCGCACGGCGCGGCCGGGTCCTGCGCCGCGGCAGGCATCCGCGCTCGCTTCGATAGACCTGCCGAGCGTCGCCGAGACCAAGTGGATTGCGCCAGGCGTGGCCTACATACGCTTCAATCAGTTCGCCGGCGAGCCTGCCTCCGTAGCGGCGATACAGGCGTTCGTAAAGGACCATGCGACAGCGAAGGCGATCATCATCGACACGCGTAGCTTGTCGCGCGGCGGCGGGCTGGCGGAGATGGATGCGCTGTTTCCGCATCTTCTCGATCGTGAAACCGTGCTGGTGGAAATGGCCGTAGCGAAAAACAACGGCCCGTCCGGCGGTCCGATACCGTTCGGCGGCCGCACCCTGCGCGATGTTTCCGGCCCCGCCAATATGCTGGTGCGCCAACACCTGGCCGTTCCCGACGTCGAGCCCCGGCTCGCCAAGGCCAAAGTGTTCTATCTGACCTCCAAGCGAACGCGCTCGGCGGGCGAGCACTTCGCGCTCGCACTGCAACGCACGCATCGGGGCATCCTCATCGGCGAGCGCACCGCAGGCGCCAACCACTTCGGCGGCATCGAACCGATCGGCGCGGGACTCGCCGCGTTCGTCCCGGTGGGACGCACTTACGATCCCGATACCGGCAAGGACTGGGAAGGCACCGGCATCGTCCCCGACATCGAAGTGCCCGCCGATCAGGCGCTGGACCGTGCATTGGCGCTGGCCAGCGCCGAGTGAATCTGGCGGCTTCGAGGCGCCGAACCATGCCCAGGCTGTGAAACCTGATCCAGTACGCTGCGGACATCGAGAACAAACAAAAAGGCCCACCGGATCCGGCGGGCCGGTGCTGCAGCCGATCCAGGCGCAACCCCAGTTGCTCAGCAGGGCAGCTACACGAAGCGATAGATTGCTTCTGCGGGTGTACGCGCCTGCGGTCGGGTTCTTGTTATGGCTGCAGTGATCTTGGCCTTCAACGGGCTCAGATCATGTTCGTCCATCGTGTAGATGATGTCGTTTGCCGGGCCCGCGAAGTATCTGTAAAAGGCCAGATCGCGGCTGGGGCGAATGGTGCCGACGTGCACGCCGCCGTGTAGCACTTTTGCCGACCAATCGCGGCCGGTGCCTTGCTCGCTAAAAGTCACGTCCATAGCGCCTCCTAAGGATTCTAGGAGACCCCATTTTAGCGCTCAAACATGCGCCCGTGTCGCCAACGCCAGCGGTCCCGCGGCCCTGGAGCGGCGTGTGGTTGTAGACCGTTGTCCGATCCAGAAATGCTGGAGGGATCGGCAGGGGCGTTGCTCAAGAACTCCAAGAAAATCAGCTTCTTGCTGCATATGCCGGTGGCCAATTAACAGTTTTTCCGAATAATTAACGCCGGTCTATTTGTCTACATTTCCTATCGTCCGTCCCGCCGCTCCGAATAGAACTGAAACGCCGTCGATTCGCGCCTACTTGTGAATGCGGACAACCCGGCGACCGAAGAGCACGGCGTCGAACGAGTACGCTCCTGGGCCCAGCAGCAACAAGGCTACGGAACTGAGTCCCAAGGACATCGGAGCGAACATCGCGGCCCCAAGGTCGGCCTGCTGCAAGCCAACGATGACGTGCAGGCAGCAAGCCACTGCCATCCACGAAGTCAACAATCCGGCCAGGATCGAAAGTGCGATCAAACCGGCTACGAAAGCCGCCGCTCCATCCGGAATCGGTAACGCCGCCAGCGGATTGTGCAGGATGAGTCCCAGCGCTACCGAGAGTCGCAGTACAATAAGTCCGACCCCGGGTAAGCTGCGGGGATACAGGGAGATCAGCGGCTGCATCCGAAGAGGTTAGAGAACCACGGCGGAGGCCGCTATCCGTTTGAGAGTCGTGCGCCCATCCCACAAATGGGGGATGCTGGGGTCCGCAGAAGCCGGTTCAGTAAGCTGCGTGTGAACTCAGAGGTTTTCGTGCGGGCTCGAATTCCCTATAGGGTCTGGGTCTTGCGATGGGTGCGAGTAGCGCTGGCCGTGTTTTGCCTGTGGGTCGGCGCGACGGCTGCGGCGCCCTGGCAGATTCCGCAGTACCACCACCGTGCCTGGTCCCTGCAGGAGGGCGCACCGGCGGATGTGTGGGCACTGGCGCAAGCACGCGACGGCTATCTCTGGCTCGGCACGGGTACCGGCCTGTACCGGTTCGACGGCGTGCAGTTCGAGCATTACCAAGCCCCACCGCGTCGTCCCTTCGCGTCGAACAACATCACCGCGCTGTACACCACGACCGATGGTGCCCTGTGGATCGGCTTCCTGGTGGGCGGTGCGAGCGTGCTGCGCGACGGAAGCCTGCAGCACTATTCCGTCGCGATGGGCGCGCCGCGGGATCTGGTGTACGGGTTCGCCGAAGATCATAGCCGTGGGCTCTGGGCGGCGGCCCAAAATGGCCTTTATCGATTCGATGGCCGGCATTGGCATGCGATCGGCGACGACTGGGGCTATCCGGCGATGCACGCCGATCACGTGCTGGTCGATTCGCGCGGCACGCTCTGGGTCGCCACCGGCAGCACTCTGATGTATTTGCCAAGCGGCACGCGACGGTTCGTGCCGACCGGGATAAGCGCCGGGCCGCTGGCTTCGCTGGTCGAAGCGCCGGATGGCAGATTGTGGCTTTCGGACGGTGCGCACGGTACGCGGTCGCTGCCGGATCCGCGTTCCGGGTCGACGGCGTCACCCCCGATCGGTAGCGGCTTCGGCCATTTCGCTTGCATGCGCATCGACGG
The DNA here is from genome assembly GCF_001428685.1 of Lysobacter sp. Root76. GTDB lineage: Bacteria > Pseudomonadota > Gammaproteobacteria > Xanthomonadales > Xanthomonadaceae > Lysobacter. The sequence goes on along the minus strand of NZ_LMIK01000006.1, from coordinate 442,801 downwards.
CAGCGGGGTGCTCTGGGGCACCGATCGCCGCCACGGTGGCGTGGTGCGGGTCTCCCATCTGGATCGGTTCGCGATCGGTCATGCCTTGCGTCCGGAAGATGCCGATGCCGTCATCCGCAAGCGCGAGGGACTGACGTCCGACCGTGCCATTCCGCTGCTGCGCGATCGCGAAGGCAACGTGTGGGTCGGTACCAATCTGGGCCTGCATCGTTTCCGCCACAACAATGTGCAAGTAGTGGAGGACGAACGGCTGACGCAGCACGATACCTATGGGCTGGCGTTTTCGCCGAAGCTGGGGATTCTGGTGTCCAGCGGTCCTCGCCTGTATCGAATTCGCGGCGACGGCGCCGAGCTGCTGGCCGACACCAAAGGGCCGAAGATCGCCGCGATCGTCGCCGAAGGCGAACGGACCTGGCTGAAAACGGAGAGCGCGCTGTGGCGGCTGAACGCCGATGGCGTGCAGCGCTTGCCGTTGCCGCGAGACAACGACGGACTGCTTAAGTTTCTCGTCGGCGACGGGGGATCCGGCGTACTGACGATGCAGGAGGGCAACGGCCTGTTCCACTACGACGGCCTGCAGTGGGCGCAAGTCCCCGCAGGCCCCGTCGATTCTGCCGGCGCAACGGCACTGTTGCGCGATACCGATCGTACGTACTGGATCGGCTACTCCGGCAACCGTCTCGCCCATTGGCATGACAATGCCCAGCGCGTGTATACCGCAGACGATGGCTTGAATGTGGGCACCGTCATCGCGCTGGCAAGAGTGAAGGAGGGGCTCCTCGTCGCCGGCGAAACGGGCTTGGCCTTGCTTCGGGACGGTCGCGTCCATGCGCTGCACGCGACACCCGCCGACAGGCTCAACGGCATCACCGGCATCGTCGCAACCCCGCAGGGCGAGATTTGGCTGAATGCCATCCACGGCATTCTGCGCTTGCCGCCGGGCGCGGTCACTGCAGCGCTGCAGCATCCGGGTATGTTGAAGCACCGCCTGTTCGACTTGGGGGACGGTCTGCTCGGCGTGGCGCAACAGGCCACGCCGGCGTCGACTGTGGCCGCGGACGCCGATGGCCGCTTATGGTTCGCCACCAACCAGGGGCTGGCCACACTCGATCCGCTCCGGCTGCACAGCAACATGGTGCCGCCGTCGGTGCATATCCGATCCCTGATCGCACGCCGCCATCGATTCCCGATCAGCGGTGGTCCGACGCTGCCGGCCGGCACGCGCGATCTGCGCGTGGAATACACCGCACCGAGCTTGTCGTTCCCGGATCGCGTCGAGTTCCGCTATCGCCTGGAGGGCGTCGACGACGAATGGCAGGACGTCGGCAATCGGCGCCAGGCTTTCTACGCCAATCTCGGGCCGGGGGATTACCGGTTCCGGGTCCTTGCGGCGAACGACAGCGGACTGTGGAATGAGCAGGGCGCGACCTTGGATTTCACCATCGCCCCTCGTTTCACCGAGACCTGGTGGTTCGCGGCGCTGTGCGCGATCGCTGCAGGCCTCCTGTTGTTCTTCCTGTACCTGCTGCGTTTGCGGCAGATCTCCGATCGCGTGCGCATGCGTCTGGAGGAGCGGCATCTGGAGCGCGACCGCATCGCACGTGAACTGCACGACACCCTGCTGCAGAGCTTCCAGGGCCTGGTGCTGCGCTTCCAGTCCATCGCCAACCGAATTCCCACGGACGATCCGATACGGTCGGCACTGGAAAAGACGATGGATCGCGCCGACGAGGCGATCGCCGAAGGTCGCGACCGCGTCCGCGATCTGCGCGCCACCACGGCTTCGGCGTCGACGGACCTTCCGGAGGCCTTCGCCCGGCTCGGCGCCGAGCTCGGGCAGGAGCGTCCGACCAGCTTCAGCGTGGTGGTGGAAGGTCGATTGCCGGCGATGAACGCGGTGCTGAGCGACGAGGTGTACTGGATCGGCCGCGAGGCGCTAGGCAATGCCTTCCGCCATGCCGACGCGAGCCAGATCGAAGTCGAGATATCCCATTCTGGCGGTTGCCTGGTCTTCCGATTCCGCGACGACGGCCAGGGCATCGCCGAAGAAGTGATCCTCAACGGCGCGCGTTCGGGGCATTGGGGACTGCCGGGAATGCGCGAGCGCGCCAAGGCCATCGGCGCCGAGCTGCGTCTATGGAGTCGCCCCGGCAAGGGCACCGAGGTGGAACTGCTGCTCCGTCCGGACGGACATCGCCAGTCGCGCTGGAGCGATTGGCGCAGGAGGATAATGCGAATCTGGAGAGCCAAGACATGACGATGCAAGCACGACCGATCCGCATTCTTACCGTCGACGACCATCCATTGTTGCGCGAGGGCATCGCCGGAGTGCTGGCCGGCGAGCCCGACATGGAGCTGGTCGGCGAAGCCAGCAACGGCCGCGAAGCCGTTGAGGCGTTTCGTGCCTGCATGCCGGATGTGACCCTGATGGACCTGCAGATGCCGGAAGTAGGCGGCGTCGAGGCCATCGCGCAGATCCGCAAGGAGTTCCCGGCCGCCCGCATCATCGTGCTGACGACCTACAGCGGCGACGTGCAGGCGGTGCACGCGCTGCGCGCTGGCGCGCAGGGCTATCTGCTGAAAAGTTCGTTGCGGAAGGAGCTGCTGGACACCATCCGCGCGGTGATGGCGGGCCGGCGGAGGATTCCGCCGGAAGTGGCCGTACAGATCGCGGAACACTCGATCGACAGCGATCTGACTGCCCGCGAGGTCGAGATCCTGAAGGGAGTCGCCGCCGGAAACTCGAACAAGATGATCGCGGCGCAGCTGTCGATCTCCGAGGAAACCGTCAAGACCCATATGAAGAGCGTGCTATCGAAGCTGGGTGCGAACGACCGCACGCACGCGGTCACCATCGGCCTGAAGCGGGGCATTCTCAGCGTTTAGCGCGCGCTTGCACCGAGCCGGCGTCGTCGGCAACCGGTGCGTGCGGTCCCGATGGCAGCGTGTCCGATTCGCAGCCGATCGCATCCTGCGTCCCCCCAACGAGGGAGTAGCGTTTCCTCCGTCGTGGTGTTTTCCGCCGCAGCGGCAGGCGCCAGTATTCATTCCGAACGCACGCAGGACGATTGCGTGTATCCCACCGTTCGGAGCGCTCACATGGCGAAGGCATCCCCTGTTCCCGGCAAGACCCTGCTCACATCCCAGGATCACACCCTGATCCTGATCGACCATCAGTCGCAGATGGCCTTCGCGGTCCGCTCGATCGATATCGGTTCGCTGCGTACCAACACGGCGCTGGTCGCCAAGGCGGCGCAAGGCTTCGGCGTGCCCACCATCGTCACCACGGTGGCGGAGAAAAGCTTCTCCGGGCCCTTGTTTCCGGAGATCACCGACATCTTCGCCGGCCCGGTCTACGACCGTACCAGCATGAACGCCTGGGAAGATGCGCAGGTCACCGATCGCGTCAACGAGATCGGCAAGAGCAGGCTGGTGTTCGCCGGGCTATGGACGGGCGTGTGCATCGTGGGGCCGGTGCTGTCGGCGCTGGACCAGGGCTTCGAGACCTACGTCATCACGGACGCCTGCGGTGACGTGTCCGACGAGGCGCATGAGCGAGCCGTGGCGCGCATGATCCAGGCCGGCGCACGGCCGATGACCAGCCTGCAGTACATGCTGGAACTGCAGCGCGACTGGGCGCGCGGCGAAACCTACGCGCTTACCACCGGTATCGCCCGCGAGCACGCCGGCGGCTACGGCATCGGCATCCAGTACGCCAAGACGATGTTCAGCGCGCAGGAAGGCGGCCATTGACCGGCCATCCAGGTCAACTTCGCTCACCCATCCGAGAGAGCACATGAAAACCGACGAAACAAACGGCGGAATCGACGAAGGTCGCCGGGCCCTGCTGGGCACCTCCGTCGCCGCAACCGCCGCGATGGTCCTGCCTGCGGTCTCCCTGGCCGCACCGGCTTCCTCCTCCTCGACAACGAAAAAGGGCGCTCCCACCATGAGCACGATCACGACCAAAGACGGCACTCGCATCTTCTATAAGGATTGGGGCAAGGGACAGCCGGTGGTGTTCTCCCACGGCTGGCCGCTGAGCGGCGACGCCTGGGAGGCGCAGATGCTGTTCCTCAGCGGCCAGGGCTATCGCACGATCGCCCATGACCGCCGTGGCCATGGGCGTTCGGACCAGCCTTGGCAGGGCAACGACATGGACACCTACGCCGACGACCTTGCCGAACTGATCGAGCAGTTGGATCTGCGCGATGTCGTCCTGGTCGGTCATTCCACCGGCGGTGGCGAGATTGCGCACTACATGGGCCGTCACGGTACCAAGCGCGTCGCCAAGGCCGTGCTGGCGGGCGCGGTGCCGCCGATCATGGCGAAGACGCCGAGCCATCCCAACGGCTTGCCGATCGAGGTGTTCGACGGCATCCGCGCCGGCGTGCTCACCGACCGCTCGCAGTTCTATCAAGACCTCGCCGCCGGTCCGTTCTTCGGCTTCAACCGCCCCGGTGCGAAGAAGTCGCAGGGTGCGATCGATGCATTCTGGCTGCAAGGCATGATGGGCGGCCTGAAGGGGCAGTACGACTGCATCAAGCAGTTCTCCGAAGTCGACTACACCGAAGATCTGAAGAAGATCGACGTGCCGACCTTGTTCATTCACGGCGACGACGACCAAGTGGTGCCGATCGATGGTGCTGCGCGCCTCGCGGTGAAACTGGTCAAGGGCGCGACGCTGAAGGAGTACCCCAAGGCGCCGCACGGTCTGCCGGCCACGCACCAGCAGCAGTTCAACGAGGATCTGCTCGCCTTCATCAAGGCCTGAGGTCCATTCGGCGGTACGGCCATCCTTCCCCGGCCGTACCGCGTTTTACGTCGGAGCCGTGCCGATGAAGCCGTATCTCTTCTCGCTGGGTGCCGGCCTGCTGGTCGGGATCATCTATGCCTTGCTCAACGTGCGTTCGCCGGCGCCGCCGGTGATCGCGCTGGTCGGTCTGCTGGGCATCCTCATCGGTGAACAGATTCCACCGCTGCTGAAGCACTACCTGCCCAGGCAGAAGCCGCCCAGCGCCTGGATCCACGAGCAGGTCAAGCCGCACATGTTCGGCGAGTTGCCCAAGTGCGACCGGCCCCGCGTGCCGGACGGCGATCCGGCTGCGCGCTCATGAGTCCGCGTGCAACCCCTGGAGTGGATCGCAGCCGACGCAACTTCCTCGGCACGGCAGTCGCGGCGACTTCCGCGATGGCCCTGCCACTGTCCGGAATCTCTGCGATGCCCGATCTCATCCTCCATGGCGGAAAGTTCACTACCCTCGACCGCGGTCGGCCCACCGCCACCGCCGTGGCGATCGTGGACGGACGCTTCACCCATGTCGGCGAGGACCGCGACATCCTCGCCCTGGCTGGACCGTCGACGCAGGTAATCGACCTGCAAGGCCGCAGCGTGCTGCCTGGCCTGTGCGACAACCACACCCACGTCATCCGTGGCGGTCTGAACTACAACATGGAACTGCGTTGGGACGGCGTGCGCAGCCTGGCCGACGCGATGGCGATGCTGAAACGGCAGGTCGCGGTCACGCCGCCGCCGCAATGGGTGCGCGTGGTCGGCGGCTTCAGCGAACACCAGTTCACCGAGAAGCGTTTGCCGACGTTGGAGGAACTCAACGCGGCTGCACCGGACACCCCGGTGTTCATCCTGCATCTGTACGACCGCGCCCTGCTCAATGCGGCGGCGCTGCGTGTGATCGGCTACAACCGCGATACGCCGGAGCCGGCCGGCGGTCAGATCCTGCGCGATGGCGAGGGAAATCCGACCGGACTGCTGCTCGCCAAGCCGAACGCGAACATCCTTTACTCGACGCTGGCGAAAGGGCCGAAGCTGCCATTCGACTACCAGCTGAATTCGACGCGCCATTTCATGCGCGAGCTGAACCGGCTCGGCGTGACCAGCGTGATCGACGCCGGCGGAGGATTTCAGAACTATCCTGAAGACTACGAAGTCATTCGTACGCTCGCGCGGGACGGCCAGCTAACCGTCCGTCTGGCCTACAACCTGTTCACCCAGAAGCCAAAGCAGGAAAAGGACGATTTTCTGCGCTGGACGGCGGGGTCGAAGTACCGGCAGGGCGACGACTATTTCCGCCATAACGGCGCCGGCGAGATGCTGGTGTTCTCCGCCGCCGACTTCGAGGATTTTCGCGAGCCCCGGCCGGACATGCCCGCCGAGATGGAGGGCGATCTGGAAGGCGTGGTGCGCATCCTGGTGCAGAACCGTTGGCCCTGGCGCATGCACGCCACCTACGACGAGACCATCCGGCGTGCGCTGGACGTGTTCGAGAAAATAAATCGCGAAATGCCGTTCGACGGCCTGCACTGGTTTTTCGACCACGCGGAAACCATTTCGCCCGAATCGATCGACCGTGTGGCCGCCCTGGGCGGCGGCATCGCCGTGCAGCATCGTATGGCTTACCAGGGCGAGTACTTCGTCGAACGCTACGGCGCCAAGGCCGCCGAAGCGACGCCGCCGGTCAAGCGGATCCTGGAATCCGGTGTGAAGACATCGGCCGGCACCGACGCGACCCGCGTCGCTTCGTACAACCCGTGGGTATCGCTGTCCTGGCTGACGACGGGACGCACTATTGGCGGAACCTCACTGTATCCGCGCCGCAATTGCCTGGATCGTGAGCAGGCATTGCGGATGTGGACGGAGAACGTCGCCTGGTTCTCGAACGAGGAGGGCAACAAGGGCCGCATCAAGCCGGGACAGCTGGCCGATCTCATCGTGCCCGACCGGGATTTCTTCGCATGCAGCGAAGATGAAATCACCGGCATCACCTCTCTGCTGACGGTCGTCGGCGGCAAGGTCGTGTACGCCGCAGGCGAGTTCGTCGCCCATGACGTTCCGCCGCCGCCGGCGATGCCCGAGTGGTCGCCGGTGCGTCGTTACGGCGGTTACGCCGCCTGGGCCGACCCATCGGCCGCGCGCACGCCGGTCGCGGCGTCCGGTTGCGGATGCAGTCACGGCTGTCGCGTGCACGGTCACGACCACATCGCGGCCTGGGACAGCCAGGTTCCAGCCGGGGACCTGAAGAGCTTCTGGGGCTCCCTCGGCTGCGCCTGCTGGGCGGTATGAACATGAGTGCGGAGCGAAACATGAATGCATTGAGACGATGGCTGACTTCACGATGGCTGCGCCGGATCGCGCTGCTGCTGATCTGCGCGGCCTATCTGCAGGGCGGGTTGACCAAGGCCTGGAACTTCGCCGGTGCGATCGCGGAGATGCAGCACTTCGGCCTGCAGCCGGCTGCGCCGATGGCCGCGCTCGTGATCGTCGTCGAGCTCGGCGCGGCTCTGCTGATCATCAGCGGCTATCGACGCTGGCTGGGAGCCTTGGTGCTCGCTGCGTTCACCGTCGCGGCCACCTTCGTCGCCAACCGCTACTGGGCGGCACCGGCCGCGGAGCAAGCCATGCTGGCCAACGCCTTCTTCGAACACCTGGGCCTGGCGGGCGCCTTCGTCCTGATCGCCTGGCACGATCTGGCCCCGCACGATCTGGCCTCGCACGAGCCGGAGGAGCGGCGCTGATGTCCAATAATGCCGCCGGTTCCGGCAAGACGGCGGGCGCGGGCGCATTCGCGCCGCTTCGCCACGCCACGTTCGCGGTGTTGTGGACAGCGACCGTGGTCGGCAACACCGGCAGCTTCATGCGCGATGTCGCCAGCTCCTGGCTGGTGACCGATCTGTCGCCCAGCCCGGCGATGGTCGCGTTGATCCAGACCGCCGCCACGCTGCCGATCTTCCTGCTGGCGATTCCGGCCGGCGTGTTGACCGACATTCTCGATCGCCGGCGCTTTCTGATCTTTGCGCAGACCTGGCTGATTCTCGTCAGCGGTACCTTGCTGATGCTGGCCTGGACCGGCGCGCTGACGGTCGAGTACCTCGCCGCGCTGACGTTCCTCGGCGGCGTCGGCACCGCACTGGCGATGCCGACCTGGCAGGCGATCGTGCCGGAACTGGTGCCGCACGAGTCGATCCGCGCCGCGGTGACCTTGAACTCGCTTGGCATCAACATCTCGCGAGCGATCGGCCCGGCGCTAGGGGGCTTGCTGCTCGCGGGACTGGGCGCGGCTGCGGCCTACGGCGCGGACGTGTTGAGCTACGTGTTCGTGATCGCTGCATTGCTCTGGTGGCGTCGCCCGCAACCAGCCGCCGACGCGCTCAACGAGAATTTCCTGGGTGCGTTCCGTGCCGGCCTGCGCTACGCACGGACCAGTCGCGATTTGCACCGGGTGCTGCTGCGTGCGGCAGTCTTCTTCGCCTTCGCCAGCTGCGTGTGGGCGCTGCTGCCATTGGTGGCGCGCGAGTTGCTGCATGGCACCGCCGGCTTCTACGGCGTGCTGCTGGGCGCGGTCGGCGCCGGCGCGATTGCCGGCGCATTTGCGTTGCCGTGGCTGCGCACCCGTTTCGACGCCGATCAACTGTTGTTGGGCGCTTCCCTGTGTTCCGCCGTGGTGCTGGCGCTGCTGGCGATCGCTCCGCCCAAGCCGGTGGCATTGCTATTGCTATTGGTGCTGGGCGTCGGCTGGATCACTGCGCTGACCACCCTCAATGGCGTTGCCCAGGGCGTGTTGCCGAACTGGGTGCGCGGACGCGGATTGGCGGTCTACCTGACCGTATTCAACGGCGCGATGGCGGCGGGCAGTTTCGGCTGGGGCCTGGTCGCCCAGCGCAGCAGTGTGCCCATGGCTCTGTCGATCGGCGCGGCAGGCCTGGCGATAGTAGGCCTGGCCTTGTATCGGGTTCGGCTGCCGAAGGGCGATGCGGATCTCGAACCATCCAGCCACTGGCCGCAGCCGCTGCTGGCATTTCCTGTCGAGCGCGACCGGGGGCCGGTGATGGTGCAGGTGGAGTACCGCGTCGAGGCGGAGCGGCGGCAGGATTTCCTGCAGACCCTGGAGCGTTTTTCGGAGGGCAGGCGCCGCGATGGCGCCTACCTGTGGGGTGCAGCCGAGGATGCTGCGGATCCTGAGCGCATCGTCGAATGGTTTTTGGTCGAATCCTGGGCGGAACACATGCGCCAGCACCGTCGCGTGTCCCATGCCGACGCCGACCTCCAGCATGCCGTCGCTGCCTTCCATGTCGGGCCACAGCCGCCGAAGGTCCAACACCTGCTGAGTCTGCGTGCCAGCCATGCATCGCCCACGGCGAAATCGTAAGGCGGGGTTCGCCGCGTTGGCGGGGCTGCTGGCGACTGCTGCCAACGCCGCGTCGCCGACGGAATTGCGGCCTGCCTACAGCGCCAATCGCTGGCAGGAGGACTGGTCGACGCTGGCGGACCCAGCCGCGCGTACGCAGCCGATGGATCGCCTCAAATTCCTGCCGTTCGGCGAGGACGGCTATCTGTCCCTGGGGCTGAACCTGCGCGACCGCTTCGAATCCGCCGACGGCCCCAGCTACGGTACTCGCGGTCCGCGCGACAGCTATCTGCTGCAGCGCCTGCAAGTCCATGCGGACCTGCGTGTGAACGCTCGCTGGCGCGGGTTCGTGCAGGTCGAGGACGTGCGTTCGTTCGGAAAAGCGCAACCGTCGCCGACCGATCGCAATCCGCTGGACCTGCGGCAGGCGTTCTTCGATTACCGAGCGCCGCTGCGCGACGGCGCGTGGACGATCCGCGCCGGCCGGCAGGATCTGCCCTTCGGACAGCAGCGATTTCTGAGCTCGCGCGACGGGCCGAACCTACGCCAGTCGTTCGATGCGGCGTGGCTGCATCTCGAGGTTGGCCGCTGGAACGCGAGCGTTTTCTTCAGCCAGCCGGTCCAATACGCGAGCGAAAGCCACTTCGATGACGTTTCCAATCGCCAGCTGCGGTTCGACCTGCTGCATGCGGAGCGGGCGCTCGCAAACGGCTCGATCAGCTTCTTCTATGCGCGCTATGCCGATGCCGAGGCCGATTATCAGGAGGCGGCGGGACGCGAGTGGCGCCATAGCCTGGACGCGCGTTGGACCGGCGTCGCGGATCGCTGGGACTGGGATGCCGAAGCCGTCGTCCAGGGCGGCGAGGTAGCAGGTGTCCCGGTGCGGGCCTGGGCCTTGGGCGTGCGGGGCGGATACACGTATTCCACGCATCGTCTCGCGCCGCGGATGGGATTGCAGATCGATCTGGCGTCCGGCGACCGGCGCAGTGGCGACGGCAAGCTCGAGACCTTCCATCCTCTGTTCCCGAACGGCTCGTACTCATTCACTCAGGCCGGACATACCGGCTACGTCAACCTGATCCAGCTCAAGCCGTCAATCGCGCTGAAGCCGACACAAGCGCTGCAAACCTCGCTGGCGATTGGCGGATTGTGGCGGCAGACCGTGCGCGACGCGGTGTACCTGCAACCCGATATCCCGCTCGCGGGAACAGCCGGCCAGCCCGGACGCCATACCGCGACCTACCTGCAACTCAAGGCCGAGTGGGAACTGAGCCGGCAACTGACTGCCGCCGCGGAACTCGTGCGCTACCAGGCCGGGCGCGCCGTCCGCGCCGCCGGTGGCCGCGACAGCGACTACGCGGGGCTGGAACTGAAGTTTTATTGGTGATTTCCCGGAGAAATGCATGAACGACATGACCGAGACGAAACAGCGCCGCAAGGCTTCCCTTGTCACCCCGACTGCCCTGGGCGCCGACGCGCGACGCGATATCGGCGCCGAACTCAATACCTTGCTTGCCGACATCTTCGCCCTGTACCTGAAGACGAAGAATTTTCATTGGCATATGTCGGGGCCGTACTTCCGCGATTACCACTTGCTGTTGGACGAGCAGGCCGACCAGATCTACGTCACCGTCGATCCGATCGCCGAGCGCGTACGCAAGCTCGGCGGGCTGACCTTGCATTCCACTGGCGAGATCACCCGGCTGCAGCGGCTGTCGGACAACGATGCCGACTACGTGACGCCGGCGGACATGCTGGCCGAGCTGCGCGAGGACAACACCCGCGTCGCTGGCTTCATGCGCGCGACGCATGCCTTGTGCGATGAGTACGGCGACGTCGCGACTGCCAGCCTGCTGGAAAACTGGATCGATGAAGCCGAACGGCGCATCTGGTTTCTGTTCGAAGCCGGACGTGGCAGCTGAGCGATGGGCGTATGCCCCTGGTCCTCATGCATCGCATGCGAACCAGGGGCAGGGCGGTCAGGCCTTCGCGGTGTCGTGCGTCGGCCCGGTCGGAATCATCGATCAGGGGAGATCAAAGAACAGGATTTCGGCGTCCTTGGCCTGATCGAACGTGATGTGCGTTTCCTGCTCGATCTTCAGTGCGTCGCCGGCCTTCAGCTCGACTCCGTTGACCGTGAGCGTGCCGCGGACAACATGGACGTAGCCGCGCCGGCCTGAGCCCAGCTCGAATTCGGCACGTTCATCGCCATCGAGCAGGGAGGCGTAGAGGAAGGCGTCCTGGTTCATGCGCAACGAGCCGTCGCGTCCATCCGGCGAGATCACCAGCCGCAGCTGCCCGCGCTTGGAGGCCGCGTCGAAATGCTTCTCCTCGTAGCCCGGCTCGTGGCCCGCCTTGTCCGGAATGACCCAGATCTGCAGGAAATGCACGCGATCGCTGGGCGAGTGATTGAACTCGCTGTGGCGGACGCCGGTGCCGGCGCTCATGCGCTGGACATCGCCGTAACGCAGCACCGAGCCATTGCCCATGCTGTCCTTGTGCTCCAGAGCGCCGTCCAGAACGTAGGAGATGATCTCCATGTCCTGGTGGCCGTGGGTGCCGAAGCCCTGTCCGCCGAGGACCTTGTCCTCATTGATTACCCGCAGGTCCCCGAAGCCCATGTGGCGGGGATCGCGGTATTCGGCGAACGAAAAGGTATGGCGCGAGCTCAGCCAGCCGTGCTCGGCGCGGCCGCGCTCTTCGCTCTTACGGACCTGCATCATGGTGTGCTCCTCTCGCTTAAGTGCGATTTGATTGAATGTGGCCTTGGCGTACCATCGGGCTCGTAAACCCCGGAAATTGCTGATCGCTCTTGGCTTGGCGGGCAGTATGGGAGCCGCGGTGCGGTAAGAAAAGCGAACAGATTGCCGTCCTATCATCGAGAAAATCGAATGCTCCGTCTGACCTTGGATGCCCTGCAGATCCTCGATGCCATCGACCGCCGGGGCTCCTTCGCCGCGGCCGGCAAAGAACTGCACAAGGTGCCGTCGACGATTTCCTACACGGTGGCCAAGCTCGAGGACGACCTGGGCGTCCAGGTGTTCGAACGCCTCGGGCCCAAAGTCGCGTTGACGGCCGCCGGGCACGAGCTACTCAGGGAAGGGCGCTACCTGCTGAAAGCCGCGCAGGATCTCGAACATCGGGTGCGTCGGGTGGCCTCCGGTTGGGAAACCGAATTCGCCATCGGCATCGATTCCCTGTTCTCGGTCGCGTCGCTCGAGGAGGACATGCGTGCGTTCTACGCGGTGGCGGATCGAACCCGCCTGCGCATCGCACAGGAGACCTTGACCGGTACCTGGGAATCGCTGCTGGATCGCCGCGTTGATCTGCTCATCGGAGCGGCGGGGGAGGGGCCTTCCGGAGGCGGCTACGTTGCCGAACCCATCGGCCGCGTTTCCTTCGTATTCGCAGTGACACCCGATCATCCCTTGGCAAAGGCCGTAAAGCCGCTGGGGAAGGCGGAGCTGCAACAGCATCGCGCCGTGGTCGTGGCGGATTCGGCGCGGAAATTGCTGCCGAGAACCGTGGGCCTGCTGTTTGGCCAGGATGCGATCACCGTTCCCGACATGCGCAGCAAGTACCAATTGCAGCGGTCGGGGATGGGTTTCGGTTTTCTGCCCGAGCCTTATGCCCGCGAGGCAATCGCAGCCGGCGAGCTGGTGGTGAAAGCGGTTGAGGAGCCGAAGCCCGACGAGACCTTCTATCTGGCCTGGCGTACGGGTGAACTGGGCGCCGCGCTGAAATGGTGGATAGACCGAGCCCGGTCGCCGGGTAAGTTGTACGATCTTCTGTCGCTCTCGTGTAGTTGATCGCTGGACCCGGAAGCCTTTACAACCAGGCCACGGCCGCCCGAGCGAGTTTGCGATACCACGGCATCCGCAGCTGCGAATTCATGGGGGCGGTTGGGGTCATCAGGCCGGCGGTGTCAGCGATGTCATGGCGTGTCTCGGGAAACTCATTCCGTCGATGCAATGCTCTGACGCGTTGTCGACGCTTGCAGATGAATTCTTCAGTTGCGCAGCAGCTCGTTAGCGCGGTCGTTCGGGTACGGCATGCCGTCAGGCCAAAGGGGCGGGCGCATCGTGAAGCCTCTGTTCACGGCAGGGAATTGGGATATCCGTAACTAATTGTTTCTGCCCAGCATTTTTCTACGAGTGCTCGCCCGCCTACCGCGATCAGGTAGTCCCCTACGCTGATTCAGCCGTGTTGTCGGCCAAGCTCGTCAAGAACGGCACGTTGAAAACCTACAAAGGCGCGCCTCACGGTATGCCGACCACACACGCCGACCAGATCAATGCCGACCTTCTGGCGTTTTTGCAGAGCTAGCGGGCGCGGCTCATGGCCTGCCTTGGCGCAGGTCCTCTGGGAGACATCGAAGGATGCTCGTAAGAATGGTTCCGACTCGCGCGGGATGCGGGTCGGAACGTTGAACCCTGGTAGTGCCGGCGGAGCGGATCGGTCTTGGTGATCAATTTCATCGGTGCGCGCAAGCCCATAACGGACATCAGGCTGCACACGAGCGTACCTGGCGCCTCTCTCTGGCGTAGCCACTCGGGGATCGACCCACGTAACGAGTGAACGCAGTACTGAACGTGCTCGCCGACGAATAGCCCACGCGCTCGGCTACCTTCTCGATCACCAGATCCTGGCGGTCGAGGATGTCTTTCGCGATCGCCATCCGCCAGGCGAGCAGATACTCCATCGGCGGCATGCCGACCGCGCGGGTGAAGCGTTGGAAGTAGGCCGACCTCGACAGCGCCGCGACCTTGGCCAACTGCTCTACGGTCCACGCGCGCGACGGGTCGCGGTGCATCTCCCGAATGGAAAGGGCGAGACGCTCGTCCGCCAGTCCGCGCAACAGACCCGCCGGCGCCGTGTCGCCCGGCGCCGCCCGCAAGGCTTCGATCAGCAGGACCTCGACCAGCCGGGTCAGGATGAGATCGCGCCCCGACCTCGTTTGCATGGCTTCCTCGCGCACGAGGCGGACCAGCACGCCGAAGCGATCCTCGCCCCGCACGTGGATGACGGGTGGGAGCAGCGCCACCAGCAGCGCCGTGTCTGGCGAATCGAAGACGAAATAACCGCCGAGCATGCGCACATCGGGCTCCCCCTCGAGGGAACCATGACGCAATTCATCGCCTTGCTCCGCAATGGTGGCGGGATCGACGTGCTGCGGTTCGACGGGTTCGAACCCCGACAGGACAAATCCCGGCGTCGCGGGCAAGAACACGAAATCGCCTGCCTCCAGGCGCAGCGGATCCGCCCCATCGACCTGCAGAAGGCACGAGCCGTCGGTCACGACACAAAAGCCAGGGTGTCCGAATGGTGCGTAGCGAACGCCCCATTGCCCGGCGCCGGAAATGCTCTTCCCCATGACCTGGACAGGTCGAAGCAGGGTGATCAGCTCGGCGAGGGGGTCGGTCATGGCAGGACTATTACCAATGTTTCATGGACTTTACAGCATCGATAGTCCTGTGTCGCGCGCCTATCGTGGTCGCACCTACCACCACGGAGTCCCCGCAATGAAGACCGTTCTGATCACTGGCAGTTCCTCCGGCTACGGGCTCGAAACCGCCCGTCACTTCCATGATCGCGGATGGAATGTCGTCGCCACGATGCGCCGGCCGAGCCCCGGCATCCTGCCCGCGTCCGACCGCATCAAGCTGGTCGCGCTGGATGTCACCCGTGCCGACAGCATCGACCGCGCCATTGAGGAGGCTGGCCAGATCGATGCTCTCGTCAACAATGCGGGCATCGGTGTCGTCGGGGCCTTCGAGGCCACTTCGATGAAAACAGTGCGCGAGGTGTTCGAGGCCAACACGTTCGGCACGATGGCGATGGTGCAGGCCGTGATTCCGCAGATGCGCGAGCGACGGGCGGGCACGATCGTGAACGTCACCTCGAGCGTCACCTTGGCCAGCATGCCCCTCGCTGCCGCTTACACGGGCAGCAAGACTGCGGTCGAAGGGTTCACCGGTTCGCTGGCGCACGAACTCGGCGCGTTCGACATCCGGGTCAAGCTCGTCGAACCCGGCTACTGCCCGACGACGCGGTTCGCCGAGAACGGGGCTGAGCGCATGAACGGCCTCATCCCGGATACCTATGCGGACTATGCCCGCCCGATCTTCGAGGCCTTCGCCCGTCCGCAGGCGACCACGCAGCCCCAGGATGTGGCCGAGGCGATCTGGCGGGCCGTGCACGACGTCTCCGACCAGTTCCATTTCCCGGCCGGCGCCGATGCCGTCGCATTGGCGGGGCCGCGATAACGCGCTGGCACGACGGGTCCGGTCCGGAAGGCGGCTGCGTCATTGGGTGCCGGTCCTCGGATTGCTCCTGGCAGCGGCGCTCGTCGCCGCTGCCTTGGGGGCTTGGGCACATCCCCCTGGCCGTAAGTCCGGCGCTCATCGCTCGCCCCGGTGCCATCCCGCCGCTGGACGCTGCTACGTTCACTACCAAGTTCATGACGGGTACGCTGCTGCCCTTCGCCTGGTTCGAGTTGGACGGCAAGCGCTTCCCGCTCAGCCCGCGATGTTTGTGCGCCGTGGTGATCCAGCACTGGGAAGAGCGCGACGGCCGGTCCAGCGGACAGTTGGAGCGAGACACAGCGATACAAACCGCCCGCTTCCTCGAAGCGCGCTTTCGACCGGCTGACATCATCCCTGGCCCATTGCGCGTGTCGCTTCGCCACCCGAAGCTGGCCGATCTGCAGGTCGGTGCGTTGCTCAGCACGCGAAAAGCCCTGTGGGTGGTGGTCCTGGTGGATGTCCGGCGCACGAAAGACTTGCTTGCTGCCGAGCAGCGGCTTCGCGCCTTGATCGAGGAAGATGACGGCTTGGTGGCGCAGGACCTGGCCACCAGCCAGATCCTGCACATGCCGCTTCAGGGGCGCTCGCCAGATGCGGTGCGCGTGCTCGCGGTCATCGTCGCGCCCATCGCTGGCGGCGCCTCCGTCGCGCTCCCGCATGCGTCCAATATCAGGACTTTGTTCCTCGTGGACTTGGTGTCGATCGTGGAGTCGGTCGAGCGACCGCAAGATTTTGACGACTACTTCGCCTTCGTCGATGCCAATGAGGAGTCGGCCTCTCCGTTCACCGGTCCCATGGATCACTTCGCCGCGTTTCGACACTCACACGGCGTGCTCATCGGCGGCGCGATCCGCCCGACCATGATTATGCTCGACCCGCACAGTGGGTCCAATTATCGGTTTGAAGAATTGCGAAAATTCTGGGCCTCGGCGCCGCGCCGGCTTCCTGATGACGACCCCACCACGTGGTCGGTGAAGCCCACCGACAAGACCTTGCACCAGCTGACCCATCGCGGCCGCCCGTGGCTGTCGTGGTGCGCCGACGGGGTCGAGCCCACTTTGCACTTCATGCTCGATGTCAACGCGCAAGACCTGGAGGTGCGGCACGGCAGTTTGTTGGAGTTGTTCATCCACTGCGTGGCGGACGCGTGGAATGAGCGAGCGGAGTTGTTCCCCGCGAACCTGTTCGTGCACCAGCGAGTTGTGACCCATTGCCGCGCCAACCTGGACCACTTGCCAGATGAGAGCGGCGGCGAGCGCTCGGCCGGGCCGCTACTTACCGCGTGGAAGATCCGCGAACGCAACGCCGACTCGCTGGTGCTGGAAGTCGAGGTCGACTTGTCTCAGGTCGCCGCGGACCTGGAGGATGCCTCGGATGCCCGGTTCGAGACCTTCTGCGCCAGCGAGTGGCTCCGGGGCGCATGCGCCGTGATGGCAATGCCGCTGGACGAGCAGGTGCTGCGAGGGTTGGCGGCCACGGCGGACCGAACGCCGCGCTTCACCCTCTCGCACCGGGAGCGAACGGTCGATGTACCCGATCACCCCAATCCGATTTCGGCCGATCTGGAGCATTTCAAGCTGGCGCGGCGCGATCTGGCAATGGAGTTCCAAGCCGAAGGCATCTCACCGGGTCGCTATGAACTCAAGCCGGCCAAAGCGGTGATCGACAAGATTCGCGATCGCTATCGGACGTTGGTGCACGAGCACGTCCGCAAGTTTGATCGGCAGGCCTTCGTTCGCCTTGCGGTCGAGCAGTTCGATCATCTGGTCGCCGAGTACGACCGCGAGAGCACGCGGCTTCGCATGAGCCTGACGCACGAAGTCGACTTCGATCGCACCGAGCAACAGGCCAAGGCGCACGAAGAGTTCATCCGGACGACGCGGAATGTTCGCTACCTGCTAGAGCTTGCGTATAGCCGGGGCGTATCGGGGAGCAGGGTGCCCACCGTTGATGAGTGGCAAGCCTTGGTAGCGCAGGCGGATTGGTTGCTGGTGCTGTATGGGGCAAGCGACACCCTGCATAACGAACTGGAAGTCGGCGGCGTCGACGTGGATAGCGAATTCATCCCCGAAGTCTTCTACGAAGGTGACGATGACCAGGCATACCAACAAGAAGCTGCGAACGAGCTGCTGGCGCGCGGCGATGACCAAGATCTCGTCGCGGCAATGGACGAGGCGCAGCGGCAACGGCTTGATGCCGCCTTCGTAAACAGTGTTGGCTTCTCCATGGCCACCCTGCTGCCCGTGTTGGCGGTGCTGGGTCGGTGGGTGAGCGCCAAGCAAGGGGCGGTGCCACTGGCATGGTCGTACGAGGGGTCCAGAGCGGACGTGCTAGCCACCCTCGTCGCGCACGTGCCGCTTCAGGTGCCGCCGGCCGAGGTGGAAGCGGCGTTGGACTTTGTGACGCTGGACCCGGGCCGTGTGTGCTTGCTCGCCGGTCAAGACAAGGAAACGGACGATGTGCCGATCTGGGAGCACCGCAAGCGCGTGCACCGCTACGGCATTCGCCCCGTACTGCGGGTCGGGCAGGACCGGCTGTTGTGGGGCGCGGCCGCGGCGCATCGCGCCTTCGGCATCTGGAATGGCACGTTCTCGGACGGCTACCCGCCTGCCGACTTTGGGTATCCCCAGATCGAGGACGTCGCTGGCTCGATCAAGGCGCACATTGAACAGGATCTGGAACTACGCGCCGTCGAAGTGTTTGGCCGGCATCTGACGTACGTCGAGCACGGCGTCGATTTCCACCGGCGGTTCCGGAAAGAAGGCTTCGAGGATGTCGGCGATTTCGACGTGCTGGCCTACCGTCCGGAGGACAACTGGTGGTTCATGGTCGAGTGCAAGTACAACAAGCCGGCGTTTTGCATCAAGGACATGCGGCGTCTTCGCGAAGACGTCTTCGGCAAGACCCCGGCGACGGGCCAGTTGGCGAAGATCGCGCGGCGACACGCGTTCTTGGAAACTCACGCGACGCGACTGCTTGAGCTATTGAAGTGGCCCGCAAGTGCTGCCGTCGAGCAGCGAATCGAGGACTTGTACGTGTGCCCGCGCATCTTCCCGTTCATGCGCCGAGTGCCGCGTCCGGTGCTGACGCAGTTCGTTCGGCTGGGCAAGCTCGACGCACTGGTACGCAGTCGCCTAGATGGTGGAGCGGATCCCGGTGAGTAGGGTCGGAGCGGGGCCGTGCGTCGGATAAGGCCGAGAGGACTCTCACTCGGTGCCGATCGGCGCCGCCAATTCGTCGGAACGGGCCAGCATCAGTTGGAAAAGCCACATAGGCGACGACGTTGACGCTGGCCGGCGACGGCGCTGTGGCCTTCGGTGAGCGTGGGGTGGAGGTTCTTGAAGTACATTGATCGCGTCTGGGTGGACGGGACGGCACGATATTCAAGGCCGCGGGCCGACTACCTGCCCACAGCCTCGGAAGAACAGTACGAATTTTATCAGCCGCGCTAACTCATGAAACGCATCGACTTTTCCAAACTTCGCAAGGGCGACATTCTGCTGACGACGTCCACCCACCCCCAAAGCAAGGCGATCCGGACATTCACCAAGAGCGATATATCTCACGCGATGCTCTACGTCGCCAACGGATCGGTGATGGATTCGACGGGCGAAGGCGTGCACGCGCGCAATCTCCAACGGCAGACCTACGACGACGACTGTGCCATCTACGCCTACCGCCCGAAGGCGACGATTGACCCGAAGACGATCAATCAAATCGTTGATTACGTTCGCTCGGAGACGGGCGCACCCTACGCAACCCTCGATGCCATGCGCTCTCCGTTCAAGCCGGAGCGGAAAAGCAGCGCGGCGCAGTTCTGTTCCCGCCTTGTCGCGCGCGCGTACGCCAATGCAGGCTTTCCCCTGACGGACAATCCGGACTACACGACGCCCGCCGACCTCCAACGCTCGGACCGGCTCCAGAGCATCCCTGACGTCGTGCTACACGTCACCGCGGAGGAGAAGGCCGAACTCGAGGCGGGCGACAGCGTCAAGGGCATGCGGGAGGTCACGAATGACCTACTGGAGCGGGTGCGGGCGATTTTGCCTGTGATTCGGGTGTTGAATGATATTTACCCCTTCCTGCTGGCCAACCCTTCCTTCGATGCCGCGATCGCCGAGGCCCATCGTGCCTCCGGATTTCTGGATTACTGGAAAGTGGAAATGGCACGCCATCCGTATCGCTATGATCCGGTGGAAATGGTGCGCTTCTATCAGTCCACGGCGCAGAAGGACGAACTGCTGGAGTACTGTCGCACCACCCTTGAGGACGATGCGGCCAATGCGTTCGCACATTGGCAAGTGAACCTTGATGCTTGTGCGGCGCTGCTGGAAATGAAGCCGCTCGAGACCTTCCGACTCAATCGCGATCTGTACGCGACCCTTTGCTTCAACCACGAGCGCCGGGTCAAGACCGCGCACATGCTTGTCTCGGTGTATGGGGATCGGGCAGGCACGTGAGCACTTAGCCGATGCGCGCCGCCTTAGGGGTCGCAATCTCGGTCGGCTCGTGGCCGAGGTGGAATGCCACGACGTACAGGACGGTGGCGTCCATCGGCGCGCCCGAGCCCATCCGGATGGCGACCTTGCGCTGGCCGTGGCACAGCGACACTCCCAATACCCGCAGCGCGTCGATGTGCTGCTGCAGCTCGGCGTAGATGTCGAGCTTGTCGGTTTCCGAGTACAGGTCGTGGCAGTCGCGGTACTCACGGTAGTAGTCGATCAGCGCAGCGAACTCGGCCGCCGCCTCGCGCGGCAGCTCGAAGGCTGGCTCGGACAGGTCCATCTCGCACGAGGCGATGAGGCTGGCCAGCTGACGGCCCGTGGTCAGCGGCGCCACCGCCAGGGTGATGTGGTCGCGCTCGAACTGCGCTTGCGCCGCCTGCAGTTCCTCGGTCGTGGGCAGCGAGAAGGGTTTGTTTAGCGCATCGATGTCGTTGAGGTCGAAGGCGCGGGCCAGGGCGCGACGGGTGTCGAAGCTGGCCGAGTCGCCCTGTTCGACCCGCTGGACGGTGCGCACGTTCAAGCCCGAGATCTCGGCCAGTTGCTCTTGCGACCAATGGCGCAGCTCGCGGAACTGGCGGATGCAGGCGCCGACTTCGGCTGTGGTCAGCAGGCGGGGCGGGGTCGCGGTGGTCATGGGGCGTCACTCCGGTGGGGTAGGGATCCCAGACTAGGAAGGCGCAGGACCCGGCAACACGACAGCAGCCCGACAGGCGCCCGACACGGGTCAATTATCCAGTAGCCGGGACGCCGGGTTGTTCGGCGCATTGCCGGCTTGGAAATACCCCACGACGCTCGACACCGCCCGGTGCTCGGTCAGCTGCATGATCGCCGGCAGCGACACGCCCTGACGGCTCGCCTCGGTGACGAACCCCGAGCGCAGGCTGTGTCCGCCAAAATCCCCCTCCAACCCGGCCAGCCGGGCGCGCCGCTGCACGATCTCGCCCACGGCCGCCGGCGATAGGGCAGGGCCCACGCGCTGCTTCCACAGCCGCCGGAAGATGGCCCCATCGGTGATTCCCGCCGCAGTCAGCCAGTCCTCCAGCGCCAACGCGGCCCGATCAAGCACCGGCTTGTCCGGGGTCGAGGACGCGGTGACACCGGCCTGCTGGGTTTTGCTGTGCTCGAGCCGGTAGAGGTAACCCTGCGCGCCGATCCGCCGCAGGTCACGCATATCGGCGGCGGCGATCTCGCTGCGCCGGCGTCCGCCGCTGCCGAATCCGAAGCAGAGCAGGGCACGGTCGCGCAGTCCTTCCAGGCTGTCGTCGCAGGTGGCCAGCATCGCTTCCAGCTCGGCCAAGGTGATCGCGGTCTTTTTGCGTGGTCGCTCGCCGCGTTTGACAGAAGCACGGGCCGCACGGCTGAGCACGGTGCGGATAGCTGGCTGCTCGCAGGGATTGGGCTGCTGCTTGAGTCGGTGCGCGGTGGACAACACCGCAACCCGGTGCCGGACCGTGGATAAAGTCCAAGGACCGGGTTTGGCCTTCAGGCCGGCGGCCACCAGGGCTTGGTCAACCTCCGGTGGCAGTTCCCACGTCAGCTCGCCGTCGGCGTTACGCCGGACCACATGGTCGACCACGAACTGCAGGACGACGGCGTCAGGCACTGGCAGCATCAGGTCGACCCCGTAGCGTGCGGCATGCCAACCCGCCCAGTAGCGTAGCGCGCTGGCGTAGCTGCGGGTGGTGTTGGCCGCGGCGGCTTCGGCCAAGAGTTCCCGTACCGCCTCGGCCGCCTGCTGGGCCAACTGGGCGGGCAGCACCAGGCTGTTCGCGGCTTGGGCGAGGGCAAGATTTGTGGAATTATCTTTCATATTATGTAGTGTATACTACGAAATAGAGCTTATACCCACGATAATCATCACTTATCGTGAGTATAAATCAGCAGAGCAGGGCGCCCGTGTAGGAGCACTTCCATGGCCCGAGGTATCAGCGAATCCGACGTCCACATCGCGGCCGACGCCTTGGTCGCGGCCGGCGAACGGCCGACCGTTGAGCGCATTCGTGCCCACTTGGGCACCGGGTCGCCAAACACGGTCACGCGCTGGCTGGAAACCTGGTGGCAAGGACTAGGCGAACGACTTCAAGCCCAGGAACGGCGGCTCGCAGTCCGGGAGGCGCCAGAAGCGATCACCGTCCTGGCAGGAGAGTGGTGGGCGATGGCGCTTGAACACGCTCGAGCAGTTGTCTTGGAGGCACTTTCTGCGGATCGCGCTGCCTTTCAGGCTGAGCAGGACGCGGTGCACCGAGCGCATCAGGAGTTCGCCAGCGAAGCCGGCGCATTGCGTGACAAGGTTGAAGCGGCTGCCCACGCCGAGCGGTTGGCCTTAACCCAGGCGACGGAGCTCCAACGCCTCGTCAAGCAGCTTGAGGGACAATTCCAGGAAGCATCCAGGCAACGGGATACCGCTCTCGCACAGGTTGCTGACGCCGATGCTGTACGCAAGGCGGCCGACGCCCGTCTCCAGGAGTTGCAGGAGTCGTCCACCATCGAGCGGGAAAATCTGAGGCAGCATATCCGGATGGTTGAGGATCGCGCTCACGCAGAAGTTGACCGAGCTCGCCAGGAGGCCAAGGAGCTGCAGGCTCGCGTTGCGGCAATGGTTAAGGCGCATGCAGCTAGCGAGAAAGCGCTCCTGCAGACCGCCGAACAAGCGAAGGCTACGGCCGATGAGGCTGGCCGGAGCGCCGGCATCGAGCGTGCTCGGGCCGATGTGCTTGAGAAGCAATTGGCCAAACTTCAGGATCTACCTGCGGCCTTGGAAGCGGTGATGCGCGGGAGCGATACCCAGCCGAAACCGCAGAAATCCAGTGGCAATCGGACCGTTCGTGTGCCGCGCAAGCACACTAAATCTTCAGTCGAGAGCTAATTTTTCAAGCCCCGGTCTAGCCATCCTTCTTCTTTGTTTCACCAAGAATCGTCCGGAAAGCTTCGGCATCCTTCGGGTTTAGCGCGTGATCCGGACAGCTAAGACGATCGATTTCGATCAGTTCCAGTCGAGACCGTGCAATGCCGTCGGCATCAAGCTTCGCAATTAATTCCTGCGGAGTTCGAGCACTCCAGATTTCTTTGCCGCCCATGACCGTGGCGAAGAGACCGCCGCTATAGCCAATAAATACTGTGTCGTCGCTCATACGGTCATGGTATCCACGATGAGGCTTGAGTGTGAGTACAGAGTCTTCGCTGTAGCCGAGGTTCACGTGTGTGCCATACCAAGCTGAGCTTCGCGGAGTTCGCGGTCCCACTGGCAGAATCTGCGCGACTATGTCCCGAATGCACGGGATCTGTACGGGATTGTCCCCGCGAGTTGCGCATGAAGTCCCGGCTGAGTGCATCAAATTTTTCCGGGCGGACATCCATGATGGTCGCCTCGGCGACGTGCTGATGCGCGTCGAAGCCTACTTCAAGAATCGACCGCAGGCGAGGGTACTGCGCCACCACGCTATGGTCGACGCCGAGGCCTTGCGTTGGGCCTTCGAAGGAGCGATCAACCCTCCGAAGAACGACCTCTAGTGCAATTCGCAGGGCAGACGCCCCAAAAGTCGGGCTAATCGGCGGCGCTTGTTTGCTCGGCTAGCTCGAGGGCCGGCTGTCGATCGCGTTTTGCCAACTGTGCGGCTACGCGTCCGGCGGCCAAGGATCGACGCAAAGAACTAAACGGGTGCCATGCCAAGAACAGAAGCAGCCCCGCCAACAGCAGGAAACTCAGTCGTTGCGTAGAAACAGTTTCGGTTAGGAACGCGTTGGTAGTAGGCGCTCGCCAAGCCTCGCAGATCTGCTGTCGTTCTAGCGTACTGAACCCGGTTTTCTCCGACAACGCTGCCTGGCAGTCTTCTGGACGCAACGGCAGCGCACTGAATTCCAGGCGTCGGGCGGAATCCGCTGTCAAGGCAAACCAAGTGCCACTGCTCTTGAACCGCAACAGGGCCGTGTCCACCGCGGTCCCCAAGAAGGCCAGGATGGCCGCGGACAGCAGCACGGTCATCAGTGCCCGCTTGGCGGTCTGCCACACCGGCTTGGGCAGCTTTGCGACGCGGAATCCTGTTGACTCCACGCTGATGTAAGCCCCAGCCAGTCGGATGTCGGAAACGTCTAATGCGTGGCGCTCGATCGTGCGAATGAGTGTCTGGGCATGCGTGGTTGTTTGCGCATGCAGTCCCGACATGAAGCGAAACGACATCAAGCTGTTCTGATCGTCCAAGAACTCCTTGATGCGCGCGTTAGTCACTTCCTGGCGGTCGGTAAACCAGCGCCACAGGCGATAGACCAGCACGTGCGTCGAGCGCGTTCGGGCCCAGACCCACAGCGCGGTGGCTATGAAGGCCAATGCGACGACGACACTGATGTTGCCGAGCAGCGAGGTGATGGTGGTCAGTTGCATCGAAGGTCCGTCCATGAGGTTGTCGATCACGAGGCCCAAGAAGGAGTCTTTAGTTCGAGCAATTGCCCAATGGAACAGGAGCCCGCATTTCGAGGCAAGCAGTCAGGCGAAGGCAGCCAGCGTAAATGGGAAGCGAGGTCCGCGATCGATGGCGACAGCGCGGGCGGCCGGTTTGACCTAATTCAGATATTTGGCACGGAGACGCTCGGCTCGTTGACCTAAATCGGATATCTGGGAGGAGGCCCGCGAAACAGCGGGTACCCGGTCAAAGGGGGGAGTAATTACGTCGGAGAGGTAGAGCCTTCCTAAACGCCGTGCGGAGCCTTGCGTGAACCTCGCGCAATACTTCGCATAATGCATAGTGGGTGCTGTCGTTCAGGTTCGCCTTCGCGGTCTGCGCGGCCTGTGCACCGACGGGCATCATCAGGGCGATGGCAAGCACTAGCGCTGCCGCCACCGCCCCCAGCCTGCGCGCCACTGCGGCCCAGGCTTTCCGGTCTGCGTCTGTACGGGCGCGCTCCGACTCGATCAGCGCCAGCCACGCCGCTTCATCCTCGCTGAGGTCTTTGGCCATGCGCGCGATCACGCCCGCGCGGCCCTGTACGCCGTTGAGGCGCCATTCGCTCACGGCGCTACGTGTTAGGCCGAGCGTGATCGCTGCGGCGTTGTCGGAGTCGATGTTTTTTGCCTTTTTCCAGGCGTCCAGCAGGCGTGTTGTGGCGCTCATGTCAGAAATCTCTTGACAGGGTGTCAGATACTACTTTACAAGGCTTTTTGTCAGGCAGTTCCTGACAAGGGCCGACCCGCCGGGGACAGGCCCCGGCGGTAGGGGGCTCCCCTCCACCCGCCGCCGAAGTCCCCGGCCGCAAGGGGAAGGGGTAGGGGATGAAAGTCGATTTCGACCGCGCCGCGCTTCATGCCGATGCCATAGACCTGCATCTGGACGCCGCCGACAGGTTCGACCTTGAGGCCGATCACGCTGAGCAAGCGGAGCGTGCGATGCAGCTGCGTACGTACGCGCTGTATCGCCGCGTCCAGGCCGGCGAGTGCCGCATGCTCGAAAAGCTCGCCCTGCGGGGTGATGCATGCTGACCTTCGCCGTTTTCGTTATCTGGCTCGGCGCGTATCTAGTCATCGGGTTCGGCGGCGCGCTCATGCGCGCGTGGTCCGCGTTGACCGGCACGAAAGAGCGCGAAGCCGAGTTGTTGATGCAAGCCCAGCTGAGGCATGCGGCGGGTGTGGGCGCAGCCCACGATGACCGCTCCACCCAGCTTCACCCTGCAAACCGCTCTGACCGCGAGGTCGCGTGATGGGACGCCTCATCGCCGGCTTGGTCTGCATCGGAGTCTTGATGGCGTCGCCACCGAACGATGACGCCTTCGACGTGGTGACGTGGTTCGCCTTCATGTTGTTCGGCCTGCACTTGGCGCTCACCGGCGCGCATCGCTTCCTGAGGTCGAACTCATGAGCGAAAGCCTCTGCGACTGCCCGTACTGCGCATATCCGCTGACCGCCGAGCATATCGGCGGCGACTGCCCGCGTTGCGGCGAAGCGGCCGAAATCGAGGTCGAGTGCGAACACTGCGGCTATCAGCCCGATGATGATGCTTTGCTCCACGGCATCCAGAACGGCTACTGCCCGAAGTGCGGTGGCGAGTGGAGCGACTACGACGACGACGGCGAATGTCCCGAGTGCGAGGCCGAGCTTACCGAGCGCGATGAGGAAGAGGGCTTCTGCGGTGACTGTGGGTGCGCGCTGTGACCGCCTTCCGTCGCTACCGTTGCGACGGCTCCGCGTGGGAGTTCTCGGTCTACCAAGAAGGCCGCGAGTTGGTCGCGCAGCTGTACTTCCGTGGTGAAGCCTACGGCCCCGAGTTCCGCGCCGCCGATCAAGCGGTGCTGCAGGCATCGATCGCTCGCTACCTGCTGCTGCACGCCGAGCGTGCGGGCGGTCTCGCCAACGTCGGGGAACTGCATTGAGCCGCCGCCGCGCCAAGGTGCCGCCTGCATCGTGCATCGCGTTCCTGCCGGTTCGGCCAGGGTGCGAGGAAATACCCCCCATCCCGATGGGGGGGTATATCTCCGACGGCGAGCGCCTGGGCGTGCCGGACGCCGCTGCCGCGTCGTACGCGGCCGCCGTCGCCGTCCACGGCGCGCAGCGCTCCCCGTGTAGTAACACGGGGAGGATTCTGCCCTGCGAAACCCTCGCCGAAGGCGGTGATCTACCCGCTTTTGTGGATTACCTGAGCTTGACGCTCAAGGGCCTGCGCCGGGTGCTAACCCGTGTTCGCCGGCAGCGCCCCGAGCCGGATGGCTTGGATGATCTGAGGGCGGTGCTGTTCGATGCGTCGCTGGGTGGATGGGACATCACCGAGCGCGAGCGCGCCGCGTCGGTGGCCGTGCTGGAAAAGCTCGACTGCACCGGTCGTATCCCGATGGAGCGCATGACCGGCTCGCGCCTGGATCGTGGCATGGCGGTGATCGCCAGGACGATGCTGCAAAGCGTCGCGCCTGGGTTGGTGTTCGGTGAGCTTACCGGTCGCGGGATCAACGGCTACACCGATCACCTCAAGATTCTCACTCACCACGGCGAGAAGTGCGGCCACATCGCTGTTGGCGGCAACGCCGAGACAGTGCACATCGATCTGACCGGACAGGCGTGCGCGCGCATCAATATGCCGGCGCTCGCTGACGCGTTGAGCGGCATCGAACACAGCATCGGTCGAATCGATGCGGCATGGGACGATTTCACCGGTCGCTATGGATCGCCGCGTGGCGCCTATGAAAATTTCCTGCACGGTGGCTTTACTCCGGTGCGTGGCCAGCGTTCCAAGAAGGTGCAGTTCATTGACGACGGCGAGACCGGGGCAGGGTGCACGTTTTACCTCGGAAACCGCACCGGCCGCTTGCTTCGCATCTACAGCAAGGGCCAGCAGCTGGGCAATCCCGAGTCGCCGTGGACGCGCTACGAAATTGAGTATCGCGGCGCGGAGTTCGGGCTCAGCCTGGATCACCTACGAAGCCCTGGCGTTCTGCTCACGCAGTACCCCGATCTGGAATTCCTGCCCGTCGACGGCAGTGGCGTCGCCGCCATGCGCGCACAGCGCGAGGCGCAGCAGGAAGAGGCCGATATCGCGGTCGCGAAGGTGGTCGAGTGGCTGACCGTGACGTGTGGCGCTGCGCTGTCGATGTTGAGCGACTCCGTCGGCGCGTCGATGACGGCCGATCTGATCCGTAACGAAAAGGTGCCCAGGCGCCTGCGCAAGCTCGGTGATTCACGCGCCGAACTCGCCGGCATGTTGGGCGATGCACTACTCGGGGCGCGCAAGCACAAGCCGATTGCGCGCACTACCGCATATCTCTCGGCTGAGCAAAGGGAAAAACCATGGACAAGCTGATCGTCAAAGCCGAAGTCGAATCCGACTTCATCGATTCGCGTGGCGGCGTGTCCGCGAAGGGCAAGCCGTACGAAATCCACGAACAGAAGGTGTGGGTCTACCTCGGGTCGAAGTTCCCGAAGGAAATGAACATCAACCACGACGACGCGCGCAACGCGCTCAAGCCGGGCCTGTACACGTTCGACCTCATGCCCGCGCTGACCATCGGCGACTTCGGCCGCCTGAGCATCGATGGCCGTCGCTTGGCGTTCATCCCCGAGCGTCCGGCCGCCGTCGCGGCTAAGGGCTAACCGCCGTGGCCGAGTGCGTAGTTCTCAATGCCGACGGCACTCTGACCAGCACCGGGCAACCGGTGAGCGAGTGCGCGGGCTACGTACTGGTCAGCAGCACCGAACACGCGCAGATGAGTTTCCTGTCCGACCTGTTCACCTGGCCGGAACCGGAAATCGCTGCGTCCTGGCTCGTCGGAGCCTTCGGGTTCGTTCTCGTGTGCAACGTCGCGGGATCGCTCGTGGGCTCCGTCGTTAAGGCGGTTTCAACCGAACGCGACTAGCCGCCAGTCGCATCACAACCAACATGATAGGAGCAACACAATGGACTTCAGCGACATCCTCGTGGGTCTGGCTTCGGCCGGTGCGGTCACGGCCATCATCGGTGCTGGCGCGATCAAGGCCGCGCCCGGCTTCGCCCGCTGGGCGACCAACAAGGTCGCGACGTTCTTCCGCTGATCGAGAACCAGGGCAGGGCCGGGATCACTCCCGGCCCTCTCTCTTTGGAGGCCATATGCTCGTCTGCATCTTCCTCGGAATGCTCGGCGCGCTCGCAGCGCACGCGGGCTCCCTCGGCTACAACGAGGCTTCGCAATGAAGCACGCCGCTAACTTCTTCGCGCGTGCGCTGGCGCACGCCACGGCCCGCCGCATCGCCTACGTGATCGTCGCGGCGGTGCTTGCTTGGTGCGGCTTGGGCAAGGCCCACGCCGGCAGTCATTCCGTTGACCAGGGAACGGCGTACACCGCGTGCATGAAAGAGATGGTCAACTGGAAAGCCAGTGAGCCGAGCTACACCGCTTGGGCGTGCGAACACTCGGTGGACGCGACTGCTGGCATTTACACGTTGCGCTACACGCATCCAAACGGGCAGCGCCGGGATGCCGACAACTTTAGCTACGACGTGGGCCAAACGTGCACGCAACGCACGCCGACTGATGCCGGGTTCTACAATCCGCAAGCGATATCGAACAAGTGCCAGCGTGGATGCGAGTACACGCTCAACGTGAGCCAGGCGACTACGAAACTCCGCGTCGATATTGACAACGGAAATCAGCTATTCCAGAACCGCGGCAGCTACACGCCTACCGGTGGCGTGTGTCCACCCGAAGCACCGCGGCCCGAGCCGCCGAAGGATAATTTCTGTTTCTTCACGGAGGGCGGTCACAAGATTTGCCTCGACTCGAAGGGGCGGCAGTGTGTGACCAGTGCGAAGGGCGGTCGAACCTTTTGCGGCAAGCCCAACGAAGCGCTCAATGCGACGAACCCGGATCGCACCGAGAACGTCAACATCACCGCGCCGGCGCCTACACCTGGCACGCCGCCGCCCGCGGGTCCGCAGCCACGCCCCGGCGAGAACTGGCAACCCGGCGGCACCAGCAGCATTACGAACATCACTAACAACACGACCACGAACACGAACACCAGCAACAACGCCGGCACGCCCAACACGACGCCTGGCAGTGGCAATCCCAATGATGGATCGGACAACCCAGGCAAACCCGGCCCTGGTGAAGAAGATGACGACGACGAAGGCGACAAGCCTGGCGACGCGGGCGAGGGGGTAGGGGAGCTATACGACGGCGAGCCGTTGACGCCCAGCGAGGCGCTCGATACCTACATGAACGCCGCTAAGACGACGCAGTTGGGCGAACAGCTGTACCAGTTCTTCGGCAATTGCACGTTCGGCGGCGCGTGTCCGGTGTGGACCTACGACGGCGGCGAGTGGATGGGCGTGCAGACCTTCGACGCGCTTTGCACCGGCATGGTCTCCGACCTGCTTGCGTACGGCGCTTACGTTGTCCTGGCAATGGCGGCGTTTGCCGCGTTCCGCATCGCGGTTTACTGAGGAAATCACTATGGGTTGGTTACAGAAATTTACCGACTGGCTTGCGGGAATGATCGAAGCGCTGTGGGAGGCCATTGAGGGCTTCTTCACGGACCTGTTCATGATTTGGATGAAGCAGGTCGCGGGCGTCTATCTGTACGTTCTGGATCAGATCAGCTTGCCGGATTTCATTACGCAGTACTCGATGTGTTCGCTGCTGGCAGCGGCTGGCCCGACGGTCGGGTGGGCCATGGACACATTCAAGATCGGCGAGGGCCTCGGGATGATCGGCGCCGCCTACGCTTACCGCATGGTGCGGAAGCTCGTCACTCTGTTCCAGTGGTGATCGCATGTTGATCTGCAACGAAGGTCCGCCGCGTGCCGGCAAAAGCTACGACGCCGTCAAAACGCACATTCTGCCGGCGATCAAGGGTGGTCGGCATGTCTACGCCAGGTTGAACGGCCTGGATCACGAAAAGATCGCTGTGTATCTGCAGCTGCCCGAAACCCGCGTGCGTGAGCTGCTGACGCTGGTCGGTCCCGATGAAGTCGTGCCGCTGTTCACTGCGTTCGGAGACGACCCGCCTAAGTTCAACGTCAAGCCCGACTCGCTCATCGTGATTGACGAGGTGCACGAGTTCTACGTCTCCGGTCGCCAGGCGCTCGCAAAGGAGCAAGAAGCTTTCTTCGCGAAGCACGGTCACATTGGGTTGGATATCGTTGTGATGACGCAGGCGCTAGGGCGCCTGCATAGCTCGATTCGGCAGCGCATCGAGCGTAAGAGCGTTTTCACCAAGCTCAACGCCCTGGGTCGCGAGGATCGCTATGCGGTGCGGTTCTACAGCGTCGGCGACACGATGGGCAAGTTTGAGAAGATCAGCAGCGAAACGCACGACTACGACGCGGAGGTCTACCCGCTGTACAAAGGGTTCCAGGCCGAAGCCAAGAACACGGGCGCGTACACGGCGGGCTCTAAGACCGTCTGGCAGGTGATCAAGATGCCGGCGATTGGTATGGCCGTGCTGGTCGTGCTGGCGATCGGTGGCATTTGGTCGTTCTTCGCTGGCAACGGCACGATTGTTGGGGAAGAGGACCCGAACGCGCCGGAGTATGCGGTGCCGGCGAAAACCGACGACGAGCCTGTTACGACGCCTGGTCATGCGCCGCGGCGGGTATCGCAAAGCAACGGCACGGCCGGTGTGCAGGACCGGCCCAAGGTGGACGAGTTCGCCAAGTACCCGGCCGGCGTGCGCATGTTGCTGGAAATGGCTAAATCGGCTCGCCCGCGCTACGCGGGGACCATCGGGCAGCGGCATATATTGGAGTGGCGTACGCCGCAAGGACAGGCGCTAGAGCGGCTGACCAGCGATCAGCTGCGGGCCCTGGGCTGGAACGTCACGCGCGAGCCCTACGGCGTTCTGGCGACGTTTCAGGATCGGTCGCTCATATTCACCGCATGGCCGCTCTTGGAGCCGATTTTCAGTCAGTCCACCACGCAGGCCGCTCGCATCAGGGAAGCGGGCGCGAGCCTCCCGAGCGTAAGCGAGGGAGCCTCGCGGTCCGCCTCGACCACAGCTAGCGTTCCTGGCGCGATTATTCAGGCCGGCCAACAAACGGGCTACGGGGATATCGGGGTCGGACCCAACGCCAACGGGGTCGGGGCAGGGGGCGAGGGTGTCTCGATGGGTGACCGTGACGAACGGGGGTAGTACGATCCGGCCATGGACTGGATACACGCGCTTTTCGCCCGGTGGATGGACCGCCAATTTGAGCCGTGGCGTCAGCGTCAGCAGTAGTCAAGGAAGCACTGGGGGGTGCTATGACGACACGCAGTTGCATGGGGCTGGCACTGATCGCGTGCCTGTACGCTCAAGGCGCTCAGGCGCAGCAGATACACAAGTGTGTTCGCGGCAAAGAGGTCACGTATCAGTCGGACCCCTGCGAGCAAGGCCAACGTCACGTCAAGACGTGGGAGACGTGGCCTGGAACGGCTGAGGCCAATGCCCGGCCGGCCCCTGCGCCTAGCGTCGATCCGGGGTATCTGTCGCGTATCGCCGGCACCGATGGTCGATCCAGACCGCCCGCGCAGGGCGCCACCATCACACGTTCGGGTGGCAGCGAGTGCGAGCTAGCGCGGCAGCGGCGATCTGCTTACCTCGACAGTGACCACGGGCGGAACGCAAGTATTGACGTTCGCCGCTGGTACAACGATCAGGTGTTCGATGCCTGCAAGTAACGAAGAAAGCCAGCTGCATCGGGCGATAGCACCTCATCACAGTGGGCAACACACATGACCTATATCGAAATTATGTTCGGCGTACTTAGCGTTGCCGGAATCGGTAGCGTCATTTCGAATTCTCAGGCAAGACGAAAGGAGCTTGAGTTCAAAGCGCTTGAGAACAAAGAGCGCAGATACAAGTCGTGCTTGCTGTACATGGATGTCTATTTTCACCCGAAGAACATCAAGTACCTCTCAAGCCGCCAAACAGATATCCATTCAGCCCCGGACGTAATCGAGTACCTAAAGGCCGAGTACCACGAAATGATCTTGTATGCGGCAAAGCCCGTATTGCTGAGCGTAAAAGCTTTCGTTGAACAGCCGAGTAGGGAAGGGTTTCTAACGGCTGCGCTGGCTATGCGGCGAGACCTTTGGTCGAGTAAGTCTGATCTCGTTGTCAGTGACGTTCTTTTTGCGGATCGACAGGAAGGCGATAGAAAGCGTTGACGCGGAGCGGGTGAGCCAGCAACGCAGCTGAACTTGCCTGAAGAAGTGCTGCTAAAAGCTACCCGTCGGCGGCGGCTAGGGCGACATCGATGTTTAGTCGGGATACATAGAATGGCTGCGGAAATCCAATCGTTTCTCGTGACATCCGTGGGCGCGGCCAGCCTTCTAGCGGGTCTGCTGTGGCTCGTAAGAAATCTGTTGCTCACGCGTCTGAAAGCATCGGTCGAAAACGAGTTTAATGAAAAACTGGAACGTCTTCGAGCCGATCTTAATTCCAAGCAGGTTGAGATTGATGCTGTCCGCGCGAGTGCCCTAGCCGGGATGATGGGAAGATCTTCGGCGCTTGATAGGAGGCGGTTGGAAGCCGTAGACCAATTGTGGTCTGCTGTAATCGCGTTGAACCCAATGCGTACCGTAGTTCATACGCTGGGCGCCATGGACGTTCATGAGATCTCTAAACTTCACGCCCAACGACCTGGGCTCGATATGTTTCTCAACGCCATTGACTCTGAAGTTGATTTTCAGATGGTTTCTAACACGAGTGGTGCGCAGGCCAGGCCGTTCGTGACGCCAATGGTCTGGGCGATTTTTTCTGCTTACCACGCGGTATGTGTTCATGGTGTTCTGACAATTCAAGCGCTCAAGAACCGTCTCGACCTTGAAATTTTTGCCAAGTCAACCAGCGTCGACAATGTGTTGAAAGCTGTGCTGCCGAACTTTTCTGAGTTCGTGGATAAGTACGGCTCTAAGTCGCATCAGTATGTTATTCAGGCGCTAGAGGCGCGGCTGCTTGAAGAGATCGACTCCATGCTGTGTGGCCAGGGAGAGGACCGCAAGGCGGTGCAAGACGCCGCAGAAATCTTAAGGCTCATTGATGAGGCTTGGGTAAAAAAACCAGTTTCTCTCGACGCCGAATGAGAAGGCCCGCCGAGTTGGCGGGCCTTCTTCTTTCTCCTGTAGTTGAAACAAGCAATTGTTGGTTGTGGCTAGATCTCAAACATCCGCATCTGCCGCCACATCCAGCGATCCAGCAAGCCGGGGCCGATCCAGTCGCCGTGCGGCGAGACCAGTCGGCCCCCAGCCATGCGCCAGCGATCCCACGGCCCGTAGAGCGGCGTGTGGTTGTAGACCGTGCGCTGGTAGTGCTGGTGTGCGCATGCGTTTGGGCACGGCTTGCCGTCAGGCCAACAGGGCGGGCGCATCATTCAGCCTCCATGCGGCGATCCATCGCGCCAGAGCCTTCCTAAACGCCGCGCGAAGCCACGCGTGAACCCTGCATATAACTTCGCATAATGCATATTATGTAAATGCCACGTATGGAGCGGGCACGATGGCGGATTAAGCCCTGTCGACACCCCTCACCTCGGAGACATCCACAAAAACAATGCCTTGCGGGCAGATCCGTGGAAATTCAGCCGGCCTCAACCGGCCGCGGCCGCGTGCGCCAATCCCGTCACCACGCCCAGCGACGCGTCGCCGGTGACGATTCTGGCGTCCGGGAATACCTCCTTCGCGGCTGCCGGCACGTAAGGCGAACGCGACATGCCGCCGGTGAGATAGACACTGTCGGGCTGATTGGGCAGATCCGCCTTGGCGCGCTGCATGAGTTCGCCCAGATGACGCAGGAACGGGCTGGCCGCGTCCTGCAGCCGCTCCTTGTCTAGGCGCGCTCGCAGGCCGTCCTCGATGTAGTCGAGCTCGAATCCGACCCGGCCCTGGTCGCTCAGGCCGATCTTGGCCCGCTCGACGGCGCGGTTCAGGCGCACCGTGTGCCCAGGCAGCTGCAGTCGCTCCAGGCGCGGGCCGTAAGGCGCTTCCACGTTCTTGAACGACGCCTGGCGGAAGTTGTTCTGCCGCTCCAGGTCGTGGACGGTCGATGCCTCGTAATAGCGATGCACCGCGGTCGGCGTGACGCCCTTGCCGAACAGCGCCATAACCCCGCGCATGCTGAGCTCGATGTCGACGTCGGTACCGCCGACGGGCTCGCCCCAGGAACCGTGGATGACAGGCGCCGGCGCCGTCCCGCCGACATCGGCGAGCGCGATGTCCGTGGTGCCGCCGCCGATATCCAGGATCAGCGTTCGACTGGCTGCGGCCTGGCCGCGGTGATAGCCGTAGGCGGCCGCCGCCGGCTCTTCGAGGAATTCGACGGCATCGAAACCGGCGGCGTGCGCGGCGTCGGTGAGTATCTCCAAGGCCTGCACGCCGCCCGCCTCCTTCATGCTGCTGCGGAAGCGCACCGGCCGTCCCATGACCGCTTGGCGCACTTCGGTGCCCAACTGCGCGGATGCGGTCGTGCGGATGTGGCGCAGGAGCTGTGTGGAGATCCGCAGCAGCGCCTCGCGGGCACCGCCTTCGAGTCTGTAGCCCAGCATGGACTTGGGCGAAACCACCAGGTGGCCGGTGCCGCTGGCCATGTAAGCCTCGATCGCTTCGTCGCCGTACAGCGCGTTCTGCACGTCCGCGCCCGCTTCCATCGCCTTGCGGACCTCGTCGGCCGCCCACTGACGGCGTACCGCAACCACGGCGGCACGCTGCATTTCGTGGTCCGACTGCTTGCGTACCGTCGGCACCAGAGCCAGGGCATCGGCGCGCAGGTGCGCCGGTCGCTGCATGGCTTCTTCGCGCAGGCGCTGCACGCGCGCCAGTTCCTGGCTCTGGTCGCGCTTCGCGCCGGCGACCAGCGCCCTCACCTGCTCGTGCAACTGCTCGGTCAGCTCGAACTGGGCGATGTCGGGCATCCGCAGCGGGAAGAACACGGTCGTGCGGAACTGCCGGTCGTCGCCGAAGCGGATCAGCTGCAGCTGATCCGCTTCGGCGACGACCGCGCCGGCGGCCGAGTAGCTGGTTCCGAAGTCGATTCCGATCCGCATGGATGCCTTGTTCGCTAAATCCGGCCCGCCATTTTGCCGTGAATCGCTCTGCAGTGGACACAGCGACGCGCGTGCCCGCGCGAGCTCGGCACTAGGAAGCCGCCGCACTGCCCGCGCGTCCGGTCTTGGGCCTGCGGCCGTGCATGCGCTTCAGGAATCGCAGCGTGGCCTGCTCCCATTGACGCTCGCCGCGTGCCTGGGCGGCGTAGCGCGCCAGGGCCTGCTCGCGCCAACCCGAAAACACCGCCGGGTCGATGTAGGACTTGCGGCAGACCGCCGGTGTGTTGCGCAGCAGTTGCGCGACCTCGCCCACCACGGTTTTCTCGACCTGAGCCAGGGCGCGTTCGCTGGGCGCTCGACCTGCCCTACCCTCGGGCAACGGCAACAGGGCCAAACGTTTGAAGGCTGCCAGCGTGCCGCCCCACGTGCGGAAATCCTTGGCGCTGAACTCGCCGTCCATGGCCTCGCGCAAGTAGGCATTGATGGTGTCCGAGTCCACCGGCTGTATCGCGCCGTTGTCGTCGCGGTACTGGAACAGGAGCTGGCCCGGCAGTTGCTGGCAGCGCCGGAGTTGCCGCACCAGCGCGGCGTCGTCGATCGCGATGTCGTGCTGCTGGCCGCCTTTGCCGCGGAAATGCAGCCGTGCACGCCCCTCGCGCAGGAAGTCCAGGTGGCGATTGCGCAGCGTGGTCAGGCCGAACGTACCGTTGCTGCGCGCATAGGCGTCGTTACCCACGCGCAGCAAGGTCTCGGACATCAAGGCCACGACGATCGCCAGCACTTTGCTGCGCGGGAGGCCGCCCTGCTTCAAGTCGGCACGCAGGCGCCTGCGCAGTCGCGGCAGCGCCGCGCCGAAGTCGACGATGCGATCGAACTTGCCGTGGTTGCGCGCATGCCGCCAGGCGGTGTGGTAGCGGTACTGCTTGCGGCCGCGGGCGTCGCGCCCGGTCGCCTGCAGATGACCGTAGGGATGAGCGCAGATCCACACGTCGGTGTAGGCCGGCGGCACCGCGAGCGCGCGGATGCGCTCCAGCGTGGCGGCATCGCGCACGGCCCGGCCCTGTGCATCGCGATAGCGGAAACCCCGCCCCGAGCGCAGGCGCGCGATGCCCGGATCGCTGTCGCTGACGTAGCGCAGGCCGGCCGCGGCCGCATCGCGCAAAGATCCGGGGCTGGGAGCGGTCGCCGGCGAATCGGTTGTCCGCGCTAGCCTTCTCATGCCCGACAGATAAGGACAGGGGCGTCGTCGACGCGTCAACGCAGCCGAATCGACGCCCGAGCCGCCTCCAACCGGGCTGGAGCCTGAACCATGGTTCAGACTCCAGCGCCGTGGCTTACACGCAATTTTGACGACAAGCCGGCGCGCTTAGCGGTAAAGTAATGCGGTGATGTCGATCCTACTGCGCCTGCTGCTCTGCGTCGGCCTGATCCTCAATGGGTCGGCGTACGCGGTTGCATCCACGCAAATGCAGTTGAGCCACCTGTCGGCGACGATGGGAGCCGCGGCCATCGCCCAGACGTCCTGCCACGACGGCATGACCGATAACGGCATGACTCACGACGGCATGATCCATGACCGCATGACCCATCACGGCATGACCCACGACGGCACGCTCCACGATGGCATGCAGATGGCGGGCATGGATCACGACGGCGCGTCGATGCCTGCCGGCCACAGCGGCCACGCGCCCGATGCCACATCGCCGGACTGCTGCAAGTCGCCGACCTGCACCTGTTCCTGCCTGCAGCCCGCGCCGGCGACCGCGATCGCCTTCGCCCTGGGCGGCGCGCATATCGGTCACGCCATGATCGCCCAGCCGATGCCCGTCGATCACGACGCGCCGGCCCTGCACTCCCCGATTCGACCTCCCATCGCTTGATCGTCCTGCGCACCGCGCCTGCGGTGGGCTTTAGCGGGTTCCGTGCGGCGCCAACGTCCGCCAGGGACCTCGTGCCGTCGGTCGCATTGCGCGCCGGCGTTTCCGATTCTTGTGGAGTTCGACGATGTCTTCCGATTTCTCCGGCCGACGGCCGGATACCCTGGCCGAGCCTTCGCGCCGGCGTTTCGTCACCGGCCTGGCCGTAGGCGGCGTCGCCGCGGGCCTGGGCCTGTGGCGCTCGCCCGCGTTCGCGGGCACCGCATTGGCCACGACCGCACGCGAGCTCAGCGGCCGCGATTTCGACCTCGCCATCGATGCGGCGCCGGTCAACTTCACCGGACGCGTGCGTCCGGCGATCACCGTCAACGGCTCGCTGCCGGCGCCGATCCTGCGCTGGCGCGAAGGCGACACGGTGACCTTGCGCGTCGCCAACCGCTTGCGCGACACCAGTTCCATCCACTGGCACGGCATCTTGCTGCCGGCCAACATGGACGGAGTGCCGGGTCTGAGTTTCGACGGCATCCCGCCGGGCGAAACCTTCGCGTACCGCTTCCAGCTGCGCCAGTCCGGCACCTACTGGTACCACAGCCATTCGATGTTCCAGGAGCAGGCCGGGCTGTACGGCGCGATCGTGATCGATCCGCTGCAGCCGCCGCCGTTCCGCTACGACCGCGAGCACGTGGTGCTGCTGTCGGACTGGACCGACCTGGATCCGGCCGCGCTGTTCCGGCGCATGAAGAAGATGTCGGACTACGACAACACCTACAAGCGCACTGTAGGCGACTTCGCCCGCGACGCGCGC
This sequence comes from Lysobacter sp. Root76, assembly GCF_001428685.1. GTDB lineage: Bacteria > Pseudomonadota > Gammaproteobacteria > Xanthomonadales > Xanthomonadaceae > Lysobacter. The sequence continues at coordinate 404,697 of NZ_LMIK01000006.1, read as the reverse complement.
GAACAGGGCCTGGCGGCGACGCTGCGCGATCGCGGCCAGTGGGGCCGGATGCGCATGACCCCGACCGACCTGTCGGACATCAATGCCCACACCTACACCTACCTGCTCAACGGCGCGGCGCCGGCGGGCAACTGGACCGGCCTGTTCCGTTCCGGCGAGAAAGTGCTGCTGCGCTTCATCAACGGCTCGGCGATGAGCTACTTCGACGTGCGCATCCCGGGGCTGAAGATGACCGTGGTCGCCGCCGACGGCCAGTACATCCATCCGGTCAGCGTGGACGAGTTCCGGATCGCGGTGGCCGAGACCTTCGACGTGATCGTCGAACCCTCCGGCCAGGACGCGTACACGATTTTCGCCCAGGATATGGGCCGCACCGGCTATGCGCGCGGCACGCTCGCGGTACGCGAGGGCCTGTCCGCGCCGGTACCCGCGCCCGATCCGCGCGTCATCCTGACCATGGACGACATGGGCCACGGCGGCATGGATCACGCTGGTATGGACCACGGCGGGATGAACCAAGGAAGCGGCGGCACGCCCAAGAAGACGATGCCCGAAGGCAGTTGCGGCGCCAGCATGGGCATGGCCGGCGGCGCGCCATCGATGGCGGGCATGGACCATTCCGCTCAAGGCATGGCGGGCATGAACCACGGCGACGGCGCGGCGCATCCGGCCAGCGAAACCGGCAATCCGCTGATCGATATGCAGTCGATGAGCAGTACGCCGCGGCTGGACGATCCGGGCATCGGCCTGCGCGACAACGGCCGTCGCGTGCTGCGCTACGCCGACCTCAAGAGCTTGTTCGAGGACCCCGACGGCCGCGATCCCAGCCGCACGATAGAACTGCACCTGACCGGCCACATGGAGAAATTCGCCTGGTCGTTCAACGGCCAGAAGTTCATGGACGCCGAGCCGCTGCGCTTGAACTACGGCGAGCGCATGCGCATCACCCTGGTCAACGACACCATGATGACCCATCCGATCCATCTGCACGGTTTGTGGAGCGACCTGGAGGACGAAAAGGGCGAGTTCCAGGTCCGCAAGCACACCATCGACATGCCGCCTGGAACGCGCCGCAGCTACCGCGTGCGCGCCGACGCGCTCGGCCGCTGGGCCTACCACTGCCATCTGCTTTATCACATGGAAGCGGGCATGATGCGCGAAGTGAGGGTAGAAGAATGAGCGCCCTCCTCTTCCCCCGCCGCGCCGCGCTCGCCGCCGCATTGACGCTCGCCTTCGCCGGCGCCGCGCAAGCGCAGCACCATGGCGAACACGCTGCGCAGGCCAAGCCCGAACCGAAACCGCGTACGACGCCTACGGCATCCGAACCGGTCGCGGATCCCTCCAAGATGGACCATGCGGCGATGGGCCACGACGCCGCGCCCAAGGACAGCGACGAACACGCGGGCATGGACCATTCGAAGATGGACCATGCCGCGATGGGGCACGACGCCGAGCCCAAGGACAGCGACGAACACGCGGGCATGGACCATTCGAAGATGGACCATGCCGCGATGGGTCACGACGCCGAGCCCAAGGACAGCGGCGAACACGAAGGCATGGACCATTCGAAGATGGACCACGCCGCCATGGGGCACGCGCCCGCCGCGAGCGAAACTCCGCTGGAGCCGATTCCACGAGAGCCGATTCCGCCGATCACCGATGCCGACCGCGCCGCCGCGTTTCCGCCCTTGCGCAAGCACATGGAACACGCGCGCGAATTCAACAGCTACGTGCTGTTCGACCGTCTCGAAGCCGGCGACGCCGATCATGGCCGCGGCGAGGCCTGGGAGGCCACGGCCTGGTTCGGCAGCGATCTCAATCGTTTGTGGTTGCGCAGCGAAGGCGAACGCGAAGGCGGCGTCACCGAGTCGGCGAACCTGGAAGCGCTCTACGGCCGCAGCATCACGCCCTGGTGGGACGTGGTGGTCGGCGCCAAGCACGACTTCAAACCGGGTCGCTCGCAGGACTGGTTCGCGGTCGGCCTGCAGGGCCTGTCGCCGTACAAGTTCGAGGTCCAGGCCACCGCCTACGTCGGCGCGTCCGGACGCGTCGCGGCCAATTTCGAAGCTGAGTACGACGTGCTGCTGACCAATCGCTTGATCCTGCAGCCGCTCGTCGAACTCGAATTCAACGGCAGCCAGGATCGACAGCGCGGCGTGGGTTCGGGCTTGAGCACGCTCGAGGCCGGGCTGCGGCTGCGCTATGAGTTCAGCCGCCGCTTCGCGCCCTACGTCGGCGTGGTCCACGAGCGCGCGTTCGGCAACACCGCCGATCTGCGTCGCGACGAAGGCGAATCGACCCAGGATACCCGCGTCGTCGCCGGCGTCCGGGTGTGGTTCTAAGGAAATGACCATGACGATCAAGACACGAAAGACCTCGCTGGCCATCGCCATCGCCGCTACCGCAATGGCCGCGGCGGCGGGCGGTTTCGTCTGGGCCGGCGTCTACGACGTCGGCGCGGATGCGCCGCACACCCGACCCGTGTACGCGGTGCTGAATACGGTGCGCGAACGCTCGATCGCGGCGCGGGCCAAAGAACTGCAACCGCCCCCGGATTTGGCCAGCGCCGAACGCATCCGCCAGGGTGCCGGCAACTACCAGGCCATGTGTTCCGGCTGTCATCTGGCGCCCGGCATGCAGGCCACCGAACTCAGCCGCGGCCTCTACCCTGCCCCGCCCGACTTCAGCAAACAGACGCCGGACGATCCCGCGCGGGCGTTCTGGACGATCAAGCACGGCATCAAAGCCTCGGGCATGCCGGCCTGGGGCCACAGCATGGGCGACGACTACATTTGGAACATGGCGGCCCTGCTGCAGGCCTTGCCGGCCATGGACGAGGCCAAGTACCGCGCCCTGGTCGCCGAAAGCGGCGGACATTCGCACGGCGGCGGCGAGACCATGCCCGAGGGCGCGGCCGATCGCCATGGCGGCCCGGCGGCGCACCGGCACGACGACGGCGGCCATGGGAATCATGAGGACGGCATGCAGGAAGACGCAGCCGGATCGCCGCTAAAAAACAAAGCCGAGGCCGAAGCTCCTGCACCCACCGGTCATCGTCACGCCGATGGCAAATCGCATGAGCATGCGGCGCCCAAACAGGCGCAGGCAGTCCAGCCCGCCAAACCGGCGGCGGCTCCGCCCGAACCGGCAGCCGAGGAGCACGACGCGCATGAACACTCGCATTGACCTTCGAGGACGCCGCATGAAACCCGCCATGCCCGGGTTCGCTGTCGCGTTCGCCATCGCATTCGTTGCGAGCGCCTGCAGCGGCACCGCCGTACCTGCGTCCACCGCGGCGGCGGCTACCGCCGGCGCGGCCGCGACCGAAACGCCTGTCGCCGCTGCGTCCGCGCACGATCAACACGAGCAGCACGCAGCCCCGAATCCGGCGCTGCCGAAGATGGTGGTCCACAAGAGTCCCACCTGCGGCTGCTGCAGCGTCTGGGTCGAACACGTGCGCGCAGCGGGATTCCAGGTCGAAGTGCGCGATCGCGACGATCTGCATCCGATCAAACAGCGTCTGGGCGTACCCTACGGCAAGGGCTCTTGCCACACCGCCGAGGTCGGCGGCTACTTCGTCGAAGGCCATGTTCCCGCCGCCGACATCCAGCGTTTACTGAAGGAGAAACCCAAGGCACGCGGTTTGGTCGTGCCGGGCATGCCGGCCGGTTCGCCCGGCATGGAGATGCCCGACGGCAGCGTCCAGGCCTATGCGGTCGAGCTGGTCGGCGACGACGGCAAGAGCGCGGTCTACGCGCGGCATTGATCGTGAACCGGATCCGGCGGCGGCCGCCCTCGCCGCCGGATCAGGGCTTGACTCTGGACCTTGGTCCAGCCCGGACACTGGCTCCAACTCCACTCCGATACGGATTGCATGCCATGCAGATCGGTCTATTGGCCAAGCGCGCCGGCGTCCCCATCGACACCGTGCGCTACTACGAACGCAACGGCATCCTGCCGCCGCCCGAACGCCAGCCCTCGGGCTACCGCGCCTACAGCCAGCGCGACGTCGAGCGTCTGCGCTTCCTGCGCCGCGCCAAGGCGCTGGGCTTCACCCTGGTCGAGATTCGCGACCTGCTCGAATTGTCCTCGCGTCGCGACGACGACATGGGCAACCTCAAAGCGACCGCGAGCGAAAAGCTCGCCCATGTCGAAGGCAAGCTGACCGAACTCACCCGCATCCGCGACGGCCTGCGCGAACTGATCGAGGCCTGTCCCGGACACGGCACCCTGGATAGCTGCCCGATCCTCGCCGCGCTGGCGCAGGAGGACGCATGAATCACGGCCACCACGGGCACGACCACGCGCACCCGCCCGCGCACTCGTGCTGCGCGAACAAGACCGCCGATGCGAGCGCCCCGACCGTGATCGACCCGGTCTGCGGCATGCGCGTCGATCCGGCCAAGACGCCGCATCACGCCCAGCACGAAGGCCACGATTACGCCTTTTGTTCGGCCGGTTGCCGCAGCAAGTTCATCGCCGACCCGGCCAAGTACCTCTCGCCCTCCGCTGACGAACCGGTCGCAGCACCCGCGGGCACGGTCTACACCTGCCCCATGCATCCGGAAGTGCGTCAGGTCGGCCCCGGCACCTGCCCTATCTGCGGCATGGCGCTGGAACCGGAGATGCCGAGCCTGGAGGAGGACGAGAATCCGGAGTTGCGCGACTTCGGCCGCCGCTTCGCCTGGACCTTGCCGCTGAGCCTGGCGACCCTGGTCCTGGCGATGTTCGGCCATAACTGGCCGTCGTTGTCTGCCACCGCGCGCACCTGGCTGGAGTTCGCCTTGAGCGCGCCGGTCGTGCTCTGGGCCGGCTGGCCGTTCTTCGAGCGCTGCCTGGCCTCGATCCGCAACCGCAGCCCGAACATGTGGACCCTGATCGGCATCGGCGTGGCCGCGGCCTTCGGTTACAGCGTGGTGGCGACGATCGCGCCGCAGGTGTTCCCGGCTTCGTTCCGCGAGCACGGACGCGTCGGTGTCTACTTCGAGGCGGCGGCGGTGATCGTGTCGCTGACCCTGCTCGGCCAGTTGCTGGAACTGCGCGCGCGCTCCAAGACCTCGGCCGCGATCAAGCGCCTGCTCGGCCTGGCGCCCGACCATGCGCGTCGCCTGCGCGACGACGGCGGCGAAGAAGACGTGCCCTTGGCGCAGGTGCAGGTCGGCGACCGTTTGCGCGTGCGTCCCGGAGAGAAGGTGCCGGTCGACGGCGAGGTCGTGGACGGCCGCTCCAGCGTCGACGAATCGATGCTGACCGGCGAGCCCATCCCGGTCGCCAAGAGCGTCGGCGACTCCTTGATCGGCGCGACCCTCAACGGCACCGGCAGCCTGGTGATGCGCGCCTCGCGGGTCGGCGCCGACACCGTGCTGTCGCAGATCGTGCAACTGGTCGCGCAGGCGCAGCGGTCGCGCGCACCGATGCAGCGCATGGCCGACCGGGTCGCGTTCTGGTTCGTGCTCGGCGTGCTCGGCATCGCCCTCGCGACCCTGGTGGGTTGGGGCCTGTTCGGGCCGGAACCCTCGTGGACCTACGGCGTGCTCAACGCGGTCGCGGTACTGATCATCGCCTGTCCGTGCGCACTGGGCCTGGCCACGCCGATGTCGATCATGGTCGCCAGCGGCCGCGCGGCCGAGGCCGGCGTCTTGTTCCGCGACGCCGAAGCGATCGAGCGCCTGCGCGAGATCGATACCCTGATCGTCGACAAGACCGGCACCCTCACCGAAGGCCGCCCGGCGTTCCGCGAGGCGATCGCCGCCGACGGCTACACGCCCGATGAGGTGCTACGCCTGGCCGCCAGCCTGGACCAAGGCAGCGAACATCCGCTGGCCGCGGCCCTGGTCGCGGCGGCGCGCGAACGCAGTCTGGCGCTGGAATCCGCGCAGGACTTCGATTCCGTCACCGGCTTGGGCGTGCGCGGCCGCATCGGCGGCCATGCGCTCGCTTTGGGCAATGCCGCGTTGATGGCCGAGGACGGCGCCGAACTCGGCGCGTTTGCCGGGCACGCCGAATCCCTGCGGCAAGACGGCGCGAGCGCGATGTTCCTCGCCGTCGACGGACGTATTGCGGGCGTGCTCGCGGTCGCCGATCCGATCAAGCCGACCACGGCTGCGGCGATCCGCTCCCTGCAGGCGGCCGGCTTGAAGGTGCTGATGGCCAGCGGCGATGCCGCGACCACCGCGCACGCGGTCGGCCGCAGGCTCGGTCTGGACGGCGTGCACGGCGAAATGCGTCCGCAGGACAAGGCCGCGTTGATCGAGCAGCTGCGCGCGCAGGGCCGGCGCGTGGCGATGGCCGGCGACGGCATCAACGACGCCCCCGCCCTGGCCGGCGCCGATGTCGGCATCGCCATGGGCACCGGCACCGACGTGGCCATGGCCAGCGCCCAGGTCACCCTGGTCAAGGGCGATCTGAACGGCATCGTGCGTGCGCGTGCGATCTCGTCCGCGACGGTGGCCAACATGAAGCAGAACCTGGCCTTCGCGTTCCTCTACAACGCCCTGGGCGTGCCGATCGCCGCCGGCGTGCTATACCCGCTGACCGGCGCGCTGCTGAGCCCGATGATCGCGGCGCTGGCGATGAGCCTGAGCTCGGTGTCGGTGGTGGCCAATGCGCTGCGGCTGAACTCGGCGCGGATCGACTGAACGCGGGCCGCGCCCCGTCCTGAATGGCGGGGCGCGATGCCTTGCGGGTCGGGCTATGATCCCGGGAGACGGTCCGCAGGTGGCCGAAGGAAGTCCCATGTCGATCCATTCCAAAGCCCGCCGCGATGCCAAGAAGCGCAAGGCCGCCAAGGCCGCGAACGCTCCTGCCCCGCCGGCGATCGAGCCGCATGCCGAGATGCGCGACAGCAGCGGCCAGCTGCTCGGCGGCATCGTGCGCCGCGACGGCGAATGGACCCTGGGCCTGGGCGGGCGCATCGTCGGCGGTTCCGACAGCGCCGCCAAGGTGCTGATCATGCTCAAGCGCGCCGCCGCGCTGCACGAGCGCACAGGCGAAACCGTGCAACTGAAATTCTCGCCCGCCCTGAGCGCCGCCGCCGCGCAGGAAGCGGCCGACCGCGGCCTGAGCTTCGAGCAGTTCGAAGCGGAGTTCGAGAAGGAACTCGCCGAAGGCCAGCGCCCGCCGCTGGAATCGCAAAGCGGCGGCAACGAAGCGGTGCATTGAGGGCGTCGCCTGTCCGAGCACGCGGACGTGCTGCCTTGGTTCTTCGCCACCAGCCTGGCGCTGGCCTTCGGCGAATTGAACGCGGTGATCCATCTTTCCCGCCTGATTGGCGGAAGTCCGCATGACGGCTTGCATGCCGAGCAGATGCACGACTTGCGCGCTGCGATCGGCGATGCCGTCGCCGCGATCGAGGACGCCAAAAAAGATGCCGCTGCGCTCGTGCGCGTTTCCAGGTTCGATGCGTGGCGGCGGCGTATGCGCGCACGCTAGAGCCGCGTATTCGCGGCGCGAGTTCGTCATCTAGCGTTTGCCATGAATTTCGAACGAACAGAGAAAATCAGGCACAAAAAGAATCGGGGCCCGGTTTCCCGGGCCCCGATTCTTTTTTACTTGGCGCCCCAACCGGTATTCGAGCTTAACCCCGGTTCTTCTTGGGGCTTCGGCGCGAGGTTGCAGTGACACTCCACCCAGCAAATTCAACAAGATACAAAATATTCCGCCTCAATGGGCAAAGTTATAGGGCGTTCCCACCCGCGTCCGTTACTCATCCGCGCCCCAACGAAGGTAGAACAACAGATACGGGTCACGGATGTCCAGGACGTCTCCGCTCTCGTCCCATTCCATCACCGACTGATTCGCCGATTCGTTCGCTATGAATGCGATATGTGCGCAAGTGCCGGTTACGCTCGATCCGCTGGGGGCGTCGTTCTTGCACAGAAACTCAATTCGCCCGAGCAACTCGGCATAGCGAAAGGTAAGCATCGGCGGATCTAAGGCGATGGCCTTCAGTACGATGGGATAGACGTCTACGACCGAATCATCTTTCAGCAAATAGGCCGTTCGAGCCCTTCCGCGAATCTTCGGCCCTTCCTTCATTCGATCATAGGTAGAGCTGTAATCATTCATCGCGGCAACTGATTCGCAAACCCTTGTGACATAGCCCTGGTCAACCGGGAGCTGTTCAGGGGTCTCCACGCGCTCTGAAACCTTGACCTGATAACAGCAGAACAGGCAAAGCGACTGCATCAACTGAGGCGACCCAGCAGCTTCGTCCGCCAGAGTGCCAATCAGACTGTCGTCAAAAGTCAGATTGAGCGCCTGAAAGCCTTTCCTCGCAATGTCCTTCAGAACAGCAGGCGTCCAGTAGTCAAGGTCAATCGCCATGACTCTGCCGCGAAGGTCAGGATTAGCTCTCAGAACGTCGTCGGAGTGATAAGGGACCGAGGCGCAGACGATCTTCACGCCGTTCCTCACTGCCTCCTTGATCTGCTTGGACAGCTCTACTTGCGCTGCGGCTTCGATGTAATGAAAGTCGTCAATGAAGATGACGAAGTCCTGATTGCCGAGCTCACGAATCAGGAGCTGAAGATGGTCAACCGCTCCCCGTTCGCTTTGCCCTGTCTTCCTTGTGACCTCGCCACCCACGGACCCTTCAGCTTCAGCGCTAGCAAACAGCGCGCTGGCTTTCCCGCTTATCTTCCCCTCGCCCTTGACGCCAACCCCTTGCTCCTCCGTAGTCACGGTCTCAAGGGGCGTGCCGATGATGTAAAAAACCTGCTCCCAAACCTGCTTTGGATCGGAAACGCCTGCGCCAGTGACGTGAATCAAGTTGTCGTTTCCAACGACGCTCTGAACAAAAACGGTCTTGCCGGACTTCGACGGTCCGGACAAAGAGATGACGACATTTCCCATATCAAGCGCCTGTCGGAGCGCGTCTTCCTTGTCCCCGAGATGCTCGCCTACGAATGTGTGCTGCGGAAATCCTCCGGGCGTAAACACTTGCTTAGCGCGCATTTGCTTCCTCACGTAGTTCGAGTTTTGGGATCTGAGGCTCGTTACGGGTAGTTCGATCGAGCCGACTAGCGACCAGCTACGGCTCCGATACACCAAGATACTCGAGCTCCCACGCCCGACGTTCGGCGTCCATTTCAGACCGGATCTCTGCCCCGAACTGGCGATGCTCGATCTCCCAATCGATACCACCCTCGATTCGGACGAAGCCCGCCTCTGCTCTCGAGATGTCTTCAGAAAGGCGTCGAAGGTTGACCTCTCGCAACCCTCGAAGCGTCCGCTCTTCCGTTCGCGTTAGCGGATACCTCGCTTCGTCTCCGCGAGGATCAAGGCTCGCGAACGCCAGAACAACGCGATTGATCTCGGATATAACCGAATCGGGCAGGTCGGGATACACATCGGGCACCAACTGCTGCAGGTAAGCCCAAAGTTCGGCCAAGCCATGCCCTTGTGCGGCGAGAGTGCGCTGCGCGGTGGACTTCGGATTGGAAGGCCGCTCGATTCCTAGGAGCAACTGGCACTCTCGGATCTGCCCCTTGATCGTGAGCTCAAGGTAATGGCGATAGAGATAGAGAATCGGGAACACCAAAAAGTCCTGACCGTGTTGGCCAGCATCTATGCCTGCAACGAGTCGGTCCCCCGCTTCCTTGTAGCCCTCTGCATACGCCCACCAGGGCGCATCGCGCGTGTATCCAAGCAACGCTCGGTTATGCCAGTCGTCGCCAGCACCGCTAAAGACGTCGTCGTCGTGATCCGCCATTTGTCCTCCCTCCGATCAGCATAGCTGGCTGATCAACCGGAAGTGGAAGGGCAAAAAGCACCAAGAGAATTCTGATTTTGAATCAGACGCTTAAAAAAGTGGCGTACCCCGGGGCTATGCGAACCCCCGAAACACCAGAAATGGCAAACTCCAGGCAACAAAAAAGCCCTGACGAATCAGGGCTTTAGTGTCGCCGCCCCTTTCGGGGGTTAAGCTGGCGTCCCCACGGGGATTCGAACCCCGGTCGCTACCGTGAAAGGGTAATGTCCTAGGCCTCTAGACGATGGGGACAAAACTGATTGTTCTTGCAGCTAACTCGTCGAAACCCTTTCACAGTGTTCGAAGAGTGGTGGAGCCAGCCGGGATCGAACCGGCGACCTCTACAATGCCATTGTAGCGCTCTCCCAGCTGAGCTATGGCCCCACGTGCTGGAAAGACGAAAATTCTAGCTGGCGTTCAGCGATGTCGTCAAGCGTTCATCGCTAAATTTTTTGCCGCCCCGCCAGGCCCTGCGTTGAGGGGTGTTCCCGGCGGCCGAATCTCGACCGGGCGCAATGTTGCCATGCCATGACCACGTTCGGCTAGATACTCGAGCCACTTTCCTAAAAAAGTGTTCATGCGCATGCGGTGGCCGATCAGTTCCGCCGGCGGCGGATACATGCCGATCACGTCTTGCCAGCGCCGGCCGACATAGCAATGCGTGGCTTCGAGCTGGTGGGCGTCGTTGTACAGGCGCAGCCAGGCCGAGGGGTCGGGCTCGCCGGTGAGCGGGTCCAGCAGCGCGTAGGTCATACGCAGCTCGGTGGTGTAGCGATGCTGTTCGATCACGTCCAATTGCAGGTCCAGGCCGTCCCCTATCGAGGACAGGTAGGTACCGGCGGCCAGATCGGCAGGCGCGAACAGGCGCGTGAGGCGGCGGTGGTTCTCCGCGTAGAGGCCCATCAACCAACCGAAACGGGTCAGTCGCGGGATGCGTGCGGTGCGGGCGACGAGCGATGTCATGCGGCCGATCCTACACGCGCAAACCGCTTCGCGGCAGCGTTGACGATGCTGCGTTAGAGGCCTAAGTTAAGGGTTCCTGCCGCACCATGGGCAGCGCACCGAAACCGCTTTCGCAGCGCCGGCTGCCTGGCCTGCCCCATCGGGCCTCGACGATCCGGCCTTCAGAACATCTCGCGGTTCAGCCCCAACGTCGTCAGCACCTTGCTCGAGATTTCCTCGATCGAGGTATGGGTCGTGCTCAGGGTCGGGATGCGCTCGGCGCGGAACATGGTTTCGGCCGCGGCGACTTCGCGCTTGCAGGTGTCGAACTGGGCGTAGCGCGAGTTGGGGCGGCGTTCCTGGCGAATCTGCTGCAGCCGCACCGGGTCGATGGTCAGGCCGAACAGCTTGCTGCGGTAAGGGCGCAGGCGCGGCGGCAAACGGTCGTGTTCGAGGTCTTCCTCGGTCAGCGGATAGTTCGCCGCGCGGACGCCGTAGTGCAACGCCAGGTAAACGCAGGTCGGCGTTTTGCCGGCGCGCGACACCGCAACCAGGATCAGATCGGCTTCGGCGTAATCGATGCTCTGGCCGTCGTCGTGGGTCAGGGCGAAATTCATCGCGTTGATGCGGCGGTGGTAGGTGTCGAAATCGGCGATGCCGTGGGCCTGGCCGATGCGGCGCTGACGGGTCTCCTCCAGCTCGCGCTCCAGGGGCTCGATGAAGGGCGCGAACACGTCCAGCATCAGCGCCCCGCTCTCGGCCAGGGCCGCGCCTACGTCGCTGTCCATGCAGGAATTGATGACGATCGGGCGCACCCCGTGGGCCAGGGCGGCCTCGCGGATCCTGGCCCCGACTTCGCGCGCGCGCTCGACGCTGCCCACGAACGGGATGCGGTCGGTGACGAAGCGGGTCTCGGTGAATTGGGTCAGCAGGCTATGGCCTATGGTCTCGGCGGTGATGCCGGTGCCGTCCGAAACGTAGAAAACCGGCCGTGTTCCTGCCATCGCCCACTCCTCCAAAACCGCGTTCCAATACGAAAAAGCCCGTCGGATCAAGCTTGTATGCACCCGACGCAGCGGCGATCATAGCCGCTTGGCCGCGTCCGGACGCGGCCTTCCCCCCTCGGAGACTGTGTGCCTTGAACGAGAACATCCTCTGGCTGCACGCGCTGCGCCTCAACGATCTGGCCCGCGTAGGCGGCAAGAACTCCTCGCTCGGCGAGATGATCGGCAACCTGGCCAACCTCGGGGTCTCGGTCCCGGGCGGCTACGCCACCACGGCCGAGGCGTTCAAGGACTTCATCGCCCATAACGACCTGCACCAGCGCATTTTCGACCGCCTGGCCACGCTGGACGTGGAGGACGTGCCGGCCCTGACCGCGGCCGGCGGCGAGATCCGCGGCTGGGTCATCGATGCGCCGCTGCAGCCGGCCCTGGACCAGGACATCCGTACCGCCTACCGCCAGCTCTGCGCCGAGAACGGCGGCGGCGACGTCGCGGTCGCAGTGCGCTCCTCGGCCACCGCCGAGGACCTGCCCGATGCTTCCTTCGCCGGCCAGCAGGAGACTTTCCTGAACGTGACCGGCGAAGACGACGTGGTCCACAAGGTCAAGGAGGTCTTCGCCAGCCTCTACAACGACCGCGCCATCGCCTACCGCGTCCACCACGGCTTCAAGCACGAGGACGTGTTCCTGTCCGCCGGCGTGCAGCTGATGGTGCGCTCCAACGTCGGTTCCTCCGGCGTGCTGTTCACCTTGGACACCGAGTCCGGCTTCCGCGACGTGGTCTTCATCACCTCCAGCTACGGCCTGGGCGAGATGGTGGTCCAGGGCGCGGTCAATCCGGACGAGTTCTACGTCTACAAGCCCACCCTGCAGCAGGGCAAGCCGGCGATCCTGCGCCGCTCGATCGGCGCCAAGCAGCTGCGCATGGTCTATTCCGACCAGCCCGGCGAGCGCGTGCGCACCGAGGGCACCCCGGCCGAGCTGCGCAGCCGCTTCTCGATCGACGACGCCGACGTGCACGAGCTGGCCAAGCAGGCGCTGGTGATCGAACAGCATTACGGCCGCCCGATGGACATCGAGTGGGCCAAGGACGGTGTCAGCGGCAAGCTGTTCATCGTCCAGGCGCGCCCGGAAACGGTGAAGTCGCGCGCCAAGGCGACCCAGATCGAGCGCTACCAGCTCGGCGCCCGCGGCCCGGTGGTCGCCGAGGGCCGCGCCATCGGCCAGAAGATCGGCAGCGGCGTGGCGCGCGTAGTGCGCAGCCTGGACGACATGGCCCGCGTGCAGCCCGGCGACGTGCTGGTCGCCGACATGACCGATCCCGACTGGGAGCCGGTGATGAAGCGTTCGGCCGCGATCGTGACCAATCGCGGCGGCCGCACCTGCCACGCGGCGATCATCGCCCGCGAGCTGGGCGTGCCGGCCGTGGTCGGTACCGGTAACGCGCTGGAGACGATCCAGGACGGCGAGACCATCACGGTCAGCTGCGCCGAGGGCGACACCGGCTTCATCTACGACGGCGCCCTGCCCTTCGAGCGCCACGTCGCCGATCTGGACAAGATGCCGCCAGCGCCGCTGAAGGTGATGATGAACGTCGCCAACCCGGAGCGCGCGTTCGATTTCGCCATGCTGCCCAACGCCGGCGTCGGCCTGGCGCGCCTGGAAATGATCATCGCCAGCCACATCGGCATCCATCCCAAGGCGCTGCTGGAATACGCCCAGCAGGACGCGGCGACCAAGGCCAAGATCGACGAAAAGATCGCCGGCTACGGCGACGACCCGGTGCAGTTCTACGTCGACCGCCTGGCCGAGGGCATCGCCACGATCACCGCCTCGTTCGCGCCGCATCCGGTGATCGTGCGCCTGTCGGACTTCAAGTCCAACGAATACGCCAACCTGATCGGCGGCTCGCGCTACGAGCCGCACGAAGAGAATCCGATGATCGGCTTCCGCGGCGCCAGCCGTTACGTCGATCCGAGCTTCGCCGACGCCTTCGCCCTGGAATGCCAGGCGGTGCTGAAGGTGCGCGAGCAGATGGGCCTGACCAACTGCTGGGTCATGATCCCGTTCGTGCGCACGCTCGACGAGGGCCGGCGCGTGGTCGAGGTGCTGGAGCAGAACGGCCTGCGCAAGGGCGAGAACGGCTTGCAGATCATCATGATGTGCGAAGTGCCGTCGAACGCGCTGCTGGCCGACGAGTTCCTGGAGATCTTCGACGGCTTCTCGATCGGCTCCAACGACCTGACCCAGCTGACCCTGGGCCTGGATCGCGATTCGGCGATCGTCGCCAAGCTGTTCGACGAGCGCGATCCGGCGGTGAAGAAGCTGCTGGCGATGGCGATCTCGGCCGCTCGCGCCAAGGGCAAGTACGTCGGCATCTGCGGCCAGGGGCCCAGCGATCACCCGGATCTGGCGGTGTGGCTGATGGAACAGGGCATCGAGTCGGTGTCGCTGAACCCCGATACCGTGGTCGATACCTGGCTGCGCCTGGCGAAGGCCAAGGCGGGCTGAGCCGGTGACGGCGAAAGTCCCGCCGCCGCAGGTCGAGGTCCCGGTCTCGCTGGCCGAGCTCAAGGGCATCGATTGGATGGGCATGGCCCAGACCGCCGGGCTCAAGCTGCTCGGCGCGCTGCTGGTCCTGCTGATCGGGATCTGGATCGCCAAGCGCCTGTCCAACGCGCTCGACCGGGCCATGGCGCGCGGTCACATGGAAGCCACCCTGCGCGGCTTCCTGCGCAACATCGCCTACGCCGGCATGGTCGTGGTGGTCGCCACCTCGGCCCTGTTCACCCTGGGGGTATCGCCGGCGTCGGTGCTGGCGGTGCTCGGCGCGGCGGGCCTGGCGATCGGCCTGGCGCTGAAGGATTCGCTGTCCAACATCGCCTCGGGCGTCATGCTGATCATGCAGCGCCCGTTCCGGGTCGGCGATTACGTGCAGGCCGCGGGCGTCGAGGGCACGGTCGACCAGATCCGGGTGTTCCAGACCCGGCTGCGCACCATCGACAACCGCACCGTGGTGCTGCCCAACAGCCTGATCACCACCGCGCCGATCGTCAATTTCACCGCCAATCCGCGCCGCCGCATCGACATCGCGGTCGGCGTGGGCTACGGCGACGACCTGCAGGCCGCGCGCGAAACCCTGCTGGGCGCGGCCGCCGCGCATCCCAAGGTGTTGAAGGAACCCGCGCCCGAGGTGCTGATCAGCGGCCTGGGCGAAAGCAGCGTCAATCTGGAGTTGCGGGTCTGGGCCAAGACCGGCGACGTGCTGCACACGCGCAGCGACCTCAACGAGGCGGTGCGCAACGACATCATCGGCCGCGGCCTGAGCATCCCCTACCCGCAGCGCGACCTGCACGTGTACCACCACGATGCCGATGGGCGTCCGCTGTCGGACGTGCTGGTGAACTCGGTCGCCGACGATGGCGATGTGGTGCGGCCGGTCAAGCCGAAAGCTTGAGAGCGGGCGCGGGCTGCGTAGCCGATCGCAGCGGCGCGGTCGCGGCTTACGCCGCTCCTACCCCAAAGCTCGGAATGAGCGGCATCACAAACCGACACGCCGCTCCCACACAAGGCGCGTGGCCCCGACCTGTGCTCAAGACGGCTGCGGGTTTTAGGGTAGGAGCGGCGTAAGCCGCGACCCACGCAACCGGCCGAAGATTCGCAATCGCGGCTGACGTCGCCCCCACACAAGGCGCGTGGCCTCGGCCTGTGCTCAAGACGGCTGCGGGTTTTGGGGTAGGAGCGGCGTAAGCCGCGACCCACGCAACCGGCCGAAGATTCGCAATCGCGGCTCACGCCGCTCCCACAGAAGGCGCGTGGCCTCGGCCTGTACTCAAGACTGCCGCGGGCTTTGGGGTAGGAGCGGCGTAAGCCGCGACCTGCGCAGGCGGCCGAGGGGCGTGGTCGCGGCTTACGCCGCTCCTACCCCAAGGCGGGACGCTGAGTCGCCTTAGCCCAGCCCGCCCAACTTGCCCATCGCCGCGCGGTAATGGCGCAGTTCGGCGATCGAGTCGTGCACGTCGCTGAGCGCGGTGTGCTTGGCGTCCTTGCCGACGCCGGCCAGCACGTCCGGGGCCCAGCGGCGCGCCAGTTCCTTGACCGTGCTGACGTCGAGGTTGCGGTAGTGGAAGTACTTCTCCAGGCGCGGCATCTGGCGGTGCAGGAAGCGGCGGTCCTGGCAGATCGAATTGCCGCACATCGGCGAGGTATTCGGCGCCAGCCACTGCGCCAGGAACACCAGGGTGCGTTCCTCGGCTTCTTCCAGGCTCACGCCCTGTTCGAGCGAGCGCTGCCACAGCCCGGACTTGCCGTGCTGGTTGCGGTTCCACTCGTCCATGGCCTGCAGCCGTTCCAGCGGCTGGCGGATCGCGAGTTCCGGCCCTTCGGCCAGCACCTGCAGCTGGGCGTCGGTGACGACCGTGGCGATTTCGAGGATGGCGTCGTTGTCGGTGTCGAGCCCGGTCATTTCCAGGTCGATCCAGATCAATCGGTGGTCGTTGCCGTGCTTCGCAGTCATAGGCCCCTGTCTCGTCCTCGCCGTGGTGCGTCCGTTCGGGGCATCATAGCCCACCTCCCCTCCCGCTCCCCCGGCCGATGTCGCAGACCGCCGCTTACGCCCACTACGCGATCCTGACCGCGATGCTGGCGCCCGCGTTCTTCCTGACCGCGACCGCGTCGCTGCTGCTGTCGGCCAACAACCGCCTGGCGCGGGTGATCGACCGCGCACGCGTGCTGCTGAAGGAGCTGGCCGAGACCGAGGACGAGGAAGAGCGGCGCATGCTCGAAGCCCATATCGCGCGCCAGAAGCGGCGCAGCAAGATCATCCTGCGCGGCAGCCAGCTGCTGTACACCGCCATCAGCTTCTTCGTCGGCACCAGCCTGACCGTCGCCGGCGATGCCTACCTGGGCTACCGCCTGGCGTCGCTGCCGACCATTCTGGCGGTGTGCGGGGTGCTGGCGATGTTCGCCGCCAGCGTGCTGCTGGCGCTGGAGTCCTCGCTGGCGGTGGAGGCGGTCAACGAGGAAATGGACCATGGCCACCGCCGCGCCAACGTGCGCCGCCCGCGCGTCGGCGACTGACGGCGGACGCCTCGGGCGGCATCATAGGCGGGTCGTCCCGCCGGGACTCTGCCGCTGGAACCCGCGCCCATGAGCGATGTGCTGAACCTGACCACCAGCCACTACGCCGTGGTCTCGGCGATGATCACGCCGGCGTTCTTCCTGACCGCGACCGCATCGCTGCTGGTGTCGTCGAACAACCGCCTGGCGCGGGTCGTCGACCGCATGCGCCAGCAGCTCAAGCAGCTCGAAGACACGAGCGACGACGGCGCCCGCGCCTACCTGGAGGCGCGCATCATCCAGCACCGGCGCCGGGTCCGGCTGATCCTGACCTGTCTGCAGCTGCTGTACGCGGCAATGAGCGCATTCGTGGCCACCAGCCTGTCGATCGGCATCGACCAGTTCAGCGACTACCGCCTGCGCGGCGTGCCGACCGGCCTGGCGATGCTGGGCGTGCTGCTGGTACTGGCGGCCTCGATCAATCTCGGCCGCGAGGCGCGCATGAGCGTGACCATGCTCGACGCCGAGCTCAAGCGCGAGTTCGACCGCGACGGCCGCAAGCTGCCGGTGGAGTGAGCGAGCCGGCGCTGAGCCGGTCCGCCCCTATCCCGAACCCAAGGCAGCCCTGCCTTCTGTGGGAGCAGCGTAAGCCGCGATTTCCCTCAGGCACCGGGATTCCATCGCGACTCACGTCGCTCCCACAGAAGGCCGAAGCCCCAGCCTTGGGGTAGGAGCGGCGTAAGCCGCGATTTCCCCCCAACACCGGGATTCCATGGCGACTTACGCCGCTCCCACAGAAGGCCGAAGCCCCCTAGCCTTGGGGTAGGAGCGGCGTGAGCCGCGACCCGCGCAGGTGACCGAAGGATCGTGGTCGCGGCTTACGCCGCTCCTACCCCGAGGCCGAGCTCGAACGCCTCAGTCGGTCTTGCCGCGCTTGCGGCGGAAGTACGCAGTCAGCCGCGCCCCGGCTTCCTCGCCCAGCACCCCGCCGCGCACTTCGACGCGGTGGTTGTGGCGCGGGTCGGTGAGCAGGTCGAACACGCTGCCGGCGGCGCCGGTCTTGGGGTCGCTGGCGCCGTAGACCACCCGGGCGATGCGCGCGTGGACCATCGCCATCGCGCACATCGCGCAGGGTTCCAGGGTCACGTACAGGGTCGCGCCGATCAGGCGGTGGTTGTCGAGGCGACGGCCGGCTTCGCGCATCGCCACGATCTCGGCGTGCGCGCTGGGGTCGCGGTCGCCGATGTTGCGGTTGCCGCCCTCGCCCAGGATCTCGCCCGTGCCGGACACCAGGACCGCGCCGACCGGGATCTCGTCGTGCTCGCGTTCGGCGCGCTCGGCCAGGGCCAGGGCGTGGCGCATCCAGCGTTCGTCGATGTCGTCCTGCTCGCTCACCCGTGAGTTCCGTACCGCAAACCGCGATTATCCCCGAGCCGAGCCGGGCGCGCACGAGGGCGGCATGCACGCACATCCGGAGTCGCGCGGCCTGAATGACAGCGAGCCTCAGGCCCTCGCGCCAACGCGCTTCGTTGCGAGCGAGGGCTCGGGCATGTCCAGGATCAAACGCCCGAACTCCAACGCCGCCGGGGTCTTGCCGCCAGCGCCGCAGATCAGGGCGAAGTCCGCGTTCGGCAGCGGCGGCAGGCCGTACAGGCCGTCGACGATGCGCATGCCCGGCTCGAGGTCGTCCACCGTCAGCACGGTCACCGCCAGCCCGGCCAGCACCGCGGCGCGCAGGCCCTGGTGGCTGGGCGAAGTGAAGATCACATGCCATTCCAGGCTGCTGCGGCCCAGCGCGGCCACGCTCTCGCGCCGATACACGCAAGGCGGCGGATAGAACGCCAGCGGCAGCGAGGCGCCGGGCACCGGCTCGAAACCGTCCGCCGCGATCCAGACCAGGCGCGTGCGCCGCAGCACGGTGCCGCGCTCGTGCTTGGGTACGGAAATCACCACCGCCAGGTCCAGTTCGTCGGCGTCGATCATGCTGTGCAGATCGAAGTTCATGCCGACGCTCACGTCCATGCGCACCGCCGGATAGCCGCGCGCGAACTGGCACAGCAAGGTCGGCAGACGTTCGCCCATGTAATTCTCGGGCACGCCGAAGCGCACGATGCCCGACACCGGAGACGGCAGGAAGCGCCGGCTCAACGCGTCCAGCGATTCCAGAATCTGCTCGGCGTAGCGCAGGAAGTCCTCGCCGTCCTCGGTCAGGGTCAGGCTGCGCGTCGTGCGATGCAGCAAGGGGCGGCCGACCTGTTCTTCGAGGCGGCGGATCTGATGGCTGACGGCGGATTGGGTTAGATGCAGGCGCTGCGCCGCGCGGGTGAATCCGCCGCAGTGTTTGACGGCGACGAAGGCGCGCAACAGGGTCGGATCGAAGTCCATGATGGCCGCAATCTATGATCTTGATTAATCAATACTACAAAATTAAATCATTTCCATCATGAATGTATTGAGCCGAGAATGACCCCATCGGCTCGCTAGGCCGGTCGGCGAAGACCTCGATCCAACCCCATCGAGCGCCGCCAAGACCACGACGGCCGTTGGCCGCCAGACGCGGTACCGGCGGCCCTGCTCTCCCTGTCCCGAAGGCCTCGACGCGATACCCGCGACGCGGTCGCGTGCCCGCATCGATCACCGAGAATCCGCATGAGTTCATCCGCAACGAGCAAGAACGCGATCGCGCTGGCCGCGGTGTCGCTGTCCGCCCTGATGTTCGGCCTGGAGATTTCCAGCGTGCCGGTGATCCTGCCGACCCTGGAAACGTTGCTGCGCGGCGACTTCAACGACATGCAGTGGATCATGAACGCCTACACCATCGCCTGCACCACGGTGCTGATGGCCGCCGGCACCCTCGCCGATCGCTACGGCCGCCGGCGCATCCTACTCGTCAGCCTGGTGCTGTTCGGCCTGACGTCGTTGATTTGCGGCCTGGCCCAGAACGCGCCGGTGTTGATCGTCGCGCGCTTCCTGCAAGGGCTGAGCGCGGGCTCGATGCTGATCTGCCAGACCGCTGTGCTCTCGCATCAGTTCCGGCCCGGGCCCGAGCGCAGCAAGGCCTTCGCGATCTGGGGCATCGTGTTCGGCATCGGCCTGGGCTTCGGCCCGATCATCGGCGGCGCGATCGTGGCGCTGTCGAACTGGCAGTGGGTGTTCCTGGCGCATGCGCCGCTGAGCCTGCTGACCGTGTTGCTGGCGCTGGCCGGCATCGTCGAGTCGCGCGACATGCAGGCGCAGCGGCTGGACGTGTTGGGCATCCTCACGCTGTCCTTGTCGGTGCTGGGCCTGACCTACTACATCACCCAGGGGCCGGAGCTGGGTTATGCCAGCCCGACCGGCATCGCCATCGTCGCGGCGACGCTCGCGGCCTTCGTCGCGTTCCTGATCGTCGAACGGATCGCGCCGCATCCGATGTTCGACCTGTCGGTATTCAAGTCGCGCGAGTTCTCCGGCGCGCTGATCGGCTCGGTCGGCATGAACTTCAGCTTCTGGCCGTTCATGATCTATCTGCCGATCTACTTCCAGGGCGCCTTGGGCTACGGCGCGGTCGACACCGGGCTGGCCCTGCTCGCCTACACCCTGCCGACCCTGTTCGTGCCGCCGCTGGCCGAGCGTCTGGCGCTGCGCTATCGGCCGGGGTTGGTGATCCCCGGCGGGCTGTTCGCGATCGGCGTGGGCTTCCTGCTGATGCGTTACGGCAGCAGGGTCGAACATCCGGGCTGGCTGAGCATGCTGCCCGGCGCCTTGATCGCTGGCATCGGCCTGGGCCTGACCAATACGCCGGTGACCAACACCGCGACCGGCGCGGTGTCCAGCGACCGCGCCGGCATGGCCTCGGGCATCGACATGAGCGCGCGCCTGATCACGCTGGCGATCAACATCGCGCTGATGGGCTTCATCCTGCTGGCGGGGATCGCGTCCCACCTACGGCAGGCCCTGCCCGACGCCGTCGATGCCGCGACCTTGCGGGCCATGGCGCAGCGGATCGCAGCCGGTCATATGCCCTCGGCGGCGGGCGCTAGCGATCCGTCGTCGTCTGCGGCGATCGAGGCGGTGGGCCAAGCCGCGCTGGTGCACGGCTACGGTTGGGTGATGCTGTTCGGCGGCGTCGGCGTTTGCGTGCTCGCCGTGCTCAGCCTGTTGGTGTTTGGGCCGGTGAAGCGCGCCGACTTGGCGACGGGCTGCACTGAGGGGTGTGCGGCTGGCGCTTCAGTGGATCGCTAGCGTCGCCTGCGTCGGCGGCAGCGTGGTTGCCGTCCATGGCGCACCAGCTCGGCTTCGGAGCGTCCGGCCCGGCCATCCATGGCCGGGCGTTCGTCCAAACTGCGCGGCGGTGCCGCGCAACGCGCGTTTGTCCTCACCCATGGCCGGTCAGTAGCCCACCTGCGAGCCAGTGGCTCGCAAGCAAGGTGGGCTACTCCCACTCGATCGTCGCGGGCGGCTTGCCGCTGATGTCATAAACGACGCGAGAAACACCGCGTAAATCATTGATAATACGGTTAGAAACCGTACCAAGGAAGTCGTACGGCAGATGCGCCCAGTGCGCGGTCATGAAGTCGATGGTCTCGACCGCGCGCAGCGCGATCACCCACTCGTAGGCGCGTGCGTCGCCGACCACGCCCACCGACTTCACCGGCAGGAACACCGCGAAGGCCTGGCTGGTCTTGTCGTACAGGCCGGCCTTGCGCAATTCGTCGATGTAGATGTGGTCGGCCTTGGCCAGCAGGTCGGCGTATTCGCGCTTCACTTCGCCCAGGATGCGCACGCCCAGGCCGGGGCCGGGGAACGGATGGCGGTAGACCATTTCGCGCGGCAGGCCGAGCTCGACGCCCAGGCGCCGGACCTCGTCCTTGAACAGCTCGCGCAACGGCTCGACCAGGCCCAGCTTCATGTTCTCGGGCAGGCCGCCGACGTTGTGGTGGCTCTTGATGACGTGGGCCTTGCCGGTCTTGCTGCCGGCCGACTCGATCACGTCGGGGTAGATCGTGCCCTGTGCCAGCCACTTGGCGTTGGCGAGCTTGTGCGATTCCTCGTCGAAGATGTCGACGAACAGGTTGCCGATGATCTTGCGCTTGGCTTCCGGGTCGCTGACCCCGGCGAGCTTGTCGAAGTAGCGGTCGGCGGCGTTGACGCGCACGACCTTGACGCCCATGTGCTCGGCGAACATCGCCATCACCTGGTCGCCTTCGTTGTAGCGCAGCAGGCCGGTGTCGACGAACACGCAGGTGAGCTGGTCGCCGATCGCCTTGTGCAGCAGGGCCGCGACCACCGAGGAGTCGACGCCGCCCGACAGGCCGAGGACGACCTCATCGCTGCCGACCTGGGCGCGCACGCGCTCGATCTGGTCTTCGATGATGTGGGCCGCGGTCCACAGGGTCTGGCAGCCGCAGATGTCGACGACGAAGCGGCGCAGCAGGGTCTGGCCCTGCTTGGTGTGGGTGACTTCCGGATGGAACTGCACGCCGTACCAGCGGCGCGCGTCGTCGGCGAAGGCGGCGACCGGGATGCGGTCGGTCTTGGCGGTGACGACGAAGCCTTCCGGCGCTTTGGAGACGTGGTCGCCGTGGCTCATCCACACGTCCAGGCGCGGCGGCGAGCCCGGGTGGTCCTTGAGGCCGTCGAACAAACGGTCGTGCGCGACCAGCTGCACTTCGGCGTGGCCGAACTCGCGCTGGTCGGCCGCTTCGGTGTCGCCGCCGAGCTGCTTGGCCATGGTCTGCATGCCGTAGCAGATGCCCAGCAGCGGCAGGCCGGCGTCGAACACGGCCTGCGGGGCGCTCGGGGCGCCGGCTTCGGTGGTCGATTCGGGGCCGCCGGAAAGGATGATGCCCTTGGCGCCGAAGGCGGCGATCTCGGCCGGGTCGTGGTCCCAGGCCCAGATTTCGCAGTACACGCCGATTTCGCGGATGCGGCGGGCGATCAGCTGCGTGTACTGCGCGCCGAAGTCGAGGATCAGGATCTTGTCGCTGTGGATGTCGGTCATGGCGTTCCGTGGTCTCTAAAACGAAGAAGGGAAACCTGACGTTCCCCTTCTGCGACGACGCTTAGCTGGTGCGGTAGTTCGGCGGTTCTTTGGTGATCTGGACGTCGTGCACGTGGCTTTCGCGGGCGCCGGCGTTGGTGATGCGCACGAAGCTGGGCTTCTTGCGCATGTCTTCGATGGTGGCGCAGCCGACGTAGCCCATGGTGGCGCGCAGGCCGCCGGCGAGCTGGTGGACCACGTTGCGCAGCGGGCCGCGGTACGGCACGCGGCCTTCGATGCCTTCGGGGACCAGCTTGTCGGCGTCGGAGGCGTCCTGGAAGTAGCGGTCCTTGGAGCCGAGCTCCATCGCGCCGATGCTGCCCATGCCGCGGTAGCTCTTGTAGCTGCGGCCCTGGAACAGTTCGACCTCGCCCGGGGCTTCCTCGGTGCCGGCGAACAGGCCTCCGACCATGACCGTGGAGGCGCCGGCGACGATCGCCTTGCCGATGTCGCCCGAGTAGCGGATGCCGCCGTCGGCGATCAGCGGGATGCGGTCCTGCAGGGCTTCGGCGACCATCGCCACCGCGGTGATCTGCGGGACGCCGACGCCGGCGACGATGCGGGTGGTGCAGATCGAGCCCGGACCGACGCCGACCTTGACCGCGTCCGCGCCGTGATCCATCAGCGCCAGCGCGGCGTCGCCGGTGACGATGTTGCCGCCGATCACCTGCAACTGCGGGAAGCGGGTCTTGACCCACTTCACCCGGTCCAGCACGCCCTGCGAATGGCCGTGCGCGGTATCGACCACGATCACGTCGACGCCGGCCGAGGCCAGGGCCTCGACGCGCGCTTCGGTGTCGCCGCCGACGCCGACCGCCGCGCCCACCAGCAGCCGTTCGGCGCTGTCCTTGGCGGCGTTGGGGTTGTCGGATTTCTTCTGGATGTCCTTGACCGTGATCAGGCCGCGCAGCTCGAAGCCGTCGTTGACCACCAGCACCTTCTCGATGCGGTGCTTGTGCAGCAGTTGCAGCACTTCCTCGTCGCTGGCGCCCTCGCGCACCGTGATCAGGCGCTCGCGCTTGGTCATGATGTGGCGGACCGGGTCGTCGAGCTTGGTCTCGAAGCGCATGTCGCGGCTGGTGACGATGCCGACCAGCTGGCCGCCGTCGACCACCGGCACGCCGGAGATGTTGCGGGCCCGGGTCAGCTTGAGCACTTCCCCGATGGTGGTCGCAGGGCCGACGGTGAACGGCTCTTTGATGACGCCGGCCTCGAACTTCTTGACCTGGGCGACCTGGGCGGCCTGGGCTTCCAGGCTCATGTTCTTGTGGACGATGCTGATGCCGCCGAGCTGGGCCATCGCGATCGCGAGGCGGGCCTCGCTGACGGTGTCCATCGCCGCCGATACCAACGGCAGGCGGATGCTCAGGTCGCGGGTCAGACGGGTCGAGAGGGTGACGTCCTTAGGCAGGACGAGCGAATGCGCGGGGACGAGAGAGACATCGTCGTAGGTAAGCGCTTCAGCCTGGATGCGCAGCATGGGCGGGCCCGGGAGGATGAAGCGAGCCATTGTAACCCGAACCGCAGCCGCGGCGCTGGGGTGACGGGTGGAATTCGGCGTTCCGCGGGCGGATCGGGCACTAGGGCTGGTGCGGTTCAGGGATTCGGGCTACGACATGCGGGCTCGGCGTCGCGCTTTGGGGCAGGAGCGGCGTGAGCCGCGACCGCGCAACTCCGGCCACCTCCGCGGGTCGCGGCTCACGCCGCTCCTACCCCAAAGCGGTGAGCCGTTGCGGCCTCTCAGGCGTCCGCCGCCTCGGCCGCTTCCAGGGTGTTCTGCATCAGGGTCGCGACCGTCATCGGACCGACGCCGCCGGGGACCGGGGTGATCCAGCTGGCGCGCTGGGCGGCCGCGGCGAAGCCGACGTCGCCGACCAGGCGGCCGTCGTCGAGGCGATTGATGCCGACGTCGATCACCACCGCGCCCGGCTTGACCCACTCGCCCGGAATCAGCTGCGGGCGGCCGACCGCGACCACCAGGATGTCGGCGCCGCGCACCGAGGCTTCCAGCACCTCCGGCGGGGTGAACTTGTGGCAGCTGGTGACGGTGCAGCCGGCGATCAGCAGCTCCAGCGCCATCGGCCGGCCGACGTGGTTGCTGACCCCGACGATGGTCGCGCTCTGCCCGCGCACCGGACGGTCGGTGTAGGCCAGCAGCGTAGTGATGCCGCGCGGCGTGCACGGGCGCAGGCCGAACTGGCGCAGCGCCAGGTGGCCGACGTTCTCCGGATGGAAACCGTCGACGTCCTTGCGCGGATCGATGCGGTGGATCAGTGCGGTGCCGTCGCGGCGGTCCGGCAGCGGCAGCTGGACCAGGATGCCGTGGACCTCGGGATCGGCGTTGAGGCGGTCGACCAGGGCCAGCAGGTCGGCGTCGCCGGTGTCGGCCGGCAGGTCGTAGTCGATCGCGCGGATGCCGACCTTCTGCGCGGCGCGGCGCTTGTTGCGCACGTACACGCTGGAAGCCGGGTCGTTGCCGACCAGGACCACGGCCAGGCCGGGCCGCGACAGGCCCGCCGCCACGCGCGCGTCGACCCGGGCCTTGAGATTGTCGAGCAGGTCCTCGGCGATGCGCTTGCCGTCGAGGATGCGGGCCGGGGTCGGAGCGGACGTCATGAGGCGGGATTGGCGTCGGGAGTTGGGCCGCGCATTATCCCCCATTCACGCCACACCGGCCGAGCCGCCATGAACGAAACCGATCACGACACCATCGCCATCGAGGCCGCCGCGTTCCGGCGCCTGCGCCAGCACCTGATGCAGGAGCGCCCGGAGGTGCAGAACATCGACCTGATGATCCTGGCCGGGTTCTGCCGCAACTGCCTGGCCGACTGGTACCGCGAGGCCGCCGAGTCGCGCGGCATCACCATGACCCGCGACGAGGCGCGCGAGGCCGTCTACGGCCAGCCGTTCGCGCAATGGAAGGCGCAGCACCAGACCGAGGCCACGCCGGAGCAACTGGCCGCGTTCGAGGCCGCGCAGCGCGCGCATCCGAAATGAGCGGCGACCCGATACCGCAACGCCCTCGCATCAACCTGGCCAGCGACAACGTCGTCGGCGCCAGCGCGCGGGTGCTGGACGCGATCGTGCGCGCCAACGCCGACGCCGAGCCGTCCTACGGCGCCGACCGCTACAGCGCCCGTGCCGAAGCCCTGCTGGCCGAGGTCTTCGAGCGCCCGCTGCAGGCCTGGCTGACCGCCACCGGCACCGCCGCCAACGCGCTGGCCCTGGCCGCGCTGTGCCCGCCCTGGGGCGCGGTGCTGTGCCACGCCGAGAGCCACATCCTCGAAGACGAATGCGGCGCGCCCGAGTTCTACAGCGGCGGCGCCAAGCTGATCGGGATCCCCGGCGTCGCCGGCAAGATCACCCCCGACGGCCTGAGCGACGCCCTCGCCCGCCTCAGCCCCGGCGTCGCCCGCTCGGTGCAGCCGGCGGCCTTGTCGCTGTCGCAGGTCACCGAGGCCGGCACCTTGTACTCGCTGGACGAACTGCGGGCATTGACCGCACTGGCGCGCCGCCACGGCCTGCGCTGCCACCTCGACGGCTCGCGTTTCGGCAACGCGGTCGAAGCCCTGGGCTGCAGCGCCGCGGCGATGAGCTGGCAGGCCGGTTTCGATGCGCTGAGCTTCGGCGCGACCAAGAACGGCGCCCTGGCCTGCGAGGCGGTGATCGTGTTCGACCCGGCGCTGGCGGCGTCGCTGCCGTTCCAGCGCAAGCGCGCCGGCCACACCCTGTCCAAGAGCCGCCTGCTCGGCGCGCAGATGGCGGCCTATCTCGAAGACGGGCACTGGCGCGACAACGCCCGCCAGGCCAATGCGATGGCCGCGCGCCTGGCCGCGGCGCTGGCCGCCCTGCCCGGCGTGCGCCTGCCCTGGCCGACCCAGGCCAACGAGGTGTTCGCGGTACTGCCGGCGGCACTGGCCGCGCGCTGGCGCGAGGCCGGCATCGTCTGCGCCGACTGGGCCAGCCGCGGCCTGCCCGAGGGCTATGCCATCGCCGCCGACCAGCGCTTCGTGCGTCTGGTGACCAGCTACGCGACCACGCCCGACCAGATCGACGCGGTGATCGGCGCGGCCTAGACGCGGCCGTCGCACGGCGCGGGTCCAGACTGGGCCATGCCCGATGCCCGATGCCCGATGCCCGTTGTCAGCCGCCTTCGACGTTGGTCATAGTCGAGGGCGTTGCAGGCTTCGACAGACGTTGCAGGCTTCGACAGACAAGGGGAAACGCTATGGCGCTCAAAGTCTCGAGGCAGGCCTGGATGGCATTGCTGGGCGTACCGGCGGTGATCTATGCCGGCATCTGCGGGCTGATGTACGCCAAGCAGCGCGACCTGATCTATTACGGCCAACAGACGCGCGTGGACCCGGCCAGCACCGATTTCGTGCTGGAACGCGAAGGCGTGCATCTGCGCGGCTGGGCGGTGAATCCGAGCGCGCCGCGGCCGATCCTCTACTTCGGCGGCAACGCCGAGCGCATCGAGGCGCGCCGCGACCAGATCGCGCGCCTGTTCCCGGACCGCAGCGTGTACCTGCTCGCCTACCGCGGCTTCGGCGCCAGCGACGGCCAGCCCAGCGAGGCGGCGCTGTTCGGCGATGCGTTGAGCTTCTACGACCGCGTGCACGCGGCGCATCCGGACCAGCCCATCGACGTGATCGGCTGCAGCCTGGGCAGCGGCGTGGCCAGCCATGTCGCCTCGCAGCGACCGGTGGCGCGCCTGGCGCTGGTGACGCCGTTCGACAGCCTGACCGCGGTCGCGCAGTCGCACTATCCGCTGCTGCCGATGGGCTGGATGGTGCGCGATCGTTTCGAGTCGGCACGTTGGCTGGCCGGTTACCGCGGACCAACCCTGGTGCTGCGCGCGGGGCTCGACCAGGTGATCCCGGCCAGCAACACCGATCGCCTGATCGCCGCGCTGGCGACGCCGCCGAAGGTGGTCGCGCTGTCCCAGGCCGACCACAGCAGCATCGGCGCGCAGCCCGCGTTCGAGCGGGCCCTGCGCGAGTTCTTCGCGGCCGCGGAGCCGGCGCGCTAGTTCGCCGGCGCGCGCGGCTCGGGCGGCGGCGCGGCCGACGCAGCGGGACAGCGCTGCATGCCCGCGGGCATCGGCAAGGGACAAACCTCGCAGCAGCTGCGCGCCGGCGTCAGGGTCGGCGGCGGCGTGGTCGGGGTCATGGCCTTGAGTTTGAGCAGCACCGCCCAGTCCTGGCGATTGAAGTTGCAGCCCGCCTCGTGGCCGGGACGGCAGTCGGGCGAACCATCGCCGCGCCGCGGCAAGGCCCACAGCCGGCCGCCGCTGTTGAGGTTGAGTTCGCGCAGGGTCACGCTTTGCAGGACGTTGCCGCCGATCAGATAGAGCTTGCCGCCATCGACCGTCGCGGCGATGTCGCAATGCATATTGAGCGCACCGGAGTCGCGATCCAGGAACGCCTTCAGCCCTTCGTAGCCGAACGCCGTGCCCGAAGCGCGCACGAAGCACAGCAAGTCGCCGGCCGCCGGCTTGGCGTTGTCGGGATCGACGAACTGGAACGGGCTGCTGTCGGGATTCAGGTAGGCGTCGCGCACGTAGTCGATGTGACTGGCCGAGGCGCGGAAGTTGGGCACTCCGGCGCGATTCATCACGTAGGACACGAACACCGCCGACCACGGGTTGTCGATCAGGAAGGCGCGGCAGGACGCGTTCGCGACGCCCATCTGGCCCGGGTCGGCGCTGGGCACGCTGCTGCATTCGGCGGCGCCGGCGAAGCTGCTCATCTGCCAGAGCAGGCCGCTGCCCTTCCAGTAGTCGGCGACGCGGCGCCAGGCGGGGGTGCTGCCGTCGCGCAGGCGCGAGGTTTCGGCTTCAGCGACGGTGGTGCTGGCCAGGCGGCCGTTGGCGTCGATGAAGGCGTCGAACCACAGCCCGTTTTCCTGGCAGGCGATCGCGGCGATGCGCGCGGCGTAGCTGTCGGGGCCGGACGGCGCAGCGCAGGCTTCGCCGGCACGCGCCGGTCCGCTCAGCCACAGCAAGGCCAGCACTATAGTCGTCGCCGCTCCCCGCATGCCGCCTCCACGCATCCGTCCGCATCGGCCGTTGCCGACGACGGGAAACGTCGCACAGTCCGTGTATCGATCGTATTCACATCGGCGGCATTCACATCGGCTGCGCTCACATCGACCGCACTCACATCGACCGCACCCACATCGGCCCCATCGCGGCCTGCGGCTCAGTGCGCGGCGCAGAAGGCCGCGTAGTCGATATAGCCGGGGAAGGCCCGGTCGGGCGCGCACACCGCGCAGCCCGGGTCGGGACGCAGGCGGGTTTCGCGGAAACGCATCGCCAAGGCGTCGAAATGCAGCAGGCGCCCGCTCAAGGGTTCGCCGATGCCCAGGATCAGCTTGATCGCTTCGGTCGCCTGCAGCAGGCCGATCACGCCCGGCAGCACGCCCAGGACACCGGCCTCGGCGCAGTTGGGCGCGGCTTCCGGCGGCGGCGGTTCCGGGAACAGGCAGCGGTAGCACGGCGCCTGCCCGCGCCGGCGGCCGGCGTCGAACACGCTGGCCTGGCCTTCGAAACGGTGCACCGCGCCGTAGATCAGCGGCTTGCCCAGCTTCACGCAGGCGTCGTTGAGCAGGTAGCGCACCGGGAAGTTGTCGGCGCCGTCGACGACCACGTCGGCGTCGGCGATCAGGCGCTCGACGTTGTCCGAACCGATGCGCTCGGCGAACCCCAGCACCTGCACCTGTGGGTTCAAGGCCGCCAGCGCGATCCGCGCCGACTCCACCTTGGGTGTGCCGATGCGTGCCTCGGTGTGCAGGATCTGGCGCTGCAGGTTGCTGCGGTCGACGTGGTCGTCGTCGGCCAGCACCAGCGTGCCGACCCCGGCCGCGGCCAGGTAGTAGGCGGCCGGCGAGCCCAGCCCGCCGGCGCCGACCATGGCCACGCGCGCGGCTTGCAGACGGCGCTGCCCTTCCACGCCGACTTCGGGCAGGCGCAGGTGGCGCGAGTAGCGGTCGTAGAAATCGGCGTCGGCATCCGCCGGCGCCAGCGGCAGGCCCTCGGCGATCCAACGCACGGTGCCGCCCTCGACCGAGGCCACGCGCCGGTAACCGGCGTCGAGCAGCGCCTGCGCGGCCAGCAGCGAGCGCGCGCCGGATTGGCAGATCAGCAGCACCTCGGCGGCGCGGTCGGCGACGCTCGCGGAAGGGTCGGTTTCCAGTTCGGTGCGGGCCACGCCCAGGGACCGCTCGGCGCGGCCGGCGGCGCGTTCGTGGGCCTCGCGCACGTCGATCAGGATCGCGCCGGCGCGTTGCCGGCGCAGCGCTTCGGCCGGAGTGATGCGTTCGATGCTCATGCCGCGATTATCCGCCTTCGCGCCGGCGCTGTGCGGCGGCGCCGGCGACGCAGCGTTGCGCGCATCAGTACGGCAGCACCTCGACCACGGCGCCGGCCTGCAGCGTTTGCGGGCCTTCGCCGATCACGATCAGGGCGTTGGAGTCGGCGGCCGCGCGCAGCCGGTGCGAGCCGGTGGCCGGATTGGGATCAGCGAGCAGGCCGCCGTCCTCGCCCGCGGACAGGCGCGCGCGGACGAACTCACGGCGCGCATGGGTCTTGTCGATGCCGCCGACCAGGCGCGCGCGCCAGCGCGGTCGCGGCTCGCTGCAGCCCTGCAGGCCGTCGATCAGGGCGCGGCCGAAACTCAGGTAGGTCGCCATCACCGACACCGGATTGCCCGGCAGGCCGAGCAAACGCGCCTGGTCCAGGCTGCCGAACAGCAGCGGCATGCCCGGCTTCATCCGCACTTTCCAGAAATGGGTGCGGCCGAATTGCGCCAGCACCGCCGGCACGTGGTCCTTTTCGCCAGCCGAGACCGCGCCGCAGGTGAAGACCAGATCGAAGGCGCAGGCGGCGTCGCGCAGCGCGATCTCGACCTGGCGCGGATCGTCGGGCAGGCGCGGCCACGCGGTCGGCTCCAGGCCGTCGGCGCGCAGCAAGCCCATTAGCAGCTCGCGGTTGCTGTCGTGGATCTGGCCCGGTCCCAGCGGCAGGCCGGGTTCGACCAGCTCGTCGCCGGTGGTGAACACCGCGACCGTCGGCCGCCGCGCCACGCTCAGCGACGGCAGTCCCAGCGACGCGGCCAGCGAGACCCGCGTCGGCGTCAGCGCCTGCCCCGCGTGCAGCACGCGATCGCCGGCGCGCACGTCTTCGCCGGCGTAGCGCACATGGGCGCCGGCCGCGATGCCGGCGGGGATCCGCACGAAATCGCCGTCCAGCTGCACGTTCTCCTTGATCGCGACCGTGTCCGCGCCGGCCGGCAGCGGCGCGCCGGTGGTGATGCGCAGGCACTGCCCGGGTTCGAGCGCGGGCGCCAAGGCGGCGCCGGCGAACTGCTCGCCGGCCAGGCGCAGGCGCGCGCCCTCCGCGCCCAGATCGGCGTGGCGGAACGCGTAACCGTCCATGGCGCTGTTGTCGAACGGCGGCAGCGCCAGCGGCGCGTCCACGTCCTGGGCCAGGATGCGGCCGTGGCAACGCGCCAGGGCCAGGGATTCGGTCTCGAGCCGGTGCGCGGCGGCGACCTGCGCGACGATCGCGATGGCCTCGTCGTAGCTCAGGCCGGTGGGGAAGTCGTGCATGGCGTCAGTCGGCTGCGGGTGCGGCGATGCCGGCCGCGGCCAGATCGTCGGGAGTGTTGAGGTTGCCGAAGCGTAGGCCATCGCAACGCACGCGCGCCATGCCCAGTTCGGTCTGCAGGCCCTGCACCGCGAGGCGGCCGTGGGCGAGCGCGTCGGCCAGACGCGGCCGCAGCGCCGGTACGCGCCACAGCGCGAACAGCGGTTGCAGGCCGTCGTCGTCGATCGCGCAGGCGCCGTGCGCGCCGGCGGCGGCCAGGCGCGCGGGCAGGTCCTGGGGCGGCGCCAGCGCATCGACGGGCAAGCTCAGCAGCCAGGGCGTCGTGCAGGCCGCGGCCAGCGCTTCCAGACCGCCCAGCGGGCCGACGTCCGCGCGCAGATCGGGGACGGCACGCAGGCCGTGGGCGGCGTAGCGGTCCGGCGCGCGGTTGGCGCTGACCAGGACGGCACAGGTCTGGGCGGCGTAGCGCTGGGCCAGGCGCAGCACCTGCGCCTGCCCGTCGCGCAGCAACCAGGCCTTGTCGAGACCGCCGAGCCGGCTGGCACGGCCGCCGGCGAGCAGGCCCAGGGTCAGTTCGGAGGGAGCGATGGCCAGGTGCGCGGCTCGCATGGGCGTGGGATCGGCTCCGGTGGCGGCACGGCTGCTGCAAACCGGCAGCCCGACGCCTTCATCAGGCTTGGGCCGTCAGGCGCGCGCGACACGCACGCCCGCGATTCACTTGCAGCGATTTACTTGCCGCGCTTGACGTGCCGGATCAAACGCCGCTTCTTCGCGACCTGCTTCTCGGTCAGCACGTTCTTCTTGCCCTCGTAAGGGTTGGTGCCTTCCTTGAAGATGAAGCGCACCGGCGTGCCGACCAGCTTGAAACGCTTGCGGAAGAAGTTTTCGAGATAGCGCTTGTAGCTGTCGGCCAGGGTGCGCAGGCGGGTGCCGTGGACCACGAAGGTCGGCGGATTGCTCGCCGCCGGGTGGGCGTAGCGCAGCTTGGCGACGTGACCGCGCACCACCGGCGGCGGGTTGGTCTCGTAGGCGATTTCCAGGGCCTTGGTGACTTCGGCGGTGGCGAACACACGGGTCGCCGAGTCGTGCGCGCGATGCACGGCCTTGAACAGCTCGCCCAGGCCGGAGCCGTGCTTGGCGCTGATCCGCACCGCCTCGGCCCAGTCGACGAAGGCGAGCTTGCGCGCCAGCAGGCCTTCGGTCTGCTGGCGCTGGTAGTCGGTCTGGCCGTCCCACTTGTTGATCGCCACCACCAGCGCGCGGCCGGCGTCGAGCGCGTAGCCCAGCACGCTGGCGTCCTGATCGGTCACGCCTTCGCCGGCGTCCAGCATCACCACCGCGACCTGGCACTGCTCGATCGCCTGCAGGGTCTTGATGATCGAGAACTTCTCCACCGCCTCCTCGACGCGCGCCTTGCGGCGCAGGCCGGCGGTGTCGATCAGCCGGTACAGGCGGCCGTCGCGTTCCATGTCGATGGCGACCGAATCGCGGGTGGTGCCCGGGACTTCCGACGCGATCATGCGTTCTTCGCCGAGCAGGCGATTGACCAGGGTCGACTTGCCGACGTTGGGGCGGCCGATGAAGGCCACGCGGATGCGCGAGGGATCGCTGTCGAGTTCGGCCTGGGCGCCCTCTTCCGGCAGCTTGGACAGGACTTCCTCGAGCAGGCGGTCCATGCCCTGGCGGTGCGCCGAGGACACCGCGACCTTGTCGCTGAAACCGTAGCGGGCGAACTCGTTGAGCGCGGCCTGGACGTCGAGGCCGTCGGTCTTGTTGACCACCAGCAGGGTCGGCCGGGCGGCCTTGCGCAGCCACTTGAGGATGTCGTCGTCCAGGGCCGAGGCGCCTTCGCGGCCGTCGACGATGAACAAGACGAGGTCGGCTTCCTCGGCGGCGGCGCGGGCCTGGCGCGCGGTCGCCCCGGCCAGACCTTCGTCCTCGCCGGCGATGCCGCCGGTGTCGACCACCGCGAACGGGCGCAGGCCCTCCGGGCGGCAGACGCCGTAGTGACGGTCGCGCGTGACGCCGGGCTGGTCGTGGACCAGGGCGTCGCGGCTGCGCGTGAGCGCATTGAACAAGGTCGATTTTCCGACGTTGGGGCGGCCAACGAGGGCAACTAACGGAAGCATGATTTAGAGCCGGGATTTGAGATTCGGGATTTGGGATTCGGAATGCGCAGACGCGGCGCGCCGGGATTTGGACCGGATTTCCGAGGTGCAACAGCGGTACATAGTGCCAGAGCGGCCGTCCTGGCGCTTTTGGGCCTGCCTGGGGGCGCACGCGCCAGGGCTACAAACGAGCGGCCCGGTGCGGCAAGCGCCGACCGGGCCACTATGTCGAGATGGATCGAGTCGGACGGTGCGGACCGCACCGCGCAGGGATCCGCTCTTGCGAATCCCGAATCCCGAATCCCGGCTTTACTGCAGTTTGAACGCGGTCAGTTCGCCTTCGACGTTCTGCACCACCAGCACGCCGTCGGAGACCACCGGCGCCGCGCGCAGGGGCTTGCCGCCGACGCGCTGACGTGCGGCGAACTCGCCGTTGTCGAGCTTCAACCAATGCACGTAGCCGTCGTAATCGCCGACCACGGCGTAGTCGCCCTGCACCGCCGCGCCGGTGACGTTGCGGCGGGCCAGGCCGGCCTGCTGCCACATCGCGCTGCCGCCGGCCTTGTCCAGGCCGAACACGGTGCCGGTCGGATCGGTGACCACCAGGCGGTTGCTGCCGACGCCGATACGGCCGGAACCGCCGTGCTCGCTGTTCCACATCGGGCGGCCGCTGGGGCCGTCGAGGGCCACGGTCTGCTTCTTGAAGCTGCTCGCGTACAGGGTGCTGCCTTCGAGCACCGGAGTGCCGTCGATGTCGGCCATGCGGTCGAGCTCGGTGCGGCCTTCCAGCTGCGCGATCGGCTGTTCCCACATCGGGCGGCCGTCGGTCGCCGACAGCGCGGCCACGGTGCCGTCGTCGTTGCCGACGAAGACCACGCCCGGGCCGAGCACCGGCGCGTCGTTGCCGCGCAGCGACAGCATCGGCACGTCGTGGGTCCAGAACCAGCGACGCTCGCCGCTGGCGACGTCGAACGCGCTAAGGCGGCCGTCGTTGGAACGCACGAACACCATGCCCATGCCGATCGCCGGAGCGGCGATGACTTCGTTGGCGACCTTGGCGCGCCACTTTTCGGCGCCGCTGGAGGCGTCGAGCGCGATCACTTCGCCGTCCAGGCCGCCGACCACGACCAGGCCTTCGCCGACGCCGGGGCCGCCGGACAGGCGGATTTCCTTGTCCTTCTTGTTGCTGTCCTCGCCCTGACGCATGGGCTGGTAGTCCCAGATCGTCTTGCCGGTCTGCAGGTCGAAGGCGTGCACGCCGCCTTCGATCGCGGCGGCGTAGACGCGGCCGTCGGCGATCGCCGGGCCCTGGCGGACGCCCATCCGGTTCTCGCCCTTGCCGGCGTTCGCCGACCACAGCTTGGCGACGTTGGCGGTGGTGGTGATGTCGCTCAGTTCGACCGGCTCGTTGGGCTTGCCGTCGTCCTTCTTGCCGTCGCCGAACCAGCCCTTGACGGTGGAACAGCCGGCCAGCGCGAAGGCGCACAGCAGGACGGCGGTGGCGCGCATCGTAGTGGCTCGAACCGCGGTGCGGCTGGGGGTCATGGCTGCAACCTTCATCAAGACTTGGCCTCGGGCTTGACCGGCGAACCGCCGGCTTCGGTGAGCTTGAGCTCGAGCAAGCGACGCTGCGGCGACGCCACATCGAGCTTGGTCATCGCTTGCGTATACGCTTCCTGCGCCTTGGCGCGCTGGCCCAGGGCCAGTTGCGCGTCGCCGCGCACCGCGATCGCGGTCGGCGTGGTCGCGTTGGTGAGCAGCTTCAGAGCGGCGTCGGCCTGCTTGGCTTCGATCAGCAAACGCGCCAGGCGCAGGTTGACGATCTCGGCGATGGCCGGGTCTTCGCTCTTGATCGAGCGCAGGGTCGCGATCGCCTGATCGCGCTGGTTGGCGACCACCTGCGACTGCGCCAGGCGCAGCGCGGCAAGCGTGTGATAGGTGTTCTGGCCGAGCGCCTTGACCTTGGCTTCGGCGCCCTTGTCCTTGGCTTCGATCGCGTCGAGCGCGGCCTGGTACTGATTGGCGACCTGCGCCTGCTGCTGGATCTGGTGGTTGTCCCACCACTTCCAGCCGCCGATCGCGGCCAGGCCCAGGGCGATGCCGCCGATCAGGGCGGCGCCGTTACGGCGCAGCCATTCGAGTACGCGTTCGCTTTGTTCGTGTTCGTCCAGCAGCTCGTCGATCGCCATCGCTCATCTCGCCCCGCCGACCGGCTGGAGCCCAAAGGAATATGACCGGCCCGCAGCGCGGGCCAGTAAGGGACATGCCCTAGCGGGCATGCGCAGACCCGCGTCGCGGGTCAGTCGGCGACCGGCGCGAGGGAACCGTCAGAGGATAGCGTAAAGCGCGCGACGTTCGCGCGGCTGAACGGCGCCAGATCGACGGGTTTGCCGGCCTGCAGCACTTCGACCGCGGACGAGTTGCCCAGCACCACGCGCGCGACTTGGCCGGCGCCGTAGCTGCGGCGTTCGCCGGCGCCGAGCAGGCCCTGCTCCAGGGTGCTGCCGTCGGCGGCATACACCTGCACCCAGCTGTCGCCGCTGAAATTCAGCGACAGCGCGGTTTGCGCCGCCGGCGCTGCCGGCAGCGGGGCCATCGAGGCGATCAGCGGAGTGCGCTGGGCCGCGACGGCGGGTTCGGTGGCCGGGGCCGCGTCGGTCGCGGCCGGCATCGCCGGCACGTCCAGCGACTGCACCGCCAGGTTGCTGTCCAGGTGCGGACGCGTGGCCAGCCAGACCGGTACCGCAATCGCGGCGGTCAGCACGATATAGATCGCACGCCGGGTGGCCTGTTCGAACACGCGGCGGTAGCGCGGCGTGTGGGTGTGGCTGACCAGCTCCGACGGCGCCACCTGGGCGACGGCGACGCGGTCGAGTTCGGGCTCGAGATCGACCCCGAGCAGGCGTGCGTAGCTGCGCAGCTGGCCGCGCACGAACACCGGTGCGCCGATGCGCGCCAGGTCGTCGTCTTCCAGTGCCTGGACCACGCGGGTCGGCATTTTCAGGCGCGCGGAAACGTCCGCGTGCGACAGACCGGCCCGCTCGCGGGCAGATTTGAGGCGCGCGCCACAGCTACCCCCGCCGTCAGGCGCGACTTCGTTCGAAAGCATCATCGCTTACCGTCATCCCCTGTCCCGGAGCCCTGCGCGTCAGGGAACTCCGCCCGTAGACGCTGAACGTATCTTGC
This sequence comes from Lysobacter sp. Root76, assembly GCF_001428685.1. Lineage (GTDB taxonomy): Bacteria > Pseudomonadota > Gammaproteobacteria > Xanthomonadales > Xanthomonadaceae > Lysobacter. Next base: position 368,019 of record NZ_LMIK01000006.1, on the reverse strand, counting down.
GGCGGCAGCCGTGTCGCCGAGTTTTTGTTCGATTTGTGACGCAAGCAGCAGCGCATCCGGATCTACCGGTGCGGCAGCCAGCCTGCGTTCAGAAAAAGCTCGCGCTTCGAAGGCGTTGCCCTTCTGCAGCTCGATCCGGGCCAGGCCGCCCAGGGCCAGCGCGTTGCCGGCGTCCAGGGCCAGGGCGGTGCGCAGATCGCGCTCGGCGCGCTCGTACTGGCCGGCGGTGGCGGCGCAGCTGCCGGCATTGGCCAGGGCCGCGGTCGGCGTCGCGTAGGTGCTGTCGGCCAGGGCGCGGTCGAACCAGCTCAAGGACTCGGCCGCGCGGCCGCTGCTGCACAGCCAGGCACCGTAGTTGTTGAGGAAGGCGCCGCGCTCGGGGGCCAGATCGACCGCTTTCTTGTAGTACTGGCCCGCGGCGGCGCTATTGCCGCGACGCTCGGCGATCGCGCCGAGGAGGGTGTGGGCGTCGGCCGAGTGCGGGTCGGCCTTGAGCGCGGTGTGGGCATCGCGCTCGGCGCCGTCGAGGTCGCCGTTGCGCAGCGCGGCCTGGGCCAGCTGCAGCCGGTTGCGGGCCGAGGCGGCGTCCTTGCTGCGCTTGTCGTCGCGGACCGCGTAGTCCGGGCCGGTGTGTTCGTAGTTGGTCTTGTCGAAGTTCGGCCGGACGAAGGTCAGGCGCTTGCAGCCGGTGAGCGCGGCCAGGACCAGCAGCGCCGCCACCGCGGCCAACGGCCACTTCGCCCCACTCCCCTGCCCGTCATGCCGCATCGCCCAGCCCCTGAGATTCGAGTTTCTTGCGGAATTCGGCCTGGCGCCGGGTCCGGTCCATGACCTGGCCCTTGAGCTGCCCGCAGGCCGCATCGATGTCGTCGCCGCGGGTGCGGCGCACCGGCGCGATCATGCCGGCGTCGTTGAGCAGTTTCTGGAACGCGCGGATCGCCGCGTCGTCGGGGCGCTCGTAGCGCGTGCCCGGGAACGGATTGAACGGGATCAGGTTGACCTTGGCCGCGTCCTTCATCTGCACCGCGTTGTCGAACTGGCGCAGCAGCCGCAGCAGTTGCCGCGCGTGCTGAGGCTGGTCGTTGACGCCCTTCATCAGGGTGTACTCGAAGGTCACCGAGGTGCCGCGCTTGCGCAGCGCGTAACGCACGCAGGCTTCCATCAGCTGCGCGATCGGGTACTTCTTGTTGAGCGGGACCAGCTCGCTGCGCAGCTCGTCGTTGGCCGCGTGCAGCGACACCGCCAGCGAGACGTCGCTGACCTCGCCGAGCTTGTCGATCATCGGCACCATGCCGGCGGTCGACAGGGTCACGCGCTTGTTGGCCAGGCCGTAGCCCAGGTCGTCGCGCATGATGCTCATGGCGCGCACGACGTTGTCGAAATTCGCCAGCGGCTCGCCCATGCCCATCATCACCACGTTGGTGAGCTTGCGCTGCTGGTGTGGGACGTTGCCGAGGTGGCGCGCCGCGACCCAGACCTGGCCGATGATCTCGGCGGTCGACAGGTTGCGGTTGAAGCCCTGGGTCGCGGTCGAACAGAACTGGCAGTTCAGCGCGCAGCCGACCTGCGAGGACACGCACAGGGTGCCGCGGCCCTTGTCGGGGATGAACACCGTCTCGATCGCGTTCTTCGGGTCCATGCCCAGCAGCCACTTGTGGGTGCCGTCGGTGGAGGCCTTGTCGAACACGACCTGCGGCACGCGCACCTGCGCATGCTGCTCGAGCTTGGCGCGCAGCGCCTTGCCCAGGTCGGTCATGTCGTTGAAGTCGGTGACGTAGCGGTGGTGGATCCACTTCATCACCTGGTGCGCGCGGAAGCGCTTCTCGCCCAGGGTCTGCTCGAAGAAGTCTTCCAGCGAGACGCGGTCGAGATCGAACAGGTTGGTCTTGCCCGGATCGAACGCGACGAAGCCGGAACTGGCCGGCTGCGTCGCGGCGACCGCGACGTCGGTGGCGCCGACGTCAGCGTTGACGACCTTCGCACTCATGGCGTTCGTACCGCTGGCGTCAGCGCCCGCGGGCGTTGCCGACGCCGGCGTGTCGCCGGCGTGGGCAAGATCGTTCGCGTTGGTGCGGAGGTCGTTCACGGCGTGGCTTAGCGCGCGTACACGTCGGTAGCCGGGAAGAAGTACGCGATCTCGATCGCGGCGTTCTCCAGGCTGTCCGAACCGTGCACGGCATTGGCGTCGATGCTGTCGGCGAAGTCGGCGCGGATGGTGCCCGGCGCTGCGTCCTTCGGATTGGTCGCGCCCATCAGGTCGCGGTGCTTGAGCACGGCGTTCTCGCCCTGCAGCGCCTGGATCACCACCGGACCGCTGATCATGAACTCGACCAGGGCGGCGAAGAACGGACGCTCGCGGTGCACGGCGTAGAAACCTTCGGCTTCCTGCTTGGAGAGGTGCTTCATCTTGGAAGCGACGACCTTGAGGCCCGCCTTCTCGAAACGCGTGTAGATCTCACCGATGACGTTCTTGGCGACGGCGTCGGGCTTGATGATGGACAGGGTGCGCTCCAGCGCCATGGAAATTCTCCGGGTAGGCGGGCCGCTGCTGCTTCCTTGCGAGGGCCCGAGAATAACAGAAAACCCGCGACAGAACGCGGGTTTAGCCGATATGGCTACGGTAATTCTACCGGATCGGTCATGCGATTTGCACGGTTGTGCTGAAAATCCGTTGACGATCCGGCCAAGCCGGGACTACGATCAAACAAGCGTTTGATTCAGCCACCCTGGAGCCCCATGGCCGCCACCGCCCATTTCTCCACCAAGGACCGCATCCTCGGCGCCGCCGAAGAGCTGTTCGCCCAGTTCGGCTTCACCGGCACGTCCCTGCGCCAGGTCACCAGCCGCGCCGACGTCAACATCGCCGCGGTCAACTACCACTTCGGCAGCAAGGAAAACCTGGTCAACGAGGTGTTCCGCCGCCGCATGGACGACATGAGCCGGCAGCGCCTGAGCGCCCTGCAGGAGGCCGTCCAGCAGCATCCGGGCGAACTGGAACCGATCCTGGCCGCGTTCGTCGAGCCGGCCCTGGCCCTGGCCCAGGACCGCCACGGCGGCGCCGCTTTCGTGCGCGTGGTCGCGCGCGCCTACGCCGAAAAGAACGACAGCCTGCGCAAGTTCCTGTCCGACCACTACGGCCACGTGCTGCGCGAATTCGCCAAGGCGATCGCGGCCGCGGTGCCCGGCCTGAGCAAGGAAGAGCTGTACTGGCGCCTGGACTTCCTGGCCGGGTCGCTGACCTACGCCATGGCCGACTTCGGCCTGATCAAGCGTCCCGCCGGTGTCACCGAGGCGGCGCATCGTGAGCGCGCGGGCCGCGAGCTGATCCGTTTCGCCGCTGCCGGCTTCAAGAGCTGAGCCCAGCGCTCCGCCGCCCCTTTCCGACCGCGCCTGGGCGACCCCATCGGTTGCCCCGCTTCCGTACCGTCCTGGCGCTGCAACATAGTGCAATCAATCCAAGGAGTTGCAGACGATGTCTAACAAATTGCTTGTCCGCCGAGCCGCGGTCCTGGGCGCCGGCGTCATGGGCGCGCAGATCGCCGCGCACCTGACCAACGCGGGCGTCGACACGGTGCTGTTCGACCTGCCGGCCAAGGAGGGCGACCCCAACGGCATCGTCGCCAAGGCGATCGCGAACCTGGGCAAGCTCAGCCCCGCCCCGCTCGCCGCCAAGGGCCTGGCTGAGCGCATCAGCGCGGCCAACTACGAGACCGGCCTGGAACAGCTGCGCGACTGCGACCTGATCATCGAGGCCATCGCCGAGCGCATGGACTGGAAGCAGGACCTGTACAAGAAGATCGCTCCGTTCGTGGCCGAGCACACCGTGCTGGCGTCCAACACCTCGGGCCTGGGCATCAACAAGCTGGCCGAAGTGCTGCCCGAGCAGCTGCGCCACCGCTTCCTCGGCGTGCACTTCTTCAACCCGCCGCGCTACATGCACCTGGCCGAGCTGATCCCGGCCCGCGGCACTGACGCGAGCGTGCTCGAGGGCCTGGAAACCTTCCTGACCACCACCCTGGGCAAGGGCGTGGTGATCGCCAAGGACACCCCGAACTTCATCGGCAACCGCATCGGCGTGTTCTCGATGCTGGCCGCGATGCACCACACCGAGCAGTTCGGCCTGGGCTTCGACACCGTCGACGCCCTGACCGGCCCGGCGATCGGCCGTCCCAAGTCGGCGACCTACCGCACCGCGGACGTGGTCGGCCTGGACACCATGGCCCACGTCATCAAGACCATGGCCGACACCCTGCCCGACGACCCGTGGCACTCGTACTTCAAGGCGCCCAAGTGGCTGGCCGCGCTGATCGAGAAGGGCGCGCTGGGCCAGAAGACCGGTGCCGGCGTCTACACCAAGCGCGGCAAGGACATCCTGGTGCTGGACCTGAAGGCGCAGGACTACCGCGTCTCGGCCGGCGAGCTCGACGCCGACGTCGCCGCCCTGCTCAAGGAACGCGACCCGGCCAAGAAGTTCGCCGCGCTGCGCGCCAGCAGCCATCCGCAGGCGCAGTTCCTGTGGGCGGTGTTCCGCGACAGCTTCCACTACAGCGCCTTCCATCTGGAGTCGATCGCCGACACCGCGCGCGACGTCGACTTCGCGATGCGCTGGGGCTACGGCTGGTCGCTGGGCCCGTTCGAGAGCTGGCAGGCCGCCGGCTGGAAGCAGGTCGCCGACTGGATCGCCGAGGACATCGTCGCCGGCAAGGCGATGGCGTCCGCGCCGCTGCCGAACTGGGTGTTCGACGGCCGCGACGGCGTGCACGGCAGCGACGGCAGCTACAGCCCGGGCCGCAACGCCAAGGTCGCGCGCTCGTCCAACCCGGTCTACGCGCGCCAGCGTTTCCCCGACGCCCTGCTCGGCGAGAAGTTCTCGCAGGGCCAGACGGTGTTCGAGAACGACGGCATCCGCCTGTGGGCCGACGACGGCGACGACATCGCCGTGATCAGCTTCAAGACCAAGATGCACACGGTCAACGACCACGTGCTCAACGGCATCCAGGAAGCCATTGGCATCGCCGAGAAGAAGTTCAAGGGCGTGGTGATCTGGCAGCCGAAGGAGCCGTTCTCGGCCGGCGCCGACCTGTCCGGCGCGCTCGGCCTGCTCCAGGCCGGCGACCTCAAGGGCTTCGAGGCCATGGTCGCCAACTTCCAGGCCACCAGCCAGCGCATCAAGTATTCGCTGGTGCCGGTGGTCGCGGCGGTGCGCGGCCTGGCCCTGGGCGGCGGCTGCGAGTTCCAGATGCACGCGGCCAAGAGCGTGTTCGCGCTGGAAAGCTACATCGGCCTGGTCGAGGCCGGCGTCGGCCTGCTGCCGGCCGGTGGCGGCCTGAAGGAGTTCGCCGTGCGCGCCTCCGACGCGGCCGGTCCGGGCGGCGACGTGTTCGCCCAGCTCAAGACCGCGTTCGAGTCGGTGGCCATGGGCAAGGTCTCGACCTCGGCCTTCGAAGCGCGCGAGCTCAAGCTGGCGCGCGACGGCGACGCCGTGGTGTTCAACGCCTTCGAACTGCTGCATGTGGCCAAGGCCCAGGCGCGCGGCCTGGCCGAGAGCGGCTACCGCCCGCCCCTGCCCGGCCGCCGGGTCCAGGTCGCCGGCGACGTCGGTATCGCGACCTTCAAGATGCTGCTGGTCAACATGCTGGAAGGCCGCTTCATCTCGCCGCACGACTACGAGATCGCCACCCGCATCGCCACCGTGATCTGCGGCGGCGAAGTCGACCGCGGCGCGCTGGTCGACGAAGAGTGGTTGCTCAAGCTCGAGCGCGAGCACTTCGTCGCGCTGGCGCAGATGCCCAAGACGCAGGAGCGCATCGCGCACATGCTCAAGACCGGCAAGCCGCTGAGGAACTGAGATTGGTGATTCGAGATCCGGGATTCGCAACAGCGTCTCCCGGATCGTTCGTCCTAATCCCGAATCCCTAATCCCGAATCCCTCTTTCGGAGAAAGATCATGAAGCAAGTTCAAGACGCCTACATCGTCGCCGCCACCCGCACCCCGGTCGGCAAGGCCCCGCGCGGCGTATTCCGCAACACCCGCCCCGACGACATGCTCGCCCACGTGCTCAAGTCGGTGGTCGCGCAGGCCCCGGGTATCGACCTCAACCGCATCGACGACGCCATCATCGGCTGCGCCATGCCCGAGGGCGAGCAAGGCATGAACGTGGCGCGCATCGGCGTGCTGCTGGCCGGCCTGCCCAACACCATCGCCGCGCAGACCATCAACCGCTTCTGCTCCTCCGGCCTGCAGGCCGTGGCGCTGGCGGCCAACGAGATCCGCCTGGGCAACTCCGACCTGGTCCTGGCCGGCGGCACCGAGTCGATGTCGATGGTGCCGATGATGGGCAACAAGGTCGCGCTGAGCCCGAGCGTGTTCAAGGACGACCACGTCGCCATCGCCTACGGCATGGGCATCACCGCCGAGAAGGTCGCCGAGGAATGGAAGATCTCGCGCGAGGACCAGGACGCGTTCGCCCTGGCCTCGCACCAGAAGGCCATCGCCGCGCAGCAGGCCGGCGAGTTCAAGAGCGAGATCAGCCCGTACGAGGTGCTGTCGCACCTGCCCGATCTGTCCGGCAACACCATCAAGCTGCGCAAGAGCCTGATCGAACTCGACGAAGGCCCGCGCGCCGACGCTTCGCTGGAGGCGCTGGCCAAGCTCAAGCCGGTGTTCCGCAACGGCCAGTTCGGCGGCACCGTCACCGCCGGCACCGCCTCGCAGATGAGCGACGGCGCCGCGGCCGTGCTGCTGGCCTCGGGCCAGGCGGTCAAGGACTACGGCCTGACCCCGCTCGCGCGTTTCGTCAGCTTCTCGGTCGCCGGCGTGCGCCCGGAAGTGATGGGCATCGGCCCGATCGCGGCGATTCCGAAGGCGCTCAAGCAGGCCGGCCTGACCCAGGACCAGATCGACTGGATCGAGCTCAACGAAGCCTTCGCCGCGCAGGCGCTGGCAGTGATCCGCGACAGCGGCCTGGACCCGTCCAAGGTCAATCCGCTGGGCGGCGCGATCGCGCTCGGCCATCCGCTGGGCGCGACCGGTGCGATCCGCACCGCGACCATCGTCCACGGCCTGCGCCGTCGTCAGCAGAAGTACGGCCTGGTGACCATGTGCATCGGCACCGGCATGGGCGCGGCGGGCGTGTTCGAAGCGCTCTGAGCCACGGCCGCGAGGCGAAGGCCGCGACCTTCGCATAGCGGAGTCACACCAGGGCGGCTACGGCCGCCCTGGTGCGTTTTGGGGTCTGCGCGCGCCGGTCGTACGATGCTGCGAGCCCACGGCGCGATGCGTGAAGCGCATTACCTCGAAGCGGAATACCCCTTTCGCGCGTAGCGATGCCGGCCCGCGCAGCTAGCCCGCACAAACGGCAAGGGCAGCCGAAGCTGCCCTTGCCGTGGACGACGAGGTCCGGTTGCGCGCTGGCGATCGGCCCACGGTAGCCGACCGCGCGATTACCGCGGGCAGGCGGTGAATTTGCCCTGGGCGTCGCGGCAACGCTTGGGCTCGACCTTCTTTTCGCAGGACACGAACTTGCCCTTGCTGTCGCGGCAATGTTCAGCCGCGGCCTTGGCCGGCGCGGGTCGGGGGGTAGCCGCGGCCTTGGCCGGCGCGGGTCGGGGGGTAGCCGCCGTCGGCTGGGCGGCGGAGTGCGCGGCCATGGGCTTGGCGGCGGCCGTCGGCTGAGCGGCCGGTGCAGGCTGTGCGGCGCTGGCGCCCAGGCTCAGGAACAGCAAAGCGCTGGCGATCGGAACCAGCAGGATGCGGGGCATGGCGGCTCTCCCGAAGACGCGACCGAAGCGATCGCGATTGCAGGCTAGGCGACGGCGGGCTACGGCAGCCTGGGCGGACGATTAAAGATTTTTAATGTGCCGCGCTCTGGGGTAGGAGCGGCGTAAGCCGCGACCACGAAACCGAATTGCGTCGTCGCTTCGATGGCGCGGTCGCGGCTTACGCCGCTCCTACCGAAGGCCAGGGCCGAACGGCTCAGGCCAGCCGCGTCCCGTTCGGCACCGGGCGCTCGATCGCGGTGACCACCACGCCGTCCTCGGTCGGAAACCCGGTCAGCAGGAACTCGGAACGGAACGGCCCGACCTGCTTGGGCGGGAAGTTGATCACGCCGACGATCTGGCGCCCGATCAGTGCCTCGGCCGCGTACAGCTGCTTGACCTGGGCGCTGGTCTTGCGCACCCCATGCGGTCCGAAGTCCACCCACAGCTTCCACGCCGGTTTGCGCGCTTCGGGAAAATCCTCGACCCGCAGCACCGTGCCGGCGCACAGCATCACCCTCTCGAACTCGCTCCAGCTCAGGTCGTCCTGCCCGGCCGCACCATGGTCTTGGCTCACTCGCGCTTCCTCTCGTTCCAGTCTTTCCACATATCCTTGAACTGCGCCCAGCTGTAGCTCAACTGCGCGCCCAGCAGCCCGGCCGGCTTCAGCGCCGAGACCAGGCCGTAATGTTCGAACTCCCGCCAGCGCGGGTCGCCGTGCGCGATCGCCGCGGCCAGCAGCTCGCCGGCGAAGGTGGTCGGGGCGACGCCGTGACCGCCGAAGGCCTGCGCCAACCACAGTCCGTCCTCGACCAGGCCGATCTGCGGCATCTGGTGGCGCGCATAGCTCATCAGGCCGGACCAGGCCTGCTCGATGCGCACGCCTTCCAGTTGCGGGAACACCTTGAGCAGGTCGCGCCGCAGCAGGCGTTCGACCGCCGCCGGCGAACGGTCCAGCACCGAGATCCGCCCGCCCCACAGCAGGCGCGTGTCGGGCAGCGGCCGGTAGTAGTCGAACGCGAAACGGCTGTCGTAGACCGCCGCGCGTGTGCGCAGCGCCTCGTCCAGGCGTTCGCCCAGCGGCTCGGTGACCATGACGTAGGTCGCGATCGGCATCACGCCGGCGTCCACGCGCGCGCGCAGCCCGGCCAGATAGCCGCCGCAGGCCAGCACCACCCGCGGCGCCGCGATCTCGCCCTGCGGCGTGCTGACGCGCCACAGCGCGCCGTCGCGACGCAGCGCGGTCGCCGGCGTGCGTTCGTGCACGGCGACGCCGGCGCGTTCGGCCAGCGTCGCCAGGGCCAGCGCGTATTTGAGCGGATGGAAATGGAAGGCCTGCGGTTCGAACAGGCCGCCGTGGTAGCGGTCGCTGCGCACCAGGCCGCGCAGTTCGTCCTGCGCCAGCCAGCGCCAGTCGACGCCGTAGTGCTCGGCCAGCAGGCGCTGGCGCGCGCGCAGCGGTTTGGGATCGCGGAACCAGTTGGCCCAGATCACTCCGGCCTCGACCGCATCGCAGTCCAGGCCGTGGCGATGGATGCGCGAGCGGATCAGCTCGACCGCGCCGATGCTGCCCGCGTACAAGGCGCGCGCGCGTTCGCGGCCGAGTTCGCGCAGCAGCGCGTCCTCGCCGCGCGAGAAGCCGCCGAACACGAAGCCGCCGTTGCGTCCGGAGGCGCCGTGGCCGAGGGTCTGGGCCTCGACCAGGGCCACGCCCTCGACCCCGCGCTCGGCCAGGCCCAGGGCGGTATTGAGCCCGGCGAAACCGCCGCCGATCACGCACACCGAGGCTTCGCGCCGGCCTTGCAGGGCCGGCCGTTCCGGCGTCGGCGGCAAGGTGGCGCGGTAGTAGCTGGGGGCGGTCATGGGCGGTCTGGAATGCGGCGGTCGGGTTTGCTGAAATGCACGGGAACCACGAGCCCGGATCCACAGGAACGCGAGCATGCGCGATACGGACATCCACTCGGCCAACCTAGCCTATCGCAGGCGCAGCCTGCTGATCATCGCCGCGATCGTGGTGCTGGCCTCGTTCGCGCTGTGGCAACTCGATGCCTGGCTGACCGGGATTGCCAGCCAGCTGGCCCAGGACGGCGACCCGCAGCGCACCCGACGCTGGTTGCGCGGCCTGCTCGTCGCGCTGGGCTTGCTGCCGGTGGCGCCCTTGTCTCTGCTGGCGCGCAGCCTGCGGCGTCTGGCTGCGGCCGCGCAGGCCGAGCAACGTTTTCCGCCGCGCGACTGGCGCACCCTGCGCGACGTACGCGTGCTGCGCGGCGCGGCCGCGCTGCGCTGGATCGGGCGGGTACGGCGCATGGCCGCGGTGGCGCGCGTGCTGGCCGCGCTATGCGCAGCCGTAGCGATGGCGGCGTTCTGGTACTACCGCTAAGGGCTCCATCGGTGCCGCGCCGGGCGCCGGGCTGGTGCTGTTGCCCTGCCCCGACTTCGCGTCCATCGTGATGCGGCCGGCGCCATCGCCCAGCGCCGCGGGAGTCGAAGGCATGCCATGGATCGACGCACTGCGGCAACGCGCTCGCCAACTCAAGCGCGAGATCCACGCGCTCTACCTCGCGGCGCGGCATCCGCTCACTCCGTGGTACGCCAAGCTGCTGGTCGCGGCGATCGTGGCCTACGCGCTCAGTCCCATCGACCTGATTCCGGACTTCATCCCGGTCCTGGGCTATCTGGACGATCTGCTCCTGCTTCCGCTGGGGATCGCGTGGGCGATCCGCATGATTCCAGCGGCCGTCATGGCCGAGTGTCGCGCGCGTGCCGCGCAGGACGGCGGTCTGGAGGGCGGCGCGGCAGGCCGCGTCGCGGCCGCCGTGATCGTGGCGGTCTGGATCGGACTCGCCGTGCTATGCGCCTTGCTGGCTTATAGATACGTCGCGGCCGACCCCGTCGAGCCGACGCGGCCGATCGTCGCGATGCCTGCGACGGCGGGTAAACAAGCGGGTAAGCGACCTGGCTACGGGTTCCTGCTTCCCGGCCCAGGCCTCACTCCAGATCGGCCACGCCCAGTTCGCTCAGCGCGTTCTGCATCAGCTGGCGCGCCGAATCGCTGAGCACTTCGTGGTCCAGGGCGAAGCGGATCGTGGCTTCGATCAGGCCCAGGTGGGTGCCGCAGTCGAAACGGGTGCCCTGGAAGCGATAGGCATTGACCGCCTCCTCGGTGAGCATCGCGGCGATCGCGTCGGTGAGCTGGATCTCGCCGCCGGCGCCGGGCGTGGTGTTCTCCAGCAGGGCGAAAATGCGCGGATTGAGCACGTAACGGCCGACCACCGCGAGGTTGCTGGGCGCGACCTCGGGACTGGGCTTCTCGACGATGGCGCGGATGCGGCCTTGGCGCGCGGCGAAACCGTCGGTGGCGACGATGCCGTAGCTGCCGGTCTGCTCGCGCGGCACGTCCTGGACCGCGATCACGCTGGCGCCGGAGACTTCGGCCGCATCGGCCATCTGCTTGAGCGCGCCCGGGCCGCGGTTCCAGATCAGGTCGTCGGGCAGCACCACCGCGAACGGCTCGTCGCCGACCACGGGCTTGGCGCACAGCACCGCATGGCCCAGGCCCAGGGCTTCGGCCTGGGTCACGAACACCGCGCGCACGCCCGGAGGCAACACGTTGCGGACCAGCTCCAGCTGTTCGAGCTTGCCGCTGCGCTCGAGCTTCTGCTCCAGCTCGTAGGCCTTGTCGAAGTAGTCGGCGACCGCGTGCTTGTAGCGGTTGGTGACGAAGATCAGGGTGTCGCAACCGGCTTCGATCGCTTCGTCGACTGCGTACTGGATCAGCGGCCGATCGACGATCGGCAGCATTTCCTTGGGCACGGTCTTGGTCGCGGGCAGGAATCGGGTCCCCAGTCCTGCGACGGGAAACACCGCTTTACGGATGCGAGCTGCCATCAAACCTTCCTGGCGTTACGGGTCGGGAACGCCACCACGGTGGTCGACTCGACGTAATCGGGATGTTCGCCCACCGGGGCGAACTCGGGCACGGCCATGCGCAACAACTGGTTCAGCGCTTCGCGGTCGTAGCGCGCCGAAGCCTCGCGCAGCTGCGCGATCGCCGATTCGATCGCCGACGCGGAGACGCCGCGCGGCTCGGCCTGCAGGATCTTCGGATGCTGGGTCGGGCGATAGCGCTCGTCGGCGTGGAACAAGGTCTCGTGCAGCTTCTCGCCCGGACGCAGGCCGGTGTAGATGATCGCGATGTCGCGGCCCGGCTGCTTGCCGGCCAGGCGGATCATCTGCTCGGCGAGCAGGCGGATCGGCACCGGCTCGCCCATGTCGAGGGTGTAGATCGCTTCATGGCTGCCGATCGCGGAGGCCTGCAGGATCAGCTGGCAGGCTTCCGGGATGGTCATGAAGAAGCGCGTGACTTCCGGGTCGGTGACCGTGACCGGCCCGCCGCCGCGGATCTGTTCGCGGAACAACGGCACCACGCTGCCGGCCGAATCGAGCACGTTGCCGAAGCGCACGGTCACGAAGCGGGTCGAACGCTGGTCGGCGAGCGACTGGCAGGTCATCTCGGCCAGGCGCTTGGTCGCGCCGAGCACGTTGACCGGATCGACCGCCTTGTCGGTGGAGATCAGCACGAAGGTGCCGACGCCGGATTCGCGGCAGGCCTTGGCCACCGTCGCGGTCGACAGCACGTTGTTGCGCACCGCCTCGCGCAACTGCGCTTCCAGCAAGGGCACCTGCTTGTACGCGGCCGCATGGAAGACCGCGTCGGGCTCGGACTGGTCGAGCGCGAACGCGATCACCGCCGGGTCGCCGCAGTCGCCCAGGATCGGGATGTATTCCAGATCCGGGAAATCGCGACGCAGCGCGGCCTCGGTCTGGGTCAGGGCGAGTTCGTCGATTTCGATCAGGGCGATGCGGCGGGCGCCGTGGCGCGCGCACTGGCGGCACAGCTCCGAGCCGATCGAGCCGCCGGCGCCGGTGACCAGCACCGAACGCGCGCCCAGCCAGCTGCGGATCGCTTTCCAATCCGGCAGCACCGGCTTGCGCCCGAGCAGATCCTCGATCGCGACTTCCTTGAGTTCGCCGGGCAGCGAACGGCCTTCGAGCACGTCCTGCAGGCGCGGCACCATCCGGAACGGCAGGCCGGTGCGCTCGCAGGCGATCACCACGCGCTGCAGCGCGTTGGCGTCGGCCGAAGGCATCGCGATCACCAGCAGCTTGGCGGCGGTCTCGCGTGCGATTTCGGCGACTTCGGGCACGCGTCCGAGCACCGGCACGCCCTGGACCTTGCTGCCGCGCAGGCGCGCGGCGTCGTCGAGGAAACCGACCGGCTCATAGGTGCCGAAGCGGCGCAGGTCGCGCACCAGCGCTTCGCCGGCGCGGCCGGCGCCGAGGATCAGGATGCGCACCGTCGCGGTGTTGGCGCGTTCGACGCGGCTGTCCTTCCAGGCGCGGTACAGCAGGCGCGGCGCACCCAGCATGCCGACCAGGACCACCGGGTACAGCACCAGCACCGTGCGCGGCATGGTGGTGTCGAGGCGGTTGTACAGGAACAGCACCAGCACGATCGCGAACAGACCGAGCATGCAGGCCTTGAAGATATTCCAAAGATCGGGCACGCCGGCGAAGCGCCACAGGCCGCGGTACAGGCCGACCTGCCAGAACACCAGGCCCTGCGCGATCATCACCAGCGCGATCTCGGTCGACCACAGCGGCAGCGGAACGGCGGCGGGGATGATGCCGAAGCGCAGACGGTACAGCGCTTGCCAAACCAACCACACCATCGCGAGATCGTGCGCAACTACCGCCATGCGCGGCAGTGCACCTTTGAGACGATCGCGCCAAGAGCTCATTCCATGCCCCTATACCTAGCCGGGAGAATTCAACGCCGGCTCGGAGCCGGCGCGCTGTAACCACCACCACAAAAAAGCGCCGGACATATACCACGCCGCAACCGTACACAACATGAAAGCCATTCTCGTTTGCAGCAGTATTGGGAGCGCCAGCACAGCTACGAGGGTATGCATGGCGTAGGCGAATGTGACTTTGGTGTGCCCTACTCTCCTCGCCCAGACCTGATATGCGTGTTGCGCGTGTGCGGTCCACCAGCGCTCCCTGCGCAGCATGCGTCGTAGCAGTGTCAAGCCGGCGTCTATGAGGAAGGCCGAAAGCGGCATCAGGACGACCGCTGATCGGCTGCCCAGGCCTGCCGAGGCAAAGACCGCAAGCCCGGCCAGGGCGAACCCGATCGCCCCGCTACCGGCATCGCCCATGAAAATCCGGGCACGCGGGAAGTTGAAGGGCAGGAAACCGAGGCAGGCGGCGGCCAGGGCCAGGCCCAGCCACGCACCCGGGGCTCCGGCCAGCCAGCCCAGGGCCAGGGCGACCAGGGCCGCCTGACTGGCGGCCAGGCCGTTGATCCCGTCCATGAAGTTGCAGACGTTGGTCAGCGCCAGCGCGGCCACGAACGCGCCCAGGGCCAGCCAGGGCGCGTCCAGCACGTGCCAGACCGCGTAGGCAAACACCGCCGCGGCGAGCGCGTGCACAGCCAGCCGCAGCGAGGCCGACAGCGGCCGGTGATCGTCGATCAGGCCGACCCCGGCCACCAGCGCCAGCCCCAGCCCGAACGCGGCCAGCAGCGGCGCCTGCGCCGGCAGGCGCACCGCCAGGGCCAGGGTCGCGACCAGCAGCGCGATCACGATCGCGATGCCGCCGCCGCGCGGTGTGGCGACGACGTGGCTGCGGCGTTCGCCGGGGTGGTCGATGAGGTCGATGCGCAGCGCGTACCAACGCGCCAGCCAAGTGCCGACCGCTCCGATCAGCAGGTGGGTCATCAGCCAACTGGCCATCGGATCAGACCACCGCGTAGTTCAGCAGCGGTTTGACCGTTCCCCATTCCTTGCAGCTGGGGCATTGCCAGTGGTGGCTGCGCGCGCCGAAACCGCAACGGTTGCAGCGGTAGCTCGGGTTGCGCACCAGCAGCTGGTCGGTGATGTGCTTGAGGTCGTGCAAGGTCGCCATCGGATCGGCGCCCTCGGCCAGGGTCAGGTCGATCAGGGCGGCCTCGCCGCGCACCGAGGGCCGGTCCTTGAGCTGGCGCGCGAGGTAGGCGCGCGCGGCCGGCACGCCGTCCTCGGCCTCGACCATGCGGGTCAGGGCCAGCACCGGGGCGATGCCGCGGTAGTGCTCGCACATCTCGGCCAGGAACGCGCGCGCGCCGGTCGGGTCGCCGTCGCGCTCGTAGCAGCTCAGCAGCGAGGGCAGCACTTCCGGCAAATAGTCGGGATCGGCGCGGGCCACGCGCTCGAAGGCGCGGATCGCGGCGGCGTCGTTGCCGGCCTCGACTTCGATCCGGCCTTCGAGCATGCCCGCGCGCACCGAGTTGGCGTCGGCCTCGTAGGCGCGCTTGACCGCTGCGCGGGCCGCGTCGACTTCGCCGGCGGCGCGGTGGCGGTCGGCGAGTTCGCATTCGAACTGCGCGATCAGCTTGCCCATCGGTTCGCCGGTCGCGGCCTCGTAGCGGCGCGCGTTCTCGATCGCCTTGTCCCAGTCGCGTTCGGACTGGTAGATGCCGATCAGATGGCGCAGCGCCAGCGGCGCCAT
Organism: Lysobacter sp. Root76; assembly: GCF_001428685.1. Taxonomy (GTDB): domain Bacteria; phylum Pseudomonadota; class Gammaproteobacteria; order Xanthomonadales; family Xanthomonadaceae; genus Lysobacter. The sequence goes on along the minus strand of NZ_LMIK01000006.1, from coordinate 352,710 downwards.
GTCCAGCGCGACCAGATCGCTGAACACGGTCTCAGCGCGGTCGAGCAGGCCCGAGCGCATGTAGTCCTCGCCCAGCGCCAGCAGCGCCTGGACCTTCTGCTGGTCGCTCAGGCCGGGACGCTGCACCAACGCCTGGTGCAGGCGGATCGCGCGGTCGACTTCGCCGCGGCGGCGGAACAGGTGGCCCAGCGCGACCTGGGTCTCGAAGGTGTCCTTGTCGAGCTCGGCGATATGCAGAAAGATTTCAATGGCCTTGTCCGGCTGCTCGTTGAGCAGGTAGTTGAGGCCGCGGAAGTACGTGGTGGACAGATGGCTGACCTGGTTGTCGCTGTGGCGCTCGCCGCCGCGGCGGCCGATCACCCAACCGCTGACGGCCGCGATCGGCAGCAGCAGGAAGAACCAGAACCACTCGCTGATGAAGGCCATGCCTCAGGCCTCGCGCGGGAGGGCGGCGCTGCGCTCGGCGCGTGCCAGGCGGCGACGCAGCGGCAGCACCAGGCTGGCGGTGATCGCCAGGCCGCCGGCGAGCACGCCGATCAGCAGGGACACGATCAGGGCCACGCCCAGGGTGGTCGGGAAGGTGCCGAAGCCCAGGTCGATGGGCACGATCTGCCGATTGAGCGCGCCGACGGTGGCACCGGCCGCGAGGCAGACGAAGGCGATGAGGAAACGGATCAGGCGCATGGGGGATGGGTCCGGGGTCCGCGATGTTGCTAGCTTAAGGCTAGGAACTAGTTCTTAGGAATTAGGAGCTAGTAAAAGAAGGCGTGGCCGGATGAGGGGGCGGATTGGGAGGACTAAGAGGCAGGCAGGACGAGGCCGTCAGGAGCAGCACCGCTCTGACCGTTCCTGATTCGTTCTATTGCCTTGGTAGTGGCGCAGGCCACGACAACCGCCTAACTACTTCCTAATTCCTAGAAACTAGTTCCTAGCCTCAAGCTAGCTTCAAGCTTCATCGTCCAACGGCGCCACGCCGCTGACGCGTTCGCGCAGTTCCTTGCCGGGCTTGAAGTGCGGGACGTGCTTGCCGGGCAACGCGACCGATTCGCCGGTCTTGGGGTTGCGGCCCAGGCGCGGCGGACGGAAATGCAGCGAGAAGCTGCCGAAGCCGCGGATCTCGATGCGTTCGCCCACCGACAGCGCGCCGCCCATCATTTCGAGCAAGGCCTTCACCGCCAGATCCACGTCGTCGCCCTTCAGGTGGGCCTGACGCTGCGAAAGGATCTCGATGAGTTCGGACTTGGTCATGGGCGCAGCGCAATCTCTGGTACGGGGATGTCGGGACGGTGCCGGTACAACGGCGCCGCGACGGTGCCACAAATCGAAGGCGACCCGGCTCGGCCGGGCCGCCTCCGCGGTACTGCAGCGACGCCGCTCCGGTTGCCCGGAACGGCGCGCCTCGACTCATTGCATTACTCGGACTTGTTGCCGCTCAGCTGCTCGCGCAGCAGCGCGCCCAGCTTGGTGGTGCCGCTGGAAGCATCCGAGGCCGAACGGTTGTAGTCGGCCAGGGCCTCCTGCTGCTCGGCTTCGTCCTTGGCCTTGATCGACAGCTGCATGGAACGGCCCTTGCGGTCCGTGCCGATGATCTTGGCTTCGACTTCCTGACCCAGCTTGAGGTACTGGGTGGCGTCCTCGACGCGCTCCTTGGCGATGTCGCGGGCGGCGACGTAGCCTTCGATGCCGTCGGCGAGTTCGATCGTGGCGCCCTTGGCGTCGACTTCCTTCACCACGCCCTTGACGATCGAGCCCTTGGCGTTGGAAGCGACGTACTGACCCATCGGGTCCTGCTCCAGCTGCTTGACGCCCAGGCTGATGCGCTCGCGCTCCGGATCCACGGCCAGGACGACGGCTTCCAGGGTGTCGCCCTTCTTGTAGTTGCGGACCACGTCTTCGCCGGTGGTGTTCCAGCTGATGTCGGACAGGTGCACCAGACCGTCGATGCCGCCGTCCAGGCCGATGAAGATGCCGAAGTCGGTGATCGACTTGATCTGGCCTTCGACCTTGTCGCCCTTCTTGTGGATGGCCGCGAAGGTCTCCCACGGGTTCGAGGTGACCTGCTTCATGCCCAGCGAGATACGGCGACGCTCTTCATCGACGTCCAGCACCATGACCTGAACTTCGTCGCCGACCTGCACGATCTTGGACGGGTTGACGTTCTTGTTGGTCCAATCCATCTCGGAGACGTGCACCAGGCCTTCGACGCCCGGCTCGATCTCGACGAACGCGCCGTAATCGGTGACGTTGCTGACCTTGCCGAACACGCGGGTGTCGGCCGGGTAGCGGCGCGCGATGTTGTCCCACGGATCCTCGCCCAGCTGCTTGAGGCCGAGGCTGACGCGGTTGCGCTCGCGGTCGTACTTGAGCACGCGGACGTCGAGCTCCTGGCCGACTTCCACGACTTCGGACGGATGGCGCACGCGCTTCCAGGCCATGTCGGTGATGTGCAGCAGGCCGTCGATGCCGCCGAGGTCGACGAACGCACCGTAGTCGGTGAGGTTCTTGACGACGCCCTTGAGGATCGCGCCTTCCTGCAGCTTCTCCATCAGCTGCTCGCGCTCGACGCTGTACTCGCTCTCGACCACCGCGCGGCGGGAGACGACGATGTTGTTGCGCTTGCGGTCCAGCTTGATCAGCTTGAACTCGAGTTCCTTGCCTTCCAGGTAAGCGGAGTCGCGCACGGGGCGCACGTCCACCAGCGAACCCGGCAGGAAGCCGCGGACATCCTTGATGTCGACGGTGAAACCACCCTTGACCTTGCCGCTGATGCGGCCGGTGATGGTCTCGTTCTTTTCGAGCGCCTCTTCGAGCTCGTCCCACACCATCGCGCGCTTGGCTTTCTCGCGGGACAGCACGGTTTCGCCGAAGCCGTTCTCGATCGAGTCGAGGGCGACCTTGACTTCGTCGCCGACGGCAACGTCGATCTCGCCGGCGTCGTTACGGAACTGTTCGATCGGCACGATGCCTTCGGACTTCAGGCCGGCGTTGATGACGACCACGTCGCCGCGGACCTCGACGACGGTACCCAGAACGATGGCGCCCGGCTTCAGCTTGGCCAGGTACTGCTGGCTTTGTTCGAACAGCTCGGCAAATGATTCGGTCATTAGTTGATTACTCGGTTGAACACACGGGCCGCACCGGCTGGCATCGTCGCTGTCGTAGCGACGCAAGCAGCACGTGGTCGACCCACCCGTTATGTGGCGCGATGCAGCTGCGCCATGTGTCGTTGTGGATCCCGCCGCGGATGCGACGGGGCTGGTGGTTTACAGCGTGTTCTGCGGCGTTCGGTCCGCGTTTGCGGAAACGTCAGCGCGCCGGCAACAAGGCCAGCACGCGTTCGACCACCTCGGCGATGCCCAGGCCGGTGGTGTCGATGCGCACGGCGTCGTCGGCCGGTCGCAGCGGAGCCACCGCGCGCTGTGCGTCGCGGGCGTCACGGGCGAGAATCTCCCGCAGCAGACCATCTAAAGTAACGGAAACCCCTTTGTCTTTCAACTGCTTATAGCGCCTTTCGGCTCTTTCGTCGGCGCTGGCGGTAAGGAAGACCTTGTAGGGGGCGTCCGGGAAGATCACCGTACCCATGTCGCGGCCGTCGGCGACCAGGCCCGGCGGCTGGCGGAAGGCGCGCTGGCGATCCTTGAGCGCGGCCCGGACTTCGGGGATGGCGGCGATGGCCGAGGCGGCGGCCCCGGCGGTCTCGGTGCGCAGCTCGTCGGTGGCGTCCTGGTCGTTGACCAGCACCCGCAGCTCGCCGCGCTCGTCGTCGCGGAAGCCGATCTGGGTGTCGAAGGCGCAGCGGACCAGGGCGGCCGGGTCGGCCAAGTCGATGTCGGCCCAGCCGGCGGCGACGCCGACCGCCCGGTACAGGGCGCCGGAATCCAGGTAGTGCCAGCCCAGGGATTGGGCGACCAGGCGGCTGATGGTGCCCTTGCCGGAGCCGGAGGGGCCGTCGATGGTGAGGACGGGGGTGCTGCTGTCGTAGGGAGTCGTCATGCCGGCTATTATGCAAGGACGGCACGCCTTTCCCGCCCGTTTGCGGGCCGGTAAGGCCCCGCAACGAGGCCCCCGCGAACCGCCGGCCCGGCCGAGAGCCAAATAATTTGCTGCAAACACTTGATCGTAGTGGGAAATACCCGCTATGATCGCGGGCTGTCTAACCCAATCCTGTTGCCGAGGTCTGTCATGAAGGTCCTGTCCTCCCTGAAGTCGGCGAAGAACCGTCACCGCGACTGCAAAGTCGTCCGCCGCCGTGGCAAGGTCTTCGTGATCTGCAAGTCGAACCCGCGTTTCAAGGCGCGTCAGCGCTAAGAAAGCACGCTTCAAGGCGCGGCAGCGCTGAGAAGCACGTCCGCGGCGTTCGCGCCCGGACCGCTAGCCTGGAAGGCCGCCGCGAGGCGGCCTTTCTGCGTTGCGGTCCGATCGCCCCGCCCGCCTGGCCGGATCGCGAAAACGTGACGGCCGCGTGCTGCCGTGGCATCGGGGCTTGTGCGTACAATCTCGCGTCCTCCAGCGAGGTTGCACCCATGACGTCCCGCACCGCTCCCGCCGCACTCGCGTTCGCAGCCCTGTTGCTTCTGTCCACCGCCGCCTCCGCCGACACCCTGCTGATCGAGCGCGTGTCCGAGGAGAACAAGGCGGCGATGCCGGTCCGCGGCCAGACCATGGCCCAGGTCGAGGCCCGCTACGGCGCCCCGGCCGAACGCCTGGACCCGCGCGGCGGCCAGAAGCGCCAGTGGCCCACCATCAACCGTTGGGTCTACCCGGCGTTCACCGTGTACTTCGAGAAGAACAAGGTGGTCGACGTGGTCGCCAACAAGGCCGACGCCGAAGAGATCGGGCCCAAGCCGCCCGTGCGCTGACGCCGCCGAACGAGATCCTAAGCTTTGACCGAGCAAGCATTGACCGGGCAAGCCTTGCGCTTTCCCGCCGAGTGGGAACCCCAGTCCGCGGTCCTGATCGCCTGGCCGAACGCCGACACCGACTGGGCCGACCGCCTGGGCGAGGTCGAGGAAACCTACATCGCCCTGGTCGCGGCGATCACCCGCTTCCAGCCGGCGATCGTCTGCGTCGCCGACGACGACGTGCAGGCCTATGCCCGTGCGCGCCTGTCCTCGGCGCGGATCGACATGGACCGGGTGCGCTTCGTCGAGGCGCCCTACGACGACACCTGGCTGCGCGACTCCGGCCCGATCAGCCTGCGTCAGGGCGAAGGTTTCCGCCTGCTCGATTTCCGCTTCACCGGCTGGGGCGGCAAGTTCGACGCCAGCCAGGACGACCTCTTGGTCGAGCGCCTGCACTCGCAGGGAATCTTCTTGAAGAGTGATCGCCAAAGCATTGATTTTGCCTTGGAAGGCGGCGCCATTGAAACCGACGGCGCGGGCACCCTGCTGAGCACCTGGCAGTGCCTGCACGAGCGCCACCCCGACGCCAGCCGCGAACAGATCACCGCCAAACTGTCGGACTGGCTGCGCCAGGACCGGGTGCTGTGGCTGGACCACGGCTACCTGGAGGGCGACGACACCGACGCCCATATCGACACCCTGGCGCGTTTCGCCGCGGCCGACGCCATCGTCTACCAGGGCTGCGACGACCCCAACGACAGCCACTACGCCGAGCTCCAGGCCATGGCCGCCGAACTGGCGGCCTTGCGCACTCGCGACGGCCAGCCGTATCGCTTGTTCGCGCTGCCGTGGCCGCAGCCTGTCATCGATGAAAACCGAAGGCTGGCAGCGAGTTACGCCAACTTCCTCATCGTCAACGGAGCTGTGCTGATGCCGGCCTACGGCGATGCCGCCGATGCCGCGGCCCAGGCCGTGCTGGCCCAGGCTTTCCCGGACCGCGAGATCGTGCCGGTGCCCTGCCGTTCGCTGATCTGGCAGAACGGCAGCCTGCATTGCATCACCATGCAACTGCCGCAGGGCGTGGTCGCGTAAGCGGCACAGCACGCCGATCCTGATGACCACCGCAATGCAGATCGTGGCCTGCGTGCTGTTCGCGGCCTGGGGCACCGGGATGCTGATCGCCCTGTGGTTCAAGCCCCGGCTACTGAGGCTCTGGCTGTTCGTCCCGCGCTGGCGCGGCGGATTCAACTGGCGTCATGGGCTGCGCGCGAGCCGAGGGTCTTTAATACTGCAGGCGCTCCTGACCTACAGCCTGACGGCTTTGATCGTGTGCCGGCTAATCGGTGCCGGCTCCAGGCAGGCGATGCTGGTGTTCGTGGCGCTTATTGCTGCCAACGCAATCGCCTGGGTGATCGACGGCGCCAACGCCGCCGCCCGCGAGTCCTGAAGATTTCAACGTGGATTCGATAGCGGACGCGCGCGCAGCCTAGAATATTCATCGCCCTGCGTCCGGATCCCGAGCCCGAACATGAAGAAGACCACCCTGCCCGTCGCCCTGATCCAGGACCGCGACCACGGCTCGCGCGAGGCCAACCTCGCCAACATCGAGGCGCGCGTCGCCGATGCGGCCAAGAGCGGCGCCAGGCTGGTGCTGCTGCAGGAACTGCACAACGGCCCCTACTTCTGCCAGCACGAGTCGGTGGCCGAATTCGACCTGGCCGAGACCATCCCCGGCCCCAGCACCGAGCGCCTGGGCGCGCTGGCCAAGCAGCACAGCGTGGTCCTGGTCAGTTCGCTGTTCGAGCGCCGCGCGGCCGGCCTGTACCACAACACCGCGGTGGTCTTCGACGCCGACGGCTCCACCGCCGGCAAGTATCGCAAGATGCATATCCCGGACGATCCGGGCTTCTACGAGAAGTTCTACTTCACCCCGGGCGATCTCGGCTTCGAGCCGATCCAGACCTCGGTCGGCCGCCTCGGCGTGCTGGTGTGCTGGGACCAGTGGTACCCGGAAGGCGCGCGCCTGATGGCCCTGGCCGGCGCCGAACTGCTGCTGTACCCGACCGCGATCGGCTGGGACCCCACCGACGAGCAAGCCGAGAAAGACCGCCAGCGCGAAGCCTGGGTGCTCAGCCATCGCGGCCACGCGGTCGCCAACGGCCTGCCGGTGCTGAGCTGCAACCGGGTCGGCCACGAGCAATCGCCCATGGACGCGGCCGGCATCGATTTCTGGGGCACCAGCCACGTGCTCGGCCCACAGGGCGAGTTCCTGGCCCAGTCGGTCCAGGCCGAACCCGAGATCCTGATGGCCGAGGTCGACCTGGGCCGCAGCGAGCACGTGCGCCGGATCTGGCCGTTCCTGCGCGACCGCCGCATCGACGCCTACGGCGACCTGCTCAAGCGCTACCGCGACTGAAGCCGGTGAGCGCCGCGCCCGTCGCGATCCGTGCCGCCGTCGCCGGCGATCTGGTCGCGATCGCAGAGCTCTACGCGCTGGAAGTGCGCGAGGGCGTGGCCACCTACGAATACGCCGTACCCGACCTGGCCGAGATGCGCCGGCGCTGGCAGGCGGTGATCGACCAGGGCTATCCCTACCTGGTCGCCGAACTCGACGGCGCCTTCGCCGGCTACGCCTACGCCAGCAGCTACCGCAGCCGCGAGGGCTACCGTTGGACGGTCGAGGATACGGTCTACGTGCAGCCCGGCTGCCAGGGCCGCGGCGTCGGCCGCGCCTTGCTGCAACGATTGATCGAAGACTGCGAGGCGCGCGGTTATCGGCAGATGGTGGCGGTGATCGGCGACGGCTCCAATGCCGCCTCGGTGGCCCTGCACGAGCGCCTGGGTTTCCGCACCGTGGGCGTGTTCCCAGGTCTGGGGCGCAAGCACGGGCGTTGGCTGGACACGGTGCAGATGCTGCGGCCGCTCGGGGCGGGCGACAGCGCCGCGCCACCCGAGGTACGCGCCGCCCAAAGTGGTGGCGTCGGCACATCCTGAACTGCCCTTTGGCCGTAATCTTGCCGATGAGCGGTAGCCTAAAAACGAACGAACGTGCTATTTTCTCCGCCATGTCCAATCTGACCGCCACCGGCAAAGGCGCCGCCACCCGCGACGCGATCATCGACCAGGCCTACAGCATCGCCGTCGGCGGTGGCCTGGAGAGCCTCTCGATCGGTCCCTTGGCGCAGGCCGTGGGCATGTCCAAGAGCGGCGTGTTCGCCCATTTCGGCTCGCGCGAAGACCTGCAGCTGGCGGTGCTCGACGCCGCCGGCCAGCGCTTCCTCGAATACGTGCTGCTGCCGGCGCTGAAGTCCAAGCGCGGCCTGCCGCGACTGCGCGCGATCATCGCCGCCTGGTTCGACTGGGCCCGCCATACCTCCGGCGGCTGCGTGCTGTTGTCGGCCGTCAGCGAGTACGACGACCGCCCCGGCCCCTTGCGCGACCGCGTCCTGCAGCACGAAACCCGCTGGCGCAACGACATCGCCCGCGCGGTGCAGATGGCCGTGGACGCCGGCGAATTGCAGACCGACACCGACGCCCATCAGCTGGCGTTCGAGATCTACGGACTGGCCCTGGTCGTGCACCACGACGCCGGCCTGTTCGGCTTCGAACCCAGCGTCGAGCGCGGGCAACGCGCGTTCGAACGCCTGATCCGTTCCTACTCCTCCCCCACCGCCTGATCTCGCGCAGAGAGGCTCCGTCATGTACCCGCTCATCTCCAAAATTAGCACGACCGTTCGTAGTTTTATTCAGCTATACGGGCTGCGGCTGGGCTTCCTGATCGGCAGCCGCTTCGCCCCGGAAACGACGGTGCGCCGGGCGGCACGCTTGTTCAGTACGCCGTTCGCGTCCTCGCGCAGCCGCGCCCTGGCCGCGCCCAGCCACGGCGCCAGCGAGGGCCGGCTCGAGGTCGACGGCCACGACATCGCGACCTATGTCTGGGGCGATCCCCGGACCCAGCCCTACGTGCTGTTCGCGCACGGCTGGTCCAGCCACGGCACCCGCATCGCGCCCTGGCTGGAGGGCCTGCGCGCCGACGGCTATGCGGTGGTCGCGTTCGACCAGCCCGCGCACGGCAAGAGCGCGGGCCGCCAGAGCACCCTGCCCGACTTCACCCGCCATCTGCTCGCGGTCGGCCGCCATTACGGCCCGGCGGCGGCGGTGATCGGGCATTCCCTGGGCGGCGCGGCGACCCTGCTGGCGATGGCGCGCGGGCTGCGCGCCGAGCGCGCGGTGCTGATCGCGCCGGCGGCCGACCCGGTCGCGGCCGCGCACCGCTTCGCCCGTCTGGTGTGGATCGGCGAGCACCTGTGCCGGCGCATGTTCGCCTACTTCGAGCAGCGCATCGGGATCGGCTTCGAGGAACAGCAGGCGCATCTGAACGCACCGGTCATCGCCAGCCCGGCCTTGATCGTGCACGACCTGGGCGATCGCGAAGTGCCCTGGTCCGAGGGCGAGCGCTACGCACGCTATTGGCCCGATTCGCGCCTGCTCAGCACCACCGGCCTGGGCCACAAGCGCGTGCTCGAAGACCGCAGCGTGATCGAAGCCGGGCGGCGCTTCCTGCACGGCGAGGCGGTCGGCGATCGTCTGGTGTCGAGCCCGAACCTGCCCTACGGCTGGGCCTGAGCGTTGGGCATCGGCGCGGACGGCGCGGACGGCGCGGAAACTTGCCGGATGGGACTGCCGGAAATAGAGCCCGGCCATATAGAACCGGCTCGATAGCGGAATCGGCCGGCGGCCCGACGACCGCCGGCCGCGTCGCGTCTTGTCGCGGATCGGCGCTTGCTTCTACTCTGGGCGCACGCGGCCTGGAGGCTGCGGCAGGATCGGGGGACGAACCGTGGCACCTCTCAGGCAAGCACACGCCCGGCCCGCGCGGCCGGACGCGCGGCGGAGCGCGCGCCGATGAGCGCACTGGCGCGCCTGCTGTTGATCCTCGGCATCGGACTGCTCGCATTGGGCTGCTACAAGCGCGACACCGTGCCCGAGCCGGCACTGCTGCTGCCCGAGGTCCGCAGCGAACCGCTGCAGCGCCCGAGCTCGGACGCGCCGTACTCGGTGCGCGCCGGCGATGTCGACTACCGCATCGAACCGGTCGCCGACTACGACATCACCGGCCTGATCGTGAGCCGGCACGACTCGGACACGTTCTGGGACAGCTTCCACGCGCGCGCCAACGACCATCTCAACGTCGCCGACCTGTGCCTGGTCTGGGGCGCCAATGCCAGCGACGGCGCCTACCGGCACATGGCCTTCTGGAACGGTCAGTGGACCTGCAACTACAAGTACGGCTACGGCGTGCCGGTCGGCCCCGAGCACACCCGCGCCCTGTCCAACAACCACCTGTTGACCAACAGCGAAGACATCGCTGAACGCATCCGCGGCCTGCGCGTCGGCGACCAGGTGCGCCTGCGCGGTCAGCTCGCGGTCTACAGGCACCAGGCCGGCATGAACTTCGTGCGCGGCACCTCGGTCTCGCGCGACGACACCGGCAACGGCGCCTGCGAGACGCTGTTCGTCAACCGCCTCGACCTGCTGCAGCCGGCGCCGGCCTGGCCGCTCTGGCTGCGCTGGATCGGCGCGCTGCTGCTCGCGGTCGGCCTGGTGGCCTGGTACCGGGCCCCGTTCGACGCCCGCACCCGCTGACCGTGCAGGTCCGGGCCCTTCGGCCCTGCACTTCGCCCCAGCATTTAATCCCCAGGGCACTTCTGGCCGCGGCCGCTGTCGGACCTACGCGATTTGCCGCTATCCTGCCGGGCCTCCTGTGCCAGCCCCCGTACGGCCCAACGACCGAATGAATGATCCGATGACCGACGGCCTGCACGGCCAGCCCCACGCCATCGTCGAACGCGACGGTGTCCGCTACACCCTGCTGGGGACCGCGCATGTGTCGCAGGCCAGCGTGGACGCGGTGCGCGACGCGATCGGCAGCGGCGCCTACGACGCCGTCGCGGTGGAGCTGGATCCGCAGCGCCTGCAGGCGCTCACCGACCCCGACGCCCTGGCCCGGCTGGACCTGATCCAGGTCCTGCGCACCGGCAAGACCGCCCTGTTCGCCGCCAACCTGGCCCTGGCCGCCTACCAGCGCCGGCTGGCCGAACAGCTCGGCATCGAGCCCGGCGCCGAGCTCAAGCGCGCGGTCCTGGAAGCGCGTCAGCGCGAACTGCCGGTGCACCTGATCGACCGCGAGGTCGGCCTGACCTTCAAGCGCGCCTCCAGCAAGCTGGGCTGGTGGGGCCGGGCCAAGCTCGGCGGCGGCCTGCTGGCGGCCTTGTTCGCCGACGAGGAAGTCGGCGAAGAAGAGATCGAGAAGCTCAAGCAGGGCGACATGCTCGAATCCAGCTTCGGCGAGTTCGCCAGCGAAAGCCCGCAGTTGTACGAAAGCGTGATCGCCGAACGCGACCGCTACATGGCCGCACGCCTGCGCGAATCGCACGGCGACGCGCGCGAAGTGCTGGCCGTGGTCGGCGCCGGCCACCTGCAAGGCCTGACCCAGCACCTGCGCGAAGAGACGCGCGCGCCGGCGACGGTGCGCGAAGAACTCGAATCGCTGCCGCAGAAGAGCTCGGTGCCCTGGTTCACGATCTTCCTGTCGGCATTCGTGCTCGGCGGCTTCGTCTGGGGTTTCTGGCGCGGCGGCATCGACGTCGGCTCCGACCTGCTGCTGCAGTGGGTGCTGGCGACCGGCGTGCTCGGCGCGATCGGCTGCGCCATCGCCGGCGGCCATCCGCTCAGCATCCTGGTCGCGTTCGTGGCCTCGCCGATCACGCCGCTGCACCCGGCCCTGGCCTCGGGCACGCTCAGCGGGCTCACCGAGGCCTGGGTACGCAAACCGACCTACGCCGACTTCATGGCCCTGCGCGACGACGTCCAGACCTGGCGCGGCTGGTGGCGCAACCGGGTCGCGCGGGTGCTGCTGAACTTCTTCCTGACCAGCCTGGGCACCGCGATCGGCGTGTGGACGGGTGGCTTGCGGATGTTGGGCAAGTTGATCGGCTGAGGGCGGCTAAGCGCTAAATCCTCCGGCCCCTTCTGCAAAAGTAGGGACCGGGAGGATGGGCTCCGGACGAGGTCAAGTTCTCACTTCTGCTTAGACTCCGCCGCAATCCAAGCGTCGATATGCGCCTCCAGCGCCTGCAGCGGCACCGAGCCGGTCGCCAGCACTTCGTCGTTGAACGCGCGCAGGTCGAAGCGTTCGCCCAGCGCGGCCTTGGCCTTGGCGCGCAGCGCTGAAATCTTGAGCTGGCCGATCTTGTAGGCCAGGGCCTGGCCCGGTGTGCCGATGTAGCGGTCGACCTCGTTGACGATGTCCTGGTCGGTCTTGGCCGCGTTGTCCTTGAAGTAGGCGATCGCGCGCTCGCGGCTCCAGCCCTTGGCGTGCATACCGGTGTCGACCACCAAGCGCACCGCACGCCACATCTCGTAGGTGAGCTGGCCGAAGCGATCGTAGGGGTCGTCGTACAGGCCCATGTCGTAACCCAGCTGCTCGGCGTACAGGCCCCAGCCTTCGCCGTAAGCGACGAAATAGGCCGTGCGCCGGAACATCGGCCGCTCCGGCAGCTCCAGCCCGCGTGCGAACTGGAAGTGGTGGCCGGGCACGGCCTCGTGCAGCGACAGCGCCATCATTTCCCAGATCGGCCGCACTTCCGGCTTGTACAGATTGACGTAGTAGAAACCGGCGCGGCTGCCGTCGACGGCGCCGGGCTGGTAATAGGCCGTGGTCGTGTCCGGCGCGATGTTGTCGGGGATCGGGCGCACGCCGTAGGGCTGGCGCGGGATGACGTGGAAGGCTTTGACCAGCTCCGGATCGATGCGCTTGGCGATCGCGCGGTACGCGGTCAGCAGCTCCTCCGAGGTCTTGTGGAAGAACTTGGGATCGCTGCGCAGGTAGGCGAAGAATTCCTGCAGCGTGCCCTTGAAGCCGACCTCGGCCTTGACCTTCTCCATCTGCGCGCGGATACGCGCGACTTCGCTCAGGCCGGTCTGATGGATCTGGTCGGCGCTGAGATCGGTGGTGGTGTAGTAGCGCGCCAGGAAATCGTAATAGGCCTTGCCGTCGGGCAGCTCGGCCACGGCGATGCCGGTACGGGTCTTGGGCAGGTATTCGTCGTTGAAGAAGGCCGCGAACTTGCGGTACGCCGGCACGATGCGCTCGCCGATCGCCTGTTTGGCCTGGGCCTGCAGCGCGGCGCGTTCGGACTCGGGCACGCTCGCGGGGAAGCGCAGGAACGGGCGGTAGAACGCGCTCTTGCTGGGGTCGTCGACGATCTGCGAGGCGATCTGCGCCGGCACGCGCTGCATCAGCACCTGCGGCGGCGTGCGTTTTTCCTTCAGGCCCTCGCGCATCAGTACGGTGGTCTGCTCGATCACCGCCGGCAGCGCGTTCAAGCGCGCCAGCCAGTCGCGGTAATCCTTGGCGCTGGCGAAGGGCAGCACCTCGGCGATGCCGTCGGCGGTCTGCACGCCGCCCTGGTGGCTGATCGGCTGCAGGTACTCGCGGAATTTCTGGCGCTCGATATTGCGGTCCAGGTTCCAGGCGTAGGTGTCGTAGTCGAGCTGGCTGTCGGCCGACAGCGCGCTGCGGTCGATCGCCTTGAGCTTGGCCAGGGCCTCGCGGTCGGCGGCCTCGCGCTGGGCGATCGCGCTCAGGCTGCGGTCGGTCCAGCGGTCGTTGAAACGGTTGTCGCCGTTGTAGCTGGCGCCTTCGGGGTTTTCGACCAGCCCGCGTTCCCATTCGGCTTCGAAATACGCCTTGAGACGGGCGTCGGCGTCTTGCGCGCGCACCGGCGCGGCGACGAACACAGCCGCGGCGGCCGCGGCGAACATGAGCTTACGGAGCATGCCTGCATCCCCTCGGAGCGAGGCCCGAGTCTAGCCCGCGACTTGCTGGTAATCGCTAGGCCAAAAGTCAATGCGAGGGCTAGCGGACCAATTCGGACAGCCCCGGGCGGCCTGGAGCGAGACCGTGTCAAAGTTGCTTGAGACTGCAACTCGCGCATGCGCAGGGCGCCCGCGCTGTGGCGCGGCGATCAGGTAATTCGGGAGTCGCAGGCCCGGACGGGCCTTGCGCGATCAGGCGGCTTTGAACCAGTCGGCTTTGAATCAGGCCGCGTCGGCAGCCGTAGTGAAGCTCTCGCCGCAGCCGCATTCGGCGCTGACGTTGGGGTTCTGGAACACGAACTGCTCGCCCAGGCCCTGCTTGGTGAACTCGATGCGGGTGCCGTCGACCAGCGGCAGGCTGATCGGGTCGACGTAGATGCGCACGCCGTCCTGCTCGAACACGGTGTCGCCCTCGCGCTGATCGCGAGCGAGGTCGGCGATGTGCTGCCAGCCCGAGCAGCCGGTGCGGGTCACGCCGAAACGCAGGCCCAGGGCATCGGGCGCCTCGGCCAGAAAATGGCGGACGCGTTCGAGGGCGGCGGGAGCGAGGCTGACGGACATCGGGATTCTCGGGGGGACTTTCGCTGCTAGGCGATATGGTAACAGGCGCGCCATGACGGCCGCGGCGACCCTGTGGATATGGCGCCGCGACACAGCGTTTCAAGTTTCCGGCGGTGCCAGCAGATAGGTGGCGAAGCTGCCCAGCCAGTGCGCGCCGGCGTAGTGGGCATCGCTGACCGCGGTCAGGCCGCTGTCGCGGTGGCGCGCGGCGGCCGCGCGCAGGGCCGGAATGCGGCGGTCGCCGGGCGGCAGGCCGCGCGCCATGCCCTCCAGCATCCAGGCCCGGCTCAGGTTCAGCCCGTCCAGGTGGGCGAGCTTGCCGTCGGTGGGATCCAGGACCACGCCCGGGGTCAGCCAGCCGGCATCGGCCTTGCGCGGGATCCTGGGCAGGAAGGCCTTGAGCCAACGCGCGTATTCGGCTGGCGCCAGCACGCGCCGCATCAGGTCGGCCTCGGCCAGGCACGGTGACAGGAAGTCCTGACCCGAGGGCTCGTAAGCGATCGGGCAGTCGCGGTCGCCCAGATGGAACTCGCGCACCCGCTGGCTCAGCGCCGCGCGCAGCCGGGCGTCGCCGCTGCGCTCGCTCCAATCCAGGGCCAGGCCGAACGCGAACGCGGTCTGCGAATGCTCGCCGACCCGGATCGGCATGGTCAGCTTGGGCAGCCAGCGCAGGAAGCGCGCCGAGGCCTCGCGCTCCAGCGGTTCCAGCGCCGCCGCCCACTGCCGCCCCTGCGGGTCGTCCCAGCCGCGCAACTGCGTACCCAACTGCAGCAACCAGGCCAGGCCGTAGGGACGTTCGAAGGATTCGTCGCCGCCGGTGCGCAAATAGGCCAGCTCGCCGGCGATGTTGGCCGCGGTCAGGTTGGCCGCCAGCGCCTGCCGCGCCGGCTGCGCGAACGCGGCGTTCGGATAGCGCTGCAGCAGCCGCACCAGCAGCCAATGGCCGTGGACCGAGGAGTGCCAGTCGTAGCAGCCGTAGAAGGCCGGATAGAGCTTGCGCGGCGGCAGCGCGTCGGCGTCGCTGCGCAACTGATGCGAGAGCTTGTTCGGGTACTCGCGCTGCACGCAGTCCAGGGCCAGTTTCGCGAAATGCGCGGCGCGGGCCTCGTCCAGCGTCGCCGGCGCCTGCGCCCATGCGCTCGCGGCGCACAGCCACAACGCCACCGCCATCCAGCCACGTCCCATGCGCTGCTCCCCTGCCCCTGCGATGGCCCGAGTGTAGCGGCCGCGCGGCGCTTCGGGCCGCGCCGATCCGCTATCATCCAGGGTTCTTATCGAACAGCGTTCCGAGGCAGGAATCCCATGACGGTGGTCAGCGTCGAACAGGCACTCGCGGGCAAGGTCCCGGCGGGCGGTGAAGTCACGGTCCGCGGCTGGGTACGTACCCGTCGCGACTCCAAGGCCGGGCTGAGCTTCGTCAATGTCAGCGACGGCTCCTGCTTCGCGCCGATCCAGGTGGTCGCGCCCAATACCCTGGGCAACTACGAAGCCGAGGTGAAGCACCTCACCGCCGGCTGCGCGGTGATCGCCACCGGCACTCTGGTCGCCTCGCAGGGCCAGGGCCAGAGCTTCGAAATCCAGGCCAGCGCGCTGGAGGTGGTGGGCTGGGTCGACGATCCGGAAACCTATCCGATCCAGCCCAAGGCGCATTCGCTGGAATTCCTGCGCGAAGTCGCGCACCTGCGTCCGCGCACCAACCTGTTCGGCGCCGTCACCCGCATCCGCAACTGCCTGGCGCAGGCCGCGCACCGCTTCTTCCACGAGAACGGCTTCTACTGGATCAGCACGCCGATCGTGACCACGTCCGACGCCGAGGGCGCGGGCCAGATGTTCCGCGTCTCGACCCTGGACATGGCCAACCTGCCGCGCGGCAAGGACGGCGCGGTCGATTTCTCGCGCGACTTCTTCGGCAAGGAAACCTTCCTGACCGTGTCCGGCCAGCTCAACGCCGAGGCCTACGCGCTGGCGCTGAGCAAGGTCTACACCTTCGGCCCGACCTTCCGCGCCGAGAACAGCAACACCACCCGCCATCTGGCCGAGTTCTGGATGATCGAGCCGGAGGTCGCCTTCAACGACCTGGCCGCCAACGCGCGCCTGGCCGAAGACTTCCTCAAGTACATGTTCCGCGCGGTGCTGAACGAGCGCGGCGACGACCTGGCCTTCATCGCCGAGCGCGTCCAGCCCGACGCGATCACCCGCCTGGAAGCCTTCGTCAACGCGCCGTTCGAACGCATCGACTACACCGACGCGATCGGCCTGCTGCAGAAGTCGGGGCAGAAGTTCGAGTTTCCGGTCGAATGGGGCCTGGACCTGCAGACCGAGCACGAGCGCTGGCTGACCGAGCAGCACGTCGGCCGTCCGGTCGTGGTCACCAACTACCCCGAGCACATCAAGGCCTTCTACATGCGCCTCAACGACGACGGCAAGACCGTCGCCGCGATGGACGTGCTGGCCCCGGGCATCGGCGAGATCATCGGCGGCAGCCAGCGCGAAGAGCGCCTGGACATACTGGACGCGCGCATGGCCCAGTTCGGCCTGGACCCGGCCCACTACGGCTGGTACCGCGACTTCCGCCGCTACGGCACGGTGCCGCACGCCGGTTTCGGCCTCGGCTTCGAGCGCCTGGTGGTCTACGTCTGCGGCCTGGGCAACATCCGCGACGCGATCCCCTACCCGCGCGCGCCGGGCAGCGCCGAGTTCTGAGGTCGCGCCATGGCAACGGTGACCCTGTATCGACCGACCGGCCCGAATGAACTGGCGCTGGTCGAGGCCAGCGGATTCCGGCGCTGGCCGCCGCGCCTGCCCGAACAGCCGATCTTCTATCCGGTGACCAACGAGCAGTACGCGATCGACATCGCGACGCAGTGGAACATCAAGGACAGCGGCGTGGGCTACGTGACCCGCTTCGAGGTCGACGCGGAGTTCATGGCGCGCTACGAAATCCAGAAGGTCGGCGGCTCGCACCACACCGAATGGTGGGTACCGGCCGAGGAGCTCGAGCAGCTCAACGACCGCATCGTCGGGCTGATCGAAGTCATCGGCGAATACCGCGCGCCCCAGGATTGAGCATCCCGTGATTCTGTTCCTAGCCCTGCTGTTCGTCGCCGTCGCCATCGCCGGCTTCTGCGCCTTCGTGATCTTCTGGCCGCTGTCGCTGGTGCACATCCGCGACCGCCATCCGGAGCTGCAGCGCGAGCTCGGCGCCGGCGCGTTCGCCAATCCCAGCGCCTGGCGCTGGCTGCTGGTGCGCGGCTACCGCAAGGCCGCTGACCGCAATCTCGACGGCCTGGCCGATCCGGCGCGGCTGTCGCTGCTGACCATCATCGCCGGGCTGGTCTGCGCCGGCCTGCTGTGGGCGCTGTCGACGGTGCTGCCATGAGCGATGCTTCTATGAGCGACGAACCCATGAACGAAACCCTGCGCGAAGAATGGTGGCTGGCGACGCTGGGCCGCACCGTGATCTGGGCGCGCCTGCGCGTACGCGACGCCGGCACCGCCGAAGTCTTCGACAGCGACGGCAATACCCTGGCCTACGACAGCGAAGACACCGCCCGCGCCGCGCTGATGGATGCCGAGTTCGTCTCGCTGGACGGCCTGGACGACGAGGATGCGGCCGAGCGCGGTTTCGCGCTCGACGAACTCACGCCGCCGCGCGCCGCCGACGACGAGGCATTGCGCGAGTCGATGGTACTCAAGCTGCCGCAGCGGCACTGAGGCGGCCATGTACCTGCCGCGCGCCTTCGCCGAAGCCGATCTGGCCGCGCTGGACGCGCTGTTCGTGCGCGACAGCTTCATCACCCTGATCAGCGTCCGCGACGGCGAACCCACGGTCTCGCACCTTCCGGTGTTGTACCGCCGCGACGGCGATCGCATCCAGCTGCGCGGGCATTGGGCCAGGCCGAACCCGCAGTCCGGCCATGCCGGCGCGGCGCTGGCGGTGGTGCACGGCCCGCATGCCTACGTCTCACCGGGCTGGTACCCGGACAAGGAAGAAGCCGCCCGCGTGCCGACCTGGAACTACGCGGTCGCGCATCTGCACGGGCGCCTGGACACCTACGAAGACGAAGCCGAACTCGCACGTCTGGTCGATGACCTCAGCGTCCACCACGAAGCCCAGGTCGGCAGCGACTGGCGATTCGAGGCCGAGCGCGAGGACCTGCGCCGGCAGTTGCGCGGCATCGTCGGTTTCCGTTTCGAAGTCGAGCGCGCGACGCTCAAGTTCAAGTTCAGCCAGAACCACCCGCTCGCCAATCGCATCTCGGTCGCCCGGCACCTGGACGCGCTCGGCGGCGAAAACGCACGCGAGGTCGCGGCCTTAGTGCGCGCCGGCCTGCCCGACGCCTGACCCTACGGAGACCCGCCATGGACCTCGATCTCACCGGCAAGCACGCCCTGGTCTGCGGCGGTTCCGACGGCATCGGCCGCGCCGCGGCGCATGAACTGGCGCTGCTCGGTGCCGACGTCACGGTGCTGGCGCGCAGGCCTGAAGCCTTGCAGGCGGTGGTCGCGGCCCTGCCGACGCGCGAGTCGCAGCAGCACGGCTGGATCGCCAGCGACGTCTCCGACACCGCCGCGCTGCGCGCCCAGGTCGAAGCGCTGGCCGCCGGTAGTCCGGTGCACATCCTGATCAACAACACCGGCGGCCCGCCCGGCGGCGCCGCCCACAGCGCCGCGATCGAGGCCTATCTCGATGCGTTCAACCGTCACCTGGTCGCCAACCAGACCCTGGTCGCGGCGGTATTGCCGGGCATGCAGTCGGCGCGCTGGGGCCGCATCGTCAACGTGATCTCGACCTCGGTGAAGGAACCCATCGTCGGCCTGGGCGTGTCCAACACCATCCGCGGCGCGGTCGCGAGCTGGGCCAAGACCTTGTCGCGCGAACTCGCGCCGTTCGGCATCACGGTCAACAACGTGCTGCCCGGCTACACCGAAACCGGCCGCATCACCCAGATCATCGGCGACCGCGCACGCAGCTCGGGCCAGTCCGAGGAGGCGATCGTCGAGGCCATGCGCAAGACCGTGCCGGCCGGCCGCTTCGCCCAGCCGGCCGAGATCGCCGCCAGCATCGCCTTCCTCGCCTCGCCCGCCGCCGCCTACGTCAACGGCGTGAGCCTGGCGGTGGACGGCGGACGCATGCAGTCGATCTGAGCCTAAGCCGCCGCGGGCGCACGCCCGTAGCGCGAACGCTCAAACCACCACAGCGCTGCGCTGAGCAGCAGCCAGCCCAGGAACCACGGCCAGGACGGACCGCGATGCGCGTTCGCGGACGCGTCGCTTGCGCTCGCGCGTGTGGGCGGCTGCGCGGCCAGCGCCAGCGTGCCCTCGCGCAATGCGCTCGCGCGCAAACCCGGCGCCTCGTCGGCGCGGCGCACCGCGAACGGCCAGGCGCGTTCGCCCTGATGCAGCACGTGCCAGCCAGGTAGGCGCGGCCAGTAACCGGCGCAGCGACGCGCGCCGCTGACCGGGTCGATCGGCAACACCAGTTCGCTGCCGTCCGGTGCGGAGACGCGCGCACCGGACGCCAAGCCGCATAGACTCAGGCGCTGATCCGGACGTGCGTCGGCGTCGATCTCGGGCGTCTCGCCCGCACGCGCACGCGCGACCGCCGCCAAGGCGTCGTTCCATAGTTGCGCATGCAGGTCGCCGCGGCCGGCCAGGGCCAGCCGGAAGCTGTCGGTGAGCGTCCACAGCGCGACGCGGCCACGGCCTTCGGCGCGCCAGACCGCGAACGCGACGCCGTTCGCATCGCGCAGCAATGGGCGCGTCTGCGGCGATTCCAGGCGCACGGCGCGCCGGCTCAGCTGCGGCGTTTCGGGGATCGCTTCGTCGCGCGCATGCGGCGCATCCGCAGTGCCCGGACCGATGCGGGCGCGGATCGCATCCTCGTCCGCACCGGCGTCCACCGCCAGACGCAGGGTCGCGGTGTCGCGACCGGCATCGACGTTCAGACCCAGCGCCCGCCATTGCCCGCGCGTGCTTTCGGACAAGGGGCCGGTGACACGCAAGACCAGGCCCAGACCGTTGCGCAACGCTTCGACCATGCCGGCGCGCTGCGCCGCGCTCAGGGCCTCCCAGCTGCGATCGTCCAGCACCGCCAGGTCGTAGCCGGCCAGGGTCGCGGCATTGATCGCGATCGGCGCGTCGCCCAGCTGCATGCCGCCGCCGACGCCGATCTGCGTGTGCAGGCTCGCGCCGCTGTCCAGCGCCCAGCGGCGCAGGTACTTGAGTTCGGGATTGGGCGCGCCGGCCAGGATCAGGATGCGCGGCGCGGCTTCGGCCACGGTCCGCAGCGGCAGTTCGACCTGCTCCACCGGCTTGCGTTGCGCGTCGAGCAGGCGCAGCGCGAAATTCGCCAGCCCTTCGCCACGAGCGCTGCCTGCGAGCGCGAAGCCGCCGCCCGCGTCCAGGGACGCGCGGTCGACGCGACGACCGGCCGGATCCAGCAATTCGGCGCTGCCGCCGGCCAGACCCTCGGCGCGACCGTGCACTTGGAAATCGCCGCCCGCCGCTATCCGCGGCGGCAGCCACAGGCCGCTGAGGCCGCGCGGCAGCGGCGCCGGCTGGAACTCGATCGAAAGTCCGCGCGCGGCGTCGAGATCGCGCGCCTCCAGCCCTGCGCCGATCACGTGCAGGCGCCGCGTGCCCGGATGCCGGCGCAAGGCCGTGGCCAGGTCCGGCACACGCTCGCCGTCGAGCGCGGCGGCGGCTTCGGGCAGCACGACGCGGACATCGCCGGCGACGCCCTCGGCGAAGCCCTGGCTGCCGGCGGTAGCGACCAGCATCGTGCCGGCTTCGCCCTGCAGCCAAGGCGGCAGCAGTGCGAGATACAGCAGGACCGCGCAAGCCGGCTGCGCGACGAACAGCAACACGAAACGCCAAGCATGTCCGCGTTGTCCGAGGGGCGCGCGGTGCTGGCGCCAGACCAGGCCGGCCAGCGCGACCAGCACGGCCAGCGCCAGCAATGCGGCCAGCGCGAATTCGGGCGTCATGTCAGCGAACCCGCTCATGGCGCCGACTCCTTGCGCAAGGCATCCAGATAGCGCCGGCCTTCGTCGCCGCCGTCCTCGCGCCGCGGCAGCGCGGCCGGTGGTCGCGTCAACAGAGGCCATAGCAGGCCACGCAGGCGAGCGCGGCACGGGACGCAATCGGGGCGTTCGCGCAGCGCGTCGATCGCGGCCACGAACGCGAGCGGGTCCGGCACCCGCGCCTCGTGTTCGCGCAGCCAGCGCTCCAGCGCGGCGGTGTCGATCGCCGATCCCGCCCGCGCCGGCGGCGCTTCAAGCGCCCGCCACAGCGATTCCAGCGCCGGATCGGGCGCGGTCGCCGCGTTCAAGGCGTCGCCGCGTCGCGCCAGACCTTCGCGCTCGCCGCTCATGCGCCGGCTCTCGTCGATCGGCGGAAGTTCCGGGCCGACCCGCGCCAGGTAGATGCGGCTGGCCTGCTGCACCTGCTTGATGTAGCGCAGGGCGCGGTAGGCATAAGGCAGGGCCTGGTCGGGATGGCCCTGGCGCAGGTGCAGTTCGGACTGCCACATCTCATCCAGCGCGGCCTTCAACAACTTGCGGGTTTCCGGATCCAGCAGGGTCGCGGCCTCGGCGTGATCGTGGGTGTGCCCGTATTCCTCCAGCACCGAGCCGGCATCCCCGAACCGGGACGGAGCCTGCGACGGCGCGTGCTCGTGATCGTCGTGGGCCTCGGCGCCCGCAGCGTGTTCGTCGTGTTCGCCGGCCTCGTTGGCGACGTCCTCGGCATCGTTGGTCGGCGGCTTCGGTTCGCCCTCGGCCTCCTCGCCCAGGAACTGGCCGTAGCGCAAACGCAGGATGCGCTGGTCGACGCCGATTCCGTCCGAGCGCTTCGCGTACAGGCCGGCTTCGAGCTTGCGCCGCTGCGCGTACAGCGCCTCGGCATCGATGATGATCTGGCGCTGGCTGCGGAAGTAGGCCGGCAGCGTGGTCTTGACCAGGCCCTCGATACCGGTCGCTTCCTGGCCCAGGTCCGCCGGCCAGCGCAGGATCAGGCTGGGACTGCGCGCGCTCTGCGGCTGCGGGCTGCGGTTGTCGTCGACGCTCAGCTGCACGATCAGGTCGTCGCCGGCGGAAAAACCCAGCGCAGCCAAGTCGAGTCGATGCGCATAGCGTTTCGCGGTCGCACTGCCGCTGCCGCGCAGGCTCAGCTGCTGCTCGCGGAAAGTGATGTTCTCGCCCGAGCCCTGCGCCAGGGTAATGCGCAGCGTCGCGTTCGCGGCCAGGCCGTAGTCGTCGCTGGCGTCGAACAGCAGCGGCCACACACGCTGTCCCGCCGCGAGCAAAGTCAGGCCGCGGTCGGGTTCGACCACGCGCAACTGCGGCGCACGGTCGGGCACGACATCGAGGCGATACAGGCGCCGGCTTTGCAGCGGCAGCGCCTGCGGATCGAGCACGATGCGGTACAGGGTCGATTTGTCCAGGATCAGGCTCGCCGACCAGTCCTCGCCCTGGCGCTGCAGGGGCAGACGGCGGCCTTCGTGGAAGAGCAGTTCGGCCGAACGCGGTTGCGGCTGGAAGCGCAGGCGCCAGCGCAGCTGCGCACCCTGCACCGTCTTGGCTTCGAGCTGGCTGTCCTCGCGTGCGGGCAGGCGCGTGTACGCGGGCGGCGCGAGCGCGAGCTGGGTCTGTGTGAGCCGTGTCTGTGTAGGCGCAGGCGCCAGGCCGACCGCATCGGCCAGGCGTTCGCTCAGCGGCGCGTCGTCCGGCCGCGGCCACAGCAGGATCGCCAGCAATGCGAGCACGGCCACTGCGGCCGACAGCAGCCAGCGGCGCAGCGACCAGCCCGGGCGCAGGTCGGGCGTCGCGCCGGTCTCGATGCGTCCTTGCAGGCGCGAGCGCTGCAGGTTCTGCAACGCGCCCAGCGGCGAGGACTCGGCGAACAGCAGGTCGGCGCTGTCGTCCATGTCGGCGCGGCGTGCGTTGAGCCTGCGCGCCAGCCATTGCGTGTCCAGTCGTGCGGCGTGGCGCCAGCAGGCCAAGGCGATGACGGCCGCGCCGGCAAGCGCGACCGGCAACGCCACGACCGCCCCGCTCCAGCGCCCCGCCAGCGTCGCCGCGACCGCCAGCCAGGGCGCGGCGACCAGCGACGCGTCGAGGCCGCGTCGCAGTCGCGCGGCCCGCAGCAGTTTCTGCAACTCATGGGCGGCGCTCATGGCGTGACGCCCCGGCGCGGACGCGTGGCGAGCCAGCGCTCCAAGGCGAACAGCGCGGCGATCAGCAAGGCCAGCCACGGTTTGAGATCGCGTGCGGGCGCGTCGAAGCTCGGGCCACCGGTGCGCGGCGCGTAGTCGCTGGCGATCGCGCGACCGGGCGCGGCGACCGGCGCGCTCAGCAGTTCACGCAGGCGGCGCGGAAACTGCGGTTCCAGCAGCTCCGGCATCGTCTGCGGCGCCAGTGCGCGGGTGAAGCGCAGCACGCGCCCGTTGCGGTAGCTCGATCCCTCGACCAGCACGGCACCGTCCGCATCGCGCCACAGCGGCGCGCGAGCGGCGGTCTGCGGCCATTGCGCGTCGGCATCGAGCACGGCGGTGCCGCCGGCGCCGATCCAGTCCAGCACCGCTGTCGGCAAGGCGCCCGGCGCCAGCCACACCATTACCTGGGTCTTGGGGTCGGTGGGCGCCGCAGTGCCGGCGACCCCGCTGTCGGCGGAGACGCTCTGCGGCGACCAGGCCGAAACCGCGGCGCGCAGGTACGGCAGCGACGCCGCGCGTTCGGCCGCGTAGCGGATCGCGAGCTTCGGCGGCGCGACGGCGGCGGCGGGTGCTGCGTCCGTCGTGCCGGCAACCACCTGCCACTGCAGCGCTCGCGACAACACCGGCCGCTGCCCGTCGGCGCCGCTCAGTTGCGCAGGCACCAGCACGCGCAGCGGCACCTGCGCAGGCAGCGTCGCATCGAGCTCGCGCAACAGGCTCGCCAGCGCGACCGGTTGCGATGGCGGCGCCGTATCGATGGCGGGAAAGCCCGGCGCCAGCCAGCGTACGCGTGCGCCCTCGCCCGCCGGCACGGCCCGCGGATCGACGCCGGGCGCGACCACGATCCAGGGCTGATGGCTAACCGCACCGTACGACACCGGCCGCGCCAGCCACAACGCGAGCAGCGCCAGCAACAGCAAACGCAGCAACAGCAGCAGGCGTTCGTCGAAGCGGATGCGATGGCGCGGGCGCGGCTTCTGGCGCAGCCAGCGCAGCGCGGCGAAGTCGGTCGGCCGCTGCTCGCTGCGCCGCGCCAGATGAATCAGCAGCGGCAGGATCAGGGCCGCGAGCGCGGCCAGCGCGGCAGGCAGCAACAGGGCGAAGTTCACGCGTACTCCGCGGCGTCGCGGGCGCCGAACAAGCGGTGCAGCGGCAAGTCGAGTTCCTGGTCCAGCACGTATTCGGCATGGCGAATGCCACAGGCGTCCAGCCGCGCATCGATCTCGGCCCGCGCTGCGCCGAAACGGGCCAGGAATTCGGCGCGCAGCGCGGCGCCGTCGCCGAGCAGTTCCTCGCCGGTTTCCGGATCGCGGAAACGGTGGCCGCCCTGATAGGGGAAGTCGCGCTCCTCGGCGGTCAGAATGCGCAGGCTCAACACTTCGCGCCGCGCCGCGGCCAGACGTTCGGCTACGGCTACACCGCTCTCGTCGAAGCCGTCGCCCAGCATCAGCACCAGGTCGTCGGCGGCGATGCGTTCCCACAGCGGCCGCAGCTTGTCGGCCGCGGGCCAGCTGCCCTGCGCCGATAGCGATTGCAGCTCCAACAGCAGGCGGTCGCGCTGACGCGGGCCGGTGGCCGGCGCGAGCAGGCGCAGGCCGTCGCCGCGCAAGGCGATCAGGCCGAAACGATCGCCCTGGCGCAGCGCCAGCTCGGCCACGCAGGCGGCCAGGGCCTTGGCCGCGTCCAGCCGGGTCCAGCCCGGGCGCGCGGCGTCGGCCTGGGTCATCGAAGCGCTGGCGTCGATCAACAACCACACCGCGAGCGGACTTTCGCGTTCGGCTTCGCGCACGAAGAAGCGGTCCGAGCGCGCGTACAGCTTCCAGTCGATCTGGCGCAGTTCGTCGCCGGGCTCGTAGGCGCGGTACTGGGCGAATTCGAGCCCGGCACCGCGGCTGCGGCTGCGATGCAGGCCCAGCCCGTGCGCGCCGACCGCGCGCCGCGAGGTCAGGCGCAGATTGCGCAAGCGCGCCCGCACCGCCGCCGGAATCAGATCGCCGCTCATGTCCCTGGCCGTCCTGCTGCGACGCTCAGGCGCCGGCGAACGGCACGCCGCGCAGCAGCGCCGCGATCACGTCGTCGGCGCTCTTCTGCTCGGCCTCGGCCGCGAACGACAACAGCAGGCGATGCCGCATCACCGGCGCCGCGAGCGCGAGCACGTCGTCGCGAGTGGCCGCCAGGCGCCCGCGCAGCAAGGCGCGCGCCTTGGCCGCCAGCACCAGCGACTGGCCCGCGCGCGGGCCGGCACCCCACTTCACCCATTGCTTCACTTCGGCCAGGGCGCCGTCGCCGGGACGGCTGGCGCGCACCAGGCGGGTGATCCACAGCAGCAGATCCTCGCCCAGATGAACCTCGCGCACCCGCGCCTGCAAGGCCAGCACCTGCTCGCCGTGCATCACCCGCGGCACCTGGGCGCTGTGGGCGCCGGTGGTCTGCTGCAGGATGTCGTGCTCTTCGCGCTCGCTGGGATAATCGACGCGGATATGCAGCAGGAACCGGTCCAGCTGCGCTTCCGGCAAGGGATAGGTGCCGGCCTGCTCCAGCGGGTTCTGGGTGGCCAGCACGAAGAACGGCGCCGGCAGCGCGTGGGTCACGCCCGCGTAGCTGACCGTGCGCTCCTGCATCGCTTCCAGCAACGCGGCCTGGGTCTTGGGCGGCGTCCGGTTGAGCTCGTCGGCGAGCAGCAGGTTGGTGAAGATCGGGCCGGGCTGGAAACGGAAATGGCGATGGCCGGTGCCGTGATCCTCCTCCAGCAGCTCGGTGCCGAGGATGTCGCTGGGCATCAGGTCGGGAGTGAACTGCACGCGCCGGAACTGCAGCTCCAGCGCCTGCCCCAGCGAGCGCACCAGCAGGGTCTTGCCCAGTCCGGGCACGCCCTCGAGCAGGCAGTGGCCGCCGGCGAGCAGGCCGATCAGCAGTTGTTCGACCACGTCGTCCTGGCCGACGATGGCCTGGGCGATCGCGCTGCGCAAGGTGCCCAGTTGCGCGAGTTCGGCCTGGATATCGGATTCGCTGGGGGTCTGGCTCATCGGTGTTCCCTTGCTGGTTCGTTCACGCGGTCAGCGCGTACATGACGATATTGACCGCGAACTTGGTGTTGTCCTCGGCCAGGAAGCGCTTGTTGCGCCAGTCGTAGTCCCATTCGCAGCCGTAGTCCTTGTTGCTGTAGAGCACGCCCAGACGGCCGTCGATCTCGATGCCCTGCAGATACTCGTGGACCAGGTCGTCGCCCCAGCCGTTGAGTTCGAAGCCGGTCGCGGGCGGGCCGTCGAAGGTGAAGAAGCTGCGGTAGATGGGATGGTTCTTGGGCAGCTTCTTCATCGCCTTGCGGCCGAAGATCGTCGCCATCTGCGCCTCGAACGAGCGCGCGAACAGGCCGTCGATGTCGTGGTTGCAGTCGTCGACGAAGACGAAGCCGCCGTTGCGCACGTAACGCTCGAAGTTGCGGCGCTCGTCGGGGTTGAACTCGACCAGCTTGTGCCCGGCCAGGTAGCAGAACGGCGCGGTCAGCATCTTCGGATCGGCCAGGGCGAGCACGTGTTCCTTGGGGTCCACGCGCAGATTGGTGTAGTCGATCAGCGAGGTGATGAGGTTGGCCGGCATGCGCTGGTCCACGTCCCAGTCGCCGGAGTCGTACTTGAGGCGGGTGAACCAGAAGTCGTACTCGGCCGCGGCGGACGCGGCCTGCCACGGGCGCGCCAGGGCCGCGCCGGCCAGGCCGCCGAGCATCAGGCGCAGGAACTGCGCGCGGTTCACGGCGCCACGCCGGCCGGCGCCGTGGCGGGGGTGGCGGCGAGCTCGCGCATCGACGGCCCTGCCTACAGCGCCCGCGCGGTATTGATGACGTTGACGCCGTCGAAGCGCGCCGTGCTCGAACCGTGCGACACCGCCGAGACCTGGCTGGGCTGGCCCTTGCCGTCGAAGAACGAACCGCCGAGGCGGAAATCGCGCTCGTCGCAGACCGCCACGCAGGCGTTCCAGAATTCCGGCGTGCGGATCTGGTAGGCGGCGTCCTCGACCAGGCCGGTGACCTGGCCGTTCTTGATCTCGAAGAACAGCTGGCCGCCGAACTGGGCGTTGTAGCGCTGCTGGTCGATCGAGTACGAGCCGCGACCGTGCACGTACAGACCGCGTTCGACGCCCTTGACCATCTCGGCGACGCTCAAGGGCTTCTTGCCCGGCTTCAGCGAGACATTGGCCATGCGCTGGAACTGCACGCTGGACCAGGAATCGGCGTAGCTGCAACCGTGCGACTCCTTGTGACCGAGGATGTGGGCCTCGTCGCGGGTGGCCTGGTAGTCGACCAGGATGCCGTCGCGGACCAGATCCCACTCGCGCGTCTTCACGCCCTCGTCGTCGTAGCCGACCGCGCCCAGGCTGCCGGGACGCGTCTTGTCGGCGACGAAATTGACCACCTCGCTGCCGTAGCGGTAGCCCTGCTCGCGCTTGTCGAGCGTGGCGAAGCTGGTGCCGGCGTAGTTGGCCTCGTAGCCGAGCACGCGGTCCAGCTCCAGCGGATGGCCGACGTTCTCGTGGATGGTCAGGAACATGTTGGAGGGGTCGAGCACCAGGTCGTACTTGCCGGGCTTGACCGACGGCGCCTTGAGCTTGGCGCGCGCGTGCCTGGCGGCCGCGACGGCGTCCTCCATCACGTCGTAGGAACGGCCGTAGCCGGTCATGCCGCCGGGCAGCGCATGCTTCTGCGCGGGGTCCGCGTCCAGGTATTCGTAGCCCATGCCCATCGGCGCCGACAGGCCGTCGCGGGTGCGGAACTTGCCGCTGGCCTTGTCGATCGCGGTCGCGGTCAGCGGCAGCCAGATCCGGTGCACGTCCTGGTCGATGTAGCTGCCGTCGGTGGAGGCGAAGTACTTCTGTTCGTTGATCACGAACAAGGTCGAATTGACGAAGTCGGCGCCGGCCTTGAGCGCGGCGGCGTTGACCCCGAGCAGCAGATCGACCTTGTCCTTGATCGGCACCGCCATCGCGTTCTTGCGCACCGGCGTCGCCCAGCGCACCTCGCCCACGCCGGCGACCGGCGCCAGCTCGACCTTGCGGGTCTGGGCCTTGGCGTTGGCGCGGGCGATGGCCAGGGCCTGGCGTGCCGCATTGGCCACCGCTTCAGGGGTCGCGCGCGCGGTGGCCGCGAAACCCCAGGCGCCTTCGCAGAGCACGCGGATGCCGACGCCGGCCGATTCGCTGTTGACGATGTTGCGGACCTGGGCCTCGCGGGTGATCACCGACTGGCGCAGATAGCGGCCGATGCGCACGTCGCAGTACGACGCCCCGCCCTCGCGCGCGGCGTTCAGCGCGGTATCGGCCAGGGCGCGGCGGCGCGCGCCGTCGACCGGTTCGAGCAGGGCTTCGGCGGCGATGCTGCGGCCGTAGGGAAGCATGAGGCCGGCCAGACCCAGGCCGGTGAAACTCAGGAAGTCGCGTCGTTGCACAGGCGTGTTCGGCTCGGCGGAATCGATGGAACGCGCACGGGGCGCGTCGGCGACGGGCGGCGCACCGGAGTCCGGTGGCGCCGCCCGCGCCGGTGGGCGTCAGACCGCGTCCGACAGCGAGGTGAAGGTGAAGTCGCGCAGCTTCATCGGCGGGATCATCATCACGAACGAGGACTCGTCGCCGGCCACGCGCACCGGCTTGCCGAGTTCTTCGATGTTGTTGAGCATGATCACCGGCGATTCGTTGAAGCGGAAATTCTTCACCGGGTGCTTGATCACGCCGTTCTCGATGTAGAAGGTGCCGTCGCGGGTCAGGCCGGTCAGCAGCACGGTCTGCGGATCGACCAGGCGGATGTACCAGGTGCGGGTGACCAGGATGCCCTTCTGGGTGCCCTTGATCAGCTCCGCCGTGGACTTGTCGCCGCCCGCCATCAGCAGGTTGCCGGGCGCGCCGACGGCGCGCTTGCCCTGCTTCTTGGCCCAGTAGCGCGAATAGCGCAGCGCTGCGACCTTGCCGTTCTCGACCACCGCCATCTTCTCGCGCGGCAGGCCCTCGCCGTCCCAGGGCATGACCGCGGCGCGCTCGTCCCAGGGATCGGCGACGATGTTCACGCGCGGGTCGTAGACCTGCTCGCCGAGCTTGTTGCCGCCGCCCTTCTTGGACAGGAAGCTGCGGCCTTCGTCGGCCTGGCGGGCGTCGAAGAAATTCATCATGAACGAGATCAGGCCGGCGGCCGCGGCCGGTTCCAGGATCACGGTGTACTTGCCCGGCTCCAGCGCCTTGGCCTCGGCCGATTCGGTGGCCTTGCGCATCGCGGTGCGCACGTCGCTGTCGACCTTGAACTCGTCGGCGTTCTTGAGGTTGCGGCCGACCCAGCCCGAACCGCGGCCGTCGTCGGTGCGCACGGTGCAGGTGTAGTCGAAGTTGGTGGCGCGCTGGTAGCCGAAGTTGCCCTTGCTGTTGGCGAAGGCGACGAAGCTCTGGCCGTCCTCGAGGAAGCCGGCCGCGGTCAGCTTGTCGGCGCGGCAGGGCGCGATCGAGTCGGCCGCGACCTTGGCCCGATACTCGGGCGTGATGCCCGCGGTGGCTTCGCTGAAGGTGTTGCTGGGCTTGTAGCTCTGCTTCTCGATGGCCGGCATGAACTCGGGGTTCTCCGGCGCCAGCCGCGCCAGGTCCTCGGCGCGGCGCACCACGCGCTCCAGCGCGGCGTCGTCGAACTCGTTGATGGTGGCCACGCCGACGCGGCTGCCGAACGCGACCTGGACCGCGAGGTCGGCGTCGTCGACGATGCCGCTGGTGGAGACGTTGTTGAGGGCGAAACGGATGTTGCCGTTGATCGAGCCGCTCAGGGTGGCGGTGCACTCGTCGGCCTTGGACAGCTTGACGACCTTCTCGAGGATGGTCCGGGCTTCGGCTTCGGTAAAGATACTCATCGTGGATTCTCCTGGCGTCGCTTAGCCGAGCTTGCGGGCGGTGTTGATGACGTTGATGCCGTTGAAGCGCGCCGTGCTCGAACCGTGCGAGACCGCCGACACCTGGCCCGGCTGGCCCTTGCCGTCGAAGAACGAACCGCCGAGGCGGTAGTCGCTGTCGTCGCAGACGGCGGTACAGGCGTTCCAGAACTCCGGCGTGCGGATCTGGTAGGCCACGTCCTCGAGCATGCCGGTGATCTTGCCGTTCTTGATTTCGTAGAACAGCTGGCCGCCGAACTGGGCGTTGTAGCGCTGCTGGTCGATCGAGAACGAGCCGTCGCCGATGATGTAGATGCCGTTCTCGACGTCCTTGATCATGTCGGCGACGCTGAGCTTGTTCTTTCCCGGCGCCAGCGAAACGTTGGCCATGCGCTGGAACTGCACGCTGGACCAGCTGTCGGCGTAGCAGCAGCCGTCGGACTCGGTCTTGCCCAGGATGTGGGCCTGGTCGCGGATGGTCTGGTAGTCGACCAGGGTGCCGTCCTTGATCAGGTTCCAGCGCTTGGTCTTGACGCCCTCGTCGTCGTAACCGACCGCGCCGAGGCTGCCGGTCTGGGTCTTGTCGGCGAAGATGGTGACGTTGTCGCTGCCGTAGCGGAACTTGTCCTTGAGCTTGTCCAGGGTGGCGAAGCTGGTGCCGGCGTAATTGGCTTCGTAGCCGAGCACGCGGTCCAGTTCCAACGGGTGGCCGACCGATTCGTGGATGGTCAGCCAGGTGTGCGAGGGGTCCAGCACAAGGTCGTACTTGCCCGGCTTCACCGACGGCGCGGTCAGCTTCTGGCGCGCCTGCTTGGCCGAGGCGACCGCGTCCTCGAGCATGTCGTAGGAGTCGCTGTAGTTGACCACCCCGTTGGGCGAGACGACCTTGCCCGAAGCGGCGCCGTCGAGGTATTCGAAGCCCATGCCCATCGGCGAGGACAGGCCCTCGCGGGTGCGGAACTTGCCGCTGGCCTTGTCGATCGCGGTGACCGTCATCGGCGCCCAGATCCGGTGCACGTCCTGGTCGATATAGGAACCGTCGGTGGAGGCGAAGTACTTCTGTTCGTTGACCAGGAACAGCATCGAGTTGACGAAGTCGGCGCCGGCCTTGATCGCCGCGGCGTTGACGCCCAGCAGCAGGTCGACCTTGTCCTTGAGCGGGACCTCCATCGAATTCTTCTTGATCGGCGTCTTCCACGACACCTCGCCCACGCCCGGGGCCTTGGCCAGTTGCACCGGCGCGGTCTGGCTCTTGGCGTTGGCGCGCGCGATCGCGGCGGCCTGCTGCGCGGCCTTGGCCACGCCATCGTTATTGAGGCGGTTGGTCGCGGCGAAGCCCCAGGCGCCGTCGACCAGCACGCGGATGCCGATGCCGGTGGACTCGGTGTTGACCACGTTCTGGACCTTGTCCTCGCGCGTGATCACGAACTGGCGCAGGTAACGGCCGATGCGCACGTCGCAGTACGAGGCGCCGGCCTGGGTGGCCGCGGCCAGCGCGGCGTCGGCCAGCGCCTTCTTCTTGGCCACGTCCAGCGGCGCGAGCAGGGCCTCGGCGGCGATGAGGTTGCCGTAAGGGACCATCAGCCCGGCCAAGCCCAGGCCTGACATCGTCAGGAAATCGCGTCTGTCCACGTTGGTTCTTCCGCCGTTGAGGCCCGCATGTCGACGTTGCCGTCCGCCACCGGGCATGGATGAGAAGGGTCCGCTGGAATGTGCAGAGCCGCCAACGCATGCGTCAAGTGCCGTCCGACCCGGGTCATGCCGACGATGACGAAGCTGGAACCTGGATGCCGCCGGGCTTTGCATAGCTTGGCCGCAGCGTGACGCACCGCGGCATACGCATCCTGCGCAGAGCATGCGGCGCCGACGCGGACCGTCGCGGCGGTCCCGCTGCATCGGATCGGCGCCGCACGGATCGGAGCCGCACGGATTTAAGCGGCACCGATCTAAGCGGCACGGATCGACGCGGTCGCGATGGGCGCTGGACGGCCCACGCGTTAAGCTAGTCGGATGCGCTATTTCCGGCACTGCATCGACGGACAGTCCCGCGACCCGGCCAGCGGCGGTTGGCTGGAGGTTTACGATCCTGCCAATGCGCAGGCGTATGCACAGGTCGCCGCCGGCGATGCGGCCGATGTCGAGGCCGCGGTCGCCGCCGCCCAGACCGCATTCCCGGCCTGGGCCGCTCTGCCCCACAGCGAACGCGCGCGCTGGCTGGAGAAACTGGCCGATGCGCTGGAGTCGCGGCTGGAAGCGTTCGCGCAGGCCGAATCCAAGGACGCCGGCAAGCCGATCCGGCTCGCACGCGAGGTCGAGATCCCGCGCGCCGTGTCGAACCTGCGCTTCTTCGCCCACGCCGCCACCCAGTTCGCCAGCGAATCCCACCATGGCCAGGCCGGGCTCAACTACACCCTGCGCTCGCCGCTGGGCGTGGTCGCGACGATCTCGCCCTGGAACCTGCCGCTGTACCTGTTCACCTGGAAGATCGCCCCGGCCCTGGCCGCGGGCAACACCGTGGTCGCCAAGCCCTCGGAGGTGACGCCGGCCACGGCGACCATGCTCGGCGAACTCGCGGCGCAGATCGGCTTCCCGCGCGGCGTGCTCAATATCGTCCACGGTCTCGGGCCGCAGGTCGGCGAGCCCTTGCTGAATCACGACGCGGTGCGCGCGATCTCGTTCACCGGCAGCACCGCGGTCGGCCAGCGCATCGCCGCGCTGGCGGCGCCGCGGCTGAAGAAGGTTTCGCTGGAACTGGGCGGCAAGAACCCGACCCTGGTGTTCGCCGACAGCGACTGGCGCGGCCAGCTCGACACCCTGGTGCGCTCGGCGTTCCAGAATTCCGGGCAGATCTGCCTGTGCGGCTCGCGCATGCTGGTGGAACGATCGATCTACGCCGAAGTCCGCGCCGCCATGGTCGAGCGCGCCCAGGCCCTGCGCGCCGGCGATCCCGACCAGGACACCACCACGCTCGGGCCGCTGGTCTCGCAAGCGCATTACGACAAGGTCCTGCGCGCGCTCGATCGGGCGCGCGAGGAAGGCGGCCAGGTGCTCTGCGGCGGCGGCGCGCTGGAGCGCGCGGGCTGGTACGTGGCCGCGACCGTGATCGAAGGCCTGGGCCCGGACGCCGTCAGCAACCGCGAAGAGATCTTCGGCCCGGTACTGACCCTGCAGCCCTTCGACGACGACAGCCATGCCCTGGCCCTGGCCAATGCCGGCGACTACGGCCTGTCGGCCTCGATCTGGACCCGCGACCTCAATCGCGCCCATCGTCTGGCCGCGCAGCTGCGCGTGGGCATGGTCTGGATCAACACCTGGCTGCAACGCGACCTGCGCACGCCGTTCGGCGGCGTCGGCGCGTCCGGTCTCGGCCGCGAGGGCGGCATCGAGGCCATGCGTTTCTTCACCGACGCCAAGAACGTCGGCCTCCACCTGGGATAAGCAATGAGCCAACTCGACGACCTGCTGAAGAACAACCGCGAATGGTCGCAACGGATCAGCGCCGAGGACCCCGAGTTCTTCGCCAAGCTGTCGCGCCAGCAAGCGCCCGAATACCTGTGGATCGGTTGCTCGGATTCGCGCGTGCCGGCCAACCAGATCATCGATCTCGCCCCCGGCGAGGTC
Organism: Lysobacter sp. Root76; assembly: GCF_001428685.1. GTDB lineage: Bacteria > Pseudomonadota > Gammaproteobacteria > Xanthomonadales > Xanthomonadaceae > Lysobacter. The sequence goes on along the minus strand of NZ_LMIK01000006.1, from coordinate 318,697 downwards.
TTCGTCCACCGCAACATCGCCAACGTGGTCGTCCACACCGATCTCAACTGCCTGTCGGTGATCCAGTTCGCGGTCGACGTGCTCAAGGTCAAGCACGTCCTGGTGGTCGGCCATTACGGCTGCGGCGGCGTGCACGCGGCCCTGCACGGCCATCGCTACGGCCTGGTCGACAACTGGCTGCGCCACGTCACCGACGTCGCCGACAAGCACGTGTCCTGCATCGCCCACGCCCATCAGGACGAACGCCACGACCGCCTGTGCGAGCTCAACGTGATCGAGCAGGTGCAGAACGTCTGCCTGACCACGATCGTGCGCGACGCCTGGTCGCGCGGCCAGCCCCTGACCGTGCACGGCTGGGTCTACAGCCTGCGCAACGGCCGCGTCCACGACCTGGGCATGGACATCGAGTCGCACGAGGCGCTGCAGTCGGCCTACGACTCGGCGGTGGCGCGCGTGCATTCCACCCACGGCGGTTCGCCGCGATGAGCGCGTCCGACCGCAGCGTGCGTACCGATGCCGCGCCGCGGCCGGTCGGCTCGTACCCGCATGCGCGCCGGGTCGGCGAGCTGCTGTTCCTGTCCGGCATCGGCCCGCGCGACGCGGCCAGCAACGGCATCCCCGGCAACGTCCACGACGCCGACGGACGCCTGGTGTCCTACGACATCGAGCTGCAGTGCCGGGCCGTTTTCGCCAACGTGCGCGCGGTGCTCGAAGCCAGCGGCGCGGGCTGGGACGACCTGGTCGACGTCACCGTTTACCTGACCGACATGGCCCGCGACTTCGCCGCCTACAACGCGGCCTGGGCCGAGGCCTTCCCCGACATCGACCGCGCGCCCTGCCGCACGACCCTGGGAATCACCGCGTTGCCGACCCCGATCGCGATCGAACTCAAATGCATCGCGCGCCTGCCGCGCGCCGCGGAGTAGGACCATGCTGCCCGGACCGATCAACCTGCAAGCCTGGATCGAAGAACACCGCCACCTGCTCAAGCCGCCTGTCGGCAACAAGGTGGTCTATGTCGGCGACTTCATCGTCATGGTCGTCGGCGGCCCCAACCAGCGCACCGACTACCATTGGGACGAAGGTGCGGAGTGGTTCTACCAGCTCGAAGGCGAGATGGTGCTGCGGATCCAGGAAGACGGCGCCGTGCGCGACATCCCGATCCGCGCCGGCGAGACTTTTCTGCTGCCGCCGCGGGTGCCGCATTCGCCGCAGCGCATGCCCGACTCGATCGGCCTGGTGATCGAGCGCCGGCGCCGGCCGGACGAGGACGACGGACTGATGTGGTTCTGCGAACGCTGCAACCACAAGCTGTACGAAGAATACTTTCACCTGCACAACATCGAGACCGACTTTCCGCCGGTGTTCGATCGCTTCTACGCCTCGACCGAACATCGCAGCTGCAAGCAGTGCGGGCATCTCAATCCGGCGCCCGCGCGCTACACGATGCCGGACACCTGACGCGCGGCCCGGTGCAGGCGCTCATGTCCCCGCTGCTGCCCAAACTGTCTCTGCTGCTCGCCGCGGCACTGCCGGCGAGCGCCCTCGCTGCGCCCGCGGCCGCCGAATCGCAGCCGACCGTGGTGCTGGCAGGAGGCCTGATCGCCGAACCCGGTGAACCGAGCCTGGGGCCGCATACGCTGGTGATACGCGACCAGCGTCTGAGCAGGATCCAGCCGGGACTCGATGCCGGCATCGAGCCGGGCGCGCGCGTGCTCGACCTGTCCCAGGCCACGGTGCTGCCCGGCCTGATCGACCTGCATGTGCACCTGGCCATCGATACCAATGCGGACACCACAACCAATGCGTCGGGGCCGCGGCTCGCTCTGGCCACCGCGTCCTACGCGCTGCGTCTGCTGCGCGCCGGCGTGACCACGGTGCGCGATACCGGCGACAACAGCGGCGTGACCTACGCGGTGCGCGACGCCATCGACAGCGGCCTGCTGGAGGGCCCGCGCATCCTGGCCGCCGGCCGCATCATCTCGCGCACCGGCGGACACGGCGCCAAGCGCGCCGAGCCCGACCAGGTCCCCTACCCGCCCGCGGCCTGCGACGGCCCGGAATCGTGCCGGCGCGCAGTGCGCCAGAACATCGAGGACGGCGCGGACTGGATCAAGATCACCGTGTCCGGCTCGGGCCGCGAATCCGGCGGCCGCCCGGACGCCGCACCGATCCTGTTCGAGGACGAAGTCGTCGGCGCGGTCTCGGCCGCACGTCAGGCCGATCGCCCGGTCGCCGCGCACGCGCACAGCACCGCCGCGATCAACCTCGCCCTGCGCTCGGGCGTGCGCACCATCGAGCACGGCACCTACTTCGACCAGGAGTCGGTGGCCTTGTTCAAGCGCCAGCACGCCTACCTGGTGCCCACCGCCTTCGTCGCCCGCTACGTGGAATCCAAGCTGGGCACGTTCGCGGGCGGGCGCGACGGCCAGTCCGTCGACGACCTGCGCGCCTGGACCCAGGCGGCCAAGGCCGGGCCGGGGCGCGCCTGGCGCGCGGGGGTGCCGCTGGCGCTGGGCACCGACGGCGGCCCCAGTTTCGCGCCGACCGCGACCGCGCTGGAGGTCCAGTACTACGTCGACTCCGGGGTGCCCCTGCCCGAAGCCGTCCGCGCCGCGACCTCGGGCAATGCCGACGCCCTAGGCCTGGGCGCGGAACTGGGGCGGCTGCGCGTGGGCTACCGCGCCGACCTGATCGCGGTCGACGGCGACCCGCAGCGCGACGCCTCGCAGCTGCTGCGCATGCGCATGGTGATGCGGCAGGGCCGGCTGGTCTGCCTGGGCGACTGCGTCGAAGCCGCTGCGGGATCGCCAGCACCCTAGCCGGCGATTAGACTCGACCCATGCTCAAGATCGACACCCACGCCCATTACCTACCGCGCGACTGGCCCGACCTCGCGCGCAAGTTCGGCGACGACCGCTTCCCGGTGATCCACCATACCGACGACGGTCGCCATCGCATCTACAAGGACGGCAAGTTCTTCCGCGAGATCTGGTCCAAGACCTGGGACCCGCAGGAGCGCATCGACGACTACGCGCGCTTCGGCGTGCAGGTGCAGGTGATCAGCACCGTGCCGGTGATGTTCAGCTACTGGGCCAAGCCGCACCACGCGCTGGAACTGCATCAGGCCCTCAACGACCACATGGCCGAGGCCTGTCGCGCCTACCCGCGCCACTACGCCGGCATCGGCACGGTGCCGCTGCAATCGCCGCGCCTGGCGGTGCAGGAGCTGGAGCGCTGCATGGACCAGCTCGGCCTGCAGGGCGTGCAGATCGGCAGCCACGTCAACGACTGGAACCTGGACGCGCCGGAGCTGTTCGAGTTCTTTCAGGCCGCCAGCGACCTCGGCGCAGCGGTGCTGGTGCACCCCTGGGACATGATGGGCGCCGCCGCGATGCCCAAGTACTGGCTGCCCTGGCTGGTCGGCATGCCGGCCGAGCAATCGCGCGCCGCCTGCTGCCTGGTGTTCGGCGGCGTGCTCGAACGCCTGCCCAAGCTGAAGATCTGCATGGCCCACGGCGGCGGCAGCTTCCCCTACACCATCGGCCGCATCGAACACGGCTTCAACATGCGCCCGGACCTGGTCGCCACCGACAACCCGCGTAATCCGCGCGAGTACCTGGGCCGCATGTATTTCGACTCCTGGGTCGCCGATCCGCGCGCGCTGCAGTACCTGCTCGACACCTGCGGCGTGTCGCGGGTGATGCTGGGCACCGACTACCCGTTCCCGCTGGGCGAACAGGAACCCGGCGCCGGCATCGCCTCGCTGAAGCTGCCCGAACCCGACCAGGCCCGGCTCTACCACGGCACCGCCCTGGAATGGCTGGGCCTGCCGCTGTCGCGCTTCTCGTAGCCGCCTGAGCCCGCACGATGCCGCACCTGACCCTGCACTACACCGCCAACCTCGTCGATTTCGACGCCGACGCGGTGCTGGACACGCTCAACCGCGCGCTTGCCGGCAGCGGCCATTTCGACGAACTCGCGATCAAGAGCCGGGCCCTGCCGCTCGCGCATTACCGCGTCGGCAACGCCGACGAGGGCCGCGCCTTCGTGCACGTACAGCTGAAGATCCTGCCGGGCCGCAACGAAGCGGTGCGGCACGCCTTGTCCGCGATCGTGCTCGACGCCCTGCGCCGCGCGATGCCCGAGCACCATCCGTCCGTGCAGTTGTGCGTCGACGTCGACGAGCTGTACGCGCCCGCCTACGCCAAGATCGTCCTAGACGCGAACCTGCCCTGAGTCCATGACCGACCTGTATTCCGAACACCACGCCCTGGCGCTGGACGCCGCCGACCCGCTGCCGACCTTGCGCGACGAGTTCCTGCTGCCGCGCCACGGCGGCGCCGAACAGGCCTATTTCTGCGGCAATTCGCTGGGCCTGCAGCCGCGCGGCGCGCGCGCGCACGTCGAGGAGGTTCTGGACAAATGGGCGCACGAAGCGGTCGAAGGCCACTTCACCGGCCAGGCCCAGTGGATGCCCTATCACCAGCTGGTGCGCGAACCGCTGGCGCGGCTGGTCGGCGCGCAGCCCTCGGAAGTGGTGGCGATGAACTCGCTGACCGCCAACCTGCACCTGATGATGGTCAGCTTCTACCGGCCCACGCGCGAGCGCCCGGCGATATTGATCGAGGCTGGCGCGTTTCCTTCCGACCGGCATGCGGTCGCCTCGCAGATCGGCTTCCACGGTTTCGATCCGGCCACCGATTTGATCGAGCTGGAACCCGATCTGCCCGGCGGCACCTACTCCATGGCCGCGATCGAAGCCGCGATCGCCGAACACGGCCAGCGCCTGGCGCTGGTGCTGTGGCCGGGCATCCAATACCGCAGCGGCCAGGCCTTCGACCTGCGCGCGATCGCGCGTCTGGCCCAGGCGCAGGGCGCGGTCTGCGGTTTCGATCTGGCCCATGCGGTCGGCAACATCGAACTGGCCCTGCACGACAGCGGCGTCGACTTCGCGGTGTGGTGCCACTACAAGTATCTGAACGCCGGGCCGGGCGCGGTCGCCGGCTGTTTCGTGCACGAACGTCATGCCCGCAGCGAGCGCCCGCGCTTCGCCGGCTGGTGGGGCCACGAAGCGGCGACGCGCTTCCGCATGGGCCCGCAGTTCGTGCCCACGCCGGGTGCCGAAGGTTGGCAGCTGAGCAATCCGCCGATCCTCGGCCTGGCGCCGCTGCGCGCCTCGCTGGACCTGTTCGACCGGGTCGGCATGCCGGCGCTGCGGGCCAAATCGCTGCGCCTGACCGGTTACCTGGAAGCGCTGATCCGCGGCCGCCTGTCCGAGACCCTGCAGATCGCGACGCCCGACGATCCAGCCCAGCGCGGCTGCCAGTTGTCGCTGCGCGTGGTCGGCGGCCGCGAGCGCGGACGCGCCCTGTTCGACCACCTGGCCGCGAACGGCGTGCTCGGCGACTGGCGCGAACCCGACGTGATCCGGATCTCGCCCGCACCCTTGTACAACACGCACGCCGACGTGCTGCGATTCGCCCAGACCGTGGAGCGCTGGGCCACGGCCTAGGCCGCACCCGCCGCATCGTCCCAGCCAGCCGACCCTCAGAGCGGACCGCCTTGAAGCCAGAAACGGACAAGCACCTCACCATCATCGGCGCCGGCCTGGCCGGAGCGCTGCTGGCCACCCTGCTCGCCCGCCGCGGCTGGGACGTCGATGTGTACGAAAAACGCGGCGATCCGCGCCTGAAGGGTTATCAGGGCGGACGCTCGATCAATTTGGCCCTGGCCGAACGCGGACTGCACGCGTTGCGCTTGGCCGGCGCCGACCAGGCGGTCATGGCGCAGGCGGTGATGATGCGCGGACGCATGGTCCACTTCCTCGACGGCCGCACCGACCTGCAGCGCTACGGCCGCGACGACAGCGAGGTGATCTGGTCGGTGCACCGCGGCGAGCTCAACCTGATCCTGCTGCAGATCGCCGAAGACGCCGGCGCGCGCCTGCACTTCCATCGCGGCCTGCAGTCGGTGGACTTCGACGCCCGTGTCGCCCGCTTCCTCGACGAGCGCGACGGCAGTACGCACGATGCGGGCTTCGGCAGCCTGGTCGGCGCCGACGGCGCCGGCTCCGCCTTGCGCGCGGCGATGAACCGCGCCGCCGACCTGGGCGAGCGCACCGAATTCCTCGGCCATTCCTACAAGGAGCTGGAGATCCCGCCCGCGCCGGACGGCAGCTTCAGCATCGAGCCCAATGCGCTGCACATCTGGCCGCGCGGGCGCTACATGTGCATCGCCCTGCCCAACGACGAGCGCACCTTCACCGTTACCTTGTTCCTTCCCAACGAAGGCGAGCCCAGCTTCGCCACGATCCGCGATGGCAGCGACGCGCGCGCCCTGTTCGAACGCGACTTCGCCGACGCCCTGCCGCTGATCCCGAACCTGGAACAGGACTTCGAACGCAACCCGGCCGGCCTGCTCGCCACGCTCTACCTCGAGCGCTGGCACCTGGACGAGCGCGCGGTGCTGCTCGGCGATGCCGCGCACGCGATGGTGCCGTTCCACGGCCAGGGCATGAACTGCGCCTTCGAGGACTGCGTGGCCCTCGCCCGGCATCTGGAGGATGGCGCCGACCGCGCCGCCGCGTTCGCCGCATTCCAGGCCCAGCGCCTGCCGAACGCGCGCGCGATCCAGGCCATGGCGCTGGAGAACTACCTGGAGATGCGCGACCGCGTCGACGACGACGACTACCTGCTGCAGCGCGCCCTGGAGCGCAAGCTCGGCGAGCGTCATCCCGACCGCTTCATGCCGCGCTACGCCATGGTCACCTTCCACCGCATGCCCTACGCGGTCGCGTTCGAACGCGGCAACCTGCAGCGCGAACTGCTGGTCGAACTGACCCGCGGCCACGACAGTCTGGATACCCTGGACTGGGACGCGGTCGATGCGGCGGTGCGCGAACGCCTTTCGCCCCTGCCTGCGGACGACTGACGCGCATGCCCGCGAGCTTCCTGTTCTACGACCTGGAAACCTACGGCGCCGACCCGCGCACGACCCGCATCGCCCAGTTCGCGGCGATCCGCACCGATGCCGACCTCAATGAGATCGAAGAGCCGATCAGCATCTTCGTCCGTCCCGCCGACGACCTGCTGCCCTCGCCGACCGCGACCCTGATCACCGGGATCGCGCCGCAGGACGCGCTGCGCGACGGCATGAACGAAGCCGAGGCCTTCGCCCTGATCTTCGACGAGATGGCGCGCCCGGAAACTTGCAGCCTGGGCTACAACTCGCTGCGCTTCGACGACGAGTTCGTGCGTTACGGCCTGTTCCGCAATTTCTACGACGCCTACGAACGCGAATGGCGCGGCGGCAATTCGCGCTGGGACCTGCTCGACGTGCTGCGCCTGGCGCATGCGCTGCGCCCCGAGGGCCTGGTCTGGCCGCAGCGCGAGGACGGAGCGACCTCGTTCAGGCTCGAGCACCTGGCGCTCGCCAACGACGTGCGCGTAGGCGACGCCCATGAGGCGCTGTCGGACGTGCGCGCCCTGATCGGCCTGGCGCGCAAGCTCAAGGCCGCGCAGCCAAAATTGTGGGATTACGCTTTGCGCCTGCGCGACAAGCGCTACGCCGGCAGCCTGGTCGACGTGGTCGGGATGAAGCCGGTGCTGCACGTGTCGCAGCGGTTCCCGGCCAACCGGCTGTGCTCGGCCGCGGTACTGCCGATAGCGCGCCATCCGCGCATCGACAGCCGCATCATCGTGTTCGATCTGGACCAGGACCCCGACGCGCTGCTGCGCCTGGACGCCGACGGCATCGCCGACCGCCTGTACACGCCCACCGCCGACCTGCCCGAGGGCGAGTCGCGGATCGCGCTCAAGGAAGTGCACCTCAACCGCTGCCCGGCGCTGATCGCCTGGGATCATCTGCGCGAACCGGACTTCGAGCGTCTCAAGATCGACCCGGCGCTGATCGAGCGCCGCGCCGCGGTATTGCGCGCGGTCGGTCCGGCGCTGGCCGACAAGGTACGCCGGGTCTACGGCAACGAGCGCGAACGCTCGCCCTCCGACGCCGACGCCTCGCTCTACGACGGCTTCATCGGCGACGGCGACAAGCGCCTGTTCGCGCAGGTGCGCACCGCCGCGCCGGCGGCGCTGGCCAGCACCGCGTTCGCCTTCCGCGACGCGCGCCTGCCCGAGCTGCTGTTCCGCTATCGCGCCCGCAACTGGCCGCAGACCCTGTCGGTCGAGGAGCGCGAACGCTGGGACGACTACCGGCGCCGGCGCCTGTACCAGGACGCGGGGCTGGGCGAATACAACTTCGAACGCTTCCACACCGAGTTGGCCGCCCTGCGCCAGGCGCACGCCGACGACGGCCCGCGACTGGCCCTGCTCGACCGCCTCGAGGCCTGGGGCCGCGATATCGACGCCGGCTTGAGCTGAGGCCGGCTAAGCTTCAGCCATCCCCACGAATCCGATCCGTATGAGCCGCTATTTTTTCGACGCCAGCTTCAAGTTCCTGCGCGGTCTGGCGCGCCACAACGATCGCGAATGGTTCCAGGCCCACAAGGCCGACTACGACGACAACGTACGCGGCCCGTTCCAGCGCCTGCTCACCGATCTGCAACCGGTGCTGGCCGAGGTCAGCGAGCACTACCGGGCCGAGCCCAAGACCGTCGGCGGTTCGCTGTTCCGGATCCAGCGCGACACCCGCTTCGCCAACGACAAGACGCCCTACAAGACCTGGCAGGGCGCGCGCCTGTTCCACGAGCGCGGGCGCCAGATCGAGGCGCCGTCGTTCTATCTGCACCTGCAGCCGGGCAATTGCTTCATCGCCTCCGGCCTGTGGCATCCGGAATCGGACACGCTGCGGCGCATCCGCCATTTCATCCTCGACAACCCGGGCAGTTGGAAGGCCGCGGCGCACGCGCCCAAGTTCCGGCGCCGTTTCGATCTGGACGAGGACGAGATGCTGACGCGCATGCCGCGCGGCTTTCCCGACGATTTCGAGTTCGCCCAGGACTTGCGGCGCAAGAACTTCGTGGCCTTGCGCGCGATCGACGATGAGGTAATGACCGGTCCGCGCCTGTTGAAGGCGCTGGAAACCGATCTGAACGGCCTGGCGCCCTTCACCGACTATCTGTGCGCGGCGCTGGACCTGGAGTTCTGATCCTCGGGCGGCCTATTTCCCGAATTGCTCAATCCCAACAAGGCTGCCGCGCACAGCGAGCGTTCAAGCAAGCCCGGGCCCTACGGCGCTAAGCTGGGCCCATCTCACGCGCGGTGAACCTGCATGAAGAAGTGGATCGCCCTGATCGTCCTCGTCCTGGCGCTGCTGGCCGGTTACGTCGCCGCCGGGCCCTATCTGACCGTCGACGCGATCCGCAAAGCGGTGCAGGAGCAGGACACCGCCGCGCTGTCCGAGCACGTCGACTTTCCGGCCTTGCGGCTGAGCCTGAAGGCGCAGCTAGAAGACTACCTGGTGCGCCAGGCCGGCGAGGACATGCAGTCCAATCCCATCGGCGCGATCGCGGTGCGCATCGCCGGCGCCGCCGCCGGCGGCGCGGTCGATGCGCTGGCCACGCCGATCGGGATCGGCGCGGTGCTCGAGGGCCGCAATCTGTTCAATCGCCTCGGCGGCGGCGGTCGCGGCCAGGACGTCTACGCACCTAACCTGCCCAACGACCCGCTCAAGGACGCCAAGTACGGCTTCGAATCGCCATCGCGCTTCACCGCCACAGTCAACAATGCCGACGGCGAGCCGGTGGTGTTCGTGCTGACGCGTTCGGGATTGAGCTGGAAGCTCAGCGACATCCGCCTGCCGATCGGCGAGCCGCCCGCGCCGCGCTGAGGCTCGCCTCAGCGGTTGGCGACGCCGTGCGGCACGTGGCCGGCGGCGACGTGGTCGCGCGCCGAGACGATGTTGTGCTCGGAATCGTCGAAGAAGATGTCGGCGCCGAAGGCCTCCAGGAACGGCCCCTTGGCGCGGCCGCCGAGGAACAGAGCTTCGTCCAGGCGGATGCCCCACTCGCGCAGGGTGCGGATCACCCGTTCGTGCGCGGGCACCGAACGCGCGGTGACCAGGGCGGTGCGGATCGGCGCGTCCGGCCCGATCGGGAACGCGGCCTGGAGCCGATGCAGCGCGTCCAGGAAACCGCGGAACGGGCCGCCCGAGAGCGGATCGCCGGCATGGTCGCGCTCGTGCTGGGCGAACGCGGCCAGGCCGCCTTCGCGCGACACCCGCTCGCCCTCGTCGTCGAAGATCACAGCGTCGCCGTCGAAGGCGATGCGCAGCTGGTCGTGGCGCTGCTGCGGCGCTTTCGCCGGCAGCAAGGTGGCCGCGGCGACGCCCGCGATGAGCGCGCTGCGCACGTCCTCGGCGTGGGCCGACAGGAACAGGTCGGCGCCGAACGGCTTGATGTAGGGGAACGGCGGCGCGCCGTTGCTGAACGCGGCGCGCTTGATCGACAGACCATGGTGGGCGATCGAATTGAAGATGCGCAGGCCGCTGTCGGCGGAGTTGCGTGAGATCAGGATCACCTCGACCCGCGGCGCCTCCGCCGGCGCGCCCTCGTTGAGCGCGAGCAGCTTGCGCACCAGCGGGAAGGCGATGCCGGGCGCGAGCAGGTCGTCTTCGTGCTCGCGCTGGAAATCGGCGTAGGCGTCCAGCCCCTCGCGCTCGAACAGCAGGTGGCTCTCCTCCATGTCGAACAGGGTTCGCGAAGAGATCGCTACGATCAGGGGGTCGGCGTCGCGGTCGGGCATGCGGCTATTGTGCCTCGTGCGGCGTCTCGGCGCTTGCGACAGTGGGGATGAACGGCGCCCCGCGGGGATTGCCTTCGGTCGCAAGCTGCGGCCACGAAACCCCGACCAGGACCCGAGTCACGCCCCTGCTCTCTGTGGGAGCGGCGTAAGCCGCGATCGCCTTATCGATGGAGTTGCGCTATCGCGGCTCACGCCGCTCCCACAGAAAGCTATGCCGTTGCCGACCGTGGCGCTAACCGCTGGTGAACTGCTCGATCAGCATGCGCTCTTCGAGGTTGTGCTCGGGATCGAACAGCAGGGTCACGGTGCGATCGCGCGATTCGCGGATCATGACCTCGACGATGTCGCGCACTTCGTGCGAATCGGCGGTCGCGCTGACCGGGCGCTTGTACGGGTCGAGCACCTGGAAGCGCACTTCGGTGTCGGCCTTGAGCAAGGCGCCGCGCCAGCGTCGCGGCCGGAACGCGGCGATCGGGGTCAGCGCGATCACGCTCGAACCCAGCGGCAGAATCGGGCCGTGCGCGGAGAAGTTATAGGCGGTGCTGCCGGCCGGCGTCGCCACCAGCACGCCGTCGCAGATCAGTTCGTCCAGGCGGGTCTGGCCGTTGAGGTCGATGCGCAGGTGCGCGGCCTGGCGGGTCTGACGCAGCAGCGAGACCTCGTTGTAGGCCAGCGAACCGACGGTGGCGCCGGACTCGGTCTGCGCGACCATCTCCAGCGGACGCAGCACCGCCGGTTCGGCCGCCGCCAAGCGTTCGAGCAGGCCGTCGCCGTGCTGGTTCATCAGGAATCCGACCGTGCCCAGCTTCATGCCGTACACCGGCTTGCCCAAGCTGCCGTAGCGATGCAGGGTCTGCAGCATGAACCCGTCGCCGCCGAGCGCGGCCAGGACGTCGGCGTCGGCCGGTTCGTGCTGGCCGTGGCGCGCGATCAACTCGGCGAGCGCGCGTTGCGCTTCGTCGATAGGACTGGCGAGGAAGGCGATGCGAGGCGTCGCGGTCATCGGCGGCTCCGAACGGATGGCGACCGCAGCATAACCCGAGCTACGGGAAATGCCGATGACGGGGCGTTCCGCACGGACGCGGAAGAATGCAACCGCTTTACGGTAGGAGCGGCGTAAGCTGCGACCGGCGTCGTTGCCGAAGCCGCGCGGTCGCGGCTTACGCCGCTCCTACCCCAAGGCTTGCGTATCGTCCCTCTCCCGCCTTCGGGAGAGGGACGCGTGACTCAGCCGCGCGAGGCCAGCTGCGACAGGCGCTGCACCGCGACCGAGACGGTCGGGTAGTCCAGCGATTTCTGCGCGGCGAGCTCGTTGAGCATGGCCAGGGTGAAACGCAGCGAAACGTCGTCGCGTTCCAGCCAATGCTTGACCTTGGCCTCGGCGGTGGCGCCGGGCATGGCCAGCACCTGGCCGACCAGTATGCGCTGCTGCGTGCCCAGCTCCTCGCGCAACACACCGCGGGCGACCGCATGCCAGCGGCCGTCGACGGTGAGCGCGTCGATCTGCTCCTGCAGCCACGGCAGGCGCAACGCCTCGCCGAGACGGAAGTGGACCTTGGCCACATCGACCGGCTTGAGCTTGCGCTCGCGCGCGACTTCGATGACGTCGCAGCTCGGCTCCAGGTACGGCAGGGCCGCGAGCTGGTCGGCCAGCGCCACCGGCACGCCCTTGGCCTTCCAGTCGGCGAAGCTGGCTTCGTAATCCGGACGCTGGCCGTCGCCGAGGATGCCCTTGCCGGCGCGGATGTCCTTGAAACCGTCGTGATAGCGCGCGACCGCGGTGGCGATGTCCGGAATCGCGCCCGGACGCGACAGCAGCCAGCGCGTGAACGAACGCTGCAGGTTCCAGATCACCTGCAGGGCGTCGATCTGGGTCGACTCGGCGATCTTGCCGTCGAGCGCGTCGATCTGCGCCCATAGCTCGCGCGCGTCCAGGGTCTCGCGGGTGATGGTGAAGGCCTTGGCGACCTCGCCCGGGGTGCGGCCGCTGTCTTCCTGCATGCGCAGCAGGAAGGTCGCGCCCATCCGGTTGATGGTCGAGTTGGTCACCGCGGTGGCGATGATCTCGCGCTTCAGGCGATGGTTCTCCATCGCCTTGGCGTATTTCTTCTGCAGCGGCTCGGGGAAGTAGCGCACCAGTTCCTTGGACAGGTACGGATCTTCCGGCACGTCCGAGTCCAGCAGCTGCTGGAACGCCACCAGCTTGGAGTAGGACAGCAGCACCGACAGTTCCGGACGGGTCAGGCCCTGGCCGCGCGCCTTGCGCTCGGCGATCTCCGCGTCGCTCGGCAGGAACTCGATCTGGCGGTCGAGCAGGCCCTGCGATTCCAGGGTGCGGATGAAGTGCTGCTTGGAGCCCAGGCGCGACAGGCTCATCCGCTCCATCAGGCTGATCGCCTGGTTCTGGCGGTAGTTGTCGTTGAGCACCAGTGCGGCGACTTCGTCGGTCATCGAGGCCAGCAGCTTGTTGCGCTCGGGCAGGCTCAGCTTCTTGGCCTGGACCTGGCCGTTGAGCAGGATCTTGATGTTGACCTCGTGGTCCGAGGTGTCCACGCCGGCCGAGTTGTCGATGAAGTCGGTGTTGAGCAGCACGCCGTGCTGCGCGGCCTCGATGCGGCCGAGCTGGGTCAGGCCCAGGTTGCCGCCCTCGCCCACCATCTTGCAGCGCAGCTCGTTGCCGTTGACGCGCAGGCCGTTGTTGGCGCGGTCGCCGACGTCGGCGTTGGACTCCCCGCTGGACTTGACGTAGGTGCCGATGCCGCCGTTCCACAGCAGGTCGACCGGCGCCTTGAGGATCGCGCTCATCAGCTCGGTCGGGCTCATCGCGGCGATGCCGGCGTCGATGCCCAGCGCAGCCTTGATCTCCGGCGACAGCGCGATCGACTTGGCCGAGCGCGGATACACGCCGCCGCCCTTGCCGATCAGCTTCTTGTCGTAGTCGTCCCAGCTCGAACGCGGCAGCTTGAACAGGCGCTCGCGTTCCTTGAAGGTCTTGGCCGCGTCCGGGTTCGGATCGAGGAAAATGTGGCGATGGTCGAAGGCCGCGACCAGGCGGATGTGCTTGCTCAGCAGCATGCCGTTGCCGAACACGTCGCCGGACATGTCGCCGATGCCGACAGCGGTGAAGTCCTGGGTCTGGCTGTCGCGGCCGAGGCTGCGGAAGTGGCGCATGACCGACTCCCAGGCGCCCTTGGCGGTGATGCCCATGCCCTTGTGGTCGTAGCCGACCGAGCCGCCGGAAGCGAAGGCGTCGTCGAGCCAGAAACCGTGCTCGGCGGCGATGCCGTTGGCGATGTCGGAGAACGTGGCCGTGCCCTTGTCGGCGGCGACGACCAGGTAGGGATCGTCGTTGTCGTGGCGGACCACGTCGCGCGGCGCCACGATCTTGCCGTCGACGATGTTGTCGGTGATGTCGAGCAGGCCGTTGATGAACATCTTGTAGCAGGCGATGCCTTCGGCCAGCACCGCGTCGCGGTCGCCGCCGACCGGCGGACGCTTGGCGAAGAAGCCGCCCTTGGAACCGACCGGCACGATCACGGTGTTCTTGACCATCTGCGCCTTGACCAGGCCCAGCACCTCGGTACGGAAGTCCTCGCGGCGATCCGACCAGCGCAGGCCGCCGCGGGCGACCGGGCCGAAGCGCAGGTGCACGCCTTCCACGCGCGGGCCGTAGACGAAGATTTCGCGGTACGGACGCGGCTTGGGCAGGTCCGGCACCAGCGCCGAATCGAACTTGTAGCTGACGTAGCCGCGCTCGCCGCCGTTGGCCGGACGCTGGTAGTAGCTGGTGCGCAGGGTGGCGTCGATCACGCCGATGAAGCTGCGCAGGATGCGGTCCTCGTCGAGGCTGGAAACGCGGTCGAGCAGGCCCTTGAGGGTCGAGCGGGTGATGTCGATCTGCTGCTCGCGCTTGCCGTTGCGGGCCTCGATGACCGGCTGCAACGCTGCCAGCGTGGCCTCGTCGCCGCTGGCCAGCGCCTGCAGCTGCTGGCTCAGGCGCTCGATGCCGGCCTTGATTTCGGCCTTGCTCTCCTTGCCGGTGCAGGGATCGAAGCGGGCCTCGAACAGCTCGACCAGCAGGCGCGCCAGCAACGGGTAGCGGAAGAAGGTTTCCTCGACGTAGCTCTGCGAGAACGGCACGCCGACCTGCAGCAGGTACTTGCAGTAGGCGCGCAGCATCGCGACCTGGCGCCAGGACAGGTTGGCGGCCAGGATCAGGCGGTTGAAGCCGTCGTTCTCGGCGTTGCCGCGCCAGATCTGGCCGAACGCGTCCTCGAAGGTTTCGTCCAGGCGCGACACGTCGACTTCGGCACCGGCGGTTTCGACCTCGAAGTCCTGGATGTACAGCGGCGTGTCGCCGGCGACCAGGCGATAGGGGTGCTCGGAGATCACCCGCAGGCCCATGTTCTCCATCATCGGCAGCGCGTCCGACAGCGGAATGTCGTCGTGCTGGCGGTAGAACTTGAAGCGCAGCCCGCCCTCGCCGCTGCCGATGCGGCGCAGGTTGAGGCGCAGGTCGTCGGGACCGGTCAGCGCGTCCAGGTGCTCGATGTCGTTGGCGGCGACCGCGGCGGAGACTTCGTCGACGTAGCCGCTCGGCAGCGCACGGCCGTACTGGTTGATCAGGGCCAGGCCGCGTTCCTCGCCATGGCGCGCGACCAGGGCTTCGCGCAGCTCGTCGCGACGGTCGCGCACGATCTGGGCCAGCTCGGCCTCGATCGCGGCGTTGTCGATCTGGATCGCTTCGCCCGACTTCGGGCGCACGATCAGGTGCAGCTGGGCCAGCGGCGATTCGCCGATCAGCACCGTGGTGTCGACCTGCTCGCCGTGCAGCATGCGCTTGAGCATGGCCTCGATGCGCAGGCGCACATCGGTGTTGAAGCGATCGCGCGGGATGTAGACCAGGCCGGAGAAGAAACGGCCGTAGCGGTCGCGGCGCAGGAACAGCTTGCTGCGCACGCGCTCCTGCAGGCCGAGGATGCCAGAGGCCGTACGCAGCAGTTCCTCTTCGCCGGACTGGAACAGCTCGTCGCGCGGCAGGGTCTCGACGATGTGACGCAGGGCCTTGCCGCTGTGGCTGTCGGACGACAGGCCGGACTTCTCCATCACATAGGCGTGGCGCTGGCGCACCAGCGGGATCTCCCAGGGGCGGCGGTTGTAGGCGCTGGAGGTGTACAGGCCGATGAAGCGCTCCTCGCGCACCGGCTTGCCGTCGGCGTCGAAGCTGAGCACGCCGATGTAGTCCATGTAGCCCGGACGGTGCACCGAGGAACGGGCGTTGGTCTTGGTCAGGATCAGCGCGTCGACCGAACCCGACTGCGGCATGTAATGCGCGGCCAGCGAGGTCAGCGCACGCGGTTTGCCGGCGTCGTGTCCGCGCAGCAGGCCCAGGCCGCTGTCGGGGACCGCGCACAGCACTTCCTGGCCGCCCTTCTTGGTCACTTCGTATTCGCGGTAACCCAGGAAGGTGAAATGGTTCTCGGCGGCCCAGCGCAGGAACTCCTGCGCCTCGCGGCGGCCTTCGTCGCTGACCGGCAGCTTGCGGCCGCCCAGGGCTTCGGCGACTTCGCCCATCTTGTCGCGCATCTGCGCCCAGTCGCGCACGATCGCGCGCACGTCCTCGAGCACGGCTTCCAGCGCCTTCTGCACGCGCGGCATGGCGTCGGCCGACTGGCGGTCGATCTCCAGATGCATCAGCGACTCGGCCACGCCCTCGCCGACGGCGACGATCTTGCCGGCCTTGTCGCGGCGGAAGGTCACCACCGGGTGGCCCAGCACGTGCACGCCGATGCCCTGCTCGGCCAAGGCCATGGTCACCGAATCGACCAGGAACGGCATGTCGTCGTTGGCGATCTGCAGCACCGTGTGCGCCGATTCCCAGCCGTGGGTCTTGATGGTCGGGTTGAACAGGCGCACCAGCGCCTTGCCGGTCTTGCGCGCGCGCGCGAATTCGAGGAAGTCGCTGGCCAGCGCGGCCCAGCCGTCGGGGCTGTGCTGCGGCAGCTCGTCGCCGCTCATGCGCCGATAGAACGCCTGGGCGAAGGCCTCGGCCTCGGCGTGGCGCGCCTTGGGCAGGCGCTTGCGCATCGCGGCGATGATCGGCTCGAGGGACACGGCGTCGCTCTTGGGCGCCGCGGTCTTGCTGGCGGAGCGCTTGGCGGACACCGGTTTTGCGGCGGCCTGGACGGTCGTTTTCGCGGCTTTGGGTTTGCTGCTCATGGGAACTTGGAGGTCCGATGGAATGAGGCCCACGCTCGCGCATGGGCCGTGAAGAGATTCAGTTCGCGGATGTGACGGCTGAGGTGACGGCTGGATGCAGGGCGACGCGTCCGCGGGCCCGCAGGCCCACGTCGCGTTCGACGGTCTTTGATACCCGGAGACCGCGGCCGCGATCCCCGGGTGAGGCGGTGACTCGATACGAGCCGGTACGCTTCATATCGATGCGTTTCATGCCGTAGCGGTCAGCGCAGACCGGTTTCGTTGCGGGCGATCACCAGACGCTGGATCTCGCTGGTGCCTTCGTAGATCTCGGTGATCTTGGCGTCGCGGAAATAGCGCTCCAGCGGCATTTCCTTGGAGTAGCCCATGCCGCCGTGGATCTGCACGGCCTGGTGGGCGATCCACATCGCCGCCTCGGAGGCGGTGAGCTTGGCGATCGCGGCCTCGTTGCTGAAGCGGCCGCCGCTCTTCTCGGTCTGGCCCTTCTGCCAGGCCGCGCGCAAGGTCAGCAGCAGGGCCGCGTCGAGCTTGCACTTCATGTCGGCGATCTTGGCCTGGGTCATCTGGAACGCGCCGATCGGCTGGCCGAAGGCCTTGCGCTCGCGCACGTAGGCCAAGGTGGCCTCGTAGGCGGCACGGGCGATGCCGATGGCCTGGCTGGCGATGCCGATACGGCCGGCGTCGAGCACGCCCATCGCGATCTTGAAGCCGTGACCTTCCTCGCCGAGCACGTCCTCGGGACGGGCGACGTAGTCCTCGAACTCGATCTCGCAGGTGGCCGAGGCGCGGATGCCGAGCTTGGGCTCGGTCTTGCCGCGGTGGAAGCCCGGACGCGAGGTGTCGACCATGAACGCGGTGATGCCGCGGGCGCCCTTGTCCGGGTCGGTCATGGCGAACAGGACGATGTACTTGGCGACCGGGCCGGAGGTGATCCAGCTCTTCTTGCCGTTGATCACGAACGAGCCGTCGGCCTGCTTGACCGCCTTGCAGCGCATCGCGGTGGCATCGGAGCCCGACTGCGGCTCGGTCAGGGCGAAGGCGCCGATCTCGCGGCCCTCGGCAATGGCGCGCACGTAGAGCTGCTTCTGCTCTTCGGTACCGAACTTGAGAATGCCGTTGCAGAACAGCGAATTGTTCACCGACACGATGGTCGAGTGGGCGGCGTCGCCGGCGGCGATCTCGACCATGGCCAGCACGTAGCTAATCGGGTCCATGCCCGCGCCGCCGTACTCGGCCGGCACTTCGATGCCCATCAGGCCGTTCTCGCCCAGGGTGCGGATGTTCTCAAGCGGGAATTCGCCGGTCCGGTCGTGGTGCTCGGCGCTGGGAGCAATCTTTTCCTGGGCGATACGACGCGCCACGTCCTGGATCATCAACTGCTCTTCGGTAAAGCCAAAATCCACGTCGGCACCTCTGTTGGTTCTGGTTCTGGGCACGGCGGTGAAACCGGCCCCGGGACAGGGACCCGAACGCGGGAAACCCGGGTGCGGATCGAGCCGCGGCCATCGTTCCGCGGCCGCTGCGCGAATTGTAGCCGCGCCCGCCGAATAACCCCACCTCCCGCCCCAACGCCAGCTGCATCGCAGGCGGCGCGAGACTTGACCCTTTCGGGCGCGCGGAGGACACTTATCGCTGTATCGCGATAGGTTGATAGAAGCCGAAGCGGAGATTCGCGACCCGCCAGGGCGACGGCGCCCTCTGGTCTCCGGGTTTCGGCCTCCGAATCCGCATCTGCGAATCGCGCGCTCCAATCACGCACTCAATCATGTATCCCAAGGCTTAAACATGGATCTGGAAGGCTGGTCGTCACGACTCAAGGTGTTCGCCGACGCCACCCGCGTGCGTCTGCTGGCCCTGCTCGAAGGCGAGGAGCTCACCGTGGCCGAGCTGTCGGCGATCACCCGCCTGGCCCAGCCGCGCGTGTCGACACACTTGTCCAAGCTCAAGGAGGCCGGCCTGGTGCGCGACCGCCGCGCCGGCGTGTCGGCCTATTACCGCTTCGACGAAGCCGCGCTGGACCAGGCCCAACGCGCCCTGTGGCAGACCCTGAGCACCGGCAGCGACGATCCCTTGCTGCGCCAGGACGCCGAGCGCGTGGCCGCGGTGCTGTCGATGCGCGCCGCCGACCAGAACTGGGCCGACTCGGTCGCCGGCGACATGGAACGCCACTACTCCCCGGGTCGCACCTGGGAAGCGCTGGCGCGTTCGGCGGTACCGCTGCTGCAGCCCGGCGACGTGCTCGACATCGCCTCCGGCGACGGCGTGCTGGCCGAACTGCTGGCGCCGCATTCCAACCGCTATCTGTGCCTGGACGCCAGCACCAAGGTCGTGGCCGCCGCCTCCGACCGCCTGCGCCGGCTCAGCAACGTCGAAGTGCGCGAAGGCGACATGCACGCGCTGCCGTTCCCCGACCGCAGCTTCGACCTGGTGGTGCTGATGCACGCCCTGACCTACGCCGAGCACCCCGCGCAGGCGGTGGCCGAGGCCGCGCGCGTACTGCGCCCGGGCGGCCGCCTGCTGCTGACCAGCCTGGCCCGGCACGAGCACCGCGGCGTGGTCGCGGCCTACGGCCACGTCAACCTGGGCTTCTCCGAGAAAGATCTGCAGAAGTTCTCGACCAAGGCCGGTTTCGACATCGTCAGCTGCGAGACCGTGACCCGCGAACGCCGGCCGCCGCATTTCGAAGTCATCGCCCTGATCGCACGCAAACCCGCCGACCCCGACGCCCCCGCGCGCAAGCCGTCCAAGAAGGCCTGAACAATGAAGACCCTCCCCTGGCACAACCCCGCCCGCGCGCAAGCGCTGCAGCAAGCGCTGGCCGCCCGCATCCTGGTCATGGACGGCGCGATGGGCACCATGATCCAGCGCCACGAACTCGACGAAGCCGCCTACCGCGGCGAGCGCTTCGCCGAAGGCTACGACGGCCTGCGCGCGGCCATCGAAGCGGGCCACGAACACGGCGAAGGCTGCGGCTGCGCGCGCGACCAGCGCGGCAACAACGACCTGCTCAGCCTGACCCGGCCCGAGATCATCTCCGGCATCCACAGCGAGTACCTGGCCGCCGGCGCCGACCTGATCGAGACCAACACCTTCAACTCGACCACGATCTCGCTGGCCGACTACGGCCTGGAGCACCTGGCCTACGAACTCAACGCGACCGGCGCACGCCTGGCGCGCGAGGCCTGCGATGCCGCCGAAGCGCTGGACCCGAGCCGCCCGCGCTTCGTGATCGGCGTGCTCGGCCCGACCAGCCGCACCGCCTCGCTGAGCCCCGACGTGAATCGCCCCGGCTACCGCGCGGTGACCTTCGACGAGTTGCGCATCGCCTACCGCGAAGCCACCGACGGCCTGATCGACGGCGGCGCCGACGTGATCATGGTCGAGACCATCTTCGACACCCTCAACGCCAAGGCCGCGGTATTCGCGGTCGAGGAAGCCTTCGATGCGCGCGGCGTGCGGCTGCCGCTGATGATCTCCGGCACCATCACCGACGCCTCCGGCCGCACCCTGTCCGGCCAGACCGCGGAAGCCTTCTGGTACTCGCTGCGCCACGTCCAACCGCTGGCCATCGGCCTGAACTGCGCGCTAGGCGCCAAGGACCTGCGCGTGCACGTGGACGTGCTGGCCCAGGTCGCCGACGCCTACGTCAGCGCCCATCCCAACGCCGGCCTGCCCAACGCCTTCGGCGGCTACGACGAAACCCCGGAAGACATGGCCGCGGTGCTGTCCGAGTTCGTCGAGGCCGGGCTGCTGAACCTGGTCGGCGGCTGCTGCGGCACCACCCCGGCGCATATCGCCGCGATCGCCGCGGTGGTCGAGGGCGTGGAACCGCGCCGCCTGCCGCAGGTGGTCAGCGCCGCGGCGTGAATCAGCAACGAGTCATGAGAAAACAGGAACGAGCACAAGCACTACAACTCGTTGCTCGTTCCTGTTCATTAGTTCCCTGTCTCAAGAGCACTTTCAGACCCGACCCCGAATGACATCCGCACTCCCCCGCCAAACCCGCCTCAGCGGCCTCGAACCGCTGCAGATCACGCCCGAAAGCAACTTCATCAACGTCGGCGAACGCACCAACGTCACCGGCAGCGCCCAGTTCAAGAAACTGATCATGGAAGGCCGCCTGGACGAAGCCGTGGTGGTCGCGCGCCAGCAGGTCGAGAACGGTGCCCAGGTCATCGACGTCAATATGGACGAGGGCCTGCTCGACTCCGAAAAGGCGATGGTCGACTACCTCAACCTGATCGCCGCCGAGCCCGACATCGCGCGCGTGCCGGTGATGGTCGACAGCTCCAAGTGGAGCGTGATCGAGGCCGGCCTGAAGTGCCTGCAGGGCAAGGGCATCGTCAATTCGATCTCGATGAAGGAAGGCGAGGAGGAATTCCTGCGCCAGGCACGGCTGGTGCGCCGCTACGGCGCGGCCGTGGTGGTCATGGCCTTCGACGAGGTCGGCCAGGCCGACACCATCGAGCGCAAGGTCGACATCTGCTCGCGCGCCTACCAGCTGCTGACCGAACAGATCGGGTTCCCGCCCGAGGACATCATCTTCGACCCCAACGTGTTCGCGATCGCCACCGGCATCGAGGAACACAACAACTACGCGGTCGATTTCATCGAGGCCACCCGCGAGCTCAAGCGCCGCTTCCCGTACAGCCACATCTCCGGCGGCGTCTCCAACGTCTCGTTCTCGTTCCGCGGCAACGAAATCGTGCGTCAGGCGATCCACGTGGTGTTCCTGTACCACGCGATCCGGGCCGGCATGGACATGGGCATCGTCAACGCCGGCGCGCTGCCGCTGTACGACGATCTCGACAGCGATCTGCGCGAGCGGGTCGAGGACGTGGTCCTGAACCGTCGCCCCGACGGCACCGAGCGCCTGCTCGAGATCGCCGACCGCTACAAGGGCAAGAAGGGCGAGAAGCGGGTCGAGGACCTGGCCTGGCGCGAACGCCCGGTGCGCGACCGCCTCAGCCATTCGCTGGTGCACGGCATCGACCAGTGGATCGAAGAAGATACCGAAGCCGCGCGCGCCGAATCCGCACGCCCGCTGGACGTGATCGAAGGCCCGCTGATGTCCGGTATGAACGTGGTCGGCGACCTGTTCGGCGCCGGCAAGATGTTCCTGCCGCAGGTGGTGAAATCGGCGCGGGTAATGAAGAAGGCGGTGGCCTACCTGCTGCCCTACATCGAGGCCGAAAAGCTGCGCACCGGCGATGTCGGCAAGTCCAACGGCAAGATCGTCATGGCCACGGTCAAGGGCGACGTCCACGACATCGGCAAGAACATCGTCGGCGTGGTCCTGGCCTGCAACAACTTCGACGTGGTCGACCTGGGCGTGATGGTGCCCGCGCAGACCATCCTGGACCGCGCCAAGGCCGAGAACGCCGATCTGATCGGCCTGTCCGGCCTGATCACGCCCTCGCTGGAGGAAATGAGCCACGTCGCCCGCGAGATGCAGCGCCAGGGCTTCACCATGCCGCTGCTGATCGGCGGCGCGACCACCTCGCGCGCACACACCGCGCTCAAGATCGACCCGCACTACAAGTCGCCGACGATCTGGGTCAAGGACGCCTCGCGTGCGGTCGGCGTGGCCCAGTCGCTGATCTCGATCGAGTTGCGCGAGCCTTTCGTCGCCGCCAACGCCTCCGACTACGCGGAAATCCGCGAGCGTCACCGCAACCGCGGCGACGGCAAGCGCCTGGTGTCGCTGGAGAAGGCGCGCGGCCAGCGCTACGACGGCGGCTGGAACGACTACGTGCCGCCGGCGCCGAAGCAGCCCGGCCTGCACGTGTTCGACGACTACCCGCTGGCCGAGCTGGTCGACTACATCGACTGGACGCCGTTCTTCAACACCTGGGAACTGGCCGGCCGCTATCCGGCGATCCTCACCGACGAGATCGTCGGCACCCAGGCCAGCGAGCTCTACCGCGACGCCCGCGCGATGCTCAAGCGCATCGTCGAGGAGAAGTGGATCAGCGCCAAGGCCGTGTTCGGCCTGTGGCCGGCCAACAGCGTCGGCGACGACGTGATCCTGGGCGACGAGGCCGGCACCACCCTGCACTTCCTGCGCCAGCAGGTCGACAAGCCCGCCGACCGACCGGACTTCTGCCTGGCCGATTTCATCGCGCCCCAGGACTGCGGACGCCAGGACTGGATCGGCGCTTTCGCGGTGACCGCGGGCCTGGGCATCGAGCCGCACGTGGCGCGCTTCGAGGCCGATCACGACGATTACAACGCGATCATGCTCAAGGCCCTGGCCGACCGTTTTGCCGAAGCCCTGGCCGAGCGCCTGCATCAGCGCGTGCGTAAGGAATTCTGGGGCTACGCCGACGACGAGGCCTTGGCCAACGACGATCTGATCGACGAAAGCTACCGCGGCATCCGCCCGGCCCCGGGCTACCCGGCCTGCCCCGAGCACAGCGAGAAGGCCACCCTGTTCCGCCTGCTCGACGCCGAGAACAAGGCCGGCCTGCAGCTGACCGAGAGTTACGCCATGTACCCGGCCGCGGCGGTCTCGGGCTACTACTTCAGCCATCCGGGCAGCCAGTACTTCGTGGTCGGACGGGTCAACAAGGAGCAGGTCGAGGATTACGCCAAGCGCAAGGGCGTGAGCCTGGCCCAGGCCGAGCGCTGGCTGGCGTCGAATCTGGATTACGATCCGGAATGAAACCACGCGGGGCGGTCGCCGCCGCCCCGCCCGCCTCCACTCCGCTGCGAGCACGACCGATGAGCGAACTCCTGTCGCCCGACCACGAGGCCAACGACGACGCCCTCGGCAATGCCGCCTTCATCGAGAAGTACGCCGGCCCCGGCCGGATCGGCCTGTGCGGCGGCCGCGACTTCATCAACAAACTGATCCGCAAGGCCCAGGCGCCGCTGACCCACGACGGCCACCGCAGCCTGTGGTCGCACGCTTTCGTTTTCAGCGAACGCCGTGTCGATGGGCAGTGGTGGGTGATCGAATCCGACCTGGACCTGCGCTACCGCCAGATCCGCCTGGGCGTGCAGGAGAACCGGGTCGAACGCTATTACGACGCCGAGGCCTTCCCGAACATCGCGATCCTGGATTTCGGCCTGGACCAGGAGCAGATCCGCAAGGTCCAGATCGCCGGTCTGGACTTGCTGTCGGGCCTATCGAGCTATTCGATCAGCGAACTGGTCGGCACCCTGATGGCCATGCACAGCCGCCGCCTGCGCCGGCGCAGCAACCTGCTGGCCAAGGAAGGCGCGCTGTACTGCTCGGCCCTGGTCCAGCACTGTTACGCCGCGGCGGGGATCGAATTCCTAGCCGGCGTGCCCGGCAAGAACATCGCCCCGCACGACATCGACGAGTCGCCGCTGCCGCACAGCACCCATCGCATACTGCGCGATCTGGGCGTGTCGACGATCCGCGAACTGACCCACGAAGCGCGCATGCACTTCGGCTGAGGCTTCGACGGCAGCCATCGTGATTCCGGCGAAGGCGGGGATCCAGAGCCTCGCCAGGCACGACTTCGCAGTCGCTGGATCCCCGCCTTCGCCGCAAGCACGGCGATGTGGGTACATCACAATCGATCGCCGCATCGCGGCCTAGCCTCATCCTAAGCAGACCGCTTCGCATAGCCAGCGAATTGCGCCAGAACGGGCGCGGGCTGCGCCGACTCGTGCATGCGTTCGCTCGCCATGCGCGCGTGCGTCGCGAGACCTGCGTGCACGACGATGCGACGCGCATCCCAGAACGCGATGCATGGGTAGCGGCGGCGACTCCAACCTCGGCTATCGCAACACCGTACGCAATGGTATGGTTGGCCCACCCTGTCCAGGCGCACGCCTCGCGCGTCCGCCCCACCCTGCGATTCCCATGCACGATCTGCTGCTGTTCTCGCACGCCAACGGATTCCCGGCGCCGGTCTACGGCGTGATGCTGGATGCCTTGGCGCCGGGCTTCCGGATCGCGCGGCCGGCGCGGATCGGCCACGACCCGCGCTATCCGGTCACGCCGGACTGGCCGCACCTGGTCGACGAATTGGTCGCGCGTGCGCATGCCGTCGCCGGCGACGCGCGCCGGATCTGGCTGGTCGGGCATTCGCTGGGCGGTTATCTGAGCCTGCTGGCCGCGCATCGCCTCGCCGACAGCGCGTTGGCCGCACGCGTGGCCGGCGTGGTGATGTTGGACTCGCCGCTGATCTCGGGCTGGCGCGCGCGCCTGGTGTCGATCGGCCGCCGCACCGGCCTGGACAACCTGCTGATGCCGATGCGCGCGACCCTGCAACGCCGCAAGCACTGGCCCGATCTCGACGCGGTGCGCGCCCACTTCCTGGCCAAGCCCGCGTTCGCGCGCTGGGACCCGCGCGTGCTCGAGGACTACATCGAGCACGGCACCCTGGCCGTGGACGGCGGCGCGCGCGAACTCGCGTTCGTGCGCGAGACCGAATTCGCGATCTACCGCAGCCTGCCGACGACCACGGTCAGCGATCTGGCGCCGCGACTGCGCGTGCCGGTGTCCTTCCTCGCAGGCACCCGCTCGCGCGAACTGCGCCATGCCGGAACCGCGGCGACACGCCGCCTGGTCGACGGACGCTGGGCCTGGATCGAGGGCAGCCACCTGTTCCCGATGGAGCGTCCGCTGGACACCGCCGACGCTATCGCGGCGATGATCGCGCGCATGCGCCCGGCTCCGACCGACCCGGCCGCAACGGCGGCCACGCAGGCTGCCTGAAGCAAACCGCCTGAAGCAAACCGCATGAAACCAGCCGGCACCGGCGGCGCGCGAGGCCCGCTGCGCTGATTCAGTGTGTGCCGGTCGCCGCGGCGGGCGCGTTTGCCGCCAAACCCTGCAAATGCGTGGCGAAGCTCGGCAGCAGCATGCGGTTGCCATGACCGCTGAGATGATCGCCGTCGAAATACAGCGGCCGGCCGTCGCGGACCGCGGCGCAGGTCGCGCCCGGGCACAGCACCGGGAACGGATCCCAGACGCTGGCGTTGCGCAGTTGCCCCGCCACGCGCTGCAAGGCCGCCACGCTCGGGGCGCGGTAACGCTGCAGGAAATCGCGTTCGATCGTAAGGCCGCGTGCGCACACCGGGTTGTCGCGGTTGAACCAGTCCGAGCAACGGTACGGCGGCGCGCGGAACAAGGGTTTGGGCGCCTCGAACACGATCCGCACGCCGCGCTGCGCGAGCGGGCGCAGGCGTTCGATCGCGGCGGCCTCGCCCTGGCTGCGCGCCGCGTCGGTGCTGGCGCTGAACATCGCGGTCAGCGCGGCCTGCTCGTCGAACAGCATCCACTGCTCGGACAGGCGCGGCAGGCGCAGCGCCGGCAGGAACAGCACGTCGCCGTCGCGGGCCTTGCGGCCCACATCGGCCAGGACCGCGTCGACATAGGCGCGGCATTGCGGGTTGTCGAATTCGCGACGGTCCAGCAAGCCGGCCACGCCGCAGCCGCCGGCGAAGTACAGCGTCGCCGTGCGTCCGCTGGCCAGGGTCGAGCGCTGCAGCATTTCCGAGTAGCCGCTGGCATGCGAGTCGCCGGCGACGAACAGGCGGCGCCCATCGTCGGCCGCGCGCTCGCAGCCGCTGCGCTCGTAAACCCAGGCCGCGCCGCCTTCGATCTGTTCGGTACGCGGCACGACCTTGCAATCCGGATAAGCGGGATCGGTTTCCGATCCGTACGGATACCAGTCCTTGGCGTTGTGGGCGACCACGCTCAGCGAATAGTCGTCCTGGTGGCGCGCGATGTGGCGGTAGATCGAGCTGGACGCGAACACCACCAGTACCGCCGCGGTCACGAAGCCCCAGTTGCGCATGCGCACCAGCGGGCCGGCATGACGCAGCGGCTTCTCGACCAGGCGGTAGGACGCGACCGCGAGCAGCAGGGCCAAGGCGAAGGCGAGCGCGCGCGTGCCCGGCGATTCCAGGCCCACGGTCCAGCGGAACAGCACGAACACCGGCCAATGCCACAAGTACAACGAATACGAGATGCGACCGATGCCGACCGCGGGCGCCGTCGACAGCAAGCGGCCCAGCCAGCCGCCCGCACCGCCGGCGTACAACAGGCCGAGCAGGCCCACGGTGCCCAGCACCGGCCACAGGCCATCGGTCCAGGGCGAATGCGCGGGTCGGGCGTAGGCGAAGCCGGCTGCGATCAACAATACCGACAGGCCCAGGCCGGCCGAGCGCAGCCACGGCCACGCGCCTGCGCCGCCCCCGCCTGCGCGCGCCGGCACGCCCGCGAGCGTGAGGCCTTGGTACAGCAGCACGCCGGCGCCCAGCTGCCAGAAGCGGCTGGTGCTCAGATAAAAGGCTTCGACCGTGCGGTCGCCGGCCTGGGTCAGCAGGCGCGCATACCACAGCGAGGCCAGCACGCCGGCCGCGAACAGCGCCACCGACATCCAACGCTTGCGCGCGCCGTAGCTCCAGGCCAGGAACAGCAGCGGGAACACCAGGTAGAACTGCTCCTCCACGCCCAGCGACCAGGTGTGGGTGTAGGGGTTGAATTCGACCTTGGGCGAGAAGTAGTCGTTGCCGGTGGCGGCCAGGACGAAGTTGCTGAGCCCGAAGAAGGCCATGCGCCCGGTGTTGCGGCTGGTCTCGCTGAGCCAGGCCTCGGGGATGAACAGGACGCTGGCGACGCAGGTCGCGAGCAGGCAGGCGATCAGCGCCGGTGCGATCCGGCGCAGGCGGCGCGCGTAGAAGCGCAGCAGCGACTCGAAGAAGCCGGCGCGCGGGAAGCGCGCAACCGAGGCGCTGACCACGAAACCGGAAATGACGAAGAAGATGTCGACGCCGGTGAAACCGCCCGGCAGCCAGACCGCGTTGAGGTGGTAGGCCACCACCGCCAGCACGGCGACGGCGCGCAGGCCGTCGATATAGGGCAGATAACCTGGCTGTGATTCTTCGACGCGCATCGGATTCCATTCGCGGCCGCGCCGCGTGCGCCGTCACGCGGCGTGGGTGGGCGCAGGGCGCCGCGACCTTACCAGACCAGGTCGTCGGGCACCTGGTATTGCGGATCGGCGTAGGGATCGTCCTGCGCCGGCGCGTTCGGATCGATCTTGAGCGCGACCGCGGGCGGGAACAGCGCCTCGGCCTGGGCCAGCATCTGCGCGCTCACCAGCAGATAGCGGCCGTCCATCTGCAGCACGCCCAGCTCGCCGGCGTTGAGCGCCTTGAGCTGATCGGACGTCACATAGATGCGCTTGATCTTGCCGCCGTAGGGAAAGTGGCGGGCGATGTCGGCGTCGGCGACGTTGAGGGTCTGATCCTTGACCAGCTCGGCGAGCTTGGCGCGCGCTTCGCGGCGCAGGCGCGCTTCCTCCTGCTTGGCCTGCTCGGCGGCGATGCGCTCGTCCTTCTCGCGTTGGGCGCGGATGGCGTAGGCCTTGGCCAGGTCGATGTCCTCGCGCGAACGCGGCCTGCCCTGCCCCGGTTGGCCGGGCTGCGCGGGCTGCGCGGACTTGTGAGCGGCGGGTTTGGCGCCGGCGCCGCGGCGCGGATCGTTGCGGTGCTGGGCCGGCTTGCCGCCGGGACCGCGCGCATCGGCACGCGCGCCCTGCGCGGGCTTGCCGTCGCGACGGCCGGGACCGCCGCGCTTGGGATCGTTGCCGCGCTCGGGCCGCTCGGGCTTGGGCGCGGGCTTGAAGCCCAGGCCTAACAGTTGGTCGCGCAGTGTGTCGCTCATCGGCTTGGATCTTCGGCTTGATTCGAACGTGGGGGGACTATGTCTCTAACGAGGCCGGGCGGCCGCAGTGAACGCGCCGCGGCGCGCTCAGTAATGCGGCGGCGGCGGTTCGTTGGCGGCGTCGCTGCTCATCGGGCCGCCGCTGGACATCGACATGCGCAACTGGCGCAACTCTTCCAGCGCCCGGTGCAGCAGCAGCGTGGTGCGCGCTTCCTCGTCGCGTGCGGCGGCGAGCGCGTCGCTGAGCTCGACCAGGGCATGCTCCTGGAACGCGAGCCGGGTTTCCAGATCGACCAGGCGCTGTTCGACTTCGGTACTCATCGCGCCCGCGCTCACGGCGTGTCCAGCAGGATCGAGCGGCCGCGGCCGATGCCGTAATAGGCCAGGCCCGCCGACTCGACTTCATCGGGGTGATAGAGATTGCGGCCGTCGAAGATCACCGCATCGGCCAGCGCGTTGCGCACGCGGGCGAAATCCGGGCTGCGGAACTGCTTCCACTCGGTGACCACGACCAGGGCGTCGGCGTCGGCCAGGGCGGCGCGCGAGGAATCGCACAGCACCAGGTCGTCGCGCTCGCCGAAGATGCGCTGGGCTTCTTCGGTCGCCTCCGGATCGTAGGCGCGGACCTTGGCGCCGGCTTCCCACAACTGCGCCAACAGGCGGCGGCTGGAGGCCTCGCGCATGTCGTCGGTATTGGGCTTGAACGCCAGGCCCCAGACCGCGAAGGTCTTGCCGGCGATGTCGCCGCCGTAGTGGCGCTGGATCAGCTCGAACAGATGGCCTTTCTGGCTGTCGTTGACCGCCTCGACCGCATCGAGCAGGCGCGGCGCGTAGCCGTGCTGTTCGGCGGTGCGGGCCAGCGCCTGCACGTCCTTGGGAAAGCACGAGCCGCCGTAGCCGGCGCCGGGATAGATGAAGTGCCAGCCGATGCGCGGGTCCGAGCCGATGCCCTGGCGGACCATTTCGATGTCGGCGCCGACCTTCTCGGCGATGTTGGCGATCTCGTTCATGAAGCTGATCTTGGTCGCCAGCATCGCGTTGGCGGCGTACTTGGTCAGCTCGGCCGAGCGCAGGTCCATGACCATGATGCGCTCGTGGTTGCGGTTGAACGGCGCGTACAGGCGCTTGAGCTTTTCGACCGCGGCCGGGTTGTTGGCGCCGATCACGATGCGGTCCGGACGCATGCAGTCGTTGACCGCATCGCCTTCCTTGAGGAATTCGGGGTTGGAGGCCATGTCGAAGGCGACATCGGCCCCGCGCTGCGCGAGTTCGCGCGCGATCGCGGCCTGGACCTTGTCGGCGGTGCCGACCGGCACGGTCGACTTGTTGACCACGATCACCGGGCGTTCGATGTGCTGGCCGATGGTGCGCGCGACGGCGAGCACGTACTGAAGATCGGCGCTGCCGTCCTCGTCCTGCGGCGTACCGACGGCGATGAAGATCAGATCGCCGTGGCCGATCGCGGCGGCGGCATCGGTGGTGAAGTGGAGGCGGCCGGCGGCGTGGTTGGCCTTGACCATCGGCTCCAGGCCCGGCTCGTAGATCGGGATCAGGCCGCGGCCCAGGCCCTCGACCTTGGCCGCGTCGATGTCGACGCAGACCACGTCGTGGCCGACATCGGCCAGGCAGGTACCGGTGACCAAGCCCACGTAACCGGTACCGAAAATCGTGACGCGCATGGGGGGCCCTCTGGTTCTTGCAACAATGTTGCGTTCGTGTCCGGCGAACTCCGCCGCCGGACACGCGTGCGCGCTATGCGCTGAGGCGAAGCGGCCTGATTACTTGCCGCCGGCCTTGGGGCCGCCGAGGATGTTGAGCAGCTCGACCTCGAACACCAGCACCGAATTCGGCGGGATCGGACCGCCCGGGGTGCCCTTCTCGCCGTAGCCGAGCTTGCTCGGAATCCACAGCTTGTACTTGCTGCCGACCGGCATCAGCGCGATGCCTTCCTGCCAGCCCGGGACCACCTGCTGCAGCGGGAACTCGACCGGCTGGTTGCGATCGTAGGAGCTGTCGAACTGCTTGCCGTCGAGCAGCGTGCCCTTGTAATGCACCTGGACCACGTCGGTGGCCTTGGGCTTGGCGCCCTTGCCTTCGGTCAGCACCTGGTACTGCAGGCCCGAGGCGGTGGTGACCACGCCCGGCTTCTTGCCGTTGGTCGCCAGGAAGGCCTCGCCGTCGGTGAGGTTCTTCTTGGCTTCGGCCATCATCTTGGCGATCTGCTTGGCCTGGATCTTCTGCGCGAACGCGTCACGCACTTCCGCAGCCTGCTTCTCGTCCATCAGCGGCTTTTCGCCGGCCAGCGAGGTCTTCATCGCCTTGTTGATGGTGTCCAGGTCGATCTCGTCCTTGGCCATCTCCAGCGACTTGGCGATGTCCAGGCCGATCATGTAGCTGACCTGCTCTTTCTCGGTCGCCAGGCCGGGGATGTTCTTGACGTCGCCCTTGCCTTCGTCCTTGGCGGTCTCGGACTTGGTCGCGTCGGCTTTGCCGTCGGCTTTCTTGTCGCAGCCGGCGGCGAACAGGACCAGCGAGCCCACGGCGAGCGCGAGGGCGGTGTGACGCAGGAAGGGCTTCATCAAACGGAACTCCTGGTGGTGAGGCATGCCTGCTCGGTCATGCCGTATTGCATCGGGGGAGCCGCCAAGGTGCCAGCGGCCAGCTGAACGTTTCGCTTATCGCATGCCGCGCGGGTCCGGCGCCGTGACGCCGGACACCGACGGTATTTACAGGATTTCGACCAGTTCGACTTCGAAGCTCAGGGTCGCGTTGGGACCGATGCTCGGCGGCGCGCCCTTGGCGCCGTACGCCAGTGCGGCCGGGATCCAGAAGCGGAACTTGCCGCCGACCGGCATCATCGCCACGCCCTCGGACCAGCCCTGGATGACCTGATTGAGGCCGAAATCGGCCGGCTGGCCGCGGTCGTAGGAGCTGTCGAACACGGTGCCGTCGAGCAAGGTGCCCTTGTAGTGCACACGCACCCGGTCGCCGGGCTTGGGACGCGCGCCCGAACCCTGGCGCAGGACCATGTACTGCAGGCCCGACGGGGTCGTGAACACGCCCTTGACGGTCTTGTTCTTGGCCAGGAACGCAGCGCCCTCGGCGAGGTTCTTGTCGCCCACGGCGGCCGCTTCGGTTTCCATCTTCTTGCGCATGCGCTCGCTGAAAGCGGTCAGCACGGCCTTTTCCTCGACCTCGCTCAGCAGCGGCTTGCCCTCGCCGAGCACGGTGCGCACGGCCTGCATCAGCACCGGCACTTCGATCTCGGCTTTGATCGGCGCCAGCGAGGGCCCGACCATGTAACCGCCGACCAGCTGGGCGACCTTGTCTTTCGCCACTGCGGGCGGCGCCGGCGGCGGCGTGCCCGGCGCGGTGCCCGGCGCCGACTTGCCGTCGCGCGCGGCCACGCGCGCGCGCAGGGCCTGATCGGTCGCGCGCGCCTCGTCTTCGCTGATCAGCGGCTTGCCGCCGTCGAAGGTGTTGCGCACGGCCTTCTCGAACGCGGCCATGTCCAGATCGGGACCCACCGGCTTGATCGACTTGCCTACGTCCAGGCCGATCGCATAGCTGATCTTTTCGCGTTCGTTGGTCAGCACGGTCTTGTCCTGGGCAATGGCCGCCGTGCTGCTGAGCACGGCCGCGGTGGTGATGAGCGCAGCTGCGCCGCGCACGAAAGCCTTCATCGGGTCCCTACTCCTGTGTAATGGGCCTGTGTAACTTGCTTGTTTAAAACGTGCTTGTTCTGAACGTGCTTGTTCTGAACGTGCTTGTTTTAAGCGTGCTTGTTTAAAGGGATAGATCCACGCCCGGATGCAGGCGCAAGTCCGCCATTGTCGCGGGCTGCGCCCGAGTCGGCAATCGCGGCGAAAACGTCACGGTTTGCGAACCCGCGCGATCCTGCGCGGGCTCGAATCGTATGGATCGCTCACCCGGCCTTGGGCTTGGGCGCCTTCAGCGCGGCTTCGATCGCGGCGACCACGGTCGGGTCATCGGGCTTGATCTTGCTGCCGTAGCTGGCGATCAGCTTGCCGTCGCGGCCGATCAGGTATTTGTGGAAATTCCACTTCGGCGCTTCGCCGGCGCTGCGGGCCAGGTCCTGGTACAGCGGCGTGGCCTGATCGCCGATCACGTGCACCTTCTCGAACATCGGGAACTTGACCCCGTAGGTGAGCGTGCAGAACTCCTGGATCTGCTTCTCGTCCTCGAATTCCTGGGCCTTGAAGTCGCCCGAGGGGAAGCCGAGCACGGCGAAGCCCTTGCCCTTGTACTTGGCGTGCAGCGCTTCCAGGGCCTCGAACTGCGGGGTGAAACCGCATTTGCTGGCGGTATTGACCACCAAAACGACGTCGCCGCCGTAACTCTGGCGCAGATTCACCGCCTGTTTGCCGGCCAGGGGCCGGTAACTGCGGTCCAGCAAGGCGCCCGCGGCCGAGGCCAGGCCGGCGACCAGGAGCAGGGAAACGGCGGCCACAGCGGCCGTACGGCGGATTCGGGGGGCTGGGGCGGGCATGGCTGAAGCGGACATGGCGGGCTCGGACATGACGGGGGCCGGACGGCCGGTGGGCCAAGTATGACTTCAGTTGGGTCCGGCGGACTTGACCGGGCGTGTTTTGGTGTTATAGTTGCATACAACACCGGTCTACCAACGAGCAGGACGTTCGCCATGAACCGCAAGCTCCATAACTCGATCTCAGCCATCTTGGTCAGCGGCGCCACCATGGTGCTGGCCCTGGTCGCCGCCAATCCGGCCCTGCCGGAAGCCCCGACCGCCCTCCCCGTGGTCGCCCAGGCCGCAGCCGCACCGCTGTCCCTGAGCACCGAAACCATTGCCCGCCGCGCCGAAGCCCAGGCCGCCCAGCGCATCGAAGCCCGCGCCGAGCGGGTCGAGACCCTGGCCGACGCCGCGGCCCTGACCGCCGAACTGGCTACGGCCGTCGCCCTGGCCAACGCACTCGAAAACGTATCGGCCGCGGAGTCGGCCGACGACGAAAAACCGCATCGCAAAGCCCGGAAGGCCAAGCAGCGCAATCGCCAGGCCTTAGTCATGCCTTATTTCTCTTTCGCACCGCGGGGCTGAACCATGACCGCCATTCAATGGAGCGACGGCGCTCCCATCTACCGCCAGCTGAAGGAGCGCGTCGTCGCGATGATGCTCGACGGCGTGCTCAAGCCCGGCGACGCCCTGCCCTCTGTGCGGCAGGTCGCGGCCGAGTACCAGCTCAACCCCATCACCGTCTCGCGCGCCTACCAGGAACTGGCGGACGAGGCTCTAGTCGAAAAACGCCGAGGATTGGGCATGTACGTCACCGAAGAGGCTGCCAAGAAACTGCTGCTGAACGAACGCGAGCGGTTCCTGCGCGAAGAATGGCCGCTGGTGCTGGAACGCATCCTGCGACTGGGCCTGAGCACGGAAGAGCTCCTCACCGCCGGCAACGCCAAGGCGGGTGCGCAATGAACGCCGACACCCTCGCCAGCGTCTCCCACGTAGTCAGCGCCCGCGGTCTGCGCAAGGCCTATAAGAACAAGGTCGCGCTCGACAACACCGCGTTCGAGATCCCCGCCGGTCGCATCGTCGGTCTGATCGGCCCCAACGGCGCCGGCAAGACCACCGCGCTCAAGGCCATCCTCGGCCTGATCCCGTTCGAAGGCGACCTCAAGGTGCTGGGCCGCGACCCGCGCACCCAGCGCGACGAACTGATGCGCGACGTGTGCTTCATCGCCGACGTCGCGGTGCTGCCGCGCTGGATCCGGGTCAAGGAAGCCATCGAGTTCGTCGCCGGCGTGCACCCGCGCTTCGACCGCGCCAAGTGCGAACGCTTCCTCGCCGGCACCCAGCTCAAGCCCAACCTGCGGGTACGCGAACTGTCCAAGGGCATGATCGTGCAGCTGCACCTGGCCCTGGTGATGGCGATCGACGCCCGCCTGCTGGTGCTGGACGAACCGACCCTGGGCCTGGACATCCTCTACCGCAAGCAGTTCTACCAGCGCCTGCTGGAAGACTACTTCGACGAGGACAAGACCATCATCGTCACCACCCACCAGGTCGAGGAGATCGAACACATCCTCACCGACGTGATGTTCATCCGCGACGGCAAGGTCGTGCTCAACAGCGAGATGGAAATCCTCGGCGACCGCTTCGTCGAAGTGCTGGTCAACGCCGACAAGCTGGAGCAGGCGCGAGCGCTCAAGCCGCTCGACGAACGCGCCCTGCCCTTCGGCAAGACCGTGATGCTGTTCGACGGCGCGCCGCACGACCGCCTGGCCGAACTCGGCGAGACCCGAACGCCCGGCCTGGCCGATCTGTTCGTCGCCACCATGAAGGGGACCTACGCATGAACGCGCTCGACATCAACGCCGACCGCCCCGCTCCGCGCGCTGTCGCCGCGGTCCATCCCACCCATACCTTCCGGCTGCTGCTGCGGCGCGAATTCTGGGAGCACCGCGGCGGTTTCCTGTGGGCTCCGCTGCTGGCCGGCGCGATCTTCCTGCTGCTGGCGACCATGGGCATCGGCGTCGGCGAACTGGCCGCGCGCCGGGTCGCCAGCTCCAGCAACCACGCCATGATCAACACCGACGGCGGCAAGTTCGAGCTCAACGGACTGGACCTGTCGCGGCTGACCGAGAAGATGAGCGCCGACGACATGCGCGAACTCGGCGGCGCCGTCGACGGCATGCTGTTCATGGCCGGCAGCTGGCCGCTGATAGTGCTGGCCTTCGTGGTGTTCTTCTACTGCCTGGGCAGCCTCTACGACGAGCGCAAGGACCGCAGCGTGCTGTTCTGGAAATCGCTGCCGGTCTCCGACGGACAGACCGTGTTGTCCAAGGTCGCCAGCGCGACCCTGATGGCGCCGGCCCTGGCGGTGGCCGCCTCGATCGTGACCATGCTCGGCTTCCTGATCATCATGAGCGTGGCGGTGCTGTTCCACGGCGGCAACCCGATCGCCCTGCTGTGGGGACCGGGCAGCCCGTTCAAGGTCGGCCTGAACATGCTGGCCTGCATCCCGATCTACGCACTGTGGGCGCTGCCGACCGTCGGCTGGCTGATGCTCTGCTCATCCTGGGCCCGTAGCAAGCCGTTCCTGTGGGCGATCATGATCCCGCTGTTCGCCGGCATCTTCGTCTCCTGGTTCGACCTGATGCAGCTGTTCGACCTGGAAAGCGTCTGGTTCTGGAAGAACGTGGTCGGCCGCTCGCTGATCAGCGTGTTCCCCGCCACCTGGATCGACGCGGCGCACATCGGCGAAATCAGCGGCGACGGCCCCTCGGTGATCCACGAAGTCATCAACCTGCGCACCATGTACTCGGTGCTGGGCAGCGCCCAGCTCTGGATCGGCGCGGCCGCCGGCGCGGCCATGATCTTCGCCGCGGTCCGCCTGCGCCGCTGGCGCGACGAGGGTTGATCCCCGGCGCCGGCGCGGTCCGCCCCCGGACCGCGCCGAGCGCGACGCGATGCAACCCTCCTGGCTCGACCCGCATCTGAGTACGCGACGCCCGCCGCTCCGGCGGGTCCGACCCGACAGGAGTTCGTGATGCGTAAGCTCATCCTCGGTGTCCTCGCCCTGCTGCCGATGACGGTGCTGGCGCAGGACGGCCACTGCCAGCATTCCCAGGCCCGCGATCTGAAACTGGACCTGGCCGGCGCCAAGGCGGTGGTGTTCGACATCGGCCCGCACGAGCTGGAAGTCGTCACCGGCGCCCGCAGCGAGGTCCACGGCCGCGCCTGCGCCTCCGACGCCCGGTACCTGCCCGAACTCACCCTGACCCAGCACCGCGTCGGCGACAAACTGGTGGTGGTGGCGCAGCGCAGCCAGCGCTCCTGGTTCAACTTCGGCGGCAATCATTTCGCCTACCTGAAGCTGACCGCGACCGTGCCGGACAACCTGATGGTCCAGCTCAACGTCGGCTCCGGCGACGCCCGCGCCACCGGCGTGGCCGCGCTCAGCGCCGATGTCGGTTCCGGCGACGTCAAGGCCCAGCGCGTGCGCGGCCTGGTCACCGCCGACGTCGGCTCCGGCGACATCGTGCTCGACGACATCGGCGCGCTGCAGGTGGTGTCGGTCGGCTCGGGCGACCTCAAGGCCAGCCGGGTCGCGCGCGACGCCAAGGTCGGCGACATCGGCTCGGGCGACGTCGAGCTGCGCCAGGTCGGCGGCAATGTCGAGGTCGACGACATCGGCTCCGGCGACCTCGATGTCGACGGCGTGCGCGGCAACCTGCGCGTGCGCTCGGTCGGCAGCGGTTCGGTCGGCCACCGCGACATCGCCGGTTCGGTCGACGTACCGAAAGACGACGAATGATTTCCCTCACCCGCCATAGCCGCCGCCAGGACTCCGCCATGAAACTCGCCGCCGCTTTCGCCGCCATCATGATCGCCGCCACCCTCGCCGGTTGCGGCAGCCAGGACCGCATCGTGACGGGCAACAGCGTTCTCAACCACATCGAACTCGGCGACGACCGCATCAGCCTGCACGGCGATGGCGGCATCGCGGTCATCACCGATAAAGGCGATCTGAGCATCGAAGGCAAGGCGGTGAACCTGACGCCGGACCAGCGCGCTCAGGCCCAGCGCCTGTACACCAATGCGATCGGCGTGCGCGACGACGGCGTCGCGCTCGGCAAGGCCGGCGCCGGCATGGCCGGCAAGGCGGTCGGCAGCGCGATCGAGGGCCTGGTCAAGGGCGATCCGGGCAGCGCCGGCGACAAGATGGACGCCGAGGCCAACAACATGGCCCAGCAGGCCATGCGCCTGTGCAAGCGGGTGATCGAGATGCGCAAGGCCCAGGACAGCCTGGTCGAGACCCTGCCCGCCTTCAAGCCCTACGCCAACCTCAGCCAGGGCGACGTCATCGACTGCCAATCCTAATTCGAGCGCCGGTGCCCGCCGTTACTCCGGTGTTGCGGCGGGCACCCGCTCGAACCTCTCGCTTCGAACCGTAGCTTCGAAGCGAGTTCTGAGGTTCACCCAGCCGCGCCGTGTGCGCGAGCTTGCAGCGTTCGTTCCCGCGGCGTCCGAACCTCAGCCTCCGCCGCCTCCACCCGCGCCGTGGATGCCGCCGCGGGTCAGCGCGGCCGGGTCCAGCAGCCGGCGCAGTTCCTTCTCGGCCATGCCGGTCGCGGCGATCGCGACCTCCAGCACCGGCCGCCCTTCCTTGTAGGCCTGCTTGGCGATCGCAGCCGCCTTTTCGTAGCCGATGATGGGATTGAGCGCGGTGACCAGGATCGGGTTGCGGTCCAGGGCCTCGCGTACCCGATCCTCGCGCACCTTGAGCCCGGCGATCGCGCTGTCGGCGAGCAGGCGCATGGCGTTGGCGAGCAGCCGGATCGAGTCCAGCAGGTCGTAGGCGATCAGCGGCAGCATCACGTTGAGCTGGAAGTTGCCGCTCTGGCCGGCGACGGTGATCGCGGCGTGGTGGCCGATGACCTGGGCGCAGACCATGGCGGTGGCTTCCGGAATCACCGGATTGACCTTGCCCGGCATGATCGAGCTGCCCGGCTGCAGCGCCGGCAGTTCGATCTCGCCCAGGCCGGCGAGCGGGCCGGAGTTCATCCAGCGCAGATCGTTGGCGATCTTGGTCAGCGCCACCGCCAGCGTCGACAGCTGGCCCGACAGCTCGACCGCGTCGTCCTGCGCGGCCAGGCCTTCGAACTTGTCCGCGGCGGATTCGAACTTGGTCCCGGTCAGCGACGACAGGGCGCGCGCGACCGCCTTGCCGAAGCGCGGGTCGGCGTTGATGCCGGTGCCGATCGCGGTGCCGCCGATCGGCAGCCGGCGCAGGCGTTTGAGGCTGTCCTCGATGCGCTCCTGGGCCGAACTCAGCTGCGCCGCCCAGGCACCGAACTCCTGGCCGAAGGTCAGCGGCATCGCATCCATCAGATGGGTGCGGCCGGTCTTGGTGATCTTGGCCAGGCTCTTGGCGCGGCGCTCGATGGTCTTGCGCAAGTGCTTGAGCGCCGGCAGCAGCGATTCGGCGGTGGCCAGCTTGGCCGACACCCGGATGGCGGTCGGGATTACGTCGTTGGAACTCTGGCCCAGGTTGACGTGGTCGTTGGGGTGGATGCGGACTTTGCCCGTGCGCGAGGCCAGGGTCGCGATCACCTCGTTGGCGTTCATGTTGCTGGAGGTGCCCGAGCCGGTCTGGAACACGTCGATCGGGAACTGGGCATCGTGGCGGCCGCCGGCGACGTCGAGCGCGGCGGCGTGGATGGCCCGCCACTGGCCTTCGTCCAGCAGTTCCAGGCCGCCGTTGACCTCGGCCGCCGCGGCCTTGACGTAGGCCAGGGCGCGGATGAACTCGCGCGGCATGGGCACGCCGGAAATCGGGAAGTTCTGCACGGCGCGCTGGGTCTGCGCGCCCCAGAGCGCGGCCGCGGGGACGCGCAACTCGCCCATGCTGTCGTGCTCCAGGCGGAAGGCCGGCTCGGCGGCGGAGGGCTGCTTCGGCGCGGATCGGGCCGGGGTCTTGCGTTGGGTCGCCATTGCCAACTCCATGGAATCGTGGGGGTTGCGAGCCGTGGCGGCGCGCGGGCGGAACGGCCGGCGCGAGGCCACGTCGATGAGGTCGGGTGCGCGGCCGGTCGAAACAAGGGCCGCGCAGGAGGCTGGCATCGGACATCGCTGGCGACCGCCATGATGGCCGCCGCGCCCGCGGGCGTCGAGTGCGGGCGGCCCGAACCGGGCAGCCCGAACCGGCGGCCGCGGCGGCGCCGTACTGCGCGGTCCGGACGGGCCAAACCGGCGGGCTGTTAGAATGTTCGACTGTTTCCCGCCCTGCCCCGACATGTCCGCCGACCCCAACGCCCAGCTGCTCGCCCTTTCCCCGCTCGACGGCCGCTACGCCGGCAAGGTCGACGCGCTGCGCCCGATCTTCTCCGAATTCGGCCTGATCAAGGCCCGGGTCAAGGTCGAGGTGGAATGGCTGCTGGCGCTGGCCGAGGAGCCGGGCATCGCCGAACTGGCGCCGTTCTCCGCCGCCGCCGCCGCGCGCCTGCGCGCGCTCGCCGCCGACCTGTCGGTCGCGGACGCGGCCCGGGTCAAGGAGATCGAGCGCACCACCAACCACGACGTCAAGGCGGTCGAGTACCTGATCAAGGAACGCCTCAAGGACGACGCCGAGCTGGGCCCGGCCCTGGAGTTCGTGCACTTCGCCTGCACCAGCGAGGACATCAACAACCTCAGCTACGCGCTGATGCTCAGCGAAGCGCGCCAGCACGTGCTGCTGCCCAAGCTGGACCAGCTGATCCAGGTGCTGCGCACGATGGCGCACGAACACGCTGCGCTGCCGATGCTGTCGCGCACCCACGGCCAGACCGCCTCGCCGACCACGGTCGGCAAGGAAATCGCCAATGTGGTCGCGCGCCTGCTGCGCCAGGGCGAAACCCTGGCCGGGGCGCCGATGCCGGGCAAGATCAACGGCGCGGTCGGCAACTACAACGCCCACGTCGCGGCCTATCCGGACATCGACTGGCCGGCGTTCTCGCAGCGCTTCGTGACTTCGCTGGGCCTGGACTGGCAGCCCTACACCACCCAGATCGAGCCGCACGACGGCATCGCCGAGATCTGCGACGCGCAGCGCCGCATCGACACCATCTGCATCGATCTGTGCCGCGACGTCTGGGGCTACATCTCGCTGGGCTACTTCAAGCAGGCGGTCAAGGCCGGCGAAGTCGGCAGCTCGACCATGCCGCACAAGGTCAACCCGATCGACTTTGAGAACGCCGAGGGCAACTTCGGCATCGCCAACGCGCTGTTCGAGCATTTCGCCGCCAAGCTGCCGATCAGCCGCTGGCAGCGCGACCTCACCGACTCGACCGTGCTGCGCGCGCTCGGCACCGCGTTCGGCCACGCCCTGATCGGCTACGACGCCCTGTTGCGCGGCCTGGGCAAGCTCAGCGCCAACCCCGAGCGGCTGGCCGCCGACCTCGACGCGGCCTGGGAAGTGCTGGCCGAAGCCGTGCAGACTGTGATGCGCCGCCACGGCCTGCCCAGCCCCTACGAGCAACTCAAGGCGCTGACCCGCGGCCAGGGCATCAACGAAGCCTCGATGCGCGAATTCATCGCCGGCCTGGACCTGCCGGCCGCCGACAAGCAACGCCTGCTGGCGATGACGCCCGGCAGCTACAGCGGCCTGGCCGAGCGCCTGGCGCGCGAGATCTGACTGGACGGAGGCGACTGCCATGGCAGACAACCGCGGCTGGACCCTGGCCGAGCATCGCGCCGACGACGGCCTGTCGTTGATGCGGCTCAAGCGTTTCGAGCGCGGTTTCGATTTCCGCGCCTACCCGGAGCGCTTGAACCTGATCTGGGCCTATCAGGACGACCGCAGCATCGGCACCGCCTCGCCGGCCGAACTGGAAGCGATGCAGCGCTTCGAGGATCGGGTCTGCGAACGCATCGAGAGCGCGGGCCACAGCCTGCTGGCGATCGTGTTCACCGAACCCGATCATCGCGAGTACGTGTTCCACACTCGCGACGTCGAAGCCTTCGTCGGCGTGCTCAACGCGATGCCGCAGGAAGCCACGCCCTATCCGATCGAGATCGACCGCGAGAGCGATCCGAACGGCGAGTTCTACCGTTCCTTCGCCGAAGCGATCGGCCTGCGCTGAAGCGGGCCCGCACCGAATCCGCGCTATGACGACGACGATGCGGCTGCTGCTCAATCTCGACGTCTCCGACCTGGCCGCGGCCGAAGCCTTCTACGTCGCCGCCTTCGGCCTGCGCCCGGCGCGCCGCCTCGGCGACGGCGTGCTGGAGCTCGACGGCGCGCAGGTACCGATCTATCTGTTGCGCAAGCCCGCCGGCAGCGCCGGCGCCAACGGTTCGGTGCGCGACTACGTGCGCCATTGGACGCCGCTGCACGTGGACGTGGTCGTCGACGACCTGGACGCCGCGCTGGCACGCGCGCTCGCGGCCGGGGCGATCCAGGAAGGCGCGATCCGCGAGGCCGCCTGGGGCCGGATCGTGCAGCTCGCCGACCCGTTCGGGCACGGCTGGTGCCTGCTGCAGTTCCTCGGCCGCGGTTACGACGAGATCGCGGGCTAGCGCCGAGGGCCCCTGCCCCGATCTTCATCGCCGCATGAGCGACAATGGCGCAATCCGCGTGGCGCGCCGCGCCACCGCTACGAGCCCGTCCGCCCCATGGCCAAGAAATCCCCCGCCGCACCTGCCGGCCCGTCCAAATCCGCCGCGATCGAAGTCGACGCCGCCCGCCTGCCGCCGCTGGGCATGCCGGCCGAAACCTTCCTGCGCGATTACTGGCAGAAGCGCCCGCTGCTGATCCGCAACGCCTTCCCCGGCCTGGTCTCGCCGCTGGAACCCGAGGACCTGGCCGGCCTGGCCTGCGAAGAGGCGGCACTGTCGCGCCTGATCCAGCACGACCGCGCCAGCGACGTCTATTCGCTGCGCCACGGCCCCTTCGACGAAGCCGAATTCCCGGGCCTGCCGCAACAGGACTGGACCCTGCTGGTGCAGGACGTGGACAAGTGGGACGCCGACGTAGCCGCGCTGCTGCCCGCGTTCGACTTCCTGCCGCGCTGGCGCGTCGACGACATCATGGTGTCGTTCGCGGCGCCCGGCGGCTCGGTCGGCGCCCACGTCGACCAGTACGACGTGTTCCTGCTGCAGGCCCAGGGCCACCGGCGCTGGCAGATCGACGCGAGGCCCAATCCGCCGCAGGACTTCCGCCCCGACGCCGAACTCAAGCTGCTGCGCGAGTTCAGCCCCAGTCACGACTGGGTGCTGGGCCCGGGCGACATGCTGTATCTGCCGCCGGGCGTGCCGCACCACGGCGTCGCCGAGGACGCCTGCCTGACCTTCTCGGTCGGCATGCGTGCGCCCTCGGCCGCCGAGCTGATGGGCGACTACATCGATACCCTGGCCGCCGAGGCCGACGAGTCGCTGCGCTACCGCGACCCCGACCTGAGCCCGCCGGCCGACCCGGCCGAGATCGACGCCGCCGCCATGACCCGCGTGGTCGAAGCCCTGAACGCCTTGCGCATGAACGACCCCGACCGCCTCGGCGACTGGTTCGGCCGCTTCATCACCGTCTACCGCGCCGCCGGCGAGGTCCAGCCCGGCGGCGACGCGCGTTCGCGCATCGAGATCGAATGGGACCTGCAGCACGGCGCGCAACTGCTGCGCCATCCCTGGTCGCGCATGGCCTGGCGCAAGGCCGCACGCGGCGCGCGTTTGTACGTGAGCGGCCAGGAGCGCGCCCTATCGGCGCGCGATGCCCAGCGCATCGCCAACGCCGCCAGCCTGGACGGCGCCGCCTACGCGGCCTTGTCCGAAGCCGGCCGCGATGCGGTCATCGACCTTTACGCGGGCGGCCACTACCGCCTGCATCTGGACGACGGCGAAGAGGAATGAGCATGAGCGGCACGGCCTTCCGTATCGAAACCGTCGCTGCGGACGCCTACGCCGCGACCTTGCCGGAGCTGCGCGCGGTGCGCGAGGCGGTGTTCGTGCGCGAGCAGAACGTGCCGGTGCAGATCGAACTCGACGCCCTCGACCCGCTGTGCCGGCACGTGCTGGCGCGCGACCCGGACGGCCGCGTCATCGGCACCGGCCGCCTCACTCCGGAACGCAGCCTGGGCCGGCTGGCGGTGCTGGCCGACTGGCGCGGCCGCGGCGTCGGCGAGGCCCTGCTGCGGGCCCTCGTGGCCCTGGCCGCGGAACTGGGCTGGCGCGAGCTGAGCCTGCACGCCCAGGTCCAGACCATCGGCTTCTACGCCCGCCACGGCTTCCTGCCCTATGGCGAACGCTTCGTCGTGGCCGGCATCGACCACCAGGCCATGCGCCTGCTGCCGGACGCGATCAACCCGGTGGAGTCGCGCGACGCCGCCCTGGCGGCCTGGCAGGGCGTGGTCGCCGGCGCACGCCGGCAGCTGTCGATCTACACCCGCGAGCTCGATCCCGGCCTGCTCGACCAGCCCGAGGTCGTGGCCGCGCTGCGCCGCCACGCCACCGCCGGCGGCCAGATCCGGATCCTGCTGCAGGACCCGGCCGCGCCGCAGCGCGCGATCGCTCCGCTGTTGAACCTGGGCCAGCGCCTGACCACCGCCTTCGAATTCCGCGCCATCGAGGAGCCGGTCGACCGCGGCTACCCCTCGGCCTATGTCTTCAACGATGCCGGCGGCTGGTATTTCCGTGCGCTGGGGCACCGTTTCGAAGGCGAAACCCGGCTCGACGCGCCGGCGCGGGCGCGCCAGCTGCGCGCTCATTTCGATCCGGTCTGGGAACGCGCCCGCTCGTGCAGCGAGTACCGCGCGCTCGGGATCTGAGCGCGCGGCTCGATGCGGGCCCGGCGCAGCACCGTGTTCGACGCCTCCGATTCGAAAGGCGCTGCAGGACAGGTGTCGCGACCGTGGCCGACGCCCAAGGCCAGCCCCGTCCTGAGTCCGCGCTAAACCGCGACGCCACGGCCCGCGCCTGCCCGCGCGGCTTGAATCCCGCATCGCCAGCCCAAGATTTCCAGGGCTTGCCGCAATGGCCGTTTCGACGGTCCGGACCGGCCGGCGGCCGGAAATCGAACGAAATCTGTCGCTTAGACCTAAGTAGTTATGCCGCTGGGCTTAACACTACCGCTATAATTCCGATCCTATGTCCGCGCAAAGCGTCGAACGCACGCGTGCGACTCCAATTCCGCCCCCTAGAGTTTCCCGATAACCATCGTGGACAGCCTCCTGAAGCAGTTCTCCCAGTCCTCGCAACTCGGCGCCAACGCCGCCTTCATCGAAGACCTGTACGAGCAGTACCTGGTCGATCCCGACAGCGTCGGGCCGAAATGGAAGGCTTACTTCGACGGTTTCAAAGGCCGTGAAGCCGGAGACGTGCCGCATTCGGCCGCCATCGACTCCATCGCCCAGGCCAGCCGGG
The DNA here is from genome assembly GCF_001428685.1 of Lysobacter sp. Root76. Taxonomy (GTDB): domain Bacteria; phylum Pseudomonadota; class Gammaproteobacteria; order Xanthomonadales; family Xanthomonadaceae; genus Lysobacter. The sequence goes on along the minus strand of NZ_LMIK01000006.1, from coordinate 274,248 downwards.
CGGCCGCGCGCGGCCTGCTCAACGGCAGCGCCGCGACGACCGGCGCCGGTCCCGGCGACGAACGCGAACGCGGGGTCGGCAAGCTGATCACCGCCTACCGTTCGCGCGGCCATCTCGCCGCCGACATCGACCCGCTGGGCCTGCTGGAGAAGCCCGACGCGCCGGATCTGGCGCTGGGCTTCCACCGCCTGTCCGAAAGCGACCTGGCCGGCGAGTTCAGCACCGGTGGCGTGGCCGGCAAGGAACGCATGAAGCTGGGCGACCTGGTCGCCCTGCTCAAGGCGACCTACACCGGTCCGATCGGCGCCGAGTTCATGCACATCGCCGACGCCGAACAGCGTCGCTGGATGTACGAGCGCCTGGAAACCGCGGCCGGCAATTACGGCCGCAGCGCCGCCGACAAGCAGCGCATCCTCGAGCGCCTGACCGCGGCCGACGGCCTGGAACGCTACCTGGGCACCAAGTACGTCGGCCAGAAGCGCTTCTCGCTGGAAGGCGGCGACGCCCTGATCCCGCTGATGGACACCACCATCCGCCGCGCCGGCGAGCACGGCGCCCAGGACGTGGTTATCGGCATGGCCCACCGCGGCCGCCTCAACGTTCTGGTCAACACCCTGGGCAAGCCGCCGCGCAAGCTGTTCGACGAGTTCGAAGGCAAGTTCGAGCATATCGAGGGCGACCTCGCGCACACCGGCGACGTCAAATACCACATGGGCTTCAGCGCCGACGTCGCCACTCCCGGCGGCCCGGTCCACCTGGCCCTGGCGTTCAACCCCTCGCACCTGGAAATCGTCAACCCGGTGGTCGCCGGCAGCGTGCGTTCGCGCCAGACCCGCCGCGGCGACCAGGGCCGCAACCAGGTCCTGCCGATCCTGCTGCACGGCGACGCCGCGTTCGCCGGCCAGGGCGTGGGCATGGAACTGCTGCAGATGTCGCAGGCGCGCGGTTTCGCGGTCGGCGGCACGCTCCACATCGTGATCAACAACCAGGTCGGCTTCACCACCAGCGAACGCCAGGACGCGCGCTCCACGCTGTACTGCACCGACGTGGCCAAGATGGTCGGCGCGCCGGTGCTGCACGTGAACGGCGACAACCCCGAGGCCGTGGTGTTCTGCGCCGAGCTGGCGCTGGACTTCCGCAACCGCTTCGGCCGCGACGTGGTCATCGACCTGGTCTGCTACCGCCGCCACGGCCACAACGAGGCCGACGAGCCGGCGGCCACCCAGCCGCTGATGTACCAGGTGATCCGCAAGCACAAGACCCCGCGCGAACTCTACGCCGACCAGCTGATCGCCGAAGGCACGCTGCAGGCCGCCGACGCGCAGGCGCTGGTCGACGGCTACCGCGACAAGCTCGACCAGGGCGCGGTCACCACCGAACTGGTGGAGGTCAAGCCCGACGAGTTCACCATCGACTGGTCCAAGTACCTGTCGGGCAAGCTCGGCGACCCGGTCGACACCACTTTCGAGCGCGCCAGGCTCGACCAGCTGGCCGTGCAGATCAACACCATTCCCGACGCGGTCAAGCTGCACGCGCGCGTGGCCAAGATCTACGACGACCGCCGCAAGATGGCCGCCGGCGAACTGGCCGGCGACCGGGGCTTCGCCGAGAACCTGGCCTACGCCACGCTGATGAGCGAAGGCTACAAGCTGCGCCTGGTCGGCCAGGACAGCGGCCGCGGCACCTTCTTCCACCGTCACGCGATCCTGCACGACCAGGCCACCGACGCCTATTACCTGCCGCTGCGCGAGCTGGTGAAGACGCCGACCGACGTGACCATCATCGACTCGCTGCTCAGCGAAGAAGCGGTGATGGCGTTCGAGTACGGCTACTCGACCGCCGATCCCATGACCCTGGACATCTGGGAAGCGCAGTTCGGCGACTTCGCCAACGGCGCCCAGGTCGTGATCGACCAGTTCCTGTCCTCGGGCGAAGCCAAGTGGGGCCGCCTGTGCGGCCTGGCGCTGTTCCTGCCGCACGGTTACGAAGGCCAGGGCCCGGAGCACAGCTCCGCGCGCCTGGAGCGCTTCCTGCAGCTGTGCGCGCTGGAGAACATGCTGGTGTGCGCGCCGACCACCCCGGCCCAGGCGTACCACATGATCCGCCGCCAGATGCACATGAGCACGCGCAAGCCGCTCGTGGTGATGACGCCCAAGTCGCTGCTGCGCCACAAGCTGGCGGTGTCGAGCCTGGACGACCTGGCCCAGGGCGAATTCCAGCACCTGATTCCGGATGCGTCGGCCAACCCGAAGAAGGTCAAGCGGGTCGTGGTCTGCTCGGGCAAGGTCTACTACGACCTGCTCGAAGAGTCGCAGAAGCAGGGCCTGGAAGACGTCGCCCTGCTCCGCGTCGAGCAGCTGTATCCGTTCCCGCGTCAGGCCCTGGCCGAAGAGCTCAAGCGCTACGCCGCGGCCAAGGACGTGGTCTGGTGCCAGGAAGAGCCGCAGAACCAGGGCGCGTGGTACCAGATCCGCCACCACCTCGCCGCCTGCCTGGCGCCGAAGCAGGCCCTGCACTACGCCGGTCGCGCGCGTTCGCCGTCGCCGGCGGCGGGCCACCTGGCCGACCACGTCGCCGAGCAGACCAAGCTGGTCGCCGACGCTCTGGTCGATTCGCTGCACGGTGAGGCCAGCGCCGAGTAATCGGCGCCGGTCCCGCTACGACATTCCGCTACCCACATAACAATCAAGCAAGCCAGGATGCCCACCCCATGAGCACCGAGATCAAAGTCCCCGTCCTGCCCGAGTCCGTCTCCGACGCCACTATCGCCACGTGGCACAAGAAGCCGGGCGATGCGGTCAAGCGCGACGAGAACCTGGTCGACCTCGAAACCGACAAAGTCGTGCTCGAAGTCCCCTCGCCGGTCGACGGCGTGCTCAAGGAAATCAAGTTCGAGGAAGGCGCCACCGTGACCAGCTCGCAGCTGATCGCGATCGTCGAAGCCGGCGCCGCCGCCGCCGCGCCCGCCGCAGCCGCTGCGCCGGCCGCCGCCAAGGCCGATTCGGCCCCGGCCGCCGGCGCCCAGCCGATCGCCCCGAAGGCCGAGGCGGCCAAGGTACCGGCCGGCAACGACCAGCTGCCGCCGGGCGCGCGCTTCACCGCGAACAAGGAAGGCATCGACGCCTCCCAGGTCGAAGGCACCGGCCGCAAGGGCGCGGTGACCAAGGAAGACATCCTCAACTACGCCAAGTCCGGCGGCGTCGGCAATGCCGCCGGCGCGCGCGCGGAAGAGCGCGTGCCGATGACCCGCATCCGCGCCCGCATCGCCGAGCGCCTGATGCAGTCGAAGAACTCGATCGCGATGCTGACCTCGTTCAACGAGGTCAACCTCGGCAAGGTCATGGCCATGCGCAAGGAGCTGGGCGAGTCCTTCGAGAAGGCCAACGGCGTCAAGCTCGGCTTCATGAGCTTCTTCGCCAAGGCCGCCGCCAACGCGCTGCAGCGCCACCCGGTGGTCAACGCCTCGGTCGACGGCAACGACATCGTCTATCACGGCTATGCCGACATCTCGATCGCCGTGTCCACCGACAAGGGCCTGGTCACGCCGGTGCTGCGCAACGTCGAGCGCATGGGCTTCGCCGACGTCGAGAAGGCCATCGGCGATTACGCCAAGAAGGCCCGCGACGGCAAGCTGGCGCTGGAAGATCTGCAGGGCGGCACCTTCACCATCACCAACGGCGGCACCTTCGGCTCGCTGATGTCGACCCCGATCGTGAACCCGCCGCAGTCGGCGATCCTGGGCATGCACGCGATCAAGGAACGCGCGATCGTCGAGAACGGCGCCGTGATCGCCGCGCCGATGATGTACATCGCGCTGTCCTACGACCACCGCATCATCGACGGCAAGGACGCGGTGCTGTTCCTGGTCGACATCAAGAACCAGCTGGAAAATCCGCACCGCATGCTGCTGGGCATGTAATGCCCAGCCGGGATTCGGGATTGGGGATTCGGGATTCGCAAGGGCAACAGCGCCATGCGAATTTCTTTCCAGTCCCGAGCTCCCGGCGCTTCTGCGGCAACCTTCGCGGGACCGGAATTCGCAGCGCTGACACGCTTTGAACGAATCCCGAATCCCGAATCCCGAATCCCTGAGCGAATGAAATGAGCGAACAATTCGACGTAGTCGTCATCGGCGCCGGCCCGGCCGGCTATCACGCCGCCATCCGCGCCGCCCAGCTCGGTCTGAAGACCGCCTGCATCGACGCCGCGCTCGGCAAGGACGGCAAGCCCGCCCTCGGCGGCACCTGCCTGCGCGTGGGCTGCATTCCGTCCAAGGCCCTGCTCGACAGCTCGCGCCAGTTCTGGAACCTGCAGCACCTGTTCGGCGAACATGGCATCACCACCGACAACGCCAAGATCGACGTCGCGACCATGATCGGCCGCAAGGACAAGATCGTGAAGCAGTTCACCGGCGGCATCGCGATGCTGTTCAAGGCCAACAAGATCGCCCCGTACTACGGCTTCGGCACCCTGCACCCGGGCAACGTGGTCAAGGTCAAGCAGCACGACGGTTCGGAAGTCGAGCTCAAGGGCACCAACGTCATCATCGCCGCCGGTTCGGATTCGATCGAGCTGCCGTTCGCCAAGTTCGACGGGGACAAGGTCGTCGACAACGTCGGCGCGCTGGACTTCACCGAGGTGCCCAAGCGCCTGGGCGTGATCGGCGCCGGCGTGATCGGCCTGGAACTGGGCAGCGTGTGGAAGCGCCTGGGTTCGGAAGTGACCGTGCTCGAAGCCCTGCCCGACTTCCTCGCCGCCGCCGATGCCGAGGTCGCCAAGACCGCGGCCAAGGAATTCAAGAAGCAGGGCCTGGACATCAAGCTCGGCGCCAAGGTGAGCAAGGCCGAGATCAAGAAGGACGGCGTCCACCTGACCTACAACGACGGCAAGGCCGACCAACAACTCGTGGTCGACAAGCTGCTGGTGGCCGTCGGCCGCCGCGCCGCCTCCAAGGGCCTGCTGGCCGAAGGTACCGGCGTCAAGATCAACGAGCGCGGCCAGATCGAAGTCGACGAGCATTGCCACACCGGCGTCGACGGCGTGTGGGCGGTCGGCGACTGCGTGCGCGGCCCGATGCTGGCGCACAAGGGCTTCGAGGAAGGCATCGCGGTCGCCGAGCTGATCGCCGGCCTGCCGGGCCACGTCAACCTCGACACGGTGCCGTGGGTGATCTACACCGAGCCGGAAATCGCCTGGGTCGGCAAGACCGAGCAGCAGCTCAAGGCCGAAGGCGTGCCCTACAAGACCGGCAGCTTCCCGTTCGCGGCGATCGGCCGTGCGGTCGCCATGGGCGAGCCGGCCGGCTTCGTCAAGGTGATCGCGCACGCCGAAACCGACCGCGTCCTCGGCCTGCACCTGGTCGGCGTCGGCGTGTCGGAGCTCGTCCACGAAGGCGTGCTGACCATGGAGTTCAACGGCTCCGCCGACGACCTCGCCCGCATCTGCCACGCCCACCCGACCCTGTCGGAAGCGATCCACGACGCGGCGATGGCGGTCGACAAGCGCGCGATCCACAAGGCCAACTGATCGGCCTGCGACACACGAACGGCGCACCCAGGTGCGCCGTTCTGCATTTGAGCCACCCACACGCCGGGCACGCCTTGCGCGCGACCGGGCATCGGATACCGACATGAAATCGCTCTGCGTCTACTGCGGCTCCAACTCCGGTTCGCAACCGATCTACACCGAACGCGCGATGGCGCTGGGCCATCGCCTGGCCCAGGACGGCATCGCCCTGGTCTACGGCGGCGGCAACGTCGGCCTGATGGGCACGGTCGCCGACGCGGTGCTGGAGGCCGGCGGCGAGGCGATCGGCGTGATACCCGAGCACTTGGTCAATTGGGAGGTCGCCCACCGCGGCCTGAGCAGGCTCGAAGTGGTCGGCTCGATGCACGAGCGCAAGGCGCGCATGTTCGATCTCGCCGACGGCTTCGTGGCCCTGCCCGGCGGCTTCGGCACGCTGGACGAGATGTTCGAGATGCTGACCTGGCGCCAGCTCGGCATCGGCGACAAGCCCTGCGCCTTCCTCGACGTCGATGGCTTCTACTCGCCGTTGATGACGATGCTCGATCGCATGGTCGCCGAACGCTTCCTGCACGTCGACCAGCGCCGCGACCTGTGGCACGGCGACGACCTGGACGCGATGCTGGCCTGGATGCAGGCCTACCGTCCGGCCGAAGCGAGCAAGTGGATGGACGAGAAGCGCCGCAACGCGCTGCGCTAAGCTGCATCGATCCAGAAGGAGATTGGACGATGCGCGCGACCGTGGTGCCGTTGTTGCTCGGCTTGTGCGCCTGTCAGCCCGCCGAACCGGTCGAGCCCGAGTTCCGCGACGACACCCATGTCGTGCTCAAGCGCAGCGGCTGCCTCGGTCTGTGCGCGCCCTATGAGGTCCATATCGGCCCTGGTGGCAACCTGGTGTTCGTCGGCCGCGATCGAACCGGCCGGCATCCAGACCGAAACGAGGATGGCGAGGTACTCAGACAGTACTCGCTGGCCTATCCGCATCGCCGCGCGATGTTCGATCTGATCTTCTCCCAGGCCTACGCCGAACTCGAACCGGTCTACAGCGCCGGAGTCAGCGACGGGCAGGTCACGGTGCTCACCATCACCGATCGCCATGGCACGCGCTCGGTCTCCCAGAACGTCGCCGCCTGCCTGCGCGACCGCAAGCACCCTGGCGCGCTGCCGGCCGTTGCGGCGCCGGGCAAACCGGCGCGCTGGGTGCCGGACGTTTTCTGCGAAACCGTCGAGCTGATCGATACGGCCAGTTGCGCCGCTTATTGGAGCGCCGAACTCGAAGCGCCCGGCGACCCGGCCGATCCGCGCCTGTCGCCGCCGGAGCGCTGCCGCACGCAGTAGCACGCGACACTTCGCGCGCGACCGTGCGCCGGACTCTCGACGACATTCGCGGCACGTCGCCTGCACGGTTTGCGCTCGATGCCGAACGCGACGGCGCTCCAGGCCGGTCGGCTATCATGGAACGCTAGTCCGACGAGCCCTGCCATGAGCGTTCCCGCCTCCTCGTTCAACGCCTTCCGCATCCACAACGACGCCGACGGCTACCGCAGCGGCGTGGAGCGGATTTCGCTCGACGATCTCGCCCCGGGCGAGATCGTGATCAAGACCGCCTACTCGTCCATCAACTTCAAGGACGCGCTGGCCGGCACCGGCGAAGGCAAGATCCTGCGCCGCTTCCCGCTGGTCGGCGGCATCGACGTCGCCGGCCACGTGGTCGCCTCGACCGACGGCGCGTTCCGCGAAGGCGATGCGGTGCTGGTCACCGGCTGCGGGCTGAGCGAAACCCGCGACGGCGGTTACTCCGAATACGCGCGCCTGGAGGCGCAGTGGGCGATTCCCCTGCCCGCCGGCCTGAGCCTGCGCGAGAGCATGATCCTGGGCACGGCCGGCTTCACCGCCGCGCTGGCACTGCATCGCATGCACGACAACCGCCAGACGCCGGAACACGGCCCGCTGGCGGTGACCGGCGCGACCGGCGGCGTCGGCTCGCTGGCGATCGACATCTTCAGCCGCGCCGGCTACGAGGTGCATGCGATCAGCGGCAAGGCCGACCAGGCCGATTACCTGACCTCGATCGGCGCCAGCCAGGTGCTGGACCGCGCCGCCCTGGCGGCGGGGCGGCCGATGGAATCCGCGCGCTTCGGCGGCGGCCTGGACAACGTCGGCGGGCCGATGCTGGCCAGCCTGCTCGCGCAGACGGCGCCTTACGGCAACGTCGCCAGCGCCGGCCTGGCCGCCAGCCCTGCGCTGGATACCACGGTGATGCCATTCATCATCCGCGGCGTGTCCCTGCTGGGCGTAGCCTCGGCCGGCACCGCGCGCCAGGTACGTGACGAAGTCTGGCGGCATCTGGGCAGCGACTGGAAACCGGCGCACCTCGACCGCATATGCACCCGTGAAGTCGGGCTGGCGGAGCTGCCCCAGGTATTCCCGGGCATGCTGGCCGGGGGTTCCCTGGGCCGGACGCTGGTCGTGATCTAGTTGGCATTGCGGCGTAAGCGCGCATCGCTACAATCGACGCAATTCCGGGGGAAACACATGGCGCGTATTCTGATCGTCGACGATTCACCGTCCCAGCTGATGGGCATCCGCCGCATCGTCGAGAAGCTGGGGCATGAAGCCCTGACCGCCGAAGACGGAGCAGCGGGGGTCGAAGCCGCCAAGCGCGAAATCCCCGACCTGATCCTGATGGACGTGGTGATGCCGAACCTCAACGGCTTCCAGGCCACGCGTTCGATCTGCCGCGAGGCCAGCACCAAGCACATCCCGATCGTGCTGGTGACCACCAAGGACCTGGACACCGACCGGGTCTGGGGCATGCGCCAGGGCGCCAAGGCCTACATCACCAAGCCCTTCAGCGAGACCGACCTGTCCGAGATCATCGCCCAGCTGCTGCCGGGCTGATCGAGCTACCCGCGTTGTTATGGGCCTGCCGCGCACCGCGGCAGCGATGCGCTGTGGGAGCGAGGTAAGCCGCAACCGTCGCTACGACACCCGCTCGTCGCTTAGCCCGCCACATAGGCTGCGGTGAGCCGCAGGCGAACCGCATCGCCTGGCGCAAGCCGGAACCCGACGCCGGTGCGGTTCGCCTGCGGCTCACCACACCCTACGGCAGGGCCGCATGAACCCGATGCGGCTCGCCGCACGCCATGGCGCAATCGCGTCTGCGCTCAGGCCCGTCGCCAATCGTCGCCGAACACGTCGCGCATGCGCTCGTAGGCTTCGCGCTGCTCGTCGGTGTGCGCACGCGGCGCCAGCACTTCCAGTTCGACGATCTGATCGCCCTGCGGCGTGCCCGGCAGGCCGCGGCCGCGCAGGCGCAGCTTGCGCCCGGCTTCCGAGTTCGGCGGAATCTTCAGTTCGACCGCGCCGCCCAGGGTCGGCACGCTGATGGTCGCGCCCAGGGCGGCTTCCCACGGCGCCAGCGGCAGCACGTGGATCACGTTGCGGCCGTCGACTTCGAACTGCGGATGCGCGGCGTACTCGATCTCCAGCAGCAGATCGCCCTGCGGGCCGCCCTGCCCGTCGCGACCGCGTCCGCCTTGGCCGGCCAGGCGGATCAACTGGCCCGGGCGGATGCCCTTGGGTATGCGGACCTCCAGGATGCGGTCGTTGACCGAGATACGCACCGAACCGCCTTCGTAGATGGTCTCCAGCGCGACCGCGAGCTTGGCGCGGGTGTCGCCGCGCGGCGGCGCCCGCCCGGGCTGGCCGCCGAAGCCGGCCGGGCCGCGACCGCGCCCGAACAGACTCTCGAAGAAATCGCTGAAACCGCCGCCCGCGCCGCCGCCGGCGAAGATTTCGTCGAAGTCGGCGCCGCCGTAACCGCCGCCGAAGCCGCCCGGAGGCGGCTGAACCTCGTCGCCGGGGCGGTAGCCGCGCGCGCGCAGCTGGTCGTAGGCGCTGCGCTTCTGCGGGTCGCGCAGCGCTTCGTAGGCCTCGTTGATGGCCTTGAACTTGTCCTCGGCGCCCGCCTCCTTGCTGACGTCCGGGTGGTACTTGCGCGCCAGGCGCCGGTACGCGGTCTTGATTTCGGCTTCGCCGGCGCTGGGCTCCACACCCAGGGCTTCGTAGTAATCCTTGAATTGCATTGCAGCGCCCTCAGACTTGCGGGTGCGCGACCGCACCGGCCCACAGGGTAGGCGTCGCGCGGCCGCGCGGGAAGACCGGGCTGAAATGGCCGCTGCGCCTGCGCTTTTCAATCCTTGCGCGCACAATGCAGCGTACGACGGTCTTGACGCCACATTACGCGCGCGCCGATCAGACTGCCCCCCAAACCGGAGATATCCCATGAGCATCCAGGTCGGCGACCGCCTGCCCGAAGTCACCCTGCAACGCATCCGCGAAGGCGTCGAGACCCTCGACACCAACGCCCTGTTCGACGGCCGCAAGGTGGTCCTGTTCGCCGTGCCCGGCGCATTCACGCCGACCTGCTCGGAAAAGCACCTGCCCGGCTTCGTCGCCCATTTCGACGAATTCCGCAGCAAGGGCATCGAGGTCGCCTGCATGGCGGTCAACGACCCGTTCGTGATGCAGGCCTGGGGCCAGAGCCAGAACGTGCCCGACGGCTTGCTGATGCTCGCCGACGGCAACGGCGATTTCACCCGCGCGCTCGGCCTGGAACTCGATGCCAGCGCCTACGGCATGGGCACGCGCGCCAAGCGCTTCGCGCTCTACGCCGAAGACGGCGTGGTCTCGCAGCTGGAAGTGGAAGCGCCGGGCGAATACCGCGTGTCCTCGGCCGAGCACATGCTGTCGCTGGTCTGAATGCGGGCGACGGCGCCGACATCGCCGTCACCGACCGCTAGGCATCGTTGGGGGCACTGCCCCCAGCGACCCGCCAGGAGGTCGACATGAGCGCCAAGCCCGACGACAAGCCCATCCGCAAGCCCGCACGCGCCGCGACCGCGGCAAATCCCTCCGGCCAGCCCGCGCGCAAACCCGAAACGGCGATGATCGCCGACATCAAGGCCATCCGCGCCCGCGCCCGTCAACACATCGAGGACGGCGCGATCACCGACAGCTACACCGCCGATCGCGGCACCGTGATCAAGCTGCTCAACGAAGCCCTGGCGACCGAGATCGTCTGCGTGCTGCGCTACAAGCGCCACTATTTCATGGCCAGCGGCCTGATGGCCGACGCGGTCAAGGGCGAATTCCTCGAGCACGCCAACGAGGAACAGGCCCACGCCGACCGCATCGCCGAACGCATCGTGCAGTTGGGCGGCGCGCCCGACCTCAATCCCGACGTGCTGTCCGGCCGCGCCCATGCCGAATACGTCGAAGGCACCGACCTGCGCGACATGGTCAAAGAAGACCTGGTCGCCGAACGCATCGCCATCGACAGCTACCGCGCGATCATCGACTACCTCGGCGAGCGCGACACCACCACTCGCCGCTTGATGGAAGAGATCCTGGCCCAGGAAGAAGAACACGCCGACGAGCTGGCCGACCTGCTCGACGGCTGGACCGGCGGCTGAGCGAAGGCCTAGCGGCCGCGCGGCGACGCGAAGTGTGACCGCGTCGCATTGGGCGGAGGAACGTAGGACGTCGGGGCCTGGCGCAGCGGGCCGGCCTCGCGATGGCCGCTGTTAGACTCGCGGCCTACCTTGCCGGGTCCCCGCCGCATGTTCCGCCTGCCACGCGAGTTCGCCCCCTTCCGCCTGTTCGGCGCGCCCGTGGTGTTCCACTGGAGCGTGTTGTTGATGGCGGTGCTGATCCTGGCGCTGAAGCGCTTCTCGGTCGCCGGCCTGGTCGGCGCACTCGCCTATGTGCTGCTGATCGTCGCCCACGAAGCCGGGCATGCCTGGGTCGCGCGCCGCAACCGCCTGTACGTGCACCGACTGCTGATCTATCCGATGCATGGCGTGTGCCAGCACGAGGCGGCGCGCACCTCGGGTCAGGACATCGCCGTTGCCTGGGGCGGTATCGGCGCGCAGGCGCTGCTGTTCGTGCTGGCGATGCTGATCGGGCTGCTGCCCTTCCCGCCCGGTCCGGTGGCGTCGGTGCAAACCGCGATCGTCGTCGCCTGGGGACCGTTCAACCTGTTGCTGATGGTGCTCAATCTGTTGCCGATCGCGCCGCTGGACGGCGCCCGCGCCTGGCGTGTGCTGCCGTGGCTGGGCGAACGTTGGCGTACGCGCCCGCGCTCGCGAGCGCCGGCCAAGAAAAAGCGGCCCGTTGGCGGCGAACGCGGCAAGGTCGTGTCGTTGGACGAGCATCGCCGGCGCGTGTCGCGCTCCGACGACTGAGCTGCGCCTCAGCGCAATACCCGGAACCGCACCCGCGACCAGGCGCCGCTGTCGGCCAACGCGGTGAGCTGGTGGTCGCCGGGCTCGGCGAAATCGTGGGCGAAGCTGGCGTCGCCGTCGGTCTCGCCGATCAGGCGCCCATCGAGCAGCCATCGGATCCGGGTCGCGCTGCCGATCGCGCGCAAGGACAGGCGCAGCGGATGCACGCTGCCGGGCGCGCGCGCGATGGTCGCCAGGTCGGCCAGGCCCTCGATGCGCAGCTCTTCGCTGGCGTCGCGGCCGTCGCCTTCGCAGTCCGGCGCCAGCGCCGGCAGACGTGAGGCGCGCCGGGTTTCCGCCGCCAGCCAGGGCGAGGCCAGCGCCGGCCAACGCGCGATCTGGGCGCTGCGACGCTGATGCGCCGCGGAGCAATCGGCGGACAGGCGCAAGCCGCTGCGCGCATCAACCTCGAAGCGCTCCACGCCCGCATTCCAAAGGCGCGCGTCGCGTTCGGCGAAAGTCGGCGGTACCGAGGCGTCCAGGGTCCAGGCCTGCAGCTTTTTCTGGCACAGCTGCGGCGCCTGCGGGTCCGGCGGCAGGCCCAGCGGCCAGCACACGTCGATGTGTTCGACGTTGGCCGGCGGCGGCCGCAGCGCACCGTCGCCGCGTTGGCGCGGCAGGCTATCGACCACTTCGAACAGCAGCGGCAAGGCGGTGACCGCGCCGTACTGGCCGGGCAGCGGCGTGCCGTCGGGACGGCCGACCCAGACGCCGACCGTGTAACGGCGCGTGCCGCCCAAGGCCCAGGCATCGCGGAAACCGTAGCTGGTGCCGGTCTTCCAGGCCACGCGCGGGCGCCCGGAGGTGTCGAAGGTATCGGCGATGCTGCCCGGACGCGGATTGGCTTCGAGGATCTCGCGCACGATCCAGGCCGCGCCCGGCGACAGCAGACGCCGCTCCAATACCGGTGCATCGGGGCGATAACGCACCCGCCCGGCCAGGCCCTCGCGATTCAAGGCCGCGTAGGCGCCGACCAGATCCTCCAGGCGCGCACCGGTGCCGCCGAGGATCATCGACAAATTCGGGGTCGCGCCGCGCGGCCAGTGCAGTTCGATGCCGGCATGCGCGAGCCGCGCCGAAAATCGGCTGGGTCCGACCCGGTCGAGCAGATCGACCGCCGGCACATTGAGCGACAGACGCAGCGCCTCGGCGGCGCCGACCGGACCATTGAAGGTCGCATCGAAGTTGCCCGGCCGGTAGTCGCCGAACGCCTGCGGCGCATCCACCAACAGGCTCTCGGAATGGATCAGGCCATCGTCCAGGGCCAGCCCGTACAGGAACGGCTTGAGCGTCGAACCCGGCGAACGCCAGGCCTTGACCATGTCGACGTGGCCCAGGCGCGCGACGTCGGCGAAGGTCGCCGAACCGACGTAGGCGCGCGCTTCCAGGCTGGCGTTGTCGATCACCAGCAAGGCCGCCGAGGTGCGTTCGGGCAGGTTCGAGAAATAGGCCGCGACGCGGTCTTCCAAGGTGCGCTGTAGTTCTATGTCGATCGTCGACTGCAACCGCGCGGCCTTGGGCTGCTCGAAGCGCAGTCGCTGCGCCAGCAGCGGCGCATGCTGTGGCGGCTGCAGCGAACGTGCGACCACCGGCTCGATGCGCGCGTCCGCGACCAGGGCGCGCGACCACACCTTGAGCTCGGCCATGCGCGCGAGCACCTTGTCGCGCGCGACCCGCGCACGCTCGGGCTCGCGATCCGGCCGCAGCCGGCTCGGCGCCTGCGGCAACACCGCCAGCAAGGCGGCCTCGGCATGCGACAGGCGCGACGACGGCTTGCCCAGGTAGGCCCAGCTCGCCGCCTCCACGCCTTCGACCGTACCGCCGAACGGCGCGCGGTTGAGGTACAGGCTCAGGATCTCGCGCTTGGACAGATGCGCTTCCAGCTGCACGGCGCGCAGCAGCTGCTTGAACTTGCCCCAGGGCGTGCGCGTATGCGGGTCGAGGATGCGCGCGACCTGCATGGTCAGGGTCGAACCGCCGGACACCACCCGGCCGCTGCCCAACCATTGCCCGCCCGCGCGCAGCAAGGCGTAGGGATTGACGCCCGGGTGTTTCCAGAACCAGCGGTCCTCGTAGTTCAGCAGCGCCTGCAGGTACAGCGGCGAGACCTGCTCGATGGACACCGGATAACGCCAGATGCCGCCGCGGTCGGCGAACGCGCGCAAGGGCGTGCCGTCGGCGGCGACCACGACCGCGCCGGCCTGGCCGTCGCGCGGCAAAGGCAGCGGGAACGCCAGATCCAACAGCATCGCCGAGGTGGCGAACAGCAGCGCGGCGAGCAGCAGCTTCAGGCCGAAGCGGCGCGGTTTTGGCGGCGCTGTCGCTACCGTTGCCGCTACCGTTGCCGCTGCCGCTGCCGCTGCCGTTGCCGTTGCGGTTGCCGAATCCGACTTCCCTCCAGCCAAGCGACGCCACCAGCGCTTGCACGCGCCTAGGCCCCCTCTCCCGCCTGCGGGAGAGGGTTGGGGTGAGGGCCGCTCCGACGCCGGAGGTTCCGTACTGCTCACTGGATGGTCCGGCTTTCTTCTACTGGGAGTGCTGGAAACAATAGGCGCTTGTGCGAGCGGGCGTCGCGAAGGGCCTCGCGCCTGCGGCGCTCGTGGCCCTCACCCCAACCCTCTCCCGCAAGCGGGAGAGGGAGCAGATGCGCCGGCGCCGGCGCCAGCGCCTGGAGCTCACCTACAGCGCCGGGATTCACCTACCCGGCTGCTTCACCGTCAGCATCGCCGGCACCGCCTTGCCGACGCCGCGCAGGTCGGGACGGTACATGTCCTCGACCAGCGACGGCGGCACGGTGTAGGTGCCCGGCGTGACTGCGCGCACCAGGTAGAACACCCGCGCGGTGTCGCCGACGTCGAGCTTGAGCGCGGCCACGTAACGGTCGTCGCGGAACTCCTCGTGGCGCACTTCGGCGGCCGAGTCGCGGTCGGAGATCTCGATCCCGTCCACCACCACGCCGGCCCATTGCTTGGCGTCGCCGAGGTTGAAGTTCTCGATCTCCAGGCCCGCCGGCAGCAGGTCGGTGAGCAAGGCGTCCGGCATGGCGCGGCTGGCCTTGATGCTGACCTGCACGATCAGCGCGTCGCCCTCTTCCAGGGTGCCGCCCTCCCAGGCCTCGCCCTTGGTCGTGTAGTACTTGCGCTTGACCTCGATCACCGAGCTGTCCGGATCGGGCGCGCGGCGCGGCACGCCGGCGATCTCCATGCTCGCGTACAGCGGCGGCTGGCCGACCGGATCGAAGCTCACGCCGGCGGCCAGCGCGTCGTAGTCGAACACGCGACCGACGATCTTGGCCGCGCCGGCATCGGAGGCGATGTCGCCGACCTTCCACTGGCCGGACACGGTCTTGGCCTGGTCGGCCATCAGCGCCTTGCCCAGGCGCGCCAACGCGACCTGTTCCTGCGTGCTCAGCCACAGCCAGCCGCGATTGCGGCGCGCATCCAGTTCCAGGCCCAGCGGCACCGCACGGCCGTCGTAGGCCGGCGTGGCGAAGCCGCGTTCGTGCACCAGCGCGATCATCAGCGCGTCGTCGCGCACGCGGCTGCCGTAGTCGCCCAGATACTCCGGGCGGTCCTTGGAATCCTTGGCGAAACCTTCGGCGATCGCCTTCTTGCCGCGCGCCTTGTCGCCCTGCAGCGACAGCGCCAGACCCAGGTGGACCAGCGGCAGGCCAGTCAGGCTGTTCTTGCGCTCGTTGTCGTACAAGGCGCGCAAGGTGCCCAGCGGGGCGCGGTTGACCCGCGCCAGCACGTAGCCGGCGTGAGCCTGGTAGGCGAACTTGAGGTGTTCGCGGCGGTCGTAGCCGAAGAACTGGGCGCCGCCGGACAGCAGGTCCTCGTTGAGCACCTTCAGCGATTTCTGCAGCATCGCCTCGGGCACGGCGAAGCCGGCGTCGCGCGCGTCGAGCAGGAACTCGACCACGTACGGCGTGATCGCCTGATTGACGTAGTCGCCGTCGCCCCACATCGAGTAGTGGCCGGAGCCGATCTGCATCGCCGCAAGGCGGCCGAACGCGCCTTCCATGCGCGCGCGCCGCTGCTTGGCGTCCAGGCCCTTGACCCCGAGCATCTTCGCGGTCGCCTCGTCGAGTTCGAGCGCGGCGTAACCCTTGCTGGTGGTCTGTTCGGCGCAGCCGTACGGATATTCCAGGGCACCCTGCAGTGCGCTCGCGAACGGAATCGGCGGCAGCGCGCTGACCGTCATGCGCGCGTTGACCGAGCCCGGCATCAGGCCGTCGGCGAAATCCGCGCCCAGGCGCACCGGCGCGGTCTGCTCCAGCACCTGGGTGCGCGCACGCAGCACCTGCGGCCAGGCCGGACGCACCGGCACGTCGTAGCGCCGGTCGACCTTGTAGCCGTTGCCTTCCACCCGCACGCGCACCTGCGCGACCGTGTATCCCTCGCGGGCGACGATCGGGAAGGTATAGGTGGTCTTGGCCTCGACGCCCAGCGCGGCCTTGCGGTTGCCGTCGCTCAGCGACAGCGGGCCGATGCCTTCGACCTTGACCTCGAACTCGCCGGCCCGGCCGGTGAAGTTCTGCACGTCGAGCGTGACGTTGCTGCGGTCGCCGGGAGCGAGCACGCGCGGCGTGCTGGCCTCGGCCAGGACCGGCGCCCGCACGACGGTTTCGCGGTCGCGCTTGCCGTATTTGCCGCCGGAATACACCAGCGCCGACACCCGCAGGGTGCCGTTGAAATCAGGCACGGCCAGCTTGACCACGGCATTGCCCTTGGCGTCCAAACGCACCGGCCCTGCGAACAGGTCCACGGTCTGCACCTTGGCGGTCGGACGCCGCGCCTGCGGCAGCGCCTCCAAGGCCATGTCGCCGCCGAAGCGGATCTTGGCGGTGCCGCCTTCGAAACTTTCGATCACGCGCCCGTAGACGTCGTAGGCATCCACGCCCAGGCGACGCTGGGCGAAGAAATGCGCGGCCGCGTCCGGCACCGGGAAGCGGGTGATGTTGAGGATGCCGACGTCGACCGCGGACACGGTGACGTAGGCCTCCTGCCCGGCCAGCTGCGGCGCGCTGACGGTGACCGGCAGGTTCTGCTCGGGCCGCATCAGCTTGGGCACGTTGAGGCCGACCGCGACCGTGCGATCGCGCCGGTCCATCGGCACGTGCGCGATACCGACCGCGCGCGCCGGCGTGATCTTGCTGGGCGCGCTGCCGCCGCGGAACACCAGCGCGGTGACGTAGATGTCGTGGCGCTCCCAGTCGGCGGTGACCGGAATCTCGTAGCTGCTGCCGGCTTTGACGTCGATCGCCTGCACGTACAGCATGCGATCGCTCTCGACCATCAGCACGCCCTTGCCGGCGTGCGGCGGGGTCAGGGTGATCTTGAGCGTATCGCCGGCCTTGTAGGCGGTCTTGTCGAGCGCGATCTTGACCTTGTCCGGACGCGCGTCGAGGCCGCGGTTCTGGTCGTCCCAGCTCCAGCCGGCCTTGAACGGATAGCGCGAGGTCAGCTTGGTCGCCGGGTCGTAGACGTCGAGACGGTACTCGCCCCACTCGACCGGGAAGTCCACGCGCAGCGGCGAGGCGCCCAGGTCGACGTTGCGGGTCTGGATGTCTTCGTAGCGGCGGTTGAAGTCGTAGTCCCAGCCGCCGTCGGCGTCGTAGTTCCAGTGGTAGTCGCGGTGTTCGCGCACCAGGGTCACGCGCAGGGCCTTGCCCGGACGCGGCTTGCCGTCGGCGCCGACGCGGGTCAGCTCGAAGCCGGCATTGCCGTTGGAATCGGTGCCTTCCTTGTCGTCGAACAAGGGACGCACGCCGACCAGCGCATCGGCCGGCCACAGCACGCGCTTGAGGCTGCGGTTGACGCTGCGGCCGCCGCTTTCGTAGACGCTGCCGGTGAGGATGGCGGCGATCGGGCTGACCGGCTTGGCCTCGCTGGGCAGGGAGATGTCCTGCTGCAACTTGCCCTGGGCATCGAGCGTGGCGTCGACCACGTCCTTGGCTTCCTTGGGCAGGGTCAGGGTCGGGTCGCCGAAGAAGTAGCCCGGCAGCTGTTCCAGCGGATGCTGCTCCACCGTCACCGCGAGCTTGGCGGTGAAACGGTTGCCGGCCGCGGGCGCGCCGTACAGATAGGCGCCGTCGACCGCGAGCTTGATCGGCTCGCCGGGCTTGAGCGTGGCCTGGGCATTGAGGTCGAGCTTGAGGCGCTCCGGCAGGAATTCCTCGATGCGCAGGGTCATGCCCTGCACCGCTTCCTTGCTGGCCGGATCGGTGCGGAACTCGACCCGCCAGCGCCCGGTCGCGGCGTCGGCCGGAATCACCTGGGCGTGGCGCACGTAGCCCTGGGTATCGGGTTGCAGGCGCGTTTCCAGGAAGGTCTTGCCGTCGGGCTGGACGTAGCGCAGGAACACCGGCTGCAGCGCCTTGCCCTTGAGCGCGACCGGCTTGCCGTCCTGGTCGCGCAGCAGCGCCGACAGGCGCACGGTTTCGCCGGGACGATAGAGATCGCGGCCGGACCAGGCGAACACATCGAACCAGGCCTGCTCGCGGCCGGACACCGCGAACTCGGACAGATCCAGCGCCGGCTGGTTGAACGGCAGCATCGACACGTCGCTGCCGCGCTGCGCGACCAGCACCTGGGTCGCATCGAGCTTGTAGGCCAGCATGACGTTGCCGTTGCGGTCGGTCTCGCCCTTCATCACCGGCTCGCCGTTGGCGTCGATGACCTTGAGCTCGACCCCGCCGACCGCATCGCCGCTCTCCAGCGAGGCGGTGTGCACGAACAGCTTGTCCTTGTAGGCGCGCGCATGCAGGCCCAGATCGCTGACGGTGAAGAACGCGGTCTCGAACTCGTCCTTGAACTGGCCGGCGCGCTTCATCACCGCGAAATACAGGCCGGGCTTCTGCAGCTCTTCGATGTCCTGCAGCGGCAGATAGGTCAGCACGCGCTCGTTGGGCTTGCCGCCGAGCACGAAGCGATTGACGTAGACCGGTTCGGCGAGCTTGGACAGCGGCGTCTTGTCGTCCCAGTCGCGCTCCAGCTCCCAGCTGCCGCGACGGCCGCCGCGCTGGTACTCGGCGAAGAACTTCGGCAGGTCCTTGTCCTTGATGCGCATGAACTCGACGTCGACTTCGGCGACGTTGATCGAGACCACCGGCAGGCCGCGGCTCTCGCGCGCCGGCAGCACGCTGCCCTGCGAGGCGAAACCGACCACCGGATCCAGCGGCCCGGTGTAGACGTTGCTGGTCAGGGTCTTGCCGATGCGGTCGCCGTTGGCGGCGGTGAGGCCGCCCTTGATGGTGACCACGTAATCCTTGCTCGCCTCCACGTGCGGGAAGCGCAGCAGCTTGCCGCCCTCATCCAGAACCCAGCTGCCCTTGACCACGGCGCCGTTCTTGTCGGCGACCGCGATCAACTCGTCGAAAGCCTGGGTGCCGACCAGCGGCTGGCTGAATTCCAGGGCGATCGCCAGCTGTTCGTCGGCTTTCTGATCGGGATAAGCGGCGACCAGGCCGAAACCCTGCACGGTTTCGCGCTTGGCCTTGATGGCTTCGCCGCTGACTTCGGGCAATTGGCCGGTGGTGTCGCGCTTGCATGCCGCAGGGCCGGCTGCAAGCAGCAGGGCCAGGGCGACGACAGCGACCGGACGCGCGACGCGTCGGATCAGGCTCACAGCAGGACCCACGCGTTCCATCGTTGTCTCTCCCTGGTTTGCGACGAAGTATAGAGCGACGTTGGCGTCACGTAGAGAGGGTTTAGACAAGTTTTTGCGTCCGCAGGCGAAATATCGGCACCGTCCTGGCGCATGCGGGACGCGGATCGGCTGACACGATCGCCGGCGCGCCCGCACTCGCTCGCACGAAGTCGGCTCCGGACCGGCGCCCTTTCATTCGTCCGCTCGGCGACGTGCCACAAACGCACCTGAAACATTGTTTCAAATCACCCTTCCCTCCCCCTGCATGGCGCAACCGGTGTGCCGATGCATGACAAGAATCACATTGCGCGTGCCTCAGCGCCGGCTTTTTCCCTCTACGACCGGGCGGGTCTTGGCTAGCTTGGAAAAAGAGCGGGCCGCCAACCCGTTCGCCACTGACCCTGCGCATCGGCAGCACGGACGCCGTGCCAGGGATCGCCATCGACACGGCCGCCATCCGGCCGACCTGGGAGAGAGAACCCGATGACCACCCGCAAGCACGCAGCGCGGCTCGCCAAAGCCGCCCTGCTCCTGTCCATCGCCAGCGCGCCCGCCTTCGCCGCCAAGCCGCTGTTCGTCGGCGGGCCGGCGCCGGCGCCGCAACGCGCCGCACTGGCCACCGCGCAGCAATTGTCCAAGGCCGCCCCGACCCGCAGCCTGCGCATCGAGCGCGCCGACGCCTCGGTGGTCAGCGCGCAGACCCGCGAAATCGAACTGCGCCTGGGTTCGCACCTGGTCAATGCCGTGCTCGACGACGCGCATCAGACCGAACGCGGCAACACCGTGTGGCTCGGCCGTCTGCGCGACTCGCGCGGCGCCTCGGCCCTGCGCGGTGCGCGCGAAGTGCGCGTCGACGAGCGCAACTCGGTCGCCCTGGTCCGCCATGGCAACCGCATCACCGGCAACGTGCGCGTCGACGGCACCCTGTACCGCATCCAGTCCCTGCCCGACGGCAGCAATGCGGTGATCGAAGTCGACGAAACGCGGATGCCGCCGGACCACGCCGCCGATTACAGCGAAGCCGACCTGCCGCAGATCGACATGCGTGCGGCCGCCGCTCGCGCCAGCCGCAGCAGCGGCGGCCTGGTCGGCGCGGCCGCGATCGACCCCGGCGCCACCGCCACCATCCGCGTCCAGGTGGTCGCCACCAACCAGGCCGTCACGGCCTACGGCGGCGACATGGAAGCGCTGATCGAACTGGCCGTGGCCGAGAGCAACCAGGGCTACGTCAATTCCAACGTCGGCATCAACATGGTCCTGGCCAACTACCGCACGGTGGAATACACCTCGGTCGGCGACGGCCACGCCACCGACGTGCAGCGCTTCGCCGGCACCAGCGACGGCTACATGGACGACGTCCACGCCAGCCGCGACGCCAACGCCGCCGACGTCAACGTGCTGGTCATCAACGACGACAGCAACTGCGGCCGCGCCAGCTCGATCGGCTCCAACGCCGCCAGTGCGTTCGCGACCGTGTACTGGGATTGCGCGACCGGCTACTACAGCTTCGCCCATGAGATCGGCCATCTGCTGTCGGCGCGCCACGATCCGGCCAACGACCCCACCAGCACGCCGTACGCCTACGGACACGGCTACCAGTACACGCCCGCCTCGGGCGCGCGCTGGCGCACGATCATGGCCTACCAGTGCAGCGGTACGGCCTGCACCCGCCTGAACTACTGGTCCAACCCGGACGTCACCTATAACGGCGTGGCCATGGGCACCACCAACCTCAACCACAACCAGCGCGTGCTGGTACAGACCAAGGCGGCGATGGCGGCGTTCCGCGCCGACCCCGGCGCCAACGTGGCACCGGTGGCCAACTTCACCTCTTCGGCCAGCGGCCTGACGGTGGCGTTCACCGACTCGTCGACCGACAGCGACGGCAGCATCGTCTCGCGCAGCTGGAACTTCGGCGACAGCACCACCNCGGTGGCGGCAACGCCGCACCGGTGGCGAACTTCACGTCTTCGGCCAGCGGCCTGACGGTGGCGTTCACCGACTCGTCGACCGACAGCGACGGCAGCATCGTCTCGCGCAGCTGGAACTTCGGCGACAGCACCACCTCGACGGCGACCAACCCGAGCAAGACCTACTCGGCCGCCGGCACCTACACGGTGACGCTGACGGTGACCGACGACGACGGCGCGACCAACACCAAGACCGCCACGNGGCGACCAACCCGAGCAAGACCTACTCGGCCGCCGGCACCTACACGGTGACGCTGACGGTGACCGACGACGACGGCGCGACCAACACCAAGACCGCCACCGTCACCGTCAATGCCAGCGGCGTGCAGACCTACACCAACGGCACCGACGTCAGCATTCCCGACAACAACGCGACCGGCGTGAGCAGTTCGATCGTGGTCTCGGGCCGGACCGGCAATGCGCCGAGCAACACCTCGATCTCGGTCAACATCGTGCATCCGTACAAGGGCGACCTGATCGTCGACCTGATCGCGCCGGACGGCTCGGTCTACAACATCCACAACCGTTCCGGCGGCAGCGCCGACAACGTCACCGGCACCTTCATCAAGGACCTGTCGAGCGAAGCGCTCAACGGCACCTGGAAGCTGCGTGCCGCCGATCGTGCCGGCGCGGACGTGGGCTACATCGATACCTGGAGCATCACCTTCTGATGCCGCCACTACCGGGCGCCCGCGCCCGGTTCGCGACGCAACCCGAACCCCGGCTCCGGCCGGGGTTTTTCTTTGGCTGCGCGTCCAAACCGGTATCGGGGCCACCACGATAACTGGAATAGCGCCCACGCTTATTCGCGGAATTTCATCACATTAGTTGCTTGATTATTCCTGTGAAAATAATCCAGGGACCCGGACTATTCACGAATGAGCGATGGAAACCATTGATTTACATGAATAACCCCGCCGCCGCATTCAGGCCATTCGCACCCCGTTTCCGCGGCGCATTATCTTTGTGCGGCGCAACAAAATATTTAAAACATTATTACAAACCAGTTTCGGTCTTGTGAAATCTAGATTCACACGCCAAAACCGGCAAAAAAACGGTTTCAGATGTAAGCGCCGTGCACTGCATCAGTACGCATTGATTACTTAACTAATGTGACCTGGTTCCACTACTTTGACGCCGATTTGCACAGAGACCTAGCGTCGCCACGCCGCCGCAAAGGACATCGCGTCGGCGTCCGATAGACCCACGACCTACCGCACGCACAAGGACGTATCGGTGCGCAGGCCAGGGCGTGTTGGTGACAGGGGGCGGATGCACCACCTGCAGTGAGCCGGCCGCGCCCGCGGCCCGACCAACAACACTAGTTCGGGGGTATCACCAGTGAATCGCCATTCCATACCGAAACTGCACGCACTCGCGGCCGCGGCCGCCCTGGTCCTGACCGCAGGCGCCGCCGACGCCGCGCAGCGCGTGGACCTGCACCAGCGCAACGTCGCCCAGCTCAACCAGCAGTACCGCGCAGCGACCGCCAGCGTCGGCGCCAGCGCCGATGCCGGCGCGCGTCACGCCGAGATGCTGGCATTGGATACGCAATCGACCCTCAAGGCGGTCGCGATCAAGACCGATCGTAGCGGCGCCCGTCACTATCGTTACCAGCAGAGCTATCGCGGCGTGCCGATCTTCGGCGAGCAGGTTGTGGTCAGCGAAGACGCCAACGGCAACGTCCGCACCCTGTTCGGCCAGATGATCGGCGGGCTCGATGCCGACCTGCCCAGCGTCACGCCCAAGCTCGCCAAGGCGCAGGCGCTGAGCATCGGCAAGCGCGCCGGCCTGGGCAACCGCCAGGGCCTGCTGAGCACCCGCAGCGAGAAGACCGAGCAGGTCATCTACGTCGACGACGGCGGCCGCGCGCATCTGGCCTATGTCGTGTCCTACTTAGCCGACTCCGCCAAGGGCGGCGCGCCGACCCGTCCGTTCGTGATCGTCGACGCCGGCAGCGGCGCGGTGCTCAAGCAGTGGGACGCGCTCGCCCACGCCAACGCCACCGGTCCCGGCGGCAACCAGAAGACCGGCCAGTACGAATACGGCACCGACTTCGGTTATCTGGACGTCGCCCAGAGCGGCACCACCTGCACCATGAACAACACGAACGTGAAGACGGTCAACCTCAATCACGGCACCAGCGGCAGCACGGCGTTCTCGTTCACCTGCCCGCGCAATACCGTGAAGACCATCAACGGCGCGTACTCGCCGCTCAACGATGCGCATTACTTCGGCAAGGTCGTGTACGACATGTACGGCGCCTATGTCGGCGTGCCCCCGCTGAGCTTCCAGCTGACCATGCGCGTGCACTACAGCACCAGCTACCAGAACGCGTTTTGGGACGGCTCGGCGATGACCTTCGGCGACGGCGGCTCGACCTTCTACCCGCTGGTCAGCCTGGACGTGTCGGCGCACGAGGTCTCGCACGGCTTCACCGAGCAGAACTCGAACCTGACCTACTCCGGCCAGTCCGGCGGCATCAACGAAGCGTTCTCGGACATGGCCGGCGAAGCCGCCGAGTACTACATGAACGGCAGCAACGACTTCCTGGTCGGCGCGCAGATCTTCAAGGCCACCGGCGCCCTGCGCTACATGGCCAATCCGCCGCAGGACGGCAGCTCGATCGGCCACGCCTCGAACTACACCAGCGGCATGGACGTGCATTACTCGTCCGGCGTGTACAACAAGGCCTTCTGGAAGCTGGCCACCACCTCCGGCTGGGATACGCAGAAGGCGTTCAAGGCTTTCGCCCGCGCCAACCAGCTGTACTGGACCGCGAGCACCAACTTCATCCAGGGCTCCTGCGGCGTCGAGACCGCGGCCACCGATCTGGGTTACAACGTCGCCGACGTCAGCGCGGCCTTCGCCCTGGTCGGCGTCGACTGCCCAGGCGGCGGCAACGCTCCTCCGGTGGCGAACTTCAGCGCCTCGGTCAGCGGCCTGAGCGTGGCCTTCACCGACACCTCCACCGACAGCGACGGCACCATCGCCTCGCGTAGCTGGAACTTCGGCGACGGCACCACGTCCACCGCGGCCAATCCGAGCAAGACCTACGCGACGGCCGGCACCTACACGGTCACGCTGACGGTCACCGACGACGACGGCGCCACCAACACCAAGACCTCCTCGGTCACGGTCGGCGGCACCGGTACCCAGACCTACAGCAACGGTACCGACTACGCCATCAACGACAACTCCACCGTCGAAAGCCCGATCTCGGTCTCCGGCCGCACCGGCAACGGTCCGAGCAACGCCTCGATCTCGGTCACGATCATCCACACCTACAAGGGCGACCTGAAGGTGGACCTGGTCGCGCCGGACGGCACGCTCTACAACATCCACAACCGCACCGGCGGCAGCGCCGACAACGTTACCGGCACCTTCACCAAGAACCTGACCAGCGAAGCGCTGAACGGTACCTGGAAGCTGCGCGTCAACGACAATGCGGCACTGGACACCGGCCGTATCGACACCTGGAGCATCACGTTCTGATCGCCCTCGCCGGGCCGCGGATGCGGCCCGGTTCTGGCGTGCACCCACAAAAACCCCGGCCTCGGCCGGGGTTTTTCTTGGCGACGATCGCGGCCTCGTTGTCGCGTCCGGCCCGGCGATACGGACTCGGTACGCATGCCGCGCGAACCTGCGACTCAGGGCGCGTACTTGATCTCGCTGCCGATGCGGGTGTACTCGGCCCGCATCCACGGGATATCGCGGGTGCCCAGGCCCTGCGGATGGAACCAGAGGAAGGGCATCAGCATCACCACCGATCCGTCGGCGCGCGCGAAGTCGTACATGCGTTGCGGCGTATGCGGCCAGCCGTCCAAGCCCGGAGCGTTGGTCGCGGCCTGCGGCACCAGGATCACACGCTGCCAGTTGGTGTCGATCCGGGTCTTGAGCTGATTGATCTGTTTGAGGTATTCGTCATCGTTGGCGCCGTAGTTGTCCAGGCCGACCCAGTTGAACTGACGCACGCCGAAGGTGAGGCCCTCGGTGCCAGGCTTGCTGTAACGGGCGCTGACGATCGCGGCGATCGGCACGTTCGCGGTCGAGGCGTTCCAGCGCACCGTCGACAAGGCTTCGGTCAGGATCGGGTTGGCTCGGGTCGTCCAACCGTCCGGCCCCTTGGCATCGTTGAGCCCGCACAGCTCGGGTTCGTCCACCGGATAGAACGCGGCCACGGTGCTGGCGGCCGGATTGTTCGGCACCAGGTAGCCCTGATTGATCAGCTGATCGACGAACTGGTTCCACTGCAGCACCCGGCCGGGATTGGGCTTGTACGGGCAGCTGTCGTTGGCGCCGGTGGTGAACAGCAGCTTGTGCACGTCGATCACGGCCTTGAGGTTGCGCGCCTTGGCCTGCGCCAGTTCGGAGAAGATCAGGTTGATCGCGTCCTGCTGGTTCGGAATCGAATAGGTCTGGATGAAGGTGATGTTGGTGTGGTCGCCGTTGTCGGCGGTGTTGCCGCTGTTGGCGTAGTAGCCGAAATACTGCGGTTGCCCCGCGCTTGCGCTGTGGGCGGACAGCAGCAGGCCGGTGGCCAGGACGGTCGTGGTCAATTTCATGGGGGAAGGCTCCAGAGTCGATTGAGACACAACGCTATGCGCCTGCTTATCCGCAGTGCGCTCGCGTAAGGTTCGGACCGATGTCGCCCCTGTCGTCGACATCCATGTCCGGCTTCGACCATAGGGAGCGTTGCGAACGGCGATCAACGCGATGTGCCGCGTTTGCGACGAAGCGTGCGCCGGCTGCGGCCAGCGGCGCGCCGAACCGTTTCGGCGACGAACGCCTGGCGACGATCCGTGCGCGGCTTGCGGCAGAGCGCGCCCGCTGTTTACGGATGCGCGATATCTGCGCGAACGCTGGAGGTTCCCGCCGACGCGATCGGGGAATCGAATGCGATTGCGCCCCGGCACGGCGGCGCGCTCCACGGCGTGCCCGCTCCACAAACGAAAACGCCACCCGGAGGTGGCGTTCTCGATTGCACGATGCGGACCCGGATCAGCTTTCCGGGTTCGCCGCCTCGCCCGCACTGTCGCCCGCCGTGGCGGCCGGCGGCAGCGCTTCGCTCTCGACATCCTCGTCCAGCGAGGCGTCCACGCGCTCGATGGTCTGCAGGGTCTCGTCGTCGGCCAGGCGCATCAGGGTCACGCCCTGGGTGTTGCGGCCGACCTGCGAGATTTCCGCCGCACGCGTGCGCACCAGGGTGCCGCCGTCGGAAATCAGCAGCACTTCGTGGTGGTCGCTGAGCTGGATCGCGCCGACCAGCGCGCCGTTGCGGTCGGTGGTCTTGAGCGCGATCACGCCCTGGGTGCCGCGGCCCTTGCACGGGTACTCGTCGACCGGGGTGCGCTTGCCGTAGCCGCGCTGGCTGGCGGTCAGGATGTCGCCGTCGCCGTCGACCACGATCATGCTGACCACCATCTCGCCCGGCGCCAGCTTGATGCCGCGCACGCCGCGGCTGTTGCGGCCGGTCGAACGCACGCCGCCCTTGCCGCGCTTGGACTTGTCGGCGCCGCCTTCGCTCTCGCCCGCGGCTTCGACGTCGGTATCGGCAACATCTTCGGCGCCGTCCGCCTCGACCGACTCGTCGATCACGTCCGCTTCGTCCTCGCGGCCGCTCTCGGCGAAGCGCACGGCCTTGCCGTTGCTCGCGAACAGCATGACCTCGCGCTGGCCGTCGGTCAGCGCCACGTCGACCAGGGCGTCGCCCTCGTCGAGGTTGATCGCGATCTTGCCGCGCGCCAGACGGAACGCGAACTCGGTCAGCGGGGTTTTCTTGACCATGCCCTTGCGGGTGGCGAAGAACACGAAATGCTCGTCGTCGTAGGCGCGCACCGGCAGCACGGCCTGGACCTGCTCGCCGGATTCCAGCGCCAGCCAGTTGATGATCGGACGGCCGCGCGCATTCGGGCCGGCGTCCGGCAACTGGTGCACCGGCAGCCAGAACACCCGGCCGGTGCTGGTGAAGGTCAGCAGGGTATCGTGGGTATTGACCAGCCACAGCTTGTCGATGAAGTCCTCGTCCTTGGTCGCGGCCGCATTGCGGCCCTTGCCGCCGCGCTTCTGGGCGCGGTAGGCGCTGACCGGCTGGCGCTTGGCGTAGCCCGAATGCGACAGCGTGACCACCACGTCTTCCGGGGCGATCAGGTCGAGGATGTCGAGGTCTTCTTCGCTGGCGCGGATCTCGCTGCGACGGGCGTCGCCGAACTCTTCCTTGAGGTTGAGCAGTTCGGTGCGGATCACCTCGAGCAGCACGTCGGGGTTCTCAAGAATTTCGATCAGGCCGCGGATGGTTTCCAGCAGCAGCTTGTATTCCTCGGTGAGCTTTTCCTGCTCCAGGCCGGTCAGGCGGTGCAGGCGCATCTCCAGGATCTGGCTGGCCTGGATCTCGGTGAGCCGGTAACGGCCGTCGTGCAGGCCGAACTCGAACGCCAGGTCTTCCGGCCGCGAGGCCTCGGCGCCGGCCGCGCCGAGCAGCGCGCCGACCAGGCCCGGTTCCCAGATCTTGGCGAGCATGCGCTCGCGCGCCTCGTTCGGATTGGCCGAGGTCTTGATCAGCTCGATCATCTCGTCGATGTTGGCGAGCGCGACCGTCAGGCCTTCCAGGACGTGCGCGCGCTGACGCGCCTTGCGCAGATCGAAGATGGTGCGGCGGGTCACCACTTCGCGGCGGTGACGGATGAAGGCTTCGAGGATCTGCTTGAGGTTCAGCAACTGCGGGCGGCCGTCGACCAGCGCCACCATGTTGATGCCGAACACCGACTCCATCTGGGTCTGCTGATAGAGGTTGTTGAGCACCACTTCGGCCGACTCGCCGCGCTTGATCTCGATGAAGATGCGCATGCCGTCCTTGTCGGACTCGTCGCGCAGCTCGCTGATGCCTTCGAGCTTCTTCTCCTTGACCAGCTCGGCGATCTTCTCGATCAGCCGCGCCTTGTTGACCTGGTACGGGATCTCGGTGACCGCGATCGCCTCGCGGCCGGTGTCCTCGTTGACCTCGATCTCGGCGCGCGCGCGCATGCGCACGCGGCCGCGGCCGGTGCGGTAGGCGTTGATGATGCCGGCGGTGCCGTTGATGATGCCCGCGGTCGGGAAGTCCGGGCCGGGGATGTATTCCATCAGTCCGTCGACGTCCAGTTCCGGCTCGTTGATCAGCGCGATGGTCGCGTTGATCACTTCCGACAGGTTGTGCGGCGGAATGTTGGTCGCCATGCCCACGGCGATACCGGCCGAGCCGTTGATGAGCAGGTTCGGCACCCGGGTCGGCATGACCGTGGGTTCGAGTTCCTTTTCGTCGTAGTTGGGCTGGAAGTCGACGGTTTCCTTGTCGATGTCCGCCATCAGCTCGTGGGTGAGCTTGGCCATGCGCGATTCGGTGTAACGCATCGCCGCGGCGGAGTCGCCGTCGACCGAACCGAAGTTGCCCTGGCCGTCGACCAGCAGATAACGCAGCGAGAACGGCTGGGCCATGCGCACCAGCGTGTCGTAGACCGACTGATCGCCGTGCGGGTGGTACTTACCGATCACGTCGCCGACGATACGCGCCGACTTGAAGTGGGGCTTGTTGCTGTGCGCGCCGAGTTCGCTCATCGCGTACAGGACGCGGCGGTGCACCGGCTTGAGACCATCGCGGACGTCGGGTAGCGCGCGCCCCACGATCACGCTCATGGCGTAGTCGAGGTAGCTGCGGCGCATCTCGTCTTCGAGATTGACCTGGATGATTTCCTTGGCGAGTTCGGCCATCAGGGTTCCGTGCTGAGCGGTTGTGCTAGGCGCCCCGGACGGCCGCAAAAACCTGCCCGTGCGGGCCTGTTCTGCAGCTCGCTCTGGGCGGCATCAAAAGGACAGGAAATCTTATCACAAAACCGGGTTTCACGGCAGCCCGATTCCCACGCAGAAACAAGCACTTGCGGGCTATTTTCAGGCTTGCGAGCGGGCCGCGCCGGCGGCCCGCCGGATCAACCCGGGAAGGCGGCGCGCATGGCCTGCGGATCCGGGCGCTCGATTACCCCGCGCTCGGTGACGATGGCGTCGATCAGATCGTGCGGGGTGACGTCGAATACCGGGTTCCAGGCGCCGACCTGCTCGGCCGCGGTACGCACTCCGCCGACGCCGAACAGCTCGCCCGGATCGCGTTCCTCGATCTCGATCGAATCGCCCGAGGGCGTGGCCATGTCGACCGTGGACGAAGGCGCGGCGACCATGAACCTGACGCCGTGGTGGCGCGCGGCGATGGCCAGCTGGTAGGTGCCGATCTTGTTGGCGGTGTCGCCGTTGGCGCAGATGCGATCGGCGCCGACGATCACCCACTGCACGCGTCCGCTCTTCATCAGGTGCGAGGCGGCGGCGTCGGCGATCAGGGTCGGGGCGATGCCGTCCTGCTGCAGCTCCCACACGGTCAGGCGCGCGCCCTGCAGCCAGGGCCGGGTCTCGCCGGCGTAGACCTGGTCGATGCGGCCCTGGGCGACGCCGGCGCGGATCACGCCCAGCGCGGTGCCGAAGCCGGCGGTGGCCAGCGAGCCGGTGTTGCAGTGGGTCAGCACGCCGCTGCCGGGGACGATCAGGGCCGCGCCCAGCGCGCCCATGCGGCGGTTCGCGGCCAGGTCCTCGTCGGCGATGGCCTGGGCTTCGGCCGCGATCACGGCGCGCCAGTCGGCGCCCGCGGCGGCGAGCGTGCGGCGCATGCGCGCCAGCGCCCAGGCCAGGTTGACCGCGGTCGGGCGCGCGGCGTTGAGGCGCTGCAGCGCCGGTTCCAGCAAGGCCAGCGCAGCCGCGCCGTCGTCGGCCTGGATGTCGCGCGCCGCCAGGACCGCGCCCCAGGCCGCGGCGATGCCGATCGCCGGCGCGCCGCGCACGGTCAGGGCATGGATCGCGGCCGCGACCGCGTCGCTGTCCTCGCAACGCACGTATTCGACATGGAACGGCAGCCGGCGCTGGTCCAACAGTTCCAGGGCGTCGCCGGTCCAGCGGATCGGGCGGATGCGGTCGTAGCGGTCGAAATCGATATCGTTCATGCGCACAGTTTATCGCAGCGGGCCCCTGCCCTGGCCGCGCCGTGGACGCGGGCGCTAGCTGCGGATGCGCCGCAAAGAAAACGGGCCCCGCGTCGCCGCGGGGCCCGATGCCGGTTCGTTCCTGGCCGACGCGATCAGCGTACGCTGAACTCGCCGCGGCAGCCTGCCTGGACCCAGATCCCGTTCGGATCCCAGCCCCAGGTCTGGCCTTCGATGCAGGCGCCCTTGGACATCTGGCGGATCAGGCGCGCACCGTCGCGGATGCTGGTGTTGCAGCGGCGGATGCGGCCCTTGCGGCCGTCGTTGGATTCGCAGACCAGGCTGCGCCACTGGTTGTAGCCGCCGCCGTTCCAGCCGCCACCGCCGTTCCAGTTACCGCCGCCGCGGCCGCTGGAGAACTCGCCGCGGCAGCCGTTGCTGACCCACACGCTACCGCGCTGCGAACCCCAGCTCTGGCCTTCGATGCAGGGCGACTTCGACATCTGCCGCACCAGGCGCGCGCGGTTGCCGCCGATGGCGCAGGTGCGGGTACGGCCGTCGTCGGACTCGCAGACCACACTGTCGCTGTTGCCGCCGCCGTTCCAGCCGCCACCGCCGTTCCAGTTGCCGCCACCGCCGCCGCGGCCGAGCTCGAACTCGGCGCGGCAGCCGTTGCTGACCCAGACGCCGTCGCGGTCGTAGCCCCAGGTATTGCCCTGGATGCATTGCGACTTGGAGAACTGGCGCACCAGACGCACGCCGCCGCGGGTGTCGGCATCGCAATGACGGTTGCGGCCGTCGTCGGATTCGCAGCGGATGGTCTGCTGGCCGCCGTAGTAATCGGAATCGTACTGCGGCGCGGCTTGCGCGACCGCGCTGACGCCCAGCACCAGGGCGAAACTGGAAACGATGCGTACGAACATGTCCGTCACTCCTTGTCAGTTGACTGCAACTCTATCCACGTCCGCTTAACGCAAGCTCAAGATTTTCGATGCTGCACCGCATCGAACCGGCTGCGTTTAGCTGCGGCTTAACGTGATCCGGCGGGCCAGGCCGGACGGACACGCAAAGTATGCCTTGAGCGTGCGTCATCGACCGGTGACAGGCACGCAAAGCATGAGACGGCCGGCCGCGGGGATCAACCGCCGCGCGGCACGTCGACTTCGAACTCGGCGCGGCAGCCGTCCTCGACCCAGATGCCGTTGCCGTCGAAACCCCAGGTGCGGCCTTCCACGCATTGCGAGCGCGAGAGTTGCTTGTGCATGCGCACGCCGGCACCGGTCTCGACCGCGCAGCGCTGGGCCAGGCTCTTGATCGATTCGCACAACACCAGTTTGCCGCGCGGTGCGGCGACGACGGGTTCGGCCGCGGCGCCGGACAGCTCCTGGAATTCGCCGCGGCAGCCGCCGGACACCCAAAGGCCCTGGCCGTCGACGCCCCAGTTCTGATCGCGGATGCACGGACGCTTGGACAATTGGCGCACCAATTGCAGGCCGTTTGCGCTCTCGGCGCGGCAGTGGTTCCAGCGCCCGCCCTTGGATTCGCAACGCAGCACGCGATCGCCGGAGCGGCTGTCGGGGCTGCTGCCGCCCTGGCCGAGCAAGAAGTCGGCGCTGCAGCCGCGCGCGACCCAGACACCGCTGCGGGTGACGCCCCAGCTCTTGCCTTCGGCGCATTCGCTGCCGGACAGGCGCCGCACCAGGCGCACGCCGCCGCTGGTGTCGGCCGGGCATTGGCGCGGCGATTCGCTGTCGGATTCGCAACGCAGCACGCGGTCGCCGTACAGCCGTTCGCCGCCGGCCTGAGCCATGGCCGCGCCCGCGCTGGCCGCAAGGGCCAACGCCAACGACAGTGCCGCGGCTGAACGTGTGCGCATTGCGATCTCCCCCGAGCGATACGCGATCACTCTACCCCGCGCACCTGAATGGTCAATCAAAAGATCCTGCGACTGTCGCGCCGCGCGCTCTGCGTTCAGGCTTGTCATGCGCGCGCGAAATCGAAAGCCAGGACATCGGCGATGCGCGGCGCGCCGAGCATCGCCATGAGCAGGCGGTCGACGCCGAGCGCGACGCCCGCGCAATCGGGAAACCCATTGCCCAGCGCGGCCAGCAGCGCCTCGTCGCGCGGCGGCGCGGGCGCGCCTCGTTGCGCGCGCAGGTTCGCGTCGCGCTGGAAACGCGCGCCCTGCTCGTCCGCATCGGCGAGCTCGTGGTAGCCGTTGGCCAGTTCCAGCGGCCCCAGATAAAGCTCGAAACGTTCGGCCACCGGCGGGTCGTCGGCGCGCACGCGCGCGAGCGCGCACTGCGAGGCCGGGTAGTCGTAGATCGCGAGCAGGCGGTCGGGCGCGAACCCGGGCTGCAGGCGGTGGGTCATCAGCAGGTCCAGCCAGTCGTCGCGGGTCAGGCCGTCGGGGTCGATCACCACATCGCCCAGGGCCGCACGCAGTTCCGATTCGTCGGCCGACGCCGGGTCCAGGCCCAGGCGCTGGCGGTACAGCTCGCCATAGGCCACGCGTTCCAGCGTGGCCGCACGCCCGACCAGGGCCAGCGCGGCCTGCACCAGCTCGGCGGTTTCGGCGATCAGGCGCCGATGGTCGTAGCCGAGCCGGTACCACTCCAGCATGGTGAATTCCGGGTTGTGGCGGCCGCCGGCTTCGCCGTCGCGGAACACCCGTCCGAGCTCGTAGCAGTCGCCGAAGCCGGCCGCGAGCAGGCGCTTGAGCGGGTATTCGGGCGAGGTGCGCAGCCAGCGCGTGCGCGGCGCGCCGTCGGTGCGGCCGCCGAACTGCAGCGAGAACGAGGCGATGTTGGGATCGGTGTTGCCGGCCATCGACAACACTGGGGTCTCGACTTCGACGACGCCGCGCTGGGCGAAGAAATCGCGTATGCGGGCGTTGAGCGCGGCGCGCAGGCGCAGCGTTTCGAAGCGGGCCGACGGCCGCCAATCGTACGGAAGACCGGTGCTCACGCGGGGCGCCGACCGTGCTGCGCCAGGAACGCGAGCAACTGCGCCTCGTCCCAGATCGGCACGCCCAGTTCCTGGGCCTTGTCGAGCTTGGAGCCGGCGGCCTCGCCGGCGACGACGAAGCTGGTCTTCTTCGACACGCTGCCCGCCACCTTGGCGCCGAGCGCCTCCAGATCGGCCTTGGCCTCGTCGCGCGACAAGGCGGTCAGGGTGCCGGTGAGCACGGCGGTCTGGCCGTCGAGCGGGCCGACCGCCGCGTCCGTATCGTCCGGCAAGCGGCGCTGCAGTTCCGCCAGCGCCTTGCCGACGCGCTGCAGCAGGTCCGCGTTGTCGGCGGCGTCGCGCCAGTGGGCGAAGGCCTGCGCGCTGTCGGCCGGCAGGCCGGCGGTCACGTAGGCGTGTTCGGGCGCGGCCGCCAGCTTGGCCGCATCGGCGAACGCGGCGGCGAGCTGGTCGGCGCGGATGCGGGTGACCTTGGGAATTTCCATGTCGACCAGCAGGGTCGCCAGGTTGAGATCCGGGCCGAGCTTGGGCGAAGGTCCGTGCGCGTCGGTAATGTTCACGCCGCGCTCGAGCAGATCGTCGATCACCTGCTGATTGCCCGGCTGGTCGAAGAAATGGCCCAGCGAGCGCGCCACTTCGCCGCCGATGTCCGGCACGCGCTTGAACAGGGGCCAGGGCAGATGGCGGATCAAGGCCAGATCGCCGAACCAGACCGCCAAGGCCTTGGCGGTGCTCTCGCCGACGTGCTGGATGCCGAGTGCGAACAGGAAGCGTTCGAGCGTGGTGGCGCGGCTGCGATCGATGGCCTCGATCAGGTTGTCGGCCCATTTGGTCGCGACCTTGCCGGCCTTGACCGTCTCGGGGGTGGTGCCGTCGCGTTCGTCCGCGCGCCGCTTCATCTCGAGCAGGTCGTCCAGCCCGAGTTTGTACAGATCCGCCACCGACTTCACGTAGCCCAGGTCGGACAGGACCTCGACATAGCGCTCGCCCAGGCCCTCGATGTCCATGGCCCGACGCGAGGCGAAATGGATGATCGCCTCCTTGCGCTGGGCGGGACAGATCAGCTCGCCCGAGCAGCGCCAGACCACCTCGCCTTCCTCGCGCACCAGTTCCGAACCGCATTGCGGACAGGCCTCGGGCATGGACCAGGGCCGGGTGCCGGGCGGACGCTGTTCGACCACCACGCGCACCACTTCCGGAATCACGTCGCCGGCGCGGCGCACGATCACGGTGTCGCCGGCGCGCACGTCCAGGCGCGCGATCTGGTCGGCGTTGTGCAGGGTCGCGCGGGTCACGACCACGCCGCCCACCTGTACCGGCGCCATCAGCGCCCATGGCGTGACCGCGCCGGTGCGGCCGACGTTGACCTCGATCGATTCGACCGTGGTCGACTGCTCCTGGGCCGGAAACTTGTGCGCGATCGCCCAGCGCGGCGCGCGCGAGACGAAGCCCATCTCGCGCTGGCCGGCGTAGTCGTCGAGCTTGTAGACCACGCCGTCGATGTCGAACGGCAGCGCGTGGCGCTTTTCGCCGATGCGGCGGTAATAGCCGAGCAGGCCCTGGGTTCCGGCGACCACGTCGCTTTCGCCGCTGACCGGGAAACCCCATTCGCGCAGCTTGGCCAGGGTCGCCGAATGGGTGGGCGGCAGTTCGTAGCCTTCGACCACGCCGACCGCGTAGGCGTAGAACGCCAGCGGCCGCTGCGCGGTGATGCGCGGATCGAGCTGGCGCAGCGAGCCGGCGGCGCCGTTGCGCGGATTGGCCAGAACCTTGCCGCCATCGTTGAGCGCGCGTTCGTTGTAGGCCTTGAACGCGGCCAGCGGCATGTAGACCTCGCCGCGCACTTCCAGCGTCTGGGGCCAGTCCTTGCCGCGCAGCTTCATCGGGATCGCCTTGATCGTGCGCAGATTGGCGGTGACTTCCTCGCCGGTGGCGCCGTCGCCGCGGGTCGCGCCCTGGACGAAGCGGCCGCCTTCGTAGCGCAGGCTGATCGCCAGGCCGTCGAGTTTGGGCTCGACCGAGAAGGTGGGCGAGCTGCGTTCCAGGCGTTCTTCGATGCGGCGTTCGAAATCGGCCACTTCCTCGTCGCTGAAGGCATTGCCTAGCGACAGCATGGGGATCGCGTGGCGGACTTCGGCGAAGGCCGAGGACGGCGCGTTGCCGACGCGCTGGGTCGGCGAATCGGGGGTGCGCAGGTCCGGGTGCGCGGCTTCGAGCTCGTCGAGTTCGCGCAGCATGCGGTCGTACTCGGCGTCGGGGATCGCCGGGTCGTCGAGCACGTGGTAGCGGTAGTTGGCGTCTTCGAGCTGCTGACGCAGTGCGGCGGCGCGTTGCGCGGCTTTGGCGGAGTCGGTCATCGCGGGCGGTCCAAGGCGCTGCGGTCGCAGCGCGATGGCGCCATTTTGAACGCTTTGGAGGATTCTGGGGACGGTGCGCAGGCACACGAGGCGAATCTGCGCCAGCCCGCTGCATGGCACGAACGCGAAGGCCGCCTTGGGGTAGGAGCGGCGTAAGCCGCGACCTGCGCGGTAGCCGAAGGGGCGTGGTCGCGGCTTACGCCGCTCCTACAAAGGTCCGTGCCTGTTAACCCGTGTCCCGTCGGCTCCGATACGTTGCCTTGGGGTAGGAGCGGCGTGAGCCGCGACTTGCGCGGTGGCCGAAGGGGCGTGGTCGCGGCTTACGCCGCTCCTACAACGGCCCATGCCTGGTCAACCGTGTCCCGTCGGCTCCGATGCGTTGCCTTGGGGTAGGAGCGGCGTGAGCCGCGACCTGCGCGGTAGCCGAAGGGGCGTGGTCGCGGCTTACGCCGCTCCTACAACGGCCCATGCCTGGTCAACCGTGTCCCGTCGGTTCGATACGTTGCCCTGGGGTAGGAGCGGCGTGAGCCGCGACTTGCGCGGTAGCCGAAGGGGCGTGGTCGCGGCTTACGCCGCTCCTACAACGGCCCATGCCTGGTCAACCGTGTCCCGTCGGCTTCGATGCGTTGCCTTGGGGTAGGAGCGGCGTGAGCCGCGACCTGCGCGGTAGCCGAAGGGGCGTGGTCGCGGCTTACGCCGCTCCTACAACGGTCCGTGTCTGCATAACCCGTGTCCCGATGGCTCCGATGCGTTGCCTTGGGGTAGGAGCGGCGTGAGCCGCGACCTGCGCAATGGCCGAAGGGGCGTGGTCGCGGCTTACGCCGCTCCTACCCGAAAGCAGGCAACGGTGTGGGTCGCGATTGCGTAGCGAACCGGCGGCCTATGCCCTTACCAGCGCCTGCGCCTTATCGGCGCGTATGCCTTACCAGCGCGTAGGCCGCGTCAGCGGCGGCGCTTCGCGTTGGCGGTCGTAGGCGCGCAGTTCGTCGCGCAGGTGGGCGATGCGCTGGCGGCCTAGCGCGTTGCGCTGCTCGTCCAGGACCACGCCGTCTAGCAGTTCGGCCATGCGCTGCGCGGTCGGCAGCATGGTTTCCCAGGCGTCGAGCGCGGGCACCGGCGCCGGCAGAGTCAGGAAGAACGCGATCGCCGGGGTTTCCAGGGCCTGGATCTGGGCCATGTCGAAACTGCCGGGTTTCATGATGTTGGCGACGCTGAACACTGGGCCGCGCTCGGGGTGGTTTTCGACCAGGCGGTGGAACACGCCCATGTGGCCGTAGACCAGGCCGGCCTTCTCGGCCGCGACCACGATGTCCGGGCCGTGCAGCTTGGCGCCGGCGCGCGCGGCCAGGTACAGGGTCACGATCTTGTCGAATTCCTCGGTGGCGCGGCGGCCGAGTTCGCTGCCGGCGCCGCCGCCTTCGAGGGTACGGTCGAACATGTCCAGCTCGGCCTGGCGGGTGCTCTCGCCGGTAGCGGCCTCGGCATCGCCCCCGATCAGTTCGCCCAGGGTCGGTTCGCGGCGTCCGGTCTCGCCCTTGCCCGGCTCGCCGGCGTTCTCGCGCGCCAGTCGCTTGCCCTGCCCGGGCTTGCGCGGACGGCCGAAGAACACGATCGCGCCGATCAGTATCAAGCCGGCGATCAGGATGCCGATCCGCAGCAGGGTCACTTCGGACATCGATTGCTCCTTTGAATGCGGAGATTCGGGATTCGGGATTCGGGATTCGTCGAAGCACCTGCGCCGACTTTCGATTCCCTACCCGATCCCGCCTCCTAAGTTAACTGCAAAAAGCAGTTGCGATGCGACATCACGAGCCGGGCAGCTCTTGCCAATCCCGAATCTCGAATCACTAATCCCGGCGCGGCCGCTTAGGCCGCGCCCGCAAGACGCGTCGCTTCGGCCAGATCCACCGAGACCAGGCGGCTCACGCCCGGCTCGCGCATGGTGACGCCCGACAGCTGTTGCGCGGCTTCCATCGTCGCCTTGTTGTGGCTCACGAACAGGAACTGTACCTGTTCGCTCATCTCGCTGACCATCGCCGTGAAGCGGCCGACGTTGGCTTCGTCCAGCGGCGCGTCGACCTCGTCGAGCAGACAGAACGGCGCCGGATTGAGGCGGAAGATCGCGAACACCAGCGCCACCGCGGTCATCGCCTTCTCGCCGCCGGACAGCAGCGAGATGTTCGACACGCGCTTGCCGGGCGGACGCGCCATGATCGCCACGCCGGTGTCGAGCAGGTCTTCGCCGGTGAGTTCGAGATAGGCGTGACCGCCGCCGAACAGGCGCGGGTACAGCTCCTGCACGCCGGAGTTGACCCGGTCGAAGGTGTCCTTGAAGCGGCCGCGGGTCTCGCGGTCGATCTTGCGGATCGCGTCTTCGAGGGTTTCCAGGGCGGTGGTGAGGTCGGTGTACTGCGCGTCCAGGTAATCCTTGCGGGTCGCGGCCTCGGCGTGCTCGGCGATGGCGGCCAGGTTGACCGGTTCGAGCCGGCGCAGCTTGCCGTCCAGTTCGGAGACGGTGCGCTCCCAGACCTGCGGCTGCATGTCGTCGGTCAAGGTGTTGACCACGTCTTCGAGCACGAAGCCGGCTTCAGCGATGGCCGCCGACAGGGTTTCGGCCTTGAGCACCAGCGCCTGCTGTTCCAGGCGGCGCTGGCCGATGGCCTCGCGCTGCTGCAGGGCCTGCTCG
The DNA here is from genome assembly GCF_001428685.1 of Lysobacter sp. Root76. Taxonomy (GTDB): domain Bacteria; phylum Pseudomonadota; class Gammaproteobacteria; order Xanthomonadales; family Xanthomonadaceae; genus Lysobacter. Next base: position 235,812 of record NZ_LMIK01000006.1, on the reverse strand, counting down.
TCGCGCTGGTGGCGGGTCTGCTCGAAGCGGCGCAGATCGTTGTCGATGCCGTCGAGCTGGCTGCGCGCGCTGGCCAGGGTCTGCTCGGCGAGCACGCGCTGCTCCAGCGCGACCTGGCGCTGGGTTTCCAGCGATTGCACCGGCTGGTCGCCTTCGGCCAGCTGCGCGGCGAGTTCGCCCAGGCGGCTGTCGAGCTGGCCGCGCTGGCCGCCCATGCGGTCCAGGGCCTGCGACAGGCCGACGATCTGGGTGCGCTGCGCTTCCAGGGTCAGGGCCAGGGCGTGCGCGGTGTCGCGGGATTCGCGCGCGGCGTTGCGGGCGGCATCGCGCGCGTCGCTGAGGCTGCGGCGCTCGGACTCCAGCGCCAGGCGCGAGTCTTCGAGTTCGCCCATGCGCTCGACCGCGGCTTCCTGGCGGGCGCGCGCATCGCGGGCCTGCTCGCGGCTGCTGTCGAGGGTGATGATCAGTTGTTCGAGCTCAGCTTCGATCTTCTCGATCCGGCCGCGCGCCGAATCCAGGCGGCCCTGCTGGCTCTGCAGCTGGCCGGCGAGTTCAGACACGCTGCGGTGGGCCATGTACAGGCCGCGCTGGGCGTCTTCGCGCTGCTGTTCGGCGGCCAGGGTGCGGTCGCGCAGCTGCACCAGCAGCGATTCGAGTTCGCGCTCGCGGTTCAACAAGCTGTCGATGTCGCCGCGCAGGCTCTGGATTTCGCGTTCGCGCAGCAGCGCGCCCTGCTGGGCGTCGCCGGAACGCAGCACCCGCACCCAGCCTTCGCCGTAGCGCTCGCCGCTGCGGGTGATGACCGAGTCGCCTTCGCCCAGCGAAGGCAGCAGCGCGCGCGCCGCGGCCAGGTCCTCGGCGGTGTGCAGGCGCGCGAGCAGGCGCCGGATCGCGCGCGGGCCACGCACCTTGGCGGCCAGCGAGGTCGCCGGGTAGACGCTGTCGTCGGCCTCGGGCGAGACCAGGCTGAGGCGGCCGTCGCCGAGTTCGCCGATCGCGTCGACCAGGGTTTCCGGAGCATCGACCAGCACGCCTTCGATGAGCTGGCCGAGCGCGCTTTCGACCGCGTTCTCCCAGCCGGCGTCCACGTCCAGGCGTTCGCCGACGCGGGCGGCGCTGTCCAGTCCGCGCGCGCGCAGCCAGTTCACGGCCGCGCCCTGCTCCTGGCCCAGCGCGGCGTGCTGCAGGGTCTCCAGCGACGACAGGCGGCCGCGCGCGGCCTGGGCCTGCTTGCGTACCTCGGCCAGTTCGGACTGGGTGCCGCGTTGCTGCTCCTGCAGTTCGGTGACGCTGCCCTTGCGGGTTTCCAGTTCGTGGGTCAGGCCTTCCAGCGATTCCTTCTGGACGTCGTGCTGGGCCTGGATCTGCTCGAAGGCGGCGGCCAGCGCGGCCAGGTCCAGGCCGGTGCGTTCGTTCGACAGCAGCTCGCGGCGGCGGTCGGCATCCAGGCTTTGACGGTCCAGGCCTTCGATGCGGGTGCGCTCGACATCGGCGGCGCGCGCGGCTTCGGCTTGCTCGCGGCTGTGCGCGTCCCAGCGTTGCTGCCACTCGTTGAGCTTGGTCTCGGTGTCGCGCAGCGCCTCCTGGCGCGCTTCGTCGCTGTCGCGCAGGGCTTCCAGGCGCGGCTCGGCGTCCTCGACCGCGGCGCGCAGGGCGTCCAGACGATCCTGGTCGCTGCCGATGTGGCTGCCCAGTTCGGCCAGCTGCGCGGCGGCTTCGTCGCGGGCGCGCTGCAGGCGGGTGGTCATTTCGCGCTGGTGCTGGATCTGCTGTTCGATCCGCGCCAGCGCGCCGCCGACTTCGTAGCTGGCGGCCTGGGCCTTGTTCAAGGCCTCGGCGGCTTCCTCGCGGCGGACGCGGCCGGTCTCGAGCTCGCGCTCGGCCTCGCGCTGTTCGGCGATCAGCTGCTGCAGGCGGGTTTCCTGCTGCGACAGCTTCTCGCGCTGCGATTGCAGCTTCTGGTCGAGGGCGCGGTGCTCCAGCGCCTTCCACTCGGCGTCCTTGACCCGGCGCTCGGCCTGGATCGCCTGGTACTGCTCGGCCTGGCGGGCCTGACGGCGCAGGTGTTCGAGCTGCTTGCCGACTTCCTCGCGCAGGTCGTTGAGGCGGTCGAGGTTTTCGCGGGTGTGGCGGATGCGGGTCTCGGTCTCGCGGCGGCGCTCCTTGTACTTGGAGATGCCGGCGGCTTCTTCGAGGTAGACGCGCAGTTCCTCGGGCTTGGCCTCGATGATCTGGCTGATCATGCCCTGTTCGATGATCGAGTAGCTGCGCGGGCCCAGGCCGGTGCCGAGGAACAGATCGGTGATGTCGCGGCGCCGGCACTTGCCGCCGTTGAGGTAGTACTGGCTGGTGCCGTCGCGGCTGACGGTGCGCTTGACCGAGATCTCGTTGAACGCGGCGAATTCGCCGGTGATGGTGTGGTCGGAGTTGTCGAAGATCAGCTCGACCATCGCCTGCGACACCGGCTTGCGCGCCGAGGAGCCGGCGAAGATCACGTCGGTCAGCGAGTCGCCGCGCAGGCGGCTGGCCGAGCTCTCGCCCATCACCCAGCGCACCGCGTCGATGATGTTGGACTTGCCGCAGCCGTTGGGACCGACCACGCCGGTCATGTTGGTGGGCAGGTGCAACGTGGTCGGATCGACGAAGGACTTGAAACCGGAGAGCTTGATCGTGGACAGACGCATGCGGCGGGGTTGCCTCTGGCGCGCCCGCAGGCGCCGCCGTAGATACCAAGGAAGATGAAGTAGTTCGTCTAAATTACTGATTATTCTAGACGATATACGGCGAAAACGCCGCACAGCCTCGTGAGTATAACGGGCCTGCGGCGGCCTCGCCGAGCCATCGCCGGGCCGGCAAGGCCCCGGATCGGCAAAGCCATCCAGCACTCCCGCTGCTGCGATCCGCAACGGCGGTCATGCTATTGATGACGCCGCGGACCCGGACGCGGTCCGCGACCGTCCGCAACGCAAGGTAGCCAGGCCGATGAGCCGACCCCGCGCCCAACGCCGCAAGAAGGAACCCGGCGACAGCCCGACCATGGCCGACCTGGCCAAGCTGGCCGGGGTCTCGGCGATCACGGTCTCGCGCGCGCTGCGCGACAGCCCCCTGGTCAATCCCGAGACTCGCGCCCAGATCAAGGCCCTGGCCGAGACCCAGGGCTACATGTTCAACATCTCCGCGCGCAATCTGCGCCTGCGCCGCAGCATGACCGTGGCGGTGGTGGTCGAGATGACCCCGACCATCGAGCGCCAGATGTCCGGGCCCTACCCGCTGGACCTGCTGGGCGGCATCAGCCAGGAGCTGACCTCGTCCGGCTACGCCGTGCTGCTGACCTCGCTGCAGGGCGGCGGCCTGCCCAGCGTGCAGGCCGCCGACGGGGTGATCCTGCTCGGCCAGGGCGCGCACGAGGATGCGATGCACCAGGTCGAGCGCTGGGGCCGGCCGATGGTGGTCTGGGGCGCGGTCAGCCGGCACGAATCGCAGGTGGTGGTCGGCAGCGACAACCAGCGCGGCGGCGCCCTCGCCGCGGAACGTTTCCTGGCCTTGGGCCGGCGCCGGCCGGTGTTCCTCGGCGATCCGGCCCACGGCGAGTTCGCCGAGCGCCTGGACGGCTACAGCCGCGCCCTCGCCCGCCACGGCCTGACCCCGCTCACGCCGCCGGTGCCGGCCCTGACCGTCAGCGCCGGCGCGGCCGCGGTGCACGGCCTGCTCGACGAGCATCCGCAGTTCGACGCCCTGTTCGCGGCCAGCGACCTGCTCGCGATCGGCGCGATCCGGGCCCTGATCGAGCGCGGCCGGCGCGTGCCCGAGGACGTGTCGGTGATCGGCTACGACGACACCCCGCTGGGCGCGACCTACCTGCCGCCGCTGACCTCGGTGCACCAGAACTTCACCGACGCCGGGGTGCTGCTGGCGCGCAAGATCCTGGCCCTGATCGAGGGCCAGCCGGCGGAATCGGAAATCCTCGCCACCAACCTGGTGGTGCGGGTGACTTGAGCCGCTCGGGTACGGCGCTACTAGGAGCGGCGCTATGAAAAGTTGCGCAGTGAACAGCGGCGCAGCGGCGTGCTGCGGCGCAGCGCGAATGAAGCGGCCGCGGTCGCCGCGCACGGCATCGGCCTAGTCTCGCGAGTCGGCTGCGCGGCAATCCCCAATCCGCTTGAAATCAAGCGCTTGGCCGGCGTCGCCGCGCGAATCGCATAACTGAACCCGCGGCCTTCCGCTGTCGCTCGCCGATCCCTTCCTGCAATTTGTTATCGATAACTTGACATCGATAACAATGCGCCTCTAGCGTCCGCCTCCAGCCGCCGACCGGCGGTCCAGCAAGCAGGCCAGCGACGCGTGACCGATCCGAATTCTTCCGCTCTCCCCGACCAAGAGCTCGATGCCGACCGCGGCTGGCGCCTGCGCCAGGACCGTTACGAACCGCAGCGCCGGCAGCGCGATTCGACCCTGTTCGCGCTCGCCAACGGCTCGCTGGGTGTGCGCGGCGGCTTCGAGGAAGGCCGCGGCGACGGCGACGGCTGCTATCTGGCCGCGGTCTACGAACAGAACCCGATCCACTACCACGAGCGCTTCCGCGGCTTCGCCCTGAGCACCGACACCCGGGTGCCGGTCGCCGACGGCAAGCGCATCGAAATCTGGCTTGGCCAGGAACGCCTGGACCCGGACAGCGCCGAGGTGCTCGCCTTCGAACGCGAACTCGACCTGCACACGGGCGCGCTGCGCCGGCGCATGCGTCTGCGCAGCGCCAACGGCGCGACCGTCGAGATCCACGCCGAACGCGTGGTGCCGCTGAACGTGCACCCCGGCGGCTGCGACCTGCTCGCGATCCGCTACCGGGTCGCCTCGATCGACTACAGCGGGCCGATCGCGCTGGTCTCGGCGATCGAAAGCGGCCATCGGGCTGCGGTCCAGGGCGACGATCCGCGCATCGGCGTGTCCGGCAGCGAGGGCCTGCTCGGCAACGGCGCGCGCGCCGACGCCGTGCAGGCCCGCTACGGCCAGCGCACCCATCGCGGCACCGGCGCGGTCCTGTGCGGCCAGCGCCATCGCCTGCCGCAGGCCGCGGCCGCACTGCACTTCAGCGCGGCCGAAGCCGACGACGCCCGCGCCGCGCAACGCTACGAAGCGCAGCTGACGCCCGGCACCGGCGTCGTGCTGGAAAAGTTCGTCGCCTACGCCAGCGCCGCCGAGGCCGCGGGCCTGGACGCGCGCGTCGACACCGCGCTGGCCGCGGCCGTCGATGCGGGCTACGAGGCCCTGGCCGCGCTGCAGGCCGGGGCGATGGCGGAGTTCTGGCGCGACGCCGAGCTGTCCATCGACGGCGATCCGCAGGCCGAGCTCGCGCTGCGCTTCAACCTGTTCCACCTGTGGCAGTCGGCCGGCCGCGACGGCGTGTCCGGCACCGCCGCCAAGGGCCTGACCGGCGAAGGCTACGAAGGCCATTGCTTCTGGGACACCGAAGCCTTCGTGCTGCCGGTGATGGCCTACACCGCGCCGGAAGTGGCGCGGGCGATGCTGCAGTCGCGCCACGGCATGCTCGCCGCCGCGCGGGCGCATGCGCGCGAGATGAACCACCCGGCCGGCGCGCTGTACCCCTGGCGCACCATAGCCGGCGGCGAATGCTCGGCGCACTACCCCTCCGGCTCGGCCGCGTACCACATCAACGCCGCCATCGCCTACGCGATCGGCCTGTACTTCGACGCCAGCGACGACGTCGGCTTCCTGCTTGACGGCGGCGCCGAGATGCTGTTCGAGACCGCGCGCATCTGGCCGCAGATCGGCCACTTCAATCCGCGCCGCGGCGGCGCGTTCTGCATCCATGAAGTCACCGGGCCGGACGAATACACGGCCATGGTCGACAACAACTACTACACCAACCGCATGGCCCAGCAGCATCTGCGGCGCGCGGTCGCGGTGTGGCGGCGCCTGCAGGCCGATCGCCCGGCTGAGGCCGCCGCGCTGGCCGCGCGCCTGGCCCTGGACGCGGACGAAGTCGCGATCTGGGAGCGCGCCGCCGAGGCGATGTACCTGCCCTACGACGAGCGCCTGGGCGTGTACGCGCAGGACGACGGTTTCCTGGACAAGCCGCGCTGGCCGTTCCCGCCGCGCCAGGGCGAGCACCGGCCGCTGCTGCTGGACTACCACCCGCTCACGCTCTACCGCTACCAGGTCTGCAAGCAGGCCGACGTGGTGATGGCGCTGGTGCTGGCCGGCGCGGACATCGACCGCGCGCGCAAGCGCCGCAGCTACGACTACTACGAGGCGGTGACCACCCACGACTCGACCCTGTCGGCGTCGATGTTCGGCATCCTCGCCAGCGAAGTCGGCCTGGCCGACCGGGCGCTGGCCTATTTCGACGCCAGCCTGTGCGTCGACCTGGACGATCTGCACGGCAACACCGACCACGGCGTACATATGGCGGCGATGGCCGGCAGCTGGCTGGCGCTGACCCAGGGCTTCGCCGGGCTGCGCACGATCGAGGGCGAGCTGCATTTCGCCCCCACCCTGCCGGCGCGCTGGAACGGCTACGGCTTCGGCCTGCGCTGGCGCGGGCGCGAGCTGCACGTCGGCGTCGAGGGCGCGCAGGTGCGCTATCGGCTGATCGAAGGCGAACCGCTGGAAATCGTGCATGCCGGGCAGCGCCTGCTGCTGACCACGCAGGCTGCGCAGGAGGTCGCGCTGGCGGTCGCCGCCGATGCCGCGCCGGCTGTTTTCCCGCGTCCGGCGCAGGCCCTGATCTTCGACCTCGACGGCGTGCTCACCGACACCGCCCACACCCATTACCTGGCCTGGAAGCGCCTGGCCGACGAGATCGGCGTGCCCTTCGACGAGACCGTGAACCTGCGCCTGAAGGGCGTGGACCGCGAGGCCTCGCTGGCGATCATCCTGGAGCGCGCGACGCGTCCGTTCGACGCCGCCGAGCGCCACGCCCTGGCCGAACGCAAGAACGGCTACTACCGCGCCGCGATCGAACAGGTCGGGCCGCAGGACCTGTTCGCGGGCGCGGCCGCCCTGCTCGACGCGGCACGCGCACGCGGGCTCAAGCTCGGCCTGGCCTCGGCCAGCAAGAACGCGGCGCTGCTGGTGCAGCGCCTGGGCATCGCCGAGCGCTTCGACTGGATCGCCGACGCCGCGACCATCGCCCGCGCCAAGCCCGACCCCGAGATTTTCCTGAGCGTGGCCCAGGCGCTGGGCGTGGCGCCGGAGCGCTGCATCGGCATCGAGGACGCCGCCGCCGGCATCGTCGCGATCCGCGCCGCCGGCATGGCCGCGGTCGGGATCGGCGACCCGTCCGCGCTGCCGGGCGCGGACGCGCACCTGCCGAACATCGCCGCCTTCGACCTGGACGCTTTCGTATCGCGCTGAACCTTGTCCACCGCATCGACGCGCCGCCGAACGGCGCGCCGACGTACACCAACATGACATTCTGAGGAGTGGGGAGAACACCATGCAGCAGCAGTCTCTGATCCGTTATGCGTTGTCGATGGCCATCGCGGCCGCGCTGGCCCCGGGCTACGTGCGCGCGCAGGACGCGGCGCCGGCCGCGGACGCGCCGCAGGCCGGCGAAAGCGAAGCCACCACGCTGGACGCGGTCGTGGTCAGCGGTACCGCGCGCTTCAAGGGCGTGCGCAAGCGCGACGCCAGCTTCTCCATCACCACCGCCTCGCTGGAGCAGTTGCAGGAAGCGGTGCCGCTGAGCACCGCCGACGCGCTCAAGGTCGTGCCCGGCATCTGGGCCGAATCGGCCGGCGGCAGCACCGGCGCCAACATCTTCGTGCGCGGCATGCCGTCGGAAGGCGACGCGCCGTTCGTGACCGTGCAGATGGACGGCGCGCCGCTGTTCCCGCCGCCGACCCTGTCGTTCCTGGAAAACTCCACCCTGTTCCGCATGGACGACACCATCGACCGCATGGAAGTGCTGCGCGGCGGCCCCAGCCCGATCTTCTCCAACGGCCAGCCCGGCGCCACGGTCAACTTCATCCAGAAGAAAGGCGGCGAAGAAACCGAAGGCAGCCTGCGCGTGACCGCCGGCAGCGACAACCTGCGCCGGGTCGACGTGTTCAACAGCGGCAAGCTCGGCGAAGGCTGGTACTACAGCATCGGCGGCTTCTACCGGGTCACCGACGGCGTCCGCGACACCCAGTTCCCGGCCGACAAGGGCGGCCAGTTCAGCGCCAGCCTGACCCGCAGCTGGGACAGCGGCGAGGTCACCCTGTACGCGCGCCACACCGACGACAAGAACGCCTTCTTCACTCCGATCCCGCTGCTGTCGCGCAACAACGGCAAGGACCTGTCCAGCTTCCCGGGCCTGAACGCGCAAAGCGGCACTCTGCTCGGCAACGACTTCCGCCGCGTCACCATTCCGACCGGCCCCAACGGCGAGACCATCAGCCGCGATCTGGCCGACGGCCGCGGCATCAACCTGGACGTGTTCGGCGCCTCGATGGACTTCTACGTCGGCGACTGGACCATCAGCGACCGCGTCAACCACGTCAGCGGCAGCGCCCCGACCAACGGCCTGTTCACCGGCGCCAGCCCGCAGACCATCAGCTCCTACATCGCCTCCTTCGGCAGCCCCGGCACCGCTACCTACACCAACGGCGGCGGCGCGGTCGACCCGAACCAGCAGGTGCTGACCGCCGGCTTCTGGGTGGTCGACAAGGAGATCGAGTCCTTCACCAACGACCTGCGCTTCAGCCGCGACCTGTTCGAGGGCAACACCCTCACCGCCGGCGTGTACTACGCGCGCTACTCGTCCAAGGACACCTGGTACCTGGGCAACAACATGCTGCTGACCGCGCAGAACAACGCGCGTCGCATCGACGTGACCCTGGCCGACGGCCGCCAGGTCACCCGCGACGGTTTCGTCGGCACCTCGTTCTTCTCGCTGCGCGGCGACTACGACGGCCAGAACACCGCCGTGTTCCTGGCCGACGAGTGGCAGATCAACGACCGCCTGCGCCTGGACGGCGGCATCCGCTACGAATGGCAGCAGGTCGACGGCACCGTCCACAACACCGCCAGCGTCGACCTGGACGGCAATCCGAACACGCTCTACGACAACAACACCTCGATCTCGCTGCCCAGCACCCGCCGCATCGACCAGGACGACAAGCATTTCTCCTGGACCCTGGGCCTGAACTTCAAGCTCAACGACACCTCCAGCCTGTTCGCGCGCGCCAACTCCGGCTACAAGCTGCCGACCTTCGACAGCCTGCGCGACGGCAACAACAAGGTCCAGGAAGTCGACCAGTACGAGCTGGGCTTCAAGTCCGGCAATTCGGTCTACGACCTGTACCTGACCGCGTTCTACAACAGCTTCACCAACTCGCCGTTCCAGGCCTTCCTCGACGACGGCACCAACTTCACCACGGTCGGCGATTCGCGCGCCTACGGCGTCGAGCTGGAAGGCGCGGTCCGTCCCTTCGGCGGTTTCGAGCTGCGCGCGACCGGGGTCTGGCTGGACGCCCAGTACGAGAACTATCGCGAGTTCACCGGCAACCAGGTGATGCGCCAGCCCAAGACCCAGTTCCGCATCACCCCGAGCTACTTCTGGACCCTGCCGGTCGGCGATCTCAAGCTGTTCGCGACCTACTCGCACATCGGCGACCGCTACGCCGACCTGGCCAACACCCAGCAGCTGCCCTCGTACCACACGCTCGACGTGGGCGCGAACCTGCACGTCGGCGAGCATTGGGAGTTCACCGCCAGCGGCAGCAACGTCAGCGACGAGCTCGGCCTGACCGAAGGCAACGTGCGCGTGCCCGGCGCGGCCACCGGCGGGGTGTTCCTGGGCCGGCCGATCGCCGGGCGTTCCTACCAGCTCTCCGCGGCCTACCGCTGGTGAGCGCGGCGGCGGCGGGCGCGCATGCGATGCTGCGCCCGTCGCTTTCGACCGCCCCGCGCCGCACGGCGCGCGGTTTTCGAAGCCCGTTCGCGGCGCGATCCGGCAACGCTAGCCTGCGCGCCCCTCCCTCCAAGGCGCAGGCGGCATCGGCAACGGCTGCGAACGGTCTTTTTAACCATAGCGCGCGGCCCGATGGGCTCGCGCGCCGGAGCAACGCATGACCTCCACCGGCAGCCACCGCGGCCGCATGATCCTGGCGATGGTCCTGACCTACATGGTGTTCGCGGTGCTGCTCAACAGCGTCGGCACCGTGATCCTGCAGGCGATCCAGGGCTTCGGCGTGGACAAGGCCGACGCCAGTTTCCTTGAGGCCTTCAAGGACCTGCCGATCGCGATCGTGTCCTTCCTCACCGCCTCGCTGCTGCCGCGCCTGGGCTACCGGCGCGCGATGATCCTGGGCCTGAGCCTGGTCGCCGCGGCCTGCGCGCTGATGCCGCTGCTGCACGCGTTCTGGGCGACCAAGCTGCTGTTCGCCACCGTCGGCGCCTCGTTCGCGCTGGCCAAGGTCTCGGTGTATTCCTCGATCGGCCTGCTCACCGACGGCAAGCAGCAGCACGCCAGCCTGACCAGCACCATCGAAGGCTGGTTCATGGTCGGCGTGCTCGCCGGCTATTGGCTGTTCGCCAGCTTCATCAATCCCGAATCGCCGGCCGATCCGCGCTGGCTACGGGTGTACTGGGTGATCGCCGCGGTCGCCGCCGCGACCGCGCTGCTGCTGACGGTCAGCCGCCTGGACGAATCCGCCGCGCGCGACGGCCACGCCCCGGGCGAGGCCTTCTTCGACATGTTCCGCCTGGTCGCGCAACCGTTGATCGGCGTGTTCCTGGCTTCGGCCTTCCTGTACGTGCTGATCGAACAGAGCATCGGCACCTGGCTGCCGACCTTCAACCGCGAAATCCTGCACCTGCCCACGACCATGAGCGTGCAGGCGGCGAGCATCTTCGCGGTGTCGCTGGCCCTGGGCCGGCTCGGCGCCGGCCTGCTGCTGCGGCGCGTGCCCTGGCATTGGCTGCTGATCGCCTGCGTGCTGGCGATGGCCGCGCTGGTGCTGCTGGCGCTGCCGCTGGCCGCGGGCATGCGTCCGGACCCGAACGCGAGCTGGACCCACGCTCCGGCCGCGGCCTACGTGTTCCCGCTGATCGGCCTGTTCATGGCGCCGATCTATCCGGCGATCAACTCGGTGGTGCTGAGCGCGCTGCCGAAGTCGCGGCATGCGGCCATGACCGGTTTGATCGTGGTGTTCTCGGCCTTGGGCGGCACCACCGGCTCCTTCGTCACCGGCCAGCTGTTCGCGCGCGCCGGCGGCGAGACCGCGTTCTATCTGTCGCTGGCGCCGATGGCCTTGCTGCTGCTGGCGATCGTCGGCCTGAAGCGGCAGAGCCTGCGCGCCGACGCGGCCCTGGCCGCGCAGGCCGGGAACTGACGACGCGCCGGCCCGCAGGCGCGCGCTCAGTCCGCGGCCGGCGGCGCGCGCAGGTTGAGCTCGGTCTGCGGATCGAAGTAATGCATGCGTTCGGGCGCATAGCCCAGGTGCACGGTGTCGCCGGGCGCGGGCAGGTCGTAAGGCGGCAGCCGCAGCACCAGGTCGCAGCCGCCGCAGGCCAGGTTGAGGAAGGCCTCGTTGCCGACCGGCTCGACCACTTCCACCCGCGCTGCCAGGCGCTCGGGCGCGGCCTGCGCCAGGTGCATGTCCTCCGGGCGCAGGCCGACGGTGAGCTGGCGGCCGAGATAGCCGCGCACCGTCTCGCGCAAGGCTTCGTCGGGCTGCAGCGGCAGCTCCACGCCGTCGGCGATGCGCAGGCGCAAACCGTCGCGTTCGATCACCTCGCCCCCGAGCAGATTCATCTTCGGGCTGCCGAGGAAGGTCGCCACGAACAGATTGGCCGGGTGCCGGTACAGCGCCATCGGCGTATCGATCTGCTGGATCTTGCCGTCCTTGAGCACGACGATGCGCTGGCCCAGGGTCATGGCCTCGATCTGGTCGTGGGTGACGTAGACCATGGTGGTGCCGAGCTGGCGGTGCAGGCGCGCGATCTCGACCCGCATGCCCATGCGCAGCTTGGCGTCGAGGTTGGACAGCGGTTCGTCGAGCAGGAACACCTGCGGCTGCCGCACCAGCGCCCGCCCCAGGGCGACGCGCTGGCGCTGGCCGCCGGACAGCGCGGCCGGCTTGCGTTGCAGCAGCGGTTGCAACTCCAGCGTGGCCGCCGCCTCGCCGACGCGGGCCTCGATCTCGGCCTTGGACGCGCCGCGCAGCTTGAGCCCGAAGCCGAGGTTCTCGGCCACGGTCATGTGCGGGTACAGGGCGTAGCTTTGGAACACCATGGCGATGTCGCGGTCCTTGGGCGGGACCTCGTTGACCACGCGCTCGCCGATGCGCAGCTCGCCGCCGCTGATCGTTTCCAGGCCTGCGATCATCCGCAGCAGGGTCGATTTGCCGCAGCCCGAAGGCCCCACCAATACCAGCAGCTCGCCGTCGCGGATCTCGAAACTGGCCCCGTCGACGCCGACGAAACCGTTCGGATAGACCTTGCGCAGACGCTCAAGCGTGACCTTCGCCATGAAATCTCCCGATCGTGGCCCCAGCGACGATGCAATTGTCGTCGCCCTGGGCTATTCTGCCATGTAACCGTTTACATGCACGCCAGCATTCAACACAGCGCCCGCACCGGAGGCCCAGCAGCGATGAGTCAAGTTCGTGTCTTTCCCGAGGGGTTCCTGTGGGGCGCGGCCACCGCCGCCCACCAGATCGAAGGCTCTCCGCTCGCCGACGGCGCCGGCCCCAGCATCTGGACGCGCTTCGCGCACACCCCGGGGATGACCCTCAACGGCGATACCGGCGACGTCGCCTGCGACCACTACCGGCGCTGGAAGGACGATGTCGCCCTGATGAAGCGCCTGGGCCTGCAGGCCTACCGTTTCAGCGTGTCGTGGTCGCGGATCCTGCCCGAGGGCACCGGCCGGGTGAACCAGGCCGGCGTCGATTTCTATTCGCGCCTGGTCGACGAGCTGCTGGCCAACGGCATCGAGCCGCTGCTGACCCTGTACCACTGGGACATGCCGGCCGCGCTCGACGACCGCGGCGGCTGGCTCAACCGCGACTGCGCCGACTGGTTCGCCGAGTACGGCAGCGTGCTGTACCGCGCGCTCGACGGCCGGGTCAAGAAGTGGGTCACCCTCAACGAACCCTGGGTCGTCACCGACGGCGGCTACCTGCACGGCGCGCTCGCGCCGGGCCACCGCAGCCGCTTCGAAGCGCCGATCGCCTCGCACAACCTGATGCGCGCGCACGGCGCCGCGGTGCAGGCCTACCGCGCGATCGGCCAGCACGAGATCGGCCTGGTGGTGAACATCGAGCCCAAGTACGCCGCCACCGAGTCGGCCGCCGACGCCGCCGCGGTCCAGCGCGCCCACGCCTACATGAACGAGCAGTACCTCGACCCCGCCCTGCTCGGCTCCTACCCGCCGGAACTGCGCGAGATCTTCGGCGAGGCCTGGCCGGAATGGCCGGCCGAGGACTACGAGCTGATCAAGCAGAAGCTCGATTTCGTCGGCATCAATTACTACACCCGCAGCGTCACCAAGGACGCGGTCAGCTACCCGCTCAACACCGGCGTGGTGCGCCAGCCCTCGGGCACCTACACCGAGACCGGCTGGGAAGTGTTCCCGCAGGGCCTGACCGACACCCTGACCTGGTTCAAGCAGCGCTACGGCGACATCCCGATGTACGTCACCGAGAACGGCGCGGCCTTCTTCGATCCGCCGGTCGCCGAGCCCGACGCCAGCGGCGAGCGCCGCGTGCGCGATCCGCTGCGCATGGACTACCTGCAAAAGCACATCAGCGCGATCCACGACGCGATCCAGGCCGGCTGCGACATCCGCGGCTACATGGTCTGGTCGCTGCTGGACAACCTGGAGTGGTCGCTGGGCTATTCCAAGCGCTTCGGCGTGGTCCACGTGAACTACGCGACCCAGGACCGCACCCCCAAGGACAGCGCGAAGTGGTACTCGAACGTGATCGCCACGCATGGCCGCTCGCTGTCCGAGCCGCTACCTTAACGGTCCCGACCACAACGGTCTCCGACCAAACCAGGCGCCGGCGCCATGCACGACACTCTGTTGCTGTTCGGCGCCACGGGTGATCTCGCCCAGCGCTACCTGTTCCCGTCGCTGATCCACCTCTGGCGCGACCGCCTGCTGCCGCCCGACTTCCGCCTGATCGCGGTCGGGCGGCAGGAGATGAGCGACGAGGAATTCCGCGCCTGGCTGCGCGAACGCATGGCGGCCGAGGCCGCCGACGACGCTCCGGCGGTGGACGGCCTGCTGCGCTGCATCGCCTACGTCGCGGTCGATCTGCGCGACACCGACGCGATCGCCGCTGCGCTGTCGCGCTACGCCGACCGCCCCAGCGTGAGCTACCTGGCCACGCCGCCGGACCTGTTCGTGTCGGTGGCGCAGGGCCTGAGCGCGGCCGGCGTGCTCGCCGATCCGTCGCGGCTGGTGCTGGAAAAACCGATCGGCCGCGACCTGGCCTCGGCGCGCGAGATCAACGCCGCGCTGCGCGCCTGCCTGGACGAGTCGCGGATCTTCCGCATCGACCACTACCTGGGCAAGGCCGCGGTGCAGAACCTGCTGGCGCTGCGCCTGGGCAACACCCTGCTGGAAGCGGTGTGGCAGCACCGCTGGATCGAATCGGTCGACATCCTGGTCGCCGAGACCGCCGGCGTCGACGGCCGCGAGGAGTACTACGCCGGCTACGGCGCCCTGCGCGACATGGTCCAGAACCACATGCTGCAGCTGCTGGCGCTGATCGCGATGGAACCGCCCTCGACCCTGGACGCCGACAGCATCCGCGAGGAGAAACGCAAAGTACTGCGCGCGCTGCGCCCGATGAGCGAAGCCGACGCCGCCCGCGACACCGTGCGCGGCCGCTACGGCGCCGGCGTGGTCGAGGGCCGCGCGGTCAAGGGCTTCGTCCACGACTCGCCGGTGGAAACCTTCGTCGGCCTGCGCACCTGGATCGACAACTGGCGCTGGGCCGGCGTGCCGTTCCGCCTGGTCACCGGCAAACGCCTGGCCACGCGCGCGACCGAGGTGGTGGTCTCGTTCAAGCCGGTCTCGCACTGGCTGTTCGAGCGCCCCGCGCGCGGACGCGAGCGTCCCAACCGCCTGCGCATGCGCCTGCAACCCGACGAAACCGTGGAACTGGGCCTGATGGGCAGCCTGGCCGCCCCCGAATGGGGCGCACTGGAGCTGCGGCCGATGTCGCTGGACCTGTCGATGTCGAACTCGCCGCAGCGCCGGATCGCCTACGAGCGCCTGCTCGTCGACGCGCTGCGCGGCAACCAGACCCTGTTCGTGCGCGACGACGAGGTCGAATCGGCCTGGCAGTGGATCGACAGCGTCGAGCGCGCCTGGAGCTGCACCGTCCAGCCGGTGCTCGACTACCCGGCCGGCTCCTGGGGCCCGGCCGAGGCCGCCGAATTCCTGCCGGCGACCCTGCGCCAGGGCCGCGGAGGCGAAGCATGAGCACTGCCGCACCGGAAACCCTGCTGGCCGATATCGGCGGCACCAACGCACGCTTCGCTCTGGCCATGCCGCAGCACGAACAACCGCTGCGCGAGGACAGCGTGCAGGTGTTCGCCGTCGCCGACTTCCCGTCCCTGGCCGACGCCGCGCGCCACTACCTCGACCGCATCGGCGCGACGCCCAGCGAAGCCGTGTTCGCGGTCGCCGGCCGCGTCGACGGCGACGAGGCGCGCATCACCAACCATCCCTGGGTGATCTCGGCCGCGCGCACGCGTCAGGCCCTGGGCCTGGAACGCCTGCAACTGATCAACGACTTCGCCGCGCAGGCGATGGCGGTGTCGCTGCTGCGCCCGCAGGACGTGGTCGCGATCGGCGGCAACGCCTGGCACGGCTTCGACGACGGCGGCGACCGCACCTACGCCATCATCGGTGCCGGCACCGGGCTCGGCGTCGGCGGCCTGATCCGCCGCGACGGCCGCTACTACCCGCTGCAGACCGAAGGCGGCCACGTCAGCTTCGCGCCGGGCACGCCGGAGGAAATCGAAATCCTGCAGCGCCTGTCGGGCGAATTCGGTCGCGTGTCCAACGAGCGCCTGGTCAGCGGCAGCGGCCTGGTCAATCTGCATCGCGCCCTGAGCCAGATCGCCGGCGAAGACCCGGGCCCGCTGGCGCCGGCCGACATCACCGCGATGGCGCGTGAAGGCGACGCCCGCTGCCTGCGCGCGATCGACGTGTTCTGCGCGGTATACGGCGCCGCCGCCGGCGACCTGGTCCTGACCCTGGGCGCCTGGGACGGCGTGTTCCTGCCCGGCGGCCTGGTGCCGCGCCTGATGCCCTGGCTGCAACATTCCGGTTTCCGCCAGCGTTTCGAACACAAGGGCCGCTTTTCGCCGACGATGGCGCGCATTCCCACCCTCGCCGTGACCCATCCCCAGCCCGGTTTGCTGGGCGCGGCGGCCTTGGCCCGGCACACGCCACGCTGAGGTGGATCGTGCGAAGATCGACCGATGCTCGACGATCCGTCGCCCGTCCCGGCCGGTCCTCCGGAGCCGGAAACCGCACGTTACGTGATGCACGCGCATCGCGGCCGCGATGTGTGGACCTGGGCCTGCGCGGTCGCGATCGCGGCGGAACTGCGCCGCGACCTGTTGCTGCGCCCGCGTGCGCGCCTGCTGCTGTCGGGCGGCAGCACGCCCGGCCCGGTCTATCGCGCACTGTCCAAGGCGCCGCTGGATTGGAGCCGGGTCGACATCGGCCTGGTCGATGAACGCTGGCTGCTGCCGAACGACCCCGACAGCAACGCCCACCTGGTCCGCAGCCAGCTGCTGCACGACCACGCCGCCGCCGCACGTTTCGAACCGCTGACCCTGGCCGGACGCCGGATCGAGGACGCCGTCGCCGTCGCCAATGCGCATGCGCAACTCGGCGCCAGCGCCGCGGTGCTGGGCATGGGCGAGGACGGCCACACCGCGTCGCTGTTCCCCAACACCCTGGACCTGTCGCGCGCGCTCGAAAGCCGCCAGGCTTATATCGCCATCGACGCCAGCGGCGCCCCCGGCGCGCAACGCTGGCCGCGCCGGATCAGCCTGACCCGGACCGGACTGGCGCGGGTGCAGACCCGGCTGCTGCTGATCCAGGGCGAACGCAAACGCGAAGTGTTCGAAGCCGCCCTGCGCAACGGCGACGTGCGGCGCTATCCGGTGCTGGCGGCGCTGGAAGCCGGGAGCGGCTCGCCGTTGCATGTGCATTGGTGCGAGTGAGGCGTCTGTCCTGGTGAGACTCGCACGGATCCTCGTTCTTCTGACGGCCCTACTCGTCGGCTTGCGCGCGCATGGCGCCGACCATGAACACGAAGTATTCGCCCCCGACTTCGTCCAGCGACTTGCGGACGAACAACTGGATCCAGCCTCACCCGAACATCAAAAGCAGTACCGCCAGTACACAAGAGCGTTCTTTCATGGGTATGTCGACCCGGACGGCGGCATCTACAGCGACGACCCCGCATTCCAGGCGGGGCTGGCCGCGGGCACCGACTATCGCAGGAACCAACCGAGCAGCCTCGCAAAGGTCCTTGCTGTGTATGGCTACAAGCCCATCATCTCGGCCGGCCGTTTTTCCTTCGGCTTGGAGGAGATGAGTTTTGTTCCAGTGGGCCAGCCTTCAAAACGCTGGTGGCTGACCAGTGGTCTGCTGGGCGGAAGCTCCGTCTCCAGGTTCTCTTACTGCCGGCAAGGTACGGTAACGGGCTATTTGAGCGCGCCTGGCCGGTACGGTCACCTCGGCGCTTACGACCACGAACTCATTGCCCAAGAGTTCCATTGCGATAGCTGACGGATACGCAGCCCGTAGGATGCGGTGACTACCGCATCGTCGAACTTCGGTACACCGCGTACCGCCGCACATCCTGCGATGCGGTGCGCCTGACGGCTTACCGCATCCTACTCGCGCGAAATCCGCAGACTTCCTGTGGGAGCGACGTAAGTCGCGATTGCGCCACCGCGCTTGCGGCGATGCCACGTTCCCATACGGGAACGACGATCGCGACTTACGTCGCTCCCACAGGAAGCTCGGTGCGCGCATGAGGCCAGCGGCGGGCATGCCGTCGATGGCCCCCAAGGCAACGAGTTCAGTCGATGTACTCGACCCCACCCATGTACGGACGCAGCGCCTCGGGCACTTCGATCGTGCCGTCGGCGTTCTGGTAGTTCTCCATCACCGCGATCAGGGCGCGGCCGACCGCGACGCCGGAGCCGTTGAGCGTGTGCACCAGCTCCGGTTTGCCGGTGGCCGGGTTGCGCCAGCGCGCCTGCATGCGGCGGGCCTGGAAAGTCTCGCAGTTCGAACAGGAGGAAATTTCGCGGTAGGTCTCCTGGCTGGGCAGCCAGACTTCCAGGTCGTAGGTCTTGGTCGCGGCGAAGCCCATGTCGCCGGTGCACAGCAGCATGCGCCGGTACGGCAGGCCGAGCTTCTCCAGCACGACTTCGGCGCAACGGGTCATGCGCTCGTGCTCGTCGTAGCTCTCGTCCGGACGCGCGATGGTGACCAGCTCGACCTTCTCGAACTGGTGCTGGCGGATCATGCCGCGGGTGTCGCGGCCGTGGCTGCCGGCTTCGGCGCGGAAGCACATCGAATGCGCGGTCATGCGCAGCGGCAGCGCCGCGTCCTCGACGATCTCGTCGCGCACGATGTTGGTCAGCGGGACTTCCGAGGTCGGGATCAGGTAGCGCTTGCTGGCCGCCTCGCCCTCGCCGACCGTGGTCGCGAACAGGTCGTCCTCGAACTTCGGCAGCTGGCCGGTACCGCGCATGGAATCGGCGTTGACCAGCAGCGGCACGTTGGTTTCCTGGTAGCCGTGCTGGTCGACGTGCAGATCCAGCATGAATTGCGCCAGCGCGCGATGCAGCCGCGCCAGCTGGCCGCGCAGCACGGTGAAGCGCGCGCCCGACAGCTTGGCGGCGGTGTCGCCGTCCAGCCAGCCCTTGCGGGCGCCGAGCTCGACGTGGTCCTTGACCGTGAAATTGAATGCGCGCGGCGCGCCCCAGCGGTGCTGTTCGACGTTGCCGGTCTCGTCCTGGCCGGCCGGGACCGACTCGTGCGGCAGGTTCGGGATGCCCAGCGCCACCGCCTCGATCTGGCCGCGGATTTCGTCCAGGCGCAGCTCGCTGGCCTTGAGCTCGTCGCCAAAACCGGCCACCTCGGCCATCAGCGGGGCGACATCCTCGCCCTTGGCCTTGGCCTGGCCGATCGCCTTGGAGCGGGTGTTGCGCAGGTTCTGCAGCTCCTGGGTGCGGATCTGGATCTGCTTGCGCTCGCTTTCCAGCGACTCCAGCGCGGTGGCGTCGAGGACGAAACCGCGGGCGTCGCGCAGGCGCGCGGCGAGTTCGACGGGTTGCTGGCGCAGCAGGTTGGGATCGAGCATGGCGGAACCGGTGGGGAAGCGGAACGCGATTATCGCGTGCTAACCGCGTTCAGGGCCAATGCGCGGCACCCGGCGCGGTTCAAAGCGCGACCGATTTCCAACGTATTAACCCGGATCGATGCAGAATGCCGGCAGCCCCTGCCCGCCCGTAGCCGGATACCGCATGTCGACACCGTCCCCCGCGCCCACCCGCCCCAGCCTCGACCTGGCCGCCTGGCGGCCCTCACGCAAGGCGCTGTGGTGGGTCCTGGGCGCGTTCGCGCTGGGCCTGATCCTGTTCGCCCTGGTCTGGTCGCGCGCGCGCAAGCACGACTTCTACCGCGCCGACGGCATCGCTCCGCCGACCGCGGCCGGTCCGAACTACGCACCGCTGCCGGCGCCGATGTCCGGCAGCGAAGGCAGCGGCGTCGGCCCCGCGCCGCAGGCCAATGCGCCTGCCGCCGGTGCGGACCAGCCGCGCCTGGTCGAGACCGCCCCGCCGCGCCCGGCCGACGCCATCGCGCCGGCGCGACCGTCGGCGCCGCCGCAGGCCGCGGTTGCCGGTTCCGATCCCAAGCCGATCCCGGGCCAGAACCCGCCGCCGCGTTATCCGCCTCAGGCGCTGCGCCGCGGCGAGAGCGGCACCGTCACCGTTCGCGCGCAGATCGGTGCGGACGGCGTGCCGGGCGAGGTCAGCGTGGCCAACAGCAGCGGCTCGCGTCTGCTCGACCGCGCGGCCCAGGACGCGGTCCGGCGCTGGCGTTTCCGCCCCGCCCTGGCCAACGGCCAGCCGGTCGGCGGCACTGTGATGGTCCCGATCACATTCGATGCCAGTCGCTGAACGCGTAACGCCGTAACCCCCTCCGCCTCACTCGCCGCTAACACCGGCGTGAGGAAAGTCGAGTCGCCACCCCGCACACCGGGGACGATCGAGGAGGGACACCATGACGGACAACACGCTGGAACACCGCGACAACCGCCCGCAAACCACCGTGGACGCCGACGCGCCTGCGCGCAACCGTGCCGGCCTCTGGCTGCTGGTGCTGCTGGCCGCGATCCTGCTGATCTGGTACGTGCTCAGCCAACGCACACCGGCGCCGATCGCGCTGCCTCCGGATGCCAGCGTACTGCCGATGCCCACCGACGCCACCACGCCCACCGCCGGGCCCGAAGCCGAGCGCAGCGAGCGCAAGTCCGTCGCCAGCGCCGCCAAGCCCAAACCGACCAAGCCGGCCGTGACCGTGCCGCGCGAAACCGCTCCCGAGCGGATCGCCAACCGCAGTCCGCAACCCGAGTACCCGGCCACCGCGCTGCGTCGCGGCGAAGGCGGCGACGTGCTGCTGCGGGTGAACGTGGGCGCCGACGGCACCCCGGGCGAGATCGACTTCGTCCGCCGCAGCAACTCGCGCGAGCTCGACCGCGCCGCCCAGGACGCGGTGCGCCGCTGGCACTTCGCCCCGGCCACGCGCAACGGCAAGCCGGTACCGGCGGTGGTGGAAGTGCCCATCGAGTTCAAGCCGCAGGCCTGAACGCGGTAAACCGCAGACCCGGCGAACCGCGCGCATAGCAGGGATCGGGGGAGAGCGGGCTCCGGCCGCCGCAGGGCGGCCGGAGCGATGTGACCGACGTGGAAGTGTGCGAAGGCCGGCCTTCGCCATCACGGCTTACGCAACTTTCAACCGTGGTCAGCGAGGCAGCCGAGGCTTCCTGTGGGAGCGGCGTAAGCCGCGATGACCTCCCACCCACGCCGAACCACCCGGCAGACCCGCGACTCGCGACCCGCGAGCCCTCACCCTCAACCGCCGACACCCCGCCCGCCCTCGCCACGACGCCGGATCAGGCCCCAGGCCAGACACGTGCCGAACAGGAACTCCAGCGGCGCACGGCCGTATTCGAAACGCCACAGCAGCGAATCGAAGTTGTTCGCCACCAGCACGATGCCGACGCTGCCGATCAGGGCCCAGAACCCGGCCACCGGCACCCAGCCGCGACGCCAGGCCAGCAAGGCCTCGCGCAGCACCAGGGCGAACGCCAGCGCCAGCAGCCCGGTGCCGAGCGTGCCCAAGCCCACCAGCGCGTCCAGGTAGGTGTTGTGCAGGTGCATGTGGTGCTGGCCGGCCATGTCGCGGCGGCTGTCGGCGATCAGGCTGGGCGTGGTGCGCAGGCCCCAGCCCAGCAGCGGCCGCTCCAGCCACTTCTCCACGCCCAGCCGGTACAGCGCCATGCGCACGCTGACGGCCTTGTTGTTGATCTGGGTCTGCTGCGCCGCGGCCGCATCGGCAGGTTTGGCGGCGCCGGCGGCAGGCGCAGTCGGGGCGATGGCGACCGTGCCCGCATCCGCAGCCTGCTGGGCCTCGGTCATCACGGTCTCGGACCCGGCGAAACGCGAGCTGATCAGATCGCGCGCCGCGAACAGCAGCAGCACCGACACCAGCGCCGCGGCCAGCACCGGCAGCAGCGCGCCGATCGCGCGCGCGCCGCCGCGGCGGTACAAGTGCCAGGCATAGGCCAGCACCACCGGCGGCGTGACCGCGGCGAACGCCAGCCAGGCGCCGCGCGACTGCGAGAACAGCAGCAGGCAGAAGCAGCCCGCATAGGCGAGGAAACCGATCGCCAGCAAGGCGCGCCGGCCGGGCTCGCGCCGTTGTGCCCACAGCGCCATCAGCAGGCACAAGGCCAACCAGCCGCCGACCGCCGCCAATTGACCGGTGAGGTTTTCCGGGATGCCCAGATCGGCGCGCAGGCGGCCGGCCCACAAGGCTTCGCCCTGGGTCCACGGCAGATAGATCAGCACCGACAGCAACAGGCCCGCGCCCATCAGCACGACCAGGCGCGGGATCGCACGCGGCATCAGCGACAGCCACCAGCCGATCACGCAGGTGAACAGCGCCAGCCGCACCAGCTTGCCCGCGGTCGACAACTGCGCGGACAGCGGTATCGCCGGCGCCACGCTCACCGCCGCATACACCGCCTGGGCGATCAGGAACGCGATCAGCAGCGCCAGCGCACGCACGGCCGGTTGCGCCGACAGCTCGCGCCAGGGCCGGCGGCCGGCGCAGCACAGTAACAGCAGCAGCACGCCGGCGCCGAGTTCCGGGCGCAGGTACAGGCCGATATCGGTCAGGGCGAAGAACGCCTGATAGGCGAGCGCGAGCAAGGCGGCGCGGCGCAGCCACGGCGGCAGCTCGGCGGCGGTATCGGAGTACCAGGCCAGCGGCGTCGCACGCGCATCGCGCGCATCGGAGTCGCGGGCCACAGGGGCCATCGCGGTCGCGTGCTCAGCCATGCGCGATCGCCTGCGCGGCTGCAGCGCGGCGGCGCGGTCGGGCGCGCTGTCGCCGCGCCGGCATCGTCAGGCAGCGTGGGGGAAGCTGCATCGCGTTCGTCCTCTCGCAATCACGCCGGGCTTGGCGCGAACCACGTCATGGCCGCCGCGCCGCGGGGGCGGTGGGCGACGGCCGCTACTTCCGTGTCGATCGTATTCGTCGTGTCGGCAATACCGCCGCTCGCGGAGGCGGGCGGCGGGAGAAGTCTAGCGAAACTACATGTCGCTGGCTGTCTGCAAACCCAACGCGGGATGCAATTCGAGACCCGACGCACGCGCCAGCGTTTCGAAGCCCGGAAACGAAGTCGCCACATTCGCGACATCGCCGATACGCACTTCGCCGCTGGCGCATTGGGCCGCGACCGCGAAGCTCATCGCGATGCGGTGGTCGCCATGGCTGTCGACCGCACCGCCGCGCAGGGCGCCGCCGACGATGATCGCGCCGTCCGGCGTTTCGTCGATCTGCGCACCTAAATTACGTAAACCTTGTGCCATCGTCGCGATCCGGTCGGATTCCTTGACCCGCAACTCGGCCGCACCGGCGATCGTGCTGCGCCCCTGCGCGCAGGCCGCGGCCACGAACAGCGCCGGGAACTCGTCGATCATGTCCGGCACCAATGCCACCGGCACCTCGATGCCGTGCAAGGGCGCATGCCGCACCAGCAGATCGGCGACCGGTTCGCCGCCCTCCTCGCGCGGGTTCTGTTCGCGGATGTCGGCGCCCATCAAGCGCAAGGCAGCGAGCAGGCCGGTGCGACGCGGGTTCATGCCGACCGCTTCCAGCAGCAGTTCCGAACCCGGCACCACGCTGGCGGCGACCAGGAAGAAGGCGGCCGAGGAAAAATCCGCCGGCACCGCGACGTCGGTGGCGCGCAGCGCATGCCCGCCGCTCAGGCGCGCGTAGCCGGGCGCGAACTCGATCGGCCAGCCGAACGCGGCCAGCATGCGTTCGGTGTAGTCGCGGGTCGGGTGCGGTTCGCGCACCACGGTCTCGCCGCGCGCGTACAGGCCGGCCAGCAGCAGCGCCGATTTCACCTGCGCGCTGGCCACCGGCAAGGTGTAGTCGATGCCCTGCAGCACGCTGCCGCCGTGGATGCGCAGCGGCGGCAGGCCGCCGTCCGCGCTGTCGATACGTGCGCCCATCGCCGCCAGCGGCTCGGTGACGCGCCGCATCGGCCGCTTGGACAGGGATTCGTCGCCGATCAGCACCGAATCGAAGCCCTGCCCGGCCAGCGCGCCGGCGAGCAGACGCATGCCGGTGCCGGCATTGCCGCAGTCCAGCGCCTCGCCGCTGCCGCGCAGGCCGTGCAGGCCGACGCCATGGACGATGCGTTCGCTGGCGCTGGGGGTGTCGATGCGCACGCCCAGGCGCTCGAACACCCGCGCGGTGGCGCGGGTGTCCTCGCCTTCGAGAAAGCCGCTGACCCGGGTGACGCCCTCGGCCAGCGCGCCGAGCATGACCGCGCGATGCGAGACCGACTTGTCGCCCGGCACCCGCAGGCGTCCGTGCAAGGGCGTGCCGCGCACGGCGATCCAATCCTGGCGGGCGCTCATGCGCGCACCGCGTCCAGCGCGGCCAGCAGCCGGCGGTTCTCGTCGGCGTCGCCGACGGTGATGCGCAGGCAGTCGCCCAGGCCGTAGCCGCCCATCGGCCGCAGCACCACGCCGCGCGCGATCAGCGCGGCCTCGATGCGCGCGGTGTCGGCGCCGAATTCGACCAAGACGAAGTTGGTCTGCGACGGGAACACGCGCAGGCCGCGCTCGCTCAAGGCGGCGCTCAGCGCGGCGCGTTGCTCGGCGTTGCGCGCGCAGGCCGAAGCCAGGTGCGCCTCGTCGCCGAGCGCGGCCTCGCACGCGGCCAGGGCCGGGCCGTTGACGTTGAAGCTTTCGCGCAGACGCTCCATCACCGCGACCAGTCCCGGCGCTGCGAGCAGATAGCCCACGCGCAGACCGGCCAGGCCGTAGGCCTTGCTGAAGGTGCGGGTGACGACGAGGTTGGGATAGGCCGCAAGCAGCTCGACCGCGCTGGCAAAGTCCGGCGCATCCGCCGCTCCCGGCATCCCGCCTCCCGCGGCACTGGTACGTCCTTGTACGTCGGCCATTTCCGCATAAGCCTCGTCCATCACCACGATGGTCTCGCTCGGCACCTTGGCCAGGAACGCCCGTAGCGCCTCGCGACCGAACCAGGTGCCGGTCGGATTGTTCGGATTGGCGACATAGACCAGACGCGTCTGCGGACCGATCGCCGCGGCGATCGCATCCAGGTCGTGCCCGGCCGGCATCGCCGCGCTGCGCGGCAACGCCTCGACAATGCGCATGGTCGCGCCGGCGGCCTGGGTCGCCAGCGCGAACACCGCAAAACCGTAACGCGAGAACACCACCTCGTCGCCCGGCCCGGCGAACACCTGCGCCAGCTGCATCAGCAGTTCGTGCGAGCCGTTGCCGAGCAGGATCTGCGCGGTCGCGACGCCGTGCTTGGCCGCCAACGCACGCTTGAGATCGGCGCCGAGCGGATCGGGATAGCGATGCAGCTGATCCAGCTGGGCCAGCACCGCTGCCTTCGCGCGCGGCGAGGACCCGTAAGGATTCTCGTTGGAACCCAGCTCGACCAGATGCCCGGCGCCGAACTTGCGCCTCAGCGCGACCAGGTCGTGCCCCGGGTCGTAGGCGCGCAGGCGCTGCACGCCGGCTTGCGCACGCGCGGCGAACCACGCCTCATCGAAGGCCGGCGTCGCCGCCGGCATGGACGGCGCCGCGCTCACGCGATCGCAACCGGGTAGGAACCCAGCACCTTCACTTCGTGGGCCAGTTCCTGCAGTTCTTCCAGCGCATCGCGCATCGCCTCTTCCTGGACGTGGCCGCCGATGTCGACGAAGAACGCGTACTGCCAGCGGCCGGTGTGGCCGGGACGCGACTCGATCCGGTTCATGCTCAGGCCGCGCTTGGCGAACGGCGACAGCACGTTGTAGAGCGCGCCGGGCTGGTCCTTGATGAAGATCAGCAGCGAGGTGCGGTCGTTGCCCGAGGGCGTGAACAGCTCGCGCCCGATCACCAGGAAGCGGGTGGTGTTGTCGGGACGGTCCTCGATCGGGCCGGCGACGTTCTTCAGGCCATAGACGTTGCCGGCGCTGGCGCCGGCGATCGCGGCGGCGTCGTCGGCGTTGCGTGCGCGACGCGCGGCCTCGGCGTTGCTCGACACCGCGATCTTCTCCGCCTTGGGCAGGTACTCGCGCAGCCAGGCCTTGCATTGGGCGAACGACTGCGGGTGCGAGTAGACGCGCTCGATGTCCTCGATCCGCCCGCTGCGCGAGAGCAGGTGCTGGTGCACGCGCAGCTCGACTTCGCCGGAGATCTTCAGCTTCGAGGTCAGGAACATGTCCAGGGTCGACTGGATCGTGCCCTGGGTCGAGTTCTCGACCGGGACCACGCCGAAATCGGCGTTGCCGGCTTCGACCTCCTGAAACACCTCCTCGATGCTGGCCAGCGGCAGGCCATGGATCGAATGGCCGAAGTGCTTGAACGCGGCCTGCTGCGAATGGGTGCCTTCCGGACCCAGGAAGCCGATCTTGAGCGGTTCCTGCTGGGCCAGGCAGGCCGACATGATTTCGCGGAACAGCCGCACCAGCACTTCGTCGTTGAGCGGGCCGTCGTTGCGGTCGACCACCCGGCGCAGCACCTGGGCCTCGCGCTCCGGGCGGTAGTAATCCACTGCCGCGGCGAGCTTGCCCTTGGCCTTGCCGACCTGGTTGGCGAACTGGGCGCGCTCGGCGATCAGCTGCTGGATGTGCTGGTCGATGCCGTCGATGCGCGTGCGCAGGGTCGACAGGTCCAGCGCAGGGGTTTCCGGCACGGGAGCGCTCGGCGGCTTGGCCTGGACGGCCTTGCCCTTGGCCGGCTTGTCGGCCTGGGCGGTCGCCGGCTTGCGCCCGGCGGCCGGCTTCGGCGCCGGCTTGGCCGGCGCTTTCGGACGCTTGGCCATGCTCAGCCGTGCCTCTTCTGGAAATCGCGCATGAACGAAGCCAGGGCCTGCACGCCCTCTTCCGGCATCGCGTTGTAGATCGACGCGCGCATGCCGCCCAGGGCGCGGTGGCCCTTGAGCGAGATCAGCCCGGCGGCCTCGGCTTCCTTCAGGAACGGCTTGTCCAGCGCTTCGTCCTTGAGGAAGAACGGCACGTTCATGCGCGAACGCGCACCGACCGCGACCTCGTTGCGATAGAAGCCACCCGAGCCGTCGATGGTCTGATACAGCAGCGCCGACTTGCGCGCGTTGCGCTGGGCGAATTCGGCCACGCCGCCCTGGGCGATCATCCACTTGAACACCAGCCCGGCCAGGTACCAGTTCCAGGTCGGCGGCGTGTTGAGCATGGACTCGCCCTTGACATGGGCGCGGTAGTCGAGGATCTCGGCGCGCGGCTGGCCGGCGCGTTCGAGCAGGTCGCGGCGCACGATCACCACGCTCACGCCGACCGGGCCCAGGTTCTTCTGCGCGCCGGCGTAGATCACGCCGAACTTCGACACGTCCAGCGGCTCGGAGACGATGCTGGAGCTGAAGTCGCCGATCAGCGGCACGTCGCCGGTCTGCGGGATGTCGCGGAACTCGACGCCGTGGATGGTTTCGTTGGCGGTGTAGTGGACGAAGGCGGCGTCCTTGGACAGCTGCCAATCGGCATACGCCGGGATGTCGCGGTAACCGCCGGCTTCGCCGTCGGCGACGACCTTGGCGTTGACGTAGGGCTTGACCTGCTTGAGCGCGGTCTTGCCCCAGTGGCCGGTCACGGCGTAGTCCACGGTCTGGCCCGGGGCGGCGAAGTTCAGCGCGATCAGGGCCTGCTGGGTGGTCGCGCCGCCCTGCAGGAACAGCACCGCATAATCGTCCGGGATCGACATCAGCGTGCGCAGGTCGGCCTCGGCCTCCTGGGCGACCTGCAGGAACTCCGGTCCGCGATGGCTCAGCTCGACGATCGAGGCGCCGACGCCATGCCAGTCCAGCATCTCGGCCTGGGCCTGCTGCAGGACGGTTTCGGGCAGGGTCGCGGGACCGGCACTGAAGTTGAACGCGCGGGACATCGGGTGCTCCGTGGGGATGGGGGTTGGAACCCAAGTATGCCGCAGTGCAACACTTGCGCGCGCCTTGGTTACCTGCGCAACTTTTGCCCCTCCGGCTGCCTCTATGGTGATAAACCCACCGTATATGTACTGGACGACCCCGCGGCGTGCCCACGCCGTGCCCGTCCCCGCAGGAGTTCCCCCATGTCATTGCGCGACGCTTTCACGCTTCCCGCCCGCGAGATCACCGACGAGGCCGTCTACCGCGAACGCCGGCGCCTGCTGGCCGCATTCGCCGCCGCGCCCGCGCTGGGCCTGGCCGGCTGCGCCGACGCCGAGCCGCCGCCCGCGCCGAAAACCACGATCACCCCGGCCCAGGCCGCCTCGGGCTTCCGCACCAACGAAACCCTGACCCGCTACGAAGACATCACCAGCTACAACAACTTCTACGAGTTCGGCACCGGCAAGGCCGACCCGGGCAAGGCGCCCAAGACCCTGCGCACCAAGCCCTGGACGGTCGCGATCGGCGGCGCCTGCGCCAAGCCCGGCCGCCTGTCGCTGGACGATCTGGTCAAGGGCCTGACGCCGCAGGAACGCATCTACCGCCTGCGCTGCGTGGAAGGCTGGTCGATGGTGATTCCGTGGCTGGGGGTGCCGCTGGGCGACGTGCTCAAGCGCTTCGAGCCGACTTCCAAGGCCAAGTACGTGGCCTTCACCACCCTGGCCGACCCCAAGCAGATGCCCGGGCTGTCCTACCCCGCGCTGGACTGGCCTTACCGCGAGGGCCTGCGCATCGACGAGGCCATGCACCCGCTGACCCTGCTCGCGACCGGCCTGTACGGCAAGCCGCTGCCGCAGCAGAACGGCGCGCCGCTGCGCCTGGTGGTGCCGTGGAAGTACGGCTTCAAGAGCATCAAGTCGATCGTCGCGATCACCTTCGTCGAGACGATGCCGTTCACCAGCTGGAACGACGCCCAGTCCAGCGAATATGGTTTCTTCTCCAACGTGAACCCCAATGTCGACCACCCGCGCTGGACCCAGAAGAGCGAGCGCCGCATCGCCGGCACCGCCAGCAAACTGTTCGCCGAACGCGTCCCGACCCGGCTGTTCAACGGTTACGCCGACCAGGTCGCGTCGATGTACGCCGGCATGAACCTCAAGCGGTGGTTCTGAGCGCATGAACGACCGCACCACGGCCGCGCGAGTACGGCCGGCGCCGCGCCGCGCGCCTTCCAAGGGCATGATCGCGGCCAAGACCCTGGTCCATCTGCTGGCGCTGACTCCGGCGGCGATCCTGGCCTGGCAGATCCGCGCCGAATTCCTGACCGGCAGCGGCGGCCTGGGCGCCGACCCGGTGGCCGAGATCGAGCACCGCCTGGGCCTGTGGGCGCTGCGCCTGCTGCTGCTGACCCTGGCGATCACGCCGCTGCGCCAACTCAGCGGCCAGGCGGTGCTGATCCGCTTCCGCCGCCTGCTCGGCCTGTACGCGTTCTTCTACGCCTGCCTGCACTTCACCGCCTATCTGGTGCTGGACCTGCGCGGCTACTGGACCCAGATCTTCGAGGAGATCCTCAAGCGGCCCTACATCACCGTCGGCTTCCTGGCCTGGCTGCTGCTGGTGCCGCTGGCGCTGACCTCGACCCAGGCCGCGATGCGCCGGCTCGGCCGGCTCTGGGGCCGGCTGCATCAGCTGATCTATGCGATCGCCGCGCTCGCGGTGCTGCACTTCTGGTGGCTGGTGAAATCCGACATCCGCGAACCGCTGCTGTACGCGAGCATCCTGGCCGCGCTGCTGGGCTGGCGGGTCTGGAAGAAGCTGCGCGCGCTCAGCTCGCGCCGTACAGCAGCAACAGGCTGAGCGCGGCGGCCAGCAGCGCCGCCGCCAGCAACAGCCAGGGCATGCGCCGCACCGACGAGGGCAGCGCCGTGGCCGGGCGGGCGCGTTCGTCGGTCTCGAATTCGGCCGGATGCGCGAGCGGCGCCGGTTCGCTGCCGCCGCCGCGGTTGGGGGCTTCGATCACGAAGCGATGCTGCGATTCCAGCACCAGTTGGTCGCCCGGCCGCAGCAAGGCGTTGCGCACCGGCCGGCCGTTGACCACGCTGCCCTCGACCGAGCCCATGTCGCGCAGGACCACGCCGTCGGCGTGCGCCTCCAGGCGCGCGTGGCGTTCGGCGAAAGATGCGTCGTCGATGCGGATGTCGCACTCGCCGGCGCGGCCGATGGTGCGCGGCTGGTCCAGCGGGTAGCAGCGGCCGTGGTGCGGCCCGGCGATGCCGCGGATCACCAGACGGCTCTCGGCGGCCTCGCCGAAACCGTAGTCGGCCGGGGCCGGCAGCGGTTCGCCGGCGAGCAGCAGCAGCTCGACGCCGTCGAGGAAGATCGCATCGCCGGCGCGCAGCATGGCCATGCGCCGCACCGGGCGGCCGTTCACGTGCAGGCCGCGCACGCCCTCGCGCACCTGCAGCCAGACGCCGCGGCGGTCGACGCAGACCTGCGCCACCGCCTCGCCGCCGTCGCCGACCAGGGCGGTGCGGCCGTCGGCGTCGCGGCCAATCGCATGCACGCCCGGGCTCAGGGCCAGGTCGGCATGTTCACGGTTGGGGTATCGCAGTCTGAGGGCTTCCACGCGTCGGAAATCTAGCACGCGGCGTGCCAATCACGCAGCCCGGCATGCGCATCGCGCGTGCCACGCACTTGGATGCGGCCGCCCGCGCCCGCACAATAGCCGTCACCTGGGAGGGAAACGTTCTATGTCGAGCATCGATATCCGCCACGACCATTCGCTGACGCCGGCCAAGGCCCGCAAGGCCGTAGAAGAGGTGGCGCAGAAGCTCGCCGAACGCTTCGGCATCGAATACGACTGGTCCGGCGACACCCTCAACTTCGCCCGCAGCGGCGTCGACGGCAAGATCGCGCTCGGCCCCAAGCAGCTGCGCGTGACCGCCAGCCTGGGCTTCCTGCTGGGCGCGCTCAAGGGCCCGATCGAAAGCGAAATCCGGCGGGTGCTGGACGAGCGGTTCAAGTAAAGCGGGCGTCCGGGAATCGAGGCTGCGGCGGCCGGCGTCGTTGTTAAAGCAGGCCTTGACCGCCGCGGTTGCGCGCAGGGACCGATCGCGGCTTACGCCGCTCCCACAGGGAGCGGACGCGATCGAGTGAGGCTCCGGGTAGGAGCGGCGTGAGCCGCGACCGCGAATTCCGACCTTCGGCGGCAGTTTCCCGGTAGAGCCTCGCGGCTTACGCCGCTCCTGCCCCGGAGCGTGCGGGTAGCGCAGTGCGTGCGGTGTCGAATCGCGGCTCACGCCGCTCCCACAGGGAGCACGGCGCAGCCGCCGCGCTGTTCAACACCCGATGCCCTACTCCAAGCCCGGAAACGGATCCGGATCGCCCTCGAACAACCGGCGCGCGATTTCGCGCTCGTCGCTTTCGATCTCGGCGATGAACTCGCGCACGTCGCCGAGCTGGCCGAAGGCGGCGAAGCCCCGCTCCAGGAAGCCCTGCAACTCGGCCAGCCCGGCCGCCTTGGCCGGTCCGCGCGAGAGTTTGAGCAGGGTCGACACGCCCGGCATCCGCACCGCCCGGCCCAGACCGTTGCCGACCCGCGCGATCAGGTCGATCTGGTGCCCGCGCAGACGCGGCAGGCCGCAGGCGCGGTAGGCCTGCGCGTACAGGGCCGCGTCCAGGCGCCGGCGCCGCGGCGCGAGGGTCTGCAGACGTTGCGCCATGCGCAGGTCGAAGGCGTGGGTCAGCAGGCCCAACTCGATCGCGTCGGCGACGGTGGCCAGCAGCGCCGACGGCAGCAGCCGCTGCATCATCGGCAGCACCCGTGCGATGTCGGCGTCGCGGCGGCTGAAATCGTGGTCGTTGTAGACGTCGCTGAGGAAGAACTGTGCCGCCGGGCGCCGGCGCGGGTCGCTCAGGAAACGGTCGAAGCTGGCCTCCAGCCGCCACGCCTGCCAGCTGCGCAGCTCCGGCAGCCAGCGCAAGCCGTTGCGCGACTCCCGGCTCGGGTCGTGCAGGGCCTGATGGCGCGCCAGCAGATCGCTCAGGCGGGCGGAAAGATCGGTCGTCCGGGACATCGCGGGCATGATCGCGGCCGCGGCCGGCGCCCGCAACCGCCCCGGCCTACGACCAAAGTCGCGGCGTCTGGCGCGCCCGCCACGGTCGGCTACACTCGGGGGGATACTCCTACGCACGGTCGCCGCCCACCTCATGCTGTCACTCCACTCCGCCCGGCAACGGGCGCGCACCACCGGCACGCCGGCCAAGATCGGCCTGGCCATCGCCGGCGGCGGCCCGATCGGCGGCATGTACGAACTCGGCGCCCTGCGCGCGATGGACGAAGCCCTGGAAGGCCTCGATCTGACCCGCCTGGACTGCTACGTCGGCGTCAGCAGCGGCGCCTTCCTGGCGGCCGGCCTAGCCAACCGCATGGACACCACCGAGATGTGCCGGATCTTCATCACCGGCGACAGCGACGACGTCCAGTTCCGCCCCGAGACCTTCATGCGGCCGGCGTTCCTGGAATACATGAAGCGCGCCGCGAGCTTCCCGCGCCTGGCCACGCAGTGGTGGCGCGAGCTGCTGTTCTCGCCGCGCGAGGCGCGCTGGTCGGACCTGATCACCCGCTTCGGCGGCTTGATCCCGAACGGCCTGTTCGACAACGGCGAAGTCGAGCGCTTCCTGCGCGAGGTATTCACCCGGCGCGGGCGCAGCAACGACTTCCGCGAACTCGACGCGCGCCTGTACGTGGTCGCGGTCGACATCGACAGCGGCGACGCGGTGCGTTTCGGCGGCGACGACTGGAACGACATCGCCATCTCCAAGGCGGTCCAGGCCAGCGCCGCCCTGCCCGGCCTGTACCCGCCGGTGAACATCCGCGGCCGCCATTTCGTCGACGGCGCGCTGCGCCGGACCATGCATGCCTCGCTGGTGCTGGAACAGGGCATCGACCTGCTGATCGGCATCAACCCGCTGGTCCCGTTCAACCACAACCACGGCGGCGCGCCGGTGGCCGAGGACAACAGCCTGGCCGCGGGCGGGCTGCCGGCGGTGCTGTCGCAGACCTTTCGCACCCTGCTGCAGTCGCGCATGCAGGTCGGCCTGGCGCGCTACGCCCAGCAATACCCCAACATCGACCAGCTGGTGTTCGAGCCCAATGCCGAGGACGGCGAGCTGTTCTTCACCAACGCCTTCAGCTTCTCGGCGCGCCGGCGGATCAGCGAGATCGCCTACCGCAACACCCTGGCCGACCTGCGCCAGCGCGCCGACGCGCTGCGCCCGGTGCTGGCCGCGCACGGC
Organism: Lysobacter sp. Root76; assembly: GCF_001428685.1. Taxonomy (GTDB): domain Bacteria; phylum Pseudomonadota; class Gammaproteobacteria; order Xanthomonadales; family Xanthomonadaceae; genus Lysobacter. Next base: position 202,802 of record NZ_LMIK01000006.1, on the reverse strand, counting down.
ATCCGCCTGCGCGAGGAAGTCCTGGCCGACCCCAACCGCTCGATCCTGGACGGCATCGCGCCGCCCTCGCGCGACACCGAAACCACCGCGCGCCTGCGCCGCGCCCTGGACGATGTCGACCACCTGGTCGCGCGCCGCCGCACGCCGCGTGCGCGCAAACGCGGGCAAAGCTGAGCAGGCGCGTCGCGCGCTGGTGTGAAAGCTCTAGACAGCGCGCCCATCGTGGAGTCACATCGAATCCACGCCCGCTTGGAGGGCAACATGGCCAAGTTCAAGAAGAACGCTAAGAAGACCACGGCCGGCAAGGCCGGCAGCGCCCAGGAGCAGGCCGAGCGCTTGTCCAAGACCCTGAGCGAATCCGCACAGCAGATCTGGCTCGCCGGCGTCGGCGCGTTCGGCCGCGCCCAGGCCGAAGGCACCAAGCTGTTCGAAGGCCTGGTCAAGGAAGGCCTGAACCTGGAGCAGACCGCACGCAAGTTCACCGGTGGCCAGGCCGACGCCCTGCGCGACGTGGTCGAGTCCAAGGTCGGTCACGCCCGCGAGCGCGCCGCCGACACCTGGGACCGTCTGGAGAAGGTGTTCGAAGAGCGCGTGCAGCGCGCCCTGGTCAAGCTCGGCGTGCCGGGCCGCGACGACCTCGCCGGCCTCAGCCAGCGCGTCGATACCCTGACCGCCGAACTGCGCCGTCAGGGCGGCAAGCCCGCCGCCAAGCCTGCCGCAGCCAAGCCCGCGCCGGCCAAGAAAGCCAGCGCCGCCAAGAAGGCCCCGGCCAAGAAGCCGGCCGCCAAGAAGGCCGCGACCAAGACCGCCCGCAAGTCGATCGCCAAGCCCAAGCCGCCGGTCGCACCGTAAGTCCGTCATCGCCGGGCGGTCCGCCGCCCGGTCGCAGCACCCGCAACACACCGCTCAATTCGCGCCGCCCCCAGGCCGCGCGAGCCGCTAAGCCCGCCAGTCCGTCGCTCCGTATGCTCCCCTCCCCTTACGGTTTCGGACTGGCGGGCTTTCTTTGTCCGCCGGCCGCGGGCGTCCGCGTTTCTGTGGAAACCGGCGTCGATCCGCGTCCGCGACCCGCTTGCGCGCGCATAGCGTGAGCCAAAGCCGCAGCAGGCCGCGCCGAGTGGCGTATATTTTGCGCCTCACATCCGGCCTGGGGCCCGCATGTCCAATGGTGTTTCGCTGCTGACCGCGCTCTTCGTCGCCCTGGTGGCCGGCGGTGCGATCTCGGCCTATCTGTGGCTGTACCGCCGTCGCCGCGCCGAGACCATGGCCGGCATCGAAGCCTTGGCGACCATGCGCTGGCGCGAATTCTCGCGCCTGGTCGTGGAAGCCCTGCAGCCGCGCGGCTTCGAGCTCGAATCGGTCGAACAGAGCCTGGAACGCGGCAGTCAGCCGGAAGAACTGCGCCTGCAACGCGACGGCCGGCCCTGGCTGCTGTCCTGTAAGCAGGGCCATGCCGATTACCGGGTGAGTTCGGCGGTGGTCGCCGAGTTCGCCAACGCGGTGCGCTTCGCCGGCGCCAGCGGCGGCGTGCTGGCGACGCCGGGCCGGATCGCGGCCGCGGAAGTGCGCGGAATCGAACTGGAGCGTTACGACGGCCCCGCGCTGTGGGCGCTGGTGCGTCCGCTGCTGCCCGAATCGCTGCGCGACGACCTGGCCGCGAGCGCGCGCAAGCAGGTGCAGCGCGAGACCCTGTTCGGCTGGGCGGCCGCGGTCGTGCTGGGCGCGGCGGTCAGCCTGCTGCTGCCGGAACCGCGGCGCGACGTCGAGGCCGCGCAGGTCGCCGCGACCGACACGGCACCGCCGCGCGGCGCCATCGCCGAGCCGGCATTGATCGCGGCCGCACCGGCCGACCCGAACCGCGAACAGTACGAACGCGCCGAAGTGATGCGCATGATCTCGTCGCTGCCGAACGTGGAACGCGCGCTGTGGTCGACCTCCTCGACCATGGTGGTGTACCAGTTGCGCGAGGACGACGATGCCGACGTCAAGGAAATCTGCTCGATCCTGGAGCGCTACCCCTTCCTGCGCTCCTCGCGCCTGCAATTGCAGCCGCCGCCGGGCAGCGGCAAGCGAGTGCGCTTCCTGCAGTGCCGGACCTATTGAGGAATGGCCGGCGAGGCCGCTTCAGGCCCACCTAGGATGCGGTGAGCGCGGCGAACGGCATCGCATCCGCCGGGTTTCTGTCCAAGAAGGCCTCCCCCCGCTTCGAGCCTAGCCCCAAAAAGAATCGGCCGCGCAAGGCGGCCGATTCCATGACGGCATGCCGCTGCGCGCCTACCAGTGCACGCCGCGCATCAGCGCCGCGAACGCGATCTGCTCGTTGCTGGCGTGCTCGTCCTTCAGCCCCTTGCGGTCGCCCTTGGCCGCGGCTGAGTCCGGGAACAGCTCGAAGGCGGTGCTCATCACCACCTCGTAGGCCTTGGGCGCCAGCGCGTTGACCACCGAGGCGAAGATGCCCAGGCGCGTGGCGATCCGGCTCGGCCGCTCGATGATGCCCTTGACCACCAGGTCGGCGGCTTCGTCCGGGCTCAGGGTCGGGATGCTGTCGTACATCTTGGTCGGCGCGATCATCGGCGTCTTCACCAGCGGCATGTTGATGGTGGTGAAGCTGATGCCCTTGCCCGACAGCTCGCCCTGGGCGCAGCGGCTGAACGCGTCCAGCGCCGCCTTGCTGGCCACGTAGGCCGAGAAGCGCGGCGAATTGGCCAGCACGCCGATCGAGGAGATGTTGATGATGTGGCCTTTGCGGCGCTCGGTCATCTTCGGCATGAAGCCCATGATCAGGCGCAGGCTGCCGAAATAGTTGAGCTGCATGGTGCGTTCGAAATCGTGGAAGCGGTCGTAGCTGAGTTCGATCGAACGGCGGATCGAACGGCCGGCGTTGTTGACCAGGATGTCGACGTGGCCGTGCTCGCCCAGGATCTGCTTGACCAGGCGGTCGCAGTCGGCCATGTCGGCCAGGTCCGCGGTGTAGGCGAAGACCTTGCCGCCGGCCGCCTTCATCGCGTCGCGGGCCTTGAACAGTTCTTCCTCGCCGCGCGCGACGATGACCGTGATCGCGCCGGCCGCGGCCACCTTCTCCGCGGTCGCCAGGCCGATGCCCGAGGAGCCGCCGGTGATCACCACGACCTTGTTGCGGACCTTGCCCTTGAGGGTGCGGTCGATGAACAGGTCCGGGTCCAGGTGGCGTTCCCAGTAGTCCCACAGGCGCCAGGCGTAGCCGTCCAGGTGCGGCACCTTGATCCCGCTGCCGCGCAGCGCGCGTTCGGTCTCGCGGTTGTCGAAGCGGGTCGGATAGGTGATGAACTTCATCACCTCCTTGGGAATCTTGAAGTCGCGCAGCAGCATGCCGATGAAGCGCTTGACCGGCGGCAGGTTGCCGACCGCGCCGCGGATGCCCGAGGGCACGAAGGCGAACATGCGCGCGTCGATGCGCATGGTCATCTCCGGCGCATGGCCGGCGCGGGCGAAGGTGTTGAGCACCTCGCCGACGCGCTGCGGTTCCGGGTCGGTCAGGTGGAAGCAATGGCCGTCCAGCTTGGGCTTGTGCGCGATGTGGTCCATCGCATCGACCACGTAGTCGACCGGAATGATGTTGATGCGCCCGCCCTCGATGCCCAGGGTCGGCATCCACGGCGGCAGCATTTCGCGCAGCTTCTTGAGGAAGGTGAAGAAGTAGTACGGGCCGTCGATCTTGTCCATCTCGCCGGTCTGCGAATGGCCGACCACCATGCCCGGACGGTAGATGCGCCATTTGACCCGTTTCTCGGCCCGGACCAGGCCCTCGGAATCGTGCTTGGTGCGCAGGTAGGGATCGTCCAGGCCCTCGGCCTCGTCGAACATGTCCTCGCGGAACACGCCCTGGTACATGCCGGCGGCGGCGATCGAACTGGTGTGGTGGAAGCAGCCGGCGCCGATCGCCGCGGCCAGGTCCAGCGCGTGCTGGGTGCCGTCGATGTTGGCCGCGCGCTGCGATTCGGCGCTGGCGGTGAGGTCGTAGATCGCGGCCAGATGGAAGAAATGCTTGATCTTGCCGTTGAGCGCGCGCAGCTGGGCGGCGCTGAGCCCGCACTTGGCCGCGGTCATGTCGCCGTAGACCGGGATCACCCGCTTCAGGTCCCAGCCCATCTTTTTGGCGGTGGCGTCGAACTTCTTCTGCGAATCCTTACGCACCAGCACATGGATCGTGCCCTTGCGCTTGAGCAGGTTGCTGACCAGGAATCGGCCGATGAACCCGGTAGCGCCGGTAACGAAATAACTCATGCCCCTCTCCTTGACCCCAAGTCGGCCGCACGGCGGCGGTATGCGCCTACGTTGCCAGAGCCCGGGCCGGCGAACAATTCCCTTCCGTATTGACCACCCCGTCGGTGCATGCGGTAATGCCCCATCACCTTGGTCGCCGGGAGGGGCACACCATGTCCGATCTGAAGTCGAGTTTCGAGCAAGCCGCAAAGGATGTGCAGGCGCTGTCCGAGCGCCCCGATAACGACACCCTGCTGCGCCTGTACGCGCTGTACAAACAGGGCGCCGAGGGCGACGTCGCCGGTCCCAAGCCGGGGTTCTTCGACTTCGTCGGCACCGCCAAGTACGAGGCCTGGGCGAAGCTCAAGGGCACCGGCCAGGACGAGGCGATGAAGAAGTACGTCGACCTCGTGAAGAAGCTGCGCGGCTGATGCCGCGCGGGGCGCGCCGACCGACGGCGCTACGTTGCAGGGCGGGCTGATCCCGTGGCCAAACAGACCCGCCAGCGCATCCTCGACGCCGCGTTGACCATGTTCAACGCCCAGGGCGAGCCCAACGTCACCACCAACCATATCGCCGACGAGCTGGAAATCAGCCCGGGCAATCTGTACTACCACTTCCGCAACAAGGACGACATCATCGAGCAGCTGTTCGCGCGCTACGAAGAGCGCATGGACGGCGCGCTCGCCGCGCCGCAGGGGCGCCTGCCCGGACTCGAGGACATCTGGCTGCAACTGCACCTGGTGTTCGAGTGCATCTGGGACTATCGCTTCCTGTACCGCGACCTGGTCGAGATCCTCAGCCGCAACCGCCGCCTGCGCTTGCGCTTCGCCCGCATCCTCAAGCGCGCCGACGAACAGGCGCATACGGTCATGCGCGGCCTGTCGCAGGCCGGGGTGATGCGCGCCTCCGGCGACGAACTGGCCGCGACCGCGACCAATGTGCTGGTGATCGCGACCTTCTGGCTCAACTACGCTTCCGCACGCGGCGACAAGGACGAACACGCCGCGATCCGCGACGGCATCGTCCAGGTGATGATGCTGATGGCGCCGTTCCTGCGCGACGCCGAGCGCCTGCACCTCAACACCCTGACCCGGGCCTACCTGGACTGAGTCGCCGTCGCCGTGGCTCTGGGGTAGGAGCGGCGTAAGCCGCGACCGAACGCTGGCGGCCGCGACGAAAACCCGGCGGTGCGGATCGCTTCCGATGCCCGACGAACCGGCCCGCGCAGGCGACCGCGCCGCGCGGTCGCGGCTTACGCCGCTCCTACCCCAACGCGAAGCGCCGCCCCGGCTGTGGGAGCGGCGTAAGCCGCGATAGCCTCGCACCCAGGCGATGCCCTGCCCTCAACCGGACACCCCGGTCGCGGGCTCACGCCGCCCCTGCCCGAGCGCCGGCTTGCCACGACTTGCGGTAGCGCAGCAACGCAAACCGCGCAGCAGCGCGCGAATTCACATCGTGTCCGGGTCTAGGGTTCTCTGCGCGGGAAGGTCCCCGCCCACCCCAAGGAAAGGAGTGCCCATGAACGTATTCCGCCGCAAGACCGTGCTGCTCGCCGCCGCCGTCCTGATGCTCAGCTCCAGCGCCGCCTGGGCCGTGTGCCGGCCGAACAACTGCGCTGCGCAGTACGGCCAGTGCCTGAACAACGGCGGCGACGAAACCGCCTGCGAACTGGCCTACTACCGTTGCCTGCGCAACTACGGCTGCCCGATCCCCTGATCGCAGACGTGAGGCTGCGCGGTCCGGCTCGCCCCGTGCCGGGCCGCACAAGACAAGGGCGCCATTCGGCGCCCTTGTTTCATTCCCGATCGGGTCGCGCTCAGCCCTTGCGGGCCGCACGCTTGGCCGGCTTGCGCACCGCGCGCCGCGCCGGCGCCGGCTTCTTCGCCGCCTTGGCGGTCTTGCGCGCCTTGCGCAGCGGACGCTGGCTCTTGGGCTTCAGGCCCAGCTTGTCCAGCACCGGCGCCAGACGGGTCTCGACCTCGGCACTGAACTTCACCACCCGCGGCTCGACCTGCCCGCGTACGTTGTCCAGCTGCGCGCGCACGTTGCCGCGCGCTTCGCGTACGAATCTCTGCGCCCGGCGCTGCAGCGCATCGGCGCGCTCGACCGCGCGGCCGGCCGCATCCAGGCTGCCGCGACGTGCGATCGAGACCAGACCGAGCCCGGCCAGCCACAGGTGGCGCAGCGTGGTCTGCTTCGCCGCGCGGGTTTTGCGTTTGACGGTTGCCATCTGACTGCTCCGCTGACCGGCCGGAGGGCCGGTTTCTCGAGCGCCACTGTGGCCAAGGCCCATGGAGCAATCACACTAGCCCGTGCCGGCCCTTGCCAGAACACCGCCCGCGGCGGGATGCTGCGCTCCCGACCTGTCGACAAGGACCGCAGATGGCCGCGAAATCCGCCTGGGCCGCTTTTCCGCACGATGCCAAAGGCTACGCCTACGCCGGCGACGCCCTCAAGAAAGCCTGGCCCAAGCTGCATGCCGGCGACACCGAACCCTATCCGGACGCCAAGCGCGCCGCCGCGCTGATCGCGCAAGCGGGCAAAGCCGCGCCCAAGGGCCTGGACGCCGACGCGCTCGCCGCCGCCCTGCAGGACGCCTGGCGCGCCTTCCATCGCGGCGACTTCAAGGCCGCCTTCGACGCCGGCGAAGCGCTGGGCCCGGCCGGCGCCTCGGTCGCGGTCAAGGCGCTGGGCATCCACGCCACCTATCTGGTCGACGACGACGACGAGAAGCTCAAGCGCTACGAGCACGCCGCCAAACTCGCCGAGGCCGCGGTCAAGGCCCTGCCCGACGACGCCAACAGCCATTACCGCCACGCGTTCGCCCTGGGCCGCTACAGCCAGGGCCTGAGCATCGCCAAGGCGCTCAAGGCCGGCATCGCCGGCAAGGTCCGCGCCGCCCTCGACACGACCCTCGAACTCGCCCCCAAGCACGCCGAAGCCCACACCGCGATGGCGCTGTACCACGCCGAGATCATCGGCAAGGTCGGCGCGATGATCGGCGGCCTGACCTACGGCGCCAAGGCCGCCGAGGCCGACAAGCACATCAAGACCGCGCTCAAGCTGACCCCGGACTCGCCCATCGCCCACATCGAACACGGCAACGTGCTGATGCTGCTGCACGGCGACAAGCAGGAGGACGCGGCTGCCGCGGCCTACGAAAAAGCCGCGAAACTCAAGCCGATCGACGCCATGGAGGCGCTGGACGGGGCCTACGCGCGCGCGCAGCTGGAATGAACCGGAGGGGCGCCGCGACGGCCAGGCTTGCCTAGTCCGCGCCCGCCCCCTACAATCTGCGGCCCAAGTATTTGGGCGGTTAGCTCAGCGGTAGAGCACTGCTTTCACACGGCAGGGGTCACAAGTTCGAAACTTGTACCGCCCACCAGATACGGACGAAGGCCGGCGCAAGCCGGCCTTCGTCTTTTCCGGGTCCCGGGTTTCGGGCCCAGGTTTCAGAGCCCCGACTCGGGGCCCTGTGGTTCTGAGCCTGGGTTCAAAGTCCCCGCATTCAAAGTCCCGGGGTTCGAGCTTAGGGTTTGGAGTTCCGGTTTTCGAAGCTTCGATGCTCCGAACCCAGCCATAACCCACCCGTGCGGCTTGGCCCGTCCAGGCCGGCGCCGACAGCCTGCAGGAGCGCGCCATGAGCGACACCCGCCTCTACCACAACCCGCGCTGCTCGAAATCGCGCGCCGCGCTGGAACTGCTGCAGGCAAACGGCATCGAACCGCGGATCGTGGCCTACCTCGACAGCGCACCCGATGCCGATGAACTGCGCGACCTGCTGCGCCTGCTCGACCTGCCCGCGAGTGCCCTGCTGCGCAGCGGCGAGGACGCCTACGCCGCGCTCGGTCTCGACGATCCCACCCTGGACGACGACGCCCTGATCGCGGCGATGGCCGCGCACCCGCAGCTGATCGAACGTCCGGTGTTCGTGCACAACGGCCGCGCCTTGATCGGACGACCGCCGGAGCGGGTGCTGGACCTGCTCTAACGCGTCCGAACAACGATGCGGAATCGCCCACAACCCCTGTGGGAGCGGCGTCAGCCGCGATTGAGCTCCATCCCAGGTTGATGCGCGCGCCGCGGTGTGCGGGTTCGATCGCGGCTTACGCCGCTCCTACAGAGAGCTCGACGAGCTTCGTCCACAAGCGATGCGGAATCGCCCCCGCCCCTGTGGGAGCGGCGTGAGCCGCGATTGAGTTCCATCCCAGGTTGATGCTCGCGTCGCGGTGTGCGGGTTCGATCGCGGCTTACGCCGCTCCTACAGAGAACTCGACGAGCTTCGTCCACAAGCGATGCGGAATCGCCCACGCCCCTGTGGGAGCGGCGTGAACCGCGATTGAGCTCCCTCCCAGGTTGATGCGCGCGTCGCGGTGTGCGGGTTCGATCGCGGCTTACGCCGCTCCTACAGAGAACTCGACGAGCTTCGTCCACAAGCGATGCGGAATAGCCCACGAAGGACGGGCACCGATCGGACGACTGTCCGAACAGGTGCTGGAACTGCTCTAAGCCGCAGCACTGCTTTGGGGTAGGAGCGGCGTAAGCCGCGATCCCTGAGACGCTAGCGGCATCGCAACCATCGTCGCAGGCAGGATCTTCGATCGCGGCTCACGCCGCTCCTACCCCACAGCCGCGGCGGATCACATCGACTTGCTGCCCCGCAGCGACGCCACCTTGTCCGGCGGCGCGAACGAATCGCTGCGCGCGTCGGCCCAGTAGCTCTGGAACACGGCATGGTCCGGAATCCGCCCGAGCAGGTCGCCGGGCGCGAGGAAGTTGTACAGCGCGCCCAGCGACCGCACTTCGGTCGCCGACACCCGGCGCAGGATGTGCTCGGGCCCCAGCTGCTGCGGATGCGACAAGCCGGCCGCGCACAGCAGGTCGCGCAGCGCCTTGAGCGTGTTGTCGTGGAAATGGAATACGCGCGTGGCCTTGTCGGGCACGTCCAGGTGCCGCCAGCGGTTCGGGTCCTGGGTGGCCACGCCGCTCGGGCAGCGGTCGGTGTGGCAGCTCTGGGCCTGGATGCAGCCCAGCGCGAACATGTAGCCGCGCGCCGCGTTGCACCAGTCCGCGCCCATCGCCAGGGTGCGGGCGATGTCGAAGGCACTGGTGATGCGGCCGGCCGCGCCGATCCGGATGCGGTCGCGCAGTTCCAGCCCGACCAGGGTGTTGTGCACCAGCATCAGCGCCTCGTGCATGGGCACGCCGACGTGGTCGATGAATTCCGCTGGCGCCGCGCCGGTGCCGCCTTCGGCGCCGTCGACGACGATGAAGTCCGGCAGCAGCCCGGTCTCGTGCATGGCCTTGGCGATGCCGAACCATTCCCAGGGGTGGCCGATCGCCAGCTTGAAACCGGTCGGCTTGCCCCCCGAGGCCTCGCGCAGGCGCGCCACGAATTCGAGCAGGCCGCGCGGCGAGTCGAAGGCGCTGTGCTTGGCCGGCGACACGCAGTCCTGGCCCATCGGCACGCCGCGCGTGGCCGAGATTTCGGCGCTGACCTTGGCCGCCGGCAGCACCCCGCCATGACCGGGCTTGGCGCCCTGCGACAGCTTGATCTCGATCATCTTCACTTGCGGGTCGGCCGCGGCCGCGGTGAAGCGCGCCAGGTCGAAACGGCCCTGCTCGTCGCGGCAGCCGAAATAGCCCGAACCGATTTCCCAGACCAGATCGCCGCCGTTCTCGCGGTGGTAGGGCGAGATCGAACCTTCGCCGGTGTCGTGGTAGAAGCCGCCGAGGCGGGCGCCGCGGTTGAGCGCGCGGATCGCGTTGGCCGACAAAGAGCCGAAGCTCATCGCCGAGATGTTGAACACGCTGGCCGAGTACGGATGCGCGGTGCCGGTGCCGATTTCGATCCTGAAATCGTGTTCGACGTGCGCAGTCGGCGCCATCGAGTGGTTGATCCACTCGTAGTCGTGCCCGTAGACGTCCTGCTGGGTGCCGAACGGACGCACGTCGTTGGCCGACTTGGCGCGCTGGTAGACCAGGGCGCGCTGCTGGCGCGAAAACGGCACCTCGGCCGTGTCGGCCTCGATGAAGTACTGGCGCATCTCCGGCCCGATCGATTCCAGGCCGTAACGGAAATGGGCGAGCACCGGATAGTTGCGGCGCAAGGTGCTGCGGGTCTGCAGCAGGTCCCAGGTGCCCAGTGCGGCGATCGCGCCGAACGCCAGCGCGCCCCACCACCAGTCCGGCTCCCACAGGCTCGCGATCAGCACCGACGCGAGCAGCAGGATCACACTGGCGATGTAGACGGCGTAGCGCATAGTCGAACGGCTTCGATCGCGGGCTGCGCTGAGCATAGCGCGGCCGCGCGCCGCGCGGGCCGCGACGCCGCGCTTACCGCGGCCGGGTCAAAGCCGGGCGTCGATCTGGTCGCGCGGATAGACGCTCTTGATGTCGTACAGCAAGGCACCCGGACGGCCGTAGGCGCGCGCGCCGGCCGCGCCCATCGCGCGGAACTGGTCGTGCGCGACCGCCAGCACGACCGCGTCGTAGGCGCCCAGCGGTGGCTGCGCCAGCACTTCCACGCCGTACTCGCGCCGCGCATGCGCGGCATCGACCCAGGGATCGTGGATATCGACCTGGGCGCGGTACTCGCCGAACTGGCGCGCCAGTTCGATCACCCGGGTGTTGCGCAGGTCGGGGCAGTTTTCCTTGAACGCCAGGCCCAGGATCAGGATGCGCGAACCGGCGACCGCGGCGCCGCGCTGGATCATGCGCTTGATCACGTCGGCGGCGACATGCTCGCCCATGGCGTCGTTGATGCGGCGGCAGGCGTGCAGGATCTCGGGATGGTAGCCGGCGGCCTGGGCCTTCTGGATCAGGTAGTACGGATCCACGCCGATGCAATGCCCGCCGACCAGACCGGGGCGGAACGGCAGGAAGTTCCACTTGGTGCCGGCCGCTTCCAGCACTTCGGTGGTGTCGATGCCCAGGCGCTGGAAGATCAGCGCGAATTCGTTGACCAGGGCGATGTTGGCGTCGCGCTGGGTGTTCTCGATCACCTTGGCCGCTTCGGCCACGCGCAGGCTCGAGGCCTTGTGGGTGCCGGCCAGGATGATGCTGCGGTAGAGCGCGTCGACGGACTCGGCCGCTTCGGGCGTCGAACCCGAGGTCACTTTCGGAATGTCGACCAGGCGCCGCTGGCGGTCGCCGGGGTTGATCCGCTCCGGGCTGTAGCCGACGTGGAAATCGACGTTGTAGCGCAGGCCGGAGGCGCGTTCGAGCTCGGGCACGCAGATTTCCTCGGTCGCGCCCGGGTACACCGTGGATTCGTAGATCACCAGCGCGCCGGGGCGCATCAGGCCGCCGATGCGGCGGCTGGCCTGCAGTAGCGGATTGAAGTCGGGACGCTTGTGCTCGTCCACCGGCGTGGGCACGGTGACCACGAACACGTCGCGGTCGCCCAGGTCGTCGGCGTTGGCGCTCAAGCGCAGGCGCGTGGCGGCGGCGATCTCCTCGGCCCCGGCTTCGCCGTTGCCGTCCTCGCCGGCGATCAGGGTGGCCACGCGTGCGGCGTCGATGTCGTAGCCCAGGGTGTCGTAGCGCTTGCCCAGTTCGATCGCGAGCGGCAGCCCGACGTAGCCCAGGCCGATCACCGCGATGCGTGCGCTTGCCAGATCCTGCATGCCCTGCCCTGATGGTGTGAGGAACGCTACCGTCCCGGGAAGGCCCGGGCCAGGCGCCGGCCGATTATAGGGGCCGCTCCAGGCCGCGAGCAGGCGGGCGACAGCGCGGTTGCCGCCCGCGACCGTCGGTATCGGGACCTGCGGCCACGAGAACCAGGCTAGCGGCACGAACGCCGGCCCCGCCAGCCCGACCCGGCCGAGCGCGGCCGTTCGGACTTTTCCTACACGCGCGTCAGGCATCCACCGACAGTTCGTCTACACGAAAGGGGGCAGACTCGCCGTGTCTGGCGGCTGCCACGCCCGACATCCCGGCCCGCACCCGGCCGGAACCGCCTTCGCCACCGGGACCCGCGCCATGCCGTATCGAGTCGAACTCCGCGAACAGCACAACCACGGCCACCTGATCTGCAGTCCGGCCACCAGCGAGCCGCACCACAGCCTGCAGGCCGCTGGCGAAGCCGCGCGCCAGGACGCAGTCGAGCACGCCAAGGCCCACCGCGTCGATGTGCGTGTGCAGATCTACGCCCCGTCCGGCCAACTCGCGCTGGGCACGCAGGTGCGGCATTTCGAGGTCGCGGCGGCACGGTCGGCGGCGCGGCCGCGTTTAGTGGCGGTCAGCGGCGGGCGCTGATTCGCGACCGGCGGGATCGCTTCAAGCCGGCGCAGCGAGGCTTCGCTCGGTGTTCGCTGCCCGGGCGTGATGGCGATGGTGCGCTGAGGCTCACCCTACCCGGCCTCACCTTGTCTTTCTCTCGTGAAGCGGGCCCAGCCCAGCGCCACCGTGCGCGGCGCGCTAGCCCGCCTCGCTCCGCGCCATCGCCTGCGCGCCGGCCAGGATCATCCGCACCATCTGGGTGAGCTGCTGGATCAGCTCGGCGTCCTTGTGCGGCGGCAGGTCCATGGCGGTGGCGCCGACCGCGAACACCAGTCGGGTAATCGCCTTGGCCACCAAGGCCGGCTCGTGCAGGGTCGTGTTTTCGGCCGCGGACAGCCGCACCAGGTCGATGCGCAGCTCTTCCTCGAAGAAAGTCAGCTCGCGGTCGACCGCCTGCTTGAACGCGTCCGAGCCGACCGTGCCCTCGCGCAGCAACACGTGCAGCAGTTTGTCGTCGGCGCGCACCTGCTCCATGAAGGCGGTCACCGAGTCGCGCACGATGCTGTGGCTGGTCGCCGCGCGCCGGCGGGCGGCGCCGACGATCTTGCGCAGCGACTGCCCGGCCAGGTCGATCAGCGCGACCGCCAGCTCGTCGATGTCGCGGAACTGGCGATAGAAGCTGTTGGGCGCGATCCCGGCCTCGCGCGCCACTTCGCGCAGGCTCAGGCTGGAGACGCTGCGGTGCGGTCCGATCAGGCGCAGCGCCGCCGCCAGCAGGTCGTCGCGCGAAATCGCGGCCTTGCGGCCGGAGCCCGCGTCGTCGTCGGCAGATAGGGAGCGCTGGGTCACGGAATCGAGCATGGACGGAATTGGGCCTGCATCATAGCGGCGGCCGTTAATATACATATGTCTATACACTTGTGCTCTCACGTGTATAGTGACGCCTCATGAGCGCCCAACTACGTCCCGCCCCCTCCCGCACCGACGGCCCGTTCAGGCGCCTGGCCCGGCCCTGGGTGTCTCCCGGCGTGTTCGACTTCTGGGCTTCGCGCCTGCATCCGACCTGGTCCTGGGAGCGCCCGCTGGCGCGGATCGTCGAGCGCCGCGCCGAATCCGCCGACGCGGTGACCCTGGTCCTGCGCCCGAACCGCCACTGGAGCGGCAGCCGCCCTGGGCAGCACCTCAACCTCAGCGCCGAGATCGACGGCGTCCGGGTGACCCGCAGCTACAGCCCGACCGGCCTGCCCGGCCGCGACGGCCGTATCGCGATCACCGTCAAGGCGGTCGCCGACGGCAAGCTCAGCCGCCACCTCTGCCAGCAGGCCCGGGTCGGCGATGTGCTCGAACTCGGCCCGGCCTTCGGCGAGATGACTCTGGACCCGGCCGCTGCGGACGTCCCGCGCCTGTTCCTGGCCGCCGGCAGCGGCATCACCCCGCTGATCGCGCTGACCCGCGATCTCGCCGCACGCGGCATGCCCGCGCCGCTGACCCTGCTGTACTGGGCGCGCCTGCGCGAGCAACTGTGCTTCGTCGACGAGCTGCGCGGCTACGCTGCGGCCCATCCGCACTTCGTCGTGCGCTTCCTGCTCACCGGCGAGGCCGCGAGCGCCGCCGACGAAGGCCAGGGCCGCATCGACGCGGCCCTGCTCGCAGCCAGCGTCGCCGATCCGGCGCAGCGCCAGGTCTACGCCTGCGGCCCGGGCGGCTTCGTCGACCAGGCCCGCGAGCTGCTCGCCGCGCAAGCGCGTTCGTTCCAGGCCGAAGCCTTCAGCCCGCCGCCGCGCAGCTTGGAAACGCAGGGCACGGTCCAGCTCACGTTGGCCGCCAGCGGCCGCAGCCTGACCGTGGCGCGCGGGCAGTCCTTGCTGTCGGCCCTGGAAGCGCAGGGCATCAAGCCGGCGTCGGGCTGCCGCATGGGCATCTGCAACACCTGCGCCTGCGGCAAGCGCTCGGGCAGCACCCTCCACCTGCACACCGGCGACGTCCAGCACGAACCGGTGTCCGCGTTGCGCCTGTGCGTGAACAGCGCGACCAGCGACCTCGTCCTCGATCTGTGACCCGGCCATGACCACGACCTCCCGCAACCGCGTCCTCAGCGCCGAAGAACTCGAACGCTTCGGCACCGAACTCGACGCCGTGCGCGCGCGCACCGCCGCCCAGCTCGGCCAGCGCGACGCCGACTACATCCGCGCCATCGTCGCATCGGTGCGCTACACCGGCTTCGCCGGACGCGCCCTGCTGATGCTCGGCGCGATCGCCGGCGCCTTCCTGCCCGGCGTGCTGGTACCGGCCTGGATCGGCGGCACGCTGCTGCTGGCGCTGTCCAAGATCCTGGAGAACATGGAACTCGGCCACAACGTCATGCACGGCCAATACGACTGGATGCGCGACCCGCACCTGGACGGCAAGACCTACGAATGGGACATCGCCGGCACCAGCGACAACTGGCGCAAGACCCACAACTACCAGCACCACACCTGGACCAACGTGCGCGGCATGGACGACGACATCGGCTACGGCCTGCTGCGCCTGTTCCCGGAGCAGCGCTGGAAGCCGTATTACCTGTTCCAGCCCCTGGTCGCGGTGATCTTCGCCCTGCTGTTCGAATGGGGCGTGGCGATCCAGGACCTGCGCCTGGGTCGCTGGTGGATCGGCAAGACCACTACCGCGCAGCTGCGCAAGCATTTCCGTCCGGTCGGCCGCAAGATGGCGCGCCAGGTGCTCAAGGACTACGTGTTCTTCCCGCTGCTGGCCGGCCCGTTCTTCCTGCCGGTGCTGTTGGGCAACATCGTGGCGAACGTGCTGCGTAACCTGTGGACCTACACCGTGATCTTCTGCGGCCATTTCACCGCCGACGCCGAAACCTTCTCCAAGGAATCGGTGGCCGGCGAATCGCGCGGGCATTGGTATCTGCGCCAGCTGCGCGGCTCGTCCAACCTCAGCGGCGGCAAGCTGATGGATCTGATGACCGGCAACCTCAGCCACCAGATCGAACACCACTTCTTCCCCGACATCCCCGCCCACCGCTACGCCGCGATGGCGGTCGACGTGCGCGACATCTGCGCGCGCTACGGTCAGCACTACAACACCGGTTCGCTGCCGCGTCAGTTCGGCCAGGTGATCTGGCGCATCCTGCGTCACGCCCTGCCCAGCCGTCCGCCCGCGAAGAAGACGCGACGGCTGGCGCGCGCGCAGGCCTGAGCCGTCGCTGCGATCGGACACGTCTGAACGACTGAACGACGCATACCGGCGCTGCGGCCACAGCCTTTCGGGCGCCGCGCGGCGCGCTCGCGCACAGCGCGAAAGCGCCTAGCACGACGCGCACAGACCACGATGACGCCGCTTTCACAAACCCATACGGTTACGCGACGCGAACCGCGCGAGACCCGTTACGTTCATACACGCCTAGGCACCTTGTCGTCGGTCGCCACGACAGCGCGAGGGGTGCATGGACCTGGACTATCGGGAAGTCGGTACGGACAAGAGCTGGCGTTTGGACGTTCACTACAACGGCGTTGCGATCGGAACGATCCGCAAAAGCGCCGATGGCCTGCGCCACGAGTACTACCACGGCGTCGGCAACGATTTCGCCTACGCCTATAGCAAAACCGATCTCGATGATCTCAAAAGCTTGCTGGCGGTGCGCCTGGCGCGCACAGCGTTGATCACGTCGGGCTTGATGATCTAGGTCCGCAGGCGCGAACGCCGCGGGTACGACCGCGGCATCGCCACCGTTCTCATTCCTGATCGAGGCGCCCGTCCGTTGCCGCGCGCGGCAGCGGACGGACGTGCAGGCTGCGATAGCGGCAGACGTCGATGTCGCGATAGATCGCGGCGCGGCCGTCGCGGAACACCATGCGGAAATCATAGACGCAGTTCCCGCCGTCGACTTCGAGCGTGGTCGAGGCGCCGCCGCCGCGCAGGGGCTCGCCGATCGGCAATTCCCGGAACGTCTCTCCTCCCGCCGGCGCGATCGCGAGCGAGACCAGACTGTCGCGTGCGCGATTGATCAATTCCAGGTAACGCGTATGCGGCTGGACATTGGCCTGGGCCGCGACCTGGGTGGCGGCGCCGACGGCGATGACGAGAACGACGAAGCTGAGCGGACGCATACGAGGACCTCCGGGCGGGATGGACGGCGCCGGCGGTCCACACATGGCGGAAGCCGTCGGCGCGCACATCAGGCCGCCCGCCCGGCACGCGCGAAAGCGATCCGGGACGAATCGTCGTGGCGCGCTGGCGAATCGTAGGCGGCCGCCGCCGCGCTTTTCAGCGGCCCCGCGCTGCGCCTAGGATGCGGACATCCCTTCCCGGCCGTACCCGATGACGATCCGCCTCGGCAGCACCGAAATCGCCCTGTCGCGCTACCTCGCCCTGTGGTCGGCGGTGGTGCTGGCGTTCGCGCTGCAGGGCTTCGTGCACGACGCGCACAACGGCAATACCTGGTCGCTGTTCGACTACCTGCGCTGGTCGATGATTCAGTGGTACACCTGGGCGGCGCTCGCGCCGCTGGTGTTCCGGCTGGCCGAACGCCATCCGATCCAGCCGCCGTTGCGCCTGCGCTCTTTGGGCATGCAGCTGCCCGCCAGCATCGGCGTGACCCTGCTGGCGCTGGTGATCGGCGCACTGGTGTCGAGCGTTACCGAATCGAGTTCGTTCGCCGATCAGTTCGGTCAGTTCTTCGCCAAACACGCCGCCACCGGCCTGCTCACCTACTGGGCCCTGCTCGCGATCCAGCAAGCCCTGCACTTCCGCGCCGAGCAGGCGCGCCGCGAACTCGAGGCTGGCCGGCTGGCGACCGAGCTGGCGCAATCGCGTCTGCAGGTGCTGAAGACCCAGTTGCAGCCGCACTTCCTGTTCAACACCCTGCACGCGATCGTCACCCTGCTCGACGAGGACACCCTGACGGCCGAGGACATGCTGCTGCGCCTGAGCGAGCTGCTGCGCGCCTTCCTGGAAGACTACGACGGCCAGGAAATCAGCCTGCGCCGCGAACTGGCCCTGCTCGACCTCTACCTCGGCATCCAGCGCATGCGCTTCAAGGACCGGCTGAGCACGCAGATCTACGTCGCCCCCGACACCCTGGACTGCGCGGTCCCGAGCCTGTTGCTGCAACCCATCGTCGAGAACGCGATCCGCCACGGCATCGGCCGGCGGGTGGGCGACGACTGCGTCGAGATCGAGAGCCGGCGCGAAGACGGCCAGCTGTGCATCGACGTACGCAACCGCAACAGCACGCTGGAGGAAGGCGGCGACCCGCTCGGCCACGGCATCGGCCTGTCCAACACGCGATTGCGGCTCAATGAGCTGTACGGCGACGCCGCGCAGATCCGCCTCGACATGATCTACCCCAGCGGGGTGGCCTGCCGCATCCGCCTGCCGTTCCGCGAGATCGAGGAAACCGACGACATACCGGAGCACGTGCCCGCATGAGCATCTCGGCCCTGGTCGTCGACGACGAGCCGATCGCGCGCCGCGCGATCGTGCGCCTGTTGCGCGAGGATCCGGAGATAGAACTGCTGGGAGAATGCGGCGACGGCGCCTCGGCGGTGATCGCGCTGCGCAGCCAGCGGCCCGACCTGGTGTTCCTGGACATCCAGATGCCGGCGATGAACGGGCTGGACGTGATCGCCAGCATCGGTACCGAGCACATGCCGGCGACGATCTTCGTCACCGCCTACGAGCAATACGCGGTGCGCGCCTTCGAGGCCAACGCGGTCGACTATCTGGTCAAGCCGTTCAGTCGCGAACGTTTCGCCACCACCCTGCAGCGCGCCAAGGCGCGCCTGTCCAGCGCCGGCGCCGATGCGCGTTCGGCGGCGCAGATCCTGCAGGCGCTGGATGCCCTGCGCAAACGCGACGACTACCTCGAGCGCATCCCGGTGCGGGTCGACGAGCACGTGGTCTTCGTCGCCGTCGACGATATCGTCTGGATCAAGGCCAGCCGCAACAACGTGCAGATCCACCTCGCCGACCGCGTCCACGAACTGCGCGAGACCATGGCCACGCTCGCCGCGCGCCTGGACCCGCGCCGCTTCGCCCGCGTCCACCGCTCGGCGATCGTCAACGTCCGCCGGGTCAAGGCCATCCATCCGTGGTTCAACGGCCACCACGTCGTCACCATGGACACCGGCCAGCAGCTGCGCATGAGCCGCTACCAGCACGAGACCTTCCTGCGCCTGGCGACGACGCGCCAGGAATGATCCGGCGCTAGCCGGATCGCCGGCCTAGACCGATTCGCGCCTGCTGGGGCTGCGATCCGGCGTACGCGTCCCGGACTTGTCGCAGAAATGGATCTCGTCGTGCGCGAACTTGACGATGTGCCCGCGCGGGAAACCTTGCACGCGTTCGGTCGGGTCTTCGAAGCCCTCGACGGCGCCCATGTAGCTCTGCCCATGGGCGGCGGTGCGCACTCGGACGATCAGCTGGTGGGCAAGCTCGTCGCCCGCGTCGACGCGCAGTATCACTTGGTCTCCCGCCTCGACTGTCGGCGTGAGCTTGTCCTGATGCGACGATCCGTAGCCGGCGAATGCGAATGCGAACTCGCCGTCGTTCTTCTGGAACATGGCTACCCCCTGTGTGCGGCGAAACGAAGGAATCGGCTGGAGAGATTGGAGCGAACCATGCCCGGCAACGGCGGGGGCCGGCCTTTCGTTCTCCGCCGATTCGATGGCGGGACTGGAATAGCGGTCGGCCTCGCCGGCAGACGCAACTGCATGGCGGACGACGCGATGACGCTTGAGCGGATTCATGAGATCGTCTCGCTACGAGCGGACAAGATCCCGTGGCACATGGTGTGCCGCAGCCCTTGAAGGCAGTTTCAAGCTACCACCAAGCGTCTTACACCGTCGAACTTTCGGACCGACGGTAAAGCTCGCCCGGTCGCCAGATGCGACCGTTCCGGTGCGCAACGATGCACCCATATCGTCGCGATATCGCCGTCCAGAGCACCGATAAATGGAACGTCCATGCATGCAAGCCGGGAGGGGCTACGACGCGAGCTCGTAACGGCCACTCAGCCGTGCAGCATGCCATCCCTTTTTGCTCTGAGCCTTGCGTCTCCTGCAACCGCAGGAGGCTACCGTCGCGCTCGATCCTGCATTACTCGCGGATCGCATCGGTCATCGCGGCCGATATCGGATCGAGCGACGTCATCGTCCACGGTATCGACCAGGTCCATGTTCCGAACCAGCGGTCATGTGCATGGCTGGACGCGGACGGCAGCGCTCGCAACTTGCCGTTCGCCGTGCATGAGCGCGGCGGGAGCCAACGCGCACATGAAGCCGCGATGGAGCCCCGCAATCGGGAATCGCGTCGTGGTGCCCGGAGCCGGACTCGAACCGGCATGGCCTTGCGGCCGGCGGATTTTAAGTCCGATGCGTCTACCGATTTCGCCATCCGGGCCAGGACCGCGACTGCGGCAATAGCTTACGACACGCCGCCGCCGGCCAGGAAAGCCGGCCGACCGGGTCGATGCGCGGCCTGCGGCGATGGACCGTCCCTGCCGCAGGATCACGAAGCGCTCTACGCGACGCGGCCGCCATCGCAGCGCGCGCCTCCCTACGCCGCAGCTGCGCGCGCAAAAAAAAGCCCCGCTTGCGCGGGGCTTCGGAGTTCCGATAAAGCCGGACCCTGCGTACAGGGTCCGAAATTGGAGGCCGAGGTCGGAATTGAACCGGCGTACGCGGATTTGCAGTCCGCTGCATAACCACTCTGCCACCCGGCCGGTGACTGGTCGCAAGCATACCGCCTGCGGTGACGATTGCCCACGTTACGCATGGGCTGCCGCCGAAAAAACAAAACCCCGCATGCGGGGCTTTGTTCCTGAGGATGACTCCTCGAATTTGGAGCGGGAAACGAGACTCGAACTCGCGACATCTACCTTGGCAAGGTAGTGCTCTACCAACTGAGCTATTCCCGCAGAGGAACCAACATTTTAGGCATGGAAACAAAACTGTCAACACCCAATTTCGTTTTCCTTGCTGCCTCGAACCCGGGCTTCAGCCCCGGTGCACCTGATCACCCGTACCCCGGTGGCGGACGCCGCGATCAGCCCGAGGGGCCCTTCGCGTCTTCGCGCATTATAGGCCATGCCGCGCGTAAATACGCTAGCCCCGACCACAAAGTCAGCAACGCGGCGCCGGCGAGCAGCCATTCGCCGATGCGGAAGATCGGCAGACCCAGAAAGGATTCCTGATACAGCAGGCAGACCAGCGCGACCATCTGCACGATGGTCTTGATCTTGCCGATCGTGGCCACCTTCACCGCCGCGCGCTGGCCGAGTTCGGCCATCCATTCGCGCAGCGCCGAAACCGCGATCTCGCGGCCGACGATCACCGCCGCCCACAGCGTCATCCACACCGTCGGGTGCTTCTGCACGATCAGCAGCAGCGCCACGGCGACCATGAGTTTGTCGGCGACCGGATCGAGGAAGGCGCCGAAGGCCGAGTACAGGTCGTAGCGGCGCGCGATCCAGCCATCCAGCCAATCGGTGATCGAGGCGAAGGCGAAAATGAACGCCGCGGCGAAGTTGGTCCACTGGAACGGCAGGTAGAACACCACCACCAGCACCGGGATCAATACGATCCGCGCCAGGGTCAGCATGGTGGGTATCGTCAACTTCATCCTTCGCTCCGCGTGCCGCCGTTGGCCGCTTTCGGGTTGGCCTTGGCCGGGGCGCCGGCATCCGGTGCCTCCAGCCCGTGCAGGGTCGCATAGATGCGCTCGGCCAGGGCGGCATTCACGCCCTCGACCCGGGAAATTTCCTCGATCCCGGCCGCTTTCAGACCGCCGAGGCCGCCGAAGTGGCGCAGCAGGCTGGCGCGCCGGCGCGGGCCGATGCCCGGGATGTCCTCCAGCCGGCTGCTGTTGCGCGCCTTCTGGCGGCGCCCGCGGTGGCCGGTGATGGCGAACCGGTGGGCTTCGTCGCGGACCTGCTGGATCAGCTGCAGGGCCGGGGATTCGGCGCCGGGACGCAGGTGGCGGCCGTCCGGCAGCAGCAGTTCCTCGTCGCCGGGCCGCCGGGCCGGGCCCTTGGCCACGCCGACCAGGATCACGCCCTCGACCCCGAGTTCGTCCAGCGCCGCCCGTGCCTGCGCCACCTGGCCCGCTCCGCCGTCGATCAGCAGCACGTCGGGCATGACGCCGTTCTCTTCGACCGCGCGCCGGAAACGGCGCTCGATCGCCTGGTTCATGGCCGCGTAGTCGTCGCCGGCGATGATCCCGGCGATGTTGTAGCGCCGGTACTGGCCGCGCACCGGGCCCTCGGCGTCGAACACCACGCACGAGGCCACGGTGGCCTCGCCCATGGTGTGGCTGATGTCGAAGCACTCGATGCGCGCGGGGATCGCGGCCATGCCCAGCATCTCGCGCAGGGCTTCGGCGCGCGCGTGCTGGGCGGCGTGGCTGGTGCGTTCGGCGGCCAGCGACATCTCGGCGTTGCGGCGCGCCATGTCGAGGTAGCCGGCGCGTTCGCCGCGCACGCTGCTGCGGATCTGGACCTTGCGCTCGCCCGAGGCCGACAGCGCCTGCTCGATCAGTTCGCGGTCGGGGATGTCGCGGTCGAGCACGATCTCGCCCGGCGGGGTCTGCTCGGCGTAGTACTGCGACACGAACGCGGCCAGCACTTCCTCGGGATTGTCGCTGCCGTTGGTCTTGGGATAGAAGGCGCGGGTGCCGAGGTTGCGGCCGTCGCGGAACGCCAGCAGCAGCACGCAGGCGGCCACGCCCTGCATCGCCACGGCGAGCACGTCGAGGTCGGCAGCGCGGCCGTCGACGTACTGGCGCGCCTGCAGGGTGCGGATCGAGGTGACCAGGTCGCGCATGCGCGCGGCCTCCTCGAAATCCAGGCGCACGCTGGCCGCTTCCATGGCGCGGCCGAGCTCGTCGGTGAGTTCGTCGCTGCGGCCGTCCAGCAGCAGTCCGGCGCGGCGCACGCTCTCGGCGTAGTCGCGCGCTGCGACCAGGCCCACGCAGGGCGCGCTGCAGCGGCCGATCTGGTGCTGCAGGCAGGGCCGCGAGCGATTGCGGAACACGCTGTCCTCGCAGCTGCGCAGGCGGAACAGCTTGTGCATCAGGTTGAGGGTGTCGCGCACCGCGCCGACGCTGGCGTAGGGGCCGAAATAACGGCCCGGAATCGCGCGCGGACCGCGGTGCATGGCGATGCGCGGCCAGGCTTCCTGGGTCATCAGCACGTAGGGGTAGCTCTTGTCGTCGCGCAGCAGCACGTTGTAGCGCGGCTTGAGCGACTTGATCAGCTGGTTTTCCAGGATCAGCGCCTCGGCCTCGGTGCGGGTGACCGTGACCTCCATGCGCGCGGTCTGCGCCAGCATGGACAGAATCCGGGCCGACTTGGGCGTGGCGTTGAAATAGCTGGAGACGCGGTTCTTGAGCGCGCCGGCCTTGCCGACGTAGAGCACGTTGTCGTCGGCGCCGATCATGCGGTACACGCCCGGCGCGGTGCTGAGCTTCTTGACGAAGGACTTGCCGTCGAACGGCAGCGGCGACGCGCTCATGCGCCCTGCCCCGGCATGCCCCGGCCGCGCATGCACACGGCCGCGCGCGACCCGTCAGGGCGCGTGGCGGGCGGAACGGCTGGCAGGCTGCGGGCGGTCACGGTCGCGAACATCGGCTACTGGATAGGGCCGATTATGCGTGAAGGCAAGATGGCGGCGCTGGAACGGCGTTTGCGGACCGTTGGGGCAAACCCCTGCTCTTTTGCGCAGGGGGAGCGGCAGGAGCGGCTTCGGGCCCGCTATCGTCGCCCCGGGGTATCGCGGGTCTTCCCGCTTCCAAAGGGCACCGCGGGGATCAGCGCCCGCGCTCGCCCAGTTCCTCGCGCAGCCGCGCGATCGCGCCGTCGGCGGCACGGTCGAGCAAGCGGAATACGTGCTCGAACTGGGCCGGCCCGCCGGTGTAGGGATCGGGCACCTCGCCCTGCGTTTCCACGCCGGTCCAATCCAGCAGCAATGCCATCTGCGCGCGGGTGCCGCGCGGCGCCCGCGCACGCACGTCGCGCAGGTTGGCGCGGTCGGCGCACAGCAGCCAGTCGAAGTCGCGGTAGTCGGAGGCGGCGAGCTGGCGCGCGCGCAGGCCCGAGATGTCGATGCCGTGCTCGGCGGCGTTGGCGATCGCGCGCCGATCCGGCGGCTGGCCGACGTGCCAGTCGCCGGTGCCGGCCGAATCCAGCTCGACCCGCCCGGCCACGCTGGATGCGGCGATGCGCGCACGCAGCACGCCTTCGGCCACCGGCGAGCGGCAGATGTTGCCCAGGCAGACCACCAGCAGGCGCACGGCTCAGGCGCCCTGGGCCAGGCGCGCCTCGGCGCGCTGCAGGTCCTCGGGCGTGTCGACGCCGGGCGGGAACGGCTCGGGCGTCAGCGCGACCGCGATGCGGTGGCCGGCCTCGAGCACGCGCAGCTGCTCCAGCGATTCGATCGTTTCCAAGCGTCCCGGCGGCATCGCCGCGAAACGCTGCAGGAAGCCGGCGCGGTAGCCGTAGATGCCGATGTGGCGCAGCCACTCGCCGCGCTCGGGCATGCGATCGCGGTCGCGGGCGAAGGCGTCGCGCGGCCATGGAATCGGCGCGCGGCTGAAGTACAGCGCGTCGCCGTTGGCCGCGCGCACCAGCTTGACCGCGTTCGGATCCAGCAAGGTCTCGACTTCGGTCACCGGCGCGGCCAGGGTCGACATCTCGGCCCCGCTGGCGCGCAAGGCCGCCGCGCAGGCTCGTACGCCCGCCGCCGGCGCGAACGGCTCGTCGCCCTGCAGGTTCACCACCACGGTGTCGTCGGCCCAGCCGGCGATGCGCGCGCACTCGGCCAGGCGGTCGGTCCCGGAGGCGTGCTCGGTCGAGGTCATCGCCACCCGCACGCCGCTGTCGCGCAGCGCCTCGGCGATGCGTTCATCGTCGGCCGCCACCCACACCTCGCTCGCGCCGGCCGCAAGCGCACGCCGCGCGACGTGCAGCACCAGCGGCTCGCCCGCGAGCAGGCGCAAGGGCTTGCCCGGCAGACGCGTGGCGGCGTAACGGGCGGGGATGGCGACGACGAAATCCTTGCTCATGCGGAACTCCAGCGGGGTGCGGCCGTGCCGCGGCGAGTCGGTGCGTCCGCGGATGGCGCGGAGCGTTCGGGGCGACGCCGGAGCATGCTACGACGACAGGCGGAAGCGATAGCACGACGCTGCGTGCCGCGCCCGAACCCTGCCGCGCCTAGCGCCCCTTGAGCGCGGCCAGCTTGTCCAGCAGCGACACCCAGAACGCCTCGGGCAATTCGGTGCGCACCGGCACGCTGAAATACTGATCGCCGACGAACGAGCCCTCGCCCTCGCCGGCCAGCTTGACCGCGTCTTTCTCGGTCATCAGCACCGGCAGTTGGCTGCCGAACTCGAAGTCGGCGGCGCTGTAGCGGTGATGATCGGGAAACGCGTGCGGGACCACGGCGATGCCGAAGCCGCGCAGCATGGCGAAGAAGCGCTCGGGGTCGCCGATGCCGGCCACCGCATGCACGCGCTGGCCGGAGTACGCGCCCAGCTTGCGCGAGCGCCCGCCCAGCACCGGCTGCACCTGGTCGGCGATCAGGCGCATCGGCCATTCGCCGAAGCCGGTCTCGCCGCCGCCGACGCCGCTGGCGACGTTGGCCTGGGAAATGTTGACGACGCGGAAGTCGCAGCGCGCCGCGCGCTCGGGCAACTCGCGCAGCGGGCCGGCGGGCAGCAGTTGGCCGTTGCCGTAACGGCGGCGGCCGTCGACCACTTCGATCTCGATATCGCGCGCCAGACGGTAGTGCTGCAGGCCGTCGTCGCAGACCACCACGTCGCAGCCGGCTTCGACCAGGGCGCGCGCGGCCGCGGCGCGGTCGCGGTCGACCCGGACCTTGACCCCGGTGCGGGCGGCGATCAGCACCGGCTCGTCGCCGCCCAGGGCCGGATCGCTGGTGCCTTCGACCCACATCGGCGGGGCCGAACCGTCGCGGCCGTAGCCGCGGCTGGCGACGCCCGGAGTCCGGCCTTCGGCGCGCAGGCGCTCGACCAGGGCGATGGTCATCGGGGTCTTGCCGGCGCCGCCGGCGGTGATGTTGCCGACCACGATCACCGGCACGCCGGGATGGTGGCGGCGCAGCCAGCCTTTCAGGTACAGGCTGCGGCGCAGGCCGGTGACCGCGCCGTACAGGCCCGACAGCAGCCGCGCGCCGATCGGAACGGGAGCGTCGCCGTACCAGTACGCCGGCAGGCGTACGCGGCGTTCGTGCGATCCGCCGGCCATGCTTATTCGGCCTCGCGGAACTGCATGCGGTGCAGGTGCGCGTACAGCCCGCCCTGCTCCAGCAACTGCGCGTGGCTGCCGCGCTCGACGATGCGGCCCTGGTCCAGCACCAGCACCTGATCGGCATGCTCGATGGTCGAGAGTCGGTGCGCTATCACCAGCGTCGTGCGGTCGGGCATCAGCCGTTCCAGCGCGTCCTGCACCAGGCGCTCGGATTCGGTGTCCAGCGCCGCGGTGGCCTCGTCCAGGATCAGGATCGGCGCGTCCTTGAGCATGGCGCGCGCGATCGCCAGACGCTGGCGCTGGCCGCCGGACAGCTTGCCGCCCTTGGCGCCGATATGGGTCTGCACGCCTTCGGGCAGGCGCTCGACGAATTCCATCGCGTTGGCGCCGCGCACCGCGCGATCCAGGCCTTCCGGCGGCGCCTGCTGCAATTCGCCGTAGGCGACGTTGGCCGCGACGGTGCCGTCGAACAGCATCACCTGCTGGCCGACCAGGGCGATCTGGCGGCGCAGGTCGGACAGGCGGTAGTCCTGCAGCGGGTGGCCGTCGAGCAGGATCTGGCCCGACTCGGGTTCGTAGAAGCGCGGCAGCAGCTTGATCAGGGTCGACTTGCCGCTGCCGGAACGGCCGACGATTGCGGTGACCGTACCCGGCCGCGCGCTGAAACTGATGTCGGCCAGGGCCGGGTCCTTCTGGCCCGGATAGCGCGCGACCACGTCGCGGAATTCGATTTCGCCGCGTGCCCGGGTCAGCGGACGGCTGCCATTGTCGGGCTCGTCGTCGGCATCCAGCACCGAGAACAGGCGTTCGGCCGAGGCCACGCCCCGCTGCAGCATGTTCTGCACGTTGGTGAGCTGACGCAGCGCCGGGATGATCGCGATCATCGAGGTCATCAGGGTCACGAACTTGCCCGCGTCCAGGCGTCCGGCCAGGGCCTCACGCCCGGCCACGAACAACAGCAGCGCCAAGCCGACCGCGCCCATCAGCTGCACCATCGCCGAGGCGATGGAACGCGTGGATTCGACCTTCATGCTGAGCTTGAGGTGGTTGTCGGCGATCGCGGCGTAGCGCTCCAGCTCGACCTGCTGCGCGCCGTAGACCTTGACCTCCTGCTGATTGCCCAGGGCCTGGTCGGCCGACTGCAGCAGCGCGCCCGCGCTTTCCTGGATGCGGTGGCTGATGCGGCGGTAGCGGCGGCCGATCTTGTCCATCACGAAGGCCAGCGGCGGCGCCATCAGCAGCACCGCCAGGGTCACCTGCCAGCTGGCGTACAGCATCGCGCCGAGCAGGGCCATCGCCTGGAAGCTCTGCTGCAGCATCACCTTCATCGCATCGACCGCGGCCTGGGCGACCTGGTCGCTGTCCGAGCCCAGCCGCACCAGCATCGACGGCACCGGCTCGGTGTCGAAGCGCAGGCCCGGCAGACGCAGGTACTTGCCCAGCACGTTCACGCGCATGTCGCGGGCGATGCTGCGGCCGGCCTTGGCCATGTGGAAGTCGGTGACGTAGCCGGCGATGCCGCGCAGCAGGAACAGGCCGACGATCGCCAGCGGCAGCAGCGTGCTGAGCTTCTTTTCCTTCTCGATGAAGGTCAGGTTGATGATCGGCGTCATCAAGGTGGTGAACACGCCGGCCGCGGCGGCCTCGACCAGCATGCCGAACAGGGCCAGCCACAGCAGCGCGCTGTAGGGACGGGCGTAGCCCAGCAGGCGGCGGTAGGTCTGCCAGGGCGATACCTGACCGGTCACCGCTTGCCCTCGCTGGGGGCAGGACCGGCGTTGGCCGGCGGTGCGGTCGCGCTCATGATCCGGCGGAAACCGAGCTGGCCCAGCGCGTCGTACACCGTCACCACGGCCTGGTACGGCGTGCGGGCGTCGGCACGCAGCATCACCTGGCGGTCGCGGTCGCTGCCGGCGACCTCGGCGATGGTGGTCTTCAGCGATTCCAGATCGTCGCGCAGCACTTCGCGATCGTCGACGAAATAACGGCCTTCGGCGTTGACCAGCACGATCAGCGCCTTGGAGGCGTCGCTGACCGGCTCGCCACTGGCGCGCGGCAGCTCAAGCTTGAGCACCGAGCGCGCGTCGAAGGTGGCGGTGACCACGAAGAAGATGATCAGCACCAGGATCACGTCGATCAACGGGACCAGGTTGATCTCCGGCTCGTCGTCGGCGCGGTGGTCGCGAATGCGCATGCCTGCCCGCCCTGCCTCAGCCCACGACCTGCGGCTGCGCCGGCGTCGCCGCGGCGGCGGCCGGACGCGCGTGCGAGCGCGTGTCCAGGGTGTCGAGCAACTGGATCGCCTCGTGCTCCATCGCCACGATGTACTCGGCGATGCGACCGCGGAACCAGCGGTGCGCGATCAACGCCGGGATCGCCACGATCATGCCGGCGGCGGTGCAGACCAGGGCCTTGCCGATACCGCCGGCGAGCTGGTTCACGTCGCCGATGCCGTGATCGAGGATGCCCAGGAACATCTGGATCATGCCGACCACGGTGCCGAACAGGCCCAACAGCGGACCGGCGGCGGAGATCGTGCCCAGGGTATTGAGATAGCGCTCCATGCGGTGGACCAGGTGGCGGCCGACGTCCTCGATGCGCTCGCGGATCTCGTCGCGCGGACGGCCGCGCACGTCCAGCGCGGCGGCCAGCAAGGCCCCCAGCGGCGAGGTCGCGCGCAGCGACTCGATATGGGCCGGGTCCAGCTTGCCGCGGCCGGCCCAGGCGCGGACTTCCTTGCCCAGGTCGGGCGGCAGCACGGCCTTGCGTCGCAACGTCCACAACCGCTCGATGATGATCGCCAGCGCGACGGCCGACAGCAGCAACAGCGGGATCATCGGCCAACCGCCGGCCTTGACCAGTTCCAGCACTCGCGAACCTCCGGCCCATTCGGCCGCTTCATTCAAGCCGATAGGATAGCCCAGCCGGTGCGACCTCCACCCGTCGGGCCGCGTCCCACAGCCTCGGATGTGCCTGGCGTCGCGTTTCGACCTGGATTCCGCCGGCCCCGTCGCTGCCGCCCAGGCGCAGCCGCAGCGCCCCGCCCCGGCTGGTGTCCCAGGTCTGCGCTCCGGCGTTGCGCCAGCGCGCCAGCACCTCCGGCTTGGGATGGCCGTAGCGGTTGCCGTAACCGCTGGAGACCAGCGCATGGCGGGCGCCGGTGGCGGCGACGAAACTCGGATCGGAGGAGCCGCCGCTGCCGTGGTGGGCGATCAGGACCACGTCGGCGTGCAGGTCCTGGGTGCCGTTTTGGTGGTCCAGGCGGACCAGATCGCGCTCGACCACCTCGCCGATGTCGCCGGTCAACAGGGCCGCCGCATGCGCGGTTTCGATCCGCAGCACGCAGCAGGATTCGTTGCGCAGGTAAGGAAAATGCGGCGGCGGATGCAGGAAGCGAAAACGCACGCCGTCCCAGGTCCAGGCCTGGCCGGCGACGCAGGGCCGCGCCAGGGCGATTCCGGCGCCCTCGGGCGCACGCCGGTCCGGGGCCGGGAACACCCGCGCGACGGACTCCAGGCCGCCGGCATGGTCGTTGTCGGCGTGGCTGACCACCATCCGGTCCAGCGAGCGCACGCCCAAGCCGTGCAGGGTCGGCACCACCGCCCGTTCGCCGGCGTCGTAGCCATCCGGCGCCGCCGGCCCGAAGTCGTAGAGCAGACTGTGGCGCGCGGTACGCACGTGTACCGACAGGCCCTGGCCGACGTCGATCACGGTCAGCTCGGCCTCGCCGGGCTCGGGCAGGTGCCGGTCCGGCCACAGCAGCGGCAGCCACAGCAGCAAAGCCAGGGGCTTGCCCGGCACTCCGCGCGGCAACAGCAGCCAGAACGCCCCGAGCAGGGCCGAGGGCAAGGCGAGCCAATGCGGCTCCGGCAGCCACCACAGGGCCAGCCCGCTCCCGGCCAGACGCTCGAACAGCGGCCAGCTCAGATCGAAGCAGCTCGCCGCAAGCCGCCAGGCGCCCTCGCCCGCGCCGGTCCAGAGCAGGTCCAGCGCGGTACCGACCAGCGCCAAGGGCACGACGACCAGGCTCCACCAGGGCACCGCGAACAGGTTGGCGAGCGGCCCGGCCAGCGAGGCCTGGCCGAACAGCGCCACGCACAGCGGCAACAGGCCCAGGGTCGCCACGCCCTGCGCCGACATGAACTCGCGCAGCAGCGAACGCCGCGGCCCGCCGTGCGGCAGGCACCACAGCAGCCAGGCCACACCGAGGAAGCTCAGCCAGAAACCCGCGCCCAGCAGGGCCAGCGGATCGGCCAGCAGCACCGCGATCGCCGCCAGCGCCAGGGCCGCGACCGCATCGGACGGCCGTCGCGATGCCCGCACCCCGGCGACCACCGCGATCATCAGCATGGTGCGGACCGTCGGCAGCGCGAAACCTGCCAGCGCGGTGTACAGCAACGCCCCCGCGGTCGCCGCCAAGGCGGCCACGACCGGCCGCGGCCAGCGTCGTCCCAAGCTCGGCCACATCCGCCACAACCCCCGCACGATCAGTGCGAAGAAACCCGCGACCAGGCCGACGTGGAAACCGGAGATGGCGATCAGGTGGGTCAAACCGTTCGCACGCAGGATCTCCCAGTCGCGCTCGTCCAAGCCGCGCGTGTCGCCCAGCGCGAGCGCGCGCACGTAGCGCGAGGATGGTGCGACCACGGCTTCGGCGATCCGGTCGGACAATCGTTCCCGCAACGCATCCAGGCCCGCCGCCGGTGCGAGCAAACGCGCATCGCCCGGTTCGAGCAGATAGCCGGTCGCGGTCAGGCGCTGCATCAGCGCGTACTTCTCCGCGTCCGGCGCGCCCGGGTTGCGCAACCCGCGCGGCGCCCGCACACGCACCCGCCACTGCCAGCGCTGGCCGGCGCGCAAGGCCGCGCGCTCGGCACGGTCCTGGCTGTACCAGGACAGGCGCAGCAGGCGGCCGCGCAGCGGTGCGGGCTGCTCGGCGTCGCCGTCGACGCGGAAGAGAAAACGGGTGCGACGGACTTCGTGCGCCGGCAGTTCGGCCACACGGCCCGAGACCGTCGCTTCGCGCCGCTCCCAGTCCACCGGTAATTGCAGCGACAAGGCGTAAGCCGCATGCAAGCCCGTCAACGCGAAGCCGACCGACAGGACGCCGAGCCAGCGCCCTACTCTGCGACCGCGCGCCCAGCCGTACGCACCGAGCGCCAGCGCCATCCAAAGGCAGACCAGCGCCGGCAGCTTCGGACAAGCAAGCGCCGCCGCGGCTCCGACGAGCAATGCGAACGCCACCCTCGCGCCGAAGGGAACCATGGCCGGTACCTGGGCATCGGCCCGTTGCGCCGGCACTTCCGACCTCGCGGCCTGCGCAGCCCAACCCACTGCCCTATTCGCTTCCATTCGCCGCCGCTCCGTCGAGACTCGGTAACGAGACTAGGCGTGGCCGCCGGGCCGCGGTATCGGCGAAGGCACCTCCGCTCGCGTAGGAAAATTCCGATTCCCGGCTGGCGAGCAGCGCCGGCCCCAGGTTTATGATCCGGGCAGTTCGGCTGGCGGTCCGGACTCGGGGGCGGCCTTGGGGCTAGTTCAACCGCTTATGTCGCGGAATCGGATTCGCCCGACGGCGGATCCGCTCGCAACCGATCACAGGGGGAGTTATGCAGGCAACGGATGGGGCAAAGACGCTGTACGACCTGATGGACCGGGTGCTGGCCAACGAGGCGCTCGATCACCAGCAAAAGTGCGCCTTGATCGACGAACTGAGGAAGAATAATCCCGGCGCCTCGGACCGCTGGACCTATCGCCTGGCGATCTACTTCCTGGGCGGGATGACGGTGCTGACCATCATCGGACTGGTCGTGATCGCCTGCATCGGCGCCCACGCGCCGCAGGGCCTGGTGGCGATCGGTTCGGCCTCGGTGGGCGGACTGGCGGGCCTGCTGTCGTCGGGCCGCAGCAAGGACACCTGAGCCTTGCGGTCCCCGCTCCGGCGTCGCGCCGGCGCGGGACGGCTGCACCGATTCAGACCTCGCTGGCCGCCAGCTCCCGCAGCTTGCCTTCGTGCAGTTCCATGACGCGGTCCAGGCGCCGCGCGAGGCGGCGGTCGTGGGTGACCAGGACCAGGCTGGTGCCTTGTTCGCGGTTCAGGGCCAGCATCAGCTCGAACACGGTCGCGGCGGTCTTCTCGTCGAGGTTGCCGGTCGGTTCGTCGCCGAGCACGCAGGCGGGCTTGTTGACCAGGGCGCGGGCGACGGCGGCGCGCTGACGTTCGCCGCCGGAGAGTTCGCCGGGCTTGTGCACGAGGCGATGGCCCAGGCCGACCGATTCCAGCAGCGCCTTTGCGCGCTGGCTGGCGTCGGGCACCGCGGCGCCGGCGAGCAACACCGGCAGCATCACGTTCTCCAGCGCGGTGAACTCGGGCAACAGGTGATGGAACTGGTAGACGAAGCCGAGCGCGCGGTTGCGCAGCGCGCCGCGAGCGGCGTCGGACAAGGCGTTCATGCGCTGGCCGGCGACGAAGACCTCGCCTGCGGTCGGCGTGTCGAGCCCGCCCAGCAGGTGCAGCAGCGTGCTCTTGCCGGCGCCGGACGCGCCCAGGATGGCGACGGTTTCGCCGCGCTCCACGGCCAGGTCCAGGCCGTCGAACACCGGCGTGACCAGCTTGCCCTCGGCATAGGTCATGGCCAGGCCGGTGCAGCGGATCACCGCGTCGTCGGCGGGCATGGCTTGCGGGTTACTCATAGCGCAGCGCCTCGGCCGGGGCCGTACGCGCGGCGCGCCAGGCGGGATAGATGGTGGCCAGGAAGGCCATCGCCAGCGCCACCGCCGCGATCGCGACCACGTCGCTGCTCTGTAGATCGGTGGGCAAACCGGTGATGTAGTACACGTCCTCGGGCAGCAATTGCACGCCCAGCACGTTCTCGATGGCTTTGAGGATGTGTTCCAGGTTGAGCGTCAGCACGATGCCGCCGATCACGCCCAGCACGGTGCCGATCACGCCGATCAGAGTGCCCTGGACCACGAACACCTGCATCACCCCGCGCGGCGTCAGGCCGAGGGTGCGCAGGATCGCGATGTCGGCCTGCTTGTCGGTGACCAGCATCACCTGCGAGGACACCAGGTTGAACGCGCCCATCGCGATGATCAGCGACAGCAGGATCGCCATGATGGTCTTTTCCATCTTCAGGGCGCGGAACATGTTGGCGTTGTCGCTGGTCCAGTCGCTGACGTTGTAGGGCCCGCCCAGGCGCAGCGCCAGATCGCGGGCGACGTCCCAGGCCAGGTCCATGTCGTGCAGTTTCAGGCGCACGCCGGTGACGCCGTCGCCCATGCGCAGCACGCGCTGGATGTCGTGCAGGTTGACGACGGCCAGGCCCTTGTCGAATTCGTTGTAGCCGGCCTCGAAGATGCCGCTGACGGTGAAGCGCTTGAGCTGGGGCAGCGCGCCCATCGGAGTGCTGCGGAAGTCGGAGGTCATCATGACCACGCTGTCGCCGACGCCGACGCCCAGCCACATCGCCAGTTCCTTGCCCAGGACGATGTTGTAGCTGCCCGGGGTCAGCGACTCCAGGCTGCCCTGCTTCATGATCTTCTTGCTGGCCAGCACCGAGACCTTGCTTTCCTGGTCGGGCAGCACGCCGCGCACCAGGGCCGGCTGATTGCGCGCGCCGGACAGCAGGGTTTCCTTCTCGATGTAGGGCGCGGCGCCGGCCACGCGCTTGTCGGCGATGGCCGCGTCGACGGCGCGCTGCCAGTCGGTGAGCGGTTCGCCGTAGGCGCTGACGGTGGCGTGCGCGGCCATCTGCAGCATGCGGTCGCGGATTTCGCGCTGGAAGCCGCTCATCACCGCCAGGGTGGTGATCAGCGCGGTCACGCCCAGGGCGATGCCCGCGATCGAGGCCAGCGAGATGAAGGAGATGAAGCCGTTGCGGCGCTTGGCGCGCAGGTAGCGCAGGCCGATGGCGACAGGAATGGGTTTGAACATATCCGGCTATGGTGCCATTGAACGCGAGTCGGGCGTAGGCGCTTGGACCGGCCAAGCCAGCCGCAGTTCACGACGACCGGCGGCGTCCAGGGTATCGGGCCACCAGATCCGCTGCCGAGGGCGGCCGTCGCCGTCGCGATAGCGCAGCAGGGCCAGCGGCCCGCGCCATTCCAGGGTCGCCTGGTCCAGGGCGACCCCGTCCAGCCGGACCGCATCGGCGGCGACGACCATCCATTGCGGCCGGCTGCGCAGTTCCCGGCGCGCCAGCCAGGCGCCGTAGCTCAGCGCGACCGCGGCGATGGGCACGGCCAGCGGCAGCGGCAGTTCGCTGGCGAGCGTCGCCCAGGCGGCGAGCGCGCCGATCAGGACCAGCGCGGCAGCGAGCCGGCGCGAGGGGCGCCACTCAAGCCGGCATGGCGCGGATGCGTTGGATGAGCGTGTCGAGCTCGGCATCGGGACAGGCCTCGTAACCCATGAACCAGCGCCAGAGCTTATCGTCCTCGCATTCCAGCAGGCGTAGGAAAACGCCGCGCTGGCTTTCGGAATCCTGCGCCCAGGCGCGGTCCAGGTAACGGCCGAACAGCTGGTCGAGTTCGCGCATGCCGCGGCGGCTGCGCCAGCGCAGGCGGCGCAGCTCGGTGTCGTCAGCGTCGCTCATCGGTGCTCCCTTCGGCCGCGGCTTCCGGGCCGCCGGCGTTGCTGCGATAGCCGCACATGCCCTCGTCCGGCTTGCGCTTGCAGTAGCCGGCCAGCTGCGCGGCGATCTCGGCGTCGCGTTCGACCAGATCGCCGGTGCTGGCGTTCAAGGCGGCGACCACGGCTTGACCCTTGAGCAACTTGGCCATCAGCGGCAGGCCGGATTCGGTTTGGGCGTGATCCGCGATGCGCTGGAGTTGAGCGGCGTTGGCGCCGGCCTTGAGGCAGGCATCGTAGCCCTCCGGCCCTTCCGCCATGCGCGCCACGCAGGCGAACTCGATCCGACCCGCCTCGCTCCTGGCGTAGGCGGCGCCGGCGCGCAACACCTCGATCGGGGTGTCGGCCGCGAGCGAGCGCGCCAGCGAATCGGCCATGACCTCGCGCGACATGTCGCGCACGACGCGACGCTTCATCGCCAGGTCGTCCGGGTCGCTCGCCACGTTGGCGCCGGCGGCGAAGCGATTGACGATGCCGTCCAGCAACTCGACGTAGCGCGCGGAGACCACGTAGTCGAGCGCCGCGGCGTAGTGCTGGGCGGAGGGCGCCGAGGGCGCCTGCGCGTGCAGCGGCAGGCCCGGAGCCGCCGCCAGCAGCAGCGCGGCCAGCGCCGGTGCGGAGCGACGGTGGGCGCGGGGTTGAGGTTCGGTGCGGTCGGCCAGGCTCATGCGCGCAGCAATCCGATGGAGAGGTAGCCCCACAGCGCCCACAGCACGCAGGCGCCGGCGATGTAGACGAGAAAGCGGTGCATGACCCGGTTGTAGCCGCAGTGGATCGCGCTGTGCAGCACGCGCAGCGCGACGAAGCTCCAGGCCAGCGCCAGCACCACGGCGTCGCCGAGTTGGGCTACGGCGGCCACGGTCAGCGCCAGGTAGAACAGCACCGGCAGTTCGAACAGGTTGCGGAAATTGTCGGCGGCTGCGCTCTGGGTGAGCTTGGCGCTGGCCTGCGCCGAGGTCGCCACGGCCTGCGGGTGGATGCGTTCGCGGCGCATCTGGCCGATGCGCACCACGTACAGGCGGATCCAGACCAGGCAGGTCAAGGCCGCCATGGCGGCGGCAGGCAGGAACAGGAGCTTGGGGTCCATCGCTCGCCTGTGGGTGTGTCGGGCTGGATGCGGATGGTAGCCGGATCGCGGGGTTGGGGGCGGCGAGCGGCCCTCACCCTGCCCTCTCCCGCAAGCGGGAGCCTCACCCTGCCCTCTCCCGCAAGCGGGAGCCTCACCCTGCCCTCTCCCGCAAGCGGGAGAGGGAGGAGCCAGCCATCGTGAGCGGGAGACCCGCTGTTCCGTGAGCAGACTGCTGCTTAGACGCGGCGCGCCAGCATCAGCTTCTTGATCTCGCCGATCGCCTGCGCCGGGTTCAGGCCCTTCGGGCAGGTCCGCGCGCAGTTCATGATGGTGTGGCAACGGTAGAGCTTGAACGGATCTTCGAGGTCGTCCAAGCGCGCGCCGGTGTCTTCGTCGCGCGAGTCGACGATCCAGCGGTAGGCCTGCAGCAGGATCGCCGGGCCGAGGTAGCGGTCGCCGTTCCACCAGTAGCTCGGGCAGCTGGTCGAGCAGCAGGCGCACAGGATGCATTCGTACAGGCCGTCGAGCTTCTTGCGGTCCTCCGGCGACTGCAGGCGCTCGCGGTCGGACGGGGTCGCGCTCTGGGTGCGCAGCCAGGGCTTGATCGAGGCGTACTGGGCGTAGAAGTGGGTCAGGTCCGGAACCAGGTCCTTGACCACGTCCATGTGCGGCAGCGGGTAGATCGGCACTTCGGCCTTGCCGCAGTCCGCGATCGCGCGGGTGCAGGCCAGGGTGTTGGTGCCGTCGATGTTCATCGCGCACGAACCGCAGATGCCTTCGCGGCAGGAGCGGCGGAAGGTCAGGGTCGGGTCGATCTCGTTCTTGATCTTGATCAGCGCGTCCAGAACCATCGGGCCGCATGCCGCCAGGTCCACCTCGTAGGTGTCCACGCGCGGGTTCATGCCGTCGTCGGGGTTCCAGCGGTAGACCTTGAAGGTGCGCGGCTGCTTGGCGCCCGGCGTCGCCCAATGGCGGCCCTTCTGGATCTGCGAGTTCTTCGGTAGGGCGAATTCGGCCATGCTGGCAATCTCTCGGCTAGCGTCGGTACTGGGGTCGGTTGCGGTGCTGACGCGCGCGGGTGCGCGCGTCGCGAAGGCCGATCAGTACTTACGCTCCTTGGGCGGGACGTAGGCGACGTCGTCGGTGAGCGTGTAGTTGTGCACCGGGCGGTAATCGATGCTGGTCTTGCCGCTCTCGTCGACATAGCACAGGGTGTGCTTCTGCCACTCGGCGTCGTTGCGCGTCGGGAAGTCCTCACGGGCGTGGGCGCCGCGCGATTCGGTGCGGTTCTCGGCCGAGACGATGGTCGCCAGGGCCTGACCGAGCAGGTTCGACAGCTCGTAGGTCTCGATCAGGTCCGAGTTCCAGATCAGCGAACGATCGCTGACCTTGACGTCGGCGAACGAGGCGTGGATCTCGCGGATCTTGCGCACGCCGTCGCTGAGCGTCTCGCCGGTGCGGAACACCGCGGCGTCGGCCTGCATGGTGCGCTGCATGCGGTCGCGGATGACCGCGGTCGAGGTGCCGCCGTTGGCGTTGCGCAGCTTGTCCAGGCGCGCCAGCGCTTCGTCGCAGGCGTCGCCGGCCAGTCGCGGCTGGGGCGCGTCCGGGGTGATGGTCTCGGCGCAACGATTGGCGACCGCGCGACCGAACACCACCAGGTCCAGCAGCGAGTTCGAGCCCAGGCGGTTGGCGCCGTGCACCGACACGCAGGCCGCTTCGCCGATCGCGTACAGGCCCGGCACGACCGAGTCGGGGTTGCCGTTCTTCAACTGCACGACTTCGCCGTGGTAGTTGGTCGGGATGCCGCCCATGTTGTAGTGCACGGTCGGGATGACCGGAATCGGCTCCTTCTCGACATCGACGTTGGCGAAAATGCGCGCCGATTCGGCGATGCCCGGCAGCTTCTCGTGGATGACTTCCGGGCCGAGGTGGGTCAGGTCGAGCAGGATGTGGTCCTTGTGCTCGCCGACGCCGCGGCCTTCGCGGATTTCGATGGTCATCGAACGGCTGACCATGTCGCGCGGCGCCAGGTCCTTCACGCTCGGCGCGTAGCGCTCCATGAAGCGCTCGCCGTTGCTGTTGCGCAGGATGCCGCCCTCGCCCCGCACGCCTTCGGTGATCAGGCAGCCGGCGCCGTAGATGCCGGTCGGGTGGAACTGCACGAATTCCATGTCCTGCAGGCCCAGGCCCGCGCGCAGGGCCATGCCGCCGCCGTCGCCGGTGCAGGTATGGGCCGAGGTCGCGGAGAAGTAGGC
Organism: Lysobacter sp. Root76; assembly: GCF_001428685.1. Classification (GTDB taxonomy): domain Bacteria; phylum Pseudomonadota; class Gammaproteobacteria; order Xanthomonadales; family Xanthomonadaceae; genus Lysobacter. The sequence goes on along the minus strand of NZ_LMIK01000006.1, from coordinate 165,111 downwards.
GCGGCCGTAGCCGCCGGTCGCCAGCACCGTGCCCTGGGCGCGGAACAGGTGCAGCGTGCCTTCGGCCATGTCCAGGGCGAGCACGCCGCGGCAGGCGCCGTCGGGGTCCATGATCAGGTCGAGCGCGAAGTACTCGATGAAGAACTGCGCGTCGTGCGCCAGCGACTGCTGGTACAGCGTGTGCAGGATGGCGTGGCCGGTGCGGTCGGCGGCGGCGCAGGTGCGCTGCGCCGGCGGGCCTTCGCCGTACTTGGTGGTCATGCCGCCGAACGGGCGCTGGTAGATCTTGCCCTCTTCGGTGCGCGAGAACGGCACGCCCTGGTGTTCGAGTTCGATGATGGCCGGAATGGCCTCTTTGCACATGTACTCGATCGCGTCCTGGTCGCCCAGCCAGTCCGAACCCTTGACGGTGTCGAAGAAGTGGTAGCGCCAGTCGTCCTCGCCCATGTTGGCGAGCGCGGCCGAGATGCCGCCCTGGGCGGCGACGGTGTGCGAACGGGTCGGGAAGACCTTGGTGATGCAGGCGGTCTTCAGGCCCTTCTGGGCCAGACCGAAGGTGGCGCGCAGGCCGGCACCGCCGGCGCCGACCACGATCATGTCGAACTTGTGTTCCTGGATCTTGTAAGCGGCGGCCACGGTCAGGCTCCCAGCGCGATGCGGATAACGGCGAGCACGCTAGCGAGCGCAGCGAGGACGCAGACGAAAACGACGGTGAGCTGGGAGGCGATCGCCAGCCACGGGGTATGCACGTAGTCCTCGATGACCACCTGCAGGCCGAGCTTGGCGTGCCAGAACATCGCGACCAGGAACGCCACCAGCAGCACGGCGTTGCACGGGTGGGCGACCGAGGCGCGCACCGCGGCGTAATCGCCGCCGATCCAGGAGATCACCAGGCCGAGCACGTACAGGGACAGGAAGATCAGCGCGATCGCGGTGACGCGCTGGACCACGAAGTGGTGGGTGCCGTCCTTCGCCGAGCCCAGGCCGCGCGCGGTCTTGAGCGGGTTGCGCAGCTTGCCGCGGGCGTTCATGCGCCACCCCGCTGCATCATCGCGACCAGCCAGATCAGCGCGGTCACGACCAGGCTGCCGATCACGCTGATCCAGCCGTTGCGCACGAAGGTCGCGACGCGGTAGGCGTAGCCGGCGTCCTGGACCAGGTGGCGGATGCCGTTGAGCAGGTGGTAGGCGAAGGCCCAGGTCCAGCCGAACAGGATCAGGAAGCCCAGCGGCGAGCGCGCGCAGGCGGTGAACTGGGCCCAGGCTTCGGGACCGGCCGCCAGCGCGACCAGGGCCCAGGCGATCAGCAGGGCGCCGACGGAAAGGATGCAACCGGTGATCCGGTGCACGATCGAGGTCACCATCTGGATCTGCCAGGCGTAGACCTGCAGATGCGGTGACAAGGGACGTTCGCGGTTCGCCATGAGCGATGGCTGTCTCGGCTGGGCGGCGGCGCCGCGTGGCGGGAAGGATGGGTGAGGTGCAGTGAAGGCGAGGCGTAGCTAGAAGTCGATGCAGCGGCCGTTTTTTTCCCAATCGCCGTAGCGGGTCGGGTCGGGACCGTCGCGCCCACCGTACTCCTTGCCCGGTGGCGCATCGCTGCCGGTGGCCGGAACGGAGGGTGCCGGGGTCTCGACCGCGGGGTCCGCCGCTGCTTCCGGGGTGGTTTCGCCTATCATCACAGCGTTAAATCTTAAGTCCCGCCCCCATGCATGACAACCCGCAGGCTCCGTCCGGACAGGCATTCGCCCTGCCCGGCCACCGCGTGATCGAGCTTTCCGGCCGCGACGCGGCGGTATTCGCGCAGGCGCAGTTCATGAACGATGTCAACGCCTTGGCGCCGGGGCAATGGCACTGGAGCGGCTGGCTGACGCCCAAAGGGCGGGTGATCGCGCTCATGGCTTTGCTACGTCTGGCCGATGAGCGGATCTGGCTGCTGTTGCCCGATGCCGACCCGGAAACGATCGCCGCTGCGCTGAAGCGCTACCTGTTCCGAAGCAAAACCGTCGTCGCCGTACGTTCCGATCTGGCCGTGGAAGCGCGCTACGCGGCCCCGGGCCAGGCCCGCGGCAATGCCCTGGGCGGAGACGAAGGCAGCGGGATCGAGTTGGACCTGAGCGGCGACGGCGGCGCACGCAGCCTGCGCATCGTGGCCACGCACGGCGTGCCCGAGGACGCGGCGGCGCTCGAGCGCTGGGCCCTGGACGATCTGCGCCACGGCCTGCCGCGGCTGGGGCCGGAGCAGGTCGAGCAATGGACGCCGCAGCAGCTGTCGCTGGAGCGACTGGGGGCCTTCAGCGTCAAGAAGGGCTGCTATCCGGGCCAGGAGATCGTGGCCCGCACCCACTTCCTGGGGAAAGCCAAGCGCGGCCTGATGCGGCTGCGCGGCGCGGGCGTGGCCGCCCAGGACGAAGTGACGGCCGGCGCAGCGGCCGCCGGTGCAGCCGGCGTGGTCTCGCCGGTGGGACAGGTCATCTGCGCGGTGAACGACGAAGGCTTGGCGGTGATGCCGCTGCAGGCCCCCGACGTCCCGCTCTTTACCGGTGGGCAGCCCTGCGAACCGCTTGCGCTGCTGGACGGTCTGGCGCGCTGAGGCGCCCTATTCCGCCCGCGGACTGCGACACGCTTTCTGTGGGAGCGACGTAAGTCGCGATATCCGTACGCCGCGCTGAAGGCCCCGCTTCGCACGCGGGCTGCGGCGCTTTCTGTGGGAGCGACGTAAGTCGCGATATCCCTACGCCGCGCTGAAGGCCCCGCTTCACACGCGGGCTGCGGCGCTTTCTGTGGGAGCGACGTAAGTCGCGATGCTTTTCGCTCGCAAGCTACATCATCGCGGCGTGGAGATATCGCGACTTACGTCGCTCCCACAGGGGAAGCCGCGTCAGCTTGGACGGCGTCGCCGGCCTGCGCGGTGGCGCGGTGGCGCGGTGGCGCGATCGCGACCCGCGTCGCTCCCGCATGAGGCCGCGGTCGCGGACGCGACCGTAGCCCCAAGCATCGCCGCTCAGGAATTCCCGGCCAGCACATCCGCCGCGGCGACGATGTCTTCTTCGCCCGGAATCACCAGGAACGCGGCACCGGCCAGCGGGGTATAGGTGTCGACGCCGACCACGCGCTGGAACGGACGTCCGCCGAAACCGCCTTCGGCGATCGCGGTGATCACGCCCTCGCCCACGCCGGCGCTGCGCCTGCCTTCGTCGACGACGATGATGCGCTTGGCGTTGCGCGCCTGCTCGACGATGTAGGCGTCGTTGAGCGGCACCAGCCAGCGCAGGTCGACCACGCGCGTCTTCCAGCCGTGCTTGGCCTCGATCGCGCGCGCGGCGCGCAGGCTCATCGGCACGCCGTTGCCGTAGCTGAAGATCACCAGATCGTCGCCGTCGCCGTAGCTGCGCCCCTCGCCCAGGGTCATGGCCTGGTCGGGCGACGGGTACGAGGTCAGCCAGGCGCCGTCGCCGGGCTCGTACAGGTCCTTGCTCATGTACAGCGCGATCGGTTCCAGGAACACCGCCACCCGCCCGTCGACCTTGGCCAGCGCGGTCAGGGTGCGCAGCATGGTCGCGGCGTCGTCGCCGCGCGAGGGGCAGCCGACCACCAGGCAGGGAATGTCGCGCAGCGCGGTGATCGAGTTGTCGTTGTGGAAGTGGCCGCCGAAACCGCGCTGGTACCCCAGGCCGGCGATGCGCACCACCATCGGGTTGCGGTACTGGTTGTTGCTGAAGAACTGCAGCGAGGCCGCTTCGCCGCGGATCTGGTCGCAGGCGTTGTGGAAGTACGCCAGGTACTGGATTTCCGGGATCGGCAGCAGGCCGACGTTGGCGAAACCCTGGGCCATGCCCAGGATCATGGTCTCGTCGAGCAGCGTATTGAACACGCGACGCGGGCCGAACGCCTTCTGCAGGCCCTTGGTGACGGTGTAGACGCCGCCCTTCTGGGCCACGTCCTCGCCGAACAGCAAGGTCTCGGGGTACTTGGCGAAGATGTCGTGCAGGGCGTTGTTGATCTGGATCGCCAGGTGCCGCGGCGGCTGGTTCTCCGGCAGCTTGGCTGCGCCGCCGAATACCTCCAGGCGACGCTCGGCGTAGTCGGCGCGCGCGGCTTCCCGGGCGACCGCCTCGGGCGAGTACGGCGCCAGCGGCGCGATCACTTCGGCGAGCCGGTCGAGCTTGGGCCGGCGATCGGCCTCCTCGGCCGCGGCGAAGCAGCGCTTGCGCGTGGCTTCGTAGAGTTCCAGCACCTCGTCGGCGGACATCAGCCCCGACTCCAGCGCGATCGCCGCCGAACGCAGCAGCGGATCGCTGGCCTCGACCGCGCAGAGCTCCTCGACCGAACGCCATTCGATCTCGAAGTCGGTGCCGGCGTGACCCATGATGCGGGTGGTGCGCAGGTGCAGGAAGGTCGGACGGCGCGTGCGCCGGCAATGCTCGACCGCGCGCTGCACGTCGGCGTAGCCGTTGGCCAGATCCAGGCCGTCGGCGGCGAAATAGTCCAGCCCGTCCATGTTGCGGAAGCGGTTGCCGATCCAGCCGCCCGGGGTTTTCACCGAGATGCCGATGCCGTTGTCCTCGCACACGAACAGCACCGGCGCCGGCAGCTTCTGGTACGCGGTCCAGGCCGCGGCGTTGAACGCGGTCTGGGCGGTGGCGTGGTTGGCGGAAGCGTCGCCGAAAGAGCAGATCGCGATGCTGTCGTCGGGGATCGGCAGCGCATGGCCGAGACGGCGACCGGTTTCGATCGCGACCGCGGTGCCCAGCGCCTTGGGCAGGTGCGAGGCGATGGTCGAGGTCTGCGGCAGCACCCACAAAGGCTTGCTGCCCCAGACCTTGTGCCGGCCGCCGGAGGCCGGATCGTCCTTGCTGGCGGCGAACGACAGCGCCGAATCCATCACCGGGTCCATGCCCGGCAGCTTGCGGAAGCGCTCGGCCATGAAGCCGCCGCTGCGGTAGTGCAGGAACGCCGGATCGGTGTGGCGGGTCAGCCGCGCCACCATCGCGTTGCCTTCGTGGCCGCTGGAACCGATGGTGTAGAAGACCTTGTTCTGGACCCGCAGCACGCGCGCCATCAGATCGAGGTGGCGGCTGATCAGCTGCGATTCGAACAGCTCGCGGAAGCCGCGCGCGTCGAGCGCGCTGCCGTCCAGGATCGCCTCGTGCGCGGCCGGGCGCGCGTCGGCGCGGCCGCTCCAGCCTTTGACGAACTCGACGAAGTTGACGTCGCAGATCTCGGCCCGGTTGAGGCCTTTCATGCGCGCGGGAATCGGGTTCGCGACCGGGTTGAAGTTCGGCACGCTGCTGAAGATCGAAGACTGCGGTTGCGCTGACATCGGATGCTCCGCCGCCCGTGTCGGGTCGGCCTGTCGAAAGGGGGTCAAACCGTCTGAATCACGGGGGTTTGCGCGATCCGCTCCGCCGCCAGGGCGTCGGGTTCGGGCAAGGCGACGAAGCCCGGGGTCGCGCGCACGCGCGCCAGCCAGGCCAGCAGCGCCGGGTACGGCGTCAGGTCGATGCCGCCGTGGCCGGCGACGTCGGTGTAGGCGAACAAGGCGATGTCGGCGATGCCGTAGCGGCCGGCGCTGAACCAGTCGTGTTCGCCCAGATGGCGTTCCATCACCTGCAGCGCGCGATGGCCGCGTTCGCGCAGCATCGGCAGCTCGGCGCGGCGCGGCGAATCCAGCGGGGTCCAGCCGGCGATGAAACGCGCGACCGCGACATAGGGTTCGTGGCTGTACTGCTCGAAGTTCATCCAGCTCAGGGTCTGCGCGCGCTGCCAGCGATCGTCGGCGAGGAAGGCGCTGCCGTTGGCGAGGTAGTACAGGATCGCGTTGGATTCGCTGAGGGTGCGGCCGTCTTCGAGCTCGATCACCGGCACTTTGCCGTTCGGGTTCAGGGCCAGGAACTGCGGAGTGCGGGTTTCGCCGCGGCTGCTGTCGACTTCGACCCAGCGGTAGGGCTGGCCGAGCTGCTCCAGCAGCAGCTTGAGCTTGTGGCAATTGCCCGAGGGCGAGAAGCCGTGGACGGTGATCATGCGCGGTCTCCGTGCTTGCGGCGCGCGCGCCATTCTTCGCGGCTCTGGCCCCAGACCTCGATGTCCTTGTCGTTGAAGGGTTCGGGCAGGCGGTCCTGGCGCAGATAGCGCGAACCGAGCTTGGCGGCCACGCCCTTGGAGGCGAGGTTGCCGGTGTCGATGGTGTGGATCACTTCGCTCCAGCCGAGCCGGTCGAAGGCCCAGTCGATGGCTGCTGCCGCGCCTTCGCTCGCATAGCCCTTGCCGCCTTCGCTTTCGACGATGCCCCAACCCACTTCGGTGCCCGGCCAGCCTTCCGGCCGCCAGGGACCGAGGCGGCCGATCCAGCGGCCGGAGGACTTCTCGAACACCGAGAAGAAACCGTAGCCCACCGCGGCCCAGGAACCGATCACCGACATCATGCCGCGCCAGGCCAAGGGCCGCGCCTGCGGGCCGCCGATGTAGCGCAGGTAGTCGCCGGCGGCCATGAACCCGGCCCAGGCGTCGAAGTCGTCCAGCTGCGGCGGACGCAGCAGCAGGCGCGGCGTTTCCAGCTGCAGGTCGGGAATCGTCATCACGGATCGGCTCTCCTGCTGAGCGTGAATCACTGGCGGTGTGTAGCCCCTCTCCCGCGTGCGGGAGAGGGGTTGGGGTGAGGGGGCGCGAGCGCTGCTTGGCTTGCGCCGGCACTGCTTCGACGCGCGCCCTCATCCGGCCCTGCGGGCCACCTTCTCCCGCGCGGCGGGAGAAGGAAAACCTTTTAGAACGCGTTGATGCCGGTCAGCTCGCGGCCGACCACCAGCTGGTGGATCGTCTCGGTGCCTTCGTACGTGATCACCGATTCCAGGTTCAGCGCGTGGCGGATCGCCGCGTGTTCGGTGGTGATGCCGGCGCCGCCGAGCAGATCGCGGCATTCGCGCGCGATGTCGATCGCCATGCGGCAGTTGTTCCACTTCGCCAGCGACACCTGGGTCGGCTGCATCTGGCCGGCGTCCTTGAGACGGCCGAGCTGGACGACGAGCAGCTGCGCCAGCGTGATGCGGCGCGCCATCTCGGCCATCTTGATCTGCGCCGACTGGGTCGCCGCGACCGGACGGTCGAACAGGATGCGCTCCTTGGTGTAGCCCAGCGCTTCGTCGAGGCAGGCGATGGCCGCGCCGATCGGACCCCAGGTAATGCCGTAGCGGGCCTGGGTCAGGCAGCCCAGCGGGCCCTTGAGACCCTTCACGTTGGGCAGGCGGTTGGCGTCGGGCACGCGCACGTTGTCGAAGAACAGCGACGAGGTCACCGACGCGCGCAGGCTCATCTTGTGCTTGATTTCCTGGGCGGCGAAACCGGGCATGCCCTTCTCGACCACGAAGCCCTGGATGCCGTCCTCGGTCTGCGCCCAGACGATCGCGATGTCGGCGAGGTTGCCGTTGGTGATCCACATCTTGGAGCCGTTGAGGACCCAGTCGCCGCCGTCCTTCTTGGCGTTGGTCTTCATGTTGGCCGGATCGGAGCCGCCGTGCGGCTCGGTCAGGCCGAAGCAGCCGATGATCTCGCCGCGGGCCATGCCCGGCAGCCAGCGCTGGCGCTGCTCTTCGCTGCCGTAGGCGTAGATCGGGTACATGCACAGCGAGGACTGCACGCTGACGAAGCTGCGGATGCCGCTGTCGCCGCGCTCGAGTTCCTGGCAGATCAGGCCGTAGCTGACCGCGTTGAGGCCGGCGCAACCGTACTGCTCGGGCAGCGAGGAACCGAGCAGGCCGAGGTCGGCAATCTCGGAGACCAGCTCCTTGGGGAAGCGGCCCTGGTCGAAGGCATCGCCGATGATCGGGATCACGCGCTCGTCGGTGAAACGGGCCACGGTGTCCTGTACGGCGCGCTCCTCTTCGCTGAGCAGGGAACGGACGTCATACAGATCGTAGGGATTCAGGGCCATGGCGCGCTCAGGGGACCGTATCAACGAAAAGAACGCCATTGTAATGGCCGCGCCCGGTCCGGGTAAGGCCGAAGTTTGCGCGCGACCGGGCCGCTGTAAGCGTTATCAGGCCGTCCTCGCGCGAGGCCGGCCTGGCCGCATCAACGAAAACGGGGCCGGATAACCGGCCCCGTCGTCGTTCGGCGGAGGGTCGCAGGCCGTGCCTGCGCACGACTCAGCCGTGTTCGTTGCCGCTGTCCGCCGAGGCGGTCTGGGTCACGACCTGGCCGTCGATGACCGGCAGCTTCTGGCCCGGCCGCTCGTCCATGCGCACGGTCTGGTTCTGGCCCTGGTAGCGGTAGGTCACGTCGTAGCCGACCACCTTGTCCTCGTTGCCCAGCGAAATGCGCTTGCCCGGCTTGCTGTCGGTGCGCATGGTGCCGGTGGTGCCGTCCGGGTTGCGGTAGGTCACGTTGTAGGCGATCACGCGCGTGGACTGCGAGCTCTCCGAGACGGTGTGGCACTGGCGCTCGGTGCGGTTCACGACCCGGCCGCCGACGTGGTTGCGGTCGACGCGGTTGCCGATGTAGCCGCCGGCGGCGGCGCCGGCCACGGTCGCGGCCTTCTTGCCGTTGCCGCCGCCGACCTGGTTGCCGACGAGGCCGCCGATCAAGGCGCCGGCGACCGTACCGCCGATGTTGCCGTCGCGCTCGGGCAGGCGTTCCTGCACGACCACGTCCTCGCAGACTTCGCGCGGGGTCGAGCTGGTGCTGGTCTCGCGCACCGGGTCGGTGCCGAGCACGGTCGCGTACAGCGCCTGCTTCTCGTTGATCGGCTTGACGTTGATCACGTCGGCGTAATCGACCTCCGGCTTGGCGGTGGTCGCGATCGCGCCGTTGGGGGCGATATCGCCTTCCGGAGTGGCCATGGCGCTGCCATCCGGATTGGTCAGGGAAGTGGCCGGGGCAGCGCCGTTGCCACGGAAGCTCTGGAACGCGGCGACGGCGACGCCGCCTACGAGCAGCGAAGCGAGCGCTACAGCCAACATGTTCTTATTCATCGTGAGCCTCCTGCGGTGGCACGGGTTCTGTGGAACTGATGGCGCGGACGGTGGTCCGCGGGTGTGGACGGCGCCATTGCAACACTCGAAACCTGAACAAGTACCTATTGAAATCGGCAAATCTGTCCCCCGCATGAACCCGCCGCGACGACGTGTTAGCGTGTTTGCAACGCGCGTCACAACCCGGTATCGACATGGCCAACCCCCTGCTTGCTCCCCTGATGGGCTTCCTCGGACGCCTGAGTTATCCGCGGCTGTTCATGCTCACCGCGGTCCTGTTCGGACTGGACCTGGTGATACCGGACTTCGTGCCCTTCGCGGACGAGTTGCTGCTCGGCCTGGGCACCTTGCTGCTGGCCAACTGGAAGAAGCGCAAGGACGTGCCGCTGGAGCCGCCGGCGCCGCCCGCCCGCTGAATCGTGGCCACGCTGGTCGACAGCCACAGCCACCTGGACGCGCCCGAGTTCGACCAGGATCGCGCGGCGGTGATCGCGCGCGCGCAGGCCGCGGGCGTGATGCGGCAGGTGGTCCCTGCCGTCGAAGCGGCGAGCTGGCCCAAGCTGCGCGAGGTCTGCGCGCAGGACCAGGGCCTGCATCCGGCCTACGGCCTGCACCCGATGTATCTGAGCTCGCACCGGCCCGAGCACCTGCGCGAGCTCGGCGACTGGATCGAGCGCGAACGTCCGCTAGCGGTCGGCGAATGCGGCCTGGACTATTTCGTCGAAGGCCTGGACCCGGAAGCGCAGTCGCTCTATTTCGAGGGCCAGCTGCGCCTGGCGCGCGATTTCGATCTGCCGGTGATCGTGCATGCGCGGCGCGCGGTGGACGCGGTGATCGCGGCGATCCGCCGCACCGGCCGGCTGCGCGGCGTCGTCCACAGCTATTCGGGCAGCGAGGAACAGGCGCGGCAGCTGTGGAAGGCCGGGTTCCTGCTGGGCCTGGGCGGCCCGGTCACCTACGAACGCGCGAACCGGTTGCGCGGGCTGGCCGCGAGCATGCCGATCGAGTATCTACTGCTGGAAACCGACGCGCCCGACCAGCCCGACGCCGGCATCCGCGGCCAGCGCAACGAACCGGCGCGGCTGAGCGCGGTATGCGACACGATCGCGGCGCTGCGCGGCATCGCCCCCGACGCGCTCGCGGCCGCGACCAGCGCGAACGCGGAGCGGTTGTTTCGATTGCCGCCGTAGCTTTGGGGTAGGAGCGGCGTAAGCCGCGACCGCGACAGAACGACAACGGTGCAAGCGCCGACAATCCCGCATCGCCGTGGCGACGTCGGTGTAGACGGCCGCGCGGTCGCGGCTTACGCCGCTCCTACCCCAAAAAGGCGCTCAGGCCGCTTCGGCCTTCGGCTTCAGCAGGATCTCCAGGCCCTTCCCCACCGCCGCGAACGCGAACGCGCCGGTGATGTGGGTGGCCGCACCCAGGCCGGCGCCGCAGTCCAGCTTCAGCGCGGCATCGGCGTCGAGCTTGGGCCGCAGGCCGCAGACGGTGCCGTCGGCTTGCGGGTATTTGACGTTCTCCAGCGAGTAGATCGCGCTGACGCCGAAGTAGCGGTCCGGGTTCTTGGGGAAGTTGAACTCGCTGCGCAGCTTCTTGCGGATCAGCGCCAGCATCGCGTCGTGTTCGGTGCGCGACAGGTCGCGCACCCGCACCAGGGTCGGATCGGTGCGGCCGCCGGCCGAGCCGACCGCGATCACCGGCAGCTTGCGGCGCCGGCACCAGGCGATCAGTTCGACCTTGCTGCGGAAGCTGTCGCAGGCGTCCAGGACCAGGTCGTAGCCACGGTCGAGCAGTTCATCGAGGTTGGACGGGGTCAGGAAGCTCTGCACCGCATCCAGGCCGATTTCCGGATTGATCGCACGGCAGCGCTCGGCCATGACCTCGACCTTGGCGCGGCCGTAGTGGCCGTCCATTGCCGGCAACTGGCGGTTGGTGTTGGACAGGCACAGGTCGTCGGCGTCGATCAGGGTCAGGTGGCCGACGCCGCTGCGCGCCAGCGCCTCTACCGCCCACGATCCGACTCCGCCCATGCCGACCACGGCCACGCGGCGCGCGGACAGGCGCGCGACCGCGCCGTTGCCGTAGAGCCGGTCAATGCCGGCGAAACGTTCCCGCCACGCGGGAGCCACAGTGTTTTCACTCATGCGCACATTGTACGTGCACGCCCCCATTTAGCCCTGGCGGAACGCGCAACGCTGCGTGTTAAGGTTCGATCATCTTGGAGGAGGCCAGGCAATGAACGATACCCAGCCCAACACCGTCGCTGCCCCGCGCAAGGGCAACGGCAGGAAGTACTTGTTCCTGTTCCTGATCGGCCTGGTCATGGGCGCGATCGGCACGGTGATGCTGATGAGGGCGTGGCAGGCGCGTCAGGATCCCTTTCCCGACAGCGTGATGCACGTGCAGCAGTGGCACCTCAAGCAGCTCAAGGACCGGGTCACGGAGAACCGTTGCGCGGCGACCGACACCCTGCCGCACGTGAAGGCGCTGCGCACCACCGCCGACGATCTGGAATGGGCCTTCCCCGACCTCAAGGACGATGCCCGTTTCGGCCAGCACGCGAGCAAATTCCGCGGCACCCTCGATGCGGCGCTGGCCAGCCCGCCGCTCAACTGCGCCGGCGTCGGCGCCTTGACCGAGCAGATCGGCGAGGCCTGCGGAAACTGCCATCAGGACTTCAAGGGCTGAGCCCAGCGTGCCAATGCCCGCCGCCGGCTGAACGCGGCGGCGAGGCAGGGTTCCGATTGATGGGCTGTTCACACGTCGCCGCCTAGGTTGGAGCACGCGTGGCGGGTTTCGCCACTCGCCCCTCCACCCGCAGGAGATTAGTAATGAACACCCAGAATTTTCGCCTGCTCGGCATCGCAGCCGCCGCGACCCTGGCCTTGGCCGGTTGCGCCACCTCGCCGGGCTACTCGTCCGGCTACGGCAATTCGCAGCCGAACTACGGCAACGCCCCGGCCAACTGCTACGACTGCGGCACCGTGACCCGGATCGAGCAATTGGCTGGCGGCGGTTCCGCCCCCAGCAAGACCGGCGCCGTCCTCGGCGGCATCGTCGGCGCGGTCGCCGGCCATGAAATCTCGTCCCACACCGGCGGCAGCAAGGGCAACCAGAACGTCGCCGCGGTCGCCGGCGCGGTCGGCGGCGCGATCGCCGGCAACGCGATCCAGAACCGCGTCGACAACGGCCGCTTCAACGTCTACGTACGCATGGACGACGGCCGTACCACGGTGGTGACCCAGAACGACCTGGGCGGCATCCGCGAAGGCAGCTACGTCCGCGTCTACAACGGCCGCGCCTGGGTGCGCTGACTCTCGGCAAGATCGCTGTCGAAAAGCGGCTCGCTACGGCGAGCCGCTTTTTTTCTGCCTGAACCTCCTGCCCGGGCCCCATACCGATGCCGCATCGATGCTGCGCGGCAGCATTTCGGCAGCGATTTCGCACATTGCTACCTCAGTCACGCTTGCGGGGCACGCAAACCCCCGATCGCCACCCGAACCGCACTTGCACAGGATTAGTGTCGGTCGGTCCGCCCCCGCGGACCTCGCCTACACGAAGACAAGGAGATCGGTCGAATGAAGCTATTGCATGTCGTTTCCGGCACCGCAGTCCTGGCCGGCGCCATCGCCGCGGCCACCGCCGCCGGCCCCGCCGCTCCGGCCAACCCGTTGCGCGTGAGCATCAGCACGTTCGACGGCGGCGCCGGCGCGCTCAGCGCCGCCAGCGTGGGCGCGCTGCAGGGCACGGTCGAAATCGCCGTGACCAACACCAGCCGCCGCACCGTGCGTCTGCCGAAGTGGCAGTTGCCCACCGAAGTGCTGGACGCCAACCTGTTCGAAGTCAGCGTCGACGGCGCCAAGGTCGAATACCAGGGCCCGATGATCAAGCGCGGCACGCCGCAGGCGGCCGACTTCGCGATCCTGCGTCCGGGCGAAACCTACCGTACCGTGGTCGACCTGGCCTCGGCCTACGACCTGTCGCAGGCCGGCGACTACACCGTCACCTACAACGCCCCGCTGCAATTCGCTTCCACCGACGACCGCAAGCTGCTGAACCAGGCCAACGGCCTGCCGATGAGCGCACGCAGCGCCCCGCTGCGGCTGTGGGTGGACGGCGGCGCCAAGCTCGACGCGGCCCAGCGCGTCAGCGCCGCTGCCAAGCCGGTCGGCCCGCTGCAGGTGGTCAACGGCGTCAACTACGTCGGCTGCACGAGCTCGCGCATCACCACCGCCGGCCAGGCCGTGAACTCGGCACGCAGCTATTCCGAAAACGCCAAGGGCTATCTCAACGCCGGTACCGTCGGCGCGCGCTATACGACCTGGTTCGGCGCCTACACCTCGTCGCGCTACAGCACCGCACGCCAGCACTTCGTCTCGATCGATGCGGCGATGGACCAGAACAACGGCCAGATCACCATCAACTGCGGCTGCAACCAGAACTACTACGCCTACGTGTATCCGAACCAGCCGTACCAGATCTACGTGTGCAAGTCGTTCTGGACCGCTCCGCTGACCGGCACCGACTCCAAGGCCGGCACCCTGATCCACGAAATGAGCCACTTCAACGCGGTCGCCGGCACCGACGATCACGTCTACGGCCAGAGCGGCGCCAAGAATCTGGCGATCAGCAATCCGGCCAACGCGCTGGATAACGCCGATAACCACGAGTACTTCGCCGAGAACACCCCGTTCCAGAACTGAGCGGCATCGCGACAGCGTAAAGCGGCCCGTTACGGCGGGCCGCTTTGTTTATGTCGGACGGCCGCGGCGCAGAAACATAAACGGGCCGGGGATTTTCAGCGCGAGATAACCGCCGGGAATGATTCGCGGAAAAAGAAAAGCCCGGCTCGCGCCGGGCTTTTCAGGTCCTGAGCGCAGCCTCGCGGCCGCGCTTGGATGGGGTGTTGCCTTACAGCGGCTCGACGGCGTCGGCCTGCAGACCCTTCTGGCCCTGCACGACGGTGAAGGAGACCTTCTGGCCTTCCTTCAGGCTCTTGAAGCCCTGGGACTGGATCGCGCGGAAGTGCACGAACACGTCCTCGCCGTTCTCGCGGCTGATGAAGCCGAAGCCCTTGGCATCGTTGAACCACTTGACGGTACCGAATTCACGGTTCGACATTTTTACCTGCTCCTTGAAACGTTGGTTTGTTTAACGCAGCTCGCGCTGCGTGCTGGTTGCAAGGAGGAAGCGAGGTGCAACGATGTAGCGGATCGAGGATCAACCGCATCGGGCCACGATTCACGGTGACCCTTGGCAAACACAGCGCCCGCAACTTACCCCGCCATGGGGCAAAATGCAAACAGCCCGGACAGCCTGTCCGGACGGGGGTTATGGATGGATTTCACGACTGTTTATTACGTGCTGGCCGGGCTGCTGATCCTGGTCGGAATCGCCGGCACGGTGCTGCCGGCGCTGCCGGGTTTGCCGCTGGTTTTCGCCGGCATGTTGCTGGCCGCATGGGCCGGGGGATTCGAACAAGTCGGCTGGATCACCCTGACCGTACTGGCGGTGTTGACGGTGGTGTCGATGGGGGTGGATTTCCTGGCCACGGCGATGGGCGCCAAGCGCGTCGGCGCCAGCAAGCTGGCCCTGGCCGGGGCCGTGATCGGCACCTTCGCCGGATTGTTCTTCGGCCCGATCGGCCTGTTCGCCGGCCCCTTCGTCGGCGCGCTCGGCGGCGAACTGATTCACAGCCGTCAGCTGGCCCACGCGACCAAGGTCGGCGTCGGCACCTGGGTCGGCATCCTGGTCGGCACGGTACTGAAACTCGGGCTCGCGTTCGCGATGGTGGCGCTGTTCGTGGCGGCCTGGATTCTGTGACGGAACCGGCGCGGCGCATTCCCTGTTTCGGAAGCCGCGCTGAAGGCGAATCGCATTCAAGGTGGTAACCCCGGCGGCCCGCGGACACACTGTCGGAGTTACCGTTTCGATTATGGATATAAACAAATGATTGCAGACGCGAACCGCGCCGCCAGGCTCCGTCCCTGCCTGCACCCGCTGGCGCTGGCCCTGGCGATGCCTGTGTCGGCGCTGGCGCAGCAGGTGCCGGCTCCGGCCACGCCCGAGGCCTGCACCGCGATCGCCGTCGATGCCGACCGCCTGGCCTGCTACGACAAAGCCCTGAACCGACGCGCCGCGGACACCCGCGCCGCCGACGTGGCGGCCAAGGAGGCCAGGGCGATCCAGCGCAACCTGGAACTGGCCGACCAGATCGAGGGCCGGGCGCCACCGCCGGCCGACACCGTGCCCGAACGCGCGCGCCGCATCACTGGCGACCTGTACCCGAACGAGGCGCCGCTGGACAGCGCCATCGCCAACGCCGGCAAGGGCGGCCTGCTCGACAGCCGCTGGGAACTGGCCAAGGATTCCAAACTCGGCGTGTTCAACTTCCGCGCCTACAAGCCCGTGTATCTGCTGCCGGCGTTCTGGACCAACGACACCAACGAACTGCCGTACTCGCCGAACCCGCGCAACCAGGTCACCGACCCGCAGTCGCTGACCAGCGTCGAAGCCAAGTTCCAGCTCAGTTTCAAGACCAAGGCGGTGGAGAACCTGTTCGGCGACAACGGCGATATCTGGATGGGCTACACCCAGAGCTCGCGCTGGCAGGTCTACAACGGCGACGATTCGCGCCCGTTCCGCGAGACCAACTACGAGCCGGAAGTGCTGCTGGTGTTCCGCAATAACTACCGCATCGGCGGCTGGCGCGGGCGCATGGCCGCGATCGGGCTCAACCACCAGTCCAACGGGCGCGCCGACCCGTTCTCGCGCAGCTGGAACCGGGTGGTCGCCAACATCGGCCTGGACCGCGAGGACTGGGCGCTGACGCTGCGGCCGTGGTGGCGCATCTCCGACGGCAACGACGACGATAATCCGGACATCGAGGACTACATCGGCCGCGGCGACCTGACCGTGGTCCACCGCCGCGGCGGCCACGAGTTCAGCCTGATGGCGCGGCACTCGCTGCGCGGCGGCGACCGCTCGCACGGCGCGGTCCAGTTCGATTGGGGCTTCCCGATCCACAACTCGCTGCGCGGCCACCTGCAGGTGTTCGACGGCTACGGCGAAAGCCTGATCGACTACAACCACAAGGCCACCTACATCGGCCTGGGCGTTTCCTTGCTGGAGTGGTACTGAGCGCACGAAACCGCGATCGCGCGGCGACGCGGTTCGCAACCGGCGCGACCGCGCCGGGTTAGGCTCGCCCTACCCCACGTAAGTGCGAGTTCCGCCATGAAAATGCGCCGCATCCTGTCGCTGGACGGCGGCGGCATCCGCGGCCTGGTCAGCTGCCTGTGGCTGACCGGCGTCGAGGACGCCCTGAGCCAGGCCGGCAAGCCCGGCCTGCTGAAAGGCTTCGATCTGCTCGCCGGCAGCTCCACCGGCGCCATCGTCGCCGCGGGTTTGGCGATCGGGCTGGCCCCGGCCAAGCTCGCCGATCTCTACCGCGATCGCCGCTATACCATTTTCCCTGGCATGGCCGAACGCCTGTGGTCGCGCAGCGGCCGCCTGCTGACTGCCGGCCCGTCGGCGCCCAAGTACGACGCCAAGGGCTTGGAGAAAGTGCTGAAGCAGGTCTTCGGCAAGACCACCCTGGGCGAGGTCCAGGCGCCGCTGCTGATCACCGCCTACGACACCGTGTCGCGCGCGCCGGTGATGTTCAAGAGCTTCAAGCCCGAACACCGCGAGCTGCCGCTGTGGGAGGTCTGCCGCGCCTCGTCGGCGGCGCCG
Organism: Lysobacter sp. Root76; assembly: GCF_001428685.1. Classification (GTDB taxonomy): domain Bacteria; phylum Pseudomonadota; class Gammaproteobacteria; order Xanthomonadales; family Xanthomonadaceae; genus Lysobacter. Next base: position 148,409 of record NZ_LMIK01000006.1, on the reverse strand, counting down.
ACCTATTTCCCGGCGCATGCGATGAAGGTCGAAGGCCGGGACTGCGCGCTGATCGACGGCGGCGTGGTCGCCAACAATCCCACCGCCTGCGCGATCGCCGAGGCTCTGCGCAAGGACGCCCAGGTCGACAACAGCCGCGACCTGGTGGTGCTGTCGGTCGGCACCGGCGAGCGCACGCGCAGCATCTCGCTGGCCGCCGCGCGCGAATGGGGCGCCTTGGAATGGGCGGTGCCGATCATCGACGTGCTGTTCGACGGCAACACCGACTCGGTCGACTACATCGCCCGGCAACTGGTCGGCGACGGCTACTTCCGCATGCAGGAACACCTGCACATCGGCCTGGACGACCTGGACGACACCAGCTCGACCAACCTGATCGCGCTGGAGTTCATGGCCAAGGAGTATCTGGCCAATGCGGACACGCAGGACATGCTGGCGGAGCTGGCGCGGCAGCTGTAGCGCCGGCTGCTTGCTGTGGGAGCGGCGTAGGCCGCGACCGCGGGGCTGCGAAGTGCGGCGCGATCCGGCTGTCGGGACGATGATCGGGGTGGCGAAGCGTTCGTCGGATATGCGGTTGCGCGATCGCGGCTCACGCCGCTCCCACAGAAGACCGCCGGATAGTGGGAGCAGAAGGCCGGACAGTTGGCCAGGAAGCGCAACGCCCGGGCTGGGCCGGGCGCTGCGATGCCGACGATTCGACCGATCAGGCCGGTTCGACCACCACCGGAATCTTGCCGATCCGCGCCTGCCATTCCTTGGGGCCGGTCTTGTGCACCGACTCGCCGGCGCTGTCGACCGCGACCGTCACCGGCATGTCCTGCACGGTGAACTCGTAGATCGCTTCCATGCCCAGGTCGGCGAAACCGACCACGCGCGAGGCCTTGATCGCCTTCGACACCAGGTAGGCCGCGCCGCCGACTGCCATCAGATAGACCGAGCGGTGTTTCTTGATCGCCTCGATCGCGACCGGGCCACGCTCGGCCTTGCCGACCATGCCGAGCAGGCCGGTCTGCGCCAGCACCTGTTCGGTGAACTTGTCCATACGCGTGGCGGTGGTCGGGCCGGCCGGACCGACGACCTCGTCGCGCACCGGATCGACCGGGCCGACGTAATAGATGAAGCGGCCCTTGAAATCGACCGGCAGCGCCTCGCCCTTGTTGAGCATGTCGACCATGCGCTTGTGCGCGGCGTCGCGGCCGGTCAGCAGCTTGCCGTTGAGCAGCAGCACTTCGCCGGGCTTCCAGCTGGCGACTTCTTCCGGGGTGACGCTGTCCAGATCGACGCGGCGGCCCTTGGACGAGTCGTAGGTCAGCTTCGGCCAGTCTTCCAGCGACGGCGGATCCAGCATCACCGGGCCGCTGCCGTCGAGGGTGAAGTGCGCATGCCGGGTGGCCGCGCAGTTCGGGATCATCGCCACCGGCAGGTTGGCGGCGTGGGTCGGGTAATCCTTGACCTTGATGTCCAGCACCGTGGTCAGGCCACCCAGGCCCTGGGCGCCGATGCCGAGCGCGTTGACCTTTTCATACAGCTCTAGACGCAGCTCTTCGGCACGATTACTGGCGCCGCGCGCCTGCAGTTCGGTGATGTCGATCGGCTCCATCAGCGATTCCTTGGCCAGCAGCATCGCTTTCTCGGCGGTGCCGCCGATGCCGATGCCGAGCATGCCCGGCGGGCACCAGCCCGCGCCCATGGTCGGCACGGTCTTGAGGACCCAGTCGACGATGGAGTCGGACGGGTTGAGCATGGCGAACTTCGACTTGGCCTCGGAACCGCCGCCCTTGGCCGCGACGATCACGTCGACCGTGTTGCCGGGCACGACCTTGACGTTGACCACGGCAGGCGTGTTGTCCTTGGTGTTGCTGCGCTTGCCGGCCGGATCGGCGAGCACGCTGGCGCGCAGCTTGTTGTCGGGGTGGTTGTAGGCGCGGCGCACGCCCTCGTTGACCATGTCTTCCACGCCCATGGTCGCGCCGTCCCAGCGCACGTCCATGCCGATTTCCAGGAACACGGTGACGATGCCGGTGTCCTGGCAGATCGGCCGATGACCTTCGGCGCACATGCGCGAGTTGATCAGGATCTGCGCGATCGCGTCCTTGGCCGCGACGCTTTCCTCGCGCTCGTAGGCGGCGGCGAGGTTCTTGATGTAGTCGACCGGGTGGTAGTAGCTGATGTATTGCAGGCCATCGGCGATGGATTGGATCAGGTCGTCCTGGCGGATGACGACCGGGCCGCTGGAGGCGGCAGGAGACGGGCTGGCGGTCACGGCGGGCTGCGGGCTGGCGGTGGGGATCCCCATTCTACCCGTCGTGCGCAGCGCGGCCGCGCGCAGGCCTGGAAGGCGGCGAATCGCGGCGCATAAGCCCTTGATCCTGGGCCGGAATGGGCGCGTGCCCTGCCCGAGGTCCGGTGGCGATGCTGGCGCGGCCGCAATGGACGCCGGTGCTGGCCGTCCGGGGCCTGTGGCCGCTGCGGCTATGGGCCTGAGCGACCGCAGACGCGGCACAGCTCGCTGCACCACGCTTCCGCGTTCGGAACCTCAGCCGCCGCAGCCGATGCGGCGGCGCTGCTGACAGAAGCTGTCAGCGCCCGGGCTTAGCGTGTCGCAACGCCCACGACCGTATAGGAACAGCCGCATGCCGTATCCCACCACCGTCCTGCTGCACGGCGCCGGCGTCGGCGCCTGGGTCTGGGCCTGCGTGATCGAGCGCATGGCCACGCCGGCGCTCGCTCTGGATGTCCCCTGCCGGCACCCCGGCGCGACGCCCGAGCAGTGCGCGCAGGAATTGATCGCCGAACTCGACCGCCGCGGTATCGACGAGGTGGTGATCGTCGCCCACTCGCTCGCCGGTGTGCTGATGCCGGAACTCGCGGCGCGCCTGGGTGCGCGACTGCGGCATTGCGTCTATCTGTCGGCGGTGGTGCCGCCCTCGGGCGGCGCGTTCGTGGACGCGCTGGGCCCGGTCGAACGCATGCTGCTGCGGCTGCTGTTCCGCTTCAATCGCAAAGGACTCAAGCCGGGGCCCGCAATGATCCGCCGGGAGCTGTGCGACGATCTCGACGATGCGACGGCCATGCAGGTGGTGTCGCGCTATGCCGCCGAATTCCCGGGGCTCTACCTGACGCCCTGTCACGCACCGCCGGTGCGCGTGCCTTCGACCTATCTGCGCCTGCTGCGCGACCGCAGCCTGGCGCCGTCGCGCCAGGACGCGATGATCGCGCGGCTGCAAGCCCCGCAAGTGCGCGACCTCGACGCCGGCCATCTGGCCATGCTGTCGATGCCGGCGCAGGTCGCGCGGCAGCTGACGGCGATCGCGCTAGCGTCCGGCCAGGGGCGCGCCGCGGCCTGATCGCGGCGCGAGCGAGCGAGCACGCAGACGCATTCGCGCTGGCACCCGACGACACCGACACGGCTATGCTGCGCTCGACACCCAGCCGCGATGCCGCCGCGATGACGCACAGCCTCGACCCCGCCTTGCCCGCTGCGATTGGGCCCCTGTCGCTGGCCATGCGCTACCTGCGCGTGGACCACGCCGGCGAGTTCGGCGCGATCCAGATCTACCGCGCCCAGATCCTGATCGGCCGCCTGCTGCGGCGTCCGTACGTGGCGCTGTTGCAGGACTTCCTGAGCCATGAGCGCACCCACCTGGCCACCTTCGGCGATCTCCTCGCCGCACGCGGCGTTCGACGCTGCCGCAGCTTCCTGCTGTGCGGGATCGGCGGCTACGCACTCGGACTGAGCACGGCGGTACTCGGCGAGCGCGCGGTGATGGCTTGCACGCGCGCGGTGGAAACCGTGGTCAACCGTCATCTGCAGGAACAGCTGGCGCATCTGATCGACACCGATCCGCAGGCGCATGCGGCCGTGGCTTCGATCGTCCGCGATGAACTCGAACACCGCGATGTCGCCGCCGAGCGCGTCGGCGCGGACGGTCCGCTGACCCGCGCGGTCGATGCGGTAGTCGCGATCTCGACCGAGTCGGTGATCTGGCTGGGCCTGCGGCTTTGAGCGCCTGCGCGCACCAGCCTGCTTTCACCATCCGCCAACCGGTCCCAGGCACAATCCGAGCATGTCCTCCCCCGCCGAAGCCGTCCCGCCCTCGTCCGGTCCCAGGACCGACCGTTCCGGAGGCAAGCCGAGTCTGCGCGAACGCTTCGACGCGCTGCGCAATCTGCCGCCGTTCCTGCGCCAGATCTGGAGCACCAGCCCGAGCCTGACCCTGCTCACCCTGGGTCTGCGCCTGATCCGCGCGTTCCTGCCGATCGCGACCCTGTACGTGGGCAAGCTGATCATCGACGAAGCGGTGCGGCTGGTCGCGGCCGGCGTCGCCTTCGAATCGGTGGGCGCGGCGCTGAGCGGCGGCCAGCTCACCACCCTGCTCGGCCTGCTGGCCTTGGAGTTCGGCCTGGCGATCGGCTCCGATCTGCTCGGGCGCATGGTCAGCTACGGCGATTCGCTGCTGTCGGAACTGTTCACCAACGCCACCAGCGTGCGCCTGATGGAGCATGCGGCGACCCTGGACCTGGAAGACTTCGAAGACCCGGACCTGCAGGACAAGCTCGACCGCGCGCGGCGCCAGACCATGGGCCGCATGAACCTGATGAGCCAGTTGTTCGGCCAGGTCCAGGACGCGATCACGGTGATCAGCTTCGCGGTCGGCCTGCTGGTCTACGCGCCGTGGCTGATCCTGCTGCTGGCGGTGGCGCTGATACCCGCCTTCGTCGGCGAAGCGCATTTCAATGCCCTGGGCTACTCGCTCAACTTCGCCTGGACGCCCGAGCGCCGCCAGCTCGAGTACGTGCGCCAGATGGGCGCCAGCGTCGAGACCGCCAAGGAGGTGAAGATCTTCAACCTCCACCGTTATCTCATCGCCAAATACCGCGAACTCGCGGACAAGTTCTTCAAGGCCAACCGTTCGCTGGCGCGGCGGCGCGCGGTCTGGGGCACCCTGCTCGCGGCGCTGGGCACGCTGGGCTACTACGTCGCCTACGCCTACATTGCCTGGCGCACGGTCAAGGGCGATTTCAGTATCGGCGACCTGACCTTCCTGGCCGGCAGCTTCCGGCGCCTGCGCCAGTTGCTCGAAGGCTTGCTGGTCGGCTTCTCGCAGGTCGCCGGCCAGGCGCTGTACCTGGACGATCTGTTCTCGTTCTTCGAGATCGAACCAGAGATCGTGTCGCCGGCGAATCCGCGCCCGGTGCCGAGGCCGATCGCCAGCGGCTTCGTGTTCGAGAACGTCGGCTTCCGCTATCCCGATGCCGAGCGCTGGGCGCTGCGCGGGCTGAACTTCGAACTGCACGCCGGCGAAGTGCTGGCCCTGGTCGGCGAGAACGGCGCCGGCAAGACCACCCTGGTCAAACTGCTGGCGCGCCTGTACGACCCCGACGAGGGCCGCATCCTACTCGACGGCCACGACCTGCGCGAGTACGACCTGGATCAGCTGCGCGCCAACATCGGGGTGATCTTCCAGGACTTCGTGCGCTATCACCTCACCGCCGGCGAGAACATCGGCGTCGGCCAGATCGACGCCATGCACGACCAGGAGCGGATCCGCAGCGCGGCCCGGCGCGCGCTCGCCGACCAGGTCATCGACTCGCTGCCGCAAGGCTACGACCAGCAGATCGGGCGCCGCTTCAAGACCGGCGTCGATCTTTCCGGCGGGCAGTGGCAGAAGATCGCGATCGCGCGCGCCTACATGCGCGACGCCCAGGTCATGATCCTCGACGAGCCGACCGCGGCCCTGGACGCGCGTTCGGAATTCGAAGTGTTCCAGCGCTTCAAGGAACTGTCGGACGACCGCACTGCGGTGCTGATCTCGCACCGCTTCAGCAGCGTGCGCATGGCCGACCGTATCCTGGTGCTCGCCGAAGGCCGCCTGGAGGCCAGCGGCACGCATACCGAGCTGCTCGCGCAAGGCGGGCGCTACGCCGAACTGTTCGAATTGCAGGCTGCCGGTTACCGCTAAGGAGACTCCCAATGCCAGTCCGCCCCCACCGCTTCCCTCTCGTCCTCATGCTCGCGCTGAGCCTGGCCGCGTGCGACAAGACGCCCGCCCAGGATGAGGCTGCCGCACGGCCCGCACCCGCCAAACAAAGCGGTCAGCAGCTCGCCAGCGAACGCGGTGCGGTCCAGCTCACCCGGATCGCCGAGGGCCTGGAACATCCGTGGAGCGTGGCCCTGCTGCCCGACGGCGGATTCCTGGTCAGCGAACGGCCCGGGCGGCTGCGCCGGATCGGCGCCGACGGCGCGATCTCGGCGCCGCTGGCGAACCTGCCCGAGGTCTGGGCCAAGGGCCAGGGCGGCTTGCTCGACGTCGTGCTGGCCCCGGACTTCGCCAGCAGCAAACGCATCTATCTCAGCTATGCCGAGCCCGGCCCCGACGGCAGCGCCGGCACCGCGGTCGCTACCGCCACGCTGGGCGAATCGGGGCTGAGCGATGTCGCCGTGATCTACCGCCAGCAGCCCAAGCTGGTCGGGCCGAATCATTTCGGTTCGCGCATCGCCTTCGACGGACACGGGCATGTCTTCATCACCCAGGGCGAGCGTCAGGAGCGCATGGCCTCGCAGGACTTGAAGATGCTGCAGGGCAAGCTGGTGCGCCTGAACCTGGACGGCAGCGTGCCGAGCGACAATCCCTATGCCGGCCGCAGCGACGCGCGCGCCGAAATCTGGAGCTACGGCCATCGCAACATGCAGTCGCTGGCGACCGACCCGCGCAGCGGCAAGATCTGGGAGGCCGAACACGGCCCGCGCGGCGGCGACGAGATCAACCTTCCCGAGGCCGGCAAGAACTACGGCTGGCCGATCATCACCAACGGCATCGATTACAGCGGTCTGCCGATTTCCGAAGCCGAAGGCAAAAACAAGCCCGGCATGGAATCGCCTTACCACGTCTGGGAAAAATCGCCGGGCCTGTCGGGCATGGCCTTCTACACCGGCCACCCCGGCTCGCCGTGGAACGACAGCCTGTTCCTGGGCGCGCTCGCCGACGGAAATCTGATCCGCCTCAGCCTGGACGGCGACAAGATCGTCAAGGAAGAACGGCTGCTGGGCGAGCTGGGCAAGCGCATCCGCGACGTGCGCGTGAGCGCGGACGGCAAGGTGTATGTGCTGACGGACGAGCAGAACGGCGAGTTGTTGCGCCTGGATCCCCCGGCAGGCAAGCCGTAGGGGCGACACGCCACACGCCACGTCCGCGTACCCGCGTCAGTTCGAATCCCCGCCATGGCGGGGATTCTTCTATGGGCCGCGGGAGGCGCCTATCGTTTCCAGACCTTCGCGACGATGCGGTTCGCCTTTGGCTCACCGCATCCTACGAACCGGCGACCGCGATCAACTCTTTTGTTTCGCCCGCGCGAACGCATCGGCCAAGGCCCCGCCCATCGGCGCAGCCGCCTTGCCCGCCGATGCGAACGAGCCGCCGCGCGGCGCCTGATCGCGACGCCCGCCGCGGCCGCCGTCCTTGCCGCGGCCGCCGCCGCGATCGGCGTTGGCGCGGTCCGCACCGCCGCCCGGCGCGCGCGGCGCGGGCACCGCGTCGTCGAGGCGGCGCGTCAGGGCGATGCGCTTGCGTGCGATGTCGACCTCCAGCACCCGCACCTTGACCACGTCGCCGGCCTTGACCGCCTCGCGCGGGTCCTTGATGTATTTGTCCGACAGCGCCGAGATGTGGATCAGGCCGTCCTGGTGCACGCCGATGTCGACGAAGGCACCGAACGCGGCAACGTTGCTGATCACGCCTTCCAGGATCATGCCGACCTTGAGGTCCTTGAGGTCCTCGACGCCGTCGGCGAAACGCGCGGCCTTGAATTCCGGGCGCGGGTCGCGGCCGGGCTTCTCCATTTCCTTGAGGATGTCGCGCACGGTCGGCAGGCCGAAGGTGTCGTCGGTGTACTGCTCGGGCTTGAGCCCGCGCACGAACTGCGGATCGCCGAGCAACTGCTTCACCTCGCGGCCGCATTGCTTGACGATGCGTTCGACCACCGGATAGGCCTCCGGGTGCACCGCCGAGGCGTCCAGCGGTTGCTCGCCGCCGACGATGCGCAGGAAGCCGGCGCACTGCTCGAAGGTCTTCTCGCCCAGGCGCGGCACTTTCAGCAGGGCCTTGCGCGAGGCGAACGGGCCGTTCTCGTCGCGGTGGCGGACGATGTTCTCGGCGACCGTGCTCGACAGACCCGACACCCGCGCCAGCAGCGCCGCGGAGGCGGTATTGACGTAGACACCGACCGCGTTCACGCAGTCTTCGACGCGGGCGTCGAGCGCGCGCGCGAGGCGGTACTGGTCGACGTCGTGCTGGTACTGGCCGACACCGATCGCCTTGGGGTCGATCTTGACCAGCTCGGCGAGCGGGTCCTGCAGGCGCCGCGCGATCGAGACTGCGCCGCGGATGCTGACGTCCAGGCCCGGGAATTCCTTGGCGGCGAACTCGGAGGCCGAGTACACCGAAGCGCCGGCCTCGCTGACCACGATCTTGGTCAGGTTCAGCTCCGGCGCGAGCTTCATCAGGTCGCCGGCGAGCTTGTCGGTTTCGCGCGAGGCGGTGCCGTTGCCGATCGAGATCAGTTCGACCGCGTGCTTGGCGCATAGCGCGCGCAGCGTGTGCAGCGACTGGTCCCACTGCTTGCGCGGCTCGTGCGGGTAGATGGTGTCGGTGGCGACCAGCTTGCCGGTGGCGTCGACCACCGCGACCTTGACCCCGGTACGCAGGCCCGGGTCGAGGCCGAGCACGGCGCGCGGACCGGCCGGCGCGGCCAGCAGCAGGTCCTTGAGGTTGTCGCCGAACACGTCGATGGCTTCGGCTTCGGCCTTTTCGCGGGCCTGGCCGAACAGGTCCAGCAGCAGGTGCAGGTGCAGCTTGGCGCGCCAGGTCATGCGGCAGGCGTCGAGCAGCCAGCGGTCGGCGGCGCGGCCACGATCGGCGACGCCGGCGTGCAGCGCGACCCGGCCCTCGCCGTAGGCATGGCCGGCGGCCGGATCGGCGGTGGGTTCCAGGTCGAGGTACAGCACTTCCTCGCGGCGCGCGCGGAACAGCGCCAGCAAGCGGTGCGAGGGAATCTTGGCCAGGGCCTCGGCGTGGTCGAAGTAGTCGCGGTACTTGGCGCCTTCGTTCTCCTTGCCTTCGACCACGCGGGCGCGGATCACGCCGGTCTGGTGCAGCCAGGTGCGCAGTTCGCCGACCAGCGCTGCGTCTTCGCCCCAACGCTCCATCAGGATCGCGCGCGCGCCGTCGAGCGCGGCCTTGACGTCGGCGACCTGCTTGTCTTCGCTGACGAAACCGGCGGCGAACGCTTCCGGTTGCAGCGTCGGATCGGCGAGCAGCCCGTCGGCCAGCGGCTCCAGACCGGCTTCGCGCGCGATCTGCGCCTTGGTGCGGCGCTTGGGCTTGTACGGCAGGTACAGATCTTCCAGGCGCGCCTTGCTGTCGGCGGCTTCGATGTCGGCGCGCAGCGCGTCGCTGAGCTTGCCCTGTTCGGCGATGCTGTCCAGCACCGCGGCGCGGCGGTCCTCGAGCTCGCGCAGGTAGCGCAGGCGGGTTTCGAGGTCGCGCAGTTGGGTGTCGTCGAGGCCGCCGGTGACTTCCTTGCGGTAGCGCGCGATGAACGGCACGGTCGCGCCTTCGTCGAGCAGGGCGATGGCGGAACGGGCCTGGGCGGGTTGCGCACCGATCTCGGCGGCGATGGTGCGTGCGATCTGTTCGGCGATCTGCGGTGCGGACTTCGAATTCGTGTCTTGCATTGCGTCCAATCGGTCTGGCACCCGCTGGCTGCGGGCTGACCCGATTGTCGCAACGCCGGGCGGCAGGGGAAACCCGTTGACAGCGGCGGCGGAAGCGGGGCCGATTCCACGGCGGCACTTCAAAGTACGAATCGCGGCACGGGCTAGGCGAATCCTCGCGACCGCGGTCGCCAGGCAGCAGATGAGAGTCACTCTCATCGATCGGCTACAATGCGGCCCCGGCTCCACTCCCCTGCCCCGCATGTCCTCCGCATTTGGCACCGAGACGGTGCTGGACGTCCGTCACTGGACCGACGACTACTTCAGCTTCACCACCACCCGCGACGACGGTTTCCGTTTCGAGAACGGGCAGTTCGTGATGATCGGACTGCAGGTTCCGCAGGCGGACGGTTCGTCCAAGCCCCTGCTGCGCGCGTATTCGATCGCCAGCGCGAACTGGGAAGAGCAGCTGGAGTTCTTCAGCATCAAGGTTCCGAACGGGCCGCTGACTTCGCGCCTGAAGGAAATCCAGCCGGGCGACCAGGTGCTGATCGGGCGCAAACCCACCGGCACCCTGCTGATCCACGATCTGCATCCGGGCCGCAACCTGTACCTGCTGGGCACTGGCACCGGCTTCGCGCCGTGGCTGTCGGTGATCAAGGACCCGGAGACCTACGAGCGCTTCGAGCGGGTGATCCTGTGCCACGGCGTGCGCAGCGTCCAGGACCTGGCCTACCGCGACTACATCGTCAACGAGCTGCCCAAGCACGAGTTCCTCGGCGAGCAGATCGCCAGGCAGCTGCATTACTACCCGGCGGTGAGCCGCGAGACCTTCGACTTCGCCGGCCGCGATCAGCGCGGGCGCCTGACCGAGATGATGGCCGACGGCCGGATGATGGCGCAGTTGGGGATCGAGCCGCTGGACGCCGAGCACGACCGCGCCATGATCTGCGGCAGCCCACAGATGCTGGCCGACTTCCGCGAACTGCTGGACGGCCGCGGCTTCAGCGCCGCGCCGCGCATCGGCACGCCGGGGCAGTACGTCTACGAGCGCGCGTTCGTCGAGAAATGAGCGCGCGCCCGCTCTCGTCGCTACGCGTCGCGCTAGGCCGGCTGTCGGCGGCCGCGCTGATGTCGCTGTGCCTGGGCGCGGCGCTGGCTCCGGCGGCCGCCGCCGACGACGCGAGCACCTCGAACATCGCGAACACCGCGAACATCGCAAAAACAAGCGCACAGGCGCCGCAAGTCGGCGACCTTCCGCCCGACTGGCTGGGCCTGGACCGCGACGGCCGCTCGATACGGGTCAGCCAGTACCGCGGCAAAGTCGTGCTGGTGGTGTTCTGGGCCGGCTGGTGCGAACAATGCCGGCGCGAACTGCCGCAGTTGGCGGCTTTGCAGGCCGGCGTCGGTCGCCAGCGCCTGGAGATCGTCGCGATCAACTACGCCGAGCCGCAGCGCGACTACGACGCGTTCCTGCGCCTGAACCCCAGGCTGGACCTGACCTACCTCCGCGATCCGGGCACGGTCGCGCGCTACTACCGCGTGCGCGCCGTGCCCAACGCCTTCCTGATCGACACCCATGGCCGGATCGCGCACGTGCAGCGTGGCTATACGCCGGAGAAGGTCGAACGCCTGGTGCGCGAGCTGCACGCCCTGTTGCCGCCGGCACCGGCCGGACGCGACTAGCGGCTCAGGCGGCGCGGCGTTCCTGGCGCAGCGCGCCGCGGTAGCGCCGGCTGCACGGGATCCGGGTGCCGTCGCTCATGGTGATGCGCGCGTCGCCGCTTTCCAGCGGCTCGATCTCGCCGACGCAATCCAGGTTGACCATATAGGAGCGGTGCACGCGCACGAAGCGGGCCGGGTCGAGCTGGGTCTCGATCGTGGCCATGGTGGTGCGCAGCGGGTAGTCGCGGCCACGCAGGTGCAGGTTCACGTAGTTGGACGAGGCCTGCAGCCATTCGACTTCGCCGGCGGCGATCAGGAACTCCTTGCCCAGCTTGCGCACCAGGAAGCGCTCGGGACGCTCGGGCATGGCCGGCTCGGGCAGGTCGTCGGGCGGCGCCAGCAGGCTGGCCTCGCCCTGCCAACGCCGCAGCAGCAAGCGGTAGCCTTCGATCCACAGCACCATATAGGTGTAGGAACGCACGTCCTTCAGGTACTCGTAGACGAAGCCCATGCCCCAGGAGCCGAAGTCGTAGGACTCGCCCAGGCCGGCGTAGACCAGCTTGCGCAGGCCGACCATCAGACTCACATGCAGCAGCGACCAGACCACGCTGCCGAGCAGGTGCAGGCCCAGCGCCCGCCGCCAGGTATCGATGTGGAACGGGACCTTGCGGGTGTACCGGACCAGGGCCGGGACCAGGGCCAGCGCGACCGCGCAGCTGGTCGCCTCCCAGATCGCCGGCGCCCAGTCGGGGATGTCCAGCCCGACCCGGTGGATGTCGATGATCGTGGTCAGGGTGCCCGCGACCGCGTTGACCGAGAACAGCAGCACCCAGCTCGCGATTTCGAGGACGCGCCGCCACGGCTGGTAGCGGTCCCAGGCACTAGGCGGGACGAGCGGCTGGGCCGGCGGGATGGCGTTGTCGGCGTCGGCCATCCGGGCCGCGGTCGGTTCGTAGTTCATGGCCGCATTCTCGCCTGTGCGGGTGCAGTCGCGGCAACCGGCCGTCCCCGAAGCCCGCGATTCGTCCCCGCGAGCCCACCGCCGGTCACCTCGGCGCTGCGCCGCGGGGCCGTCGCGGCAAGGCTGTGCGCTCCACCACTGCCGCGGACCGACCCATGCAACGCCGCCACGATATCGACGCCCTGCGCGCGATCGCCTTCGCCCTGCTGATCCTCTACCACTGCGCCATGCTCTATGTCGCCGAGTGGGACTGGCATCTGAAAAGCACGCACCTGTCCGAGCCGCTGCAGATCCCGATGCTGTTCATGAACCGCTGGCGCATGGACCTGATCTTCCTGATCTCGGGCCTGTCGGTGCACTTCCTGCTGCGCGGCACCTCGCTGGGGCGCTTCGTGGTCCAGCGCAGCTGGCGCCTGCTGCTGCCGCTGACCTTCGGCTGCCTGGTGGTGGTGCCGATCCAGCCCTATGCCCAGGGCGTGGCCAACGGCCTGGTCGAGCCGGGCTTCGTCGATTTCCTGCTGCGCTACTACCAATTCCAGCCCTGGCCCAAGGACGCGTTCGACGGCTGGGAGTACGGCTTCACCTGGAACCACCTGTGGTACCTGGCCTACCTGTGGGTCTATACCGTCGTCCTGGCCGCCCTGCTGCCGCTGTTCCGCAACGGCCTGGGCCGGCGCCTGCACGCGCTGGTGGCCGGGCTGCGCGGCTGGAAGCTGCTGATCCTGCCGGCGCTGCCGCTGGCCGTGGCGACCATGCTGCTGCAGCCGCATTTCGAGGAAACCGGCGACCTGATCCACGACTGGTACCGCCACGCGATCTATTTCAGCGTGTTCCTCTACGGCTACTGGCTGGGCAACGACAGCGGCCTGTGGAACGAGCTGGTGCGGCTGCGCAAATGGAGCCTGGGCCTGGCCCTGGGCCTGTTCGGCTTCTACCTGACCCTGGCGCTGGCGTTGCCGGACGACATTCCGGACGTGCTGCAGAAGAGCGTGTGGCTGCTGCGCAACCTGTACATCTGGTTCGCGATCTCGGCGATCCTGGGCTGGGGCCATGCCCTGCTCAACCGCCCGTTCCGCTGGCTGCCCTGGGCCAACGAGGCGGTCTATCCCTGGTACGTGCTGCACCAGAGCCTGATCGTGCTGATCGCGTACTGGATCCTGCCGCTGCACCTGGGCCCGGTGAGCGAGCCGGTGATCGTGGTGGTCGGCACCGTGCTGGGCTGCTGGGGGCTGCACGCGATCATCCGCCGGGTGCCGCTGCTGCGGCCGTGCTTCGGGCTGAAGATGCGGCCGCGGGAGACGGTGAAGGCGGCGGTTCCGGTGCAACTGCAAGCGGCCAACGACGTGGCGTAGGCCGGTGTGGGAGCGGCGTGCGCCGCGATGAATCCCAGCCTGGGACGAAATCGCGACTCACGTCGCTCCCACAGAAAGCAACGGCCGCCGATTTCGACTTGGGGTAGGAGCGGCGTAAGCCGCGACCCGTGAGATCGAGCGGCTGCGAAACTTTCGCTGCGCCCGCGTGTTGCGGTCGCGGCTTACGCCGCTCCTACCCCAAAGCGCGATGCGGGTTTGGGTTCAGGCCAGCGCCTTCTCGATATCCGCCGCGATCGACTCGGGCTTGTCGGTCGGGGCGTAGCGCTTGACGACCTTGCCGTCGCGGCCGACCAGGAACTTGCTGAAGTTCCACTTGATCGCGTCGATGCCAAGGAAGCCGCCCTTTTCGTCCTTCAGCCACTTCCACAGCGGATGCGCCTTGTCGCCGTTGACGTCGATCTTGGCGTACATCGGGAAGCTCACCTCGTAAGTCAGCGAGCAGAACTCCTTGATCTCGGCCTCGTTGCCCGGCTCCTGATGACCGAACTGGTCGCAGGGGAAGCCCAGCACTTCGAAGCCTTGCCCCGAGTATTTGCGCTCGAGCTGCTCCAGGCCGGTGTACTGCGGGGTAAAGCCGCACTGCGAGGCGACGTTGACGATCAGCAGCACCTTGCCGCGGTACTCGTCCAGCGAGCGCGACTGGCCGTCGATGTCGGTGGCGGTGAAATCGTAGGCGGTGGTCATGGGACGGGCTCCGAGGGGGCTGGACGCACGATAACGCGTTGCGTGCGCGCCAGCCTAGCGAGCCGGCGGTAAAGGACGCGGCAAGGCCGTCGCCCTGCCCGCAGGCCCGAAAAAACGAACGGCCCGCGCGAGGCGGGCCGTTCGGCTGCTGCATCGGCAGGCGGCGTACCGCCCTGCCCGGCCTCAGAAACCGGCCTTGAACTCCAGACCCACGATGCGCGGCTCGTTGACGAAGCCGGTCAGGTTGTTGAAGTCGATCGCGCCGACCGCCTGCACCTTGTCGAGGATGTTGCGGCCGTACAGCGCCAGCTCGTACTTGCCGTCGTCCCAGCCGTAGCCCACGCGCAGGCCGCCTTCGAGCAGGGCCTTGCCGCGGAACTCCTTGGCCTCGTACAGGAAGAAGTTCACTTCGCTGCGGTAGGCCCAGTCGGTGTAGACGAAGAACTCGCCGCCGTCGCCGACCGGCAGCGAATAGCGCGCGGTCAGGTTGTAGACCCACTTCGGTGCCTGCGGCAGCGGGTTGCCGTCGATGCGCGCAAGCACAGCACCCGTGATCGGATCAATGACGGGCGGATCGGTGACCGTGCACATGCCGCTGCCGCAGGGCGCGACGGCGAGGTTGGCGTCCTTGATCTCGGTGTCGTTGTAGCTGGCGCCGAGGGTGATCATCAGGTTGTCGGTGACGTAGGCATCGAAGTCCAACTCGAAGCCCTGGCCCACGGTCTTGTCGGCGTTGAGCAGCACGGTCTGGTTACGCGCGCCGCCAACGGCGTTGAGCTGCTGGTTGTCGACGTTGTAATGGAACACCGCGAAGCCCAGGCGCGCGCGCTTGTCCCACAGGTCGGCCTTGACGCCGGCTTCGTAGGAGATGACCTTCTCGGCGTCGGCCACCGACGGCTGCGGCGGCACCTGGAACAGCAGGCGGCCCTGGATCGACGGGGCGCGGAAGCCCTTGGCGACGCGGGCGTACAGGTTCACGTCGGGGGTGACCTGGTAGACCGCGCTGGCGTCCCAGCTGACGTCGTCGACGTCGGTGTGGACCGGGAACGGACCCGACACCGGCGCACCGAACGGCGCGCTCTGCAGCACGCTGGCGGTGAAGTCCTTCTTGTCCTGGGTGTAGCGCAGGCCGCCACGCAGGGTCAGCTTGTCGGTGACCGCGTAGTCCAGCGAGCCGTACGCCGCCCAGGCCTTGTTGCGCTGCTTCTGCTGCGCCCAGCCGGCCTGCACGCCGCCGCCGAGGGTGTCGTAGTTGAAGCTGTCGACGGTGATGTCTTCGTCGAAGTAGAACAGGCCGGCCTGCCAGTTCAGCGGGCCGCTGTAGTTCGACTCCAGGCGGAATTCCTGGGTCCACTGGCGGTGGTCGGGCAGACCGTCGGCGGATTCGGCGGTGAACGGGATCACGCCGGGGCCGGACGGCGGTGCGAACACTGCGCCCACGCCACCGTCGATGTCGCCGCGGCTGAGCGAGTCGGCCGACTCGTAACCGGTGATCGAGTACAGGGTGAGGTCGTTGCCGAAGTCCCAGCTCAGGCGCGCGCTGGCGCCGAAGGTGTCGAGCTGCTGGAAGTTGCGGCCGTCGATGGCGATCTTTTCGTCGTCGAAGCCGTCGACCAGATCGTTGGTGCCCGGCTTGAAGATGTTGGCGCGGAACAGGCGCGCGGTGCCGTTGAGGTGGCGCGCGTGCACGTTGAACAGGGCGTGGAAGGTCTCGCTGCCGTCGTACTGCAGCTGCAGGCGCGCGGCCGACTCGTCGTAGCCTTCCAGCTTGGGATTGGTGCGGGCGTTCGGGTTGGTGTTGGTCACCCACTCGTCGCGGCGCTGGTACAGCACCGAAGCGCGCGCCGACCAGTTCGGACCCAGCGGGCCGCTGATCGCGCCTTCGATGTTGGTGGTGCCGTGGGTGCCGTAGGCGATCTGGCCGTAGCCTTCGAGTTCGCGGGTCGGCTTGGCGGATTCGAACTTGACCACGCCGGCCGGGGTGTTGCGGCCGAACAGCGTGCCCTGCGGGCCGCGCAGCAGTTCGACGTTCTCCATGTCGAACACCGGGAAGCCCTTCAGCAGCGGGTTCTCCAGGACGATGTCGTCGTACACCAGCGAGACCGGCTGCGAGGCGTTGAGGTCGAAGTCGGTGTTGCCCAGGCCGCGGATGTAGAAGCGCGGGAAGGCGCGGCCGAACGAGGACTCGATGTTCAGGCTGGGCAGACGGCCGGACAGGTAGCGGATGTCGCCGCCGCCGGAACCGAGCACGTGCAGCTTCTCGGCATCGACGGTGGTCAGCGCCATCGGCACGTCCTTGGCGCGTTCGACGCGGCGCTGCGCGGTCACCATCAGCGCGTCCAGGGTCTTGGCCTCGGATTCGGCGGCGGGCGCCGTCTCGGCGGCTGCGGCGGGCGCGTCCTGCGCGAAGGCGGCGGCGGAAGTCAGGCTGATCGCGACGGCGATGGCCAGGGCATGGCTGCGGGGAGCACGGACGTGCTGACGCATGGCGGGGGTTCTCGATGAAAGCGGCGGCCCGGGATCGGGGCACCTGGGTTCGTAAGAAGCCGGGCTGGGCATGCGCCTGGCATGCGGCTCGGCGACGGGACGACTGCGACGTCGGTCCGACCGTCCCCTGACGGCCGTAGCGCGGACTGCCCGCGCCGGTGGCGGCTCTTTGTCCGGTGAATGTTACCAAATCATTAAAAGAGTCAGTACTCGAAGGTATGCGGTTTAGGCATATCCAGTCCACATTCTGGATGCGTTCCCGACTGAGAAATACACCTCAACCCATTGAAATTAATGATATTTGTAAAAATTCAGCGCGTCCCCGCAGAGGCGACGCCTTGGGGTAGGAGCGGCGTAAGCCGCGACCACGAACCCACACCGCGCACCTAAACCCACCTGCCATTCGCCGCTCCTGTGGGAGCGGCGTAAGCCGCGATCGCGACCCACGCCGTGCACCTAAACCACCTGCCATGCGCCGCTCCTGTGGGAGCGGCGTAAACCGTGATCGCGACCTATCACGACCCGCGCAGGCCACCGCAGTGTCGCGGTCGCGGCTTACGCCGCTCCTACCCCAAGGCGGAACCGCTTCGCATCGGGTCGGGCTACAGCGGTCGTGGTTGCGCGGTCGCGGCTCACGCCGCTCCTACCCCAAGGCAGAACCGCTTCGCTTCGGGTCGGGCTGCGGCGGTCGTGGTTGCGCGATCGCGGCTTACGCCGCTCCCACAGCGGCCGCCGCCATCGCGGCGACGGCCGACCGTGCGGCGCCCTGCGGCTGCCTCGCCCTGCGGCTGCCTCGCCCTGCAGCTGCCGCGCCTACTGCGCTACGCCGACCTTCACCGGCGCGGCGAACGGCTTGATTCCGAGCGCCTCGTCGATCTCGCTGGGGTAATAGGCGACCTCGCCCTTGAGCACCAGCGCGACCTTGCGGATGTCGGCGATGTTCGCGGTCGGGTCGCCGTCGATCAGGATCAGGTCGGCACGCTTGCCCGGGGTGACCGAGCCGCGGTCTTCGAGCACACGCGCGTACTTGGCGCCGTTCCAGGTCGCGACCTGCAGCGCCTGCGACGGGGTCAGGCCGGCCTGCACGTACAGCTCCAGCTCGCGCTGCAGGGTAAAGCCGGGAAGCGCGTCGGTGCCGGCCACGAGCGGCACGCCGGCCTTGTACATGCGGCCGGCGAACTCGACCGCCTTCTCATAGGAGCGGTTGTAACGCGCGGCGGTGGCGTCGTCGGGGATGTTCATCTCGGCCACGCGCAGCCCGCGCTGCAGGTCCGGCGGCAGATGCTCGGCGACCGCCGCATAAGCCTGCGACAGCTCGCCCGGGCGCTGGCGCAGGAAGTCGAACGTGGCCAGGGTCGGATCGATCACGATCTGCTTCTTGGCCAGCAGCGCGATGAAGTCCTGCACCGGCTTGGAGTCGAAATCCAGGTCGGCGGTCTTGTCGGCGACCAGGTAGAAACGCGTCAGAGTGCGGGTGTCGGTCTTGTCGTCGACGAAGAAGTTCAGCAGCACCTGGTTGATGTGCTGGATCTCGTCGTAACCCTGCTCGACCACGTCCTGCGCGCGCATGAAGGCCGGCACATGGCCGCTCACGCGCATGCCCTTGCTGTGGGCGTAGGCGGCGGTATCGCGCAGCAGGTCCTTGGGGAAGGAGTTGTAGATCTTGACCTGCGGGTAGCCGTGCTCGGCGTACCAGTCCACCGCCTTCTTGGCGCCGTCCAGGTCCTTGATCACGAAACCGTTGCGCGCCGAGAAGTTGCTCTCGCCCTCGATGAAGCCGGCCGGCACCACGTCGGGCGACATCAGCTTGCCCTCGCGGATTTCGCCGATGATCTGCTGCAGGGTGGCGTTGTCGTTGCCCATGTCGCGCACGGTGGTGACGCCGGCGGCGAGGTTGAGGCCGCCATCCCAGCGGCCGATGTGGCCGTGCATATCGAACAGGCCCGGCAGCAGCACCTTGCCGGCCGCGTCGATGTCGCGGTCGGCCTTGACCTTGATCGCACCGCCGGCCTCGACCGAGACGATGCGGCCGTCGCGCAGCAGCACGTCG
The DNA here is from genome assembly GCF_001428685.1 of Lysobacter sp. Root76. GTDB lineage: Bacteria > Pseudomonadota > Gammaproteobacteria > Xanthomonadales > Xanthomonadaceae > Lysobacter. The sequence continues at coordinate 129,477 of NZ_LMIK01000006.1, read as the reverse complement.
GAAACCGGACCGAGCTTGGCGTGCTCGCTGTCGAACACGCGCGCATTGCGGATCAGGGTGCTGCCGGCGATGGGATGGCCCAGGCGCTTGCGCAGATCAACCAGGGCCTCGCCCTCGGCGAGCTTCTGCTGGGTTTCCAGCGCGTCGGCGTTGCCCTGCCAGCCCTCCTCGATCAGCTGCAGGAAGCCCGGGAAGATATAGGCGAACAGGCGCGGGTTCTCGCCCTGGGTGGCCCAGGCGAAGGTCGGGGTCAGGCCGACGCCGGTCATCGCGACCAGCTGCACCTTCTGCTTCTTGCCGTCGCGCACGACCTCGGCCTCGCCGATCTTGCGCACGGTCAGGCTGCCGCTGGGGATCAGCGGCAGCTTGCCGTCGCTGCGCTTGCTCAACGCTGCCAGGGCGATGCTGAAACCGGCCGGGGTGCCGCCCAGCGGCGAGTACAGCGCGCCGGGCGCCGCGGCCTGCTCGCCCTGGTCGGAAGTCGACTTCCACCGGGCCTTGCCATCGGCGATCGAAAAGCTTTCGTCCACCGGCGCGCCGAAGGTCGAGCTGCCCTTGACCGCGTAGGTCTTGTAGGTGCCGTCGGCGGCCAGGGTGTAGGTCTCCTTGAGCTCGGGCCCGCGGCCGTTGTCCTTGAAGATGAAATCGACGTTGATCGTGCCGTCGTCGGCACGGGTCACGGTCTGGTGACCGGCCTGCTTGCCGCCGTCGACCAGGGCCAGGTAGCGGGTGGTTTCGGCGGCCAGCGCGTTGCCTGCGAAGCAGGCGCCCAGGCACAGACCCAGCGCCAGCCGGCCCAGGGAGGTGCGGGAACGGCGCGTTTGCGCGGCGGTGATCGGCGAGGCAGCGGTCAGCATGGAAGTCATCGTCGGTTCGCTCGTCGTTGGAGTGCGGATAAGGACGCGCGCGCGGCGGCGGATGTGACCGCCGCGCGGGCTCACAGGTGGGCGACCATGCAGATATAGCCGTCGGCGTCGGCGACGCGGAACTCGCCGTGCGGACGGTAGAACGGATAGCCGATCGCCCCGACCGTCACGCCGGCCGCGCGCAGGAGCGCGTGCATGGCCGCGACGTCGTCGCAATAGACGTAGAACAGGACGGCCTGGACGCTGTCGTCGACCGGCCCGTCGGCGAGCACCAGCATCAACTCGGCGCCGCCGGGATGCTGCAGCGCGGCCCAGACCGGCTTGTCGCCGTGGCGCGGATCGTGGTGCCGGCGCTCGATCCCGAAGCCCATCAGGGCGTAGAAGGCGGCCGCGCGCAGCACGTCGGCGACGTGCAGCATCGGCGTGAACGCGCGTACCGAAGGCGCGCTCATGCCCGCCTCCCTGCCGGACCGCGCGCCCGAGGCGACTGCGGCCCACGACCCACCTCGCGCTGTCCCATGCGCCCTGCCCCGGCCTGTGCGTGCCGGCAGTGTAAGCCAGGGTCGCCGCGGCGCATGTGCCGCAAGTCCCCGGTTCGGGCCTGGCGACCTTGCCGCAGCGGCCGGTCCGCGGCAACCATGCCTTTAGTCATACGCCGCCCCGGACCCCATCCGGTAGGCTTCGGGGTTCCTTTTGACGAGGTCCGTCCGATGAAGCACCCCCTCGCCCTGGCGCTGGCCGTGGCATTGAGCGTAACCGCCCCCACGTATGCCGCGTCCCCCGCCAAGAAAGCAGACACCGCCGTGAGCGCGCAAACCGCCAATCCGTTCTACGCCGAGAGCCCGCTGCCGCTGCAGTACCCGCAGTTCGACAAGATCAAGGACAGCGACTTCGCCCCGGCCTTCGATCGCGGCATGGCCGACCAGCTCAAGGAAGTCGAGGCGATCGCCAACAATCCGGACGCGCCCACCTTCGACAACACCATCGTCGCGATGGAGCAGTCCGGCCGCATCCTCGGCCGCTCGACCTCGGTGTTCTTCAACCTGGTCGGCACCGACACCAACCCGACCCGCGAAAAACTGCAGGCCGAGTACGCGCCCAAGCTGTCGGCGCACCGCGACGCGATCGCGCTGAACCCGAAGCTGTTCGCGCGGGTCAAGAAGCTGTACGAAACCCGCGACTCGCTCGGCCTCGACGCCCAGGGCGTGCGCCTGATCGAGCGCTACTACACCGACTTCGTGCGCGGCGGCGCCAACCTGTCCGAGGCCGACAAGGCCAAGCTCAAGGCGATGAACGCCGAACTCGCCGGCCTGGCGACCAAGTTCAGCCAGAACGTGCTGGGCGAGGTCAACGCCTCGGCGATCACCGTCGACACCAAGGAAGAGCTGGCCGGCCTGTCCGACGAGCGCATCGCCGCGGCCGCCGAAGCGGCCAAGACGCGCAAGCTCGACGGCAAGTACGTGCTGACCCTGCTCAACACCACCGGCCAGCCGCCCGAGACCGACCTCGACAACCGCGCCCTGCGCGAGAAGCTGTACCGCGCCTCGGTCGCGCGCGGCAGCCGCAGCAACGAGTTCGACAACACCGCCATCGTCGCCAAGGTCACCAAGCTGCGCGCCGAGCGGGCCAAGATGATGGGCTATCCGAACTACGCCGCGTTCGTGCTCGAGGACGAGACCGCCAAGACCCCGCAGGCGGTCAACGCCATGCTCGGCCAGCTCGCTCCGGCCGCGGTCGCCAACGCCAAGCGCGAAGCCGCCGACCTGCAGGCCATGATCGACAAGGAACAGGCCGCCAAGGGCCAGCCTTCGTTCAAGCTCGAGCCCTGGGACTGGGCCTACTACGCCGAGAAGGTGCGCCAGGAGAAGTACGCGTTCGACGAAGCGCAGCTCAAGCCCTACTTCGAGATGAACAACGTGCTCGAAAACGGCGTGTTCTACGCCGCCGGCCAGCTCTACGGCCTGAAGTTCAAGCGCCGCACCGACCTGCCGCTGTACCACCCCGACACCGCGGTGTACGACGTGTTCGACGCCAACGGCAAGCAGCTGGCGATCTTCATCGCCGACATGTACGCCCGCGACAGCAAGCGCGGCGGCGCCTGGATGAACTCCTACGTCGACCAGTCCGAGCTGTACGGCACCCTGCCGGTCGTGGCCAACCACCTCAACATTCCCAAGCCGCCGGCCGGCAAGCCGACCCTGATGACCTGGGACGAGGTCACCACGATGTTCCACGAGTTCGGCCATGCCCTGCACGGCATGTTCTCGAACGTGAAGTATCCGTACTTCTCCGGCACCAACGTGCCGCGCGACTTCGTCGAGTTCCCGTCGCAGGTCAACGAAATGTGGGCCGACTGGCCGTCGATCCTGGCCAACTACGCCAAGCACTACCAGACCGGCGAGCCGATGCCGAAGGAACTGTTGGACAAGGTTCTGGCCGCGTCCAAGTTCAACCAGGGCTTCACCACCACCGAGTACCTCGGTGCGGCGATGCTGGACCAGAACTGGCACCAGATCGGCAGCCCCGACCAGGTCCCGGCGGCCAAGGACGTGATGTCCTTCGAAGCGGCGGCGCTGCAGAAGGACGGCGTCAGCTACGCGCCGGTCCCGCCGCGCTACAAGACCCCGTACTTCAGCCACATCATGGGCGGCTACGCGGCCGGCTACTACGCCTACATCTGGTCGGAAGTGCTGGACGCGAACACGGTCAAGTGGATCAAGGAGCACGGCGGCCTGACCCGCGAGAACGGCGACCGCTTCCGCGCCACCCTGCTGTCGCAGGGCGGCAGCAAGGACGCGCTGCAGCTGTTCCGCGACTTCTCCGGTCATGAGCCGCAGATCCAGCCGCTGCTGGAGCGTCGCGGCCTGACTGCACCGGCCGGCGGCGAGGTCAAGACCGGCGCCGCCAAGCAGTAAACCCGCTTTCGCACCGAATTGCCGCCCGGAGCGATCCGGGCGGCTTTTTTTTGCGCGCTCGTTGGCACTTCATACGCGACCGGCCGACGCCGCCGCCTGTGGGAGCGGCGTAAGCCGCGATCGCGCCACTCCGCGGCCTGCGCCAGCCGCCGCAGCCACGCATCGCGGCTCACGCCGCTCCCACAGAAAGCCCGCACCCGCGTCGTGCTTTGGGGTAGGAGCGGCGTAAGCCGCGACCGCGCCACTCCACAGCCTGCGCCAGCCGCCGCAGCCCTGCATCGCGGCTCACGCCGCTCCCACAGCAAGCCCGCACCCGCGTCGTACTTTGGGGTAGGAGCGGCGTAAGCCGCGACCGCAAGCCACCACTGTCGCGCCGCACCGATGTGATAACGCCGCTCCAACGCTCTGTGGGAGCGGCGTAAGCCGCGATCGCGCCACTCCGCGGCCTGCGCCAGCCACCGCAGCCATGCATCGCGGCTCACGCCGCTCCTACAGAAGGCCCGCAACCGCGTCGTGCTTTGGGGCGGGAGCGGGACTTGCGCAAACCATCGCCTGCGCCGCTCTAGAATGACGGCATGACCGGCCAGCCCTCCGACATCCAGCCTTTCGACGCCGATGCGCTCGCCGCGCAAACGCTGCGCGACTGGCTGGGCGCACATCGGCGCGTGTTCGTGCTGACCGGCGCCGGCATCAGCACTGGCTCGGGCATCCCGCATTACCGCGGCGAGGACGGCCAGTGGCAACGCAAGCCGCCGGTCACCTACCAGGCCTTCGTCGGCGACGCCGCGACGCGGGCGCGCTACTGGGCGCGCAGCTTCGTCGGCTGGCCCTCGTTCGCAGGCGCGCTTCCGAACCCCGGCCATGCCGCGCTCGCGCGCTGGCAAGGGCGCGGCGGGCTGAAACGCCTGCTGACCCAGAACGTCGACGGCCTGCACCAGCGCGCCGGCAGCACCGAGGTGATCGACCTGCATGGCCGCCTCGACGAAGCGGTCTGCCTGGACTGCGGCGCGCGCCGTGCGCGCGCGGCGGTGCAGGAGGAACTGGCGGCGAACAACCCCGACTGGCGCCATCTGAGCGCGCGGAGCGCTCCGGACGGCGACGCCGATCTGGAAGGCGTGCGCTTCGAGGATTTCGCACCGCCGCGCTGCGAGGTCTGCGGCGGCCTGCTCAAGCCCGACGTGGTGTTCTTCGGCGAGAACGTGCCACGCGCCCGGGTCGCAGCCGCGCACGAGGCCCTGCGCGAAGCCGATGCGATGCTGGTCGTGGGTTCGTCGCTGATGGTGTATTCCGGCTACCGCTTCGCCCGTGCCGCGCGCGAGGCCGGCCTGCCGCTGGCCCTGCTCAACCGCGGCGTGACCCGCGCGGACGACATCGCCACGCTGAAGATCGAGGCCGACTGCGCAGCGACGTTGGACGCCGCGCTGGCGGCGTGACTCCCGATTCCTGCGCGCCGCCCCCTGCTCCGCTGTCTGTGGGAGCGGCGTAAGCCGCGATAGCGAAACCGCAAGCCACTGCGTGACCACATCGAGCGATCCTCCGCTGATCGGCACTTGCATCGCACTGGATCYAGCGCGATCGCGGCTTACGCCGCTCCYACAGAAGGCGCCGATGCGTCGTACTGGATCTAGCGCGATCGCGGCTTACGCCGCTCCCACAGAAGGTGCCGATGCCTCGCACTGGATCTGGCGCGATCGCGGCTTACGCCGCTCCTACAG
>NZ_LMIK01000006.1:0-123941 GCF_001428685.1 Lysobacter sp. Root76 | reverse complement strand
ACTGGATCTAGCGCGATCGCGGCTTACGCCGCTCCCACAGAAGGTGCCGATGCCTCGCACTGGATCTGGCGCGATCGCGGCTTACGCCGCTCCTACAGAAGGCGCCGATGCCTCGCACTGGATCTAGCGCGATCGCGGCTTACGCCGCTCCCACAGAAGGYGCCGATGCSTCGYACTGGATCTRGCGCGATCGCGGCTTACGCCGCTCCNGCGCCGATGCCTCGCACTGGATCTAGCGCGATCGCGGCTTACGCCGCTCCCACAGAAGGTGCCGATGCCTCGCACTGGATCTGGCGCGATCGCGGCTTACGCCGCTCCCACAGAAAGCGCCGGCTGGCCGTATGTTTTGGGGTAGGAGCGGCGTGAGCCGCGACCGCGAACCGCGAACCCCCGCGCCGTCCAACGCGAGTTCGCGGAGCGCTTGCCGAAGCTTGCGCCGCGTCCGATCTGGCGTGGTCGCGGCTCGCGCCGCACCTACCCCCAGCAGGTTTCGATTCGGGACGGAGCGGCTCGCACCGCCCCTGCCCCTCAAGGCGGGTTTCGATTCGGGCGGCTCGCACCGCCCTGCCCCCAGGCAAAAACGACGCGCAGCCTCAACGCTCGCGCAGCGGGCGGTGCAGGTCGAGGAAGATCTCGCGCGCGGCGACGCCGATGTCGGGCTGGTCGGTGAAGAAGCCCTGCACGCCCAGGCCGTAGAGCTGCACGGCCTCGGCCAGCGCGGTCTGCGGGATGCCGTTCGGGCTCAAGCTCAGGAACGGTTCTTCGGCGCGCACCGTATACGGATGCACCACCAACCCTGCCTTCAGCGCCCAGGCCAGCATCGGATGGACGACGCCGGTGTTGCGTGTGCCCAGTTCGGCCTTGCCGTCGCCGTCGGCGTCGAGCTTGGGATCCAAAGCCAGGCGCGGCAGCAGGCTGCTCTTGGACGGACCGACGCCGCTGGCGTAGTTCGCCTTCATCCAGCGCAGCACCGGCTCGCTGGCCAGGTCGCCGTAGCGTGTGTTCGCGCCCAGGCCGCCCTCGGCCTGCTGGGCCAGGCCGCCGTAGATCGCGCCCAGATCGGCGCCATGGGCGAGGTTATAGGCCAGGTCGTAGGGCCTGCGGCTCTGGAAGTCGTCGTACAACTGCACCAGCGGCAGATCGACGCCGGCGCGCGGCATGATCCGGGTCTTGAGCTCGATCAGGTTCTCGAATTCGAAGCTCTGGATGTAGACCCGGCGCGGGTCGGTGAAGCCTTCGGCGACCAGGGTTTCGATCAGCTTGGCGCCCAGCGACATCGCGATCGGCGTGCCGTCCAGGCGCCGGCCTTCGCGGGCGAAATAGGTCGGATGCTTGGTTTCCGGATAAATGCCGATGCGGCGGCCGCCGCGACTCTCGCGCTGGGCCAGGCGCACGACCTCGGCGAAGGTCGGTATCTGGTACATGCCGTCGAAGCGCGCGTTGGCCGGACGGATCGCCGGAATGCGCTCCTTGGCGCGCAAGGTCTTGAGTTCGGCCAGGGTGAAGTCTTCGGTGAACCAGCCGGTGACCGCGGCGCCGTCGAGGGTCTTGGTGGTGCGGCGGTCGGCGAACTCGGGATGCGCGGCGACGTCGGTGGTGCCGGAAATCTCGTTCTCGTGGCGCGCGACCAGCACGCCGTCGCGGGTCGCGACCAGGTCGGGCTCGATGAAGTCGGCGCCCATGCGGATCGCCAGGCGGTAGGACTCCAGGGTGTGTTCGGGACGGTAGCCGCTGGCGCCGCGGTGGCCGATCACGATCAGGCCATGGCGGTCCGGGGCGTGCCGGTCGGGCGTACGGTCGGTCACGGCGGGCATCTCGGCGCAGGCGGCGGCGCTGACGGCGGACAGCAGCAACGCGCCGAACAGCCGGGCCAGCTTAGTGCAATGCGGGGTCATGGCGGGCAACCTCGGGCATGGGGGAAGGCCGGCTCCCCTGCGTGCCGGCATCGCCATGCTCGCCGGCGAAGATTGCGCGGACTTGACCGTCGTCCGCCGCGATCGCCGGACTGCGACCGCGCTCGCATTCCGCGCCGGCCGCGGCCGCGCACGGCGACAACGCACGCGGCCGCGGCCGGCCCTGCCTCTTGGCGGCCCGGCATCGCGCCGGGCCGCGCCTGCCTTCAGTGCGCGCTCTTCCAGGCGTTGATCGCGGTCACCGTGCCGTCGCAGACGGTGATGCCGAGCCGGTCCTCGCTGCGCTTGCCGCTGGGATAGATCTCGATGCCGTTGGCGCTGGTCGCCCATTTCTGGGCGACGATCCCGTTCTGCTTCAGGATCAGCAGCCATTGGTTGACCTGGTCGCCGTTCACCGGTTCGGTCTCGGTGCACAGCGTGTCGATGGTCTGCAGCGTCGCCTCGGCGGCGACCGGATTGTCGAGCTTGGAGATCTTCTTGTCGGTGACATCTTTGACGTATTCGTAGGTCATGGTGCTGGCTCCGGGCGCACGGCGCCCTTGCGATGGACTAAGCGGTGGAAGCCGCGACCGCAACGGCGGTCGCGGATGCGATCACTCTTCGAGCACCGAGAAGTGGGTCTGGCCCGGCCACACGCCCGACATCTCGATGTGGCGCTGGCCGCTCAGCCACTGCCCCAGCGGCCGCGCCCAATGACGGCGGTAGTGATCGGAATTGACCAGGCCGACGAAGGTCACGTGGAGATCGATGTCGGTGGCGTCGAGCGGGATGTTGCCGATCGTGCGCGACAGGCCGCCGCTGATCTCGAACTGTTCGCGGCGCTGGCCGTTGGGCGTGTTGTAGGTCAGCAAGATGCGGGTGATGTAGGTGCTGCCGGGGCGGTTGTTGAAGAAGATCTGGAAGCCGCCGAGCTTGCCGATCCAGTTCGGCATCAGCAGGCGTCCGTCGAAGGACGCGAACGAATAGGCGATCGGCACCGGCTCGACCGGCCGCGTGTTGGCCTGGTCCGGCCACAGGTGGCGGTCGACGTCGCGCGCCTTGCGGATCGAACTGAACGAACCTTTGCCGCTGGCGCCGCCGAGCATTTCCTGGACCGCGCTGGCGCGGCCGGCGATCGAGAACGAGGCATCGTCGGACTGCGAGCCGACGTTGAGGCCGCTGTTGGCGAAAATCACGTTGGTGACCACGCCGAAGCCCTGGGCGATCTCGCCGCGCCCGCCGAAGCCGACCGACGCGGCCTGCTCGGCCAGCCAGTCGACGCTGCGCTCGACCACCGTCATGTCGTTCAGGAAGGACTCCTGGCGCAGCGAGAACTCCGAGGCGATCGAGTTGCTGTTGGCCATCGACCAACTCACTTCCAAGCCGGCCTCGCCCTTGATGCCGGAGTCCGGATCGGTGGCCTCGGCGCTGACGTCGACGCTGGCCTCGGTGCGCGAGACTCTTTCCGACGTCAGCTGCCAGGAGCTCGAGGTCGCGGTGTGCCGGATATCGACATCGGGCAGCCGCTCCCGGACCAATCGGAAGTCGCCCGACTCCGGATCGACGATGCCGACCGCACCGGGTTGGATCTGGGCGTTGAGCGCCCAGTTGCCCCAAAATGCCGGGCGGCTGCGCCGGATCAGGTCGGAAAAGGTGCGGTTCCAGCGGATGCTCATTGAATCTCTCCTGTCGTGGCCTGTTGGCCCGGTGACAGGAAAAACGAATCACGCCCGCGGTTGTGACGCGCCCGGAGTGGCCGCATGCAACCGCCCATGCGCCACCGTCCGGCGCGGCAGCGGCTATGATGCTGCGATCACTGGGGAGGACAGCGGATGAGCCTGTTGGCGCGTATCTTGCGGCACAAGTCGGTGGAACAACTTCAGGCCGACATCGGCAAACGTTCGGATTTCCGCCGCGTGCTCGGGCTATGGCAGCTCACCGCGATCGGCATCGGCGGCATCATCGGCGTCGGCGTGTTCGTACTGGCCGGCCAACAGGCAGCCGAGAACGCCGGTCCCGCAGTCGCGCTGTCGTTCCTGATCGCCGGCATCGCCAGCGCCGCGGCGGCGCTGTGCTACGCCGAATTCGCCGGCATGATTCCGGTCACCGGCAGCGCCTACACCTACAGCTACGCCACCCTGGGCGAGCTCGCGGCCTGGCTGATCGGCTGGGACCTGTTGCTGGAGTACGCCCTGATCGTGGCGGTGGTGGCGATCGGCTGGTCGGGCTATGTGCAGGTCCTGCTGGAAGGCGTCGGCATCCATTTGCCGGTGTGGGCGCAAGGCGCGATGGGCACCGGCGAAGGCCGGGTGTTCAATGTGATCGCCGCCGGCGTCACCCTCGCCGTCTCGGCGCTGCTGGTGTTCCGCACCGAGTGGGGCGCACGCTTCAACACCCTGATCGTCGCGATCAAGGTGCTGGCGGTGCTGCTGGTGATCGGCGTGGGCGTGTTCTACATCGACACCGCCAACTGGACGCCGTTCATTCCCGAGCGCGTGATCGGCGCCGACGGCGTCGGCCACTTCGGCTTCGCCGGTGTCGGCACCGCGGCGGCCGTGGTGTTCTTCGCGGTGTTCGGCTACGACACCCTGACCACCGCGGCCGAGGAATCCAAGAACCCGCAGCGCGACCTGCCGCGCGCGGTGCTGCTGTCGCTGGGCGTGTCGATGGTCCTGTACCTGGCGGTGTCGCTGGTGCTGACCGGCATCGCCCACTACTCGACCCTGGGCGGCGACGCGCCGGTGTCGGACGCGTTCGCCGCGCTGGGCCTGCCGTGGATCGCCAAGGCCATCGCGTTCTCGGCGGTGATCGGCATCGCCAGCGTGCTGTTCGCCTTCATGCTGGGCGCGGCGCGGATCTGGTTCTCGCTCGCGCGCGACGGCCTGCTGCCGGGCTGGTTCGCCAAGATCCACCCGCGCTACGGCACCCCGCACCGCCCGACCATCGCCCTGGGCGTGTTCACCGCCCTGGTCGCCGGCCTGCTGCCGATCGGCGAGGTCGCCAAGCTGGTCAACATCGGCGTGCTGTCGGCCTTCATCGTGATCTGCGCCTCGGTGTGGCTGCTGCGGGTGCGCAAGCCGGGCCTGCACCGTGCGTTCCGCACCCCGCTGGTCCCGCTGATCCCGATCGTCGGCATCGGCTTCTCGATCTGGCTGTTGTCCGAACTGCAGGCGATTACCTGGCTGATCTTCGTGATCTGGCTGTCGCTGGGGCTGCTGGTGTACTTCGGCTACGGCATCCGCCACAGCAAGCTGGCGCAGGAACAGCAAAGCGCCGGCTGAGTTTCGCTGGGATGGAGACGGCGGCTCTGCGGGGCCGTCGTCGTCGCTGGGTTTTCGCGATCGCGGCTTACGCCGCTCCCACAGAAAGCGGTGCGACTCTCACTGTGGGAGCGGCGTAAGCCGCGATCGCGCCACCACGACACACCGCGCACGCAAGGCACGCTGCCCGCTGGCCTCTAGCGCGGCGCCACATACCCGCCGGGCACCCCTTCCGGCGACAGCACCAGCTGCCATAGCTGCGCATGACGGCTGCGGAAGCTGGCCATGGCGCCGGCCAGGTAGAAGCGCCACATGCGCTTGAAGCGCTCGTCGTAGCGCGCGTCCAGCTCCGGCCAGGCGCGCTCGACGTTGCTGCGCCAGGCCTGCAAGGTCAGGTCGTAGTCGGCGCTGAAGTTATGCCAGTCCTCGATCACGAAGCGCTGCTCGACCGCCGCGGCGATCTGTTGCGCCGAAGGCAGCATCGAATTCGGGAAGATGTACTTGCCGATCCACGGATCGGTGTGGGTGACCGACTGGTTGCCGCCGATGGTGTGCAGCAGGAACAGGCCGTCGGGTTTCAGGCAGCGCCGCGCGGCGTCGAAATAGACGGCGTAATTGCGCACGCCGACGTGCTCGAACATGCCCAGCGAGAACACCCGGTCGAAGCGCGGGTCGGCCTCGCCGCTACCGCTGTCGCCCAGCGCGCCCGCGCCCAGATCGCGGTAGTCCTGCAACAGGATCTCCACCGGCAGCCCCGCGCACAGCTCGCGCGCGTACTCGGCCTGCTCGCGCGAGATGGTCACGCCGACGCCGCTCACCCCGTAGCGTTCGGCGGCGAACTTCAGGCCCTCGCCCCAGCCGCAGCCGATGTCGAGCACGCGCATGCCCGGAAGCAGGCCCAGCTTGCGGCAGACCAGGTCGAGCTTGGCCTCCTGGGCAACGTCCAGATCGTGCAGCGGCGCGCCGTCGCGGTCGCGCCAGTAGCCGCAGCTGTAGACCAGGCGCGAGCCCAGCATGGCCCGGTAGAGGTCGTTGCCCAGGTCGTAGTGGCGTTCGCCGACGGTGAAGGCGCGCTTGCGGCTCTGCAGGTTGATCAGATGCGCGCGCAGGCCGTCGAACAGCGCGCTCCAGCCGTGCACGCGTTCGTCCACGTGCGCGCGCAGCAGGCGGAACAGCATCCCGTCCAGCGACTCGCAGCGCCACCATCCGTCCATGTAGGACTCGCCCAGGCCCAGGGAGCCCTGGGCGATCACGCGCGAAAAGAAATGCTCGTCGTCGACCTGGATGTCCCAGGGCCGATCGCCGCCGACGCGGACGTCGGCTAGCGCCAGCAAGGCTACGACGCGATTGCGCAACGTGGCGGGCATGGGGGCCTCGGGGGGCGGGGCTAGTGGCTAGCTAGTACTAGTAAATAGTCGCTAGGAATTAGTAATGGTAGTGAGTGGCGAGAGTGGGAATGGCTGACGGTGGGCTATTTGCTATTTGCTATTTGCTATTTGCTATTTGCTATTTGCTATTTACTCGTTACTGGCGCCGGCGAACAGCGTCTTGTAGGCCGGCGCCACGAACGGCAGCAGCACGCTGGCCGGCACTTCCACGGTCTGGGTGCCGTCGGAGTACGGGCCGACCTCGTAGGGCGGGAACACGAAGCGCAGCGCGGTCATCTTGCCGTCGACCGCGACCACCGGCTCGAACAGGGCGAAGTTGGCCGGGTCGGCGCCGGTGCCGTCGTCGATCATGCGGCCGGCGTTCTCGACGACTTCGGCGCGCTCGGCCGGCGCCAGGTCGTCGGCATCGACGCGCTGCGACAGCGCCGAATGCAACTGCTCGCGCACGTAACGCGAGATCGCGTCCCAGCCCTTCTTGTCCGGCACCAGGTCGGTGGCCCGGAGCAGCTTGTTCTGCTGCGGCAGCCACACGAAGCGTGCGATCAGCGGCGAGCCGTGAGCGCCGCCGGTGTAGCTGCTGCCCTCGGCGGCGACCGCGACCAGGCTCGGCGAATCCAGCACCTCGGTGAAATTCAGCGACAGGTCGTAGGGCGCGCTGCCCTCGCCCTTCTTGCGCGCCTGCGCGGCCTCGATCAGGTCGGTGCGGGCGGCGTCGGCATAGCGCTTGAGCTCGGCCGCCAGGCCCGGGTACTTCGCGGCCGGGGTCTGGTAACTGATGCCGATCACGTAGTCGGGCGTGGTCTCGGCCACGTCCTTGAGTTCGACCTCAGGCACGGCCGCGGCGGTGGCGGCGGCTTCGGGCGTCGTGCCCGGCGCCGTGGCGGTCGTGGGGGTGGCGGCCTCGCGCTTGCACGCGACCATGGCCAGGCAAAGCACGGTAACGGCGACGGCGCGCCGGGCGACGACATACTTCATGGGGGGCAGTCCTTTGGTGTTCCGCGGACATTATCGTCCAAACCGTGATGCCCACATGTAAATGCGCGACGAAATTGCGCTACGCGCGGCGGCCGGTCACCACTGGGTGCGGTGCGGCAGCAGTCCCTGCAATTCGGCGTCGGTCAGGTTGCGCCACTGGCCGGGCTTGAGGTACGCCAACTTGACGTTGCCGATGCGCACCCGCATCAGCTGCTTGACCCGGAAACCGAAGTACTCGGCCATCAGCCGGATCTGTCGGTTCAGGCCCTGCACCAGCACGATCCGGAAACCGAAGCGGTTGAGCTTGCCGGTCTTGCACGGCAGCGTGATCTGGCCGTGGATCGGCACCCCGCGGCTCATGCCGCGCAGGAACTCCGGGGTGACCTCGTGGTTCACCGCGACCAGGTATTCCTTCTCCAGCTTGTTCTCGGCGCGCAGGATCTCGTTGACGATGTCGCCGTTGCTGGTCAGCAGGATCAGGCCCTCGGACTCCTTGTCCAGGCGCCCGATCGGGAAGATCCGGCGCTCGTGGCCGACGAAGTCGACGATGTTGCCCTTGACCGAGGACTCGGTGGTGCAGGTCACGCCGGTCGGCTTGTTGAGCGCGATGTAGACGTGCTGGCGCTGGCCCTTGATCGCGGCGCGGGTGCGCAGCTTCTGGCCGTCGACCAGCACCTCGTCGTCCTCGCCGACCTCCGCGCCGATGCGGGCGCGGACGCCGTTCACGGCCACCCGGCCCTCGGCGATGAGGCGGTCGGCCTCGCGTCGCGAGCAATGGCCGGTGTCGCTGATGTGTTTGTTCAGGCGCATGCGGGAGTGGTCGCGGGGGGCGCGGGTCGGGGACGGGCGCGCATGCTGTCACACCTTGGGCTGCGCTGCAGCGTCGGCTCAGCCCAGCAGGTCGGAAAATTCAGGATGGCGCTCGATCCAGGCCGCCGCGTAGGAGCAGGCCGGGCGCACCTTGAGGCCGGCGGCACGGGCGTGTTCGAACGCCGCCCGGACCAGGTGTCCGGCGATGCCGCGGCCGCCGATGGCGTCCGGCACCCAGGTGTGGGTGATCACCAGGTGGTCGCCGTCCAGGCGCGAGTCGAGGTAGGCGATCTCGCCGTCGACGGTGGTGGAGAAGCGGCCTTGAGCGGCGTCGTGCTGGATGTCGGGCATATAGGTTCCTGGTGGGGGGGACGGAGCCCGCGCCTGGCGGGCTCCGTATACGTCGGCTCAGCGATTATCGCGCTTGCCCTGGTTACGTCGATCCTGGGTGCCGATACTGCCCTGGATCGCCTGCATCCGGCTCTCGGCGGCGTGCAGTTCCTCGGCCTTGGCCTCGGCGCCCGGCGATTGCGCGCCCTGCTTCGGGACTTGGCCGTGCTGCGAGTCCAGCTGCTGCCAGGGCGGCGGTTGGCGGTCGTGCTCCTGCTTGGCCTCGAGCAGCTGGCGGGTGTTGGCCAGGGCCTGCTCGGGGGTGATCGGACTGCCGCGCTCGGCCTCGCTGGCCTCGGCGTTCGCGGCTTCCTCGCCCGATGCCGACGCCGCGGGCGCGAGCGGCTCCGAACGCGGTCGGGTCGGCACCGGTGCCGAGGCGGTGGCCGGCTTCTCGACCGGAGCCTTGGCGGCCGGCGCGCGTACGGCGACGGTCGGGACGGCGACAGCCGAGGTCGCGGCGGGCGCGGTGGCGCTCGGGGTCACGGCCGGGCCGGCCGGGCTGCGACGCGGGGCCGGCTTCGCCGCGGGCGCGGCGCTGGGCTGCGCTGCGACCGGCGTCCGGGACGGCGCCTGCTTCGGCGACGGCTTGGCGGCGGCCCTGGGCACGGGCGTCTGCGGCGCGGTCTTCTTGAGCTCGGGCTTCGGTAGCGCCTGCTTGGCGACGGGCTGCCTGGCGACGGGCTTCTCGGCTACGGGTTTCTTGACGGCCACCTTCTTCACAGCCGCCTTCTTCACGGCCGCCTGCTTGGCCATGGGCTGCTTCGACGCCGCGTTCTTGGCCACGGGTTTCTTGACGGCGGCCTGCTTGGCGGTGCGCTTGACGGCCTTCTTGGCCGTCTTGGCGGCCGGCTTGGCGACCGCAGTGCGCTTGCTCGCCGTCTTCTTCACGACCTTCTTGGCCGCTTTCTTCACGGTCTTCTTGGCCGCCGGCCGGGCGGTCTTCTTCACGGCCTTGCTCGTCGCCGGTTTCGCGGTCTTGCGCGCCGGCGCCTTCGCGGCGGTCTTGCGGACCGTTTTCTTGGCGGCGGCCTTGCCGGCCGCGGCCTTCTTGACGGTCTTGGCGGCTTTCTTGGTCGCCATGCCTTGCCTCCTGTCGTGTCTCCGAACGGACGGCGGCGCGGTGCCACCGCTACCCAGGTGGTAGCACGCGGGGCATTCAAGCCGGGTGAGCGAGGACCCGGCCGACACGCCCCATCGCGTCAGCCCCGGCGGGCCCTGGACGGCCAGCGTTGACGCCGTGCGTCACATATTCGGGGTGATGGAGGCCCCAAACGCTGGCACAGTTTCTGCGTCGTTCCCGTTACCAGAGGGAAAGCGAACGAGAGGAAAGGGCCATGTCGATGAACCTGCCCATGAACGCCGTCAGCGATGACGTCCTGGTCACCCGCCTGTACGACCTGGTCCGCGCCGGCGAAGGCGATGCCCAGGAACTGATGCAGCTCGACGCCGCCATCTACGGCCGCCTCGCCGAAGCCTATGGCGAGACCATTCCGGAACTGGAAACCCTGCCCCGCATCGAAAGCCGCTGGGCCGCCTGAACCCGTCTACGAGGGACGGGCGCGATCAGCGGAATTGGGGGTTTGTTAGCTGCTGCAGGAAGAACGGGCCGATCCGCGAATCCACCAGCAGCATGAACAGCACGCCGTAGATCGCGCCCGATAGATGGGCGCTGTGGTTGACGTTGTCGCCGCCGCGCCGATCCATCCAGAACGAATAGCCCACGTAACCGACCGCGTACACGATCGCCGGCATCGGGATCGGTATGTAGATCAGCGTCCAGGGCGCCAGCAGGATAAAGGCGAACAGCACCGCCGAGACCCCGCCCGAGGCGCCCAGGCTGCTGTAGTTGGCGTCGTTGCGATGGCGCAGGTAGGTCGGCAGGATCGCGACGATGATCGCGGTCACATAGAAGAACACGAAGCCCAGCGGCCCTATCAGCGTGTCCAGCACCGGTTCGATCTGGCTGCCGAAGAGGTACAGGGTCAGCATGTTGAACAGCAGGTGCGGCCAGTCGGCGTGGATGAAGCCGTGGGTCAGCAGGCGCTCGTACTGGCGCTGCCGCTCCACCGCCGGCGGCCACAGGATCAGCCGCTGCATCAGTTTGGGTTTATCGAACGCCAGCCACGACACCAGCACGGTCACGGCGATCAGGACGAAGGTCAGCATCGGGCGGAATCTCGCGCTTGCGCTCAGGCGGCTCGGTAGTGGTCCTGCATCGGGTAGCGGCGCGCGTATAGAGCGAACGCGGCCGCGGCGACGAAGGCGAAGCCGGCGAAGAAGAACATCAGGAACGCGTTTTCGCTGAGCCCGGTGCCGGCGATGTGCGAGGTAACGGCCGGGTTGCGCACCGCGGCGTTGGTCAGCATCACCCACAGGTTGCCGAAGGTGCTGGTCAGGTACCACAAGGCCATGATCACGCCCTTCATCGCATGCGGTGCCTGGCTATAGGCGAATTCCAACGCGGTCGCCGAGACCAGGATCTCGCCGAAGGTCAGCAGGACATAGGGAACGACCTGCCAGGCCAACGACATGGGGTGGCCTGCGTCCATATACAACTGCAGCACCGCCGCGACGATCCAGGACAGGCCCGAGATCGCGATGCCGAAGCCCATGCGCCGCAGCGGCGTGGGATTGAGGCCGACCCGGCGCAGCGCCGGATACAGCAGCAGGTTGTTGAACGGGATCAGCAGCATCACCAGCAGCGGATTGATCGCCTGCATCTGCGAGGCCGCGGCGCGCGCGCCGCCTTCTGCGGAGATCAGCCAGCTGGGCCACCACCACAGGTCGGTCGGCACCACCATCTTCTGGCCCTGCAGCACCCAGGTCGACGCCTTCTGGTCGAACAGCGACCAGAACGGGGTCACCAGGGCGAACACGATCACGATGCG
Organism: Lysobacter sp. Root76; assembly: GCF_001428685.1. Taxonomy (GTDB): domain Bacteria; phylum Pseudomonadota; class Gammaproteobacteria; order Xanthomonadales; family Xanthomonadaceae; genus Lysobacter. Next base: position 112,335 of record NZ_LMIK01000006.1, on the reverse strand, counting down.
CAGCACCGCGCGCACGCCGTCGACGGCGGCGTCCGCATGCTTGCCGCGCGCGCGGTCGAGCTGCAGCGAAATGCCGTAGCCGCCGAAGCCGATCAGCAGGCCCAGCGCCAGGCAGGCGCTTTTGACGAAGCCCATCGCCGGCACGAAGCTCAGCGACAGCGCGCCCAGCGCCAGCGCCACGCCCAGGCCGGCCACGATCGCGCCGGGGTTGCCCTGCCCGGCGACCTTGCCGCTCAGCGCGGTGCGGGCGACGTTGAAGAACGAATCCGGATCGGGCGCCTCGCGGGTAGGCGGTACCCGCACGTAGCGGTTCCGGCCCAGCCAGAAGATCAAGGTGGCCAGGAACATCAGCGCGCCGGGAATGCCGAAGGCGATGCTGGGGCCGTACTCGCGCAGGAAGATCGGCATCAGCAGGGACGCGAACAGCGAGCCGAAGTTGATCGTCCAATAGAACGCGTCGAACACCAGCTTGGCCTTGTGCTTGTTGCTCTGGTCGAACTGGTCGCCGCAGAACGACACCACCAGCGGTTTTATCCCGCCCGCGCCGAAGGCGATCAGGAACAGGCCGGTGTAGAACCCGGTCTGGCTGTGCTCGAACATCGCCAGGCAGGCGTGGCCGGCGCAGTAGATCAGCGAGAACCAGATGACGGTGTTGTACTTGCCGAAGTAGCGGTCGGCCAGCCAGCCGCCCAGCAGCGGGAAGAAGTAGGTGCCGATCATGAAGCTGTGGAACACCTCCTTGGCCAGGTGCTCGCGCTCGGCCAGGTCGGAGGTGGACGCCAGCAGCAAGGTCCCGACCAGGAACGAGGTCAGGATGTTGCGCATGCCGTAGAAGCTGAAGCGCTCGGCCGCCTCGTTGCCGATGATGAAAGCGATCTGGCGGGGCATCCGCCCCTGCGAATCGGCAATGGCGGTGGCGGCTTGGCTCATCTACGACGGTCCTGCGGTTGCGGTCCGCTAAGCCTAACCGATCGTCGCAGCCGCACCGCCGGGGCCGGGGCCGCCCTTCGGCGGGCGGCGGCGGACGGCGCCGCATCCGGCCCGATGCGGCACAGCCCGGCTCGGGCCGGCTTGTCTGACCAGCAGGTCAGGCCGGCTTTTCAGGCCGCGCTCAGGCCCATTCGCTCAGGCCTTCGCGCTCGTACAGGGTCCGGAACGAAGGCCGCGCCTTCATGCGCCGGGCCAGCTCCCCCAGGTGCGGCCAGTCGTGCGCGGGGCGCGGGGTGTTGCGGCTCCAGCGCATCAGCATGGTCAGGTAGAAATCGGCGATGCCGGGCGCCTCGCCCAGCAGGTAGGGGCCGTGCTCGGCCAAGTGGGTGTCGATGCGCTGCCAGGCCGCCTCGACGCGCTCGGCGATCGAGGCGCGCACCGCATCGGGCTCGGCGCCGGCGATGTCGCCCGGGTACCACCACAGCCGCAGCGGCGACTGCACGGCATTGGCCAGGTACAGCATCCACTGGTAGTAGCTGCCGCGGCGCGGGTCGGACGGCAGCGGCGCGAAGCCGGCCTCGGGATGGCGGTCGCCGAGCAGCAGCAACAGGCCGGCGGTTTCGTGGAGCGCCTCGCCGTCGACGATCAGGGTCGGAATGCGGCCGGCAGGATTCAGCGCCAGATAGTCGGGACGCCGGTGCGCGCCGCTGTCGATGTCGGTCAGGCGCAGTTCGTGCGGCTGGTTCAGTTCGATCAGCAGCCAATGCACGACCAGACTGGCGGCGCCGGGCGAATAATAGAGCGCGTACATGCGGTCGATCCTGCAGGCGGCGGAGCAGTCTATGCCAGCCGCGCATCCGTACGCACGCGCGTGGAACGCGACCCGCATGTGCTGACGCCGGCTGTCAGTAGTGTGCAAGCGATGCACAGCTGCGGCAGCAAGGCTCCGTTACCATTCGGGCTGACCTGGGAGACCCCGCATGACCCGCACGCTACTGCTCGCTGCGCTGCTCGCCACCGCCCTGCCCGCCGCGGCCGATACCTCGCTCAGTACCGTTGCCGAACGCAGCGGCTTCATCAAGACCGGCCGCTACGACGAGGTGATCGCCCTGTGCGAGGCCTATGCCCAGCGCTACCCGGACGCGGTGCGCTGCAGCGACTTCGGCACCTCGCCCGAAGGCCGGCCGATGAAGGTGCTGATCGTGTCGCCGGCCGGCGCCTTCACTGCGCAGGCGGCCAAGGCCAAGAACCTGCCGGTGACCCTGATCCAGGGCGGCATCCACTCCGGCGAGATCGACGGCAAGGACGCCGGCTTCCTGGCCCTGCGTCAGGCCCTCGACGGCGAGGCGGCGCCGGGCGCGCTGGCCAAGCAGGTGCTGCTGTTCGTGCCGGTGTTCAACGTCGACGGCCACGAGCGCTACGCGCGCTGGAACCGACCCAACCAGCGCGGTCCGGAGGAAATGGGCTGGCGCACCACCGCCCAGAACTACAACCTCAACCGCGACTACCTCAAAGCCGACAGCGCCGAGATGCAGTCCATGCTCAAGCTGGTCGGCGAATGGGACCCGCTGGTCTACGTCGACCTGCACGTCACCGACGGCGCCAAGTTCGAACACGATGTTTCGATCCAGGTCGAACCGGTGAAATCCGGCGACCTGCCTTTGCGCAAGGCCGGCATCGCGCTGCGCGACGGCGTGATCGGGCAGCTGGCCAAGCAGGGTTCGCTGCCGCTGCCGTACTACCCCTCGTTCGTGCGCAACGACGACCCCTCCTCCGGTTTCGAGGACGCGGTCGCGCCGCCGCGCTTTTCGCACGGCTATTTCCAACTGCGCAACCGCCTGGGCATGCTGGTCGAAACCCACTCCTGGAAGGACTACCCGACCCGGGTGCGGATCACCCGCAACACCATCGTCGCCGTGCTCGAAGGCGTCGCCGCCAACGGCGCGGCCTGGCAGCGCGAAGCCGCCGCCGCCGACCAGCGCGCGGCCAAACTCGCCGGCCAGCCGGTGGCGCTGGACTACAAGGCCGGAGCCAGGACCCGCACCGTCGCCTTCCGCGGCTACGCCTACACGCGCACGCCGTCGGAGATTTCCGGCGCGCTGATGACGCGCTACGACGAGAACACCCCGCAGGTCTGGAACCTGCCCATGAAGGACGACGTTCAGCCCAGCCTGACCCTCAAGGCGCCGCGCGGCGGCTATCTGGTGCCGGCCGCGCACGCGGCCTGGGTCGCGGCCAAGCTCGACGTGCACGGCATCGCCTACCGTCGCCTCGACGGCGCCTTGCCCAAGGCCCGGGTCGAAACCTTCCGCGCCGACCAGGCCGATTTCGCCGCGCAATCGGTCGAAGGCCACCAGCGCCTGACCGCCAGCGGCGAGTGGAAGCCGGAAGTCCGCAACGTCGCCGCCGGCGCCCTGTTCGTGCCGATCGCCCAGCCCAAGGCGCGCCTGGCGATGGCGCTGCTGGAACCGCAGGCGCCGGACGCGCTCGCCGCCTGGGGCGAGTTCAACAACGCCTTCGAGCGCAAGGAGTACATGGAGGACTACGTGGCCGAGGACGTCGCCCGCGAGATGCTCGCCGCCGATCCCAAGCTCAAGGCCGCGTTCGAGCAGAAGCTGAAGTCCGACCCGGCCTTCGCCAAGGACCCGCAGGCGCGGCTGGAGTTCTTCTACCGCCGCCACTCGTCCTGGGACGACAGCTACCGCCTGTACCCGGTGCTGCGCATCGGCACGGTGCCGCGTTGAGCCAGCGGGCGGCCAGCCGGCCCGCGCTGCGCCACCTCGTCGCGCGGCTGCTGACGACCGTCGCAGTGCTGGCGGCGGTCGCGGCCGCGCCGGTCCATGCCGCCGGACGCAAGGCGCATTCCTCCGGTCGCGACCCGGCAGACCGCATAGGCTCGGCAAGCATGCTCTCCGTCGTCACCCTCAACCTCTGGCACGACAAGGGCGATTGGCCGGCGCGGCAGCGCCAGATCGTCGCCGAACTGCGCCGACTGCAGCCCGACGTGATCGCGCTGCAGGAAGTGCTGCAGCACGAGAACCTGCCCAACCAGGCGCAAACCCTGGCCGACGCCCTGGGGTACCGCGCCTACTTCGTCTCGGTCGACGCCGCCGACGCGCCGCGCCGCTACGGCAACGCGATCCTGAGCCGGCGCCCGCTGCTGGCGCTGGACTGGAAGCCGCTGCAGCCCGCCGACGACTACCGCACCGTCGCCCATGCCCGCATCGCCGTGGACGGACGCACGGTCAATCTCTACGCCACCCACCTGCACTACAAACCCGAAGGCGGCGCGATCCGCAAACGCCAGATCGACGACCTGCTGGCCTACATCGACGCCAGCGCCGACGGCGCGCCCAGCCTCGTCGCCGGCGACTTCAACGCGCCCGAGCATGCGCCCGAGTTCGCCCAATTCCGCCAGCGCTTCGATAACGCCTACGGCCGCCTGCACCCGGGCATCGCCGACGACGCGCGCGAGCACAGCACCCTCAACCTCAACCAGTACGCGCCGCTGCGCATCGACCACATCTGGTACGAACCGGCGGCGTTCGCGGCCGAATCGGCGCAGATCCTGTTCAGCGCGCCCGACGCCGACGGCGTCTGGGCTTCCGACCACTACGGGGTGCATGCCCTGCTGCGGATGCTGCCGCCGCCGGGGCGCTGAGCGAGCGCTCGTAGGACGCTGACAGCCGCGGTTGCGCCGCGGGGCGATGGCCTCCTCGCTTTCTGTAGGAGCGGCGTAAGCCGCGACCGCGCCATCGCAACTACGACGAATGGCGCAGTGCAGCGAGGGATGCCGGTCGCGACTCACGTCGCTCCTACCCCGAAGCGGCAAGCGGTTTCGATGGCGTCGTCGCGCGCACGACGCCCTCCTCCCGATCAGCGCTCCATGTATTTCCAGTTGCGCTGCTTGCCTTCGGCCAGCCATTCCACCGTCTGCTCGACGCGCTTGAGCCGGGTCGCCTCGCGCTTGGCCTCGGTGATCCATTCCACGTACTCGCGGCGATGGCTGGGCGCGAACGCATCGAAGGCCTTGCGCGCCTTGGCGTTCTTCTTCAGCGCCGCGGCCAGGTCCGGCGGCACCTCCACCGGCGGCTTGGGCGTCGCGCTCTTGCTCGAAGACCGCTTCACGCCGGCGTCGATCAGGGCCATGGCCTGCTTCACATAGCCGGACAGCACACGCTTGCCCGGCAGATCCTTCACGCCGGTCAGGCGTCCGAACTGGCCCATGGCCTCGTCGCCCTTGCTGCCGTCCGGACCGACGATATGCGCGCCCTGCCAGAAACCGAAGCTGGCGTGCTGCTTGAACGCGGCCATGCCGCACAGGATCTGGCCGTGGTAGACGAAGCTGGGCATGCCCCACTTCATGGTCTCCTCGACCTCGGGGCAGGCGCTGTGGATCACGCCGCGCAGATGGGTGAGCAGCGGCCGGGCGAACTCCGCCGATCGGGCGATGTAGGCGTCGATGCGCGGATCGGGCTGGCCCATGACGGCCTCCGTGGCGAGGACGGCCTTATTCTGCCCCGCTCACTCCGCCAACGGCCACTGCCCCAGCACGGTGTAAGCGTTGCGGCTGCCGAGCTGGCTGTGGATCAGGGCGAAATCCGCGACCCGCCAGCGGATCGGCTCGACCGCGACCGGCGGATGCAGCGGGCCGGCGGCGTCGCGCACGATGGTCACGTGCGGCGTCAGGCCATGCCCGCCCTCCACCCGCACGCCGCGTTTGGCCAGGGCCACGCCGAGCCGCTCCCACAGCGCCTGCAATCCGGCCGGCGTGTGCTCGCAGCCCAGCCACCACGGAATCGAGCGATTGCGGAAACTGCCGGCGCGGTCCAGGCACAGGTCGAACGCGTTCGCGGCGACATCGGCCGCGGCCGCCTGCGCGGCTTGCGCGCGCTCCTCCTGGAAACGGTCGGCATCGCCGAGGAACTGCAAGGTCAGGTGATAGCGATGCGCGCCGATCAGACGGCCGCCGGCGTCGTGACGCTGACGCAGGGCCGAGGCGAGCTCGGCCATGCGTTCGCGCGTGGCCGCATCGGGCAACAGGGCGAAGAACAAACGGTGGATATCGGCAGACGCCGCGGGCGCTGCGCCGAACAGGTTCTGTTGCATGTCCGGCAGTTTAGCGCCCGCGGCCTGCGACCGACTCAGCTCTTCGGCGCGGCAGCGGCGATCACCGGCGTTTCCGCCTCGCGCTTGCGCGTGTCCTCGATCAGGACATCGCGCGCGGCGCGGCGCAGCGACTCGGGGTCGGACTGGCGCAGATCGCCGCTGGCCGGCAGACCGAGCTTGGCCTGCACGTCGGCGATCACGCGCTTGTTCGCGTACGGATGCGGGTGATCGGGCTCATCGTCCTGGCTGCGGTAGAAGCGGTCGATCAACTTGATCCGGGTGTTGTCGGCCTTGGCCAGCTCGACCAGCTTGGCGCGGTACTCCAGCGCCCACGCCGGCATGTCGGGCCAGCGCTTCATGTCGGCGTAGTGCTGGGATTCGTGGCCGAGAAAACTGACCTGGAAATCCTCGCCCTTCAGGTCGCCGTAGGCCGAGCGCACCGCGTACAGGCCCTCGGGCTTGGCCCAACCGGCCGCGCCGGTGGAACCGCAGGCGCTGTAGTGGGCCCAGCCGCGGCTGAGCCAGCCGTCCATCACGAACACCTTGACCGGTTGCTGTTCGCCGCCGGGCAAGGCGACGGTGTAGTCGCGCTCCTCCTGCTCGCCCCACAGGAACAGGTCGTACAGCGGCGGCGTGCGGCCCTGCAAGGGATGCAGCCCGCTGGCGCGCAACTTGACGTTGATCCGTTCGCTCAAGGCGTCGAAGGCCTCGTCGCCGTCGGCCGGCGGCGGCTCGCCGATCGCGGCGGCCAGATCGGCCTTGAGTTTGGCGTCCTCGGCGGGTCGCTGGGCCGGGTCGCGGACCGCATGCCACCAGTAGCGCTGATAGATATCGAGCACGCGCCGGGCCAGCGGATCGCTGACCTCGCCGGCCGGCGGCGGTGGCGAATTGCGCTCATGACGATCGAGCATGCAACTGCGGAACGCCGTGTCCTTGGCGTTGAACTGTTCGGCCGGCGCCGCCTTCAAGGCCGTCAACGCGGTCGGCACGTCGGCGCGCAGCGAGGCGCCGATCGCTTCGCTGACCGCCTTGGCGGCGAGCGGGCCGCTGGGCTCCGGCGTCGGCGACGGGGTCTCGGCGGAACCGCCCAGCGCCCAGGCCATCAGCAGGGGCAAAGCGGTGGCGGCGGACAACAGGGAAAGTTTCATCGCGGAGACTCCAAAGGCGCGGGGGGCGCGTTGGAGCCATTAGGCCGCGATGGCGGCGTGCCGGTCTTGTACGTACTTGATCTGCAGCCGCAGCCGCGCCGGCGTGCAGCCGGCATGGGCGACGACGATTCGGTGCAGATGGCTCTGATCGGCGAAACCCGCCGCCGCGGCGACCTCGGCCAGGGGCAGCGCGCCGCCGAGCAACTGCAGGGCGCGGCGCCAGCGCGCCTCGCGGCGCAAGGCGCGCGGCGACATGCCATAGCTGCGACTCAAAGCGCGGCTGGCGTGCTCGGCCGAGACGCCGAGCCCGCGCGCGAGCACGGCGATGTCGTGTTCGGACTCGGCCATGGTGCGCAGCAGCTCGCCCTGCCAGTCGGGCAGTTCGACGGCGGCTTGCGGCCGGGCGCAGGCCAGCAGTTCCGACAGACGCTGCGGGCAACGTTCGAACACCTCGGCCGCCTCGCGCAGGTCGTGCACCTGCCAGGCGCTCGCGGCGAATTCGAAGCTTCCTGGCGCGAGTTCGATATTGATCGCGCTCGCGCCGAGTCCGCCGAAGCGGTCGCCGTGGGCGTGATACGCCGGATGCAGGACCAAGGTGCCGGGTCGACACGGCAGCGGGCCGTCGATGCTGGATTCGGTGTAGTCGCCGTCCAGCACCAGGGCGGCGTAAGGCGCGCTATGGCGATGCGTCGCCAGGGTCGCTCCGCGCTCGTGGCGGGTGCGGTAGGCCGCGCCGGCAGGATTCACTCGCTCGGCTCCGAGGGTGTGCGTTGCGTGTTTTCGGTTTGGGAACCGCTGCGCTGCGAACCGGCGCGCTCGCCGCCGGAAGCACCGGCACCAGCACCGGCCGCGCCCGAGCGGTTACCCGGCTTGCGCAGGTAATCGGCCAGACCGAGCAGTTGCAGTCCCTGGACCTTGTCGACCACCGGCGCGAATTTGCTCAGATCGTCCGGCGTGTAGCCGCCGGCGCGATAGCTCAGGGTGATGCGGGTGCCGCCGCCGTCGGCCGGCGCCAGGCGGAATTCCATCGCGCCGCTCAGTCCCATGCCCTGCAGCGGGCCCAGCCCGCCGAGCAGGCGCAGGGTCTTGCCGGGATCGACGAAGGCCACGGTCATGTGCAGCGCCTGCCGCTGGCCGTCGAGATTGGCTTCGCAGAAGCAGCCGCCGGCACGCGGCTCGATCGAGAGCCTGGATTGCGCGCCCCACCAGGTGTGGTCCTTCGGCCACCAGCGATCGACGTCGCCGACCAGCGCCTTCCAGGCCGTCGCCTGATCGACCGGCACGACCTGCTCGTTCTCGATGCTGAAACCATTCGCGGCGACATCCTTGACCGCGGCCGAGGCCGCAGCGCTGGTCCCCAGCAGCAGCGCCGCGGCGCATGCCATTGCGATCCGATCCATAGCCGCCCACCTCTCGCCGAGCCCGCGCCGGGCCGATGCGGCGATTAGGAACCGGCGCCGTGCCGGCGCGCAAGCGACGGAAGTCGGGGGTGCCGCATCGGTGGACGTCTGTGGGAGCGGCGTAAGCCGCGATAACGCAGTCGCCCGTCGCTGTGCCCGCCCGGGAAAATAGCGATGACGGCAACGCTACGCTGCCTGCGAACGAAACCGACGCGGTGAGTCGGGATGCGCGTCGCGGCTTACGCCGCTCCTACCCCAAAGCGGTCGATCTGCTCGAAGCTTGAGCGGCCTTGGGGTAGGAGCGGCGTAAGCCGCGATCGCGCAGCCACCGATCGCGGTGCCATCCAGAGCAAACCGCGACCCAGCACCCTCACCTACCGCCGAGCCCGCTCAGCCCTCAAGCTCGCTCCAGCGGCCATAGGCACGGTCGAGTTCGGCCTGGGTCTTGGCGAGTTCGGCGTTGTGCGCCGCCATCGCCGCGGCGTCGCGCTGGTAGAACGCGGGCTCGTTCATCTGCGCAGTCAATGCGGCGACGCGCGTTTCCAGGGTTTCGATCAGCGCCGGCAGTTGCTCCAGCTCGCGCGCTTCCTTGTAGCTGAGCTTGCGCTTGGCCACCGCCGGCGCGACGGCTTCGGCCTTCACCGGCTCGGCCTTGCTCGCACCCGCAGCGGCCGCGCCCGGCTTGCCCGCGCCGACCGACGCCAGCGGACGCTGGCGCAGCCAGTCGGTATAGCCGCCGACGTATTCGCCGACCCGCCCCTCGCCTTCCATCACCAGGGTCGAGGTCACCACGTTGTCGAGGAAGTCGCGGTCGTGGCTGACCAGCAGCAAGGTGCCCGGGTAATCGCCGAGCAGCTCTTCCAGCAGCTCCAGCGTCTCCACGTCGAGGTCGTTGGTCGGTTCGTCCATCACCAGCAGGTTGGACGGCTGCGCGAACAGCTTGGCCAGCAGCAGGCGATTGCGCTCGCCGCCGGACAAACGGGTGATCGGCGCGCGCGCGCGTTCGGGCGTGAACAGGAAGTCCTGCAGGTAGCCGATCACGTGCTTGCTCTTGCCGCCGACCTCGACGAATTCGCGGCCCTCGGCGACGTTCTCGATCGCGTTCCAGTCCTCGCGCAAGGTCGCGCGGTACTGGTCGAAATAGGCGATCTGCAGCTTGCTGCCTTCGCGCACTTCGCCGGACTTGGGCTGCAGCTCGCCGAGCAGGATCTTGAGCAAGGTGGTCTTGCCGCTGCCGTTGGGTCCGATCAGGCCGATCCGGTCGCCGCGGAAGATCGTGGTCGAGACGTCGCGCAACAGCGGCTTGCCGCCGAAATCGAACGACACCGACTTGGTTTCGACGACCTTGCGGCCGGAGGCTTCGTTCTGGGCGAAATCCATGCGCACGTTGCCGACGGTGTCGCGCCGGGCCTGGCGCTCGACCCGCATCGCCTTGAGCCGGCGCACGCGGCCTTCGTCGCGGGTGCGGCGGGCCTTGATGCCCTGGCGGATCCAGACTTCTTCCTGCGCCAGCAACTTGTCGAAACGGGCGCTCTCCTGGGCCTCGGCGTTCAGGCGCTCCTCGCGGCGACGCACGTAGTTCTCCCAATCGCCGGGCCAGCTGGTGACCTGGCCGCGATCGATCTCGACGATCCGGGTCGCCAGCGCGCGCAGGAAGCGGCGGTCGTGGGTCACGAACACCAGCGCGCTCTGCCAGGACTTGAGGAACTGTTCGAGCCAGTCGATGGCTTCGATGTCGAGGTGGTTGGTCGGCTCGTCCAGCAGCAGCAGGTCCGGTGCCGACACCAGCGCGCGCGCCAGCAGCACGCGCCGCTTCATGCCGCCGGACAGGCCGGAGAATTCGACCTCGCCGTCCAGGTCGAGCCGGGTCAGGGTCTCGGTGACGCGCTGATCCAGGCCCCAGCCCTGCGCGGCCTCGATCTTGGTCTGCACGTTGGCGACCGCATCGGCGTCGTAGGTGTCGGCGTGGGTCAGGTGGTGGTATTCGGCCAGCCAGTGGCCGAGTTCGCCCAGGCCGTCGGCGACCACGTCGAAGACGGTGCCGTTGGCGCCGGGCGGGACTTCCTGTTCGAGCCGGGCGATGCGGGTATTGCCGTCGCGGCGTCCGCCGTCGACCAGGATGCGGCCGTCGTCGGGCTGGATTTCCCCGGCGAGCAATTTCATGAGCGTGGACTTGCCCGCGCCGTTGCGACCGATCAGGGCGATGCGCTCGCCCGGTTCGATGGACAGTTCGACGTTTTCGAGCAGGAGCGGGCCGCCGACGCTGTAGTCGACGTTCTGAACGGTGATCAAAGGCATCCGACCATTGTAGCCGGCGCACGCCCCTGGGCGCCGTCCGGACGCGCACCGGACGCCGGCGCGGCGCATACTGCGGCCTAGCCGCCGGCATCGGGCCGCGGCCACCGCCACCGAATCGAGGAGCCTGCCATGAGCAAGGGCTTGGACCGCAAGAAGGAAACCAAGAAGAAACCGACCAAGACGATCAAGGAAAAGCGCGCCGAAAAGAACGAAAAGAAGGCCACCAAGGGCTTCGCGCCGACCTGATCGGGTCGATCCGATCCGTCGCCACCCGCGCCCGCGCGTTCGCGCGGGCCGCGTACCGGGCCCGCCCGCCTACACCGGCACGCCGCCCACTTCCTCGAACAAGGCCACCAGTTTGGGCCGCTGCAGCAGCCGGCCGGTGTACGCCTGCAAGCTCTCCGGCAGCGCCACGCCGCTGAGCCGTCCCCAGATCAGGGTGCCGCCGATCATCACATCGGCCGCGGTGAAACGTTCGCCGAACAGGAACGGGCCGTGCCCGAGCTGGCCCTCCACGAACGCCAGCTCCTGCGCGACCGTGCCCCAGCCCACTTCGACCGGCACGGTCTTGCGCTTGAAGATCCAGTCCGAGATCGACGGATCCAGCGCCGCGCTGGCGTGCACCATCAGGGCTAGGTAACGCGGCCGTTCCGGCTCGTCGCCGGCCAGGGCGAGGCGGCCGGTCGAATAGCGGTCGCCCAGGTACAGGCAGATCGCGGCCGTCTCGTTCATGACCTGGCCGTTGATCTCCAGCGACGGAGTCTTGCCCAGCGGATTGATCTTCAGATACGCCGGCTGCTTGTGTTCGCCCTGCTCGCGGTCCAGGCGCACCAGCTCGTAGGGCTGTTCGAGTTCTTCCAGCAGCCAGCGCGGCAGCCAGGAACGTCCGGGGATGAAGTACAGGCGCAGCATCGCCGCGGTTCAGCGATGGCCCAGGTGCAGGGTTTCGTGCTCGGACAGGTCGGTCGGGTCGTTGCTGACCGCGCTGATCAGGAAATTCAGCGCATTGCCGACCAGGGTGCCCGGCCCGTCCCAGTATTCGGCGGTGTCGACCGCGACCCGGATCAGGCGCAGTTGCGGGTCGTCCTTGCCGCCGGGGAAGAACAGCTTCATCGCCGGCGACCAGATCTCGTCGATCTTGGCGCGGTCGTCGACCAGGCTGGCGGTGCCGGACACCGAGACGTAGACGTTCTTGCCGCGCGAGGCGTAGGCGACATTGACCCGCGGATCGTCGGCGATCTCGCGCGCCTTGGCGCTGTCGGCGGAGGTCGCGAACCACAGGTCGCCGTCGAACTCGACCTGCTGCGTGCCCAGCGGACGGCTCACCAGGCGGCCGTCGGCGGCGTGGGTGGTGAACATCGCGATCTCGACGTCCTCGATCAGGGCGGCGAGCTTGCGCACCGCGGCATTGCGCTCGGTCATGACGGTCTCCTGCGGCGACGCGACGCATCGCCGTGTCCGCATCAGACCGCGGCGGCGGCTAAGGCCGGGTGAAAAAACCGTAGCCGGCGTCGCTAGGCGCCTGTGGCGCGACGTGGCACGATCGCGCCGATGAACAGCCGACCCGCCGCGGAGCAGCACCTGCGCGACCTCGCACGCCTGCGCCGCGTCCGCGACCGGATCGACCGCGAGTACGCGCAGCCGCTCGATGTCGAGGCGCTGGCCCAGGGCGTGCACATGTCGGCCGGGCACCTCAGCCGCCAGTTCAAGCTGGCCTACGGCGAGTCGGTCTACGCCTATCTGATGACGCGGCGCATCGAACGGGCGATGGCGCTGCTGCGTTGCGGCGAGCTCAGCGTGACCCAGGTCTGCTTCGCCGTCGGCTGCTCGTCGCTGGGCACCTTCAGCACCCGTTTCACCGAACTGGTCGGGGTATCGCCCAGCGTCTACCGGCGCGAGCAGACGCTGGCGACGCAGGGCATGCCGGCCTGCATCGCCAAACAAGTGACGCGACCGGTCAGGAATCGAGAAGCATCGGCCCCCGAACCCGACCTAGCATGAGGTCTCACCCACCACCTCAGTGACGACACCATGGACCTGCGCATTCACGCCAGCTTTCTGCCCCACTCCGATCCGGAGGCCGCGCTGGCCTTCTACCGCGACACCCTCGGCTTCGAGGTCCGCAAGGACGTCGGCTACAAGGGCCTGCGCTGGATCACGGTCGGCCCGAGCGGCCAGCCCGGCACCTCCATCGTGCTGCACCCGCCGACCGCGACCCCCGGCATCACCGACGAGGAGCGTCGCGTGATCGCAGAGATGATGGCCAAGGGCACCTACGCCATCATCACCCTGGCCACGCCCGATCTGGACGCCACCTTCGCGCGCCTGCAGGCCGGCGGCACCGAGATCGTGCAGGAACCGACCGACCAGCCCTACGGCGTGCGCGACTGCGCCGTGCGCGACCCGTCCGGCAATCTGATCCGGATCAACCAGCTGGCCTGAGCCATTCCACCGAGCCGTACGGCGGCCGCGATCGCGGCCGCCGCAGGCGCCGCTCGCCGGCGGACGCCTACGAACTGCACGACAGCATCGAGCAACCGGCGCGGTCGCGCGCCCACTCGGGACGGCGCTGCGCATAGGCCTCGCGCCCGGGCTGGTCGTCGTAGGGCCGGCGCATCACGTCCAACAGTTCGTGCACGCCGTCCAGGTCGCCCTGCTCGGCGCGGTCGATGGCCTGCTGGGCCAGGTAGTTGCGCAGCACGTAGCGCGGGTTGGCCGCCCGCATGCGCGCGCTGCGCTCGTCCGCCGGCCATGCGTCGGCGGCGATGCGGGCGCGGTAGCGCAGCAGCCAGGCCAGCAGCGCGGGTTCGTGCTCGGCACGACGTTCGGGGCTGTAGAACGCCTGCGCGAACGGCTGCAACGAAGGCTCGGACGACGCCAGGTCGAGATCCGACAGGGCGCGGAACCACAGCGTCATGTCGATCTCGGCCGCGCGCATCAGCTCGCGCAGCGCGTCCATCAGCGCCAGATCCTCGTCGCCGCAGTCGCGCAGGCCGAGCTTGCGCGCGACGACATCGCGCTCGGCCGCGTTCCAGGCTGCGACGTAACGGCGCAGGCCGTCCTGCAGCGGCGCCACGTCGGCGAACAGCGGCGACAGCGCGCCGGCCAGGCGCGACAGGTTCCAGTACGCGACCTGCGGCTGCGCCCCGAAGCGGTAGCGGCGTCCGCCGGCGTCGGTGGTGTTCGGGGTCCAGTCCGGATCGTAGTCGTCGATCCAGCCGTAGGGGCCGTAGTCGATGGTCAGGCCGAGGATGGACAGGTTGTCGGTGTTCATCACCCCGTGCACGAAGCCGACCCGCATCCAATGCGCCATCGTGACCGCGGTGCGCTCGCAGACTTCGGCGAACCAGGCCGCGTACAGGGCTTCGCCGGCGCCGGACAGGTGCGGGAAGTCGCGGCGGATGCAGAACTCGGTCAGGCGCCGCAGCAGGTCGGTCTCGCCGCGCGAGGCCGGCAGTTCGAAATGGCCGAAGCGCAGGAACGAGGGCGCGACCCGGCACACGATCGCGCCGGGTTCGGCCTTGGGGTGGCCGTCGTAGAACATGTCGCGGACCACCTCTTCGCCGGTGCCGACCAGGCTCAGCGCGCGCGTGGTCGGCACGCCCAGGTGGTGCATGGCCTCGCTGCACAGGAACTCGCGCACCGACGAGCGCAGCACCGCGCGACCGTCGGCGGTGCGCGAGTACGGGGTCGGGCCGGCGCCTTTGAGCTGCAGCTCCCAGCGCTCGCCGGCGGCGTTGACGACCTCGCCCAGGCCGATCGCGCGGCCGTCGCCTAGCTGCCCGGCCCAATGCCCGAATTGGTGGCCGCCGTAGTTGGACGCGAACGGCTGCATGCCGGGCAGCAGCGCATTGCCGCCGAACACCCGGGCGAACTCGGGCGAGCGCACGGCGGCCTCGTCCAGGCCCAGGCGCGCCGCCATCTCGGCCGAGTACGCGAGCAGGCGCGGCGCCGCCACCGGCGTCGGCTGCACCCACGAATACAGCGCGCCGGCGACCTGGCGCACGCCCGGGCCCTGCTCGGGATCGCCGGGCAGGTCGCGCACGAAGGCGTTGTCGAAGTCGAAACCGAACATCTCAGCCGAGCACGTCGAAGGGACCGCCGCGCTCCAGTGCGCGCTGGTAGGCGGGGCGCGCGTGGATGCGCTCGAGGAAGGCGCGCATGCGCGGACGGTCGCCGCCGCCGCGCGCGACCGCGGCCTCGACCGGGAAGCTCATCTGGATGTCGGCGATGCCGAAGCGCTCGCCCGCGAACCAGGGGTGGCGGCCCAGTTCGGCCTCGATGTAGTCCAGGTGCAGTTTCAGCTGCGGGCCGACGAAGGCCGCCATCGTCTTGTCGGCGATGCCGCGCGCCACCGGCTTGGCGAAGAACGGCATCGGCGCGCGCTTGATCCGCGCGAACACCAGGCTCAGCAGCAAGGGCGGCATCGCCGAACCCTCGGCGTAGTGCAGCCAGTAGCGGCAGCGCAGCCGCTCCGGCGCGTCGGCCGGCAGCGGCGGCGGCGAGAACCGGTGTTCGCCGTCGTAGCGCTCGGCCAGGTATTCCAGGATCGCGGCCGACTCGGCCAGCACCCGGCCCTCGTCCTCCAGCACCGGCGACTTGCCCAGCGGATGCACCTGGCGCAGCTCCGGCGGCGCCAGCATGGTCTGGGCGTCGCGCTGGTAGCGCACGACTTCGTACGGCAGTTCCAGCTCCTCCAGCAGCCACAGCACGCGCTGGGAACGGGAGTTGTTCAGGTGGTGAACGCGGATCATGGGCGGCTGCGCGGTGGGGTCGGCCCCCCATGGTAACGGTGCCGGCGCGCCCGGGATTCGGCCCGAAGGCCGCGCATGGCCTAGACTGGCGGCATTCCCCATCGAGAACGCCATTCATGGCCAAGCCCAACTACTCGTTCGAAAAGCGCCAGCGCGAGATCGCCAAGAAGAAGAAGCAGGACGAAAAGGCGGCCAAGAAGGCCGCAGCCAAGGATTCGGGCACGGCGTCCGACAGCAGCGGCACCCCGCCGCGCGACGGCGAACGCGGCAACGGCTGAGCCGCGCAGCGCCCAGGCGGCCGCTGGCGCCCGACCCGGCGCCGCCGCTGCCGGCGCGCGGACCCTGCGTCCGCCCCGACACCCCGGGCCAGGCCATCGCGGCCGCGCCCTGAACTCGCCGCCATGACCGACACGCCCACCCCTGCCCCGCAGATCTGGGTCGACGCCGACGCCTGCCCCGGCGTGATCCGCGAGATCCTGTTCCGCGCCGCCGAACGCGCGCGCGTCCAGGTGACCCTGGTCGCCAATCAATGGCTGCGCACGCCCGGTTCGCGCTACGTGCGCGCGATCCAGGTCCCGTCCGGGCTGGACGTGGCCGACACCGAGATCGTGCAGCGGGTCGCGCCCGGCGACCTGGTGGTCACCCAGGACATTCCGCTGGCGGCGCTGGTGCTGGAAAAGCGCGCGGTCGCGCTGAACCCGCGCGGCGACCTCTACACCGCCGACAACATCGCCCAGCGCCTGTCGATGCGTAACTTCATGGACGAGCTGCGCGGCGCCGGGGTCCAGACCGGCGGCCCGCCGGTGTTCCACGCGCGCGACCGCCAGGCCTTCGCCAACCAGCTCGACCGCTGGATCGCGCAGCGGCCGCGCTGATCGGCCCGGCGCGCGTTGCCGCGCCGTAACGCGCGGCGGGCTCGCGGCCGCGACGCCGCCACGCCGAGCAAACACCGAGCCGCCCGACGCGCCCGCGGCGCCGGGTATGCTCGGGGCTTCGTGCCCAGCCGACCCGACCCGATGAGCCCCAGCGCGCGCCGCCGTCCCTTGTCCCGCCTCTCCTGGTGCATGCCGGCCGCGCTCGCCTGCGCCGTCCTGGCCGGCCTGCCGCTGGCCGCCGCCGCGCAAACGTCCGCGCAGGCATCCACGAAAAACGCCGACTGGACCCTGGTCCACGCCGGCCGCCTGCTCGACCGTCCCGGCCAGGCCCCGCGCGGCGCCAGCACCCTGCTGCTGCGCGCCGGCCGGATCGAAGCGGTGCGCGACGGTTACCAGGACGCCGCCGCGTTCGCCGGCGTGCCCGCGGACACGCAGGTGGTCGACCTGCGCGACCGCTACGTGCTGCCGGGCCTGATCGACTGCCATGTGCACCTGGTCTCGGACAAGGCCGGCGTCGAAGGCCAGCTCGACAGCGTCGCCGGCAGCGTCGCCGACCACGCCTACGAGGCCGCGGTGAACGCGCGCAAGACCCTGCATGCCGGCTTCACCACCGTGCGCAACCTCGGCGACGACGACGGCGTGACCCTGGCCCTGCGCGACGCGGTCGCGGCCGGCAAACTGCCCGGGCCGCGCATCCTCGACGCCGGCTCGGCGATCTCCACCACCGCCGGCCACATGGACCCGACCCTGGGTTTCCGCGAGGAACTGCACGCCGCGCTCGACGTGCACGGCAACACCTGCGACGGCGCCGACGACTGCCGGCGCGCGGTGCGGCGCCAGGTCGCGCGCGGCGTCGACGTGATCAAGATCGCCACCACCGGCGGCGTCAACAGCCGCATCGGCGCCGGCCTGGGCCAGCAGATGTTCGACGACGAGGCGCGCGCCATCGTCGAGACCGCGCACCTGTACCGCAAGAAGGTCGCGGTTCACGCGCACGGCGCCGACGGCATCGCGGTGGCGCTGCGCGCCGGCGCCGATTCGATCGAACACGGCACCCTGCTCGATCGCGAGGACATCGCCCTGTTCCGCAAAACCGGCGCCTACTACGTCCCGACCCTGTCGACGGTCAACGGCTACAAGGAACGCCTGGCCCGCAACCCCGACGCCTACACCGGCGAGGTCCGGACCAAGATCGAATGGCGCATCGGCATCACCGGCAAAGCCCTGGAAGCGGCGGTGCCGGCGGGCGTCAAGATCGCCTTCGGCACCGACGCCGGGGTCAGCCTGCACGGCCGCAACGCCGACGAGTTCGAACTGATGGTCGCCCACGGCATGACCGCGCCGCAGGCGATCCGGGCCGCGACCGTCAACGCCGCCGACCTGCTCGGCCTGTCCGACCAGGTCGGCAGCCTGGAACCGGGCAAACGCGCCGACCTGATCGCGGTCGCCGGCGACCCGCTGCAGGACGTGACCGTGCTCAAGCGGGTTGAGTTCGTGATGAAGGACGGGCGGGTCGAGAAGGACGCGCGGGTGCGCTGAAGCCGGCGGCCCCGGGGATCTTCCTTCTGCCGGAACCTGCTCCCCTGCTGGGCCTTGCTCCCTGCCGGAACCTGCTCCCCTGCCGGGCCTTGCTCCCTGCCGGAACCTGCTCCCCTGTTGGAACTGGCTCCCTGCCGGAACCTGCTCCCTGTGGGAGCGGCGTAAGCCGCGATCGGCCCGCCGGGAGGCGTACGCAGGCGCGCGGGGCCCAATCGCGGCTTACGCCGCTCCCACAGGGCTCCTACAGGAATCCCATGGGACTCCCGCAGCCCCCCAGCCCGCGGCCCCGAACTGCAGCCGCCCTTCACCCCATGCCGAACCCGCCCAATCCCGCACAATCCGCTGTATTTCCCGCGCGCTGAGCCGGTGCTCCACCCACGTCCGGTACACTAGGCGGTCTTCCGACCGGCCTCCGCCGGCGCTGCCGAGCCGCCCCATGAGCGCCGAGACGCCCAGTTCCAACGCTTCCGATCCCGCTTCCACCCCCGACGCCCCGTCGCTGAAATTCACCGACCTGGCCCTGTCCGAGCCGCTGCTGCGCGCGCTGTCCGACGTCGGCTACGAATCGCCCTCGCCGATCCAGGCCGCGACCATCCCGCCGCTGCTGGAAGGCCGCGACGTGCTCGGCCAGGCCCAGACCGGCACCGGCAAGACCGCCGCGTTCGCGCTGCCGATCCTGGCCCAGATCGATCCCAAGCAGTTCAAGCCGCAGGCCCTGGTGCTGGCGCCGACCCGCGAGCTGGCGATCCAGGTCGCCGAAGCGTTCCAGAAGTACGCCGTGCACCTGCCCGGCTTCCACGTCCTGCCGATCTACGGCGGCCAGAGCTACTACCCGCAGCTGCAGGCGCTCAAGCGCGGCGTGCACGTGGTGGTGGGCACCCCGGGCCGGGTCATCGATCACCTCGATCGCGGCACCCTGGACCTGTCCGAACTGCGTTGCCTGGTGCTGGACGAAGCCGACGAAATGCTGCGCATGGGCTTCATCGACGACGTCGAGAACGTCCTCAAGAAGACCCCGGAAACGCGCCAGGTCGCGCTGTTCTCGGCGACCATGCCGGCGCCGATCAAGCGCATCGCCCAGACCTACCTGAAGCAGCCGGTCGAGATCGCGATCAAGGCCAAGACCACCACCGCGGCCAACATCCGCCAGCGCTACTGGTCGGTCAGCGGCGTGCACAAGCTCGACGCCCTGACCCGCATCCTCGAAGCCGAAACCTTCGACGCGATGATCGTGTTCTCGCGCACCAAGCTGGGCACCGAGGAACTGGCCGAGAAGCTGTCCGCCAGGGGCATCTCCGCCGCCGCGATCAACGGCGACGTGCAGCAGGCGCAGCGCGAGAAGACCATCCAGAACCTCAAGGACGGCAAGATCGACGTCCTGGTCGCCACCGACGTGGCCGCACGCGGCCTCGACGTGGAGCGCATCAGCCACGTGCTGAACTACGACATTCCCTACGACACCGAAAGCTACGTCCACCGCATCGGCCGCACCGGCCGCGCCGGGCGCAAGGGCGAAGCGATCCTGTTCGTGACCCCGCGCGAGCGCGGCATGCTGCGCGCGATCGAACGCGCCACGCGCCAGCCGATCGAGCCGATGGAGCTGCCCAGCGTCGAGACCGTCAACGAACAGCGCGTGTCGCGCTTCCTCGGCCGCATCAGCGACGCCCTGGAAAGCAGCGACCTGAGCCTGTTCCGCGACATGGTCGAGCGCTACGAGCGCGAGAAGAACGTGCCCGCGGTCGAGATCGCCGCGGCCCTGGCCAAGCTGGTGCAGGGCGACAACCCGCTGCTGCTGACCCCGCCGCCGGCCGCGCGCTACCAGCGCGAGGAACGCGAAGGTCCGCGCGAACACCGCGGCGCGGCGACGCGCAAGTTCGTCGAGCGCGACAACGCCTCCAACGCCGGCGCCCACCGTCGCGAGCATCCGCGCGCGGACGCGCCGCGACCGCCGCGCGACAGCGGCTACGCACCGCGCGAGGACGCAGCGCCGGCACCGCGCCACGAGACCCGCCAGTTCACGCCGCCGTCGCCGTCGCGTTCGGTCAACGCCGCCGAATCGTTCTTCGACGACGAGGCGCCCGCGCCGCGCGTCGAGCGCGAGCGCGCGCCGCGTCCGCCGCAGGCCGGCGCCGAAGTCGGCATGGAGACCTTCCGCATCGAAGTCGGCCATAGCCACGGCGTGCAGCCGGGCAACATCGTCGGCGCGATCGCCAACGAGGCGGACCTGGAAAGCCGCTACATCGGCCGCATCGACATCCGCGACGAATACACCCTGGTCGACCTGCCCGAAGGCATGCCGCGCGAGCTGATGGAGCACCTGAAGAAGGTGCGCGTGGCCGGCCAGCCGCTGCGCATCCAGCGCGCCGAGCCCGGCGACAGCGAAGGCGGCCGCAGCCGCCGTCCCAGCGGCCCGGGTGGTCCTGGCGCGCATCGTGGTCCGGGTGGCCCTGGCGCGTCGCGCGGTCCGGGCGGCCCCGGCGGCCCGCGTGGTCCCGGCGGTCCGCGGCCGGCCGGCGGCAAGCCGCACGGTGCCGGCCCGCGCAAGCCGTTCAAGCCGCGCGATCCGCGTTGAGCGGGAACGTCCAGTAGTCCGCCGTCCCTTCTCCCGCTYGCGGGAGAAGGTGCCCGAAGGGCGGATGAGGGCCGGGATGAGGYGGTGCTGCGCGCTCGCGCCGCCCTCACCCCAACCCCTCTCCCGCCAGCGGGAGAGGGGCTCAACRCCASGTGRCTTTTGATCCWCCCTTCTCCCGCTCGCGGGAGAAGGTGCCCGAAGGGCGGATGAGGGCCGCTTTACCAACTCACCCCGTCAAGCAACCAATCGTCATAAGCCCGCCTCCCCCGCCGCGGCCCAGCTTTGGCATAGTCCCGAGGTAAGCCGCCGCCTCGCCGTCCCATGCCCCGCATCCTGGTCTTCCAACACGTCGCCGCCGAGCCCCTGGGCACGCTGGATCCGTTGATCCGCCGTCGCGGCCACCGCATCCGTTTCACCAACTTCGAGCGCGACCCCGAGGCCCAGCCCAACGTCGACCGCTACCGCGGCCTGATCGTGCTCGGCGGGCCGATGAACGTCGAGGATCAGGCCCAGCGCCCGCATCTGCGCACCGAGCTGTTGGCTATCGAACGCATGCTGGAACAGGGCAAACCGGTGCTGGGCATCTGCCTGGGCGCGCAATTACTGGCGCACGTGCTGGGCGCGCCGGTGCGGCGCCATCACCGGCCCGAGATCGGCTGGTACCCGCTGCACGCGACCGAGCACGGCCGCGACGATGCCGTGCTGGCGCCGCTGGCGGAAAGCGCGCCGGTGTTCCAGTGGCATCGCTACAGCTTCGAGGTCCCGCAAGGCGCGACCCATCTGGCGCGCACCGACAGCTGCGAGCAACAGGCCTTCCGTTGGGGCGACAACGCCTACGGCTTCCAGTTCCATCTGGAAATGGACGTGCCGCTGATCGAACGTTGGCTCGCCAATCCGGTATACCGGCGCGAGCTGGCCGAACTCGGTCACGACACCAGCGAAGACGCAATCCGCAGCCATACCACCGCGCACATCGCGAGCATGCAGCAGCGCGCGGACGCAGTGTTCAACAACTTTCTCGACCTGGTCGGACGGCCGCAGCGGCGCTATACCCTGCCGTCGCGCGAGTGGGTGTGAGCTGCTGCGCTCAGTCGCCCAAGCGACGCAACTGCGTTTGCTGAGCCTTGCGGACGGCGTGCTTCCTGTGGGAGCGGCGTAAGCCGCGATCGAAGCACCGCGATCCCGAATGTCGCCGCGGCCCGTGGCTACCCATCGCGGCTTACGCCGCTCCCACAGAAAGCCGCGCACACCCGGCTTTGACCTGGCTTTGGGGTAGGAGCGGCGTAAGCCGCGATCGGAGCACCGCGATGCCGAACATCGCCGCGGCCCGTGGCTACGCATCGCGGCTCACGCCGCTCCCACAGAACACAGCGCACACCCGGCTTTGACCTGGCTTTGGGGTAGGAGCGGCGTAAGCCGCGATCGAAGCACCGCGATGCCGAACATCGCCGCGGTCCGTGGCTACGCATCGCGGCTCACGCCGCTCCCACAGAAAGCCGCGCACACCCGGCTTTGACCTGGCTTTGGGGTAGGAGCGGCGTGAGCCGCGATCAGAGCACCCCGATCCCGAATATCGCCGAGGCCCGCTGCTACGGATCGCGGCTCACGCCGCTCCTACCCCAAGGCGGTACGCGGAGGCGGCGACGCGGGCCTCGCTCATAGCGCCAACCCGCTCTCGAACCGACGCTCGCGGCCATCCAGCGGATCCACGAAGGCCAGCGAACGCGCCAGCAGCTTCAACGGCCGCTCATGGTCGTCGGCCTCGCGCCGCTCGGCCAACGGGTAATAGGGATCGTTGAGGATGGGCGCGCCCAGCGCGGCCATGTGCACGCGCAGTTGATGCTTGCGCCCGCTGACCGGCGCCAACGCATAGCGCCAGACCCGCTCGCCGCGTTCGATCACGTCGATCGCGGTTTCGCTGTTGGGCTCGCCCTCGACCTCGCGCATTAGGAAGAACGGCTCGCCCGGCGCCAGCCGCGAGCGCCGCAGCAGCGGGAACGCCAGCCCGGGCAGCGGCGCGGCCAGGGCTTCGTAGCCTTTGACGATGCGACGTTCGCGAAACAGAGCCTGATACGCCGCGCGCGTGGCCGGATCGCGCGAGAACAGCACCAGTCCGGCGGTGCCGCGGTCGAGCCGGTGCAGCGGCGCCAGCGCGGGCTCGCCGTAGCGCCGCTGCAGCCGCCCCAGCAGGGTTTCGGCGACGAACCCGCCCGAGGGCGTGACCGGCAGGAAATGCGGCTTGTCGACCACCAGCAGGTGCCCGTCGCGGAACAGCACGCGCTCCGCGAACGGAATCGCCGGTTCCTGCGCGACTTCGCGGTAGTACAGGATCTCCATGCCGACCCGATACGCCGTATCGGCGCTCAACGCGCGCCGCTGCGCGTCCAGCACGCGTCCGCGCGCGAAGCGGTCTAGCCAGCGCTCGCGCGCGATCGCCGGGAAACGCGCGCACAAGCCGTCGAGCAGGGTCGTCCAGGGGCCCGGCGGCAGTTGCAGGCGGCTGGCGGCGACGCCGTCGCCGGTCGCATCGGGATCGTGCGCATTCATGCGGGCATCTTGGCCCAAACCGCGGTCCGCCGGCGCATTCGGGCGGACGCCGTGGCCGCCAGGGCCTAGAATGCGCGCTGCTTTCCACGGGGCCCGCCCATGGCGCCTAACGCCACCATCGTCAAGATCGAACTGCAAATCAGCGACATGGATCGGCATTACTACGCCGCCCACGCCCTGACCCTGGCCCAGCACCCGTCCGAAACCCAGCAGCGGCTGATGGTGCGCATGCTCGCCTTCGCCCTGTACGCGCAGGAGCGGCTCGAGTTCGGTCCCGGCCTGAGCAGCGAGGACGAGCCCGACCTGAGCCTGCGCGATTACACCGGCGACATCGAGCTGTGGATCGACGTCGGCCAGCCCGACGAATCGCGCGTGCGCAAGGCCTGCGGGCGCGCGCGCCAGGTGGTGGTGGTCAACTACGGCGGCCGCGCCGCCGATATCTGGTGGGACAAGAACGTCGCGATCCTGCGCCGTTTGAAGAACCTGACCGTGCTCGACATCGACGCCGATGCGGTCGAGGCGATGGCGGCCATGGTCGAGCGCAGCTTCCGCCTGGACTGCCAGATCCAGGACGGCGAAGTCGCGCTCAGCAACGACCGCGCCGCGCTCACCCTGACCCCGGCCGTGCGTCTGGGCGTGGGCGCGCAGGCCGCCTGAACGCATGGCGGAGCCTTACGACGTCCTGATCGTCGGCGCCGGCGCGGCCGGCCTGATGTGCGCGCTGACCGCCGGTCAGCGCGGCCTGCGCGTGCTGGTGGTCGAGCACGCCAACCGGGTCGGCAAGAAAATCCTGATGTCGGGCGGCGGACGCTGCAATTTCACCAACACCGGCACCACGCCGGCGAATTTCATTTCGGCCAATCCGCACTACTGCAAGTCGGCGCTGGCGCGCTACACGCCGGCCGACTTCGTCGAACTGGTCGAACACCACGGCATCGCCTACCACGAGAAGGAACTCGGCCAACTGTTCTGCGACGTGTCGTCCAAGCTGATCGTGAAGATGCTGCTGGACGAATGCGCCGACGCCGGGGTGCGCATCGAAACCTCGTGCAGCGTCGAGCGCGTGCTGCACGGCGACGGCGAGGCGCCGTTCCGGCTGCACACCACACGCGGCGCGTTCGCGGCGCCGAAGCTGGTCGTCGCCACCGGCGCGCTGTCGATCCCGAGCATGGGCGCGACCGGCTTCGGTTACGAACTCGCGCGCCAGTTCGGCCACAGCGTGCTGCCCACGCGCGCCGGGCTGGTGCCGCTCACGCTCAGCGGCAAGCACCAGGAACGCCTGGCCGATCTCAGCGGCGTCGCCCTGCCGGTCACCGCCACCTGCCACGGCCGCAGCTTCAGCAACCAGATGCTGATCACCCATCGCGGCGTCAGCGGCCCGGCGATTCTGCAGATTTCCTCGTACTGGCAGCCCGGCGACGACCTGCGCCTGGACCTGTTGCCCGGCCACGATGCGGCGGCCTGGCTGCGGATGCAGCAGATCGAACGCCCCGCAGCCGAACTCAAGACCGTGCTTTCGGACGCGATGCCGCGCCGCTTCGCCCAGCGCCTGTGCGAGCTGTGGCTGAGCAACAAGCCGATGAAGCAGTACACGCCGCCGGAACTGAAGCAACTCGCCGCGACGCTGCAGGACTGGGCCCTGGTCGCCAGCGGCACCGAGGGCTACCGCACCGCCGAAGTCACCCTGGGCGGCGTCGACACCGACGAACTCTCGTCCAGCACAATGGAATCCCGGCGCGTGCCGGGCCTGCATTTCGTCGGCGAAGTGGTCGACGTGACCGGCTGGCTGGGCGGCTACAACTTCCAGTGGGCCTGGGCCTCGGGGCATGCGGCCGGCATGGCGGTCTGAGGGCCGGCGCCATTGCGATGCAGAGCTTTTCTGCGCTCTGTGGAAGCGACGTGAGTCGCGATCGGAGCATCGGGATAGCGAACGTTCGTCGCGACCGGACACCACGCATCGCGACTCACGTCGCTCCCACATGAAGCTGGGGCCGCGCCTTCCGCTTCGACGCTGGAGCTGCGTTTCCGCTTCGACGCTCGGGCCGCGCTTCCGCTTCGGGGTAGGAGCGGCGTAAGCCGCGACCGCGCCACCTCGCTTGCTGAGATGACGCGGTCCGGGGAAGGATGACGGTCGCGGCTTACGCCGCTCCTACGCCAAGGCAAGAGCGGCGGCGTCTACGCGCGGCCGACGCCTTGCGCGCTGCTCAACCGCGCTGCTGCCGACGCAGGCCGAAGTACTGCAACTCGGCGAACACCGCCACCGCCAGCGCCTGCGCGACCACGAAGGCCACACCCAAGGCGTTCGGCGATACCCAGCCGCTGACCAGCAACAGCACGCTGTCGATCACCCAGCAGGCGTTGATCGCGATCATCGCCCAGGCCTGCGCGGTCGAGATGCGTTCGCGGCTCAGCAGCCAACCCAGGAATGCGACGTAGGGCACCAGCAGCAGGCCGGCGCCGAGCAGCAGGTTCTGCGGCAGATGCAGCCACTGCGACAAGGGCGCGGCGGCGGCGATCAATAGCGCCGCCACGGCCGCGGTGGCGACCGCATCGAGCTGGGTCGCGCGGCGCAACAGGTGGGAGGAAGGGGTGCGGGCTACGGCATTCATGGCGTGCTCCTGTCTGGTCGGTTTGGATTCGAATCCATCTCAACGCGCGGCCGGCCGCCGGTCGATTACCTGTGGGGTAATCCCACGCATCGCCGCGCTGGGCTATGGTTCGGCCATGAACGCGACCCGACCCGTAGGCGAACAATTGCGCGACTGGCGCCAGCGCCGGCGCCTGACCCAGCTGGATCTGGCCGGCATGGCCGAGATCTCCACCCGCCACGTCAGCTTCATCGAGACCGGACGCTCGCTGCCGAGCCGGGCGATGCTGCTGCGTCTGGCCGACCGGCTGGACGTGCCGCTGCGCGAACGCAATCAGCTGATGACCGCAGCCGGCCTGGCGCCGATGTACGCGCAGCGCTCGCTCGACGACCCCGCGCTGCACGAAGCCCACGAAGCGATCCAACTGGTGCTGCATGGGCACGAGCCCTACCCTGCGCTGGCCATCGACCGCCACTGGAACCTGCTCGCGGCCAATCGCGCGGTCGAACGCCTGCTGGTGGGCATACCCGCCGAACTGCTGCAGCCGCCGGTCAACGTGCTGCGCCTGAGCCTGCATCCGCAGGGGCTGGCGCCGCTGATCGTCAACCAGGCGCAGTGGCGCGCGCACCTGCTGCACCGTCTGCGTCACCAGGCCGACGCCACCGGCGATCCGGTGCTGAGCGAATTGCACGACGAACTCGCCGCCTACCCCTGCGCCGACGCCGGCGAAGTCGAGCTGCCGAGCACGCTCAGCGTCGCGATACCGCTGCGGCTGCGCAGCGCCGATGGCGGCGAGCACGCCTACATCAGCACCACCACCGTGTTCGGCACGCCGCTGGACGTGACCTTGGCGGAACTCGCGATCGAAGCTTTCTTTCCCGCCGATGCCGCCACCGCGCAGGCCTTGCGCGCGCTCCAGGCGGCCGAAGCCGGGGCCGCGAACTGAGCGCGGCTAGACCGCGCTGACCCGGGTCTGGCAATCCAGCACCACCAGCGGCGCGCCGTTGGGTACGCACAGCGAGAGGCTGGTATCGAGCGCGAGCGCGCGCCCGCCGGCGAAGACCCGGGTGGTGCCCGACAGCCACTGCCCGGCCACGCAGCGCAACGCAGCGGCCGCACTGGGCAGGTTGCAGTAGGCGACGGTGTAGGACCCGGCGACCGTGACTACCGCGCGCCCGGACAAGGTCACGCGGCTGTAGGGCGAGGTCGGCGTGGCCGGCCCGCCGTGCGCGCAGGTCACCGCCGCTCCCAGATGCATCAGCGCGCCGGGCATACGCGGCTCCCGTTAGCGGCGGCGGACGCGGCAGGCATCGCTCATATCACCGTCAACGCGCCTTCGTTGACCGTCACCATCGGCCCGGTCAGCACGATGCTGGCGCCACGGCCGTTGCTGATGGTGATGCCGGCGTCGTTGATCGCGATCATCGCCCCGCCCTGGGTCTTGAGCAGGATGCCGCCGTCGGGCCCGGGCAGATCGGAGATCGCGATCGCGTTCTGGCTGGGCGTCTGCAGCACCAGGCTGGGCGCGATCGCCAGGCCGGCATGCGCCAGCGGCGGCAGTTCGGAGGCGTCGACCCAGTAGCCGCCGACCCAGATCGGCAGCTCGGCGTCGCCCTGTTCGAACTCCACCCACACCGGCGCGCCGGCCTGCGGCAGCAGGAACACCCCGCTCTGGTGCCCGGCCAAGGGCACGCAGGGCATGGCCCAGCGGCTCGCGCCGGCGCCGAGCACGTCCGGGACCTGCACCTGGACCCGCCCCAGGCGCAGCGGATCGACATTGTCGAGCACCACGGCGCGGTATTTTCCGTAATGGCACGGATGCGACTTGGCGCCGCGATGCAGCTTCTCCGATCGTGTCTGGAGCGGCATACGGATGGTCCCGAATCTAGTCCCCCCGGTCCCATGGTTAGCAACGTCGGCGCGTGCATTTAGGGGCCATGCGCGCGGATTCGCGCGACCCGGCGGCGGCGGCGACACCCAGGAATCATTTCACCGAATGGTTGACAATCGCTCCGGCCCGGAAGATATTCAACCCTATGGTTGACAATAAGCCCGAACGGCTCGACGCCGTCTTCCACGCCCTCGCCGACCCGACCCGGCGCGCGATGCTGCGCAGCCTGTCGCGCCAGCCCTGCAGCGTCGGCGAACTCGCCGCCCCGTTCGAGATGTCGCTGGCCGCGGCGTCCAAGCACATCAAGGTGCTGGAGCGCGCCGGCCTGGTGCAGCGCGAGGTCCAGGGCCGCACCCACCTGTGCCGCCTCGACGCGCGGCCGATGCACGGCGGCATGGAGTGGATGCGCCACTACGAGCGGTTCTGGAACGAACGCCTCGACGCCCTCGACGCCCTGCTGCAGGCCGAAGACCGCGCCGCCGCCGCGACCCGCAAGCCCAGGAGCAAGCGATGAACTCCGACTCCCCCATCGTCGTCCGCGTGGTGCGCCGCTTCCGGGCTTCGGCCGAACGCGTCTTCGACGCCTGGCTGGACCCGCGCCTGGCCTCACGCTTCCTGTACGCGACCCAGAACGGCCGCATGAAACGCTTCGAGATCGATGCGCGCGTCGGCGGCGGCTACACCGTGATCGAAACCCGCGCGGACGGCGACGCCGCCCACTACGGCCGCTATCTGGAAATCGAACGCCCGCGCCGGCTGGTGTTCACCCTGTCGCTGGACCCGGCCGCGCCCGGCGACCGCATCACTCTGGAGATGGTGCCCGCCGGCGACGGCTGCGAGCTCACCCTCACCCACGAAATGGCGGCCGAGTACGCGCCCTACGCGCAACGCAGCGAGGCCGGGTGGCAGCACATGCTGGCGTCGCTCGCCGAGCTGCTCGCTCCCGTCTAGACCGATCCACAACCAACCTGCCTACCACTGACCTGTTCACCACCGACCCGATCCGGAGGACCCACCATGAGCGATTACGGCGTAGTCACCGCTGCCGACACCGTGCGCATCGAGCGCCTGATGCCCGGCCCGATCGAACGGCTATGGAGCTATCTCACCGAATCCGAGAAGCGCCGCAGCTGGATGGCCGCCGGCG
This sequence comes from Lysobacter sp. Root76, assembly GCF_001428685.1. GTDB lineage: Bacteria > Pseudomonadota > Gammaproteobacteria > Xanthomonadales > Xanthomonadaceae > Lysobacter. Next base: position 83,537 of record NZ_LMIK01000006.1, on the reverse strand, counting down.
AGATCGAGCTGCGGCCCGGCGGCCGCGTCGAGCACCTGTTCCGCAATGCCGAACTGACCAACGACGACCCGACTCCGGCCAAATACGCGGCTTATGAGGAGCACCGCAGCGAAGGCCGGGTGATCGACTGCGACCCGCCGCATCGGCTCAGCTACACCTGGGACGGCGATTCGGAAGTGGTGTTCGAACTGATCCCCAAGAACGACCGCGTGCTGCTGGTGGTCACCCACCGCCGCCTGCCCGACCGCGCCGAGATGGTCAGCGTCGCCGGCGGCTGGCACAGCCACCTCGATCTGCTGCAGGACCTGCTCGAAGGCCGCAAGCCCAGCCATTTCTGGTCCAAGCACCTGCAGATCGAGGCCGAGTACGAGCGTCGGATTCCGCAGGACTGATCGCACCGGTCCGATCCCGCAACCACCGCACCCGCCTGAGCCAGGGAGCCGAACCATGTTGCTCGAACACAAAGTCGCGCTGATCCACGGCGGCGGCGGCGCCATCGGCGGCGCGGTCGCCCGCGCCTTCGCCCGCGAGGGTGCGCAGGTGCACCTGGCCGGGCGCAGCCGCGCCAAGCTCGAACGCGTCGCCGCCGACATCGTCGCCGCCGGCGGCCGGGCCGAGATCGCGATCCTCGACGCGCTCGACCAGAACGCGGTGGATGCCCATGCCGCCGCCGTCGCCGAGACCGCCGGCGCCATCGACATCGCGCTCAACGCGGTCGGCATCGCGCACGTGCAGGGCACGCCCTTCGCCGAACTCTCGCTGCAGGACTACCTGCAGCCGATCGCCGACTACAGCCGCAGCAACTTCATCACCGCCCAGGCCGCGGCGCGGCACATGCCTCGCGGCGGCGCGATCCTGACCCTGTCCACGCCCGGCTCGCGCATGAGCGGAGTCGGCTTCCTCGGCTACGGCACGACCTGCGCGGCGATCGAAGCGTTCTCGCGCCTGCTCGCCGCCGAACTGGGCGGCGCCGGCATCCGCGTGGTCTGCCTGCGCCCGGACGCGATCCCGGAGGCGCTGCCGGTGTCGTACGCACGCGCGGTATTCGAAGGCTATGCGCGCCGCAGCGGCGCTACGGTGGACGCCATGCTGGAAGCGCGCGCGCACAGCGGCACCTTGCTCGGCCGCTTCCCGACCCTGGCCCAGGTCGCCGACTACGCGGCCTTCGTCGCCTCCGACCGCGCCGGCGCCATGACCGGGGCGATCGCCAACCTCAGCTGCGGCTCGCTGGTCGACTGAGCGCGCCCGGACGCGCCTCGTCCGGGCGCTAACCGGCGGCGGCGGCGCGCATCCGCGTTATCCTCGTCGCCTGACTCTTCAGGGACGAACCCGATGCGCCACGCCCTCGCCGTCTGCGGCCTGCTCGCCGCCTTGATGCTCTCCGCCTGCAGCCGCCACGAGGCGCCGCCGCCGAGCCATGGCCGGGTCGAGCGTTTCGAATGGACCGACGTCAAGCTCGGCGACGGCGCGGTCGCGCGCAGCGGCCAGGACGTGAGCGTGCATTACACCGGCTGGCTCTACGACCAGAACGCGCCCGACAAGCACGGGCGCAAGTTCGACAGCTCGGTCGACCGGGCCAAGCCGTTCTCGTTCCTGCTCGGCGCCGGCCGGGTGATCCGCGGCTGGGACGAAGGCGTCGCCGGCATGCGCGTGGGCGGCAAGCGCATCCTGATGGTGCCGCCGGACTACGGCTACGGCGCCGACGGTGCCGGCGGCGGGGTGATTCCGCCCAACGGCTCGATGGTGTTCGAAGTCGAACTGCTGGGCGTGCGCGAGCACGTACCCGGCTCGCGCTGACGCCAGCCCAACCTCACCAGCTCTCCGGCGCGGCTTAGCCCTGCGCGGCTCAGCCGGCCAGCTGCGCGCGCGCCTGCGCCGCCAACTCGAACGAACGCAGCCGCGCCGCGTGTTCGTAGACGTTGGCGGTCAGCATCAACTCGTCCGGACGGTGACGGTCGATGAAGGCGGCGATGCCATCGCGCACCGTGTCGGGGTCGCCGACCACCGCGCAGGCCAGCGCCCGTTCCACGCCGGCACGCTCGACCGGGGTCCAGAAACTGTCGATGTCGTCGATCGGCGGCGGAATCAAGCCGGGCTGGCCGCGACGCAGTTTGACGAAGCTCTGCTGCTGGGTGGTGAACAGGCGCCGCGCTTCGGCGTCGGTCTGCGCGGCGACCACGTTCAAGGCCAGCAGCGCATACGGCTGCGCCCAACGCGGCGACGGCCGGAACTCGCGCCGGTAGATCGCCAGCGCTTCATCCATCGCATCGGGCGCGAAGTGCGAGGCGAACGCGTACGGCAGGCCCAGCTGCGCCGCCAGACGCGCGCCGAACGTGCTCGAACCCAGCAGCCACACCGGTACCCGCAGTCCCGCGCCGGGCACGGCGCGCACCGCCTGGCCGGCTTGCACCGGTTCGAAGTAATGCAACAGTTCGGCCACGTCCTGCGGGAAGCTGTCGGCGCCGTCGAAGTAGCGGCGCAGCGCGCGTGCGGTGGCCTGATCGGTGCCCGGCGCGCGACCCAGGCCGAGGTCGATGCGATCGGGATACAGCGACGCCAGGGTGCCGAATTGCTCGGCCACCTGCAGCGGCGAATGGTTGGGCAGCATGATCCCGCCGGCGCCGACCCGGATCGTCGAAGTGCCGCCGGCGATATGCCCGATCAACACCGCGGTCGCGGCGCTGGCGATGCCCGGCATGTTGTGGTGTTCGGCCAACCAGTAGCGGCGGTAGCCCAGACGTTCGGCATGCCGCGCCAGATCCAGGCTGTGCGCGAAGGCCTGCCCGGCATCGCTGCCTTCGGTGACCGGGGCCAGGTCGAGGACGGAAAACGGAATCATGGACGCTCGCGGCGATGGCATGCCCTCAGCGGCATCCCTTCAGCCTGGGGGCGCCGGAGCGCGATTGCGAGGCCATAGGGCGCACGCAGTGTTGCGAAAGTGGCGTCTAGTTGGCTTCAGGCGTTGGGTTGCATTGGCCGTTGCCGTTGCCGTTGCCGTTGCCGTTGCCCCGGCATTGAAATCCAATGCCCCGCACTCGCCCAGCCCCACTCAGACCCGAAGGGCGGCGCGCAGGACGCGCGCCGTTTTTCGAGGAACAGGATGTTCCTTCGAAAAATCCCCGCGCCAGCTCCGAACTCGCAAGGGAGGGTTGTCAAGAAACAGCCCTTCTCTTTGGTTACTTTCTCTTGGGCTAGCAAGAGAAAGTGACCCGCACGCGCAGCGGGCGGAAGCTGTTGCTTAAGAACGAAACCAGCAAAGCAGCCGGAATTCGCGATCGCGGCTTACGCCGCTCCCACAGAAAGCAGAAAGCGAAGCCGATCCGAATCGAAGCCAGCGCGGTAGCCGGAGTTCGCGGTCGCGGCTCACGCCGCTCCTACCCCAAGGCGAGTGACAAGAGAAGTGACCCGCACGCGCAGCGGGCGGAAGCTGTTGCTTAAGAACGAAACCAGCAAAGCAGCCGGAATTCGCGATCGCGGCTTACGCCGCTCCCACAGAAGCTGTTGCTTAAGAACGAAACCAGCAAAGCAGCCGGAATTCGCGATCGCGGCTTACGCCGCTCCCACAGAAAGCAGAAAGCGAAGCCGATCCGTATCGAAGCTAGCGCGGTAGCCGATGGTCGCGGTCGCGGCTCACGCCGCTCCTACCCCAAGGCGGGTGGCAAGAGAAAGTGGCACGCATGCGCAGCGGGCGGAAGCCTTTGACTTAAGTAGCGAAACCAACGCAGCGAACGGAATTCGCGATCGCGGCTCACGCCGCTCCCACAGAAAGCAGAAAGCGAAGCCGATCAGCATCGAAACTCACGCAGCAGCCGGAGATCGTGGTCGCGGCTTACGCCGCTCCTACCCCAAGGCAAGTCGGCCCGCCCACTACCAAAGATCGAACGCCAAGCCCTCGCGCTCGTTATCCCAAACCGTACTGAACACCCACCAGCGCCCATGCTCATGGCACAACTGGATACTGTTGGCCCCGCGCTTCAGTAGCACCGGCGAGTCCGCGGCAGGGCGCGCCTCGTACAGACTCCACACGTGCGCGACCTGACCGAAACGCTCGACCCGGCGGTCGATCTCGACTTCGTAGAAATCGTTGCCGGCGAAGAAGTCCTGGACGTCGGCGATGTAGCTATCGACGTCGAACACCACCGCCCGGGTGCTGCCGTCGGCCTCGACCACGGTGCGCAGGCTGCGTGCGCGCGGATGCTGCAGATAGCGGAAGCGCGCCCAGTCGCGCGCCGCTCCGGCCGGGCCGGAGATGCAGGCATAGATCGCGCGCACGCAGCGCTGGATGTCCTGGGTGTCCTGCCACCATTCGATGTTGTCGGTGTCCATGCTCGCTCCTGCGTTGGTGGGTTCAGATCAGATGCCGCAGCTCCGGCAGGTACTTCTCCGCCGAGCCGGTGTTGACCGCGACCACGCGCTGGCCGCGCGCGATCAGGCCGCGTTCGATCAGCTGCGGCAGCGCCGCCAGGCAGGCCGCGCCCTCGGGCCCGACCCATCCGGGCGTGCCGGAGCCGATCGGCTCGCGCCACAGCCGCGCGAACTCGGCCGCGGTCGCGCTTTCCTCGACCGCGACCGCGGCGCCGCCGCTGGCGCGCAGGATCTCGAGCACGCGGAAGTGGCCGACGCCGCCGGGCACGTTGAGGCCATAGGCCAATGTCTGGCCGGCCGCGACCACAGTGCTGTCGCCGGCGCCGCTGTCGAAGGCACGCACCAGCGGCGGGGTCGCCGCGCTCTGCACGCACAGCATGCGCGGGCGGCGGCTGTCGATCAGGCCCAGCGCCTGCAACTCGTCCCAGGCCTTCCACATGCCGAGCACGCCGGTGCCGCCGCCGGTGGGATAGATCACCGCATCGGGCAGCGACCAGCGCGTCTGTCCGGGCGCGGGTTCGGCCAGTTCCAGGCCCAGCGATTTCTTGCCTTCGATGCGCCAGCCCGGTTCCTGGAAGGTCGCGACCGAGAAATAGCCTTGCGCCAGGTAACGTTCTTTCAGCAGTGCGCCGGCTTCGCGGATGGTCGGTCCGACCAGTTCCAGTTTCACCCGATCCGGATGGCGCTGCGCGGCCGCGGCGACGTTGCCCAGGATCGGCATCGGCGTGTCTTCGGGCATCGCCACGACCAGCGACAAACCACCGGCCAGGGCGTAGCGCAGCAGCGAATCGCCGGCGTTGCCCTGGGTCGGCACCGCGAGCTTGCTCAGGCCCAGCCGGCGCGCCTGCGCGGCGACCATGGCCATGCCGCGGTCCTTGAAGCTCTGGGTAGGATTGGCGCCGAAACCGGCATGGGCGCGGCCTTCGTCCTTCAACTGCAACACGATGCCGGCCGCGCGCGCGATCGGATGCGCGGCGTAGTCCAGCAGCGGCGTATGGCCTTCGCCCAGGGCGACGATGTGGCGCGCATCGGCGGGATCGGCCGCGTCCAGCGCCATCAGCGCGCCGAAGCGCCACAGGTCGCGGCGCTTCGGCTCGTACCAGGCCGCATCCGGCCGCTCAGCGGCCAGGCGCTCCAGATCCAGCACCATCTCGACCGGACGGCCATCGACCGGATCGAGGTTCATCGGGATATCGGCTGGGTACTCGACGCCCGAGCCCAGACCGCGCAGACACCTGACGTAGGACATGCGGGGCGCGCTCGCTCAGAACGGCAGCGGCCAGCCCATCGGCGGCGCCACGACCCAATACAGCGCGCCGAGCACCAGGGCCCACAGCAGCAGCTTGAACGCGAACTTGACGACCTTGAACGCGAAATAGGCGGCGACGATCATCACCACGATGGCCAACCAGCTCATGCTTCTCTCCCTTGCCTGCGCGGCGCCGTTGCGCCGCCTCTTGCGACCTCGAGCTTAGCAGCCGTGCCGGCGCGGCCCAGTGCCGTTGGTGATGCGCCCCGCCCTGTCCGCGCGCTCAACCGCCGCTCTTGGGCTTCGCCGCCGCCGGCACCGGCATCAGGCGCAGATCCTGGAAATCGAAACTGAAATCGGTATTCGGCGACACCGCTTCCATCCGCATTTCGCGCACCGCGCCGTCGGGGGTGAGGGCGAAATCGACGAAGGCGTCGGCGTTGAGCCAGCGCTGGTCCCAACGCACCAGGAAGGTGTCGTGCTGCCAGTGCTGCAGTTCGCCGACCAGGTCGCGGCTGCGCGCGAAGCGCATGCGCAGCTTGCCGCCCTGCTGTTCGACCACCACGTCGCCGTACCAGGGATCGCGGTAGGTCGCGGCGTACTTGGCCAGCGCCAGCGAGGGCTTGCTGTCGGCGGCGCGCGCGGCCTGGTGTTGCTTCCAGTCGTCGTCGGCCTTGGCCTGCGACTTGGCCAGCGCGGCGCCGTAGGCGGCGGTCCAGTCGGTGCTCGGGCCGTCGAGGTAGGCGTCGAGCGCACGCATCGTCACCGCCTGGAACGCGCCCGGCAGCTCGGCGCTGGTCAGCACGACGATGCCCAGCTTGTGCTCGGGCACCAGGGTCACGCGCGAGACCATGCCCGGCCAGCCGCCGGTGTGCCAGACCAGTTTGCGGCCGCGGTAGTCCGACAGCTGCCAGCCTTCGCCGTAGCCGAGGAAATTCGGACGCACCGGCGCCAATTCCGGCACCGTGGGCTCGCTGATCGGCATCGGCGTGACGATCGACCACATCGCCTTCTGGCGCGCGGCGCTGAACAAGCGCTGTTCCTGGCCTTGGGCGTCGGTGTAAGTGCCGCCGGCGAGTTGCGCGCGCAGCCACTGGCTCATGTCGTGCACGCTCGAGTAGATGCCGCCGGCGCCGGACACGTTGCCCCAGGCCATGCGCGGCGCCGGTTGCAGGTCCTTGAAGTCGGCCTTGGCGTAGCCGGTGGCGACGTTGTCGCCGGGCTTGAGCGCATCGCTGTTGTAGCGGGTGTCGCGCATGCCCAGGGGTTCGAAAATGCGTGCGCGCAGGAAGCGTTCGTAGCTCTGCCCGCTGGCCTGTTCGATCACCAGCTGGGCGACGCCGTAGAGGATGTTGTCGTAGGCGTACTGGCCGCGAAAGCTGCCGCTGAGCGGTACGTCGCGCAGGCGCTGGGCGACTTCCAGCGTGCTGTAGTCGCTGCCGGGCCAGTACAGCAGGTCGCCCGCGCCCAGGCCCAGGCCGCTGCGGTGCGCCAGCAGGTCGCGTACGCGCATCTCGCGGGTGACGTAGGGATCGGCCATGCGGAACCACGGCAGGTGGTCGATCACACGGTCGTCCAGGCTCAGCTTGCCTTCGTCGGCCAGGATGGACAGCGAGGCCGAGGTGAAGGCCTTGGTGTTGGAGGCGATCGCGAACAGGGTGCGCGCGTCGACTTTCTCCGGGCGGTCGAGGCGGCGCTGGCCGTAGCCGCGCTCCAGCACGATGCGGCCGTCCTTGACGATCGCCACCGCGATCCCCGGCACGTCGAAGCGCTGGCGCACGCCTTCGACGTAGGCGTCGAAGTCCTGCAACTGCTCCGGCAGCGCTACCGGCGCCTGCGACGTCGCCGCCGGCGCGTTGCCGGCCAGCAGCGCGCCCAGCAGCAGAGCGGCGCCGCGCGCGCCGAGGTGGTTGGATCGCATCGTCGGCAACTCCCGGGCAGTGATGATCGCGGCCGACGATACCCGAAGCCGGCGTCGGCGACCCGGCACGGAGGTCATGGCCGCAGCGGCGCATGCACGGCGGCGCCTTCATAATGGCGCGCCGTGCACGACGGCGCCGTCCGACCTCCGATGACCGATGCCCCTCTTCCGCTGCCCGGCCTGGCCATCGTCGGCGGCGGCCCCGCCGGCCTGATGGCGGCCGAGGTCGCGCGCGCGGCCGGGGTCGAGGTCGATCTGTACGAAGCCAAGGGCTCGGTCGGACGCAAGTTCCTGATCGCCGGCAAGGGCGGGCTCAACCTCACCCACGCCGAGCCCCGCCCGGCTTTCGACTCGCACTACCGCGAGCGCGCGCCGCAGATCGCGCGCTGGCTGGACGCGTTCGACGCCGACGCCTTACGCGCGTGGGCGCGCGGGCTGGGCGTGGACACTTATGTGGGCAGCTCCGATCGGGTGTTCCCGATCGACCGCAAGGCCGCGCCCTTGCTGCGCGGCTGGGTACGGCGGCTGCGCGAGGACGGGGTGCGCTTCCACGTCCAGCACCGTTGGCTGGGCTGGAGCGAGGACGGCGCGCTGCGCTTCGCCACGCCCGAGGGCGAGCGCCGGGTGCGCGCCCGCGCGAGCGTGCTCGCGCTGGGCGGCGGCAGTTGGCCGGAGCTGGGTTCCGACGGTGCCTGGGCGCCGTGGCTGGCCGAACGCGGCGTCGACGTCGCGCCCTTGCAGCCTTCGAACTGCGGCTTCGACATCGCCTGGAGCGAGCACTTCGTCCAGCGCAACGCCGGCGCGCCGCTGAAACCGGTGATCGCGCAGTGGCGCGACGGCGACGGCCGCGAACATGCGCTGCAGGGCGAATGCGTGGCCAGCGCACACGGCATCGAGGGCAGCCTGATCTACGCGCTGTCGGCGCAACTGCGCGAAGCGATCGCGCGCGACGGCAGCGCGATGCTGTGGCTGGATCTGGCGCCCGGGCGCGAACTCGAACGACTGCAGGCCGAACTCGCGCGTCCGCGCGCCGGCCGCAGCTTCAGCGAACACCTGCGCCGCCAGACTGGCCTGAGCGGGGTCAAGGCGGCGCTGCTGCACGAGGTGCTGGATGCGCAAGCCAAGCAGGACCCGGCGCGAATCGCGGCGACGATCAAACGTCTGCCCTTGACCCTGCTGCGCGCGCGCCCGATCGCCGAGGCGATCAGCAGCGCCGGCGGCGTGCGCCTGGAAGCGATGGACGAGAACCTGCAGCTGCGCGCATTGCCTGGCGTGTACTGCGCCGGCGAGATGCTGGACTGGGAGGCGCCGACCGGCGGCTACCTGCTGACCGCGTGCTACGCCAGCGGCCTGATCGCGGGGCGCGCGGCGGTGGCGGCTCTGAGTGCGGCAGCGAAGGGCTGATCCACGCGGTGTGCGGCCGGTGGGCCGCGATGATGCGGGCGATGCCGGCGCGGTGATGCACAGGTTCCGAGGGCGTTGGGGGGCGATGCCGGCGCGGCAATGCACAGGTTCCGAGGGCGTTGGGATAGGAGCGGCGTGAGCCGCGACCGCGCAACGGCCGCAGGGTCGAGGTCGCGGCTCACGCCGCTCCTACCCCGAAGCTGAGCCTCAAAGCGAAACGGCCGCGCAGGCGGCCGTCGCGATCACGTTTCCAGCGCGCCGCAGCGCTCACGGCCCTCAGTGCTTCGGCGCGTCGCGCTGCGCGACGCAGACCTGGTTCACGCGCTGATCGACGGTCTTGGGATCTTCCAGCCAGGCTTCCAGGCCGTTGGCGCGCATCAGCAGGCTGGCGCGCTGGGCCAGCATGGCCGCGCCGCAGGCGCTGGGCGCGGCATCGTCGTCCACCGGCAGCACGTAGCGGGTGTTGCGGTTGGCCTGGACCAGTCGGTACTCGGTGTCGTCCACGAACAGGATCTTGGCGCCTTCCGGTCCGACCTCGCGCAGCAGCGATTCGCTGGCGCGCTGCATGTCCAGCAGCGCCACCTTGCGCTGCGTGGCCACCGCACGCACCACGTCGGCGTACGGGGTGTTGCCGATCTGCAGGCCGCCGGAGCGGAAATCCGGTTGCGCGACCTGGGTCAGCAGCACCGGGGTGGCGCCGCGCATGCGCGCCTCGTCGACGAAACGTTCGAGGTTGCCGCGGAACAGTTCCGGCGCGGTGTAGCGCTCCGGCAGCTTGGACTCGTCGTCCTGGCCGAAGGCGATGAACACGGTGTCGCCGGACTTGGTCGCGGTCATCAGTTGCGACCACAGGCCTTCGCCCAGGTAAGCGCGGCTGCTGCGGCCCTCGGCGGCGCGGTTTTCATACTCGACCACGTCGTTGCGCAGCAGCATCGGCAGGGCCTCGCCCCAGCCCGTGGCGGGACGTTGCCCGCCGTGACGGGGCGCCATCGCGCTGTCGCCGGCCACGCGCAGCGTGGGCGGCTGGCGCGGCATCGGCGGCGCCGCGATCGCGCTCGCACAACACAGGATCAGGGCGCCCAGGCCCAGCAGGCGGTGCGAAAACGAACGCGGCGAGGATGTCATCGGCTGGCGACCAGGTAGCTGGTGATGGCGCATACGCTCACGCCCTTGGCGCCGGGCGCGGGCAGGTCTTCGCCTTGCAGGGCGAGCACCTTGACCACTTCGCGCTCGCCTTCGCCGACCTTGGCCAGGGCGATGTAGGCGGTGGGCGCGCCGCCGCAGAAGGCGTTGGCGGGGTGATCGGTGGGCGGGGTCTGTTCGACTACGTGACGCAGTTCGACCGGCTGGCTGGCGTCGATCTGCATGGAAGCGGCATAGGTGGCGCCGGCGCTGTACTCGTCGCCGCCGGTGACCAGGGCCACGCGTTCGGTGCCGAAGCTGGCGCCGTTGGCGCCCTGCAGCTTGGCGTCTTCGATGTTGAGCTTGCCGGTGGCGGCGCTGGCGACCGGCGTGCCGGGTTCGAACTCGCCCAGGGCGACGGGCTTGATCACCGGCGGCGCGGCGCGTTCGACCGGGGCGGCGTTCGGGTCCGAGGAAGGCATCGCCGGCGGCGGTGCGGCGGTGGTGGATTCGGGCGCGGCGGCGCTCGCCGGCGCCTGCGGTTGGCAGGCGGTCAGGGCGACGGCGGCCAGGGCCAGACTCAGGGGCCAGGCAGGACGGAGAGCGGTCAGGGGCTGGATTAGACGCATCAGGGGTCCTTCGTACGGGGGCTGGAAGAGACGACCGTCGATCATAGCGGCCGCGTCGCCTCAGGTAACCCCTTGATTTGTCTGAATGGGATCGCCCGCCCGGTTTGCGGCGCGGCCCTCATGGGCCTGGGGATCCCCTGTCCTTGCTACGGAACAATACCGTTTTCGGCACGTTCGTGGTGCCGTTGCGGGTGCCAAATCAGGCAGCCGGGTCAGGTCGCCGGGTCAACCAACGGCTGCAACTGCGGGTCCAGAGCGACGCGCTCGTCGAACACGAAGCAGCGACCCTCGTAGTGGGCGCCGCCGACCCGCTCGAAGTAGCCCAGGATCCCGCCCTCGAGCTGGAGCAGGTTATCCATGCCGTCGTCGCGCAGCCACAGCGCGGCCTTCTCGCAGCGGATCCCTCCGGTGCAGAAACTGACCACGGTGGCGTCGGCCAGCGCCTCGCGATGCGGCGCCAGCGCCTCGGGCAGATCGACGAAGTTGTCGATCGGCAGGGTCAGGGCGCCGGCGAAACTGCCGTAGCCGACTTCCTCGCGGTTGCGGGTGTCCAGCAGCACCAGCCGGCGGCCGGCGTCGTCGTGGCCCCGATCCAGCCACTGCGCGAGCCGCTCCGGGGTCACCGCCGGGGCGCGCCGCTGCAGCGGCGCGCTGTCTTCGCGACGGAAGGTGACGATTTCGCCCTTGCGCTTGACCTTGAGGCGCGCGAACGGCTGGCTGCGGCTGTAGCTGGCCTTGACCGCGAGCCCGGCGAAGCGCGGGTCGGCGCGCAACTCGGCCAGGTAGCCGTCGATCGCGGCCTCGGCCCCGGCCAGGAACAGGTTCACGCCCTCCTCCGCCACCAGCACGGTGCCGCGCAGGTCGGCGGCCTCGGCGCGCTCGCGCAGGCGCGCGGCCAGGTCGTCGGGGTCGTCGATGCGGACGAAGTGGTAGGCGGCGATATTGAGCAACATCCGCGCATTTTACCCGCGCCGGCGTGCGGCCGCCTTCGCGCCGCCTGAAGGTCGGCGCGGCTAGCGTGATCCGCAGAGCGCGCCAGGGTGCCGTCGCTCCTACCCCACGGAGTTCCTCATGAAGGTACAGCTCAACACCGACAGCCACGTCCAGCACGACCCGTCCGTGCAACGCCACGTCGAGACCGCGATCGAACACAGCCTGGGCCGCTTCCGCGACCAGATCACCCGGGTCGAGGTCCACCTCAGCGACGTCAACGCCGGCAAACCCGGCAACGACGACAAGCGCTGCCTGATCGAGACGCGCCTGGAAGGCCGGCCGCCGGTCACGGCCAGCGACGATGCGGACACGGTCAAGGCCGCGGTGGATGGCGCGGCCAGGAAGATGCAGCGGGTGTTGGATAGCGCGCTGGGCAAGCTGCAGCAGTAGGGCGCGGTTTCGGACGGGCGAAGCGATCGCGCTCGGCGACCGCGCTGCGCAGTTGCTGCATCGGGATCCATCGCAGCTAGCGCGCGGACGCGGCCGGCCCGGGTTCGCAATGGCGCTTGAGCGCTTCGGGGCCGTTGCCGTTGCTGTTGCTGTTGCCGTTGCCGTTGCTGTTGCTGTTGCTGTTGCTGTTGCTGTTGCTGTTGCTGTTGCTGTTGCCGTTGCATTGAAATCCATTGCGCCGCACTCGCCCAGCCCCACTCAGACCCGAAGGGCGGCGCGCAGGACGCGCGCCGTTTTTCGAGGAACAGGATGTTCCTTCGAAAAATCCCCGCNTGCGCCGCACTCGCCCAGCCCCACTCAGACCCGAAGGGCGGCGCGCAGGACGCGCGCCGTTTTTCGAGGAACAGGATGTTCCTTCGAAAAATCCCCGCGCCACCTCCGATCTCGCAAGGGAGGGTTGTCTAGGCAAGCCCTTCTCTTTGGTTACTTTCTCTTGGGCTAGCAAGAGAAAGTGACCCGCATGCGCAGCGGGCGGAAGCTGTTGCTTAAGAACGAAACCCCCGCAGCAAACGGAATTCGCAATCGCGGCTTACGCCGCTCCCACAGGAAGCAGACCCGGAGCGAAACCCCGCCAACAGACGGAGGTCGCGGTCGCGGCTTACGCCGCTCCTACCCCAAGGCGAGTGGCAAGAGAAAGTGACCCGCACGCGCAGCGGGCGGAAGCTGTTGCTTAAGAACGAAACCNCGCGGTCGCGGCTTACGCCGCTCCTACCCCAAGGCGAGTGGCAAGAGAAAGTGACCCGCACGCGCAGCGGGCGGAAGCTGTTGCTTAAGAACGAAACCCCCGCAGCAAACGGAATTCGCAATCGCGGCTTACGCCGCTCCCACAGAAAGCAGAAGGAAATCGGAAGCGAAACCATCGCCGGCAAGCGAAGTTCGCGGTCGCGGCTTACGCCGCTCCTACCCCAAGGCGGGTGGCCAGAGAAAGTGATCCGCTCGCGCAGCGGGCGGAAGCCTTTGATCCAAAGAAGCGAAGCCATCGCAGAACCCCGGAGTTCGCGATCGCGGCTCACGCCGCTCCCACAGAAAGCAGAAAGCGAAGCCGATCCGAATCGAAACTCGCGCAGCAGCCGAAGGTCGCGGTCGCGGCTCACGCCGCTCCTACCCCAAGGCCAGAGCGGAACAGGCGCGGCCGTCGGACTGGCGATCGCGGCTCACGCCGCCTCCACAGAAAGCCGCAGCGGAGCAAAAGCGAGTCCGCCCCGCCCCTCCATTTCATCCACCCGCTCTTCCATTTCAAAGGAGGAAGTCACCGCTTGGTCGTAATCGCCCGGCGCAAATTATTCCGCGCCGCCGCATCGTAACGCCCGTGGTAGAAGTCGCTGAGATAGATGCGCTCGCGCTTCAGCAGGCCTTTGAGGAAGCGTCGCCGATTGAGCCGGAACAGCGGCCCCGGCACGTGCCCGCGGTACTCCGACGCGATCCCGCGGTCGTAGGCGTCGAACGCTTCCGGCGCCGCGCCGAGGATGGCCATGTCCCCGTCCAGGAACAGCGCCGCCTCCGCGTCCACCTGCTCCGGCGCGAGCTGGCCGTGGCTCGCGGTGAGGTCGATCAGCTCGACCACCCGCCGCACGTCGATGCCGGCATCCGGCAGGTAACGGGCGATGTGGGCGACCGCCAGTTCGGCCGAGCGCGCCTCGTTGTCGCGCCGCCCGGCCTGGTAGATGGCGTCGTGGTACAGCACCGCCAGCGCGACCTCGACCGGCTGAGTCCAGCCCGGTCCCGCCGCGACTTCGCCGTAGTGGCGCAGCACTTCGCGGACGTGATCGAAGTTGTGGTACGCCCGCGGCGGCGTGGCGTAGGCGGCTTCCAGCGCGGTCCATTGCTCGGGCGGCAGCGAAATCGGCAGATCGACGGGCAGTTCGGGCGACATCGGTGGCTGGGCTTGAGCGAGTGCGCCCATCTTGGCACCGAACGCGTTCGTCGCGCGCGAATGCCGCCGCGCGCCGGTATCGCGTGCCGCGTCGCGGCCCCTGCCCTCACATCGCCACATGCGGACGCCGTCGCACTTGCGGCCTCGCGACACCGCAGCTCGTCTCGCTCGGCCCTGCCCTTACATCGCCGCGTGCGAACGCCGTCGCGCTCGTGTGGTCTTGCGTATCTCAGCTCATCTCCCTCGGCGCTGCCTTCGCATCGCCGTGCGTAGTGCCGCAGGCGCACGACGGACCGGCGATACAGCAGATGGGGCCGCCAGGCCCTGCCCTCGCATCCGTCGCGCGGATCAACGGCCGCGATACGGCTCGCAGCCGATACCGTCGTTGTCGCGATCCAGGTGCGGACCGTAACCGGGGTCGCCGCGGCGGACCGGTGCGGCGCCGGCGGCGCGCGCCTCGGTGCAGTTGCGATAGGCGCCGAACGACGGCATCGCCCCCGCAGGCGCGTAGCCCTCTGCAGCGGGCGCCGGGCGCGGCTTGCGTAGCCGCGGATGGTCGCGGATCGGCGAGCCCCTGGGTTCGGCTGCGGGCACGTACGGGTTCGCGTGCGGGTTCGTGTACGGCGTCGGCGCCGGTCGCCGGCGTGGCGCCGCGGCATCGCGCGGCGCGGACGCACCGCCGTGGCAGTGGTAGCCGCCGTTGCGGCGGTCGTGGTGGCAGCCGTGACGGTCCAGGCCGCCGCCGTGCGCGGACGCGGGCGGCGCGCACAGCGCCGTCAGCACGATCGCACAGCAGGCGGATCGCCAGCGCATGCGCGCCTCCCTTGCGCGCCCCCGGGCCGGCTGGGCCCGGCGGGCACCGAATAAAGTGCCGGCGCGGCGTTCACGGTGACGCCGCGCCGGCGTTCCTGAGAACAGGCGGACGCGGTGTCGCCGCGCCCGCCGGCTCGATCAGTACTTCTTTTCCAGGTTCAGCAGGATGCCATGGTCCGTATCGTCGCCGCTGCCGAACAGACCGCGGTATTCCAAGCGCAGGGTGAAATCGCGCTCGGTGTGCAGGATCGCGCCCAGTCCGAACACGAACCGGTTGCGCTCCAGCCCCTCGATCTCGGCCCGGTAGAACGGACCGGCCAGCAGGTCGGCGTAGCTCATGGTGACGGAGCTGTCGTCCTGGAAGTCGTGCTGGTACTCCAGGCGCAGCTGCGGCGAGAAGGTGCCGTAGCTGACCGGGATGCGGTAATCCATGCGCAGGCCCAGGCTGGCCGTGGTGGTGTCGACGTCCTGGTCCTGGTACCGCAGCGCGTAGATCGCGTCGCCCTGTTCGGTGTAGCCGTCCAGGGTGGCGCGGGCGATGTCGACGCGGGCGTAAGGCGAGATGTGCAGACGGTCGCGCTGGTAGTCGCCGCCGGCCGAGATCGACGCGAACCACTGCTTGCCGTCGCGTTCGCCGCGCACGCGCGCGCCGTTGGCGGTGACGTAGCGGCGCGAGTCGAACGACATCCACTGGTAGCCGACCAGACCGTCGAGGAAGAAGGTCTCGCCCGGGTGGTAGCTGCCGTAGGCCGCCAGGGTGTAGCTCTTGGCGTCGCTGCGGCTGCCGTTCTGGCCGACATCGGTGTTGTCGCGGCCGTAACCGATGCCGCCGCCGATCGCGAACGCGTCGCTGATGCGGGTGTCGACGCCGGCGCTGATGCCGGTGGTTTCGAAGTCGAAACCGGCGCTGCCCGAACGGCTGTCGCGGTCGCCGCTGTTGAGCGCGCCGCCGGTCCAGATCGTGAACGAACCGGCGTCGCTGTCGCGCGGCGCGGCCGAGGCCTCCACCGGTGCGGCGTCGTCGCGGGTCGCGGCCTGGCGGCAGTCGCTGCCCGGGGTGCGGCGCACGTCGTCGCGGCAACGGCGGTCGACGCCGAAGCTGATCCGGTTCTGGAAGCGGCCGCCCTCTCCGTTGCCGCCGTGCATGCCTTCCATACGCTGCTGGAAGTTGCCGATCTGCGAGTTGGCGAAGCGGCGCGCGGCCGAGGTCTGGGCGCCGAGCAGGCCCATGACTTCCGCGTCCTGGGTCGGATCCGGGCGCGCGGCGACGTCGATGTCGATGGTCGCCGGCGCCGAAGTCGCGAACGCGTTGGCCAGGGTGAAGGTGACCGTGGCGGTGCCCGAGAACGCGGTGTTCGGCGTGTAGGTGAGGCGGTAGCTCGCGCTCGCGCCGCTGCCGACCTGGGCGATGGTCGCGGTGCCGGAAGACGCCGGCGACAGCGACACCAGGGTGGCGGCGGTGAACGGGCCGCCGGTCGCCCCGGCGGTCAGATCGACCACGACCGGCGTGCCGGCGATGGTGCTGACCCGGCGCGAGACCGCGACCGGCACCGGATTGACGGTGATGGTCGCCGTCAACGGCGCCGACGGACCGAACGCGTTGTTGAGCGTGTAGCCGATGGTGACCGTGCCCGAAGCGCTGGCCGGCGGCGTGTAGACGATGTTGGTGCCGCCGACCACCGCCGTGCCCACGCTGGGCGCGGTGAGGATGGTGACGCCGGTGTACGGGCCGCCGCTGGCGCCGACGGTGGTGTCGATGGTGACCGGCTGACCGGCCAGGGTGGTCGCGGTCTGCGGCTGGCCGACCGGCACCGGCAACGGCGTCACCGTGATCGAGACCGTGGCCGCGGCCGAGGTGCCGCCGGGGCCGATCGCGGTGTAGGTCAGCGAATCGGGACCGAAGTACGCAGTGGCCGGGGTGTAGACGATGTTGAGGCCGCTGACCACGGCGGTGCCGTGCGCCGGCGCCGAGGCGATCGCGATGGACGTGATCACGCCGGTGTCGTTGGCGGTGACGGCGATGGTGACCGGCTGCTGCGCGAGCGTGGTCGCGGTGTCGTTCACGGCCACCGGCACGGCGTCGGCGATCACCAGGGTGTAGCTCACCGTGGCGTTGTAGCCGGCGTCGTCGGTGGAACGGACCGCCACGGTGTAGCTGCCGGCGGTGGTCGGGGTGCCGCTGAAAACGCCGGCCGAGCTGAAGGACACGCCGACCGGCAGGCTGCCCGAGACGATCGAGTAGGTGTACGGGGCGATGCCGCCGCTGCTGCTCAGGCTCTGCGAGTACGCCACGCCGACGGTACCGCCGGGCAGGCTCGCCGGCGTGATCACCACCGTCGCCGGGGCGATGGTGAAGGTGTACACGCGGCTGGCGTTCTGGCCGTTGCTGTCGGTCGAGCGCACGGTCA
The DNA here is from genome assembly GCF_001428685.1 of Lysobacter sp. Root76. Lineage (GTDB taxonomy): Bacteria > Pseudomonadota > Gammaproteobacteria > Xanthomonadales > Xanthomonadaceae > Lysobacter. Next base: position 66,310 of record NZ_LMIK01000006.1, on the reverse strand, counting down.
GGCTGAAGTTGCCGTCGGAGCGCGGGATGCCGGACAGCGCGCCGGCCGAGCTGAAGCTCATGCCGATCGGCAACGCGCCGCTGAGCAGCGAGTAGCTGTACGGCGCGACACCGCCGGTGGAGCTGAGCTGGGCGCTGTAGGCCGTGCCCGCGGTGCCGTTGGGCAGCGCCGGCGGATCGATGGTGATGGCCGGCGTGGCCACGACGATGGTGTAGCTCTGCTGCAAGGCGAACGGTGCGCCGGCGCCGGTGCTGGCGTCGGTGACCCGGATCGTCACGTTGTAGTTGCCCGGCACGGTCGGCGTGCCGCTGAGCACACCGGCCGAGCTGAAGCTCACACCGACCGGCAGCGAGCCGGCGGCCAGCGAGAAGCTGTACGGACCGGTGCCGCCGCTGGCGGCGAAGTTGATGGTCGTGGCGGCGCCGTAGTTCATCGGCAGGTTGCCGGCGGCCGGGGTCATGCTCAAGGTCGGCGCGCCCACGCTCAGGGTGAAGGCCTGGCCGACGGTGAACGGACCATTGCCGCTGCTGGAGTCGGTCGCGCTGGGCGTGATCGTGAACGAACCCGCTGCGGTCGGCGTGCCCGACACGGTGAGGCTGTTGGCGGTGGTGCCGGTGACGCTCAGGCCCGCCGGCAGACCGGTGATGCCGTAGCCGGAGAACGGCTGGGTGCCGCCGTTCCAGCTGAAGGTCTGGCTGTAGGCGACGCCGATCTGCGCGGCCAGCGGACCGCTCGCGGTCACGGTGATGGCCGGGTTGGAGACCGTGATGGTCACGGTGGCCGGCGCCGAAGTGCCGGCACCGTTGGTCGCTGTGTAGGTGAAGCTGTCCGGACCGGCGTAACCGGCGGTCGGGGTGTAGGTGATGCTGGTGCCGCTGGCGACCGCGGTGCCGTGCGCCGCTGCCGTAGCGACCGCCACCGAGGCCGGAATGCCGCCGGTGATGTTCAGTGTGATCGGATTGGCGCTGCTGCCGTAGGCGACCGTGGCCGAAACCGGATTGGCCACCGGTACGATGTCGGCGATCTGCAGGGTGTAGCTCTGCGGGGCGGACGTGTACGGGCCGCTGCCGGTGCTGCTGTCGGTCGCGACCACGCCGAAGGTGTAGCTGCCCGGCGCGGTCGGCGTACCGCTGACGAGGCCGGCGCTGCTGAGCGAGATGCCCGGAGGCAGAGCGCCGCTGCTGAGTGCATAGGTGTACGGCGCGGTGCCGCCGCTGGCGCCGTTGAGCGTGGCGCTGTAGGCGACGGTCCGGGTCGCGTTCGCCAGGCTGGTCGGCGGCAGGATCACGGTCGCGGCCGTGACCAACACCGTGTACGAGTTCGAACCGGTGTACGGGCCGCTGCCGGTGCTGCTGTCGGTCGCGGTGACGGTGAAGTTGAAGGTGCCGCCCGCGCTCGGCGTGCCGCTGAGCGTGCCGTTGCTGGCCAGGCTCAGGCCGGTCGGCAAGGCGCCGGCGGTGACCGCGAAGCTGTAGCCGGTGGTGCCGCCCGATGCGGTGATGGTCTGGCTGTAGGCCTGGGCCACGCCGCCGTTGGGCAGGGTCGCCGGTGCGACGCTGACCGTCGCCGCGCTCACGCTCAGGCTGTAGGCGCGCGAACCGTTCTGCGAGTGGTTGTCGGTGGCGGTGACGGTGAAGTTGAAGGTGCCGCCCGCGGTCGGCGTGCCGCTCAGGGTGCCGGTGGAGCTCAGCGTGAGGCCGGCCGGCAAGGTGCCGGCGGTCACCGCATAGGTGTACGGCGCAATACCGCCGCTGGCGCTCAGCGCTTCGCTGTAGGCCGTGGCGACCTGCGCGCCCGGCAAGGTGGCCGGTGCGATCGCGATCGTCGGCGCGGCCACCTGCAATACGTAGTTCTGGGTGCGCGCGAACGGTGCGCCCGCGCCGGTGGAGCTGTCGGTCGCCCGCACCGAGAAGGTGAACAGACCGGTGACGGTCGGCGTGCCCGCCAGCACGCCGGTGTTGGCGTCCAGGCTGAGGCCGGCCGGCAATGCGCCTGCCGACACCGCATAGGTGTAGGCCGGCGTGCCGCCGCTGGCGACGAAGGTCTGGCTGTAGGCCGTCCCGTAGGACGCGGACAAGGTGCCGGCGGCCGGCGTCATGCTCAGGGTCGGTGCGCTCACCGTCAGGGTGAAGGCCTGCGAGATGGTGAACGGACCGTTGCCGGTGCTGGAGTCGGTCGCGCTGGGCGTGACCGTGAACGAACCCGCCGCGGTCGGCGTGCCCGACACGGTGACGCTGTTGGCGGTGCTGCCGGTGATCAGCAGGCCCGGCGGCATGCCGGTGACGCTGTAGCCGACGAACGGCTGGGCGCCGCCGTTCCAGGTGAAGGTCTGACTGTAGGCGACGCCGATCTGCGCGGTCAGCGGACCGCCCGCGGTCACGGTGATGGTCGGGTTGCCGACCGTGATGGTCACCGTGGCCGGCGCCGACGTGCCGGCGCCGTTGGTCGCGGTGTAAGTGAAGCTGTCGGGACCGGCGTAACCGGGATTGGGCTGATAGGTGATCGTGGTGCCGCTGGCGATCGCGGTGCCGTTGGCCGGCGCGGTGCCGATCGCGACCGAGGTCGGAACGCCGCCGGTGATGTTCAGCGCGATCGGATTGGCGCCGCTGTTGTAGGCGATCGAGGCCGAGATCGGATTGGCCACCGGCGGGATGTTGATGATCTGCAGCGTATAGCCGCGCGGCGCCGAGCTGTAGGCGCCGGTGCCGGTGCTGCTGTCGGTCGCGGTCACGGCGAAGTTGAACGTGCCCGATGCGGTCGGCGTGCCCGACAGCACGCCGGTGCTGGCGGCCAGGGTGATGCCCGGCGGCAAGGCGCCGGCGGTGACCGCATAGGTGTACGGCGCGGTGCCGCCGCTGGCCGGATTGAGCGTGGCGCTGTAGGCCAGGTTCTGCGTGCCGTCGGCCAGGGTGGTGGCCGGCAGGTTGATGGTCGGCGGTGCGATCACCAGGCTGTAGGCGCGCGACCCGGTATGCGGCGCACCGGTGCCGGTGCTGCTGCCGGTCGCGGTCACGGTGAAGTTGAAGGTGCCGCCCGCGGTCGGCGTGCCGCTGACGGCGCCGGTGCTGGCGTTCAGGGTGACGCCGGCCGGCAGCGCGCCGGCGGTGATCGCGAAGGTGTACGGCGAGATACCGCCGCTGGCGCTGACGGTCTGGCTGTAGGCCGCCGCGACCGTGCCGTTGGGCAAGGTGGTCGGCGCGACCACGATCACCGGCGGCGCCACGACCAGGGTGTAGGCGCGCGTGCCGGAGAAGCTGTTGGCGTCGGTCGCACGCACCGTGAAGTTGAAGGTGCCGGCCGCGGTCGGCGTGCCGGTCAGGGCGCCGGTGGTGGTGTTGAGACTCAGCCCGGCCGGCAAGGCGCCGGCGGTGATCGCGAAGGTGTAAGGCGCGGTGCCGCCGCTGCCGGTCAAGGTCTGGCTGTAGGCGGCGCCGACGGTCGCGCCCGGAACGGTGGCCGGGTTGACCACGATGGTCGGCGCGACCACGACTGTCAGGGTGACCGTCTCGACTTCGAAATACGAGCCCACGCCGGTGCTGCTGTCGGTAACGCGGATGCCGAAGCTAAAGGTGCCCAGGGTGGTCGGCGTGCCGCTCAGGGTCGCGCCGCTCAGGCTCAGGCCGGGCGGCAGCGGACCGGAAACGACCTCATGCGCATAGGTATACGGAGCGACGCCGCCGGTGGTGCTGAAGGTCACCGAATAGGGGATGCCCTGGGCCGCGTTCGGCGGCGTGGACGGGACGATCTGCAAGCTCGGGTTGGCGACGGTGGGCGTGTAGGTCTTCACGCCGCTGGCGCTGGTGCTGTCGGTGGCGCGGATCGAGAAGCTGTGCGGGCCGCGGGCAGTCGGGGTGCCGCTGATCACGGCCCCGCTCAGAGTCAGCCCGGCCGGCAATGCACCGCTGTCGAGCGTGTAGGTGTAGGGAGCGGTGCCGCCGGTGGCGGTCAGGGTCGTGCTGAAGGGCGTGCCCGCGGTCAGGCTGACGGTCGCCGGGCCGATCACGATGCTCGAGGCCGGGCCGATGGCCACGGTGACGGTGATGTCGCCGCCGAGGTCGTCCTGGAACACGAAGGTGTCGGTGGTCGCGCTGTCGCCGTTATGCGAATAGGTCAGCGGAATGTTGCCGGGCGACTGCGCGCCGATGGTGCGCGTGCCGTGCGGCGTGGCCGCGGTCCCGGCGGTGATGCCGAAGCCGCCGTGGCAGTGGTCGACGTTGATGGTCTGCGAACCGCTGTGCGCGACCGACATGCTCAGGGTCGGGCAGAACGTGGACGGCGCCGCCGCTGCCATCTGCGGCCACAGGCTGGCCAGGCACAGCAGCGCGGTGGCGAACCAGGAGAACAAGGAAGTGAATACGTGCGAAGGCGCACGCGGCGTCTCCACGCTGTGCGCTGAAAGCTGATGCATGTTCTGCCCCTGTTGGCACCGCACGAGCTCGATCGGCCGCTGGCTGTCGAACCGTCCGGCGAGACTCGAATCCTTGTCCGCGGACATCGGGCTGACGCCCGAGCCGCACCCCTTGCGAACTGCTCTCCCTTCATTCAATCAGGAATCGATCCGCAAATAAAGTGCCACCCACTTCACAGATTTTTATGCTGCACTGCCACAAAAAATTCGCTTGTACGGCGCACGGAGTGTGAGCGAGAGTAGCGAGCGCACCGGACATGACGTCCCGTGCCACCATCCTTTTGGGGGAAAAGGTATGACCGAAGTATTCCTCGGGCAGATCATGCTCACGGGGTTCCAGTTCGCGCCCAAGGGTTTTGCCCTGTGCAACGGGCAGATCCTGTCGATCGCCCAGAACCAAGCGCTGTTTTCCTTGCTCGGCACCACCTACGGCGGCAACGGCACTACCAACTTCCAACTGCCCAACATGCAGTCGCGCACCCCGGTGGGCTTCGGCAATTCGGTCGATGGGGGCTGGAATCCGGCGCCGTATCAGCTGGGCGAGACCGGCGGCGTCGAGAACGTCACCCTGCTCGCTACGCAGATGCCGACGCATACGCACATGGTCAGCGGCAACACCACGGCGGGCGCGATCCGCAATCCGACCAACGGCCTGTACGGCACCAACAGCGCCTCGATCTTCGGCCCCTCCTCGGGCGCCCAGGTCGCGCTGCAAGGCATCGGCATGACGGGCAACAGCCAGCCGCACAGCAACATACAGCCCTACACGACGATCAATTTCGTGATCGCGCTGGTCGGCATCTACCCGTCGCGCAACTGACGCCCTAGCCATCTACAGGAGTTCCCTATGAGCACCCCTTACGTCGGAGAAATCCGTATGTTCGGCTTCGGCCGCGTGCCCAACGGCTGGTTCAGCTGCGACGGTTCGCTGCAGCCCATCAGCGAGTACGAAGTGCTGTACACCCTGATCGGCACCACCTACGGCGGCGACGGCCAGTCCACCTTCGCCCTGCCCGACCTGCGCGGCCGCGCGCCGATCCACCAGGGCACCGGCCTGGGCCTGAGCACCTACGTGCTCGGCCAGAGGGCCGGCACCGAGAGCGTGACCCTGCTGACCCAGCAGCTGCCCAGCCACAACCATGCGCTGATGGCCACCACGGCCGCCGCCAGCACCGGCGCGGTCGGTGTGACGGTGCAACCGGCCACGGTGTCGGGCGACACCATGTACGTCACCGACATCACCGGCGCCACCGGCGCCGCGCTCGCCCCGGCCGCGATCTCGAGCAGCGGCAACACCCAGCCGCACGACAACCTGATGCCCACGTTGACGGTGGGGTACTGCATCGCCTGGGCCGGCATCTTCCCGTCGCAGAGCTGAGCGGCCGCCGCGGACCATCATTCGAGGACATCACCATGACCGAACCTTTCATCGGCGAAATCCAGCTGTTCGGATTCAATTTCGCGCCGCGCGGCTGGGCGTCGTGCACCGGCGCCACCATGGCCATCCAGCAGAACACCGCGCTGTTCGCGCTGCTGGGCACCCAGTACGGCGGCAACGGCCAGACCACGTTCCAGTTGCCCAACTTCGTCAACCGTGCCGCCTGCAACCAGGGCCAGGGTCCCGGACTCACGCCGCGCAGCATGGGCGAAGTGTTCGGCTCCAACAGCGTGACCCTGACCCAGGGCGAGATGCCGGCGCACGGCCATACGCTGACCGCCTACAACCAGCCCACCGGCGCTTCGCGCACCAGCACGCCGGCCCCCAACAACTTCCTGGGCATCCCGACCTCCAGCAACCCCTTCATCGGGAATGTGGCGCCGAACGTGCAGTTCGCTCCGGTCATGTGCGGCCCGGCCGGCGGCGGCCAGCCGCACGAAAACCGCCAGCCGTACCTCGCGTCGAACTTCTGCATCGCCTTGCAGGGTATTTTCCCGAGCTTCCCTTGACGGCAATGCAGGCGACGTCGCCGCTACCGCCGTTTCCGCAAGGCCGCGACGACCGCCTGGCGACACCCGCGCTCCTGTGCGAGCGCGGGTTCGCATTGCGCCCCGCGCGCGACGACGACCTGCCCTGGCTGCGCACGCTCTACGCCAGTACCCGAGCCGAGGAACTCGCGCCCGTGCCCTGGCCCGACGAGGCCAAGCGCGCCTTTCTCGACAGCCAGTTCGCGCTCCAGCATCAGCATTACCTGCACCACTACGCCGACGCCGACTTCCTCGCCATCGAGCGCGAAGGCACGCCGGTCGGGCGCTACTACCTGCAACGGCGCGCGCCCGATCATCTGATCGTCGATATCAGCCTGCTGCCCGCCGCACGCGGCCAGGGCATCGCCAGCGCCTTGATCGAACACAGCCAGCACGACGCCGCCGCGCTCGGCCGCGGCCTGCACCTGCATGTGTCGTCCGACAATGCGCAGGCGCAGCGCCTGTACCAGCGCCTGGGTTTCGTCCTGCTCGAAGACGGCGGCGCCTACCGGCGCCTGCGCTGGCCCCCGCAGGGCGCGCTCTAGCTCTGGGGTAGGAGCGGCGTAAGCCGCGACCGCGCCCCCACGCCCACCGCGCCGATCGCGATCCGCACCGGATTAGCAGCGCCTCAGATCGGGCTTGGATCACCGAGCGAGCGCGAGCGTTCCAGCCCGCCCCGCCCTCAGTTGAAAATCGCCTGATACAAAAACCCTTCGCGCTCGCGCGCGACCGGCACCAGGAAGATCCCGACCTCGCCCACGCTTTCGTGGCGCATCAGATAGGTCTGCTGCGGGAACAGAAACGCCGAGGCATTGCGAAACAGCAACGAGAACGGCGCGCGCGCCGCGCCCGGCACGACCTGGCTGCTCTGCAAGGCCCGCGCCTCGACCAGCACGAACGGCACCTCGCCGTCGTTCAGCGCGGCCGAGAAGGTCTCGTTCACGTGGCGGGCGAAATGATCCAGCGTCAGCAGTTCCATGCGGCTTCCCCTCAAAGCTGGAACGCATGGTCGCCGCGCCGCGCGCGCGATGCAAGCGCGCGCGGCGCGCGAGGCTCAGTACTGGCCCATGTAGTCGCGCTTGCCGACCTCGACGCCGTTGTGGCGCAGGATCGCGTAGGCGGTCACGACGTGGAACTGGAACTGCGGCAGACCGTAATGCAGCAGATAGTCGTGGCCGACGAAGCGGCGCTCCTTGGGCGTGCCCGGACGCAGCACCACTTCACGCTCGTGGGCGCCGTCGAACAGCACCGGCTCCAGGCTGTCGATGAACGCGGTGGTCTTAGCGACCAGCGCCTGCAACTGTTCGAAGCTGCGCTCGGAATCGTCGTACACCGGCACTTCCGCGTCGGCCAGGCGCGCGCTCACGCCCTTGGCGAAGTCGCAGGCGATCTGGACCTGGCGCAGCAGCGGAAACATGTCCGGGTACAGGCGCGACTGCAGCAGCACGTCCGGCTCGATCTTCTTCTCGACCGCGTGGGCCTGGGCCTTGTCGAGCAGCGCGGCGAGGCTGCCGAGGAACTGCTTGAACACGGGGACGGAGGCGGCGTGCATGGAAACGGTCATGGCGGGACTCGTGGGGAAAGCGACCATGGTACGACGGCGACCGGCGCCGACCGCGCGCGCATGCGTGGATCGATGCGTCCTGCCGGTGCGCTGTGGCGATGCCCGGGTGCGGCCTCAATCCGCCGGCGCATGCTCCCAACGCTGCGCACCCTGCCCGTCCTCGGCCAGCACGTCGCCCGGATTGGCCAGGCGGCAGCGGTCGATCGACAGACAGCCGCAGCCGATGCAATCGTCCAGGGTGTCGCGCATCTGGCTGAGTTTCTGGATGCGCTCGTCCAACTCCTCGCGCCAGGCCGCCGACAGCCGCTCCCAGTCCTTGCGCGTCGGCGTGCGTCCGTCGGGCAAGGTCGAGAACGCCTGCAGGATCGTCGCCAGCGGCATGCCCACGCGCTGGGCGACGCGGATGATCGCGATCCGGCGCAGCATGTCGCGACCGTAGCGGCGCTGGTTGCCGGCGGTGCGCTGGCTGTGGATCAGGCCCTTGGTCTCGTAGAAATGCAGGGTCGACACCGCCACGCCGCTGCGCTGCGCCATCTGCCCCACGCTGAGCTCGGTATTCGCGACCATGCGCTTGACCTGAAGTTAAGTTGAGGTTCTATGCTGCGCGTCCCCACTCCCTCCGGTCAAGCTATGGACAACCGCAACGCCCGCGACGACGACCTCGACCGACCCAGCTCCCGCGACGCCGCCGACGGCATCGACGACGATGCCGGCCTGATGCAGGCCGTGCATTTCGACCGCTACGGCGCACCCGAAGTGCTCTATCCGGCCGTGCTGCCGCTGCCCGAAGCCGCGCGCGGCGAACTGCGCGTGCGAGTGCGCGCGGCCGGCGTGCAGCCGGCCGACATCGCCCGCCGCAACGGCGACTTCGCGCGCCGCGGCATCGACGCCGACGCCGCCTTCCCGCAACGCCTGGGCTACGAATTCGCCGGTGTCGTCGACCAGATCGGCGACGGCGTGCGCGGCTATTACCACGGCCAGGAAGTGCTGGGCTGGTGCGACGGCGGCGCCTACGCCGAAGTCGTGACCGTGCCGGCGCCGCAGGTCGTGGCCAAGCCGCCGATGATGTCCTGGGCAGTGGCCGGCGCCCTGTCGGCCTCGGGCCAGACCGCGCAGGTCGCATTGCGCGCCTTGAACGTGGGCCGCGGCGACACCCTGCTGGTGCACGGCGCCGCCGGCGGTGTCGGCACCATCGCCGTGCAGCTGGCGCGTCTGGCCGGCGCCCGGGTGATCGGCAGCGCCAGCCGCGAGAACCACGCCTACCTGCGCACGCTCGGAGCCGAGCCGGTGCTGTACGGCGACGGCCTGGTCGAGCGCGTGCGCGAACTCGCGCCGCAAGGCGTGAGCGTGGCGCTGGACGCGGCCGGCCGCGGCGCCATCGCCGCCTCGCTGGCGCTGGGCGTGGCGCGCGAACGCATCGGCAGCCTGGTCGATGGCGACGGCGCGCGCGAACACGGCGTACTGCGCCTGCGCGGCGAATGCGACCGCGACCGCGACCGCCTGCGCCACCTGGTCGACCTGTACGAACACGGCCGCCTGCACGTGCATGTGCGCGAGATCTATCCGCTGGCGCATGCCGCGGTCGCGCATCGCGACGTCGAGACCGGCCACGGCCGCGGCAAGGTCGTGCTGATGGTCTACCAGACCGGCGACAGCGGATTCGGGCCGTGACCGACGCCAGCCGCACCGGCATGCGCGACGGCGGCTACGGTGCCGACGCGGCCGTCGACGCCGCGCCCTTGTTCGCGGCGAAAACCGCATCGGTGCGGTCTCGATCGCTCGCGCTGTTTCGATGCGGTGCGCCTGCGGCTTGCCGCGTCTTACGGATTGGCCGTGGCCGCCAGCGTCGTGGCGACGGCGCGGGTGCGTGCGAGGCTTTCGTATAGGGACACCACCTGCTCCATCAAGCCGTCGGTGCTCCAGGCGCGCGCGTCCAGCGGCCCGGCCGCCGACAAGGCCGCGCGGGTTTCGGGCGAACGCAGCACGGCAGCGACATGCCCGGCGAACGCGGCCTCGTCTTCGGCGCTGACCACCGCGCTGCGCACATCGCGCAGCACCGTAGCCGTCCCCATGACCGCGGTCGATACGATCGGCACACCCAGCGCCATCGCCTCGATCAGCACCAGCCCCTGGGTTTCGGTCGGCGAGGCGAACACGAACACATCGCCGGCGCGGTAGGCGTCGAGCAAGGCGGTGCGGCGGTCCAGATTGCCGAAGAAGCGCACGTGCTCCTGCAATTTGAGCTCCACACTCAGGCGCTTGAGGCGCTCGGCATCCGGGCCCTCGCCCGCGATCAGGAACAGCAGCTCGGGAAATTCGTCGACCAGACGCCGCGCCACCCGCAGCAGGAAGGCGATGTTCTTCTCGACCGCGAGCCGGCTCACCGTGACCAGGGTCGGACGCTGCGGCGCGATCCCATGCTCGGCGCGGAAGCGCGCGCCGTCGCCGCGCGCGAATTCGCTCAGGTCGATGCCGGTCGGCAGCACCGTCGACGGCGTGGTGATGCCGTAGCGCTCCAGCACCTGCACCATCTGCGCGGTCGGCACGATCAGGTGATCGACGCCGTGACACAGCGAGCGCGAAGCGCGCCGCGCGAACGCACGCAGCAGCGGCGCCGGCAGCCACGGCAGGTAGTGGCCGACGTATTCCTCGAAATAGGTGTGGTAGGTCTCCACCGTCGGCCGCCCGATCCGCCGCGCCAGGCGCACGCCCAGGCTGTGGGCGCGGAACGGGGTGTGGATGTGGATCACGTCCCAGTGCCGCGCCGCCAGCCGGTCCTCCACCGCGCGCAGCGCCGAAGCCCGGATCAGCCGGTCCTCGGGATCGAAGAAGATCACCCGCGACGGCAGCCGCAGGATCTCGAACTCGCCATGGCCGTCGTGCTGCTCCTGGCCGCTGTCGGGCCCGTAATCCGGCACCACCAGGGTCACCGCATGGCCCATCCGCGCCAGCGACTGGGCGAAGGTGCGGATCGACGTCGAGACGCCGTTGACCCGCGGGAAGTACACGTCGGACAGCATCAGGATGTTCATGCCCGCCAGACTATGGCGGGGCGATGACGGATTTGTGGCGGCCGCCTGAACCGTCCTCGCCGCCGTCGTGCCGGCGCCTCCGGGCGAAGCTGCGGGGCAGCCTGCCCGCTGCGAAGCTCCCAGCGGGGCGGCGATCCTGGCGGGACGACCCAAGGGGCCGCCGACATATCCACAAGGAGCATGGCCGACAGCCAAATGGCGCCCCCATCCATCTTCTTCAATGCCAGCCGCCTTCGACGGCATCGATATATTGAGGCGCAGGACCCGACCGTGCCTCCGGCCGAGAGCGCATTCTCACAAAACATCAGGTTGTCGCTTGACAGGTCGATGGTGTGGCTGGACCCTCGCCGGCATGAAAATCGATATCGAGAAGCTCAGCCTGTCGGAACTGAACGCCCTTCTGGTCGCCGCGGAGCAGCGGCGGCAGTTGATAAGCAGCCGTCGCCCCATTGCCCTAGTGCGTCGAAAAGCGGTCGCAGTCGCTGCCCAGTACGGGTATACGATCGAGGAACTGTATGGGGATCAGCCGGTAGCTGAGAAGCCTGGCAAGAAACGGGCGCCGCGGCGAAAGGCGAGCAAGGTGGCGGCCAAGTACCGCGATCCGGAGAACAAGCGCAATACCTGGTCTGGCCGCGGGCGGATGCCGCTGTGGCTGGCCCAGAAGACGAAACATGGCCGGAGCGTCACCGACTTCCTGATCCCCGGCCTGGCGAAGCCGACCGCACGCAAGAGCAGTTCGATAGGCCGACGGACGCTCATCAAGCAGGGCTGACGCGGAACCGCGAATGCGCAGCGGCTTGAGTCGACTAAGGCCTGATCGATCGGGATGCAGCCAACGAAGAACCTATCGACTCGTGAAGCATGCCGAGCGCCCGAACCGTTCGCGCGCGAGTCGGAGCCGCGACGCAGTCCGCGGGCACATGAACCGTCAGATCCCGCATGTGCGCGTCGATCGCCGTTGCTGCGACGCAAACGTCCGTGGAAATCCCCGTTATCACCACCTTCCGGCTGCCGCAGCGCTCGAGAAGCACCGCCAGGGGCGTGGAGTGAAAAGCGGATTGCTTGGGCTTGAGGATGTAGAAGTCATCCGGCTCCGGTAGCAGCTTCCTGGCGATCGGCGCGCCCCTAGACCCCTCGCCGCTGCAGATCTTCACAATTTCCGTGAAGTCCGCATGCCATTGCCCGAAGTTGTCATTCGCATAGATGACCGGAGCGCCGGCATTCTTGAAGCGACGCTTCAAGCTGGCGATCTTCGCTGCGGCCGGCGTCGCCTGCTTGAGCAGGGCATCACCCGCATCGAAATCGAGCATGTTCAACATATCCACAATCAGCAATGCGGGTCGACCTGACTTTCGCCGCATAGACACCTCACTGTCGACGTCTTAAGGCTGCTCTCGGCCGTGCGTTTCCTCGCTGGCTACGCGGGCTAAAGTGCCGGCGATCCGAGCCCGTTGACCGTTACGCGAACCTAGCGGCGCTACCGTCATGGAGTCGTGAACCGGTGTCCGCGAGGACCGGGCTCGTCGACCTCGGCACGAACGGCGTCAGCCGGCTGTGCGCGCGAAACAAAGCTCACGACAATTCAATCTCCCACTCTCTTCGTTGCCGCGTTCGGTCCCACGCCCTAGTCAGCGATTTTCTCGCGTCCATCTTCCGCATGAACCATTAAGAAAATCGGTATCGACAGAAACATTCTTCACATTCGCTTGCGGATGCCGCGTCTACTAATGATGCGTGCCAACCGCTGCACCATGCGATGGCACGAGCGAGAAGCTATGGACAAGACTCAAGTCCACGAACCATTACTGCGGGCACTGGAGACCGAGTGCGGCGGCATCAAGATTTGCACGGCAGCGATTAGGGACGCGCAAAACGAGGACCTCCGCAAAGAGTGGGAAGGCTATCTGGCCGAGACAAGAACTCCTGATCAAGATCGACGCACGACTACGTAGGCGGTCCGAAAGTTATCCGGTAATTGTTCCCAACCTCGCTCCGTGCCGTGAGCGCTCCGACCGAGGTTGTATGCACATACGGGCGTCCGCCCAGATTCGCTATGACCAAGACAGCCAAGAACACCCCTTCCTTCTGGCAACGTAATGCGCTGGGCCTTGTGCTCTTCGCGATCTTCGCCGTGTTCCTGTGGGGCCAGATCCTCGCGGGCCACGCCTCGTGGAACGATGAGTTGCTCACGCACGGCTACTCCCCTGTCACGCTGGCCGCCTATTTGCGCAGCGGTCATTTCATCTCCGCCACCTTCGAGAACTGGGAGAGCGAGTTCCTGCAGATGGGCATGTACGTACTGCTCACTGTCTGGCTGCGGCAGCACGGCTCGGCCGAGTCAAGACCGTTCCACGAAGATGAGGAAGTGATCGAGGACGGCCCAACGCCGTGGCCAGTCCGTATGGGCGGTTGGTGGGCAAGGCTCTATGCCAGTTCCCTGACCATTGCGTTTGCCTTCCTGTTCGTCGGGTCTTTTGTTCTGCATGCGGTGGGCAGCTGGCGACACGAGCTGGACGAACGGCATCTTGCAGGTCAGCCCCCGATTGGAATACTGGAGCATCTCTCCGGCACTACCTTCTGGTTCGAGTCCCTTCAGAACTGGCAAAGCGAGTTCCTCGCGGTGCTTGCGATCGTGATGCTGTCGATTTTCCTGCGCCAGGACAAATCTCCGGAGTCAAAGCCCCTTGCCGCGCCCCATTCACAAACCGGGGCCTAGCGGCTTGATAGAGAGATCATTGCCGATTTGTCGTAGTACTTCGCGCAGCAGGTCGAATTGCAGAGGATGTAAATGTCGCCTTATTCCAGAAGATATCGCCAAACCAACGATTGAACCGAGGCTTCATTTGCTCGATGTAGGCCAACGTCGGCTTATCCGGCACGGGATGGCCGATCTGGCAGCCGTTGTCGCACACGTACGGTCCCAGTTCGGCCGCAACTAACCAGGCACCTGCGATCAGTAACGAGTCGCCAAGCCGAAGGCCAGCCATACTGTCCTATTGCTTGCAGCACGCATCGTAAATCCTTCTTCCCTGTTGAGCGGCCTCAGCCAGTTGTGCAGGGTCGAGCTGACCTGCATACGCATCGAGGCGGCGCCTGCCAATATTGGCTCGGCGCGGCCAAATCCTCGGCGTAGGCGTAGGCGCGCAGGGCATCGCGCCGGGCGAGCACGCCGTAGTGATAGGCAACGCCGCATCGGCATCGCCCGCCTCTGCACGTGGCTGCAGCGCGGCGACCACATCCACCGCACGTCCCGGTGGCGGATCGTAGCTGCGTGTGAACGTCGACACGCGTGGCACCGTGCCCGGACGCCGCGCACGTAGGAGCTCAGCCGCCGGATCGCCAGCCGCAACATGGTTAGCGGACACCTCGGCATCCACATCGGGAGCTAGCGCAGGCGCAGGCGCAAAGCCCGCGCACGGTTCCCACCCCTTGCTCCCGGCGATGCGACAGCCGCCTGGAAGCGACGCCCGCGCATGGCGGGCGCCGCTCACGATCAGTTCTGCACCACCGCCGGATCGCCGACGATCACTTTGCCGCCGGTGTAACCTCCACCGCCTCCACCGCCGCCCGCACCCGGGTTGTAGCCACCGCCGTCACCGCCGGTTTCGTTGCCGCCACCGCCGACGCCGATGCTGCTGGAACCACCTTCGCGCTCGATACGCCCTTCCTTGCCGTAGAGGCCGAAATCGTCGGTGATGTAGTACTTCGCGCAATAGCTCGCGTTGCAGATGATGTAGGTATCGCCCTTGTTCCAGAACACGTCGCCGAACCAGCGGTAGAACAGCGGTTTCATCTGCTGCACGTAATCTGCGGTGAGCGGATCCGGCATGGGATAGTCGATCTGGCAGCCGTTGTTGCATTCGAACGGACCGCGCTCCGCCGCAATCAGCCAAGCGCAAGCCAACAACAACGGCACGGCCAGGCCGGCCATCGGCGACAGTTTCTTATGGTTTGCAACACGCATCGTAGATTCCCTTTCCTTGTTGAATGGCCGTAGCCAGTTGCGCCGGTTCCAGTTGGTCGGCGTACGTGTCCAGGTATTGCCGCCCGTACGCGCTCGGCGATGCCATGTCCTTCGCGTAGTAGTAGGCATAGGCCCGGATCGGGTCGCGCGGCGCCAGCACGCCGTAGTGATAGGCGTCGCTCAGGCTCATCAAGGCCGAGAGACTGCCGCTGGCGGCCGCCTGGCGCAGGTACTGCATCGCCTTGCGGCGATAGGCGATGACCTTCTCGGGGTTCGCCAGCATCTGCGAAGAGTTGCCGACGACCGCCTCGGCGTTGCCGGCATAGGAGAGCTGGGCCATCACCACACCGGCATCCGCGGCCTGCTCCAGCCAGCGCACGTTGTTCTGGTACTGCTCCTGCGTCAGACCGTGGCATTCCGGCGGCGTGCGCGCGATCAATTGCGCCTCCAGGCTGTCGTCCGCGCTCGGCGGCGGCCGGTTGTCGTTGCCGCCACCGTGGTAGAGCTGGTAGCGGCATTCCTCGATCTTGATGAACAAATACAGGGCCGCTTCGTTGTCGCCGGCCTCGGCCCGCGGTTGCAGGGCCGCGACCACGTCGACCGCGCGGCCGCGCAGCAGGTCGAAGCTGCGCGAAGGCAGCACGCCCCGCCTCACCGCACCGGGGCGACGCGCGCGCACCAGTTCGGCAGCCGGGTCGCCGGCGCCGCCGACCTCGTCCGCGGCGACGGGTTGCGCAGTCGGAGCTGGAACGCTCATACGCGCGACGGGCACGGCATCCATCCGATGTCCGCGCCACCAAACCGCCAGTGCCGCCACCGCCAGCACCGCGGCCATCGCTCCCAACCAACCTCTGCGCCTATCTGCCCGCATTCCCTCGCTCCTCGCTCGTGTCCGGTTTGCCGGCCCGTAGGCCGGTACTGACCCGTCGTCTGTCCGCATCGGAAAATTCGCGACTTCGAGTTGCGGAGAGATAAAACACAATCCTAAATTGACATTCAAGACCAATTAAAAGTTGGCGTGCCAGGCGGCGCACCTCAGGTGCCGATGAGGCGTGCGATCCATTGAAGAAATGAGCAAAACGCCGGTCGCGCGCAGGCCCGCACGCGTCGCCGTCCGCTGCGCGCGGCGACTGTCGTATCGTTACGGCATGCAGTCCCTGACCTACCTCAACGGCTATCCGGAGCACGTGCTGGCGCGCGTACGCGAGTTGCTCGCGCAAGGACGCCTGGGCGCGGTGCTACGCGAGCGCTACCCGCAGGCGCACGAGGTTCGCAGCGACCGCGCGCTGTACGAATACACGACCGAACTCAAGGGGCGTTACCTGCGCAAGGCCGAGCCGCTGCACAAGGTGATCTACGACAACCGCCTGCAGGTGATCGGCCAGGCCCTGGGCACGCATACCGCGATTTCGCGGGTGCAGGGCGCCCGTCTCAAGGCCAGCCGCGAGATCCGCATCGCCACGGTGTTCCGCGATGCGCCGGCGGAGTTCCTGAAAATGATCGTGGTGCACGAGCTGGCGCACCTGAAGGAAAGCGACCACAACCGCGCCTTCTACCAGCTGTGCACGCACATGGAGCCGGATTACCACCAGCTCGAGTTCGACCTGCGCCTTTACCTCACTGCGCTCGATCTGGAAGGCGCCAGGCCGGCGGCGCGCGGCTGACGCGCGCACCATCGGGCCGCATCACGCTATGTCGCGGTTGATGGACTCGGCGACCGCGCCGCGGTCGCGGCGCAACGCTCCGGCTCAGTGCCGCAGCAGCCACGCCGGCAGAGCGAGCACCGCCAGCAAGGCGACGATCGCCGCGACGATCGCCAACACCCGCAGCGGCTCGCGCCGCAGCACGTCGATGAAGGTCTCGGCGCTGCCGTCGCGCAGGGCCGCGTCGTGCTCGGCGCGCGCACGCGCCTGACGCTCGCCCTGGTACTCGGCCATCAGCGCCCGCGCCGCGGCCTCGTCGCGGTCGTAGGCGATCCAGATCCCACCATAGGAAATGCCCCAGCGGCTGGGCCGGGTCTCATAGAACTCGATGCGGTGCGCGTCCAGCAGCGCGCGCACGTCGGCGGCCTCATCCTCGGGCACCTGGCGCAGATTCAGCAGCAGTTTCGACATGCGCCGATGATACCGCGCCGGCTTCTTCAACTGCCGCTTACATCGCCCGCGCTACCTTGACCGAAATCCGCGACCGCAGGAGCGCCCGCATGTATCGTCCTTCCTCCATCGCCACGCCCCGACGCCTCGGCGAGCGCGCGTGAGCGAACACCACGACTACACCTACGGCATCGAGGAGGAGTATTTTCTCGTCCGCCCTGGCGCCCACGGCCTGGCCACGCGGGTGCCGGCGGAATTGCTCAGGCAGGCCCGGCGCGAACTCGGCGACTCGGTCGCCAACGAACTGCTGCAATCGCAGATCGAAATCTCCAGCCCGATCCTGCGCGACGCCGGCGAGGCCGAGCGCAGCCTGATCGGCCTGCGCAGCGCGCTGTCGCAGGTCGCCGCGCGCTTCGATCTGGGCCTGGTCGCGGCCGGCACTCACCCCTTGGGCGTATGGCGCGAACAAGAACGCAGCCCGCGCTCGCACTACCGGCGGCTGATGGAGGATTTCCAGATCGTCGCCCGCCGCAGCCTGGTCTGCGGCCTGCACGTGCACGTGCAACTGCCGCCGGGCGTGGACCGGGTGCGGGTGATGAACCGGATGATGCGCTGGCTGCCGCTGTTCCTGGCGCTGTCGACCTCCTCGCCGTTCTGGAACCGCTCGCGCACCGGCCTGCTCAGCTACCGCCAGGCCGTCTACGACGAATGGCCGCGCACCGGCGTGCCGGATTTCTTCGCCGACGAAGCCGAGTACGACGCCCTAGCCGCCCTGCTGACCCGAGTCCACGCGATCAACGACGCGCGCTCGCTGTGGTGGGGCATCCGGCCCTCGCCGCGCTTCCCCACCCTGGAGCTGCGCATCGCCGACTGCTGCACCCGGGTCCGCGACGCCCTGGCGATCGCCGCGCTGTACCGCTGCCTGCTGCGCTACCTGGTGCGCTGCCCCGACGACGACCCGCCGCGCAGCGCCCTGACCCGGCGCGTGATCGACGAGAACCGGTGGCGCGCCAAGCGCTTCGGCATCGAAGCCAAGTTCTTCGACGAAAGCGGCGCCGACCCCGAACCGCTGCCGCAGATGCTGGCGCGGCTGCGCGAACTGTGTGCGCAGGACATCCGCGCCCTGGACAGCGCCGCCGCGCTGGCACCGCTGGACGCGATCGTCGCCCAGGGCAGCAGCGCGCATGCGCAACTGGCGCTATACCGCGAACAACGCGATCGCGGCCTGGGCCGCGTACCCTCGCTGGAGGCGGTGGTCGATTGGCTGCGCACCACCACCGCGGCGAGCGACTGAGCCGTCGGCCCGCCCCTACCGATCACGTCCCCATCGAGGCCCGTATGAACGCCACGCCGCGCAAACTGATGATCGGCCTGTCGCCGCGCCTGATGCGCAACCTGCCCGCGCAATACGGCTTCCGCAACAAGACCCTGCAGTACCTGGAACAGTCGATGGCGCATTGGGTGATGTCGGCCGGCGCGCTGGTGGCGATGATCCCCACCGTCGATCCCGACGGCGACGTCCAGCGCAGCGACCTGTCGGTGCGCGAATACGCGCAGTCCTTCGACGGCCTGATCCTGCAGGGCGGCGCCGATATCGATCCGGTCGCCTACGGCGAGCAGCCCAGCGAGCTGCTGCAGACCACCGATCCGGTCCGCGACCGCTTCGAACTGTCGCTGCTGCGCGCCTTCGCCGCCGCCGGCAAACCCGTGCTCGGCGTCTGTCGCGGCATGCAGCTGATCAACGTCGCCTATGGCGGCAGCCTGTATCAGGATCTGGTCGCCGGCGGCGCCACCCGCAACCAGCACTACCTGCCCGACCGCTACGACGAACACGCCCATCCGCTGCGCATCGAAGCCGGCGGCTGGCTGGCCGCACTGTATCCGCCGCAGGAAGGCACGCGGGTGAATTCGATCCATCATCAGGGCATCCGCCGGCTCGGCGACGGCCTCCACGTCGAGGCCTGGTCCGAGGACGGCATCCCCGAATGCATACGCGCGCCCAACGCCGCTTTCGTGGTCGGCGTGCAATGGCATCCGGAATTCCACGACGCGCGCTTTCCCGAACTGATGCCCGGGCGGCCGCTGCTGGACGCGTTCCTGGCCGCGGCCTATGCCGGCCAGCGCGGCGACGGCGGCTGAGCCGCATCGCCGCGCCGCGGGACTCAAACCGCGGCGGTCACCACGATCTCGATCTTCCAGTTCGGATTGGCCAGCGCCGCCTGCACGGTCGCGCGCGGCGGCGTGCGGCCGGCCACTACCCACTGGTCCCAGACCGCGTTCATGCCCGCGAAATCGGCGATGTCGGCCAAATAGATCTGCGCGCGCAGGATCCGCGACTTGTCGCTGCCGGCCTGCGCCAGCAAGGCGTCGATCGCGGCCAGCACCTGCCGGGTCTGCCCGCCGATATCGGCGTGTTCGTCGTCGGCGATCTGCCCGGCCAGGTAGACCGTACCGTTGTGCACGGCCATTTCCGACATGCGCGGACCGACTTCGTAGCGCTGGATCATGCTGCACCTCGCTCAGTGGGGACGGCCAGTATCGCCTATCGGGCGCCGCGGACCGGCGCCGCGGACCAGCGCCGCGAACCGACATCGCAAACCGGCGTGCGAGGGCCGCGTCAGCCGCGCGTAGCCCGCAACGCCGACAGCAAGGCGAGCAGATTGTCCGGCACGTCCGACTGGGCGATCTTCTGCATCGACCCCGGCTCGCTGCCGGCGACCACACGGAAGCTGCGCTGGTCGTAGACGATGTAGTGCACCCGCCCCAGGTGAGAGGTCTGCGCGATCGTGTCGGCGATGTCGTCCGCGGTCGCATTGTCGACGCTCACGCCGTCGCCGAGTTCGTCGGTGTGCAGCAGGATCTCCATATCGTTGCCCTCTCATGGATGTGCGGGCGTAGCGCGCCCGCATCGCAGCCGCGCACGCCGGCCGGCGCTCAATCCGCGGCGTCGGCGTAGCGGCGCACGATCTCGTACAGGAAACGCCGCCCGTCCAGCAGCGAGCGCACCCGGATACGTTCGTTGAGACCGTGCGCGCGGCTGCCCTCGGCATCGTGGAACAGGCCCGACAGGCCGTACGTGGGGATGCCGGCGGCATTGAGGAAGCGGCCGTCGGTGGCGCCGGTGGACATGGTCGGCACGATCGCGACCCCGGGCCAGATCGCGTCGGCGACCTCGCGCACCGGGCCGAGGATCTTCGGCGACAGCGGCGGCGCGGAGGTCGCCATGCCGGGCTCGCCGCGCGGCGCCACCTTGATGCGTTCGTCGGCGAGCACGCGCACCAGGGTCTGGCGCACCTCCTCGACCGGCACGCCCGGCAGGATCCGGCAATTGACGTTGGCACGCACCTGCTGCGGCAGCGCGTTGGACGCATGGCCGCCCTCGATCTGGGTCGCCACGCAGGTGGTGCGCAGCGTGCTGTTCCAGCCTGGGTTGATCGTCCACAGGCGATCGGCCGCGGCCGCGTCGGCCGGATCGGCCAGCACCGCGCGCATGTCGGCGGCGATCGCCGGCGCCGACAGCCGCGCCTGCGCTTCGAAGTAGCCGCGCGTGACCGGGTTCAGCGCGATCGGGAACTGGTAGGCGCCCAGCCGCTCCAGACCGCCGGCCAGATGGGTGATCGGATTGTCGCGGGTCGGTCGCGAACTGTGCCCGCCGACGTCGCTCGCGCTGAGTTCGAAGTCCTGATAGACCTTCTCGCCGGCCTGCACCTGCAGCGCCAGCGGCTTGCCGTCGCGCAGTTCGCCGCCGGCGCCTTCGTTGAGCACGAACGCGGCCGCCAAGGTCTCGGGCTGGGTCTCCATCAGCCACTTCACGCTGTTGAACACGTCCGGCGATTCCTCGCCGCAGGTCAGGGCCAGCTTGATGTCGCGCCGCGGCACGTAGCCGGCCTGGCGGTAGCGCACCAGATTGTCGGTGAAGATCGCCGCCATGGCCTTGTCGTCGCTGGCGCCGCGCGCATAGAACCAGCCGTCTTCCTCGACCAGGGTGAACGGGTCGCGCTGCCAGTCCTCGCGCCGTGCCTCGACCACGTCGATGTGGGCCAGCAGCAACAGCGGCTTGAGCTTGGAATCGCGGCCGCGCAGCGTTGCGATCAGGGCGCCGTCCTGCGGGCGGTCGCTGGGCGCGAGGATGCGCGAGTCCTGAGCCGGCAGGCCGGCCGCGAGCAAACGCGCCTGCATCGCCTGCGCCGCGCGCGTGCAACTGCCGACCGAGCGGGTGGTGTTGATCTCGACCAGTTCGCGGTACAGGGCGCGGAACGCGGCCTCATCCGGCGCCGGTGCGGCCGCCGCCGCGCCCGCCCACAACGCGGCCATCGCCGCGACCATGCTGACACCCGTTAGCGAACGCGACATGCCTGGTTCCTCTGCCGAAAAAAACGACAGTGCCGTCCGCCCGAGGGCGCCGCAAGTGCCGCGATCGCGACTCCAGTCGCGACCGCGGCGAGCCCGGCTATTTCTTGCGCCGGTAGCGCACCGACATCACGGGCTGCCACTGCCCGTCGTCGCCGAGCATGCGCGAGCGCAGTTCGTGATGGTCGTCGTCGATCAACTCGATGATGTCCTGGAAATCGCGGATCCGGCCGCTGTCGAAATCCGGACCGCGGGTATCGAGGGTGAGCGTGCGCCCGTCGGCGCCGACCGAACCCTCGTAGACCCACAGGCCGGACAGCATGCTGCCGGCGAAGGCGCCGACGTAGCGGCCCTTGGCCGGGTCGTAACCCAACGTGATCTGCATGATCGACGCCTCCGGCGATTCGCTGCGCGCCTCGCACCGGATCCACAGCTCGCCGATCTTGCTGACCGTCTGCTGCGATCGCCAGGTGGTCGGCGCTTCGCCGGGCGCCCCGGGTATCTCGCCCTCGCCCACCCATTCGCCTAGCAATCGTTGCAACCAGCGATGCTCGGCTTGCGGTTCGTTGTTCATGGCCCTGTCCTCAGGGAGCCCAAGCCGCGGCGACCTGGCGCTCCCTCCAGTGGATGTTGCCCGTAGTGCAATCCCTGCCGGACCTGCGACCGGCTCACTTGGCCTGCGCGACGGCCTCGACCTGGATGCGCAGCGTCACGTCCATGCTGAAACCCCAGTCCTTGCCGGCATCGATACCGAAGGCATCGCGCTGGAAGCTGGCGCTGGCGTCGGCGCCGCAAAGCTCGCGCTTGAGCATCGGATGCGGAATGCACTTGAAGGAATTGATCTTCAGTTCCAGCGGCTTGGTCACGCCGTGCAGGGTGAGTTCGCCGACGACCTTGGTCGGCGCGCCATCGACGAAACCTTCGAGCTTGCCCTTGTAGGTCGCGGTCGGGTACTTGGCGACGTCGAACAGCGTGTCGCCACGCGCATGCTCGTTCATCTTGTCGTGACCGTAGTCGATGCTGTTGGTATCGACCACTACTTCGACCGTGCCGGTGCCCTTGGCCTTGTCGAGCACGACCTTGCCGCTGGACGAGTTGAATTTGCCGCGCCAGACCGAGATGCCCATGTGCGAGGCCTCGAAGCTGGGATAGGTGTGGCTGGGGTCGATCTCGTAGGTCGTCGGCGCGGCCACGGCCGATGCGCTGGCGATAAATGCTATCGGGATCAAATACTTGAGCGACTTCATTGCGGCGTTCCTTCGATCCGGGGGGTTGGGCCCGGAACGCTAGCACCGCCTCGTCTCCCCCGGCAACCGCAATCGCCAAAAAAATATTTCGCGGGCCGTGTCGATTCCGCGCCCCTGCCTTCGTCGCCCTGAGTAAGAGCGCCGCAACGACACCGCACACCGCGACCGACGCTTCCCAACCCAACCAGGAGACAGGGCCATGCGATTCATGCTGATAGTCAAATCCGACGACGCTGCCGAAGCCGGGCAAATGCCCAGCGAAGAACTGCTGACCGCGATGGGCAAGTACAACGAGGAACTGGTCAAGGCCGGCGTGCTGCTGGCCGGCGAAGGCCTGCATCCCTCTTCCAAGGGCGCGCGCGTGCGCTTCTCCGGCCAGCGCCGCAGCGTCGTCGACGGTCCTTTCCCGGAGGCCAAGGAACTGATCGGCGGCTTCTGGCTGATCCAGGTCAAGTCCAAGGAAGAGGCGATCGAGTGGGTGAAGCGTTGCCCGAACCCCACCGGCGGCGAATCGGAAATCGAGATCCGCCAAGTATTCGAAGCCGAGGATTTCGGCGCCGAACTCACCCCGGAACTGCGCGAACAGGAACAACGCCTGCGCGCCCAAGCCGTCAAGCACTGAGCGCCGCACGGAAACGGTTCGCCCCTATGTCGATCGTGCGCGCCGCCGTTCGTCGTATCCATACAGTCCGCCGAAAGCATCCGCCCTCCCCATCGTCGTCATGGAGTCACCGATGAAATTCCTGTCCATCTACACCCCCGACACCAGCAAGCCCGCCGACTTCGGTCCCGACAAACAGCAGCGCATGGGCGAGTTGATCCAGCAGGGCCTCAGCGACGGCAGCCTGCTGCACACCGGCGGCCTGCTCGCCCGAGGCGGCGCCCGCATCGGCCTGAACGGCGGAAAGATCACCGTCACCGACGGGCCCTACGCCGAGGCCAAGGAAGTGATCGCCGGCTACGCCCTGATCGAGGTCGAGTCCTTCGAATCCGCCGTCGAGTACGCCAAGCGTTTCCTCGACATCGCCGGCGACGGCGTCAGCGAGCTGCACCGCATCGTCGACGGCGACATGAACTGCAACTAGCCCCCCCACCAAACAGAGTCACCCATGTACCTCGCCCCCTACCTCACCTACGACGGCAAGGCCGAAGCCGCGTTCCAGCGTTACGCCGAACTGCTCGGCGGCAAGATCGAAATGCTGCTGCGCTACGGCGAAGCCCCCGACGGCAGCTGCGACTCCTTGTCGGATGAACAAAAGAACAAGGTCATGCACGTCCGTCTGGCCGCCAAGGACTGGGTGCTGATGGCCTCCGACGCCGGCACCCACTACCCCTATGACGGCGTCAAGGGCATGTCGATCTCGCTCAACGTCGATTCCGCCGCCGATGCCGAGCGCATCTTCCAGGGCCTGGCCGAAGGCGGCCAAGTCACCATGCCGCTGGCGCAGACCTTCTGGGCCGAACGCTTCGGCTGCGTCACCGATGCCTACGGCGTGCCGTGGCTGATCAACTTCGAAAAGAAAGCCTGACCGCATGCGCGCGCCGCTCGCGCAGCGGCGGCGCGCACTCGGCGATCGACACCGGCCTCGCTCGCCCCCCCTCGCGCTACAAAAACCGAACTGCGGCGCGCCTTGCGGCGCCTGCCGTCGCCCCCTCTCTGCGCCACCACAGGAGACGCACTATGCGCTTCATGATGCTGATGATTCCCCAAGGCTACGAACAAGCCGCACCCGGCACCTTGCCGCCCGCCGACCGCGTCGCGACGATGATGAAGTACAACGAAGCCCTGCAGCAGGCCGGCGTACTGGTCGCGCTGGACGGCCTGCACCCGCCCTCGATGGGCGCACGCGTGTCCTTCGCCGGCGGCAAGCCGAAAGTCACCGACGGCCCCTTCAGCGAATCCAAGGAAGTGCTGGGCGGCTACTGGATGATCGACGTCGCATCGAGAAACGAGGCGATCGCCTGGGCCTCGCGCTGCCCGGCCGCGGAAAACGAAACCATCGAAATCCGCCAGGTGATGGAGTTCGAGGACTTCCCCGCCGATGTCCAGGAGGCCGGATCCGCATTCCACGACCTGCAAGGCGATAGCGGCCAACGCAACTGATCGGATCCCGCGCCCATACTCGCCGTCGTCCTGTCCCTGCTGGCCTTGCTCGTGGTCGCGGTGCTGCGCTACGCCGCGACACGTCCCGATACCTTGCGGACCGAGCGTAGCCTGGTCATCCATGGCCGCGCGACCTGATGCATGCAGGGCCCCAGCGTCTACATGACCAAACTCATGGGCGTTTTCTTCGACAGGGACCGTATGATCGGACGCGACTTCGAGACCGGCCTGGCCGCGCTCCAGATCCAGTCCGAAAAGTAGCCCGCCCCTTCCCACTCGACCGACCGCATCCGATGACCAACGACACCCATCGCGCCATCGATGCCGTCTGGCGTATCGAATCGCCGCGCCTGATCGCCGGCCTGGCGCGCATGGTGCGCGACGTCGGCCTGGCCGAGGAACTCGCCCAGGACGCCCTGGTCGCCGCGCTGGAGCGTTGGCCCGAAACCGGCGTGCCCGACAACCCGGGCGCCTGGCTGATGGCCACCGCCAAGCACCGCGCCATCGACCGCCTGCGCCGCAGCAAGCTGCAGCAGCGCAAGTACGAAGAACTGGGCTACGAACTCGAAGACTGGCAGGACGACGCCGAGGCCGCGTTCGAGGCGGCCATCGACGACGACATCGGCGACGACCTGCTGCGCCTGGTGTTCACCGCCTGCCATCCGGTGCTGTCCACCGAAGCACGCGTCGCCCTGACCCTGCGCCTGCTCGGCGGCCTGACCACCGACGAAATCGCGCGCGCCTTCCTGGTCCCCGAACCGACCGTGGCGCAACGGATCGTGCGCGCCAAACGCACGCTGGCCGAAGCGCGGGTACCGTTCGAAGTGCCGCGCGGCGACGAACTCGCCGAACGCCTGGCCTCGGTGCTGGCGGTGATCTACCTGATCTTCAACGAAGGCTACTCGGCCACCGCCGGCGACGACTGGATGCGCCCCGCCCTATGCGAGGAAGCCCTGCGCCTGGGCCGCATCGTCGCCGAACTGGTGCCGCGCGAACCCGAGGTACACGGCCTGGCCGCGCTGATGGAAATCCAGGCCTCGCGAGCCCGTGCCCGCGTCGACGCCAGCGGCGCGCCGGTGCTGCTGCTGGACCAGGACCGCGCACGCTGGGACCAGGTCCTGATCCGGCGCGGCCTGACCGCCCTGGAACGCGCCGAAAAACTCGGCGGCGCCCGCGGCCCATATGCATTGCAAGCCGCGATCGCCGCCTGCCACGCCCGCGCCCGCACCGGCGACGAAACCGATTGGGCCCGCATCGCCGCCCTCTACGACGCCCTGGCCCAACTCGCCCCGTCGCCGGTGGTCGAACTCAACCGCGCCGTCGCCCTTGCCATGGCCTTCGGCCCCGCCGCCGGCCTGGAACTGGCCGACACCCTGCTCGACGAACCGTCGATGAAGAGCTATCACTTGCTGCCGAGCGTGCGTGGAGATTTTCTCGCCAAGCTCGGCCGTTATCAGGAAGCGCATGCCGAGTTCAAACGCGCTGCGTCGCTCACGCGTAATGCGCGCGAACGCGAGCTGCTGGTCGATCGGGCGGCGGCGTGTGCGCGGAGCATTGCTACGCTTAAGCACGACTAGCCGGCTCTACGACGCGACGAGCTCAATAGGTCGGCACATCGGTGTCCAGCACGTACTCGAAGTCCATCCATCTCTCTCTGAACGAAGCTCTCAGATATGGCACTAGTCAGAGTTTGCGAGCTCAGCGGCGCCGTACCACACCATAATCCCACCAATCAGTGTGATTAGAATTCCGATGCCGGTGTCCCGACTACCGGTACCAGCGCTGTATCGCCCCAGGACCCATTCATCCAAGGCCAGTAAGCCGAATAGACCATATCCGGCCACAGCCACTCCAGCCAGTATAAAAAGTAAGAAAAACGATTGCTTCATTAGACACTCGCGGTCGTTCGTCCTACGTCCAAGCTCGCATGACATTCATTCTAATCAAATTCGCAGCGGCTCATTGAACCGCTCTGCGCTTGCTCTGCCGGCATTGGAAGCCGCGCTACATTTCACCCTTGCTCCCTTGAGCATGGACAACTGTCGCGCCCGGACCACAGCTGCCGACCGTAAGCGCAACGTTACCGCGGCCATGTCGCAAGAACTGCGACAAACCGTCAACTATCACCCCTGAGTTACGGCAGCCGCACCGGTCCGTATGGTCCCAGCCTTCCAGCGATCCCGTAGCCTCAGGAACGGCCGCTCGATCACGTAATGCAGCAGCGCCCCCGCCGCGAACGTCGCCACGGCATACACCGCGAACGCAACCACACCGCGCCCTTCCAACTGCGCCCCGAACGCCGTTTCGACCAGATGGAACACCGGCTTGTGGATCAGGTACAGGCTGTAGGAGGCCACCGCGATCCAGCCCGCGCCCGGCACGCGCCAGCGGCCGAGCCAGCTGCGAGTGCTGGCGCCGGCGGCGACCAGCAGGGCCAGGCCCAACGACAGCAGCGGGTAGCCGATCACGGTCGGCAGCAGGGCCGTGCGTTCCTGGAACAGGAAGATGGCGACGGCCACGACCGCCAGGCCGGCGATCAGCAACCCATTCGCGTGGCGCTGCAACCGCGACCACAGCTGCGGCCGGTAGACCTGGATCGTCGCCAGCACCACGCCGAACAGCAGGCCGTCCAGGCGCATCCAGGTCGGGTAATAGATGTCTTCGACGAAGCGCCGGTCGAAGCTGCGTTCGACGTCGTCCAGACCGCGCACCGGGGCCATTTCGTACACCCAGACATAGCCGCGCAAGGCCAGTCCCATGGCCACGACCGCCACGCACAGGCCGACGAACTTGGCCGCCGACGGGCGCCGCGTCATCCACCAGGCCAGCCACGGGAACACCAGGTAGAAGTGCTCCTCCACGCACAGCGACCAGGCGTGCGAGAAGGCCTTGTTGTGCTGATAGTCGATCAACAGGTTCAGGGTGAAGGTGAGGAACTGCCACAGCGGCTGGATGCCCTCGGCTTCGCGGAAGCCGGGCACGGTGAAATAGATCGCCAGCACCACCAGGAACGCCGGCAGCACGCGGAACGCGCGGCGCAGGTAGAAGTCGCCTGGCCGCAGCGGCAGGCCCTGGCTCAGCGGCTTGAGCAGCTGGCCGCCGATCAGATAGCCGCTGAGCACGAAGAACAGGTCCACGCCTATCCAGCCGTGCGTGATGCCGGCTTGCCAAAACTCGCCCATGCCGCCGACCAGATAGGAATGAAACAGCATCACCCAGACGATGGCGATGGCGCGCAGCAGGTCCAGACCGGGCAGACGACTCATGGGAACTCGAATGGCGTCGCCGCGCGCAGCGACAGGCCGCGCGCGACAGAGGAAGGGATGGGGGATTCGCGGGCGCCGTCGCGACACTCGGCTGCGTCCGCGGCCATCAGCATAGAACGCCGCATCGGTCTTGCCTATACGCCGCCGCGATGTCGCGCCGAATCGTTTCGGCATCGGTGGCGAGACCTCCCGGCGACGTGTGTGCCCGTCGCGACGCCCCCGGCAACCGCCCGCCTCCCCGCGCCCATTACCGGGTGGCGCCCAAGGCCATCTGGGGACCGGCGTAGCCGGCCTTTTCGCGGCGACGGCCACTGGGTCCCGCCCGACGCCCGGCTGCAGTCATCCCGCCGGACGGTACTGGCGCCGGCCGAAAAGCCGTAGACAATGCGCGCAATCGCGGCGCGCCACCGGCCGCTCCCGGTCGGAAGGACGGCAACGATGCATAAGCTCCTGGGAGTCGTACTGGTCGTGGTCGGCATCGTGCTGGCGGTGCAGAGCCACTGGGTGATCGGTGCCCTGCTGCTGATCGCAGGCGCCATGCTCGCCACCGCCGTCCACCGCAATCGGCTCACGACCAACACCGGCTCGGGCTACGACGGCGGCAGCAGTTGGAACGAAAACTCCGGCAGCGCCGATTGGAACGCCTCCAACGGCAACGGCGACAGCCGCGATTGCAGCCCTGGCGACAACGACGGCGGCGGAGATTGCGGTGGTGGCGATGGCGGTGGCGGCGACTGAAGCAACGCCTTCGTGTGCAGGCGCGGCCTTACCCGAGTTCGCGCTAGCTCCAGTAGAAGCTGCGTTAGCCACGACCGCGTTGCGTCGACCCGTTGCGTAATCGCGGCTCACGCCGCTCCCATGGTAAGCACGGACTTTCCCTGTGGGAGCGGCGTGAGCCGCGATGGCGATCCTTCGGGTGACTGCGCGAGTCGCGACTTGCATCTCCCCTACCGCAAGGCTCATTGGGAGGTATGTGGGCGTCAGCGTTCGGGCGTCGCAGCGTCGTGAGCCACGTTCCGAGCAGTGCGCTCGGAACGCGACTCGCGCAAGGACAAGATCGGTCACCGACGAGCGGAGCTTGGGTCGCTACGGCCGATCTGTCGGGCGACGGCACTCGGATCGCCGATCGTTTTTCCCCATCCGCAACACGTCAGGCACGGACCGCAAGCTCGCACAAGGCGACCTTGCACCACACGGCTCCGTTTCCCGCACACAACACCTTGCACGCCGCTCCCAACACCTTGCAATTGCTATGGGAAAAGCCCTGCGAGCAAGCCTCGCGAGCCGACGGCCGAGCATTTCGCTCCACGCCTGTGGCAGCAAGCCTCACATCTGCAGCGTGACGGCTTGCCGGCGCGAGCAAAATCGCGCTGCGGGCGAGCCCGCCGTGCCGAAGGCCGGGCATCTGGACGCGAGGCTTGGAGTATCCGCCACGCGCGCGAGGCCAAAAGCCTTGCGTCCGGGAATTTGGGACTGGCGTGCAGGACCGTGCCGAGTGCGTTTCCAAGTGTCGGCCGCGTCCGCGGGCTATGCCGGCCTGCCTGGCGGTAGAGAATCCAGGTACGAACAACCAGGCGGGGACGCCCCTCCTCAAGCACGACAAACCAGAGCGACCCACGCCGCTCCGGCCCGCCCCTCAAGTGCGATTGACCGACACCCCGCCCTCCACCGCCAAGGCACTGCCGGTCACGAACGACGATGCGTCGGAGGCCAGGAACAGCGCCGCCTGCGCGATCTCTTCCGGCGCGGCCACGCGCTTGAGCGCGTACAGGCTGGCGATGAAGTTCCGCGCTTCCTCGCTGTTGCCGAACTCGCGGTAAGCCGGCGTGTCGGTCGCGCCGGGCAGCAGCGCGTTGCTGCGGATGCCGCGGGCGCCGAACTCGACCGCGATCGAGCGGCTCAGGCCGAGCAGGCCGGCCTTGCTAGCCGCGTAGCCGGCCACGCCCGGGAACGCGGCGGTGTCGCCGACGAAGGAGGACGTGAAGATCAGCGAACCGCCGCCGCGCGCCAGCAGCGCCGGCAACTGATGCTTGGCGCCGAGAAAGGCGCCGGTGAGGTTGGTGTCGAGCACGTCCTGCCATTGCTGCAGCGACAACTCCGTCGTCGGCGATTGCGCGCCGAGCACGCCGGCGTTGTTGAAGGCAATGTCGAGCCCGCCGTAGCGCTGCTGGGCTAGTGCGACCAGGGCCTGCGCATAGGCTTCGTCGCGCACGTCGCCGGCCAGCGCCGTGGCCTCGCCACCGGCTGCAACGATCTCGGCAACCAGGGCATCGAGCAGGTCGCCGCGGCGCGCGGCCGCCACGACTTTCGCGCCTTCGCGTGCGAAGCACAGCGCGGTGGCGCGACCGATGCCGGAACTGGCGCCGGTGACGAGGGCGATCTTGTCTTGCAGTCTTGCGGTCATGGGTATCTTCCCGGCAGGGGCCGCATGCGCGGCGGTACGGGAAGAATGCGGCGCGGAGCCACGCAGAGATATCCGATTCCTGCGGTGCATCGTCTCAAGCTGCGAGACGGGTACGCCGCACAGTAAGAGGTCGCGAACGCGGGACGCCCCCATGCCCAGCTACTACCTCAACCGCACGCCACTGGCCAACGGTGCTTACCAAGTGCATGCGCTGGGTTGCCCGCGTCTGCCGCTGTACCGGATCCACCTGGGCGAGTTCGTGCACGCGGCCGATGCCCTGCACGTAGCCCTGCGTCATTATGCGCGGGCCGAAGCCTGCCCGCGCTGCGCCGCCGAGCAGACCCGGCGCTGAGCGCGGCGCGCCTCAATGGTGAAAGGCCTCGAACTTGATCGTGGCCGCCGCCCCGGATGCCGCGCCGACCAACACCAGGTAGTACTTGCCCGGACGGATCGGCCCCGAGTACAGATCCGAGCAGATCGCCAAGCTCTTGGACAAGGCCCGACCGCCGGCGTCGAACAGCTGATAGCCTGGCGACTTGCCGTCGTAAGGGTCGCCGATGCAACTCATCTGATGCGAGAGTACGAACAGGTCGCCGACATCCGGCTTGGTGATGTCGATCAGATAGGTCCTGCGTTGCCCAGCCTCGATCGCCGCCGTGTAGGTACTGCCGTTCTGCAGCGCTACGGCCTGGCTGATGTCGGGTGCCCACTGCGCGGCGAAGTAGGTGGTCGAGCCGGGCTTGCGCGCTACCGCGACGGGCGCTTTCGTCACCCGGCCCAGCGCTTGCGAACCCAATTGGTGCGAGCGCAGGAAACCTCGTTCGCCGGTGACCGCCAGATCGAAAGCGCAGGCGTCCAGCAAGACTGGGGCGACGCCTGCCGCAACGCAAGCTTCTCGCGACTGCGTCAGCACCGCGGTCGTTGGCGCGGCCGGCCTGCGCGGAAAATCGCGCAGGTCGTAGCTGGCCGCGTTGCGGCCCGGCGCGTAGTCGAACAGCGACTCGCTTTCCCCGACGCGCCAACTCTGCACGAAAGCGTCGACTCCGGTCGCATCGGGATTTTCGAGCACGGTGCCGGAGCGCGGCACGAAGTCGTGGCGCGGGTCATCGTCGGCACGCCCGATCAGGCCCGCATCTTGGGCCCTGTCGGCGCCGCGCATCACCCGGTAATCGACATCCAACCAGCTGCCATGATGGATCACGCGCAGCGTGCTGCCGTCGGCCCACATCACCGCGCTCACCTCGGGCTGAGTCGGCGTGCCCCACACACCCAGCGCATTCCCGTTGCCCAAGTCGTGTTGAACGAAGCCGCCGGCCCACTGCAGCGGGCGGCCGTCGATGCGGATGCCGTCCGCATACACGCCTACGCGGCGCCCAGCCGCGCGTAACGCGACCGCGCTCACCACCGCGACCGAAGCGCTGTCGTGCCAAGGCTCCTGACGAACCTGGATCTGCGCGCCGCGCGCGCTGCGCAACAACCAGAACTCGCCGGCGCGCTGGGTACTGAACACCGCGCCGCTGGGGGTGATGTAGTGCGGTTCGCCGACCACGCCGCCGCCGTTCTGGGCGCCGTGCGCGCTACTGCCCGTCGGCGCCGGCGGGGCGCCCGGAGGATCATCCTTCGGATCGGGCTTGCGGCAGCCTTCGCTGACGTTGCTGCGAGTCGGCGCAGGCACCGGACTTCCGCCGGACGTCGGCCGCAGGCAGACGCTGTCGTACAGGGCCACCCGTTCCAGCAGCGCGTCCTGCTGCCGTACCAGCGCCTCGCGCTGGGCCAGATCGCCGGTGCCGTGCGGGTCTACGCACCAAGCCAACATCGCTTGCTGCACTTGTTCCAGTTCGCGTTCGGTGGTGTCGCGGCGTTCGGCTATGCCGCGCAGGGCTTCGTCGATGTTGTCGTGGGTTTCTTCTTTGTAGTTGGCAGGGTCGGCGCGCATCCGCGACGACCAACCCGTCGCGCCCAGATGCTGGAGGAATTCGTCGATGCCCGGCGTGCCCGCCTCGGCCATGGCCTTCAGTTGGTCGGTGTAGGAAGGTCGGAACGCCAGGTATTCGTCGGCGGCGTCCTTCAGACTCGGGTACGCGGGGAAGCATACCGTCACGGCCTGCATGGACTGGCCGCTCTCCATCCAGCAGGGCGTGTCCATGGGTGCCTTCAACGCCTCGGCCTTGGACACGGCCAGGGGTTTGCCCAGGTTGCTCGCCTTGCAGTTGACGATGGTGATCTGCGCGCAGCCCAGCTTCGCGTCCTTCTGCACGTTCCATAGATTGTTGCTGGCCTTGACCGTGTGATTGCCCGCGCTATCCACTTTTCCGCCCAGGCTTTCCGCACGCGCCTGTCCGGCGATGTAGGTCCACAGCACCGGCCCCAAGCCGCCGACGTTGTTGCGGATCAGCGGCTCGGTGATGTTCTGGGTGAAGCCTTCGTTGATCTTGCGCAACTTATCGCCGGCCGCGCGTGGCGCCGGACATTGCACCTGCGCGTGGGCATCGACGCCGACCAGCGCCAATGCGACCACGAACAGCAGGCGCAAGCGCTCGCGGCCCGCGCTCACGGCGCGACCTCGACACCCGCGAGGGCCTCGCGACCGTCGCGCCCGACATAGCGCGAGGGCGCGGACGGCGGGTACCACCAGCGCTCGGTGCTGCCGTCGGGCCAACGCTGCTCCAGTACCGCATCGCCGTCGCGGTACAGCGCCTTGGTCAAGGACACGGCACCGGGATCGGGCTTGAGCGTTACCCGCAAGGCATCGCCCTGCGGCCAACCCGGCGCCAGCGGTGCGGCGGACGACGCGATCACGGGGCTCGAAGCCGGCGCCGTCGATGCGGGCTCGGTCGACCCGGACCCGCGCCACAGCCAATAGCCGGCGAACGCCAACAGCGCCGCCAACAGCAAACCCAGCGCCTTCTTCACGGCCTCACTCCCTGTGATGGCGGGCCGCAGCCCGCGTCGCGCCATTCCCCGGCGCCAACGATCACCAACGCGGCGCGCGCGCCGATCAGGCCAGGCGGGCTGCCCAACGGCGGTCGGATGCTACTTCGCGCCCAACGCCAAAGCCGAACCGGTGAACGGCACCGCCAGCTGGTAACCGGCCGGCGTGGTCGCGGGCGTACCTGCGGCGGTGCCGAACTGGGTCACGCCCGCGCCCAGCACTTGCGCCAGATCGTAGCGGCGCCCGCCGAACTCGAACGGCCGACTTTCCAGCAGCCGCGCCGAGAATACGTTGGTCGCCATCACCGGCGTCGGCGTGGTGATGCCCTGCTCGACCGTGGTCCCCACGACCATGCCGGTGCGGCGCAGCGTGGCGATGCATTCGCCCTGCGCGAACGAGCTGGGGTCGTCGAAATTCCCCATCGGCTCGCGCTGCAGGAACACCGAGAACTCGCCGATCGGATCCAGCCCCAATTGCAGGGCGCCATTGCTCGCGCTGCGAGCGGTGAAGGGGCGCGCGGCGAAAGTGAAATGCGCGGTGGTCTCGCCGCGTTCGCCGTTGAACAGGTCGTTGTCGATGCCGGACAGATGCAGGAAGTAGCCGTAGTCGGCCAGCGTGTTGTCGTTGGCCAGATAGAAGCGCCCGGTGACGTACCAGGCCAGCTCGCCGGGCATCAAGCGCAAGGCACGCGCCTCGGCGCGACGGGACGGCCGCGCGACGCGGCGACGGCCGGCGCTGCGCGCGCCGGGATGACGGGGCGGGTTCATGCGTGAGCGGCTCCACAGAGGGCACGGTCGATGGTAAGGCGCAAACTCGCTCCGGCGCCACTCAACGGCAGATCGCAGCGGCTTCGGCGCCGCCGTGCCCGACGCATCGGCGGCCCGGATGACCAGAACCCGCCCAACCTCGTCTCGAACCTGCCGCCGCGCTGCGACGAGCCGGTTCGCTGCATCAGCGGCGCAATGCGCGCCGCGCGAACACCACGCAGATCACGCCGAAGACCATGTGCGCGAGCACGCTCCAGGCGATCCAGTCCAGGTGCTTGAACGAAGGCGAGGCGTTGACCCGCGACAGCGGCAGCACCACGAAATTCATCACCAGGTACAGCACCACGCCATAGGGAACGCCGTAGCCCAGCGGCCGCGCCAGCAGGCCGGTGTAACGGCGCGCGACCAGGGTGTAGATCAGCACGAACATGGTCGCCATGAACACGTGCAGCAGCACGCCCAAGCCCGCCGCCTGCATCCCGCCGTCGAAGCTGGCCGGACCGAGCACGCCGACGGCGATGGTCTGGAACAAGCGCTCCATGCCGGCGCCGTTCCAGCCGAACCACAGGGTCGCGGCGAAGCTCATGTCGCCCAAGGCCACCAGCAGGCCGCCGAGCAGTACCTGCGCCCAAGCGGGCGAACGCGAGGCGTGATTGAGGCTGGAAGACATGCCGGAGCTCCCTCGTACTCGGATGGTGGCCGGATCATAGGGCCGCGCCGACGGCCGCGTATGTGCCGAAGGCAGGGGGTTGGCGGCGCCGCCGGTATTCCAGCGTTGGGCCCAAGGTCGAGCGAGGCGATCAGGGCCTGGCGAAGCGATCCCTCGGCGTCGCATCGCGCGCGCTGTCGCTCAAGGCATACACACACTCGAAGAAGGGCCTGACCTCGTCCCACGAGCGCCGAGCCCGGTGCGCGCGCAACAGCTGCCGCCCCAGGTCGACCACATCCGGTTCGTCCTGCAGGTGCGCGGCCAGAGCGCCCGCCGAATCGGCCTCCGCATGCAGGCTATGGTCCTGCCGGTTGTAGGCATGGAACTCGGTGATCAGCCCCGGCGCGTCGATGCGCGCATCGCCGATCGAACAGCTGCGCGATGTCACCGCACTGGCGCGATCGACATGGCCCTCGGCGAAACTGTCCTGCAGCGTATGCAGGATGCTGCCGAACGCCACCTCATCGATCTGCTGGCGCAGGCCGGGGCTGCCCAGGGTGTACAGATCCTGCACGTACCAGTCGGTGCGTCCGAAACGGCTGCTTATGATCTCGTTCGGAATGTCCTTCAGACGCGTGTCCAGACGGTATTCGCCGCGCATGATCCTCCAGTTGAACTCGGCCCAGTCCAGCATCATGCGCTGCGTCTGCGCCGGATCCACGCCGTCGGCCGAGGCCATGGCATGCAGGAACTGGAGGTCGCCGAAATGGGTGCGATAGAGCATCGCCGAGCGCGAGGCGGCATCGAAAACGGCACCGTCCGCGGCGCGGTCGTTGGCGTCGTCGAACAGTTGGTACCAGCAATAGGGCTGGGTCTGAAAACGGATGGTCTGGGTGACCTTGCAGCGGGTGCCCTTGCCTTCGCCGCTGCTGATGCGGAACGGCGGATCGTCGTTCCAGCGCAGGCCCGCCAGCACCGCTGCGGGCGCCCGGGTGCTTTCCAATCCGGAGCAGACATTGCCGTCGCAACCGTAAATGCGGTTGGTGATTTCTTCATGCACCGGCTCGCCGAAGGCTTTCAGGCCCAATCCGGCGGCATAGCGCTCCAGGCCCGAAAGCCAACTGCCGCCGACGCCGCTGAGCCTGCGCTCCTCCGCCGTTCCGGTGGGCGAGAGCTTGTGTGCATGGACGGTCGCCGCAGCGCCCGCGACCAACAGAACGATCAGGCCGCAGGCCTGTCCGAATGCATTGCGCTTCATGCGATCCCCTGTTTACGACGCCGCGTCCGTGGGTTCGGACGGTGAGCGCCACCCCTGGCGCGCACCGCCTTGCGAACCGTGTTTCGACCCGCACCGGCGCGGCGGCCGATGGAGGCGAACACCGCCGTCCCTTCCTGGATGGCGAGCATCGCGAGCATATAGCACGGCTATCGCGCCCTGCCAGTTCAGGCGCGCGAACGCCCAACGTCGACGCGTTACGGGCTCAGCGCAGCTGACTGTCCTTGCTGCCGCGGCGGTTGTAGCCGCTGGCGCCCTGCTCCTGGTCGTGCGCCTCCTGGCAGCTCACGCACAAGCGCACGCCGGGCACGGCTTTACGCCGGGCCTCGGGAATCTCGGTGTCGCATTCTTCGCAGCGCTCCAGACCGGGGCCCTGCGGCAATTGACTGCGGGCGCGCTTGATCGCGTCCTTGACGGTAGCGTCGATCTGATCCTGTACGGCGCCGTCGCCTGCCCAACCGGTAGCCATGGCTGCCTCCGGGTGTGGTGGATAGGGCCGACAGCATAACGGAGCGGACCTGAGCGCCGCGCGACCGCGGGTCGGGCGAACCTAGCCGGCGCGGGCTCTGCAACGTCGCCGCAAGCGGACCTGCGTCTCCGCTCACGATACGCCGGCGTGTGTCCGCAGCGCCGCTGCGTTACCATCGGCCGACGCTCATGCCGGCGATGGACCGCGGCGACGGTCTCCAAGGGAGGGGGAAACATGGATTCAGTACCGGGCCGGGGCGCCAGCTCCCGACCGTGCGGCGACACCGGCCCACGCAGCCGGCGTAACGGTTCCGATGCGGACCGCGCCTCGCCCTTCCCCGCCTCTCGCCGCAAGACCCGCGCTTCCGTCCTTCGTCCGCGCCTGGCCGTCCTGGCCCGGGCGTTCGCGCTTTCTGTCCTATTCGCAACAGGATGCCAACCCGCCATGTCCACCCAACCTGCCTACGTCGCGCCCAACAAGACCGACGCCAGCCGGCCGCTGACCTTCGCGCAGCACGACTTCGGCGCCGTCGCCTACGACACCTTCGGCTGCACCGTGCTCTACAACGGCGAGTACGCCCTGCGCGACAGCGACGACGCCAAGACACCGTCCTCGGCCACCCTGGGCGCCGACTACCGTAAGCACATCGCCGCGCCCTGGGCCGCGATCCGCAACTTCCCCGGCCCGGCGCAGGTGAGCTGGCGTTCCAAGGACGGCAGCGCCCACGAAGCGCAGATCGACATCCCCGACCTGTTCGAGGACCGCGTGATCCGCCACAACGTGCCCAGCGCCGAACTCGCCGACTCTGGGGTGATCGCCGAGGACCCGGAGATCCTGCTTGAGGTCAACGACCGCACCGTCAACGTCTACATGCGCGCCATGGTCCACACCCGCGAGCTGCAGATCCCTGGCAACAAGCACAGCGACTTCCGCAACGATCCGGTCCTGGTGTTCAGCCATACGTACTAAAGGAGTAGTGCGATGACGGACGACAAGAAGAAGAAAGGCCCGGACGGCGTCAGCACCTACGCCGCCGACGCCCACGACCTGGCCAGCTTCGACCAGGCCAGCGAGGCGCTGTCGCGGCTGTCCACGCCGGTGCTGGTGCACAGCTCGAACCCGCATGAACGCTTGTTCATCGCGGCCTTCGACGGCACCGGCAACAGCATGCTCAAGGACGCGCCGGTCAACCACACCAACATCGCCGATGTGGTGCGCCAGACCGCGGCGGCCAACAGCCGTGGCCTGTCCAATATCCGCGTGGACTACGTCGAAGGCCCGGGCACCCAGGACGGCGCGCTCAAGCGCGGCTGGGACGGCATGACCGGCAACTCCTACGAGGACCGGATCGAAGAGATGTATGCGCGCTTCACGGCGCAGAGCAAGAAATGGCTGGCCGAAGACCCGGACGCGCAGATCCGCGTGGTCAGCCTCGGCTTCAGCCGCGGCGCCGAGCAGGCCGCCGGTTTCACCCGTCTGGTCGACGAACGCGGCATCCAGGATCCGAAGGGACGCGTGGAAGATCGCGACCTGTTCGGCAACCTCAAGGACGTGCGCTATACCGGCGAACCGCTGGTACCCGCGCACCAGGTGGCGCAGGCCGTGGCCCTGTTCGATCCGGTCGGCACCGGCGAGCCGCGCAAGCACGACCGCCGCCAGCCGCCGTCGGTGTTGTCGGGCTTCCAGATCACCGCCGAGGACGAGCGCCGCAACCTGTTCAAGTCCACCAGCATCCTGGACCCGGGCGCCAGCGAAGACGGTCGCTTCCTCAACGTCACCGTCGGCGGCGCGCACAGCGACATCGGCGGCAGCTATGCGCTCAACGGCCTGTCGGTGCGCAGCGGCAACCTGATGGTCGATTACCTCAACTC
Source organism: Lysobacter sp. Root76 (assembly GCF_001428685.1). Taxonomy (GTDB): domain Bacteria; phylum Pseudomonadota; class Gammaproteobacteria; order Xanthomonadales; family Xanthomonadaceae; genus Lysobacter. The sequence continues at coordinate 27,949 of NZ_LMIK01000006.1, read as the reverse complement.
GCTCAGCGACCAGCCGTTCCTGGACAAGCGCCCCCTGCCCTCGGCGCCGGAAATGAACGTGGTCCACCGCTCGGAAGAGCATCAGTGGTTCTACCGCACTTCCGACTTCGACAAGGACGGCCAGCGCGACCGCATGACCCAGTTGACGCCGGACAAGCGCGCACCCGATCCGCACAACAACGAGCCGCGCGACGAAGCCATGAACGCCGGCTTCCCGCATCGCCCGGTCGCGATCGGACCGGTGCCGCCGGAACGGCCGTCGCCGGAGCCGCGCCTCGACACCGACCCGGCGCCGATCGCCGCCGACACCCACGCGATGTTCCAGCGCCTGGGCCAGGCCGCGGTGAACGGCGACGTCGATAGCGCACGCGCCGTGGGCGGCAGCTTCCTCGCGTCGGAGCAGGGCCAGTCGCTGCAGCGCCGCGGCGGCGAGCAGGCGCAGAACCAGGCCCAGAGCCAGGCTCAGAACCAAGCCCAGAACCAGGCAAGTACCGCAGCGAGCGAACGCCAGCAGGAATCGCCGGCGCAACCCAACCCGCCCACGTTGCCGCCCACCGGCCACGACGGCCCCGAACGCCGCATGACGCCGCGGCTCTGACAGCAGGACGAGAGTACGCGCACGATGGAGAAACAGGATCTGGAGTTGTTCGCCGTCCAGCTGATGGGCGTCGCCAAAATGTTCGAGGTGGTCTGCGAAAAGGCCACCGACCGCTTCACCCAAAGCGCCACCGAATTACGCCAGACCGCCGAAATCTGGGAGACGAACGCGCAACTGCTGACCCGCGACCTGGTCAGCACGGTCGGCGCGCAAACCCGCGACGCGATCGAACAAGGCGTGGGCACCGCGTCGGCGCAGTACGGCCAGCAACTGCAGCAGACCGCCGCCGCGCTGCGCGAGGTCTCGCGCAATGCCGAGAAGACCTTGCAGCAAATGGACGAACAGCGCCAGGAACTCAAGCGCGAGCAGAAGTCGCTGATCTGGACCGGCCTGATCGGCCTGGGCCTGGGCGCCGTGCTCGCCGCCAGCGGCGCCGGTTACCTGATCTGGCAGAGCGGGCGCGAGGTCAAGCGCGCCGAGTTCGCCAGCGACATCCTGCGCGCGACCAAGTCCGGCGCCCTGAGCCGCTGCGGCCAGGCCCTGTGCGCGCGCGTGGACGCGAACGCCAAGCGCTACGGCCAGAAGGGCGAGTACCTGTTGCTGGAACAGTAACCCCGGCGCAGGGCGGCGCCATGCGACCGCCCTGCCCGCCCGCCGCGCTTCAGTCCTGGGTCTCGCCCGACAGCGGCGTGGCCTGCATCGACGGCCGCGTTTCGAACGCGTCCAGCCAGGCGCTCAGGCGCGGACGCTGGCCACGGAAGCTCGGCAGCCCGCGAAACTCCAGCCAGCTCAGGGTGGTCGCCAGCGCGATATGACCGACGTCGATCGGGCCTTCGATGTCGAGTTCGCTGTCCAACCAGTCGTAGCTGGCGATCAGCTTGTCGGTGTAGCCGTCGCGCAGCGCCGGATAACGCAAGGCCTCGGGGCGGCGCACGGTTTCCCAGCGCACCGCGATGCCGGCCTGCGCCAAGCCCTGCGCGACCGCCTGCACGCGCAGCGCCTGCCAGCGCGCCTCGCCCTCGGCGGGAATCAGCCGCGGGCCGTCGTGCAGCGTGTCGAGGTAGGCGCAGATCAGGTCGGAATCGAACAAGGCCGGCAGGCCCGGCCGCAGCAGCACCGGCACCTTGCCCAGCGGATTGGCGGCGAACACTTCCGGGTTGCGCAGCGTCGGGCTGGTTTCGTGGTGCACGACTTCGATGCGGTCGGCGATGCCGGCCTCGTGCGCGAACACCAGGACCTTGCGGGCATAGGGGGAATGGGTTTGGTAGAGAAGCTTCATGGGTGCCGTCTGCGAAGGTGGACTGAGAAATGGGATTCGGTTCGTCGAACGTTCGATCCAGTCTTGGCGGACGAGCATTGAAGCGGGCCGCGTACCGGATCGGACCAGGATTCGATCATGCGACGGCGGCTGCGGCGGCCAGGCTCGCACTGTCCAGAGCGACCGCGGCCGGCGCGGCCTGTGCATCGTGCAGCAGACTCGCCACCATCGCCGTGATCCGCTGCGCGGTCGGCAGGTGCAGGAACTCGTTGGGGCCGTGCGCGTTCGATTGCGGCCCGAGCACGCCGGTCACCACGAACTGCGCGTCGGGGTAACGCTGGCCGAGCATCGCCAGGAACGGTATCCCGCCACCGCCGCCGATCAACGCGCCCGACGCGCCGAAGGCCGACTGCGAGGCGCGCTCCAGACTCTCCGCCAGCCAAGGCGCCGTCGCCGGCGCGTGCCAGCCCTTGGACACCATGTCGACGCGGAATGCGACTTGGCTGCGGTACGGCGGATCGTCTTCGAGCATGGCCTTGAGCCGCACCGCCGCCGCGTCGGCATCCAGCGTCGGCGGCAGGCGCAGACTGAGTTTCAGGCGCGTCGCAGGCTGCATGACCGCGGCCGCGTCGGCCACGCCCGGCATGCCGTCCAGACCGGTGATCGCCAGCTGCGCTCGCCAGGCGCGGTTGAGCAGCAGCTCGGCGGGATCCTCATCGACCGGCCGCAGGCCCGCCGTCAGCGGCAGCTGCGCATGCAGCCCGGCACCGAGCGCGGCCGCCGCGGCTTGCGCCTGCTCACGGCGCGATTCCGGAATGGCGACCTGGAACTCGGCTGCGATCTCGCCGCTGCCCGGGTCCTCCAATCGCGACAACAGATGCCGCGCGATCCGGAACGACGAGGCCACCACGCCGGAGGCGTCGCCCGAATGCACGCCCTCCTCCAGCACGCGCACGCTCAGGGTCCCGGCGACCTGGCCACGCAGCGACGTGGTCAGCCACAGCTGCTCGTAGTTGCCGCAGCCCGCATCCAGCGCGATCACCACCGCGGGCACGCCGATGCGATCGGCCAGGTGCTCGATGTAGTGCGGCAGGTCGCCGCTGCCGGATTCCTCGCAGGCCTCGATCAGGATGCTGCAGCGCGGATGCTGCAAGCCCTGCGCGCGCAAGGCCTGCAGCGCCAGGATCGCGGCGAAGATCGCGTAGCCGTCGTCGGCGCCGCCGCGACCGTAGAGGCGCTCGCCTTCCAGCGACGGCGTCCAGGCATCGCGGCCGTGATTCCAGCCGTCCATCGGCGGTTGCTTGTCCAGGTGCCCATAAACCAGCACCGGCGCGCCGCCCTCGCCGGGAACATCGACGTAGATCACCGGCGTGCGCCCCGGCAAGGTCACCACTTCGACCTGGGCGCCGGGCACTTCGGCCAGGCGCGCACGCGCCCAGTCCGTCATCAGCGTCGCCGCGCGCTGCATGTGGCCGCGCTCGGCCCAGTCCGGCTCGAACGCCGGCGACTGGCAGGGGATGGCGATGTACTCGGTCAGCACCGGCAGCAGGTCGTCCTGCCAGCGACGGGCGATGAAATTCTGCAGTGCGGGGAAATCCATGGGCGGGGCCTGCGATTTGGAGCTAGCATCCTAGGAGCGCGTCCCCGCGGTTTGGCCGCGATGCCATGCGTTCGCGCGCTTTTTTTCCGCGTTTCAACCCCGTTCCGGAGCCCGTATGCCGCTGGACCGATTCGACCGCCAACTGCTGAACCTGGTCCAGGAAGACGCCGGCCAGACCGCCGAGCAACTGGCCGAACAGGTGTTCCTGTCACCGTCGGCGGTGCAGCGCCGGCTACGCCGCCTGCGCGAGCAGGGCGTGATCGTGCGCGATGCGGCCGTGGTCGATCCGAAGAAGGTCGGCCGCCCGACCTTCTTCGTGGTGTCCTTGCAGGTCGAACGCGAACGGCCCGAACTGCTGGCCCAACTGCGGCAATGGCTGGCCGCGCAGGAGCACGTGCAGCAGGCCTTCTACGTCACCGGCGAAGCCGACTTCGTCCTGATCATCACCGCGCCCGACACCGAAACCTACGACGCGCTGATGGCGCGCCTGGTCGGCGACAACCCCAACGTCAAGCGTTTCACCACCAATGTCGCGCTGGGCGTGGTCAAGCGCGGGCTGACGATTCCGATTCCGCTGGACGGAGACGAATGACGCAACGGCGCCGCGACGGATTTCCGCATCGGCCGGCGCCGTCGCGGTTTTTTTCCGCGTCCGCGCCGCCACAACGCGGCCGCGCCGCGCGCCGGCAGGGCAGACTGTCGGCATGAATACCGACGCCCGCACCGTGCACTGGAACATCGCCGAACTCTGGGACGACTACCGCCCCACCCCGCTGATCGCCCTGCCGGCGCTGGCACGCCGCGCCGGCGTCGCCCAGGTGCTGGTGAAGTGCGAAGGCGAGCGCCCGCTGGGCAACTTCAAGGCCTTGGGCGGCTTGTACGCCGGCCTGCGCGCGCTCGCACGCGCGATCGGCGCGGACTCGCTGCGCGAGCTCGAAGACCGCCGTCACCAGGTCCGCGCGCTCCGCCTGGTCTGCGCCAGCGACGGCAACCACGGCCTGGCCGTGGCCGCCGCGGCCGCGCGTGCCGGTGCGTCCGCGTCGGTCTACCTGCCCAGCGAAGTCGACGCCGCCCGCGCGCGCCGCATCGCCCGCCTGGGGGCCGAGGTCGTGCGCATCTACGGCACTTACGACGACGCGGTCGATGCGGCCGCCGGCGCGGCATCGCGCGGCGATGGTTTGCTGATCGCCGACACCAGCGACGAGCCCGACGATCCGGTCGTCGCCGACGTAATGGCCGGCTACGGCCTGCTGCTGCACGAACTGCACGAGCAATTGAACGAACACGGCGACGGCCGGATCAGCCATGCCTTCGTCCAGGCCGGCGTCGGAGGCCTCGCCGCAGCGGTCGCCGAAGGCCTGCACCAGCGCCTGCCCGGGCCGGGCCGCCTGCTCGTGGTCGAACCGGCGGATGCCGCCTGCGTGGCGCTGGCCTTGTCCGAAGGCCGACCGCTGCGCGTACCGGGCGAACTGCATACCTCGGCGGAGATGCTGTCGTGCGGGCTGGCCTCGGCGCCGGCCGTGGCGATCCTCAAACGCCATGGAGCCGCGTCGATCGTCGTGGACGAAGCGCAGCTGCTCGCCGCACCAGGCACGCTGCGCGACGCCGATGGCCCGCAGACCACGCCTTCCGGCGCGGCCGGCGTCGCCGGTCTGCTGCGCTGCGCCGAAGACCCCGCGCTGCGTAGCGCCCATGCGCTGACCGAGGACAGCCGCGTGCTGTTGATCGCCACCGAACGCCCACCTGCCTGATCTCCGGCGTCGCAATCGGATCGCCTAATGGCCGGCCTCCCGGCCGCCGCGACGATTGGCCCTCTCCACCGCACACGAATTGGCACTCCAAGCCGGCGCGCCGGCGGCCTAAGGTCCGCCGTGTCCAACCACATGGAGGTACCGACGATGAAGACCCGCACTTCCCATCCGATCCGCACGCTCGCCCTGAACGCCGCCGCCTTGATCGCCCTGAGCTCGACCACCGCCGCCGTCGCCGGCGATGCCCACCACGTCGGCATGGACTGGAAGGACAACTTCCTGACCCGCCTGTGCGCGCGCCAGTTCGAGATCGCCCAGCGCATGGACATGGAATCCTTCCGCGACTACGACGCCGAGACCTTCCGCGCCGTGCACGACGAACGCGCGATCACCGTGTTCGGCAGCGGCGCTACCCGCATCGGCATCGACGCGATCATGGCCACCTTCGCCAGCCACTTCGCCAATCGCGAAGCGCAGTGGAGCTGGACCGAGCGCTATCGCGTGGTCGACGGCTGCAGCTCGGCCTACATCCTCTACGAAACCGTGTACGAGATCCCGCGCATCGGCTTCCGCTCGCACGCGCTGACCGGCGTCACCTACACCTACGATCGCGGCAAGTGGCTGGCGATCTCCGATCAGGGAACGCCGCTGCCGTAATCGTCCTGTCCGCTGCCCCGCCGGACCGGAAGCAAGAAAGGCGGCCTCGGGGCCGCCTTTCTTGTTGCCGCAAGCGGCCGACGATGCCGCAGACGCTACCGCATCAGGCGACCCGCAAGCTGCGCTCGAACGCCATGTAACCGCCGATCCGATCCGCCCAGCGCACGTCGGGCCCTGACGGCGGCACCGTGCTGAGCATGGTCCATGACGGCTCGACATAATCCGGGAAGGTACCCGGCCATTGCTGCGGATTCAGCGGCAACGCGTTGCTCAACACGGTGGTCAGATTCACGATGGAATGGCGCGAGAGTTCGTGCGGGTACCACTCGTCCTGCACGTAGAACGCGGTGCGGAAGCCGCTGCCCACCGCGGTGTAGCCCAGGTCCGACGGCGGCAGCGAAGGCACGTAGTCCCAATAGTTGTAGACCCGGATGCTGGCGCCGTCGGCGATGGTGTTGGCATAAGCGACCTGCCAGCTGTCGGTACCGACCATTGGGCTGGAGAAGTTGATATTGGTCGAAGTCAGCGGCTGGCTGATCGCCAGGTCCAGCGAGAACAGCTGGCTCAGCGCCGCGCCCAGGCTATGGCCGGTGACGTAGACCTGCTGTGGCTGGTACTTGTCGATCAGCGCGAACAACTGCTCGCGCATCGACTGAGTCATGCCGTCGCCCATGCCGTTGTAGATGCCGTAGAAGCCCGAGGCCACACGCGGAACAGGCGTGATGCTGCCGCTGCTAGGGACGAAGTCGGTGGTCAGGAAATGCACGTCCTCGTACGCGTCCATGTCCGAATCGGTGCCGCGGAAGGCGAAGATGTAGGTGCCCGGGTCGGAGATCGACTGGAACACCAGGCCGTACTTCTCCTCCGAGCCGGTGAACAGGAACGCGTCCCATCCGGTCCAGGCATCGATCTGGTCGTAGCCCTGCGGCGAGGTGAAGGGCGTGCCGCTGTAGTAGTCGTAGGCGGCCTTGGAGGCCACTGCCAGGGCGATGGTCAGGCTGTCGTCGAGCATCGGCTGGGTGGCGGTGCTGGCGTTCTGGTTCACGGCATCCTTCCTTGTGATGGGTGAGTTCGTGCGAGCTGGATACGATTTCACATCTCGGGCGTGCTCGCTTCGAGAATGCGTGCGTTCGCGGCCTGTTCGGCCGGGTCGGGGGCTCGCGCGGCGCGCACCTGGTTCGCACGATGCTGCGCACGTATGCGCGGATCGACCACGTCGACCTGCCGCTTGCGTTGCAGCAAGGCCCGGTCGCCAGGCTGGAGCTGGCAGTTCCGGCTCAGTATCTCCAATTCATCGCCATTGCTGGCCGCCCCGCTTTGCAGATTGACCACGACCCCAAGGGTGTCGCCCAGGGGTTCGAGTTGGAGACAAATACTGTCGATGGTGTCGTAGCTGCGCTGCTCGTTGCGCTCGACGAGCACCAACAGGTTCTCGTGGTCGATCCATACCACCGACCTCACGCCTACCACCCTGCGCGCGGCGATGCGCGCCGACTCGCGGTCGACACTGCGTGCGGGATCGGCGAGCTTCATCGAGCGCAGGAAATCCGCGCTCAAGGCTTCGGCATCGTGTTGCGCGCCCTCTTGATCTCCGAGCATCGCATTCGCCCGCATCGACGCGATGCGCGCAGCGGTGCGCGCCGGATCGAGCGCTTGACCAGCCTGCTGCGGCTTGGCCGGTTCGGGCCGCGGCGACTCGGCGCACCCGACGAGCACCAGCAACAGCAGCCAGGCTCCCACGTCCTTGTTGCCCATTTCGTCCCCCCGACGAAAGTGCGTACGGCAAGCGTAGCAGGCAAATCGGGGGTAGCGCCCAATTTCTTGTGCATCGCGGCAAACCGAAGCCGTGCGCCGACAGGGATATGCCGACATCCATGCCGACGACCGTGCGGCTACGGACGAAAACCGCGGCTACCGGGCATCGGTCGTACCGCCTCCGGAACCCTCAGCCCGCCGCGGGCTCCTCCTCCCACACGATCTCGACGTTCGACAGCCCCAGCGTATACATGGTCATCGCGCTGGGCGCCCTGTTCTCGTGATCCTTGCTGGTCGCCAGCCAGCCATAGACCGGGGCCGCGCCCGCGCGCCAGGCATCGGACACGACCGGACGCGATCCGGTCAGGCAGTGGTGCATGTCGGCATCGGTCAGGCACGCGCCCCCGCCGATCATCACGCTGCGCCTGCTCTCGTCGCCGCCCGGATGCATGGGATGGGTCACGGTGTGATCGTGGTTGCTGGAGGCGCCGAAGCGGTGGTACTGGTACTGCGCTTCGAGCGGCGTGCCCGCACGTGCGCGGATGCCGATCGCGTAGGCTTTGACCGTATGCGGGAACGGCGTGATCAAGTCCGCGGTACGCACCACCACCTGGCACTGACGCTCGAACGCCGCCGGCGGCTTGCCGTCCAACTGGGCGAAGCCGCAGGCCTTCAGCGCTACGCCCGCGAACACGTCCACTTCGCCGCCGCAACCGGTGAGCAGGTAGTCGTCCGGCGGCTGCAGCGCGATTTCGTGCAGGCTGCGATGGCCGGTGGCCTCCTTGGCGAAGATCCGCACGTCCCAGACATCGTCGGGGTCGTGCAGCGCGACGATCGTGATGGCGTGGCAGATCGGCGAGACGAACTTGATGTCCTTCATGCGCGCGCACCAGCTCCAGCGTTCGTCGCGCCCCTTGCCGCTGACTTTCGGGTAGCTGGCGACGACGAAGTTGCCCAGCCGCTGGCTGACTCCCGACACGCCGGCGGAGAGAATCTTGTAGCCCTTCGGCAACGCGACCTCCTCACTGAAGTGCTGCTGGGGCTGATCCCAGCGGCGCTGAAACACGGTCAGTCGCATCGCCGGCGGCCGGGTCAGCGCCAGCAAGGTCTCGGTCAGGGCCGCGGCGGTCGCCGGCGCTTTCAGCCGCATCGTCTCGCGCACCTTCGCATCGGCGATGGACGGAATGAACACTTCGTTGACCCAGGCCCGCTCCAGCAATTCGGCCATGAGCTTGCGATCGAATCCCAGCGATTTCGCAGGCAGCAGGCCCACGATCTTCCATACCGGCTGTTCGTCGCTGCGGTCGATCACCTGCCAATGCGCATTGGCCTTGACGCTGGTCAGCCACAGATCGCTGGGCAGCTCCGGCAGTCCGCCGAACACGCTGGTGGCCACCGACACCTGCTGATCCTTGACCATGCACGACATCGCGGTCGAGGTCGCGCGCGCGGCGCTGACGCCGCCGGCATGCGCGGTCGACACCGAGCCGGCACCGGTCAGGCCGACGTAGGACGCCGAAGCCGATACCGCCCAGTTGGTGGCGGTGGACAAGGCTTCGTCCAGGGTCTTCATCTGCTCGACGGAGCTGCAGCTGGCCTTGGCCACGTGCTTGTACCAGCCGCCCAGCGCCGCGGTGCAGAACACATGGCTGCCGAAGCCGCGCAGGAACTCGGCCGCCGCCGCTTGCCGCTGCCCAGGCGGCTCAGCCTCGATCGCGCGCAGGGCATCCAGGGCGTCCTCGCTCAGGGCGAAACGGTTGCTGGGCAGGGTCAGCGTCGCCTGCGGCGCCCATTGGTAATGCACGCGCAGCTTGGTCGCCTTCTGCGACCGCTTCATCGCGGTTTCGTCCTTCTGGCGCTGGCCGGCATTGGCGTACTGCACCATCAGGCTGGCTGCGCCGATGCCCGAACCGAGGAACATCGCACCGCGCGCGCTGTTGGCGGTGGCGTAGGAACTGGCGGAGGTCTCGAACTGCTGCGAAGCCTCGCTATAAGCCGTCTCGCTGCTGAATTCGAAGTCCTGAGTCTGGATCGGCGCCGGCTTGCCGAGCAGCGCGGCCATGTCGAGCAGGTTGGAACCGCTGGCGCGCACCAGACCGGCGGCGGTGGCGCAGTAGCCGCGCAGCAGTTGGTTCTCCTCCAGCAGCTCGGCGGTGCTACGCGGGCGTTGATCCAGATAGCTGTTGAGACTGTCGGCGATCTTGCTCTGCAGCCCGTCCTGGATACGTTCCATCAGCGCCGTCGCACTGGCGATGGTCGCGAAGCTGGCGTCGCCTCCCTTCAGCAGGTCCTTGGCGCTGACCTTGGCCAGGATGCGGTCGAGCTGCGCCTGCGCCTGCTTGGTCGCGGCTTCGCGGTCGGCGGCGGCCGCCTCTGCGGTTTCCTTGCGCAACTTCTCGACCGCTTCGATCGCCTCGGCCAGTTGCTGTTTCTTCCTGTCGAAGCCGGCGCTGCCGGGCTCGTCGGTCTCGCTCGCCAGCTGATCGATGCGCGCCTGCACCTGCTTGGCGGTGAGCTTCTCCACGATTCCGGCGGCGATGCGCGCCGGCCCGTCCGGTGTGTCGCCGCGGATCTGCTTGGCCAACGCCTTGCGCTCGGCCGGATTGCCGCAGACCGCCTTGAGGAATTCCAGCGAACCGATACCGTAGTCCTTGATGACCTTGACCTGGTTCTTCAGGCCCAGCGACTTCAGGTAGTCCTCCAGCTGGGCTTCGTCGCTTTTCTTGGCGGGGGTGGGCATGAACGCGCTCCATTGTCACCAGGGATGGAGGGCGCGGATTCGCGCCCTTTAGCCAGGAACGCGTCCCATAGCGCGCTGTGAAGCGGAACCGCGCAAGCGCCCGAATGGCTTGTTGCGCCGCGGCAAAGACGCCTCGCACATGCCCATAGGTGCAATACCCAAGCCCATTCCGCCGGTCCACCATCGTCCGATCCGGCTTTCGTTGTGATCGAACTGACACCCTGGGGAGGGACCTCATGTTCCGCAGCACGCTGAAGTTCGTTTCTTCCGGTATCCGCGTTTCCAGCCTGGCGATGACGGTCCTGCTGCCGCTGCTGGGCGGCGCGGCCCTGCTGGCGCCCACGGCCGCGCAGGCCCTGGATTGCGGCAGCAACAACGGCTACACCTGCCAGGGCGCGGCCAGCCAGTACGCGGGCGGTTTCAGCCCCGGCGTGGGCAGCGGCGGTTTCGGCGGCGGCAGTTGCACCGCCACGCGCACGCCGGTGGTGTTCGTGTCGGGCAACGGCGACAGCGCGATCAGCTTCGACATGCCGCCCTCGCCCGTCGCCGGCTACACCACGCCGGCCAACTCGATCTACGACGAGCTCAAGGCGCGTGGCTACAACGACTGCGAGCTGTTCGGCGTGACCTACCTGGACGCCGACGAGCGCGCCACGCCGCAGTACAACTACCACGAGCCGGCCAAATACCAGATCCTCAAGACCTTCATCGACAAGGTGAAGCTCTACACCGGCCGCAGCCAGGTCGATGTGGTCGCGCACTCGCTGGGCTCGTCGATGACCCTGGCGATGCTGCGCTATTACGGCTATCAGGGCAGCGTGCGCCGCTTCGTCAACATAGCCGGCGGTCTGCGCGGTCTGCAGACCTGCCTGAGCACCGGCTATCAGTCGCCGTACGCGCCCACCTGCAACGCCGAGGCCTACGTCTTCCCGTACGACTACTACACCTTCGGCCTGTATCCGAGCAGCGGCGCGGTCTACTACGGCTACAACCGCTGGACCGGCAGCGGCAGCAACAGCCTGCGCGCGATGCCGACCCTGCTCAGTACGATCTCGTTCTACACCATCACCGCCGGTCTCTACGATCAGGTCCACTGCTTCACCACCAGCTACTCCGGCGGTTGCAGCAGCGGTGCCTTGTTCAACGCGGCCGGCAACGTCAAGGCGCAGGTGGACATCGGCGTCGGCAGCAGCGCCTACGCCTACGATTGGGACTGGAGCGACGGCAGCCCTTACAACGCGGGCGGCGGCGACACCAGCAGCGGCATCGGCCATTTCCGCTCCAAGAGCAACGCCGGCCGCATCGTCTACAACATGCTGGCGACCACCTGCACCACCGGCTGCGCGAACGGCTACGTGGGCGTGAACGGGCCGTCGGTGAATCGCTAACGCTTGCGGTTGCCGAGCCCGCGCCAACTAGCGGGCTCGGCATCGGCGGTGCGGCGCTACGATCGCGCCCCGGGTCTCGATCCGACCACGCCGGATGCGGCCGCGCGCAGAATCCGGCGGAAGCTCGGGCATTCCATATGGCTGGGCGCACGGCACGCGGCCGCATGCCGCAGGCCGTCGCGCAGACCGCTCAAGCGGCGAATGGTCCGATCGATCTCCTCGGCCCTGGCCTTGAGCTTCTGGCGGTCGATACGCGGTTGGCCGTCCGGGGCGAACATCAGCGCCATCTCGTCCAGCGAGAAGCCGGCGGCGCGTCCCAGCGCGATCAGCGCCAGCCGCTCCAGCACGCCGGAATCGAACTGACGGCGCAGGCCGCGCCTGCCGATCGAGGCGATCAGCCCCTTTTCCTCGTAGTAGCGCAGCGTCGAGGCAGGCACCCCGGACCGCTGCACGACCTGCGCGATATCCAGTTCGCTCATACTCTTGACCTCAAGTCGGCTTGAAGTTGCACGATGCGGCTTCCGCCACTTGAAGGCAATGCCGAGGCAGACCGCATGAATACGAAACCGCAGGCCGACGACGCCCAGGCCGCACTTTGGAACGGCTCCGCCGGGCGCGCCTGGGTCGACGCGCAGGCGATGCTCGACCGGCTATTCCAGCCATTCCAGGACCTGCTGCTCGAGACGATTCCATTCGCTGCCGCGCGCCAGGTGCTCGATATCGGCTGCGGCACCGGCGCCATCACGCTCGCGGTCTCGCAACGACTGGGCGAGCAAGGCGGCTGTGTCGGCGTCGACATTTCGGAGCCGATGATCGCGGCCGCCCGGGCCCGCGTCGAACGACAGCGTGCGTCGGCGCACTACGTAGTCGCCGATGCGCAAACGCATGCCTTCGCGCCGCAGAGTTTCGACCTCGTCCTTTCGCGTTTCGGCGTCATGTTCTTCAGCGACCCGGTCGCGGCCTTCGCGAACCTGCGCCGCGCCGCAAAGCCCGGAGCCGAGCTCCGATTCATCGCCTGGCGCGCCGCGGCGGAGAACCCGTTCATGACGACCGCCGAACGTGCCGCGGCGCCGCTGCTGACCGATCTGCCCATCCGACAGCCCGACGCTCCCGGACAATTCGCCTTCGCGGAGCGGCGAAAAGTGCAGGCCATCCTGCAGGACAGCGGCTGGAGCGAGATCGATATCCGACCGATCGACGTGCCCTGCTCCCTGCCCGAGCCGGACCTGATTCCCTACCTCAGCCGGCTCGGTCCGGTCGGAATGAGCCTGCAGACGGCGGACGAGGCAACCCGCGAACGGGTGATCGCTACGGTCCGCGCGGCCTTCGAGCCTTTCGTCCACGGCGCGGAAGTCCGTTTCACCGCGGCCTGCTGGATGATCGGCGCCCGATCCGGGGGCGCGTCCTAGCTGGATTGCAGCGCGAAATCGATGGCCGCGCACACCGCCGCGGCCTGCGCCGCGTTGCACTGCGCCGGCGTGGCGCGCGGGCTGTCGGGGTAGACCTCGGTGGTGGTGCGGTAGGTCGCGTCGGTGATGCCGGCGCACAGGCCCAGCGGGCGCAAGGCGTAGTTGATGACGCCCGGCGCGACCACCGGCGAGCCGATGATCTCGCCTTTGGCGTCGGCCGGCGCGATGTGGGTGACCATCGCCACCGCTGCGATCACCGCCTGCTGGAACTCGGGCTGCGGATGTTCGGCGTCGTCGACCAGATAGAAGCCGTCGGGGATTTCGCCGGGCTCGTAGGGCTTGCCGTCGCGCGCGGCCAAGGCCGGCCGGAACTCGGATTCGTCGCTGTCGGTGGTTTCGTGCAGGTCGATGTGCATCCGCACGCTGGCGCCGACCGGTGCGACCAGGCGCAACAGCGCGGCCGATTCCTGCGCCGGGCTGTTCTCCCGGAACGAGCGGTTCGGGTCGATCGCGTCCGGGTTCCAGCGATGAATGCGCTCGTAGGCCCAAGGGCTGACGCAGGGCGCGACCAGCAGATTGGCGCGGCCGGCGTAGCCCGCGGCATGGAGTTCGACGAACTGCAGCGCGCCGTGCACGCCGCTGGTTTCGTAGCCGTGCACGCCGCCGGTCACCAGCATGGTCGGCAGATCGTCGCGCCAGTCGCGGCTCTTGATCGCGAACAGCGGGTAGCTGTCCGGGGCGTAGTCCAGGCGGCCGTACTCGACCACGTCGAACCGCGCGCGCAGCGCGTCGATCTTGCCCACCACGTCGGCCTCGTAGCTGCGATGGCGGACCTGCCGCGAACGCCATTCGGCGACTTCCGCCGCGCCCCAGGGCTGTCCGGGGGTGCCGATCGGGTAGAAGGCTGGGACGGTCATCGTGGCGTTCGCGCTGGGTGAAGGAGGGGCCACACTTTAACACCGCGTTAAAACCGCTCGCCGCGCGCGCACGGACCCGGCCCGCCATCACCGGGCAGTCTGGTTCGCGGTGCCAGGATGCAGGCGACCGTTCTGTCGCCGCAGTCCGGGGCGGGCACAGACGCAGGTCAGCCGACCGCACATTTATTCGTGCCGGCGTGTCGATTTCGCCCGCCCCCGTTCGTCGTCCTGGTAAGAGCCCCGCACCGCCCCTCCGGCGCCAGGCGCTCGCCCACTCATCAGGAGCCGCCCGCATGTCGTTCCAGGCCTATCTCGACAACATCCAGACCAAGACCGGCAAGACCCCGGCCGACTTCCGCACCCTGGCCGCCAAGAAAGGCCTGGCCGGGCCCAAGGGCTTGTTGCCGGGGATCAAGGCCGGCGACGTGATCGCCTGGCTGAAGCAGGACTTCGACTTGGGCCACGGTCATTCGATGGCGATCGTGGCCTTGCTGAAGGGCATGAAGAAAGAAGGCGACAAGTAAACGCGGCGCAGGCTGGGCTCAAGCCCATCGCGACCTCCCCCGACCACCGTCGGCTCCTTCGCCGCCGACGGCCCTCCCGACATCCGCACGGTAGATCAAGTCGCCCCTGCACTACCGACGGATCCCAGTTCACGCATGGCAGCCATGGCTCGCCGCCCCCGTGATGTACCCCCACAGGAGACCACAATGAAGCATTTCCTAGCGATCTTTACCGGTTCCCCCGCAGCGATGGAGGCCTGGAAGGACCTGGACGCCGCCACGCGCGAAGCGCGCGAGAAGGCCGGCATACAGGCCTGGCAGCAATGGGCGACCACCCATGCCGCGGTCATCGTCGATCACGGCGCGCCGCTGGGCAAAACCAAGCGCATCACCAGCGACGGCATCGCCGACACCCGCAACGCCATGGCCGCCTACACCGTCGTCAAGGCGGAGTCGCACGAAGCCGCCGCGACGCTGTTCGAAAACCACCCGCACTTCGCGATCTTCCCCGGCGACGGGGTCGAGGTGATGGAGTGTTTGCCGATGCCGGAGATGTAAGCCGGTGCGGATGTAAGTGGTGCGCGGGGGCGGAGCGATCGTATCGCTCCGCCCCGGCGTGAAGGCACGCTTCGACCCGGCGTCGGCACGCCGGAGTACGATTCATATTCAGGCCGCATCCTCCCAGGCTTGCCCTGACTGCGTTCGATGCGTAGGTTGCGCCATCGCACCCGACCATCACACGAGACCGCCCGCCGTGCCGCACTACACAGGCCCCCTGCTCACCCGCCCCGTCGCCGACGCACTGCGCAGTGCACGCGAGGCCGGTGCGGACGCATGGACCGGCTCGCTGGACCTGGGGCGTTCGCACGACGAAATACGGCTGGCCACGGACACCTGGCAATGGCGTGGCCAGCGCTATCCGTATCCTTCCGCGCTCAAGGACCGCACGATCTATCACTGGGACGGCGAGGAGTTCGCGCCGGTGTCGCGTTTCTCCGGCTCGCTGATCAAGCTGGTGCCGACCGAATGGGGCGCGCCCACCTTCGAGATCGACGGCATCAAGATGCTGCCCACGGCGAAGACCTCGCCGGTCGAGGATGCGCAGCGCAAGGTCGCGCTGGTCGAACCGCGCGGCAAGATCGTGTTGGACACCTGCGGCGGTCTGGGCTACTTCGCTGCATGCTGCCTGGAGGCCGGCGCGGCCCGCATCCAGTCGTTCGAGAAAAACGAGGACGTGCTGTGGCTGCGCACGCTCAACCCCTGGTCGCCCGACCCCGATGCGCCCGGCAGCGGCGGCCGCTTGCAACTCAGCCATGCCGACGCGTCGAAAGCGATCGCGCAGATCGCCGACGCCTCGGTCAATGCCCTGCTCCACGATCCGCCGCGCTTCGGCATCGCCGGCGAACTGTATTCGCAGACCTTTTACGACCATCTGGCACGCGTGCTCAAACGCGGCGGCCGGCTGTTCCACTACACCGGCAGCCCGAACAAGCTGACCAGCGGCCGCGATGTGCCGCGCGAAGTGGCCAAGCGCCTGGAGAAGGCCGGGTTCAAGGCGCAGTTGGCGCTGGATGGGGTGTTAGCTACGCGGCGCTAAGCCAACGGGCAGGACGCGTCCTGCCCGGCATCCATTCGCACTACGCCCGATAGCGATCCTTCGCGTCGGACGGCGGCGCGTTCCAATCGCGACATCGCCGACCCAGGACAGCCGCCCAACGGCGGCTGCCTCCTGCACGCCGAATTCTCCAGCGCCGCGGCGCCCTTCGCTCAGGCCCGGGGCGACAGCAGAGCCGGCAGAATGTGCTCCAGCGCCGCCTTGACCTCAGCCACGCTCAGATCCGGTTGCGCGATCGAACGAATCGCCAGTCCTTCGATCAGGGACTGCACGATCAGCACCCGCATCTCGACCTCGGACTCGGGCACGCCCATGCCGCCCTGCTCGGAACTGCGCGCGAACCAGGCCACCAAATCGGCGCGCAGCACCTTGTCGGAGGCGTGCGTGGCCGCGGCGATCTCGGTGTCGCGTGTGGCCTCGGCGGTGAGTTCCAGGAACAGGGCCGCGTTGGTGATGCCGGGATCTTTCGCCTGCCATTGCTGAAACACCTCGGCGATGCCCTCGACCACGTCGCTGTTCGCATGCAACTTCGCGATATCGGCCCGCGCCTCCTCGAGCTGACGCTCGATGATGGCCAGGATGATGTCGTTCTTGGCCTTGAAGTAGCGGTAGATCAGGCCGGCGCTCATGCCGGCCGTCTCGGCGATGCTGGCCATGCTCGCGGCATGGAAGCCGTGCAGGACGAAGCATTTCTGCGCGGCAACCAGAATGCGCTCGCGCTGGGCCTGCGCGCGCGCCTCGGCCTTGCCGACGGGTTGGTCCTGGACGCTCATTGGCTGCGCTCGTTCCAGCCGCCTCCGAGCACTTTATAGAGCGCCACCCGGTTGATCTGTTCGCTCAGGCGCGTGGTCACCAGACCCTGCTGCGCGCCGTACAGCGTGCGCTGAGCGTCGAGCTGGTTGAGGTAGCTGTCGCGGCCGGCCTTGTAACGCGCGGTCGACAACTGGTCGGCGCGCGCGGCCGCCTCGACCAGCGCTTCCTGGGCCTGACGCTGCTCGGCCAGGGTCCGGGTCAGCGCCAGCGCATCGGCGACATCGCGGAAACCGGACTGGATCGCCTTCTCGTATTGCGCCAGGGCGATCTGCTGATCGGCGTTCGCCGACGCCAGGCCCGCGCGCAGCTTGCCGCCCTGGAAGATCGGGATGTTGATCACCGGATTGACCGACCAGGCCCGCGTGTTCGCATCGAACAGGCCCGACAGCTCGCTGCTGGCGCTGCCGAACAAGCCGGTCAGGCTGATCGACGGGAAGAACGCCGCGCGCGCGGCGCCGATGTTGGCGTTGGCCGCACGCAGCGTGTGCTCGGCCTGCAGCACGTCCGGGCGACGCAGCAGCACCTCCGACGGCAGCCCGGACGGCAAGGCCGCGATGCCGCTCACCTCATAGGTCAGGCGCTGCGGCAGCAGGGCCGGATCGACCGGCTCGCCGACCAGCAGGTTCAGGGCGTTGATGTCCTGGGCCACCTGCCCGGCATAACGCGCCGCGTCGGCGCGCGCCTGCTCCACCTGGGTACGCGCCTGGCTCACTTCCAGGCCGGACACCGCGCCCAACTCGCGCCGCTTCACGGTCAGGTCGTAGGCGGACTGCTGGTTCTTCAGCGTCGCTTCGGATACCGACAGCAGTTCGCGGTCGGCCGCCAGGGTCAGGTAGGCATT
The DNA here is from genome assembly GCF_001428685.1 of Lysobacter sp. Root76. Taxonomy (GTDB): domain Bacteria; phylum Pseudomonadota; class Gammaproteobacteria; order Xanthomonadales; family Xanthomonadaceae; genus Lysobacter. The sequence goes on along the minus strand of NZ_LMIK01000006.1, from coordinate 10,104 downwards.
GGCGACTTCCGCGATCAGGCTCAGTTGCGCGCCGCGGCGCGCCTCTTCTTCGGCGAAGTAACGCTGCAGGGCCGACTGGCTCAGATTGCGCACGCGGCCGAACAGGTCCAGCTCGAAATTGGTGATGCCCACGCCGGCGGTGTACTGGTCGACGACCGCCTGATTGTCGCCGCCGGTGCGCTGCAGCTGCGCGCTGACGCCGACCGCCGGGACGCGATCGGCGCGCTGAATGCGGTACAGCGCGCGCGCCTTCTCGACGTTCAGCACGGCCACGCGCAGATCGCGGTTGTTGTCCAGCGCGCGGCCGATCAGCGTTTCCAGATTCTGGTCGGCGAAGAAATCGCGCCAGCCGATGTCGGCCACCGCGGCGGCCGATGCCGTCTCGGTGGCCTCGCCCGCCGGCGCGGTGCCGGCGAAGGCCTGGGTGGTCGGCGGCAACGGCCATTCGCCCGGAATCGCCGCGTCGGCGACCGGCAGCTTCGGCGCCAGACTGACGCAGCCGGCGGTCGCCAGCGAGATCGCCAGCGTCAGGGCGTGAATCGACAACTTAGTCATGGTTCTGCACTCCTGCCGAAGCCTGCGCAGCGGGCGCGCGCTTCTTCCTCACGAACAATTTCTCGACCACGACGAAGAACAGCGGGACGAAGAAGATACCCAGGAAGGTACCCACGACCATGCCGCCGAGCACGCCGGTGCCGATCGCGCGCTGCGCGCCGGAACCCGCGCCGGAGGCCAGCGCCAGCGGCAGCACGCCCAGGCCGAAGGCCAGCGAGGTCATGATGATCGGGCGCAATCGGTCGCGCACCGCGGCCAGCGTGGCCGCGATCAGGTCCATGCCGTTCTTGAGGTTCTCCTTGGCGAACTCGACGATCAGGATCGCGTTCTTGCTCGACAGGCCCACCGTGGTCAGCATCGCCACCTGGAAGTAGACATCGCGTTCCATGCCGCGCAGCCAGGTCGCCAGCACGGTGCCGAGGATGCCCATCGGCGCGATCAGCAGCACCGAGGTCGGGATCGCCCAGCTTTCGTACATCGCCGCCAGACACAGGAACACGATCAACAGCGACAGCGTGTACAGCAGCGGCGTCTGCGCACCGGCCTGGCGTTCCTGGAACGACAGTCCGGTCCATTCCAGGCCGATGCCCTGCGGCAGCTGCGCCACCAGCTTCTCCACTTCGGCCATGGCCTGGCCCGAGCTCACGCCCGGCTTGGCTTCGCCGTTGATTTCCAGCGCCGAAACGCCGTTGTAGCGCTCCAGGCGCGGCGAACCGTATTCCCAGCGCGTAGTGGCGAAGGCCGAGAACGGCACCATCTCGCCCTTGTCGTTGCGCACGTACCAGCGGTTGAAATCGCTGGGCACCATCCGGAACGGCGCGTCGGCCTGGATGTAGACGCGCTTGACCCGGCCGCGATCGACGAAATCGTCGATGTACTGACCGCCCCAGGCCGCCTGCAGGGTCGAGTTGATGTCGGCGATGCTCAGACCCAGCGCCGAGGCCTTCTGATTGTCGACATCGACCCGGAACTGCGGCGTGTCTTCCATGCCGTTGGGACGCACGTTCTGCAAGAGTTCGCTCTTGCCGGCCATGCCGAGGAACTGGTTGCGCGCGGCGACCAGGGCGTCGTGGCCCAGACCGGCGTTGTCCTTCATGTAGAACACGAAGCCGTTGGAATTGCCCAGCTCGAACACCGCCGGCGGCGCCAGCGCGAACACGAACGCGTCCTTGATCTGCATGAAGCTGCCCATGGCGCGGCCGACCACGCCGTTGACGCTGTTGTCCGGCATCGGGGTCTTGCCGAAGCTGGTCAGCCAGCGCCAGCGGTCGCCCCAGGTGGCCTCGCGCTCTTCCCACGGCTTGAGCTGCGAGAACGCCATGCCCGCGTTCTGGCCGTTGCCGGCGAAGCTGAAGCCCTGCACGGTGAACAGCGAATCCACCGCCTTGTCGGACAGGAACTGGTCCTCGACCTTCTTGAGTACCTCGCCGGTGCGCTCCTGGGTCGCGCCGACCGGCGCCTGCACGATGGTGAACAGGAAGCCCTGGTCCTCCTGCGGCAGGAACGAGGACGGCAGGCGGAAGAACAGCACGCCCATCAGCACCGCCATCGCCGCGAACACCATCATGAAACGGCCCGAGCGGGTGACGATGCCGCGCACCACGCCCTGGTACTTGTTGTTGCCGGCGTCGAACTTCTTGTTGAACCAGCCGAAGAAACCCTTGTCGGAGGCGTGGTGGCCCTTCTCGATCTGCTTGAGCATGGTCGCGCACAGCGCCGGGGTCAGCACGATCGCGACCAGCACCGAGAGCCCCATCGCCGAAACGATGGTGACCGAGAACTGACGATAGATGACGCCGGTCGCGCCGCCGAGGAACGCCATCGGCACGAACACCGCCGACAGCACCAGGCCGATGCCGACCAGCGCGCCGGTGATCTGGTCCATCGATTTGCGTGTGGCTTCGACCGGCGACAGGCCTTCCTCGCTCATCACGCGTTCGACGTTCTCGACCACGACGATGGCGTCGTCGACCAGCAGGCCGATCGCCAGCACCACCGCGAACATGGTCAGCATGTTGACCGAGTAGCCGAACAGCGCCAGCAGGCCGAACGTGCCCAGCAGCACCACCGGCACCGCGATCGTCGGGATCAGGGTGGCGCGGAAGTTCTGCAGGAACAGGTACATCACCAGGAACACCAGCACGATCGCTTCGAGCAGGGTTTTGACCACTTCCTCGATCGCCACGCGCACGAACGGCGTGGTGTCGAACGGCGTCACCGCCTTCAGGCCCTTCGGGAACGAGGGCTTGAGCAGCTCGAGCTCGGCCTGCACCGCCTGCGCGGTGGCCAGCGCGTTGGCGCCCGTCGCCAGCGAGATCGCGATACCGGTCGCCGGCTTGCCGTTGAAGCGGGCGATGGTGCTGTAGTCCTCCTGACCCAGTTCGACCCGGGCGACGTCGCGCAGTTTCAGCACCGCGCCGCTGCTGTTGGAACGCAGCACGATGTTCTGGAACTGCTCGGCGGTCTGCAGGCGGTCCTGCGCGGTGATGGTGGCGTTGAGCTGCTGGCCCTTCACCGACGGCGTGCCGCCGAGCTGGCCGACCGCGACCTGCGCGTTCTGCGCCCTCAGGCCGTTGATGACGTCGGTCGGGGTCAGCTTGTAGGTGTTGAGCTTGTCCGGATCCAGCCAGATCCGCATCGCGTACTTGGTGCCGAACAGCTGGGTGCTGCCGACGCCGTCGACGCGGGCGAGCGGATCGACCAGGTTGGCGGCTACGTAGTCGGCGATGTCGGCGCCGTTCATGCTGCCGTCCTCGGACACGAAGCCGATGACCTGCAGGAACGACGAGCTCGCCTTCGACACGCTCACACCCTGCTGCTGCACGATCTGCGGCAGCAAGGGGGTGGCCAGCTGCAGCTTGTTCTGCACCTGCACCTGGGCGATGTCCGGGTCGATGCCGCTTTCGAAGGTCAGGGTGACGCTGGACTGGCCGTCGGACGAACTGGTCGCCGACATGTACATTAGGCCGTCGATGCCCTTCATGTTCTGCTCGATGATCTGGGTCACCGAGTTTTCGACGGCCTTGGCCGAGGCGCCGGGGTAGGACGCGTTCACCGATACGGTCGGCGGCGCGATGGTCGGGTACTGCGAGATCGGCAGCTGGGTGATCGCGATGGCGCCACCGAGCATGATGATGATCGCCAGGACCCACGCGAAGATCGGGCGATCGATAAAGAACCGTGCCATGAATTTCTCCGGTTACTGCTTCGGCGCGGCGGCGGCGGCTGCGGCCGGCTTGGCCGGCGCAGCGCCCTTCTCGGTCGCATCGACCGGCATGCCCGGGCCGATCTTCTGCAGGCCCTCGACGATCACCTTGTCGCCGGCCTTCAGGCCGCTTTCGACCAGCCACTTGTCGCCGATCGCCTGACTGACCTGGACTTCGCGCGGCTCGACCTGGCCTTTGGCGTTGACGACCATCGCGGTCGCGCCGCCCTTGGGATCGCGGCTGATGCCCTGCTGCGGCACCAGCAACGCGTTCTGGCGCACGCCGGTACCGATCAGCGCACGCACGTACATGCCGGGCATCAGCAGGTTGTCGGGGTTGGGCACCACCACGCGCAGCAGGAAGCTGCCGGTGCCTTCGTCGACGGTGACCTCGGAGAACGCGAGCTTGCCTTCGAGCGGGTACTTGCTGCCGTCCTCCAGCAGGATCGTCACCGGCGTGCTGGCTTCGGTCAGGGTGCCGGCGGCGATCTGCTTGCGCAGCGCCAACAGTTCGGCGCTGGACTGGCTGATGTCGACGTGAACCGGATCGAGCTGCTGCACCACTGCCAGCGGTTCGGCCTGATTGGCCGTGACCAGCGCACCCTGGGTGACCGCCGACTTGCCGATGCGGCCGCTGATCGGCGAGGTGATGCGCGCGCGGCCCAGGATCACGCCGGCGCTGCGCACTGCGGCGCGGCCGGAAGACACATCGGCCTGGCTCTGCTTGAGCGTGGCGACCGCGGTTTCGTCGTCCTGCTTGCTGACCGCGTCGATCTTGACCAGATCGCTGGAGCGCTGCGCGTTCAAGCGCGCCGAATTCAACGCCGCCTCGCCGCGCGCCAGCGTGGCCTTGGCGGTTTCCAGATCCGCGGCGTAGGTCTTGTCGTCGAGCTGGTACAGCGGCTGCCCGGCACTGACCAGGCCGCCTTCGGTGAACAGGCGCCGCTCGACGATGCCGCTGACCTGCGGCCGGACTTCGGCGATCAGCGAGGCGCTGGTGCGTCCCGGCAGCTCGCGGGTCAGGGTGACGGTCTCGGGCTTCAGGGTCACCACGGTGACCTGGCCCTTCTGGCCGCCGGGGCCGCCTTGCGGATCGCCGCCCTTGCCGCAGGCCGCCAGGGCCAGCGCCAGCACGGCCGCGGTGAGTACGGCGGGGACGCCGGAAATAGCGTTATGGGACATAGACTTGCGCGACGGCATGGGGGAGCCTCAGGTCGTTGATTGCGGTCGGCGGACCGCGGCCACATCGTAGAATGAACGATCATTCTCTTTTCTTGGTCGGACGAGGTCAAGTGTCCTCGCCCCGGCTTCCGGCCGGTTCCGACGCATGTTGCGGGCTTTCCTTGTGTTTTTTTTGTGCAGAGAAAGCGAACAGCCTTGTTCCGCAAAGCCGAATCGCGCCGCACCGGCGAGGCCCGGCACCTGGCCTTCTGTCTCGGCGGCAGGTGCCCGCAGGCAGTCTCCCTCCCGCCTCGCACAGCCCGCCCAGGGCCTAAGGCCCCCTGTCTTCCGGCCTATTTTTATCGTTTAGCGATATGCGTATTATCGTTTTACGACAACCCAGCCGGGAATCAGCCATGAACCGCACCTCTGCCCGCGCCCTCGCCATCACCCGTCCGGTCATCCAGGGCCTGACCGTCCTCAACCTGCTCTACGCCGCGTCCCTCACCGCCCTGCTGGTCTGGAGCTTCTTCATCCAGGGCTGGCCGGAACGGCCGCTGGGCTTCGAATTGACCAAGCTGCATCCGCTGGCGCCGCAAGGGCTGCGCGCGATCGTCCTCATCGGCGTAATCGGCGCGGCGATCGTGCATACCGTGCTGCGTCGCCTGCTGGCGATCGTCGACACGGTGCGCGCCGGCGATCCCTTCCTGCTCGAAAACGCCAAGCGCCTGGACCTGATCGCGTGGAGCGTGCTGGCGCTGGAACTGCTGCGCTGCATCGTCGCGACCATCGCCGCGATCGTGTGGGAGCCGGGCAAGATCGACGGCTTCTCGTTCACGCCGTGGCTGGCGGTGCTGCTGCTGTTCGTGCTGTCCAGCGTGTTCGCCCACGGCGCCCGCATGCGCGCCGACCTCGAAGGGACGGTATGACATGGCGATCGTCGTCCGCCTCGACGAACAGCTGCACGCGCGCCGCATGACCCTGACCGAACTCGCCGCGCGCGTCGACATCACCCTGGCCAACCTGTCGATCCTCAAGACCGGCAAGGCCAAGGCGATCCGCTTCTCCACACTCGAAGCGATCTGCACCGCGCTGGAGTGCCAGCCCGGCGACCTGCTCGCCTTCGATCCCAGCCTGCCTTCCGAGGAGTGACGCCATGCTCGCCCGACCGTTCGCACCCGACCCGCGCCACGAGAACGTCCGTCCCATCCAGATCTGGGGCCTGCGCTTGTTCTTCCTGCTGATGCTGATCTTCGTCACGCCCACCGCCTAGCGCGCGCTGCTGACCCACGACGGCCCCTGGGACCCGGTGCGTGCGGTCACGTTCGCGGTGTGGGCGACCTACCCCGCGCTGGCGCTGTTCGGCTTGTTGCGCCCGCTGCGCTGGCTGCCGCTGATGCTCTTCACCATCGGCTACAAGGCGGTCTGGCTGGCGTTCGTCGCCTATCCGCTGTGGCGCGCCGATAGCTTGTGGGGCACGCCCACCGGCGAAGTCGCCAGTTCCTTCCTCGCGCTGCCGCTGCTGGTCGCGGTGGTGCCGTGGGGCTACGTGTGGAGGACGTACTTCGCCTGGCCGCGACTTGCGATAGAGACGCAGCCGACGCCGGTGGGCGAGGCCAAGTAACGCTACGCCACTCGGCCCCTGCATGGCGGATCACCGCCTCAAGGCACGTCGCAACGCCAGATCGAACTCGCCAGCCACAGGTTGGCGCGGGTGATGTGGTTGTAGACCTCTTCCAGCGGCGTTCCGCCTTGCGCCGCGCACTGGCCGATGGCGTCGGCGCGCGCGTTTTCCAATGCGATGCCCGGGTCATAACTCTGACCCTGCCCGCTCACGGTCACCACGCCGGCCGAGGCCGCGCCGGAAACAGACAACAACAGCGCCGCTGCGAAAGCGATCGAAGAGGTCCTCATTGCGCGTACTCCCGTTGCGAGTTCGCGGGCATTCGAGCACGGCGCATGCAGACCGCAGTGAAAGCCGAGTAAGCGCTTCGTAAAACTGCGAACCCGTACGCGCAAAAAAACGCATGCGCCGACCCAGCGCGTTACGCCTTCGACGGCGGATCCTCGCCCGGCAGCGTCTGGTGCCCTTCGCCCTCCGGCAGGTCCGCGTTTTGCACGTGCTTGCGACGCGCCTGTCCCTCGCCGTCCTGCGGGTTCTCGCCCGGCAGCGGTTGGTGGCCTTGCCCGCCCGGCGGACCTTCGCCTCGGTCCGGCTGGGTATCGCGATGCTTCTGACCTGCAGTGTCCTTGCCCATGTCGTTCGACCTCGTAGGACGCCGGTTCCGGTGGGCCGGCGATACCGCACGCTGCGTCCTGGGCGGTTAACGCAGGGTCTAGCCGACTCTCGCGGCTCTTCACGGGCGCCGAACGTACGGCCCCGTTTAGGCTGAACCCGTCGATTCCCGCCGTGTCCGCAAGCCGCTACGCCGAACGGCTTTGCCCGTATTCGCTGCGCCGGCGATACGACGCCGCGCGAACGGGTTTGCCTCGCCACCGTCTACGTGACGAACGGCACCGGGCCTGACGGGCTATTTACCGTTCCTGCGTCGAGCCCGGATGCTGCGGTTCAAGCACCGCAGGGGAAGGCAGATGAAGCAGATCATTCGCGACCGCCACGGATCGCTGCGCAACGGCTGGTGGATCCTCGCGTTTCTCGTGCTGTTCCTGGCCAGCCAGCCGGTTTACCGCGTGGTGTCCAAGGCGATCCAGCATCAGGGATTCGAGGGCGCATGGCTGGCGCCGCTACCGGTGCTGTTCCTGACCCTGGTGACCTACGCCTGCCTGCGACTGCGCCGCGAAGGCCTGGCCGCGGTCGGGCTGCGAGCGGACCTCACCTGGGCGCGCGAGCTGTTCTATGGCGCGGCCTTGGGCATGGTCCTGATCGGCCTGGTGACCGGCCTGATCTTCGCCGCCGGCGGCGTCCGCTTCAGCCTCGACCCGGCGCGCAGCTTGAACGCACTGGCCATGGGCACCTGGATGTTCGCCTGGGCCGTGGTGCTGGAAGAACTGCTGTTCCGCGGCTTCGTGTTCCAGCGCCTGGTGGACGGCATCGGCGCATGGCCCACGCTGCTGGGCATGGGACTGTTGTTCGCCATCGCCCATTGGGGCAACCCCGGCATGGAAGGGCCGACTCTGGCCTGGGCCACGCTCGACACCGCGCTCGGCGCCATCCTGATGGGACTGGCCTACCTGCGCACCCGCAGCCTGGCCCTGCCCATCGGCCTCCACTTCGGCTGGAACTGGGCCCAGGGCGCCCTGCTCGGCTTCGATGTCAGCGGCTTCGACCAGGCCGGCTGGCTGCTGCCGGAACTGCTTGCCAAGCCGCAGTGGCTGACCGGCGGCGCGTTCGGGCCGGAAGCGAGCATCTTCGCGGTGCTGGTGGATACGGTGGCGGTGGTGCTGATGTGGCGCTGGAAAGGCAGCGCTCAGGCCCGGCCGGCGGTGCCGGCGCCAGTCGCCGCAGTCGCGACCGACTGAGCCGGCGCCTAGAATCGCCGACTGCACCGACGCGACGAGCGCATGAACACCCACCCCATTTTCAAGCCCGACTCCCCCGCCGACATCGATCGCATGATCGCCGCGCATCCCTTCGCGCTGGTGATCAGCTCCGCCGACGGCGCGCCACTGGCCACGCCGCTGCCGCTGCTGCTGGAACGCGACGCCAACGGCGGGATGAGCTTGCTGGGCCACATGCCGCGCGCCCACCCGCACACGGACCTGCTGCGTCGGCAACCGCGCGCACTGGCGGTGTTCCAGGGCGCGCACGGCTACATCTCGCCCTCGTGGCTGACCGACCGCACCCAGGCACCGACCTGGAACTACGAAACCGTGCAGCTGGACATCGACGTCGAGTTCGACGACAGCGCCGAAGCCACCCGGACCGCACTGGTCCGGCTGGTCGACCATATGGAACGCGGCCGCCCGAACGCCTGGTCGGTCGCCGACATGGGCGCGCGCTACGACAAGCTCGCACCGGCCGTGGTCGCTTTCCGCGCCCGCGTCGTCGACGCCTACGCCAAGTTCAAACTGGGGCAGAACGAACGGCCCGACGATCGCACCGAGATCCTCGCAGGCTTGGAGGGCAGCGGGCAGCAGGCTTTGGTCGATGCGATGAGGCGCGTCGGGCTTTAGTCGGGCCTGCGCCTGCGGAACCGGATCCTTATTTTCGTGACTAGGTGGGATTAGCGAAGAGCGGGCCTGCGTCCTGGGGCCAGCATCTTTGATTCATCGAACTCATACAGCCAGAAAAGTCTGAATCGGATGTCAGGCTAGTGCGGAACTGTGGGTGTCCTCGACTTCTCTTCTCGACTTCTCTTCCTCGACTTCTCTACCTCTTGATTCTCCTTCATCCTCTCGATTGACGGAGGCCTATAACACTACGGAACACCATTGGGAATAGAAATCCGCGAGATCGAGGGACTCAGAATAAAAACTATCAGAAGAACCAGGACGGCATCGAATTCTCCCTTCAAACTCTGCGCGCCGACCAGAGTCAAAACTTGAAAATACATTAGAAATCTCAATAGCGAATCTAGACACATAACAGTCGCGCAAAGCTTCCACTGCAACTGTATACCCACTTTGCTGCTTTAGATGAAGACCATAAAGATTGTTTTTATATGCTTCAATGTGTCGCAACAACAAATCATAATCAACCACCCCCGCCCCACCATGACGACCACCTAACAACTCGCTTACGTGCGCAGAAAAAACCGCAAGCAGATCATCAAAAGCAACAATACCCGCTGAAGGAAGTTCAATAGACTTACCGGCCGTCAAACTAACGGCGCCCACGCCAAGGTGATCATGAACGCCTCCAGCATTAGCCAGAATAGCAAATCTCAACGCTGTCGAAGTATTTATCAAAATATTCATTAGAATTTCGGAGTCGGATATCTTGGGCCGACTGTAACTTCAAAGTCGGCAGCGGGATTATATTTGCATTTTCTTTGCTTCGCGGCAGCAATTAGATCAGTCAGGATCTTTCGTTGGGATGGACGAAGAATGGACGAAGAATGGGACACCCACAGATATCCCATCGAATACTAACAGCCTGAGGGATCGCGAGATTCACAAAAGGTCGACGGATGCCCAGCCCCGTCACGCCACAGGTCCATTGCCCCTGGAGGGATAATTGTCAGCCCTTACTCGCGCGCTCCCCGCCATTTTCAGGCGTCTTA
>NZ_LMIK01000005.1:267223-1020541 GCF_001428685.1 Lysobacter sp. Root76 | reverse complement strand
CTACTGCGCCAACGTCGCAGTGGGCGCCAACGGCGTCATCAGCATGACCACCCAGAGCACCGGCGCCACCACCGCTGCCACGCACACCCTGACCCCGGCCATGCCGGCCGGTTCGGGCCGCATCGAGTGGACCTGCACCTCGAACGCTCCGGACTCGCAGATCCCGGCCGAGTGCCGCTAAGCCTTAACGTAAGCGCTACACACGAAACCCCGGTCCGCCGGGGTTTCGTTTTTGGGGCTTCGTCATTGCGCTTCCCAGGCCGACGCCGTTAGCCTCAGCAACCTCCAAGAAAGGCCAGCCCTGCATGCGTGTTCGATTGTTGTTGCTCGCAGCGATGCTGGTGACCGTCGCGATCTATTGGCCCGGGCTGACCGGACCGTTCGTACTCGACGACGATGCTGCCTTCGGCGCCCTGCACGGCTGGTTGGCCGGCCAGGCCTCCTGGCAGGAAGTGGTGCCGGGCAACGCATCCTGGCTGTACGCGCGACCGGTCTCGATGCTCAGCTTCATGCTCAGCGGCTGGCTCGGCGGCGACGCGCCGTTCTCGTACAAGCTGGGCAATCTCATCGTCCACCTGATCTGCGGCCTGCTCGGCTGGCAGGTCCTGCGCCGCGCGCTCGCCCGCGACGAACGCATGGCACCGCACGCCGAGCTGATCGCCGGAGTCCTTGCCGCGCTCTGGCTGCTGCATCCGCTGCATGCCAGCACCGTGCTCTACGCCGTGCAGCGCATGGCCCAGCTCAGCACCCTGTTCGTGCTCGCGGCGATATGGACCTACCTGCAGGCGCGCCGCTGGATCGACGATGGTCGGATTCGTCCGGCGCTCGCGCTGCTGTTCGTGCTGTGTCCGCTGCTGATGCTGGCCGGCCTGCTCAGCAAGCAGAACGGCGCGGTCGCGCCGGCCTTGTGCCTGGTGCTGGAGCTGGCCTATTTCGGCCGTCCGCGCCCCAAGCCCGTACTCGCATTCTTCGGCCTGTTCCTGGCCCTGCCTCTGCTCGGCGCAGCCGCCTTGCTGACGCTGGCGCCCGAACGCCTGCTCGATGGCTATGCCGAATGGGATTTCAGTCTGGGCCAGCGCCTGCTGACCCAGGGCCGCGTCCTGGTCGATTATCTCGGCACCCTGCTGCTGCCGTATGCGCCGCGCATGGGCCTGTACACCGACGACTTCACGACTTCGACCGGCCTGCTGTCGCCACCGTCGACGCTGTTCGCCCTGTTGCTGCTGGCCGCGCTCAGCGTCGCCGCGATCGCGCTGCGCAAGCGCGCGCCCAGCCTGTTCGCGGGCTGGTTCTTCTTCCTGGTCGCGCACGGAGTCGAATCCAGCTTCCTGCCGATCGAGATGTATTACGAGCACCGCAACTACCTGCCTTCGATCGGAATCCTGCTGGCGGTGGCGGGATTGGGCGCGCTGGCGCCGCGTCGCGCCGAGCCAAGCCACGGTCCGAACCGGCTCATGCTGGTCGCCGTCGCCGGCTTGGCCGCAGTGTTGGCCTTCGCCACCCTCGGCCGCGCCCTGGTCTGGCGGCACTACGACACCATCGTGATGCAGGCCTTGCGGTTCCATCCGGATTCGATGCGCGCCCACCTCGACCTGTCGACGCTGGCGCTATTGGGCGGCAAGTACGACGAAAGCGAGCGCCTGTTGTCGCAACTGGCGAAGAGCCCGACCCCGCGCAACCGCCTGATGGCCAATCTCAACCTGATCACTACCCAGTGCCTGCGTAACGGCAAGGCTGAGCGCGCACTGCTGCAGCGCGCGCTCGCCGATGCGCAACCGCAGCTGACGATCTTCGAGTCGCAGACCCTGATGCAGATGGCCAAGATCGCCGGCAAGGGCTGCGGCGACGTCAGCTTGCTGGATATGGCGCAGACCACAGAGAAACTGCTCGACGCCGCGCACGCGCAACCCGACAACCTGCGCTCCAAATGGGTGACGCGCGCGATTGCGGCGGAGTTCTACGCGCGAGCGCGGCACTGGCAGCAGGCCGAAGCGCAGGCCGCGCTGGCCTGGCGGCCCGGCGCGGACTTCGCGGTGGGCGAGATACTGGTGCGTTTGTATGTGCAGAACGGCAAGCTGACTGAAGCAGAACGCATCTACGCAGAGTTAAAGGCGCAGACCCGGCCTTACGACGGCTCGGGACAGAAATACCTGCGCGAGCTGCGCAAGGCCATCGACGACCGGCGCCAGCGCAGCGCCGCCCAGCGCACGCCCTAGGTCGCCGCCGGTCCCGCGGTAGTGCACCGCGGCCGCTTTCCGTTCGTCCGCGACGAGCGGCCGCAGGAAGTTGTCAGGCAGCGTCATATGCCGACGCTGCAGGCGCCGCACCCTCTCCGAGGCGAGCCAAACGGCGGCGTGTTCATGACCGCCGTCACAAGTGCGGGCTTGGCATGCTCTTTGCACTGATAATTGTTCAGGGGGGATCGCCGCCACTCCGGAACTCGTTTCCGGTGAGGCCGACCCGAATCGAGCTCACTGGAGAGGGTCCATGAACAAGCGCCACGCCGAGGGTTTCACCCTCATCGAACTCATGATCGTGATCGCCATTCTGGGCATCCTGATCGCCATCGCACTGCCGGCCTATCAGGACTACTCGATCCGCACCAAGAACACCGAGTGCCTGCATATCTCGGCCGGCGCCAAGCTCGCCGTCGCCGAAACCGCGCATTCGGCCGAAGGCTTGAACAACATCACCGCGACCAGCACCGGGTTCACCTTCACCGGCAGCGACTACTGCGCGACCGTGGAAGTCCTGGCCGGCGGCACCGTGCGTTCGGTGACGCGCAGCACCGGCGGTCCGGTCACGACCTTCGAACTGGCCCCGGAAAGCACGCAAAACAGTGGCCGTATCGAGTGGACCTGCACCGCCTCTGGCCAGGACAACGATTCGCAGCTACCGGCAGAGTGCCGCAGCTAAATCGTCGTCCAACATTTAGGCACTACCCGACGGCCGCGCAATGCGGCCGTCGGCGCGAGTGAGGTCGAAGTTCCGCAACCAGGCCGCAGTGCCCGGCAAGAAGCGGTGACAACGGCTGCTCCCCGCTACCGGTGGATGCACCTTCCACCGTCAGCATCACTTGAGCGGTGGAGGCAGTCTTCCTGTCGAGTTCCATGCACGCGGCCACACATCGCGGTCCCAGCGCTACGGGTGGCTCGCGCCTATGCGCTACAGTCGCCGTGGGGACACGACCGAGCGCACCATGACCGCTGCAACGACCGCCGCAACGGTGGCGATCACTCTTGAACCGGCCGCTGCTACGGCGGCCTCGCCTCGTTGCCATCAGCGTCTTTCCACCGTGTCGCATCATGTCCCTGCGTAAGGCCCTGAGCGCCGACCTCGGCGGCACCGCGGCGCGATGGGACATCGCGCGCTGGCTGCTGCTGTGCGCGGCCGTGGCCATGGTCGCCTTGTACTGGAGTGGCCTGAATGGCCCCTTCCTGTTCGACGACGCGGCCAACCTGGCGGCGCTGCGGCCCTGGTACAACGGCCAGCTCGACTGGCGGCAGGTCGTGCTGGGCCAGGACGGGCTGATCGACTCGCGCCCGGTGTCCATGCTCAGTTTCCTGCTCAGCGCGGGGCTCGGCGGCCCCGGCCCGCTGTCCTACAAGATCGGCAACGTGCTGCTGCACCTGCTCTGCGGCCTGATCGCATTCCGGCTGCTGCGCCGGGCGCTAGGCGAAGATGCGGCGCTTGCGCCGCGTGCACGATTCCTGGCCGCCGCTGCGGTCGCGCTGTGGCTGCTGCATCCGATTCAGGTCAGCACCGTGCTGTATGCGGTGCAGCGCATGGCCCAGCTCAGCGCGCTGTTCGCGCTGGGTGCGACTCTCGCCTACTTCGTCGCACGCCAGCGCCTCAGCGGCGGGCACCCACGCTCGGCCTGGCTGTTGCTGTTCCTGGCGTTTCCGCTGCTGCTCGTCGCCGGCGTGCTCAGCAAGCAGAACGCGGCGGTCGCGCCCTTGCTGTGCCTGGCGCTGGAGCTGGCGTATTTCCATGGCCAGCGCCCTGCGGCGATCAGGGCCTTCTTCGGCCTGTTCGTGGCATTGCCGGCCGCGGCCGTACTCGCTGTTCTCGCATTCGCGCCCGACACGCTGCTGGGCGGCTACGCTGAATGGGACTTCAGCCCGATCCAACGCCTGCTGACCCAGGCCCGCGTGCTGTGCGAGTACCTCGGCTATTTGCTGGTGCCACGCGGCGAACAGATGACGCTGTTCCGCGACGATGTCGCGACCTCCACCGGCCTGTTCTCGCCGGCGACCACGGCCGCGGCGATCGTGCTGCTGCTGGCGGTGAGCGCCGTCGCCATCGCGCTGCGCAAGCGTGCGCCCAGCGTCTTCGCCGGCTGGTTCTTCTTCCTGGCCGCGCATTCCGTGGAATCGGGTCTATTGCCGCTGGAGATGTACTACGAACATCGCAACTACCTGCCGTCGATAGGCCTGGTTCTGGCCGTGGTCGGCCTGTGCGCGCTGCTGCCGGCACGCGCAGCTAGCCCGCGCCGCCTTCGCGGCGCCGTGCTGGCCGTGGTCGCGATGTGCGCTTTGCTGGCCTGGTCGACGCAAGGCCGGGTGGCGACCTGGCGCAGCAAGCCCGAGATCGTCGCCAATGCCTTGGCCCATCATCCCGACTCGCTGCGGGCGCGGCAGACCCAGGCGTTCATCGACTTGAGCGCGAATCGCTACGACCAGGCCACCGCCCAGATGCGCTACCTGAGCCGTAGCCCGTTGCCGCGGCGACGCCTGCTATCCGGTATCGACCTGGTCTCGATCGCCTGTCTCGGCGGCCGCGACCCCGATCCCGCCGAACTGCAGCGCGCGCTGGCCGACCGTCAGCCGCAAATCACGCTGGACGAGGTGCTGGTCGCCGACCTGCTCGCCCAGGCGTCGGCGCCGGGGCGCTGCCCGCGGATCGGCAACCCGCAGGCCATCGCCACGGTCACCGCCTTGCTCGATGCGGCCTCGGCCCAGCCCGATCGGGCCACGCCCAAACGCCAACTGCGCTTCGTGGCGGCCTTGCTTTACGCCCGCGCCGAGCGCTGGCCGCAGGCCCAGGCGCAGGCCGAACGGGCCTGGTCGCCGCAGGCTTCGGCCGACATCGGCGATCTGCTGGTCCAGGCCTGCGTCAAGAACGGCCAGATGGGCTGCGCTCGACGCGTGCTGAGTCGGTTGGCTGAACGCACGCGCTCCTACGACCGCGCCGGCCAGGCCCGACTGGCGCGGCTTGAGACACTGATCGCGAATCGCTGAACCCTTCAGCGACGGCGCGGTCCAACGCCGACGGAATCCCTGCAATATGGCCTGTGTAGGCTTCCGGCGAGCAAAAAGGCGACCGCTGTCCGCTCGCGTGGCCCACGGATTGGGGTAAAGTCGGCCTGGGGAAAAACCGAGGACTGCGATGTCTAGCGTCGCTACCGCCAACTTGGTGGGGATCACCGGCATTGCCCGGCGTCTGGTGCTGGACGGCGCTCTGGAAGAGTCCGCGGCCCGCGAAGCCATGGCTGCCGCCAGCAGCGAACGCAAGCCGATCGCGACCTACCTGTCCGACAAGCGCCTGGTTTCGGCCGGCCAGCTCGCCGCCGCCAACTCGATCGAGTTCGGCGTGCCGCTGTTCGATGCCTCCACGCTCGACCCCTCGCAATCGGCGATCAAGCTGGTCAGCGAGGAACTGGTCCGCAAGCATGCCGTGCTGCCGCTGTTCAAGCGCGGCAACAAGCTGTTCGTGGGCCTGGCCGATCCGACCAACACCCGTGCCCTGGACGAGGTCAAGTTCCAGACCAACCTGGTGGTCGAGGCCATCCTGGTCGACGAGGACACCATCCGTCGCAGCCTGGACCAGTGGCTGGAATCGGCCGATGCGCTCGGCGACGGCGTCAACGAGGAAGGGCTGGAGACGCTCGACGTCGGCAGCGGCGACGACGACCTGACCGCCGCCGGCGACAGCGGCGTCGACGCCAAGGGCGACGACACCCCGGTGGTGAAGTTCGTCAACAAGGTGCTGGTCGACGCGATCCGTCGCGGCGCCTCGGACATCCACTTCGAGCCCTACGAAACCGAATACCGGGTGCGCCTGCGTATCGACGGCATCCTCAAGCAGGTCGCCAAGGTACCGATCAAGCTCAGCCCGCGCATCGCCGCGCGCCTGAAGGTGATGGCGCAGCTGGACATCGCCGAAAAGCGCGTGCCGCAGGACGGCCGCATCAAGCTCAACCTGTCCAAGACCAAGCAGATTGATTTCCGCGTCAGCACCCTGCCGACCCTGTTCGGCGAGAAGATCGTGCTGCGTATCCTCGACGGCAGCGCCGCGCGCCTGGGCGTGGACAAGCTCGGCTACGAGGAAGATCAGAAAGAGCTGTTCGTCGGCGCGGTGGTCAAGCCTTACGGCATGGTCCTGGTCACCGGCCCGACCGGCTCGGGCAAGACGGTGTCGCTGTACACCGCGCTCAATATCCTCAACGACGACATGCGCAACATCTCCACCGTCGAGGATCCGGTCGAAATCCGCGTGCCGGGCATCAACCAAGTGCAGATGAACGTGAAGCGCGGCATGACCTTTGCCGCCGCGCTGCGCAGCTTCCTGCGCCAGGATCCGGACGTGATCATGGTCGGCGAAATCCGCGACCTTGAGACCGCCGAGATCGCGATCAAGGCCGCCCAGACCGGCCACATGGTGCTGTCGACCCTGCACACCAACGACGCGCCGCAGACCATCGCGCGCCTGATGAACATGGGCGTGGCGCCGTACAACATCACCTCGTCGGTGACCCTGGTCATCGCTCAGCGCCTGGCCCGGCGCCTGCACGACTGCAAGCGCGAGGTCCACCTGCCCGAGCACGCGCTGCTGGCCGAGGGCTTCAGCCACGACGAGATCGTCGGCGGCCTCAAGATCTACGAGCCCGCCGGCTGTCCGGACTGCACCGAGGGCTACAAGGGCCGTACCGGCATCTACCAGGTCATGCCCATGACCGAACAGATCCAGGCGATCGTGCTCGAAGGCGGCAACGCGATGCAGATCGCCGCCGCCGCATTGAAGTCCGGCGTCCGCGACCTGCGCCAATCGGCGTTAATGAAGGTCAGGAACGGCGTCACCAGCCTCTCCGAAATCAACCGCGTTACCAAGGACTAAACCATGTCCGCGACCCGCACCGCGACCAAGCAGCAGACCCCCGTCCGCCGCCCCAATCCGCTCGAGATCTTTGTCTGGGAAGGCAAGGACAAGCGCGGCGTCGTCATGAAAGGCGAGCAGTCGGCGAAGAACGCCAACATGCTGCGCGCCGAGCTGCGCCGTCAGGGCATCACGCCCGGCACGGTCAAGCCCAAGGGCAAGCCCTTGTTCGGCGGCGCCGGCAAGCGCATCACGCCGCGCGACATCGCCATCTTCAGCCGCCAGATCGCCACCATGATGAAATCCGGCGTGCCGATCGTGACCTCGCTGGAGATCATGGCCGGCGGCCAGAAGAATCCGAAGATGAAGGCGCTGATCAATACGGTCCGCGCCGACCTGGAAAGCGGCTCCTCGATGCACGAGGCGCTGAGCAAGCACCCGGTCCAGTTCGACGAGCTCTACCGCAACCTGGTCAAGGCCGGCGAATCGGCGGGTGTGCTGGAAACGGTGCTCGACACCGTCGCCAGCTACAAGGAAAACATCGAAAGCCTGAAGGGCAAGATCAAGAAGGCGCTGTTCTACCCGGCCACGGTCGTGGCGGTGGCGATCCTGGTCAGCGCGATCCTGCTGATCTTCGTGGTGCCGCAGTTCCAGAAAACCTTCGAGAGCTTCGGCGCTGAACTGCCGGCGTTCACCCTGATGATCATCGGCGCCAGCGATTTCATGATCGCGTACTGGTGGGCGGTGCTGCTGCTGGTGATAGGCATCGGCGTGGGCTTCATCATGGCCAAGAACCGCTCGCCCGCGTTCGCGCACTTCCTCGACCGCATGATGCTGAAGATCCCGGTGGTCGGGCAGATCCTGCACAACTCGGCGATCGCGCGCTTCGCCCGCACCCTGGCGGTGACCTTCAAGGCCGGCGTGCCGCTGGTGGAGGCCCTGGACACCGTCGCCGGCGCTACCGGCAACGTGGTCTACGAAACGGCCGTGCGCCGCGTCCGCGACGACGTCTCCGTGGGCTACCAGCTCAACATGTCGATGAAGCAGGTCAACCTGTTCCCGCACATGGTGATCCAGATGACCGCGATCGGCGAAGAGGCCGGCGCGCTCGACACCATGCTGTTCAAGGTCGCGGAGTTCTACGAGGAAGAGGTCAACAACGCGGTCGACGCGCTGTCCAGCCTGCTCGAGCCGCTGATCATGATGGTGCTGGGCGTGATCGTGGGCAGCATGGTCATCGGCATGTACCTGCCGATCTTCAAGCTCGCCGCGACGATCTGACCGACCCGGGGTTATCCTTCTCGCATGGCATTCCTGGATCAGAACCCCGGCCTCGGGTTTCCGCTCGCGGCCGGTTTCGGGCTGTTGGTCGGCAGTTTTCTCAACGTGGTCATCCTGCGCCTGCCCAAGCGGCTGGAATGGCAGTGGAACCGCGACGCGCGCGAGATCCTGGAACTGCCGGAGATCTACGACCCGCCGCCGCCCGGCATCGTGGTCGAGCGCTCGCATTGCCCGCATTGCAAGCATCAGCTGAGCTGGTACGAGAATATCCCGGTCTTCAGCTACCTGTTCCTGCGCGGGCGCTGCCGCAATTGCAAGGCCCCGATCTCGCCGCAGTACCCGCTGGTCGAGGCGCTGACCATGCTGGTGACGCTGGCCTGCGTCTGGCGCTTCGGCTTCGGCTGGCAGGGCTTCGGCGCGATCGTGTTCAGCACTTTCCTGATCGCGATGTCGGGCATCGACTTCCGCACCAAGCTGCTGCCCGATCAGCTGACGCTGCCGTTGATGTGGCTGGGCCTGGTCGCCAGTTCCGACAATCTGTATTTCCCGACCAAGCCGGCCCTGCTCGGCGCGATGGCCGGCTATCTGAGCCTGTGGTCGGTGTGGTGGGTGTTCAAACAGCTCACCGGCAAGGAAGGCATGGGCCACGGCGACTTCAAGCTGCTGGCCGCGATCGGCGCCTGGGTCGGGCTCAAGGGCGTCCTGCCGACCATCCTGCTGTCGTCGCTGGTCGGCGCCATCATCGGCTCGATCTGGCTGACCGCACGCGGACGCGACAAGGCCACCCCGATCCCGTTCGGTCCCTACCTCGCGGTCGCGGGCTGGATCGTGTTCTTCTGGGGCGAGCAACTGGTCGGCGCATACATGCGCTACGCCGGGCTGCGCTGACCGCCATGGCCGCGTTCTGCGTCGGGGTGACCGGCGGCGTGGCCTCGGGCAAGAGCGAAGTGACGCGCCGTTTCGAGGCGCTGGGCGTGATCGTGGCCGATGCCGACGTGGCCGCGCGCGCGGCCGTCGAGGCCGGTTCGGACGGCTTGGCCGAGGTCGTGAGCACGTTCGGCAACGAAGTGTTGGCCCCCGAGGGTGGCCTGGACCGCGCGGCGATGCGGCGGCGGGTGTTCGCCGATCCCGACGCGCGCCGCCGCCTGGAAGCCATCGTCCACCCGCGCGTGCGCGCGCTGCTGCGCGCGCAGTGCGAGGCCGCGCCCGGCGCTTACGCGATCGCGGCGATCCCGCTGCTGACCGAGGGCGGCGGCCGCGAGGCCTATCCCTGGCTGCAACGCATCTTATTGGTCGACGTGCCGGTCGAGGTCCAGCGCGCGCGGGTGATGGCGCGCGACCGGGTCGAGGCCGAGCTGGCCGAACGCATGATCGCGGCCCAGGCCACGCGTGCGGAGCGGCTGGCGATCGCCGACGACGTGATCGTCAACGATGGGCCGTTGGATGCGCTGGACCGCCAGATCGCGGCGCTGGATCGGCGCTACAGGGCTTTGGCCGCGGGTTAGGCCCCTGCTGCTCCCTGTGGGAGCGGCGTAAGCCGCGATTCGACTGCCTGCGCCGCTAGCGTCCGGGCGCGATCGCGGCTTACGCCGCTCCCACAGACGGAGACCCGCTCTCAGGCGGCGGGCGCAGCCGGCCAGAAACCGCGAATCGCCGCCACGCCCTGGGCGCCATGCGAGCGCGCCTCGGCCACATCGTCCGCGGCAAGGCCGCCGATGGCGTAGATCGGCAGCGACACCGCCTCGCGCAGCGCGGCGAAACCGTCCCAGCCGATCCCGGCCACACCGGGGTGACTGGGCGTGGCCCGGACCGCGCCGACCACGGCGAAATCGCAGCCCAGCGCCTGCGCTGCATGCAATTCGTCGGCGTCGTGGCAGGACGCCGCCATGGACAGACCCTGCGCCAGCGGCCGCTGCGTCCATAACCGCAGTTGTGCGGCGCGCAGGTGCAGGCCGACGCCCAGGCTCGCGGCGAGTTCGGCGTCGCCATTGATCAATACGTCCGCGCGCGCCTCCCGGCAACGCGCCACCGCGGCGGTCGCCAGCGCACGCCAGCGCTCGGGCGCGGTCGCGGGCGCTCGCAGTTGGATCCGACGCAGGCCGGCGGCCAGGGCCCGCTCCAATGCGGACAGCCAGGCCGCGTCGTCGGCAGCGGGCTCGGGCGTCACCAGGTAGCGGTCGGGCTGCAGCAGGGCCGCCACCACGGGGCGGTCGGCGGGCGGCATCGCGTAGCGCACGAGTTTGTCCGGCGGCACCCAGGCCAGCGCCTGGCCCTCGCGGCCGCGCACGCTGCCGCGCCAGTGCTTGAGTTCGCGCACATCCAGGCGCAGGCGCTTGTCCGGGTAGGCCTGCGGCACGTCGATCAGGGCCGCGCCGACCTCGCAGTCGATGCCGAGTTCTTCATGCAGCTCGCGCCGCAGGGCAGCCTCGGGCGATTCGCCGGGCTCGCGCTTGCCGCCGGGGAATTCCCACAGCCCGGCCAGGTCGCGGCCTTCGGTGCGGCGGGTCAGCAGGATCCGGCCGCGGGCGTCGCGGATCACGCCGGCGACCACCTCGACCACGCGCTCGGAGCGGACCAGCGGCGGCACGGCGATCGGATCGCTCATGGTCATGAAAGGGGTGGCGACCGGCGCGGCTTCGGCGGCGGCCGCGGAGATTCGACCCTCAGCCCACCCTCTCCCGCAGACGGGAGAGGGTGGTCAGTGTCAGGCCAGCTGCCCATGGCAGTGCTTGTACTTCTTGCCGCTGCCGCAGGGACAGGGATCGTTGCGGCCGACGTTGGCGAAGGCCTCCTCGGAGACCTCGGCGGCCTCCTCGTCGGCGCCGAAACCGCCGGCGGAGGCGTGCTGGAACTGCATCTGCCGGGCCTGGGCCTCGGCCTGCGCGCGTTCCTGCGCTTCCATCGCCGCGATCTCTTCCTCGTTGCGGATGCGCACGCGTGACAACAGCGTGACCACTTCGCGCTTGACCTTCTCCAGCATGTCCGAGAACAGCTCGAAGGCTTCCTTCTTGTATTCCTGCTTGGGCTGCTTCTGGGCGTAGCCGCGCAGGTGGATGCCCTGGCGCAGGTAGTCCATGCGCGCCAAGTGCTCCTTCCAGTTCTGGTCGAGCACGTTGAGCATGATGTGCTTCTCAAGCATGCGCATGGTCTCCGCGCCGAGCTGGTTTTCGCGATCGGCGAAATGCTGATTGACCGCTTCGACCACGCGCGCGGCTACGCCCTCGGCGTCGAGCTCGTCGTGCTGGCGCGCGAAATCGACCAGCGCCACCTGCACGCCGAATTCTTCGGCGATGCTGGCTTCCAGGCCCGGCAGGTCCCACTGCTCGTCGACCGAATTCGGCGGCACGTAACGCGCGACCAGGTCGGCGACCACGTCTTCGCGGATGCCGTCGACGTTGTCCTGCACGCTCTCGGCTTCCAGCAGCTCGTCGCGCTGGCCGTAGATCACCTTGCGCTGATCGTTGTTGACGTCGTCGAAGTCGAGCAGGTTCTTGCGGATGTCGAAGTTGTGGGCCTCGACCTTGCGCTGCGCGTTGGCGATCTGCTTGGTCACCAGCGGGCTTTCGATGATGTCGTCTTCCTTCAGGCCCATGCGCGCCATCACGCGCTGCACCCAGTCGGCCGCAAAGATGCGCATCAGGTTGTCTTCGAGCGACAGGTAGAAGCGCGAGGAACCCGGGTCGCCCTGGCGACCGGCGCGGCCGCGCAGCTGGTTGTCGATACGGCGCGACTCGTGACGCTCGGTGCCGACGATGTGCAGGCCGCCGGAGGCCTTGACCGCATCGTGGCGGCGCTGCCATTCGGCCTTCAGGCGCGCATGGGTCACCTCGTCGACCGGCTGACCGTCGCTCTGCGCCGCCAGGTCCGCCAGTTCGCTCTCCAGCGAGCCGCCGAGCACGATATCGGTACCGCGGCCGGCCATGTTGGTGGCGATGGTGATCGCGCCGGGGCGGCCGGCCTGGGCGACGATGTTGGCTTCGCGCTCGTGCTGCTTGGCGTTGAGCACTTCATGCGCGACGTTGGCCTCGCGCAGCTGCTGGCTGAGCATTTCCGAGACTTCGATGGAGGTCGTGCCGACCAGCACCGGCTGGCCGCGGCTATGCGCGTCCTTGATCTCGTTGAGCACCGCGCGGTACTTGCCGGCGCGGTTGAGGAACACCTGGTCCGGATGGTCCTTGCGCACCATGGTCCGGTGGGTCGGGATCACGATCACTTCCAGGCCGTAGATGCTCTGGAATTCGTAAGCTTCGGTGTCCGCCGTACCGGTCATGCCGGCCAGCTTCTTGTACATGCGGAACAGGTTCTGGAAGGTGATCGAGGCCAGCGTCTGGTTCTCGCGCTGGACCGGCACGCCTTCCTTCGCCTCGACCGCCTGGTGCAGGCCGTCCGACCAGCGTCGGCCGGCCAGGGTGCGGCCGGTGAATTCGTCGACGATCACCACTTCGCCGTCGCGCACGATGTAGTCGACGTCGCGCTGGTAGATCGCATGCGCGCGCAGCGCCGCGTTGAGGTGGTGGACGACGCTGAGATTGTTGGCGCCGTACAGGCTGTCTTCCTCGCCCTGCAGGATGCCGGCGCGGCGCAGCAGATCCTCGGCGTGCTCCTGGCCGGACTCGGACAGGTGCACCTGCTTGCCCTTCTCGTCGACCCAGTAGTCGCCCTCGCCGTCTTCCTTCTCCTGACGGATCAGCGACGGCACGATGCGGTTGACCTTGATGTACAGCTCCGGCGACTCGTCGGCGGGGCCGGAAATGATCAGCGGGGTACGCGCCTCGTCGATCAGGATCGAGTCGACTTCGTCGACGATCGCGTAATGCAGGCCGCGCTGGAAGCGGTCTTCCTTCGACAGCGCCATGTTGTCGCGCAGGTAGTCGAAGCCGAATTCGTTGTTGGTACCGTAGGTGATGTCGGCGGCGTAGGCGGCGTGCTTGTCGCTATGCGCCATGCCTGGGTAGACCACGTCGACGCTCAGGCCCAGCCAGTTGTACAGACGACCCATCCAGGCCGAGTCGCGGCGCGCCAGGTAGTCGTTGACGGTGACCACGTGCACGCCCTTGCCTTCGAGCGCGTTGAGGTAGACCGGCAGCGTGCCGACCAGGGTCTTGCCCTCGCCCGTGCGCATCTCGGCGATCTTGCCCAGGTGCAGGACCATGCCGCCGATCAGCTGCACATCGTAATGACGCATGCCGAGCACGCGCTTGGAGGCCTCGCGGCAAACCGCGAACGCTTCCGGCAGCAGCTTGTCCAGGCTCTCGCCGTCGGCGATGCGCTGCTGGAACTCGGGGGTCTTGGCCTGCAGCTGCGCGTCGGAGAGCTTCTCCATCTCCGGTTCGAGGGCGTTGATCTTGACGACGGAGCGTTGCAGTTGGCGCAGCAGGCGATCGTTGCGGCTGCCGAAAACGCGGGTAAGCAGGCTGTTGAGCATGAACGGGTCCGTGAAGCGAAACAGGAATCCGGGGGCGGAACGCGTTAAGAACGCTTAACCGCCGACGAGTTCCCGATTGAGAAGGTCCAGAGACGGAATCGGAGCGCGTGGCGCCCCGATCGCATCGAGCCTGGTCTTAAGCCAACGCTCATTCTAGCTTGGGCCGGGGTCTGGTGCTTGCAAGGGGGAATGGCGGGCGGCTGAGGGCGTATTCATGCGTTGCGGGGGCCTGGAAATGCGAACGGCGCCCGGATGGGGCGCCGTTGGGCGGTGCTTCGGGCTAAGGAGGTGAGCTGATGGGCGCTTCCGGCCCGCCGCAGCGCGGCGGGCGTTCGTCAGGCCGCGAGCCAATGGCTCGCAAGCAGGCCTTCCTTACCCAGCCCGCCGCAGCGCGGCGGGCGTTCGTCAGGCCCGCGAGCCRRTGGCTCGCAAGCGGGCTCGCCTCAGCCCCGCAGCGGCGACTGCTGGTTCAAGAACTTGACCGGGTTCACGACCCGACCGTTCTCCCAGACCTCGAAATGCACGTGGGCGCCGGTCGAACGGCCGGTGGAGCCGGCCTTGGCGACTTCCTGGCCCGCGCGGACCAGCTCGCCGACCTTGAGCAGCAGGCGCGAGTTGTGCGCGTAGCGGGTCACGTAGCCGTTGCCGTGGTCGACCTCGACCACGTTGCCGTAGCCCGAACGCACGCCGGAATAGCTGACCACGCCGTCGGCCACGGCCAGCACCGGGTCGCCGACGTCGGCTTCGAAGTCGATGCCCTTGTGGAAGGCGCTACCGCCGTTGAACGGATCGGCGCGGCCGCCGAAGCCGGAGGTGATATAGCTGTTGGCGATCGGGGCGCGCGAAGGCACCGCATTCATGTCGAGCTGGCGGTTGAACAGCAGCGACTCCAGCACCGAGAGCTGCTCGCCGGAGGCCTTGAACTGGCCGTCCAGCTTGGCCATGCCCATCGATAATTCCGCCTTGGGCATGTCGCGGACCGGACCCGCGCCACCTTGACCGACCGGCTTGTTGAAATCGAACTCGCCGTCCTGCAGCTGGCCGATCCGGGTCAGCCGCTCGCCGAGGGCATTGAGGCGGTTGGCCTCGGCCTGCAGCTCGCCCATGCGCGCGGCCAGGGCGTTGATCTCGCGCTGGGCGTCGCGCCGGGTGGCGTCGATCTGGGCCTGCTGCTCGCGCACCTGGGCGCGCAGCATGACGTTGTCGGCGATGCCGGCGCCGGCGCCCAGCGCCACGCCGGTACCCAGGAGCAGGGCGACCGCTACGGCAGGACGGCGTCCGCCGAAGTGGCCGACGTGCTGGAAGAACGTCCCCAGCTGCGCCCGCGATTTGTTTACGATGGTTTGATAGGTCATTAGCTCTATGTCTGATTCCAAGTCCAAACCACCAACGCGCCCCCCCTCGACCCCTCGCGACGCGCTCGAAGCGCTGCTCGCGGAGCCGGCGGGGAACCCGATCCGTCGAGCGCTCTGGCTGGACGGTCTGGACCGACGGTTACGCCCCCTCTTGCCGCCTTCGCTGGCCGCGCACGCGCGGCTGGCTAACTTCGAGAACGGCAAGCTCGTATTTGTCGTCGATGCTCCGGTGTGGCGGGCCAAGCTGCGGCTCGCGGCTCCGGAACTACTCGACGCGGCCCGTTCCGTCGGGCTGGATGCAGCTGAACTGATCGTCAAAACGACAGCGCCGGTTCCCCTGCCTGTGCAGCCGAACCGGAAAGCCTTACCCATGTCGGCGTACGCGCAAAAAGCTTTGGCGGACGCCCTGGCATCGCTGAAGGAACCCGATCCTTCGGGCTCGGATGATGCCGCCTGACCCCCGTTCGACGACTGGCACGGTCTGTGCACGCCGCCGGCAACAGGCCGGGTCGGGGCATGCTAACGGCCTAAATCCTTGAATTTGTTAAGGACGCACTAAAGATTCGGTAAGAAACCGTTAAAATTTAGTTAAAGCGTCACCGGACGTTCACGTCTGTGATCCGTCGCACGTTGGGGTCATGCTTTGTGCACCCTGTGTCCCCAGGCTGTGCCAGGGCGGGTGGCAGGCTCAGGCCGTGACCGGGTCGCCGTAGGCCACCGGCGGCGCATCCACGTCGGTGTAGGTGACTTCTTCCCAGGCCGAACGCTCGGCCAGCAGGGCGCGCACGAGCTGATTGTTGAGCGCGTGACCGGACTTGTAGCCCTCGTAGGCGCCGATGATCGGGCGCCCGGCCAGGTACAGGTCGCCGACCGCATCGAGGATCTTATGGCGCACGAACTCGTCGGCGTAGCGCAGGCCGTCGTCGTTCAGGACCCGGAACTCGTCCAGCACGATCGCGTTGTCCATCGAGCCGCCCAGGCCGAGGTTGCGCTCGCGCATGTACTCCAGGTCGCGCATGAAACCGAAGGTACGGGCGCGGCTGACCTCGCGGATGTAGTTCTCGGTCGAGAACTCCACTTCCGCGCGCGACTGCGAGGCCGGGATCGCCGGATGGTCGAAGACCACGGTGAAGCCCAGGCGGAAGCCGTCGTAGGGCTCGAACCGGGCGACCTTGTCGCCGTGGCTGACCTCGATCGGGCGCTTGATGCGGATGAAGCGCTTCGGCGCCTCCTGCTCGGCGATGCCCGCCGACTGCAGCAGGAACACGAAGGGACCGGCGGAACCGTCCATGATCGGCACTTCGGCCGCGGACAGCTCAATGAAGATGTTGTCGATACCCAGGCCGGCCAGGGCCGACAGCAGGTGTTCGACGGTCATGACCTTGCCCAGGCCCTGGGTCAGCCCGGTGCACAGCACGGTCTCGGTGACCAGCTGCGCGGCCGCGGGAATCTCCACCACGGGATCCAGGTCGACGCGACGGAACACGACGCCTGCGTCCACCGGGGCCGGACGCAGGGTGAGAAAAACCTTCTCGCCGCTGTGCAGGCCCACGCCGGTGGCGCGGATCACGTTCTTGAGGGTGCGCTGACGCAACATGGATCGGTGGATACCTGGCTCTTGGCGGGAACGGCCGGTCTTGAAGGTATTGGAGCTTGGGGCCTGCGACCGACTCCATCTCTATGGGGCCGGGTCGAAACCGCGCAAGATTAGCACGCAGGCAGCTGAACCTGAACGGAAAGGACGCACTGTCCTACCGGTGGTCCGGCACCGAGAAACCGACCGGCCGACCCGCCTAGGGACGGGTCGACCGGTCCAAACGCCACGCGCCGGAGCGGGCGGCGGGGTGCTGCCGCTGGCCGGGGGACGAAGCCGGCCAGCGTTTCGGGCGGGCCGCGGCGCCGCGCTACGGCCGCGGAGACGGGAATGCGATCCCGTCCCCACCGCCGCGGCGCCGTGCCGCGACCGTCTTGCGATCAGTCCGCCTGGCGGCGCAGGAACGCCGGGATGTCCAGGTAGCTGCTGTCGTTGCCGAAGTCGGCCACGGCCGGGGCCGAGGTCTCGATCGGACGCGAGCCGCCGCGCAGGCTGCCGCCGAAGCTGGGCATCGGCGAGGACGGCATTTCGTCCATGGCCGAGAACTCCGGCTGACCGGTGGTCGCGTTGCGCACCAGCTGGATCGGCGCGCGCTGCGATTCGCGGTCGTAGCCCTGGCCGCGCACCGACTGCTTGGCGGCGACGCGGTTGAGGCCGGTGGCGACCACGGTGACCTTGACCTCGTCCTGCATGTCCGGATCGAGCACAGTGCCGATGACCACGGTCGCGTCTTCGGAGGCGAAGCCCTCGATCGTGCGGCCGACCTCGTCGAACTCGGCCATGGTGAAGTCCGGACCGGCGGTGATGTTGACCAGGATGCCGTTGGCGCCGGACAGGTTGACGTCGTCGAGCAACGGGTTCTGGATCGCCGACTCGGCCGCGGCCTGGGCACGATCGTCGCCGCGCGCCGAACCGGTGCCCATCATCGCCAGGCCCATTTCGGACATCACGGTGCGCACGTCGGCGAAGTCGACGTTGATCAGGCCCGGACGCACGATCAGGTCGGCGATGCCCTGCACGGCGCCCAGCAGCACGTCGTTGGCGGCGCGGAAGGCCTGGATCATGGTCGCGTTGCGGCCGAGCACGGTGATCAGCTTCTCGTTCGGGATCGTGATCAGCGAATCGCAGTGGTGCGACAGCTCCTCGATGCCCTTGAGCGCGACCTGCATGCGGCGGCGGCCTTCGAACGGGAACGGCTTGGTGACCACGGCCACGGTCAGGATGCCCATTTCCTTGGCGAGCTGGGCCACGACCGGCGCCGCGCCGGTGCCGGTGCCGCCGCCCATGCCGGCGGTGATGAAGACCATGTCGGCGCCGGTCAGCGCGTCCATGATGCGTTCGCGATCTTCCAGCGCAGCCTGACGGCCGACTTCCGGATTCGCGCCTGCGCCCAGGCCCTTGGTGACGTTGCTGCCCAACTGCAGCTGCAGCTTGGCGCCGCAGTTCTTGATCGCCTGGGCGTCGGTGTTGGCGGTGATGAACTCCACCCCGTCGACGTTGCCGCTGACCATGTGCGCCACGGCGTTGCCGCCGCCGCCGCCCACGCCGACGACCTTGATGACCGCGTTCGGGGCCATTTTTTCAACCAATTCGAAATGTGCCATGTCCTCGTCCTCGTTATGTGTTGCTAGTTATGGATAGTTCGCTGATACCGCTTGAAACCTTTCGCCTTCGCCGCCCTCGCCTGCCCGCTTGATCCGGACCTGCGTCCGGATCGGGAATCGGCGCCGCTGTCGCCCGGCTCGATTCCTTGAAACCCGCGTCGCTCACGACCGTTCGCATCGGTCAGAACTCGCCGCGGTACCAGTTCTTGATCTTGTTGAAGAAGCTGCCGGCGCGACCGGTCGGGATCACCGAGCTGCGCCGGGGGTGCTCGATCTGGCTGCCCATCAGCAGCAGCCCGACGCCGGTGGCGTGGACCGGGTTGCCGACCACTTCGCCCAGGCCGGTCACGTGCTGCGGGATGCCCACGCGCACCGGCATCTGCAGCATTTCCTCGGCCAGCTCGACCACGCCTTCCATCTTCGCGGCGCCGCCGGTCAGGACCATGCCGGCACGCACGTGCTGTTCGAAGCCCGAACGGCGCAGCTCGGCCTGGATCATTTCGAAGATTTCCTCGTAGCGCGCCTGCACCGCCTGCGCCAGCGAGTGGCGCGGCATGCGCCGCGGCGGCCGGTCGCCGACGCTGGGCACCTGGATCGATTCCTCGGCGGTCGCCATCTGCGCCAGCGCGCAGGCGTAGCGGACCTTGATCTGCTCGGCCTCGGGCGTGGGCGTGCGCAGCATGTGCGCGATGTCCTCGGTGACCTTGTCGCCGGCGATCGCCAGGCTCGCGCTGTGCGCGATCGCGCCCTGCACGAACACCGCGATGTCGGTGGTGCCGGCGCCGATGTCGACCAGGACCACGCCCAGTTCGCGCTCGTCGCTGGTCAGCACCGCGGTGCTGGAGGCGAGCACGCTCAGGATCAGGTCGTCGACCTGCAACCCGCAGCGCTGCACGCACTTGCTGATGTTGGCCGCGGCCGACTGCGCGCACACCACCAGGTGCGCGTGCACCTCCAGGCGCACGCCGGTCATGCCGACCGGATTGCGGATGCCTTCCTGCGAATCGTCGAGCACGTAGTCGCGCGGGATCGCATGCAGGATCTTCTGGTCTGCCGGGATCGCCACCGCCTTGGCCGCCTCCAGCACCCGGTCGAGGTCGCCGTAGGTGACCTCGCCGTCGCGGATCGGGGCGATGCCCTGCGAGTTGCGGCACTGCACGTGATTGCCGGAGATCGAGGCGTAGACCGAGCGGATCTCGCAGCCGGCCATCAGCTCGGCCTCTTCGATCGCGCGCTGGATCGACTGCACCGTCGACTCGATATCGACCACCACGCCGCGCTTGAGACCGCGCGATTCGTGCGAGCCGATGCCGATGACCTCGATCGGATTGCCCGGCGAGTACTCGCCCACCAGCGCGACCACCTTCGAGGTGCCGATGTCGAGACCGACGATCAGCGATTTGTCGCCTTTGCGATTCATGACTTTTCCTGCTGTTGCTGCGTTGCCGCCGTGGGCGCCGTGATCGGCGCCCAGGACAGCGCGAAACCGTTGGTGTAACGAAGATCGGCGCGGGCGAGGATCTGCACCCGCTGCGCCAGCAGTCGCGGCATCAGCCGCACGAAGCGCGCCAGCCGCGCGCGCGCCTGATCGCGCCCGACCACGACCTCGGTGCCTTCCGGCGCGGCGCCGTTGACCAGGCCGAGCGTGCAGCTGCCGCGCTGGTCGATCTCGACCCGCTGCACATCCATTCCGATCGGCGCGAACATCGCGCGCGACTCGTTGTAAAGCGCGACCACTTCGGCCACGCGCGTATCAGGCCCGGCGAACTGCGGCAGCCCCTTGGGCACCTCGACGCCCTGCGACGGGAACAGCCGGCCCTGCTCGGACAGCAAGCGGTCCTTGCCCCAGCGCGCGAACGGACGGTGCTCGGCTACGCTCACTTCCAGCACGTCCGGCCAGCGCTTGCGCACTTCGGCGTGTTCGACCCACGGCAGCCTGGCGACCGCACCCTGCGCCGAAGCCAGATCGACCGCGAAGAAGCCGCGCTGCGCGTACGGCAGCAGCGTGCGTCGCAGCAGCGCCTCGTCGACCCGATCGAACTGCCCGGTCACGCGCAGCTTGCGCAGCGGCCATTGGCCGGCGCCGATCCAACCGTTGAGCACGGCGACCACCGGCAGCGCGACCAGCGCCAGCGCGAGCAGCCAACCGATGAGGCGCAGCATGGCGTTCACGCCGGCGCACCTCCTCGCACGGTCGCTTCCAGCACGCGCCAGCACAGCTCGTCGTATTCGATCCCGACCTGGCGCGCGCCCTTGGGCACCAGCGAATGGCTGGTCATGCCCGGCGCGGTGTTGACCTCGATCAGGTACAGCTGACCGCTGTCGCGGTCGCGCATCACGTCGACCCGGCCCCAGCCCTTGCAGCCGGCCGCGACGAAGGCGCGCATCGCCAGGTCGCGGATTTCGTCCTCGGCCGCGCCCTCCAGGCCCGGGCACAGGTACTGGGTGTCGTCGGCGATGTACTTGGCGTGGTAGTCGTACCACAGCCCCTTGGGCACGATCCGGATCGACGGCAGCGCGGTATAGCCGTCGCCGTTGATCAGCACCGCCACGGTCAGCTCGTCGCCGACCACCATCTGCTCCATCAGCATCTCGCCGGGGTAGCGCGCGGCCAGGGCCACGGCCTCGTCGATGTCGGCGTCGTTGAGCACGCGCGACACGCCGACGCTGGAACCTTCGCTGGACGGCTTGATGATCACCGGCAGGCCGATTTCGCGCGCCGCCGCATGCACGTCGTCGCCCTTGGCGATGCGCTTGTAGCGCGGGGTCGGCAGGCCTTCGGCCATCCACACCTGCTTGGTGCGGATCTTGTCCATGGCCAGCGCCGAGCCGAGCACGTCCGAGCCGGTGTAGGGCACGCCGAGCGCTTCGAGCAGGCCCTGCAGCACGCCGTCTTCGCCGCCGCCCTTGTTGCCGTGCAGGATGTTGAACACGCGGTCGACGCGGCCAGCGCCGGATCGTTGACCGGCGATCACCGCTTCGATCAGCGCCGGGATGCCATCGACCGCGAATGCGTCGACGCCGCGCGAGCGCAGCGCTTCGAGTACGCCGCGGCCGGAATCCAGCGATACCTCGCGCTCGGCGCTGGTGCCGCCCATGAGCACGGCAACGCGTCCGAACACGGCCGGATCGGTGACGCGGAGCGGAGCGAACTGCGAACTCACTTGGATTCTCCCTGGAAACCTTGGCTGGCGATCTGCTGCGCGGCATGACCGATGTCGCCGGCCCCCATCATCAGCAGCAGGTCGCCGTCGTTGAGGACGTCGGGCAGTACCGCGGCCAGCTCGGCGGCACCTCCGACCACGACCGGATCGATGCGGCCGCGCGCGCGGATCGCGCGCGCCAGCGACTTGGCGTCGGCGCCGGCGATCGGCGCTTCGCCGGCCGGATAGATCTCGGTGAGCACCAGCGCGTCGACGCTGGACAGCACCGCGGCGAATTCGTCGAACAGATCGCGGGTGCGGCTGTAACGGTGCGGCTGGAACGCCACCACCAGACGCTTGTCCGGCCAACCGCCGCGGGCGGCGGCGAACACGGCCTCAAGTTCCTTCGGGTGATGGCCGTAGTCGTCGACCAGCTGCACGGTCGCGCCCTTGGCGGTGCGCAGCTGTGCGAGCAGGTTGAAGCGACGGCCGATGCCGGCGAAGTTCTGCAGCGCACGCGCGATCGCGTCCGGCTGCACGCCCAGCTGCCAGCCCACCGCGGCCGCGGCCAGGGCGTTCTGGACGTTGTGCCGGCCCGGCAGGGCCAGCGTCACCTCGGTGCGGGTCGCGTCCGGCAGGCACAGGGTGAAACGCATGTTCGGACCGTGCTGCTCGACATCCTCGGCGCGCACGTCGGCGGCCTCGTCGAAGCCGTAGGTCATCACGTGGCGCGGCGTTTCCGCGGCCAGCGCGGCGACCTTGGGGTCGTCGATGCACAGCACGGCCAGGCCGTAGAACGGCAGGCGGTGCAGGAATTCCTCGAACGCGGCCAGCACCTTGGCGAAGTCGCCGCCGTAGTTCTCCAGGTGATCGGCGTCGATGTTGGTGACGATCGCGATCTGCGGGTTCAGGCGCAGGAAGCTGCCGTCGCTCTCGTCGGCCTCGGCCACCAGCCACTGACCGCCGCCCAGGCGCGCGTTGGCGCCGGCGGCGAGCAGCTGTCCGCCGATCACGAAGGTCGGATCGATACCGCCCTCGCCGAGCACGCTCGCGGCCAGCGAGGTGGTCGTGGTCTTGCCGTGGGTACCGGCGACGGCGATGCCTCGGCGGAAGCGCATCAGCTCGGCCAGCATCTCGGCGCGCGGCACCACCGGAATGCGCTGAGCGCGCGCTTCCATCAGTTCCGGGTTGTCGCGCTTGATCGCGCTGGACACGACCACGCAGTCGCTGCCGAGCACGTTGGCGGCGGCATGGCCCCGGTGCACGGCGATGCCCAGCGAGGCCAGGCGGCGGGTGACCGCGTTGTCGGCCATGTCCGAGCCGGACACCTGATAGCCCAGCGTGCACATCACCTCGGCGATGCCGCTCATGCCGGTGCCGCCGATGCCGACGAAGTGCACGCGCGGAAAGGCCTTGGCCAGATCGCCCGTGTGCTGCAGCCGGCGGCGCAGGGCCGTACTCATGCCGGCTTCCTCATGTTCGATTGCTCCAGGACGATGTCGGCGACCCGTTCGGCCGCGTCGGGTTTGGCCAGGGCGCGCGCGGCGATGGCCATCTGCAGCAGGCCCTCGCGCTCGCCGAGAATTTCGATGGTGGCCGAGATGCGTTCGGCCAGATCGGTGCTCTGCGGCAGCAGCTGGGCCGCGCCGCGATCGACCAGGTACTGCGCGTTCTTGGTCTGGTGGTCGTCGACCGCCTGCGGGAACGGCACCAGCACACTGCCGACGCCGACGGCGCACAGCTCGGCCAGGGTCAGCGCGCCGGCCCGGCAGATCACCAGATCGGCCCAGGCGTAGGCGGCGGCCATGTCGGCGATGAACGGTTCGACCGAAGCGGTCACGCCGGCGTCGGCATAGGCGCGCACCGCGTCGTCGCGCAGCTTCTCGCCGCACTGATGACGCACCTCGCAGCTCAGGCGGCCATGCAGACCGGCGATCGCCTTGGGCACGGCGGCGTTGAGCGCGCGCGCGCCCTGGCTGCCGCCCAGCACCAGCAGGCGCAGCGGCCCGCTGCGTCCGCCGAAGCGTTCGGCCGGAGGCGCGACCGCGGCGATCTCGGCGCGTACCGGATTGCCGACGACTTCTTCGTTGCGGTTCGTGAAGGTGTCGGGGAAACCGGTCAGCACGTGGCGGGCGAAACGCGCGAGCACGCGGTTGGTCATACCGGGGGCGCGGTTTTGTTCGTGCACGATCAACGGAATGCCGGCCAGGCGCGCAGCGATGCCGCCGGGCCCGGCGGCGTAACCGCCGAAGCTGATCACCGCGCACGGCTGACGCTCGCGCAGGGTTTGCGCCGCTGCACGCACCGCCGATAGCACCTTGAACGGCGCCGCCAGCAGAGCGGCCACGCCCTTGCCGCGGATGCCGCGCACCGCGATGGTGTCGATGGCGATGCCGTGCTGCGGCACCAGCCGCGTTTCCATGCCGCCGTCGGCGCCCAGCCACAGCACCGGCGCGCCGCGCGCGATCAGCGCATGCGCGACCGCGAGCCCCGGGAAGATATGCCCGCCGGTGCCGCCGGCGAGGATCATCACCGGATGCAGGTCGGAGTCGGTGGCGGCGTTGTGCACGCTCATGCCGTCGTCCTCCCCAGGCTGGGTTCGGCGCGCTGGCGCAGGCGGCTGGTGCCGCGCGCGGGATCGCCAGCGACGCCCGGCAGCGGATTGGCGGTCGCCGGCACGCCGGCCGAAGGCTGCGCGGCCTCGTTGCGCAGGCGCGCGACCTGACGCTGGGCGCGGTCGAGCTCGTAGGACACCCGCAGCAGCACGCCCAGCGCGGCGCAGGTCATGATCACGCTGGAGCCGCCGTAGGAAATCATCGGCAGGGTCAGGCCCTTGGTCGGCAGCAGGCCCAGGTTCACGCCGATCGAGACGAAGCTCTGCAGGCTCATCCACAGGGCGATGCCGAAGGCGATATAGCCGGAGAAGTGGCGGCGCATCTCGACGCACTTCAATCCGATCCAGAACGCGCGCCCGGCCAGCAGCGCGTACAGGCCGACCACCAGGCATACGCCGAGGAAACCGAACTCCTCGGCGATCACCGCCAGGATGAAGTCGGTGTGCGCCTCGGGCAGGTACGACAGCTTCTGCACCGACGCGCCCAGGCCCACGCCCAGCCATTCGCCGCGGCCGACCGCCATCAGCGCGTTGGTGAGCTGGTAGCCGGTCTTGAACGGGTCCGCCCAGGGATTCAGGAACGAGGTCAGACGGCTCACGCGGTAGGGCTCGGCGATCGCGACGATCGCCAGCACCGGCAGGCCGATCAGCACCGGGCCGAACATGCGCGGCATGTTCACGCCGCCCAGCACCAGCATTCCGGCGGTGATCGCCAGGATCAGCGACGAGGAACCGAAGTCCGGCTGCATCAGCAGCATCGCCACCAGCACCACGGCCACGCCGATCGGCTTGAGCATCGCCAGCCAGGTCGCCGAGATATCCTCGCTGAAGCGCTTCAGATAGCTCGCCAGCCACAGGATGTAGAGCAGCTTGACCGCTTCCACGGCCTGGAAATTCGACACGCCCAGGTTGAGCCAGCGGCGCGCGCCGTTGACGCTCTTGCCGATGCCGGGCACGAACACCGCCAGCAGCAGGGCCAGGCACACCAGCAACAGCAGCTGGTTGTGCTGCTCGATGGTCTTGAGTTCGGTGCGCATCAGCCACACCGCCGCGACCAGGCCGATCGCCAGGAACACCGCGTGCCGGGTCAGGAAGTAGAACGGGCCAACGTCGTGGCCGTCGGCCACGCCGATGGAAGCCGAGCCGACCATGACCAGACCGACGCAGGCCAGCGCGCACGACACCGCCAGCAGCCACGGATCGTAGCGTCCGTGGATGGCGTCCAGTCGTGTTGCCTGGCGAGCGGCGGAGTCGTTCATCAGCGCACCTTCAAGGTCGCCAGGCCGACGAGGACGAGCACCACCGAGATGATCCAGAAGCGCACGATCACGCGCGGCTCGGGCCAGCCCTTGAGCTCGAAGTGGTGATGGATCGGCGCCATCCGGAACACGCGCTTGCCGGTGAGCTTGAACGAGGCGACCTGGATCATCACCGACAGCGTTTCGATCACGAACACGCCGCCCATGACCACCAGCACCAGTTCCTGGCGCACGATCACCGCGACGGTGCCGAGCACCGCGCCCAGCGCCAGCGCACCGATGTCGCCCATGAACACCATCGCCGGATAGGTGTTGAACCACAGGAAGCCCAGGCCGGCGCCCGCGATCGCGGCGCAGATGATCACCAGCTCGCCCGCGCCCGGTACCTGAGGGATCTGCAGGTAGTTGGAGAACACCGCGTTGCCCGAGGCGTAGGCGAACACGCCCAGCGCGCAGGCGACCAGCACGGTCGGCATGATCGCCAGACCATCCAGGCCATCGGTCAGGTTGACCGCGTTGGAGAAGCCGACGATCCAGAAGTAGGCGATGGCGATGAAGCTCACGCCCACCAGCGGCAGCGCGACCGACTTCAGCATCGGGATGTAGAAGGTGGTCGCGGCCGGGGCGTCGGCGGTGTAGTACAGGAACACGCCCGCGGCCAGGCCGAAGATCGACTGCAGCAGATACTTCCAGCGCGACTTCAGGCCGTTGGGATCGCGGTGCACGATCTTGATCCAGTCGTCGTACCAGCCGATCGCGCCGAACGCGAGCATCACCGCGATCACCAGCCAGACGTAGCGGTTGCGCAGGTCGCCCCACAGCAGCACCGAGGCCAGCACGGTCATCAGGATCAGCGCCCCGCCCATGGTCGGCGTGCCGGCCTTGGAGAAGTGCGACTGCGGGCCGTCCTTGCGGATCGGCTGGCCGCCCTTGTATTGGGCGAGCTTGCGGATCACCGCCGGCCCCCACCACAGCGACAGCCCGAGCGCGGTCAGCGCGCTGAGGATGCCGCGAAACGTCAGGTATCCGAACAGACCGAACAGGCTCTGCAGTTGTTCCAGCCAGCGCGTCAGTTCAAGCAGCATGCGTCGATTCCTCCCCATCCGGCGACGCGTCGCTGGCCAGCAGCGCAGTCACGATCCGATCCATCGCGCTACCGCGCGACCCCTTCACCAGCGCGCGCACACCCTCGCGCAGCTCCGCCGCGAGCGCCTGCGACAGCGCCTCGTGGCTTTCGTAATGCGTAGCGCCTTCGCCGAACGCGCGCGCCGCTTCGACGCTGAGCGGACCCAGCGCGAACAGGCGCTTGAGGCTGGCGCCCTTGGCACGACGGCCGGCCTCGGCGTGCATCGCCGCACCGTCCGGGCCGAGCTCGCGCATGTCGCCCAGCACCAGCCAGCCCTCGCCCGCGCGGCCGTGCGCGGTGGCGTCGGCGAGCGTGTCGATGGCCGCGGCCACCGAACCGGGATTGGCGTTGTAGCTGTCGTCGATCAGCACCGCGCCGCTGCGCAGGCGATGCGTGACCAGGCGCCCGGACACCGGACGCGCGGCGTTCAGGCCCTCGGCGATGGTCGCCAGAGCCACGCCTGCGCCCAGCGCCAGCGAGGCGGCCGCGAGCGCGTTGCGCACGTTGTGGCGGCCGGGGATGGCGAGCGCGATCGCGGCCTGGCCCTGCGGCGTGGTCAGCACGAACTGCGAACCTTCCTCGCCCAGGCGGATGTCGCGCGCGCTCACGTCGGCGCTGGCGTCCAGGCCGAAACGGATCAGGCGACGGCCGTGCGCGCGTTCGGCGAAGAACGGCGCGAACGCATCGTCGGCGTTGATCACCGCGACCCCGTCCGGCGGCAGCGTGTCGTAGACCGCGGCCTTGGTGTCGGCGATCGCGAGCAGGCTGCCCATGCGCTCCAGGTGCGCGGGCGCGACGTTGTTGACCACGGCCACGCGCGGCGGCGCGATCGCGGTCAGGTAGGCGATATCGCCGGGCGCGCCGGTGCCCATCTCGTAGACCGCGAACTGCGCGTCCTCGGGCGCGGCCAGCACCGCCAGCGGCATGCCGATCTCGTTGTTGCGGTTGCCCGGCGTCGCGTAGGCGCGGCCGGCGCGTTCGAGGATCGCGATGGTCAGGTTCTTGACGCTGGTCTTGCCGCTGCTGCCGGTGATCGCCAGCGTGGTCGTGGCCGTGCGCTCGCGCTGCACCGCGGTGGCGAAGGCGGCCAGCGCGCGCTCGGTGTCGGCGACGATCACCTGCGGCAGCGCCGTATCGAGCTGGCGCGACACCAATGCGCCGGCCACGCCGGCAGCGGCCGCGGCGCCGACATGGTCGTGACCGTCGAAGCGTTCGCCCTTGAGCGCGACGAACAAGGCGTCGCCCGCCTCGGCCAGGGCGCGGGTATCGGTGACGACAGCGGCGACCACGGCGTCCTCGCCGTGCAGGCGGCCGCCGGTCATGCGCGCGATCTCGGACAGGCGCAGCCGCTTCATGGCCTCGCCTCCAGCGCCGCATGCGCGATGCGAGTGTCGTCGAAGGGATGCTGCACGCCGTCTATTTCCTGGTAAGGCTCGTGGCCCTTGCCGGCGACCAGCACGATGTCGTCCGGACCGGCATCGGCGATCGCGCGCGCGATCGCCGCGGCACGGTCGCGCAGCACGATCGCGCGCTCGGGATGGGCGAAGCCGGCGACGATGTCGGCGACGATGGCATCGCCGTCTTCGCGGCGCGGGTTGTCGTCGGTGACCACGACCGTGTCGGCGCGGGCCTCGGCGATCGCCGCCATCTGCGGACGCTTGCCGCGGTCGCGCTCGCCGCCGCAGCCGAACACGCAGATCAGGCGCGCGCGCGCGTGGCCGCGCAGCGAGGTCAGCGCCTGCTCCAGCGCATCGGGGGTGTGAGCGTAGTCGATCACCACCAACGGACGGCCGGCGTCGCCGCCGAGGCGGTTCATGCGGCCGTGGATCGGCTGCAGCTGCGACAGGGTCGCGGCGATCTGCGCCGGCGCGTCGCCCAGCGCATACAGCGCGCCGGCCACGGCCAGCAGGTTGTCGACGTTGAAGCGGCCCAGCAGCGGCGAGACCACCGCATGGGCCTGGCCGTCGACCACCAGATCGAAGCCGATACCGCGGTTGTCGAAGCTCAGGCGCTCGGCGCGCAGCTGCGCATGGTCCGCGCCGCGCGAGCTCAGGCCGATCGCGCGCACCGTCGCCGGCAGGCTCGCGTGCAAACCGCGGCCGAACTCGTCGTCGAGGTTGATCGCGCCCGCCTTCAGGCCCGGCCACGCGAACAGGCGCGCCTTGGCCGCGCCGTAGCTGGCCATGTCGCCGTGGTAGTCGAGGTGATCGCGGGTGAGATTGGTGAACACGCCGACATCGAAATGGGTGCCGTCGACGCGGCCCTGGTCGAGCGCGTGCGAGCTGACTTCCATCGCCACGGCCTGGGCGCCGGCGTCGTGCATTTCGGCGAGCAGCTCATGCAACTGCAACACCAAAGGCGTGGTGAAGCCGGTCGGCACGACCTCGCCGTAAAGTCCGGCGCCGAGCGTGCCGATGGTGCCGCAGCGCAGGCCGCGCAAGGTCCAGGCCTGCGCCAGCAGCTGCACGGTCGAGGTCTTGCCGTTGGTGCCGGTCACCCCGACCACGGTCATCGCCTCGCTGGCCCGGCCGTGGAAGCGGTCGCCCATCTCGCCCAGGCGCGCGCGCAAACCGGGCACGGCGATGGCGTCGGCGGGCGCCGGCAGGTCGGCGGGCGCCGGCGGTTCGAACAGGATCGCGCTAGCGCCCGCGGCGCGCGCCTGGGCGACGAACTTCAGCCCGTGCGCGCCGAAACCGGCGATCGCGACGAAGGCGTTGCCGGCGCGCACGCTGCGGCTGTCCAGGGTCAGCCCGGTGATTTCCAGGTCCGCGGGAACGCCGGCCACGTCGGGCAGCAGTTCGCGCAAGAGCATGCGGCGGCGGACGGCGCTCATCGTCCGGCTCCGATCGGCGCGACCGCGCCGGCCGCCACCGGCGGCAGGTCGGCCGGCAGTTCCTCGAAGCCCTCGGCGACCGCCTCGGCGTCGACCGGCAGCACCGGGCCGCTGGGCTTGCCGCCGTTGGCCCTGAGGCGCTTGGCCTCGGCCGCCGACTGCGCCGCGAGCCAGGTGTCGATATCGTCGGGCGCCACGTCCATCAGGCGCAGCGCGCCGTCCATGACGTTGCGGAACACCGGACCGGACACCGAGCCGCCGTAATAGCCGCGCATCGACGGATCCGGCT
Source organism: Lysobacter sp. Root76 (assembly GCF_001428685.1). GTDB lineage: Bacteria > Pseudomonadota > Gammaproteobacteria > Xanthomonadales > Xanthomonadaceae > Lysobacter. The sequence continues at coordinate 990,923 of NZ_LMIK01000005.1, read as the reverse complement.
CGCTGATGACCACGGTCATGGCGAAGCGCGGGCGCTTGACCGGCACCACGCCGGCGAACAGCGAGATGTACTTGTTGGAATAGCCGCCCGTGCCGCTGAACTTGCGCGCGGTGCCGGTCTTGCCGGCGACGTGATAGCCCAGGATCGCCGCGGCCTTGGCGGTGCCGCCGGGCTCGGTCACGGTCTGCATCATGCTCATGACTTCCGCCGCGATCTTCGGTTCCAGCGCCTGGCGCGGCTCGTTGCGCTGGCCGCGCACGAAGGTCGGCGCGATCAGCTTGCCGCCGTTGGCCATCGCCGCGTAGGCCATCGCGATCTGCAACGGCGTCGCCGACAGGCCGTAGCCGTAGGACATGGTCGCCTTGGTGGTGCCGCTCCAGCGGTCCGGCGCCATCAGCACGCCCGAGGACTCGCCCGGGAAGCCGCTTTCGGGCTTGCTGCCGTAACCGAAGCCCTTCACGAACTGGTAGTAGTAGTCGTTCGGCAGCGGCAGCGCGAGCTTGGCCGCGCCGACGTTGGAACTCTTGGTGATCACGCCGGTGACCGTCAGCACACCATAGTTATGGGTGTCGTTGATGCGGTAGCGGCCGTTGGCCATCGAGCCGGGCGTGGTGTCGACGATGGTGTTGGGCGTGACCCGGCCCGACTGCAGGGCCGCCGCGATGGTGATCGGCTTCATGGTCGAGCCCGGCTCGACCACGTCGGTGACGGCGCGGTTGCGGTGCGTGTCCGGGTTGCCCGAGCCGAGCAGGTTCGGGTTGTAGGTCGGCAGGTTGGCCATCGCCAGCACTTCGCCGGTGTCCACGTCCAGGACCACCGCCGAACCGCTGCTGGCGCCGGTTTCGAGCAGGGCGCGGCGCAGTTCGCGGTAGGTCAGGTACTGGATGCGGCGGTCGATCGTGAGCGTCAGGTCGTGGCCGGGCTCGGCCGACTTGAGCAGATCGACGTTCTCGATGATGCGGCCGGCGCCGTCGCGGATCACGCGCTTGGCGCCGGGCTTGCCGCGCAGCCAGTCGTCGAAGGCCAGCTCCAGCCCTTCCTGGCCGCGGTCGTCGATGTTGGTGAAGCCCAGCACGTGCGCCATCGCTTCGCCCTGGGGGTAGAAGCGGCGGAATTCGCGCTGCGAGAACACGCCCGGGATCTTGCGGGCGAGGATGCGGTGCGCCTCGTCCGGATTGATCCGGCGCTTGAGGTACAGGAATTCCTTGCCCGAGCGCTGGCTGAGCTTGCGGGTCAGGTAGTCGGTCGGCACGCCCAGCGCGGCCGCGAGTTCCGGCAGGCGGGCCGGATTCTTCAGCAGTTCCTTGGGGTTGCCCCAGATCGATTCGACCGGCGTCGACACCGCCAGCGGCTCGCCGTTGCGATCGGTGATCATGCCGCGCGAAGTCGGGATCGGAATCTCGCGCAGCGCGCGCGCGTCGCCCTGCTGGCGGTAGAAGTCGTTGCCGAGCACCTGCAGATAGAACGCGCGCCCGACCAGCGCCACCGCGCACAGGCCCAGGACGCCGCCGACGATCAGCAGACGGTTGCGCAGGTCGAAGCGGGCGCGGCCGCGCGGCTTGCCGCCACGGTCGGGGCCGCCGCGCTTGCCGCGCTCGCCCAGCAGGCGATCCAGCGGGCCGCTGCGATGGTCGTCGCGACGGCCGCTCATGGCTTGATCACCACGGTTTCGGCGCCTTCCGGGAACTTCATGCCGAGGCGGTCGCGCGCGACCTGGTCGATGCGGTTGCTCTCGGCCCAGGTCGCCTGCTCCAACTGCAGGCGGCCGAACTCGATGTTGAGTTCGTCGCGCTCGCGGTCGAGCTTGTTGAGCTGGATGAAGTACTGGCGGTGCTGATGGCGCGCGTAGACCACGGCCAGGGCCGAGGCCAGGTTCGCCACCACCAGCACGGTCAGGAGCAGGCGCAGGGTCATGCCGCCTCCCCCAGTTTCTCGGCCACGCGCAGCACCGCGCTGCGCGCGCGCGGGTTGTCGAAGGTTTCGTCGTGGTCGGCCTTCTGCGCGCCGCCGATCGCCAGCAGGGTCGGGGTGAATGCGATCTCGACCGGCATGCGTCGGTTGGCCGGCGGGGCCTTGCTGTGGCGCGCGATGAACTGCTTGACGATGCGGTCTTCCAGCGAATGGAAGCTGATCACGGCCAGCCGGCCGCCGGGCTTGAGCCGCGCCAATGCCGCGTCCAGGCCGATTTCCAGATCGGCCAGCTCGCGGTTGATGAAGATGCGGATGGCCTGGAAGCTGCGGGTGGCCGGGTGGATTTTCTGGTCGCCGCGCGGGATCACCGAGGCGATCAGGTCGGCCAGCTGCGCGGTGCGCAGCAGCGGCTGCTCGCCGCGGCGGGCGACGATGGTGCGCGCGATCTTGCGGCTCTGGCGCTCCTCGCCGTAGGTCCACAGCACGTCGGCGATCTCGCGCTCGTCCGCGCGCGCCAGCCACTGCGCCGCGCTTTCGCCGCTGTCGGGGTCCATGCGCATGTCGAGCGGACCGTCCTTGCCGAAGCTGAAGCCGCGCTCGGCCACGTCCAGCTGCGGCGAGGACACGCCCAGGTCCAGCAGCACGCCGTCCAGACCGGACGCGGTCGCGTCCCACTGCGCCAGTTCGGCGAAGCTGCCGCGGAAGATCGCCACGCGCGGATCGGCGCCGAACTCGCGTTCGGCGACAGCGATCGCTTCGGGATCCTTGTCCATCAGCAGCAGCCGGCCTCCGGCGCCGAGTTGATCGAGTACGCCGCGCGCGTGACCGCCACGGCCGAACGTCCCATCCAGGTACGTCCCACTCCCGTTGACCTGCAGGCCTTCCAGTACCTGCCGATACATGACGGGGAGGTGGCCGGACCGCGCACCCGGGCGCTCCATGCCACCGCCCGTCACAGCTGCAGGTCGAGCAGCTCGTCGCTCAGATCGTCGTCGGTAATGGTCTGACGGATCTGGGCGTGATGCGCCTGCTCGCTCCACAACTCGAATTTGTCGCCCATGCCCAGCAGCACGGCCTTCTTCTCTATGCCCACGGCGGCGCGATGGCTGGCCGGCACGGTGATGCGGCCGTTGCCGTCGAGCTCGACGAACGACGCCGCACCGACCAGCTTGAGCTGGATGTTGCGGTTGACCTTCTTGGCCTTGGGCAGGGCGTTGACCTGGTCGCGCACGCGCTCCCAGACCGTCAATGGATAGAGATAGAGGCTGCCGGCCTCGAACGGGTTGTAGGTGATGACCAGGCGGTTGCCGCAATCGCGCGCGACAAGATCGCGGTAGGCGGTGGGCACCGCCAGCCGGCCCTTGTCGTCGATCGTGATGGCGGTTTCGCCCTGGAACATTGCCCACCTTGTGCGGCGCCCCTCTCTACCGGACGGGTCGCCTGGTTAGGTCCGCCTTGTGGGCGGATTACCTGCGTTCTGGCCGCCAACCGGCGGCCAAGGCCTCTGAAAAACCACAAAAAACCCGGTTTTCCCTCAGATGCCCACCTTAGCACTGCGCACAAGGTTGTCAACAACTTTTGAGACGGAATTTCGCTAGGCGCATCAATGGCTTGCGGCAATCTTCAGAGTTTTATTCAAGACTTATCCACTAACCTTTGTTTCGTCTCATGTTTTGAGATTCTGGCGATTAGTTTGACCGTCGTCGCAATCCTGAACCGGAGCCGAGCGGGCGTGCTGCGGTGCAACAATAAATCTCAGCGTGTCGTGAGCCGGCGGAATGGACAGGGAAGCGGTCAGAGTCGGTCAGAAATAGGAAGAATCTCACCGATTGACGCGACTAGGTCGTCTCAACGTCGTCGATTTCATGCGTTTGCGCCTGCGGCGCGCCCTCACCCCAGCCCTCTCCCGCAAGCGGGAGAGGGAGCGAAAAGCGCGTTCGACATAAATGCACGCATCGCATGCAATTCGTCAGAGGCCCAATGCAGGAACGCGAGAAAACCGGCGCCCGTTTCACCCTCTCAATCTGAAACGCCCAGACCACAAACGGAGCGCTGCCCCGCTTATGGAGAGCCCCCTTAGTAAGGGGGCGCGGCGACAGCCGCGAGGATTGGAGAAGTGGCCCGGGGCCCAAAGTTTGCTCCGCAAACTTTGGGGCTTTTTTAGACGCCCTCGGCGTCTAAAAAAGCGGCGGAGCCGGCCATAAGCCGGGTTCTGTCGTGAGCAGTCATTCCTCTAGGCGCAGCGTCACCGCTACGCTCAAGCAGCCTACCCGGAGACACCGCGGGCCGCGGCATAGTCTCCCTATTTGGCCTTGCTCCCGGTGGGGTTTGCCGTGCCGGTCCGTTGCCGGACTCGCGGTGCGCTCTTACCGCACCGTTTCACCCTTACCACGCACGTCTTGCGACGCCGTTCGGCGGTCTGCTCTCTGTTGCACTTTCCGTCGGCTCGCGCCGCCCAGGCGTTACCTGGCACCGTGCCCTGTGGAGCCCGGACTTTCCTCGGCACCCGATCTTGCGATCCGATGACGCGACTGCCTGGCCGACTCCGCCGCGCGCATTGTCGCACGTGCGACGCCGCGGCACCGCTAAATTGGCGATTACGACGCAGCCCGCGCTCAGGCGAGGATCAGTTGGTTCCATGCGAAGCGACGACCCGGAAGACCATTACCCGCTGTATCCGCTGGGCATGCTGCGCCGTCATGGCCTGATCGGCGCTCAGGATCTGGCCGAGCGCCTGCCCGACTGGACCGAACGGCAACTGCGCGACGCCTTCTGGCCCGCCTATCGCTCGATCCGCGAGACCGAAGCCGAACTGGAGCAGGTGTCCGGCATCGACGGCGGCGAGCGGGTGATGCTGCTTAACGGCCTGCCGATCTTCGTGTCCGAAGACATCTGGAACTTCCAGGTACTGGCCGGCCCGGAATTGATGGATCGATTGGTCGCCGCGCTTGCGCACCCACGTCCGCCGCGAACATAGGCGCGGGACGTTTCAATCGCCGCCGTACAGCGCCTTGCGCGGCGCACCGCTGAGTTCGGCGGCGAGCTTGGCCGCCTGCGAGGGCTTCAGGTACTCGACCAGTTTCGCGTACAGCCTGCGCCCCTCGACTACCTGGGCGTCGGCGTCTTCGCCCGCTCCTTCGATCATCACCACGAACTCGCCCTTGCGCTGGTTCGGATCGGCGGCGACGCGTTCACGCAATTGCGCCAGGGTGCCGTCGAGCACGGTTTCGAACAGTTTGGTCAGTTCGCGCGCGATCACCGCCGGGCGCTCGTCGCCGAACGCCGCCGCCATGTCGGCCAGCGCTTCCTCGATGCGGTGCGCGGATTCGTAGAACAGCAGGGTCCGAGGTTCCGCGGCCAGCCGCGCCAGGCGCTCGCGGCGCGCGGAGGCCTTGGCCGGCAGGAAGCCCTCGAACGCGAACCGGTCCGAGGCCAGCCCGGCCACGCTCAGCGCGGCGATCGCGGCGCAGGCGCCGGGCACCGGCGAAACCCGGATGCCGGCGGCGCGCGCGGCCCGCACCAGGCGGAAGCCGGGGTCGCTGACCAGCGGGGTGCCGGCGTCGGAGACCAGCGCCAGCGAATCGCCCGCCTGCAGGCGTGCGACCAGCTGCGCCACCTGCGCGTCTTCGTTGTGCTGGTGCAGGGCCAGCAGCGGCCGCTCCAGGCCGAAGTGGGCGAGCAGCTGACGGGTGTGGCGGGTGTCCTCGGCGCAGATCGCGGCGACGCCTCGCAGGGTCTCGAGCGCGCGCGGCGAGAGGTCGCCGAGGTTGCCGATCGGGGTCGCAACGATGTGGAGGGTACCGGGGCTTTGCATCGTGCTTCCGTGTCGGGGCCGGGTAGAATCGTACCCGGTCCCCCAAGGAACGCCGCGTCGCGGCGAAATCATGCCGATGCGCCTTCAGCCCGAGATCACCGGATCCCACTCCACGCGCTCCCACCCCACGCGCTCCGCCGCGCGCGCGCGCGCCGGTTGGCGCGGCGCCCGGATCGCGCTCGCCGCCCTGGCCCTCGGCCTGACCCTGGCCGGCTGCGGCACGGTGACCACCCACACCGGTCCGGCGCCGGCACGCACCGCCGGGCATCCGCTGGTGGTCCAGGCCAGCGAACTCGCGCGCAACGGCGCGGCCCTCAGCGGCGCCGCGCGCACCGAGAACGACAGCCAGATCGAGCGCCTGCTGACCCAGCTGGACAACGACAGCCTGGCGCGCGAAGCCGCCGCGCTGCCGCCCGGCGACCCGCTCTACAACTACGCCGGCCGCGCCCTGCTGCGCCGGGGCCTGCCGCTGCCGCGTCCGTTCGACCGCGGCGAAGGCTGGCGCTTCGACGCCAAGCGTCCGCCGGCCGACAGCGACGGCTACCGTCCGCCGACCAAGATCGCGGTGCTGCTGCCCTTGTCCGGCGCCATGGCCACTGCGGCCTCGCCGGTGCGCGACGGCTTCCTGGCCGGCTACTACGGCGAAAACCGCCGGCGCCCGGACGTGGTGTTCTACGACACGCTCGGCACCGCCGGCGGCACCCTCGCCGCCTACGACAAGGCCGCCGCCGAGGGCAACGATTTCGTGGTCGGCCCGCTCGGCCGCGACGAAGTCAGCGCGCTGTTCGGCAAGGGCGCGCTGCCGGTACCGGTGCTCGCGCTCAATCGCGGCTCGGTCGCACCGCCGTCGGGCAATGCCAGCTTCTCGCTGTCGCCGGAAGACGAAGGCATCGCCGCGGCCGATTACCTGCTGAGCCAGGGCGCGCGTCGCGTGCTGGTGGTCGGCGGCGCCGACGACGGCCAGAACCGCGCGGTGGCCGCGTTACGCGCGCGGCTGGGCGACCGCGGCGGCAGCGTCACCGACGCGGTCGGCGAAGGCACCGCGGACTTCGCGCCGTTCGCCAGCAAGGACGGCGGCGTCGATGCGGTCTTCCTCGCGGTCAAGGGCGCCTCGGCGCGCACGCTGATGCCGAAGCTGGCCCTGGCCGGCCTGGGCGGCAAGCCGCGCGTGGCGACCTCCTACGTGCTCTCGGGCACCGGCAAGCCGGAACAGGACCGCGTCCTCGACGGCGTCGTGTTCCCGTCCGAAGCCTGGACCACGCGCGGCGTGCGCGGCCTGCCGGCGGCGGCGGCGGCCGGTCAGACCCTGCCGACCGCACGCGGGCCGGCCGCGCGCCTGTTCGCGTTCGGCTACGACGCCTGGCTGCTGTCTGCGTATCTGGAACGCCTGGCGACCGCCGCCGACGGCCAGGTCGCCGGCGCGACCGGCACCCTGCGCGTCGACGGCTTCGGCAATGTGATGCGCACGCCGGCCTGGTCGGTCTTCAGCAGCGGCGTGGCCGTCTCGTTGAGCGACGTCGCGCGCCATTAAGCGGGCCTGAGCGCATGCCCGCGCCACTGGACCGACGCAGCCGCGGCGCGGCGGTCGAGGCGGCCGCGCGTGCGCACCTGCTCGCACAAGGGCTGCGCGAGATCGCGGCCAACGCCAGCTTCCGTTTCGGCGAACTCGATCTGGTGATGCTCGACCCGGGCCCGCGCGAGCCGTGCGTGGTGTTCGTCGAAGTGCGTTACCGCCGCAGCGCAGCCTTCGGCGGCGGTGCGGTCTCGGTCGATGCCGGCAAGCGCCGGCGCCTGGTGCAGGCGGCGCTTGCCTTCCTCGCCGCGCACCGCCAGTACAGCAACGCGCCCTGCCGCTTCGACGTGATCGAAGCCGACGGCGATCCCGACGCGCCGCGCCTGCATTGGCTGCGCGATGCCTTCCGTGCCGACGAGATCTGAATCCGCCATGCCGACCGTCATCAGCCATGCCGTGGTCCCGCTCGCCCTGGGCTGGGCCCTGGGCCCGCGCCGGGTCGATCGCCGGCTGCTGATCGCCGGCGCGCTCGCGGCCATGCTGCCGGACGCCGACGTGGTCGCCTTCAAGCTCGGCATCGCCTACGCCGACGATTTCGGCCATCGCGGCGCCAGCCATTCCTTCGCGTTCGCCGCCGCGGTCGGCGCGCTGGGCGCGCTCGCCAGCCGCTGGCTGCGCGCGCCGCCGCTGTGGGCGGCGCTGTGGCTGGCGCTGTGCGTGGCCTCGCATCCGCTGTTGGACGCATTCACCGACGGCGGGCTCGGCGTCGCCCTGCTGTGGCCGTGGTCGGATGCGCGCCTGTTCGCACCGTGGCGGCCGATCGCGGTGTCGCCGATCGGCGCCGGCTTCTTCAGCCTGCGCGGATTGCAGGTGCTGTGGTCGGAGGTGCAATGGGTGTGGTTGCCGGCGCTGTTGCTGGCCGCACCGTTGGCCCTGATCGCGCGTCGGCGCCGGGCCGCGCCGGCATGAGCGCGCTGCCGGCCGATCTCGCGCGCACGCTCGCCGGGCTGCTCGGCGACGGCTGGCTGACCGATCCCGGCGAACGCCTGGCCTACGCCTACGACAACTCGCGCCGGCAGGCGCTGCCCGATGCGGTCGCGCTGCCGCGCACGCGCGAGCAGGTGCAGGAGCTGGTGCGCGCCTGCCGCGCGCATCGGGTGGCGGTGGTCGCGCGCGGACGCGGCACCAATACCACCGGCGCCTCGGTGCCGGTCGCGGCCGGTGTGGTGGTGTCGTTCGAACGCATGAACCGCATCCTCGACATCCGCCCCGGCGACCGCTGCGCGGTGGTCGAGCCCGGAGTGATCAACGGCGACCTGCAGGCGGCGCTCAAACCGCACGGCCTGTTCTGGCCACCGGACCCGACCAGCGCCGCCTTCAGCACCGTCGGCGGCAACCTCGCCTGCAACGCCGGCGGGCCGCGCGCGGTGAAGTACGGCGCCAGCCGCGACAACGTGCTCGCGATCACCGCGGTCACCGGCGCCGGCGAACTGATCGTCTGCGGCACCGCCACTACCAAGGGTTCGACCGGCTACGACCTGCACCGTTTGCTGGTCGGCAGCGAAGGCACCCTGGCGCTGATCGTCGAGGCCAGCCTGCGGCTCACGCCCTCGGCGCCGCAACGACGCGCCGTACGCGCGATCTACCGCGACGTCTCGTCCGCGGCGCAAGCGGTGGCCCGGCTGATGGCGCAGCCGGTCACGCCGTCGATGCTGGAATTCATGGACGGCCACGCGCTGCGGCTGGCGCGCGACGTCGGTGGCGCGGATCTGCCGCACGAGGCCGGCGCCCTGCTGATGATCGAAGCCGACGGCGATGGCGACACCTTGCCGCAGGCGATCGCGGCCTTGAAACGCGCGGCCGCCGGCGATGGCCTGCTGGCGCTGGACGATGCCGCCGACGAGGCCGCGAGCGAAAAACTTTGGGCGGCGCGCAAGGCGCTGTCGCCGGCATTGCGCACGCTAGCGCCGGGCAAGATCAACGAAGACGTGGTGGTGCCGGTATCGCGCATTCCGCAACTGGTCGACGGCGTGCAGGCGCTGTCGCGCGAGTTCGCGCTGCCCATCGTCTGCTTCGGCCATGCCGGCAACGGCAACCTGCACGTGAATCTGCTGTACGACCCCGCCGACGTTTCCCAGAGCGAACGCGCGAACGCGGCAATGGCGCGCGTGTTCGGCTTGGCCCTGGCTTTGGGCGGCACGCTCTCGGGCGAGCACGGCATCGGGCTGGCGAAACGCGACTTCATGCCGCAGGTCATCGACGCGGCGACGCTGGCGCTGATGCGGCAGCTGAAGACGGTGTTCGATCCGGACGGGATATTGAATCCGGGGAAGCTGTTGCCGCAGTGACGTGGCGACGATTCGATCGGCTTGTGAGCACACTGCCGATCGTAGGATCGCAGCTTCGTCGATCGCGACTTACGTCGCTCCCACAGGGAGCAAGTGGACGGCCTCGTACCTGTGGGAGCGGCGTAAGCCGCGATCGCGTGACTCGGCAGCTGCGAACCAGCACAACACCCTCAGGATGCGGTGAGCCGCAGGCAAACCGCGTCGTCGCGGGGCCGCGCGCAGGCGCGTACCACCGACGCGAAACGCGCCCCATGAACGCCTACGCGGCGAAGTGGTCGTAACCGGTGTTCTGGGCTTGCCAGGGCGAACCGTCCGCGCGGAACGCCGATACGCCCTCGCCCGCCGCCACGCGACCGATCGCCGTCACCGCCACGCCCGCGTCGGCCGCAGCGCGCGCGATCGCCTCGCGCGCCGACTCCGGCGCGGTGAAGCAAAGTTCGTAGTCGTCGCCCCCGGTTGCCTGCAATCTGCGCCGGGTTTCGGCATCGAAGCTGGCGCGTAAGGCCGCAGAGGCCGGCAATGCATCGATATCGACCTGCGCGGCGACGCCGCTGGCCGCGCACACGTGCCCCAGGTCGGCCAACAGACCGTCGGACACGTCGATGCAGGCGTGCGCCTGCCGCAACGCCGGCAGCAAGGCCAGGCGCGGCGTCGGCCGGTCCAGGCGCGCGCGCAGATAAGCATCCATCGCCGCTCCGGCGCGCCACTGCGCCAGTGCGCCGGCCGCGTCGCCGAGACTGCCGCTGATCCAGACCGTGTCGCCGACGCGCGCGCCGTCGCGGCGCGCCGCGCGGCCCGGTTCGACCAGACCATGCGCGGTCACGCAGACCGATAGCGGGCCGCGGGTGGTGTCGCCGCCGACCAGGGCGACGCCGTGCTGTTCGGCCAGACCGAGGAAACCGTCCAGGAACGCGTCCAGCCAAGCGGCATCGGCCTGGGGCAGCGACAAGGACAAGGTGCACCACGCCGGCTCGGCAGCCATTGCGGCCAGGTCGGACAGGTTGACCGCCAGCGCTTTCCAGCCGATGTCGGCCGGTGCGGTGTCGTCGGGGAAATGCACGCCCGCGTTGAGCGTGTCCATCGCCACCACCAGCTCGCGACCGGCAGGCACGCGCAGCAGCGCGGCGTCGTCGCCGATGCCGAGCGCGACGTCGTCGCGCGCGGCGACGCGTCGGCGGATGCGCGCGATCAGGTCGAATTCGGCCATCGCGGCGGCGGCGCGCCTTACTTGGCGCGCGGCGACTGCACTTCGACCGGGCGCCAGGCCGCGGCTGCGTGGTCGAGCACGCCGTTGACGTAGGTATGGCCGTGCTCGGCGCCGAAACGCTTCACCGTTTCGATGGCCTCGTTGAGGACCACGCGATACGGCACGTCGGGGCGGCGGCGCAGCTCGTAGGCGGCGATGCGCAGCACCGCGCGCTCGATCGGATCGACCTGCTCGATGTCGCGGTCCAGGTACGGCGCCAGGGCGACGTCGAGTTCTTCCTGGAACTTGTCGACGCCGCGCACCAGATCCTCGAAGTACATGAGGTCGGCGACTTCGTGCGCCTGCTCGTGGGCGAACTGCGAGATCACGTCCTCGACGCGCGCCCCCGACAGCTGCCAGGCGTACACGGCCTGCAGCGCGCGGCGGCGGGCGCGCGAACGCGCGACCGGGTCTATGCCATCGTGGCGGCGGCGATTCATCGCGTCGACTCCCGTGATTCGTACTTGAGCGGCGCCTGCACCAGCAGGTGCGCCATTTCCAGTGCGGCCAGTGCGCACTCCTCGCCCTTGTTGCCGTGGCTGCCGCCGGCGCGGGCCTCGGCATCCTCGTGGCGTTCCACCGCGAGCACGCCGTTGGCGATCGGCAGGCCGTAGTCCAGCGCGACCCGCATCAGGCCGTCGGAGCAGCCGTCGGCGACCTGCTCATAATGGCGGGTGTCGCCACGCACCACGCAGCCCAGCGCGACCACGGCGGCATGCGCGCCGGAGCGGGCCAGGCGCGCGGCCACCACCGGCAGCTCCCATGCGCCGGGCACGCGGATCACGTCGATCGCGTCCTCGGCGACGCCGTGTTCGGCGAAGGTGCGGCGCGCGCCGGCGACCAGCGTATCGGTGATGCGCGGGTTCCAGCGGCTGGCGATGATGGCGTAGCGCGCGCCCTCGGGGCTGCGCAGATCGCCTTCGTAATGGGGCATGGGGGAACCGTCTGGACGAAAGGGGTAGTTTAGCGGCTGGGGCGGCCAGTGCCGACGAATCGGCGCCGCCGCGGCCACCGTAACGCACGAAGACGACCACCGAAGGTCGTCTTCGTCCATGGCCCGGACTCAGGCCAGCGTGGCGGGATCGACGTATTCGACGACTTCCAGCCCGAACCCGGCCAGGCCGACCTGGCGCCGCGGCGTGCCCAGCACGCGCAACCGGGCCAGGCCGAGATCGGCCAGGATCTGGCCGCCGGCGCCGTTTCGGCGCCATTCGGCCAGGGCGTGGCCGCGGCTGGGCGCTGCGGCGACGGCTTCGGCCTCGTGCGCGGCCGCTTGCTCGCGCACCCGCGCCAGCAGGGCCTCAGCGTCGGGAGCGTCGCCCAGCAGCACCAGCGCGCCGCGCCCCTCGCGCGCGATCGCCGCCAGCACGTCGCCGACCGCCGGGCCGAAGTCGGCGCGCCGCCAATGCAGGCTGTCGGCCAGCGGGTTCTGCACGTGCACGCGCACCAGGGTCGGGACGCTCGCGTCGGCCTGGCCGCGCAGCATCGCGAAATGCAGGCCGTGGCTGAGGCGGTCGCGATAACTGATCAGGCGGAACGGACCGTACTCGGTGTCGATCTCGCGCTCGTCGACGCGCTCGACCGTGTGCTCGGTCGCCAGGCGGTAGCGGATCAGCTCTTCGATCGAACCGATCTTGAGACCGTGCTCGGCCGCGAACGCTTCCAGCTGCGGACGCCGCGCCATGCTGCCGTCGGGGTTGAGGATCTCGACCAGCACGCCAGCCGGTTCCAGACCGGCCAGCATCGCCAGATCGCTCGCCGCCTCGGTGTGGCCGGCGCGGTTGAGCACGCCGCCGGGCTGCGACATCAGCGGGAAGATATGGCCGGGCTGGGCCAGATCGGCCGGCTTGGCGTCCGGACGCACCGCGGTGCGTACCGTGTGGGCGCGGTCGTAGGCCGAAATGCCGGTGGTGACGCCCTCGGCGGCCTCGATGCTGACGGTGAAGTTGGTGTGGTGCGAGGAGGTGTTGTCGCGCACCATCGGCCCCAGGCCCAGCTGCAGGCAACGTTCGCGCATCAGCGACAGGCAGACCAGGCCGCGCGCGTGCGTGACCATGAAGTTGATGTCGGACGGCCGCACCAGCTCGGCGGCCATGATCAGGTCGCCTTCGTTCTCGCGGTCTTCGTCGTCGACGATCACGACCATGCGGCCGTTGCGGATTTCTTCCAACAGTTCGGGAATGCTGGCGAAATTCATGCGCCGGTCTCCGCTTGGGCGCCGAGCAGGCGTTCGACGTAACGCGCCACCAGGTCGATTTCGAGATTGACCGCCGCGCCGACCGCAGTCTGCGCGAACGCGGTGTGGGCGACGGTGTGCGGAATCAGCGCGACTTCGAAACTGCGCGCATCGGCTTCGTTGACGGTGAGGCTGACGCCGTCGACGCAGATCGAGCCCTTCTTGGCGATGTAGCGCGCCAGCGCGGCCGGCACTTCGAAGCGCCAGCGCTGGGCGCGCGCGTCCTCGCGCACCTCGAGCACGCGGCCGACGCCGTCGACGTGGCCGCTGACCAGGTGCCCGCCGAGGCGGTCGCTGGGCCGCATCGCCCGCTCCAGGTTGAGCATGGCACCGTCGTGCAGGCCGCCCAGGGTGGTCAGGGACAGGGTTTCGGTGGACGCGTCGGCTTCGAACCAGTCGGCGCCGAAGCCGATCACGGTCAGGCAGACGCCGTTGACCGCGATGCTCTCGCCCAGCTTGGGCTGGTCGAAGTCGAGACTGCCGGTGGCGACGCGCAGCCGCACGTCGCCGCCCAGGTTTTGGCGACCGGCGAGCGCGCCGACGCCTTCGATGATGCCGGTGAACATCAGCGCGTCTCCCCGAGGGTGAGCGCGCAATGGCAAAGGTGGAGCTTGGACATGAAACGTTTCCCGCATGATGGTGAGCGAAAAACGCCTCAAGGCACGAGGCAAGCGCACGGCGACGCGCGCCATGCGAAAGCCGTCTTCTTTCATCCGGACTGTGACCGTCGGCTCCGGCGTCGGACCGGATCTGCTGACCCTCCGGTGCGGCCGGAGGCGCTCGCGGGCTCGCGCGGAGACCCTTCGGCCCTGCGCCTACCGCCGGTGGGGAATCTCACCCCGCCCTGAAGACGTTACGTTGTGGTGCCGGAAACCGGCGCGGGCATTCTAGCATCGGGGGTGGAGGGGGCCGGTCGGACGCAGTGTTCTGGGGGGCGTTTAAGAGCGAATCCCCCCTAGCCCCCCTTTTTCAAAGGGGGGAACAGCAAAAAGCGGCGCCGCGTCGTCGGAGCTGCTGACTCTCAGTAGAGAAGGCGCTTGCCGGTCTTCCTATTTTGAAAAAAGCGCCTGCTGATCCTCCCCTTGGAAGGTGGCGCCTGCTGGTCTTCTCCCTTGGAGAGGTGGCGCCTGCTGGTCTACCCCTGGAAAGGTGGCGCCCGCTGGTCTTCCCCCTTGGAAAGGCGGCGCCTGCTGCCCCCCCCTGGAAAGGTGGCGCCCGCTGGTTTTCCCCCTTTGAAAAAGGGGGATCGAGGGGGATTTGCTTCTAAGCCTTACGCCGCAAATGCAGAAACAGCGGCCACTGCAAGGTCCGCACATCCTCCGCCGCTCCCCAGGCCGCGGCCAGTGCCGGGGCATGGCGCGCGACCGGGTCGTCGCCGGTGGCGGCCAGGCAGCGCGCGCTGGCCGACATGCTGGCCAGGTAGCCCAAGAACCGCGACAGGGTCCATTCGGCCTCCAGCCATAGCGCCGGCGCCGGCAGCGCCGGGAACGGCCAGGCGTAACCGGCGTAGGCGGCGTCGATCTGGGCCCGCTCCGGCGGCCAGTATTCCTCGATCTGGGCGCGGAACGCGGCCACCGGGTCCTGCATGCCTTCCGGGGCCAGGAAGTCCTGATAGCCCCAGGCCGCCAGCACGCCGCCGGGCGCGAGCACGCGTTCGCATTCGCCGAAGAACGCCTCGCGATCGAACCAGTGCAGGGCCTGTGCCACCGCGATCAATCCGACACCGGCATCGGCCAGGGCGGTGCGCTCGCCGGGTTCGACCGCGAGCGTGATCCGCTCGGCGCCCGCGTTCGCCCAATGCTGTGCGATCTGCTGCGCGCTGGGATCGCTGGCGTAGACCCGGGCGAAGCGCGCGGCCAGACCGCGCGTGGCTTGGCCGCTGCCGCAGCCGGGTTCCCAGACCCGCGCCGAAGCCGGCACCACCGCGCGCAGCGCATCGAACAGCGCATCGGGATACTCCGGGCGCGCGGCCGCGTAAGCGCCGGCGACGCCGGAGAAATGGTCTTTGAATCCGGGCTCGCTCATGCGCGGCTCCTCAGGCGCTGCTTTCCGGCCGCAGCAGCAGGCGCATGTCGTCGCCGATGCGCCGCGACTCGACAATGTTCAACCGCAGCTTCTGGGTCATATCGTCGATCTGCAGGCCGTCGAACAGCGGACGCGCATTCGCCCCCAGCAACACCGGCGCCACGTACAGCAACACCTCGTCGACCAAACCCGCGGCGAGGAAGGCGCCGGCCAAGGTCGCGCCGGCTTCGAGCTGGATCTCGTTGACGCCGCGCTCCGCGAGCAGGCGCAGCACCGCCTCCAGGTCGAAGCAGCCGTCGCGCACCGCCACCGCGGCGTGCTGGGCGCTGAACTCGCGCGGCGGCTTGGCGTCGGGCGCGTGCAGGTACAGCGTCGGCGCATCGCCCTCGCGCACGCGGCCGCGTGCGACCGTGGCCAGACCAGGGTCCAGCACCACCCGCAGCGGCGCCACGAACGCAGTGTCGTCGCCCAGGCGCACGGTCAGCGAGGGGTCGTCGGCGAGCACGGTGCCGGCGCCGGTGACGATCGCGCCCGCGCGCGCGCGCCAGCGCTGCACGTCCAGGCGCGAGGCTTCGCCGCTGATCCACTTCGATTCGCCGCTGGCCAGCGCGCTGCGGCCGTCGATGCTGGTCGCCAGCTTGACCCGCAGCCACGGCCGGCCGCGTTCGATCCGCGACAGAAAGCCGCGATTGAGCGCACGCGCCTGCGTTTCCATTAGCCCGCTGGCCACCTCGATGCCGGCCGCCTGCAGCTTCGCAAGACCGGCGCCATCGACCTGCGGGAACGGATCGCGCATCGCCGCGACCACGCGCGTCACGCCGGCTGCGATCAGCGCCTCGCTGCAGGGACCGGTGCGGCCGGTGTGGGCGCAGGGTTCCAGCGTCACGTAGGCGGTCGCGCCGCGCGCACGCTCGCCGGCCGCGCGCAGGGCATGCACTTCCGCGTGCGGCTCGCCGGCGCGCTCATGCCAGCCTTCGCCGACGACTACGTCGCCGTGCGCGATCACACAACCGACCATGGGATTGGGCTTGGTGGTGTAGGCGCCCTTCTCGGCCAGGCGCAGCGCGCGGGCCATGTGGACGTGGTCGGTGGCGGTGAAGGACGTGGTCATGGCGCGCGCTTGAAATGGGTGGCGTCGGGAAAATCGGAGACCAGGCTGCCATCGGCCTGCACGGTCAAGGTCATCGCCCCGCCCTCGGCGGCGCCGATGGCGTTGGCGTCGAATTCGATCAGGTACAAGAGCTTGGTCGCATCGTCCACGCTTAGCCAGCGCGGTCGGTCGGGCTGCTCGGGGAAGCGTACGCCGACGGCTTTCACCGCGGCATCGGCCGGCAAGGCAGCGAACTCGAACTCGCCATCGCCGCCTTGCTTCGCGGTTTGTTCGATCACCCGACCGTCGGCCAGACGCAACATGGCCTTGGCGTCGCCTACCGCCAGACCGATACGCGGCTCGTACACTTTGACCCACACGGTCTCGCCGGCGCGACGCGGCCGATGCGCCCACCAGCTGCCGACCGGCAACAGTCCCGCGTCCACCGCCTGCTGCAGGGTTTCGATACCGTCGCCGCGCACCGCGTTCAGATCGGCCTCGGTCAAGGGCGGCGGCAGTGCGCGCCTGATGCCGTCCACGCTGTCGGGCGCGCGCTCCACCAGCGTCACGCTGCGGTCGCCGCCTTGCCAGCAGCCGCTCACGTCCATGCCTGGCATCGGCACGTCGCGCATGCGGAAGCTGCCGTCCGGATTCAATTGCAGGCTCGGCTTCGTGTCCCCGGCGGTTGCGGCATAAGGCCCCGCCAGCGCCGTGTCGCCGGATGCGCAGCCGGCGTCGGCGGGCGATGCGAGCAGCCAGGCGCACACGATCGCCAGGACCGGCCACGCACCGGCCGCGCGCGCAACGCTGAATGGTTTGGACGTCATGCGTTCCGCACTCCCGAAGTCGAGATCCGGAGCGTACGCCCGCCGGCTGCGGCGAAGAGCGCGATCAGGGAACGCGCTTGGGAGTTCATCGCGCACTGCGTGCTCTGCAAGCCGTCAATGCCGTACATAGCGGCCGGGCACCCGCGGTGCGATCAGAGCGCCGTCGTCCTGGCTCAGGATGATCTGGTCGAACGGCACCGGCATCGCCGCCGCGCTGTCCAGGCCGATCGCGAAAATACGGCCCCGGCTTTCGTCCAGCGCCAGAGCTTGAGCCGGAATGTCGGGGGCCTGCAGGATCACCTGCTGCAAGCGCGCGCCCGGACGCCGTACCGCCAGCGCCCAGCCGCTGGGACCGGTTTCGGTGCGCTCCGTGCGCCCGTCGGAATACACGAAGCCGACGCCGATTCCCTCGGCGCGTTGACCGCGCTGCGGATCGCCGATGACGACCGCGTAACCCTCGCCTTGCGCGTCCGCCTCGGACGGCGGCAGGCAGCGCCCCGAATCGAAGGTCGCGGGGCGCAGCTCGGGCGTGCGGCGATCGGCCATCGCATGCAGGCGCCAGACCTCGTGCAGTCGCTGCAGATAGGTTTGCGCCGCACGCTCCGCCGCTTCCATCTCGTCGACGGGGACGGCGTCGGCCGGCGTTTGCCCTTGCAAGGCGGCTTCGGTCGCGGCGGCGGTCGCGGCGGCGGCGGCGGCCTCGGCCGCCGACAGGAGCGGCGGCGGCCGGCGCTCGGGTTGCGCGGCCCTCGCCTCGATCGCCGCGCCACCCGCCGTTTCCAGCGCCCGCCGCGCCTGTTCGAGCGCAGCCAGCGCCGGCGCCAGGGCCGCCTCGGCTTCGCCGCGGCGCGCGGCATCGGTCGCAGCGCTTACGTCCGCGATGGCGGCCAGTTCGCCCAGCTCCAGCCCGAGCCGATAGGTCTTCACGAAACCGCAGGCTTCTTCGATCAGCGCCTCGCGCCGCTCTTCCGCGAACTCGCCGAGCCGCTTCTGCGCATCCGGATTCCACGGCAGGGTCTGGTCTAGCGAGAACGCGGGCTTGCTGGGCACCGGCGCCTGCGTGGTCAGCACGACGCGATCCCCGCCCACGTTCCATCGGCCGCTGGCGGATTCGACCATCAAGCCGTAGCTGAGGCTCCATTCGAAACGCCCGTCGGGTTCGAGCAGCAACTCCGAGGCCGCGTCGGCCGCGCCTTCCAGGACGTAGCGGCCGGCCAAGGCCGCGCGCTGCCGGTCCTCGATCGGGTCGGCGGCCTGCGCCGCGCCGGCGAGCAGGCCCAGGACGAGCAGCGAAAATCTCAATGCATTCGACATGCGCGAATTCCTTTCGGCGCGTAACGGGGGTTTTGCGCCCGGGCTCAGCGCTTCTTCTTGTCCGGCCGCGGCTCGTCCTCGCCCAGCAGAGGCAATTGCGCGTCGCCCGG
This sequence comes from Lysobacter sp. Root76, assembly GCF_001428685.1. GTDB lineage: Bacteria > Pseudomonadota > Gammaproteobacteria > Xanthomonadales > Xanthomonadaceae > Lysobacter. Next base: position 972,489 of record NZ_LMIK01000005.1, on the reverse strand, counting down.
GATGTCGCGTTCCAGACGGTCGAGCTCCTCGCGGAAATCGGCCACGTCTTCGAAGGAGCGGTAAACCGAGGCGAAGCGCACGTAGCCGACGTGGTCCAGCTTGCGCAGTTCGGCCATCACGAACTCGCCGACCCGGCGCGAAGGCAGTTCGCGTTCGGCGGTCATGCGCAGCTGGTGCACCACCGCGCGCACCGCCGCTTCGATCTGTTCTTCGGCCACCGGCCGCTTCTGCAGCGCGCGGTCGAAGCCCACCCGCAGCTTGCGCGCGTCGAAGGCCTCGCGGCGGCCGTCGCCCTTGATGATCATCGGCAGTTTCAGCTCGATCGTCTCGAGCGTGCTGAAGCGCTCTCCGCAGGCCTCGCAGACGCGGCGCCGACGGATGGTGGCGCCGTCGTCGGACACGCGCGAATCGATCACGCGGGTGTCCTGGTGCTGACAGAAGGGGCAATGCATCAGGGCACCATAGGCTTGTACGGAAGCGAGGAACGCCAGCGCCCGGAGTCGATCATTTGTGCCGCCGGAACCCGTATTTCGGCCCGTCCGGGTAAAAACGCATGCTCACATTGCCATAGTCGGCAACCGGTCGGCCATCGCGCAGCGCCGGCACGAAGGTCACCTGCCTGGCGAACGCCAGCGCGGGCGCGTGGAATACCGGGTCGTTGCTGCAGATCACCATCGCGTCGCGAGTGCGGCCCTTGGCGTCGATGATGACCTTGACCACCACCTCGCCGACCTTGTCGCCGGCGGCGACTGGGTAGACCGCCTCGGGGCGGTTGTTGGGCTCCGGCGCGCGGCTGCCGTCTTGGGTATAGGCGGCCTGCGATCGGTCGCGATCCGCCTCCGACAACCAGGCCACGCGGTTGCGCGCATGGAAATCCGAGATCTCGCGCCAGGTAGTCCGGTACGGCCCCACCCCCGCCGACATCTCGCACATCGGGACGTAGTAGGTCTCGGTCATGCCGATACTTTCGCGCAAGGCGGGCGACAGCGGCGGCGGCGCGGGCGCGTTGATCTCGACGACCGTCGCCTGGGCGGCTTCGGCCGGCGTCAGCGTCTTGTACTCGATCGCCGGCGGCGGGTCGTTTCCGGCCGGCGGAGCCGCGGCCGCCTGCGCGCTCAGGCACGCAAGCACACCGATGGCCGCCAGCCGTAAACCGGCCTTAGCCATACACCGGGAACTGGGCGCACTGCTTGGTCACGTTCTCGCGCACGCCGGCGATGACCTTGTCGTCGTTCGGGTGATCGAGCACGTCGCAGATCCACTCGGCCAGGGCCACGCAGTCGGCTTCCTTGTAGCCGCGGGTGGTGACGGCCGGGGTGCCGATGCGCAGGCCCGAGGTCACGAACGGCTTCTGCGGGTCGTTCGGCACCGCGTTCTTGTTGACCGTGATGTGGGCCTTGCCCAGCGCTTCCTCGGCGGCCTTGCCGGTGATGCCCTTGCCGATCATGTCGACCAGCATCAGGTGGTTCTGGGTACCGCCGGAGACGATCTTGTAGCCGCGCGCGACGATAGTCTTGGCCATGGCCTGGGCGTTCTTGACCACCTGGGCCTGGTAGTCCTTGAACTCCGGCTCCAGCGCTTCCTTGAACGCGACCGCCTTGGCCGCGATCACGTGCATCAGCGGACCGCCCTGGATGCCCGGGAAGACGATGCTCTGCAGCTTCTTGACCAGGTCCTCGGACGCGTCCTTGGCGACGATGATGCCGCCGCGCGGGCCGCGCAGGGTCTTGTGGGTGGTCGAGGTGACCACGTGCGCGTGCGGGACCGGGTTCGGGTAGACGCCGGCGGCGATCAGGCCGGCGACGTGGGCCATGTCCACGAACAGGTAGGCGCCGATCTTGTCGGCGATGGCGCGGAAGCGCGCCCAGTCGACCACCTGCGAATACGCGGAGAAGCCGGCCACGACCATCTTCGGCTTGTGCTCCAGGGCCAGGCGCTCGACTTCGTCGTAATCGATCAGGCCCTGGTCGTCGACGCCGTACTGGATGGCGTTGAGCAGCTTGCCGGAGATGTTGACCTTGGCGCCGTGGGTGAGGTGGCCGCCGTGGGCCAGGCTCATGCCCAGGATGGTGTCGCCCGGGTTGAGCAGGGCGAAGTACACCGCCTGGTTGGCCTGCGAGCCCGAATGCGGCTGGACGTTGGCGTAGTCGGCGCCGAACAGCTGCTTGACCCGGTCGATCGCCAGCTGCTCGGCGATGTCGACGTACTCGCAGCCGCCGTAATAGCGCTTGCCCGGGTAACCCTCGGCGTACTTGTTGGTCAGTACGCTGCCCTGGGCTTCGAGCACGCGCGGGCTGGCGTAGTTTTCCGAGGCGATCAGTTCGACGTGGTCTTCCTGGCGGCGCGCTTCGGCGGCGATGGCCTGGGCGAGCTCGTCGTCGAATCCGGCAATACGGGTCTGGCTGGGGAACATTCGCGGCCTCGGAGGGAAAAACGGACGGGGGGAGGGAGAGCGGCGCGTCGGGCCTGAGCCGGCGTTAACCTTCGAGCAGGCTTGACGGAAGACCTGAAATGTTAGCCTAGGGGCGTATGGCGGCCAACCGCCCTGTTGGGCTCGCAGCCCCCCGGGACGCCCGAAAGCGCTCCCGCACCCCACCCCACCGCTTTGCTGGATGTCCCGACCGTGAAATGGGTCTTCGTCTTCCTGTTCCTGGCCAGCGCCGTGTACGTGCATCTGCGCGGCAAGGTACGCCACCGTCTGGGGCGGCAGCTGCTGGACCATTCGACCTTCATGGCGCCGATCAACGTGCTGATGTACGCCTGTTCGCGGGTGCCGACCAGCCCCTTCATCGAGCCCGACCGCCATTTCCCCGAGCTCGAGCCCCTGCGCGCGCGCTGGCGCGAGATCCGCGAGGAAGCGCTGCACCTGCGCGAGTTGCAGCACATCAAGGCCGCCGACGGCTACAACGACGTCGGCTTCAACTCGTTCTTCCGGCGCGGCTGGAAGCGCTTCTACCTGAAGTGGTACGACGAGGCACACCCCTCGGCCGCCGAGCTGTGCCCGCGCACCACCGAGCTGCTGCGGCAGATCCCGGCGGTCAAGGCCGCGATGTTCGCCGAGCTGCCGCCCGGCGGCGAGCTGCGCCCGCACCGCGACCCGTTCGCGGGCTCGCTGCGCCTGCACCTGGGCCTGGACACGCCCAACGACGACGCCTGCTTCATCGACGTCGACGGCCAGCGCTACAGCTGGCGCGACGGCGAGTGGACCATGTTCGACGAGACCTACATCCACTGGGCCCAGAACGGCTCGCAAGCCAACCGCATCATCCTGTTCTGCGATATCGAGCGGCCGATGCGCTTCGCCTGGGCGCGCGCCATCAACCGCTTCGTGGCCAAGCATTTCATCGCCGCCGGCGCCTCGCCGAACATGGAAGGCGACAAGACCGGCGGCATCAACCGCCTGTTCAAGTACTTCTACGCCCTGCGCCTGAAGGCCAAGGGCCTGCGCGAGCGCAACAAGACCCTGTACTACGCGCTCAAGTACGCCCTGGTGCTGGCCGCGATCGGCTTCGTGATCTGGCTGTAGGCCCCACCGACACCCCTGTGGGAGCGGCGTGAGCCGCGATCGGGTCCGACCGACCCAGCCCTAGCCAGCGCCGCCCATGGTGCCCACTGCCTCCCCAGGGAGCGGCCTGCGCGGGTATCGGGAGCGGCGCGAATCGCGGCTCACGCCGCTCCCACAGAAGGCGGCTTGCGTCGCCTCGGACCCGACCGGATGAACGCCGGCGGCCTCCGCGCTGGAACCCCGCCCGCGCCTGCGGGATAATTGCCGCTTCCCGCCCCGCCCCCTCCGGCCATCCCCGGCCTGGCTAGGCGCGCCCATGCTTCGGAGTCCGCATGCAATACATCTACACCATGAACGGCGTCAGCAAGACCGTGCCGCCGAAGCGTCAGATCATCAAGGACATCTCGCTGTCGTTCTTCCCGGGCGCCAAGATCGGCCTGCTCGGCCTGAACGGCGCCGGCAAGTCGACGGTGCTGAAGATCATGGCCGGCGTCGACCAGGACTTCACCGGCGAAGCGCGCCCGGCCAACGGCATCAAGGTCGGCTACCTGGCCCAGGAACCGCAGCTGGACCCGGCCCATACCGTGCGTCAGGCCGTGGAAGTCGGCCTGGGCGAGATCATCAACGCGCAGGCCGCACTGGACGCGGTCTACGCCGCCTACGCCGAGGAAGGCGCCGACTTCGACAAGCTCGCCGCCGAACAGCAGCGCCTCGAGTCGATCCTCGCCGCCGGCGATGCGCACACGCTGGAGAACCAGCTCGAAGTCGCCGCCGATGCGCTGCGCCTGCCGCCGTGGGAAGCCGTCGTCGGCAACCTCTCCGGCGGCGAGAAGCGCCGCGTCGCGCTGTGCCAGCTGCTGCTGCAGAAGCCCGACATGCTGCTGCTCGACGAACCGACCAACCACCTCGACGCCGAATCGGTCGAATGGCTGGAGCAGTTCCTCGCCCGCTACACCGGCACCGTGGTGGCCGTCACCCACGATCGCTACTTCCTCGACAACGCCGCCGAGTGGATCCTCGAGCTCGACCGGGGCCGCGGCATTCCGTGGAAGGGCAACTACACCGACTGGCTGGTGCAGAAGGACGAGCGCCTGAAGCAGGAAGAGAACCAGGAAAAGTCGCGCCAGAAGGCGATCCAGAAGGAACTCGAATGGGCGCGCAGCAACGCCAAGGGCGGCCGCAGCAAGGGCAAGGCGCGTCTTGCGCGCATCGATGAGCTGCAGTCGGTCGATTACCAGAAGCGCCAGGAAACCAACGAGATCTTCATTCCGCCGGGCGAGCGCCTGGGCAACAAGGTCATCGAGTTCAAGAACGTCACCAAGAAGTTCGGCGACCGCCTGCTGATCGAGGACCTGAGCTTCAGCGTTCCGCCGGGCGCGATCGTCGGCATCATCGGCCCCAACGGCGCCGGCAAGTCGACCCTGTTCAAGATGATCATCGGCAAGGAACTGCCGGACTCGGGCACCATCGAGACCGGCCCGACCGTCAAGCTGGCCTACGTCGACCAGAGCCGCGAGGCCCTGACCGGCAACCACAATGTGTTCCAGGAAGTCTCCGGCGGTCTCGACATCCTCAACATCAACGGCATCGAGATCCAGTCGCGCGCCTACATCGGCCGCTTCAACTTCAAGGGCCAGGACCAGCAGAAGATGGTCGGCTCGCTGTCGGGCGGCGAACGCGGCCGTCTGCACATGGCCAAGACCCTGCTGCAGGGCGGCAACGTACTGCTGCTCGACGAACCGTCCAACGACCTCGACATCGAAACCCTGCGCGCGCTCGAAGACGCTCTGCTCGAATTCCCGGGCAACACCTTCGTGATCTCGCACGACCGCTGGTTCCTGGACCGCATCGCCACCCACATCCTGGCCTTCGAAGGCGACTCGCACGTCGAGTTCTTCCAGGGCAACTACCGCGAGTACGAGGAAGACAAGAAGCGCCGCATGGGCGAGGAAGGCGCCAAGCCGCATCGCCTGCGCTTCAAGGCGCTCAAGTAAGCCGCAGCACCCGGCGCCCACCCGAAACGGTGGGCGTCTTCGCAAAGACCGACAGGACACCCCCATGAGCTTCATGCAGGCGCTGCGCACCCGCTGGACCCAGTCCGACTCCCTGGTCTGCGTGGGACTGGACCCGGAACCGGCCAAATTCCCGGCAGCGTTCGCCGCCGATCCCGACGCAGTGTTCTCGTTCTGCCGCGACATCGCCGACGCCACCGCGCAGTACGCCTGCGCGTTCAAGCCGCAGATCGCGCACTTCGCCGCGCTCGGGGCCGAGGACGCGCTGGCGCGGCTGATCGCGCACATCCACGCCGTGCACCCGGGCGTGCCGGTGATCCTGGACAGCAAGCGCGGCGACATCGGCAGCACCGCCCAGCACTACGCCAGCGAAGCCTTCGATCGCTACGGCGCCGACGCGGTCACCGCCAACCCCTACCTCGGCCGCGATTCGGTGCAGCCCTTCCTCGACCGCGCCGAACGCGGCGTGATCGTGCTCTGCCGCACCTCCAACCCGGGCGCCGGCGACCTGCAGGACCTCGTCGTCGACGGCCGTCCGCTGTACCAGCACGTCGCCCACAAGGTCGCGCACGAGTGGAACGCGCACGGTAACTGCGCGCTGGTGGTCGGCGCGACCTGGCCGGAACAGCTGCGCGAAGTGCGCGCGATCGTCGGCGAGGTGCCGTTCCTGGTGCCCGGTGTCGGCGCCCAGGGCGGCGATGTCGAAGCGGTGGTCAGGAACGCCAAGACCGCCGACGGCACCGGCCTGATGGTGAGTTCCTCGCGCGCGATCCTGTACGCGTCCGGCGGCGCCGATTACGCCGAGGCCGCGGCGCAGGCCGCGAAGTCGCTGCGCGACGAGATCAACCGCCACCGTTGAAGCGGTGCGCCGGCCTCGTCCGGCGCAAGCCACGCGGCAGGCGGGCCATCGCGTTTCGTCATGAGCGGCGCGGCGCGTTCGCGCTAGGCTTGCCGGCATGGACCACCCCGCCGATGCCGCTCGTCGCCGCCTGCTCGCCGCCGCCCCGTTCGCGCTCGCCGCAGGCGCCTGGCCCGTCGCTCCCGCGCTGGCCGCTTCCATCGCCCGCAAACGCACGCGCCTGATCCTGCTCGGCACCGCCGGCGGACCGACGCCCAAAGCGCTGCGCGCCGCGCCCGCCAACGCGGTCGTGATCGACGATGCGGTCTACGTGATCGACTGCGGCAACGGCGTGGCCCGGCAGCTGGCCTTGGCCGGGCTGTCGCTGGGCGCGATCCGCGACGTCTTCATCACCCACCACCATTCCGATCACAACGCCGACTACGGCAACCTGCTGTGGCTGGCCTGGGCCGCCGACCTGCGCCGTCCGGTCGATGCCTGGGGGCCGCCGCCGCTCAAGCGCATGACCCGGCAGTTCCTGCAGCTCAACGACAGCGACATCCGCACCCGCATCGCCGACGAAGGCCGGCCGCCGCTGGCGCCGCTGATCCGCGCGCACGAGCTCAAGCGCGGCGGCGTGGTGATGCAGGACGAACGGGTGAAAGTGACCGCCGCGCTGGTCGAGCATCCGCCGGTCGCGCCGGCGTTCGCCTACCGCTTCGACGGCCCGGACCGCTCCATCGTGTTTTCCGGCGACACCCGCCCCAGCGCGGCCCTGGTCGAGCTGGCGCGCGGCGCCGACGTGCTGGTGCACGAGGTCATGTATCTGCCGGCGCTGGAGAAGCTGATCGCCAGCGAGCCCAACGCGCAGCGCCTGCGCCAGCATTTGCTCGACAGCCACACCACCACCGAACAAGTCGGGCGGCTGGCCAGCGAGGCCGGCGTGAAGACTCTGGTGCTGAGCCACTTCGTGCCGGGCGGCGATGCCTCGCTGACCGATCAGGTCTGGCGCGACGCGGTGTCGCCCCACTTCCAGGGCGAGCTGGTGATCGGCCGGGATTTGCTCGAACTCTGAGCGGCCGCGACCGCCGCGCTCAGCGCAGCCAGGCGCGCGCGGCCGCGATCGGAAACCGCAGCCAGATCGCGGCGAACACGCCGAGGCGGGTCCACACGCCGCGGCGGCCGGCTTCGAACTTGCTGAAGTAGCGCCACAGGCCGCGGTGCTTGTGCCACTCCACGAACAGCGGCCGCGAGCGGCTGGAAACGCCGCGCACGTGCAGCACGCGCACGCGGTTGGCGACCGCGACCACGGCGCCGGCTTCGCGCGCGCGCCGGCACAGGTCCAGGTCCTCGGCATGCAGGCGATAGCCGGGGTCGAAACCGCCGATGCGCGCGAACAGCGCGCGCGGCATCAGCATCAGGGCGCCGGATACGGCCTGCACGCGTTGCAGCGGCTGGCTGTCGTCGGCGGCGAGATTGAGCGCGGCGCGCGGCGCGCGGCGCGCGGCCCAGCGCGCCGGCCAGCATGCCGGCGAAATCGGGATCGTTGCGCCGCGCCGCGCCGTCGCGCACGCCGTCGTCGTCGACCAGGTCCGCGCCCAGCAGCGCATCGCCGAGCGGCGCCGCCAGCGCGCGCAGGCGCGCGAGCGCGTCGGCTTCGAGCAGGCAGTCGGGATTCACGAACGCCAGCCACGCTGCCGGCGCATCGCCCAGATCGTCCACGCCCTGATTGCAGCCCACGCCGAAGCCGGGATTGTCCGGGTTGTCGATGAAACGCACGCGCGCGTCGCCGGCCGCGTGGCGCTGGACGATTTCCAGGGTGCCGTCGCTGGAATGGTTGTCGACCACGCGGATCGCGCTCACGCCCTGCGCGGCGCGCAGGCGGCTGAGGCAGTCGTCGATGGTCGCCGCGCTTTGGTAGCTCACGACGATCGCGGCGATGCCGTCGTCGCTCGCGCGCGGTTGGGAGTCAGGTGAAGAGGTCACGTTGCGGATCCGGTGGGCCGACGCCGTCGAGCAGGCCGGTCAGTCGTTCGCGCGATCCGTGCAGCGGATCGCTCATCAAGAATCCCGCCAGGCGCGCGTGCCAGTCCGGCCAGCGCACCGCGAGGTGGTCCATGTCGCCGTCGTAAGGGCCGCCCTCGCCGCGGCGGGCGACGAAGGCGGTATCGCACAAGGCATTACGCCAGCCCAGCCCGGACAGGCGCAGCGACAGATCGATCAGCGCCGCGTACCAGGAGCCGTAGCTGGCGCCGTCCAGGCCGCCCGCGCGCTTGCGCGCGCTGCCGCGCAGGGCGACGGCATGGCCGATCGCGGCCGGCAGTTCGGGATACAGCGCGGGCATGCCGGCCGCGGCGCGCGACAGGCGTTCGAGGTCGGCGGGCACCGCGGCGATCTCGCCGATGCGCGGCCAGGACGCGGCCTCGCCGGCGTTGCTCCACGGGGTCGCGGTCGCGATCGCGCCGTCGCTGGCCAGGCAGCCGCTCAAGCGCGTCAGCCAACCCGGCGCGGGGATCGCGTCGGGCGCCAGCACCGCGACGTCGGCGTCGCCGCAGGCGGCCAGCACCTCGCTGACGTGGGCGGCCTCGCCGATCGGGCGCTGGCGGCGGGTGCAGTCGGCCTTGAGCGGGGTGCGCGCCATCCAGCGTTCGATGATGGCGTAGCCGCGCGGCCCGGCCTGGGCGTCGTCGGCCAGCCAGACGCGGGTGCCCGGCGGCGTGCACGCGTCCAGCGCGGCCAGGCAGGCGTCCAGCGCGTCGTCGTCGACGCCGACCGGGACCACGACGATGGGCAGTTCGGGCGGCATGCGCAGACGATCCGCGATCGCTCGCGGATCCGTCAAGCCGGGGCCTGCGCGGTCACTTGTTGCGGCGCGGCTTGTTCTGCAGCGGCTCCAGGGCGCGGAAGCGACGGCCGTACTCGTCGGTCAGGTCGCGCGCTTCCTGCGGATTGCGCACGATGGTCGGCGTCAGCAGGATGATGGTCTCTTCGCGCGCGTTGTTCGAGTTCTGACGCCCGAACAGGCCGCCGATCACCGGAATCCGGCTCAAGCCGGGGAAGCCGGACGAGCCGCGGGTGACGCCGTCGCTGATCAGGCCCGCCATCAGCACCGTGTCGCCGCTTTGAATCGCGGCTTCGGTCTTGAGCTTGCGGGTGTCGATGCGGACGTTGCCGTTGCGGTCGGCCTGGCCGGTCGGGCTGCTGACCTCCTGGACGATGTCCAGGAACACCATGCCGTCCTTGCTGACGCGCGGACGCACCTTGAGGATGATGCCGGTGTCCAGGTACTGCACCTGGCTGTAGGTGTTGTCGTTGTTGGAGCCTGGGTTGACCGTGACCGAGGCGATCGGGATGCGGCTGCCGACGTTGAGGGTGGCCTCGGCGTTGTTGCGCACCAGGACCGACGGCGATTGCAGCAGCTGTACGTCGGTGACCGCGTCCAGGGCGCTGATCACCGCGGCGGCGTTGCGGCCGAGGAAAGTCCAGCCCAGACCGCCGGTGCCGGACGCGGTATCCACCGGCTTGATGCTGCCGGCCAGGGTGCTCCAGGTGGTGCGGCCGACCGCGTCGGGCAGGCCGTTGTCGGTGACCGCGCGCTCGAAGAACCAGTTCACGCCGTAGGACAGGTCGCCCTTGAGCTGCACGGTCGCGACCTGGGCCTCGATGTGCACCTGCATCGGCATGACGTCGAGCTTGTCGATCACGTCGCGGATCGAACGCCAGGCGCCGGGGCTGCTGCGTACCAGCAGCGAGTTGGTTTCCTCGACCGCGGCCACGCCCACGCGGGCGCCGTCGATTTCCAGGGTCACGGCACCGTTGCCGCTCTGGCGCGAGCCCAGCGACATCTCGCCGCCGCTACCGCCGGTGCCGCCGGTACCGCTGTCCTTGCCGCCGATGTTGGCGGTGGAGCCGTTGGCGCCGTCCTGCAGCTCGACCGGTTCCAGCCCGGGCATCAACGAGGGCGCGCCGGCGCCGGAATCGCCACCGCCGCCGCGGCCGCCGCCGAACACTTCCGACAGGCGCTGGGCCAGTTCCTTGGCCTTGATGTACTTGAGTTCGTAGGTGAACAGCTGCATCTCGCCGCCGGCGCCGTCGATGCGCTCCAGCCACTGCTGGATGTCGTCGAGGTAGTCGGGCTGGGTGCTGATCACCAGCACCGCGTTGGCGCCTTCCAGCGGCATGAAGCGGAACATGCCGGCGACCGGCGACTTGCTCTGCTCGCCGAACACCTTCTCCAGGTCGGCCACGACCTTGGCGGCCTTGCCCGACTGCAGCGGGAACACGCCCACCGACATGCCCGACAACCAGTCGACGTCGAAGATCTCGATCGTGCGCAGGTAGTTCTCCAGCTCGGCGCGGCTGCCGCCGATGCTGATCACGTTGCGCGCGCCGTCGACGTTGACGATCGCGTTCGGGCGCGCGTACGGCTTGAGGATCTTCTCCATCTCGGTGGCCGAGATGTAGCGCAGCGGCACGGTGCGTACTTCGAAACCGCGCGCGGTCGAGGCCGAGCCGGTGCGCGGCGCGACGTTGCCGGCCAGGGCCTGGTCGGCGGGCACGATGTTGTAGCGGCCGCCGCTGTAGACCAGGCGCGCGTTGTTCCAGCCCAGCACCATTTCCAGCAGGTTCATCGCCGCGGCCGGGCTGACCGGCTTGGGCGTGGACAGGGTCACGGTGCCCTGCACGCCCGGCGCGATCACGTAGTTCTGGCCGAGCATGTCGCCGAGGATGGCCTTGACCACCGCGTGCAGCGATTCGCCTTCGAAGTTGAAGGTCGCCGAGCCGCTGGTGGCGCCGATGCCGGGCGGCGCTTCGGCGGCGGCACTGCGGTTGATGACCTGGCCGCTGCCGCGACGGATCTGCGGCCGCGGCCCCCGGCTCTTGTCGTCCAGCGGCTGCGATGAGACCTGGTCGGCGGCGGCGGTGCCGGCGGTACCGGCCTTGCCGCGCAGCGCCGCCGGATCGGCGTCGCGGCGTATGTCGGCGACCGGCGCGCTGGCGCAGGCCGCCAGCAGGCTGGCGATGGTGAGGCCGACGAGGGCACGGGACGCGGTTGGGTTGTGACGTAGCTTCATGCGTTCACTCTCACGGCGTCTTGGCCGGGGGTTGCTGGGCTTGCTGTTGCCGCAATTGGGCGCGACGCGCCTCGATCCTTTTGCGGATGGCTTCCATCTGTGCCTGCTCGGTCATCGGTTCGGTGCCGGAGGTATTCGGGTTGGTGCTCGTGGCCGGTTTGGGCGGGCCGGGATTGAGCTGCTGCGGCATCGGCGCGGCGGCGTTGCGGCCCGGCGGCTGCGGCTGCGGTTGCGGCTGCACCTGCGGCGGTTGCGGCGCGCGCGCCCCGGGCGAGGCCGCACCAGGGACTGGCGGCGGCACGGCGATCGCGGTCGGCGCTTGTCCGCCCTGGCCGTCGTACACGCGCAGGTCCATCTCGCGCCGGCCTTCGGGGCCTTCGAACACGGCCTTGCGCGGCTCCAGCGCGATCAGGCGCCAGGCCGGATGCGATTCGGGCACGTCGCCGAGCTTGACCCGTACCGACTCGCTGCCGTCGGCCGGCTGCAGGATCGCCATCTTCAGGTCCGGCGTGATCAGCACGCTGCTCAGCACGTAATCGAAGGTGTTGGCCTGCGCGGCCTCGTCGCCCTTGCCCTGGACGAAGAAGGCGCGCGGGCGGCGGTCGTCCATCAACAGCGGACGCGCGCCGATCTCGGCGTACTGGGTCAGCGGCCCGACCCGTGGCTTGGCCGGCGCGCGCGATTGCGGCAAGGCCGCGACCAGGCTGGCGTCGTCGTCCAGCAGTTGCGCATTGCGGCCCATGCCGGCCAGGGCCAGCAGCCAGACCAGTACGGCCCAGCCGGCGACGGTGGCGAGCAGCCAGGTGCGGGGGCTGGCGGCATCAAGACGCATCGACGGCCCCCGGGACGTTGGCGGCCTTGGGTGCGGCGGGCGCGGCGGGACTGGGACGCAGGTAACCGTAGAGGTCGAAGCTCACGTCGATGCCGCCGTCGGACGAAGGCCGGCCGGTGCCGGGCACGAAGTAGCCGCGCGCCGACAGCAGATTGAGGTTGCCGACGAACAGCCGCGGCGATCCGCTTTCCAGCGAATGCAGCACGGCCGCGGTCTCGCTGGTGCCGCAACGCAGGCGCACCTGCACCACCACGCGCGTGTAGCGGTCGCGGCGCGAGTTGTCGGCCAGCGGCGAGCGGTTGTCGATGCGGCAGCTGCGGTTGCCCGGGCTGGCCTGGGCGACCACGTTTTCCAGACGCTGCACCAGCGCGGCGCTGGCGAGTTCGGCGCTGGCCTCGGGCAGGAACCCCGGCTGGCCGGCCTGTTGCCGGCGCACCTGCTGCAGGCGTTGCTGCACCTGCGGCGCCTGCTGCAGTTGCATGCGCTGGCGCAGTTCCCGTTCCTTGAGGCTGTCGAGGCGTTCGTTGGCCTCGATCATCGGCACGGTCCACCACGGATGCACCAGCACCGCGTAGGCCAGCGCCAGCGCGGCCAGCAGCAGGCCCAGCGCGACCCAGCGGTCGCGTTCGATGCCGCCTATTTTGAGGTCATTGGCCACGGGCGGCCTCCGCTCGCGGCGGACCGATCTCGGCGGTCAGGGTGAAACGGTCGCGGCCGCTGGTCGGATCGGGCTGGACCGCGCCGGTCAGCGCCGGCGAGCGCCACAGCGGCGTGCCCTGCAGGCGCGCGATCAGCGACGAAGCCTCGCGGCTGAGGCCGATCAGCAGCAGGCTGTTGTCCTCGATCGCGAGTTTTTCCAGATAGGTGCTGTCGGGCAGGCGCTTGCTGAGTTCGTCGATGAGCTCGACCGTGCTCGGGCGCTCGGCGGCGGTGCGGTCGAGGAAGGCCTGGCCTTCGATCAAGCCGATCAGTTCCTGACGCTGCGCGGCGGCGTCGCGCGCGGCGGCGGCATGGCTGGCGATGGTCTGCTCCAGGGTGTCGGCGGCGCTGCGGCGATTGGCCAGCAGCTGCCACAGGGTCGCGGCGATCGCGATCAACGCGACCGCGACCAGCACCAGGTTCCACAGCCGGAACGGATCGCTGTGACTGCGCCGCTGCGAGGGCGGCAGCAGATTCACCGACAGCGGCGCGCCGTCGGCGCCGGCGACGTCTACGCCGGCCAGGCTTTCGGCGAGCGGACCGATCGCGGCCAGTTGCGGGTTCAGGGCCTGACGCGGCACCGCGACCAGTTCGGCGTCGAGCTGGCCGTCGCCGTCGCGGCGCGCGAGCACGCGCGCATCGAACGCGACCGCGTCGGCGGTGAACGGGGTCTGGCGGTCGATTTCGAAACCCACCACATCGCGCAGGCGTTCGGCCGCGGCGGCGGGCAGGGTCAGACGGCGGCGCAGGCTGCTCGCCGCCGGCAGCAGCAGCCAGCGCGGCAGATCGGCCAGGCCGGACGGCAGCAGCGGCGCCAGCGGATCGTTGCTGCGTGCGCCGACGGCGTGCGGCGCGGTCAGCGCGCCGAGGTCGGCCATGGCGAAGTCGGCCAGGCCGGGCAATACACCCAGTTCGCGCAGTTCGGCGCCGCGCTGCAAACGCAGCGACAGCGATTCGCCCTGCACCTGCAGCAGCAGACGGCCGCGGTCCATGCCCAGCGCCTGGCGCGCGCGCAGCGGCAGCCAGGCGGCGAGGTTGCGTCCCCACCACGACAGGAAACCGCCCGCGCCGGGCATCAAACGGCCGCCCAGGCGTCGCAACGGATTGTCCGTCTGCCAGCTTCCAGGCCGGCTTTCGACTTGCGAGTTCATCGTGGCGAAGCTCCCTCCTCCCAACGCAACGGCGTATAGGCCATGCCTGGCACGGCACCGCCTCCCGCGCGCACGACTGCTCGCAATACCGACTCGCGGCCATCGGAGAGCCGCGCGCGGCTGTCGATACTATAGGTGCCACTGCCTTCGCCGACGAGCCCGGGCAATTGCCCGGGCACGCCCCCACCCGGCATCGGTGTGCCATCTGGGTTACGGCGGCCACGCTGCGCGATCACATCGGCACCATTCAGACCCATCGCATCCAATACCGGTGCCGCAGCGAACGCGGGATCGGGCTGGGAACGGCCGCTGTAGACCGTCAGGTAGGGCTCCAGCTTGGCGTACAGCGCCGGAGTGAAGCCCAGCACCTGTTCCAGTTCGGCCACGCTTTCGAATTCGGCGTCCTTGGCCCCGTAGGGCAGGCCCGCGGAGGCGTAATCGGGGTCTTCGGCGCCGCCGGAGACCTGGGTCAGCGGATCGGGATCGCGCCAATCGGCGATCGCCGAAGCCAGCCGCGCCGCGTCGGCCTGCTGTTCGATGCCGCCGGCGCCCTGTATCAACGCGGTCAACAGCGCCGGATCGGCCTGGTTGAGATCGATCTTGCCGTTCTCGTCGATCAGCTTCACTTCGACCTCGGCACCGGCATAGGCCCAGCGATACGGCGTGCCGTCGGGGCGCCATTGCAGGCGCGGATCGCTCTGGGCGACGCGAGTCAGTGCATATTCCATGCCAGCGCGCGCAGCGTTTTGCGCAACCATGCCACGCACCAACAGCCGGCCCTGCAGGTTCTCGACCCGCGCCATCAGCGCGAAGCTGCCGATCAGCGCGGTCAGCATCGCGATCAGCCACATCACCAGCAGCAGCGCGGCACCGCGCTGGCGCAGGAACGCGGGCGTGCGCGGCGCGCTCATATCTGCCCCGGCACGATGCCGCGCGCGGCGCTGGCGGCCAGCGGCAGCGACACCACCAGCGGCGGCCAGTCGTGGCCGTCGGCATCGGTGAACGTGACCTCGACCATCAGCGGCAATTGCTCGACCGCCTGCCAACGCTCCTGCCATTCGCCGAGCTTGCCGGTCTCGTCCAGCGCGCGGTAACGGAAGCGCGCCGACTTCAGCCCTTCCACCAGCAACTCAGGCGGACGCTCCTGTTCTTCCTCGACGGTCTGGCCGGCGAGCACCATCGACAGCGACAGCATGATGCGCGTCCGGTCGCCGTCGCTTTCGATCGCGAAATCGTGCAGATACGGGCCGCCGCGGCCGAGATAGTCCGGCAGGTCGGCGACGAAACGCATGCGGTCGGGATCGCCGATGAAACGCTGCGGCAGCGCGCTGGCCTGGTCGAAACCGAACGGCACCGGCCGGGTCGCGGTCAGGCGCTTGCGCATGAAACCTTCGACCGCGCGCTGGCGTTCGCTGCGTTGGGCCATGGCTTCGCCGCGGGTCGCGGTCTGGGTCGCGGCCGACAGGGTCGCGAAGGCCAGCGCCAGGCCCGCGGCCAGCAGCACGGTCGCGAGCAGGATCTCGATCAGGGTGAAACCGGCGACGGCCTGCCGGCGCGGCAAGGAACGCGGCGCGCGGATCATGGCAGCGCCGCCTCGGCGCCGGGCAGCGCGCTGCGCAGGCTGCGCAACTGGAAGCGCTGCGCGGGACCGCCGTCGCCCCACTCCACCGCCAGGGTCAACTCGAACAACTGCGGGCCGTTCACGTCCACCGGCTGCGCCGCCGCGGCCACGGCGCGGTCGCGCCAGGGCGCGACGCCCAGGGTCCAGCGGTAGCGGCCTTCCTCGAAATCGCCGCTTTGCTGACCCGGCGTCAGCGGCGCGGCCACGCCGACCTGGTCCAGCAGCGATTGCGCATGCAGCGCCGCGCGCCCGGCGTCGCCGGACCAGCGCACCTGCCGGGCCGCGCCGGTCAGCGTGCCCAGCAACAGCGTCATCGCCAGCGCCAGCAGCGCGAACGCGATGATGACTTCGATCAAGGTGTAGCCGCGCGCCGCGCGCGGCGCGCTCCAGCCGGACCGACGCAGCGGCGCGGCGCTCATGGGCGTGCCTCGGTGCGCTTGAGCCGCACTTCGCCGGTGAGCCAGGTCACATCGACGTTCCAGGCGGCGCGTTTGGCGCTGATCTGGATGCGGCCGCCGGTGGAAGCGCCGTCGTTGAAGAACGCGATCGCGCCCTCGCCATCGCGCGGCTGCACCTGGCGCGCGCCGAGGAAGGACACTTTCAGGGATTTCGGAATCTCGCCGGAGCGCCCGTTCGGCGCCGTCCAGGTATGCGCGCCCGGGTCGATGGTGAAGGTCTGCTTGTTGCCGGTCGCAATCGCCTGGGTGCGGGTGTAGCGCAACTGCGCGGCGATCTCCTTGGCATTGCTGCGCAACTGCATGCCGGCGATGCCGCCGGTGAACGCGAACGCCGCCAACAGGCCGATGGCGGCGATCAGCGCGATCACCAGCAGCATTTCCAGCAGGCTGAAACCGCGCGCCGCGCGTGCCGGCGCCGCGGCCGCCCGCGCCGCGGCAGGGCCCCGGTCTCGCCTCGCGGGAGCGGAAGGGCGATGCCGCAACAGCTTCATCGGCGGCTTACTCGAACTTGATGTCGCCGTCGACGCTGGTGCCGCCGGGCTTGCCGTCCTTGCCCAGGATCACCACGTCGAAGTCGCGGCCTTCGCCCGGCGAACGGTATTCGATCGGATGGCCCCAGGGGTCCTTGAGGTCGCTTTCCTTGACGTAGGGGCCGAGCCAGCCGCTGGCGTCGGACGGCGCCTTGACCAGTTCCTCCAGCGATCCGGGGAGGCGGCCGGTGTCCATCTGGAAGGACTCGACCTTGCCGGCCAGGGTCTGGACCTGGGTCTTGGCGAGCTTGAACTTGGCATTGTCGTTGGCGCCGAACACCTTGGCTCCGACCACCGTCATCACCGCGCCGATCAGCACGATCACGATGATGATTTCGATCAGGCTCATGCCGCGCTGCAGGGCGGCGGACGGGCGACGCAGGGAACGGGGGTTTCGCATTTCGTTCATCCGTAGGTGGTTGGGTACACAGAAGAGGCGGTCCCGCTGCCCCCGGGCTCCGATTCGACCGCCGCTCGCCGGAACGATTCCGGTGCGGCGAGGTCCAGCTCGATTCTGTGCCGCGATCCCGGCGCCGGAACAGCCGCGCGGGAAGCGGTACAGCTTGCGTTCAAAACGGCGGAATCGCGCCGATCCGGACCGCTAGGCGCGAGCCTGAACGGGGCAATCCGTCGCAGTTCCGCGGCCCCGCGTTCAGCCGATCGCATTGGTCAGATCGTACAGCGGGGTCAGCACCGCCAGCACCACGGTGCCGACCACGCCGGCCAGGACCACCGTGATCACCGGCACCATCGCCGCCAGCATGCGGTCCAGGGCCAGGCTGGTTTCGTGCTCGAAGGTCTCGGCGGTCTTGACCAGCATGGTGTCGAGCGCGCCGGATTCCTCGCCGACCTGGATCATCTGCAGGGCCAGGCGCGGGAAGCGCTTGCCCTTGCCCAGCGCGGTCGACAGGGCGACGCCGTTCTTGACCTCCTCGGCCGCGGCCTCGACATCGGCCGCGAGCACGCGGTTGTCCAGCACGTTGCGCCCGATCCCCAGCGCGGTCATCAGCGGCACGCCGTTGCGCACCAGGGTGCCGAGCGTGCGCGCCAGGCGCGCGGTTTCGATCTTGGCGACCAGGGCGCCGGCGAACTTTCGCTTCAGCAGCCAGCCGTCCAGCGCCTCGCGGAACACCGGATCGCGGCGCTTGCGGTCGAACCACCACACGCCCAGCGCCGGCGTGGCGATCAGCAGCACCCACCAATCGCGCACGAACAGACCGATGCTGAGCACGATCTTGGTGAAGAACGGCAGCGGCGCGTCCAGGCTTTCGTACATGGCCGCGAACTGCGGCACCACGTAGCCGAGCAGGAACAGCAGACTCGCGCCGACCATCACCACCAGGATCGCGGGATAGATCAACGCGTTGATGACGCGGCCCTGCAAGGCGCGGCTGCGCTCCAGGTAGTCGGCCAGGCGCGACAGCGTCTCGTGCATGCTGCCGCCGGCCTCGCCGGCACGGATCATGTTGATGTATAGCCGCGAAAACGTGCCGTGCTGGCGCTCCAGCGCCGCCGACAGCGAGGCGCCGCTGCGCACCGCGTCGCGCACATCGGTGATCGTGCGCTGGGCCGCCTCGTCCTCGGGCAGTTCCAGCAGGATCGTCAGCGCACGGTCCAGCGGCTGGCCGGCGCCGAGCAGGGTCGCCAACTGCTGGGTGAACTGGACCAGGCGCGCACCGGCGAAGGGCTTGGGCTTGAACAGCCCCTTCCACACCGACGCGCCGCCGGATTCGCTGGCGAGCTTGGCTTCGACCGGCAGATGGCCCTGCTCCTGCAGGCGCTGCACGACCTCGGCGTTGGTCGCCGCCTCCATCTGCCCGTCGAGCATTTCGCCGCGGGCGTTAAGGGCCTTGTAGTGGTACAGGGGCATCGGCGGCTCAGTCGCAGGCCATGCGCCCGGCCGGCACCACGCGCGGGTTGCCCAGCGCGAAGGCCCGGATCGGACGCGACCACATCTCGAAACTGGAAATGCCCGGCGTCACCGCACAGGAACTGGTGTACTCGAAGCGCTCGCCATCGGACGACACGTACAGATCGAACTTGAGCGCGACCGCGAGATCGTGGCGGATCGTCAGCATGGTCTCGCCGCCGTCGGCGCTGCCGCTGGCGGTGACGTTGGCCTGGGCGGCGTCGCTCACCACCGTGCTCGTGGCCTGGCCGTCGGCGAGTTCGACCTTCAGCGCCAGCGGCGGCTGGCCCTTACCGATCGCGAAGCCGGCCGGCAGCGCGGCCTTGTCCAGCGATTTCGCCGCGGGCTTGCCCGCCGCCTGGGCGGCGCCGGCCAAGGCCAGCGCGGCGGCCAGCAGACACACGCCCGATATCCTTACCGTTGCGATCTTCATACGCTCTGCCTCTGTGGATGTTGCGCGCGGCCGCGATGCGGTCACGCGTCCTCGGTGACGCGCAGCACTTCCTCGATCGTGGTGTAACCGGCCAGCGCCTTGGCGATGCCGTCCTCGTACATGGTGCGCATGCCGGCCTCGCGCGCGAGCTGCTCGATCTCGCCCATGCCGGCGTGACGCATCACCGCGCGCCGCAGCTCGTCGTTCATGACCAGAAATTCCATGATCGTGGTGCGGCCGTGGTAGCCGGTCGGCGCCAGCGCCGAACCGCGCGGGTGGTACAGGAAGATCTCGCCCTGCGGCTGGTACTTGCGCAGATCGAACTTGTCGATTTCCTCCGGCGAGGCCGGGTACTTCTCGGCGTGGGTCGGCTCCAGCCGGCGCACCAGGCGCTGGGCCAGGATGCCGTTGATGGTCGAGGTCAGCAGATAGTCCTCGACGCCCATGTCGAGCAGGCGGGTGATGCCGCCGGCGGCGTTGTTGGTGTGCAGCGTGCTCAGCACCAGGTGACCGGTCAGCGCGGACTGGATCGCGATGCGCGCGGTTTCCAGATCGCGCATTTCGCCGATCATGATGATGTCCGGATCCTGTCGCACGATCGAGCGCAGCGCGTGGGCGAAATCCAGGCCGATCTGCGGCTTGGCCTGGATCTGGTTGATGCCCTCGATCTGATATTCGACCGGGTCTTCGACGGTGATGATCTTGACGTCGCTGGTGTTGAGCTTGCTCAGCGCGGTGTACAGCGTGGTGGTCTTGCCCGAGCCGGTCGGGCCGGTCACCAGCAAGATGCCATGCGGCTGGTCCAGCACTTTCTGGAACTGCGGCAGGAAGTTGTCGGTGAAGCCCAGCTTGTGGAAATCGAACACCACCGTCTCGCGGTCCAGCAGTCGCATCACCACCGACTCGCCGTGCGCGGTCGGCACCGTGCTCACGCGCAGGTCCAGCTCCTTGCCCTGCACGCGCAGCATGATGCGGCCGTCCTGCGGCAGGCGGCGCTCGGCGATGTTGAGCTTGGCCATGATCTTGATGCGGCTGATCACCGCCGCGGTCAGGTTGGCCGGCGGGCTCTCGCCCTCGGCCAGCACGCCGTCGACGCGATAGCGCACCTTCAGGCGGTTCTCGAACGGCTCGATATGGATGTCGGAGGCGCGCAGCTCGACCGCGCGCTGGATCACCAGGTTCACCAGCCGGATCACCGGCGCCTCGGAGGCGAGGTCGCGCAGATGCTCGACATCGTCCAGATCGCCGCTGCCCTCGCCTTCGGCGGTCTCGACGATCGCGCCCATCGCGCTGCGGCCCTGGCCGTGCCAGCGCTCGATCAGGTCGCCGATCTCCGAGCGCAGCGCCACGTACGGGCGGACATCGCGCTGGGTGGCCAGGCGCAGCGCGTCCAGGGTGTAGACGTCCTGCGGGTCGGCCATCAGCACTTCGACCGCCTGCTCGGTCTCGCGGACCGGGCAAACCGCGAATTGCTTCATGAATTTGGGTGTCAGGGCGACACCTTCCGGAGGTAATTCCGGTGCGTCCTTGACGCTGACCAGGGGCAGGTCCAGCACCGCGGCCACGGTTTCGGCGTGGTCGCGCTCCGATACCAGGCCCAGCCGGGCCAGCAGCGCCAGCAGGCTGCCGCCGGTTTCCTCCTGCAGGCGGCGCGCGCGCGCCAGGTCCGGCTCCTTGAGCCGGCCCTTGGCCAGCAGGGCCTCGACGATGGCCGCGTCGACGGCGGCCTGCGGGCCTCCGGCCCCGGCCTCGGCGGTGGCCGGCCCGGGTTCCGGATCCCCGGGCGATCCCATATTGGTGGCTACTGCGTTCACGTCACCCTCCTGCGCGTGAACCCGGACTTTAGCAGTTTCGTTTGCTCGCTCGACGTCAGCGGCCCCAACTTAACGGCATTTACCCAGTCTTAAGTCTTAAGCGCGCCAGCCCAGGCTCTACCTCGTGTCACTCCTGCGCCTGCCCGAAGATCACGGAATGGATCACCGCCTGGGGCGTCGGATACTTCTCCGCAGTAAGGAGCGCATTGCCGGTCGCCGCATTCGCCGCCATCGACAATCCGATAGGAGTACCTAGGGCGCGACTGACCGCAGCGCCGGTTGCCAGCCGTCCCATGATCCGAGACTCCAAACGGACGCGCTGGGAAGGGCTTGAATGCTTAAACGCATTCCACGCGACATCCTTCACTAATCCAGGATTCTTTGCCGCGAATTCGAGAGTCGCCGCCACATTCGAGGCAGCAATAGCCGAATCCTTTTGCGCTTCGCCCCCCAACAATCCAGCCTGTGCGAGTACGTTCTTGTAGTACCCATACAGGCCGACGACGTAGCTTCTCCCACCCTCGGCAAGGCCGACAGGATTCGCCACAGCACCCTTTACCACCTCAGCCGCAAGATTGCTCTGCTGTTTGGCCGCAAACCTCTGTTCAACAACCTCAGCCCCCGAAGCCAGCGATGACCCCAGCGTGGGATGCGCGCTCATGGACGTCCAGTCGGTGCGCTCCTCCGCGTCACGGCCATCCGGATCGACGAACGAATACGGATTGTTGTGCACATAAGCGTAACGGTTGAATAGCTCGGGACCGTTCTCATACGCCGTAACCGGATCTACGCTCAGGAATCTGCCTAGGCTTTGGTCGTAGTACCGCTGCTGCATGTAGGTCAGCCCGGTAGCGCCATCCATCACATGGCCGGTGTAGCCCACGCCGTTGTAGTTCGGCTTGCCGATCGCCGCGCCGTAAGGCTCCCAATCGGTGCGATCGATCACCGCGCCAGAGGCATTCGTGACCGCGATCGGGCTGCCCAGCGCATCGGTGTGGTGGTACTTGAGCTGACCATTGCCCGCCGCCCGGTTCCATTCGATCGTCGCCAGCAGACTGCCGTTCAAATAGACGTGCGGCACGGTGAGTTCGGGATGGCTGTCGTTCTGCGCCTCGCCGGTGTGGTGGTCCTCGCTCATCAGCAGCTGGCCGTCGAGGCTGTAGAACGACCGCGAGTACGTGGTGTCAGGGCGCCCGGTCGTGGCTACGCGCCGGCCTTGGGCGTCGTACAGGTAGGCCTCCTTATCGACCACCGCGCGCAGACGGTTGCCGTAGTCGAACCGGTAGCCCTGACCGTTCTTGTTCTCCAGATTGCCCTGCGGGTCGTAGCTCAGGCCAACCACCGCTGCGCCCGCGGTATTGCGGATATTGGTCAGGCGATTGCGATCGTCGTAGTAATAGGTTGCGTAATCCTTGACGCCGCCCAGGCTCCAGCTCTTGAGATTGTCGAGCGGATCGTAGGTGAAGCGATGCCAGCAATCGCCCAGGAAGCTGCACGAACCCGCGGCGGTCAGACGGTCTCGATGGTCGTAGGTCATCCAGCGGCTGTAGGTGTCGCCGCGCACCCGGTCCAGGATGCCGTTGACGTTGCCGTTGGGGTCGTAGGTGTAGTCCAGCCGGGTCACGCCCGCATCGGCGCTGGAACTGGGCAGCTGACGAGCGTTCTGGGTCAGGGTGTGGACGACGCCGTTGCCGTAGGTGAACTGCTTGATCGCACCGTTGGGGTAATAGCTGATGCCGGTGGCGTGATTGCCCCAGTTCGAGCTGACTGCGACCGGCTGACCTAGCGCGTTATTGGCGTAATCAATCGGCTGGCCGTCGGGCGTGGTGTAGCGGCTGCGATTGCCGTAGGCGTCGTACGCATAGGCGATGAGGCCCGTGTATGCGCCCGGCTGGGCTTGCGTTTCGGCGCTCAACAGACGGCGTTTGTTGTAGGCATAGGTATTGACGACCACGCCCTGGTCCGGCCCATCGTTGCTGGTGCTTACCTCTTTCGCCAGGCCGTCGGGCGTGTAGATCCAGGTCTGGTTGCCGCGACCGTCGGGGAACGCAAGGGTGTGCAAACGATTGCGCTGGTCGTAGCCGCGATCGACGCGACGACCGGATGCATAGCCTTCGCTGGTATTGCAATTGTTCGGATCCGGCAGATCCAGGCCGGCGGCCGACCAGACCAGGTTGCCGGCTGCGTCGTAGCCCATCACGGTGGCGCCCGTTTCGGGTTCGATCACCTTGCACAGCTGCTGATACGTGTCGTACACGTAGCGACGCGCAACGCCGGTCGGTCCGGACGGCGGCTGAGTGACGGTGACCGTCACCGCCGCGGACGCGGTCTGACTGCCGCGACCGTCGGTCGCCACCGCGTGGACCGAGTGCGTTCCGACGCCCACGCCGGACCACTGGAACTCATAGGGTGCGACGGTGTCGCTGCTCACCACGACACTGTTGGCGACGAACTCGACCCGCGCGATGCCGTCGGGATCGCTCGCATTGGCCTTCAGCAGGAAGCTGCCGGGCAGGACCGACGTGGCGCCGTTGGCCGGAGCGGTCAGCACGACCGACGGCGGACCGTTGCCGATGATGTTCACCGCCGCCGAAGTGGTCTGCGCACCGCGCGTGTCGAAGGCGCGCGCGGTCACCGCGTGACTGCCTTCGAGCATGGTCCAATGCAGTTCGTAGGGCGCGCTGGTGTCCTCGCCCATCTTGATCCCGTCGACCAGGAACTCCACGCGCTGCACACCGTCGTCGGCGTCGCTGGCGTTCGCGGTGAGCGCGATGGCGCTGCCGGCCAGGAATACCTGGTTCTGCGCCGGTGCGGTCAGGGCCACCGAGGGCGCGGCATTATTGGTCGGCACCGCGCTTACATCGACCGTCGCCAGGGTCAGATCGCCGCTCTTCAGGTAGAAGCGCAGCCCTCGGCTGTCTATGCCGCCGGTGGCCGAGCCGTTCTGCCCACTGGCCCAGCGGGTCATGATGCTGCCGTCCGGCAGCGAGTACCAGACCTCGGCGTTGGCCGCGTTCGAGCTCCAGTTGATCGTGGTGTAGCAGGCGTTGCCGCCCCAAGGAATGGTGCAGGTCTGCGGCGACGCCGTGATCGAACCGCCGAGCACGTTGAAGGCGCGCCCGTTGCTCACCGGCGTTTCGAGCCAACGCCGGTCGCACATTTCGAAGTAGGCATCGATGAAATAGCGGCCGGGCGGCAGATTGCTGAGCGTGTCGCCGTTGTTGATCGAGGTATCCAACCCAGGACCGGTGACAAAGATGTTGATCGGGCCGCAGCCCGCCGTGGCGTTCAGCAACACCTTGACGTTGGCCGGAGCGGCGAAGTTCATCTCCGGCGCGGCGGGGTAGCTGAAACTCAGCGTCGGCCCCGCGGCGGCGACGGCCAGCCCCGGCAGCAACGTCGCCAGCAGCAGCCATAACCACATCGCCATCCGCAGCGGCACCTTCGACGCCCGCTCTCGGGGCGCCATCACATTGCGTGTCTTGCACATAAACCGACCTGTTGGCCGAACCCGGCCTGCTGTCCTATGCCGTTACCGCGCTCCGCGCTGAAGCGCGGGTTGCGGTCCCCTGAGCTAACGCCGGATCAACCGCCCGGTCCGCGCACGATTTCCCTGGTGTTGCCCAGCACGTCGCGAACGATGGTGGTGCGGGCTTTGTCAGCCGTATCCACCGCGGCGTCGATCACCGCCGGCTGCTCGTAGCTGGGCTGCCCGTAGACCTGGAAGCTTTCGACGGCCTTGATACCGCGCGCGTCGGTCGTCATGCGCCGAAAGCCGGCCAGATAGTCGACGCGGCTGGTCAGCGGCCCCTGCTCTGAGTCCTGCACGGTGCTGGTCGGTCGACCCAATGCATCGAAACTGCTGCGCGTACCTTTCAACGACGCATCATCGAAGTTGATCCATCCGTCGACATGCGGATTGCGCGGATACGAGGCGAAAACGGTGCGTCCCTCCTCGTCGTATCGCTTGGCGCTCCAACGCGCTGTACCCGCGACATCGGCCGCATCGTGTTCGCTCTCGGCCACCGGGCGCCACAAGGCATCGAAGTAGCTGGCCTTGACGTGATTGCCGGTGGTCACGGTCTGGCGCCAGTGACCCGCGCCCAGGCCGTATTCGGCGTTACCGACCTGCTCGAACACCGCGGTCGTCGCGTTCCATGGCACCTCATCTCCGGCGGGTGGCGTGATACGGATGATTCGACCCATCGCGTCGTAACCGTAGCCGGTGGCGTAACCGTTCTCGTCGGTCAACGAAGTCAGCCAGCCGTTGCCGTCCACGGAGGCGAGCTTGCGGGTACCGTCCTGGAAGCTCACCGTTTGCGGCGAACCCCGCTTCCAGTCCGTCACCGAGGTGGTCAGGTTGCGGCCATCGGTCACGCTGGCCAGGGTGCCGTCGGGGTGATAGCCCAGGGACTGCTGCAACTTCTCGTAGGCGTAGTGGCGCAGCGGTAGCGCGCTGGCCGCGTGGTAGTCGGTGCGAGAGACGATGGCGCCGGTATTGGCGTTGGTCTGCTTGGCGACCTGGCCGATCACCCACAGCATCTTGTCGTTGTAGTAGTCGGTCAGATCCGTACGGGTATAGCCCAAGGTGTTCGACTGGCCGACGCGGGTAGCCTGCGCAAACTCGTCGAAAGTTTCATTCGCCATGTCGAAACGCACTCCGTCCTGCTGCACCGAGCTGAACACCGTCGGCCGCTGACGTTCGGACGAGAAGGAGTCCAATCGGACCTGAGGGCTGACGCCCATCCGGTCCGCGAAGGACGACTGCTGCTGCGCCGCCGCGTTGCTGAGGTAAGTAGTAGTGGAGCTGCGCAGCAAAGTGCCGCCGGCGTAGGTGTCCACCTGCAGCAGTTGGCCTTCGTTCTCATTGAAGACAACACCGTAGGTATTGACGGTGCGCTCGCCGTCGGGTCCGCTCACCTCCGTGATCTTGGTCGGCGGGCAATTCGCGCAGCCCTCGTTCCAGCTGCCGACCGGGACGTTCTTGTAGTCGTAAGTCCAGGTGTAGCCGGGCAGACCCGGTCCGGTCACGGTCTTGCTGCGTACGGCCAGCACATCGAAGCGGGCGGGGATGAGCGCGGTGTAAGTGTCCTCGGTCGGCTCGAAATCCGGTTCCGGCCGCGCACTCATGTCCGGAGGCCAGCGGCAGTCCAACGGCACCTTGTGGCGCCCGTGGCGTATGGTCTGGAATACGAATTCGCCACGCGCGCCGGAAGGGTGGGTGATGGTCGCAGTACGGGTGAGTGGTACCAACGCGCGCATCCAACTGCAACCCAGCGCTTTGTCCTGCAGCCTGGCCTGACCGCCGGGAATCATCGGCTCCGGCTCGTTGCTGTAGTAGGGATTGCCCCACAATGCGCGGAAATCGATGCTCCAACTGCTGTTGTCCGGCAACGTCACCGAGGTCAGCTGCGAAAAGTCCGAGTAACCGTAACGCCACTCGCGGCCAGTGTTGGTCGTCACCTTGGCTACCCGGTCGAAGCCGTTGGCGTTTTCCCAGGTGAACGAAAGCTGGCGGCCGTCGCTGGAAGTGATGGACTGCAGCTGCGCGCCGCTCCACTGGTAGGACACCCAGTTTCCGAAACGGTCTTCGATGCGGGTGGGATACAGCCGAATCTCATCGCGCGGCACAGGTCGCTGCAGCACCGTCCCATCGGCGGTGACCGGCTTGAGCAGATCGTCGGACGGGCGCGCGACCATCCAGTCGAAGCGATAGCGGGTTCCATCGGGAGCATGCGCCATGAAGCCTTCACCGCCCTGGATGCTCTGCAGGTTGGGCACGCAGGAAAGATGCCAATGCTTGTTGGTGACCCATGGATACACGCCGCCATCGGTGGGGCGCGGCCGAGTGTCGGCCGTGGCGAGCAGCAGTTCCTGCTCGCCGCCCGGAACCACCATGCGATAACCGCTCCAGTACTCCCATTCCTCCACCGCCGGCGCGCGCACCGGCGTGCTGCTCTGGATCTTGACCGAGGGCGGACGCGCGCTTTCGACGCTCGTCACGGAGGAGCAGCGGTTGGCCGTGGCGGAAGCCGCCGTTTGGCCCAGCACCCAGCCTTCAGCATGGCTGAACATGCCGCTGATGTACGGCACGTCCCAATCCCAATCGCCGAACGGCCGGTTGCGCGTATCGGTCGCATGCGCGAAGCGCCGGCCCAATCCGACCGGAATCGGGAAGTTTCCGGGAATCGACACATCCGTGGCTGCGAAACTGGTAGCGCCGGTGTAGAGATTGACCGAGTCGCCGAACAAGGCCGGCCCCTCCGACTTCACCGTCTGCGCCGACTTGATCAGCTTGTCGTATTCCTCCCATGGCGCTCGTCCCGCGCAGGCCGTACCGCAGGCCAATGCAAGCAACATTCCGACCAGATAGCGCACGGCGTACTCCTTGTCCCCAGAGTGAATGCGATCGGCGCGGACGCGGCGATCGAGCGCGCATTGTCGAGTCAGCCGCACGTACAAAGGACTCGGTTGGGCGCAGCGCACGCACGCCCAGGCGCATGTCGCTTCGGCACGTTTGCAGGACAAACGCCTCGTCGCACGACAGGCACGTCTCGGCGCAGGCGTACGAAATGAGTAAAAAAGAAGGGCGCCCACTGGGCGCCCTTTTTCGAACCTCTTTGCTTACCGCGACATCACCCCACCCACACCCGCGCATTGCGGAACATGCGCATCCACGGCGAGTCGCCGCTCCAGTCGCGCGGCGCCCAGCTCAGGTTGGCGCTGCGCAGGGTGCGCTCTGGGTGCGGCATCAGGATGGTCGCGCGACCGTCGCGCGAGGTCAGGCCGGCGATGCCGTCGGGCGAGCCGTTCGGGTTCAGCGGATAACGCTCGGCGACGCGGCCTTCGCCGTCGATGTAGCGCAGCGAAATGTCCGCGGCGCTCTGATCGAGATTGCTGTCGAAGCTGGCGCGGCCTTCGCCGTGCGCCACCGACACCGGGATGCGCGAGCCGGCCATGCCGCGGAAGAACAGCGACGGCGACTCGGCCACTTCCAGCAAGCCCAGGCGCGCTTCGAACTGCTCGCTGCGGTTGCGCAGGAAGCGCGGCCAGTGTTCGGCGCCGGGGATGATCGGCTTGAGCTGGGCCAGCATCTGGCAGCCGTTGCAGACGCCGAGCGAGAAGCTGTCCTCGCGCGCGAAGAACGCGGCGAAGGCATCGCGCAGCGCGCTGCGTTCGAGCACGCTGGTGGCCCAGCCGCGGCCGGCGCCGAGCACGTCGCCGTAGCTGAAACCGCCGCAGGCGGCGAAGCCCTTGTAGTCCTGCAGCGAGACGCGGCCGGAGATCAGGTCGCTCATGTGCACGTCGAAGGCTTCGAAACCGGCGCGGTCGAACGCCGCGGCCATCTCGATCTGGCCGTTGACGCCCTGCTCGCGCAGGATCGCGACCTTGGGGCGCACGCCCAGGTTGACGAACGGCGCGGCGACGTCGTCGGCCGGATCGAAGCTGAGCTTGGTCTTCAGGCCCGGCGCGGTGAAGTCGCGCGCGATCGCGCGCTCCTCGTCGGCGCAGTCGGGGTTGTCGCGCAGCTTCTGCATGGCGTGGCTGACCGACCACCAGGCATCGAACAGCTCGTCCCAGCGCCATTCGGCCAGGGTCTCGCCGTCCTCGCGCACGCGGATCGCGGGCGCGGCGGCCGCGCCTTCGACACGGCTCAGCACCGGCTTGGCGATGCGCTGGGCGCAATCGATCAGGCCGTGGCGCGCGACCAGGTCGGCGAACTCGGCGCGGTCCTCGGAGGAGATCTGCACGATCGCGCCGAGTTCCTCGTTGAACAGGGTGCGGAACGGATCCTCGCCCCAGCCGTCGAGGCTGATGTCCAGGCCCAGGCGCGAGCAGAACGCCATTTCGCACAGCGCGGCGAAGGCGCCGCCGTCGCTGCGGTCGTGATAGGCCAGCAGCAGGCCGGCTTCGCGAGCGTCGCGGATCAGTTCGAAGAAGTCGCGCAGGCGTTGCGGGTGATCCAGATCGGGCACGCCCAGATCGTCGCGGTCGCCGTCGGCGGACAGGCCGGCGAATGCCGGCAGGCCGTTGCCGTTGGCGTTGCCCGCGGCGTGCGGATGGCACTGCGCCAGCACCGAACCGCCGAGGCGCTGCTTGCCGGCGCCCAGGCCGATCAGCCACAGCTCGCTCTCGGGCTCGCGCGCGAGCAGCGGAGTGAGTTGCTGGCGCACGTCGACCACCGGCGCGAACGCGCTGACGATCAGCGACACCGGCGACACCGATTTGTGGGCGACGCCGTCCGCTTGCCATTGCGCCTGCATCGACAGCGAATCCTTGCCGACCGGGATGCTCAGTTCGAGTTCCGGGCACAGCTCCAGACCCACGGCCTTGACCGCATCGAACAGCAGCGCGTCTTCGCCCGGGTGGCCGGCCGCGGCCATCCAGTTCGCCGACAGCTTGATCCGGTTCAAGGATTCCACCGGCGCGGCGCACAGGTTGGTGATCGCCTCGCCCACGGCCATGCGCGCGGCGGCGCCGGCATCTAGCAGCGCCAGCGGCGTGCGCTCGCCGATCGCCATCGCTTCGCCGACATAGCCGTCGAAGCCCGACAGGGTGATCGCGCAATCGGCCAGCGGCAGCTGCCAGGGGCCGATCATCTGGTCGCGCGCGGTCAGGCCGCCGACGCTGCGGTCGCCGATGGTGACCAGGAACTGCTTGGACGCGACGGTCGGATGCGCGAGCACGCGCAGCGCGGCCTGATGCAGGTCCAGGCCGTTCCACTGCAGCGCCGGCCACGGTGCGGGCGGCGGGCGACGGGTGTCGCGGTGCATCTTCGGCGGCTTGCCGAACAGCAGGTCCATGGGCAGGTCGATCGCCCAATCCGCGTCGGCCTCGGCGCCGGCGCCGTAGACCGCTTCGACGGTCGCGCCGTAACCCACCACCAGGCGTTCTTCCGCGGTCGCGTAACCGACCACCGCGAACGGGCAGCGCTCGCGTTCGCAGATCGCGGCGAAATCGGCGACGCGGTCGGCCGGCAGGCCGAGCACGTAGCGCTCCTGCGATTCGTTGCACCACAGTTGCATCGGCGACAGCGAGGGATCGTCGCTGGGCACGCGCGCCAGGTCGATCACGCCGCCGAGGCCGGAGTCGTGCAGCAGTTCCGGGATCGCGTTGGACAGGCCGCCGGCGCCGACGTCGTGGGCGCTGTCGATCGGATTGTTCATGCCGAGCGCGACGCAGCGGTCGATCACTTCCTGGCAGCGACGCTCCATCTCCGGGTTGTCGCGCTGGACGCTGGCGAAATCCAGGTCCTCGGCGCTGTCGCCGGACGCGACCGAGCTGGCGGCGCCGCCGCCCAGGCCGATCAGCATCGCCGGGCCGCCGAGCACGATCACCGCGTGGCCGGGCTTGAGGCCGAGCTTGGCGACCTGGATGCGGTCCATCGCGCCGAGGCCGCCGGCGAGCATGATCGGCTTGTCGTAGGCGCGCGCGTGGCCGCCTTCGGACAGTTCGAAGCTGCGGAAATAGCCGACCAGGTTGGGGCGGCCGAACTCGTTGTTGAACGCGGCCGCGCCGATCGGGCCGTCGAGCATGATTTCCAGGGCCGGGGCCATGCGCGGATTGAGCGCGCGCTCGCCTTCCCAGGGTTGCGGCAGGGTCGGGATGCGCAGGTGCGAGACGCTGAAACCGCACAGGCCGGCCTTGGGACGCCCGCCGCGGCCGGTCGCGCCTTCGTCGCGGATCTCGCCGCCGTTGCCGGTGCTGGCGCCGGGGAACGGCGCGATCGCGGTCGGGTGGTTGTGCGTTTCGACCTTGATGCAGAACGCCGACGGCATTTCGGCTTCGGCCAGGTAGGCGCCGCTGCCCGGCTGCGGGCGGAAGCGCCGGCTCGGATAGCCTTCGACCACCGCGGCGTTGTCGCTGTACGCCGACAGCGTGTTCTCCGGCGTCTGCGCGTGGGTGTGCTTGATCATCTTGAACAGCGAGCTGTTCTGCTCGCGGCCGTCGATGGTCCAGGAGGCGTTGAAGATCTTGTGCCGGCAGTGCTCGGAGTTGGCCTGCGCGAACATCATCAGTTCGACGTCGGCCGGTGCGCGGCCGAGCGCGGCGTAGCGCTCGCGCAGGTAGGCGATCTCGTCCTCGGCCAGGGCCAGGCCGAGGCGCGCGTTGGCGTTCTCCAGCTGATCCAGGGCGATGCGCTCGAGCTCGCCGCGCGCGGGCACGGCGAACAGCGCCGCGGCGTCGTCGCGCGCTTCCAGCAGCGATTGCGTCATCGGATCGTGCAGGGCCTTGGCCAGCGCGCCCTGAGTGGCGGCGTCGGCCGGCCAGCCGGCGAGGTCGTAGCGGGTGCCGCGCTCCACGCGCGCGACCGGTTGCCCGGCGCCGCGCAGCAGTTCGGTGGCCTTGCTGGCCCAGGGCGACAGCGTGCCCAGGCGCGGGGTGACGTAGCGCGAGACCGCACCATCGGCGCGCGCGGCGGCGTCCGGCTCGGCCTGCAGGATACGGCGCAGGGTCTCGCCGTCGGGCTGCGCGCCGTCGTCGGGCCGGACCCAGTACACGGGCCAGGCGTCGATCAGGCGGACTTCGGGGTGGATGGCTTGCAGGCGGGCTTGGAGCCGTTCGCGGCGGAACGGAGACAGGGCCGAAAGGCCCTCGAGGACGATCATGTCCGGGGAACCGTGCAACGTCGGGCCCGGTATTGTATCCAAGCGCCCCCCTCTGCGCCGTTTTCGCTGTTCAGGACGCGGTTCGAGGCGTTCGGACGCCCGCCGCACGGGGCCCGGAAACGACGATGCCGCCTTGCGGCGGCATCGTTGGCGGCCTCGCCCAGCCAGGCCGGGCGGGCTGCGGGGCTCAGGCTCCGCCGGCCGTGGTCGCCGCCGGCACGGCGTCGACCGGACCGGTCGCGGTCGGCTTGGCGCTGCCGTCGGCGGCCATCTTGTCCAGGGTCTCGCGCAGCGCCGCTGGGGGCACGTAGCCGCCGAGCTGGGTGCCGTCGGCGGCCAGGATCATCGGCGTGCCGGTCAGGCCCACGCGCTGGCCGACGTCGTACTGCTGAGTGACGGAGTTCTTGCAGTTCTTGTTCGGGATCGCGTGGTCGTTCTTGGCGTCGGTCAGGGCCTTGCGGCGGTCCGGCGCGCACCACACCGACACCATCTTGGTGAAGTCCTGGCTGCCGATGCCGGCGCGCGGGAAGGCGAGGTATTCGATCGCGATGCCCTGGCGGTTGTACTCGGCGATTTCGCTGTGCAGCTTGCGGCAGTAGCCGCATTCGACGTCGGTGAACACCGACACCGTGTACTTCGGATTGGCCGGCGCGAACACGATGCGCTCGCCCGCCGGGATCGCCTTGAGGGCTTCCTTGCGCATGCCGGCCAGGGCGACTTCGCTGAGGTTCTTCTTGGCGGTGGTGTCGAACAGGGCGCCGCCGGAGCCGGGCAGGAACAGGTAGCGGCCGTCGTCGCTGACGTAGACCACCTGGCCGGACACGATCGCCTCGCGGAAGCCCGGCATCGGCGCCGCGCCGATGCGCTCGACGGTGACGCGCGAGTTCAGCACGCGGATCGCCTCGATCGCGCGCGCATCCGGCGTGCCGGCGGCGGCCTTGACCGCGGCGGGCTTGGCGGCGGTCGCCTGGGCCGTAGCGGCGGTATCGGCGGCGGGCTTGGGGCCCTCGGCGCAGGCCGACAGGCTGAGCGCTCCGAGCACGGCGAATAGGGCGTACTTCATCGATCGAGTCCTTGTCTGGTTCACCGGGCGTTGGACCGCGCGGGGACGGAGTGGTTCACGGATTGTCGCACGGCTGCGGAACCGGGGCGGATCGCGGGCCGGGGCCGGACCGCGCGAGCGCGACGGGGTTCGCGGTTTAGGGAATCAGGGAACACGGGGAAACGGGGCGGGAGCGGCTGTTGCGGGCTCGGGGTTGGTTTGGACGAAAGTGCGGCGGCAGTGGGCTCAGGGATGCGATGCGCTGGGGCCTGGAGTGACGCCTCCCGGTCTGGCGCAGCGCGCCAGGCGTTCGAGCAGGCCACGCGGCGGTGCCGCGTAAGCGGCCTGCTTTCACCCACGCGGGTGGTGTTTGGCGTGCAGTTGCTTGAGCTGCTCGCGTGCCACCAGGGTGTAGATCTSGGTGGTCGACAGCGAGCTGTGGCCCAGCAGCATCTGCAGCGCGCGCAGGTCGGCGCCGTGATTGAGCAGGTGGGTGGCGAAGCTGTGGCGCAGGCCGTGCGGGCTGATCCGGGCCGGGTCGATGCCGGCGACGGCGGCATAGCGCTTCACCAGCAGCCAGAACTGCTGGCGGGTCGGCGCCCCCTCCTCGCCCGCGCCGCCGATGAACAGCGACTTCAAGGCCTGCTTGCCGGCCAGCACCGGACGCGCTTCGGCCAGGTAGCGCTCCAGCCAGTGCTGGGCTTCTTCGCCCAGCGGCACCAGGCGCTCCTTGCCGCCCTTGCCGGTCACGCGCAGCACGCCCTGGCGCAGGTTGACCGCGGTCGCGGGCAGGTTGACCAGCTCGCTTACGCGCAGGCCGGCGGCGTACATCAACTCGAGCATGGCGCGGTCGCGCAGGCCCTGCGGGGTGGCGATCTCGGGCGCGGCCAGCAACGCTTCGATCTGGCTTTCCGCCAGCGCCTTGGGCAGCGAACGCGGCAGCCGCGGCGGTTCCAGCAACGCGGTCGGATCGTCGGCGCGCTCGCCGCGGCGTAGGGACAGAGCGTAGAAGGCGCGCAGCGCCGACAGCAGGCGGGCGTTGCTGCGCGGCGAATAACCTTCCTGGGTGCGCCAGGCCAGGTAATCGAACAGGGCCGCGCGATCCGCGCCGGCCAAGCCGCCGTCGCGGCCGCCGCGCCAGCGCGCCAGGCCTTCGAGGTCGCGGCGGTAACTGTCCAGGGTCTGCTGGGCGAGGCCGCTCTCGGCCCAGATCGCGTCCAGGAAGACCCGGATCGCCGCCTCGTCGGCGTCGGGCAGCGGCGGCAGCGACATCGCCAGGCTGCGGCGCTCGGCGGGCGTGGTCTTGCGGGATTTCGGCGACGTCATCGCGGCAGCGTCCCTCAGCCGGGCGCGGCGATGCAAGCCCGATCCGCATACGCGAGCGCTAGCGCATGCGCGCGGCCGCGCTACGACCGCGACCGCGCGACGGCTATCCTGTCGCGATGAGCACCGAACACGCCGCCGCGAACACGCCCGCCCGACCCGCCGCGCTGATGCCCTGGCGCCTGTTCGCGCTGTTCTACGATTTCTGGCCGGCGCTGGCGCTGTGGATGCTGGCCTCGACGGTGTTCTCGGTCGGCTACACCGTGTCCGGGCACGACGTGCACGAGAACATCGCGCCCTTCAGCGCGCTGCAATGGCTGCTGTGGCTGGTGTGCTGGGCGCTCACCGGCGCCTACGCCACGATCAGCTGGCGCCGCGGCGGCCAGACCCTGGGCATGCGGCCCTGGCGCCTGCGCCTGATCGCCGCCGACGGCGGCCGCCCCGGCTGGACGGCGTTGCTGATCCGCTACGGCGTCGGCACCTTGTCCCTGCTCGCCGCCGGAGCAGGCTTCTGGTGGGCCTGGCTGGACCGCGACCGCCTGACCTGGCACGACCGCGCCAGCGGGACGCGTTTGATTCGGGCGCCGAAGCCGACCTGATCCGGGGATGCGCGGCGGCGGGGCCGCGCGGCGATGCGGTTCGCCTACGGCTCACCGCATCCTACAGAGCCACCGACCTTCGTCCGAACGCTGAGGCGAACTAGCCCGTTGCAATTGCAATTCGCCTTGCGGTTGCCGTTGCCGTTGCCGTTGCCCCGGCATTGAAATCCAACGCACCGCACTCGCCCAATCCCACCCAGACCCGAAGGGCGGCGCGCAGGACGCGCGCCGTTTTTCGAGGAACAGGATGTTCCTTCGAAAAATCCCCGCGCCACTTCCGATCTCGCAAGGGAGGGTTGTCTAGGCAAGCCCTTCTCTTTGGCTACTTTCTCTTGGGCTAGCAAGAGAAAGTGACCCGCATGCGCAGCAGGCGGAAGCTGTTGCTTAAGAACGAAACCAACACAGCAAACGGAGTTCGCAATCGCGGCTTACGCCGCTCCCACAGAAAGCAGAAAGCGAAGCCAATCCGAATCGAAGCCAGCGCGGTAGCCGAAGGTCGCGGTCGCGGCTTACGCCGCTCCTACCCCAAGGCCAGAGCGGAACAGGCGCAGCCGCCGGACTGGCGATCGCGGCTCACGCCGCTCCCACAGAAGGCAGCAGGCGGAACCCCGCCGGCAGACGAAGTTCGCGGTCGCGGCTTACGCCGCTCCTACAGAAGGCAAAAGCCGAGGCAGCAAGCGGACCGAGCAATCGCCACGCGCTCCAGCGCTACTCCCCTACCCCGAGCGTTTCTTGAACAAGAACGCCGACACCCCGACCATGATCACCGTAGGCGTCAGATACGCCAGCCGGAAATCGAACTTGTAGACGCTGGCCAGCTTCACGAACTGCGTTTGCAGCAGCCAGAAGCCCAAGGCGAACACGATGCCGATGAACAAACGCTTGCCCATGCCGCCGCTGCGCAGCGCGCCGAACGAGAACGGAATCGCCGCCAGGCACAGGGCGAGCACGTTGATCGGGTAGAACCAGCGGCCCCAGTAGTGTTCTTCGAACTCGGTCGCTTCCAGGCCGTTGCGCTCGCGGTAGTCGATCGCCGCCGCCAGCGCGGTCGAGCTGAGGTAGCGCGGGCGTTCGGAGCCGGCCATCAGCGCGGCGCCGTCGAGCTTGGACTCCCAGCGCTCCTGGGCGACATGGGTCTGGACCACCGATTTGGCGCCGAACGTGGTGCGGGTGACGTCGCGCAGCGTCCAGCCGCCGGGGCGGTGTTCGGCGATGTGCGCGATCGCGGCCGACTTCAGGCGGCCGTCGTCGGCGAATTCGTAGAAGAACACGTCGCGCAGTTCCAGCCAGGTGTCCGTGCCGTTGCTGCGGTCCTGGCCGCTGCCGGCGTTGAGGATGAACTCGCCTTCGCGCGCCCACAGGCCCGAGTACTGGGCCACGATCATGTTCTTGGACTTGGCCGAGGCCTTGAGCGCTTCGGCGCTGCGTTGCGCCCACGGCGACAGGGTTTCGCCGTTGACCACCATCAGCAGGGTCAGGGTCGCCAGCGCGCCGGCCACGGCCAGGCTCAGGCGCCGGCGCGACAGGCCGACCGCGCGCAGCGCGGTGAGCTCGGAGGTCGCCGCGAGCTGGCCCAGCGCCATCAGCGCGCCGATCACCGCCGAGGTCGGGAACAGGGTGTAGGCGCGGCGCGGAATCGTATAGACCATGTAGGTCAGGGCCTGGGGCAGGCCGTAATTGCCTTTGCCGATGTCGCTGAGCTCGCTGCTGACGAAGTTCAGCATCACGTCCAGGCCCATCAGCACCGTCCAGGTCAGCAGCACCGTGCCCAGCACGACGCGGCCGACGTAGAGGTCGTGGATCTTCGGGAAGGGCTTCATGCCAGGGCCTTCGCGCGGCCCAGGCGGCCGTCGCCGAAGTACAGCCACAGCGCCAGCGCCAGCATGGGCAGCACCAGCCACCACAGCCCCAGGCTCATCGAGAGCTTGCCGCTTTCCAGCCAACCGGTGCCAGCGATCATCAAATTGATGCCAATCAAATAGGTCAGGAAGCCGATCAGGATGCGCCCGTAGCGCGCCTGGCGCGGCATGCTGCGCGCCAGCGGGACCGCCATCAGGGCGAAGGCGAAGGTCAGCAGCAGCGGCGCCAGGCGGTAGTGCAGCTGGGCACCGGCCTCACGGCGGCCGTCGCCGAGCAGGGCCAGGGTCGACATCAGTTCGGGATCGTTCGGATCGAACTTGGTCGCGCCGGCCGGCAGCAGCAGCTCGTTGCTGGCGTAATTCATCATGCGGAAGTCCAGGCCGTTGTCGCGCGGGCCTTCGACCTGGAAGCCCTTGTTGAGGGTCAGATAGCGGTTGCCCTGGTCGTCGACCTTGAGCTCGCCGTCGTTGGAGGTGGTGATCTCGCGCCGGTCGTCGCTTTGGCGGTAGACGAACACGCGCTGGAAGCGGCTGCCGTCGTTGGACATGGCGCCGACGTAGATCACCCTGCCCTTGCCTCCCGGCAGTTCGGTGAAGCTGCCCGGCTCCAGCCCGGCCACGATCAGGTTGCGGTTGGCCTCGCTGATCATCTGTTTGGACAGGCGCTCGGCCCAGGGGCCCAGCCACAGCGAGCAGGCGCCCACCACCAGCACGATCGGCAGCACCAGCATCAGCAGCGGCTTGAGCAAGCGGCGCGGGCCGACGCCGATCGAGGCGATCACCGGCATTTCCGAGTCGCGGTAAAGCCTGCCGACGCCCAGCATCAGGCCCAGCATCAGCGCCAGCGGCAGGATCAGCGGCAGCCACTTCAGCAACACCAGCCCCAGCTGGGCCAGCATCATCCCGGCCGGCACCCGGCCGCGGGCGATGTCCCCGAGCACGTCCGTGAAGGCCCCGCCCACCGCGACGATCAGCAGCACCACCAGGGTGGCGAAGGTGGCCTGGGCGAATTCGCTCAGCAGGTAGCGGTCAAGCTTGGGCATCGGGCTTCGGCATCGGGGTAGGCTTGCGTTAAACTCGGGGGTTCGTTCGACGGCATGGGACGGCTGCAGCTCGCGCAGCGTGCGCAAGTCCAGCCCCCGCAAGCCGCCCGATTGTACGGAACTCATCTTCCTTAGCTGCACTTCTACCTGGGAATCTGTTGGATGACCCTCGAATTCGACCTGAACCGCGATGCGCCCGCCTCTGTCAAAACCGATTGCATCGTGGTCGGCGCCTATGCCGACAAGACCCTGACCGCCGCCGCCCAGGCGCTGGACGCCGCCAGCGGCGGCCGCCTGAGCGCCCTGGTGGAGCGCGGCGACGTCGGCGGCAAGACCGGCAAGACCACCCTGCTGCACGACCTGGCCGGCGTGGTCGCGCCGCGCGTGCTGGTGATCGGGCTGGGCGAAGCCGGCAAGTTCGGCGTGCCGCAGTACCTCAAGGCCGCCGCCGACGCGGCGCGCGCGCTCAAGGCCGGCCCGGTCGAACACGCGGTCTTCACCTTGTCGGACGAGCCGGTCGCCGGCCGCGACGCCGCCTGGGCGATCCGCCAGGCCGCGATCGCCGCCGACCACGCCTGCTACCGCTACACCGCCACGCTGGGCAAGAAGAAAGACGAGCCGGGCCTGCGCAAGCTGTCGATCAACGGCAGCGATGCCGCCGCGCTGGCCCAGGGCCAGGCGATCGCCGCCGGCGTCGCGTTCGCGCGCGAGCTGGGCAACCTGCCGCCGAACGTGTGCAATCCGTCCTACCTGGCCGAGCAGGCCCAGACCTTCGCCGCGCGCTTCCCGACCACCAGCTGCGAGGTCCTGGACCGCGCGCAGATGCAGGAACTGGGCATGGGCTCGCTGCTCGCGGTCGCGCGCGGCTCGGCCAATCCGCCCAAGCTGATCGTGCTCAAGTACAGCAACGGCGGCGACGCCAAGCCCTACGTGATGGTCGGCAAGGGCATCACCTTCGACACCGGCGGCATCAACCTCAAGGTCCAGGGCGGCATCGAGGAGATGAAGTTCGACATGTGCGGCGCCGCCACGGTGATGGGCAGCTTCGTGTCCGCGGTCGGCATGCAGCTGCCGATCAACCTGGTGGTGGTGGTGCCGGCGGTCGAGAACATGCCCGATGCCGACGCCTACCGACCGTCCGACGTGCTCACCAGCATGTCCGGCAAGACCATCGAAGTCGGCAACACCGACGCCGAGGGCCGCCTGATCCTGTGCGACGCGCTGACCTACGCGCAGCGTTTCGAGCCGCAGGCCCTGCTCGACGTGGCCACCCTCACCGGCGCCTGCGTGGTCGCCCTGGGCAAGTACGCCACCGGCCTGATGAGCAAGGACGACGACCTCGCCGCCGAGCTGCTCGGCGCCGGCGAGCAAGTGTTCGACCGCGCCTGGCGCCTGCCGCTGTGGGACGAATACCAGACCCAGCTCGAATCGACCTTCGCCGACGTCTACAACATCGGCGGCCGCTGGGCCGGCGCGATCACCGCCGGCTGCTTCCTGGCCCGCTTCACCGAAGGCCAGCGCTGGGCCCACCTGGACATCGCCGGCGTCGCCAACGACGAAGGCAAGCGCGGCCTGGCCACCGGCCGTCCGGTCGGCCTGCTGAGCCAGTGGCTGCTCGAGCGCGCGGCCTGAGCCCCGACGGACCGCATCGGGTGCCCCGCGCCGACTTTTATCTGATCACCACCGCGCGTTTCCGCGAGGAACCGCTGCGGCTGGTGGGCGAGCTGGCGCGCAAGGCCTTCGATGCCGGCCTGCCGACCCTGATCCTGGCCCGCGACGCGGCCCAGGCCGAGGCGCTGGACGACCTGCTGTGGGACATGGGCGACGACGTCTACATCCCGCACCAGATCGCCGGCTCCGACGTCGACGAGGAAGAAGCCGACGTGCTGATCAGCGCGCCGGAGATCGACGCGCCGATGCGCGCGCTGGTCATCAACCTGCGCACCGACGCGGTCCAGGGCAGCTTCGACCGCGTACTGGAAGTGGTACCGGCCGACGCCGAGGCGCGCGGCCCCTTGCGCGAGCGCTGGAAGCACTACCAGTCGCTCGGTTTCGAGCTGAAGAAACACGACATGTGATGGAGGCCGGGATTCGGGATTGGGGATTCGAGATTCGAAAAAGCCCCTCCGCGTCCTGGCCTGCTCTTCCCAATCCCGAATCCCCAATCCCGAATCCCGGCTCTTATGTCCCTCGCCCCCAGCTACGACCCCAAGCAGTTCGAAGCCCGTCTGTACGAGCAATGGGAGAGCAGCGGCGTATTCCAGCCGCGCGGCGAGGGCCAGCCTTATACGATCCTGCTGCCGCCGCCCAACGTCACCGGCACCCTGCACATGGGCCATGCGTTCCAGCACACGCTGCAGGACGCGCTGATCCGCTATCACCGCATGCGCGGCTATCGCACCCTGTGGCAGATGGGCACCGACCATGCCGGCATCGCCACGGAAATGGTGGTCGGCCGCAACCTCGCCATCGAAGGCAAGGGCGAGACCCGCGACTCGCTGGGCCGTGACAAGTTCATCGAAAAGGTCTGGGCGTGGAAGCAGCAGTCCGGCGGCACCATCGAGCGCCAGATGCGCCGCCTGGGCGCCAGCGGCGACTGGTCGCGCAGCGTGTTCACCATGGACCCGATGGCCTCGGACGCGATCACCGAAGCCTTCGTGCGCCTGCATGAGAAGGGACTGATTTACCGCGGCCAGCGCCTGGTCAACTGGGACCCGGTGCTGAAGACCGCGATCTCCGACCTGGAGGTGGCCAACGAGGAAGAGAACGGCCACATGTGGTCGATCCGCTATCCCTTGGCCGACGGCGCGAGCTACGAATACGTCGAACGCGACGCCGACGGCAATGAAATCCTGCGCGAGACCCGCGATTACGTCGTGGTCGCCACCACCCGCCCGGAAACCATGCTGGGCGATACCGCGGTGATGGTGCACCCCGAGGACGAACGCTACACCGCGATCCACGGCAAGTTCGTCGATCTGCCGCTGACCGGCCGCCGCATTCCCGTCATCACCGACAGCTACGTCGACCGCGCCTTCGGCACCGGCGTGGTCAAGGTCACGCCCGCCCACGACGCCAACGACTACGCGGTGGGCCAGCGCCATTCGCTGCTGTCGATCAACATCTTCGCGCCCGACGCTTCGGTGTGGACGACCTCGGGCCCGGCCGCGCTCAAGCACGTCCTGTCGTCCGCCGATCCGAATTTCACCAAGATCGAACCTGATAACTGCACGCCGCAGCAGGCTCAGTACCTGGACGATTTCTCCTTGTTCGACGAACAAGGCATGACGGCGATCGTCGAGAAGTACATCCCGGCCACGTATCGGGGCCTCGACCGCTTCGAAGCGCGCAAGATGATCGTCGCGGATCTGGATGTCGCGGAACTGCTGGTCGAGGTCAAACCGCATCGCCTGCAGGTGCCGCGCGGCGACCGCAGCGGCCAGGTGATCGAGCCCTACCTGACCGACCAGTGGTTCGTGAAGATGGACGGCCTGGCCCAGCGCGGCCTCGAACTCGTCGAATCCGGCGAAGTGAAGTTCGTTCCGTCGAACTGGATCAACACCTACCGCCATTGGCTGGAGAACATCCAG
Source organism: Lysobacter sp. Root76 (assembly GCF_001428685.1). GTDB lineage: Bacteria > Pseudomonadota > Gammaproteobacteria > Xanthomonadales > Xanthomonadaceae > Lysobacter. Next base: position 931,545 of record NZ_LMIK01000005.1, on the reverse strand, counting down.
GACTGGACGATTTCGCGCCAGCTCTGGTGGGGCCATCGCATCCCCGCCTGGACCGTTCGCTCGGGCGAAACGGATTTCACGCCGCTGCTCGGCGGCGAGATCGTCGCCCGGACGCAAGCCGAAGCCGAAGCGGCCGCTCGCGCCAGACTGCTCGACGCGCTCGGCCACGACGGCTATGAGCAGGTCAAGGATCGGATCGAACTGGTTCAAGACCCGGACGTGCTGGAAACCTGGTTCTCCTCGGCGATGTTCCCGTTCAGCACGCAAGGCTGGCCGAACGAAGACAAGATGGGCGAACTGGGCTTCGACATCGCGCTGCCGACCAGCGTGCTGGTGACCGGGTTCGACATCATCTTCTTCTGGGTCGCGCGCATGATCATGATGACCGACGAGCTGGTCGGCCGCGTGCCGTTCCGCGACGTCTACATCACCGGTCTGGTCCGCGACAAGGACGGCCAGAAGATGTCGAAGTCGAAGGGCAACATCCTCGACCCGCTGGACATCATCGACGGCATCACCGCCGAGGCCCTGGTCGCCAAGCGCACCACCGGCCTGATGAAGCCGCAGGACGCGCCGAAGATCGAAAAGGCCACGCGCAAGGAATTCCCCGACGGCATCCCCGCCTTCGGCGCCGACGCGCTGCGCTTCACCATGACCGCACTGGCCGGCCCCGGCCGCGACATCAAGTTCGACCTGGGCCGCGCCGAGGGCTACAAGAACTTCTGCAACAAGCTCTGGAACGCGACCCGTTTCGTGCTGATGAACACCGAGGACGCGAGCTTCGCCGGCACACCGGACCCGCAGACCGACGCCGAGCGCTGGATCCTGTCGCGCCTGGCGCGGGTCTCGGCCGAGGCCGAAACCCAGTTCGCCGCTTACCGCTTCGACCTGCTCGCGCAGGCGCTGTACGAATTCGCCTGGAACGAGTTCTGCGACTGGTTCGTCGAGTTGGCCAAGCCGGCGCTGCTGGGCGAGGACCTCGCCGCCGCACAGAGCACCCGCCACACCCTGCTCTACGTGCTCGAGCGCCTGCTGTCGCTGCTGCACCCGCTGATCCCGTTCGTGACCGAGGAACTATGGCAGCAAGTGGCGCCGCGCCTGGGCATCGCCGACACCACGATCATGCTGCGGCCCTATCCGCAGGCGGCGGATTTCGGTGCCGACTACGCCGGCGCCGAGGCCGACGTCGAGTGGCTCAAGGCGATGGTCACCGCGCTGCGCAAGATCCGCAGCGAGCTCAACGTGGCCCCGTCCAAGACCGTCGTGCTGCTGCTCTCGGGCGGCGGCGACGCCGACCGCGCGCGCGCCGCGCGGTTCGATTCGCAGTTGCGGTTCCTCAATCGCCTGGAGCGGGTCGAAGCGCTCGCCGCCGGCGCCGCATCGCCGGCCGCCGCGACCGGCGTGGTCGGCGACCTGACCCTGCTGGTGCCGCTGGAGGGCCTGGTCGACCTGGGCGCCGAACGCGTGCGCCTGGACAAGGAGATCAAGCGCGTCGAAACCGAGATCGGCAAGTGCGAGAACAAGCTGGCCAGCGAAACCTTCGTCCAGAACGCCCCGCCGGCGGTGGTCGAGCAGGAGCGCAAGCGCCTGACCGACTGGCGCGCGCAGCTCGAAGCCTTGCAGGCACAGCGCGCGAAGCTGGGCTGAGGCCGGCATGCTGCGGCGCCTGCGTGGCTGGCTGGGCATGCGCCCGGCCAACGCCGTGTCGCCCTTGCAGGCGCTGTCGCCCGAGCTGGTCGAGCGGGCGGTCGCGGTATTCGGCGAGGGCGAGCACTCCGACGACCGGATCGAAACGGAAATGCTGGCCCTGGCTGGCGACCCGATGACCGCACGACGGCTGCTCGACGTGGTGCCGGAAGCATTCGGCCTACTCCTGATCGCACATATCCCGGCCTGCGCCGAGGTGATCCTGCCGGAGGGTTTCCAGGCCCAGGCCGCGGACGGTCGCTGGCATGTATTCCCGTGGGAGCGGGAGCCGCTGTTCGCCCTGGCGGCGCAAGTCGCCGCACGCATGTTCCACGAGGGTCCGCGCGCACGCTTCCAGGCCATCGCCATGCGCGGTTCGATGGTCGCCGCGGTCAACAATGCGCTCAACCAAGAGACCGATCTCGCCGGCTCGACGCTCGGCGCACCGGCCTTCATGGGGCTTCCGGCCGAGCTCTACCTCGACCCGTAGCCGACAGGGTGCGGTAAGCCGAAGGCGCACCGCGCCAACGCGGCTGGTGAATGGGCGATGGTGCGGTTGTCACCGCACCCTACCGTGCGGCGAGGATTCGCAGCGGCGACGGGCGTTGCCTGAACCGTCGGGGCGATCGCGGCTTACGCCGCTCCCACAGCAGGAAGCCTGCTTCCTGCGCGCCCGCCAATAGCGCTTATTCCGGCGGCAGCAGTTCGATCGCCATCACCAGCGCGTCCTCGCGGCCGTCGCGGGCCGGGTAGTAGCGCGGGCGGCGGCCGATCTCGTTGAAGCCTTCGGCGTGATAGAGCGCGATCGCGCCCGGGTTGGACGGACGCACTTCCAGGAACACGCGCTCGGCGCCGCGGCCGCGCGCGATCTGCATCAGCGCGTGCAGCATGCGGCGGCCGTAGCCGTGGCCCTGCTGTTCGGGGGCGACGCAGACGTTGAGCACGTGGGCCTCGCCGGCGGCCAGGCTCAGCAGGAAATAGCCGAGGATGCGCTCGCCGCTGTACAGCACCCAGGACGGGTAGTCCGCGCGCAGGCAGTCGCGGAAGATGCCCAGGGTCCAGGGGAATTCGTAGGCGCGGATCTCGATCGCGTGGACCGCGTCGAGATCGTCCTCGCGCATCGGCCGCAGGGCCGCGGCCGGCGATTCGCGTTCGACGGCCTGCGCGCTCATGGGCGCGGACCCCGGCGCAGGCTGCGCAGCAACGGCCACAGCGCGCGCTTGGCGGCCGGATAGCCGCGCAGGGCCGCGGCGTCGTACAGGGCCAGCACGGCTTCATCGGGCGCGTCGCCGGGGCGACGGCCGGCCGCACGCAGCACCGCGCGCAGCAGGGCGTCGTCGCCACCGCGCGCCGCGGGCGCGGGCCGTGCGCGCTCGGGCGCGGGCGCGTCCGCGGGCATGCGCTCGTGGGCGGCGCGCGGGCCAGGTGCGCGCTCATGCCCGGGAACGCGCGCGGGCGCGACCTCGGGCGCCGCGGGCGCCGACTCGGGCGCGGCGCCGGCCAGCGCCAGCGCCGGATGCCCCAGCGCCTGCAGCCATTCGCGCTGCTGCGCGCTCCACAGGCTCACGTGCCGGTCCCCGCGCCGGACCCCACGTCGGTCGGCGGCAGTCGGCGCGCGCGCCGGTACAGGGAGTACACCGGTCCGGACAGGGCGTACGGGGCGAAGATCAGCAGCAGCACGCTGGGCGGATCGATCGCGATCGCGATCACCACCACCACCACGATCAGAATCGCCAGGAACGGCACCCGGTCGTGCTTGGGACCGCCGCCCTTGAAGCTGAAATAGCGCAGCCGGCTGACCATCAGCAGGCCGGCGATCACGGTCACCGCGAGCGCGGCGTAGCGCAGCTCCTCGCCGGTCCAGCCCAGTTCGTCGCAGGTCCAGACGAAGCTGGCGACCAGTCCGGCCGCGGCCGGGCTGGCCAGGCCGATGAACCAGCGCTTGTCGACCTGGCCGACCTGGGAATTGAAGCGCGCCAGCCGCAGCGCGGCGCAGGCCGCGTACAGGAAGGCGGCGATCCAGCCGATCTTGCCCGGCATCGGGCCATCGTGCTTCATCGACTCCAGCGCCCAGTGGTACATCACCAGCGACGGCGCCAGGCCGAAACTGATCAGGTCGGCCAGCGAGTCGTACTGGACCCCGAACTCGCTCTGGGTATTGGTCAGGCGCGCGACCCGGCCGTCGATCCCGTCCAGGATCGCGGCGATGAAGATCGCGATGCAGGCGTCGCCGTAGCGGCCCTGGGTGGCGGAGATGATGGCGTAGAAGCCGGCAAACAGGCCGCCGGTGGTGAACAGATTCGGCAGCAGATAGATGCCGCGTCCGCGCGGTCGGGGCGTAGGCGTAGGTTCCATAACGGAAGTGTAGCGCTTGCCTGCACGCCGTCGCGGTGCTGCAATCGGCATTCCCCCTGGTTTTGCCCTACCCACCACCGTCCAGCACCGACCCTGCCCGGAGCCGACCATGTCCTGCCCGTCCCGTATTTCCCCCCTCCGCCCGTCGCTCCGCGCGTGGCTAGGCGTCGCGCTGCTGGCGCTGGCCCTGCCCGCGGCCGCCGGCGAGGTCTACCAGTGGAAGGACGCCAACGGCGTCACCCACTACTCCGATTCGCCGCCGCCGAACCAGAGCAACGTCAAGGGCCGCCAGATCCAGAACAAGACCGGCGCGCCCTCGGTGACCCAGGCCAAGCCGGCCGAAAGCGCCGAATGCACCACCGCGCGCAACAACCTCAAGCAGCTCCAGGGCAGCGCCCCGATCGGGCTGGACACCGACAAGGACGGCAAGGCCGACACCGCTTTCACCCCGGAGCAGCGCGCCGCCCAGGTCAAGCTGGCCGAGGCCTCGATCGGCGCCTACTGCAAGCCGGCCGCCGCTGCGGTCGCGACCCAGCCGTAAGCGCGCCTTGAAACTGGGCTGGGCCATCGTCGCGGGCATCGTGCTCGGCGCTGGCCTGGCCTGGTGGACCGCACGCGACACCCCGGCCGAGGCCGCTCGCGCCCAGGCTGCTCACGCCCAGGCCGGCGCCGATGCCCGCGCCGAGGCCGCCGACCCGCCGCTGTACCGCTGGCGCGACGCCGCCGGCCGGCTCCAGATCACCGAACGCCCGCCCAAGGGCCGCCCCTACGAGCGCCTGCAGCGCCAGCCGCGGGACGGGATCGAGGTCCACGGCGACCGCGATTGAACCCCCGCATTCGCGCGCCGGTCGCGCGCACGGCAGAATGTCGGTCTCCCTCAGGTTCGAATGCCCGCCGATGCGTCTGTCGCAGTTCCACCTCCATACCAGCAAGGAAACTCCCGCCGAAGCCGAAATCGTCAGCCATAAGCTGATGCTCAAGGCCGGCATGATCCGCAAGCTCGCCGCCGGCCTGTACACCTGGTCGCCGCTGGGCCTGCGCGTGTTGCGCAAGGTCGAGCGCGCGGTGCGCGAAGAAATGGACGCCGCCGGCGCGATCGAAGTGCTGATGCCGACCGTGCAGCCGCGCGAGCTGTGGGAAGAGACCGGGCGCTGGGAGAAATTCGGCGGCCAGCTGCTCAAGCTCAAGGACCGCAAGGAAGCCGAGTACTGCTACGCCCCGACCGCCGAGGAGGTCATCACCGACTTCGCCCGCAACGAGCTGTCCAGCTACAAGCAGCTGCCGGTCAACTTCTATCAGGTCCAGACCAAGTTCCGCGACGAGATCCGCCCGCGTTTCGGCGTGATGCGCGCGCGCGAGTTCCTGATGAAGGACGCCTACTCGTTCCATCTCAGCGACGAGGACCTGGGCCGCGAGTACCGCAACATGTACGACGCCTACGGCCGCATCTTTACCCGCCTGGGCCTGCAGTTCCGCGCCGTGTTCGCCGACACCGGCGCGATCGGCGGCAGCGCCTCGCACGAATTCCACGTCGTCGCCGATTCGGGCGAGGACGCGATCGCGTTCTCCGACGGTTCCGATTACGCGGCCAACGTCGAACTGGCCGAAGCGCTGGCGCCGGGCGCGCGCGCCGCGGCCAGCGAAACGATGCGCAAGATCGACACCCCGACCCAGAAGACCTGCGAGGACGTGGCCGCGCTGATGGGCGTGGCGCTGACGCGCACGGTCAAGTCGGTGGCCGTCCTCGGCGCCGACGCCGACGGCCAGCCCCAGTTCGCGCTGGCGCTGGTGCGCGGCGACCACGCCGTCAACGAAATCAAACTGCGCAAACTCGCCGGCCTGGGCGAATACCGCCTGGCCAGCGAGGCGGAGATACTCGAACACCTCGGCGCGAATCCCGGCTTCCTCGGTCCGGCGAATACCGCGAAGAAAATCCGCGTGATCGCCGATCGCAGCGTCGCGGCCATGGCCGACTTCGTGGTCGGCGCCAACGAAAACGGCTACCACCTGGCCGGCGTCAACTGGGGCCGCGACCTGGCCGAACCCGACGAGGTCGCCGACATCCGCAACGCGGTCGAAGGCGACCCCTCGCCGGACGGCAAGGGCACGCTGCGGATCGGGCGCGGCATCGAGGTCGGCCATGTGTTCCAGCTGGGCCGCAAGTACGCCGCGGCGATGAAGCTCAGCGTGCTCGACGAGACCGGCAAGGCCGCGGTCCCGGCCATGGGCTGCTACGGCATCGGCGTGTCGCGCATCGTCGCCGCGGCGATCGAGCAGAACCACGACGAAGCCGGTATCTGCTGGCCCGAGGCGATGGCGCCGTGGGCGGCGGTGGTGTGCGTGATCAATCCCAAGAACGACGCGGCCGTGGCCGACGCCGCCGCGGCGCTGTACCGCGACCTCAACGCGGCCGGCATCGAAACCGCGCTGGACGACCGCGGCCTGCGCCCGGGCGCGATGTTCGCGGACATGGAACTGATCGGCATCCCGCACCGGATCGTGGTGTCCGAGCGCGGCCTGGCCGCCGGCACCTACGAGTACCGCCAGCGCCGCGCCGCCGAGGCCGAGAACCTCGACCGCGAGCGCCTGTTCGCGCGTCTGCTGCCGGCCGCCTGAGCCGGATTATCGGGTCTTGAAACTCCCGGGATACTCCCGGGAGATTTACGCGGACTGGCTGGCCGATTAACATGGCCGGGCGTGCCATGGACCGGCTCATAATCCAACCCGATATTCAACCGGAGCCCTCCATGTCGATCGATCTGAACTCGCTGTCCGCGAAAGAACTCGAATCGCTGATCGCGCAGGCGAAAAAGCGCAAGACCACGCTCAACAAGCGCAAGCCGATCACGGTCGTGCGCAAGAAGCTGACCCAGCTCGCCAAGGCCGAGGGTTACGACATCGCCGAGCTGTTCGGCGGCGCCCCGGCGCCGCGCGCGGCCAAGTCGGCCGCAGCCAAGCCGGCCGCCGCGCGCAAGGCGCGCAAGCCCCTGGGCAAGGTCGCGCCGAAGTACCGCAACCCGGCCAATACCGGCGAAACCTGGACCGGCCGCGGCAAGCAGCCGCGCTGGCTGGCCGCCTATACCGGCAACGGCCGCAAGCTCGACGAGTTCCTGATCAAGTAAGTCCGGCGCGGCCATCCGCACCGCGGCAACGAAAACGCCGGCCTCGCGCCGGCGTTTTCCGTTATCGGTCCCGCGATATCCGTCGCGATTATCGACCAGGTAATCGCAGGAATCTGAACCGTATATCGCGCCGATTATCCGGTGCCCGCGCCGCGCCGATCCGACGGTTACAGATTGCGCCGCGCCGGCAGCAGCAGGTTGCCGAACAGCAGGCCGGCGATCAGCGCCAGCAGGATGTTGATCACCGCCAGCACCGCGTCCTGGCCGACCTCCATGTCCTGCTGCTGGATCAGGGTCAGCAGGCCGCGCAGGCTGGCGCTGCCGGGCACCAGCATGATGATCCCGGGCACGCGCACGATCGCGCCGGGGCGGTTGCCCCAGCGCGCGTAGGCGTTGCCGACCGCGGTCAGGGTCAGCGCGGCCAGGAAGATGCCGGCCGGGTTGCCCCAGGCCTCGCCGGCGAAGCGCGAGATCAGATAACCGGTCGCCGCGGCCGCCATCACCTTGGGGTAATCGCTGCGGTGGGCGCGGAATAGCACCGCGAACGCATACGACGCCACCGCCAGTCCGCACCATTCGACCCAAGCCGGCTGCGGCCGCGAGGCCCGGATCGCCGGCTCCAGGCCGACCAGGTCGGCCAGGTACAGGGCGATGATGGTGCCGACCGCGAGCTTGACCACCGTGGTGACCGCGCCGGCGAAGCGCGCCGTGCCCGAGACCAGATGCTGGCTGGTGAGTTCGTTGACCGCATTGGTCAGCGCCATGCCCGGCAGCAGCACGATCAGCGAGGCGATGATCACCGTGTTCTGGTTCAGCGGCACCAGGAACGCCGCGACCAGCACGGCGACCATCGCCGCGACCATCGCCGCGACCGCGTCCACCGCTTCCTTGAAGCGCGGCCGCGCGCCCGACCATTCGATCAGCAGGCCGGTCAGCAGGCCGTTGACCCCGGCCGTGGCGATGTCCGGCCAGGGCAGCCGCAGCAAGCCGCCGACCGCGGCCGCGGCCAGACCGAACGCGATCACCTGCATCGCCCGCCAGCGCGCGCTGCGCGGCCGGTCCAGCGCCTGCAGCGCGGCATGGCCGGCGGCGAGGTCGAGCCGCCCGGCCATCACGTCCTCGGCGATGCGGTCGGTTTCGCTGAGCTTGTACAGGTCGTTCTCGCCCGGCGGCATCCGGATCACGCGCGTGGTGTCGCTTTCCCCGGGCGGGCGGTTGGGGTCGCTGAAGGTCAGGATCAAGCCGGTCGGATTCGACCAGGGCTCGCACTCCAGCCGCAGCCGCTGCGCCACCGCCGACACCGCGCCCTCCAGGCGCTGCGCGGTGGTGCCGTAGGCATGCAGGCGTTCGGCCAGTTCGACCACGAAGCCGATGCGTGCGGCGTAACTGGTCGCGCTCAAGGGGGCGGGCGGCGCGCTCGAGGAGGCTGATGTCGACATGCGCGGAAGGATCGCATGCGGACCCCTGACTTGGGCAGAACGATGTGCCTACAGGACACTCACCTCGCTGTGCCTAGCCTGTATCCTCCGCCCGAGGCCCTATGACCGCACCGTCCACGCACACGCCGCAGATCGCCGCCGACGCCCGGACGCCGTCGCGATTGCGGCTATCCGGACGCTGGACGCTGGAGAACGCCAACGCGATCTCGGCCGCGCTGCACGGCGCGCCGCACGAGGCGACCACGGTCGACGCCAGCGCGGTCGAGCGGCTGGATTCGCTCGGCGTGCTGCAGCTGATGCGCTTCGCGCGCCGGCGCGGACTCGACTTCGACGCCTTCGCCTTCCACGACAACCATCGCGCCCTGGTCAATGCGATCGAGGACGTTTCCGACGAGCGCCCGAAGAAGAAACGCGAATACGGCGTCTACGCCGCGCTCGCGCGCCTGGGCTACGCGGTCACCGACAACTGGAAGGAAGTGCTGGCGCTGATCGCCTTCTTCGGCGAAACGCTGGTGAAGATGCTGCGCCTGTTCAAGGAGCCGAGCCGCTTCCGCCCGACCGCGACCGTGCACCACATGGAGCAGGTCGGCCTGGACGCGGTGCCGCTGGTCGCCCTGCTGTGCTACCTGGTCGGCGCGGTGGTGGCGTTCCTGGGCGCGACCATCCTGCGCGACTTCGGCGCGACCATCTTCGTGGTCGAACTGGTCAGCATCTCGTTCCTGCGCGAGTTCGGCGTGCTGCTGACCGCGATCGTGCTGGCCGGCCGCACCGCCAGCGCGTTCACCGCCCAGATCGGCGCCATGGTCAGCCGCGAGGAAGTCGACGCGATCCGCACCCTGGGCATGGATCCGATCGACCTGCTGGTGATCCCGCGGGTGCTGGCGCTGCTGGTGATGCTGCCGCTGCTGACCTTCGTGGCGATGATCTTCGGCCTGCTCGGCGGCCTGACCGTCGGCGCCTACAACCTCGACATCCCGCCGCAGCAGTACCTGGCGCGCATGCACGAGACCATGGAGCTGCGCCATTTCCTGGTCGGCCTGTCGAAGGCACCGGTGTTCGCCCTGCTGATCAGCCTGATCGGCTGCCTGGAAGGTCTGCAGGTCGAAGGCACCGCGCAGTCGGTCGGCGAACGCACGACCTCCAGCGTGGTCCAGGCCATCTCGCTGGTGATCATCATCGACGCCTTCGCCGCGATCTGGTTCATGGAGATCGGATTTTGAACCAGACCATCGACGACCCGCGCGAACACATCGGCGCCGACACCCCGATCATCCGCGTGCGCGGCCTGGTCAACCGCTTCGGCGAGCAGGTCGTGCACGACGGCCTGGACCTGGACGTGAAGCCCGGCGAGATCCTCGGCGTGGTCGGCGGCTCGGGCACCGGCAAATCGGTGCTGATGCGCTCGATCCTGGGCCTGCGCCGGCCCGACGAGGGCCGTATCGACGTGCTGGGCATCGACGCGCGCACCGAGGACCCGGCGCGCCGGCGCGAGATCGAGCGCAACACCGGGGTGCTGTTCCAGGACGGCGCGCTGTTCTCCTCGCTGACCGTGGGCGAGAACGTGCAGGTGCCGCTGAAGGAGTACCACAGCGACCTGCCCGATTCGCTGCGCTACGAGCTGTCGCTGCTCAAGGTCAAACTCGCCGGCCTGCCCGCGGATGCGATCAACAAGCTGCCCTCGCAGTTGTCCGGCGGCATGCGCAAGCGCGCCGGGCTGGCGCGCGCGCTGGCGCTGGACCCGCCGCTGCTGTTCCTGGACGAGCCCACGGCCGGGCTGGACCCGATCGGCGCGGCCGCGTTCGACCGCCTGATCCGCACCCTGCAGCAGGCGCTGGGCCTGACCGTGTTCCTGATCACCCACGACCTCGACACCCTGTACGCGATCTGCGACCGCATCGCCGTGCTCGCCGACCGCAAGGTGATCGCCTGCGCGCCGATGGCCGAGATCGAACGGCTCGATCACCCCTGGGCGCACGAATACTTCCACGGCCCGCGCGCGCGCGCCGCCCAGGTCGCGCGCGACAAGAACACCGCCTGACACCGGGCCACGCAAGGACGCACAGGTTTGCTCTCCGCACTCTCTCCCCCTATCGCCGCCATCGACCACCTGCCCTGGGCCGCGCTCGCGCTGGCCGCGCTGCTGCTGTGGTGGCCGCGCCTGCGCGTCGCCAGCCTGGTCCTGCTCGCGCTCGCCGGCGTGGCCGGGTTCGCGCTCGGCCAACTCGACGTCCGGGTTTTGATCGCACTGGCGCTGCTGGCGCTGGCCGGCTGGATGATCCTGCCGGCGCGAGCGCAGGCCGCGCGCATCGCCGGGCACCTACTTTTCGTACTGGTCGCGCTGGCGCTGGGTTTTCATGCCGCGCCGGGCTTTCACAATCCGCTCGCGATCCCGCCGACCCGGATCACGCCCGACGCGATCGAATTCAGCATGTACCTCAATCTCGATAAGCCGCTGGTCGGGTTCTGGTTGCTGCTGGCCTGGGGCGGCGTACAGCGCGAGCGCGCGCCGCTCGATTGGTTCAAGGCCGCCTTGCCGGCCTGCCTGGCCGCGGCGGCGCTGTGCCTGGGCCTGGCCTATGCGCTGGGCCAGATCGCCTGGGCGCCGAAGTGGCCGGCCTGGGGCCTGTTGTGGGCGCTCAACAACCTGCTGCTGGTGACCCTGGCCGAAGAGGCGCTGTTCCGCGGCTACCTGCAGGAAGGCCTGATGCGGCGCTGGCGCGAACGGCGCTGGGGCGACGCGGCCGCGATCGCGGTCGCCGCCGTCGCGTTCGGCCTGGTCCATCTGGCCGGCGGCTGGGCCTGGGCGCTGCTGGCCACGGTAGCCGGCGCCGGCTACGGCGTGGCCTATCGCCGGGGCGGATTGCAGGCCGCGATGCTGACGCACTTCGGCTTCAACCTGCTGCACTTCACCGCGTTCACTTACCCCATGCTGGCATGATGTCCGCCACGAACCGCCCCCAGGGGCTCATCGTTTCAGGTGCCTGATGGAAACCAAGGCCAACTACGTCCTCATCGGCGCGTTCACGATCATCGCGACGCTGTTCCTGCTGCTGTTCGCGCTGTGGGCGGCCAAGTATTCGTCGGAGAAGAGCTGGCGCGAGTACGCGGTGATCTTCAACGAGCCCGTCACCGGCCTGTCCGAAGGCAGCACGGTGCAATACAACGGCATCTCGGTCGGCACCGTGAAGCTGCTGCGGCTGGCGCCGGACGACCCGCGCCGGGTGATCGCGCAGTTGCGCCTGCAGGCCGACGCGCCGATCAAGGCCGACACCCGCGCCAAGCTGTCGCTGACCGGCATCACCGGCAGCCCGATCATCCAGCTCACCGGCGGCAGCCCCGGCAGCCCGGCGCTGGCCGACGTCGACCGCCGCGAAATCCCGGTGATCCAGACCGAAGCCTCGGCCCTGCAGAACATCGCCGACACCGCTAATCGCCTGGTCGCGCGCCTGGATCAGGTGCTCAGCGACGAGAACGTCAAGCGCGTGTCGAACACGCTGTCGAACATCGAGGCCATGACCGGCTCGATCGCCGATCAGCGCGAGGATCTGCGCGCGCTGATCGTCAACGCGCGCAAGTCCAGCGAACAGCTGTCGGCGACCTTGGACACCACCAACCAGGCGGTCAAGAACGTCGACCGCGAACTGGTCGCCAAGCTGCCCGGCTTGATCGCCAAGCTCGACAGCACCCTGACCCGCCTCGACTCGGCCGCCAACGGCGCCAACGGCATCCTCAACGACAACCGCGCCGCGATCAGCAGCTTCGCCAACGACGGCCTGGCCCAGCTCGGCCCCACTCTGGCCGAACTGCGCGTGCTGGTGCGCGACCTGCGCCGCATCAGCGACCGCATCGACAGCAATCCGACCCGTTACCTGCTCGGCCGCGACGCCCAGAAGGAGTTCGAGCCGCAATGACCTCCCATGCCCTGCCCCGCCCTTATGCCTTGCTGCGTGCCGCCGCCGGCCTGAGCCTGCTGCTGACGCTGAGCGCCTGTTCGATCCTGGGCGACAAGCCCAAGGAGCGCTCGACCCTGTACGCGCCCGACCCGCGCGTGCAGGCCGACGCCTCCTGGCCGAACGCCGACTGGCAGCTGTCGCTGACCCCGCCGACCTCCGCGCGCATGATCGACAGCCTGCGCATCGCGGTGCGGCCGGCACCGAACGAGCTGCAGGTCTACAAGGCCGCCGGCTGGGCCAAGCCGCCCGGCGAGATGCTGCAGGACGCGCTGCTGCGCGCGCTCGAGGACTCGGGCCGGATCGGCGCGGTCGCGCGCCAGGGCAGCGGCGTCGCCGCCGACTACAAGCTGGTGCTGGACCTGCGCCGCTTCGAATCCGACTACGGCAACGGCGAAGCGCTGCCCTCGGCGACCATCGAAGTCAGCGCCAAGCTGCTGCACAACAGCGACCAGAAGATCGCCGCCGCGCGCACCTTCGTGCAGAGCCAGCGCGCGTCCACCACCGCGGTGCCGGACGTGGTCGCCGCGTTCGACGGCGCCCTGGCCGCGATCACCCGCGACCTCGGCGGCTGGATCCTGAGCAGCGGCAACGCCCACGAGCAGGCCGAGCACCCGCGCAGCGCGCACCGCTGAGGCGCGCTCACACCTCGAAGGTATCCGTCGGCCGCAGCACGCGGCCGGCCGCCGCGCCGCGATAGGGTAGAGCCGGCAGGGTTTCGACCACGATCGCTTCGTCTCCGACGCGCCGGCTGCGCAAGGCGATCGCGCCGACGTGGCCGCTGTCGACGCCGAAACTCCAGAAGCGCCAGGCCGGCGACGCCGCGCCGTTGCGCTGCAGCCGCGGCGCGCCGTCGGCACCGGGCGCGAACGCGATCCGGCCGAACGGCAGCCGCAAGCCGCGCCCGCTGGCCTTGGCGTAGGCCTCCTTCAAGGTCCAACTGCGCAGGAAGGCATCGCCGCGACGTTCCGGCGCCAGCGTCAGCAGCGCGGCCAGTTCGTCCGCCGCCAGGGTGTGCGTCGTCCACAGCTCGCTGGTTTCGCGGCCGCGCACTTCCAGATCCAGACCGGCGCGGCCGCCCGGCGCGACCAGGCAGCCGACCAGGCCGGCGCAATGCGACAGGCTGAACGCCAGTCCCGGCGCCGCCAGCGCGCGCGGACGCCCGTACGCGCCGCGCGCGTAACGCCAGTCCTGCGGCGGCCGCGGCCGGCACGCCGACAGCGCGTGCCGCACCAGCAGGCGCGCGACCAGGCCCTCGCGCCGTACCGCGTCGATCCGCAGCCGATCCAGGCGCGCGCGCTCGTCGTCGCCCAGCAAGCCGCGCTGGGCCTCGTAGAGGGCATCGTGGGCGGCGTCGACCTCGGCCAGGAACAGCCGCGGCGCGGCGTCGCCGCCGGGCGTGCGCGGTTCCAGTGCGGGTCGATCGGCAGGGCTGGCCATGCGCAGGCACCGGGGTGGGAACGTCGCCGAGCATACTGCCGCCGCCGCGCGTGCGGGCCCGGGCGACGCCCGGCTTTGAGCTGAGGGCGCAAACCCGCGACAATTCAGCCTCAGCAAGCGGAGAGCCAGCATGAGCGAACACAGCCCCAACCCCGCGCAGGTCGAACGCGACGTCATGGAGTACGACGTCGTCACCGTCGGCGCCGGTCCGGCCGGCCTGTCGTTCGCGATCCGCCTCAAGCAGCTCAACCCGGAGATCTCGGTCTGCGTGATCGAGAAGTCCAGCACCATCGGCGCCCACATCATCTCCGGCGCGGTGATCGAGACCGGCCCCCTGGACGCGTTGCTGCCGAACTGGCGCGACAACCCGCCGCCGATCTGCGTGCCGGTCACCCAGGACGAGTTCTGGCTGCTGACCAAGGAAGGCGCGCACCGCCTGCCGGTGCCGCCGGGCATGAACAACCACCACGGCAACGTGATCGTCAGCCTGGGCGCGACCTGTGCCTGGCTGGCGCCGCAGGCCGAGGCCCTGGGCGTGGAGATCTATGCCGGCTTCGCCGCCTCCGAGACCCTGCACGACGACGAGGGCCGCGTGGCCGGCGTGCGGATCGGCGACATGGGCGTGGCCAAGGACGAATCGCACAAGCCCGGCTATACCCCCGGCATCGACATCCGCGCCAAGGTCACCGTGTTCGCCGAGGGCGCGCGCGGGCACCTGACCAAGCGCCTGATCAAGCGTTTCGGCCTGGACGCGGACAGCGATCCGCAGGGCTATTCGATCGGCATCAAGGAACTGTGGCAGGTACCGGAAGACCGCGTCACGCCGGGCAAGGTCGTGCACAGCTTCGGCTGGCCGGCCGACAACCGCACCTACGGCGGCAGCTTCCTGTACCACCTGGACAAGGGCCGCATCGCCCTGGGCTACGTCAGCGGCCTCGACTACCGCGATCCCGAGTACAAGCCCTGGGAAGCCTTCCAGCAGTGGAAGAACCACCCGACGGTGAAGCCCCTGCTCGAAGGCGGCAACCTGGTCTCGGCCGGCGCGCGCGCGATCGTCACCGGCGGCTGGCAGTCGCTGCCCAAGGTCGAGATGCCCGGCGCGCTGCTGATCGGCGACACCGCCGGCCTGCTCAACGTGCCCAAGATCAAGGGCACCCACCAGGCGATCCGCAGCGGCATGCTCGCCGCCGAACACCTGGCCGCCTCCGAACTGGCGCCGGAAGGCTACGACGCCAAGCTGCGCGCCTCGCCGGCGATGGACGAGCTCAAGAAGGTCCGCAACATCAAGCCCGCCTTCAAGCGCGGCCTGTGGTTCGGCATGCTCAACGCGGCCTGGGAAACCGTCACCGGCGGACTCTCGCCGTGGACGCTGAAGAACAAGCCCGACTGGTCCTCGCTGCAGAAGCTCAGCGAAGCCGAGAAGCCCAAGCGCGACTACGTCGACCGCACGCTGGCGCCGCGCGACCGCCTGGCCGGCGTCTACTTCGCCGCCACCGAGCACGACGAAGACCAGCCGGTGCACCTCAAGGTCGCCGACACTTCGATCTGCGTGACCCGCTGCGTCGAGGAATACGACAACCCCTGCACCCGCTTCTGCCCGGCCGGCGTCTACGAGATCGTCGAGGAAGCCGCGGCCGACGGAAGCAGCGCCAAGCGCCTGCAGATCAACGCCGCCAACTGCGTGCACTGCAAGACCTGCGACATCAAGGACCCGTACGAGATCATCACCTGGGTCACGCCGGAAGGCGGCTCGGGGCCGAATTATCAGAATCTCTGAGCGTGCCGATTCGCGGCTCGCGCGTCGCGCTTTGGACCCTGGCGCTGGCGGTCGCCGCGACCGCCGGCTGGCTATGGGTCGCGCCGGCCGATTCCGCTCCGGCATCCACCGATACCTCATGGATACCCGTCGCACTCAAGCCGAGGCATCGCACTCAAACTCCGGGGATCGCGATACCGAGTGGCGGACGAACCGCCGGCATGCTCAATACGCCGGCGCGCGATGCCAGTTCCAGGCGCTGGCGATGATGGCTTCGATATCGGTACGCCGCGGCGACCAGCCCAATTGCTCGCGCGCCTTGCGGCTGGAGGCCACCAGCACCGCCGGATCGCCGGCGCGGCGCGGCGCGGTTTCGTAGTCGATCTTGGCGCCGGCGACGCGCGCGGCGGCGTCCAGCACTTCCAGCACGCTGAAGCCCTGGCCGTTGCCGAGATTGAACAGATGCGCGCCGGCGGTCTCGCCCATGAACCTCAGCGCGGCCAGGTGCGCCTCGCACAAATCGTCCACGTGCACATAGTCGCGCACACAGGTGCCGTCGCGGGTCGGGTAGTCGGTGCCGAACACCTTGAGCGCAGGCCCCCGCCCCAGCGCGCTGCGCAGCACGTTCGGGATCAGATGCGTTTCCGGCTCGTGCGCCTCGCCGATGCCGCCCTCGGTCGCGGCGCCGGCCGCGTTGAAGTAGCGCAGACTTACCGAGCGCAGCCCGTAGGCCTGCGCGGCGTCGGCGAGCAGGCGCTCGACCATCAGCTTGCTGGCGCCGTAGGGATTGATCGGGCGGGTCGGATGATCCTCGTCGATCGGCTCGCATTCCGGATGGCCGAACACCGCGGCGGTGGACGAGAACACGATGCGCTCGACGCCGGCCTCGCGCATCGCGCGCAGCAGGTTGAGCGAGCCGACGACGTTGTTCTCGTAGTACAGATACGGCTGCGCCACCGATTCGCCGACCAGCGAACGCGCGGCGAAATGCACCACAGCATCGAAGCGGCGCTGGCCGAACAGCTGCGCCAGCGCCGACGGATCGAGCAGGTCGCCCACCACCAGCTCCGCGCCGGCGACCGCCTCGCGATGCCCGGTGGACAGGTTGTCGAACACCGTGACTTGGTGACCGGCCGCCGCAAGGCGCCGGACCATGTGCGAACCGATATAGCCCGCGCCACCGCAGACCAGCACGTTCATGGATTCAACCATCGCGGCGACACGACGCGAGCGTGATCGTCATGCCGCGCGCTTGAACGCCACGCCGGTCTTCTCGCGCAGCTCGTCCTCGCTCACGCCCGGCGCGGATTCCACCAGCACCAGGCCGTCGGCGGTGACGTCCATCACCGCCAGTTCGGTGATGATGCGGTTGACCACGCCCAGGCCGGTCAGCGGCAGCGTGCATTCGGGCAGGATCTTGTGCTCGCCGTTCTTGGCGCTGTGCTCCATCAGCACCACCACGCGCTTGACGCCGGCGACCAGGTCCATCGCGCCGCCCATGCCCTTGACCATCTTGCCGGGCACCATCCAGTTGGCCAGGTCGCCCTTGTCGGTGACCTGCATCGCGCCCAGGATCGCCAGATCGATGTGACCGCCGCGGATCATCGCGAAGCTGTCGTGGCTGCCGAAATAGCTGGCGCCGGCGCGCGCGGTCACGGTCTGCTTGCCGGCGTTGATCAGGTCGGCGTCGACCTCGGCCTCGGTCGGAAACGGGCCGATGCCGAGCAGGCCGTTCTCGGACTGCAGCCACACGTCCATGCCCTCGGGAATGAAGTTGGCCACCAGCGTCGGCAGGCCGATGCCGAGGTTGACGTAGGCGCCGTCGGTGAGTTCCTGCGCGGCGCGCTGCGCCATTTGATCGCGGGTCCAAGCCATGTCGAATTCCTTGAAAGTGTCGTAAGCGTCGAGTCGTCGGATTACCGGGCGCCGCTCAGGCGCGCACGGTGCGCTGCTCGATCCGCTTTTCGGGCGTCGCGTTGAGCACGATGCGGTCGACGTAGATGCCGGGCAGATGGACGTGGTCGGGATCGATCGCGCCGATCTCGACGATTTCCTCGACTTCGGCCACGCAGACCTGGCCGGCCATCGCGCAGGCCGGATTGAAGTTGCGCGCGGTCTTGCGGAACACCAGGTTGCCGGCCTTGTCGGCCTTCCAGGCCTTGACCAGCGAGACGTCGGCCTTGAGCGCGGTTTCCATCACGTAATGGTGACCGTCGAACTCGCGCGTCTCCTTGCCGTCGGCGACCACGGTGCCGTAACCGGTGCGGGTGAAGAAGGCCGGGATGCCTGCGCCGCCGGCGCGCAGGCGTTCGGCCAAGGTGCCCTGAGGGTTGAACTCGAGTTCGAGTTCGCCGGACAGGAACTGGCGTTCGAATTCCTTGTTCTCGCCGACGTAGGACGAAATCATCTTGCGGATCTGGCGCGTCTCCAGCAGCAGGCCGAGGCCGAAACCGTCGACGCCGGCGTTGTTGGAGATCGCGGTCAGGCCCTTGACGCCGCTGTCGCGCAGGGCCGCGATCAGCGCCTCGGGAATGCCGCACAGGCCGAAGCCGCCGACCGCGAGCGTCTGACCGTCGGCGACCAGTCCGTGCAGCGCTGCCTCGGCATTGGGGAACACCTTGTTCTTCGCGTCGCCGGCGCTGCGCGTCGCGGCAATGGCCTCGGCCATGGGGGAAACTCCTTTGCGGGATAGGCGCAGTTTAGCGCGCCCGGCCGCCGGCCCCCACCGGACCTTAGGGCAATGGTCACTCGTCCCGCGGTGTGGCCCGACGTTAGACTCGGCCCATGAGCAAAATCGCCCTCGTCACCGCCATCGCCGCGACCGGAACGGACACGGATATGGTGCCGTTGATCGAAGCCTGCGCCCGCGCCGGGCTGGCCGCCGAGGTCCGCGCCTGGGACGACCCCAGCGTGGCCTGGACCCGTTACGACGCCGCGCTGCTGCGTTCGCCCTGGGATTACACCGAACGCCTGCCGGAGTTTCTGGCCTGGTGCGAGCGCGTGGCCGCGCAGTCGCGCCTGCTCAACCCGCTGCCGGTGGTGCGCTGGAACACCGACAAGCACTACCTCGCCGCGCTGGCCGAGCGCGGCGTGGCGGTGGTGCCCAGCGCCTTCGTCGAACCCGAGGCCGAACCGCTGCCGGCGCTGCAGGCCTTCCTGTCGATGCATGCCGACGCCGCCGAGTTCGTGGTCAAGCCCACGGTCAGCGCCGGCTCGCGCGATACGCAACGGTATGCGCGCGCCCAGGAATTCGCCGCCGCCAACCATATCGCGCGCTTGCTCGACGCCGGCCGCAGCGTGCTGTTGCAGCCCTACCTGGCCTCGGTCGATCGCGACGGCGAGACCGCCCTGCTCTATTTCGACGGCGTCTACAGCCACGCGATCCGCAAGGGCGCGCTGCTGCGCCCCGACACCGGCGCCACCGAAGCGCTGTTCGCGCCCGAGCAGATCGTCGCGCGCGAGCCCGGCGAGGACGAACGCGCGCTCGCGCAGGCCGTACTCGCCGCCGCGCACGACGCGCTGCAACTGGATGCGCCCCTGCCCTACGCGCGCGTCGACCTGATCCGCGACGGCGACGGCAGGCCGCAGCTGCTGGAACTGGAGCTGTGCGAGCCTTCGCTGTTCTTCCCGTATGCGCAGGGCAGCGCCGACCGTTTCGTCGCGAGCCTGCAGGCCCGGCTCTCCGCGCCTTGAGCGCGACGACGCATCGGCGATCCGAGCGGGCGCCTCAGGAGCGCCCGTACACGTCCTCGAGGCGGACGATATCGTCCTCGCCCAGATAGCCGCCGGACTGCACTTCGATCAGTTCCACCGGCTCGCTGCCGAGGTTGCGCAGACGGTGCACGCTGCCGCGCGGAATATAGGTGCTCTCGTTCTCGCGCAGCTCGAACACCTTGTCGTCGCAGGTGACTTCGGCCACGCCCGAGACCACGACCCAATGCTCGGCGCGGTGCTGGTGCTTCTGCAGGCTGAGCGCGGCGCCGGGCTTGACCACGATCTTCTTGACCTGGAAACGCTCGCCGACGCCGATCGAATCGTAGCTGCCCCACGGCCGATAGACCTTGCGGTGGAACAGGTGCTCCTGCCGGCCGGCGGCCTTGAGCTGGTCGACGATGATCTTGACGTCCTGCACGCGGTCCTTGCGCGCGACCAGGGTCGCATCGGCGGTGTCGACGATCACCAGGTCCTCGACGCCGATGGTCGCGATCATGCGCCGGTCGGATGCCCGCACCAGGCTGTCGCGGGTATCGAGCGAGATCACGTCGCCTTCGTGGCGGTTGCCGTCGGCGTCGCGTTCGGCCACCGACCATAGCGACGACCAGGAACCGATGTCGCTCCAGCCGCAGCTCACCGGCACCACCGCGGCGCGATCGGTCTTCTCCATCACCGCGTAGTCGATCGAATCGCTGGGGCTGGCCGCGAACGCGTCCTGGCCCAGGCGCAGGAAATCCAGATCGGTGCCGGCGCTGGCGAACGCGGCGACTGCGGCGGCGTGGATCGCCGGCGCCAGCCGCGCCAGTTCGTCCAGATAGCTGCGCGCGCGGAACAGGAACATGCCCGAATTCCAGGCGTAGGTGCCTTCGGCCAGGTAACGCTCGGCGGTGGCCTGGTCGGGTTTCTCGACGAAACGCTCGATGCGGTAGCCGTCGGCGCCCAGGGCCTCGCCGCGCAGGATGTAGCCGTAGCCGGTTTCGGCGTAGTCCGGACGGATGCCGAACGCGACCAGCCAGTGCTCGTCGCCCAGGCGCATCGCCGCGGCGACCGCATCGCGGAACGCCGCCTCGTCCTCGATCAGATGGTCGGCCGGCATCACCAGCAGCAGCGCTTCGGGGTCGCCGGCCAGCGCATGCAGCGCCGCGGCCGCGATCGCCGGCGCGGTGCTGCGCGCGACCGGCTCCAGCAGGATGCCGCCGCTGCGCACGCCGATCGCCTGCAACTGCTCGCCGACCATGAAACGGTGGTCGTCGGCGCAGACCGTGATCGGCGGCTGCGCGTCGGGCAGCGCATTGGCGCGCAATACGGTTTCCTGGAACAGCGAATGGTCCCCGACCAGCGACAGGAACTGCTTGGGTTGGTTCTGTCGCGAAAGCGGCCACAATCGGGTTCCGCTACCGCCGCTGAGGATGACCGGGTGAAGCATTTCGACTCCGCACTGGGGTTACGCCGTGAAGGGTACCGGATCGCGGACGTGCGTCGGCCGGTCGCCGCCGTCGCCGGTGCCCACCGCGCTCAGGCGGCAGTCACGCAGCCTCGGCGCGGCGACGCGGAGGCGGCGTGAACGGCCACGGCGAGCCGGTGCGGCTGCACGGCGCGGACGGGGCCAGCGCGCTGGTCAGCCGCTACGGCGGCCAGGTCCTGTCGTGGATCTGCGGCGGCCGCGAACGGCTGTACCTGAGCCCGCGTGCGAACTACGCGCCCGGCCAGGCGATCCGCGGCGGCGTGCCGGTGATCTTTCCGCAGTTTTCCGATCGCGGCCCCGGCCTGCGCCACGGCTTCGCGCGCCTGCGCGAGTGGACGCATGCGGGCGACGGGCGCTTCGGGTTGCGCGATGACGCGGCCGACCACGCGGCCTGGCCGCATCGGTTTCAGGCCGAACTGACGGTCGAGCTGGGCGCGGACTCGCTGGCGATCGCCCTGCGCGTGGACAACACCGGCGCCGAGCCGTTCGCGTTCACCGCCGCGCTGCACACCTACCTGGGCGTGGACGATCTGGCCGTGGTCCGGCTGCAAGGACTGGGCGGCCGTGAGTATTCCGACGCCACTCGCGATGGCGAATCCGGCGTCCAACACGAGGCCGCCCTGCGCTTCGAAAGCGAACTCGACCGGCTCTACCCCGGCGTCGCCGGCGGGCTGCGGCTGGACGCAGTCGGTCGCCGTCTGCGCATCGACGCCGAGGGTTTCCCCGACACCGTGGTCTGGAACCCCGGCGCCGCGCTCGCCGCCCGCCTGGCCGACCTCGGCGCCGGCGAGCACGCCCGCTTCGTCTGCGTGGAAGCGGCCGCCGCCGCGATGCCGGTGTCGCTGGCGGCGGGCGCGAGCTGGAGCGGGCGCCAGATCCTGACCGTCGAGGACTAGACGCCGACGCCTCGATCCGTATGGATGACCGCACGTTGGCTGCAAGCTGAGCGCCGTTCGACCTCGCCCGGCCCTGCCGCGGACATCGGCCCCTCCTGCGCCCACTCACGGTCTCCGTTAGAATTGGCGGTTCTCGGCCCCCGGGCCGCGCACCTCCCAACGGGCACCCCCAAGGAACCCCCGCACGATGAAGATCCTCGTCGGCTACAAGCGCGTGGTGGACTACAACGTCCGCATTCAGGTCAAGCCGGATGGCTCCGGCGTGGTCACCGACGGCGTCAAGCTGTCGGCCAATCCCTTCGACGAAATCGCCCTGGAAGAAGCGCTGCGGCTGCGCGACAAGGGCATCGCGACCGAGGTCGTGGTCGCCACGATCGCCCCCGCCGACGCCCAGGCGCACCTGCGCAACGGCCTGGCGATGGGCGCGAACCGCGCCATCCACGTCGTCAGCGACCAGCCGATCCAGCCGCTGACCGCCGCGCGCGCCCTGCTCAAGCTGATCGAGAAGGAACAGCCGGACCTGGTGATCCTGGGCAAGCAGGCGATCGACGACGACGCCAACCAGACCGGCCAGATGCTGGCCACGCTGTGGGGCCGCCCGCAGGCGACTTTCGCGTCCAAGCTCGAAGTTGCCGACGGCAAGGCCACCGTCACCCGCGAAGTCGACGCCGGCCTGGAAACGCTGGAAGTCGACCTGCCGGCCGTGGTCACCACCGACCTGCGCCTCAACGAGCCGCGCTTCATCAAGCTGCCGGACATCATGAAGGCCAAGAGCAAGCCGCTGGAGTCGATCCCGTTCGCCGACCTCGGCGTCGACACCGGCGACACCCTCAAGACCACCCACTACGCGCCGCCGCCGAAGCGCAGCCGCGGCGTGATGGTCAAGGACGCGGCCGAACTGGTCGCCGCACTGAAGCAGAAGGGGTTGCTGTGATGAGCAAGGTTCTGATCGTTGCCGAACACCTGGGCGGCAAGCTCAACGCCTCGACCGCCAAGTGCGTGTCCGCGGCGCAGGCGTTGAAGCCCGACGCCATCGACGTGGTGGTGCTGGCCGCCGACCCGGCCGGGATCGCCTCCGAGGCCGCGCAGATCGCCGGCGTCGCGCGCGTGCTGACCGTGGCTAACCCCGCCAACGCCGACGCGATCGCGCAAGTGCTGGCGCCGCAGGTGGCCGCGCTCGCTTCCGGCTACAGCCACGTGTTCGGCCCTTCGACCACCTTCGGCAAGGATCTGCTGCCCTGCGTCGCCGCCCTGCTGGGCGTGGCCCAGGTCTCCGACGTCATGGCCGTCGAAGGCAGCCACACCTTCAAGCGTCCGATCTACGCCGGCAACGCCATCATCACCGTCGAGGCCCCGGCCGATCACACCGTCGTCGCCACCGTGCGCACCGCGTCCTGGCCGGAAGCCGGCAAGGGCGGCAGCGCAGCGGTCGAAGCGGCCACCGCCGAGGCGACCCTGCCGAGCCACACCCGCTTCGTCGGCCTGGCCGCCGGCAAGTCCGACCGCCCCGACCTGCAAAGCGCCAAGCGCGTCGTCTCCGGCGGCCGCGGCGTCGGCTCGGCCGAGAACTTCAAGATCATCTACGACTTCGCCGACAAGCTCGGCGCCGCCGTCGGCGCCTCGCGCGCCGCGGTCGACGCCGGCTACGTGCCCAACGAGCTCCAGGTCGGCCAGACCGGCAAGATCATCGCCCCGGAGCTGTACGTCGCGATCGGCATCAGCGGCGCGATCCAGCACCTGACCGGCATCAAGGACGCGGGCACCATCGTCGCGATCAACAAGGACGGCGACGCGCCGATCTTCGAGATCGCCGACATCGGTCTGGTCGGCGATCTGTTCGCGTTGTTGCCGGAGCTCGAAAAGGCGCTGTGATCGCTAACGCCTGAATCACGAAAAAGGCCGCCCGAGGGCGGCCTTTTTTGTTGCACCGGTTGCGCGCCATGGACGGCGCGGAACGCGAGCGCGGATCAAGGCTGCAAGGTCCAGTCCGCGGCGTACTGGCCGACCTGGGCCTGATTGAAGCCGGTGCCGGTGCCGATCCACATGAACAAGCCGCGGTCGCTCGGACGCAGCCAGATCAGGTCGCCGAAACCATCGCCGTTGTAGTCGCCGCTGGTCGCGAAGGTAAAGTTGGTCGGCGTGCCCTGGGCGAAGGAACCCATATAGCTGGCACCGTCCATGCGCCAGTAAGCCATGTAGGTATTGGCGGCATTGCGCCAGATCAGATCGGCCTTGCCGTCGCCGGTCACGTCGACCGCGCTGACCAGCGTCCAATCCGCGCTGTACTGACCGATCTGGGCGACGGTGAATCCGGAGCCCGCGCTCAGCCACATCGACATGGTGCGCGTGCTCGGCGAGTTCCAGATGATGTCGACCTTGCCGTCGGCGTTGAAGTCGGCGATCGCGGCGATCAGGTAGTCCGCGGGCGGCGTGTAGCTCTGGCCGCCCTTGTAGGTCGGGCCGTCCATCAGCCAGTACGCGAAATAACCGGCCTGCGGCTGACGCCAGAAAATGTCGTCCTTGCCGTCGCCGTCGATGTCGCCCTGCCCGGCCACCACCCAGCCGTCCGGATACTGGCCGATGGTGAACGGAACGAAGCCCGCCGCCTGCGACTGATACGAGAACAGCATGCGGTCGGAACTGCGCCGCATCAGGATGTCGGCTCGGCCGCTGGCCGTCGAACGGCCGATCGTGGCCGGCGTCAGGGTCGGGCTCAATCCCTGGTTGTAGCCGCTGGCGATCGTGGTGCCGTTCATGCTCCAGTAGGCGAGCGCGCCCAGCGATTGGTTCCACCACACCAGATCCGACTTGCCGTTGCCGTCCATGTCGTTGCGCGCACGGCTCGGATTGCTCGGGATCACGCTGGCGCGGAATCCGGCGACGATCGGCATCGTGAGCGTCATGCTGCGCACATTGTCGGACTGGTTGGCGACGCCGGTGGGACGTCCCTGGTAGCTGATGTTCGGGTTGGCGAAGTAGCGGATCGCGACCTGGCTGCTGCCGGGCAGGCGGTAGGCCATGACGGTGTAGAAACCGCTAGTCGAAGTCTCGCGATAGCCGTAGGAATAGACGTGCGCACCGGTGCTGCTGCTGTCTTCCTGGTTGTGCGCCTGGCCCATGTTGTGGCCCAGCTCGTGGGCCAGGGTTTCGTCGCGGCAGAAGTAGGTCTTGTTGTCGCCTTCGTCGAGGTCGTTGCCGTCGCTGACCACCGAATAGCCGAACGGGCTGTCGCTGTTGTCGATGCCGGTACCGCCGCCGCCGATCAACCAGGCGATGCCGCAGCCGTCGTTTTCGGGGGTGCGGAACTTGCGCACCAGCGACACCAGGTCGGCGCCGATCTGGTCGCGCAGCGTGCGCAAGGTAGTAAAGGCCGGGTCGACCGGAATCGTACCGGTGCCGCCCTTGTAGCCGGTCAGCTTCTCCAGCGCGTCGCCGTTGTCGGTCGCGTCCGGATAGTTGACCTGCAAGGTGCCGACCAGACGCAGGGTCGCCGGGACCTGGCTGTTGATATAGGCTTGGTTGGTGACGTCGACCACGTTGTTCAGACGGGTGACCGCCTGCGACTCGCCGCCCAGCGATGCCGCCAGGCCGGTGGTATAGCCGAGCAGCACGTCGACGGTGGTGGCCGCCGTGGCGGCCGGCTCGGCGCCCGCGGCTGCGGTCATGGGGCCGGAGCTGGTGCCGATCGAACTGGCCAACGACGGCGGGACGAAGTAGTCCGGCTCGGCGCCGGCGACATCGTGCGAACCGGGCAGCTTGCTGCGGTCGGTGCTGACGAACCAGGAGCGGCCCTGGGCCATGGTCAGGCGCAGGTTGTTGCCGTTGCCTTCCGGGACCACGCCGAACACGGCCTTTTCGCCGAAGGTGATGATGGCTTCGTCGCCGACGCCGGCGCCGTCCAGGCGGCCGACCCAGGTCCAGTTGCCATCGGCATGTTCGATGTGGCGTTCGTAGTTCAGCTGCAGCTTGCGGCCATCGGGCGCGGTAACGACCATCTGGCCGTCGGCGATCGCCCGCATCGCGTGATCTTCGCTGATGCTGACCGGGTAGGAGGTGTAGGCGCCTTCGCGACGAATCGCGCTGCGGCGGTCGTAGCCCAGCAGCACGCCGGTATCGGCGAGCTTGGCGTAGCCGGCGCGCGCCGGTTGCGGGGCGAAGCGCACGGTCCGCGCGACCTGGGCGCGCTGCGGCTGCGATCCGGTATTTCGAGCATCGCTGCGCGCGCCGCTCGACGTGTCCTTGCCGGTCTCGGCGGGGTCCATGCTGCAGGCCGCAAGGCCAAGCAGGGTGACGGCCAATACTAGATGTCGCACGGTGTTTACCCCGAGGTTTGGCCCGCGCGCCGTGTGCGCCGGGCTTCGGCACAAGAATAGCGCCAAAATCCGCGAGTCAATGCGACGGAAGCAGCAAACCGCGCCGATACGGGGGGCCGGTCGACGGGCCGTTTCCGAGCGCGCCAGCTATCTGAATGGCCCTGGCTACCGTCGAGAGGCAGGGGCCGGCCCAGGGTCTCTCAGCAAGCCCCGGGAACCGGTTACAGCGCCTCAGCGGCGCAATGCGATGCTCGGCAACTGCTTGAGCTGATCCTGCCAGGAATACTCGAAGATATAGCCGCCGTTCTCCGCGCAGATCACGCCCTGCTCGGGAGCGCCCGGCTTGAGGAAAGCCTGCGGGTAGGCGCCCAGCGAGGTGTAGTGGGTCACGTACGACATCCGCGTCAGCGCCTGGTTGCGGATCGCGGTGCCCTCGTGCGCGAGGTTGCCGTGCCAGATCAGGGCATCGCCCTTGCGCGGCAGGAAAACCCGCGGCTCCACCTTCATCTCGCGCATCCGCGCGTACAGGTACTCGGCGAACTGGCCGGGGTCCTTGACGCTGTCGGCCTCGAGCAGGATCGAGCCGTCACCCCAGTCGAAGAAGTCCGATACTTCGACCTGATGCGAGCCCGGGTAGTAGGCCAACGGCCCGGAATCGGGGCTGATGTCTTCCAGCGGAATCCAGCTCGCCGCCAGATGCGCGAGCTTGGTCTGCGTGCGCACGTACGGGTAATCGATGTGGATCGGCTGCTGACTGCCTTTATAGAAAGTCAGCGACTGGGTCGCGCAGGGCGCATCGTCGAACACCGCGCTCAAGAACTGCATCAGCTCGCGGGTCAGGCTGAGCTTGGCGGCGGCGTAGGAAATGGTATGGATGCTGTTGAACTTGACGCCGTCCGACTCGAGTTCGGCGGCGCTGAAATCGCGAACGTGCCCCTGCTTGGCCTTGAACTCGGCGAGCAGATCGAAATCCAGGTGATGCTTGCGCAGATAATCGATATCGCCGAAGAACGCGTCGATCAGCTGCGGATCCACAACGTTCTCGAAAATAACGATGCCGTCGCGCTTCCAATCCTTTAGCTTCTGCTCGAGGTCGAAATCGCAAGCCTCGGAATGCTTGTCGAGAAAACGCTTGAAATCGGGATCGTCCTGATCGATCCACGGTCGCGACGCCATCCACTCGTTCTTTCCGATCACCGCCATTACAAACTCCGTATATCCATAGTCACGGGAGGGAAGCCCGCCCGGTCGAACCGGCGCCGCCGCTTACGACGGCGCCCATGACGCTGTTACTTGACGTTTACGATGCCGACGCCGAACCAATCGCAATAAGGCACACCGTTGCCCTCGTCCGCCTCGATCTTCAGTCGCGAAGCCTTGCTGACATCGACGTTGATCGTCGCAGCGTAGGTGCGATCGACGGCGACGTCGTTGCTCGCACCGCCGTCCAGGCTCCAGCGCATGCGCACCACGCCCGCTTGCGGATTGCCGTCGCAGTCGGCGACGCTGCTGAAATCGGCCATGTAGGGCGACAGGGTCAGCGACTGCAGTCCCTTGACGTCGAACTCGATGCTAGCGCTCTTGCCGGCGTCCGGATGCATGGCGAAACGATCGTCCTGACGCGGCTCGACCTTCTGGTAGCCGTCGACGGTGGCGACGATGCGCGGAGTGAGCGCAGCCAAACCGGCCTTGAGGTCGGCGGCGGCCACCGGATCGGCCTTGGCCGGCTTCGCCGGTGCGGCGGCCGGTGCGGCGGCCGGCGCGACGGCGGCCGGCGTCTCGGGCGCAGTGGCGGCCGGGGCCGCTGCCGGCTCGGTCTTGGCCGCGTCGGAGCTGCTGTCCTTCCAACAACCGGTGCCCAAGGCCATAAACGCGATCGCGCTGCCCAGACCCACTGCGAACTTCTTGCTCATTGTCTTCACTGTCTCCGGTTACCGGCCGTCGTAAGGCCTAGTTTTGCATGTGCTTCGTGATGGACCGTCGATACCCTGTGCCTCAGCCCCAGGGGGCGTCGTAACCGGGGCGGCCGAAAACGATCACGTCCTGATGGTCGGCCCACGCACGCTCGATGTAGCTGAATATGCGCACACCCTGAATCTGTTCGATCATCCGCAACATCGCGTGCGGCTTGGCCAGCGATACGCCGTAGTTGCCGGGCACATACTGGCTCGATTCCGCCGGCGCGTAGTCGCTGTAGCCATAACCGCGTTCGCGGTAACCGTCCATCACCTGAGCCCACTTTTCGGCCCCCAGATACGGCGAGCGCTGATGGACCTGCTCGCACCAGCGTCCGTGCATCGTGGCCACGATGATGCCGTTCGGCGCCAGGAATCGCGCCAGATGCGCCAGCCAGCGCGCCGACTGCTCTTCCGCGACATGGGTGAACAAGGAACCGACCCAGATCAGTTCGAACTCGGTCCCGAAGTCGACCTCGGTCAGTTCCGGCTTGGACACCACCGGCGTCGCGTTGAAGCGCTGCGCGCAATAAGCGACGCCGTCGGTATCCAGGTCGCAGGCATGGAACTGCGCCTGCGGAAACATCCGGACCAGGTGCCGCAGCACCCGGCCGTGGCCGCAGGGCAGATCCAGAACGCGATCCACCCGATGCAGATAGCTCGACATGATCCCCGCGAGGATCACCTCGATCGCACTGCGTCCCACCTCGAAATACCACTGGTTATTCATCAGATCGTTCGGAGCGATTTCCGCGTCGATCGGTGCTGCGTTGTATTCGCTGACCCACTTGTTGATCAAATCGAGGTTGTACATGGACGCTCCCTGTCGAGCTCGCCTTTTATGGATCAGCCCTTGCGCTTGAGCGCGAAACAAGCCTGGTCGTACTTCGCACCATCGAAGTAGCCGGCGACGAATTCGAACTGGTCGCCGAACTGCGTACGCGCGTAGGCTTCCGGAATCCAGGTCTCGCCGTAGAAGCTCTCGTCGCGCGGTCCGCCACCACCGACACCGGCCGACGAAGCGTGCACGATGCGGCCTTCGCGGTAAGCGGCGCGCGCCGCGTCCAGGTCCGGGAACAGCGAGCCGAGCGCAGCCGCGTACGGCGCCGCCACCGGATCCTGCTCCTTGCACCAGGCGCAGTAGTCGAAGAAGGTTTCGTGGCGCGTGGTGAACGCGACCATCCCGCCCGGCTTGAGAATGCGCGCGAACTCCTGCATCCAGGCCTGGCACGCGGCCTCGGACAGGTGCGAGAACACCGAGTACGAGTAGATCAGGTCGAACGACGCATCGGCGTGCCGGGTCGGCGGGAACGGCGTACAGACCTCGAAGCGCGACGACTGGAACAGATCGCGGGTGACGTCGACGAACCACGGATCGACGTCCAGGCCGTGGATGTTCTCGACGCTCAGGTGCTCCATGAACACCCGCGAGATGCGACCCCAGCCGAAGCCGAAGTCGAGCGCGCGGGTATTGCGGTCCAGCGGCAGGCCGATGCGGCCCGCAGCATCGACCACGTTCTCGTAGAACGCGTGGGCCTGGCGCAGCGCGGCCTCCGACGACAGGCCGGTGGTGTTGCGCTGCAGCTCTTCGGTCGGGAACGCCGGCAGCTTTTCGCCCAGAGGGCTGACCTGAGTGGACTCCAGGCTTTGGATCAGGGTGCCCAGCCAAGCATTCTCGTTACCGCCGATATGTTCCATGAATAGTCTCGTTCTGCAGAAAATGGAGCGGCGCGCAGCCGCCTATGGCTCACGGCCGCAGGCGAAGCCCGCCGCCGTTCCGACTCAGAGCTTGCGCACCAGCGTCAGACCGTCCAGATCGCGCGCATCGCCCCAATCGAGCGTGGTCGACTGAACCACTTCCAGGCCCGCCTCGGCGGCGTAGCGATGGAAGGTTTCCATCGTCATCTTGTTGCGCGCATGCGGATTCATGCCGTAATGCTGACTCGGATCGGCGTCGTAGTTGGAGTGGTGGAACAGCGCCATGCCGCCGGACTTCAGGATCCGCGCCGAGTCGCGCAAATAGGACGCCACCAGATCGGGGCTGAAATGGACCATCGCGTCGTAGCAGAAGATCGCGGTGGCGCTCTCCGCTTCCAGCGGCTGGAAATCGTAGCCGTTGTTGCGAATGACCTGGACGCCCTCGAAGCGCTCCATACGGCGACGGCAAACCTCGAGGTTCTCCTCATGGATGTCCATCAGCGTGAGCTGCCTCGCCATCGGCGCGACCATCTCGGAGTGACGGCCATGGCCGCACGCGAGCTCGACCACGTTATCCAGGTCGAGACGATCGAAGTAGGGACGGAACAGATGATCCGAGTTCCAGAACATGAAAGTCCAGCGTTCCGCATCCGCGTAGTACTGGCTTTCCTTCCACGGTTCACCGACAACTTCGACCGACGATTTAAGATCCGACATAGTCTTTCCCATTTCTCTAGTTAGCGCAGAAAATATTCAAAGAAACCACATAGAAGCGCAGATACGCAGGAGCGCGCGACGGCGACGCTCCGGCCCTACAGATGCCAACCCGAGCTGCCGCGAATATACGCCATCGGCACCGGCCCGGTGTGGTGCATCGCGACAGAATATGCCCGCTTCACGGCGTGTCCGCGACCTCCCGGCGGGCGCGGGCGCGTAACGCAATATTGACGCGCTGTCCTAACCGGATTCCCAGCTCCTCGACGGAACGACAGGTCAGCTCGGACACGAAGATCGCGGCGACCAGGGTTATCGACCACAGAGAACGCAGCCAGGCCGCGCAAGGCATCGAGAAAGTCCAAACACACTGCCGCCGCAAGCGCATGACTGGCCCGTATGGCAGCGGTCATGTCAGTAGGTCCTGTACTTCCTTGCGATCCGAAAGGACCTTCACCTGCTCGTCGGCCAGACCGAAGTAATGGTGCAGATGTTCGGCGTATTCGCGCGCCAGCGCCTGCATCCTGGGCGACACGCTGTACTTCTTGCGCACCAGCTGCTGCATGCGCAGGACTTCGCGCAGATGCGGCAGGTTGTCGCTGCCGATCGTCACGCTGCCCGAATGGCGGCGATGGCGGTTGAGCGCGATCGGCGCGAACGCCAGATCGCCGTGTTCCAGCACCTTGAGATAAGTCAGCCAGTCGCCGGCGATGCGATAGCTGGTGATCTCGTCGATCGCGCCTTTCAGACTGCGCAGCAGCACGTCGCGGCGGAATACGGCAGCGCTGACGTTGGGCACGGTGTTCTTGACCGCCAGGCCATGATCGAGTTCTTCGGACAGGGTCGCGACGAAGGACTGGGTCCAGCGTTCGCGGCCGAGGTCGCTGACGTAATCCAAGTAGTCCGGCGCCAAGGTCCGGCCGGTGCCGTCGATCTGGGTCGATTGGCAGTAGCTCATGGCAACGGCGGAACGCGCCAGCGGGGCCGTCACCGTGGCCAGGAAATCCGGCGCCGACAGATCGTCCGCCTCGGCAATCCAGACCACGTCGCCGCGCGCGGCTTCTACGCCCTTCAGCCATTGGCGGAATACCGAGCCGGAATTCTGCGACGAAGCGATCACCCGCAGCGGCACGGGCGAGGACGCCTGCAACTCGCGCAGCAGGGACACGCTTTCGTCCGAGGATGCATCGTCCAGCACGATGATTTCGTACACCGGCAGGGTCTGGCGAACGATGGAATCGAGGCGCTCGGCCAGATAGTGCGCATAGTTGTAATTCGGCACGACCACCGAAACCAACGGCCGTTGCTGACGGGTCAGTGCGAGCAGATCCAGTACGTAGGAACGGAACGAGTACTCGGACTCGATCAGTTCGCGCACGCGTTCCGAGATCTCTTGGCGACGCGGCCTATCGGCGAGCAGTTTCAGACACTGATCCGCGTAGGCCTCGATGTCGAGCATCGGCGCCAGCGACCCACACTGATGCTGGATCAGGGCGTCGAGTCCGCCGGTACCGGCAAAGCCGACCACAGGCACGCCGACGTCGAACGACTCCAACACCACCGAGGGATACGGGTCCTCACGCGAGGTCAGCGCATACAGGTCGGCACCGGCGTAGTAGTGATCGGTATTGCTGCGCCGGCCGATGAAATGCAGCCGATCGGCCAGGCCCGCGCGCGCGACAGACGCGCGCACCTCGCGCTCGATCGACACGTCCGGATGCCCGACCCAGACGAAGTGGGCGGCGGCACGCTCGCGACAGACGCGCTCGGCCACCTGCACGAACAGGTCCACGCCCTTGCGCAGGTCGGCATAGCCCACGCAGAGCACGATCTCGGCGTCCTGAGCCAGGCCTAGTTCGTCGCGCAGCTCGCGACGCGCGCTGGCGATGTCGTGGCGCAGCGCATTGCGCTTGTACAGACCCTGCGGCCGGATCAGGGCCTGCTGCGGCGCCAGCGAGGCGTAACGCTCGAAGCCCTGCTTCACGGCATCGGCAGCGAACACCACGCGCACCGCCGTGTCGGCGATGTCGCAAGCGTGCCCGGCCAGGCTGTACTGCTCGATGACGCCGGGGAGCTCATGCACGAGAGACACGACTTCGATGCCCGCCTCGTACAGGTGGCGCGCAAAGCGGCCGCTCACCGTGGTGTTGGCGATGGCCACATCGACCCCGCGCGCGCGCAAGGCCCGCGCGGCGCTCGCCAGTTCGGCGTCGTTGGACGCGTCCAGCACGGTCGTCGGCGCCGAATCGTGGAACTCCGGTTCGAGCATGCCGCCGCCGAGCAGCACCGCCTCGACCGGAACGCCCATGCGTGCCAGTTCCCGCACCAGATTCAACGAAAGGTACTGAGCGCCGTGCGGGTGCGCATCGTGGGCGACGATCGCGACCGCGCCGATATCGGCGCTGGGCCGGATCGACGGAACCTCGATCGCGTCGCGGGTCGCCTGCAGGTAGGCGTAGCCGTAGCGGCGGTCGGGCTCCAGGTGCGCGCCCTCGGCCCATTCGTTCCAGGCATTGATGAAGACGACGCTTTCGCCGCAAACCGGGTGCTCGTGCGAGTAGCTCACCGCATGTTCGAGCCAGTCGCGGTAACGCTCCGGGGTGGAGTGAGCGAAGCTGTAGCCCTTGCCGGGCTTGCGCGCTTCATTGTCCCAACGCGGCACCACGCCCTTGAACAGCGGGTAGTTCGGCGTCGGCCAATGCTTGCCGCGGTCGGCCAGTTCGGCGTAGTCGAGAATATGCCCCGCATAGTCCGGGTTGACGATCTCGACGGTGTGATTGATCGAACGCAGGCCACGGCCGATCTTGTGCGGCGGAAATTCCAGGGCGGCGTCGAAACCGAACACGCCCGGATCGTCGATGTCGAACTGCACCATCGCCAGGAAGATCTCGCCCAAGCCCTGCTCGCGGCAATGCTCGCGCCAGACTTCCAGCGTGCGCTTGCAATCGGGCAGCAGCGACGGCCGATAGACGATCAGCAGCGGGCGCCCGTCGATACGGATGTAGCGCGAGTCGCGCAGGTACGGCAACGCATCGTGGATGAAGTTGAGATCGTTGTCGTGACTATGGTCCTGCCCGAGCAGGATGTCCTCGTCGTGACCGTCCCAACGGCGCGTCCAGTTCTCGTTCGCCCAGCACAGGCAGAACGGCAGATCGATGTCGGGATGGGCGATCAGCTGATCGAGCGGGCGCTCCAGCAGACGTCGGCCGGAGAACCAGTAGTGGTGGAAACAGAAACCATGCAGGCCGTACAGCTTGGCCAGTTCGGCCTGCCGACGCATCACGTCGACCAGACGCAGATCGTAGAAACCCAACTCGCCGGGCAGATGCGGCTGGTGATGGCCGATGAACTGCGGCAGCGCCTTGGAAACGTTGGTCCATTCGGTGAAGCCGCGCCCCCACCACTCGTCGTTCTCGGCGATCGGATGGAACTGCGGCAGGTAGAACGCGATCGCCTTCGCCGCCAACTGGGTCGGAGCGGCTAGGTCGGCCGGCATGGCCACGTACTCGGAGCCGTGCGCGGTCGACGAATGCGCGCGCAACGCTTCGGCGTAGCGCTCAAGCAGCGCGGACGACTGCGGCGCGCCTGAAGCGCTCTGGAAGCCCGGCGAGCCGGCCTCGACCATGGCGGGCACGGCGAAGCTGCCGCCATGGTTCAGCCAGCGCTGATAGGCGTTGGTACGGCCGAACACCGACCGGAAATTTCGGAACAGCCATCCCTTGATCGCCAGCCGTCGCTCCCAATCGAGCGGCAAGCGGCGATAGGACGCATGCAGCGCCCGGCCGATCCATGACCTCAACTTAGCCATGCGCTCTCCCGAGCAAGTGCTGAGACATCCAGCGCAGCGGCTTCGTCAGGCGCCAGCTCAGGGAATTGAACACTTCGGTCAATTCTCCCTGACGTTGAATCAAATCGTTCTGCAGCGCGGCTTCGTGCCGGTGCGCGGCATCCAGCTCCTCGTGCAGGCGTTCGAGCGAGCTCAAAGCCTCGGCACCCTGGCGCGCCAGGGCCTCCAGACGCTCGTTCAGATCGGCCACATGCTCGCCCAACGTCGCCAGCTGCGAACCCTGGCGATCGGCGATGTGGGTCGTGCCCAGCAGCTCACGCTCCTTGTCGCTGAGCACCTCGGACAAGGCGATCAGGTCTGCGCTCTGGCCGTCCAGCTTGCCGCGCAGGGCATCGAGTTGAACCTGCATCTCCGGCAGCATGCTGGAGCGCGCATCGGCGCGATCCACACGCTGCAGGACATTGGCCTGATACGTGGCCAGCTCGCCCTTGAGTTGCGCGATCAGCTCTTCGCGCGCGACCGATTCGCGACTGTGCGTCACCAGCTCGGCTTCACGGTCTGCGACACCCTGCTTGAGGTGGGCGATGAGCGTGCCGCGCTCTTCGATCACGTGCAGGTAATGCTTGATCTGGCCATCGCGATCCGCCACGCCCGCGCTCATCACCTCGGCGATCTCGGCGTTGCGCACGCCATCGCCCAGCACTTCGAATAGGCGATTCACCTGCGCGCCGGCATCGCCACGACCCAGCTCGGCCATGCGCCGCACGGATTCGGGCAGCTCGCTGCCGACCAGCAGCACACCCAAGCCGTGGGTGTGGCGGAATTCGAAACTGGGATAGCGCGCCGACAGCTCGTCCCACAAGCGCCACACACCGAAGTTGCGTTCACGCACCTGGGTGTCGTGGAACAGGATCACGCCGCGCTTTTGCGAAACCTTGGGCAGCCAGGTATCGAAGTCGTGCTTGACCGCTTCGTAGGTGTGCAGGCCGTCGATGTGCAGCAGTTCGACGGTACCGTCTTCGAAGCAGGCCAAGGCGTCGTCGAAGGTCATGCGCAGCAGCTGCGAGAAACCGGCGTAATGCTTCTGGTGGTGCTGCAGCAGGGTGCTGTACACGTCCTCGCCGTAGTGGCCGGCATGTTCGTCGCCCTCCCAGGTGTCGACCGCGAAGCAGTTGGTCGGCAGCGCGTTCTGCTTCACCGCTTGGCAGAAGGCCAGGTAGGAGGCGCCGTTGTGAGTGCCCAGCTCGACCAGCATGGACGGCTTGAGCTCTTCGACCAGCCATGCCGCGAACGGGATATGGCCCTGCCATGCGCTCGGCGGCAGCTTGACCGGGCGCATGCACATGCTGGGGTTGAGATCGAACATCGTCATGGCTATGCGCTCTTGTAAAAGCGGAATGCAACTCGCATCGCGACCTGGAATACACGGGCCCGCAGGCCCAGGCGCAGCTTGCGGAACACGCCCACGGTATCGCCCCAGTCCTGGCTGCTCGGATCGGGATGGTTGCGCTCCCAATCCGTGCTGACTTCCAGCAGCTCGCAGGCGCCGAACTTGGCCAGCGCGCGGTAGCCGTCGGGATAGAACCGCCAGCAATCTTGCGGGTAGCGATGCTCCGGGCCGCGTGAAGGCGCGATCAAGAAGATCCGGCCGCCCGGCTTCAGCACCCGCACCATCTCCAGCCAGCTCATCCAGAAGAACTCGACATGCTCGAAGGCCTGTCCGGAGATCACCAGATCGACCGAGCCGGACGCGAACGGCAGCCGGTACGGCGAGGCCAGAACCACGTCCACGCCCGGACCGGCTTCCAGGTCGATGCCGGTGTAGGACCACTTCGACTGGCCGAACAGGGTGCGGTAGGAACCGTTGACGTCGTAGGACCCGATGTCCACGACCGACAGCGACTGCTGCGGGTCCAGATGGCGGGCCACCAGGTCCTGCATGTGTTCGTACGAACTGACGTGCACTTAAGCGCTCCAGGGGGCCGTTCGCGGGCCGCGAACGGACTTGGCGGGGAGAATTCGGGGCGCCAGGGCGCGGCGCGGCTTCATGCAGCGCCCTTGCGCGCCTGCAGGCGGATACTGCGGAACGGGATGCCGACCAGGCCGGTCGACACGCTCGAAGTATGCGATTCGACCACCAGGCCGTCGTGGATCCAGTCGGCCTGCTCGTGCTCTATATAGGTGCCGTCGGCGACCGCGATGTCGAACGAGTAATGGCCCTGGGGCAGGATTGGCATCGCGAACTCGAACACCGCCGATAGCGACTCGCCGGCGGTCACGCCGACCGGCTGGTGCTGGTAGCTCAGATAGGTGTTGTCGCCGAACAGCGGCTGGCCCAGACGGTCCTTGACGAAGAAGCCGACGATCGGTTGCGTCAGGTCTCGATTCACATCGATCTCGACCTCCAAGCGCACCACCTCGCCGCCGACGACCCACGGCATCGTGTGCCCCTCGGTGTCGGTGAGCCTGACCGATGCGATCGAAGCCGCGCCATTGCCGAAGCCGGCGCGGTTGGGATCGAACTTGAACACTTCGATGTCGTTACGCAGCGCGGATTCGTTGATGCGTTCGATCCGGAAATCCGGACGAACGGGTTCCGGTGCGACGACGCGACGCGCAACGGCCGCGGGCCGCACGGTTTGATCGTAGGTGCTGGCGTGATAGGCCTCGCACACGGTCTTGGCGTCGCCGCTCATGCGCAGATGACCGGACTCCATGAGGATCGCGCGTTCGCACAGGCTGGTCACCGCCGTCGCGTCGTGGCTGACGAAGATCACCGTGCCGGTTTCCTGGAACTTGCGCAGGAAGCGCATGCACTTCTGGCCGAAGAACACGTCGCCGACCGACAGCGCCTCGTCGATCACTAGGATGTCGGCGTCGGCATGGGCGATCACCGCGAACGCCAGGCGCACATACATGCCGCTGGAATAGGTCTTCACCGGCTGCTCGATGAAGTCGCCGATATCGGCGAAAGCCACGATGTCGTCGAAGCGCTGATCGATCTGCTCGCGGGTCAGGCCCAGCACCGCGCCGTTCATGTAGACGTTTTCGCGGCCGGTGAACTCCGGATTGAAGCCGGCGCCGAGCTCCAGCAGCGCGGCGACGCGGCCGTTGACGTCGATGCTGCCGCTGGTCGGGGTCAGCGTGCCGCAGATGGTCTGCAGCAGGGTCGATTTGCCGGAGCCGTTGCGGCCGATGATGCCGACCGTCTCGCCGCGACGAATTTCCAGCGAGACGTCGCGCAGCGCCCAGAACTCTTTGAAGTACGCGCGCGGAGCGCGGCCGGCCAGCCGCTGCAGGCGCGGCATTATCGACTGCTTCAGTCGGTCCTCAGGGCGGCCGTAGACCTGATAGCACTTGGACACCGATTCGACGCGGATCGCGATCTCGCGCTCGTCCGCGGCGTCCGGCGCGACCTGGGTTTCGATCTCGGTCATGGCGCGCTCCTCAGACGACATCGGCGAATCCATTGCGGCTCTTCTGGAACCACCAATAGCCGATCCACGCGAACACCACCGCGAGCACCGAATACACTCCCAGCCCGATCCAGTCCGGCGTCTCCCCCGCGATCAGCACGGCGCGGCTCTGCTCGATGATGAAGGTCAGCGGGTTGAACAGGATGTACCAGCGAAATTCCTTCGGCAGCGCCGAAAGCGGGTAGAACACCGGCGCCATGAACATCAGCGCTGTGGTGAACAGGCCGGTGATCATGCCGATGTCGCGCACGAATACCGACGTCGCCGCGAGCAGCCAGCCGAAACCCATCGCCACGAATACCAGCGGCAGCACCACGATCGGGAAGAACACCGCGGTCCATGGGATCTCGTGCCCCAGGGCGAGCTGCGCCACCATCAGCACGACGAAGCTGACCAGCGCGTGGAACAGCGCCGAGCCGATCGCGACCCAGGGCAGCACTTCCAGCGGGAACACCACGCGCTTGACGTAGACGACGTTGCCCAAAACCAGGCCGGGCGCCTTGATGATGCATTCGGCAAGCAGGCCATGAATGATCACGCCGACGAACATGATCGCAGCGAAGCCGGCGCGCGTCTCCTCATGACCGACTCCCCAACGCGCCTTGAAGACGGTCGAGAACACGAAGGTGTAGATCGCCAGCATCAGCAAGGGGTTGAAGAACGACCAGGCCAGGCCGATCAGCGAACCGCGGTAGCGGCTGATCACATCGCGCTTGGTCATCTGGGTGATCAGCGACCAGTTGCGGCGCAGGCTGGCGAACATCGAGCCCAAGCTGGCGGGGTGTTTCGAATGCGGATTCATGCCTGCACCCCCTGCGACCGCGGAACGGCTCCTCCGATACCGCGGATGCCGGCCGAGAGCCAGGCATGCGATCGCGTTGCGACCCGCATCAAGCCAACGCGCCTTCTAGTTCGGCGCGCAGATCCGCCAGATCCTCGACCCCCACGCTCAGGCGAACCAGATTGTCGGCGATGCCCAGCGCGGCGCGCCGGTCCGGCGGAATCGAGGCGTGGGTCATCACCGCCGGGTGGTTGATCAGGCTTTCCACGCCGCCCAGGGATTCGGCGATGGCGAACAGCTCGCAGCGCTCCATCATCCGGCGCGCGCCGTCCATGCCGCCCTTGACGAAGATGCTGACCATGCCGCCGAAGCCGTGCATCTGGCGTTTGGCCAGTTCGTGCTGCGGGTGCGAAGTCAGGCCGGGGTAGATCACTTTCTCCACCGAGGGATGCGTCTGCAGCCACTCGGCCAGTGCCTGCGCGTTCTCGCAGTGTGCCTTCATGCGCAGGTGCAGGGTCTTGAGGCCCCGCAGCGCAAGGAAACTGTCGAACGGGCCCTGCACGCCGCCGACGGCGTTCTGCAGGAAGGTCATCTGCTCGGCGATGCCGGCGTCGTCGCCGACCACGACCATGCCGCCGACGATGTCGGAGTGGCCGTTGAGGTACTTGGTCGCCGAATGCATGACCAGGTGCGCGCCCAGTTCGAGCGGGCGCTGCAGGATCGGCGAGCTGAAGGTGTTGTCGACGACCACGATCAGGCCGCGCTTGCGCGCGATCTCGGCGATACGGGCGATGTCGACCAGCTTCAGCAGCGGGTTGGTCGGGGTTTCGATCCAGACCAGTTTGGTCTCGGGACGGATCGCGGCTTCGAACGCGGCCAGGTCGCTGAGGTCGACCCAGCTGAAGTCCAGGCCGGCCGAGCGGCGGCGCACGCGCTCGAACAGGCGATAGGTACCGCCGTAGACGTCGTCCATGGCGATCACGTGGCTGCCCGAGTCGAGCATTTCCAGGATCGTCGAGGTCGCGGCCAGGCCGGAAGCGAAGGCGTAGCCGTGGCTGCCGCCCTCCAGGCCGGCGACGCAGCGCTCGTAGGCGAAGCGAGTCGGATTATGGCTGCGCGAG
The DNA here is from genome assembly GCF_001428685.1 of Lysobacter sp. Root76. Lineage (GTDB taxonomy): Bacteria > Pseudomonadota > Gammaproteobacteria > Xanthomonadales > Xanthomonadaceae > Lysobacter. The sequence goes on along the minus strand of NZ_LMIK01000005.1, from coordinate 891,877 downwards.
TACTCGAAACCCTGGTGCATACCCGGGCTGCTCTGGGCGTAGGTCGAGGTGGCGTAGATTGGGGTCATCACCGCACCCGTGGTCGGGTCGGGCGACTGTCCCGCATGGATCGCGAGCGTACCCAGTCCGGGCTTGTGCGCCCCGCCATCCGGCTGTTGTTCAGTCATTGCGTCCTTCCGCTTCGGCTAGCATGCGCAAACGCGAATTCTAACATCGCCCATGAGTCCGACCCGGCGCTTGCCGCCCGACTTCAGTCACAGTGCAGCCTTTCCGTTGTTCGCTTTCGATGCGGCGACGGGACGCGGCTGGGTGCTGCATTTCGAGCCCCAGGATTACCGCCGCGCGAGCTTCCTGGATCAGCGCGCCCTGGACCACCGGAAGGTCAGCGGCTGGGAGCTTTCGATCGCCGAGATCGAGGCCGCGCTGGCGCCGCCGGAGCCGGGGCTGCCCCTGCACTGGATTTTCCATATCGGACACTGCGGCTCCAGTTTGGTCAGCAAATTTCTGGATATGCTAACCGGCGTGCTCGGCTTGCGCGAGCCCCTGCCCTTGCTGAGCCTCGCCCATGGCGTCGCCGATCCCGCCACGCAACGTTGGCAAGGCCCGGTGCTGCGCTTGCTGAACAGGGGGTTCGGCGACACCCAGGCCGTGGTGGTCAAGCCGACCAGCGCGGTGACCACCATCGCCGGACGGCTGCTGGCGCAGGCGCCGGGCCGGGCCTGCCTGCTCTGGATCGACCTGCGCAGCTGGTTGGCGACGATGCTGCGCGACGAGGGCCTACGCGACGACACCCTGGCCGGCGAGCCCCTGCGCCTGGCCGAATTCGGGCCCGAAGGCCTGCCGCCGGCCTCCGGCGACGGCGCCCGTCTGGCCCGGCTGTGGCTGGCCGAGCAGTTGCGCTGGCGCCGGCTGGTCGCCGATCCGGCCCTGGCCGGGCGCCTGATCGACCTGGATTTCGCCGCAGTGCTGGCCGACCCGGCCGGCCAGACCGCGCGCCTGGCCGTGCACTACGGCCTGACGGTGCCCGAAGACTGGGCGGCCCGGATCGCCGACTCGGGGCTGCTGCAGCGCTACGCCAAGGACCCGCGCCAGGCCTTCGACGCCGATGCGCGCGAGCGCGAACTGGCCGCGGCGGCGCAGGCGCATGCGGCGCAGATCGCGCAAGGATTGGACTGGGCTGGGGCGGCGCTGGAAACACTGGATGCGCAAGCGCTGCGGCCGCGACTGGGATTGCGTGGTTGAGTCCGTACGGTTGAGTCCGCGTCGGGCGAGGCGACGCGCAGGCGCTGCATCGCGGTAAGCCGCGTGTTCGCGGCGACTCGCGCTCAGGCAAGAAAGGTCGTCATCGCATAGCGCGTGCCGCGTCGCACCGGCAGCACTTCGTGCAGCAGCGAGCACGAGAACACCAGCGCCGATCCGGTCGCCGGCGAAAACAGATGCGGGCCGAACTCGGGATAGCGGAATTCGCCGCCCTCGTAACCGCCGGTATTGAGGTTCACCGACAGCGCGAAGCGGCGATAGGCGACGTCGGGAGTTTCGTTGTCGCGATGGGCGCGGAAATACCCCGCGTCCTCGGGATAGGCGAGCAGCTTGAAGGGATCGCGCCGGCCGACCTGGAACTGATAGACACGCGCGATCTCGGGCAGCGCGCGACGCAGCAGGCGTTCGTGCATGCGCGCCTCCAGCGCGGGATCGCGCGGGAAACTCTCGCGCCGCTGTTTCACGTTGGGGTCGAGCTGGAAGCGCTGTTCGCCGTCCTCCAGCACCAGGACGCCGGAGGCGTCGCCGCCGCCGCAATCGCTGTCCAAATGCCGGATCAGGTCCGCGCACAGCTCGGCTTCGAACACGTCGGGGATCTGCAGTACCGGTGCGATGCGCGCGGTCTGTGCGGGCATTAGCGCGGCTTCGCCGGTCGTGGGCGGCGGCGCCATGGCCGCCGGCAGGCGCGTCGCGGCCTGCAGGCGCAGATTGGCGTCGGCCAGCCACAGCGCATCCGCGCCCAGCCCGGCCAACCAGCGCGGCTCGGTCGCGTAGGCGCGCCAGCCCGTGGGCGGGCGGGCGTACGCGATGGGTCCCAGGCACAAGGCGACCGTGCCGGCCGGCGGCGCCGGCAGAGCGGCGGTCGCGGCTTCATCGGACGGCGTCGCCAGCCACAGCGGCGCGCCGGCGAACTCGGCGTGCAGGGTCTGGGCGACGCCGGCGGCATCGCGCAGGCGTACGTCGGGCAGGCGGTCGCCCGGCAGCCAGCGTTCGGCCGCCGCCGCGCTCACTGCACGCGCCGCCGCAGGAAGTTGAGCAGGTCGATGCGGGTGATCAGGCCGAGGAAGCGCTCGCCATCCATGACGATGGCGACATGGCCGCGATCGAACACCGGCAGCAGCGACTCGATCGGGTCGGCCACCGGGATCTTGTCGAGCTTGCTGACCATCGCGGTCGAGACCGGATCGCGGAATCGCGATTCGTCGCCGTAGACGTGCAGCAGCACGTCGCTCTCGTCGACGATGCCGACGATGTGCTCGCCGTCCATCACCGGCAGCTGCGACACGTCGTACAGCTTCATGCGCTGATACGCCGTGACCAGCAGGTCGTTGGGGCCGACCACCACGGTGTCGCGCTGCGAGTACGGGCGCAGGATCAGGTCGCGCAGATCGTTGTGGCTTTCGCGCTGGATGAAGCCGTTGTCGAGCATCCAGTAGTCGTTGTACATCTTCGACAGGTACTTGTTGCCGGTGTCGCAGACGAACACCAGCACGCGCTTGGGTTCGGTCTGTTCGCGGCAGTACTTCAGCGCCGCGGCCAGCAGGGTGCCGGTCGAGGAGCCGCCGAGGATGCCCTCCTTCTCCAGCAACTCGCGCGCGGTCAGGAAGCTTTCCTTGTCGCTGATCGCGTAGGCCTTCTTGACCCGGGTGAAGTCCGAGATCGGCGGCAGGAAGTCCTCGCCGATACCCTCGACCATCCAGCTCGCCGACTTGTCCGAGAGCGTGCCGCGGTTGATGTATTCCTCGAGGATCGAACCGACCGGGTCGGCCAGCACCAGTTCGGTGTCCGGCGACAGCTTGGCGAACGCGCGCGACAGGCCGGTCATGGTGCCGGAGCTGCCGCAACCGAACACGATCGCGTCGAGCTTGCCGTCCATCTGGGCCAGGATTTCCGGGCCGGTACCGAGCTCGTGCGCGGCCGGGTTGTCGGGGTTGCCGAACTGATTGATGAAGTAGGCGCCCGGGGTTTCGCGGGCGATGCGCTCGGCCAGGTCCTGGTAGTAGTCGGGATGGCCCTTGGCCACGTCCGAACGGGTCAGCACCACCTGCGCGCCCATCGCCTTGAGATTGAAGATCTTCTCGCGGCTCATCTTGTCCGGCACCACCAGCAGCAGCTTGTAGCCCTTCTGCTGGGCGACCAGGGCCAGGCCGATGCCGGTGTTGCCGGCGGTGCCTTCGACCAGGGTGTCGCCGGGCTTGATCCTGCCGGCCTTCTCGGCCGCTTCGATCATCGACAGGCCGATGCGGTCCTTGATCGAACCGCCGGGGTTCTGCGATTCGAGCTTGAGGTAGAGCTCGCACACGCCGGTGTCCAGGCGCTGGGCTTTGACGATCGGCGTCTGGCCGATCAGTTCGAGTACGGATTGGTGGATGGCCATGCGGTTACGCGGCTTCTGCGGGGCCGCATACGGCGCGGCGGGACCCGGCCATTCTAGCGGCGGTCCGCGCGCCGCGAAGCGCCCAAGCCGGCACGCGCTTATGCCGCCGTCGCAGCTCGGGCCTGCGTCGGCCGCGGGCGGACCGGTCGGGTTCGTCGGATTCGCTGGAAACTGAGGATCGGCGGGCCGGCGATGCTCACGGCCTGTCCGGTAGCCGCGGGCGGTGGCGGCCGACGAGGATGGCCGCCACCGCCCGCGCTGAAGAAGATTCAGTGGGTTTGCGTGTCGTACAACTGGGTCAATCGATCCTTCGCAGCCAGCTTCTCGCGCTTCATCTTCGCCAGGGTGACATCGTCGATCGGCAATACGCCGAGTTCCGCGTCCATCACCTTCTTATCGAGGTCCTTGTGGCGCTGGTAGAGCTGCTTGAACTCGGGGTTGCTCTTGATCAGCGCGTCGATTTCGGGCTGCGGTCGTTCTTCGAACATGAAAGCCTCCTTCAGCAGAAAAGCAAACGCCCCGGTCGATGACCAGGGCGTCGCGGGGGGTCCGTGAGGGGCGCCAGGCGGGGCGTACGGCCGGCCTCATACAGGCCGGCCACCGACTTGCTTGCGGTGGCGGGGTCCTGCAGAAGGTGGGCTTGCGTCATCGGCCTGGCTCTTCGCCAAGCGGAAATCCGGCCGCTTGGGTATTCGACCCTACTCCTCCTTTTCGGGACCGGCAAGGCCGAACGTCGCATTCGGCAGCTTCGGCATACAATCCGCGCCGGGGCGGTGCTCCCGGCGCGGACTTAAGCCACAAATAACTGATTTTTAAGATTATTTGTCGGAAACCACGACGTCGATGCGGTCGCCCTTGCCGCTGCGGCCGCTGCTCTGGATCTTGCTCTTGGCGACGCCGCCGGCGACCAGGGCATCGCGCACCGCGTCGGCGCGGCGCTGGGCGAGTTTGGCGTCGCCGGCCTGGGCTTCGACTTTGACCGTGCCCGAGGGGCCGGCCTGGACGTAGGCCGCCAGGGTCTTGACCTGACCGGCCGCAGCGCCGCCCAGGGCGGCCTTGCCGGCCGCGAAGGCGTCGCGGTTGAGGGCGAACACTTCGCCGCGCGCGTCGCGCTTGGACGCGGGCAGCTTGCCGCCGGCCATCAGTTCGGCTTCCTGGCGCGCCAGCGCCGCTTCGCGTTCGCGCGCGGCGTTGAGCTTGGCGGTCTGGGCGTCGCCGACGGTCGCCAGCGCGGCATCGGCGTCCTGGATGGTCAGGGCGTCGGCGGCGGCCTGGGCGCGCAGACGCTCGGCCTCCTCGGCCTGCATCTGCGCCTGCAGGCGCAGGCGTTCGGCTTCGGCGCGGGCGCGGTCGGCGTCGCGGCGGCTGGCTTCGACCAGCAGATCGCTGCGTTCGCGGTCGAGGCGGTCGACCTCGCGCTGCGCGGCCTGGCTGTGCGCGGCGATCTCGGCGATCTGGACCCGGCGCTCGGCGATGTAGAAGGCGCCGTCGCGGTCGCGGCGGTTGGCCTCGGCCAGGGCCTGCACGGCCTGGCGCGCCTGCAGGCGCTCGTAGGCGCCGAAGCTGTTGAGCGCGGGGTCCGCTTCGACGGCGGACAGGCGCCGCGACAGCCGCGCCACGTCGGGGTCCTCGGCCGCCCGCGCGGACGGCAGCGCCGCGCTCAGGGCCGCGGCCAGCAGGGTGCAGCAGATCGTGTGGCGCAGGCTCATCGGTCGTCTCCGGTCTGCAGGCGGCGGCGCAAATCGGCGATCTCGGCGCGGCGCTGGGTGAGTTCGGCGTTGATCACCGCGTCGCGGCTCTTGGCCGTAGCGAGGTCGGCGTCGACCGCGGCGGATGCGGCCAGGCGGCGCGCATCGTCCTCCCGGCCGCGCGACATCGCCCCCTGGGCCTGGCCCAGGGCGTTGCGCGCCGCGGCCAGTTCCTGCGGGGCGTACTGGTCGGCGTCGGCGCCGTCGGCGCGCGAGACCGCCTGCTGGGCGGCGGACAGCTCCGCGGTCGGCGGCGGCAGCGAGGCGCATGCGCTCAACGCCGAAGCGAGAACTAGTGCCAGCAGCGCGGAGCGCATCTGTGAGAAGCTGATTCGTGCGAAGCTTGCGGTCATAGGGGATGCCGTTGCGTAAGGAGTGCGCTCGGCCATTGTCGGAAGCCGGCGGCGTGCTTGCAACGGTACGTAGTCGTTAACAAGGGGTGTGTGCATGGACATCGGCTATTTCCTGAAGCTGATGACGGAAAAAAACGCGTCTGACATGTTCCTGACCACCGGGGCGCCGGTTTACATCAAGGTCGAGGGCAGACTGTACCCGCTTGGCAACACCGGTCTACCGCCGGGCATGGTCAAGAAGATCGCCTATTCGCTGATGGACGAGGGCCAGGTGCCCCAGTTCGAACGCGACCTGGAGCTGAACATGGCTCTGGCGCTGCCCGATGCCGGCCGCTTCCGCATCAACGTGTTCAAGCAACGCGGCGAAGTCGGCATGGTGATCCGCGCCATCCGCAGCATCATCCCCAGCATCGAAGAACTGCAGCTGCCGCAGGTGCTCAAGGAGATCATCATGGCCCCGCGCGGCCTGGTGCTGATCGTGGGCAGTACCGGCTCGGGCAAGTCGACGACGCTGGCGTCAATGATCGACCACCGCAACAGCAGCACCTCGGGCCACATCCTCACCATCGAGGATCCGATCGAGTACCTGCACAAGCACAAGAAGTCGATCGTCAACCAGCGCGAGGTCGGCCTGGACACGCACGCCTTCCACAACGCGCTCAAGAACGCGATGCGCGAAGCGCCGGACGTGATCCTGATCGGCGAAATCCTGGACGCGACCACGATGGAGGCGGCGATCGCCTTCGCCGAGACCGGTCACCTGTGCCTGGCGACGCTGCACTCCAACAACGCCGACCAGACCCTGGAACGCATCCTCAACTTCTTCAACGAGTCGGCGCACAAGAACGTGCTGATGAACCTGGCCTTGAACCTCAAGGCGGTGGTGTCGCAACGCCTGGTGGTCGGCACCGACGGCCGCCGCCTGCCCGCGGCCGAGATCCTGATCAACACCCCGCACGTGCGCGATCTGATGCGGCGCGGCCAGGTGCACGAGATCAAGCAGGCGATGGAAGAGTCGCTGGAAGAAGGCATGGAGTCGTTCGACCAGTGCCTGTTCCGGCTCTACAAGGAAGGCCGGATCGAGATGGAGGAGGCGCTCAAGGCCGCCGACTCGCGCGACGGCCTGGCGCTGAAGTTCCGCCTCTCCGAGGGCGGCGCCGAGCACGATCCTTACGCGGACATGTACGACGCCAACGCCGCGCATTGAGCGCGCCGCGGGTCTCGCGACAATGAAAAGCCGGGCGTCGCGAGACGTCCGGCTTTTTTGTCGGTCAACCAGCGGCTACGCACTCACTCCGGAGGCCGGTCCGGCTGGTTCTCCGGCCGCGCCGCGTCGAACGCGGGCAGCTCCAGGCAGGCCTGCTCGATCCGCACGATGGTCGGGAACTCGTCCAGCGGCACGCCGAAACGGCGCGCGTTGTAGACCTGCGGCACCAGGCAGCAGTCGGCCAGGGTCGGAGTGTCGCCCTCGCAATAGCGCCCGGTGGCCGGGTGGTCGATCAGGGTCGCCTCGACCGCTCTGAAGCCCTCGCGCACCCAGTGCTTGATCCAGTCCTCGCGCTCCGGGTGCGGCACGCTCCAGGTATGGTCGAAGTACTGCAGCACGCGCAGGTTGTTGAGCGGATGGATGTCGCAGGCGATGGTCTGGGCCAGCGCGCGCACGCGCTGGCGGTCGCGCGCGGTGGCCGGCAGCAGGGCCGGCTGCGGCCAGGTTTCGTCCAGGTATTCGAGGATCGCGATCGACTGCCGCATCTTGCGATTGCCGTGCTCCAGCACCGGCACCAGGCCGAGCGGATTGATCTCGCGATAGGCCTCGCTGTGCTGCTCGCCGCCGTTGCGGACCAGATGCACCGGCACGGTCTCGTACGCCAGGCCCTTGAGATTGAGGCCGATGCGCACCCGATAGGACGCGCTCGACCGCCAGTACGAATACAGCCTGAGTTGCTCGCCCACTGCCTGTCCCTGGATCTGCCGTCGTGCCGGATCGACCGTCACCTTAGCCGTTGGCCGGCGCGCCGGGGATACCTCTCGTCCGGTGCGCCGCTGCCGTCAGGCGGACGGCTGTTGTTCGATGCGCTGTTCGATCGCGCCGAAAATGCTGCGGCCGTCGGCGTCGAGCATCTCGATGCGCACGGTATCGCCGAACTTCATGAACGGGGTCAGCGGCTTGCCGTGCTCCAGGGTTTCGACCGTGCGGCGCTCGGCGAAGCAGGACGCGCCCAGCGAGGTGTCCTGGTTGGCGACCGTGCCCGAACCGACGATGGTGCCGGCCGACAGCGGACGGGTCTTGGCCGCATGCGCGACCAGCTGGGCGAAGTTGAACTGCATGTCGACGCCGGCCTCGGGCGCGCCGAACCATTCGCCGTTGACGTGGGTCAGCAGCGGGCGGTGGACCTTGCTGTCCTGCCAGGCGTCGCCGAGCTCGTCCGGGGTCACGAACACCGGGCTCAACGCCGAGCGCGGCTTGGACTGCAGGAAACCGAAGCCCTTGCCCAGCTCGTTCGGGATCAGGTTGCGCAGCGACACGTCGTTGACCAGGCCGACCAGTTGGATATGGGCGGCGGCCTGCTCGGGCGTGGCTGCCATCGGCACGTCGTCGGTCACGATCACGACTTCGGCTTCCAGGTCGATGCCGTAGTCCTCGCTGACCACGCGCACCGGATCGCGCGGGCCGTAGAAGCCGGCGCTGACCGCCTGGTACATCAGCGGATCGACGTAGAAGCTCTCCGGCACCTCGGCGCCGCGTGCGCGACGCACGCGCTCCACGTGCGGCAGGTAGGCGCTGCCGTCGACGAACTCGTAGGCGCGCGGCAGCGGCGAGGCCAGCGCGGCGCAGTCCAGATCGAACGCGCCTTCGGCGGTGCCGGCGTTGAGCGCGTCGGACAGCGCGTTAAGGCGCGGCGCGGCGTTGCTCCAGTCTTCCAGCGCGCGCTGCAGGGTCTCGGCAACCCCGGTAGCGCGCACGGCGCGGGTCAGATCGCGGGAGACGACGATCAGCGTGCCGTCGCGGCCGCCTTCCTTCAGGGAACCGAGCTTCATCCAGACCTCAAATCGCAGGGCGCCGCAGCGCAATGGTTTCAATTGTAACCGAATCGCCGCGGACCCAGACCCGCGAACCGGCCTACACCCTACGGGAAGCGGCGGTGACGGACGAGTCGTGCTGCGGTGCGCCGATGCGATTCGCCCCAGGCCCGACGCCTACTGCCGACGAGCACGACAGCGAACCCGCAGCCGCCGATCCGCGAGCATCCGGAGGCGGAACATACGGACGCGGAACATCCGGACGCGGAGCCCCAAAACAAAAAACCCGCCGGATGGCGGGTTTTTCGTTGCCGATCCGCGCCGTTGCCGGCGTGGATCGTCCTGGTTTGGCAGCCCCGGATGGATTCGAACCACCGAATGCCTGAGTCAGAGTCAGGTGCCTTACCGCTTGGCGACGGGGCTATAAAACAAATCTTAGCAAAAAACGCAGAATTGCTGCTGCGATTAACGCTTCGAGAACTGCGTGGCGCGACGTGCCTTGTGCAGGCCGACCTTCTTACGCTCGACTTCACGGGCGTCGCGGGTCATGAAGCCGGCCTTGCGCAGCTCGGACTTCAGCGTCTCGTCGTATTCGACCAGCGCGCGGGCGATGCCGAGGCGGATCGCACCGGCCTGGCCGGTGATGCCGCCGCCGGCGACCGTGACGTTGACGTCGAACTTGTCGCTGGACTGGGTCAGCTCGAGCGGCTGGCGCACGATCATGCGCGCCGTCTCGCGACCGAAGAACTCTTCGATCGAACGCTGGTTGATGGTGATCTTGCCGTCGCCCTTGCGCAGGTACACGCGAGCGGTGGAAGACTTGCGGCGGCCGGTGCCGTAGTTCTGCTGGATAGCCATGTGCGTGTCTTTACCTTAGATGTCCAACGGCTGCGGCTGCTGGGCAGCATGCGGATGCTCGGAGCCCTTGTAGACCTTGAGCTTGCGGTACATGGCACGACCGAGCGGATTCTTCGGCAGCATGCCCTTGACGGCGATCTCGATGACGCGCTCCGGGTGGCGCTCCAGCGCCTGGCCCAGGGTTTCGCTCTTCAGATTGCCGACGTAGCCGGTGAACCGGTAGTAGATCTTGTCCTGGAGCTTGTTGCCCGTGACAGCGATCTTTTCGGCGTTGATCACCACGAGGTAATCGCCGGTATCCACGTGAGGGGTGTAGACGGGCTTGTGCTTGCCGCGCAGACGACGCGCGATTTCGGAGCTCAAGCGGCCGAGCGTTTTGCCCGACGCGTCAACGACGTACCAGTCGCGCTGGACGGTCTCGTTTTTGGCGGTAAAAGTCTTCATGAAAGATCTGCTATGGGTACCTGGTCGGGCTGATTCCGCTTGCGTCCAGAATGGCCGCGGCGTCGGAATTTCGCCTCGCGTTGTGAATGTGGAACGAAAGAGGCGGAATGATAGCGGGGTCGGCCAGCCCCTGCAAGTCGGCCGGACCTGCGTGCTAGCATCGTCCTTTATGTCCGCCGCCCGCCTGCCCTCCGCCGACCCGCTGGTGGCGCTGGCCGACCGCTGCGTCCAGTGCGGGCTGTGCCTGCCGGCCTGTCCGACCTATGGCCACGACCGATCGGAAGCCGAATCCCCGCGTGGGCGCATCGCCGTGGCGCGGGCCTGGGCCCTGGACGCCATCGAGCCGACCACGGTCGCCGACACCCATCTCGACCACTGCCTGGGCTGCCGCAGCTGCGAAGCCGTGTGCCCGGCGGGCGTGCAGTATGGGGAATTGCTTACCCTGGCGCGCAACCGTCAGCGCGAGCGCCGTCCGCCCGCACGCCGGCAGCGCTGGATCGAAGCCTTGGCGGCCCGGCCGCGCGCCTTGGCGACCCTGCTGGGGCTGTATCGCCTCGCCTACCCGGTCCTGCCCACGGCCTGGCGGCCCCTGCCGCGCCCTCCAGGCCGGCGCGCTGGCCCCACCGTCCCCACCGAGCCCACCGATGACGGCCGGCGCGGCGAGCTGGCCCTGTTCGTCGGCTGTGTCGCCGGGCCTTATGAGACCGGATTGCGCGACGCGCTGACCCGGCTCTGCCGCAGCCTCGGCTACCGGGTCCGCGCGGTCCAGGACCAGACCTGCTGCGGCAGCCTGCACGCGCACGCCGGCGATCAGGCCCGTGCACAGGCCCTGGGCGCCCGCAACCGCGCCGCATTCGCCGGCGTCGACACCGTGCTGACCCTGACCAGCGGCTGCCACGAAGCGCTCGCCCAGGCCCTGCACGGCGGCCCGTGCACGCTCGATGCGATCGCCTTCCTCGACCGCCACGCCGACGCCCTGCGCCTGCGTCCGCAGCGCGAACGCGTCGCCCTGCACCTGCCCTGCACCCAGCGCAACGTGGTCGGTTCGGCGCCGGCCCTGCGGCGTCTGCTGGCGCGGGTGCCGGGGCTGGAGGTGATCGAACTGAACGCCGGTTACGGCTGTTGCGGCGCCGCCGGCACTCAGATGCTGACCGAGCCCGAGCGCGCCGCCGACTACCGCGCGCCGCTGCTGCGCCAATTCGCCGACAGCGGCGCTACCCGCCTGCTCAGCGCCAACATCGGCTGCCGCCTGCACCTGAGCGCGGCGCTCGCCGCACCGGTCGCGCATCCGCTGGAGTTCCTGGCCGGGCTGGCCGAGGCCGGCGCGGAAGGCACGCCCGATTCACTGCCGGCGAACCCCGCCGCAACGTAAACTCGCCGCATGAACACGATCCGCGAGCTGACTCCCCTGGACCGCCTGCTCAGCGATGCGCAGCGCGCCCTCGACACCGTCTTCGGCGCACCCCGCGCCGAGCGGCCCAACCCGGCCGCCGACACCGCACAGATCGAACTCGACGACGCCGAGCGCCGCCACGCCGCCGGCCTGATGCGCATCAATCACGTCGGCGAGGTCTGCGCGCAGGCGCTGTACTGCGGCCAGGCCGCGGTCGCGCGCGACGCGGCCACGCGCGAGCACCTGCTCGAAGCCGCGCAGGAAGAAACCGACCATCTGGCATGGTGCGCGCAGCGTCTGGACGAACTCGACAGCCGCCCCAGCCTGCTCAACCCGCTGTGGTACGCCGGCAGCTACGCGATCGGCGCGCTGGCCGGGCTGCGCGGCGACGGCTGGAACCTGGGTTTCGTGGTCGAAACCGAGCACCAGGTCGAAGCCCACATCGACGAACACCTGGAATCGCTGCCGCAAGCCGATGCGCGCAGCCGCGCGATCCTGCGCACCATGAAGGAAGACGAGGCCCGCCACGCCGCCAACGCCGAAGCCGCGGGCGCGCGCCTGCTGCCGCCGCCAATGCCCAGCCTGATGGCGGCCGCGTCGAAGCTGATGAAGACGGTGGCGTACCGGCTGTGAGCGCGCCCAGCGCCGCCCTGGGGTAGGAGCGGCGTAAGCCGCGACCGCGAAACTTCGGTGGCCGGCGTGGTCGCGGCTTACGCCGCTCCTACCCCGAAGCCCCTAGAAACGAAAAAGGCCGGCTTTCGCCGGCCTTTCGCTGCGCGCGGTTCCGATCAGTCGACCAGATTACGGCCGTGGAACAGCTCTTCGATCTCGCGCTTGAGCCGCGCTTCGATCTTCATGCGCTCCTTGAACGACAGATTCTTGGCCTTCTCCTCGAACAGGTAATTGTCGAGGTCGAATTCCTTCAGGTGCATCTTCGTGTGGAAGATGTTTTCCTGATAAACGTTGACGTCGAGCATCTCGTAGCGCGACTTCACGTTCTTGGCCAGGTAGTCCTGGATCGAGTTGATCTTGTGGTCGATGTAGTGCTTGCGGCCCTTCACGTCGCGGGTGAAGCCGCGCACGCGGTAGTCCATCACCACGATGTCGGACTCGAGGCTCTCGATCAGGTAGTTCAGGGCCTTCAGCGGCGAAATCACGCCGCAGGTCGCCACGTCGATGTCGGCGCGGAAGGTCGCTATGCCGTTGTCCGGGTGGGTCTCCGGATAGGTGTGCACGGTGATGTGCGACTTGTCCATGTGCGCGACCACGGCGTCGGAGATCACGCCCTTGGCAGCCGACTTGTCGATCACCGGCTCTTCCGAGATCAGGATCGTCACCGACGCGCCCTGCGGATCGTAGTCCTGGCGCGCGATGTTGAGGATGTTGGCGCCGATGATGTCCGCCACATCCGTGAGGATCTGGGTCAGGCGGTCGGCGTTGTAGGCCTCGTCGATGTACTCGATGTACCGCTGGCGCTGCTCTTCGGAGACCGCGTAGCAGACGTCGTAAATGTTGAACGAGAGGGCCTTGGTGAGGTTGTTGAAACCCTGCAACCTCAGGCGCGGCAACGGCTTGACCACGGTAGGGGGATTCCCGGTCGGACGGCGAAGACGCGGATTATGCGGCAAACGGCGGCGGGGGGAAACGCGCCCTGTCACCCCGCAGTCATACGCCGGGTGGCGACTGTCTGCTCGGGGGACTGCACATATCGGGCTGGGGTGACGTAGAGTGCCTTAGGTTGACGCTATTTGCCCAATCCCCCGGTTCGCCCTAAGCTCACTCGATAACCTAAGCCCAATCCCATGTCAGCCAACCCGGTAGCCCCCTTGACTGCCCTGCGTCGAACCAATAGCCCGTTGCTGCCCGACGGCGCAACGATCGAACGCTTCCTGGCGCACTGCCACCGCCGACGCTATCCGTCGCGGACCGACGTGTTCCGCCCGGGGGACCCCGCCAGCACCCTGTACTACGTCGTTTCCGGCTCGGTGAGCATCATCACCGAGGAAGAAGACGGCCGCGAACTGGTGCTCGGCTACTTCGGCCCCGGCGAATTCGTCGGCGAGCTCGGCCTGTTCATCGAAAGCGACCATCGCGAGGTGATCCTGCGCACGCGCAGCACCTGCGAGCTCGCCGAGATCGGCCACGAGCGCCTCTACGACCTGCTGCTGACCCGGCTGTCGCTGGACGCGCCCAAGCTGCTGTACGCGATCGGCGCGCAGATTTCGCGGCGCCTGCTCGATACCAGCCGCAAGGCCGGCCGTCTGGCCTTCCTCGACGTCACCGACCGCATCGTGCGCGCCCTGCACGACCTGGCCAAGGAACCCCCGAGGCCATGAGCCACCCGCAGGGCACCCAGTTGCGGGTGTCGCGCCAGGAGCTGTCGCGCCTGGTCGGCTGCTCGCGCGAAATGGCCGGCCGCGTGCTCAAGAAGCTGCAGGCCGACAACAAGCTCCACGCCCGCGGCAAGACCGTCGTCCTGTACGGGACGCGCTGAGCCGCCGACGATGGGCCGCGCCGCCACCTCCGCCGAGACCGCACCCCGGGTGCGTCCGGCGGAATTGGGCGATGCCCACGATGTCGCCCGCCTGCTCGGCGACCTCGGCTATCCCTGCAACCGCGACGAGGCCGCCGAACGCATCGCGGTGGTCCGTCACGATCCGCGCCAGCACCTGCTGCTGGCCGAGATCGACGGCGAAGCCTGCGGCCTGGTCTCGCTCTACACCCTCTATTCGGTCGTCCACGGCAACGAATTGGCGCGGATCACCGCGCTGGTGGTATCGCCGACCTGCCAGCGCCAGGGCATCGGCCGGCGCCTGCTGCGCGAGGTCGAGCTGATTTCGCGCCGCACCGGCGTGTCGCGGATCGAGGTCACCAGCAACCTGCGCCGCAGCGAGGCGCATGCGTTCTACCGCGATTGCGGCTACAGCGATGGTTCGCTGCGGTTTGTTAAGGCGCTGGGCGACTGAGGGCCTGAGTGTTCCGCCGACGGCGGAATGCTGCTATCCGATGGGGAATGAACGGCTGCGCCGGAAGGACTGCGGGCCTTGGGGGTGCGTGGTCGCGGCTTACGCCGCTCCTACCCCAGAGCGATGGTGAGTGCGGCGAGCGCCGCAGCCTTCTTCGGCACTGCGCCGGCGCGCGAATTCACGCGAATCGCGGCTTACGCCGCTCCCACAGCGGGTCGTACTTGCCTTCTGTGGGAGCGGCGTAAGCCGCGATCGCGACACCCCGCAAGCCGACGCAGGCCCAATCCCAATCCCAATCCCAATTCCGATCCCTAGCCCGCCGCCGAGGCCACCGCGTCGCCGCCGCGCCCGGGGCAACCCCAATTGAGGATCGGCGTGCCCGGGGGCAGCACCTGCCGGAACATCTCGATCCGGCGCGGTTTCGGGTTGACCACGACCGGCCGGCGCGCGGCCTTGAGCAGCGGCAGGTCGGCGCTGCTGTCGGAATAGGCGACCTCGACCGGCGCGGTATAGCCCGCCTCGCGCAGCATGGTCATCTTCATTTCGGAGTGGCAGTGGCGCAGCGCGCCGACCGCGCCCAGGCGCGGACCGACCAGGGTGCCGACCACCGGCACGTCCTCGTGGGCGACGAAGGCCAGGATCGCGCGCGCCAGCTCCGGCGGCGCGCCGGTGGCGATCACCACCCGGTCGCCGCGCTCGCGGTGGTGATGCAGCACGTCCAGCGCCACCGGCAGCAGCCGGCGCCGGATCTCGTCGGTGTGCGCGGCGACGTAGCGGTCGATGGCGGCGTCGAACTCGCGGCGTCCGCCCATGCCGACCGAACCGACCCAGACGAATCCGGAAATACCGACCCGCCGGGTCGGCAGGAACGCGATCATCGGCCCGAACACCGGCGCGATCAGCAGCGCCAGCAGCTGCCGCCACCATGAGCGCCGGATCAGCCAGGCGAACAGGTGACTGCCGGAATCGCCGTCGTAGAGGGTGTGGTCGAAGTCGAACACCACCAGCGGCGCGTCCTCGCGCGCGGGCGGGAAGCGCCCCTCCGCGCTCATGCCGCGAACAGCCGCTGCAGGGCCGCGCCCGGGTCGCGTTCGCGCATGAAGCTTTCGCCGATCAGGAAGGTCTCGATGCCGGCCGCGCGCATCTTGGCCACGTCGGCGCCGGTGGCGATGCCGCTCTCGGTGACCAGGGTGCGGTCGCGCGGCACGGCGTCGCGCAGGGCGATGCTGGTGTCCAGCGAGACCTCGAAGGTGCGCAGGTTGCGGTTGTTGACGCCGATCAGCTCGCAATCGGTCTGCAGCGCGCGCTCGAGCTCGTCGATGTCGTGGACCTCGACCAGCACGTCCATGCCCAGCTCCATCGCCAGCCCGGCCATCTCGATCATCGGCCCGTCCTCGAGCGCGGCCACGATCAGCAGGATCGCGTCGGCGCCGATCACCCGGGCCTCATAGACCTGGTAGGGGTCGATGGTGAAGTCCTTGCGCAGCACCGGCAGCGAGCAGGCCGCGCGCGCCTCGCCCAGGTACAGGTTGCTGCCCTGGAAGAAATCGACGTCGGTCAGCACCGACAGGCAGGCCGCGCCGCCGGCCTCGTAGCTGCGCGCGATCTGCGCGGGCTGAAAATCGGCGCGGATCAGGCCCTTGGACGGACTGGCCTTCTTGACCTCGGCGATCACCGCGGCCTCGCCGGCGGCGTGCTTGCGCTTGATCGCGTCGACGAAGCCGCGCGTGGGCGCCTGCTGCGCCGCGCGCACGCGCAGGTCGTCCAGCGAGCGCACCCGGCTGCGCTGTTCGATCTCCTCGGCCTTGCGGGCCAGGATCGTGCGCAGGACATCGGTCATTCCATCATCTCCACTTCGCCCGTCAGGGGCCGGCCGGGGCGCCATTGTCCCAGTTGCAGCCGATCGAGCAAGACGACGACCGCCTCGCGGGCCTGGCTGTTGTGGATCGGCAGCACCAGCACGTCGCCCGGCCCGGCCCAGCGAAGCAGCCGCGTGGCGGCCTCGACCTCCTGCAGGCACACCTCCAGCGCGTCCTCGGGCAGGCCGTGGCGCAGCAGTTCGTCGCGCAGGATCCCCGCGACTTCGCCCTCGGCGCGGCCGCGCAGGTAGCCTTCCATGTCCTTGAGCACGACCCGATCGGGGCGGAAACCCGCCGCGACCGCGGCGAGTTCGCGGATGTCGCGGTCCTCGCGGTTGCCGGCCTGCCCCAGCAGCAGGCCGAGCCGGTGCCCGGGCCGGGCCGCGACTTCGAGCAGCTTGCCCAGGCCGTCGGGGTTGTGGGCGTAGTCCAGGTAGACCTCGCTGTCGCCGTAGGACCAGCGCTGCAGGCGCCCGGGGTTGTCGCCGGGTGCGGCGCCGAAACGCGCCAGCACCTGGGCGATGCGCTCCGGTGCGACGCCCAGCGCGGCCGCGGCCAGCGCCGCGCCGGCCAGGTTGGCGAGGTTGTAGGCGACGCGGCCGCCGAGGGTCAGCGGCATCGCGGCGACTTCGCCCAGGTCGTGATCGCGGCCGTCGTAATGCAGGCGCAGCCGGCCGTCGCGCACGCCGCAAGTCGCGCCGCCCTGCTCCCGGTGCGCACGCAGGCGCGGATGCGATTCGTCGAGCGCGAACCAGCCGATCCGCTGCGGCAACGCCGCGCTGTGCCGGACCAGCAGCTCGTCGTCGGCGTTGAGCACCAGCAGGCCGTCCTCGGCCAGGCTGCGCGCGACGGTGAGCTTCACTTGCGCCAGGTCGTCGAGGTTGTGGATGCCGTACTCGCCGAAATGATCGGGGCTGATATTGGTGACCAGGGCCACGCGCGCGCCCTGCGGGGTGAGGCCACGGCGCAGCAGGCCGCCGCGCGCGGTTTCCAGGATCGCCGCTTCGACATCGGTCCGGCGCAGCAGGGTGCGCGCGCCGACCGGGCCGGAATAGTCGCCGCCGTCGATGCATTCGCCGCCGACGTAGAGGCCATCGGTACTGCTGTGCGCGGTGTTCCAACCCTGCGCGCGCGCCATCGCCGCGAGCAGGCGCACGCTGGTGGTCTTGCCGTTGGAGCCGGTAACGACAGCCTTGGGGATCGTGCGCAGGTCCTGCCAGGGCACTTCGTCGCCCGACGGAAGATCGTCGAGGCTCCAGGTCCGACTGGTCGCGCCCTCGCCCAGGGACAGCGCCTCGTCGTCGCTGTAGGCGAGCACGCCCTGCGCCCGCGCCTGCTCGATCAAGACGAGCAAATCGGAACGCGCTTCGGCACGCGCCAGCGCATGCAGCGTGCGCAAGGCGTCGTCGCGATCCCAGTACGCGGCATGCCCGGGCGCATGCGGCGGCAACGCGTCCTGCGGAACCAGCCCGACGACTTCGGCCCAGGCCCATTCGTTGATTTCGGTGGCGGCGTACAGGCGGTCGAGCGGTGCGACGAAGGCCAAGGAAGCGCCGCTGGCGTGCTCACGCACGACGATATCGTCCTGCTGCGACCACTGCAGCAGCTCGCGCGCGCCGGCGATGTTGGTCCGCCAACGCGCGAGCGCCTGCGCCGGCGGCCGCGCGCCGCGTGTTTCCAGCACGACGCCAGGCCGGTCGAAATACAGATTCGCACCGGTCAGCCGGCGCGAATCCTCGAACGGAAACTCGAACTCCGGTGCCGCGACGTCGCCTTGGGAATCCGCCGTCACTCAATCGCTCTCTTCGCGTTCGAAACGCAGCCCGCGCTCGTCGCGGACCACGCCTTCCATGGCCGCGACCACGGCCTCGTCCAGGGTCTGTTCCAGCGGCGGCAATTCGATCCGTGCCGTCGCCGCGGCCACCGCGCCCTCGGGCTGGAAGTGGATGATCTGCTTCCACGACCGCGCCAGGGCATCGGCGAACACCAGCAGCAGATCGCCGAATTGGGCCATGCGCAGGGCGCCGTCGATCGCGGCTTGTTCGTCGGGGATGATCGTGATCGCTTCGGCGCTCACGCCACGCGCCTGCAGGGCCTTGGCGATGATGCGCGGCACCTCGTCGCCGTCGCGCCCGCGCAGGCCGTCGTCGCGGCGGCAGACGTAGTGGTCGAACTTGCCGGCCACGGCCTCGGCGATCGCGTGCAGGTCTTCGTCGCGACGGTCGCCGGGACCGGCGACCACGACCAGGCGGCGCCCGGCCACGTCCAGGCGCTGGGCCAGGTCGGCCATGACCCCGACCGCGTGCGCGTTGTGGCCGTAGTCCATGAGCACCTTGAATGGATGCTCGTTGTAGACGTTCATGCGCCCCGGCGCCTGGAAGAACGTGGTGTCGAAGGTGCGCAGGCCGTGGCGGATCGCATCGAGCTTGATCCCCATCGAGAACGCCATGGCCGCGGCGACCATCGCGTTCTGCACGTTGTGCAGGGCGCGGCCTTCCATCGTCGCCGGGATCAGGTGGGTCCACAGCAGCGGAATATGGCTGCCCTTGTCGTACAGGGTGATCATGTGGCCGTTGACGCCGGCCTCGAGCGCGCAGGCGCGGCCGCCGGCGCGTATGTGCTCGCGCACCAGCGCGTGGGCCGGGTTCATGGTGACGTAACAGATCACCTTGGCGTCGGTGTAGGCCGACATCTTCAGCACGTTGGGGTCGTCGGCGTTGAGCACCGCGCAGTCCTTGGCGACCTCGACCACCACGCGCTTGACCTCGGCCAGCTGCTCCAGGGTGTCGATGCCCTTCAGGCCGAGATGGTCGGACTGGATGTTGATGACCGCGCCGACGTTGACCTCGGACACGCCCATGCCGGCGCGCAGCAGGCCGCCGCGGGCGGTTTCGAGCACCGCCAAGTCGATCTGCGGATCCGACAGCACCATGCGCGCCGACACCGGCCCGGTCATGTCGCCTTCGACCGTGCGCTGGCCGTCGATGTAGACGCCGTCGGTGGTGGTCAGGCCGGGGGTGTAGCCGCCCATCTTGGCGATGTGGGCGAGCATGCGCGCGGTGGTGGTCTTGCCGTTGGTGCCGGTGACCGCGGCGATCGGCACCCGCGACGGCGCGCCGGGCGGGAACAGCATGTCGATCACCGGACCGGCCGCATCGCGCGGCGTGCCTTCGCTGGGCGCGACGTGCATGCGGAAGCCGGGGGCGGCGTTGATCTCGCAGATGCCGCCGCCGGCGTTCTTGTAGCTCTCGGCGATATTGGGCGAGATGAAGTCGACGCCGCCCACGTCCAGGCCGATCGCGCGCACCGCGCGCACCGCCATGTCGCGGTTGTCGGGATGGATGATGTCGGTGACGTCGGTGGCGGTGCCGCCGGTGGACAGGTTGGCGGTGGAGCGCAGGTAGACGACCTCGTCGTCGGCCGGCACCGATTCGGCGGTGTAGCCCACGCGCTCCATCATCAGCGCGGCCTGGGCGTCGAGCTCCAGCCGGGTCAGCACTTTCTCGTGGCCGACGCCGCGGCGCGGGTCCTGGTTCACCGCTTCGACCAGTTCGGCGATCGTGCGCTTGCCGTCGCCGACCACATGGCCGGGAGTACGCCGGGTCGCGGCGATGAGTTCGCCGTTGACCACCAGCAGGCGATGGTCGTCGCCGCCGACGTAGGTCTCGACGATCACCGAGCGCGAATGCTCGCGCGCGGCTTCGAAGCCGGCGCGGATCTCGTCCTCGGCGGAAATGTTGATGGTGATGCCGCGGCCGTGGTTGCCGTTGTAGGGCTTGGTCACCACCGCGCCGCCGAGCTTGCGCGCCGCGCGCACCGCGCCGCTGGCGTCGGTGACCAGTTCCTGGCGCGGCACCGGCAGGCCCAGCGAGGCCAGGATCTTGTTGGTTTCTTCCTTGTCGCTGGCCAGTTCGACCGCGATATGCGGGGTGCGGCCGGTGATCGTGGCCTGGATGCGCTGCTGGTACTTGCCGTGGCCGAACTGGATCAGCGACTGGGTGTTCAGGCGCAGCCACGGAATCCCGCGCTCCTCGGCCGCCCGCACCAGCGAGGCGGTCGACGGGCCCAGCGCGCGGCGCTGGGCGTAGCGGATGAAGTCGTCGCGCGCCGATTCCCAATCCCAATCCTCGGGCACGCTGCCGGCCGGACGCAGTTCGGCCGGCAGCAGCGAGCACAGCAGCTTCAGGCCGAGTTCGCCGGCGGCGATGCCCTCCTCGCGCTGCGCGTACTCGTAGACCACCGAGTACACGCCGGGACGCTCGTCGCCGACGCTGCGGGTCTTGCCGAAGGTGACGTTCTCGCCGGCGACGTTCTGCAGCTCGATCGCGACGTGTTCGAGCACGTGGCCCAGCCAGGTGCCCTCGTCCTCGCGCAGGCGCCGCACGAAGCCGCCGGCCTCGCGATAGGAACAGCCGTGTTCGCCCAGCCCGGGCAGCGCGGCGAGCAGACCGTCGACGAAGGCCGGCCCCAGGCGCGCGGTCGGCCAGGCTTCCAGCGCCTGCAGGTCCAGCTCCAGCCGTATGACCGGAAAATGCGCATACAGCGAAGGGCCGACGTAGACGGTGCGTTCGAGTATGCGCATGTGAACCTCACTTCATGTCTTGGGTGGCGCCAGCGAACCGGCGGATGCTTTGCGGGTGTTGAGATTGAACGTGGCGCCCTTGGTGAGTATGTGCACGCCCAGGCCGAGCAGGCACACCGGCTCGTTCTCGCCGACCAGGTGCATGGACGAGAACTGCAGACCGTCGGCGTCGACCACGGTGACCGAACCGCTGCCCTCGACCTCGATCGTATTGTCGGGACCGATGAACGCCGCCGTGTCCTCGTCCAGACCGATGCCGACCGCGAACGGGTTGTAGGCCAGCGACGCCACCAGACGGCCGAGACGGTCGCGCTGGCGGAAGTGCTGGTCGATCACCACGCGGTTGGTCAGACCCAGGCCCGGCGCGAGCCGGACGCTGTTGGCGCGCGGCGACGCCCCTTCGACACCGTAAGCGATCATGTGCTCGCTGAGAATACTGGCGCCGGCGCTGGTCCCGCCGACGGTCACGCCCTGAGCATTGCGCGCACGGATCGCTTGCGCAACCGGCGTGCCGCCCAGCATGGTCGAAATCCGGATCTGATTGCCGCCGGTAAAGAAAATGCCGCTGGCGCGCTCGATCCGCCGCACCCGGCCCGGTTCGTGGCAGTCGCGGCGCGTGTCGAAGTCCATCACCTCGACTTGCGCCGCGCCGAGCTCGGTGAACAGCTTCTCGTAGCGATCGCCGGTGTCGGCCAGACGGCTGGCGGTCGGGATCACCACGATGTCGGCGGCGCTGCCGCCGCTGACCTTGAGAAAACGCCGCAGGATGGCGGTGTCGTTCTCCTTGTCTTCCGCTCCGCCGATCGGAACGATCCAACCCCGCTGTTCGCCATCGGGGATTTTGCTGGGTGCCATCCTACGTACTCGCTTCTACTAACTATTCGGAATGCTGCGACGGGGTTTCGAACTGACCATGGCGCAGCACCGCGCCATCGCGCAGGTGCGGCCGTCCGCCGATGAAGACATCATGCGCCGCGCCGCGGCCGTCCAGGGACACCAGATCGGCATCGCAGCCGACCTCGATCCGGCCCTTGCCGTCCAGGCGCAGCAACTGCGCGGGGTTGCGGGTGAAGGCCGGCAGCGCGCGCTCCAGGGCGACGCCGCGCGCCAGTACCGCGTTCAGGCACTGCAGCAGCGCGCCCGACTCGCCCACGTCCATGCCGCAGACGCGGCCATGGGCGTCGAAACAGGGCAGACAGCCGCCCGCGTCGGAACTGACCGTCACCCGCTCCGGCGGCGCGCCGCTGTCGAGATAGCGGATCAGGGCCTCGTCGGCGCTCCAGGCGTCCTCGCCGTCCTCGACCGGAAACGCGGTCAGGTCGATCCAGCAACCGCGCCGCGCCAGCTCCAGCGCTTCCTCGAACAAGGCCTTGCGCCGATTGACGTGGGTCGGGTTGAACACGCGCGCCGGCAGTTCGCTGCGCTCCAGCGCCTGACGCACGAACTCCAGCCCGCGCGGACCGTCGCCCAGATGCAGATGGACGATGCCGGCCTTGCCGGTCATCAGCCCGGCGACGTGCGCATCCGAGGCCAACCGCAGCAATTCGTCCAGGGTCGGCTGGCTGGAACGGTGGTCGCTGATCGCGACCTCGCCCACGCCGATCAGCGGTTCGACGAAAACCACGTCGCCGCGCACGCTGCCGGTCAGCGTGGTCGGCGGCAGGTGGTAGCCGCCGCAATAGCCCCAGGCGTTCAGGCCTTCTTCGCGCAAGGCGTAAATCGCCGCGACCAGCTCGCGCGTGCTGCGCGCGAGGTCGTCGGTGCCGAGCAGCCCGACCACGCTGGTCACGCCGGCGCGGGTGTAGCGCGACAGCATCGGCGCCGGCACGCGGGTGCGGAAGCCGGCTTCGCCGCCGCCGCCGGTGACGTGGACGTGGCCGTCGATCAGGCCCGGGATCAGGCGCCGGCCTTCCAGGTCGATGCTCTCGACCGACAGTTCGGCCGGCAGGGACGGCGCATCGGCGCCCATCCACAGGATCTTGCCGCCGCCCAGCAGCAGATGCTGCCGGCCCAGCGGTTGCGGCGCATAGACTTCGGCGTTGCGCAGCAAGCGCAATCCGGCCTGCGGCGCGGCGTCATTCATCCTGTGGCCCCTTGGTCCAGCCGTAAGCGCGCTCGACCTTGGCCACGCGCAATTCGTAGCGACCATACCAGTGTTTGCGGCCGCGCTCGCGGGTCGCGGCGTGTTCGAGATTGCGTTTCCAGGCCACGATCGAGGCCTCGTCCGTCCAGTAACTGACGGTGATGCCGAAGCCGTCGGCGCCGCGCGTGGACTCGACCCCGAGGTAGCCGGGCTGCTGCGCGGCCAGTTCGACCATGCGGTCGGCGGCCTCGCCGTAGCCGGCATCGTCCTGGTCGCTGCGTTGCGAGCTGAAGATCACCGCGTAGTACGGCGGCGCGGGCAATTTGGCGAAAGGATCGCTCATGGACGGACTCGCTGGCTAAGGCTGGCGAAAGGAATCAGGACGCGAGCCGACGGGTCGCGGCGACGAACTCGTCCAGCTTGGCCCGCGCGGCGCCCGAAGCGAGCGCGGCGCGGGCGCGGACGATGCCGTCGGCGATGCTCTCGGCGGCGTTGGCCACGTACAGCGCGGCGCCGGCGTTGAGCGCGACGATCTCGCGCGGCAGGCCGTCGCGGTTCTCCAGCGCCTGCAGCACCATCGCCTTGGACTCGCCCGCATCGGCCACGCGCAGATTGCGGCTGGCGGCCATGGCGATGCCGAAATCCTCCGGGTGCACTTCGTACTCGCGCACCACGCCGTCGCGCAGCTCGCCGACCAGCGAACCGGCGCCCAGCGACAACTCGTCCATGCCGTCGCGGCCCCAGACCACCAGCGCGCGCTGCGCGCCGAGTTCCTGCAGCACGCGCACCTGGATGCCGACCAGGTCGGGGTGGAACACGCCCATCAGGATGCTGGGCGCGCCGGCCGGATTGGTCAGCGGCCCGAGGATGTTGAACAAGGTGCGCACGCCCATCTCGCGGCGCACCGGCGCGACCACCTTCATCGCCGGGTGGTGCACCGGCGCGAACATGAAGCCGATGCCGGTGTCGTCGATGCATTGCGCGACCTGCTCGGGCTGCAGCTCGATCGCCGCGCCCAGCGCTTCCAGCACGTCGGCGCTGCCCGACTTCGAGGACACGCTGCGGTTGCCGTGCTTGGCGACCTTGGCACCCGCCGCGGCCACCACGAACATGCTGGCGGTGGAAATGTTGAACGTATGGGCGCCGTCGCCGCCGGTACCGACGATGTCGACCAGGCCGCTGCGGTTGGCGACCTCGACCGGGCGCGCGAATTCGCGCAGCACCGTGGCCGCGCCGGCGATCTCGCCGATGGTTTCCTTCTTCACCCGCAGGCCGGTAAGAATGGCCGCGGTCATGGTCGGCGAGACTTCCCCGCGCATGATCATGCGCATCAGATCGACCATCTCGTCGTGGAAGATCTCGCGGTGCTCGATCGTGCGCTGCAGGGCTTCTTGCGGAGTCAGGGGCATGATGCGGTCCGGGTCAGAGCGAGGCGTGCTCGAGGATTTCCTGGCCCATCAGGACGCAGTCGTTGCCGAGGCGGTAGTACTCCAGGCGCATCCGGTACTGGCCCTTGTAGACGTAGCCCCAGACTTCGAGCACGTCGAAGCGCTGCTTGGCGTTGGCCGGATTGACGATGGACGGCAACGGCTTGGCCGGCCCGGACACCCGGGCGCGCTCGTCGTCGTCGGTGTGGAAGGCCAGCAGCTTCTGGGCCTGGATCAGGGCGTCGGCGGCGCAGGCATGGCTGGACGGCTTGGTGGCCGCGGACGCGTGGCCAGCCAGTCCGGCCAGCAGGACGGCGGCGGCGAGGGCTCGGTGGGTACGGGTCATTCAACGCTCCAGGAAGTTCTTGAGCAGGGCGTGGCCGTGCTCGGTCAGGATCGACTCGGGGTGGAACTGCACGCCTTCGACCGGATGCTCGCGGTGGCGCAGGCCCATGATCTCCTCGAAGCTGCCGTCCTCGTTCTCGGTCCAGGCGGTGATCTCCAGGCACTCGGGCAGCGTCTCGCGCGACACCACCAGCGAGTGGTAGCGCGTGGCCTCGTAGCGATCGGGCAATCCGGCGAACACGCCCTGCCCTTCGTGGCGGATGCGCGAGGTCTTGCCGTGCATGATGGTCTTGGCCCGCACCACGTCGCCGCCGTAGGCCTGGCCCAGGCTCTGGTGGCCGAGGCAGACGCCCAGGATCGGCACGCGCGCGCCGAGCTCGCGGATCAGTTCCAGCGACACGCCTGCCTCGTTGGGCGTGCACGGACCGGGCGAGATCACGATCCGCTCCGGCTGCAGCGCCTCGATCTGCGCCACCGACAGGTCGTCGTTGCGGATCACCTTCACCTCCGCCCCCAACGCCTGCAGGTACTGCACGAGGTTGTAGGTGAAGCTGTCGTAGTTGTCGATCATCAGAACGGACATGACGCGTCTCGGATTCGGGGGAGGCCGGGTGGGCAACGGCGGATGCGGGTGCCGGACCACGACCCGTCGCGCGCGCACGCGCCCTGCGGCCATGGGGCCGGGGTCGCCGGCCCGCGATTATCCGGCCGCGGACGGTCCGCGGGAAATAACGATCGGAGAGGTGGGGCGGCGGTCGGCGCGGGGACGCGCGCGCGGCGTTCAGCGGTCGCTGCGCAGCGGACGGCGTGGTGCTGGATCGAAGGCGGATAGATCACGCAGGGTTTCCCGGAAGGACGGCGGAACGCAGACGGAGGCAGCACGCCACCATCGCCAGCCCGGAGCGGCCTTGGACGGGAATTGCGGGTTCGCGCGAACGGTCATGGCCCTACTGTAGCCGCTCCGCCGCCGCGACGCGACGGCGCCCTGCCCTCGCGGCCGGCCGCGTCGAGGCCGAAGCGCGGCCGGGCGGATCAGGCAGGGCGGATCAGGCCGGGCAAGATCAGGCCGGGCCGGGTTCGGCCGGCGTCAGTGCGATCCGCACCTCCAGCCCGGGCGCGTTGTCGCCCAGGCTGACGTGGCCGCCGTGGCGGTGCGCGATCGCGCGCACCAGGCTCATGCCCAAACCGGTGCCGGGCGAGCCGCGGTGCGCCTCCAGGCGCTGGAAACGGTCGAACACCCGCTCGCGGTCGGCGACCGGGATGCCCGGGCCGCGATCGCCGATGCGCAGCACCACCGCGCCGCGCTCGCGGCGCAGGCCCACGCCGACCTCGGTGCCGGCCGGCGCGTACTTGACCGCGTTGTCGAGCAGGTTGACCAGCATCTGGAACAACTGGTCGGCGTCGCCGCGCACCGTCGCCGGCGCTTCGTCGGCGCGCGGCAGTTCGGTGCGCAGGACGATGCCGCGCTCGGCCGCGCTCGGCGTGTACAGCTCGACCGCGTCGCGCGCGAGTTCGGCCAGGTCCAGCACCGGCTCGTCGTGCACCGGCGGCTGCGCCTCGATCCGCGCCAGCCGCAGCAAGGCGCCGAAGGAATGCAGCAGCTGGTCGGTTTCGGCGATCGCCGCGTCCAGTTCGGCGTCGCGACCGGCATCGTCCGGGCGATCGCGCAGTTCTTCGAGACGGTTGCGCAGGCGGGTCAACGGCGTACGCAGGTCGTGGGCGATGTGATCGGTGGCGTGGCGCACGCCGCCCAGCAGTTCGCCGATGCGGTCGAGCATGCCGTTGAAGCGCCGCGCGAGCCGGTCGAAGGCGTCGTCGCTGCCGTCCAGGGCCACGCGCAAGGCCAGCTCGCCGGCGCCGACCCGTTCGGCGGTGTCGTCCAGGTTGCGCAGGCGCCGCGACACCCAGCGCGAGGTCAACCAGCCGACCAGCGCGCCCAGGGTCGTCGCGACCAGCAGCGCCGCCAGGGCGGTGCGCAGCATCAGTGCCAGAAAGCGACCCTGCGAGCGCAGGCGCACGCCGGTCAGCAAAGTGTCGCCGCCGGACAGGCGCTGCAACTGCGCGACCACGCGCAGGCGTTCGTCGCCGTCGCGCTCGACGAATTCGGTCCAGCGCAGCTTGCTCGCGTGCGCGAGCGGACGCCCGCCGTAGCGGCCGGCAAGTACGCGCCCATCGGCCGTCATCAGGGCATAGACCGCGTCGGCGTCGTCCTGCGCGGCGATGCGCTCGCGCAGTTCGGACTGCAGCGCGTCGCGGCCGCCTTCGCGGTACAGCTCGACCAGGCCGGCGGCGTCGGCGCGCACGACCTCGCGCGCGTCCTCGACCAGCAGCGCCGATACCGCGTAATGCACGCCCGCGCCGAGCAGCACGAACGCGAGCAGGAACGAGGCCGTGACGGCCAGCGCCAGGCGCGCGCTGGTCGAGCGCAGGGTCGGGCTCATCCGCCTAACCGGTAGCCCGCGCCGCGCACCGTGTGCAACAGCGGCTTCGGATGGCCCAGGTCGATCTTCTGCCGCAGGCGGCTGATGTGGACGTCGATGACGTTGGTCTGCGGATCGAAGTGATAGTCCCAGACCGCCTCCAGCAGCATGGTCCGGGTGACCACGCGTTCGGCCTGGCGCATCAGGTATTCGAGCAGGCGGAACTCGCGCGGCTGCAGTTCGATGCGCTTGCCGCCGCGGTGCGCCTCGCGGCTGAGCAGGTCGAGTTCGAGATCGGCCACGCGCAGCCGGGTCGGCTCGCTGCCGCCGGCGCTGCCGCGGCGCAGGATGCTGTCCAGGCGCGCGCTGAGTTCGGCGTAGGCGAAGGGCTTGACCAGATAATCGTCGGCGCCGGCACGCAGGCCTTCGACCCGGTGATCGACCTCGCCCAGCGCGGTCAGCAGCAGCACCGGCGTGCGATTGCCGGCGCCGCGCAGGGTCTGCAGCAGGATCAGGCCGTCCAGTGCGGGCAGCATGCGGTCGAGCACGATCGCGTCGTAGCTCTCGGTGGTGGCCAGGAACAGGCCGTCCTTGCCGTTGTCGGCATGATCGACGGCGTGCCCGTCCTCGCGCAGGCCCTTGGCGATGAAACCCGCTGTGTGGGGATCGTCTTCGATCAACAGGACGCGCATGCCGACTCCCGGTCTCGCAAAAAGAATACCCCGCCGGGAGGAAGCCGGCGGGGCAGCCACCTGGGGTCGAGGTGGGCTTCGGGGACGTAATGGAGAACGGTGGAACGTAGGAGGGAACCGCAGACGCAGGCTTACGCGGTGGATCAGCTCTTCTTGGCTTCCGGCGCGCCGGCCTTGGTGTCGGCCTTGGCCTTGTGGACCTTGTGCTTGACCGTGGCGGTCTTGGCCGGGGCGGCGGCGCCCGGGGCGGGGGCCGGGGCGGCGGCGAAAGCCGAACCGGCGACGGCGGTCAGGGCGAGCGCGAACAGGGCATTGCGGACGTTCATGATGGGGCTCCTGGACACTGTATGGATGGGTTCATTGCCGGTGGGGTCGGGCCCCATCGCAGGTACAGATTGCGCGCCGCGGGCTGGCGGCGAGCTTTCCGGCACATGAACTATCCGTAATGTTCGGCGCGGGCCGTCGCGGCCCGCGCATGCAGGGTTCGGAGCCGCGCCGGCGTCAGTCGGCGAGCAGGAAGACGGTGTAGATCTTGTCCTGGAAGTCGATGTAGCCGGCCTGGAAGGACGGGGCCGCGCCGGCGCGCAGACGGCTGCCGCTGACCACGACGCGCTCCAGGTTGCCGCTGCCGGCGGCATAGCCGTAGGTGTTCCAGTCGTAAGCCGTCGGCCACGAGCCTTCCTGCACGCCGTACTGAAACTGCGGCGCAACATCGGACACGCTGTAGACGCCGCCGAGCTTCGCGCCGTACGCGCGGGCGATGACCTCGGCTTTTTCGCGCGAGGACTCGATACTCTTCTGACGCAGCTGACGGCGCAGTTCGGCTTCGCTGGCCAGTTCGGCGGTGACGCCGGAGATCGACAACTCCTTGGACGTCCGTACCGTCGCCAGGAACCGCTCCAGCGCTTGCTTCTGACCGAAGCGCGCGGTGAGCGTGCGGCGCACGCCGGTGCCGAGAAACACCTGTTCGCGCGATTCGCTGTCGTAACGCTGGCGGGCATCGATCTGCAGCGAAGTGGCGACGATCTCATGCTCGGCCACGCCGACGGCCTTGAGCTTGCCGATGACGTCCTGCACCTGGGTTTCGACACGTTCGCGCGCCGCCGCCGGATCGGCATCGACCGCGTCGAACTGCATCGCGATCTTGTACCGGTCCGGCACCGCCCGCGCCTGCGCGTCGCCGTAGACCAGGATGTGCCGTGTCGGCGGCAGGGCGTTGACCTGCGCCTGCGCGACGTTGGATAGCAAAGCCAGCCCGAGCAGGCCGAGGGTACGGAACAGCATGTCGCCTCCTTGATGACGATCGTCGTGTCGATGCGAGTTCGCGGGCCCGTCGCGGGCCGCGCCTACTCATCGCAACGGGCGTGGCGGCGGCATGGGGTTATCGAACATCGCCCGAGGCAGGCGCAAGCCGCTTTGGGGTAGGAGCGACGTGAGTCGCGACCACGACAGTCGACGTACCGCGCCAGCCCGGAATCGCATCGCAAACGCATGCTGCGGTCGCGGCTCACGCCGCTCCTACCCCACGGCGAACCGCCGGCGCCGCGGCATGTGTAGGAGCGACGTAAGTCGCGACCACGGCAATCGGCGTACCGCGCCGGCCCGGAATCGCATCGCGAACACATGCTGCGGGGTCGCGGCTTACGCCGCTCCTACCCCACGGCGAACAGCCGGCGCCGCGGCACGGCGGCGCCGGAGCGACGCGATTACAAGCCGCGCGCCGCCTGGGCCACGGCGCGGAACAACGCGCGGCCCTTGTTCATCGTCTCTTCCCATTCCTTCTGCGGATCGGAGTCGTAGACGATGCCGGCACCGGCCTGGATGGTCAGGCGGCCGTCCTGGATCACCGCGGTACGGATCGCGATGGCGGTATCGGCGTCGCCGTGCCAGCCGATGTAGCCGACCGCGCCGGAGTAGACGTTGCGCTTGATCGGTTCGAGCTCGCGGATGACTTCCAGCGCGCGGATCTTGGGCGCGCCGCTGACCGTGCCGGCCGGGAAGGTCGCGCGCAGCACTTCGGCGTAGCTCAAGCCCGGCTTGAGACGGCCGGTCACCTCGCTGACGATGTGCATCACGTGGCTATAGCGTTCGATCACGAACTGCTCGCCGACCTGCACCGTGCCCGGCTCGGCGACCCGGCCGACATCGTTGCGGCCCAGGTCGATCAGCATCAGGTGCTCGGCGCGCTCCTTGGGATCGGCCAGCAGTTCGGCCTCGAGCGCGTTGTCCTCTTCGACGGTCTTGCCGCGCGGGCGGGTGCCGGCGATCGGGCGCACCGTGATCTCGCCGTCCTGCAGGCGCACCAGGATTTCCGGCGACGAACCCACGACCTGGGTCTCGCCGACGTCGAGGAAGTACATGTACGGCGACGGATTGAGCGCGCGCAGGGCGCGGTACACGTCGACCGGGCGCGCCTTGAACGGCACGCTCAGGCGCTGCGACAGCACCACCTGGAAGATGTCGCCGGCGCGGATCAGCTCCTTGGATTTCTCGACCGCGGCGATGAAGCCCTCGCGGGTGAAACCCGAGACGAAGTCATCTTCTTCCAGCCCGACCGAGTCCAGGGTTTCCGGATAGCCGGCGCCGGCGTGACGCAGGCGGTGGGTGAGCTGATCGAGGCGGCGGTTGGCGCGCGCGTAGGCCTGCGGCTCGCTGGGATCGGCGTGCACGATCAGGTACAGCCGGCCCTTGAGGTTGTCGAACACCGCGACTTCCTCGCTCTGCATCAGCAGGATGTCGGGCGTGCCGAGTTCGTCGGGCTTGGAGCTGCCGTCGGCCTGCGGACCGGCCAGGCGCGGCTCGATGTACTGGATGCATTCGAAACCGAACCAGCCGACCAGGCCGCCGGTGTAGCCCGGCAGGCCTTCGATGCGCGGCACCGAATGCGCGGCGCGCAGGCGTTCGACTTCGGCGAACGGATCCTCGACGGTGCGGGTTTCGATCAGCTCGCCCAGTTCGGTCACGAACAGGGTGTGGCCGGCGAAGGCGTACACGCGCTTGGCCGGCAGGCCGATGATCGAATAGCGGCCGAAGCGTTCGCCGCCCTCGACCGATTCGAACAGGTAGGTGTGCGGGCCGTCGGCGAGCTTGAGGTAGACCGACAGCGGCGTGTCGAGGTCGGACAGGACCTCGCGCACGACGGGGATGCGGGTGTAGCCGTTAGCGGCCTGTTGCTGGAAGAGTTCGGGCGAAATCACGCGGCGGTTCCTTCATGGGCGAGTGGGCAGGAGCGACGATGGCCGACGGCCACCATCGCCAACCCACGTCGGCGCAAAAGGAATGCGGGTTCGCCCAGGCTTTCATGGCCGACACTCTAACGGCTTCGCCGGGCCGGCGCGACGGGGCCCGGCCGCTCAGGCGGACCGGAGCTGCGCCGCGACCGAGGCCGCGAGCAGCGGACAGCCCTCGGGCAGGTGCATGCGCACGCGCGCGGGCACGCAATCGATGCGGAAATGGCGCGAACTCACCGGCTCGCCGTCCAGGTTGAGGGTGAGTTCCGACTCGGCATCGATCTCGACGCTGCGCAGCCGCGCGCGCACCGCGACCCGCTCCAGCGCGGCGTGCTGGCCCTGGGTCAGCAAGGTCCTGACGGTGGCGCCGACCTCGCCGGAGAGCTCGGGCACCACGCTCAGATCGAGCAGGCCGTCGTCGATCAGCGCGTCCGGACACAGGGCCTGGCCGCCGCCGGCCTGGCGGCCGTTGCCTATGCCCAGGGCGATGAAGTCGCCTCGCCAATCGAAGCCTTCGCCGCTCAGATGCGCGCGGATCGGGTCGATGCGGCCGAGCTTGGAGATGCCGGTGATCAGATAGGCCAGGCCGCCGAGCATCTTCTTGAGGCCTTCGTCGGTTTCCACCGTGACCTGGGTGCCGAAGCCGCCGCTGGCGAGGTTGGCGGCCCAGTGCAGGCCGTCGGCGGCCTGCAGGCGCAGCAGATCGATCGGCTGTGCCCGGCGCGAGCGGATCAGCCGCAAGGCCTCGCAAGCGTTGTCGGGCAGGCCGGCGGCGGTGGCGAAGTCGTTGGCGGTGCCCAGCGGCACCAGCCCCAGCGAGGGCAGCGCGTCGGCGTTTTCGTCGCGGTGCGCCAGCGTCGTGGCGACCTCGCTGAGGGTGCCGTCGCCGCCGGCCGCGACGATGGTATCGGCGCCGTCGGCGATCGCCTCGGCGACGTAGCGTTCGGCGTCGCCGCTTTCCCAGGTCACGCGCACGTCGAGGGCGACGCCATCGGCACGGATCGCGGCGACGGCCTCGCGCAGGGCATCGTCGCCGGCGGATTTGCCGTTGAGGATCAGACGCCAATGCGGCATCGGCATCAGGCGGGTTCTCGCGCGGAAGGATCGGCGAGGCTAGCAGCGCGGCGCTAAGTCTCAGTGAACGCTGCAGGCCACGGTCGCACTGCTGTCATCGTCGCGTCATCGCCGGCCCGGAGTATCGAAGGCCATATCAGGGACGACGGGCGGAGGCTGGATTGCCTCCAATATTTCGGACGGGTGCCGCGGCGCCCGTCCAGGACGCCGGGCAGGACGCCTGGCGTGGCTAAAAAGCGGGAATCAGCGGAGGACGGCGTCGGACAGGACGACGCCGTCCTCGTCGGCGCACAGCCAGTCGCCCGGCCGCACCACCACACCGCCGATTTCCACCGCCACGTCGCGCACGCCGCGGTCGTGCTTGTCGGTCTTGCGCGGGCAGGTGCCCAGCGCCTTCACACCCAGCTCCAGGGTGCCGATCGCGGCGCTGTCGCGGATCGCGCCGATCACGACCACCCCGGCCCAGCCGTTCTCCACCGCCTTGGCCGCGAGCAGGTCGCCGAGCATCGCCCGCCGCATCGAGCCGCCGCCGTCGATCACCAGCACCCGGCCCTGGCCGGGCTCGGCCACCGCCTCGCGCACGCGCGAGTTGTCCTCGTGCGCCTGCACCGTGCTGACCAGGCCGTCGA
The DNA here is from genome assembly GCF_001428685.1 of Lysobacter sp. Root76. Lineage (GTDB taxonomy): Bacteria > Pseudomonadota > Gammaproteobacteria > Xanthomonadales > Xanthomonadaceae > Lysobacter. The sequence continues at coordinate 859,116 of NZ_LMIK01000005.1, read as the reverse complement.
ACGCGAGGCGTCCGCCGTAGTCGCGCAGCGGCAGGTCGATCACGCGCACGCGATCGCCGTGCAGGTCGCACAGGTCGCAGGTGTTCATCCGCGCGCGCCCTGCACCGCGGCTTTCATGCGCTCGACCACGTCCGCGTAGGCCTGCTGGTTCGCGCCCGGAGCGTTGAAGATCGCCGAGCCGGCGACGAAGGTGTCGGCGCCGGCCGCGGCGATCTCGGCGATGTTGTCGGCCTTGACCCCACCGTCGATCTCCAGCCGGATCGGCTTGCCGCTGCGGTCGATGCGCTCGCGCACGCGGCGCAGTTTGTCCAGCGCCGAGGGAATGAAGCTCTGGCCGCCGAAACCGGGGTTGACCGACATCAGCAGCACCAGGTCGAGGTCTTCGAGCACCCAGTCCAGCACCTCGATCGGGGTGGCCGGGTTCAGCACCAGGCCGGCCTGGCAGCCGTGCGACTTGATCAGCTGGACCGTGCGGTGCACGTGCGCGCTGGCTTCGGGATGGAAGCTGATGATGCTGGCGCCGGCCTTGGCGAAGTCGGGGACGATGCGGTCGACCGGCTCGACCATCAGGTGCACGTCGATCGGCGCGGTCACGCCGTGCTTGCGCAGCGCCTCGCAGACCAGCGGGCCGATGGTCAGGTTGGGCACGTAATGGTTGTCCATCACGTCGAAGTGGACCCAGTCGGCGCCGGCCGCGAGCACGGCGTCGACCTCCTCGCCGAGCTTGGCGAAGTTCGCCGAGAGGATGGACGGGGCGATCACGGTGGGCTGCATGGGCGGGGCTCGGGCGGACAGGCGGCCATTGTCGCCCCGCTGCCCCCCCGGGCCAAGGAGCAGGAACCCGTGGCCGGGAATTTGGAACCAGTAACAGCGGAACCCGCCTCCAGTCCCTAATTCCTGGCCACTATTTCCTAGCTCTAAGGGTCTTGATGCGGTCGTAGGCGCCGTTGATGTCGCGCGCCTTGCCCTCGGCCTGCTGGCGCAGCTCCGGCGCAGCGCCGTTGAGGCGGTCGGGGTGGTACTGCGAGATCAGCCGGCGGTAGGCCTGGTCGACCTCGGCGTCGCTGGCGTCGGCGGTCAGGCCGAGCACCGCGTAGGGGTTGTCGCGGCTCAGCCGGAACCAGTCGCTATCGAAGGCGTGGCCGATCAGCAGCCCGATCAGCGCCCCCAGGAACGGGTTGGCGCGCATCAGCGCCGCACCGGCGAAAAAGCCCAGCAACTTGCCGTACCAGCGTTTCGTCGCCATCGCCGCCGCAACCGCCTGCCCAGAACCGGCCGCCAGTCTACCTGCACGCGACGCCCGGCCGGCGTACACTGCCCGGCCCCGTCGCGACCGCGCGCGCGGCACGGCGACGGGGATTCCGCCCGCCGCCATGGGGACTACACGTTGTCGAACACTCTGCGATCCGCCCTTTCCGAATCCAACCTGCCCGGCCTGCCGTTGCGTCATCGCGGCAAGGTCCGCGACGTATTCGACCTGCCGCTCGAGCGCCTGCCGCCGGGCACGCCGGCCGGCGACTATCTGCTGATCGTCGCCACCGACCGCCTCAGCGCCTTCGATGTGGTCCTGCCCGACCCGATTCCGGGCAAGGGCGAGATGCTGTGCCAGATCAGCAACTTCTGGTTCGGCAAGACCTCCCACATCGTCGCCAACCACCTCACCGGCATCGACGTCGCCGCGGTCCTGCCCGGGGGCACCGACCCGGCGCCGTACGCCAAGCGCGCGGTGGTGACCAAACGCCTGAAACCGGTGGCGATCGAGTGCATCGCGCGCGGCTACGTGATCGGCAGCGGCTGGAAGGACTACCAGCGCACCGGCCGGATCAGCGGCATCGCCCTGCCCGACGGCCTGCGCCAGGCGGAAAAACTCGCCGAGCCGATCTTCACGCCTTCGACCAAGGCCGCGGTCGGCGACCACGACGAGAACATCGATTTCGACACCGCGGTGCGCACCGTCGGCGCCGAACTGGCCGAAGCCGTGCGCGACGCCACCCTGCGCCTGTACCGCTACGCCGCCGACTATGCGGCGCAGCGCGGCATCCTGCTGGCCGACACCAAATTCGAGTTCGGCACCGACGCCGACGGCCGCCTGTACGTGATGGACGAGATGCTCACGCCCGACTCCTCGCGCTATTGGCCCGCCGACGAGTACCAGGTCGGCACCAGCCCGCCCAGCTACGACAAGCAGTACGTGCGCGACTATCTGGAAGCGCTGGGCTGGGACAAGACCCCGCCGGGCCCGCCGCTGCCCGGCGACGTGATCGAACGCACCCGCGCCAAGTACGCCGAGGCGCTGCAGAAGCTGGCGGGGATTTCGGTCGACTGAGGTCGGCCGGGTGACGCTGACCGCGATGCTGGCCGCGATGCGGCGCAGGATGCGGCGAGCCCTGGGCGAACCGCATCGCCTCGAACGCAGATGCGGCGATGCGGTTGTCAACGCACACAGCAACGTCCGCGGGATGCGGTGAGCCGAACCGCATCGAACCCGACGCCGGTGCGGTTATCACCGCACCCTACGACTGCCCCCGTAGGATGCGGTGAGCCGCAGGCGACGCATCGTCGCGTACGGCCGCACCCGACGCCGGTGCGGTCGTCACCGCACCCTACTCCGCGCACCGCACTGCCATCGGAGCCACCGTCATGCCCATGGGCCTGCTCTACCTCGCCGTCGCGATCCTGGCCGAAGTGGTGGCGACCAGCGCGCTCAAGGCCTCCGAGGGCTTCACCCGGCTCGGCCCTTCGCTGATCGTCGCGACCGGTTATGCGATCGCGTTCTACTTCCTGTCGCTGGTGCTCAAGACCGTCCCGGTGGGCGTGGCCTATGCGATCTGGTCCGGGGTCGGCGTGGTCCTGATCGCCCTGATCGGCTGGCTGGTGCTGAAACAGCCGCTGGATCTGGCCGGAATGATCGGAATCGCCCTGATCGTGGCCGGGGTGACGGTAATCCAGCTATTCTCCCGTACTGGGGCGCATTGAACCGCCCCGTCCGCCGCCGCGCGCACGCCTGACCAGCCGGGAGCCCGTCATGAGCACTGTCGCCGAGTCTTCGCAACACCCGACGCAACGTCCGATCGACCGCTATTTCGCCAACTATTCCGGCGATCACCAGAACCACGCCAATCAGCTGATCCATGTGATCTGCGTGCCGGCGATCGCCTGGAGCGTGATCGCCCTGCTGTGGTGCATCCCCTCGCCGGGCACCTGGTTCCGCGCCGGCTTCTGGGCCGGCCTGGCGATGTTCGCGGCCTGGATGTTCTATTACCGCGCCTCGCGCCGGCTCGGCCTGGGCATGCTGGTCCTGTTCGTGCTGTCCGGCTGGCTGACCCAATGGCTGTACCTGCGCCTGGGGCCGACGCAGTTGCTCTACCTGGGCATCGGCGTGTTCGTGATCGCCTGGATCGGCCAGTTCGTCGGCCACAGCAAGCTGTTCGAAGGCAAGCGCCCGAGCTTCTTCACCGACCTGCGCTACCTGCTGATCGGTCCGGCCTGGGTGCTGGCCAAGCTCTACCGCAAGCTCGGCTGGTCGTACTGAGGCGAGCGCGTCTCAGGCGTCCAGCGCGGCGCCGCCGTCCACGCGCAGCTCGTGCACCGTGATGCGGCGTGCGCGGCCGGACGGCAGGGGCGCGAGTTGCGGCTTTCGCTCGGCAACCTGTTCCGACCCGCCCGTCACCGGCTAACGGAAATCCTCGTTCCACGATTGCGGACCGCGGCCGGCGCAGGATCGGCGACACTGGGCCGATGCTGCCCGTCCGCGACATCGTCCTGCTCCTGCTGATCGTCCTGGCCTGGGCCGGCAACTTCCTGACCTCGGCCTTCGCGCTGCGCGAAATTCCGCCGTTCCTGTTCACCGGCCTGCGCTTCGCGGCCCTGGCGCTGCCGCTGATGTTCTTCGTCAAGCGGCCCGCGCCCGGGCAATGGCCGCGTCTGATCGCGGTCTGCCTGTGCATCGGCGTGCTGCATTTCGGCCTGAGCTTTACCGCGCTCAAGCTCGCCGGCGACCTGTCCTCGCCGGCCATCGTGATGCAGAGCTATGTGCCGATGACCGCGCTGCTGGCCTGGCTGATCCTGGGCGAGCGCTTCGCCTGGCGCACCGGCGTCGCGATCGCGGTGAGTTTCGCCGGCGTGCTGGTGCTGGGCTTCGATCCGCTGGTGCTGGACAAGCCGATGTCGCTGGTGCTGATGCTGATCTCGGCCGCATTCCTCGCCGCAGGCACGGTGCTGATGAAAGGCCTGCGCGGGCTCGACGCCTACAGCCAGCAAGGTTGGACCGCGCTGTTCAGCGTGCTGCCGCTGCTGGCGATCAGCGCGACGCTCGAACCCGGCGGGATCGCCGCACTGGGTTCGGTCAGCTGGGTCGGCTGGTTCGGCGTGGTCTACGCCGCGTTCGTGTCCTCGCTGCTCGGCCACGGCCTGTACTACGTGCTGGTGCAGCGCCATCCGGTCGCGCAGGTCACGCCGTGGCTGCTGCTGGTGCCGGTGTTCGCGATCGGCCTGGGCGTCGCGTTCTGGGGCGACCGGCCCGGCCCGCGCCTGTTGCTGGGCGGCGCTATGGTCCTGGGGGGCGTGCTGATCATCGCCTTGCGCGCGCTGGCCAAGTCGCGCCCGATTCCGGCTTCCGAAACGCCCTGAATGCGGTATCCGCGCACGGCCGCGGCGCGGTTGTGTCCGTTCGCGCGCCGTTGTGCCGTTGATCGTCCTTGTCAGCCGCACCTCCACGCCCACCGACAAGGACGCCCTGCCATGACGATACGGACTTCCACCGCGGCCCTGTCGCTGCTGCTCCTGTCCGCTGCGCTGATCGGCGGCTGCCGCCTCGAGCGCAGCGCGCTGAACGGCATGGGCCAGGTGACGCCGATGCAGTACTGCCCGGGCGATACCGCCACCGCCTCCTACGATCTGCTGCGCGAGGAGACCTGCCCCGCGGACGTCGACTGCGCGATGCATTTCCCGACCATGAACATCACCAGCGCGCCCGAGGTCTTTCCGCCGCGCACGGTGCGCGCCTTCGCCGACAGCTTCACCTTCTCGCCCACCGGCGACAGCGTCGCGGTGACCTTCGACATCGACCGCGACGCGGTGACCATTCCGACTGCGCGCTTCGACGGCAGCACGCGCATCTTCGTCCAGCGCACCAACCTGCGCGACCACACCCACACCATGACCCGCTACACCGGCTCGGACCACGAACTGCTGCACGACGGCATGTGCGCGGGCTCCACGCCGGTCAATGCGCCTGCCGAGATCCCGGGCCCGCCGCAGCTTTCGCCGAGCGTGCGCCTGGTCGAGCTGTGCAACATCAACGGCGTGCCGGTGTCGGTGGAAATGTCGAGCACGTCCGGCAGCTTCAGCGCGACCCTCACGCCCGGCCAATGCCTGGCGCCGGGCGCGGGCGGCGTTCCTGCCGGCATCGACAGCGCGCGCGTGGTCAACGTGCGCTCCCTGATTCCGGACCCGGCCGCGCACTGCAGCGCCCTCGACGGCGCGATACCGCCGGCGGCCCTGCGCACGCGCGTGCGGCTGGCCTGCCGCTGATCCGGCCGCCCGACCCCGCATCCCTCTCCTGCCCCGGACCCATCGCCATGAAACTGCACCTGCGCCTCGCCGCCAGCGTCGGCCTCGCCTGTCTGTTGCCGATCGGCCTGCACGCCGCCACTTCGCCCAGCGCCCTGCTGCAGTCGCTCGACAAGAGTTCCTACAGCGGCCAGGCCACGATCCTGCTCACCCGCTACGCCGCGCCGGAGAAAGGCAAGACCAGCTATCCCGCGCCCGTCTTGGACAGCGCCGAATTGTTGTTCGAACGTCCGGACCGCTTCCGTCTGACTCTGCGCCCGGGCCGCAAGGACGAACTCACGTTCGTCGCCCAGGCCGGGATCGCGCGTTGGCGCGACAAGGCCACCGGCGCGACCGGCAAGGCCCCGACCGCGGACGTCGCCGATTCGCTGTCGCTGATCGCCCTGGGCACCGTCGGCGAACTCAAGCGCTACGCCGACCTGAGCGATCTGCCGGAAGCCAAGCAGTCGCCGCTGCGCGCTGCGCGCCTGGACCCGCGCAGCTTCGGCACCGATGTGGCCCGCGCCACCGCCTATTACAGCAACGACCAGCTCAGCGGCTGCGGCTTCGACATGAGCGACGGCAGCCGCGTGTTCGTGGCGATTCTGACGTACAAGCCCAACGTGCAGACCAAACCCGGCGATTTCGAACTCTGAGCGCGGCGCTTCAGCGCGGGTCGAACATCGCGCGCTCGGGCACGAAGCGGCGCGGCGCGTAACCGAAGTCGCGCTGCGCGGGCGCCAGGTCGAACACGAGATCGCTGCGCATGCGCCGCACCGCCGCTTCGCCCAGGCCGGTGGCATGGCCGCTGGCCTGGGCGGCCAACAGCGCCAGGTTGAACACCGGCGACGGCAGCTCGATCAGCCGCGGCGGCGGCTCCAGCACGGCCAGCACGCGCGCGATCATTTCGCGATAGCTCAAAGTTTCGCCGCCCGGCAAGGCGTAGCCGCGGCCGTGGCTGGCCGGCGCCGACACGCAGGCGAACGCGGCTGCGGCGAGATCGTCCACGTGCACCGGCTGACGCAGCCCGGTGGCGTTGCGCGGCAAGGGGAAGCAGCCCCAGCGCTGCGCGATCGCGGCGATCCGGGTCAGGGTGGCGTCGCGGCCCGCGCCGTAGATCAGGGTCGGACGCAGCATGGTCGCGGCCGCGGCGCGTTCGCTGGCTTCAGCGAACAAGCTCGCTTCGCCCTCGCGCAGTCGCGCAGCGACGTCGCGTTCGTCGGGATCGGCCGAACCGCGCTTGGTCTCGACGCTGGTCGAGCCGAACGCCACCACGCGCGGCGCTTCGATGCGCGTAGCCGCGTACCAGCGCGCGAAGCCGTCGAGCGGACCGCAACTGAAGATCGCATCGACCCGGCGCGGCAGCTCGTCCAAGCGGGAGAAATCGCCGCGCAGCCAGTGCAGGCCCGGCTCGTCGTGATGGTCCTGGCGCGATACCGCGCTGACCCGCCAGCCGTCGCGCCGCAGCGCGCCCAACAGTGGCAGGCCGATCTGGCCGCTGGCCCCGAACACCAAGGCATGGCGCATGCCTCAGCTCCGCTGCGCCTGCGACGGCAGCACCATACGCAACCACAGATAGCCGATCACGGCCGAGATCACCGATGCGGCCAGCACGCCCAGCACCGCTTCCTCGTAATGCAGCGGGTTCTGGTAGGCCAGCGAGGCGATGAACAGGCTCATGGTGAAACCGATGCCGCACATCAGGCCCAAGCCGACCATCGCCCGCCGGTCCATGCCGGCGGGCAGCTTGACCCACCCCAGCGCGCGCAGCAGCAGGGCGATGCCGACGATGCCGATCGGCTTGCCGATCACCAGGCCCAGCATGATGCCCAGCGGCAACGCGGCCATGGCGTCGCCCAGACTCAAGCCACCCAGTACCAGGCCGGCATTGGCGAACGCGAACACCGGCAGGATCGCGTACGCGACCCAGGGATGCAGCGCGTGTTCCAGGGTTTCCAGCGGCGAATGCTCGTGCGCATCGTCGATCTGATTGGTCTTGTCGACGTGCGGAATCATCAGGCCGGTGGCGACGCCGGCCAGGGTCGCGTGCACGCCGGACTTGAGCACGCACACCCACAGCACCACGCCCAGCAACAGGTAGGGCGCCAGCGCGGTCACTCCGCGCCGGTTCAACAGCCACATCCCGGCCAGGGCCACGCCGGCCCAGATCAGCGCGGTCATCGACAGGCCGTGCGAGTAGAACAGCGCGATGATCAGGATCGCGATCAGGTCGTCGATCACCGCGATCGTCGACAGCAGCAGTTTCATCGCCGCCGGCACGCGCGAACCCAGCAAGGCCAGCACGCCCAGAGCGAAGGCGATGTCGGTCGCGGTCGGCACCGCCCAGCCGCGCATGGCGTCGGCGTCGCCTCGGTTCATGGCGTAGAACAACAGCGCCGGCACCGCCACGCCCGCGCTCGCGCAGGCCAGCGGCAGGATCAGCTGGGCACGGCCGGCGAGCTGGCCGCTGAGCATCTCGCGCTTGATCTCCAGCGCCACCAGCAGGAAGAAGATCGCCATCAGCCCGTCGTTGATCCACAACAGCGCCGGCTTGGCGATGTCGAGCGCGCCGATCCGCACCTGCACCGGCAATTGCCGGAACGATTCGTAGGCCTCCTGCAGCGGCGAGTTGGCGGCGATCAGGGCCAGCGCGGCGGCGGCGATCAGGACCAAACCGCCCGCGGCCTCCAGGCGGAAGAATTCGCTCAGGGCGCGCAGGGCGCGGGTCGATACCGGGCGCGCTGGCGAAGGAGTGACGGGTGTATTCATGCCCGCAGTATATCGACCCGATGTATCCAGCCGGTTGGCATCAACGGTGCAGCATCGCCAGTTCGAAGCCGACCCAGGCCAGCAGTGCGATCAGCAGGATCGCGCCCTCGCCCTTGCTCACGCGCAGATCGCCGCGCAGCATCGGATACAGCATCAGCGCGAACGCGATCGCCGCCGGCAGCTCGAAGCGCACGAACGACGCCGGCAGCGCCACCGCGTTCCAGGCCGCCATGCCGCCGACCACGATCAGCAGATTGAACAGGCTGGAGCCGATCACGTGGCCGACCACGATGTCGCCCTGGCCGCGGCGCGCGGCGGCGATGGCCGCGGCGGCCTCGGGCAGCGCGGTGCCGATCGCGACCGGCAGCAGGCCGGTGAGCAGCGGGGTGAGGCCCAGCGAGGCGCCCAGCCGCGGCGCCGCGCCGACCACGAACTTGGAGCCGAAGTACAGCAGCACCGCGGCGATGACGAAGCGCAGCAGATTGAGGCCGAGGTCGGTGCGGGTGCGCGCGAACGCGGCGATCGCGTCCTGCAACTCCGGCGCCTCATGCCGGGTGCGCGCCATCGCGTAGGCGACCACGGCGACGAAGGCAACCACCAGGCCGGTGCCCTCGGCGCGGCTGAGCACGCCGTCCAGGCCGAGCACGATCACCGCCGCCGTGCCCAGAATCAGCACCAACAGCAGCGGCGCCAGCGAACGCCAGCGCACCAGCAGCGGCGCGGCGAAGGCGGCCAGGCCCAGGGTCAGGCCGAAGTTGACGATATTGCTGCCGACCGCGTTGCCCAGGGCCAGGCCCTGCTCGCCGCGCACGACCGCCTGCAGATTGACCGCCAGCTCCGGCAGCGAGGTGCCGAACGCGACCAGCGCCAGCCCGGCCATGAACGGCGACGCGCCGAAACGCTGCGCCAGCCCGGACGCGCCCTTGACGATGGAATCGCCGCCCAGCGCCAGCAGCACCAATCCCAGCACGAACAAGCCGATGGCTTCGAGCATGGCGTCATTCCCCTTGCGGTTAAGCCCCGATTCTATGCCGAGTGCGGGGCGCCGCGTCCATGGCCGGCCGCTCTGCGCGCCGGCAGCGACCCGCAGGCTGCGGTGAGCGCAGCCAACCGCACCGTCGCCATGCCCCGGCGCACTCGCCTCGGCACCATCAGCGCACCTTGCCGGTCCCTGCTGGAATCAGGAGCAGCCTTCGACGTAGTCGACCTGCGGCGCCAGGCCGACGCGCCAGGCGGTGACCTTGCCGCCGACGACCTCGAACAGCAGCACGCCGGCCCCGCCGGCAACGTCCTTGATCCGCCAGTACTGGCCGTCGTCGACGTACTTGTGCGGCTGCTGTTCGATCCGCCCCGGATAGAGGGCGCGGATCTCGTCCGCGCTCATGCCGATCTTGCCGCCGCCGGGCGCGCTCAGGCCGGCATCGCTGTGGTTTTCGTAGCGGACCAGCTTCTCGCCTTCGATCATGAAGGCGGGCGTTTGAGCCTTCGAGCCCGGCTCCAGGTAGTAGCAGCCGCCGGCCTCATCGGCCTTGCCGGCCGCCTCGGGTCCGAGCTTCTTCCGTGCCTCGTCGGCGCCCATGCCCAGACGCAGGTCGCCGTAGCCGTCCATGCGCGCCAGCGCGTCGGCGGCCGGCGTCAGCGGCGTGGGCGCGGTGGCCGGCGGCACGTCTTCGGCCGGCTGATCGTTCGCCGCAGGCGGCGCCGCGGCTGATGTCGTGGCTTCGTCGGCAGCGCGATCGCCGCAGGCGGACAGGGCCAGGCTCAACACCAGTGCGCTCGCGCACGGCCACGGCAGGATCGAACGGCGCTTCATCGACACGGCCCCCGCTGCAAAGCAGCGCATGAAAGACGCGCGCAGCCTAGCGGCCGCATGTGAACGGCGCGCGAAGCGCCACACGCCACATCACGCCGTATGCGGCGGTTCGAAATTCCGACGCAGGCCGGCCCAGCAGGCCTGGTACTCGCGCTGACGGTGCGGCGCCTCGACGGCCTGCGCGGTCGGGCGGATCACCGCGCGGGTCTCGAACATGAAAGCCATGGTGCCGCCGATCACGTCGGGCTTGCTCAGGTCGGCGCGGCTGGCCTTGTCGAACGTGGCCGCATCCGGGCCGTGCCCGCTCATGCAGTTGTGCAGCGAGGCGCCGCCGGGCACGAAGCCTTCGGCCTTGGCGTCGTAAGCGCCGCGGATCAGGCCCATGAATTCGCTGGCGACGTTGCGGTGGAACCACGGCGGGCGGAAGGTGTGCTGCGCGACCAGCCAACGCGGCGGGAAGATCACGAAATCCAGGTTGGCCGTGCCGGGCGTGTCGCTGGGCGAAGTCAGCACGGTGAAGATCGACGGGTCCGGATGGTCGAAGCTGATCGAACCGATGGCGTTGAAGCAGCGCAGGTCGTACTTGTACGGCGCGTAATTCCCGTGCCAGCCGACCACGTCCAGCGGCGAGTGCCCGAGGTCGGCACGCCACAAATGGCCCTGGAACTTGGCGATCAGCTCGAACTCGCCGTCGACGTCTTCGTAAGCTGCGTTCGGGGTCAGGAAGTCGCGCGGATTGGCCAGGCCGTTGGCGCCGATCGGGCCCAGGTCGGGCAAACGCATCAAGGCGCCGAAGTTCTCGCAGACGTAGCCGCGGGCGACGCCGTCGGGCAGCTCGACCCGGAAGCGCACGCCGCGCGGGATCACCGCGATTTCCTGCGGCTCGACGTCGAGCACGCCCAGCTCGGTCGCCAGCACCAGGCGGCCGTGCTGCGGCACGATCAGCAGTTCGCCGTCGGCGTCGTAGAAGAAGCGTCCGTCCATCGAGCGATTGGCCGCGTACACATGCACGCCGACGCCGTGCTGGGACAGCGGCGAGCCGTTGCCGGCCATGGTGTAGAGGCCGTCGACGAAATCGACCGGCGTGTCCGGCATCGGCAGCGGATCCCAACGCAGCTGGTCGGGCGAGACCGGGCCGTGTTCGAAATCGTTGTGCAGCTGCGCCTGCGGGTACGCAGCGAACGTGCCGTGCATGGCCGAGGGGCGGATCCGGTACAGCCAGCTGCGCCGGTTCTCGCCGCGCGGGGCGGTGAAAGCGGTGCCCGACAGCTGCTCGGCGTAGAGCCCGTAGGCGACCTGCTGCGGCGAGTTCTGGCCCTGCGGCAGCACGCCGGTGTAGACCTCGGTCGCGAACTCGTTGCCGAAGCCGCTCATGTAGCCGCGCGCGGCCACCCGTTGCGCATCGCGCTCGGGCATCGAAATCACGTTGTCGCTGTCGTTGGCGGCGGTGTTCATACGGGCTCGCTGGGCTATTGGGTGCGCGGCTGAAATCTTCGGGCGATCAGGCCAGATTACGCTGGGTCGCCCGCTCGATGATCAGCGCCAACTCGGTCGCGAGCTCCAATATCTGCGCCGTGTCCGCGCGCAGCACCGCAATCGCGTGCAGCTCTTCGCTGTAATGCTGACCGAGCAGCAGCAGCTCGTAGCCGCCGTTGTCTTTGGCACGCTGGATCAACTGCTGATCCAGCCAGACGAAATACTCGTCCGGCAGGAAATAGCGACCACCTTCGTGCAAGGGATAGTCCGGCAGCGGATCGGCGAAGAAATCGCTGATCCGCTCATGCACTTCGTCGATCTTGTCGCCGACCGCGGTGAAATCGTTGAGCTTGAATATGATCGCGGTCTGCATCAATTCTTCGGACGTGGGCTCATACAGCCAGTCCAGGTCCGGATCGTCCGCCGCGTCATCGATGGCGGCGACGGTCGATTCCAGCTCCTCCGGCTCGAGCTCGCGGGACGTCAGCAGATCGACGAGTTCCTTCAGCATGGCGATTCCTTCGCGGCGCTCGCCTATTACAGCACGCCGCGGCGCATCTGGTCGCGCTCGATGCTCTCGAACAGGGCCTGGAAGTTGCCTTCGCCGAAACCTTCGTTGCCCTTGCGCTGGATGATCTCGAAGAAGATCGGGCCGATCGCGTTCTGGGTGAAGATCTGCAGCAGCTTGCGCTGGTGGGTTTCCGGGTCGGCGTCGATCAGGATCTTGTTCCTGGCCAGGCGCGGCACGTCCTCGCCGTGGTTGGGCACTCGCTGGTCGATCACGTCGAAGTAGGTGTCCGGCGTGTCCAGGAACGCGACGCCCTGCGCGCGCATCGCTTCGACCGTCTCGTAGATGTTGTCGGTGAAGCAGGCGATGTGCTGGATGCCTTCGCCGTGGTAGGCGTCGAGGTATTCGTTGATCTGCGACTTGGGATCGCTGGACTCGTTGAGCGGAATGCGCACCACGCCGTCCGGCGCGGTCATCGCCTTGGACACCAGGCCGGTCTTGGCGCCCTTGATGTCGAAGTAGCGAATCTCGCGGAAGTTGAACAGACGCTCGTAGTAGTCCGACCACTTCTGCATGTTGCCGAAGTAGAGGTTGTGGGTGAGGTGGTCGATGAAGGTCAGGCCGAACCCGGCCGGGTTCTGCGGCGCGCCCTGCACCGGCAGGTAGTCCTCGTACATGCTGCCCTTGTCGCCGTAGCGGTCGATCAGGTACAGCATGCAGTCGCCGATGCCCTTGACCACCGGCGCGTCGACCGCGCGGCTGTCGGCCTTGTCGACGATCGCTTCGCCGCCGTTGCCGAGCACGGCCTCCAGCACGCTCGCGCCGGGCTGCTTGAAGCGGATCGCGAAGCCGCAGGCGCAGGGGCCGTGGGCCTTGGCGAAGTCGGCGGCGAAGCTGTCCGGGTCCTCGTTGACCAGGAAGTTCACCCCGCCCTGGCGGTAGACCGTGATCGGACGGTTCTTGTGGTGCAGCACGGCGCTGAAGCCGAGCTTGCGGAAATAGTCGTGCAGCATCTCGCCCTGGCCGGCCGGGGCGGCGAACTCGACGAACTCGAAGCCGTCGATGCCCAGGGGATTTTCGAACGTGGTGACCTGCATGCCGAGGTTGGGCTGCGCATTCATGGCATTGTTCTCAGGTAGCGGCCGGATCCGCGAGGGCCGGCCTGGTGCGAAGAGCGTTTATAGTTTCACATGAAACCATATGCAAGCAAGGTACAGCGCAGCATGAACAAGCCCCGCCCCCGCCATGCCGAACTCGACCTCGAGCATTTCCTGCCCTACCGGCTTTCGGTGCTGTCCAACCGGGTCAGCAGCGCGATCGCCCGGGTCTACTCGGAACGCTTCGCCCTGAGCGTGACCGAGTGGCGGGTAATGGCCGTGCTGGGCCGCTATCCGGGGCTGTCGGCGAACGAGGTCGCCCAGCGCACGGCCATGGACAAGGTCGCGGTCAGCCGCGCCGTGGCCCGCCTGACCGAGGCCGGCCGCCTGGCCCGCGAAACCCACGACGACGACCGCCGGCGCTCGGTGCTGCAGCTGTCGCCGGACGGCTACAAGATCTACGACGAGGTCGCGCCGCTGGCGCTGGCCTTCGAGCGCAAGCTGCTCGGGGATATGGACGCGGCCGAGCGCGAGTTGCTGTTCCGGCTGCTGGATCGGCTGGACGAGCTGGAGATACGGGCCGAAGCGGAGCTACCGGTCGCGAACTGAGCGCTCGCCGGCTTTGGGGTAGGAGCGGCGTAAGCCGCGACCGCGCGACTTCGGCCGTGACGCGGTCGCGGCTTACGCCGCTCCTACCCCAAGCCAAACCCAACCCCAGGACCCAGGACGCACGAACCTGGCGCCCCGACCGGCGCTTACTCCCCGCAGCGCCGGTACTCGAACGGGATGCGCTGCGGCTTGCCGTCGCGCCCCGGCCCGGCGATCTCGGCGTGCAGGCGCTCGCCGTCGCGGCGGTATTCGATGCTTTGCGGGAAATCGTGCGCGGGATTCTCGAAGCGGACCCGGTTGGCGCCGCCGTCGCTGCGTGCGAACGCGGTCGCCGGGCCGCCGCCAGGCTGGGCCAGGTACGTCGCCACGCCGTCCACCGGTTCGATACGCAGGAACTCGAAGCTGGTGACCTCGCCGGCGCGGACCGTGCGCGACACGCCGTAGAGACGGCCTTGCGCGGCCGGCAACCAGGTTTCGTCGATGCGCTCGCCGCCGGCCTCGCTGCACCAGTGGCCGGCCATCCAGCCCAGGCCGGGGTCGGCCGCCTCACTGGCCGGCGCCGGCGACCCGGCCAGCAGCAGCGCCGGGGCCATCAGGTGTATGGCGATCTTCATGGGCACCCTTCTCTGTGATCGGCTGGCTGGTGGAAACACTTAAGCTCGGGCTCGATGGTGGCACGGACTGCGCCCGAACGCGCCGCGCGCCAGCTCCGCCCAAACGCGAACGGCGGCCGTAGCCGCCGTTCGTACTGCAGCCGATCCGCCGCTTACTTCACGCCATGCATCAGCTTGTTGATGAAGGGTGCGAACAGCAGGAAGGCCACGCCCATGCCGAAGCCGGCGTAGGCGATGTGGGTGTAGGTGGCCGAGTACTGCGCCAGGCCGCCCAGATCGCCGCCCGAGGCCACCGCCGCGACCAGGCCGGCGACGTAGTTGCCGATCGCCGAGCACAGGAACCAGGCGCCCATGGCCATGCCGGTGTCCTTGGGCGCGGCCAGCTTGGACACCATCGACAGGCCGATCGGCGACAGGCACAGCTCGCCCATGGTGTTGAACAGGTAGGCCAGCACCAGCATTTCCCAGGGAATGCGTCCGTTGCCGTCGGCCATGTAGGAAATGCCGGCGATCAGCACGGTGAAGCCCACCGCCACCAGCAGCAGCGCCAGCGCGAACTTGCGCGGCACCGACGGGTTCCAGTTGCGCTGGTCCAGACGCGGCCAGGCCCAGGCGAACAGCGGCGCCAGCGCGATGATGAACACCGAGTTCGCCGACTGGAACAAGGTGAAGTCGAACGGCGCGTCGACGTGGTCCTTGGCGAAGAAGTTGAGCGAGGTGCCGGCCTGCTCGAACATGCCCCAGAACAGGATCTTGGCCAGGAACAGCAGCAGCATGGCGATGTAGCGGTGCATCTGCACCTTGTCGCCGCTGCGCAGGCTGCCGCCGACGAAGTAGATGCTCAGGCCGACCATCATCGCCAGCAGGATGTAGCCGACGATCTGGGTCCGGCTGAGCATCAGGTAGATCACCGGCACCGAGGCGATGCAGCCCAGCAGCACCTTGAACACGCGTGCGCGATTGTGCTGCGGCGCCGGCGATTCGCCGATGTGGCCGAGCTGGCCGCGCAGCCAATGGAACATCATCAGGCCGAAGATCATGCCCACGCCGGCGGTGAAGAAACCCCAGCGGTAGCCGTAGTACTTGCCGATGATCGCGCCGCACACGATCGGCGCGAGCATGCCGCCGACGTTGATGCCCATGTAGAAGATGGTGAAGCCCGAATCGCGGCGCGCGTCGTCGGGCGCGTACAGGCGCCCGACCATGGCCGAGATGTTCGGCTTGAACAGGCCGTTGCCGACCACGATCACCGCCAGGCCCAGCAGGAACCAGGTCAGCTGCGGAATCATCAGCAGGAACAGGCCCACCGCCATGATCGTGCCGCCGAGCACGATCGACGGCCGGTAGCCGAGATAACGGTCGGCGACGAAACCGCCGAACAGGCCGGTGGCGTAGATCAGCGCGGTGTAGGCGCCGTAGGTCAGGCTGGCCTGGGCGCGCGCCTCGCCTTCCGGCAACAGGCTGAAGAACGTGGTGGCGACGTACACGGCCAGCAGCGCGCGCATGCCGTAGTAGGCGAAGCGCTCCCACATTTCGGCGCCGAACAGCATCCACAACGCGCGCGGGTGGCCGACCAGCTCGCCGGGCGGCGGCGCGAGGAATTCCGGTGGGTTCCGGTTGACGGTATTCATTCGGTGTCTCGACTCCAGATGCAGCGACGCCACGGCCGGGGACTACCGGCCGTGGCGCGCATGGGCTTGCTCTCGGCGGCTGCGCTTACTTGACGCCGTGCATCAACCGGTTGATCAGCGGCGCGATCAGGAACAGCAGCACGCCCGCGCCGGCCAGGATGTAGAAGCCGGTGGTGTAGGCGGTCAGCGCCGAGGCCGTGGTCATGCCGGTCTCGCCGCTGGCCTGGCCGGCGAAGATGCCGGCGAGGTTGTTGCCGATGGAGATTGACAGGAACCAGGCGCCCATGGCGAAACCGGTCAGGCGCGCCGGGGCCAGCTTGGTCACCATCGACAGGCCGATCGGCGACAGGCACAGCTCGCCGATCGACTGGATCCAGTACACCGCGAACAGGGTCCAGAACGGGATCTTGCCGGTGTCCGGCGCGATCAGGTTGACCAGCGCGAACATCAGCAGCAGGAAGGCCAGGCCATTGAAGATCAGGCCCAGGCCGAACTTGCGCGGGATCGACGGATTGGCGCGGCCCATCCGCACCCAGATCCAGGCGATCACCGGCGCCAGGGTGATGATGGCCACCGAGTTCACGCTCTGGAACCACGACACCGGGAATTGCTTGTCGCCGGCCAGCGCCATGAACAGGCTCTCGAAGCCGATGCTGCGATCGACGATCTTCTCGGCCAGGAAGTTGAACGAGCTGCCGGCCTGCTCGAAGAAGCACCAGAAGAACACGTTGAAGGTCAGGATGATCAGCATCGCGATCACCTTGTCGCGCGGGACCTTGCCCTCGCGGATGCCTTCCACCACCAGCATGATGGCCGGCACGATCAGCAGCGCTATCAGAACGTATTGCAGCACCATCGCGTTGATGGTGAGCAGGAAGTAGAACACCGGAATCGCGATCAGCACGGCGCCGGCCAGAACCAGCAGGCTGCGGGTAACGCTGGTCTTGTCGGCCGGCGGCCGGCCGATGCCCTTGAGCTGGGCGCGGCCGAACCAGAACCACACCAGGCTGAACAGCATGCCGACGCCCGATGCGATGAACACCACCTTGTAGGCCGGCATGCCGTTGACGCCGAACACCTTCTGAGCCAGGTACTGGGTCAGCAACGGGGCCAGGAACGCGCCCAGGTTGATGCCCATGTAGAAGATGGTGAAGCCCGAATCGCGGCGCTCGTCGCCCTGCAGATAGAGCTTGCCGACCATGGTCGAGATGATCGGCTTGAACAGGCCGTTGCCGACGATGATCGTGGCCAGGCCGAGCTTGAACATCGCTTCGGTCGGCGAGGCCAGCAGGAACAGGCCGGTCGCCATGATCGTCGCGCCGAGCAGGATCGAGCGCTGGTAGCCGATCAGCTTGTCGGCGATGTAGCCGCCGAAGATCGCCGAGGCGTAGACCAGCGCCAGGTAGGCGCCGTAGAGCTCGTTGGCGGGCTTTTCGAAGCCGGCGTCGCCGCCGTGGAACTGCGCGACGATGTACAGCACCATCGCCCAGCGGATGCCGTAGAACGCGAAGCGCTCCCAGAATTCCGACATGAACAGCATCCACAGGGGCTTGGGATGCCCGAGGACCTGCTTGAATTCCGGAATGGGCACTTCGCCCGGCGTCGTTGCGGCTCCGCTCATGCGGTGTCCCCCGTGTGTCGAAACTGAATGAGATTGCCCTTGCCGGCGGCACGGGATCGGGGAGATTTACCGGCTGTCGCCGGTCCCGTCAAACCTTTGTGAAGGCGCGCGAGTATTGCTGCAGCGCAGCAACACACTCCTGGTGCCACGCGCAAATGCGTGAATAGGCCCCGGTTTTGCCCAATCCCTCCGCTGGGCTTGCCGGTCGGTGGCGGCAAGGGCGCTCGGAGTCGACCGGCGACTTGGCAACGCCCGCTAACCGGCCTGCCTGGAGCCCGGCCCGGGGAATGCCCGCGAACCCGCCGTTGCGCCGGAATCGTCCGCCCAAGCTCCCAAACGAATCAGGCCGGCGCCGCGGCCAGAGCCTCGCCCAGCAGACGCTCGAACGCGGGATGGGCCGCGCCGAGGCAGCGCACGGCCTCGTCGCGTTCGCACCAGCGCACCTCGTCGTGTTCGTCGGTCTGGCGGTTGTGCGGTTCGCCCTGCCAGGCGGTGACCACGTACAGGTGCAGCCGCCACGGCGCCGGTTGCGCGCCTTCGATGGTCTCCAGGCGCCGCAGGCGGGTCGGACGGATGCCCACTTCCTCGTCCAGTTCGCGGGTGAGCGCGTCCAGTTCGCTCTCGCCGGCCTCGACGTGGCCGCCGAACACGTCCCAGGCCCCGGCCAGCAGTTCGCGATCGGCGGTGCGCCGGCCCAGCAGCACGCGGCCGCCGCAGACCAGGAATGCGCCGACGCACTCGTGCACCCGCGCGCTCACGGCGGGGTCGATGCGCCGCTGGGGCCGATGCTGGTACGCACTTCGAACAGCTCCGGAAAGAAGGTCAGTTCCAGGGCCTGCTTGAGGAAGCCCACGCCGCTGGAACCGCCGGTGCCGCGCTTGAAGCCGATGATGCGCAGCACCGTGCGCATGTGGCGGAAGCGCCACAGCTGGAACTGGGTCTCGACGTCGACCAGGTCCTCGCACAGCGCGTACTCGCGCCAGTACACGTCGGTGTTTTCGTAGATGCGCTCGAACACCGGCTGCAGCGCCGGATCGGCGACATGCGGCTGGCGCCAGTCGCGTTGCAGGTGCGAGGCCGGAATCGCATGGCCGAAGCGCGCCAGGTACATCAGGAATTCGTCGTACAGGCTGGGCGCGGACAGCGCGCGCTCGAGTTCGGCCTGGGCATTGGGGTCGTGCGCGAACACCCGCAGCATGCCTTCGTTCTTGTTGCCCAGCATGAACTCGATGGTGCGGTACTGCAGCGACTGGAAGCCCGACGACGGCCCCAGGGTGTCGCGGAAGCCCATGTATTCCGACGGCGTCAGCGTCTCCAGCACCGACCACTGCTCGGTCAGCTGACGCAGCACCTGCTTGCAGCGCGCGAGCACCTTCTGGCACTGCCAGACCTGATCGTTGCGCAGGTGTTCCAGCGCCGCGCTGAGCTCGTGGATGATCAGCTTCATCCACAGCTCCGAGACCTGGTGCTGGATGATGAACAGCAATTCGTCGTGATGCGGCGGGTCGGCACGGCCGTGCTGCGCCGACAGCAGCCGGTCCAGCTGCAGGTAGCCCGCATAGGTGATCCGTCCCTGCAGATCGGTGTGGATCCCGGTCTCCAGTTCGCGCTGGTTCTTTTCGACGGTCATCGCGGTTCTCGCTTGGGGGCGCAAAGCGTACCGCAGGGCACGCCATCCGGACGGTCAACCCCCATCACCGTATGGTATGCCGTCATGCGCTTGAAATGCCGATTTGTGACGATTGAGGCACAATCTTGCCTGCCCGCGTCAGGGGAGCACTCCTGGGGAATCTTTGGGCGGGCGGTATCCAACGGGGAAAAACATGGACAAGTTCTTAGGCCGCTGCGCGGCCGTGGCTTTAGCGTTCCTGATTTCCGGCGGCGCCCAGGCGCAGGTCGTGATCAGTCAGGTCTACGGCGGGGGCGGCAATTCCGGCGCCACGCTGAAAAGCGACTTCATCGAATTGCGCAACAACGGCGCCACGCCGGTCGATCTGAGCGGATGGAGCGTGCAATACGCATCCTCCGCCGGCACCAGCTGGGCGCGCACCGCGCTGACCGGCACGATTCCCGCCGGCGGCTACTACCTGATCAAGCAGGCCGACGGCGCCGGCGGCACCGTCGATCTGCCCACGCCCGACGCGACCGGCACGCTGGCGATGGCCGGCACCGCCGGCAAGGTCGCGCTGGTCAACAACAACATCTCGCTGAGCGGCGCCTGCCCGGTCGGCGGCGCCACCGTGATCGACTTCGTCGGTTACGGCACCGCCGCCACCTGCTCGGAAACCGCGCCGACCGCGACGCTGACCAATAGCACCGCGGCGCTGCGCAAGAACGACGGCGCCACCGACACCGGCAACAACAGCGCCGACTTCAGCACCGGTGCGCCGACGCCGCGCAACACCGGTACCGCGCCGCCGGAACCGCCGGAGCCGCCGGTCGCGCTGACCATCGCCCAGATCCAGGGCGACGGCCTGCTGTCGCCGCATGACGACAAGCTCGTGGTCACCGAGGGCATCGTCACCGCGCGCAAGTTCAACAACGGCTTCTTCCTGCAAAGCGCCAACGACGACGGCAACCCGGCCACCTCCGAAGCGGTGTTCGTGTTCACCGGCGCCGCGCCGCCGGCCAGCGCCGCCGTGGGCAACCGCGTGCGCGTGACCGCCAAGGTCGACGAGTTCACCCCGCCGTCCAACCCGAACCAGCTCAGCATCACCGAACTGGTCTCGCCGACGGTGGAGTTGCTGGAAACCGGTGTCGCCGTGCCCGCCGCGGTCGAACTGACCTCGGCCGAGCTCGGCGCCAACGCCACTCCCGGCACGCTCGAACGCCTGGAAGCGATGCGGGTGAGCGTGGCCCAGTCGGTCGCAGTCTCCGGCAGCGACGGCAGCATCGACGAGGACGACGCCAACTCCTTCAGCGACGGCGTGTTCTACGTGCGTCTGCCGGAAGTGGCGGTGCCGTTCCGCGAGCCCGGCATCGGCATCATGGACACGATCCCGATCCCGCCCGGCAAGAACCCGCCGCGCTTCGATACCAACCCCGAGCGCCTGATGGTGCGCAGCCGCGGCCAGATCGGCGCCCTGCCGCTGTCGGTCGACGGCCAGGCCGCCATCTCCGGCCTGGTGGGCGTGCTCGACTACTTCGCCGGCACCTGGGCGCTGCTGCCCGACACCGCGACCCCGCCGACTTCCGCCGGCGGCAAGCAGCCCGAAGCGGTGGCCGACGCCGGTTACGAAGACATCACCATCGGCGGCTTCAACCTGCTGCGCTTCTTCGACGAAATCGCCGAGAGCAACGGCGCGCCGACCCTGAAGCCCGAAGCGGTGGAGAAGCGCCTGGGCAAGACCTCGGCCGCGATCTGCCAGTACCTGAAGACGCCGGACATCCTCGGCGTGGTCGAGGTCGAGAACGTCAGCATCCTCGGCCGCCTCGCCGACCGCATCAACGCCAACTGCCCCAGCGCTCCGGGCTACGTGCCCTACCTGGTGTCGGGCAACGATCCGGGCGGCATCAACGTCGGCTTCCTGGTCGCCGCGCGCGACAACGGCGCCGGCCAGCCGCGCGTCGAGGTCGTCGAAGTGGTGCAGTACGGCAAGGACGCGACCTTCGCCAACCCGAACGGCAGCACCGCCCTGCTCAACGACCGCCCGCCGCTGCTGCTGCGCGCGATCGTGCACCAGGACAACGGCGCGTCCTACCCGATCACGGTGATCGCCAACCATCTGCGCTCGCTCAACGGCATCGACGATGTCGCCTCCGGCGGCAACGGCTGGTCCAGCGAGGGCGCGCGCGTGCGCGCCAAGCGCGGTGCGCAGGCGGCCTACCTGGCCGGCCTGATCGAGCAGCTGCAGCAGACCAACCCGAACGAGAAGATCGTGCTGGTCGGCGACTTCAACGCGTTCGAGTTCAACGACGGCTACACCGATGTCCTGGGCATCATCAAGGGCGAGGAAGCCGCCGAAGACCAGGTCCTGACCTACGTCGACAGCCCGCTGACATCGATCTTCGTCGACGGCTCGCAGCTGATCGCCGATCCGGCCCAGCGCTACTCGTACGTGTTCGAAGGCAACGCGCAGACCCTGGACCACGTGCTGGTCAACGAAGCGCTGGTGATGGACAACGTCGGCCTGTCGGTCGACCACGCCCGCATCAACGCCGACTTCGGCGTGTTCCGCTTCGGCGACGCCAGCCAGCCGCTGCGCGTGTCCGACCACGACCCGGTGCGCCTGGTCCTGAGCGTGCCCGGCTTCCGCAGCGCCGATCTGGCGGTGACCGCCGCCGCCAGCCCGGCCAGCGTCCGCGCCGGCCAGACCGCGACCTACACCGCCAGCGTGTTCAACGCCGGTCCGAACGCCGCCGACGCCGCCGCCGTGGCCTTCGTGTTCGACGCCCTGGTGGCGCCGGTCGCGACCGCACCGGCCGGCTGGACCTGCGCCGCGCCGGTGCAGGATGCGACCACCACCACCGTCACCTGCACCACCGCCAGCCTGGCTTCGCAGGCTTCGGCCTCGTTCTCGCTGAACGTGGTCGTCCCGGCCCTGCCCAGCGGCACCCCGCTGCGCGTGGCGGTGGCGGCGCAGTCGCAGACCCGGGATCCGGCCAACGGCGACAACCAGGCTTCGGCCGAGGTCGTCGTCACCACCCTGGCCGACCTGTCGGTGAAGATCGCCGGCGGCGCGCTGCCGGTGCGCAAGGGCGCGATCGCGACCTTCCTGGTCCCGGTGAGCAACGCCGGTCCGGACGCCGCGGCCCAGCCCAAGCTGATTCTGACCGGCAACGTCTCGGTCTCGGCCGCGGCGGTCGCCGCTCCGGCAGGCTGGACCTGCGCCCGCACCTCGGTGCCGACCGGTTTCCGCGCCGAGTGCAGCCGCAACGGCAGCATGAGCCGCGGCACCCAGTGGTTCGCGCTGGCGGTGGTCGTGCCGGAACGCCCGGCCGTGGGCAGCGCCCTGGAGTTTGGTGCCAACATCGGCGCCGACACCCCGGACCCGGTCCCCGGCAACAACAGCGACACGATCAGCGTGCAGATCCGCCGCTGATCCGCAACACCGGTAGGACCGAAAGGGCGCGGCGCAAGCCGCGCCCTTTTCGTTTGCGCCGCCCGCCTCTTCGCCATGGGGTAGGAGCGGCGTGAGCCGCGACTGCGGCAATACGACTACGACGACACCATCGCCAGCATGCGCGGTTCCGGGTCGCGGCTCACGCCGCTCCTACCCCGAGGCACCGCGGCTCCATACGCCTGCGTCCGCCGCCCGCCTAGCCCTTTCCGCACTTTTTTGCATGCCGCAGCGCGCAACGGCGCTTAACACGCCTTTGGGTATCATCTGGCACACCACGCAACGGCCGCCGCTAGGGCCGCTGCGGCAGCGCCAGGTCCGCAGCGAGCCGCACACCGCCGCCTCGGACCCAGCCAGTCTGAACGGTCTGCGCGCCGGCACTGGATCCGGGCGGGACGGTTCGGGCCTCCCCCATCCTTAAGTCAGGACTGCCCGCGATGACCGTCGCCGCGACGTTCGAAATCGAATACCTGCAATACCTCGGCATCGACGGCAAGCCCGTCGCCGAGTTGCCGCCCGCGTTCCGCGACGCCAGCAAGCTGCTGCCGCTGTTCAAGCAGATGCTGTTCGTGCGCGTGTTCGACACCAAGGCGATCGCCCTGCAACGCACCGGCAAGCTCGGCACCTACGCCGCCTGCCTGGGCCACGAGGCCACCCACGTCGGCATCGGCGCCTCGATGCTGCCCGACGACGTGTTCGCGCCGAGCTATCGCGAGTACGGCGCGCAGTTCATGCGCGGCGTGCTGCCGCGCGAAGTGCTGCTGTACTGGGGCGGCGACGAGCGCGGCAACGACTTCTCCGGCCCCAGGAAAGACTTCTCCTGGTGCGTGCCGATCTCGACCCAGTGCCTGCACGCCGCCGGCGCCGCGCTCGCGTTCAAGCTGCGCAAGGAAAACAACCTGGCCGTGGCCTGCTGCGGCGACGGCGGTTCGTCCAAGACCGACTTCTACGCCGCGCTGAATTCGGCCGGTGCCTACCAGCTGCCGCTGATCCTGTGCGTGATCAACAACGGCTGGGCGATCTCGGTGCCGCGTTCGGCCCAGACCGGCGCCAAGACCCTGGCCCAGAAGGGCATCGCCGGCGGCCTGCACTGCCTGCAGGTCGACGGCAACGACCTGATCGCGGTGATGGAAGGCATGCGCCGCGCCGCCGAGCGCGCGCGCAACGGCGAAGGCGGCAGCGTGATCGAGTTCATGACCTACCGCCTGCACGACCACACCACCGCCGACGACGCCCGCCGTTACCGCGGCGAAGCCGAAGTCAAAGAAGCCTGGACCCGCGACCCGGTGCCGCGCCTGCGCGCCTACCTGACCGCGCAAGGCCTGTGGAGCGAAGACGAAGAGAAGGCCTGGGCCGAGGAATGCGGCAAGAAGGTCGACATCGAGATCAACGCCTATCTGGAAACCCCGGTGCAGCCGGTCGAGGCGATGTTCGACTACCTGTACGCCGATCCGCCGCCGGATCTGCTCGCGCAACGTGCGGCCGCGCTGGCCCTGGAGGGTCGCCGATGAACGTCGATACCAAAGTGAAGGTCGAGACCGCCGACGCCGTGGCCGCACCGGTCGCGATCACCCTGATCGAAGCCATCACCCAGGCCCTGGCCTACGAAATGCGCGCCGACGACACCGTGCTGGTGCTGGGCGAGGACGTGGGCGTCAACGGCGGCGTGTTCCGCGCCACCGCCGGCTTGCAGCAGCAGTTCGGTTCCGAGCGCGTGCTCGACACGCCGCTGGACGAAACCACCATCGCCGGCCTCACCGTCGGCCTGGCCGCGCAGGGCATGAAGCCGGTCGCCGAGTCGCAGTTCGACGGCTTCGTCTACCCGATGGTCGACCACATCATCTGCCACGCCGCGCGCTTCCGTTACCGCACCCGCGGCCGTCTGCATTGCCCGATGGTGCTGCGCGTGCCGTGGGGCGGCGGCATCCGCGCGCCGGAACACCACAGCGAAGCCAACGAATCCATCTTCACCAACGTGCCCGGCCTGCGCGTGGTCATGCCGTCCTCGCCGGCGCGCGCCTACGGCCTGTTGCTGGCCGCGATCCGCGACCCGGATCCGGTGATCTTCATGGAGCCCAAACGCATCTACCGCCAGTACAAGGAAGTGGTCGCCGACGACGGCGAAGCGCTGCCGCTGGACGTGTGCTACGTGCTGCGCGACGGCAGCGACGTGACCCTGGTCAGCTGGGGCGCGCAGGTCAAGGAAGCGCTGGAAGCCGCCGACAAGCTCGCCGCCGAGGGCATCAGCGCCGAAGTCGTCGACGTCGCCACGCTGCGTCCGCTGGACTTCGCCACCATCGCCGAATCGGTGAGCAAGACCGGCCGCTGCGTGATCGTGCACGAGGCGCCCAAGACCGCCGGCTTCGGCGCCGAGATCGCCGCGCGCCTGGCCGAGGAGTCGATGTACGACCTGCTCGCGCCGGTCGAACGCGTCACCGGCTACGACACCCACATCCCGCTGTTCCGCCTGGAAATGAAGTACCTGCCCAGCGTGGAACGCATCGTCGCCGCGGCCAAGCGCGCGCTGGCGGCGGGCTGAGCCGCGGGCGATGCGCCGCGCCCGCGTCGTCGTCGGCCACCGCGTGCCGGATCGGTCGCCGATCCGGATCGAGCGCGGCCAGCGCGTGACCCTGGGCGACCGCGACCGCGACTGGCCGCAGTTCGTCTGGACCGTGCTGGCCGAAGGCCAGGGCGGCTGGGTACCGGCGGCCTTGTTCGACAGCGAGCACGGCCCCGCCACCGCCCTCAGCGACTACGACACCCGCGAACTGGCCGCCGCCGCCGACGAAGTGCTGACCCTGCACTACGAGCTCGCGCAATGGTGGTGGGCCGAGAATGCGCGCGGCGAGCAGGGCTGGATCCCGGCGCGCGCACTTGAGTACATCGACGAGCCCTCGCCATGACCGAATCCGCACCACCCGCCCACGACGCGATCAATCTGGCCGACAAGCTCGCCCGCTTCAGCGAGCACTGGTCGCCGCGGGTGATCGCCGAGATGAACGACTACCAGTTCAAGCTGGTCAAGCTGCAGGGCGAATTCATCTGGCACACGCACGAGCACACCGACGAGGTGTTCATGGTTGTGCATGGGCGCATGCAGATCGGCTTCCGCGATCGCGACGTGGATTTGGGCGAAGGCGAGATGTACGTGGTCCCGCGCGGCGTCGAGCACATCACCCGCGCCGAGCGCGAATGCCATGCCCTGATCATCGAGCCGCGCGGCGTGGTCAACACCGGCCAGGCCGGCGGCGAGCTGACCGCGCAGAACGACGTGTGGGTCTGAACCTTATCTACCGCCGGCCCGGGCCGGCGGCGACCGCATAACCAACGAGACGATCGAACCATGACCGACACGAAAACCTTCCTGCTCCCCGACCTCGGCGAAGGCCTGCCCGACGCGACCATCGTCGAATGGGCGGTGAAGGTCGGCGATACGATCCGCCTCGACGACACCCTGGTGTCGATGGAAACCGCCAAGGCCGTGGTCGAGGTGCCTTCGCCGGTCTCGGGCAAGGTGCTCAAGCTGGCCGGTGCCGCCGGCGATATCGTCGTCACCGGTACCATGCTGGCCGAATTCGAACTCGATCCCAACCAGCCGCAACGCGCCGACGGCCAGGACACCGGTCATCACCACGGCGGCGGTCACGCCGCGCCGGCCGCGCCCGCGCCGCAGGCCGAGGCCGCTCCGGCCAAAGCCGCCGAGGGCGAACGCGCCGACAGCGGTACCGTGGTCGGGGCGATGCAGTCCTCCGACGCAGTGCGCAGCGAACAGGCGGTCGCGGTCGGCGGAGTCAAAGCCATGCCGGCGGTACGCGCACTGGCGCGCAAGCTCGGCGTCGACCTGGCGCGCGTGCGCGCGACCGGCGCCGAGGGCGTGGTCACCAGCGACGACGTCAAGCGCGCCGCCGCCGACGGCAGCGCGGCCGCAGGCGCCGCACCGGCGCCGCGCGCCGCCGATCGCGCCGCGGCCGCCGCACCCGCACCGGTCGCCGCGCCCGCACGCAGCGCACTGTCGGCCAGCGGCCGGCCGATGCGCACCCAGCCGCCGGGCGTCAGCGTCAGCGGTCAGCCGGAACAGCTCAAGGGCGTGCGCCGCAACATGGCGCGGGTGATGGCCGACGCCCACGCCAAGGTCGTACCGACCACGCTCAGCGACGACGCCGACATCCACGCCTGGGCGCCGGGCAACGACATCACCGGCCGCCTGGTGCGCGCCATCGTGACCGCCTGCAAGACCGTGCCCGCGCTCAACGCCTGGTTCGACGGCGACCAGCTCACCCGCACCCTGCACCCGCACGTCGACATCGGCATCGCGGTGGACACCGACGACGGCCTGTTCGTGCCGGCGCTGCGCAACGCCGACGTGCTCGACGCCCGCGGCGTGCGCGAAGCGGTCAACCGCCTGCGCGCGCAGGTCGAGGACCGCAGCATTCCGGCCTCGGAACTCAGCGGCTACACGATCTCGCTGTCCAACTTCGGCATGTTCGCCGGCCGCTACGCGACCCCGGTGATCGTGCCGCCGACCGTGGCCATCGTCGCCGCAGGCAAGGGCCGTCACCAGATGACCCCGGTGATGGGCGGCTTCGAATCGCACAAGGTGATTCCGCTGTCGCTGACCTTCGACCACCGCGCCTGCACGGGCGGCGAAGCCGCGCGTTTCCTCAAGGCGATGCTGGACGATCTGGCGCGCCCGGCTTGATCGCATCGGCGCGAGCACCGGCCACGCACGCGCGCGAGCACGGCGCGTCGTGAGCCTGCTCGCGCTGACGCCGATGCTGCGCACGCCCGACCTGCCCGCATCGATCGCGTTCTACACCGACGTCCTGGGCTTCCAACGCCAGGGCGGCGGCGCCGCCGAGGGCTGGGCCGCGCTCGCGCGCGACGGCATCGAACTGATGCTCAGCGGCCTCAACGCGCACGAAGGCGATACCGCGCCCGCGTTCACCGGCTCGCTCTACCTGCGTACCGACGATGTCGACGGCTGGTGGCGCAGGCTCCAGGACACCGCGCGCGTGTGTTATCCGATCGCGGTCTTCGGCTACGGCATGCGCGAGTTCGCCGTCTACGACAACAACGGCTACCTGCTCCAGTTCGGGCAGCCGATCTCCGCCCACGACGAGGCCACTCCATGACCCACCGCAGCCGCCTGGCCGGTTTCATCATCGATTGCGAGACCGGCGACGTCGATCGCGCCGCCGGTTTCTGGAGCAACGCGCTCGGCCTGCCGCTGGGCGACGGCTACGACGACGACGGCGCCAGCTACGTCGAGCTGCGCAACGCACCGGGCGAGTTGCAGGTGGAAGTGCAGAAGGTGAACCACGCCTCGCGCGTGCACCTGGACATCGAGTCCGACGACATCGACGCCGAGGCCGCGCGCCTGGAGCGGTTGGGCGCGAAGAAGATCAAGTTCGTCAAACGCTGGTGGGTGATGGAAGCGCCGACCGGCCACCGCTTCTGCGTGGTGCGCATGAAGCACCCCGAACGCGGCGCCCCGCCCAAGGTCTGGGACTGATCGCATCGGCCGCACCCGCCCCGCCGGCGCGCGCCGGCAGCGAGCCTGGATCGCGCCGCTTCAACCACGGCACCTTCAAACCACGGCGTTTGCAAACCACAGCGTTTGCAAACCGCGGCGCGTTCAAGCCGCCGCGCTCTCCGCCGTGGTCGGACCGATCACGTTTTTCACCTGCGCCACGCGCGTGACCGGAAAACCGCCGAGTTCGCCATGGCGGCGGATGCTGGCCTCGTCGGGCGCGATGTAGACGCAGTAGATCTTGTCGTCGGTCACGAACGACTCCTGCCACTGCACTTTCGGCCCCAGGCCATCCAGCACCTCGCAGGATTTACGCGCGATCGCTTGCAGCTCGGCGCCGCTGAGCGCGCCGGCGCCGACCAGGTCGCGTTCGATGATGTATCTGGGCATGACACGCCCTCGGAGAAGCGCGTGCTCGACGTCCCTTGTCCGGCTACGCGGACTGCGATCGCGGCCCGGCTCCGCCTGCCGCCGCCTGCGCCTGTGCGCAAACGCAGTCTGCTCCTGCCCCCGCGGGCCGGCAAGCGCTATTCGCGCTGCGGGGTGTCGTCGGCGACCACGCGGTCGCGACCCAGGTTCTTGGCCCGGTACAGGGCCTGATCGGCGCGATCGAACACGCGCTCGGGCGTATCGCGGCCGGGCTCGCCCGCGGCCAGGCCCACCGACACCGACAGCGCGAACGGCAGCGACGAGCGCGCCACCCGTTCGCGGATGCGCTCGGCGATTTCGAAGGACTGCGCCAGGCGCGTGTCGGGCAGCACGATCAGGAACTCCTCGCCGCCGTAGCGCACGGCGATGTCGCCTTGGCGCACCGAGGACGCGACCGCGTCGGCCACCGCGCGCAGGGCACGATCGCCGAGCAGATGGCCGTAACGGTCGTTGACCAGCTTGAAGTGATCGACGTCGAGCAGCAGCAAAGCATAAGGCGCGCTTTCCAGGCGGCGTATCGCTTGCGGGCTGTCGCGCAACTGCGCCAGCGCCGCTCGATTGAGCAGGCCGGTCAGCGCGTCGTGACTGGCGCTGTACTGCAGCTCGTCGTGGCGACGCTGCAGATCGGCCTGCGCGTCCTCGAGCCGGCGCGCGAAGGCTTCGCGCTCGTTGAGCAGGCGCCGCTGCTCCAGCGCGTAACGGCGCAGTTCGAGCAGGTGCTGGGTCTGGCGCGCCAGCACTTCCAGGCCGTCGCGCTGGGCCGGACGCAATTCGCGCGGCTGGCTGTCGAGCACGCAGATCGTACCCAGCGCGTGGCCGTCGGGGCTCATCAGCGGTACGCCGGCGTAGAAGCGCAGTGGACGGCCTTCGATGCTGACCACGCGGGTGCTGAAGCGCGGATCGTCGGCGACGTCGCGCACGATCAAGGTCTGGCCCGGGGTGCGGATCGCGTGATCGCAGATCGCCAACGCGCGCGGCGTCTGCGACTGGTCCAGTCCGACCCGCGCCTTGAACCACTGGCGGTCGCGATCGATCAACGAGATCGCCGCCGCCGGCGCGTCGCACAGCGTCGCCGCCAGGCGCACGAGATCGTCGTAGGCCTGTTCGGAAACGGTGTCTACCACCGCGTAGGCGTCGAGCGCGTCCTGGCGCTGAGCCTCGTCGGCGGGCGCCGGAACGGCGCGTAGGCGGGCAAGGGACATGGGGGGTACCGGGGAGACCCTTGCAGGCTACCGTCCCGGGAAACGCCGTCTTGTGACCGCCCTCACAGCTGCCGGGCCGGTAATACCCCGGTTAAGCCAGGAGTCGTTCAGGCAACTGAACCCGCGCCCGATCGAGTCAATCGGGGCGCCGACGCCCGGTCCAGCCAGACCTCCAGACCCTGGGCATTGAGCTCGATGTCCACCGCCAGCAACGCCCGTACCTGCCCGGCGTCCATCGCGCTGCCATGTGCGGCCGCGCGCGCGACGTACAGCTCGCCCAGCGAGGCGACCAGGCGCGCGTGGCGGTCGGCGTGGCCGTCGGCCGCGCGCGCCAGCGCAACCATCGCATCGATCTGCGCCAACAGATCGTCGGCGAGCCGGGCGACGTCGCCGACCGGGCCGTAGTGGGTGAGCCGCATGGTCTGCGGTTCGCGCGCGAGCAGCTTGCGGATCGAAGCCTGCAGCGCTTCGGGTTCGAACTGCACCGGCGTGCTGGTCGGAATCGCCAACGCGCCGCGCGCACTGTCGAACTCGCGATAGGACAGGCCGAAGGTATCGCCGGTGAACCAGCTGCGGCTGCGCTCGTCCCACAGGCACAGGTGATGGCGGGCGTGCCCGGGCGTGTCCACGCACAGCAGCGGGCGACCGGCCAGATCGATGACATGACCGTCGCCGGCCATGACGACACGCTCGGCCGCGACCGGCAGGATCTCGCCGTAGCTGCGCGCGATTTCCTCCGCGCCGTAGACCGCGGTGGCGCCGGCGACCAGACGCGAAGGATCGATCATGTGCGGCGCGCCGCGCGGATGCACGGCCAGGCGCGCGTTCGGCAGCCGCCGCATCAGCGCACCGGCGCCGCCGGCATGGTCGAGGTGGACGTGGGTCAGGATCAGCCAGTCGACGTCCTCGGGCGCCAGCCCCTGCGCCGCCAGCGCGGCGAGCAGCGCCGGCACCGAATGCTGGGTGCCGCAATCGACGAAGGCACCGCGGCCCTGCTCGACGATCAGATAGGCGGCATCGAAGGCCGGGCGATGGAAGCCGGTGTCGATGATGACGATGCCGTCGGTCATGGGCGCAGGTCCGCTAGCGGTGGAGCGCCCAGTCTAGGCCGCCCACCCGCGATTGGCGACGACGCCGGCGCGTCGCACGCGCTCGCGCATGCACGGCCTCAGCCCTTTCCCGCCTGCGGGAGAGTGCCGAATACGCCTCAGCCTTCCTCGACCGCGAACTGCGCCAACGCCTCGATCACCTCGGCCAACTCCACGCCTTCGTGCAGGTGCCCGATCAAGTCCTCGCCCGCATGCACCGCCGCGGCTTCAGCGCCATGCAAGGCAGCGCCGCCTTCCTGCTTGAGACGTCCGATCAACTGGCCGGCGGTGCGCGCCGACTCGTGCCCGACGCTCTGCAGCAGCACGCGGTCGCCATCGACCAGCTTGAAGTAGAACTTGCCGTCGCTCTCACGGTACTGCTTGAAGGTCGGCGCCGTGCTCTTGGCGGTCTTCTTGGCCGCGCCCGCGACCACCTGCGACAGATCGCGCAAGCCGACCGCCGCACGCAGGGTCTGCATGAACGGCACGCCGTGGGTCGCGCGCACGCGCTGCGCGCCGTCGCGCAGGATGGCCTCGATCTCGGCCGGCTTGGCGATCAGCGCCTCGTACTTTTCGCGCAGCGGCGCGACTTCGGCGTCGATGCGTTCGAACAGCGCCTGCTTGGCCTCGCCCCAGGCGATGCCGTCGGCGAACGCCGCGCGCATCCGCTCGGTCTCGGCGCCGCTGGCGAAGGCCTGGTACAGCTGGAACACGTTGGACGCGTCGGCGTCCTTGGGCTCGCCGGGCGCGCGCGAATCGGTGACGATGGAATAGATCAGCTTCTTCAGCGTCTCGCGCGGCGCGAACAGCGGAATGGTGTTGTCGTAGCTCTTGCTCATCTTGCGGCCGTCCAGACCCGGCAAGGTCGCCACGTGCTCCTCGATCGCCGCTTCCGGCAGCACGAAATGCTCGCCGTACAGATGATTGAAGCGCTGGGCGAAGTCGCGCGCCATCTCGATGTGCTGAACCTGGTCGCGGCCCACCGGCACCTTGTGCGCGTTGAACACCAGGATGTCGGCGGCCATCAGCACCGGGTACATGAACAAGCCGGCGTTGATCGCGGCGTCGTCGTCCTCGCCTTCGGCGCGGTTGCGGTCGACCGCGGCCTTGTAGGCGTGGGCGCGGTTGAGAATGCCCTTGCCGGCGACGCAGGTCAGGAACCAGGCCAACTCGGGGATCTCGACGATCTCGCTCTGGCGATAGAACCAGACCTTGTCCGGCTCCAGCCCGCAGGCCAGCCAGGACGCGGCGATCTCCAGCGTCGAGCGCTGCACCCGTTCGGGTTCCTGCACCTTGATCAGCGCGTGCAGGTCGGCGAGGAAATAGAAGCTTTCCACGCCCGGCGTGCGGCTGGCGGCCACCGCCGGCCGGATCGCGCCGACGTAGTTTCCGAGATGGGGGGTGCCGGACGTGGTGATGCCGGTCAGGACGCGGGTCGGGGTCATTGCGGGCCAGGATGGAGCATGGCCGCCCAGTTTACCCGCTGAATTCGGCCGCCGCGGCCGGCCCGGCCGGGGCCGCGAACCTGAGTGGCCGCCAACGCGCCAGCCGCGTGTGCCGCCGCTTAACCCCACGCCCGACGCCGGCGCGTTCGCAGCAGTGCCCACACCGGAGAACCCGCCATGTTCCGCTCCCTCGTCTTGCTGGTCGGCGCCCTGATCGCCGCCACCGCCTGCGCGCCGCTGTCCGCGCGCCCCCTGGTCGACGTGTCCGTGATCGATCGCGACTCGGGCGACTGGCTGCCCGCCTACCCGCACCGCGGCCAGCAGTGGATCGCCGGCGCTCCCGGCCACCGCTACGCCGTGCGCCTGACCAACACCAGCGATCAGCGCGTGCTGGTGGTGCTGTCGATCGACGGCGTCAACGCCGTGACCGGCCAGGACGCGCATCCCTCGCAGGCCGGCTACGTGCTGGAGCCCTGGCAGAGCACCGAGATCAACGGCTGGCGCAAGTCGCTGGAAGACGTCGCCCAATTCGTGTTCACCGACCTGCCCGACAGCTACGCCGCGCGCACCGGTCGGCCCGACAACGTCGGCGTGATCGGTGTGGCGGTGTTCCAGGAAGCGCGTCCGGTCTACCGCTACGACTACCCGGCGCCGATCGCACGCGGCGAGCGCGAACTCGAGCGCCGCCAGCGCGCCGGCAACGACGGCGCCGCCAAGTCTTCCGCACCGGCTGCGGCCGAAGCGGTCAGCGACGCGATGGCCACGCAATCGATCGGCACCGGTCACGGCATGCGCGAATGGTCGCCGGTATCGCAGACCGGTTTCGTGCGCGCCTCGCGCTCGCCGTCCCAGGTCAGCCAGTTGCGCTACGACGATTACGACACCCTGGTCGCGCGTGGCGTGCTGCCTCGCTATCCGCGTTATCCGGGCTACCGCAACGACGAACCGCGCGCGTTCCCGAGCGGCTTCGTCGCCGACCCGCCGCGCTGGTGAACGCAAACGAATGGGCCGGGTTCGCACCCGGCCCATTCATCGGTGGTCCTGCCGCCTGCGCGCCGTGATCGGCGCTACAGCCGGCTTAGTCGGTCGAGATCGTCAGTTCAAGGTCTTCTCGAAGTCGCGCACTTCCTTCTCGGCGCGATCGCGCTCCCAGCCGTAACGCTCCTGCAGCTTGCCGGCGAGGTATTTGGAATCGCCCTGCGCCACGTCGAATACGTCATCGGTGAGATCGCCCCACTTAGCCTGGGCCTGGCCCTTCAGCTGAGTCCACTTGCCCGCGATGATGTCTTTGTTCATGAGTCAGTCCTCGATCTCGTTTTGGGGGTGACGATGCCTGTTGTCGGCATCGTTTGCGCAGCATCGCAAGAACGACATTCGCGCAAGGTCGCGATTGCGTTATGCGTGCCTTGATGTCGGTGAACGCGATGAACGCTTCAGCTGCGGGCGCGGCCCCGGATGAATGCGCGCGACGAAACGGCGCGAAGGGAGAAGGCGAAATAAAAGAGAAAGGCCGGATCGCTCCGGCCTTTCCGATTCGCGAAAACCGCGGCGCGATTACTTGCCGTCGCGCACTTCCTCGGCCTTTTGCTCGACCTTTTCGCCGGCTTTCTGCACGTCCTTGCCGGCGCCGGCAACGGTGTTGCAGGCGGTCAGGATGCCCATCGAAAACAGGGCGAGCAGCAACAGGGCAGTCAGACGCTTCATTGAATTCTCCTTGGTCGGTAGAACCGGTCGGCAACCCGTTCGGACGCGTTGTCCAGCGGCGCGACCTTGATGAAATGAGACTTGAGACGACGTGAAGCCGGTGTGGAATCGCCTGTTTTCCACCCGCCGCGGTTCATCCATTGGCCGGTCGCGTTCAGTCGCGCATCAGCGTCGATTTGCCGAACAAGCTCTCGACCAGGTCCACCGACAGCTTCGCGGTGCGGTTGCGCTTGTCCAGCACCGGGTTGAGCTCGACGATGTCCAGCGAGGCCAGGCGGCCGCTGTCGGCGATCATCTCCATCACCAGCTGGGCTTCGCGATAATTCGGACCGCCCGGCACCGTGGTGCCCACGCCCGGAGCGATGCTGGGGTCGAGGAAATCCACGTCGAAACTGACATGCAGATGGGTGTTGTCGTCGATGCCTTCCAGCGCCTCCTCCATCACCCGCTTCATGCCGATCTCGTCGATGTAGCGCATGTCGTACACGTCCAGGCCGTGTTCCTTGATCAGCTGCTTCTCGCCCGGATCGACCGAGCGGATGCCGATCTGGCGGATGTCCTCGGCGCGCATCGCCGGCGCCTCGCCGCCCAGCGTGGTCAGGGCCTCCGGACCGATGCCGCACAAACAGGCGACCGGCATGCCATGGACGTTGCCCGAGGGCGTGACCTGGCTGGTGTTGAAGTCGGCGTGCGCATCCAGCCACAGCACGCGCAGCTGCTTGCCGGTTTCGCGGCAGTGGCGCGCGACGGCGGTGATCGAACCCAGACCCAGGCAGTGATCGCCACCGAGCAGGATCGGCATGCGCCCGTCGCGCAGTTCCGCCGCGACCGCGTCCATCACCAACCGGTTCCAGGCCACCACTTCGGGCAGATGGCGGTAGCCCTCGACCGGCTTCTGCCAGGGATTGCGCGGACCGTCGAGGTTGCCGCGGTCCACCACGTCGACGCCGCGCTTGACCAGGGCCTCGCCGAGACCGGCGATGCGCAGGGCTTCCGGCCCCAGCCGTGCGCCGCGGTGCCCGGCGCCGACATCGGTGGGCGCGCCGATCAAGGAAACCGGGGGATAGGTACGACTCATAGAGAATCCTCTGGCCGCGCTGGCTGACGGACGAGCGCGCGGCATCGATAGGTGAACGCGGACGATGCCCGCGGCACCGCGCGATCGCCGCAACAGGGCCGCTGCGGCCGCCGACGATGCCCGCATTCTAATCCTTCCGCGATATCCCGGCCTGCCATCGCGATCCAGGAGCTGGTCTGGCCATCGCCGGCGCCGGCCAGGGATATGCCGCAGCGGTCGTTTCTGGATCCAAACGGTGCCGGCCGGTCGGCGGCTGGCACCGGCATCCGGTACGCAGACTCCGGTTTCGGGCCGACTAGTCGCACAACGACGAAGGATCGACGATGGCTTGCACGCGATACGTGTTGCGTCCCGCCTTCTTGGCCTCGTATAGCGCCGAATCCGCCGCGGACATCAATGCCGCAACGTCGATCGGCGCGCTCGAATACGCGATCCCGACGCTGGTCGTGACAGCCAGGCGCTGGTCGTCGACCGCTATCGGGACCTGCATCGCCTTGATCAACTTTCGCGCGATGACCTCGGCCGCTTCCGGCAGCATCGCGTCCTCGATGACGACCGCGAACTCGTCGCCGCCCAGGCGCGCCACCAGATCGGTACTGCGCACGCTGCCAAGCAGCCGTCGCGCGAATACGCGCAGGATCTCATCCCCGGCGGCATGGCCATGGTTGTCGTTGACACGCTTGAAATGGTCGACGTCGAGGTACATCAATGCGACCGGAAATCCCTGGCGCCTCATCTTCTTCAGCGTGAGCGAGAGGTACTCGTCGAACTGACGCCGATTCGCCACGTCCGTGAGCGTGTCGACCCGGGCCAGACGCTCCAGTTCCAGTCGGCTTTCCTCCAGCGCCCGCTCGGCGACGACACGCCGGGTCACATCGCGGCCGGCATAGATGATGTCCAGCTCACCGGCCCGGTCCGCGCTGGGAATCGGCCGGGTGACCGCCTCGACCCAGACGTAGTGCCCGTCCTTGTGACGCACGCGATAGATCGCGGTCTTGGCCTGGCCCGATGCGATGACCTCCGCCATGGCGCTCTTCTGGCGGTCGCGATCGTCCGGGTGGACGAGGTCCCAGCGCGAACCGAGCATTTCGTCGGGCGACCAGCCCAGAATGTCCTTGGCCGAAGGCGATACGTAGAGCCGCTCGCCATCGGCGCGCATGCGCACGATCACATCGTGAGAATAGTCGGCGAGCATGCGATAGCGGTGCTCGCTCTCGCGGACGCGGGCGGTCAGGCGCTTGCGCTCGGCCATGGCCAAGGCGACGGGAATGGTCATCAGACAGCCGCCTGCGATATAGAGCTGCAGCAGCGCGATACGTCCCGTGGCGCCGATGTCCTGCACCAGCCAGAGCGGCCCGCGGCCCATGGTCGTGGCGACGCTGCCCACGATCGCGAGCAGGATCACGCCCGCGGCCACGCCCGCGAAACGATGCCGGAACGCCCCCAGCAGCAGCGGCGGATAGGCCATGAACAGCACGGGATAGCGGGAATTGAAGACGGCGACGCTGACTCCGGCCAGCAGCAGCATGCTGACCAGAAAGGCCCAGCGCCGGCCGGGCGCGCCGGCGAAATCGAGGCCTTCGCGAAGCACCACCAAGGTGGACGTCGCGACGATCACCATGCCCACGACATGCGCGGCGAACCAGCTGATGAAGTTCATCGCCAGCGAATTGCCGTGTACGGCCGAGGTGATCGACGCTCCCAGCAGGCCGGACACGGCGCAGGCTACGAGCGTGCTGGCGATGGCGATACCGCCCAGACTGATCCAGCGCTTCGGATCGCCGACGTCGGGCACCAGACGCCTGACGACGCCGGCGACGATGAGCACTTCGATGAGATCGCTGATTCCCATCGACGCGGCATGCAGCACCGAATAGCCGGCGACGAGCTGCGCGACGATATCGGCCGCCAATCCCTGCAGGACGTAGCCCCGCCATATCGAAGTGGGCCTGGCCAACAGCCAGCCGGTGAAGATGCCGTTGCCTATCCAGATCGCGGCCAGCTCTCCGGGGCCGCGCGCCAGCGTGAGCGACAACCAAGCCGTGATCCCGACCAGTAGCGCCATGGCCGTTCGGTCGATCCAGGGCCGCTGCGGCGACGCCAAGAAACTGTTCACGCCGACCTCTCATCCGGAGAGCTGCCGGTTACCCTAGCCTTGAGGCGTGTGATGGCAGGTGAAAGCCCCGGAGAGCCGCACGATCGCTGTTTTCGCCCTTGCTGCGAGATGGGGCGATCTCCTCCCAATGGTGGCCTTCGCCGTCGAATGGACGATGCATGGTCGCCGGGTTCTGCATCGCCGCAGCGATAAGGCGGCATCGGGCGCCATGAGACGCCTCAGCGCTCGGCCATAAAAAAACCCCGCAGGTCGCGAGGTTCTCATGCCCACTGACGCGGCGGGATATCCATGGGATCGCCTATGGTGCGGCAGTCGGCACCGCAAAGCCGAGCCAACGCCGGCTGAAAGCTTGCTCGCGCTGTCAACGATCTCTTTTGCGATGCGTCGCCTCTCGCTGTTCGTCATTGTTTCTGCGATATCGGGCTCAGCCAAAGACGAGGCAACCGCGCCGACGATCCAGCTATCAAGTGGCAGTCGCTCTATCTCAAACGGCTTAACCCTTCTCTTGTCTTGCAGCATTGCAACCACAGCGGCGAGCGCGCCCGATGCAGCTAGCTTCGCAAGTTGCGGGTCACGCAAGCGCATCTCCAGACCTCGCTCGTACCGTTGCTCGTCCGATTCCATGTCCGTTGCTCGCTGAAGAATTTTCGATGGCCGGGTTTTTCACTAAAACCCACCCTGTCCGGATCCACGCAGGTTGTCCGGTAAGTGACCGTAGTGTCTCGCGCTAACCCTTCCCGCTAACGGGAAGGTTTCTGGGTTCCCGCCGCCGCTCGATTGATCGGAATCACTTTCGCACCGACCCGCAGCAGGTCCAAGTAGTCGGCCCACGCCTGCATCATCTTCACGCGCTCGGCCATGTATTGGGCGCGGTTGTAGGCGGCGCGGACCTTGTTTCGCTCCGCATGGGCTAGCTGGCGCTCGATCACGTCCGGCAGCCAGCCAAGCTCGTTTAAGCGCGTGCTAGCCATCGCGCGGAAGCCGTGGCCAGTCATGGTGGCCTTGTCATACCCCAGGGAGCGCAGCGCGGCATTGACCGTGTTTTCGCTCATTGGAGCCGTCGCGGTGCGCAGACTGGGAAACACGTAGCGCCCCCGTCCGGTCAAGGGTTTCAGCTCCTGCAGGATTGCCAGGGCTTGCGACGAAAGCGGGACCACGTGCTCCTCCCTCATCTTCATCCGTTGCGCCGGGATTCGCCATTGCGCGGCGTCTAGGTCCAACTCGGCCCACTCCATCGCCCGCAGTTCGCCGGGGCGCACGAACAGCAGAGGCGCAATCCGTAGTGCACAGCGGGTGACATGCTGGCCGCCGTAGCCGTCCAACGCCCGCAGGAGGGCGCCGACTTTGCTCGGGTCCGTAATAGCAGCGCGCGATGTGCGCACAATGGGGGCCAGTGCTCCGCGTAGGTCGGCGGACGGGTCACGCTTAGCCAACCCATGGGCGATGGCGTAACGGAACACCTGCCCGCATTTCTCCTTGGTCCGGTGCGCGGTTTCGTGCGCGCCTCGGGCTTCGATGCGCTTGAGCGCGGCCAATAGCTCAGGGGGCTCAATCTCAGCAACGGGTCGAGATCCCAGCCACGGCAGCACTTGGTCGAGTAGCCATTGCGACTTCGCGAACGTGGCGGGAGCAAGTTTCCTCTTCTGAGTCGCCATCCATGCGTCTGCGACCGCCAGAAAGCTGTTGGCGGCTGCGACGCGAGCCGCAACCTTGTTCGCCCGCTTCAAGGCACCCGGATCCTTGCCATCACGGATCACCTCGCGCGCTGCATCGCGCTTCCGCCGCGCCTCGGCCAGCGATACCTCGGGGTAAACACCGAATGAAAGCAGCCGCTCCTTGCCGCCGTGGCGGTACTTCATTTGCCAGTAGCGCGCGCCGCTCTCCTTGGTCAGCAGGAACAAGCCGCCGCCGTCAAACAACTTCCCAGGCTTGCTTGCCTTGATCGCCGCAGCGGTCAGCGTTCCTGTGTTCGCCGCCATTTCCGTTATCCCCGCCCCTTTTACCCCCACGGGGGCCTGTTACCCCCAACGTTACCCCCGCGCCTCACCGGCTGCAATGGGACCACTCGGGACGTTCTGAAACAAAAAACCCCGCGATTTGCGGGGTTTCGTGATGACTCCGAGTTGTCCGGGGACCGCTTGAAACCACCCTTTGGTGCCGGCAGTCAGAATCGAACTGACGACCTACCGCTTACAAGGCGGTTGCTCTACCAACTGAGCTATGCCGGCGATCACGCCATTCTATCCCGCGCGCGAGCCCGATGGCGGGCTTTGGGCGATCCGGGATCGGGCGCCGGGGCGCGAATCAACGCATCTTGGCGCAGTCCAGGCTGCGGCGCTGGATCGCGATCGCGGCCTGGGCGGCATCGGGATCGAAGCCTTCGCCCGCGGCCACGTCCAGCCAGGTGCTGGCGCGCGCGTCGCCCAGCGGTTCGGCCTGGGCGGCGAAACCGGCGGCATTGAGGCTCTGCGCGCGTTTGCGCGCGGCGTCCTCGGTGCGGTAGCGGCCGAGCGCGATCGCATTGGCCTCGGCACCGTCGGCGACCACGAAGTAATCGTTGAAACCGGCCGCGGCGATGCGTTGCGCCAGCGCTTGCGCCTGTTCGCGCGAGGGCTGCGGCGGCAGCACCACGCGCCAGCCGCGCGCGGGCGCGGTGCGCTGTTCGCGCATCGCGATGCGCTGCGCCAGCGGCTGCAGGTAGCGGCGCGCGGACGACGCCATATCCGCGTTCTCGAATGGGCCGAAGCTATAGCAGCGCGTGGTTTTGGCGAGCGGCGCGGAGGTTTCGGCGGCGGGGGCCTCGGTCGCGGCGGCAACCGGCGGCGGTGCGGGTGCGGGCGGCGGTGTCGCTGTTGCGGCGCTTGGCGGCGGCGTGGTGGCGTCGCGCAAGGCCGCGACCGATGCGTTCGGCGCCGCCGGTTCGGCAACCGACCGGGCCGGCGCATCGCGTTCGGCCAACAGTTGCAGGCGCGCCACGCCCAGCTGCGATGCGGCGGGCGCCGACGACGCCAGCGGCGTGCGCAGTCCCCACCACGCGGTCACGCCGAGGTTGAGCATCAACAACAGAACGAGCAGCGCGCGGACCAGCATGGCGCGATTCTAAGCCGGCCAGCTCACGCGCTCACGGTTCGCGCGCGGATCGGACGCGCACGTTGCGACGCGCGTCATATTCGCCGTGTGCATTGACGCATCGCGGTGACGTTCGTCATGCCGGCATTGTCGCAACGGCGACATCGGCTGGCGCGCCGGCTCGACGCTCACCCGCCTCTCGGCGACACGTCCGGACCGAAGCCCGCAAGCGCGGACGAAGTATCGGCATGGACGCAGTTGCGTCGACGCCTGCGTATCGACTCGAACGGCCGGACGGGTTCGAGCGGCTCCGCCGGAACCGCAGCGCCGCGATCAGTTCGCCGGCGGCGCCGAGGGCGCCGGCGCGGCTTCCGCGCTGGCGACGGCAGGCAAGGCCTGGGCGATGGTCGCCGCCGGCAGCGCCGGCTTGGCGGCGATACGCGGCCGCGGCCCGGTTTCGCCGACCAGCCGCAAGGGCGCGACCCCCGACAGAACCGTCGCGGCCGCGGCGGGCGCCGGAGCGCGCTGCCACCACCACACGGCGACGCCCAGGTTCAGCACCAGCAACAGGACGATCAAGGCGCGCAGCAGCATGGGCCGTATCCGGGCGGGGTACGGCCCGATTCTAGGCAGGAAGCCCGGCCGGCGGCACCTGCGAGCTGGCTGGACGGCGCCGCGTGGGGATCAAGCGGTGGTGCCGGCCGCCGCCGCGCCGGCCGGATCGGTCGCGACCCGCTCCACCGCGGCCCAGATCGCCAGTCCGTCCAGCACCAGGTTCGGGGCCAGGGCGGCCTCGGCCAGGTGCGGATGCATGGCGTCGGCGCCGCCGCCGTGCAGCAGCAGCCGCGGCGGCCCGCCCAGGCGCTGGCGGGCGGCGGCCAGGCTGCATTCGATCAGGGCCAGCGCCGCGCCGTCGCAGCCCGAGGCCAGGGCGTCTTCGGTGTCGCTCGCGAAATCGACGTAGTCGCCGCCGGTTTCCGGCAGTTGCGAGGCGCGCGCGTGCAACGCCTCGCGCATCAGGGTCGGCGATGGCGCGATGCGGCCGCCGAGATGGCGGCCGTCGGCATCGATCAAGTCAACGGTCAGGGCGGTGCCGACGCCGCAGACCAGCGCCGCGCCTTCGCCGCGCGCGCGCGTGCCCAGCAGGGCCAGGAAGCGATCGACGCCGAGCTTGCGCGGGTCGGCATAGGCGATGCGGACCTCGCCCAGGCACGGCTGGGTGCGCGCAATCGCGATCCGCGCGCAGCGCGCGGTCAGCGCCTCCAGCACCGCCAGGCGCAGGCTGGGCGAGGCCACGCTGGCCAGATAGGCGACATCGATGCGTTCGGGCAGCGCCTGCGCGAGCGCGGCGGCGACGTCCTCCTCGCGGTGCGACAGCGCCACGGCTGCTCCGGGGCGGCCGTCCGCGCGCAGCGGCGCGCATTTGAGGCGGGTGTTGCCGAGATCGAACAGCCAGGCGCTCATGCGTTCGCTCCGGGCGCGCGGCGCACGCTGACTTCGCCGGCATGGAAATTCTGCACCGTGCCGTCGTCCAGGCGCAGGCGCAGGGCACCGTCGTCGGCCAGGCCGATCGCGATGCCGTCCTGACGCTGGCCGTTACCGCCGAGCACCGCGACCGCCGCACCCGCGAGCGCGTCCAACGCGGCATAGCGCGGCAGGAACGGAGCCAGGCCCGCGCCATCGAATTCGTCCAGCGCCGGCAGCAGGCGCGCCAGGACCGCGGCCGCGATCGCATTGCGCGCGGGCGCGGTACCGTCACCGAGCCCGCCGCTGCCAAGCCCGCTGTTGCCGAGCATGCTCAGATCGCACCAGGGTTGATCGATGGCCGCCGCGGCGGCCGCCGGCATGCGCACGTTGAGGCCCAAGCCGATCACTGCGCGCGCCGGGCCGGCGTGTTCGCCGCCGCCCTCGATCAGCAGCCCACCGAGTTTGCGCAGCCCTTGCGGGTCGACTACGACCAGGTCGTTCGGCCATTTCAGGCGCACGCCTTCGTAGCCCAGACCATGCAGGGCCTCGACCGCGGCGATGCCGGCGACCAGGCTCAGCCCTCCCAGCCGCGCCAGCCCGCCGCCGAACTGACGCGACAACGACAGATACAGATGCGCGGCCAACGGCGAGGCCCATTCGCGCCCGCGACGGCCGCGGCCGCCGGTCTGGCGCTCGGCCAACAGCACCGCGGCGCCCTGCGCCGGCGTGGTCCGGCGCAGGAGTTCGCTGTTGGTGGAATCGATGCTCCAGGCGACTTCGATCTGGGCCAGACGCGCGCGTTCGCTCGCGGGCAGGGCCGCGGCGATCGCGTCGGCGTCGAGCAGATCCAGCGGCTGGCTCAGTGCGTAGCCGCGGCCGGGCTTGGCTTCGATCGCGACCCCTGCTTCGCGCAAGGCTTCGATCCGTTTCCAGACCGCGGCGCGGGTCTGGCCCGACGCGCGCGCGAGCGCATCGCCCGAGGCCGGGCCGGCAATCAACCGTTGCAGCAACGCGCGCTCGTCCATCAGCTGCGGCGCAGACGATGCAGCAGCCGCGCACGCGCGAAGCGCGCCTCGGTGCCGGCGCGCAGGCGCGCGAGGTTGCCGCGATGGGTGTAGACGATCAGCAGCGCGACCGCGCACGCGAACCACAGACGCGGCTCGCCGGCGTCGCTCCACCAGGCCAGCAGCGGCAGGCACAACGCCGCCAGCACCGTCGCCAGGCCGACATAGCCGCTGAGCACGACGGTCGCGATCCATACGATCAACAGCAGCGGAATTCCGTACGGCCACAGCACCAGCAGGCCGCCGACCGCGGTCGCGGCGCCCTTGCCGCCACGGAAGCCGTGCCACAACGGCCAGACATGGCCGATCACCGCCGCGAACGCCGCGGCGTAGCCGTGGGCGGTCACGCTCAGCGCACCGGCGACCGGCGCGTAGCGCAGCGCCAGCCAGGCCACCAGCGCGCCTTTGCCGATATCGATCGCGACCACGCCCAGCGCGAAGCGCCAACCCTGGGTACGAAACGCATTGGTGCCGCCGGCATTGCCGCTGCCCTGCTGGCGGATGTCGACACCGCGCAGGCGCCCCAGCAGCAGGCTGCCGGACAGGGACCCGATCAGGTAGGCGGCGGCGATCAGCGCGTAGGTCGACGGGGCGATCGAGGAGAGGGACGCGGGCAGCATGGGCGGATTATGAGGGAGCGCCGCGCCTGCGTAGCATGTTTCGCCCAGGGGTAGAGCGGCGTAGGCCGCGGTCGCGCCCATGCGGTAGACGGTGCGAGCGTCGGTCTTGCGGCGCGGCGCTATCCGCCGGTGGTTCAAGCACGCCCAGACGCGGAGCTCGCGTCGGCAGTGAGTTTCGCGGTCGCGGCTTACG
Organism: Lysobacter sp. Root76; assembly: GCF_001428685.1. GTDB lineage: Bacteria > Pseudomonadota > Gammaproteobacteria > Xanthomonadales > Xanthomonadaceae > Lysobacter. The sequence continues at coordinate 815,363 of NZ_LMIK01000005.1, read as the reverse complement.
CCGCTCCTACCCCTGTGCGGATGGGTCGGGGCGGCGCCGGCTGCACCGACACCAGCAGCGCGCCGCGCCCCGCATGCGCGCCGATCGCCGGGCCGGTTTCGACCAGATGCGCCTCGACCAGATCGACCCGGCGACGCAGGGTTTCGAGCAGGCGCGCGCCGTCGTCGCGGGCATCGCAATGGCCGACGATGGCGCGCCAATGCTGCCCGCGCGGCAGGCGCCGGGCGATGTAGCCGGCGAACTTCTCCGGCGCGCTGCGTCGCGCCAGCAGTCCGCCGGCCACGCTCAGGCGGCCGTCGGCCTTCATCCGCGCGATCGGGGTCAGCCCGCTGTAGCGCACCACCGGCCCGGCCCAGGACGGGATGCGGCCGCCGCGCACCGCGTGCGAGATGTCGCGCGCCATCGCCCAGGTCAGGGTCAGCGGACGCAGGCGTTCGAGTTCGGCCAGGATCGTGGCCAGATCGGCGCCGGCCTCGGCCAGTTCCGCCGCGCGCCAGGCCAGCAGGCCCTGGCCGCCGGCCGCGTTGATGCTGTCGAACACGCGCACGCGCAGCGGATCGGCGCGCGCGGCCGCCTGTTCGCCGGACTGCAAGGTGCCCGAGACCGCGCGCGACAGGCCGACATAGACCACCTCGGGATGGTGGGCGAGCAGGAAATCGAACGGACGCCGGAAATCGCCGGGCGGCGGCTGGCTGGTCTTGGGCAGGTCGGCGGACGCGCCCATGCGGCGGTAGAACTCGGCCGTGGCCAGACCGACCTTGTCGAGGTAGTCGCGGCCGTCGACGCTGACCCGCACCGGCACGACGTGGATCGCATGCCGTTCGAGCACGGCTTCGGGCAGGTCGGCGGCGCTGTCGGCGACCACCGCCACCCGCTGCGAGGATTCGGCGCTGCGTTGCTGCAGCAGCATGTCGTCGGCCTTCATGCCCTCGACCGCGCCGAAGCGCGCGCAGGCGTCGAACAAACGCTGCGGCACGCCGACGTGCGCATGCACGCGCATGCGCGTTGCGCCGCCGGCGAGCACCAGCGAATCGGCGCCGATCGCTTCGAGCGCGGCGCGCAGGGTTTCGCGCTCGATGCCCTCGCCCAGCAGCAGGCATTCGCTGCACCAGCGTCGCTCGGGATCGACGTCCTCGTGCGGCGCGTGGACGTCGTTCGCGCTCGGCGCCTCGTTGGCCGCGGCGACGGCGCCGTGCATGCGCAGCGCGCGCGGGCCGCCGTCGACGAACTCGGCGATGCCTTCGAGCAGGTCGACGAAGCCCTGGGCGCCGGCATCGACCACGCCGGCGCGCTGCAGCAGCGCCATCTGTTGCGGCGTGCGCGCCAGGGCGATACGCGCACTGACCAGGGCGCTGGCGAAGCCCGGACGCGGATCGCCCTGCCCGCTCGCGCCGCGCGCGGCCTCGTCCAGGGCGTCGGCGAAGGCGCCGATCACGCTCAGGATGGTGCCCTCGACCGGATGCGCGAGGGCCGCGCGGGCACTGTCGGCGCCGTGCCGCACCGAGGCCGCCAGCGCAGCCGCGTCCAGCACCGGCTGGGCGCGCGCGTGCTCGGCCACGCCGTGCAGGAACTGGGCCAGGATCGCCCCGGAATTGCCGCGCGCGCCGTCGATGGCATCGTTGCCGATCCGCAGCAGCAGCTCGCCGATATGCCGGCTGCGTCGGCTCAGCGCCCCATTCAGCAAGCTGCCGAGGGTGTGCGCCAGATTGTTGCCGGTGTCGCCGTCGGCGACCGGAAACACATTGATCCTGTTCAAAGTGTCGCGCCCGGCGATGACCCGGCGGGCACCCGCGATCAGGGCCCGGCGCAGGGCCGGCGCAGTCAGGGGCGGGCGCGGGTTCGTCATGGCCGGAGTCTGCCTCAACCGTTCGTCCGAACCTGCTGCGACGCAGCATCGGCCGGCCCCGCGGCATGCCCGGATTCGCGCTATAGTCCGGATCTGTCCGGCGGCTGTGCATGGCCGGGCTCACGAGGATTCCGCCATGCTACGGATCTGCTTCTGCCTGCTGATCGCCTTCGCCAGTGCGAGCGTCGCCGCGCGCGAGGTCAAGCTGAGCCCGAACGAAAGCTGCCCGGAAAGCGCCTCGCAGAAGAAGGACACGGTCCGCGCGAGCAATCGCGCAGTCGTCGCTCCGGCCCGCAGCAACGAAACCAAAGCCAAGCCCACGGTGCACAGCGACGCCAACAACGGCCGCCTGCAGTCGCCGCGCTGGCACAGCTTCCTGCCGGGCATGTTCCGCTAAGCCGGATCCGCGTGAGCGCGGCGCGCTCACGCTTGCTGCGCTAATCGTTCCGTCCGATACCCATTCAAGCCTTGCGCGCTTGTGCGCGAGCGAACGCTTGCGGTTAGCCTGTCGCTCCCTAGGCAACGTCTTCGCCCGCCTTGTTCGACTTTCTGCGCCGCCTGCGGCGGCCACCGCCCATCGCCGACGCACTCTGGCGCGACGCACGCGCGGCGGTGCCGTGGGCGGCCGCGCTCGATCCGGCGCGCGACGCGCGCCTGCGCGATCTGGTCGCGCGCTTCCTGCACGAAAAGACCATCAGCCCGATCGGCGAACTCGTCCTCGACGATCGCCGACGCTGCATGCTGGCGATGTTGTGCTGCCTGCCGCTGCTGGAGTTCGGCGCCGAGGGCCTGCGCGGCTGGTCGCAACTGATCGTCTATCCGGATGCGTTCCGGGTGAAGCGCAGCCACATCGACGCGGCCGGCGTGCTGCACGAATGGCAGGACGAACTGATCGGCGAAGCCTGGGACGCCGGTCCGGTGATCCTGTCCTGGGCCGACGTGCTCGCCGATTGCGAGGATCCGCGCGCGGGCTTCTGCGTCGCCGCGCACGAGATCGCACACAAGCTCGACGCGCTCGACGGCCTGCTCGACGGCACTCCGCCGCTGCCGCGGCCGTGGCAGCGCGAATGGGCGCGCGATTTCCAACGCGTGTACGACGGCTTCATCGACGAGGTCGACTCGGGCCGCGAGACCGCGATCGATCCCTACGCCGCCGAGGCGCCGGAGGAGTTCTTCGCGGTCGCGACCGAATACCACTTCAGCGATCCGGCCCTGCTGCGCGAGTCGATGCCGGAGATCGCGGCGCATCTGCAGCGTTTCTATGGGCCGTCGCCGTTCGCTCGATAAGGGGAACCGAGGGGGCTGGCCCTTTCCGCCCGCCGCTTACAGACCGGGCGGCAATTTGACTTCGAAACGCGCGCCGCCCAGTTCCTCCGACGGCACCACGTCCAGCGTGCCGCGATAACCGCGCACCAGGTCCTGCACGATCGCCAGGCCGATGCCGTGGCCGTGCACGCGCTCGTCGCCGCGCACGCCGCGCTGCAGGATCAGCGCAACCTTCTCGGGCGGAATGCCAGGGCCGTCGTCCTCGACCGCGAGCAGCAGGCCGGGGCGGCGACCCGGCGCGGTCTCGCCCGGCTTCACCGTCAGCAGCACGCGCGAGCGCGCCCACTTGAACGCGTTCTCGAGCAGGTTGCCCAGCAGTTCCTGCAGATCGCCCGGCTCGCCGTGGAACTGCACGCCCGAGGCGACTTCGAATTCGCACAGCACGCCCTTGCCGGCATAGACCTTTTCCAGGCCGCGCACGATCTGTTCGGCATGCGGCTCGATCGCCACCGGCGCGGCGAACAGGGCGTGGCCGCCCGAGGCCGCGCGCGCGAGCTGGTAGGACACCAGGTCGTTCATGCGTCGCAATTGCAGATCGACGTCTTCGCGCAGCTCGCCGTCGGGCGCGTTGTCGTCCAGCCGCGCGCGCAGCACCGCCAGCGGCGTTTTCAGGCTATGCGCGAGATCGGCCAGGGTGTTGCGCTGGCGGTCGAGGTTCTCGCGTTCGCTCTCGATGAAGGCGTTGATGCTTTCGGTCAGCGGCTCCAGCTCGCGCGGGTGGCGCTCGCTCATGCGCGAGGCCAGGCCGCGCTGCACGCGCTTGAGCTCCTCGATCACGCGCTTCAGCGGGCGCAGGCTCCACTGCATGATCAGCGCCTGCAGCAGCAGCAGGATGAAACCGGCGCCGCCGAGGTAGCGCCACAGCGCGCCGCGGAACACCGCGACCTGGCCGCTGAGCGAGGTCGTGTTTTCGAGGATGTAGATCGTGTACGGGAATTCGGCGCGCGGATCGCCGCCGGCGGCCCAGGTCAGGCCGATGCCGTAGCGGTAGGCCTCGCCGACGTCGCCGTTGATCTCGGTGATCGGCAGCGGGCCCTCGAAGCGGCGCTCGCTGGGCTTGAGCATGGACGCGGCCGGCAGCAGCGGACCCTGCGCCGAGGGCGAGTCCCAATGCCCGTTGGGCAGCACCAGTTCGGCGTACAGGCCGCTGCCGGGCTGGTCGAAGCGCGGGTCGATCGGTTCGTAGGGCTCGACGAATTCGCCGCTGCGGTCGAAATCGCCCTTGGCCGCATAGGCCAGAGCGTAGCCGTGCAGGCGTTCGCGCAGGTTGTTCTCGGCAGTGTCGAGGAAGGCGCGGTCCAGCGCGTAGCCGGCCAGGGCCAGGAACGCGAGCAGGCCCAGGCTGGCGGCGAGCAGCTGCCGGGCCTGCAGCGAACGCGGCTGGCCCCAGCTCACGGGCGCACGCCCACGAACGAAAACCGGGCGCGAATCGCGTTCGCGCCCGGTCTGTGATGTTCGTTTGAGGTTGAGTCCGCCCGCATGCCGGCCCGACGCCCTCGTCCGGCCGCGGCCGGACGAAGCCCGTCGTTACTCCCCGCTGCGCGGAATGGCGAAGCGGTAGCCGCGGCCGCGCACGGTCTCGATCGGCTTCATCGCGCCGTCCGGGTCCAGCTTCTTGCGCAGGCGACCGATGAAGACCTCGAGCACGTTGGAGTCGCGGTCGAAGTCCTGCTGGTAGATGTGCTCGGTGAGGTCGGCTTTGGAGACCAACTCGCCGGCATGCATCATCAGGTACTCCAGCACCTTGTACTCGTAGCTGGTCAGATCGACGTTGGTGCCGGCGACGCTGACCGTCTGCGCGGCCAGATCCAGCATGACCGGTCCGCATTCCAGGGTCGGCTTGCTCCAGCCCGCGGCGCGGCGCACCAGCGCGTTGAGGCGCGCCAGCAACTCCTCGACATGGAACGGCTTGACCAGGTAATCGTCGGCGCCCTGCTTGAGGCCTTCGACCTTGTCCTGCCAGCTCGAACGCGCGGTGAGGATCAGCACCGGGAATTTCTTGCCTTCGTCGCGCAGCGCCTTGATCAGCTCCATGCCCGACATCTTGGGCAGGCCAAGGTCGATGATGCCGAGGTCGAACGGGACTTCGCGGCCCATGTACAGGCCTTCTTCGCCGTCCTGGGCGGCGTCCACCGCGAAGCCTTCCCGCTTCAGGCGCGCGGCCAGAGTCTCGCGCAGCGGTGCTTCGTCTTCGACCAACAGAATTCGCATGGGCACTCCCTTATCAGTCGACCGCGCCGGAGGGCGCGACCTCTACGCCAGAGGTTAGTCGTTGTCGTTGTCGTCGCCGCGTGTACGGCCGCCGTCGTCGCGCCGGTTGCGGGCCTGCTGCGGGTCGTCCATGTAGATGCGGACCCGGCCGCTGGGGTCGACGACCTTGACCCGATTGACGTCGCGGCCGTCGAACGGCACGCGCTCGGCGCTCAGGACCTGGCCGCCGCCGCTTTCGCGTTCGACGCGGCGTACAGCATCGGACAACGCGCGGTGGCCCTCGTGCCGGTCATGGCCGTCGTCGCGCCCGCGGCGCTCCTGGCCCTGACCCTGGCCCCGGCCGCCCCGCTCCTGGGCCCAGGCGTCGCCGGCCCCGACCGCGAGAGCGGCGAGCAGCAGCGATGCCATGAGGCGGGCGGGCAGGATGTTCATGGGGACTCGAAGGCAACGTGACGGAACAATAGCGCACGGGCGCTGGATGAGGTGGCATTCTCGGAACGGAGCGGTGAATCCGGTCTGAACTTTTTCTTCACGTTCCAGCCGCCATTCAGACCGGTGCGTGCGGCGACCGGCGCGGCCTGCGGTCGAAACCGTTCGGTACTGAAATTGCGCGCCGGCGGCCACGGCCTGCCAGGCCCGCCCCGCCGCGTTATCAGGCTCGCGGTCGCGCCGGCGCGGTGCGCCGGGTCCGGCCTCAGTAGATCTCGCCCACGCAGCAGCGCAGCGAACCGCCGCCGGCCTCGATCGCGTCCAGCTCGACCGCCGCGACGGCGAAACCGGCCCGATCCAGCGCGGCGCGGCTGGCCGGGCTCAAGGCCGCGGCGGCCGCGGCGCTCATCCAGACCCGGTCCTGGGACAATGCGATCGCGTTGCCGGCGAAGGCGGCGTGCTCGGCCGGACTCAGTTCGATCGCATGCGGGCCGTAGACCCGGGCGATGGCGGCGGCCGCGGCCGGGTCGGCGAAGCCGCCGGGGCAGATCAGGGCGGCGCGGCCCGCCAGCACCGCCAACACCACGTTGGTGTGGTATTCGCCGGGCGCCAGATCGAACAGCAGGGTCGCGCGCAGGCCCAGGGCCTCGTGCATCAGGCGCGCGCCGTCGGCGTCGCAGCGCTCGGACAGGCCGCAGTAGCCCAGCCCGCGCGCGCGGTCGATCACCAGCGCGCCGGTGAGCTCGCAGGGGTGCGGCTGGGTCGACAGGTCGATCTCGGCATAGCCCAGCACTTCGCGGAAGAAGCCGCGGATGTCGGCGCGCTCGGCTTCGCGCTGGCGCACCGGGTGGCGCATGCGCCCGATCAGGGTCCGGCCGGGCGCGGTCGCATAGACGTTGTTCGGGAACAGCGCGTCGGGCGTGTCCGGGTCGCCGGCGAAGCAGATTGTCGGCAGCAACGCCGACAGCGCGCGCTGCAGCTCACGGTGCTGGGCGCTGGCGCGGCCCGGATCGAAGCCCTCGGCCGCGGCCATGTAGCGGTTGTCGCCGGCCGACTGCTCGGCGCGGGCGAAGCCGTCGGGCGCGACCAGGAACGCGGCACGCGCCGTAGCCGGGCCGAAATCGGCCGCGCAGGCCTGGGCGACGGCGAGGAAGGCGTCGGTGTCGCGGGTGATCATGCGGCGTCGGCCTGGGCCTCGGTCGGCGCCAGGGCGCGCTCGATCAGCGACCAGTCCGCGCCGGGCCGGTGCGAGCCCTCGCTGAGCACCTGGCGGAACGCGCGCCCGCCGCGCTCGCCGTGGAACAGACCGAGCAGATGGCGGGCGATGTGCTTGAGGTAGACCCCGCGCGCCAGCTGGTCTTCGATATAGGGCCGCAGGCCGCGCAGCAGTTCGGCGCGGCTGCGCAGCTCGCCGCCGAACCAGGCCACGTCCAGGCGATGCAGCAGATAGGGGTCGTGATAGGCCGCGCGGCCCAGCATCGCGCCGTCGCTGTGGGCCAGGTGCGCGCCCGCGTCTTCGAAACTGGCGATGCCGCCGTTGACGATCACCTGCAGCTCCGGATGGTCCTGCTTCAGGCGGTAGGCCCAGTCGTAGCGCAGCGGCGGCACCTCGCGGTTCTCCTTCGGCGACAGGCCCTTGAGCCAGGCGTTGCGGGCGTGGACCACGAACAGGCCGCAGCCGGCCGCGGCGACGCGCTCGATGAAGGCCAGGAACACCTCGTAGTGCTGGTCATCGTCGACCCCGAGCCGGCACTTCACCGTCACCGGCACCTCGCAGGCCGCGACCATGGCCGCGACCGACTCGGCGACCAGCTCTGGCTCGCGCATCAGGCAGGCGCCGAAACGCCCGGCCTGGACCCGGTCGGAGGGACAGCCGCAGTTGAGATTGATCTCGTCGAAGCCATGCTCGGCGCCGATCCGCGCCGCCTGCGCCAACAGCGCCGGCTCGCTGCCGCCCAATTGCAGGGCCACCGGATGCTCGACCGGGTCCATCGCCAGCAGCCTGTCGCGATCGCCGTGGATCACCGCATTGGCGTGGACCATCTCGGTGTACAGCCGCGCATGCGGCGCCAGCGCGCGGTGGAAGACCCGACACTGGGTGTCGGTCCAGTCCATCATGGGCGCAACCGAAAGCCTGATGCCCTCTGTATTCAACGGCTTGCTAATTTGATCAATCACTTAGGCGCACCCCAGCATCCCCGAAAGTCCCGCAAAATCCCGCCATTTCCCGACCCCGGTGTACCATCGGCGTACCCGAATCGGCTGGTACACATGGCGACCTTCCAACAGCGTGGGGACAAGTGGCGAGCCATTGTCCGCCGAAAGGGCTTCAAGCCCAAGTCCCGTACTTTCCCAACCAAGACCGCGGCGAAGATCTGGGCCGAGCGCATTGAGCGCGAGCTAGCCGAGCAAGAGGCACGCGGCACCTCGGAGCTAGACGGCGCTACCGTCGCCGACCTGATCGACTGGTACCGCGACTACGTCGGCAAGCTCAAACGCATCAGCCCCACGCAGAAAGGGAACCTCACCCGGGTGAAGGAAGGTCTTGGCGCGAAGGTGGCCAGCCGCCTCGTCGCGGCCGACGTGATCGAGCACGTCCGGCGCCGGCGACAGGGAGAGCACGTCAACTCTGCAGGTAAGCAGATCCCCGCCTGCAGTGGCGCCACGATGAACGTGGAGCTGGGCTATCTCTCCGAGATGCTCAAGGTGGCCAAGTCCATGGGCAAGCTCACCCTGCCCCACGATCCGATCGCAGAAGCGCGGCCAGCACTGCGCCTGGTCAAGCTGGTGGCCAAGCCGATTAGGCGCACACGCCGCCCGACCCAAGACGAGCTGGACCGCCTCAAGGCCCACTTCAAGGCCAACGAGTGGCGCATGAAGATACCGATGGTCGACATCATCGACTTCGCTGTCGGAACGGCAAAGCGCCAGGAAGAGATCACTCGTCTCCTTCGCGAAGACCTGGATGCCGAGACCCGCACCGCGCTGCTGCGCGATGCCAAGCACCCGCGCGCGAAGGAGGGCAACCACAAGCGCTTTCCGCTCCTTGGAGAGATGTGGGGCCTGGTCGAGCGCCAGCCGCAGACTTCGCCCCGCATCTTCCCCTACAAGCCCGACTCGATCGGCACCGCCTTTCGGCGTGGCTGCGTCGCCTTGGGGATCCAGGACCTGCACTTCCACGACCTGCGACATGAGGCGACGTCGCGCCTATTCGAGCAGGGCTACGGCATTGAACAGGTCGCTACAGTTACGCTGCACGAGAGCTGGCAGGAGCTAAAGCGCTACACGCAGATCAGGCCGGAAAGCCTGCACCGAGACTAAGAACGCGCCGACATCCCATCACCCGATCAGGCCCAGTGACTAGCGAGCGCAGACGCATTAGCGCCCAATCTATTCCTCGATAGAACTTGGAAAGCAACACACACTAGACGGCCGACGACTGCCTACAAAAACCAGGGCGATTCAGTTTCGCTAACTCGCCGCGCTGGTTCTTTCTCTCCTCTCATCATTGAACTGCAGAACAACCGCGGTCTGGCCCGCGGAAATGCAGTAGAAGATGACCTGCGGGCTATGAGGATCCGATTCCGCAAGCAATTCAAAGACCTCAAACGCGCCAAGCTCCGTGAGGACGACAGACATCATGTCCATGACTTTGAACGATAGGTAGTGTCGAAGATCGTGTAAATCACCCTGACTTTTCGTTGCCCCCTCCCTAACCAGATAGCGGCCGAGCGAGTCTTCTATATCTCGCACACCGCCATCCAATCGCTTCACCGAGGAGAATCGCAATTGAGGTAGCCAGTGATAGTAGTTCCTAATGACCTCATCAACGGAGCGCCCGTCGTCAACATGAACTACGTAGCAGCATGAGGAGTAGTCACGCAGCCCCCCATTCATCAAAGCCAAGCCGGAGAGAAATCCGTCAATCCGGGCAACTTCTCGCTCAACCTTTGACGTGTCATCAGTCTTCATGCTGGGCAAACTCCACCGCAAATGTCCCTATAGGCAGCTTCAAGCTTGACCAGTGCCGCCGAAAGCAGAGCAATTCGCTCTTTATGACCGACGTAACTGCTTGACCAGGGATTCAGATCCGTCTTTCGCCAAGCAATCTGTGCTCTCAGTACTCTAATCGCATTTGCAAGTCTAACGCACATATCGCCGCCTCCGAATGGATCCGGCGTGAAATAGAGAGCGTCAGTCTCCTCATAGTGAGTGTGAGGCGCCCGCTCCTTCGCGAGCCCTTCCGTGTATTGCTTACAACTATCATCGATGAGACAAAGCCAAAAAAAGGGCGGATAGGCCTGACCAACGTCACCTCCGGTTACGCGAGGCCCACCCATGTCATTGAAGCCATACGGATTCTGTCCAGGTGGCGGCGCACCAAGCCTACTGGCGAGCGTTGCTTGCAAGCCAAACGGATCAGAACTTCCGAGCGGCGCCCCACCGACATAAGAGTATGTTGAGGCTCCTCCTCTCATGCCAATCGGATCGCTTTGCGAATAGCGCCCTGCACGCGCCTCGTAATCCCTGAAATAGTTGTAGTTGAATCCGCTGACAGCATCGTAGCGCTGCCCCGGGAACCGCAGATCGAACACGAACGCGGTGCCGTTGTTGTCCGGGTCTTGGTTGGGCGCACTGTCACCGAACGCCTCGTTACCTAGTTGCCAGTTCCACACCGACTTCTCCGCAACCGGATCGATCACGTTGCGCGGCGTGCCCAGGTGATCGGCCTGGACGTAATGCAGCTTGTTCGTATCGATCACGCCGACTGGCAGATCGCCCAGCCAGATAACTTCCTGGATGCGATTGCCCGTGTGGTCGTACACACCCACGGTACGCCCCGCCTCGTCATAGCTGGCGTAGGTCTGCGCCGTTGATGTCGTGGTCGGGTAGCGCCGCGTCTGCTCGCCCTGGCCGTTGTAGGCGTAGTTCATCACCGCACTGCCGCTCTGCTTCACCTGCCCCATGCGGTTGGCGGCGCTGTAGACGAACTCCTGGGCCGTGCCGCCGATGGCAACGGTGTTGCCGGTGGCGTCGTAGCTGCGGGCGGTGGCGCCGACCTGCGACAGGCGGTGGCTGGTGGTTGGATAGGTGTAGGTCTGCGTCGCACCCGCGTCGGTCTTGCTGGTGCGGTTGCCGGTGGCGTCGTAGGTGTAGCCCTGCAGCAGCGCGTTGCTGGTGCCGTCGCGGGTTTCGGTCAGGCGGCCCAGCCTGTCGTAGGCGTAGGCTCGCAGCGGCGGTTCGGACTGGTCGCCCTTGCGCAGCTTGATCAGGTTGCCGACCGCGTCGAACTCGTAGCCCAGCGACAGGCCGTCCGGGCCCACGTCCTCGATGACGCCGGGCTGGTAGTTCTGGTTGTGGGTGCGCTTGAGGCGGCGGCCGTCGCCGTACTCCAGCTCGGCGGCCGGGCCGAACGGGTAATAGGTGACGCCGGCCAGCAGCACCTGCGGGCTTTGGCCCGGCTGGGTGACCGTCACGCCGCTGGGCTGGCCCAGGGTGTTGTAGGTGTAGCCCACCTGCATGCCGCTGGGATAGGTGACCGACGCCAGCTGGTTGGCGAGGGTGTAGCTGTAGACCAGGGTGAAGGTTTGGCCGTTGGTGGTCTGGACCTTACGGACCACGTTGCCGCGGCGGTCGTAGCAGTAACGGGTGTTTCCGCTGCCGTCGTCCATACGGGTCATGCGACCGGTGCTGAACGTCTCACCGCTTTGGCAGACGGCCTGTGTGGTGTCGTAGGTGTAGCCGACGTTAAGCGCCGTATCGCTGTAGGCGATGCCGACGACGCGGTTGAGGGCGTCGTAGCTGTAGGTCGCCGTCTCGTTGCGAGCATCGGTCTGGGTCTTGCGGTTGCCGGCGCTGTCGTAGGTGTAGCCGGTGACGCCGGTATCCGGGCTGGTCAGCTGGGTCAGGTCGCCCAGGCCGTTGTACTGGTACTGGGTGTTCAGACCCTTGGGGTCGGAGACCTGGGTCAAACGGTCCAGTGCGTCGTATTGAAACTGCGTCTGGGCGTTGATCCCGGCGGTGTCCTGCAGGGTCTGCGCCAGGCGGCCGATCGGGTCGTAGGCGTTGTCCGTGACCGTGCCCTGGGCATCCGTGGTGGTGTCCAGTTGGCCGGCTGCGTCGTAGACGTAACCGGTGGCGTGGTTGTAGGCGTCCTTGCCGGTACTGAGCTGGCCGAGCTGGTTGTAGACGCGCGACAGGGTGCGCAGCAGCACGCCGCCGCTGTCCTTGGTGTCTTCCTTGGTGCGCTGGCCCGCGTTGTCCAGGGTGTAGACGATCTGGTTACCGGCGTTGTCGGTGATCGTGGTCAGGCGATGCGCGGCGTCGTAGCCGAAGGTGGTGTAGCTGCCGTCGGGCTGGGCGATCTTGTTGATCAGGCCGGTAGGCGTGTACTCGTAGCGGTTGATCGCGTCGTCGGTTTCGCTGCCGGCGTTGGGGCCGCGCAGCTTCTGCGCCGTCAGCCAGCCACGGGGGTGGTACTCCATATCGGTGATCACGCCATTGGCGTCCTTCACCGACAGCGGGCGGCCCACGCCGTCGTAGGCCAGCGTCTCAGTGACCTGCCCCAGCGCGTTGGTGACCTTCCACAGGTCGCCCTTGCGGTGCGGGCAGGTGGTCGGGGCGCTGGCGCAGGTAGCGTCGTCGCTGGCGTAGTACGTGAGCTGAGTCGTGTCGGCCACGTCGGTGCGCGGGCCATTGACCGAGGTGACCAAGCCCAACAACGGACAGGTGCCAGCGGTGATGTCGGTTTGTTCGCAGTAGGCGGTGGTGCTGGTGCGGGTGTTGGACGGCGTCGCCGGGTCGGTGGCCGTTGCGGTCAGCGCTTGGCCGCGGGCGTTGTAGCTGTAGTCCTGTTTCGCCAGCAACGCGCCACCCGCGGTGTAGGTCTGGCGCTGCGTGGGCAGGTCCAGCGCGGTGTCCCAAGCCGTGGTCTCGCTGCGCAGGCGGGTGCTGGCGGCAGCCAGGGCGTCGGTGGCCGGGCATTGGGCCGTGGTGGCCGCCGGGTAGTCGTAACGCGCGATTACGCGCAGCCAGTCGGTGTCGTAGTACAGGCAGGTCAGCAGATCGCCGCGGCGGCGGTTGGACACGTTCGACTTGGTGTCGTAGACGGTGCCCGCAGCGATGGTCACCCCACCCGCCCCCGACTCCACCTGCTGGCTGGGCACCCGCATGCCGAACCGGGTCTGGAACTGGAACTGGGTATTGCCGCCCTGCGGCGTGGTGACGTTGACGTTGCTGCCGTCGGCGCCGTAATTGACCACGTAACGATCAACGCCGCCGGCGTGCTCGGTGGAGGTGGCGCGGCCGTTGTTGCTGTCGTACGTGAACGTGGCGTACGTCACGCCGTTGTGCGCCACTTCGGTCAGGTACCAGCTGTTGACGATCTTGATGTAGCTGTAGGTCGTGACCAAAGCGCCTTGAGTCACGCTGGCCAGTTGGCGGTTGACGTCGTAGGCGTAGACGATGGCCTGCCCGTCCGGCAGGTCGATGCGGTTGAGCAGGCCGCCGGCGTCGTAGGTCAGCGTGGACACGCGGCCGTTGGCGTCGGTGACGGAGGTTACGTTGCCACTGGCATCGCGCGCGTACGTCGCCACCACGCGGCCGTCGCGGATCTCACGCTGGAACTGGCCCTGGGCGTCGTAGATCTCTTGCGCGTTACCGGGCTTGCGCAGCTCCCAGAAGCTTTGGCCGCCCACCTGATAGGGGTTGAGGCGGTACAGGCGCTGATCGTCCTCGGGCTTCCACTGGCCGTTGCCGTCATGGGTGAACGCCAGCGAGCGCCCGTCCGCACGCATCACCAGCGCCGCCTGGAACTGCGAGGGCCGCGCCTCGCTCACGACCAACTCGCGCGTCAGGTCGGAGAACCAAGAGCCGCCATACGGATTCGGTGAGCCGATGAAGGTGGGGAACGAGTTGTAGCTGCGCGCCAGGCTCAACTGCGCCGTCAGCTCATCGCGCGCGCGCTCGATCTTGACGCCGCTGTTGACGGAGATGGGGTTGCCGACGTCCGTGGGGCAGTGCTGGCAGGCCTTGGCGGGCGCCACCACCGACGAGTAGCGCACGCAGGTGAACTGGTTCTTCAGGTAGTTGTATCCGGCCGGACACACCTGTTTGGGCGCCACGTAGTTCTGGCGGAACACGTTGTACTGCGTCTGCCCCGTCGAACGATTGGTCTCGTCGTAGTAGCACCCGATGCCGGCGGTCGGATGGGTGCCGTATCGGCCATTCGCATAGGTGATCGGCGGCTGAGGCGAGTTTCGGGTGATGGAGTCGCCCACCAGTCGGCAGGCCACGTTCGCGTTCGTAAAGAGCAAAGGCTTACCGTCGACACCGCCCTGATACATGGTGGTGGACGGCAACGAATGTTCCTGCGCCCAAGCAGTGGCCGTTGCGCACAGCAGCAGCGCGAGCGCGAAGGCCCGTGTAATCCGTGTCATCCCCTGTTCCCGAAGCGTTGCGATCGGCGGACATGATCGCGGGTGGGACACAGGCGGCACAAGACCCGTCAGCTGCATATTTATGTCGGGCTTAGCCAGGGCCCTGCGTGATGGGCACGGCCACCGACAACACTTCCGCCCAGAGCGGCCCCGTCTGGAACCAGACGAATTTTGGCGGCAGCTGCAGGAGATTGAAGGTCGACATGGCGCCAGGATAGCGCTGGCCATCTCAGGGGCTGCGACCGCTCAGCGGAAGATGCTCTAGGTGGTGGACTTGAAGCCGCTCCACACCCAGCTCGCCAGGACTTTAAGTCCAAGGCTCGCAACGTAGGCCAACACGATCGGCAAGATGAACACGATCAGCGACTGCCCAGCGCTCCCTAGCCGCGGCATGCCGGCCAGGATGCACGCCCACCACATCAGCACGGCAGCCCGAATAGGGCAAGCGAGAGTCGCCTGGTGCCTTCGGTCTTGCAGAAATAGGGATTGATCACGACGCACGCTCCATGTGGCAGGGAACCTCTTCACCCCTACATATCGCCGGAACGCCGACCCGCAGGACATCGCCTCGTCCAGGGGATTTGCCGAATTGGCCTTGCTCAAGGGCCGCGCGGTTGAGCGGCCTGGGGCCCGCACTCGGCATGCTTAGGATCGCGCGGCGAACTTGCCAGTGCTGTCGGCGCGGTGCGCATCGACGCGTAGGAAAACTCCGAATTAAACGTCAGGACACGGAGTCCCTCAGTCCAGAATCGCGGTCACCCACATGAAGGGTTCGCCCGGATTCCCTGGAACCGCGAGCGCAACATAGCGGCGCTCCTGTTGGGCACCCCAGGCATCGAACTCCTCGAACAGCCTATCTTCGTCCTCAGCGACATCGCTCGTGCGGCGGAACGCGGAGACCGCAATTGGTATGTACCTGCCGCCGCTGTCGTCGCGCTGCCAACGATCTTTCGGAAGTTCATTGAGCCAGCTGAAGTCCATGTGGCGCCCCTGCCCAAACCGGCTCGGTGCCGGCGCCGTGAGCCTAACACCTCGACCGGGGCTTCACGGCAAGCCAACCGCTGCGCCGTACTGCGCCACTCGGGCATCCTCCAGGCCGCCAAAGATCAGGAACGCCTCGGAATAGGTGTTGTCAGTTCCCTCGGTCAGCAGGCCGCGGTTGGCGACCAGCATATCCAGGCCGCCGCCGCCATAGTTCGTTAGTGGCGTGACAGAGCCGCTGCCGAGAAGTGCGCCATTGCCGAACAGCTTTACTGTGCCACCAGCCGTGATGGTCACCATCAGCAAGTGCGCCTGCCCGACGCTCATGCCATGAGTTGCGCTGACGGTCTGCGCCGATCCGGGAATCTTCACGAACTGCACGCTGCTGCCATTCAGCCGGAACTGCCAGCGGCGACCGCCGCCGGCGTCGTTGTCGCGGTTGACCAGATGGCGCAGCCCGGTAAGGGCGGCCGGCTTGACGATCACACCCAGCGTCATCTGCTCCATCGTGGCCGGAATGCCTGATACCGGGAAGCTGGCCGCCTTGTTGCTGCCCGTGGTGTGCATCGACGTGGGGCCGCCGACATACAGCGCCGTGTTCCCGAGCGAAGGCGCATTGAGGTACGAGCCATCGGTGCCACCCGCTTCGTTCTCAGCTACCGTCCACCGACACCCGCGGCAGCAGGATGCCGGCGAGCCCTTCGACCGTCTCCAAACGGGTATGACGTCGGCCGCGGGCTGCGGCGCATTGGGTCGTGTGGCCTGGGTGCTGCAGCCAGCGAGCAGCAGCGCTGCGGTTGCCATCAGGATGGTGCGCATCAGAACTCCCCTACCGTGGCACAGGCCACGTCCATGGCTTCTTGGGCTGCCTTGCAGCTGTCGGGGCGCTTGGCGTACGTCTGCCACCAGGCGCGGCTGCTGCGTTCGGCTATCTCCCTCTGGCGCCTGATCTGCTCCAGGGCCGCGGCGTTGTCCTGCTGGGCCTCGGCCAGGTCCTCGGTCTGCTGGCGCTGCAGTTCGGCGTACCGCTGCTCTTGCTTGCGGTAGGTAGCCAGCGTTGCCTCCAAGTCGGTGATGCGGCCCACGGCTTTGGACACGTCCGAGAGGGCGCTGTCCCGCTCCTTGGTGATCACCACGATCTGCCGGTTGGCCTGGTAGCTGGTCACGCTGGCCACGGCCGCTACGATCGCGAGTACGGCGCAGGTCGCCCTGAGCGTATTGCCGGGCTTGCGCAGCCACTGCACACCCTTCCGCAGGGCATCCAGTGCCAGGCCGCTGACGGCGCTGGCCAGCTTGGCCGCGGCCAGGGGATTCAGCACGGCGAAGGCGATCAACCCGACCAGCGCGCCGCTGCCGGCGATCCAGGGCCAATAGCCCGAGACCCAGTTCCAGACGCTCATCAGCCAGCTCATGCGATGTTTCCTGCTCGCCGGCGCCAGCGCACCAGCATCAGCGCCGCGACGGCGGTACGGATCACGCACAGGTGCCACTCCGTCGGACTGGGATGGCTGACGTGGTCCAGCATGTAGCCCACCGCGGCGACCGCGATGGCGATGTGCAGCAGGCCCCACACCGCCCAGCGCGCGCTGCAGCCCAGCGAGCGTTCCGGGTGAGGCGTTTGGATCAGGCGCCAGCAGACGGCCGCGAACAGGGCGAAGGTCGAGGCGACACCGCACCAGTAGAGGGTGCTCATTGGATCCTCCCGAACAGGCGGTCCGCGGCGCCCTCCAGGCCCTTCAGGTACCTGGGCAGCAGCGGTCGGATGAAGGCGCCGAGGATGCCGGCGTAGGGCATCGCGGCCGGGCCTACCTTGCCCCGCTCGTCCATCATCAGCGCGGCGATGGTCCAACCGTCGAGGAAGGCGAAGCACAGCACGCCGATGCCCAGCATCAGCGCCTTGAACACCACCCGGCCGTACCAGCGCCAGGTGTACTCCCGGCCCTCGAACAACGACGCCGCGTCCTTGCTCGGCATCAGGTAGCACCCGATCAGTGCGCCGACGATCGCCGCCAGCAGCACCGACTGCGGAATGCCGAGGATGCTGCGCTCGACGTGGTCGATCACGGTGACCGCGGTCTGCGTGGCTGCCAGGGCTGCCAGTGCGCCGACCGTGGACTTGACCGCCATGGCGCCGGAAATGGGCTCGCTCATGCGGTCAGCGCCGCCATCGCGCGCTTGTAGCGGTCCTGGCGGTCCTTCATGCCGTGCGTGCCGCCATTGATGATCTTGGTGATGCGCTCGAACTGCTGACCGTCCGCCAGCTCGTTCAGGCCGTGGTGGCTCCAGAATGCGGCCGCGGTGATCGCGGCCCAGCGCACCTCCAGCAGCGCGTCCGGGACCAGCACGAAGTCCGGTGCGTCGGGGAAGCGCGTGCGCACGATGTCGCGGTTCGATTCGTAGTTGGCCTTTCCGGTGATCTGCAGCCAGCCGCGGCCGCGGAACCGGTAGCCGTCCCCGGTCTCCTCCGGGCCGTTGCCCATCCGGCCGCCGTAGGCGGCATTGCCCAGGCCCTGCGGGTTGTTGGCCAGCTCGGCTACGCGCGGCAGCAGCGATCGCCAGCGTGTCCCGGGCTTCGCGTCCGAGCAGACCTCGCGCAAGCGCTCCGGCCGGTAGCTCAAGGACTCATACAGTCGACTGAAGCCCAGGGACTCGTGCCCAACCTGAGCCAGAAAGCAGCCGAGGCGACGCGACGAATCATCGATCTCGTACGCAGCTACGGCCTCGCGCAGGGGCGCGGCGATGGTTTCCGCCAAGCCGCGGCCACAGCCGACCGCCCGCGCGATCAACTCGGCGGTGATTACCTTCATGGTCAGATCCAGTTAGATGCCCGGCGGCCCGAGGGCGCTACGACGACGACGAGGAAGCCGCGGCCGGGCGAAGTGGAGCGGGCCGCGGGGATCGAACCCGCGTGGTCGGCTTGGGAGGCCGGTGCCTAGCCCCTCGGGCAGACCCGCACAACGCAGAAGCCCCGGCTTTTGGCCAGGGCTTCAGAGGTAGTTCGGGAACGTACCCAGTATTTAGGTGTTTTTGTCTAGACGCAACCCCGCCATCAACTTTATTCCGGCGAGATCCTGATGGACCCAGCGCCAGCCGGATCCGCACAACTCCCCGAACGCGCGCCGGCATACGTCCGAGAACTTTGCCTTGTGCTCCTCATTGCTCAGGTCCAAGGCGAACCACTCCCCGTGCGAGTGGTACTCGTTGAGTCCCCAGTGAATTCGGCGCTCCGCCTGATATGCAAAGTTTGAGGTAGCCATCGCCACATAGGCGACATCAGAAATCCGAACCGGGCAACCGGTCTGGACCTGGCAGATGCGATCCCAGAGAGAACCGGTCACTCCGACCTTGCAGTAAGTGGCGCCCCCGGCATGGACCACCATCATGTAGACGCACCAGCTCATGCAGCTGCGGCCCTGTTGAGTTGCCCTGCAATGTACGCCTTGGCGATCGCCAAGTAGTCGTAGTAGCCAGCCCGACTGATCTTAACCCCTACCTGCGCCAGGTTAGTCAGCCGCAATTCCATATGGGCGTCCGGCATGAAGTACTCGCAGCGCAACACATGGGCTTGGCGCCCGTAGCCGATCTCGTCCATGCCGCGCACCGCTGCCTCAATCTCATCGGCGGCTGTATAGATTGGCGTGGGAATGTATCCCCGCGCAGAAGGAACGAACCCTTCGTGCTCAATCAGGGTCTTGAGGATGTTTCGGCTGGGGTAACCGATCTCCTCATAGCGGCCGCCGCCGTACTCCGCGGCCCACGCTTCCAGCCTTGCGTCTAGCTTCCGCCGGTCCATCGCGCCTTACGTAGCCTCCCTGTAGTTCGCATGGCTGTAGAACACGTCCTCACGCAATTCCGCCAGGGACACGCCTCGGGTGTAAGTGCCGATCTCCACGAGCTCGGTAGCCCGCCGATCGTTTGCAGACCAGACCACGCGTCGGCCGCGAGTCAGATGCAGCGTGCGGCTACGACCGACACTCATCCTGGTGAGCGCCACCCAGGCCACTTCAATCTGAAGTTCCAGGGCCTCGCTCATGCAGCCTTCCTCGCAATTTGCTCAGTCACGTATGCCCAGTACGCCACCAGCAACGCGTCAGCCCGGCCAATATCCTTCTTGCGAGCCAGCTCGACCGCGATGACTGGAAACAGCTTGATCGCCAACTGGCGGGCAGCGTCCTTGTCCTTGTTGTCCAGACCCAGATGGCGTTTCCACGTAAGCGGAGGCACGTCGATCAGCGGCAGGCGTAGCGCGCCGATGACACCACGCGCTACGCCATCAGCCTGGCCAAACCTGAAGACGCTACTGACCCCTTGCTGCGGCATGGCCGCCACCCGCTCGATGACTGCGTATCGACTAGCGCCAGGGTGCTTGGAGAGCAGCTCGCGCAGCGATCTGGCGAGGTGCCCTGCGTCAACCATCTCGCCACCAGCTTTGCGGGTGAGGGTCGGCATGTCGACAAAGCCGGCAGGCTGGCCATCGGCTAAGAGGGCCACGGCGCCGGTCTGACCAGGGTCGACACCGGCGATGACTTGCAACGTCATGCCGCGGCCTGCCGGAAGGATCCGCGGCGCGCTTCGGCCCGGAGAACTTTGATCTTGGCGAGAGCCTCGGCAGAGAGCGACTTCACGGCTGCCGGCTCCGAGAAATCCCAAGAGACCTGGACCTTCTGAAGCTCGCGCGCTAGCCACTTGGCGCTTCGCTCTTCGGGAATCTCGTTCAACACCGCGTAGCCGGTGGCCCGGTGGGTTACCACCCATCCAGCGAGGTATGCGCTGGCCTCCCGATGAACGAGGAACGGACCGATGATGTCGCCAGTAACTTCGCGATGGAACTCCATCTCCCCTGTGACTGGATTGCCCATGGGGATGCTGAGCTTGGATCTCATGCTGCCTCCTGTTTGGCGATGAGTTGGTTCTGGTAGGCCAGTAGCGCTTCGTCACCTCCGAAGCGCTCACGAAATGCGCGAGGCTCGAGGGCGTAGCTCGGCCCGTAGGTAGCGGCCCCGAGCTCGGCGCTGCCGAAGGCATTCACTCCGCGGTGGTGCCAGCTGCATAGGCCGATGGTGAAGTCGTGGCCGCGCCTACGCTGGCCGTGCCGGCCGCCCACCGTGAGGTGGTGAATCTCGGCGGCCCGCCGAATCCTGTAGTGCTTGCGGCAAACGATGCAGCCGTACTCTTGGATAGATCCGCAGGCATCGGCCGCTTATTCGGTCGCGACTCCACCGCTCGGTTGAGCTGCGACAGAGCCAGCACCGGAACGTCCAGATCGCCGGCGAGCATCTTGAGCTTCTGGCTGATCTCAGTGACGCCCAGTGTGTGGTTCTCGGCGCCCTTCGTGTCGAGCAGCTGCAGGTAGTCCAGCACGATGAGCTTCAGGGGCTTCTTTGCGTGCCGGCGACGCGCCTGGGCACAAACCGCGTCGATGCGAGACGTACGTGGGCGCGAGACCCGCAGCGGCGCACCCCTGAGCCGGCGTATGGCCAGGGTGACTTTGCTCCATTCCTCGTCTTCGAGCTGCCCGCGGCGGAAGCGATC
This sequence comes from Lysobacter sp. Root76, assembly GCF_001428685.1. Taxonomy (GTDB): domain Bacteria; phylum Pseudomonadota; class Gammaproteobacteria; order Xanthomonadales; family Xanthomonadaceae; genus Lysobacter. Next base: position 794,600 of record NZ_LMIK01000005.1, on the reverse strand, counting down.
GTGGTCGACCTCCCCTTCTGCGCAGACCATGCGTTCCATCAGCTCCTCGGGCGGCATTTCGAAGGTGAAGAACGCGACGTGCTGCCGCTGCTCTACCGCCACGGCTCGCGCGATGCCGAGAGCCAGGCTCGTCTTGCCCATCTTGGGTCGGGCCGCCAGCACATACAGGCGACCGCCCTTGAGACCGTTGAGCACGCGGTCCAGCTCGGTCAGGCCAGTGGAGACCCCATCCAGTGCGCCGCCGAGCTCGTAGCGCCGCTGCAGGTTCTCGAACACACGTACGAGGACCGGCCCGACCTCCTCCAGCTCGCAGGGCTCGGCTTGCATCAGCTCACCCAGCGAGGCCATCGCATGCCCGACGATCTCGACGCTGTTCCTCCCATCCGGATTGAAGCCCATGTTCTCCAGGCCCGCGCCCACGTCGATAACGCGGCGTAGCCGGGCCTTGTCCGCCACGATCTCCGCGTATGCGCGGATGTTGGCCGCCGACGGAGTCGTCCTGGCCAGCTCCATCAGGTACGCGCCGCCGGCGACGTGTTCGGCCATGCCCGCGGAGGCGAACCACTCGCCAAGGGTCACCGCATCGAACGGCCGCCGCTTGTCAACCAGTTCGGAGACCGCCTGCCAGATGAGCTGGTGATCGCGGCGGTAGAAGCTCTCTGCTGTAGGCGAAAAGATAGTCCGGTGTGCCATCAAAACGCCTTAAAGGAACGCCCAATACACTTTTGACGCGCTCCAGGCTCAAGTCATCTCGCGACTCCAACCCTTCAAGCAGCTGCAGGAACCGTTTGCCGATCTCCACGGCGCTGCGTTTTGGATTGTCAGTCGCAGGATTGGATCCGGGCGTGACCATGACGGCATGTTCCTTGGCAGGCTGGCGGTCGGGTTCGGCTGTGGAGTGCGCGCATGCGCAGAGAAGCCAGCCCCCGGAGACGGCGAACACGATCGAAAGAAAAGGCGGTCTCATGAGCTGTCCTTGCCTGGCTAGACGCAACGTAGGGATATCAATATGAAAGGCTCGTTAGCTGCAGAGCCCTGAGCAAAGTAAGCGGTGCCAACCTGTTCGCACCATGCACCCTGTATCGCCGCAACATATTGCATTTAAAGACAATTTAGCCGCTAACGACTCAGTCCATCATGGGCGCCACCGGCAGCCGAATGCTTTCGGCGGGCAGCGGTAGCGCGTGGGCTCCGGTCACGGAGCGGGCACAGGCGGGCATTGCGACCGTCCATAGTCGGCGCAAAGCGCACCCAGCCCAAATCGGGCGACCAGCCGCGCTGTTCCAAGGCCACTACCATCACGCGGGCCGTCGCGTCAGCCTGAACGGGGCCGGGTCCACAGCCGCGTCACCGCCGGCGGCGGACACTGCCCGGTGCAGGGGCCGCGACCCAGGAGGCCGCTATGAAACCGCAGACCCTCGCCTGTACGCTGAGCTTCGCCGCCGCGCTCGCGGCGATATCGGCCACGGCCCAGGAAACCCCGAAGATGCGGCCGATGATGACCTCGGCCGAGAAGATCGCCACGATCGACAGCGACCACGACGGCATCGTCACCGCCGCCGAGCACGCCGCCGGCGCGCGCGCGATGTTCGAACGCATGGACGCCAATCACGACGGCAAGGTTACCGCCGCCGAAATGGATGCCGCGCACCAGGCCATGATGAGCGGCGACGGCGCCAAGAAGGCCAATGCCGACGATCCGCCGCCGAACGAGCGGCCGATGGACAACAAGAAAAAGGACTGATTGCGGCGCTACGCCCCGCGCCCGCGCCTACTCGGGCGGGTGCCAGATCATGTAGACGTCGGCGCGGGCGTAATGCGAGCCCGGCCGCGGCGCCGGGTAATGCCGGAAGCCGACGCTTTCGTAGAGCTTGAGCGCGGGCGCGAGCCGGGTGCTCGATTCCAGGAACAATTCGCGACCCCGCAGGGCGCGGAACTTGTCCAGCACGCCCCGCATCAGCAAGCGGCCGATGCCGCCGCCGCGCTGCGCGCTGTCGACCGCCATCTTGGTCAGCTCGTAGACGCCGTCGCCCTCGTACTTGAGCGCGACCGTGCCGACCGCGCGGCCGTCGCGGTCGATCGCGAACAGGATCTGGCCGCCGCCGGCGAGCAGATGGGTTTCCGGATCGCCCAGCACTTCGCGGTCGATCGGCTCGACCGCGAACCAGCGTTCCAGCCATTCCAGATTGAGGCGGGCGAAATCGTCGCGCCACTGCGGCGCGAAATCGACGATACGGATATCGGAGGCGCGAGAGGCGTCGGTCATGCGGCCATGATACGGCCCTGCGCCAATGCGGCGACCGGACAGCGGCGGAGATCGGATCGCTTATGCAGCGGCCCGGCACCGCGCGCGACCACCGCGCAATCAGTCCTTGCCCTTGCCCTTGGCGTGCCCCTTGCCCTGCCCCTTGGCTTTTGCCTTGCCGGCCTCGTGGGCCTGCGGTGGCAGCGGGCGCTTGCTCTTGACCGTCGGCCGGTTCGGGAAATCGCGACGCAGCTCGGCGTCGATCGCGATCGGACGGCCCCAGCGGTCGTAGGTCGGCACGAAACCGCGCTTGAGGCGATGGAATTCCGGCGAACCGGGCTTCAGCCCCAGCCGCTGCGCGACCGCGCCCCAGCCCTCGCCATGGCTGCGTTCCCACTCGTCGACCACGTAGCGGCAGGGACGGCCGAGCACCTGCGCCATCGCGCAGGCGTAGTAGACGTCGCCCGGCGCCCAACGCCGCGTCGCCAGCAGTTCGGACACCAGCTCGCGCGGCGCGCCGTAATTGCGCACCATCTCGTCCACGAAGGGTTCGCGGTAGCGCGTGCCGTAACGGTTCACATCGCTCAGCCAGGTATCGACCCAGGCGTCGCCGCTGCGCGGATCCCAGCCGAAGGCGAAATCCTGGGCCCAGCTCTGGCCAATACCGAGCACCGCCGCGATCGACGCCACCAGGGCGAGCAGACGCACCCGCACCGGGGAGCGCGGCGAACTATTCGACGGCGGCGCGATGCTGCGGTCCATGCTCAGCGTGAAATCACGAATTTGCCGAAGGCCACGCCCAGGTCCCAGCCCTCGCCCTTGCCGGCCAGGGCCAACGAGACTTCGCCCTTGGTCATGACCTGGGCCTTGCTGGACTTGACCGCGCCGGCATGGGCCTCGGCGGTGGCATAGGTGCCCAGGATCTCGGAGATGTTATGGACGCCGGAGAATTCGCCGACCCCGTTCTCGATCCGGGACTTGCCCACGGTGAGGCCGCCGCCCTTGGCGCTGATCTTGACCGCCATGCTCTGGCCGTTGCTGCACTGGACGGTACCGCTGCCGGAGGAGGTCTTGTAGAACACCGACCAACCCGACATGTTGAAGTGGAGCTTGCAGTCGACGTTGCCCGCCGCCTGCGCCGCCGGGGCCCAGGTGGAGGCTAGGCCGGCGACGGCCAGACTGGCGCACAGCAGCAGCGATTTCATGACGGGACGACTCCTCGCGGACAGGGCCGCAGGCTAGCACCGAAAGCGGCGCGCGGCAGCAGAAACGGCGACGGCACCGCGGAGAGCGGTGCCGCCGCCGGTGGCGGTCAATCGTCGTAGCGACGGCGATCGTAGCGGTAGTCGCTACGGCCGTCGTAGTAACGGTTGTCGTAGCGATTGTCGTAACGGCGGCCATAGCGGTCGTCGTAACGCGGGTCGTAGTACTCGGTCCGGCACTTGCCGTACCTGTTGCAGGTCACGCGCTGGCGGCTGTGCTGGTTGCGATAGCCGTAGGCGTTGCCGTACGGGGGCTGCGAGTAGTAGTTGCGGCGCGGCACGTTACGGTAATAGGTCGGACGACCGTAGCGGTCGCGGACCACGATCAGGCGATCGTCGTAGCCGTAGTTGCCGTAGCGGTAGTACGGGGTGTTGCCGCGGATGATCACGTCGGCCACATCGACGATCACGCGAGCCAGGTCATCGTTGCTCTGCGCCACCGCCGGAGCCGGCGTCATCGCGACCACGCCGAAGCCGGCGGCCACTACCACCGGGGCGAGCCATCGGGACAGTGCGGTCATGTCGTTCTCCTCAACGCCTGCACCATTGCAGGCATGGGCAGACGATGCGACCGCGACGGTGAACGACTTCCTAATTTTCCGGGCCCGGCCCGGAATCGCTCAGCCGGCGTTGGGAATAATGCCGGCCGCTGTTCAGGTGGCGGCGGCGCGGGCCAGTTCGCGCACCGCCTGGGGCAGCGCGGCGGCGCCGTCGACGCGACGCAGGCGCGGCGCATCGGCAGCGATCTCGGCCTCGTTCTCGTGCGCCCAGGTCACGTGGTAGGGCATATGGATGCCCCAGCCGCCGAGCTCCAGCACCGGCGCGATGTCCGAACGCAGCGAGTTGCCGATCATCACGAACTGATCCGGCGCCAGACCGAATTCGTCGAACAGGCGCGCGTAGGTCGAGACGTCCTTCTCGCTGACGATCTCGATGCGGCGGAACAGTTCGGCCAGGCCGCATTGGCGCACTTTGGACTCCTGGTGGAACAGGTCGCCCTTGGTGATCAGCACGACGTCGTACTCGGCTGCGATCGCGCGCACCGCCTCGGGGATGCCGGGCAGCAGTTCGACCGGATGCCGCAGCAGGTCCTTGCCCAGGCCGACGATGCGATGCAGGTGGGCTGCGCTGATCCGCTCGCCGGTGATCTCGACCGCGGCCTCGATCATCGACAGCACCATGCCCTTCACGCCGTAGCCGAACAGCGCGATGTTGCGCTTCTCGACTTCGTACAGGTGCTCCTGTACGCCGGCGTCGTGCAGGTCGACGTAGGCGCCGACGATGCGCTCGAAATCGAGCTGGGCCTGGTCGAAGTAGTCCTGGCTGCGCCAGAGCGTGTCGTCGGCGTCGAAGCCGACCAGCCGGATGCCGGCCGCGTGCGTGGAATTCATCCGCGCATTATGCCGCGCTGCGGGTCCGCCCAAAACAGCGGATAGAAGCGGCCCGTAAAAACAGGAAGGGCGGCCCTAGCCGCCCTTCCTTCCGCAGGGAGTCCACACCCCTTGGTTTCGAACCCGATCAGCCGCCGTGCTTGGCCGGCTTGCCGCTCTGCGCCTTGGCCACGTAGGCCTTGTATTCGGCGGCGGTCAGCGAACCGTCGGCATTGGAGTCGGCCTTGTCGAAGACCTGGCCCAGCGCGGGCACCGAGGACGCCTCGGTCTTGCTCAGATTGCCGTCCTTATCGGCGTCGACGTCGCTCCAGCTCTTCTTCTGCGGCGCGGCGGCGGTCGCGGTCGCCGCTGCCGGTTCGCTGGCCTGGGCGGCGGCATCGCCGGCGGTCGTAGCCGCAGTAGCCGCCGCGTCGGCGCTCTGTTCGGTCGGCGGAGCCTGTTCGGCCTGCTGCGCGAACGCGAGCGGAGCCGACAGAGTGGCGACGAGGGCGAAGGCACCGATCAGCGACTTGCGGGACAGGTTGTTCATGCGTTCTCTCCTGGATAGATGTGTTGCGCGGATGTCAGAAAGCTTGGGGGCCACCGCACGACTGCACCTTGCCGGTGCGCATCTGAACCGATCTCAGGCACGAAGCGTTAAAGCTACGTTCGCTTAACCACACTTGCCGCGAATGACGTTAGGACCGTCCGCCGAAACGCGTCAAAACGTGACGCAGGACGGCCTTGCGCCGGGTTGCGCTGTGCGGCGATTGGCTGAACACAACACAACCTTTACGAAATCGCAGATCGATGGCGTTTTGGCGCGCATTTTTCGGCGCTGGCATCCGCAGCGAACGACTGCACCGAGATGTCGCGCTGAATGCATGGATTGCGCGGCGTACTCAGCGGTCGCCGGCCTCGAAACGCAGGTCGTGTGCGAGTCCGGGCGCAAAGCTCGCCAGACAGCGCGCAGCTTCGTCGCCCAGCGCCGCGCGATCGGCCTTGGACAGCCGCGCGAACGGCACGATCGTGATGGCCGCCGCGTCCTTGCCGCGCTCCATGCTCCAGGTGCCGCGCACGAAGCCGTCTATCAGGATCGTCGCGCGGACGATGCCGTTGCGGGTGAAGATCGTCGGCTTATGGCGCTCCTCGAAGATGCGGCTGCGCTCGGCATGGGCGAGCAGGACGTTATCGAAGTCCGCGAGCAGGCGCGGCGGCACCGCTTGCCCGGCATCGGGCAGGCCGAGGTCGATGGGATCGAACAGCTCGTTACCGTGGACGTCGCGGTAGGCGCGCAGCCGCGGACGCAGGCGCGCCACGATCGCGCGCACGCCCTGCAGGCCCGACCAGGCCGCGATGTCCTTTACCGAGGCCGGCCCGAACGCGGCGAGATAGCGCAGCACCATGGCGTCGGCGGCATCGTCCGTGGACAAGGGCTGGCCGAGCCAGTCCGCGGCCGGCGCGAAGGTCGCCGCCTGGTGCGAATCCCATACCCCGGCCGGCGGCACGTGGACCAGCGGCTCGACGCTGCGCACCCAACGCGCCATCGCCGCGGCGTCGCGATCCGGCCACCGCTCCCGCAGCAGCGGCCCGAGCGCGGTCGCGCTGAGCGGCTTGCGTGCGAGCAGCGCGCGCCCGGCCGCATTCAAGGCGTCCAGGTCCATGTCGTGTACCGCACGTCCCTGATCGCTCTGCAGGGACAAGCGCCGCAAGACGGGCTGCAGGGTCGCGCGCCAGGCCAGGTAGTCGCGCGCGCTCACCAGATGCAGGGTGCCGCGCATCATGGTCGCGCGCACCACCTGCCGCGTTTGCATGAGTTCGGTCAGATCCTCGGGGCGGAAAGCCGTCAGCCGTGTCCACAGGCCCAGGTACGGTGGATTCGGCGCCTGTCCCTGCAGGCCGCCGAGGCGCTCCACCATCGCCAAGGCCGATTCCGACGAAGGCTGCAGCAGGGCCTGTCGATGCAGCAGGGCGCGATTGAGCGCGCGCGGATCGAGCGTGTCGCTACCGGAGCCGCGAGCGGCGGCGGATTTCCTTGCGGGCATGGTCGTCGCTGTGGTTTTACATACGACGAACGATAGCCCGAACGACGGCAAACGTGGCTTCACCGCTGCGATGCGATCGGCCCTGCGGGCGAAACGTCGAAGTCGCTGGATGGTCGCCCTCGCGCGATGACGAGCATGCACCCTGCGGGCGCCGCGACCGACGCTTAGGCTTCGTCTTCTCCGCTGACGGCGACTTGCGGCTCGCCGTCTTCGTCGACCGCGACGGCGACGACGATGGGCCGGCAGCAAACCTGGCAGTCCTCGATGTAGTTCTGATCGCCGGCCGAGAGATCCATCATCAGGCTGATCGTCTCCCCGCAATACGGGCAGGTCACGTCGACAAAAGGTTGCATGGCCATGGCTATCGTCCCTCGCCGCTAGACGCGATCGGTCTGCAGCGCTTCGCCCGCAGCGTTTGCCGCCACGTTCACGGCTTGGCCTTGGGCAAGGTCTGGTCGGCCGCGGGCACCAGCAATGTTTCGACCGGTTCGCCGGGGTTGTGGCTGCGGATGCGGAACTCGCCCGCGTCGAGCTTGAGGATGTCGGTCGGATACGACTGCCCTTCCTCGATCAGGGTCAGCTTGCCGGCGTCGAACTTCCATTGCCCGTACAGCGGCGTGCCGCTGTCCGAATCCACGACCAGCGTGCCATCCGCCAGGAAGGCGTAAGTGGTGCCGGCCTCGACCGCGGAGGAATCCTTGACCTGCCAGACCTTGCCGACGAAGGCCTCCGGAGCGATCGTCGCGCTGGGCGCCGGCGCGGCGGCGACCGGCGTCGGGGTGTCGGTGGACATCGCCGGCTGGGTCGAGGTGTCGGCGGTGGTCTGGGTCTCGGCCGGCGTGGGCGCTTCCGGTGCCGGTGCCGGCTTGCAGGCCGCAAGCGTCAGCGCGGCGACGGCGGCGAGTGCGTAGGCGGAATACTGCGTGCGCATGCGGGTCTCCGTGTAATGCGGTATCGAATCGAACAGACATTAACACCGCATCGTTAAGGCGAAGCGCAGGCGCCGACGCCCGTCACATGACGGTAACCCGGCCGCGCCCAAGCTCGTGGCGACGGCCGGGCGGTAACGCGCTAGGAGTGCGTTCGCTCCGGTCGCCACCCGCACGGTGCGCGGCGTGGCGATGCGCACCTGACTCCGCGTCAGGAGGAAGCATGAAGATCCGACACGTGTTCAGCACGCCAGATCTGAACAGCGCCCAGGCCGCGATGAACGCCGCACTGGAAGCCGGTGTGAACGACGACGACATTCTGTTGATCGCGCGCTCGGACATCGAGCTGGCGTCGATCCCTAACGAACGCAGGGAAGCCGACACCGACCTGATGCCCGCCGCGCTGCGCGGGGCCGGCATCGGCGGCGCCGCGGGTCTGGCGGCAGGCCTGGCGGTGGTCGCGGCGACACCGATCGCGCTGACCCTGGCCGGCGCGGCCGCGGCAGCCATGGCCGGCGCGATGGTCGGCTGCTGGGCCTCGGCCTTGGTGGGCTCGTCGCTGCCGGATCCGATCCGGCGCAAGTTCCATGATGAGATCGAAGCCGGTCGCATCTTGGTCGTGGTCGACGGCAGCAAGGAACTGCTGACCGCAGCCGAACCGCGCATCGTCGCCCAGAGCGGCGCGATTCCACTTCCTTTCGAAGCGCATAAGGCCGCGGTGGCCTGAAGCCCACCGCACCGGCCTGGGCCGCGGCGCTCAGCGCTTCTTCGCGCCGCGCTTGGGCTGGGCCGCCAGGGCGAGGCGGTAGTTTTCGTGCAGGGCCTGGACTTTGGCGATGTAGGCCTGGGTCTCGCGATACGGCGGCACGCCGCCGTAGCGGGCGACCACGCCGATGCCGGCGTTGTAGGCGGCAGCGACCAGGGTCAGGTCGCCCTTGTAGCGCCGGATCAGTTGCTTGAGATGCCGCGCGCCGGCGTTGATCGAATCCTCGGCCGAGAACGGATCAACCACACCGTACTCCTTGGCCGTGGCCGGCATCAGCTGCATCACGCCCTGCGCCCCCTTGGGCGAAACCGCCGCGGCGTTGAAGCCGCTTTCGGCGTGGGCGATCGCGCGCAGCCAGGCATCGTCGACGCCGGTGGCCTTGGCCGCGGAGCGGAACTGCGCGGCGTACTTGTCCAGTTGCGGCTTGCCGACCCGGCCCAGACCGACATGCGCGGGCTCGCCCGGCGGCGTTTCCACCATGAACGACAGGACCTTGACCGAACCGGGCAGATTGCGCGTGCTGTAGACGGTCTTGCCGTCCTGCTGGCGTTCGTAGAGCGTGCCGCTGATCACGCCCATCGAGCCCCACAGGTTGGGCACCTTGGCGACGTTGTCGTCGAACTCGCGCACCTCGCAACGCGAGCCCGGCTCCGGCGCAGTCGCCAGGCTGACCGTGCCGTCGCGTCCGACGCAGCGATAGACCTTGCGCGCGTGCGCGCTGCCGGCCACGCCCAGGGCGAGCGCGGCACCCAGCGCCAACACCGCCGGCAGGGGCGCGCGCGTCTTAATGCGCGGCCGCCTCGGTGGATTGGATCGCGACCACGCGCACGTCGACGGCCTTGCAGTCGTTGTCCTTGCAGATGCCGTTGATCCAGGCCTCGCCGTTGCCGAACATCACGCCCTTACCGCTGACGGCGAGCTCGGCGTACTTCTGCTCGGACACGACTTTGGCGATCGCCGGGGTCACGATCTTGTCGTAGGCGGCGACGAACGCGGCGGCGTCCTTGATCTGGGTCGGCTTGCCGTCGGCGGTCGCCTTGAACGGGTAGTCGGCCATCCTGGCGACCGCGGCCGCATCGTGCGCGGCGACCGCTTTCTGGAACGCGCGGATCGCCGGTTCGTAGATGGCCGGATCGCCGAGCACTTCTTCGATCGACTGGTTGACCTGGGCGCTGCCTTCGTCGCTGGCGGGCGCGGCCGGCACGGACTCGATTGCGGCCGGAGCCGGCGTAGCGGCGGTCCCCGGCTCAGGCGCGGGCGCCTCGGGGCTCGCCGGCGCGGTCGCCGGCGCGGGCGTGGCGGCCACAGGCGCAGCGGTGTCGGTCGGCGCCGGCTTGCAGGCGGCCAGCAGCACGACGGCTGCGGTCAGGATCAACGCTCTCATTCGGGTCCATCTCCTTGGGGGCGGCCGCCCGGCGGCGGCACGAGGCGTGCGGATAGTAGCGCCGCGGCCGTGATTTCCGGCCTAACGGACGCACAACCGGTGTCGGCGGTCGCGATACGGCGGGTCCGCGCTGGATTCGCGGCGTCCGACTGGGGCACTCTGGCCCTCACGCTCCCGCCGGGTGATGCCTTGGAACCGTCCTCGTCGTCGTCTTCGTCCGATCGCCGCGGCGCGCCGCCCGCCGACGCCGCTCCCGCCCCGCTGCGCGCAGTCAGCCGCTGGCAATTGCTGGGCCTGTCGATCAACGACGTCGTCGGCAGCGGTATCTATCTGTTGCCGGCGACCGCGGCCGCGCTGCTGGGTCCGGCCAGTCTGTGGGCGGTGCTGCTGGCGGGCGCGGCGGTCAGCCTGCTGGTGCTGTGCTACGCCCAGGCCGCGAGCTACTTCGACCAGCCCGGCGGCGGCTATCTGTATGCACGCGAAGCATTCGGCGCCTTCATCGGCTTCGAGGTCGGCTGGATGCTGCTGCTCACCCGCATCGCCACCGCGGCGGCGCTGAGCAACGGCCTGGCCGAGGCGGTCGCGCATTTCTGGCCGGGCGCCGCTGCGGGCCCGGGGCGCATCGCGGTGGTGGTCGGCTCGCTGGCGCTGCTGGTCGTCATCAACATGGTCGGCGTGCGTACCGCCGCGCGCGCCGCGGTGCTGCTGGCCATCGCCAAGCTGCTGCCGCTGTTCCTGTTCGTGGCGATCGGCGCCGTGCATTTCGACGCCGGCCTGGCCGACGCCGCCGGCGCGCTGCCGGGCGATGCGATTCCCTTGCGCAACCTCGGCCAGGCGGCCTTGCTGCTGCTGTTCGCCTACGCCGGGTTCGAAAACCTGCCCGCCGCCGCGGGCGAATACCGTAACCCGCGTCGCGATATTCCCTTCGCGCTGCTGACCATGATCGCTACGGTCACCGCGATCTATTTCGCGGTGCAATGGGTCGCGCTGGGCACCTTGCCGGGGCTGGCCGAATCCAAGGCCCCATTGGCCGACGCGGCCGCGCGCTTCGGCGGCTGGTGGCTGGCCCTGGCCCTGACCGTCGGCGCCAGCGTTTCGATCCTGGGCACCAACAACAACACGGTGATGATGGCCCCGCGCTACCTGCTCGCGCTGGCTGCCGATGGTTACGGCCCGCGCGCGCTGGCCGCGATCCATCCGCGCTTCCGCACCCCAGTGGTCGCCATCCTCGCCATCGGCCTGGTATCGCTGGCCTTGGCGCTGTCGGGCTCGTTCGTGCAACTGGCGCTGCTGTCGGTGGTCTCGCGGCTATGCACCTACCTCGGCACCGCCGTGTCCGTGCTGGTGTTGCGCCGCCGCCATGGGGATCGTGCCGAAGCCCTGCAGCTGCCGGGCGGGCCGTTGATTCCGATTCTGGCGACCTTGCTGTCTCTGGGTTTGCTGGCCAGTGCGAGCGCGCAGAACCTGATCGCCGCCGCCATCGCGCTGGCGGTGGGCGCAGTGGTTTATCTGCTGCGGCGAAAGCCGGAAGCCGGATCGCGGAACGCCTGAGGGTCCACCGCTTCCAGCGAAAGCAGAAGACGGACACAACCGCGTCTCGCCAGGAAGAACCCCGGCCGGAGCCGGGGTTCTTCGCCAAGCGGTCGTTCAGCGCGCGCCGCCGCAGCTGGCGTTGGCGCACACGTTGCGTTGCTCCAATGCCCGATCCACGCCGCTCTTGTTGGCGCGGTTACGCGCGGAGTCGTGTTCGGCCTGGCGCTGCGCCACGGTCTTGCACACGCGCTCCACCCGATTGCTGCCCATGGCCTTGACGCGCTCGCAGACCATTCGTTCCTCGCCGCTGCGTTGCGGCGCCGCTTCGATCCAGGCCAGGGTTTCGCTGGCCTGACTGCGCTCGGCGGCACTGAGGTCCTCGTAGCTGCGACCTTCCAGCAACTTGAACAATGCGTCCTGGCGCGCCGACACTTCGCGGCGGGCGTCGGCCGGAAGGGCGCCGTAGCGGCCGGCACCGGCGTCGAGATCGCTGCGGATCCGCTTTTGTTGCGCTACCACCGCAGTGGGGTCGAACGTGGCCGCGTCCTGCGCGGCGGCGATGGGCGCGACGGACAAGGCCGCGATCAGAATCAAACTCAAACGAATTGCGCGCATGGTTTCCTTTGCCTGCTGAGAGGCCGGACGACCGGTCGCGCCCATCTCGTGTGTATGCGGGCGCGCGCGTCCACGGTCGCCCACGCCGGCGCGCGTGAGCGGCCGGCGCGATCGATGCTAAGGGAGCTAGCGAGTGCGCCGACGCGCTCACGTGATTCCGCCAAATTCGGACAAGTCGCTCAGATGGCGTTGTCCATGGCGGCTTCCGTCATTGCGGCACGGACTGCGGCAAGGCCATCAGCTGCAGCTGCAGGTCGTAGAGAATCTCATCGTCGTCGGGCAGCCAGGCGTCGCTCTCCTGGCCGCGGTAGTGACGATGGAAGGCGCGGCGCGCGGCGGCGGGATCGCTCAGGTCGTAGCCGATCGTGCGCAGGGCGGCCCAGCGGTCGAAGCCGGGCGGCACGGCGGCGCGTTGCGCGCGCGGCCACAGGCCGTAGCCGGCCTCGGCCAGGCGCTGCCAGGGAAACAGCGCGCTCGGGTCGTGCTTGCGCGTGGGTGCGATATCGCCGTGGCCGATCACCAACTGCGGCGGAATCGACAGCCGCCGGGTGATGTCCTGCAGCAGTTGCAGCAGGGTCTGGATCTGCGCTTCGGCGAACGGCGCCGCACCGTCGTTGTCGAGCTCGATACCGATCGAGGCCGAGTTGAGGTCCTCGATGCCGGCCCAGGTCGCCGCGCCGGCATGCCAGGCGCGGTCCTGTTCCGACACCAATTGGTACAGGCGGCCGTCGGCGCCGATCAGGTAGTGCGCACTGACCCGGCGCTCGGGATCGCGCGCGCTGAGCACGCGCAAGGCGCCCTCGGCGCTGTCCATCTCGGTGTGGTGCAGCACGATCAGCTGCGCCCGGCGCGGGCCGTAATTGGGCGAACCGCGCCATTCGGCGAGCGGGTTGCGCGCGGGCACGCTCGCGCAGGCGCACAGGCCGGCGAGCAGCAGCCCCACGCATACCGAGCGCAGCCAGCGCGCCGCGTTCACAGCAGCTGCGCCGCCGACGTTTTCACAGACGACCTTTCCAGGATCGGATAACGACTGCACTGTCGCGCCTCTGATTGCATCGCCGGCGGATCGTCGCACGATAGCCGCATGCAGGCGAGCCGGGACCTGCGAATCCACGACCACGGCGGCCTCCGGCGCCCACCTGTCGCGGCCTTCGGCCAGGACGCGCACAGGCCACGGTTCCGGAGGCCGCCACCTCGATGGCGGCGGCGCCTTGGCGGATCGGGCAGCGCGCTTATTCGGCGGACGCATTCGGCTCCGGCAGCGACACGGGCGCCGGCCGGCGGATCTGCCGGCGCAGGCCGATGCCGTACACCAGGTAGTAGCCGACCAGGGTCGCGGCGATCGCCATCGTCAGCGGGCTGGTCTGGGTCATCGGCATACCGCCGGAGAACGCGCCGCCGGCCCAGCGCCAGGCCAGGCGCCCGATCAGCAGCAACGACAAGGCGCCGCCGATCCAGGGGTTGGGCGTGTAGTACGCCGCCTTCAGGCAGGGCTCGACATGCGTATGGCGCAGCGCGAACACACCGATGGCGGCGCCGATCAGGCTGCCCGCGAGCACGCCCGGCCACACATGCGGCAGCATGACCGCGCCGAAGATCAGCGCCAGCATCGCCACGCTCAGGATCGTCAGGCGCACCAGCGCGCGCGTCGGCCGATAGGCCTGGCGGCCGAACTGGCTGCGGATGCGGCGGTAGTACAACCATCCGATGCCCGCGGTGGCGAGGATCGGAGTCATGGCAGGCAGGGTCATTTGCATGGCGGCGCTCCTGGATTCAGGCGCACTTTGCGCCGGCGCCGCCGCCGCGGATAGGTGCCGGAGGTAACTTTCTGCGTGCGCCGCTAGCCGGCCTTGATCTTGTGGCCGCCGAACTCGTTGCGCATCGCCGCCAGCAGCTTGTCGGCGAACGAATCGCTCTCGCGCGAGCGCAGCCGCTCCAGCAGCGAGGCGGTGATCACCGGCGCGGCCACGTCCAGGTCGATGGCCTCGGCGACGGTCCAGCGGCCCTCGCCGGAGTCCTCGACATAGGGCGCGATCCCCTCCAGGGCCGGGTTCTTGCCCAGCGCGTCGGCGCCCAGGTCCAGCAGCCAGGACCGCACCACGCTGCCGTGCCGCCAGATCTGCGCGACCTGGTGCAGGTCCAGATCGAAGCCGGGTTTGCGCTGCATGATCGCGAAGCCCTCGGCATAGGCCTGCATCAGGCCGTACTCGATGCCGTTATGGACCATTTTGGTGAAATGCCCGGCGCCGCTGGGACCGACCCGGCCCCAACCGCGGTCCGCCGCCGGGGCCAGGGTTGCGAAGATCGGCCGCAACCGCTCCACCGCGGCCTCGTCGCCGCCGATCATCAGGCTGTAGCCCTCGGCCAGGCCCCAGATGCCGCCGCTGGTGCCGGAATCGACGTAATGCAGGCCTTGCTGGGCCAGCAGGGCCGCGCGCCGCATCGTGTCCTTGTAGTTCGAGTTGCCGCCGTCGATCACGCTGTCGCCCGGCGCCAGCAAGGGCAGCAACTGGGCCAGGGTGTCGTCGACGATCTGTCCGGCCGGCACCATCAGCCACACCGCGCGCGGCGCCGGCAGCGCCGCGACCAGCTCCGCCAGCGACGCCGCCGCCACGATGCCGCGCGGCGCCGCTTGCTCGCGCGCCGCAGCCCCGGGGTCGTAGCCCGTCACACGATGCCCGCCGCGCACCAGGCGCTCGGCCATGTTCGCGCCCATCCGGCCCAGCCCGACCATACCCAGTTCCATCGCTCGCTCCTGTTGGCGTATACCCGCAGTGTTGGCGCCCGGGCGCGCGCTTGCAACGCCGGATCGCGCAACGCAGCGGTGCGCGGCCGCTGCTGACAGGAATTGACACCGTCCTGGGCGATCATGCGCCCAGGCCCACCGAGGACGTCCCGATGACCCTGCAAGGCAGCTGCCATTGCGGCAAGACCCGTTTCGAATTGAGCTCCGCTCCCACCGAGCTGACCAGTTGCACCTGCTCGCTGTGCAGCAAGCGCGGCGCGCTGTGGGCCTACTACACGCCCGACCAGTTCCGCCTGTTGACGCCGCTGGACGACGTGGCGACCTATCGCTGGCGCAGCCGCATCATCGCCAACCACTTCTGCGACCAGTGCGGCTGCAGCACCTACACCGAAAGCCCGAGCTGGGTCGACTTCAAGCCCGACTTCGATCACCCGAAGATCGGCGTGAACGCGCGCCTGCTCGAGGGCTTCGACCTGGACGCGGTGCCGGTGACGGTGCTCGACGGCAAGAACCTGTGGTGAGCATGGCGGCGCGGCCTGGATGCCGTGCCCGCCCACCGGCACCGTCGTCGTCCCGGCGCTGAAACCCGCGATCGACGGCGCAGCTCCGGGACGACGCCTCCTACACGCCCCGCAACTATGATGAAGGCGCGCGAGCCGGCACGGGCTCGGCGCCCTACTTCCGGCGAGGTGCACATGCCCTGGACCCGCGCACAACTCGACGCCGAACTCGCCGCGCTGGAGGCGCGCCTGTCCGAGATCGAACGCGAGGCCGACCGTCACGACGTGCTGTCGCGGTTCGCCCTGTCGGCCAATCCCATCCTCGAAGCGGCCGCCGCCGACGACTACGCGCATGCGCTGGACCGGGTCCAGGCGATGCTGGCCGCGCGCGGGTTGGTGCTGGAGGACGACGGGGTCGCCGGCTAGGCGGCGCTGGCGTCGAACAACTCGGTGCCGTAGGCGGTCAGGCGCTCCAGCAGACTGGCCTGATTCACGCACTCGAAAATGCGCACCCGCCGCTCGACGAAAGCCTGCGAGGCTTCCTGCATCAGGAACGGCAGATGCTGGTCGTCGCCGACGATGTAGATCGAAGGCTTGCCCAGGATCAGCGCCCAGCCGGCCTCGTAGATCACGCTGGACACGATCTTCTTCGGATAGAACAGGATGAAATAGCGGCTCTCGCGCAAGGCGGCCATATCCTTGCGCAGCGCCAGTTCTTCCGGATCGAAGTCCTCCATCGTCGCCATATTCATGCCGGCGTAGAACACCGAGTCGAATCCGCAGCGTTGCTTCAGGACCTCGATCATCGCCAGCACGGTGTTGCGATTCTCGGTGTACTCGGCGTCGCCGTTGTGGCCGGCCATCGCCGCGGCCACGAACACGTCGTATTTGTAGCGGTTGAGCGCGATCTCGATGCGCTCCTTGACCCACGGGTAGACATCGCTGTCGCGGTCGGCCGGCGTGACGACGGACGTGTGCGAGCCGCGCACCACCTTGATCCGCGACGAGGTCAGGCCGATGCCCGCGCTCAGCGAATCCACCCAGCGGTCGTGGACGGCCTCCACCGCCCAGGTCGGAATCGTGGTCCTGCGCAAGGTGCTCACGCGCTCGTCCAGGGCGATGTGGTTCTCGAAGGTGTTGTTGATCTTGAGCACCAGCCTGCCGTGCGGCTGCAGCGCACGCGCGTCGAAGGACAGGGCGCTCAGCAGCCGCGGCACCCGCAGCGAACCCAGTTGCGGCGTCGCCATCAGCACCAGGCCGGCGATGCGGTTGAGCGCGTCGTGCTCCGCGGTCTCGACCAGACGATGGATCGCGGCCTTGCACAGCAGGCCGCCCATGCTGTGGCCGATCAGGACGATGCGCTTGTAGTTCTTGAGCTGGTCGCGGATCAGGTCGGCGAACACGCGCGCCTCGTCCTCCAGTTCTATCGACTTGCCCCAGCCCAGGCGCCCGGCCGCGGTGCGGTACTGGTACATGCCGATGTCGACCTGGGACAGGTCGTCGTACAGGAACGCCGGGAAGCGGCCCCAGGTCGCGCCCGGTCCGTAGCGGCTGCCGCCCAGGCCGTGCACGAACACCAGCAGGCTGTCGTTGACGCTGGCCGGCGTGCGCTGGTGCACGACCAGCGCTTCGTCCAGCAAGCGCGGATAGTCCGAAGGGTCGGCGTATGCGTCCTGCGCCTCGCGTTTCATCGTCGTCCTCTCCATGAACGGTGCGATCCCCGGTCTTGAAGTCCAACGGCGCAGGCGCCGGCGATGGGCCAGGGCGCAGCCTGCCGCGTCCTGGCCCCGCGCCAGTTATGCGGCCAGGGCCGCGATCGCCTCAACCTCGAACAGCATCCCGTCCAGGGCCAGGCGCGGCACCGGGATCAGCGTGCATGCCGGCTTGGCGCCGGCGCCGAACGCGGCCTCGAGCTCGGCGCCGAACACGTGCAGCCGCTCCTCGCTGTGGTCGACGATCAGCACGGTGAGCTTGGCGACATCGACGGTGCCCGCGCCGGCCGACGCCAGGGCGATCTTCAGATTCTCCAGCGCCTGCCGCACTTGGTCGCGGAAGTCGGGCGACAGGCGGCCGTCCTGGGTTTCGCCGCCCTGCCCCGCGACCAGCAGCCAGCGCGCCGCGCCGCTGACGCTGGCCAGATGGGAATAGCCGTTGGGAGCGGGGTCGTACAAGGCGGCCGGATTGGAGAGGGTCAGTACCGGGGTCTGTCGGAAGCTGGTCATGGTCGTCCTGATGCGGGGAGGTGTGCTGTGCGACATGGAGACCGCGGCGGTGCGATCAAGCGCGCGCCGCGCGGCCGCCCTGGTCGGCGGATACGGAAACGACGATCCGATGTGCGCCGGCGTGACGTCGCCGGACCTCGCATTCATCGCCGCGCCGCCCGCAAAGCTCACAGCCGCGGCCGCGCCGCGTTGGTAACGACAGGCGGACCCGTGCGCGCGTCCGCCGTCCCTACCACGTGCGCACGGAGAAGCGACATGAGCCCTGCAACACACAAGTTCGCCCATGCACTGCTGGGTGCGACGTTCTGGCTGGCCCTGCTGGGTTGGAGCGGCCAGGCCCTGGCGGCCTGTCCGGGCGCCAGCCCCTGCGAAACCATCAACGTCTATCGGATCCAGTCGTGGCCGACGATCCAGTTCGACGCCACCGGCCGCCCCCTGATCTCGATCCAGGAAGCCAACGGCGCCGACGAAAAGGCCTTCAAGGTCGCCGTCAGCGGGCAGACCGCCTCGACGGCGCTGGCGATCCGCTACAACGTCACCCGCATCGAGGATCCGCCGAACGACTACTGCGAGTGCAACCTGGAGAACAACGCCAAGGGCTGTCCCTCCAGCCTGCCGCCGCTGCAACTGCATCAGTGCTCGCGCGTCTGCCGTCGCGGCAATCTGGCCTGCACCGGCACCGGCTTCAACGTCAAACAGGACAGCGGCGGCAAGTGGTATTCCTTCCCCGCGGCGACCCAGTGCGGCGGCGTGCGTGTGAACTGGAAGAAGCACAGCTTCGGCGCGGTCAAAGCCACCTCCTGCGATTGGCTGGAGAACTCGCGCGTGATCAAGACGGTCGGTTGCATCGCCACCGCGCTGGCCACCGCCCCGGCCCCGAGCCTGGACGCTCTGTTCAACAACAACGCGATCTGCCCCGCCGTCGCCGAAGCGACGCTGGTGTACATCCCCTGAGCTGGGTTGCGACCGGCCCCGCGCGCTCGCCGGTCCGGCGGGCGCGCTCTTTTGGCCGGCACCGAAGACCGGCCGGCGCCTACAGTCCCAGATCGCTCAGGCCCGGATGATCGAGCGGGCGGCGGCCCGCGGCGTCCCAATGGAACTTGCGCTCGCCGGCGTCGATCGCCAGGTCGTTGATCGACGCGTGACGCTGGCGCATCAGACCGCGTTCGTCGAATACCCAATTCTCGTTGCCGTAGGCGCGAAACCAGCGGCCGTCGTGGTCGCTCCATTCGTAGGCGAAGCGCACCGCGATGCGGTTTCCGCCGTAAGCCCAGAGTTCCTTGATGAGCCGATAGTCGAGTTCCTTCGCCCATTTCCGGGTCAGGAAATCGACGATCGCGTCGCGACCGCGAAAGAACTCGGAGCGATTGCGCCATTGGCTGTCTTCGCTGTAAGCCAGGGCGATGCGCTCGGGATCGCGACCGTTCCAGGCGTCCTCGGCGGCGCGTACCTTGGCCAGCGCGGTTTCCAGAGTGAAGGGCGGAAGCGGCGGGCGCGATTCGGTGGGGTTCATGGCTGTCTCCTGGATGGCGGCGCTCCGGAATTCCGGAGCGCCGCGAGGCTGGTTCAGTGCTTGGCGAGGAATTCGCGGATCAGCTTGGCGATCTGCGGGCTCTGGGTTTCCAGGGCGAAATGACCGGCATCGAGCAGATGCACTTCGGCCTTGGGGTTGTCGCGACGGTAGGGTTCGGCGCCCGCGACCAGGAAGATCTGGTCGTTCTTGCCCCAGATCACCAGGGTCGGCGGCTGGTACTTGCGGAAGTAGGCCTGCCATTGCGGGTACTTGGGCAGGTTGTTGCGGTAGTCGTAGATCATCGCCAACTGGATGTCGGTGTTGCCGGGCCGGTCCAGATAGGCCTGGTCGAGCGCGTACGCATCCGGGCTGACCAGGGTCGGGTCCGGCTCGCCGTGGAGGTACTGCCAGCGCGTGCCGTCCGGGGTCAGCGCGGCCTTACGGATGTGCTCGCGGTTCTCGGCGCTGTTGTCGTTCCAGTAGGCCTTGATCGGATCCCAGAACTTGCCGATGCCTTCCTCGTACGCATTGCCGTTCTGCACTATCAGCGCACTGACGCGCTCGGGATGCTGGGAGGCCAGGCGGAAGCCCACCGGCGCGCCGTAATCCATGAGGTAGAGCGCGTAGCGCGGCAGTTCCAGCTGTTGGGTGAACTTGTCCATCAGCACGGCGTAGTGGTCGAAGCTGTAGTCGAACTGCGCGGGCGCGGGCATGACGCTGCGGCCGAAACCCGGGTAGTCGGGGGCGATAACGCGGTAGCGGTCGGCCAGGCGTGGGATCAGGTCGCGGTACATCTGGCTGGAGGTCGGGAAGCCGTGCAGCAGCAGCAATACCGGCGCGTCGCGCGGGCCGGCTTCGCGATAGAAGATCTCCACGCCATCGACGCTCGTGGTGCGGTAGTGGATGGCTGCCGTGTCGTGACGCGATGCGCCGGCGGACGGTGCCGGGTCTTTGGCCAACGCCAGCGGAGCCGCGAAAGCGGCCGCCGCGGCCAGCAGCAGCGATGCGCTGGCGCGCAGGAGACGCGAGGAGGGTCGTGCGGATAGGACGGACATGGGGTGGCTCCGGGGTGGATGGACGTTCTTGTACCGAACGATCGGTACAATAGATCTCGGGCCCGGACCCGTCAACGACGCCGATGCGGACGCAGCGTTGCATCCATGGATGCGTTGACCGCGCCCCTGCCCCGGGCCATATTGGACCGATCGTTCCAGTCGACTTGCCGCCATGCCCGCCCCTCTCCTGCCCCGTGATGCCGTGGTCGATCGCCTGCTGGGCGCGTTCCGCCGCTATGGCTACGACGCCGCGTCCTTGGGCCAGCTGTCCCAGGCCACCGGCCTGGGGCGCTCCAGCCTGTATCACTACTTTCCCGGCGGTAAGGAGGAGATGGCGCGCGCCGTGTTCGATCGCGTGGACGCCTGGGTGCACGACGAGATCCTCGCGCCGATGCAGGGCGCCGGCACCCCGGAGCGCAGGCTGGCCAAGGTGATCGCAGCCTTGGACAGCTTCTACGCCGGCGGCACCGAAGCCTGCCTGTTCGGCAATCTGGTCGTCGGCGATGCGCAGGCGCTGTTCCAGGATCGTCTCAGCGTTTCGCTGCGCGGCTTGATAGACGGATTCGCGCGGCTTGCGCGAGAAAAGGACGGCGTGTCCGCACGCGAGGCGCAGCGACGCGCCGAAGATGCGGTGGTGCGCATCCAGGGCGCATTGATCGTTTCGCGCGGCATCGACAATCCCGATCCGTTCCGCCGCGTGCTCAACACCCTGCCGCAACAGCTGTTGGGCTGATCGCGCAGGCGGCACCGCTCCTCCAGGCAGGCCAAAGGATGGCCCGTCCCGCGTGTCGCATCCGCGCAAGAGAATGAACGCGTCGTCGCCGACCGTTCGTCGCTCGCCTGGCCGATCCTTCGCCTCCGAATCGTTCGTCTCTTGGGAGTGGCGCCCGCCCCTGGCGGCGCAGGACGGATTCGTAGGGCGACAAGGAGGTTGGCCATGCCGAACAGCGCGGACATGCTGTGGTTCAAGACCCGTTTCGCAGCGCGCGTCGTGCCTGCGCTGGCCGGCACCCCGCTCACCCTGGACCTGATCACCGCGCTGGCCTGCCAGGAAACCGGCGAGGTCTGGCCGGTGCTGCGACGCAAGTCGATGAGCGAGGAGCGCATCCTGGCCCTGTGCGTGGGCGACACGCTCGATTCCAACGCCGGCCGCAGCGCCTTCCCCAAGACCAAGACCGAACTGGTGGCGGCCTCGCGCGGCGACGAGATGTTCGCGATCGCGCGCAAGGCTCTGGTCGACATGGCGGTGCACATCGAGGCCTACCAGGGCGCGGCGTCGCGGCCGAACAAGTTCTGCCACGGCTTCGGCATGTTCCAGCGCGACCTGCAGTTCTTCCTCGACGATCCCGACTACTTTCTCGAACGCCGCTACGAGCGGTTCGAGCAGACCTTGGCGATGTGCGTGGCCGAACTCAAGCGCGGGCTGCGCAAGCTCCGGCTACAGGATCGCGCATCGCTGACGACGATGGAGTTGGCCTCGGTCGCGATCGTCTACAACACCGGTGGCTTCCGCCCCGAGCGCGGCCTGCGTCAGGGCCATTTCGACGGCACCCGCTTCTACGGCCAGGCGATCTTCGATTTCATCCGCCAGGCCCAGACCGTGCCGACGCCCGACGCGCCGGCGCCGCTGCCCGCGCCGCTGCCCGGCGAAGCGCCGGTGCCGCCGCCCAGGCCGATCGCCGCGACCGGCCCGTTCTTCCGCGTCGACACCCGCGTTTCGACCCTGCGCCTGCGCCGCGAGCCGCGCATCAGCCGCCCGCCTACCGCCAACGTTCAGGCCGAACTGCCCGACGGGCATCCGGTGCGCGCGGTCACCGGACGCGCCGTCAACGGTTTCATGGAAGTCGAGACCAGTCTGTTCGGCGCGTTGCTGCGCGGGTTCTGCTCGACCGATTTCCTGGTCCGCGACAACAGCATCGTCGACATCCCGATCGTCGAGCCCGTGCGCGATCCGCCGCGCGCCGGCGTGGTCGCGGTGTTCATGCCGCGCCGGCCGGGCCGGGTGACCCGGCGCCGCGACGCGGCCGGCGCGCATTCGCTCAACGAAGACGGCCAGCCCGAACGCTCCGGTTCCACCGCACCGGAGCTGCGCGAGGACCTGGGCGCGATCATCGACTGGCTCGCGGTCGACAAGGCCTCGCACAAGCGCTACCAGCCGCACTCGGGACTGACCTTCTGCAATATCTACGCCCACGATTACTGCCATCTGGCCGGCGTCTACCTGCCGCGGGTGTGGTGGAGCACGCCGGCGATCGAGAAGCTGCGCCGCGGCCAGACCGTCGAGCCGTTGATCGCCGACACCATTTTCGAGATGCGCGCCAACGACCTGTTCCGCTGGCTGCGCGACTTCGGCCCCGAGTTCGGCTGGCGCCAGGTGAGTTCGCCCACGCGCCTGCAGGAAGAAGCCAACCAGGGCGCGGTCGCCCTGATCGTGGCGCGGCGCAAGATCGAGGGAAAATCCGGCCACATTCTGCCGGTGGTGCCCGAGACCGAAACCGAGCATGCGCACCGCACCGCCTCCGGCGAGGTCGACCGGCCGCTGCAGAGCCAGGCCGGCGTCAGCAACTTCCGCTACGGCACCAGCACTGCCAACTGGTGGAAGGACGAGCGCTTCGCCGAAAGCGCGTTCTGGGTCCACGCCTGATCCGGGCCTTGGGAATCGCCGCGCGGTCGGGGGGCCGCGCCGCGCAACGGGCGCCGGCGCGTCTCACGCCCGCACGGACGGCGTGGGGCGCGCCGGCTAAACCTTGCGCCGCGTTCGCGCATCGCATCCAGGCAGGCGCGTGTCGGCAACGGCCGCGTCGGTATCATGGCCCTGGCAATGCGTGGAGCAGCGGATGAAGGCTTGGTGGTCGGTGGCGGCGCTCAGCGTCGCCAATCTCGTTCCCGCGTTCGCGGCGGATACGCCGGCAGCGCAAACCGATCGCGGCGCCTGGTGGATACGCGACGTGACGGTCATCCCTGTCGACAGCGATGACGTGTTGGCGCATCGGGACGTGCTGGTGCGCGACGGACGCGTCGCTGCGATGTCGGAGCACGGCAAGGATCGGCCGGCGCGCGATGCGACCGTGATCGACGGCAACGGCAAGTTCCTGATTCCCGGCCTGGTCGACGCCCACGTCCACATCGCCACCGAAGGCGCGTTGCGCGACAGCAAGAATCCGGTGCGGTCCGGGCTCGACCCCGGCCCGGACCATGTCTACGACCGTCGCGTGCTGCTGAGTTTCCTCAAGGCCGGCGTGACCGGCGCGGCCAACCTGGGCGGCGGCGCGCGCAGCGACGAGGACCTGCTGTGGCTGCGCGACGAGATCGCCGCCGGCCGCATCCTCGGACCGCGCCTGTACGTGGCCAAGCGCATCAACGGCCCGCGCGCCGAAGTCGCCTCGCCAAGGCCGGCGCAGGTGCCGGTCTCCACGCCCGCCGCCCCGACCACCGCCGCCGACGGCATCGCCGCGGTACGCGCCGCGCGCGAGCGCCGCTACGACCTCATCAAGCCTTACCAGTTCCTCAATCGCCAGACCTACCAGGCCATCGTCGAGGAGACCCGCCGCCAGGGCATGGTCAGTTCCGGGCATCTGCCCGAACTGGGCTGCGGCGTCTGCGCCGACCGCGCATTCGCGTTCGCGCATCGCCTGGACAATATCGCCCACAGCGAGGAGCTGGGCCGCTACGGGCGCGAATCCAACCTGGCGCCACGCGACATCGATGCGCTCGCCGACCTGGTCGCCGCCAACAAGATCGGCGTCACCCCGACCCTGATCACGCTCAAGCAGATCGTCCATATGTACGTGCAGCGCGAGGTGCCCGCGACACCGGGCGACTGGGGCGCACTGGTCGATCCGGTCACCCGCCTGGACTGGGCGCCGGCCGGCAACAACTACCTCAGCGCCAGGTTCCGCAACCAGGACGGCGCCGACACCTTTTCGGCCGGCTACGACTTCTCGCGTCTGCTCACCCGCGAGTTGTGGAAGCGCGGCGTGGCGCTGACCGTGGGCACCGACGCGCCGATGCCCGGCTTGGCGTTCGGCGTCTCGGTGCACCAGGAAATGCTGGAGCTGCGCGAAGTCGGACTGTCGCCGCTGGAAGTGCTGCGCGCGGCGACCGTCAATGCCCATCGCCTGTTCGACCGCAAGGGCGGCAACGGCGCGGTGCGCGTGGGCGAGCGCGCCGACCTGGTGCTGCTGGACGCCGACCCGCTAGCCGACATCCGCAACGTCGCGCGCATCCACGGCGTGTTCGTGCAGGGTCGCTGGCTACCGGCGGCGCGGATAGACGCGCTGCTGGCACAATCGGATGAGGCTATGCGCGAACTCGCGCGAGCCATTGAGACGCGTCAAGCTGAGGCTAAGGCTGAGGCCGACCGGACGGCGCCGACGCCCTAACTCCATCGCGCAGCCGCCATGATCTCCCTGGCCTCCGCGATGCCCAGGCCAGCACGATAGCCGGCAGCAGAATCCCGGGCACTCGTAATTCCACAGCAGCCTGACACCCACGCGTTTCGAGCGGCTGAATTATTCTTCAGCGACCGGAAGGAGAGCATGTTCCGGTCTTCGTTCAATTGATACAAGAAAGAACCGATATGAATCCGATGCTCCCAACCGACGAAGAAACCAATCGCTTCTTCGATGAGGTGGTTTCAGACTTGCACGCAAGCTTCGGCTACTCGGTAGCCGATGCATCAACCCTCGCCAGGGAGTACTACTCTCGGTTCCGGAGCGCTCAGCACTGCGGCGCCATTGGAATTCCAGTGCAGGATGACGATTTCTTCTTCCATGAAGGCGTGACAGGAATGGCTCTCCGGAGTCACTACCATGTCGGACTAGGCAAGGACCCCTACCCTCATGCTTTCATTGAATGGCGATCCTCGTTTTGCAAGCCAAATTGAAATCGGGCCGCAGTGGCTGGTTCGTACAAGGAATGTCGGCGAGCTAAAGGCGAGGGGCTGGAGCACGTCGCAAAGAAAACCTTCCTAAAGACTTCCAGCCCACCGTCATGAGGCCGAACAGAAGGCCGAGAAGAGGCTCCCCGAAGCGACCTCGCTTTTCGGACGATGGACCGCAAGCGTTTAAAACGTAACTCGAGAAATCCGCAATTCCACGACAGCCTCCCACCCAAGCAAACCATGCAGCGGGGTAATTCTTTGGCGGCCAGAAGAGGTCGGCGTCCCTGGAGACCGTCGACGTGGGAGGCCAGGCCGTATGACAGCTAGACCAAGGCAGAGGACATTGATCATGGAATGCAATTTTCCCACCATGGCGAACCAGCATATCGAAGACTGCAGAACACTCAATCGTCCATCGAAGAGGCGGCGTTTCCGATAATTATTAGCGCGAAGAAATACACCGATGAAGAAGTAAAGCGCACCCTCTTCGCGCTCCCGGGCGACGTTATGGCAGAGATTGAGCTATTACTATCTGAATACACAAAGACAGGCGAGTACTACGTCATTTCAAGTGCAGGCACGAGAGATCTTTCCGAACTCATGAAGCGCATATGCCGACTGGTCTCAGAGAAGGTCAGAGATGACGACAACTGAGAACGGAGTCAAGCGCACCCGCTTTCCGGTCTCCCGCAAGACCTTCTGCAGATGAACGCAAGAATGGCCGCGCAAATCGTTCGCTCGCGTCGCGGCTGACTTGCAGAAGTTGGCCGATGCTGCCGCAATCCTCACTTTTGCCGCGATGGATTACGAAGACATCTATCGCATCCGAGACGAGCGAGCGGCCACACCGTTACGAACGCTTTGAAGCACGGGGCAGTTCTTTAAACAGACCACCCGATCGGCCACACCTTCACCGATGGGAAGACCGGGGATCGCGAAGCCGCCGACGGCCTCAAAGAAGCTCAGCCCCCATCGCTCTGCGGTGGCCAAACCATGCAAGCCGGGCGACGACGCAATCGCTTAAAGAATGATCCGCCGTGTCACGCGCGCACGCGCCGCGCGATCTCGCTGATCGCCGCGATGCCCAAGGTCAACGCGATGGTCGACAACAGCTGCATGCGCGGGCCCTCGGTGAGCAAGGCCAGCGCGATCACGCCGCCCAGCAGCGCCAGACCCAGCCAGGTCAGGTAGGGAAAGGCGTTCATCCGGAACGGCAGCGGCGTGCCCTCGCGGTCGGCGCGGCGGCGCAGGATCAACTGCGACAGCAGCGACATGCCCCATACCAGCAGGCAGGTCGAACCGACCACGTTCAGCAGCGCCGGCAGCACGCGCTCCGGATACCACAGCTCCAGCAGGGCGGCGAAGAAGCCGAACGCGACGCTGGCCAACACCGCGGCCACCGGCACCTGGCGGCGATCGACGCCGGCCAGGAAGCGCGGCGCCTCGCGGCGTTCGGCCAGCGAATAGATCATGCGCGAAGCGCCGTAGAGGTTGGCGTTGAGCGCCGACAGCAGCGCGATCACCGCGACCAGGGTGATCGCAGCCGCCGCGCCCGGGATATTGGCGACCTGCAGCACCGCGGCGAACGGCGACTTCAGCGACTCGCTGGTCCACGGCACCACCGCGATGATGACGCTGACCGAGCCGATGTAGAACACCAGGATGCGCCAGGCCACGGTGCGGATCGCGCGGGTGATGCTGCGCACCGGATCCTGGGTCTCGGCCGCGGCGACCGCGACGATCTCGGTGCCGCCGAAGGCGAAGATCACCACCAGCAGCGCCGCGCCCACGCCGGCCCAGCCCTTGGGCGCGAAGCCGCCGTGATCGACGAAGTTGGACAGGCCCGGCGAGCTCACGTTCGGCAACCAGCCCAGCAACAGGGCCGCACCGACCGCGATGAAGGCGAGGATCGCGACGACCTTGAGGATCGCGAACCAGAACTCGAAGGCGCCGAAATTCTTGACGCCCAGCAAATTGATCGCGGTGAATACGGCCATGAACAGCAACGACATCATCGCCACCGGCAAGCCCGGCCAGACCGTCGCCAGCAGACCGGCCGCGCCCACCGACTCGGCCGCGATCACGATCACCAGCTGCGCCCACCACAACCAGCCCAGGGTCGCGCCGGCGGTGGCGCCCATGGCGTCGGCGGCGTAGACCGAGAACGCGCCGCTGGCCGGCTTGGCCGCGGCCATCTCGCCCAAGGCGCGCATCACGATGATCACCAGCACGCCGGCGATCAGGTAGGACAGCAACACCGCCGGACCGGCCGCCTGGATGCCCACGCCCGAGCCCAGGAACAACCCGGCGCCGATCGCGCTGCCCAGGCCCATCATCACCAGCTGACGCGGTTTCATCGCGTAGCCGAGCTGGGTTTCGTCGGGGCGGGCGGTCTCGGTCTGGGAGTTCATTCGGCCATCGGCAAGAGTGCGGCGGAGGCCGAACGATACAGCAGGCGGGGTCCGGGCGCGGGTGCCGGTCCGCGCCCCGAGGCCGAGGGCGCTAGGGCTGTCCGCGCTCGCCCTCGGCACCACCGGAGCCAGCCGGTCCGCGGCTTACTTCGCCGCCGACACCTGCTCCGCCCAACTCTTCACGTCGCTGGTGCCGTCCAGGAACGGCAGCGCCGTCGTGGCCAGGCGCGGCGAGGCGAAGATGTCGTAGTGGGTCAGGTCGGGCAGGATCGCCAGACGGTTCCTGGACAGGGTCTCGCGGCCCCAGCCGGCGTCCTGCAGGCCGCCGCCGAGCAGCTGGTAGAACTTGATCACGTGCTCGGGGCGATACATGTCGCCGTCGCCGTAGACCAGCATCACCGGCATCTGCAGTTGCTTGACCTCGGCCGACCAGTCGTAGTGACCGCGCATGAAATCGCCGAGGGTGTCGAGCAGGCGCGGGAACTCGCCGACGTTCGGCGCTACCGCCGCGTAGTTCAGGTACATCGGCGTGTCCTTCATCATCGGCGCGGCGGCGGCGGTCAGGCCGTTCTGCTGGGCGCGGATGCCGGGGTAGTAGCCGTCGTCGGAATAGGCGCCCGACACCAGCACCAGCCGGCGCACGCTCGCCGGCCGCTGGATCGCCATGCGCAGCGCCACGCAGCTGCCCAGCGAGTAACCCATTACGTCGACCTGCGGGTGGCCGAGCTTGCCGACCAGCGCGGCCATGTCGTCGCCGCCGGACTGGCAGCTGAAGGGCCGCTGGCCCAGCGGGGTGCGGCCATGACCGTGCAGATCGACCGCGATCACCTGCCGGTGCTCGCTCAGTTTCGGCATCAGCGGGGCGAACATTTCGATCGAGCCCAGGCCGCCGTGCAGCAACAGCAGGGGCTCGCCCTTGCCGCGGATCTCGTAGTAGTAGTCGACACCATCGATGCTCTGGCGGCCCTTGATGACCTCCGCGCTGATGTTGACGACGGGTCGCGCTTCGGCCGCCGGTGCGGCGACGGGCAGCAGGACGGCGACAGCGGTATAGGCCCACAGGGCCAGCGTTGCGAACTTCATGATCGGTCTCCGATGAGGTCCGGCGTCGGATTGACGCCAAAATCCTGGTCTCACTGGAGCGACGAACCAGGCAGGCACGAATCGACATGCGGCCGGAAATTTTTTTTGAGACCCCGCGCCGGCGTACTCAGTCTTCCTCGACCAGGCCCGTCGCCAGCGCCCGCTCGCGGTTCTGGAAGATCGCCATGGCGGTGCGCATGCGCAGGAAGCCGAGCTTGCGGTAGAAGCCCTCCTTGCCCGGGTTGGCATAGAGGATGATCTTGCGATGGCCGGCCGAGAGCGTGGTCAGGCGCTCGATGATCGCCTTGCCCAGCCCGCTGCCCTGGTACTGCGGGTGCACCGCGACATCGCACAGATAGGAGCAGTCCAGGCCATCGGCCAGAGCGCGGCCGGCGCCGACCAGTCGGCCGCCGTCGTAGGCGAAGCACACATATCGGCTGTTGCCGAACACCACTTCCAGGTCGCGTGCGGGTTTCTCGCCCAACGGGGCGATCCGGTACAGCTCGGACAGTTCGTCCCAGTCGATTCGGTCGCGGTCCAACCGCCATTCCATCGTCGTCGTCACGTGGGCAGTCCGTTGTTCTTCGAGTTCGGGCCCGACGCGCGGGCGGCGTCGGGATCGGCGATATCGTACTTCGCGGATCGGCCAGGGCGGATGCTGAAGAGGTAGCGGCCAGGATTTGCCGGAGTGCGTCAGTCGCTTTCGGCTTCGTCGAAACCTTGCTCTACCGCAACGGCGATGCGCGAAACTCAAGCAGGATCGCATCCGCTCACCGCAAAACGATGCGGATCTCTAGTGGTTTTCACTCAGGACGCGACCGATTTCGCAAGCATCGCGTGACGCCGGCGTGACGTTGTGCAGGTGCACAACGAATCCACAATCGGCTTCACAGTTCTGCTTGCGCAGTAATGGCAACCTGTAAACGAGTCCGGCACTGGACTCCTCTCGAACACGTCAGGACGACGACATCGCAACGGGTGCGGCAGGCAGGCCGCAGCCGTTTCGTCGATGTGCACAAGGAGCGGTGCGATGAACGATGCGCGTGCAGTTTCGTTGCCCCTGTCCGTGGCCCAGCTCGGTCTCTGGTTCGGCCAGAAGCTCGCCGGGCCGGGCGCCAACTTCAATCTCGCCGAAGCCATCGATATCCGCGGCTGGATCGATCCTGGGCTGTTCCTGCGCGCCTTGCGCCAGGTGTCGTCGGAAGCCGAGGCCCTGCGCCTGCGCCTGATCGATGTCGACGGCGTTCCGCGTCAATGCATCGTCGGCACCCGCATCGACGATTTCCCCTACTTCGACTTCAGCGACGACAGCGATCCGGCCGCCGCGGCCGAACGCTGGATGGCCGCCGAACTGTCGGCCCAGGCCGAGCTGGACGACAGCCCGATGTGGGCCTGCGCCTTGTTCAAGCTCAGCCACGAACACCACGTCTGGTACCACCGTGCCCATCACATCGTCCTGGACGGCTACGCAGGCGGCCTGATCGCGCGACGCGTTGCCGAGATCTACTCGGCCTACGCGCTCAACCGTCAGCCCGAGGCCAGCGGCTTCCATTCGCTGGCCTCGCTGCTCGAAGCCGAAGACGCCTACCGCGCCTCGGACCGCTGCCGCCGCGACCGCGAGTACTGGCATGAGCAACTCGCCGAACTGCCCGAACCGGTGACGCTGTCGCGACGCCGCTCGCGCGGCGACGGCGGGCTCCGGCGCAGCAGCGGCTTTCTGTCCGGCGACAGCACGCGCCGGCTGCGCGCATTGGGCAAGGAACGCTCGGCGAGCCTGCCGCAGGTGCTGATCGCGCTGGTCGCCGCCTACTACTTCCGCGCCACCGGCGCCGCCGACCTGGTCCTGGGCATGCCGGTCAGCGGGCGGGTCAACCATCAATTGCGGCATACGCCGGGCATGCTCGCCAATGCGGTGCTGCTGCGCCTGCGGATGACGCCGACCCAGACCGTGAGCGAGCTGATCGCCCAGGTCGCACGCGTGGTCGCCCAGGCGCTGCGCCATCAGCGTTACCGCTACGAAGACCTGCGTCGCGAACTCGGCCTGGTCGGCCAGGGCCAGCGCGTGGCCTGGCTTGGGGTGAACATCGAGCCCTTCGATTACGCGCTCGACTTCGGCGGCGCGAGCGGCGTGCCGCGCAATCTGTCCAACGGCTCGGCCGAGGACCTGACCGTGTTCGTCTACGACCGCGGCGACGACGGCGGCCTGCGTTTCGATTTCGACGCCAACCCGGCGCTATACGACGCGGCCGAGCTGGACGAGCACCGCCGGCGCATGCAGCGCCTGATCGACGCCGCGCTCGCCGATCCCGACGCGACGCTGGGCGGCATCGATGTGCTCGGCGAGGAAGAACGCGAACGCCTGCTGCGGCGCTGGAACGACACCGCCGCGCCGGTGCCCGCGCAGACCCTGCCGGCGCTGTTCGCCGAACAGGCCTGGCGCAGTCCCGAGGCCACCGCGGTGCGCTACGGCGAGCGCCGCCTGAGCTATCGCGACCTGCACGTGCGCTGCCTGCACGAGGCCAACCGGCTGATCGAACGCGGGGTCGCCCCCGGCCAGATCGTGGCGATGGCGTTGCCGCGCGACGAGAACCTGCTGGTGGCGACGCTGGCGATCGGCTTCGCCGGCGCGGCATATCTGCCGCTGGATCCCGATACGCCCGACGAACGCCTGGCGAGCATGCTGGCCGACGCCCAGCCGGCGCTGTTGCTGACGTCGCCGCGGCTCGCGCCACGGCTCGCGCGCCTGGGCACGCCGCTGGCGACACTGGCGCCGGCCGACGTCGTCGCCGCGCTGGCGACCCCGCGCGCCTTCGACCTGTCCACGCCCGAGGCCACCGCGTACATCCTCTACACCTCCGGTTCCACCGGCCGGCCCAAGGGCGTCGAGGTCAGCCATCGCAACCTGGGCAACCTGCTCGAAGCGATGCGCCGCCAGCTCGCACCGATCGCCAGCGACCGCTTCCTCGCGGTCACCACGGTGGTCTTCGACGTTGCCGCGCTGGAACTGTTCCTGCCTTTGATAGTCGGCGCGCAGACGGTAATCGCCGGCGGCGACATCGTGCGCGACCCGCCGCGCCTGGCGGCCTTGATCCGCGAACACGGCATCGGCTACATGCAGGCGACGCCGTCGCTATGGCGCATGCTGCTGTCCAGCGGCGACACCGACCTGTCCGGCGTGCACGCGCTGGCCGCCGGCGAGGCCCTGTCCGGCGAACTGGCGCAGCGGCTGGCGCGGCTCGCGGACAAGGTCAGCAATCTCTACGGACCGACCGAGACCACCGTCTACTCCACCGCGATCGAGTTGTCGGACGCGGACCTGGCCGCGCCGCCGATCGGGCGTCCGATTCTCAACACCCGCCTGTACGTGCTCGATGCCGGCGGCAGTGCGGTTCCGACCGGCTGCCCAGGCGAGCTGTACATCGCCGGCGCCGGCGTCGCCAAGGGCTATCTGCATCGGCCGGAGTTGACCGCGGAACGCTTCTTGCCCGACCCCTTCGATCGCGACGGCAGCCGCATGTATCGCACCGGCGACGTGGTGCGCTGGCGCGAGGACGGCGTGCTCGAATACCTGGGCCGCAGCGATCAGCAGATCAAGATCCGCGGCATCCGGGTCGAGCCGGGCGAAATCGAGAGCCGGCTGCTCGAACACGCCGATATCGCGGACGCGGCGGTGATCGCCGAGCCCGCCGGCAGCGAAGGCGGCGTGCGTCTGAACGCTTATCTGGTGCCCGTCGCCGGCGCCACGCTGCAGGTCGATACGCTGCGCCGCCATCTCGCCGAGCGCCTGCCCGACTACATGATTCCCAGCGCCCTGGTGCCGGTGCCCGCGCTCCCGCTGACGCCCACGGGCAAGCTCGACCGCAAGGCCCTGCCCACGCCCGAACGCGGCGAGCGCAGCGGCTTCGTCGCGCCGCGCACGCCGGTGGAGCGCAAGCTCGCGGCGATCTGGGCGGAACTGCTGGGCCTGCCGCGCATCGGCATCCACGACAATTTCTTCGAGCTCGGCGGCGATTCGCTGATCGCCGCGCAGCTGATCGCGCGCCTGCCCGATCGCTTCGGCAAGCGCTTGCCGGTGGCCAGCCTGTTCGAAGCCTCGACCATCGCCGGCTTGGCCGCGCTGCTGGAGCGCACCGACCACGAGCACGGCGATCCGCTGGGCGCGGTGCTGTCCTTGCGCAAGCCGACCTCCTCCACCGCTGCGCCGCCGCGTCCCTTGTTCTGCATCCATCCCATCGCCGGGCTCAGCCTGGGTTACTCCGGCCTGCTCCGTCACCTCGATCCTTCGATGCCGGTGTACGGACTGCAGTCGCGCGGGCTGCGCGGCATGGAACCGTTGCCGGCCAGCATCGACGAAATCGCCGCCGACTATCTCGCCCAGATCCGCCGCATCCAGCCCGAGGGCCCGTATCGCCTGCTCGGCCGTTCGCTGGGCGGGCTGATCGGCCATGCCATCGCTGCGCAGTTGAACGAGCAGGGCGAACGAGTGGAGCTGCTGGCGATGATCGACAGCTATCTGTTCTCGGCACCGACCCAGACGCACGACCCGGCCGACGAAGTACGCGCGGCGCTGGGCTTCCTCGGCATCGCCGCGGATCGCGGCCCGGCGCCGCGCAGCCTGGACGAACTGGCCCCGGCCCTGCTCGCCCACAACGCGCGTTCGATGCCGCTGCTGCGCGAGATCGCGCGCGACCACCCGCGCTTCGTCGAGCATGCATTCGCGGTGATGCGCAACAACCTCACGCTCGCGCGCCGGCACGCGCCGCGCAAGCTCGATCTGGACCTGGTGTATTTCCACGCCACACAGCGCCTGGGCGACCCGTCGGGGCTGATCGAGCACGACCCGGAGACCTGGCGGTCCTATGTCGGCGGCCGCTTCGAACTGCATGCGCTGGACTGCCATCACGAGAGCGTGCTCGACCACGCGCCCGCCGCGCGCATCGGCCAGGTGCTGCGCCAACGCCTGGACCTGTTGCAACGGCCGGCCGTGGACGCGCTCGACGACGACAGGCAGGCATGGTCGGTGGTCCATGCCTGAGCCGACCATGTCCGCCGCGCGGCCCGTCGTCATCTTCACTATCGGCACGCTCGGCGACGTGCTGCCCTGCGTCGCGCTGGGCCAGGGCCTGCGGCGCGCGGGCTATCCCGTGCGCATCGCCACCAGCGCCAACTTCGCCGCGCTGGTGGGCGACGCCGGCCTGGAGCATTACCCGCTGAGCGCGGATTTCCAGGCCATGCTCGACGCCGACCGCAGCATCGCCGATCGCGGCCTCAATCTGTACGCCATGGCGCGCACCTTCCGTGAGCGCTATGCGCACTGGGCCCGGGACTGGGCCGCGGAAGGCCTGGCCGCCAGCGACGGCGCGGGCTTGCTGATCGGCGTCAGCAACGCCATCCAGCTGGCCAAGGCCCTGTCCGAAGCACGCGGCCTGCCGTTCGCGATCGCGCGCCTGCAGCCTCTGACGCCGTCGCGGATCCTGCCGCCGATGGTGATGGCCGGATCTCGCGAGCGCCTGCCGGGCGCGCTCAGCCTGGGCCTGTACAAGCTGATCCATCTGCTGGTGTGGTACGTGATGAAGCCGGCGATCAACGACTTGGTGCGGCCGCAACTGGGTCTGCCGCGCTATCCCTGGCACGGCCCGCATCTGGGCCGCAATGCCCAGCAGGAAAAGACCCTCAACGGCTACAGCGCGGCCCTGCTGCCGCGTCCTGCGGACTGGCCGGAGAGTTCGCAGATCACCGGTTACTGGTTCGCCGAACAGAGCTCGTGGCAGCCCAGCGAGGACTTGCGCCGCTTCCTCGCCGGCGGCGACAAGCCGGTCTATGTCGGCTTCGGCAGCATGGTCAACGCCGACGCGGTCGCTTTCACCCGCACCGTGCTCGACGCGGTCGAACGCAGCGGCTTGCGTGCCGTACTCGCCACCGGCTGGGGCGGCCTGGACGGCGCCGACGGCGCGCGCGACGCACGCACTTACTTCCTGCGCCACGCGCCGCACGATGCCCTGTTCCCCCACATGTGCGCGGCCGTGCACCACGGCGGCGCCGGCACCACCGCCGCCGCGGTGCGCGCCGGCATCCCCTCGGTGGTGGTGCCGTTCTATGGCGATCAGCCGTTCTGGGCGCGTTGCCTGCAACGCCGCGGCGTCGCGCCGCCGGCGCTGCAACGCAAGACCCTGGATGCCGCGCAACTGGCCGAGGCCATCCGCGCCACGCAACAAGCGCCGATGCTGCGGGCGGCGGCAGAACTGGGCCGCACGGTGCGCGCCGAAGACGGCATCGGCGCGGCGCTGGCGCAGTTGCGCGCCTGGGGCCTGCTCGATCCGATCGCGCCCGAAGCGCCGCGGCTGCGGAGCGTCGCATGAGCACCGTCCCCGCACGTCCGCTGACCCTGTTCGAACGCGCCCTGTACGGCGACGGCAGCCTGCCGGGCAACGTCATCGCTACCGCCTGCGTCGAAGGCCGCATCGATCAGACCGCGCTGCAGCGCGCACTGACCCAACTGCAGGCGCGTCACCCGCTGCTGCGCTGCCTGATCGTCGAACGCGACGGCCGGCCGTGGTTCGAAATGCAGCACAGCCCCCTGCCGATCGCCCTGCGTATCCTAGGCCGGAACGGCGACGACGGCTGGATGACGACCTCGGCGCGCGAGCTGCAACGGCGCTTCGATGGCCGCAGCGAACCGCTGGCACGGCTGATCTGGCTGCGCGGCGAGAACCAGAGCGAGCTGGTCCTGGTCTGCCATCACGCGATCTGCGACGGGCGCTCGCTGATGACCTTGCTAGGCGAGCTGCTGCGCTGGTCCGACGGCTCCGAACACGCGGTCGAACCCCGTCACCTGCTGGCGAGCTTCATCGATCTACTGCCCGACTCGGTGCGCAACGACCGCGGCTTGCAACGCAGCATCCGCTGGCGCGCGGCCGCGTTGTCCCTGGCGCTGCGGCTGCTGGTTAGGTCCAGGCCGGCGCAGCGCTACGGCGAGGTCTATCGCGAACTCTGGACTCTGGACGAGGCCGCCAGCCGACGGCTGTCCGAGCACTGCCGCCACGAGCGCGTCAGCACCTACGTCGCGATCAGCCTGGCCTTCATCGCTGCGTTCCGCGCGGTCTGCGGCCCGCGCTGGATCCAGCGCTACACCGCGCCGGTGGACATGCGCAGCCTGCTGCCCGCACTCGCCGACGACGACTTGTTCGGGATCGCGCCGACGATCGCGCTGCAGCCGGGCAAGGCGCGCGCGGGCGAATGCTCGCCGACCGAGTTCTGGGAGCAGGCACGGGCGCTGCAGGCAGACCTTCAGGCCAAGGTCGAAGTCCTGGCGCCCAAGGTCTACCGCAACTTCCTCGGCCTGGAACGCCTGCACGGCGTATTCGAACGCATGGTCTCCTACGGCCGTTCGCGGCGCGCCGGGCGCGAACTGACGCTCAGCAACCTGGGCCGGCTGTCGCTGGCGCAGGACTATCACGGCTACCGCCTGCGTGCGGTGCGCGGCGTCTCCGGCCTGGTCGGCGCGACGCCGGCGCATCTGGTGGTGATGTCGCGCTACGCCGGCCGCTACGACTTCGTGCTCGCCTCCGACGAAGACTCGTTGCCGCGCGCGCAGGCGCAGCGGATCCGCGAACACGCGATGGCGCTGCTGGAATCGATGACCGCGCCGCAGACGCAAACCGCCCAGCACGCGCCCTCGTCCGCACCGGTACGCGCCTCATGACTCGCTACGGCCTGATCTTCGTCCTGTACCAGCCGGGCCCGGAGTTCGTCGACAACTTGCGCCGCGCGCGCGCGATCTGCGCCGATCTGGTCGCGATCGACAACTCGCCCGAACCGGATGCGTCCCTGCACCGGGCCCTGCACGACGAACACATCGACGTACTGGTCAACCGCAACCGCGGCGGCCTGGCCGGTGCCTACAACCGCGGCGCCGAAGTGCTGCTGGCGCGCGGCTGCGAAGTGATCTTCCTGCTCGACCAGGACTCCAAGATCGAGGCCTCGTTCTTCGAACAGATGATGCAGGCCTGCGCCACGCTGGGCAACGACTGCTTCGTGCTCGGGCCGCGCGTGTACGAGATCAACCTGCGCAAATGCATGCCGACCTTCCCGCCGGGCCGGCGCTTCCCGCGGCCGGTGCGCATGACCGAGCGCAGCCAGGGTTTGTTCCCGACCCTGTTCGTGATTTCCTCCGGTTCGGCGATCTCGGCCGCCGCCTATCGCAAGCTCGGCGCATTCCGCGAGGACTATTTCATCGAGTACATCGATATCGAGTACGGCCTGCGCGCCTCCAGCCAGGGCGTGCCGGTACTGATGAACGCAGACGTGGTGATGAACCAGACCACCGGCCAGATCCGCCGCCACGGCAAGCTCTACACGACCCATCACGTCGCCTGGCGACGCTACTACGGCGCGCGCAACGCGGTGCATTGTCTGCGTCTATACAAGGCCCATTGGGGCCTGCACTGGCTCAGCGGCGCGCTGGCCCTGCACCAGAGCCTGTGCGTGGCGCTGTTCGAGCCGGACAAGCTGCGCAAGCTGACCGCCATCGCCTGCGGCTACTTCGACGGCCGACGCGGCAAGCTGGGCACGTTCGAACGCCTGCATCCGCGTATCCACGCCTACTGCTCCGGCGCCGCACGTGGGGCGCCAGCCGCCGCAACCGCGAGCTCGAGGTCGGCGCCGGGAGACGCCTCGTGAGCCGCAAGCTGTCCACGATCGAACATCTGATCGACGGCAGCCTGGTCTATGCGGTCCGGCTCGAAGGCGGCATCGACGAAACTCGCCTGCGCGAGGCGCTGGCGCGCGTGCAGCGCAAGCATCCCGCCTTGCGCGCCACCATGCAGGCGCGACGCGGCGGCCTGCACTATGTCGAAGACAGCGCCGGGCCCATCCCGCTGCGCGTGCTCGACCGGAACGGCGACGACGACTGCCGACGCGAATCCGTGGATGAAGCCGAGACCCCGTTCGCGCAGGGCCAGCCGCAGCTGCGCCTGGTCTGGCTGCGCGGCGCGGACGCCAGCGATCTGCTGTTCGTCGCCTCGCACCGCATCTGCGACGGCATGAGCCTGCTGATCCTGGTTCGGGAAACGCTGCGGGCCCTGTACGACGACGCGCCGCTGCGGCCCTACGCGGCGCTCAGCGCCGCCGATATCGTCGGCGACTACCGCCCCGAACACCCGCGGCGCCGGCGCTGGACCGCGCGCCTGATCGGGCTGCTGCTGCGGGTGCTGCCGCCGCTGCCTGCCCCGCGTAATCGCGAACATCACCTGGAATGGAATGCCGGGCCGGCCCTGTCGGCTGCGTTGCGGCAGCGTTG
Source organism: Lysobacter sp. Root76 (assembly GCF_001428685.1). GTDB lineage: Bacteria > Pseudomonadota > Gammaproteobacteria > Xanthomonadales > Xanthomonadaceae > Lysobacter. The sequence goes on along the minus strand of NZ_LMIK01000005.1, from coordinate 756,741 downwards.
CAAGCATGAGGGCGTGTCGGTGCATGCGGCGCTGGTGGTCGCGCTGGACAGCGCCCTGCTGACCGCGCTGGGCCGCGAGCGGCTGCCGGCCTGGATCGAAAGTCCGATGGACGGCCGCCGCGGCCGTCTGCCGGCGCTGGCCGACGACATGCTGTTCTACGGTGGCGGCGGCCTCAAGTTCCGCACCGGCGAAGCCGGCGCTGCCGATTTCTGGGAGTGCGCCCGCACGGTGCATCGCTCGATGCAGGGCCAGATCGAACGCGAGACCCACGACATCCCGGGCCGCTACCACTTCTGCGAACTGATCCGCCCCCCGGCGCCGGCGCAACTGCATGCGCTGATCCGGTTCGGCAACGCGCTCGGGCTCAACGGCAGCTGGAACCGCTTCACCCTGTCCAACCTGGGCAATCTCGACCTGCTCGGCGACGACGCTCCGTTCCGCCTGCGCGATCTGCGCGTCTTTGTGCACTCGCGTTCGGTCCGTGCGCTTGGCTTGATCGTCTATGCCCTGCATGGCCAGATCCGCTTCTACTGCATGGGCGACGAACGCTGCATCACTCAGGAGCGCGCCCATGCCCTGCGCGACGCGCTGACGGCGATGCTGGACGCCCAGGTCGGCCGGTCCCAGCCGGTGCTGTCGGCCGAAGCCGGCGCGGCCGGCGTGGCGCTGGCCGGCTAGACGCGCCGATCAAGATTGGATCGACATCGGATCGACGCAACCACGCTGCGGCACCGGCCGTATCGGGCTAACCTGTCGTTCCGACCGGTTGCAGGAATCCGCGATGGCGCTCGTTCTGTACCAGCATCCCCTGGCTTCGTTCTGCCACAAGGTGTTGATCGCCCTGTACGAGAACGGCACCCCCTTCGAGCCGCGCCTGATCGAACGCGCCGCCGCCGACGAGCACGCACGTTTCCTCGACCTGTGGCCGGTCGGCAAGATGCCGGTGCTGCGCGACGAAGCGCGCGATGCGACCGTGCCGGAAACCAGCATCATCATCGAATACCTGGACCGCCATTACCCGGGCCCGTTACCGCTGCTGCCGGCCGACCCGACCGCCAATCTCGACGCGCGCCTGTGGGATCGCTTCTTCGATCTCTACGTCAGCGTGCCGATGCAGAAGATCGTGCTGGACCGCCTCCGCGGCGAAGGCGAACACGACCCGCGCGGCGTAGCCGACGCCCATGCCAGCCTGGGCATCGCCTACGGCATGCTCGAGCACCGCATGAGCGGCCGCCTCTGGGCCGCCGGCGACAGCTTCGGCCTGGCCGATTGCTCGGCCGCACCGGCCTTGTTCTACGCCGGCATCGTGACTCCGTTCGGCGAGGGCTTCCCGAACCTGTCGGCGTATTTCGAACGCCTGTTGCAGCGCCCCTCGTACGCGCGCGTGCTGGCCGAGGCGCGGCCCTACTTCAAGCTGTTCCCCTACTACGAGCGCATGCCGGTGCGCTTTTTGGCCGAGGACTGACGTGCTTGCGGCCGGCGCGTGGCTGCGCCATGACCTGCGAGGTCATGGCCGGCATGCCCGCCCCCGCCTATCATCGGCAGCGGACGCCTAGCCCCCGGGGCCGCACGAGCACGATGACGGATTTCGCAGTCTCCCGTTTGTTCGACAGCGGCACCGTCGCCGTGCGCAACGTGCTGTGCGCCGGTCATTGTCGTCACCGCAGCGCCGAGGAATGCGCGTCCTCGACCCATCTGGTGTTTCCCTACCGCGGCCTCTACCTGCGCCACGTCGGCCAGGACCAATCGGTCGCCGACGCCAACCATGCCCTGCTGTTCAACGCAGGCGAGGCCTATCAGGTCAGCCACCCTGTGCTCGGCGGCGACTCCAGTCTGGTGCTGGCGATATCGGCGCCGCTGCTGCGCGAATTGGCTCCGGCCGAGCTGCTGCACAAGCGCGACGAGCTCGGCTTCAACCGCCAGTCGCTGCGCATCGACGCGCGCGCGCAAGCCTTGGTCGCGTTGCTGCGGCATAGCCTGCAGATCGGCCATATCGAGGCGCTGGAAGCCGAAAGCCTGGCCCTGACCCTGGTCTGCCGCAGCCTGGGACCGCGCACCGCGCACGCCACCGCCGCGACCCATTCGCGCCGGCGCCTGGTGGACCGGGTCAAAGTGCTGCTGGCCGAGGATCTGACCCGGCGCTGGAGCCTGGAGGAGATCGCGGCCGAGATCGGCGGCTCGGCGGTCTATCTGACCCAGGCTTTCCAGCAGGTCGAGGGCCTGCCGCTCTATCGCTATCACCTGCAACTGCGCCTGGCGCGCGCCCTGGACCTGATTCCGCACAGCCAGGACATGTCGGCGCTGGCCCTGGACCTGGGTTTCTCCAGCCACAGCCACTTCAGCGCCGCATTCAAGCAGGCCTATGGCCGCACGCCCACGGCGTTCCGGCGCTCGGCCTACGCCAAGAGCGCGTGAGCGCGCTTCACAAGCGGCTCGTTCACGAGCGGGTCGTCCGCAAGCGGCCCGCAAGTCGCTAAAGATTCCGACAGCGGCCGAGCCGCCGCGATGGTCTCCTGGTCTCGCCCGGCCAACGGGCCCACCTCGGAGAAAATCATGAACGACAACACCTGCGCCGCTTGCGATTGCGAGCTGGACGAACAGGCCATCTCGATCAGCGTCGGCGGCCACACCGTCGAAGTCTGCTGCGAAGAATGCGCGCAGAAGCTGCGCGAAGCGGACGTGCGGCCATGAACGGCGAGACCTACTTCGCCGCGCGCCGCTCGGTCGACACGCCCTCGGGCCGGATCAGCTACGTCGAACAGGGCCAGGGCCCGGTCGCGCTGTTCGTGCACGGCGTGTTGCTCAACGGCTATCTGTGGCGCCATCAGCTCGCGGAACTGAGCGACAGCCGACGTTGCATCGCGGTCGACCTGCTCGCGCACGGTTACACCGAGGCCGGCGACGGCCAGGACGTGTCGGTCACCGCCAATGCGCACATGCTGGCGCAGTTCCTCGATGCGCTGGGCATCGACCGCGTCGATCTGGTCGGCAACGACAGCGGCGGCGGCGTCTGCCAGATCTTCGCCGCGCACTACCCCCAGCGCATCCGCAGCCTGGCGCTGAGCAACTGCGACGCCCATGACAACTGGCCGCCGGAGGCCTTCAAGCCTTTCGTCGCCATGGTGGCCGCGGGCGGCCTGGGCGATACGCTGCAGGCCATGCTGGCCGACAAGGCGGTGTTCCGTAGCGCGTTGGCACCGGCCTACGAGCGACCCGAACAGATCGCGGACGCGACCATCGACACCTACCTGCGACCGCTGCTGGATCCGGCCCGACGCCTCGGCGAACTGGAACGCTTCGTCAATGCCTTCGATTGCCGCCACACCCTGGCGATCGAGGACGGACTGCGCCGCCTGCAGGCGCCGACCCTGATCGCCTGGGGCACCGATGATATCTACTTCCCGCTGGCCTGGTCGTTCTGGCTGCAGCAGACCATTCCTGGCACCGTGCGACGGGTCGAGTTCGACGGCGCGCGCATTTTCTTCCCCGAAGAACGCTGGCAGGACTTCAATCGCGAACTGCGCACGCATTGGCAGACGCACTCCGTCGAACCCGCAAACGCACAGGCGGCCATCGCATGAGCCACGCTCAGATCCGCGCCGCGGCGTCGGCAGGCAAGACCGTCGCCGTCTACGGCGCCTACGGCCATACCGCAGGCTTCGTGATCGACGAACTGCTCCGGCGCGGCCTGGTGCCGCGCCTGTGCGGGCGCGATGCCGCCAAGCTGGCGGAGCTGGCCGACGCCTATCCGCATTTGCAGCGAGGCCAGGCGTCCATCGAAGACCCGCAAGCGCTGGATCGGATGCTGCAAGGCGCCGTCGCGGTGCTCAACTGCGCCGGCCCCTTCCTCGACACCGCCGCGCCGGTGCTGGAAGCGGCGTTGCGCGCGGGGCTGCCCTATCTCGACCTGTGCGCAGAGCAAGGCGCGGTACTCGATCTGGTGGCGGACTACGACGAGCAGGCGCGCGCCGCCGGCATCGTCGCGATTCCGGCCATGGCCTTCTTCGGCGGTCTGGCCGATCTGCTGACCACCGCTGCGCTGGATGGTGCATCAGATGCGGATGCGGTCGAGATCGCGGTCGCATTGGACAGCTGGCATCCGACCCTGGGCACACGCGTGACCGGTCAACGCAACCAGCGTCCGCGGCTGGTGATCGCCGATGGCCGGCTCGCTCCGCTGGCGCAACCGCCGGCGACACGCGAGTGGACGTTTCCGCCCCCGTTCGGCGCGCAAGCGACCCTGGCCCTGCCGTTCTCGGAAATCGCCACCTTGTCGCGGCATCTGCGCTGCGCTCAAGTCGATTCCTACATGAACCTGACCGCCGTGCAGGACGTGCGCGATCCCGGCACGCCGACGCCGACCGCAGTCGATGAAAGCGGGCGTTCGGCGCAACGCTATGTCGTCGACGTGCAGGTACGCCGGGATGGCCGCTCGCGTCGGGCGACCGCGCAGGGCCAGGACATCTACGCGGTCAGCGCGCCGCTGATCGTGGAGGCGCTGGTGCGCATACTCGACGGGCGTGCGATAGCCGTGGGGGTGGTCGCCCCCGGCCAGGCCTTCGACGCCGCGGACTTCCTGACCTCGTTGACTACTCTGGAATGGACGCTGGATCAGCACCCGTGATCGGATCGACCGGCGGGCCGCGCCGCTGCCCGCCGGTCGCGACTCAATAGAACGCGATGCCCGGACGCAGCACCAAATGGAACACCAGGGTCAGGGCGATCAGCGCCAGCAGCGGAATCGCGATCGAGCGCAGCGGGGTCGCGTCGCCTGTGCGCGTGGAGATCGCGAACCAGGCCGCGGCCTGCATCCACGCCACGCCGATCACGTATTCGGCCACCGGCACGATCGCGACCTGATCCAGGCTGCCCGGCACCCGCATCGCCAGGATCAGCGGCAGCGCCAGCAATCCCGGCAGGGTCGCGGCGCGGAACACGAAACCGTTGCGCCGGCCCGGCGTGGCGATCTGCTCCGCGTGCGTGGCCAAGGCCAGCAGCGGGCGCAGCAACCGGACCGCGATCCACACGATCAAGGCCATCGCCAGCAAGGCCGCGACGGTCTTGGTTGCCGCGCTCCATTGCAGGTACTCCATCGCCATGCCCACGTCGTTGCCCGGGAAGATCGCCCCGACCACGAATTGCGGCAGCGCCTGGAAGCAGCCGTGGAAAACCATCCAGAACGCGAACAGGCGCCACAGTGTCGAGCGCGGCGGGCAACGGCGCAGCCAATACGCGCAGATCGCGGCGACGATCAGTGTCGCCACCGCGCCGGTGCCCTGGAACAATTTGGCCAAAGGGTTGTCGCCGTCCCAATAGTGGTTGTTGTGGAACAGGGTCGGGCGCAGCCCCGGCGTGAACGCCTTGGGCAGCACCAGGAACAGCTCCTGGATGAAGAAGATCAGGCTGAAGCACAGCGCGTAGAGCAGCATCGAAGCCAGGATCAGCTTCCAGTCCCAAACCGGATGCAGTGTCGGCGTGGTCGCGCGGTCGCGGCGGCGCAGCAGCCCGGCCAGACCGAGCAGCACGGGACCGCCCAGCGCGAACGCAGGGGCGAAGACGGAAAGAAAACCGGTGGCAGTCATGCGGTCGTGCGGGAGTGGGGACCGCGCGAGTGTAGGCCCAGTCGTGGCCGCGCCGCGATCCTGCGCACGGACTAGCGACGGAATTCGTAGAGCACGTCTTCGCGCATGCGTTCGAGCAGATCCACGCTCAGCGCCTGCCTTGGCACGGCTTCGCGGTCCAGCAGCGCGATGTCCGCGCTTAGCGCGCCGTCGTAATCGTGCAGCAGGAGCCCGATGCGGGCATTGCTCCCATAAGCCAGCACCTCGCCGAGGAAGGCCACCCACACCGCCAGCGCCTCACGCGCCGCGACCGCGTCCACTTCGTCGACGGCGCCGCGCTTGGCCTGCTGCTGGGCCTGCGCGCGCTCGATCTTGGCCTCGCTCCAGCCCTTGCGGCGCAGCCGCTGCGCCGCTTCGGCCGGATCGGGCTCGCGACGCGAGCGCTCCGGCGCCCGCCTGCCCAACGGCGTACCGCAGTCGCAATGGCCCAGGGTGGTCAGGAAGTAACGAAAGCCGGGACCGATCTGGCGCTCGATGCTCGCGTTCGCCATCGGCTGCAACTGCCGGCCGTGGCGGCGCGCGATCGCGTCCAGCGCAGCGATATCGGCGGCGATCGGCAGGGTGGCGGTGATGAAGCGGCACATGCGGCGAGTTTATCCGACCAAGGAGGACGGCCTGAGCTACCTCCATGGCATCCATTCCCCGAACCTCGCCGGCGCAGAAGCTGGCGCGCGGCGTGCGCAAGGGCTTGCCGCAGGCCGGGCGCGGCGGGCCGAGCATGGCGACTCGGCGATGCCGCAGCGCATCGACATGGGTCTCGCGAGCCCGGTCCGGCGCCATGACAGGCGCCGGATCCGCCGGCGAGGGGCCTGCAGGCGCAACTTCAGAATTCTTCACTCGCCGATCAGGTACTTCATACGCAATGCGGCTGTGATCTCGGCTCCTTCCGCCAACGAGAGTCCGCCCATGCCCCTACCCCGCCTCCTGCTGTTGCTCGCCCTGGCCAGCCCGGCCGCGTTCGCCGCGCCCGGCAACGCCACACCTGATGACGGCTCACCCAGCGACGGCTGGCCCGCGGCGCGCGCCGCCGACACCGCCTTCGAGCCGGCGCGGCTGAAGACGCTGGACGTCCGCCTCGGCGACGGCAGCCTCAAGCAGCTGACCAGCGTGATGGTGGTGCAGCGCGGTCAGCCGGTGTACGAGCGCTACTTCAACGGCGCCGACGCCGGCACCCTGCACGACGTGCGCTCGGCGACCAAGAGCGTGACGGCGCTGCTGGTCGGGGCGGCCATCGACCGCGGTCTGCTGCCCGGCGTACAGGATCGCGTCTACGACCGCTTCCCGCAGTTCACCGCCCGCCACGAGGTCGACCCGCGCCTGCGCGCCACCACCCTGGCCGACCTGCTGACCATGAGCTCGCAATGGGAGTGCAACGACGAGAACCCGTTCTCCAGCGGCAACGAGGAACGCATGTACGTCACCGAACGCTGGCTCGACTTCGCCCTGGCCCTGCCGGTCAAGGGCTACGCGCCGTGGATGAGCAAGCCCGCCGACAGTCCGCACGGTCGCGCATTCGCGTACTGCACGGCCGGTTCCTTCGTCGCCGGCGCCGTGGTCGAACGCGCCGCCGGCAAGCCGCTGGCGGAGTTCGCCGCGGAAACCCTGGAGCGGCCGCTGGGCATCGCCCGCAGCCAATGGAACCGCTCGCCCGAGGGCATCGGCATGGGCGGTGGCGGCACCCGCTACCGCACCCGCGATCTGGCCAAGTTCGGCCAGTTGGTGGTCGACCACGGCCGCTGGCAGGGCCGCCAGGTGATCTCGGCCGACTACATCGCGGCGATGACCAGCGAACAGGCGAAAGCCGACGACGACGCCGAGTACGGTTACCAGTGGTGGCGCCTGCACTTCGATGTCGGCGGCCGCGACGTCGCCGCCTGGGCCATGTCCGGCAACGGCGGCAACTACGTGATGGTGGTGCCGGAGCGGCAACTGGTGGCGGTGATCACCAGCACCGCCTACAACCAGCGCAACGGCCATACCCAGTCGCGCGAGATCTTCCGCGAGCTGCTGGCAGCGCTGCGCTGAGGCTCAGGGCACGTCGGCCGGCTTCCATGCGGCCGACGTCACCTGCGCGCGCTGCCTGGCGATGTCGGCGTCGATGCGCGCCAACACGCGGGCGTAGCCGGGGTCGCCGCGCAGCGCCGCGAACAAGGGCGAGGCCTGCAGATAGGCGCGGTCGCGATAGCCGGCAGTGACCGCCGCGTCCAGCGCGGCCGCCGCGGCGACCGGTTGCTGTCGTGCCAGTTCCAGCATCGCCAGTTCCAGGTGCACGCCCGGCCATGGCGCGGGCTGCGTCGGCAACGGGCGCAGCTCGGCGATGCGCCGGGCGACCCAGTCCGGCGTCGGCGCGGGTTCGGCGTAGAGCCCGTTGACGGTGAGTCCCAGCGAGCTCTGCGGCCGCAGCCGCAGCGCTTGCGCGAACGCGGCCCGTGCCGCCGCGCGGTCGCCGCGTTGCAGGGACAGTTCGCCTTGCAACATATATAGGTCCGGATGAGGTGTGCCGCGCGTCAGCGCCTCGGCCAGGGCGCCGGCGGCCTCGTCGTAGCGGCGCTCGCCGAACAGGCTGCGCGGCCAGGCGATGTTGGAGAACACGTTGTCGGGAAACAGACGGAAGTTGGCCTGATGGCGGCGGCGCGCGGCTTCGACGAAGCCGAGCAGTTCCAGTTCGCGCGCGACCTGCACATCGCGGAAACGCACCCGCGCCGGATCGCCGCGCAGCTGCATGTTGCCGCGCAGGGCGTCGGCGACCCTGCCCTGCTCCTGGTACAGATACGCCAGCGAGGAGCGGGTGTTGTCGGCGTCCGGGTCCAGCTTCAGCGCGCGCTCGTAGCCGGCCACGGCCGCACCGATGTCGCCCAGGCAGTCGTGCGCGTAGCCCAGCGCGGACCAGGCCTTGGCGTTGCCGCCGTCGCGGCGCAGCAGCTGCCTGGCCAGGGCCAGGCCGCGCTCGGCGTCGTCGCGGCCGCCGTTATAGAGACAGGTACGCGCACTGGACAGGCGGCTCAGGCCGAGCAACGCCGAGACGTCGTCGGGATCGGCGGCCAGGGCCTGCCGGTACAGCGCGATCGCGCGCTCGTTGTCGTCGGCCTGGCCGATGCCGGCGTAATAGTCCGCGCGCGCCAGCAAGGGCGACTTCGGCGGCGGCGTCCCGTGCCGCCACCACAGTGCGGCGGTCGCAGCCGCCACGACCAGCACCGCAGCCACCGCCCATAGCCAGCGCCGCGCATTCGAGGGCGACGCTACCTCGGCCGTTGCAGCCTCCGCGTCCGCCAACGTCTGCGGCAGCGCACACAATTGATAGCCCTGGCCGCGCACCGAACGGATATAGCGCGGCGCGCGGCTGTCGTCGCCCAGCGCCTGCCGCAGCAGCTTGATGCGCTGGGTGATGGTCTCCTCGCTGACCACCGCCGGCGCCCACACTTCGTGCGCCAACTGGTCGAAGCCCAGCACCTGGTCGCCGTGCGAGAGCAGGCAGGCGAACAGACGGAAGCTCAGCCCCGATACGTCCAGTGCCGCGCCCTCGCGTTCGACGCGTTGGCGCTGCAGGTCGACGGTGAGGTCCAGCAGTTGGAGTCGGGACACGGCTGCGGCGACGAAGCGGAGGGACGCCGCGGGCGCGCGGCACCGGCGATGCTACACGGGTGCGCGCTGCCGTTGGCGCCGACGCGGACGATCCCGGCCGCGATCGCGCAGCGCTAGCCCTCGCGGCGTACGCGAAACACCACGCTGATGCGCGGCCCCTGAGCGCGCCTGGTCTTGGGAATGCCGTGCTCGTGGCTGAGCTGGGACGCGTGGCTCATGCTCAGCAGGCTGCCCGGAGCCAGGTCCACGGCCAGGGTGTCGCGCGCGCCGCGCTGGGCCCTGATCAGCATGCGGCGCGGCGCGCCCAGCGAAACCAGGGTTATAGGCCGGCCGGGCACGAGGGTATGCAGCTTGTCGTGGTGCATGGCCACGCTGTCGCGGCCGTCGCGGTACAGGTTCATGCCGATGCGGTTGTACGGCGCCGGCACCTGGGCGCGGACCCGTTGCAGCATGTCCGCCAACGGCAGGTCATCGGGCAGCTCCTGGGTGTCGTAGTGCGCCAGCAGACGCGGCACGTCGACGATGCGGTCGTACATCGGCCGCTGCAGATGCGTCCACGCCGCCCGCGCATGCAGGATTTCGAACCACGCCTCCGCGGTCGCGGCGTCGACGAAGCCGGGCCAATAGCGCACGCCGCCTTCGGCATCGTCCACCAGAGTCCGGCAGTCGATCGCGAACAGGTCGTCGGCGTGGGCGCACAGCGCTTTCATGCGGCGTCCTTCAATGGAAATCGCGCGAGGAGGTCTGCAGATCGCCGAGCAGATGACTCAGATCCTGCAGTTCGCGCGCGATCAGGTGCTGCACGCCGTCGACCTGCTCCCAGCGCCCGCGCACCGCTAGCAGGCGCGCCCCCAGCAGGGCCTTGCGCGAACGCAGCGCCACGTCCTGCCACACCACCACGTTGACCATGCCGTGTTCGTCTTCGAGGGTGACGAAGATGGTGCCGCCGGCCGTGGCCGGACGCTGGCGCTGGGTGACGATGCCGGCCGCGTGCACGCCGCGCCCATGCCGCTGTTCGCGCAACTGGCGCGAGTCCATCACCCGGTGCGGTTGCAAACGCTTGCGCAGCAGCGCCATCGGATGCGTGCGCAGGGTCAGGCCGACGGCGCGGTAATCGGACAACACGTCCTCGCCCTGGGTCGGCGCGGGCAACTCGATGACATCCTCGTCCGGGCTGTCCGGCAGCAAGGGGCGCTGGCGCTCGATACCGGCCACCGCCCAGCGCGCGGCGTGGCGATGCCCGGCCAGGCTCTGCAAGGCGCCGGCCTCGGCCAGGGCGTGGCGCGCCTTCTCGTCCAGCCCGGCGCGCAGGCACAGATCGCGCACGTCGGCGAACGGCGCCTGCGCGCGCGCGGCGACGAGCGCGCGCGCCATCGTTTCCGACAGGCCGCTTACCTGGCGCAGACCCAGGCGCAGCGCCGCCTGTCTGCCGTCGTCTACGCCGACGCGATATCCGCCGCCTTCCAGGGTGTTGTCCCAGTCGCTGCAGGTCGCATCCACCGGGCGCACTTCCACGCCGGCACGCTCGCCGCGGCCGCGTCGGGTGTCCTGCACGATCTCGCTGGGCGAATAGAAGCCCATCGGCTGGGCGTTGAGCAGTGCGCAGGCGAAGGCCGCCGGCTCGTGGCGTTTCATCCAGCAGCTGACGTAGACCAGTTTGGCGAACGAGGCGGCGTGGCTCTGCGGAAAACCGTAGGAGCCGAAGCCCTTGATCTGTTCGAAGATCTGATCGATGAACGCCGAGGAGTAGCCCTTATCCTCCATCAGGGCGCGGATGCGCTCGCGATGCGGTTCCATGTCCCCGCCCCGGCCCCAGGCCGCCATCGAGCGGCGCAGGCGATCGGCCTGCTCCGGCGTGTAGCCGGCATGGATCACCAGCTCCATCACCTGCTCCTGGAACAGCGGGATGCCCAGGGTCTTGCCGAGGATGTCCTCGATGCCTGCCGAGGGGTAGACCACCGGCTCCTTGCCCTGCCTGCGCCGCAGATAGGGATGCACCATGCCGCCCTGGATGGGACCGGGCCGGACGATGGCCACTTCCACCACCAGGTCGTAGAAGTTCTTCGGCTTCAGCCGCGGCAGCATGCTCATCTGCGCGCGCGATTCGATCTGGAACACGCCGATCGTGTCGGCGGCCTGGATCAGTTCGTAGGTCGGCCCATCGCCCGGCGGCAGGCGCGCGATGTCCAGGCGATAGCCGCGGTGGCGTTCGATCAGGTCCACCGCCTTTCGGATGCAGGTCAGCATGCCCAGCGCCAGGCAGTCGACCTTCAGCAACTTCATGGTTTCCAGATCGTCCTTGTCCCACTGGATGATGGTGCGGTCGTCCATGGCCGCGTTCTCCACCGGCACCACCGTGCTCAGCGGCGCATCGCTGATGACGAAGCCGCCGACGTGCTGCGACAGGTGGCGCGGATGGCCGCGCAGCTGCGCGGTCACCGCCAGGACGCGCCGGATCAGCGGGTTGTCCGGGTCGAAACCGGCCTCGCGCAGGCGCTGCTCCATCGGCGTCTCGCCGTTGCCCCAGCCGTAGCACTCGGCCAGTAGCGCGATCTGGTCCGGCGGCAGCCCGAAGGCCTTGGCCACGTCGCGCACCGCGCTCTTGCCGCGGTAGCGGATCACCGTGGCGGCCAGCGCCGCGCGCTCGCGGCCGTACTTTGCGTACACGTACTGCAGCACTTCCTCGCGCCGTTCGTGCTCGAAGTCAACGTCGATGTCGGGCGGCTCGCCGCGCTCCCTGGACAGAAAACGCGCCATCAGCAGCCGGCTCTCGGCCGGATCGACCGCGGTGATGCCCAGCGCGTAGCACACGGCCGAGTTGGCCGACGAGCCGCGGCCCTGGCAGAGGATATTCAGCGATCTGGCGTGGCGGACGATGTCCTCCACGGTCAGGAAGAAAGCCTCGTATTTGAGCTCGGCGATCAGTTCCAGCTCGGTGTCGATCTGCGCGGCGATATGCGCCGGCGTACCCCCCGGCCAGCGATCGCGCATGCCGGTCTCGGTCAAGGCGCGCAGCCAAGTGCTGGGCGTATGCCCTTGCGGCACCAGTTCGGCCGGATAGTTGTAACGCACCTCATCCATGCGGAAGCCGCACCGGCGCGCCAGCTGCACAGCGGCGGCCAGCAGTTCGGGCGGATAGATGTTGCCCAGCGCGCGGCGCGTGCGCAGGTGGCGTTCGCCGTTGCGGAACAGCTGCGCGCCGCAATCGGCCAGCGGCGTGTTGTGGCGGATCGCGGTCATGGTGTCCTGCAATACGCGCTGGCGGCGCAGGTCCATATGCACGTCGCCGGCCGCCACCGGGGTCAGCTCCAAGTGCGCCGCCATCTCCAGCAACAATTGCAGGCGCGCGGCATCGTCTTCTTCGCGGCGCAGCTCCACCGCCAGGAAAGCGCGCTCGCCGAGCAAGGCGCGCAGCCAGCGTCCCTGCGCCGCGTCCGGCACGCCGGCCGGCAGCCACAATGCGAACACGCCGGCCTCGCCATCGCCCAGTACCTGTTCCAGGTCCTGCCGGGTCAGGTGGTATGCGCCCTTCGGCGCCGCACGGCGCGCGTTGGTGATCAGCCGGCACAGCTGGGTGTAGCCCGCTTGGGTTTCCACTAGCAGCACCAGCTTGAGTCCGCAGTGCAGAGAGAACTCGCTGCCCACGATGAGGTTCAATCCGGTCGCGCGCGAGGCCTCCAGCGCACGCACGATGCCGGCTAGCGAGCACTCGTCGGTGATCGCCAGCGCTTCGTAACCGCAGTGCGCGGCACGCGCGAACAAATCCTCGGCGCTGGACGCGCCGCGCAGGAAGGAGAAGTCCGACAGGCAGTGCAACTCGGCATAGGCGGGCAGATCGCCGTCGCCGTCGGCATCGTCGTTGGCCGCATGCAGGCGCAAGCGGTGCGCGACCTCCCAGGCACGCGGCGGACGCCCGCCCGGCGTGTCGCGATAGACGCCGTTCACGGCATCGTCCCAGCTCATGCGAACCATCCGTGCAGCATCCAGCCCTCGCGCTCGCCCGGCGGCGCGTACGCCCAGGCGCGCTGGCCGCGGCCGGTCTCCACCAGGTAGTAATCGCGACGCGCGTCGGCACCGTCCCACCAGCCGCTTTCCAGCCGCTCCGGGCCGGACACGATGCGCAGCTGCGGATCGCGCAGCAGCATCGGCTGCGGCAATAGCCACAGCGGCCGCGGCGGACGCGCGGGCGCGCTGCCGATGCGGGTCTCGTCGCCGTCCACGCGTCGCCAGGCGCGTTCCGGGCGCGGGTCGCCGGAGGGCGTCACGCGGTACACCGCCTCGTCGCCCAGGCGCGCGCGCAAACGTTCGCGCAATTGCGGCCAAGGCTGGGTCTGCTGGGCGCGCGCGTCGAACAGATCGCGCGAGGCCGGCACGAACGGCGGCAGCTCGCGCGCCAGCAGGCGCAGCGCCACCACCGGCTGCGCGATCTGCACCCGCTCCAGGCGATTGCGGGTGAGCTCGAACAGCATCGCCGGCTCGCGCTCGGATGCCAGCAGGCCGACGTCGACATCGGTGTGCGCGCCCTCGTGCTCCAGGCGCAGCACGAAGCGCTGCACGCCGCCGTCGCGGATCGACAGATAGGTGCACAGATCGCCGATCAAACGCCGCAGCGGGAACAGCAGCGCCATGTGGCTTTCCACTTCGTAACCCAGCTCCACCCGCGCATCGAAGTGGTCCGGCGGAGCGTAGTAAGCCAGCGGATCGTCGGCCTGCCCGTACAGACGGTCCAGATGCTCCAGCAACGGCAGGCCGAAACGGCGGCGCAGGCTGTCGCGCGGCAGATTGCGCAAAGCGCGCAGATCGCGCACGCCCATGCGCTGCAGGCGCTCGCCATCGCCATCGGGCAGACGTGCGCGCCGCACCGGCACGCGATCCAGGTAGTCCGCCATCGCGCCCGGGTGCGGCAAGGCCAGGCCATCGCTGAGACCGGCCAGCACATGCGCCGCACGCGGCGTCGGGGCCAGCGCGATGCGGTGGCTGAAGCCGAGCGCGGACAGCTCTTCGCGCAACCGCGCTTCGATGCGCGGCCACGGCCCCAGCAAGCGAAAACTCGCGCGCACTTCCAGCACGATGCAACCCGGCCATTGCGCGCTGACCAGGGAGCTGTGGCGGTAAGCCCATGCGGCCAGGAAGCGCTGCCAGCGCGCCTCGGCCTGCGGCTCGTATTCCACCATCGAGAATTCCGGCAGCAAGGCGTGCGCGGCGGTCAGGCGCATGCCTGCGCGCAAGCCGGCCTCGGCGGCGCTGGCGTTCACCGCATGCAGGCTGCGCAACTGCGCCGGCCCGGCGACCAGGGCCAGCGGCGGGTCGGGATCAGGCAAACGCCGGAGGACGGCGTCCAGCGCCAGCTGCGGCAGCAGTATGCAGGCCCACAACATGCGCGCGCCTCACGCCGTGCCCGGTGCGTAGGTCTGCGCGGGCGCGGGACCGCCGCGGCATTTGCGCACATGCCAGGCGTCCCTGCCCTGCGCATCGCGCGCGTACTCCACCCGCAAGGCGGCAGGCGACGGGTTGGCCGCGTGCTTGCGGTCGCGCAGGGCGAAGCCCAGGCAATCGCCGCTGTCGGCGGCTACCTGCAAGCGGCGCAAGGCCGGCGCATCGGCATGCAAGGGCCAACCGATCACCGCCGCACAGGCGCCGCTGCGCAGGCATTGTTCGAACGCCCAGAGGGCATCGCGCGGCGAGGCGTCGACGATGTGCAGCGCCGCCAATTCCACCCCAGCCGCCTGCCAGGCCGGCGCATACGGCAGATAGGGCGGCGCGATCAGCGCCACCGTGCCGCCGGCCTGGGTCATGCGCACCAGGGTGGGCATCAGCAAGGACAACTCGCCCACGCCGTCGGCCGGCAGCAGCAGTTCGGTCAGTGCGCGGCGCGGCCAGCCGCGTTGCGGCAACAGCGCATCCAAGGCTGCATGGCCGGAGGGCTCGCCCTCGGCGGCGATGCTCGCGCTGCGCCCGGCATGCCACAGCGTCTGCGCAGCCAGCAGGGTTTCGATGGCGACCACGGCGCCCATCTCAGCCCAGCCGCACCAGGCCGCAGTAGACGCCTTCGATGGCGAAGTCCTGCCCCGCTTCCACCACGATCGGCGCATGCGCGGGATTGCGCGGCAGCAGGCGGATCTGCCGGCGCGTGCGCTGCAGGCGCTTAATGGTCAACTCGCCGTCGATGCGGGCGACCACCGTCTGTCCGTCGCGCGCGTCGCTGCTGCGGTGCACGCCGACCAGGTCGCCATCCAGGATGCCGTCGTCGATCATCGAGTCGCCCTGCACCTTCAGCAGGTAATCCGGCGCTGGCGAGAACAGGCGGCGGTCCAGCCACAGCTGTTGGTCCAGGCCGATGTCCGCACCGATCGGCGCGCCCGCCGCGACCCGGCCCAGCACCGCCAGGGGCAGCACGTCGGCGCCGCCGCCCGGCAGGCGCAACCCGCGTTTCTGGCCCGGAGCCAGAGCCAGCAGGCCGTCGGCGACCAGCGCCTGCACGTGCTTCTGAGCGGCATTGCGCGAGGCGAACCCGAAGGCGGCGGCGATCTCGGCCAGGCTGGGCGCGCGTCCGGACGCCAGCTCCCGGCGCAAAAAGGCCAGCACGGCGGCGCGTTGCGGCGGCAGGGAGTCGATAGGATCCATAGGTGTACATTTGTACACCCATTGGTCGCAGGAGGCGAGACCCGGTACGCCGCCCGTCGGGCGCAAGCGCCTGAGCACCCATCCGGACGCCCCGCCGCGCCTCGCCCTCGCCCTGCCGCAAGGGTCCCCAGGGGCGGTTTACGGCCGCCCTAGGCCCATGAAACACTCGCGCCGCCGCCCAGCGCGGCCGTCGCCGGGGAGGCGGCGCAGGGGTGCAATCACACAGGGGAACCACATGCTCGTACGTCTCGTGGCGTCGCTCGCCGCGCTTTGCCTTTCGTTCAATGCTCTGGCCGCCAAGCCGGTGCCGCTGCCCATGCCGATCGCCCAGGACCTGCCGGTCGAACTGGTGCTGAGCCAGCAGGAAGTCGCCATCGACGTGCCCAACACCGCCTCGGCGATGGGCGCCCAGTTCGGCCTGATCGGTGCGCTGATCGGCAGCGCCGTGCAGAACTCGCAAACCAAGACCGCCGAAAAGCGCGTCGCCGACCTGCGCAACCTGCTGCTGGACTATCGCTTCAACGAGCGCATGGAACAGGCGCTGCGCGCCAGGCTGGCCGGCGAAGGCTTCTCGCCCAATCCGCAGGTGGCGGTGATGGCCACGCCGTGGGATGCCGCCAGCGCCAAGGACAGCGCCAAGCTGCCGCAGGACGTGCTGGTGCTGACCCCGCGCTACTCGATGAGCACTAACCTGGGCGGCCTGACCGTGCGCCTGCAGGCCAGCTACATGCATCGCGAGCGCAAGAGCAATGGCAAGGTCAAGGAAACCGTGCGTTTCAGCCGCCCCTACACCTTCCAATACAACGTCACCGACTACCCCAGTGAAGACGGCGCCATCGACCGTCGCTGGCTGGCGATGGGCCCGGCCGGCGTGAGCGCGCTGATCGACAACGGCATCGCCCAGGTCACCGACATGCTGGCCTACGACTTCTCCGCCGCCGGCCGCGCCGAATCGGCGACCAAGGTGAAGAACGACAAGATCCCGTTCGCCGGCAACATCTACCGCGGCCGTTCGCTGCGCGCCACGCCCGACCAGGTCTGGGTGCGCAGCGGCAACAGCTGGATGCAGAGCGTCAACGGCTACACCACCCTCAACGCCGGCAAGATGACCGCCGCCGCGCCGGCCCCGCAGCCCGTCGTCGAGGCCGCACCGGCCGTTGCCCCCGTGGCCATGCCCGCAGCACCGGCCGCCAACGACGCCGCGCCCTCCGCGGCCGGTGCCGATGCAGGCGCAGGCGCAGGCAGCCGATGAGCCGCGCGTTACTCCCGCTGGCAATGGCAATGGCGGTTGCGGCGACGCTCGCCCTGAGCGCGTGCAGCCAGAAAGTGCATCAGGTCGTGGTGCGTTCGGACCGCCTGCCGGCCACCGCGCCGTCGAAGAAACTGCCGCGCCTGAGCTGCGTCTACCAGCTGATGGACGTCGTCGACGCCCGCGCCGCCGGCAATCGCGCCGGCGGCCTGGGCAATCACCAGTTGCTGCTGGACGACGCCCCCACCCTGGTCCGCAACCAGCTGCAGAAAGTCGGCATGACCAGCGCGGACGCGGCGGCCGACAGCGACGCCCGCCGCGTGGCCGTGCAGATCAAGCAGCTGTACCTGGCCCAGAACCAGGTCACCAAGGTCCCGGTGGCCGTGTACAGCGTGCGGGTCGGCGACGGCGCCCCGTTCGTGATCCGCGCCCAGGCCGCGACCATGAACTGGAACGGCTCGGAGAAAGAGGCCTACCAGGCCTTGGCCGACGTTCTGGGCGATGCCAGCGCCCAACTGGTCAACACGCTCAACAAGGACTGCGGCGCGAACAAAGCCAGCTGATCGCCGCGTCATCGTTTACGGTAGCCAGGGTGGACACCTCCACCCTGGCGCACCGCCGTCAGACCGCATACACATGGAGCGATACCCGTGGCCCGAATGCTACTGCTGCTTGCGGTCTGCCTGTTGAGCGGCTGCTCCCTGGGCGAGGGCACCGTCGCCGCCGACGTCGTCAGGCTGTACCCCGGCTGCCAACTGGACAAGCTCAACGAGACGCATCCGCTGGCCGCCGACAGCGAACAGATCCTGGCCAAGTTCACCTACACCTGCAAAAACGAATCGCACCTGCGCTACGGCAACCTCGTCTACCGCAAGGGCATGGATACCGGCGTCACCATCTATTGCTGCGCGCGCGAGGCCACGCCCGAGGAGATCTGAGCGCCGCGGTCGACCGCGAAACTCGGGAGTACGAGCGGGTATCCACGGATCGTCTTGTACTGCCTGCGACTTCGCAGTCCCAGCCATCGCGCCGCACTGCGTCATCCCAGATGTGTCGTGTAGCGTTCTGACAACGGTTCGGACTGCCCCGCGGGCCCATACACAATTCGTTGCCGACCCCGATGCTAGGTTCGGCGCTCCTCACTTCGGAGCGCAGCATGGAAACCCAGCGCATTCACCGTGGTCGCCTGATCGATCACATCCAACTGGTGGTGAAGGACCTCAAGGCCAGCCAGGGCTTTTACGAGGCCGTATTCAAGGTGCTCGACGTGCCCATCGGCGGCACCGGCGACGATTTCTTCTGGGCCGATGAACTGTTCGTCTCCACCGCCGACAGCGAGGCGGCGCAGGGCGAGCTGACGGGACGCCACCATCTGGCCTTCCAGGCCAAGG
The DNA here is from genome assembly GCF_001428685.1 of Lysobacter sp. Root76. Lineage (GTDB taxonomy): Bacteria > Pseudomonadota > Gammaproteobacteria > Xanthomonadales > Xanthomonadaceae > Lysobacter. The sequence goes on along the minus strand of NZ_LMIK01000005.1, from coordinate 738,273 downwards.
ACCGCGCGACCGTGGACGCCTTCCACAAGCAAGCGCTCGCCAACGGCGGTCGGGACAACGGCGCGCCCGGCGAGCGTCCTTACCATCCGGGCTACTACGCCGCGTTCGTGATCGATCCGGACGGCAACAATATCGAGGCGGTCCATCACGGCGAAGGCGAGCGCAGCGCCGCTTCGGTGACGGTCGACTTCAAGGCCTAGGCAGAACGAGACGTGCGCGTCGCGGCCGGCCGGGAGCCGGCCGCGCTCAGCTCTTGTAATTGAACGTCCGGTTGATGCCCAGCGCGGCGAGCGTGCCGATCGCGCCCGACAGCAGATAGGCGCCCAGCCAGGCCAGGCCGAACTGCGAGCACAGGCCCAGGGCGACCAGCGGCGCGAACGCGGCGCCGATCAGCCAGGCCAGATCGGAAGTCAGCGCGGCGCCGGTGTAGCGGTAGCGCCGGCCGAAGTTGGCCGTAACCGCGCCCGCCGCCTGGCCGTAGGACAGGCCGAGCAGGGCGAAGCCGATCAGGATGAAGGCGTCCTGGCCCATCGAACCCGCGCCCATCAAGGTGGGGGCGAAACCGCTGAACATCGCGATCACGATGGCCAGGCCGCCCAGAGTGCGGGCGCGACCGACGCGGTCGGCGATCAGGCCGGACACGACGATGCCGCCGGCGGCGATGAAGCCGCCCAGGATCTGCACCATCAGGAAGCCGACGATGGACTGATCCGAATACAGCTTGATCCACGACAGGGGAAAGATCGTCACGATGTGGAACAGCGCATAGCTGGCGAGCGCGGCGAACGCGCCGACCACCACGTGCTGGCCCTTGGCGCTGAACAGCTCGCGGATCGGCGTGGGCTCCAGTTCCAGCTCGCCCATCTTGTCCTGGTATTCCTCGGCCACGACCAGGCGCAGCCGCGCGAACAGCGCCACCACGTTGATCGCGAACGCGACGAAGAACGGGTAACGCCAGCCCCAGCTCAGCAGATCCTGCTCGCCCAGGTTCGCGTACAGGAACGCGAACACGCCCGAGGCGACGATGAAGCCGACCGGCGCGCCCAATTGTCCGAGCATCGCGTACCAGCCGCGGCGTTCCTTCGGCGTGTTGAGCGCCAGCAGCGACGGCAGGCCGTCCCACGACCCGCCCAAGGCGATGCCCTGCAGCACGCGGAAGAACGCCAGCAACGCGATCGACAACCCACCCAGGGTGCCGTAACCCGGCAGGAAAGCGATGCCCGCCGTGGCGGTGCCGAGCAGAAACAGGGCCACGGTCAATTTGACGCCACGGCTCCAGCGCGTCTGGATCGACATGAACAGCATCGTGCCCAGCGGACGCGCCAGGAATGCCAGCGCGAAGATCGCGAAGGACCACAGCGTGCCCTGCAGCCGATCCAGGAACGGGAAGAACACCGACGGAAACACCAGCGCCGAGGCGATGCCGTAGACGAAGAAGTCGAAGTATTCGGACGCGCGCCCCACCACTACGCCGACGGCGATTTCGCCGGGAGCGACATCGGCATGCGCCTTGGCGCCGTGGTCGTGCGAGGAAGCGGTGGGGCCGGGAACGGTAGCCATCTGGGGGTGCGCGTCGACTTCAGGCAGGGATAGTTCGAGCCTAGGCTGACAGAGGCGGAGGCCCGAAGCGATAGGACAAAACGTCCAATACTCGTGAATGGGCGCGCGGACTACATTGATGCGCATCAAATAAGACTCCGCCCCAACCCCCTCATGCCCATCGCACGCAGACTCCTGCAAGCCGCAGCGCTGCTGGCCGCCGCCAGCCTGCTTTCCGGCTGCAACCTGGTGGTGTTCAACCCCGCCGGGGACATCGCGGCCCGCCAGGGCCAGCTGATCATCGCGGCGACGGTGCTGATGCTGATCGTGATCGTGCCGGTGATCGCGCTGACCTTCTGGTTCGCCTGGAAATACCGCGCCTCCAACCGCAGCGCCACCTACACGCCGGACTGGGACCATTCCACCCAGCTGGAGCTGGTGATCTGGGGCGTACCCCTGTTGATCATCATCGCGCTGGGCGCGATCACCTGGATCAGCACCCACCTGCTCGACCCCTATCGTCCGCTCGACCGTATTGCGGCGGGACGCCCGGTACCCGCGCAGCTCGAACCGCTGGATATCCAGGTGGTGGCGCTGGACTGGAAGTGGCTGTTCCTCTATCCGAAGGAAGGCGTGGCCTCGGTCAACGAAGTCGCGGTCCCGGTCGATCGGCCGGTCCGCTTCCACATCACCGCGTCCTCGGTGATGAACACCTTCTACGTGCCGCACCTGGCCGGAATGATCTACGGCATGCCGGGCATGGAAACCCAGCTCAACGCCGTGATCAACGCGCCGGGCGAGTACGAAGGCTTCTCCGCCAACTACAGCGGCGCGGGCTTCTCGCACATGCGCTTCAAGTTCCACGGCATGTCCAACGCCGACTACGACACATGGATCGCCGGGCTGCGCGGCAGCAAGCAGTCGCTGACGCGTTCGGCCTACCTCGAGCTGGAGAAGCCGAGCGAACGCGAGCCGGTGCGGCACTACACCAACGTCGACAGCACGCTCTACAGCGCCATCCTCAACCGCTGCGTCGATGCCGAGCGCCTGTGCATGGATCAGATGATGGCGCTGGACGCAGGCGGCGGCCTCGGCCTGGAAGGCCTGAACGCGCTGGCGATGCCGCGCCGCGGCGACCCGCGCCTGGGCGCGTACGTCTCCGCGGACGTGTGCACCGTCGACCAGCCGCCCCTGTCGCCCCTGGCGGCCGGCATGAAGGCGCCCTGAGGCGCCCGCTCCGACGAGCCTGCCCCGACGAGCCCGCTCTACGAGCTGCACGACGCCCCGTATCGTTACTGGAAGTTTTCCGATGTCCCTCGAAAGCGGCACCATACCGACCTCTCCGATCTTCGGACGCATGACCTGGGACGCCGTGCCCATGCTGCACGAGCCGATCGTCGCCGCGACCTTCATCGGCACGGTTCTGATCGGCCTGGCCCTGTTCGCGGCGATCACCAAGTACCGGCTGTGGGGCTACTTGTGGAAGGAGTGGTTCACCAGCATCGATCACAAGAAGATCGGCATCATGTACATGGTGCTGGGCCTGGTGATGCTGCTGCGCGGCTTCGCCGATGCATTGATGATGCGCCTGCAGCAGGCGATGGCTTTCGGCGACAACCTCGGCTACCTACCCCCTCACCACTACGACCAGATCTTCACCGCGCACGGCGTGATCATGATCTTCTTCGTGGCCATGCCCCTGGTCACGGGCCTGATGAACTACCTGGTGCCGCTGCAGATCGGCGCGCGCGACGTCGCTTTCCCGTTCCTGAATAACTTCAGCTTCTGGATGACCGTCAGCGGCGCCGTGCTGGTGATGATGTCGCTGTTCTTCGGCGAGTTCGCCGCCACCGGCTGGCTGGCCTACCCGCCGCTGTCCGGGGTCGCCTTCAGTCCAGGGGTCGGCGTCGACTACTACATATGGGCGCTGCAGATAGCCGGTGTCGGCACCCTTCTGTCGGGCGTGAACCTGCTGGTGACCATCATCAAGATGCGCGCACCCGGCATGGGTCTGATGAAGATGCCGGTGTTCACCTGGACCTCGCTGTGCACCAACGTGCTGATCGTGGTGTCGTTCCCGGTGCTGACCGCCGTGCTCGCGCTGCTCGGCCTGGACCGCTACGCCGGCACCAACTTCTTCACCAGCGACCTCGGCGGCAACGCCATGATGTTCGTGAACCTGATCTGGATCTGGGGCCACCCGGAGGTCTACATCCTGATCCTGCCGTTGTTCGGCGTGTTCTCGGAGATCGTGTCCACTTATTCCGGCAAACGTCTGTTCGGCTACTCCTCGATGGTCTACGCGACCGTCTGCATCACCGTGCTCTCGTACCTGGTGTGGCTGCACCACTTCTTCACCATGGGCTCCGGCGCCAGCGTCAACTCGTTCTTCGGCATCACCACGATGATCATCTCGATCCCGACGGGCGCGAAGATCTTCAACTGGCTGTTCACCATGTACCGCGGCCGCATCCGCTTCGAAGTGCCGATGCTGTGGACCATGGGCTTCATGGTGACCTTCGTGGTCGGCGGCATGACCGGCGTGCTGCTCGCGGTGCCGCCGGCGGATTTCGTGCTGCACAACAGCCTGTTCCTGGTCGCGCACTTCCACAACGTGATCATCGGCGGCGTGGTGTTCGGCCTGTTCGCGGCGATGACCCACTGGTTCCCCAAGGCTTTCGGTTTCAAGCTCGACGACTTCTGGGGCAAGGTCTCGTTCTGGTTCTGGCTGGCCGGCTACTGGTTCGCGTTCACTCCGCTGTACGTGCTGGGCCTGATGGGCGTGACCCGCCGCATGAGCCACTTCGACGACCCCTCGCTGCAGATCTGGTTCCAGATCGCCGCGTTCGGCGCGGTCCTGGTCGCCATCGGCATCGCCGCGTTCCTGATCTGCATCTACGTCAGCTTCCGCAAGCGCGAGCAGCTGCGCGACCTCACCGGCGACCCCTGGAACGCCCGCACCCTGGAGTGGTCGACCTCCTCGCCGCCGCCGGAGTACAACTTCGCGTTCACCCCGGTGGTGCACGACAACGACGCCTGGTGGGACATGAAGCAGCGCGGCTTCCAGCGCCCGACCTCCGGCTTCCTCGCCGTGCACATGCCCAGGAACACGCCCGCGGGCGTGGTGCTGGCAGCCCTGAGCACCGCCTGCGGTTTCGCCCTGATCTGGCACGTGTGGTGGCTGGCCGCCGCATCGCTGCTGGGGATCGTGGCCTACGCGATCTACAACAGCTTCGATTACGACCGCGACTACCACATCCCCGCCGAAACGGTCGCCGCGACCGAACAGGCGCGCAGCGCCCAGCTGAAGGCTTCCCATGTCTGAGTCCATCGCCCTGACCCGCGAGGATGGTTCGCCCGTGTTCCTCGACACGACCGGGCACCACCATCCTCAGAACGGAACGCTGTTCGGCTTCTGGCTGTACCTGCTCAGCGACCTGATGATCTTCGCCTGCCTGTTCGCCACCTACGGCGTGCTGGGGCGCAGCTACGCCGCCGGCCCTTCCGGCGCCGATCTGTTCGAGCTGCCGCTGGTCGCGCTCAACACCGCGATCCTGCTGCTGTCGTCGATCACGTATGGCTTCGCGATGATCGCGATGCAGAAGCGCAACAAGACCGGCATGATCCGCTGGCTGGTGCTGACCGGCCTGCTCGGCCTGGGCTTCCTGTCCGTCGAAATCTACGAGTTCGCCCACCTGATCCACCTGGGCGCCGGCCCGCAGCGCAGCGCCTTCCTGTCGTCGTTCTTCGCCCTGGTCGGCACCCACGGTCTGCACGTGCTATTCGGCGTGATCTGGCTGACGGTGCTGTGCGTGCAGGTGCAGCGCCACGGCCTGACCCGCGCCAACAGCCGCCGCATCGCCTGCCTGTCGATGTTCTGGCATTTCCTCGACGTCGTCTGGATCGGCGTCTTCACCTTCGTTTACCTGATGGGAGTGCTGCCATGAGCCAGCACGAGACGCACGATCGCCACGACGACCAGCTCGAAGACGGCATCCCGCACGTTTCGGCGCGCGACTATCTCACCGGCTTCGTGCTGTCGGTGGTGCTGACCGCGATCCCGTTCGGCCTGATGATGGGCAAGGTGATTCCGAGCCCGGGCCTGGTCGCCGTCGTGCTGCTGGCGTTCGCCGCCGTGCAGGTGGTGGTGCACATGGTCTACTTCCTGCACATGAACACCCGCTCGGAAGGCGGCTGGAACGTGCTGGCGCTGATCTTCACCGTGGTGTTGGTGGTGATCGTGCTGTCGGGTTCGCTGTGGGTGATGCACCACATGAACTCGAACATGATGCCGGGCCTGCACGACATGCAGGAAATGATCAAGAACGCGCCGTGAGCGATCGGCGGCACGCAGCGGTCGAGCAGGCAAGCGGCCGTCGTCCGCTGCTGCTGGCCGTGTTCGCTTCCTCGCTGCTCGTGGCTTGCGCGGGCTTCCTGGCGCTGGGCGGGTGGCAGGTCCAGCGCATGGCCTGGAAGCACGATCTGATCGCGCGCGTCGAAGCGCGCCTCACGGCCCCGCCCGCCGCTCCACCCGCGCGCGAACAGTGGGCCGCGGTCACCGAAGAACGCGACGGCTACCGCCGGGTGCGCCTGTCCGGGCGCTTCCTGCCCGCGCTGGAAACGCGTAGCCAGGCCGTCACCGAGCTGGGCGCGGGCGCCTGGGTGCTGGTCCCGCTGCGCACCGACGAAGGCGACTACGTGCTGGTGAACCGCGGCTTCGTGCCCGCGCAGGAGCAAGCCTCAGTGCCGCCCGCCGGCCAGGTGCAGGTCGAGGGCCTGCTGCGCATGAGCGAACCCAAGGGCGGCTTCCTGCGCAGCAACGATCCGGCCCACGAGCGCTGGTACTCGCGCGACGTCGCCGCGATCGCGCGCGCGCGCAAGCTGCCCGGCGACGCGGTCGCGCCCTACTTCGTCGATGCCGTGCGCGGCCCGGCCGACCCCGCTTGGCCGCGCGGCGGCCTGACCGTGGTGAAGTTCCGCGACCACCACCTGTCCTATGCGCTGACCTGGTTCGGCCTGGCCGCGCTGAGCCTGGTCGCGGGCTACCTTCTGTTCGCTTCGGAGCGTCGTTTGCGGCAAGATCGTGCGCAGCGAGGAGGCTCCCCCGATCATGCAAGCCCGATCCAGAGTCCTTGAGGCCGCCGCGGACACCGCGCTTCGCAGCCTCGGCGTGAACGGCGCCCAGGACCGCACCGGCCTGCGCAACATGCAGCAGTTGATCCAGTTGCGCTGGATCGCGGTGGTCGGCCAGGTCGTCACCATCTTCGTCGTCCACTACGGCATCGGCATCGCCCTGCCGCTGGGCACGATGTGCGCGGTGCTGGCGGCGCTGGTCGCGTTCAATCTCGGCAGCCAGCAGTGGTGGAAGCGGCGTGCGCACGTTTCCAACCTCGCCCTGCTGGTCGGTCTGCTGGTCGACGTGATCTCGCTGAGCATCCAGCTCTATCTCAGCGGCGGCATCACCAACCCCTTCGTCTTTCTCTATCTGTTGCAGGTGGCGCTGGGCACCGTCCTGCTGCGCTCCCCGGCCAACTGGATCCTCGCCGCCGCGGCCGGAGTGTGCTTCACCGCTCTGGCGGTGTTGCCGACGCCGCTGCACATCGCGGCCGATCCCGGCAACGGCCTGGCCGACCACTACGTGCAGGGCCTGCTGATCTGCTTCCTGCTGGTGGCGGCGCTGCTGGTGGTATTCATCACCCGCATCGGCCGCATCCTGCGCGAGCGCGACGCGCGCCTGGCAGAACTGCGACAGCGCGCCGCCGAGGAAGAGCACATCGTGCGCATGGGCCTGCTCGCATCCGGCGCCGCGCACGAACTCGGAACGCCGCTGTCGACGCTGTCGGTCATCCTCGGCGACTGGCAGCACCTGCCCAGCATCGCCTCGGAAACCGAACTGCACCACGACGTGGCCGAAATGCTGGCGCAGGTCGCGCGCTGCAAGTCCATCGTCACCAACATCCTGCTGTCCGCCGGCGAAACCCGCGGCGAGTCGCCGGTCGAAACCACCCTGCATGAACTGCTCGACGACCTCGCCGACGAATGGCGCGCGGCGCGCACGCCGGCCGCGTTCGAATACCAACGGCGCTGCGAGGACGACCCCAGCATCGTCTCCGACGAGGGCCTGCGGCAGATGGTGTTCAACGTGCTCGACAACGCGCTGGAGGCCTCGCCCGCCTGGGTGGCGCTGGACGCGGATTGCCGCGACGGCGAACTCGTCATCCAGGTCAGCGACGCAGGCCCGGGCTTCTCCGCCGACGTCCTCGAACGCCTGGGCACGCCCTACAACAGCAGCAAGGGTCGTCCCGGCGGCGGCCTGGGCCTGTTCCTTTCGGTCAATGTCGCCCGTACCCTGGGCGGCAGGCTCACGGCACGCAACCAGCCGCAGGGCGGCGCGGTGGTCACCGTGACGCTCCCGCTGTCGGCCATTGCCCTCGAGGAGCACGGCGATGACGAATGAACGCAGGCTGCTGATCGTCGAAGACGACACCACCTTCGCCCGCACCCTGGTGCGCTCGTTCGAACGGCGCGGTTATCTGGTGCGCCACCTGCCCGGCGAGGCGGGCCTGCCGGGCCTGCTGGAGGAATTCCCGCCCACCCACGCCGTGGTCGATCTCAAGCTGGCCGCCAACGCCTCCGGCCTGTCCTGCGTCAAGCACCTGCATGCGTTCGATCCCGACATGCTGATCGTGGTGCTGACCGGCTACGCCAGCATCGCCACCGCGGTCGAGGCGATCAAGCTGGGCGCGCGCCACTACCTGGCCAAGCCTTCCAACACCGACGACATCGAGGCCGCGTTCCAACGCGCCACCGGCGATGCCGAGGTCGAGCTCACCGGCCGCACGACCTCGATCAAGACCCTGGAGTGGGAACACATCCACGAGGTCCTCGCCGAAAGCGACTTCAACATCTCCGAGGCTGCACGCCGGCTCGGACTGCATCGGCGCACCCTGGCGCGCAAGCTGGAGAAGCGGCGCATCAAGTAGGCGCGGCGTAGCGGCCAGCCCGGACAAGAACCCGAACGACGCGCGGTTCGACCTGTATCGACGCCTCTTGGCGCGCGAGCTGGACGAGCGGCGGCTCAGGCGATCACGCTGTACGGCACGCCTGCGGCCTCATCGTTCGACTCCTGGGATTGAACGTGCGGCCGGAGCGGCTGGTGCCGGCCACAGCACGGCCCTAAGGTCTGTGTCGGCGGTATCGATGCCGCAAGCCTTCAGGAACGCCATGACCGTCGCGACCGTCCACGCCAGCTCCCAGTCCACGCCCTACGCGGTGACCTTCCTCGACGACGGCGGCCACCGCTGGCAGGCCGATGAGCCGGCCGACCTGGGCGGCGGCGACACCGCGCCCACGCCCGAGCGCCTGCTGCTGTCCAGCCTGGGCGCCTGCACCGCCATCACCGTGCGCATGTACGCCACGCGCAAGCAGTGGCCGCTAGCCGGAGTCGAGGTCGCCCTGCGCTTCAACCCCGACGGCAAGCCGGCCGCGGGCACCGACATCGAACGCAGGATCACCCTGCAAGGCGAACTGTCGGACGAACAACGCGAGCGCCTGCTGCAGATCGCCCAATTGCCCAGACTTATCCGCCTTCATGTAGAACGTCGCCAGCGCGTTGGCTGCCTCGCCAGAACCGGCATATGCGGCCGCCTTATAGACGGGACTGTTGCCGAACGCCTCGCCCTGTAGCGCCCAGGTCCAGATGGCGACGTCGCGGGTGCGGTCGATGACGGCACGGAGGCTGCCCAGGTGGTCGGGCTCGATGTAGTGCAGTTTCTGGTTGGCGCCGGCGCCGGCGAGCAGGCCGACGGGAAGGTCGTCGAGCCAGATCGCTTGCTGCAGGACGGCGCCGTTGTGGTCGTAGTCGCCCAGCCAGCGGCCGGATTCGTCGTAGACGGTGTAGGTGTGAACGTCCGGCGTGCCGCCGCTGCCGTCGGGGTTGCCGGTCGTGCCCGGGATGGTCGATACCACGCGCTCGCCCAGGGCGTTGTAGGTATAGCTGCGCACGATGGCGCCGCCCTGCTGGACGCTGCTCATGCGGTCGTCTTCGGCGTAATTGAACTGCTTCGCCGAACCGCCAATGGCGGTGGTGTTGCCGACGCCGTCGTAGGTCCGTGCGATGCCGCCGGCCGAACTCAGGCGATGGCTGCTGCCGGGATAGGTGAACGCGGTGGTGATGCCGCCGTGCAGCAGGCTGGTGCGGTTGCCGGTGGCGTCGTAGGTGTAGCCCTGCNCCGTGCGATGCCGCCGGCCGAACTCAGGCGATGGCTGCTGCCGGGATAGGTGAACGCGGTGGTGATGCCGCCGTGCAGCAGGCTGGTGCGGTTGCCGGTGGCGTCGTAGGTGTAGGTCTCGATCGGGATGCCGCTGCTGTCGCGCAGGATGGTCAGGCGGCCGAGGTTGTCGTAGTCGTAGCGCGACAGAAACGCGCTCTGCAGGCCGTCCTTCAACTCGGTCAGCTGGCCGGCGGCGTCATAGCCGTAATGCAACGACAGGCCGCCGCTGGCGTTGTCCTGGATGGTGGCAGGTCGATAGTCGAGATCGTGCTGGCGCGACAGGCTGCGGCCGTTGCCGTAGGTCCAGCCGACCGCAGGGCCGAAATGTGGGTGTCCTCATTTAGCGCTCATTTAGCGTCACCCTATCCGCTGAGATTCCCGGAACAGCGGGACAGCATGAAACAAAAAAAGGCCGAAAGCCTTGATTGGCTTCCGACCCTTTCTGAGCCGTCCTGAGGCAGATGTATGGTGCCCCCGAAAAAAAATGGGCGCAGCAAGGCTGATTTTGCGCAGGATTCGGGCTCCCGCAACGCATCAATGTCCCAGATGCGCTCCTAATCCCAAGCGGGCTCGGCCCGAATGACTTGTTGGACCAGGCCTGAGCTCTGCGACCAGTAGCCACGCCCTATCGCCTCGATACAGCCAGAAAAATCTGATCTGGATGTCAGGCACTGCGGAACTGCGGGTGTCCCGTCTCGATCGTCGCCCCACTTTGCTCGTTATGTCAGATCTGAGAACCGCTGATCACCGCAAGCACAGCGAAAACCAAAGAAACCACCATTACAAGGACTAAGGACAACCATTCCCATCCACTCAGCGTTGAAACAGGAAAATTGAAAGGACTTAACCCTGTTCGTCCTGACAAGCCTCGCCGCTTCGCATTGAGATAAAAAACAGCATTGCCACCTACAACGGCTGTCGTCACAAAAAGAATAACGAATAGCCATTGCAGACCATTGAGACTGGAGATCGCAACTCCAACCTGATCCAATATTGAAAAGCTCACTATGCTCCCTCCATATATACGCCTATCAACGCGCCCCAGCTCGCGCCCTTATATAACGGATTATTGCATTGGGGGACAAGGTCCAGGTGGTTGTCTTTGAAGCAGAAAGTCCCGCGCCAGGCCCAACCGTGAAACTTGCACCATTCAACCCTTGATCATCGAAACTGAGGGCGGGAGAGATCTTGCCTGCATTAATATCCAAGCCCACTCCTTTTCCTTCGATATCTCGACAAACATAACCCAAGCCAGCACCGATGCCGACGTTACCCCCATAGGATTCACCTATGGAGAAGTAGACACCAGAATCAAGCAATGAATCGGTGTCCAGAACTTGACCAAAATTGATCTCGACACCAAGGCCCGCCGTCAAATCGATGTCGAGGGTGCTATATATGTCGTCGAGTCCATATTTGTCGGTGTGTGAAACCGGCCTGCCGCCGACATATCCAAACGTGTCTGTCCCAGCCTCTAGCCCAATCGGATCCGACTGCACATACCGTCCACTCCCCGCATCGTAATCCCGGAAGTAGTTGTAGTTCAGCCCCGTCGCCGCGTCGTAGCGCTGGCCCGGGAAGCGCATATCGAACACGAAGTTCGTGCTGTCCAAATCCGGATCCTGATTCGGGGGACTGTTGCCGAACGCTTCGCCCTGTAGCGCCCAGGTCCAGATGGCGACGTCGCGGCTGCGATCGATGACAGCACGCGGGGTGCCCAGGTGGTCGGGCTCGATGTAGTGCAGTTTCTGGTTGGCGCCGGCGCCGGCCAGCAGACCGACGGGAAGGTCGTCGAGCCAGATCGCTTGCTGCAGGACGGCGCCGTTGTGGTCGTAGTCGCCCAGCCATTGGCCGGATTCGTCGTAGATCGTTTGGGTGTCCGTTCCGCCGGTGAACACTTGAGTAGCGCGCACGCGCTCGCCGAAGCCGTTGTACTGATAAACCGCCTGAGTTAGCCCGCCGACGTCGATCTGGGTTAGACGGTTGAGACGGCCGTAGACGAAGGTCTTGCCATTCATGCCCGTGGTATTGCCCGCAACACTGTAGCCGCGCGCGGCACCCCCCATAGCGCTGAGCTGATGGCTGCTGGACGGGTAGGTGTAACTGGTAGTTACGCCGCCGTGCAGCAGGCTGGTGCGGTTGCCGGTGGCGTCGTAGGCGTAGGTCTCGATCGGCACCGCGCTGGGGCCGTCGCGCAGGATGGTCAGGCGGCCCAGGTTGTCGTAGTCGTAACGGGCCAGGAAAGCGCTCTGCAGTCCGTCCTTCAACTCGGTCAGCTGGCCGGCGGCGTCATAGCCGTAGTGCAGCGACAGGCCGCCGCTGGCGTTGTCCTGGATCGTCTGGGCACGGTAGTCCAGGTTGTAGCTGCGCGACAAGGTGCGGCCGTTGCCGTAAGTCCGAGCATGCCCATCTAGCAATACCGAAATGCGCCCGATGAAATGCTAGTGCCTGGAGGGCAGGCCGAACAGTTGCGCTCCCTCGCCAAAAATATGCCAAACCGTGAAGTGGCTTCATTCCGACTCGAAAGGATCTGAACTCAGCTGACGTGAGTTGGCCGTTAACGCTTACACGCCTCCCTCTCCACATAATCCGCCACCGACCCCGGCGCCACCGGCGCCATGTCCTCGTCGGGTTTCGACTGCGCCATGGCGTCCAACGTGGCGCCGGCGCCCAAGAACTTCACGGTGTGATTGAGGCAGTCGTAGAAACGCTTGGCGTAGTGCGTGCCGCTGGGGCTGGTGCGCCGGGTGATGGCGGTGCGGCCGGGCCAGGTGCCGCCGATTTCCAGGATGTAGTGCTGGGCCTGGGTATCGCTGGGGATGGTGAGCGGCCAGTCGTAGGCGTGGGCGATGGCGGAGCACGCGAGCAGTGCCGCACCGAGGGTAAGACGTCGCATCGATCGCTCCTTTGGCTGACGCCTGAACTGGACGAAACGAAACGGGCGGTCACGCGCCGCGCTATTTGGCGTGGCTGGGGGCCGCTATGGGCTTCTGCTGCTCCGGCGCTTGGGTTCTTTGCTGCTCGGTGGTATCCACGCCGCGGCCGACCATGGTCTGCTCCACGCCCAGGTTGGTGCCGAAGGTTTGCGCGGTCTGCACGAACTGTTTGACGGGGCTCTCGCGCAGGGCCACGCGCAGGGGTTCGGCTTCGCGCCTGCCCACCTTCGACAGATCGAGGTCCGGCGGCAGGTCCGGCACTTGGAATCCCTGCTGCAACGCGTTGACGAAGGCGTATTGATAACGCGCGGTTTCGTTCAAGGGGACTTGGTTGCTGAAGCCTATGGTGCCGTACATGTGCAGCATGTTCTTGCTGAATAGCTGATCGCCGAGCGCTTGGGCCTCTTGGTCGGTGCGTTGCCCGGCGCCCCATTTGTCGTGGGTCTTGGCGGAGAAGTCGTTGCTTTGCTTCACCAGCATGGGCCGCTCTTTGTCGGGCATCCGCATGATGTCGCACACGTCCATGCCGGCCAGGCTGGTGAAGCTGTGCGGGTCGTTGAGCGACTGCAGGATGGCGGCGCGGTCGTCCTGCTGGAGCGTGCCGAAGCGCTGGCTGGCCTGCAGCAGGCCCGGCCGGTCTTTGTCCGGCAGGTCCATCAGCTGCTGCAGGGTCATGCCGCTCGCGTTGATGTAGTCCTGCGGTTGCTTGAGCGCGGCCACCAGGTCCTGGCGTTCGTTCTCGCTGAGGGCTTTCAATTTTTGCTGACCGGCGGCATCCAGCGCGAAGCGCGGGTCGGCGTGATCGAACGGCAACGCGGCAGCGGCGGGTGGCGGCGCGGGTGGCGGCGCGGCCTGCACCGGCGGCACGGCGGCCTGATGGGGCTGCGCCTGTTGCGGCTGTTGCGGGGCGCCGGGCGCGGGCGGTTGGGCCGGCGGCGGGTCGTTACGGAAGAACTCCACGAATCGCTTGAACATTCCACTTCCTCCCTGAAGGGTGGATCGGCGTTTCATGCGTACTGCGCCTACCGGCGGACTCCGCTTGCCCCCGGGTCCGTTCGCAGCGGGCCGGGCCATCATACGCCCGGTTTCGGGGTGGGGTCAGGAGGTGGGCGGGGTGTCGTCCTCCGGGAATATCGGCCGCCTAAACGCAAATGCCCGGGCACCACCGATTGGGTCGGCGATGCCCGGGCGTCCCCGTGATTGCGGAGTTACCTCACCCGGTGCGGCTGCAGCCGGGCTGTTTCATCGGTTTACTTCGACAGGCGGCGATACGCCGGGTCGGCCAGCGGGTTGCTGGCGCGCTTGGCGTCGCGGCCGTATTCCAGGGCGCCGCTGGTGCTGGCCAGGAACGGGCTGTCCTTGGCGGGCACGTACTCGGCGACCACGCGCTGGCCGGCGATGGCGTCGGGCGACACGGACCAGCTGGCGCGACCGGCCTTGTCCAGCCTGACGCCTTCGGCGATGTCCTTGCCGTCGATCAGCAGGCGCACGCCGCCGGTGGGCACTTCCTGGCCGCGGGCCAGACGCGCGACGGTGGCGGTCAGGATCAGGCTGTCGCCCTTGCTGTTGGCGCCCAGCGAGGTCTTGGTGCCGCCCAGTTGCACGTCCTGACTGACCTGGGCGCTCTTGGCGAAGATCTCATCGCCGGTGGTGCCGACGTCGAACTCGCAATCGCCGCGGATCTGGCGGTCTTGCAGCGGTTCGCAGACGCGGCGCGCCAGCTCGACGTTTTCGGGCTTCATCGGCGGGATCTTGTCTTCCGGGAAGGGATCCTTGCGGTAGTTGCCGGTCGAGTCTTCCTTGGCGTAGTCGAACAGCGAGGTCTTGTCGGTGACGCGCCACGAATCGACGAAGCCCGGGCGGTTCCATTCGTTGGCCGTCAGCACGCCCATGATGCCTTCGGTGGCGGGCGTGTGGTACGCACGCACGTTGATGTACCACTGGCTCTGGTTGGACCACCAGTTGGAGGTAGCGATCAGCGTGGTGCCGTCGGGGAAGTCGATCTGGAGGCCGTCGCTGCCGTACTTGCTGACGCGGCCGCCGACGCCGAGGGCGATGCCGCCCGGGCCGGGACTGACCAGCGCGCCGTTGACGCGCAGCTGCAGGCCGGTGGGGTCCGGCACGCCGCTGAGGTTGGGCACCCAGGTGACGCGGTAGCTGCCCACGCGCGCGGCGATGGCGGTGTTGACGCTGACCCACGGCGCGCTGGGGACGACGGTCTGGCGGGTCTGGACTTCCATGCCCATGTTGCCGAGCAGGGCGACGAACTCACCGCCGGGCTGGAAGTCGTAGTGCAGGCCGTTGACGGTGGTGATGTGTGGGTCGCCGTCGTTGAAGCCGTCGTTGAGCGAGCCGTAGTGCAGTTGCTCGTTCGGCGAACCGGCGCCGGGGTTGATGACGCCGGGCCACAGCGGCGTGGCGGCGGTGTTGTCGGCGTTGTGGATCGCGGCCCAGACCGCCGCCGGCGTCGCTGCCGGGTGGATCTGCAGGTAGCGCGCGGCCACGCCGGCCACGTGCGGCGACGCCATCGAGGTACCCGACATGACCATGGTCGCGGCGTCGTTGGCGATGCCCGCCGACAAGGTGTTCACGCCCGGTGCGAACAGGTCGACGCAGGTGCCCCAGTTGGAGAAGCTGGCGCGGGTGTCGCTGGTCGGGTTGATAGCACCCACCGTGATGGCCGCGGGTGCGCGCGCCGGCGAGATGTTGCAGGCGTCGCCGTTGTTGTTGCCGGCGGCGACGGCGTAGGTGACGCCGGAGGCGACCGAGTTGGCGATCGCGGTGTCCAGGGTCGGGCTGGGCGAGAAGCCGGAGCTGAGGTTGGCGACCGCGGGCAGCACGCGGTTGGCCGTCACCCAATCCACCGCCGCGATGACCGGCGCCAGGTAGGTGTTGGCGCAGTCGCCGGCGCGCACCGGATGCAGCAGCGCTTGTTTGGCGATGCCGAAGGTGGTGCCGCCGATGGTGCCGGCGACGTGGGTGCCGTGACCGTGGCAGTCGCCGGTGCCGGCGGCGAGGTTCATGGTGTTGGTGCCGCCGGAGACGCGGCCGACCATTTCGTTGTGGGTCGGGCGGATGCCGGTGTCGATCACGTACACATGCACGTTGTTGCCGGTTTCGCTGTAGGTGTAGCGCAGGTCCAGCGGCAGCAGGCGTTCGCTGGTGCGGTCCAGGCCGGCCGGCGGATTGTTCTGGACGACGTTGAGATCGCCCACCTGGTCGACTTCGATGTAGGCGACGTCGGGCCGCTCGCGCAGGCTGCGCACGGCGTTGTCCGGCAGGGTCGCGCTGAAGCCGCGCAGCGCGGCGCTGTAGGTATAGCCGATCTTGCCGCCGAGCAGGCGTACGCGTTCCTGCGACGACTGCACGGTGGCCTTGGCCACTCCTTGTTTGAAGACCACGATGTACTGGCCCGGTATGCGCTTGGGCGCGTTCTCGTTGATCAGCGGCGCCAGTTGCGTCTGGGCCATCGCGCCCAGCGGCAGCATCGCGGCGAACAGACCGCAGGCGACCCAGGTGATGACTTTATTGCCTCGTCGTTGCGGCGTTATCCGTACGCGTCCGATGGGCTTGTCCATTGCTCTTTCCATGATCCTTTCTCCATGATGTTGCGATTCGCCTGGCGACAGGCGTCGATCGTCGCTACCCGACGATTCGGATAGGGACGACGCGGCCCGCCCTTCCGGGCAAGGGGCCGGTCTTGAATGCACAGCGGGGGTATTGGTCTGTCGACCCGATGCGTACTGCGGACGACATCGTCGGCGGAGCGACGATGGCACTACGATTGGCGCGGTTACTCGGCGCAAGCCTCCATGGCTGATGCACTGTCCCTGTGTAATCCAATCAACGCGGGAAGCGGCGGCGACAGGTCATCGCGGTGTTGCGCCCAGCGCTGCGATACCGACGCTCGGCGTGAGAGACGCCCCATTTAGTGCGTTAAGGCGCGCAGGCGGCCTTCAACCGATCGACGCGATGAACGCTTCGCTTCGGACGAAACCCTCGATCGCTCGCTGCCGGAATGCACACGGGAGACCCTGCGGCATGGTCGTTGCAGCGCAATGAACGTCATGCATCGGGTGAACTGTCGCTGCGACGCAGCCTTCACTTCGCACACACGAGGTCACACCGACTTCATTGCGCCCGTCGGACACTCCGCACAGAGGCTGCGGCCGTCTCGGCTTCGCTGCCTCGAAGGAGGCCGCCATGCTTCGCGTACTAGCCCTCGCACGCGCGACCGCGTACGCGCTGTCGCTGTTCGCCGTCGCCGGCTGCGGCGGGTCCGCCCGTCTGGCGGCCAAAGCCGACACCGGGCCGAACCCCACGCTGCCCGAACCGACGCGCTCGCTCGTTCCCACCGTCAAAGTGGCGAAGGCCGTCGGCTGGTCCGCCGGCGCGACGCCGACGCCGACGCCGGCGCCCGGGCTATCGGTCAACGCATTCGCGTCCGGGCTGGACCACCCGCGCTGGTTGTACGTGCTGCCCAACGGCGATGTGCTGGTCGCGGAAACCAACCGCCCGCCTACGCCCGACCCGCCGGCGAATCCGATCCGCGGCATGTTCATGAAATCGGCCTTCGCCAAGGCCGGCGCCGCGGCGCCCAGCGCGAACCGCATCACCCTGTTGCGCGATGCCGATGGCGACGGGGTGGCGGAGACCCGCAGCGTGTTCCTGCAGAACCTGATGTCGCCGTTCGGCATGGCCCTGGTCGGCGACGAGTTCTACGTAGCCAATGCCGACGCGATCGTGCATGCGCCGTACCGCAGCGGCGACACGCGCATCGACGCGACGCCGGCGAAGCTGACGGATCTGCCCGGCGCTCCGCGCAATCACCATTGGACCAAGAGCCTGCTCGCCAGCCGCGACGGCAGCAAGCTGTATGTCGGCGTCGGATCGAACAGCAACATCGGCGAGAACGGCATGGACATCGAAGCCGGCCGCGCCGCGATCCACGAGATCGACATCAAAACCGGCCAGGGGCGCATCTACGCCAGCGGCCTGCGCAATCCCGTCGGCCTGGCCTGGCAACCGCAGAGCGGCGCCCTGTGGGCGGTGGCGAACGAGCGCGACGAGCTGGGCAGCGACCTCGTGCCCGATTACCTCACCTCGGTACGCGACGGGGCGTTCTATGGCTGGCCGTACAGTTACTACGGCGCGCATGTCGATACCCGCGTGCAGCCGCAGGACCCGGCGCTGGTGGCCAAGGCGATCGCACCCGACTATGCGCTGGGCGCGCACGTCGCCGCGCTGGGCCTGGCGTTCTACGACGGCAAGCTGCTGCCTGAGCGCTACGCCAACGGCGCCTTCATCGGCCTGCACGGCTCGTGGAACCGCAAACCGCCCAGCGGCTACAAGCTGGCGTTCGTACCGTTCGCGAACGGCCGGCCCGCCGGCCCGATCGAGGACGTGCTCACCGGCTTTCTGGACGAACAGGGACAGGCGCGCGGACGTCCGGTCGGCGTCGTGGTCGACAAGCACGGTGCCGTGCTGGTGGCCGACGACGTCGGCAACGTGGTGTGGCGGGTGGTGCCGGCGCGTTGATGTTTTCGGGAATGCGTCGCCGGATCGGCTGCACCAGCGACGGTTCCGCACCGGTATCTCATCGACAACCACCCGGTTGTTTGCCCCCTAGAGGATCACGACCATGCTCCAGACCGCGACCATCCTGCTGGCGATCACCGCTTTGGGCGGACTGCTCATGGCGATCATCCGTTTCACCACCAAACAAAACCCGCCGGCCTGGCTGGCGATGCTGCATGGGCTGCTGGCCGCGTCGGGTTTGACGCTGCTGGTCTATGCCATCTGCACCTTGGCGGTCCCGCCGATGGCGACTCTGGCACTGGTGTTGTTCCTGCTGGCCGCCGCCGGCGGCGCGGTGATGAGCCTGGCGTACAAATGGCGGCAACGGCTGTTGCCGGCGTGGCTGGTCGCGGCCCACGCCTCCGCGGCGGTGGTTGCGTTTCTGTTGCTGTTCTTGGCGGCGTTCGGTCAAGCGTAGTCGCGTCTCGCCTGGTGGCCAGTGCCTACTACGTCCGGCACGCGCGCCCCATCATGGCCAGAGCGTTGCGTTCTTGGGAAACCCCGGGCGCTGGACACGGACGACGCAGAACCGTTGCCCCGTGGGCGCCTGCATGACGACCCAGCGCTCCAGGCGCTCGACTACCTGCGCGCCCAAGGTTTCCAAGCGGGCGACTTCGGCGGGGATGTCGTCGGTTTCGATATCCAGGTGCACCCGGCTCTCGTGGTCGACGCGCTGGATTTGCACGATGGGCTCGTCTTGCGGCGTTTCCAGCATGCGGTAATTGCCGCGCGTGCCCGGATGGTCCGGGTCCAAGGGACGGCCCAGGGCTTCGGCCCAGAACTTGGCCGCCTGGTCGATATCGGCAGTGTTGCAATCGATCAGCAACGCGCAGAGTCGGGAATGGTGCATGGCTTCTCTCCGACGGACATGAGGATGGCGCCTAAGCCAAGGTGGCCTGCGTAAGCGCCAGGAATCAGTGCAGGTGGACGGCCAGCCAAAGCGCGCCTTCCGACACGCGGCGCACGGTGTGGGGCGTGCCGGCGGGCAGGAACAGGTAATCGCCGGTACGCAGCTCGACTAGCGCGCCGGCCACTTCGAGCGTCGCCTCCCCTTGGATCATCGCCACCCACTCGTCCTGAGTCTGCACGTACTGCGTCGGCGTAATGTCCGCGGAGCTGACGATGCGCTCGATGACGAGGTTCTTGTGGCTGAGCAGCGCTTCGAAGCGCTCGCCTTGAACCGGCGGCTGCGCATCGGCGAACAGGTTTCCGGTTTGCATGCGGTGTCTCCGTGGCGCGATGAGTTAAGCCCGATCGCAAAGCAGCGCCGGCTGGGCGAACGCCTATGCGCCGCGCCGAGCGGGTTCGCTCTGGTGCAGGAACTTCGTGTAGAGGTCGCGGGGCGGGTCGATCGCGATGGACTTGAGCACTTCGCCGACGTTGCCGCGATGGTAGCCGCCGTGGGTGACGACGTGCAGCAGCATCTCTTCCCTGGACATCCGGCCGCGGTCGCCGTCGGTGAACTGGAAGTCCAGGACTTGCGCGGATTCGGACTCCGTAAGGCCGGAGACGTAGGCCAGGTACCAGGCATCCGTGGCTTGGACGTCGGCCTGGAGCTGTTGGAGGGTGGGCGTGTCTTGCGTGTTGGTCGCGTCGAACGGGCGCGACGCGGCGCTCAGGTGGGCGCGAAAAATACTGTCGGTGACATAAACGTGGTTGAGCGTGCGGATGCAGGTATGCAGCGGAGCGGCGTGCTCCGGCGGCACCGTGGCCAAGAGCGCGAACAGCTCGGCGTTGGCCCAGGCTTTGTAGCCGAACAGGGACTTCAAGGGGGCGGTGGTCATGGCGTGCGCTTGGTCGTGGGAGGCAACGGCTTCGACTGGCTTGAACCGGGGATTCGCAAGACGCTCTCGAATGGAAACGAATCGCATCGCTGGCGCCAGAACGCTCTGGTCCGGTGAGTTTATAGGGTGGCACGGGGCGGCAGGGTGTGACGCAAGCCGCGACTACGCCCTCTTCGGTTGGCTGCGCGGTCGCGGCTTATGCCGCTCCTACCCCAAAGCGCGGGATGGGCGTATCAGTCTTCGTTTGCGCCGTGCGCATCCTGTTCTGCCGCCTCTTTGCGCAGCCACTGACAGAAGGCTTCGACGGCCGGATGGGCCTGGGCGTCGTGCCGGCGCACGATCCAGAACGCATAGGCGTTGGCCAGCGCCGGGCCGAACGGTCGGACGAGGCGGCCGCGCTGCAGGTCTTCCTCGACCAGCGGGGCGACGCCCAGCGCGACACCGTGCCCGGCGACCGCGGCTTCCTGGGCCAGGTAGATGCTGGCGAAGACCGGGCCGCGGGAGGCATCCACGCGCTTCGTACCCGAGGCGTCCAGCCACGCACGCCAGTCCGGCACGCCGGGGCGGCCCGCGGCGCTTTCGTCGTGGAGCAGCGTGTGGTGGCTCAGATCGTCGGGGACCTTCAGCGACTGCTGTACGTCGCTCCGCAAAGCAGGGGCGCACACCGGAAACACCGGCGCGTCCATCAGCCGCTCGGCGTCGACGCCCGAGTAGCCGCCGGGCCCATAGCGGATGGCGACATCGACGCCGTCGCGGAAGAAATCGGTGGGCTCGTTGCCGGTTTCGATGCGCAGCTTGAGATCGGGGCAGTCGCGATGAAAGCGGTGCAGCCGCGGCGCGAGCCATTTCGCGGCGAAGGACTCCACGGTGCTGACGCGCAGGTGCGCGGCCTTCGGCGCGGTCGCACGGTTCAGCGCCAGATCGAGCTGTGCGAACACGTCGCTCAGGGATGCGGCCAGGGCCTCGCCCGCGGGCGTCAGTTCCACGGCGCGGTGGCCGCGACGGAACAACTCGACGCCCAGGTAGGCCTCGAGTCGTTTCACCTGATGACTGACCGCCGCCGGGGTGACGAACAACTGCGTGGCCGCGGCCTGGAAACTGAGGCAACGCGCGGCCGTTTCGAAGGCGCGCAGTGCATTGAGCGGCGCTGGGTGGCGGGGCTGCACGGTCGCTACGCCGGAGTGGAGGACCGGCTCATCCTATCAGGTTACTTTTCCTAACCCGACGACGAAAACATCTCGTTTGTCGCCACCGCCGGCGCTGGCAATGATGGCCGCATCGAAACGATGGGCGAGCGGCATGCGAGTCGAAGAGATAGTCCCCAATGTGCTGATGTTCGTCGGCGACGAGTACGAGTCCGTCGCCACGGCCTTCATCGACGGCGACGATGCCTTGCTGGTCGATGCGCTCGCCAGTTTGGACGACGCGCAATGGCTGCGGCGCGTGCTGTGCGAGGAGATGGGCAAGACCGTGCGCGCGGTGGCGGCGACCCACTATATGAGCGACCACCTCGCCGGCATGTCGCTGTTCCCGGATGCGTTGACGATCGCGCACCGCCACCATCGCCACGCCTTCCTGTCGCAGAACCGGCGGGTGGATGCCTTCTATCGCGAGCCGCGGCTCGTGTTCGACAGTGCTATGACGCTGCGATGGGGGCCGCACGAGCTGCGTTTCGTGCACAACCCTGGCAAGACCATGGACCACGTCAGCGTGGACGTGCCCAGCGCCGATCTGGTCTGCGCTGGCGACAACATCGTCGGCAACATCGTCTATTTGTCGAAGGCGGACCCTGCCCTGCTGCGCCAGGCCATCGTGCGGATGCGGCAGTTCGGCCGCGGCACGGTGATCGGCGGACACATGGGCCGGTTCCCGGCCGCGACGCTCGACCACGCGGTGCACTACCTGGACCGGCTGCAGGCGGCGGTCGTGGCCATCCGCGCCACGGCGGAACCGCAGGCGATCGACGCGCGTATCGCGGCGATCCACATCGAGGCCTGTCTGGCGCCGCAGGTCGAAGCGGTGGCTTTCGAACGCGAATGGCACCAGCGCAATCTGGAGGCGATCGTGGCTCAGTCGGTCTTTGCGCTGGACACGGCGCTGGCGTCGCGGGAGGCGTACGCATGAACGGCAAGCGGGAATTCCGCATCGGGCGCAGAGCCTTCCTGTCGGGTAGCGTCGGCATGGCCGCCGCGGCGCTGTTGCCGGGCGGCCGCGCGTTCGCCGCCGCTACGCAGGGGCTACGCATCCAGCGACTGGCGTGGGCGGGCATACGCCTACAGTTGCCGAACGCGACCCTGTTCATCGACCCGCTGACCGATCCGGAAGCATGGGGACCGGCGCTGAAGGACGCGCTGATCCCCGTCGACGATGCGATCGGCGACGCGGCGGTACTGATCACCCATGCGCATCCCGACCACTTCGATGCCAAAGCCGTGGCCGCAGCGCTCGCCAAGGGCGGCACCCTCGCCCATCTCGCCGGGATCAATCCATTGCCCGTGCCTGCGGGCGTTCGGGCCAGACCGAGCGAGCTGTGGGAACCGCAGCTGATCGGCGATTTCACCGCGACCCCGGTGCCGGCCTCGGACGGCTATGGCGATCCGCAGGTGTCCTGGGTGGTGTCGGCCGGCGGCCGGCGCATCTTCCATGGCGGCGACACGCTCTGGCACGGGCATTGGTGGCGCATCGGCCGCCAGTTCGGACCGTTCGACGCGGCCTTCCTGCCGGTCAACGGCGCACGCTTCGGATGGCGCAAGCCGGTCAGCGGCCAGCCTGGCGTGCTGACGCCGGAGCAGGCCGTGGCCGCCGCGACCATTCTGGGCGCGCGCGTGCTGGTGCCGATCCACTATGGGATTTCGGGAATGGAGGAGTACGTGGAAGTCGAGGATCCGATCGGGCGCTTACGCGGACTGGTGCAAGGGACTTCGATCCAGTTGCAGCCGATCGCGCCCGGGGGCTGGGTGGATTGGGGGCGGTGAGCGAATCCCCGGTCAACTTCATCAGCTGCCATATGCAGGAGCACTGCATCGGGAGCTGACGATCGAGGAATTGGCGGACGAGACCGGCGGTTCGCACTTTCACTTGAACCGTCTGTTTCACACCACCATCGGATTTCAGCTGGGTTGGCGCGCTGCGCGGGCATGAGCCTGCCGATCAGTCGATCACTCGATCGGTCGTTAGCGGCCGGGTGCGGCAGCGTCCGTCTGGGCCGCGAGCGACCGCAGTTCCACTATCGCTTCCAGGCCGCCGCCCTCGCGATTGCGCAGGGTCAGGGCGGCGCCGATGGAGTCGGCGAGCTGTTGCGCGATCGCCAGGCCCAGGCCGGTGCCGCCGGTGTCGCGGTTGCGCGAGGCTTCCAGTCGGTAGAAGGGCTGGAACACTTGACCGAGTTCTTCTTCCGGAATGCCGGGGCCGCGGTCGCGCACGCTGATTCGTGCGCCGCCCTGGCCGTCGTCGCCGACTTCCAGTTCGGCCGCGCCGGCGTACTTGATGGCGTTGTCCAGCAGGTTCGCCAGCACGCGACGCAGCGCATGCGGGCGCGTGGTCATCGCGCCGTCGTAGCGGCCGCTGAAGGCGACCTGCTTGCCGGTGTCGAGATAGTCGTAGACCAGGCTGTCGAGGAAGGCGGCCAGATCGATACGCAGCGGCGGCTCGGACGCCGCGTGCGCACTGCGCGCGTAGGCGATGCCCTCGCGCACCAGGTGCTGCATCTGGCCCAGGTCCTCGGCCATCTTGTCGCGCTCGGGCGACTCGGCCATGGCCTCGGCGCGCAGTTGCATGCGCGTGATCGGCGTCTGCAGGTCGTGCGAGATCGCAGCGAGGATCTGCACGCGCTCCTGTGTGTACTGGGCGATGCGGTCCTGCATGGCGTTGAACGCCGCCACGGCGTGGGCGACTTCGGTGGGGCCGCCTTCGCGCAGACGCTCGCCGTCGCCGGACGGGCGCAGGGTATCGGCGGCTTCGGCCAGGCGTTGCAGCGGCCGGGTCGCCAGCCGCACCACGGCCCAGGTGCACAGCAGCAGCAGGCCGAGTTGCGTGACCAGCACGTAAGGCAGCCACCGCGCCAGCGGCATCACCGAGGGCTGTACCTCGATGGTCATCGGGCTGCCGTCGCTCAGGCGCAGGTGCACCTGGAAACGTTCGGGATCGGTGGACACGACATTGGCGATGATCGGGTGCTTCGGTCCCAGCGCCGACGCGATCATGCCGGCCATGTCGCGCGAGGTGTCGCTGACCAGCGGCCCGCCGGTTTCGCCGGGCCCCAGCAGGTAGTGGAAGGTCCGCCGCCGCAGCATCGGCAGCCAGTGCGCGCGCTCTTGCGCCGGGAGATGGTCGAGCAGGTTCACCGCCACGACCACGTCCTGTTCGAGATTGCTCATCAGCATCGAGGTCGCGGACTCGTAGCGCTCGTAGAACAGCAAGCCGAACGACAGCCCGTGCGCCAGCAACAGGCCGCTGAACAGGATCAGGTACAGGCGCGAGGCGATCGACTTCGGCAGCCAGCGCGATTCGCCTCGGGGACGCGGCGCGTTCATTCGTGCTCGCCGACCAGGGTCACCGGCATGCTGAAGACATAGCCTTCGCTGCGCACGGTCTTGATGTAGCTCTGCTCGCGGGCGTCGTCCTGCAGGCGTTGCCGCAACCGGCTGATCAGCAGATCGATGGAGCGATCGAAGGGTTCGGCGTCGCGGCCCTGGGTCAGGCTGAGCAGCTGATCGCGGCTGAGCACGCGGTTGGGATGGTCCAGCAGGGTGCGCAGCAGGCGGAACTCGGCGCCGCTGAGAGCCACCGCGGTGCCGTCGGGATCGAGCAGGTGGCGTGCGGTCGTGTCCAGGCGCCAACGTCCGAACGCCAGCACGCGGCTGGCTTCGGTGACCTGCAGATTGGGCGGCAGCATGCGCGCGCGGCGGATCACCGCCTTGATGCGCGCCAGCAGTTCGCGGGCGGCGAAGGGCTTGGTGACGTAGTCGTCGGCGCCCATTTCCAGGCCGATGATGCGGTCGGTCTGGTCGTCGCGCGCGGTCAGCATCACCACCGGCACCGCACGGTGCTTGCCCGCACGCAGATTGCGGGCCAGGGTCAGGCCATCCTCGCCCGGCATCATCAGGTCCAGCACGATCAAGTCCACGGCATGGGTGTCGAGCACGGCGCGCATTTCCCGGCCGTCGGCCACGGCGGTGGCGCGCAGGCCGTTCTTCTGCAGGTAATCCGCGACCATCTGCCGGATCTCGCGGTCGTCGTCGACGACCAGGATGTGATCTACGTGTTCCATGGGGCCCTCGTCGGCGCTCCGGATGCGGTGCTGGCCTGTCCGCGATTGTGCCATCGCGTCCCTGCGATGACGCGGTCAGGGTTTGGCCAGCAATTGGCGGATGCGGGCTTCGGTGGCGTCGTAGGCGCCCTCGCCGTAGTGGCGGTAGACCACCCTGCCGTCGCGATCGATCAGGTACACCGCCGGCCAGAAGCGATTGCCGTAGGCGTTCCAGGTCTTGTAGCCGTTGTCCTGCGCGACCGGATAGCCGATGCCGAAGCGCTGGATGGCGGCCCGGACATTGGCGGCGCTGCCCTCCTCCGGGTATTCGGGGGTGTGCACGCCGACCACGACCAGGCCTTGGTCCTGGTAGGTCTGATGCCACTGCTTCACGTAGGGCATGACGTGGATGCAGTTGATGCAGGAGTAGGTCCAGAACTCCACCAGCACGACCTTGCCCTTCAGCCCCGCCAAGCTCAGCGGCGGACTGTTGTGCCATTGCTCGATGCCGACGAACTCGGGCGCGGGCTGCGCCACTTCGGCTTGGGCGCCGGGTGCGCAGCCGATGGCGACCAGGGACAACGCGGCAATGATCGACTTCCACATGGTTCAACCTCCAGCGAGCGGATCGGGCTCGGCCTGTTTCACGCCTGCGGCCTGCAGGATGGTGTCCGCGACCTGCGCGGGCTCGGACAGCGGGGAGGCGTGGCTGCTGCCGATCGATTCCAGCGTGGCGCCGATGCGCCGTGCGGTGGCCGTCTGCAACTGCGGCGCGATCATCCGGTCCTTGCGCGAGACCAGGTACCAGCTCGGCTTGGCGTGCCAAGCCGCCGTCGTCACCGGCTCGACGAATGCGCTGGCGCGGATCGGGCGCTGATTCGCGAAGATCCGTTGCGCTTGCTTGCCGCTCAGATCCTGGGCGAAGTCTTCGCGTGCGCCAGTCTCGCTCAACCACAGCGAGCCGTCGCGTTCCTGCAACCGGGACAGGCCGGGCGGAGCCGGGAAGCCCTTGCCCTGGTCCGCGGTGTTCTGGCCCAGGTCGGGCGCGAACGCCGCGACGTAGACCAGCGCGCCGACCTTGTCGTCGCCGCCGGCCTGGGTGATCACCGTGCCGCCCCAGGAGTGGCCGACCAGCACGACCTTGCCCGGCGCAGCATCGATGGCGCGGCGCGTGGCGGCGACATCGTCGGCCAACGAGGTCAGCGGGATATCCACGGCCACGGTGCGCACGCCCTTACGCTGGAGTATGTGCGCGACCTGGTTCCAGCTGGCCGCGTCGGCGAACGCGCCATGCACCAGCACGACGGTGGGCGGGTCCGCGGCCGGCGCGGTCGATGCGGCGGCTTCGACCGCCGACGCGAAGCCTGCGGCCGCGATCGCCGCGGAAAACAGAACGGTACGCAGCATGTCGATATCCTCAGGCGATCGCCAGTTGCACGTCCACGTGTCCGCGCGTCATGCGCGAGTACGGGCAGGTCTGGTGGGCGGCTTCGATCAATTCGCGCTTCAGGCTGTCGTCGACGCCGGGAAGATCGATGTTCAGTTTCACCGCCAGCTGGTAGTCGCCGGCGCCGGTCTTGCCCAGCGTGACCTCGGCATCGACGGAGGCCTCGTCCGGCAATCGCAGTTTCTTCGCGGCGGCGGCGAGCTGCAGCGCGCCGATGAAGCAGGCCGAGTAGCCGATGCCGAACAGCTGCTCCGGATTGGTGCCGGGCTTGCCCGAACCGGGCGTACTCAGCTTGACGTCGACTGCGCCGTCGCTGGAACGGCCGGCGCCGCTGCGGCCGCCGGTGACATGGGTGTGTGCGGTGTAGATGACGGTTTCGAGGGGACTGCTCATGGTCAGGGCTCCAATGCGTGTTGGGGATGGGTGTTGGCTTGGCTGTTGCGGATTTGCGCTTGCTTGCGCTTGTTGGCCTGGGCCCATTTGCCGACCAGACGGACGGCGACCGCGGCGCAGAGGATCGAGAACGGGATGGCGTACGCCACGCCCATGCTGGGAATGCGCTTGAAGAACGACAGGCCGAAGATCGCGGCGATGACCCAGATGCCGACGGTGTGCAGGCGCTTCCACGTGGCTGCGCTCATATGCCTGGAAACGGCATGGAACGAAGTGACCGCCAGCAGCGCGATGAACACATAGCCGATCGTGCCCGGCGTATTGGTCAGGGCACCGCGGCTGGGCCAGAACTTCGGATCGAGCACGCCGTAGCCGACGATCGCGGCCATATGCACCAGGTGCGAGAACGCGAACGACAAGCCCAGGTAGCGGCGCTCGCGCATCAGCGCGCGGGTGAACGCATTCGGCACCAGCGCGGCCAGCGACGAAGCCACGAACGCGGCCAGGAACAGGACGAACGAGGTCCGTGCCGTCGCCCGGATGACCGTGCGCGTGGCCTCCACCGGATCGGGGCCGACCGCCAGCAGCAGCCCGGACATCAGCAGGATGCAGGCGCCCAAGGCACAGAACAGCCGCCAGCCGGCCAGCTTCGAGGACAGGGCGTTCATGCCGGCTCACCTGCGGTCAGCGTGCCGAGGATCACGCCCTGCGTCCGCAGCTGTTGCAGCAGCGCCAGACCCTGGGTGTGCAGTTCCCGCGGATCGGCGCCCGCCTCCATCGCCAGCGCAGCCAGGTGCTCGCGGCCGGTCATCGGCTGTTCCTGCAGCGAACTCAACAGCCGATAGACCAGCGGTGCGATGCGGGTGAAACGCACCTGATGGCCGGCATCGCGATGCACCAGCAGCGTGGTCGGCTCGGTCGGCGGCGCGTCCGGCGTGTAGTCGGGACCGATGTCGGTGACCGGCCAACGGTAGGCCAGGGGCAGCGCGAGCGGCGAAAGCACAGGCGTGCCGTCGATCAGGTCGCCGTGCGGATCGTGCGGCGGCGGCGATGCGTCGCTGACGAACAGCGCCTGCTCCACCCATTCGTAGTGCACCAGTTCCGGCAACCACGGCGGCAGCTCGGCCGCCCTTTCGAGGAAAGCGACGAACTCGGCGGCGATCCGCGTGAACAGCGGCGTGCGGCTGCGGTGCGTGGCATAGAACGCGCGAACCAGCGAGGTCCAACGCGCATCGCCCAGGGTTTCATGGATCACCGGGAAGCCACTGGCGAGCAGACTGCGGATATTGTTGAAGAACAGCTCGCGGTACACGCGCAGGCGCCGTGCTTCGATGCCGGGCGGCGGCGCATTCCCGTCGGGGTCGCGCAGATGGCTCGCCAGGGCGAATTGCTGGTCGCGCAGGGTGTCATGCCGCATGGGCCTGCTCCAGCGGTCGGTCGCGCGCCGGCCGGCCGATCTGCATCGCGCGGATGCGATCGGTCTCGTCCAGCAGTTCGCGCAACGGCGGGAAATTGAAATCGCGTTCCAGCAGGGTCGGACGCACGCCGAAACGCCGGTAAGCGCTGGCCAGCAACGACCACACGTCGGACTTCACCGGCGCGCCATGGGTGTCGACCTTCAGGTCGATGTCTTCGTCGTAGTGGCCGGCGATGTGGTACGAGGCGATGCGATCGGCAGGAAGGCGGGCGAGGAACTGCTCCGGGTCGTAGCCGTGGTTGATCGAGTTGACGTAGAGATTGTTGACGTCCAGCAGCAGGTCGGTGTCGGCCTCGGCCAGCACGGCGTCGATGAAGTCGATCTCGGCCAGCGCCTGGTAGGGAGCGGCGTAGTAGGAGACGTTCTCCACCGCGATGCGCCTACCCAGCACGTCCTGCACCTGGCGGATGCGCCCGGCGACGTGGCGTATCGCCTCGTCGGTGAAGGGAATCGGCATCAGGTCGTACAGCTGCCCGTCGTCGGAGGTGTAGCTCAGGTGCTCGCTGTACAGGAAGACCTCGTGGCGATCGTTGAATTCGCGGGTTCGCGCGAGCAGCTCCTCATCCAGCGGTTCGGTTCCGCCCAGGGACAGGGACAGGCCGTGGGCGCTGATCGGAAAGCGCGCCGACAACTGCGCGAGCGCCTCGCCGAACTGGCCGCCTACGCCGATCCAGTTGTCCGGCGCGACCTCCAGGAAGTCGACCGCGTCGCCGGACATCGCCAGCAACTGCGGCAGCAGTCCGCGGCGCAGACCCAGCCCGGCGGCGGTGGGGGAATCGATGGTGCGCATGGCCCAGGTCCTCGGAAAGAGCGCCCCGACGTGAGCCGTCGGGGCGCGGAACGGCGCAGGTTTATTCGACGATGTCGGCGAACAGGCCCGACGGCATCGGCTTGCCGTTGGCCTTGAAGCGGGCCTTGATGTAGTCGTAGGCCTCCTGCTCGCTGATGAAGCCGTCGTGGTTGGCGTCCTTGCGGGCGAAGCCGGCGGATCCGTCCGGCACCACGGCGACGTACTCGGCGCGGGAGACCAGACCGTCCTTGTCGGTATCGGTCTTGCCGAAGCGGGCATCGCCGCATTGGCCTTCGCCGCACTTGCCTTCGGCGGTCTTGGCGCCGCCGGTCTTGGCCGTCTTGCCGGCACCGCACTTACCTTCGCCGCATTTGCCCTCGGCGGACTTCGCGGCGCCGGCCTTGGCCGTCTTGCCGGCACCGCACTTGCCTTCGCCGCACTTGCCCTCGGCGGCTTTCGCGGCGCCGGCCTTGGTCGCCTTGCCGGCACCGCACTTGCCTTCGCCGCACTTGCCTTCGGCACCGGCGTGACTGGCGGACAGCAGGTAGCCCTGGCTCAGCGGCTGCATGGCGAACGCGGAGCCGCTGAGGACCAGGCCGGCCAGGGCGACGCCGAGCATGCCGGCGGTATTGCGGGTGTTGGTACGGGACATTGTCTTTCTCCAGATGGGGAGCACGAGGTCGTGCGGGGGGCACCGCGTTCGCGGCGAAATTCGAGACGAGAGGCGATGGGCGACCGAGCAACCGTCAGGCGCTGGCGAAGGTTCCCAGTGCAGCCGCGCGGCGGCGCGGCCAGGTCATCAAGGCGACGCCGACGATGGCCAGCGCGCCGCCGGCCCAGGGCAGCAGCAGCGACACGGTCGTGCCGATGGCGAACAGCACCAGACCCCAGGCGGTGGAATCGGCGGCAGCGGATGCGACCGGTGCGCGACGCATCGAGATCAGTCCATCGAGGCTGAAGCGACCGGCACCGCCCAGCATCAACGGCAGCAGCATCGCCAGATAGATCAGCGGCAGCTTGTAATTGCCGAAACCGTCGTTGCTGATCGCATAGCCCTGCCACAGCTGCGACAGGCTCGACCACTCGGACGGCCAGTGCACCGCGTAGATCGCCACGACGGTCAGCACCCAGAGCGCAGCGGCCACGTAGCGCGTGCCCAGGCCGAGCAGCAATGCGACCGCGCCGGCGAGTTCCGTCCAGGTCGCCATGGTCCAGTTGAGGTCGGCGCCGAGCAGCGAGAACGGCAGCGGAAACTTATCGCCCAGATCGGCGAACCAGTTGCTGCCTTGCAGCTTCTCGCGACCGGCCTCGAAGAATTCCCAGGCCAGCAGAACGCGCAGGCCGAGCGGAGCGAGCCACTGCCCCACGCCGTCGACGCGGGACATCAGCGGTGCGGTATTGCCCTGGTAGGTAGCGCTGGACATCGTGTACTCCCGGCGGCCGGGCCGCGTGTTTTCGTTGAGGCGATTACGAGCCTCCGGGGTATCGCGCAGGTGTCGGGCAAAGCGGGGATTTGTCTGGAAAGTTGGCTATCCGGGCGCTGGATACATTCGGATACAAAGCCGGCGGGCGGATCGCGCTGTCGGAGCGCACCCGCGGGCCGGGCCTTGAATTCAGGCCCCAAAAGGAAGCCGGGCCGCCACCCGTACGAAGCGGAGGACGGCCCAGACGGGCGCTTACGGCGGCACGGCCTGTTGGCGGCGGCATTCGATGACCGACGGACCGCCGCCGTAGCGCTCATCCCGCCTCGCCCGGCGCCTCCGGCATGCCGTTCGGGACTGTATAGTTCCGCCGAGCAAGGCGGGTACGGTGCCCGGCCAAAGAATCGCGGGGAGATGTCATGGGTCTGGTGCAGGCAGTGGCGGGTTCGATCGGCGGCGTGCTCGCCGACCAGTGGAAGGACTTCTATACGGTTCCGGAAGGCTTGCCCGCGACCGCGGCGCTGTTCGCCGCCGTGCCGCGCGGCACCAATGCCGGACGCGGTTCGAATACGAAGGGCTCCTCGAACATCATCACCAACGGTTCGAAGATCGTCGTCCCCGAGGGCTACGGGCTGCTGCTGTTCCAGGACGGCGCGATCACCGGCTTCGCCGCCGAGCCGGGCGGCTACGAATGGAAATCCGACGACCTCAACTCGCAATCGGTCTTCGCCGGCGACGGCCTGGTCAGCTCGCTCATCAAGCAGAGCTGGGAGCGTTTCAAGTTCGGCGGCCAGCCGGGCTCGCAGCAGGCCGCCTTCTTCGTCTCGCTGAAGGAACTGCCGGATAACCGCTTCGGTACGCAGTCCGAGATCTACTGGAACGACGGCTTCATCGGCACCCAGGTCGGCGCGCTGACGCGCGGCTCCTACACCCTGAAGATCGTCGACCCGATCCTGTTCGTGAAGAATTTCGTGCCGGCCGCGTATCTCCAGACGGGCCAGGTCTTCGATTTCACCGACATCGACAACGCCGCCGCCGGCCAGCTCTTCAACGAAGTGGTCGGTTCGCTCGCGCCGGCCTTCAGCCTGTACACGAACGACCCGGACAAGGGCAATCGCATCACCAAGCTCCAGCAGGACTCGCTTGGTTTCGCCAAGAGCCTGTCCGATGCGGTGGAGGCCGGCTACCAGTGGAGATCCGACCGCGGCCTGGCCATCGTCAAGACCGCCATCGTCTCCATCGAGTACGACGCCAACACCCGGGAACTGCTCAAGACCGTGCAGCGCGCCGACGCGCTGTCCGGTTCGCGCGGCAATTCCAATTTGCAGGCCAGTGTCGCCGCGGGCATCCAGTCGGCGGGCGAAAACGGCGGCGCGGCGGGCATCATGGGCGTGGGCATGGCGACGGGCATGGTCGGAGGTATCGGCAGCTTGCAGCAGCCGGTTGCGCCGGCCGCACCGGCGGCCGAAGACCCGGTCGCGAAATTGAAGAAAGCCAAGGAAATGCTCGATCTCGGCCTGATCACCCAGACCGACTACGACGCGCTCAAAGCCAAGGCGCTGGGCCTGTAAGCCGGGAGCCGCGCAAGCATCATGTCGAACGCCAATAGTTCGCCGCCGCCGTTGCCGCCGCTTACCGGCCCGGGGTCGCCGCAGGACGTGCCGCCCTTGCCTGGCAGTTCGCCGATCGACCCGGCGACGTTGCCGCAGCCGATCCGCGACGAGTTGCTGGCGCCCGACCCGGTCGCCATCGATACGTCCTCCGATGAGCTCAAGGACGGCCTCAACCGCTGCCCGAAATGCGGTGCGACCGATATCCGGCAAAAGCCGGGCGGCGACCTGCTGATCTGCCTGTACTGCCGGAATGTATGGCATGGCGCGCGGGTGGAGGAGGAATTCGGGCTCGGCGAGGGCATCGACCAGCTCAAGGGCACGGTCGTCGCTTCGGGGGCGCGCGACATCGCGGCCGATGCCGCCAGCCTGATGACCTTCAAGTGCACCGGCTGCGGCGCCGAGGTGACGGTCAATACCGACAACGCGATGACGGCCCGGTGCCACTGGTGCCGACACGTCTTCGGCGTCAACGAGCAGGTGGACAACGGCGCGGTGCCGGACGCGGTGCTGCCCTTCCACATCAGGAAGGAGGACGCGGTCGCGCGCATTCGCCAGTTCGTGGACAAGCGACGCTTGTTCGCGCTGAAGGCATTCAAGGAACAGTTCACGCCCGAGAACGTCGTCGGCGTCTACCTGCCCTACATGATCGTCGACGGCAACGCGAGCGCCGACATCGCCGGCCAGGGCGAGATCGAAACACGCCGCTACACGCGCGGCACCGGCGACAAGAAAAAGACCTACTACGACGCGGACGTCTATCAGGTGGAGCGGCACGTCGACTTCACCGTGGACGACTTGCCGCTGGAATCCTCCACCGAGCGCGGCAACCTGGACACCAAGGTCAACACCAACAACATCATCAACACGATCCTGCCGTTCGACACCAAGAATGCGGTGAAGTGGAACGCGTCCTATCTGTCAGGCTTCAGTTCGGAGAAGCGCAACGCCGACGTGCAGCACCTGCTTCCACGCCTGGAGGACCAACTCCTGTCGATCGCCCGCGCCCAGGTCGAGGCATCGGTGAACCGCTTCGATCGCGGCGTGCGCTGGGAGCAGGAGCGGCTCGACGTCCACGGCACGCGCTGGGTGTCGATGTACCTGCCGGTGTGGCTGTATTCGTATCATCAGCCGGGCCGCAACGGCGGCTTGCTGCACTACATCGCCGTGAACGGCCGCACCGGCGAGACGATGGGCAGCGTGCCAGTGCAGCAGTGGAAGCTGCTCATGGCCGCGATCACCGTCGGCACCATCCTTGAAGGCATTGCACTGTGGATCGTGGGGGCCTCGTCATGAGCGACGACAGCGGACTATGGCTGCTCCTGCTCGGCCCGGCCGGCGCCACCGGACTGTACTGGACCCTGTACCGGTACTACCGCAACACCGACAAATCGCACGCGTTCGAGCGCGAAACGGCCGTCGAGGCCAAACCGGTGACCGGCTCGGACGACAAGATCGACGAGGTGACAGGGACGCAGGAGACGGAGATCGACGGCAATAACGTGACGGCATACCGCAAGCGCGTGCAGCGCATCGAGGGCGACACGGGCTGAGTTCACGCCGCGCGGGGCTGGCGCACGAAGCGCGGCTAGCGAGCCTGCCTATCGATCCCGATGCGTCACGGGGCTTTTTTGGATTCCGGTGTTTGGATCCGGCAACTTCCCGAACGTCGCGATCGTCTTCTCTATCCAGTCGCGGTAGTGCTCCACCCGCACCCCGTAATTGGTCTGTCCGTATTTGCCCGGCCAGGTTTCCACCGGGTTGCCCTGCACGTGCTTCCATGCGGAGATCCCGGCCACCTGCCATTCCTTGCCTACGGCGACGAGCATAGGGCTGCCGCTGTCGCCGTTGCCCGACGAGGCCTCCAGGGGAAGCGCTGCCGGCGGCGGGTCGAAGGTGTATCCGATCCATCGGCCTTCGGAGATGCTGATCTCGTTGTAGCCCTGACGCAGATCGGTCCTGTTCGGGCCGTGCGGATGATGCCCCTGAGAGCCCTTCCCGGTGGCACCCCGCCCCATGATGCGCACGACTTTGCCCAGCGCCGATTCGCTGTAGATGCGCGCGGGGGCCACGTCGCGCACCGGTTCGGCCAACTCGATCAAGGCGATGTCGTCGGAAGCGGTCATGAACGCCAGAAAGGCCGTCCAATCGCCCGACTTGATCGCCGCGTCGATCATGGACTGGGGCGGCTTCTTGTAGTCCGGGTGGACGACGACACGGCTCACGGCATAGGGAGTGCCGCCGACGGCGACCACATCCACCGCTTCCTGCCAGCTAACCGCGTGGGCCGCGGTCAGCACCCACCGCGGTGCGATCAGGACCCCATGGCCCTCGCCCGGCACGTCGGCCAAAGCCGGGAATTCGGAGACGGCCATCCGATACCGCATATCGGGGACGTCGTCCCGAATGACGACCGCGTCGGCACCGAACGAGACCAGTAGAAAAAACGAAAGGACCGCACAACGCATCAGGGGCACCCGGGAGGCGATCTGTCGGAAAAGGAAGGGGCTCGGATGAGCCCCATTCGAGTATCGGCAATTTATGGGCGCCTAGCCAGCGGCTCCAGGGCCGATGGCGCCCCTGCGCTCCTGTCCCGTCAGCTCTGCACTCCACAATCCGAACGACGCCTGGCGGCCGTCCGGACCGGCTACCGTACCTGCCTTTGCGGATACGTCGATGGTCACGATCCACCTGCGAGCAACTCATCCAGCTGCGCGAACTGTTGCGGCAGGGCTTCCGCCGAACCGGCGAGGGCTTCGTCGAGGGCCGCTGCCGTGGGATAGAGTTCGTGCAAGGTGACCAGCGTCCTACCAGCATTTTCTTCGAACGTTACCGTGGTCACCGCGCCCTGATCGCTTTCCTCGTTCGTCCACACGATGCGCTCGTGAGGCGTTACTTCCGTGTACGTGCCGAAGAACGCCATCGGCTCATCGAAGGCCGGATGGCGGAACACAAGGCGATACTTGCCCCCGGTGCGAACATCCATTTCGCACGAGAGCAGCGACAGGTCCGCCGATGCCGGAACCCACCACTGCTTGAACAATTCGGGCCTGCGCCACGCTTCGAAGACGATGCGCGCGGGAGCATCGAACGTTCGCGTCGCGACGAATTCGCAGTCGGACTTGCGCTCCACAACGGTACGGTTCACGACGGCGGGACTACCTTCGTTTCCCTTTGGCATCTGCCTTCTCCTCGCGTTTCAATTGTTCGACTATCTGGTCGAGCGCGTCGAAGCGCGCACTCCAGAGCTGACGGTGCCGCTCGATCCAGGCGGCTTCTTCTTCCAGTCGGCGCTGTCCGAGCTTGCAGGTCCGTACACGACCGACCTTCTCCGTGGTCACCAGCCCCGCCTGCTCCAAGACGCTGACGTGCTTCTTCATGCCCGTGAGGGTCATGTGGAATTTTTCGGCAAGATCGGTGATGGAGGCTTCCGAGCCGCCCAGGTGCTCGAGCACGCCGCGTCGGGTGACGTCAGAGAGCGCGGCGAAGGTTGCGTCGAGACGGGCTTGATAGTGAACCATATGGTTCACTGTAGAATACGCGCAGGCGCTTTGCAAGCGGATGGCCGCATGGGCGCGAATCGCAGCCGGCGCCGGCCTCGTGGCGAGTGGCGGCCCGCGCCCGAGCGGCCGCTCATCACGTTTGGTCCGTCTTCGGGCTGTCTTTCCACGCACCGAACCGGTAAAAGAACCGGCACGCGCAGGCGAAGCCGGAAGCCCATGATCGACCGCGAGCAACTCCATCGGGACGGATACGTCCTGCTGCGCCGCGAAATCCCGGCGCAGTGGCTGGCCGATCTCCGCCGCGCATTCGATGTGGGCGTGCAGCCATCGGAGCAATGGCCGGTCCCGCGCGATCCGGGCTGGCGTCATTCGCTGCTGGACCATTATCCGACCGTGCAGGCGGTCTGCCGGCTGCCGCGCTTGCTGGCCGCGGTCGGCGCGCTGATCGGCGAACGGTTCTTCCTGGCGCAGGTCGAGGGTCGCGAGCCCTTGCCGGGATGCGGCCACCAGGGGCTGCATCGCGACCTCTCGGCGCAGCGGCCCGGCGATACGGTGAACGCGCTGGCCTTCTTCGACGATTACGGCGCAGACAACGGCGCGACCCGTCTCGTGCCCGGCAGCCATCGCCCGACACGCGACGCACCGCCGCTCGGCCCCGACGACGAATCCCGGGGCACGCAACTCGCGGGCGCTGCGGGCGACATTCTGGTGTTCGACGCCGACCTGGCCCACGCGGGCAGCCGCAATCCGGGCGATCTACGCCGCCGCTCCGTGCTCATCGGCTACTTCGCGGAATCCAACTACGCAGCGCACTTGGAAACGGTGCGACTGCGCGGCATCCGGATGGACACCAGCGAACGGTTCGAGCCGTAGGGCGCTGCGGCGAAGCGTCGGGCCTCTTTCCCGATCGCTGCGATGCCGGCGACGCGGAATAAGGTCTGCAAGGCCGGAACCGCAGCTTCGATAAAGGCCATGCCGGCGATGCGCACACCTGTCGCCATCGCAGCCCGATTGCCGGTGCCCGGATCCGCGGGCATGCTGCCTGCCGGGCGGCGCTGCTACGGCGTCAAGGGGGATCGCATATGCACTTCGTACGATGGATGCCGCGCGGCGGACGCGCGGCCAGCTGGCTCCTGAGTGTCGCGCTGCTGGTTGGCTGCGGGAGCCATCCCCAAGGAAACGAGTACGTGCAGTACCAGGGTACGGCGCTTGTCGTCGAAGGCAACGCGTT
Organism: Lysobacter sp. Root76; assembly: GCF_001428685.1. Taxonomy (GTDB): domain Bacteria; phylum Pseudomonadota; class Gammaproteobacteria; order Xanthomonadales; family Xanthomonadaceae; genus Lysobacter. Next base: position 701,044 of record NZ_LMIK01000005.1, on the reverse strand, counting down.
CGCACGTGAGGCCACGGGGGATCCTCCGGGTACCAACCTCCCGGGGCGCGTCGTGGTAAAGCCCGATAGCGACAACATGGACGACGCGCTGGTGCTCATCGAGCGTTACGGACTGCCGCTCGAAGGTCGTAGTGGCGAAGGCTGGCTACTGTTGAAAGTACCCACCGGCTTTGAGCTGCAGTGGGCTACGGCCTTGGCGTCGCAGCTCGGAGGACGGAGCACGGCGACCACGGATTCCGCCACGGCGCCCATGGCCGTCGTTCCTGACGTGGCCGAAAGCAAAAGTGCTCCGGTCGCAGGCGCGCCCGCGCCTGACGACGAGCCGTCGGCCGCGGACGTGCGCCGTCTCGCGATGGAGATGTACGAGCGGCTCGAAGACGCCGGAGGTTTACCGATCACGCTGACCGCCACTGGGCGATCGGCGACCATCCACGGCAAGGTGTTCGACGCGCGCAAGGAATCCTGCCGCCGGCTGCCCGGCGCGAAGCCCGGCGAGTGGGAGTGCGAGGCCGAGCTGATGGTGGGCCTGTGCAGCGGCGACTGCGATCCATCCGCCGAAGAGCCTTTGCCGAAAGGCGAGCGCATCCCCATCCATTGGGATCCCGCGCAGCGTCGCTTCACGCTCGATTACTGACTTGCCTTGGTGGCTGGCGCGAAGTCCGCTTTGGGTCGGAAGCAGCCAAAAAATTAAAAAATGGGGCTCCGGAGAGCCCCATTTTAGGTACTAGCGACTTTCGTTTCCTCGATATTTCAACAGCTAAAATCATGAATTGAGCGATTCGACCCGAGTCGAATCGCACCAGAGCTGCTCACCGCTTAGGCAATTGCTCGCACCGGGGGCAATGCATCACCGCCCCGATCAGTGATGATCAGCTCGCCGGCGGCGATCGGTTTCGCGTGATATGCAATGACGGCTTACGGCCCGAAGCGGACATCGCCCCTTGCCGGGCAAGCCCGTATCAGACGGACAACGTACTTCCTGCGCCCTGCTTGCGACCACGCATCCGCCGCAGGTCCCTCTGGGGTGGCGCCCCGAAGAGTCGTCCGTACTCACGGCTGAACTGGGAAGCGCTCTGGTAGCCAACGATGCCTGCCGCTCGCCCCGCATCCACGCCCTGGTTCAACATCAATTGGCGCGCCTCCTGCAGCCGGAGCTGCTTGAGGTATTGCAGCGGGCTCATTCCGGTCTGTTCGCGGAAATGCTTGCGGAACGCGGTGCCGCTCATGTTTGCGCGGTTGGCCAAGTCCTCGACCCGGAACGTTGTGCCGAAGTTCTGCTTCATCCAGGCGACGACACGGCCGATCTGCTGGTCGGGCGATTCCTCCAACAGCAACTGGCGAAGATGTCTGCCATGTGGCCCCCGCAGCAGGCGAATGGCGATTTCCCGCTCGATCAATGGCGCGAGGTTGGCGGTGATCTCCGGCTCGTCGAGAGCACGAACCAGCCGCAGCAAGGCTTCCAACAACGCAGGCTCGAGTGGCTCGATCGAAATCCCGCGCGGGTCGGGACCCGACGTAGACGGGGTTTCCATTTCGGACGCCACGTTTGCGATCTGTCGCAAGTCCAACCTGAGCAAGAGGCCGAGAAAGGGCTCATGCACCGTCGCACGGGTGACGTGCGAGATGACGGGCTGGTCCAGCGATACGACCATGGACTGTCCCGGTGCGTAGTTCAGGATGCGGTCGCCGATCAGGACCTGCTTGGCGCCCTGTGCGATCAGGACCAGCCCGAGGGGGTAGATGCATGGCACCGGATCCGTGGGGCCGTGCCGACGGTGCAATGAGAGGGCCGGGATGCCGGTCAGGTGGTCGCCGGCAGTAACTGCCTGCCTGGCGATAGCCTGCGCGATGTCCTTGGGCAGGGTCTCCAGGATCATCCTGGCATCTTCGTTCGGCTGCATCGGAGGCCTCCCATCTGTACTCGCCGGGCAGGGCAAACAGTATGTCCCGACAATCCGACCCTAGCGTCCCGCACGGTGGAATGTGCAAATAAAGCGTTGAAACGGGCAAGGATCGGGGATGCCGGATCGCCACACTGGCATCCCGCTGCCTCGCGCGGCAATCGATCCGGAGCCTCCCATGGAACCCATCAGGATCCGCAATCAGGACATGGCATGGGACATCGCCGCACTGGTCCTGTTCCCGCCCGGCTTCGATGCGTCGAAGACGTATCCCGCTATCGTCAGTGTCCATCCCTTTGGTAGCTGCAAGGAGCAAACTTCGAGCGCGGTCTATGGGAAGCGCCTGGCCGAGGCCGGCTATGTCGTCATCGCCTATGACGCCAGTTACCAGGGCGAAAGCGGTGGCGCGCCGCGCTGGATCGAGGACCCCACGCAGCGCGTCGAGGACATCAGCCACGTCATCGATCATGCGGTGACGCTCCCCTACGTCGATGCCGATCGCATCGGCGTCCTCGGCATCTGCGGCGGTGGCGGCTATGCGCTCAACGCCACGCTGACCGAGAAGCGCATCAAGGCCGTGGTCGGCATCACGCCGGTCAATATCGGCCGCTTGTTCCGCGAAGGTTTCAGTGGCTACGACCCGATCGGTGCGCTCAACGCGATGGCGGCACAACGCACCAAGGAAGCGCGTGGCGGAGAACTCCAGGTCAACGAATTGCTCCCAGCCAGCCCGGAAGCGGCAAAGGCGGCTGGCATGACCGAGCGCGACGTGTGGGAAGCGACCGACTACTACAAGACGCCGCGCGGCCAGCAGCCCGGCGGCTGGACCCGGATGCTGTACAGCCACGCGCAGAACACCCTCGCCTGGGACGCGTTTTCGTTCGCGGAAACCCTGATGACCCAGCCGATGATGGTGGTGATCGGGCAGAAGGTCGGTGCGTTCGGCGCCTATCGCGACGGCATGGAGGCGTATGGCCGCTCCACCGCGTCGAAGGACCGCCAGCTCGTGTCGCTGGAGGACTGGTCGCATTACGACCTTTACGACAAGGACGAGCCGGTCGATCTCGCGATGGAACGCATCCTGCCCTTCCTCGGCAAACATGTGTAACTCATCGATCAGGCCATGCACGTCATGAGCAATATCCTGATCCTGGGTGCCGGCGGCCAGATCGCGCACTGGGTGATCGACCGCCTCACGGGCGCAAGGGGCATCGGACTTACCTTGTTCCTGCGGCATGCCCGCAAGCTGCGCAACAAGGCGCCGGCCAACGCGCGCGTGGTGCAAGGCGACGTGCTGGACGCCGCCGTGCTGGCGCAGGCGATGGAAGGCCAGGATTTTGTCTACGCCAATCTGACTGGCACGGACATCGATGGACAGGCGCGGGCCGTGATTGCGGCGATGAAGGCCGCGCACGTCAAACGCCTGGTCTTCGTCACGTCGCTGGGCATCTACGACGAGGTGCCTGGCAAATTCGGCGAGTGGAACAGCACGATGATCGGCGAGGACCTCAAGCCGTTCCGCCGTGCCGCCGACGCCATCGAAAGCTCGAGTCTGGATTACACCCTTCTGCGCCCGGCCTGGCTGCAGGATGAGGACGAAGTCGACTACGAAATCACCGAGAAGGGCCAGCCCTTCAAGGGAACCGAAGTGTCGCGCAGAAGCGTCGCCGACGTCATCGTGAAGATCATCCACTCCCCGACTCTTTATTCGCACAAGAGTATCGGCATCAACAAACCCGGCAGCGACGGCGACAGACCGTCCTTCTATTGAGCGCAACGACCCCTGCCTGTCGCTTTGCTCGAGCCTGCCGAAGCAAAGTCCATCCGACAAGATACGGAGCCATGCTATGAACGACAAGGTCAGCATCCCCAATCGCAACGGCCAAGGCATCACGCTTGCTGCCGTCATCAACTACCCACCGGGTTTCGACAAGGGCAACAAATACCCGGCGGTCATCGTTTCGCACCCGGGCGGTGGCGTGAAGGAGCAGGCATCGGGCCTGTACGCGCGCAAACTCGCGGAACAGGGTTTCGTCGCTATCGCCTATGACGCTTCCTACCAGGGCGAAAGTACCGGAGAGCCCCGGCAGCTGGAGAACCCGCACGTGCGGACCGAGGACGTGAGTGCCGTGTTCGATTACCTGACCACGCTGCCTTACGTGGATCCCGCGCGCATCGGTGCGATGGGCATCTGCGCGGGCGCCGGCTACACGGCGAATGCCGCAATCAACGACCGCCGTATCAAGGCCGTGGGCGCGGTCAGCCTGGTCAACATCGGCCAGATGTTCCGCAACGGCTGGGACAACAACATCCAGGACGCCGACGCGGCCCCAGTGCTGGATATCGGCTCCAAGGCGCGCACCGGTGCGGCCGGTGGCGGCGACGAAGCGATCTTTCCTTTGGCACCGATGAAGAAGGAGGACGCGCCGAACAGGGAGCTCGAGGAGGCCTGGGAGTACTACCACACCCCGCGCTGCCAGTATCCCACTGCACCTGGATACATGACCGCACGCAGCCTCAACCAGATCATCACCTACGACGCTTTCCACAAGGCCGAGGCATTCCTCACCCAACCGCTGCAGATCGTGGCGGGCAGCAATGCCGGCAGCAAGTGGATGAGCGACGACCTGTTCAAGCGTGCGGCCAGCAAGGACAAGCGCTTCCACGTGGTCGAGGGGTCGAACCACATGCAGCTTTATGACCGCGACAAGCAGGTGGATGAAGCGGTATCGGTGCTGGCGCCGTTCTTCAAGGAAGTCCTGTAATCAGGACGTGCGCGCCCCGCTGGTACGTCAGGGATGCGATCTACACGACGCAATTCGTCAAGCCGATGTCGCTCGGTGGCTCGGCTTGACCCAGGCATTGATGGGTGTCCGCTTCTGGCCGCTAGCGACCCGAAACGGACATTCCAGCAATTACACCCGTAATGCGTCCACGACGAGCGAGAACGCAGGCGAATTCTGGCGGCGGCTTGGGTAGTAAAGGTGATAGCCGGCGAAGGGCGGACACCAGTCCTGCAGTACGCGGACCAGGCGGCCTTCCTCGATGTGCGGCGCGAATTCTTCTTCCGGCAGGAACGCGATGCCCAGACCGTCGAGTGCCGCCAGCACGATGTGCGGCGAGGTGTTGAATATCGCCTGGCCGTCGATGCGCACGTTCACCTCCCGGCCGCGGCGCTCGAACTCCCACACATATACGCCACCTGACGGGAAGCGAATGTTGATGCAGTTGTGCCGCTGCAAGTCCTCGGGGACTTTCGGCACCGGGTGCTTTTCGAAGTAGAAAGGCGAAGCAACCGCGGCCATTCGCAACTTCGGACTGATGGGCATGGCGATCATATCCTTGTCGATGCTTTCGCCAAGACGAACACCGGCATCGAAGCGGTCGGCGACGATATCGCGGAATCCATAGCTCACATCGAATTCGATGTGGATGTCCGGATAGCGATGCATCACTGGCAGCAACTTGGGCAGCAGGATCGTGCGGAGGACATGGTCGCCGCTGGTGATGCGGACCGAGCCGGCCGGTTTGTCCCGCAATTCCGTAAGCGCATCCAGTTCCGCCTCGATCTCGTCGAAGCGGTTGCCGATGGCGTGTAGGAGCCGTTCGCCTGCGGGTGTCGGCGACACGCTGCGCGTGGTTCGGGTCAGCAGGCGGATCTCCAGCCGCTCCTCCAGCGCCTTGATGGCCTGACTGAGCGCCGACTGGGACACACCGAGGACAGCGCCTGCGCGGGTGAAGCTCCCCTCCCGGGCAACGGTCACGAATGCCAACAAATCATTGAGGTTGCGTCTTGCCATGGGACGAGTGTGACACGGCTTATTGGTTAGCAGAACTAATAGAGCCTAAAAGGATTCATCGCCTAATCAAACAGATCCTCCGCGCGGACAATGGTCTCACCCCCTGATCCGAGAGCCCCAAGCGGAGATCCCATGAAGAAGCTTCTGGCGCTCAGCGCCCTGTTGATTAGTCCCCTCATTGCCACCGGAGCCGACATGTCCCACGGCGCGAACAACTTCTACACAAGCGACCGCCTGGTCACGGAAAAGGTCACCTTCAACAACCAATACCGGATGAAGATCGTGGGCAATCTGTTTCTCCCCAAGGACCGGAAAGCGGGGGCCAGGTATCCGGCGATCATCGTCGGGCATCCGATGGGCGCGGTGAAGGAGCAAAGCTCGAATCTCTACGCGCAGAAGCTGGCCGAACAGGGTTTCATCACCCTGGCGATCGACCAGTCGTTCTGGGGCGAGAGCGAGGGCCAGCCACGCAACGTGGTCGCACCGGACATTTACGCCGAAGCCTTCAGCGCGGCAGTGGATTACCTGGGCACGCAGACCTTCATCGACCGTGAGCGCATCGGCGTGCTCGGCATCTGCGGAAGCGGCAGCTTCGTCATCAGCGCGGCCAAGATCGACCCGCGCATGAAGGCGATCGCCACCGTGAGCATGTACGACATGGGCGCGGCGAATCGTGATGCACTGAACCACTCGCAGACCGTCGAACAGCGCAAGGCCATCATCGCGGAATCCGCGCAACAGCGCTGGGTCGAAGCCGAAGGTGGGGCGACGAAATACACCAGCGGCACCGTGCACCAGCTCGATGCGAACACGCATCCGATCCAGCGCGAGTTCTATGACTTCTACCGCACGCCGCGCGGTGAGTTCACACCGGCGAATTCGTCATCCGAAGTTACGACGCACCCGACGCTGGCCAGCAACGTCAAGTTCATGAATTTCTACCCGTTCAACGACATCGCGACGATCTCGCCGCGTCCGATGCTGTTCATCGCCGGCGACCAGGCGCACTCGAAGGAATTCAGCGAAGAGGCGTACCGCCTGGCCGGCCAACCGAAGGAACTTCATTGGGTGAAGGGTGCGGGTCACGTCGACCTCTATGACCGCACGGATCTCATCCCTTTCGACAAGTTGGCGGCCTTCTTCAAGCAGAACCTGGCGGCGAAGTGAGGACGATCGCAGCCGCCCCATTCCAGCAACCGGACATCACGCAATCATGAGCACCGCAATCAGCACCACTGCCGAAGTCGGCCAGCATCAGGCAAGCGCACACCCGGCTCGCTGGGGCGGCGTCTTCGCCATGACACTGTGCGTGTTCGCGCTGATTGCCTCGGAGTTCATGCCGGTGAGCCTGCTGACGCCGATGGCCGCCGACTTGCGCGTCAGCGAAGGCGCGGCTGGATACGGCATCGCCATCTCCGGTGCGTTCGCGGTACTGACGAGTCTGTCGATCTCCGCATTGGCGGGCCGCATGGATCGCAAGACATTGCTGCTGGGGCTGACGGGCCTGATGGCAGTATCCGGCGGAGTGGTTGCGGTCGCGCCCAACTACTTCGTCTACATGCTCGGCCGTGCACTGATCGGTGTGGTGATCGGCGGCTTCTGGTCGATGTCCGCCGCGACTGCGATGCGGCTGGTACCCGCCGAGCGGGTGCCGCGCGCGTTGGCCGTCTTCAATGGCGGCAACGCGCTGGCCACGGTGATCGCTGCGCCGCTGGGCAGCTACCTGGGTTCCGTCATTGGTTGGCGTGGTGCGTTCTTCTGCCTGATCCCGGTAGCCGCCGTTGCCCTCGCCTGGCAGTGGATCAGCTTGCCTTCGATGACCGCCGCACGCAGCAATGGGTCCAACAACGTATTCCGGTTGCTCAAGCATCGCTCCGTCGCGCTGGGCATGGCTGCCTGCGGCGCGTTCTTCATGGGGCAGTTCGCCTTGTTCACGTATGTGCGACCTTTCCTGGAAACCGTGGCACACGTGAGTGTGTCCACGCTGTCCTTGATCCTCCTGGGCATCGGCGTGGCCGGCTTCATCGGCACCGCGATGATCGGTGCCGTCCTCAAGCGCGGCGTGTATCGGGCGTTGATCGTCATCCCTGTCCTGATGGCAGCCGTAGCTTTGGCCCTGATTCCCTTCGGTGCCTCGGTTCGCGCCGTGGCCGCCTTGCTCGCCTTGTGGGGTTTGCTGGCCACCGCGGCTCCAGTCGGCTGGTGGAGCTGGATCGCAGGCACGATGCCGGACGATGCCGAAGCCGGTGGCGGCCTGATGGTGGCCGTAGTGCAGCTGGCCATCGCGCTGGGTTCCACCGCGGGCGGGATGTTGTTCGATAGCAGCGGTTACCGGAGCACCTTCGCGGCGAGCGCCGCCGTACTGCTGGTAGGTGCTTTCGTGACGCTCCTGACATCGCGCTCGCAAACGCCTCGAGTCTCGCGTGAGCAATAGCCTTGCAGGAGACGTTCGATGGCGTTTAACACCTCGTGCTCCACACTCCGATCGATGAGGCAGGCAAGCTTGCGCGCGCTAGTCCTGGTGCTTGGCGTGTTGATGCTGGGCAGTTGCAAGGCTTCCCAGCCGGAGACGCCCAACGCCGTGGCCCGCGATACCGCCAGAGCCTCCGCCACAAAGGAGAGAACGCGCATGTGGATGACCATCGGCGAACGCCGCTTCTCCGTCACCCTCGCAGATACCGATGCCGCGAAGGCATTCGCGGCCCGGCTTCCCCTGACCCTGGACATGGCCGAGCTCAACGGCAACGAGAAACACGCCGACTTGCCGCATGCGCTCCCCACCGAAGCCACGCGGCCGGGAACGATCCACAACGGGGATCTGATGCTTTACGGCTCCAGCACGGTCGTCTTGTTCTACAAGACCTTCCGTTCCTCCTACGCCTACACCCGCTTGGGACGCGTGGACGATCCCGATGAACTGAGCCGCATGCTTGGCGCGCGCGGCAGTCGGGTGGTCTTCTCGGAACAGTAGGTCCGATGAGTCAACCCATCAGGAAATTCCACATCAAAATGGCGAAGCCGCGCGCGCTCTCAGTGCTGGTCCTTGCCTCAGAAATAGGATCGACTATCAACGTGGTGCCAGTGTCCGCTTCTGGCCGAAAGCGGACTGCAGCTATTGATCTCTAAACCAGCGCTCCACTGACCAACACCATAATTGGCCATCACCAACCGGCATCTCGATCTTCGATGAACTCAACCTCTGCCGCCGAAAGTACCTTAGCCGGATCGAATGAGAGTAATTCTACGGGCCTCTGCGCTTCCAGAAGCGCATGGGGCGTCATCAGCCACTCGACCTCGCTCCAGCCCGACCCGGTGCTTCCTTCAAGCAGATACCCCAACAATGGTTCCACCTCGGCAATTACCCCAGTTTCATTGAACTGATAAGGGGGTATAGGTAGCGATTCTCGGGCTGATACCAGACGGCAAGGAGCCTTCGGGCCTGTCGACACGCAACGAGGGTTTCATAATCGATATCCAGTTTGCTCAGAACATCCGCCTCCACTAGATAGCTTCTCGCTAGTTCAGCGCGACGTCGCGCCGAAGCAGCTTCTAGGGCCTCTGGATCATGACTAAGCGATGTTTCTTGCATCACTGGTGTGGCTCCTCAGCTCTGACTTGGAGTGTTGCCCCCTGCCTTCGCAATTTATGAGGCGGTACTCCGCTGATTTCCGACGTAGGTGACGGCAGGTCGGCGTGTGGGGCGCTGTAGTCAGTGGCTCTCGGCCGGAATAGTCTCTGGCCAATGACTGCCAAGGCCCAAGAGATTACCCGTAAGAGCGCTCTGGTTCTTTCGCCCAGCATGGTCATGGTGGTCTTCCATAGAATGCTGATTCCCGATCAGCGTCTCTTGGAGCAGTCGCGCAGACTGCGAACAATCCTTGGCATCCCAAAAAAAAGGGGCTCCGAAGAGCCCCTGGAACATATGATTAAGTCTGGTAGCAGCTTATGGGCGCTCGCAGTCGCAGCTTATGAGTGGCAGCTTATGAGTGCTCGCACACAACAGTTGTTCAGCAGCAGCGCATGCCTGCGCTCAACCGCACTTGGAGTAACCGCAGTTCAGGCAGGTCGCGCAGCCGTCCATGATCACCACGGCCTTGGTGCTGCACTTGTGGCACATGGTCGCCGAGGGCGGGAAGGACACGCCTTCGCCGGTGACTTCGATGTCTTCGTGGCCGCCCTCGCCGGCGGCAGCGGGAGCGACGACGCCGACCGGGTCTACGTCAGAGTTTTTTTTTGAGCGCTGCTCGTAGGCGGAGCGCTTTTCGGCGATGAGGGCGCGCTGGGCGTCGCTCATTTCCGGGTCGTGCATCATGCCGATCGACTTGAGGTGGTCCTCGACGATGGCGCCCATTTCGGCGACCAGCGAGGGCATGTAGACGCCGCCGGGCTTGAAGTAGCCGCCGCGCGGGTCGAACACGGCCTTCATCTCGTCGACCAGGAAGGTGACGTCGCCGCCCTTGCGGAACACGGCGGACATGATGCGGGTCAGGGCCACGATCCACTGGAAGTGGTCCATGTTCTTCGAGTTGATGAAGATCTCGAAGGGACGACGCAGTTCGTGCTCGGTGCCGGCGTTGAGGACGATGTCGTTGATCGTCACGTACAGCGCGTGCTCGAACAGCGGCGATTTGATCTTGTAGGTGGAGCCGATCAGGATCTCGGGACGCTCGATGCGCTCGTGCATCTGGATGACGTCGGCGCTGGGCAGTTCTTCGACCTTGCGCGCGGCGGCTTCGGACCGGGCCGATTCCTTCGCCTTGTCTTCCGGGGTGACGACGCTGTAGCCCTTGATTTTCTTTTCGATCTTGACGGCCATGGGCCAGACTCCTGTTGCGGTGGCGCTTTTCTAGTTTTGGCGTGTGTTGCGCGACTGCGGCGCGGCCCTCGCCCCGACCCTCTCCCGCGAGCGGGAGAGGGGGTGGAGCACGGGCTTACATCTTCTTCGCGGCCTTCTTGACGGCCTTCTTCTTGGCCGGCTGGCGCGGAACCTTCTTCGCGGCCTTGGCGGCCTTCTTGACGACCTTCTTGGCCGCCTTCTTCGCAGGCTTCTTGGCGACCTTCTTGGCGACCTTCTTGGCGGCTTTCTTGGCTGCCGGCTTCTTGGCGACCTTCTTCGCTGCCTTCTTAGCCGCCGGCTTCTTGGCGACCTTCTTCGCCGCCTTCTTGGCCGCGGGCTTCTTGGCGACCTTCTTCGCGGCTTTCTTCGCTGCCTTCTTGGCCGGCTTCTTGCCGGTGGCCTTGGCCTTCAGCGCGGTCGCTTCCTTCTTGGCCTTGGCGCTGGCCGTAGCGAGCTTCTTCTTGGCGGTGCCGACGGCCTTCTTGGCGGCCTTGCGGGCCTTGGTGGCGGTCTTCTTGACCGACTTCACCGCGTCTTCGGCGCGCGTGGCGATGGCGCTGCCGATGTTGGACGCGGTTTCTTTGACGTTCTCGGCGGCCTGGGTCAGGGTCGCCGTCACTCCATTACCGTTGCTCATATGCCCTCCTCGTGGGCGCTTTTCTCGGCGTTACGTCTTGGCTATGTGTAATCGGGGTGTTGCGGGAACGATGCTATACCCGCTGCGCGCGCAAATAACAGTGATGTCACGCACGCGCATCCGGCCTGGCCTGAACGCGCACCGCTGGCCGGGCGGTGCGTGAGGCGATGAAAACGGTCGCCTCCGCCGTGAAACCGCGAGCTCCGAACCGGGTCCCGCGCGCAGCTGCGCCGGCGCGGTGATCCCCCTGCCCCCCCTCTTCAAAAGAGGGGCAGGCGCGGGAGGCGGTCAGAACTTGCCGTAATAGCCTTCCTTGAGGGCGTCGAACAGGTTGGCGGCGGTGTGCATTTCGCCGTCGTACTCGATCTGCTCGTTGCCCTTGACCTCGAGCAGGCTGCCGTCTTCGAGTTCGAAGCGGTAGGTGGTGTTCTCCAGGTCGGCTTCCTTGACCAGCACGCCCTGGAAGGCCGCCGGGTTGAAGCGGAAGGTGGTGCAGCCCTTGAGGCCTTGCTCGTGGGCGTAGCGATAGATGTCCTTGAAGTCCTCGTACGGGTAATCCGTGGGGACGTTGGCGGTCTTGGAGATCGAGCTGTCGACCCATTTCTGGGCGGCGGCCTGGACGTCGACATGTTCCTTGGGGGTGATGTCGTCGGCGGAGATGAAGTAGTCGGGCAGCTGGGTGGCGGCGTCTTCGCTGAACGGCATCGCCTTGGGGTTGATCAGCTCACGGTAGGCGAGCAGTTCGAACGAGTAGACGTCGACCTTTTCCTTGGACTTCTTGCCTTCGCGGATCACGTTGCGGCTGTAGTGGTGCGCGAACGAGGGCTCGATGCCGTTGGAGGCGTTGTTGGCCAGCGACAGCGAAATCGTGCCGGTCGGCGCGATCGAGCTGTGGTGGGTGAAGCGGGCGCCGGCCTCGGCCAGTTCCTCGACCAGTTCCGGGGCGACTTCGGCCATGCGCTGCATGTAGCGCGAGTAGCGCGCGTGCAGGAGCTTGCCGGGGATCTCCTGGCCGACCTTCCAGCCGTCCTTCTTCATCTCCGGGCGCTTGCGCAGCATTTCGGCGGTGACGGCGAAGCGCTCTTCCATGATCGGGGCGGCGCCCTTCTCCTTGGCCAGGGCCAGGCCCATTTCCCAGCCGGCCACGGCCATTTCGCGGGCGATGCGCTCGGTGAATTCGCACGAGGCCTTGGAGCCGTACTTCATCTTCAGCATGGTCACGGTGCTGCCCAGGCCGAGGAAGCCCATGCCGTGGCGGCGCTTGCGCATGATCTCGGCGCGCTGCTGTTCCAGCGGCAGGCCGTTGACCTCGACCACGTTGTCGAGCATGCGGGTGAACACGCGCACGACTTCCTTGTATTCCTCCCAGTCGAACTGCGCCTGGTCGGTGAAGGCGTTGCGCACGAACTTGGTCAGGTTGACCGAACCCAGCAGGCAGGCGCCGTAGGGCGGCAGCGGCTGTTCGCCGCAGGGGTTGGTGGCGCGGATGGTCTCGCACCACCAGTTGTTGTTCATCTCGTTGACGCGGTCGATGAGGATGAACCCGGGCTCGGCGTAGTCGTACGTCGAGACCATGATCATGTCCCACAGATGGCGGGCGCGGATGTGGCCGTAGATCTTGCAGGCGACCAGGCCGTCGTCGCGGGAGATGTAGTTCTTGTGGGTCGGCCACTCGCGCCAGACGACCTTTTCGGCGTCGTTGAGGTCGAGGTCGCCGCGCTCCTTGATGTTGACCGGGAATACCAGCGGCCAGTCGGCGTCGGTCTTGACCGCTTCCATGAAGCCGTCGGTGATCAGCAGCGACAGATTGAACTGGCGCAGGCGGCCGTCTTCGCGCTTGGCGCGGATGAAGTCCTTCACGTCGGGGTGGCTGACGTCGAAGGTGCCCATCTGGGCGCCGCGACGGCCGCCGGCCGAGGACACGGTGAAGCACATCTTGTCGTAGATATCCATGAAGGACATCGGACCTGACGTGTAGGCGCCGGCGCCGGCGACGAAGGCGCCGCGCGGCCGCAGGGTCGAGAATTCGTAACCGATGCCGCAACCGGCTTTCAGGGTCAGGCCGGCTTCGTGGACTTTCTCCAGGATGCCGTCCATCGAGTCTTCGATGGTGCCCGAGACGGTGCAGTTGATCGTCGAGGTGGCGGGCTTGTGCTCCAGCGCGCCGGCGTTGGAGGTGATGCGGCCGGCCGGGATCGCGCCGCGGCGCAGGGCCCAGACGAAACGCTCGAACCAGTACTGCTGCTTCTCGGACGTGGGCTCGGCGTCGGCCAGGGCCTTGGCGACGCGCTGGTAGGTGGAGTCGATGTCGGCGTCCACCGCCTCTCCGGTCTTGGTCTTCAGCCGGTACTTCTTGTCCCAGATGTCCTGGGATGCGGGCTGCAGCGGGATGTCCTTGTCAGCCGCTTCCGTCTTGACCGCCTCGAGGCGAACCGTACTCATGCCTGTCCTGTCTCCTTAACTGGGGCGGGCCGTGCTGTTGCGCCCGCCGCCGGGTGAGTCTTGTTTGTGATTGCTGGTAATCGGGGTGTGTCTGGGAACGCTGTTACACCGTGGGTGGTGCCTGTTGCCTGCCGCTGCCGCGATGGTGGCTGGCCACCGACGGCTACGCGCGCGATCGCGCCATTACGCGCCGCGTGCGAGATTGTGTGATGGCATCGGGCCGAGCCTGCTCCTGTCATGCGCCGCCCCCCGTTGGCGCCTAACCGACCCAAGCCGAACCCCTAAGCTTGGGCTCCCGTCGCTGCGGCAACCACTACATGTAGTGTCGAAGCGAGGCCTCAAGCTACGCCCGGCCTCGGACGGTGTCAACGGTTTTTTTGATCGCAGTCACGTGTCGGGACGAGGCTGAACGCCACACGCGCGCGTTACGAAAACGCCTGCCAAATACGGCCACACCTCGTGTGCAGGCCGTGCATACGAACCCTGAAGAGGAACACTTCATCGCATATTTAACGCCGTTGCCGGACACTGCCGTTCAGCAACCCGCGGCGGGCGGTTCTGCCCGGCCGCCGGCCCCCATCACCGAACCCAACCGGAACAGTTTCACGATGCGTCCTCGTCCTTTGCCGACCTTGCTCGCCCTGACCCTGGCCGCCGCTTTCGGCGGTTTCGCCGCGACCGCGATCCGCGACGGCCTGGAGGCGCCGGCCCAGGCCTCGCCCGCCGCGGCCGCGCTGCCGGCGGTATCGGCGCTGCCGACCGCGGTCGGCGGGCAGCCGGTGCCGTCGCTGGCGCCGATGCTGGCGCGGGTGACGCCGGCGGTGGTCAGCGTGCACGCCAAGCAGACCGTGCGCACCCCGTTCGCCAACAATCCGATGTTCCGGCGCATGTTCCCGAACGTGCCGCAGGAGCGGATCAACGAGTCGCTGGGCTCGGGCGTGATCATCGACGCCAAGAACGGCTACGTGCTGACCAACCACCATGTGATCGAGGGCGCCGACGCGGTTTCGGTCACGCTCAGCGACGGGCGCACGCTCAAGGCCGATTTCGTCGGCTCCGACCCGGACACCGACATCGCGGTGATGAAGATCGCGGCCGAGAACCTGAGCGCGCTCAGCCTGACCGACTCCGACGCGCTCAAGGTCGGCGATTTCGTGGTCGCGGTCGGCAATCCGTTCGGGATCGGCCAGACGGTGACCTCGGGCATCGTTTCGGCGGTCGGCCGCAGCGGCCTGCGCGGGCTGGGCTACCAGAACTTCATCCAGACCGACGCCTCGATCAATCCGGGCAATTCCGGCGGCGCGCTGGTCAACCTCAACGGCGAGCTGATCGGCATCAACACCGCCAGCTTCAATCCGCAGGGCAGCATGGCCGGCAACATCGGCCTGGGCTTCGCGATCCCGGCCAATCTGGCGCGCAACATCAAGGACCAACTGATCGCTAACGACGGCGTGGTCCGGCGCGGTTCGCTGGGGCTGGAATCGCAGGACGTGGACGCCGCGCTGGCGCAGGCGCTGAAGCTGGACGAGCCGCGCGGCGCGCTGGTGACGCGGGTGTTCGCCGGCAGCGCCGCGACCGCGGCCGGGCTGAAGCCGGGCGACGTGATCCTGGCCGCCAACGGACAACGCATCGACAGCCGCGACGCGCTGCGCAACTTCGAGGGCCTGCAGCCGATCGGCGGGCGGGTGTCGCTGGAGGTGCGCCGCGAGGGCAAGCCGCTGCAGCTGGCCGCGACCCTGCGCGAGCAACCCAAGGCCTACTCGGGCAACGAACTCGACGAACGCCTGGCCGGCGCCCGCTTCGCCGAGCTGCCCGAGCGCCTGCGCCAGGCCGGCGCATCGGGCGTGCTGCTGGAGTCGGTGGCGCGGGGCAGCCGGGCCGAACGCAACGGCCTGCGCGCCGGCGACGTGGTGATCGCGGCCAATGCCGGCGATTTCGACGATTTGCCGGGCTTCCGCGCGAGCTTCACGCGGCCTCCGGCACAGTTGGTCCTGCGCGTCATGCGCGGCGGCGCTGTCGCCAATCTGCTGATGCAATAACGCGGTCCTGCGGTTGAGCGATCATCGCAAGGACGCGTACCGCCGACGAGTTCCGCCCCATTCCCAGGAGAACGCAATGACCCCTACCTCGACCGACGCCATGAAGGCCAACCTCGGTGAAGCCGGATCTCACCTCAAACAAGCCGCGGCCGACGCCGGCGTGGCGATCCGCGGCGCCGCCGGCGCGGCGGGCGACGAACTCAAGATCGGCAAGGCCAACGTCAAGGCCGACCTGGCCGACGGCGCGCTGGCGGGCATCGCCGCCGCCGAGCACGCGGGCGGCGCAGCGCGCGAGCAGGTCGACGTGCTGATGGACAAGGGCCGCGACCTGATCGAAAGCGCGGCCGAGCTGGTGCGGGAGCGTCCGCTGGCTTCGTTCGGCGTGGCCTTCGCGGCCGGCTTCATCATCGCCAAGCTCGCCCGCGGCAGCGACAAGTAAGCCGCCGCATGCAAGTCACGGGGGACGAACGCGAGCCGCAGCCGCCGGGCGAGGATCCCCCGCCGGCGGATGCGGCGCCGGATCTGCTGGAATCGCTGCGCCAGCTCGGCGATACCGGCCGCGCCGGTCTGGGCGCGGCCGGCGATACCGTCAAGGCGCTGCGCAGTCTGGTCGCGGCCGACATCTCGCTGGCGCGCAGCGCCTTGGGCCGCGCCCTGGCCTTGATGGGCGTGGCGATCGCGTTCGGCGGTTCGGCCTGGTTGCTGCTGATGGCGACCCTGATCGTGTTCCTCAACCGCAGCCTGGGCATGCCGTGGTCGCTGGCGCTGCTGCTGAGCGCGCTGCTGAGCCTGGTGGTGACGGGCTGGGCCGGATGGCAGGCGGCGCGCTATTTCGAACATACCCGCATGCAGGCCACGCGCCGGCAGCTGGCGCGGCTGGGCATCGGCGAACTGGCCGACGTCACCCCGACCCCGGGTTCGCCGGAGTCGGCGCGCGAGGCCACCCGGCGTTGGCCGCCGGACCAGCCCGGCGGCGACAAGGACGAGCGCGGCATCGACGTGACCCCGCCCTGAGCCGTCGCGCATCCCCTTCGATCCACCGTCCTGCGAGGCACGCCCCGTGAGTTTCGAACAGCTGATCACCAAGGTGCACCAGGCCGAGGACGTGGTCGAGGCACAGGAGCGGCGCCTGGTCGCCCACTTCGACCGGATCAAAGGCTCCTGGCGCGAGACCTGGACGCCCGGCCGGATCGTGATCGCCGGGCTGGCGAGCGGCTTCGTGGTCGGCCGCGCCGAACCTCTGCGGGTGGCGGCCAAGAGCGGCGGCCTGATGCAGATGGTGTCGATGCTGTCGAGCCTGTTCGCCGGCACCACGGCCGGCGTCGCCGCGGGCCAGGCCGAGCGCGCGGCCGAGAACACCGAGGCGGTCGCCGCCGCGGTCGAGGACGGTGACGAAGCCGTCATGGCGCGCGCCGAGGCGACGGTGCAAGCTGTGCGTTCCACTGCCGACCCGATCGACTTTTGAACGCCGCGCCTGCCGATAACGACCCCGAACCCGAGCCCGCCGCACCTGCACCGAACGAGGACGGCGGCGCGCGGCGCTCGCCGCCGCGGCCGCGCGCACCGGCTTCGGTGGTGGTGCTGGCGACGCTGGCGGTCGGCGCCACCCTGTGGGCCGCGCAGGCGCTGATCCTGCCGATCCTGCTGGCGGCGTTCTTCGCCCTGATCGGCAACCCGATCATCCGCGGCCTGCACAAGCTGTGGCTGCCGCGTTTCGCCGGGGCGCTGATCGTGCTGATCGGCGGCCTGGCGGCGGCCGGGCTGTTGGCCAATCAACTGATCGAACCGGCCGGCGAGTGGGTGCGCCAGGTGCCGCGCGAGATGAAGCAGCTCGCGCCGAAACTGCGCGAGATGACCAGGCCGATGCAGGAAGCCAACCGCGCCGCGCAGAACATCGCCCGCGCCGCCGGCGGCGAAAGCACGGCCAAGCCGGTGCAGGTGGTCAAGACCGAGCTCAACGACCCTTACAGGTCGCTCACCTCCACGCCCAAGTACGTGGCCTCGGTGCTGGCGGTGGTGCTGCTGACCTTCTTCTTCATGGTCTACGGCGAAAGCCTGCAGCGCAACGCGATCGGCTTGTTGCCGGGCTTGCGCGAGCGCAAGGTCACCGTCGACATCCTGCAGTCGATCGAGCGCGAGATCTCGCGCTACGTGCTCACCATCAGCCTGATCAACACCGCGCTGGGACTGGCCCTGGCCGGCGCGCTGTTCTGGCTGGGCGTGCCGCTGCCGGAGGCGCTGCTGTGGGGCACGATGGCGGCGGTGCTGAACTTCGCGCCGTATGTCGGCCCGCTGATCGGCATGGTGACCATGCTGCTGATGGGTTTCGTCGCCTTCGACGAGGTCTGGCGCGCGCTGCTGCCGGCCGGCCTGTACCTGGTGCTGCACACCATCGAGGGCCAGATCGTGACCCCGATCGTGCTCGGCCGGCGCATGCGCCTGTCGCCGCTGGTGCTGATCCTGGCGCTGATGATCTTCGGCTGGCTGTGGGGCATCGTCGGCCTGTTGCTGGCGGTGCCGATGCTGGTCTGCGTGAAGCTGGTGCTGGCGCGGATCGAAAGCCTGGAAAAGTGGTCCAAGCTGCTGGAGTGACGGCCTGGGTGAAAACCCCCAGGCGTTCGCCGTGGATCCGGCGGGGTCGCACAGGCAATACGCGCTAAAATGGCGGGATGACTTTCCCCGTCCGCGCCATCACCCTCGATCTCGACGACACCCTCTGGCCGATCGCCCCGGTGATGATCCACGCCGAACGCGTGCTGGGCGAATGGCTGCGCCAACACGCCCCGCGCACCGCCGAGCGCTGGCCGGCCGCCGCGATGCGCGCCCTGCGCGATCAGGTCGCGGCCGAACACCCGCACCTGGCGCACGACTTCACGCACCAGCGCAAACTCACCCTGGAACGCATGCTGCGCGATTCCGGCGACGATCCGGCCCTGGTCGCGCCGGCGTTCGATGTGTTCTTCGCCGCGCGCTGCGAGGTCGAGCACTACGACGACAGCCTGGCTGCGCTGGACCGCCTGGCCGCGCGCGTGCCGCTGGCCGCGCTCAGCAACGGCAATGCCGATCTGGAACGGATCGGGCTGATGCATCTGTTCCGGTTCCAGCTCGGCGCACGCGAACACGGCGAAGCCAAGCCGGCCGCCAGCATCTTCCACGCCGCCTGCACGCGCCTGGACTGCGAGCCGCAGCACGTGCTGCACGTGGGCGACGACATCGAGCTGGATGTGGTCGGCGCGCACCGCGCCGGGCTGCGCAGCTGCTGGATCAACCGCGTCGACGGCGCCGGCCAACGCCGCCAATGGCCGCATGCCGGCCTGCGTCCCGACCTCGAATTCGACACCCTCGCCGCGCTCGCCGACTGGCTGGACGCGGCCCAGACCCCGGATACCGCCGCCGCATGAACCTGCCCCTGGGCTTTACCGACTCCGCCACCGACGCGCTGCCGCTGCATCTGGTCGCGCGCGCGGACTTCGCCGCCTGGCGCGCGACGCTGCCGGCGCCGGCCGCGGCCTGGATCGCTGCGCAGGGCTTCGACGCCTCGCCGGGCACGCTGCTGAGCCTGCCCGCCGCCGACGGCGGCCTGGGCGGCGCGGTGCTCGGTATCGCCGACGCGCTGGATCCGTATTCGTACAGCCATGCCGCGTTCGGCCTGCCGGCGCGGACCTGGCGCGTGGAAGGCGCGCCCAACGCCGCGACCCTGGCCGCGCTGCGCCTGGGCTGGGGCCTGGGCAGCTACCGTTTCAGCCGCTACAAGCAGCCGCCGCGCGCGCCGGCGCTGTTGCTGGTCGACGGCGACAACAGCGAAACCTTCGCCGTGCTCGCCGCCTGCTTGCGCGTGCGCGACCTGATCAACACTCCGACCGAGCACATGGGGCCGGAGCAGCTGGAAGCGGTCGCGCGCGAGATCGCCCAGCAGCACGGGGCGCGCATCGACGCGGTCACCGGCGACGAACTGCTGGCGCAGAACTTCCCCGCGATCCACGCGGTCGGCCGCGCTTCGCACCGCGCGCCGCGCCTGATCCGCCTGAGCTGGGGCGACGAGGCGCATCCGCACATCGCCCTGGTCGGCAAGGGCGTGTGCTTCGACACCGGCGGCCTCGACCTCAAGCCGGCCGACGGCATGCGCAACATGAAGAAGGACATGGGCGGCGCCGCGCACGCGATCGCCCTGGCCGAACTGGTGATGGCGCGCAAGCTGCCGCTGCGCATCACCCTGCTGGTGCCGGCGGTGGAGAACGCGATCGGCCCGGACGCCTTCCGTCCCGGCGAGGTCATCGCCACCCGCCAGGGCATCAGCGTGGAGATCGACAACACCGACGCCGAAGGCAGGGTGGTGCTGTGCGACGCGCTGACCCACGCCGGCGAACTGTCGCCGGCGCTGGTGCTGGACTTCGCGACCCTGACCGGCGCGGCGCGGATCGCGCTGGGCCCGGACCTGCCGGCGCTGTACAGCAACGACGAAGCCCTGGCCCAGCGCTGGCTCGACGCCGGCCTGCAGCAGCGCGACCCGCTGTGGCGGATGCCGCTGTGGCGCCCCTACCTGCGCTACCTCACCAGCCCGATCGCCGACATCGCCAATGCCGGGCCCTCGAAGATGGCCGGCTCGGTCACCGCGGCCTTGTACCTGGAGCGCTTTGTCCCGGCCGCCCTGCCCTGGGCGCACTTGGACGTGTACAGCTGGAACGACGCCGACCGCCCCGGCCGCCCCGCCGGCGGCGAGGCCCAGGGCCTGCGCGCGGCCTACGCCCTGCTGCAATCGCAGGCGAATCCGGGGCAGTAAAGCGGCACGCTTAAAACGCTTTCAGGCACAACAAATACCCGTTAGAGTGCGCGGCTTGGGCCGAGATTGTGACAG
The DNA here is from genome assembly GCF_001428685.1 of Lysobacter sp. Root76. Lineage (GTDB taxonomy): Bacteria > Pseudomonadota > Gammaproteobacteria > Xanthomonadales > Xanthomonadaceae > Lysobacter. The sequence continues at coordinate 680,533 of NZ_LMIK01000005.1, read as the reverse complement.
CCGTCACTAGAATCCAGCCGGCCCGCACCACCGGCGACCGCGGCCCCGTGCCGCTCGCCGGCATTCAACGGGGATAGTTTGTGAAAGCGACGATACGTCTGGCTCTGACGCTGGCGCTGGCTGCTGCCGCGCTGCTTCCGCAATTCGCGCACGCGCAGTTCGCCACCGGCGGCAGCGGCGTGCATCGCTCGCGCATCTTCTGGGTCGACTGGGGCAACAACGGCCAGGACGTCTACAACGGCGCGACCATCACCCGCGGCTTCAACATCGGCACGCCGGCGACCACGGCCAACCGCCTCGACATCACCTGCACCCTGTCGGGTGCGACCACCACCGCCGGCACCCAGGGGCTGTTCGTGTACACGCCGGGCAGCTGGCAGGGCGACGGCCTGGACGAGCTGTACAACATCGGCGGCAACCAGCCCGGCACCGGCGCCAACCCGAACACCTTGTCGGCGGGCCTGCGCGTCAACGGCGGCGCCACGGTCGAGTTCAACTTCAACTGCTCGGCGACCCTGGGCGGCGCGCCGTTCGCGTTGACCGGCCTGGTGTTCGCCGATGCGGAAGCCAGCGGCGGCAGCGAATACGTGGCCGCGCGCCTGACCAGCGGCGGCACCCTGCGCGTGATCGACCAGATCTCGCAGTGCGGCAGTTCGAGCACGGTCAACGTGATCGCCGGCACCCCGCAGGAAGTGCGCTTCAACGGCCCGACCGCACCGCAGACCAGTTGCGAAGGCAACGCCACCGCCAGTCTGCGCGCCGGCCCCTCGCTGGTCGGTTTCGTCGACGGCGCCACCGGCGCGCGCGTGATCGCGCGCGGCGGCGGCGTGTCCGCGGTCGCGGTGGGCGCGGTGCTGGAACTGGAATTCTCCGAGGCGATCCCGACCAGCTACGGCATCGCCGCGCATGTGCTCAACTCGGCCTGGACCGGCGGCGTAGCGGCCAACGGCGTCAACTTCAACAACCCGGCCAACCTGGCGACCCTGGTCTACAACGCGCGCCTGGGCGCGACCGTGCAGCCCGACTCCGACGCCACCGGCGCGGTCGGCGGCAGCGACGTCGACGCCCTGCCCAAGACCAACGGCCCGCTCGGCGCCGGCTATGCCAACGTGGCCGCGCCCAACGCGCTGCCGGGCGGCAACTACACCATCGCCAACGTCGCCTGCGTCGGTCCGGCGCGGTTACGCGGCTGGATCGACTTCAACGGCAACGGCGTGTTCGACGCCAGCGAAGCCTCCAACGCCGGGACCTGTCCCTCCGGCAGCAACACCGTCTCGCTGACCTGGACCCTGCCCACCGGCACCGGCTACGTCGCCCAGAGCACCAGCTATATGCGCCTGCGCCTGGCGCCGACCCTGGCCGCGGTCGCCGACCCGACCGGGGTGTCGACCGACGGCGAAGTCGAGGACTACCGCCTGGTGCTGCCGGCGCTGACTCCGACCCTGCGCATCAGCAAGATTAGCCAAACCCAGACCGGCACCTTCAACTTCACCGCGACCAATCTGAGCAGCGCCGCGTTCTCCGTCACCACCACCGCGTCGGCGACGCCGGCCACCTCGGCCTCGGCCAACGTGAGCGCGCCCGCGACCGCAGTGACGATCACCGAGACCGTGCCCGCCGGTTGGGTGCCGGCCAGTGCCAGCTGCAGCGACGCCAATGCCGCGATCACCGGCAACCCGGCCAGCTTCGGCACGCTCGCAGGCGCGGTGCTGACCGTGCCGAGCAGTGCGCTGCGCGCGCGTGCCGACATCAACTGCACCTACAACAACCGCCTGGTCACCGCCGACCTGACGATCACCAAGTCCGAGATCGGCGGCGCCACCGCTTTCACTCCGGGCGCGACCAGCACCTACACCCTGCAGGCCTGCAACACCGCCGGTCCCGACGCCGCCACCGGCGCGACCGTCAACGATCCGCTGCCCAACGGCGTGACCCTGACCGGCCCCTGGAGCTGCAACGGCAGCGGCGGCGGCATTTGTCCGGCTAGCGGCGGTGCGGCCAACGGCACCTCGGTCGCGGTCGCCGGCATCGACCTGCCCGTCGGCGCCTGCGTCAACGTCAGTGTGCCGGTGCGCTTCAGCGCCGACCCCAGCAACTACTGATACGACCGCCGATACCGCGTCGCGCGCTATCGGCTCGGGCAACGCGGCGGCGACGATGGCTCGTCGCCGTATGCGATGGAGATGACGCGCTCCTGCGCGTCGCGCCTCCCAGGCTGCCGACGCAGCGGTCGTCCCGCTGGCACCCGCGGGGCGCAGCCTGACCCGATGGCCCCTGCAGGCCGCTACTGCAGGTCTCGATGCCGGTCCGCTTCTCTCCCATTAGCCGACCGCTGAATCGGGCCACGGCGCCGATCCACCGCGATGGATCACCCTCCCGCGCCAGTAATGTGTAAATTGCGTGGCATCAGTAAGTCAAAAGACGCGACCGGGGATGGCCGCGCCGAGGCGGCCGTGACGTGATCCCTTGCAGCGCGACCGCGCTGCGAGGCCCGCAACGGCCGCGCTGGAACAGGCTCGCTGCCCCCGCCGGCAGCGGACGTCAGGGAGGAAGGGAATGCTGGATCACGCATCGCGCCGTCTCGGCGCCCTGGGATTGGCCGTGGTCGCGGCCGTTTTCGCACCGGACGCCGCAGCGCAGGTGCAGCGCACTTTCGTCAATCTGGGTTTCGAACAGCCGGCACTGACCGGCAACAGCTGCTACCTGATCGTCTCTTCCAGCGTGGTGCCGGGCTGGAACACCGACCACCCCTCCAATCTCGTCAGCGGCAGTTGCAGCCTCGCCGGCCAACCCGGCGGCAGCGCGATCACCGGCCCGATCGAGATCTGGCGCGGCCCCAACTTCAGCGGCGTACCGCCCCGCGCCGGCAACCAACACGCCGAACTCAACGCCTACGTCGCCTCGCGCCTGTCGCAGACCATCTGCCTGACCAACGGCGAACGCGTGGACTGGAAACTCAGCCACCGCGGCCGCAACAGCACGACCGTGCCCGACGTCATGAACTTCACTGTCGACAGCACGGCCAACACGGTCGCGGTGCTGTCGAGCACGACGCTGGCCGGCGCCCCTCCGGTCTGCGTGGACGGCGGCAGCATCGACAACATCGGTTGCACGGTCGGCGCGGGCGGCAACGGCTGGGCCGACTACTCGGGCAGCTTCAACTGGAACGGCACCAGCGGTAACCATGACCTGGGTTTCCAGGCGGTAGGCGGCAGCGGTTCGGGCAACTTCCTCGACGATATCCAGATCACCCTGCGCCCCTATCTGGAGTTCGATCCGGTCACCTACACCACCCGCGAAGGCCAGGCCGTGCCCTCGGTGCCGACGATCCGCATCACCGGCACCGTGCCGGCCGGCGGCATCACCGTGCTGGTCAACGTCACCGGCGGCAGCGCGACCGCCGGCAGCGACTACAGCACCGGCGCCAACGTCAACGTCCTGATTCCCGCCGGCACCTACGACGACAACCGTTTCCCGATTCCGCTCACCGTCCTCGACGACAGCACGATCGAGGACAACGAAACCGTGCTGGTGCAGGTACTGCCCGACGCGGCCGCCTACACGCTGGCCTCGACCACCACCTGCGGCAGCGCGACGGTGCAGAACACCGCCACGCTCACCATCCTCGACAACGACGTCGACCTGCTGACCACCAAGACCGTCAGCGGCAATGCCACGCCGCCCGCCGGCAGCACCACTCAGTTCACCGTCACCTACCGCAACAACACCGCCAAGCCGACGTTCGGCGATCTCACGGCGCACGACGCGGTCGCGACGGTCTCCGACGCGGTGCCCGCCGGTTTGACGTTCGCCTCCTGGACCTGCGCGGGCGGCAATGGCGGCGTGTGTCCGGCGGCCAGCGGCAGCGGCGCGATCTCCGGCAACGCGAGCTTGCCGGCCGGCACCGGCGGCACCGCCGGCGGCTTCGTCACCTACACCGTCAACGCCACGCTGGGCGCGACCCAATGCACCGCGGTCAGCAACAACGCCAGCATCGCGACCAACGCGCCGCTGGCCGAAGGCACCGCGGTGCAGGCCGGATACGTCACGCCCGCACCCGGCGGCAACGCCAACAACACCGCCAGCGCCGCGATCGATCCGATGTGCGCCGACCTGACCATCAGCAAGAGCGAAACCGGCAACGCGACCACCTACACGCCGGGCGCGACCACGACCTACACCTTGCAGGCCTGCAACCCGACCGGTCCCGACGGCGCCACCGGCGCGACCATCAACGACGCGCTGCCCAACGGCGTGACCCTGACCGCGCCCTGGACCTGCAGCGGCACCGGCGGCGGCGGCTGCCCCGCCAGCGGCGGCGCGATCGGCGGCAATACGGTCGCCATCTCCGGTGTCGATCTGCCGGTCGGCGCCTGCGTCAACGTGCTGGTGCCGGTGATCTTCGATCCGAATGCGGCGGCCTACTGACGCTGGCCGGGAGCGCGTATCGAGCTGTAACAAGATGTTACGTACCGTCTTGGCGCGGCTGGCGCCTTCGCCGACTGCTGACAGAAACTGACTTCCGGCAGGTTGGCACATGCGGCGGGCTGCGGTCACACTAGCCGCTGTTTCGCGTCTAGTGTCCGCATATGAATGCATCGGCTGATCTGTTAAAGGAACTACGCATAGACCGGAGCGCGCCTCCGCCGTCTTCGGGACCGGGGCGCGGGCTGTGGATCGCGCTGGGCGCGATCGGCCTGATCGCGGTGCTCGGCGTCGCCGGCTGGGCGGTGTTCGGCCGCAGCGCCGCGCCTGAAGTCAAAACCGCAACCGCGGTCGCCATCGGCGGCGGCGGCAGTGCCTCGGTGCTCGACGCCACCGGCTACGTGGTCGCGCGGCGCATGGCCACGGTCTCGGCCAAGATCACCGGCAAGGTACGCGAGGTGATGATCGAGGAAGGTCAGCGCGTCGAAGCCGGCCAGATCATGGCCACGCTCGACCCGATCGACGCCGACGCCGAACGCTCGCTGGCCGACGCCCAGCTCGGCGCCGCGCAGAGCGATGCCGTGCGCGTGCAGGCGCAACTCAAGGAAGCCGAGCTCAACGCCAACCGCCTGAGCACGCTGGTCAAGCAGCAACTGGTGGCGCGCTCGCAATACGACCAGGCCGTGGCCCAACGCGATTCGCTGCGCGCGCAGCTGCTGACCGCACAACGCAACGCCAAGGTCGCCGGCGGCCGCCTGCGCATCGCCGACCTGGGCGTGGACAACACCATCGTGCGCGCGCCGTTCGCCGGCGTGGTCACGGCCAAGGCCGCGCAGCCGGGCGAAATCGTCTCGCCCTTGTCGGCCGGCGGCGGCTTCACCCGCACCGGCATCGGCACCATCGTCGACATGGATTCGCTCGAGGTCGAAGTCGACGTCGGCGAAGCCTTCATCGGCCGGGTGCAGCCGAAGATGCCGGTCGAAGCCACGCTCAACGCCTATCAGGATTGGAAGATCCCGGCCGAAGTGATCGCGATCATTCCGGCTGCCGATCGCGGCAAGGCCACGGTCAAGGTGCGCATCGCGCTCAAGACCAAGGACCCGCGCATCGTGCCCGACATGGGCGTGCGGGTGAGCTTCCTGGAAGCGGCCAAGCCGGTCGCGGCCGATCAGCCCAAGCCCGGCGTGCTGGTGCCGACCGCGGCGATCGTGCAGCGCGGCGGCGGCGATGTGGCGTTCGTGGTCGAGGCCGACAAGGTCCGGCAGCGTGCGCTCAAGCTCGGCCGCAGCCTCGGCGACGACCGCGAAGTGATCCAGGGCGTGTCCGGCGGCGAAACCGTCGTGCTGTCCCCGCCGGAAACGCTGGAAGACGGCGCGCGCGTGCGCGTGGCCGCGAGCGACGGTTCCGCCGGTGACGGTTCTGCCAGTGACGATTCCGCCCCCAGCAACGAATAACCCCTAAGCCGTTCCCTTATTTACGCGCGAGGAAGTCCAAGATGGATACGCTGGTTTCGATCCGCAACCTCAAGAAGACCTATCAGCGCGGCCCCGAAAAGGTCGAAGTGCTGCATGGCATCAACCTCGACATCCCCAAGGGCGACTTCGTCGCGCTGATGGGTCCGTCGGGCTCGGGCAAGACCACCCTGCTCAACCTGATCGGCGGCCTGGACAATCCCAGCGACGGCGAGATCGAGATCGAGAACCAGCGCATCGATCGCATGAGCGCGGGGCAGCTGTCGCAATGGCGCAGCAACCACGTCGGCTTCGTGTTCCAGTTCTACAACCTGATGCCGACCCTGACCGCGCAGAAGAACGTCGAGCTGCCGCTGCTGCTGACCAAGCTCAACGCCTCCCAGCGCAAGCGCAATGCCGAGATCGCCCTGCAACTGGTCGGCCTGGCCGAGCGCGGCAAGCATCGCCCGAACGAACTGTCCGGCGGCCAGCAGCAGCGCGTGGCGATCGCGCGCGCGATCGTGTCCGATCCGACCCTGCTGATCTGCGACGAGCCCACCGGCGATCTCGACCGCCAGTCGGCCGAGGAGATCCTGGCCCTGCTGCAGACGCTCAACCGCGACCACGGCAAGACCATCGTCATGGTCACCCACGATCCCAAGGCCGCCGACCATGCGCGCCGCACGATCCATCTCGACAAGGGCACGCTCGCGGCCAACGGCGGCGCGCATTGAGATCCGGACGCCCTCTCCGTCCGGAGAGGGACGCAGGCGACAGCCGGCGCATAGGCGCGGCTCGAACCTCATCCGGATCCTCATCCGCCCCTTGAGCCACTTCTCCCGCGCGGAGAAGGAAACACCTAAAGGAAAGCAGACATGAAATACCTGCACCTGATCTGGGCCGCATTGTTCCGAAGCAAGACCCGCACCCTGCTGACCTTGTTGTCGGTGGTGACCGCATTCCTGCTGTTCGGCACGCTCGACTCGGTCCGCGTCGCGTTCAACTCCGGCGGCAGCGTCGCCGGCGCCGACCGCCTGGTCGTGGCCTCGCGCCTGTCGATCACCCAGATGCTGCCCTACAACCTGCTCAGCCAGATCGAATCCCAGCCGGGCGTGAAGAAGGTCGCTTACGCGGCCTGGTTCGGCGGCATCTACCGGGACCCGAAGAATTTCTTTCCGAACTTCTCCGTGAGCCCGAACTATTTCGAGCTGTATCCGGAATACGCCTTGCCCGCCGATCAGATCAAGGCCTGGCAAGCCGACCGCCAGGGCGCGGTGGTGGGCGCCTCGCTGGCCAAGCGCCATGGCTGGAAGATCGGCGACACCATCCCCTTGCAGGCCACGATCTTCCCGACCAAGGGCAGCAACGACTGGCCGCTGAAGATACGCGCGATCTTCGAGATCAAGGACGCCAAGCGCAAAGGCGAAGAGAACCAGCTGTGGTTCCACTGGAAGTACTTCGACGAGTCCAACGACTACGTCAAGAGCCGGGTCGGCTGGTACATGGTCAAGCTGGACGATGTGAACCAGGCCACGCGCGTGGCCAAGGGCATCGACGCGCTGTCGGAGAACTCCGACCACGAGACCAAGACCCAGACCGAACAGGCCTTCAACCAGTCCTTCGCCAAGCAGTTCGCCGACATCGGCCTGATCGTCAGCGCGATCATGGGCGCGGTGTTCTTCACCCTGTTGCTGCTGACCGGCAACACCATGGCCCAGGCGGTGCGCGAGCGCATACCGGAACTGGCGGTGCTCAAGACCATCGGCTTCAGCGACCGCAGCGTGCTGGCCCTGGTCCTGGCCGAGTCGACCTTGCTGATCGTGATAGGCGGGGTGATCGGCCTGGGCCTGGCGGCGCTGCTGATGCCTTTCATCAGCTCCGTCAGCGGCGGCGCCATCCAGCTGCCGACCGTACTGCCGCAGACCTGGATCATGGGCTTGGTCCTGATGATCGCGATCGGCGTGGCTGTCGGACTCCTGCCCGCGCTGCGCGGCATGAGATTGAAGATCGTCGATGCGCTGGCCGGCCGATAAGGAGAGATCGCGATGAAGAGAGTTCTAGTCAATATCGGGATCGCGCTGCTGCTGGCGGTCGGACTGGTCGGGTGGATATTCCTGCCGTGGTACGGCGTATTGGGCGTGGTCGCGGCGTTGCTGCTGTGGCTGTTCCTGACCAAGCGCGGCCAGCAGACCCTGGCGGTGGCCGGCGTCGGCATCTCCAGCCTGCCGCAGCGCTGGGGCGCGTCCTCGGTGATCGTGATCGGCATCGCCGGCGTGGTCGGCGTGCTGGTGGCGATGCTGGCGATGGGCGAAGGCTTCCAGAACACGCTCAAGCAGACCGGCAGCGACGACACTGCGATCATCCTGCGCGGCGGCTCGCAGGCCGAGACCAACTCGGTCATCACCCGCGACCAGGTGCCGCTGATCTCGTCCCTGGCCGGCATCGCCAAGGACGGCAACGGCCGCGCCCAGGTCTCGCCGGAACTGTCGCAGGTGATCAACCTGCCCACCGTCAGCGACGGCAGCGACGCCAACGCGCAGTTGCGCGGCGTCGGTGCCGAAGCCTGGTCGCTGCGGCCCAACGTCAAGATCGTGAAGGGCCGCAAGTTCGGCGAAGGCCTGCGCGAACTGATCGCCGGCCAGGGCGCGGCCAAGCAGTTCCGCGGCCTGGAAATCGGCAAGCAGATCGAACTGGCCAACCAGAACTGGACCGTGGTCGGCATCTTCGCCGCCGGCGATTCGCACGACTCCGAACTGTGGGCCGACGGCGAAGTGCTGGCCTCGACCTACCAGCGCACTTCGTTCCAGTCGGTGACGGTGAAGCTGGCCGGCAAGGACGGCTTCAAGCAGCTCAAGGGCGCGCTGGCGGCCGACCCGCGCCTGAAGCTGGACGTGCAGACCACCCACGACTACTACGCCAAGCAGTCCGAGGTGCTTACCAAGGTCATCAAGGTCCTGGGCATCTTCATCGGCACCATCATGGCGATCGGCGCAGTGTTCGGCGCGCTCAACACCATGTACGCCGCGGTGTCCGGCCGCGCGCGCGAGATCGCGACCCTGCGCGCGCTCGGCTTCCGCGGCGTGCCGGTGGTGATCGCGGTGATGCTGGAAACCATGCTGCTGGCGTTGCTGGGCGGCCTGCTCGGCGCGGGGCTGGCCTGGCTGATCTTCAACGGCTACCAGGTGTCGACGCTGGGCAGCAACTTCAGCCAGGTGGTGTTCCAGTTCAAGGTCTCGCCGGAGCTGCTGTGGAGCGGCCTGAAGTGGGCGCTGGGCATCGGCCTGGTCGGCGGCCTGTTCCCGGCGCTGCGCGCGGCACGCCTACCGGTGACCACAGCCTTGCGCGCGGCCTGAGCCAAGGCCATCGCAACAAGACGACGAGGCGCCGTTCGCGGCGCCTCGTTCGTTTGCGGGACATCAACGCCATGCCTTGGGGTAGGAGCGGCGTAAGCCGCGACCGCGAATCCGCAGCCGCCGCGAAACCGGCGTCGCGTGTCGGAACTCCGGGTCGCGGCTTACGCCGCTCCTACCCCAGGGCAGCGGCTCATGCGGCCGCCAGTGCCGCCTGCCGCCGTGAGCGCCACAGCCCTTCGCCGGCGAAGACCAGCAAGCCGATCCAGATGAACACGAAGCCGATCAGGCGCGAGCGGTCGAAGGGTTCGTGCAGCACCAGCACGCCGATCAGGAACTGCAGGGTCGGCGCGATGTACTGCATCAGCCCGACCACCGACAACGGCACCCGCCGCACCGCGTAGGCGAAGCCGATCAGCGGCAATGCGGTCAGCGCGCCGGCGAGGATCAGCATCAGGTCCAGGCCCAGGCCCCAGCCGCCGAGGAAGCCGCCCAGGCCGTGGCTCTCGCTCCACAGCAGCACGCCCAGCGCGGGCAGGAACAGGTAGACGCTTTCGATGCCCAGGCCGGTCACCGCTTCCACCGCGACCAGTTTGCGGATCAACCCGTAGGCGGCGAACGACAGCGCCAAACCTATAGCGATCCACGGCGCCTGCCCGTACTGCCAGGTCAGCCAGCCCACGCCGGCCGCGGCCATCGCCACCGACAGCCACTGCACCCGGTTCATGCGCTCGTGCAGCAGGGCCACGCCCAAGACCACGTTGACCAGCGGATTGATGAAGTAGCCCAGGCTGGTCTCGATCACGTGGCCGGCATTGACCGCCCAGATGTACAGGCCCCAATTGAATGCGATCAGCACGCCGCTGAGCGCCAGCATCGCCGCCTTGCGCGGCTGCGCGAGCACGCCGCGCAACCACTCGCCGCCCTGCTTCCACGACAGCCAGGCCGCGACCATGGCCGCGCTCCAGACGATGCGGTGGCCGACGATCTGCAGCGACGGCACCGCCTTGAGCAGATGCCAGTACAGCGGCATCAGGCCCCACAGCACGAACGAGGCGGCGGCGATCCACAGACCGCGCCGCCCTTCCGCCTGCGCCGGGGTCATGCCGGCGGCTCGTTCGGGGCCGGCACCACCGGCGCACGCGCAGCGCGCGCCTTGGCCAAGGTGATGATGACCACGCCGACCAGGATCACCGCCATCGCGCCCAGGTCGTGCGAGCTGAAGCGCTCGCCCGCGAGCAGGGCGCCGAACAGCACCGCGATCGGCGGATTGACGTAGGCGTAGCTGGTCGCCAGCGCCGGACGCACGTGGTGCAGCAGCCAGATGTAGGCGGTGAAGCCGAAGATCGAGCCGGCCACGACCAGGTACAGCAGCGCGCCGGTGGCGCCGGCGCTGGGCATCGCGCTCATGCGCTCGCCGGTGATCGCGGCCGCGCCCAGCATCCACACGCTGCCGGTCAGCATCTGCGCGCTGGCGGCCATGAACGGCGACGGTAGGTCCTGGTCGCGGCTCCAGATCGAGCCCCACGCCCAGGCGATCGGCGCGATGATCAGGCAGACCAGTCCCAGCGTGGAGCCCGACAAGGCGCTGCCGGCGTTGAGCCAGATCACGCCGAGGAAGCCGATCACCAGCCCGATCCATTCGATCTTCGACGGATGGCGGCCGCGCAGCATCGCGAATACGCCGGCGAACAGCGGCATCGACGCGACCGCGATCGCGGCCAGGCCGGAGCCGACTTCGGTCTCGGCCAGGTTCACCAGGCCGTTGGACAGCAGCACCATCCAGATCGACAGCAGCCACAGCGTGCGCCATTGCTTGCGGGTCGGCGGCGCGGTGCCGCGCCAGCGCAGCACGGCGTACATCAGCGCGCCGGCGACGAACATGCGCAGCGCGCCCAGGATGAAGGGCGGATAGCTCTCCAGGGCGAAACGGATGGCGAGGTAGGTCGAGCCCCACAGGATGTAGACCGATGCCAGGGCGAACGCGACCGCGATCGCGCCGGGGGCCAGTCTTGCTGCGGTGGGTGAGGCGGCGCTCATGCGGTTGTGGTTCCGAGGGGAGGAAGGGGGGGGAGCGGATCTGTGTCGGTTGGATCTGTGTCGGTTGGATCTGTGTCGGTTGGATCTGTGTCGGTTGGATCTGTGTCGGTTGGATCTGTGTCGGTTGGATCTGTGTCGGTTGAATCGGTGTCATTTGGATCGGTGTCAGCGGGATCGGTGCACGCAGACCGCGGTGCGGCAGCTGCCGACGTTGCGGCGCATGGGGTCGTGGAAGGCGTCGACCACGACGAAACCGGCCTTGCGCATCATGCCAGCCGAACCCGCGTTCTCTTCGTGTCGTTCGGCATAGCACTCGCGCAGGCCGCGCGCGCGCAACTGCGCGACCGCCTCGCGCAGCAAGTGCGCACCGAGACCGGCGCCGCGATGCTCGCGATGCACGACCACCTCGCCGATGTGGCCGTGGCGCGCGCGCGCGCGGCCGGCGCTCTGGTAGCAGGCGAAGTCGTCGCTGACGGCGTAGGTCGCCACCGCGACCGGCACGTCGTCCAGGCTGGCCAATACCGCGTCCACGCCGTCGCCGATCGCGCGCAGGTGTGCGGACAGCGCAGGCTCGGCGAGGTAGTTCCACGGGCTGGGACCGTGCTCGCGGATCAGGGCGTGGATGGCGGCGATATCCGCGCGCGAGGCGACGCGCACCCCGTAACGCTCGACGCCGGCGCGGACTGGGGGAGCGGTGGGGGCGAGGCGCTGCATGCGGCTCTTCGGGTGGTTCGACCCATTCAGACTATCCGCGAGGGCAGACAGGCGATTGAAAATTTGCCCGCTTGAACGCAAAATTTTTGCATGGCCCGCCCTCCCCTCGCCCTCGACGAACTCGACCACAAATTGCTGGGGCTGCTGCAGCGCGACGCCTCGGCCACCCTGACCGCGCTCGGCGACGCGATCGGACTGTCGCCCAGCGCGGTCCAGCGCCGCCTCACCGGCTACCGCAAGCACGGCCTGCTCCGCCAAGTCGCGCTGCTCGATCCGATCGCCCTGGGCAGCACGCTGGCCGCGGTGTGGGTGACGATGGAGCGCGAATCGGCGAGCCGCCACGCCGCGTTCTACGCGCGCATGCGCGCCGCGCCCGAGGTGCAGCAGTGCTACGTGCTGGCCGGGCAATGGGACTATCTGGTGATCCTGGCTACCACCGGCGTCGCCCATTTCCGCCAGGTCGCGGAGCGCTTGTTCCTGGACGAAGGCAACATCAAGCGCTACGAAACCCATCTGGTGTTCGACGTGGTCAAGCTCGGGCTGGAGCTGCCGACGCGCGATGCGCCGAAGGCGACACGCAAGCGGCGCTGAGGACGGCGGAGCTGGGCAAGCGCCAATCGCGCCGGCGAGCGAGTGTCGCGATCGCGGCTCACGCCGCTCCCACAGGAAGCACGGCTTTCGCGGCTCACGCCGCTTCCGCGGAAGGCGCGGCTTTGGGGTAGGAGCGGCGTGAGCCGCGACCGCACCCTCAGCGCGCCAGCGCGAGTACGACCATACCGCGTTCGCGAAACAAGCCGCGCGCTTCCTGTGGGAGCGGCGTAAGCCGCGATCGCTTTACCCGTCATGCCGCAATGCCGCGGCACCGACGTTCGCAGGACGCGATGCGCCTGCGGCTCACCCCACCCTACATCTCAAGCCGCCCGCTCGCGCTGCAGCAACTTCTCCTTCAGCGGCAGCCCCCAGCGATACCCACCCAGCGAACCGTCGCCGCGCACCACACGATGACAGGGCACGACCACCGCGACCCGGTTGCCGGCGCAGGCGCGCGCGACCGCGCGTGCGCTGCCCGGCGCGCCGATCTGCTCGGCGACCTGGGCATAGCTGCGGGTCTGCCCGGCCGGAATCTTCATCAGCGCGTCCCAGACTTTTTTCTGGAACGCGGTACCCAACAGGTCCACCGGCACCGCATGGGCCTGGCCGCCGAGGGTATCGGCGACCGCGCGCAGGCGCGGCGCCAGGAATTCGTCGCGGCCGGCGTCGACGCGTTCCAGCTGCGCCTGCGGAAACTCGGCGCGCAGCTTGGCCTCCAGCGCCACCGCGTCGTCGCCCAGCTCGACCATGCACACGCCGCGTTCGGTGGTCGCGACCAGGGCGGTACCCAGCGCGGTGCGCGCCAGGCTCCAGCGGATCTGCTCGCCGGCGCCGCCGGCGCGGTAACGTGCCGGGGTCATCCCCAGGCGCGCCGCGCCGCCCTCGTACACGCGCGAGGGCGAACCGTAGCCGGCGTCGTAGAGCGCTGCGCTGACGTCGCTGCCTTCGCGCAGCGCCGACTTCAGCGTGCCCAGCTTGCGTTGCGCCAGGTACTCGGCCGGGCTGATCCCGAAGCGCGCGGTGAAGCGGCGCTGCAGGTGCGAGGCGCTGATGCCGACCGCCGCGGCCAGGTCGGCCAGGGTCGGCTCGCCGGCATCGAGCAGGGCGCGGGCGTGGTCCAGTTTGTCGACTGGTGTGAGATCGCGGATCGGGGTCATGGCGTTCATGGCCTCAGGGTACGGCCGCCTGCGCAGGCGCGATATCCGATTCTTGCACCCCAGCCCCGGCCCGCGTCAGCACCCGCTCAGGCCGGGCCGGGACGTCGCTGCGGTGGCCAAAAACGACGAAGGCGCGCCCCGAAGGAACGCGCCCTGTCGATACGCCGTGCAGCAGGCTCAGTCGGCCCAATGCCCCGGCTTGCTCGCGGTCGGGAGCACCTGCGCCGACAGCTGGCGATCGTCGTTGAGCAGGCGCACCGCGTCGGCCAGGATGGAGGCCGATTCGCGCAACAGCGGGTCCGGACGCTTTTCGGCGGCCTTCTCGCGCGCGACTTCCTGAGCCAGGTTGCGCTCGCTGGACTGCAGGCCGTCGTCGCCGTTGTCGTCGGCCAGCGGATCCAGGTCCAGGCCCATGGTCTTGCGCTCGGCCTGGCGCTGCTTGCGCTTGCTGTCGTCGCGGTCGCGCTCGGCGCGGCGCTCGGCCTCGTTGAGCGTGATCGACTTCTTGGCGCGTTCCTCGCGGAACTCGGTCACGTCCTGCGACCACCACTGGAATTCCTTGTCGCCGGCGACGCGGCTGTCGTGCAACGCCGACAGCTTGGGCAGCAGCGGCGCGAAGTTGCCGTAGCGCACGTGCGGCACCGCGGCGATCTTGGTCCACGGCAGCGCGTTGTCGTAGGTGCTCTCGCCGTATTCGCTGGCGTCGACCGAGGCCGGGAACGACAGGTCCGGCACCACGCCCTTGTTCTGGGTCGAGCCGCCGCTGACGCGGAAGAACTGGGCGATGGTCAGCTTGACCTGGCCGAAGCGCGGGCCTTCGTTGGCCGGCCAGCGGTCGAGGTCGAGCATGTTCTGCACGGTGCCCTTGCCGAAGGTGGTCTCGCCGATGACCAGGCCGCGGCCGTAGTCCTGGATCGCGCCGGCGAAGATTTCCGAGGCCGAGGCCGAACCGCGGTTGATCAGCACCGCCAGCGGACCTTCCCAGGCGATGCCGGAATCGTCGTCGCCGTTGACCTCGATACGGCCGCCGGACTGGCGCACCTGCACCACCGGGCCGCGGTCGATGAACAGGCCGGTGAGCTCGATGGCTTCGTCCAGCGAACCGCCGCCGTTGTAGCGCAGGTCCAGGACCACGCCGTCGATCTTGTCGGCGCGCAGCTTGGTCAGCAGCTTGCTGACGTCGCGGGTGGCCGAGGCGTAGTCGGTGCTGTTCTTGCGGCGGCCTTCGAAGTCCTGATAGAAGCCCGGCAGCTTGATCACGCCGATGCGCTTGGCCGGGGCGTCGCCGGTGGCCGGGATGGTGATGATTTCGGACTTGGCGGCCTGGTCTTCCAGGCGCACCTTGTCGCGCACCAGCACCAGGCGGTTGGGCTTGCTGTCCAGGCCGGCTTCGGCCGGAATCACGTCCAGGCGCACCTTGGTGCCCTTGGCGCCGCGGATCTTGGCGACCACGTCGTCGATGCGCCAGCCGATCACGTCTTCCATCGCGCCGCTGTCGCCCTGGCCGACCGCGACCACGCGGTCGCCGACCTTGATCTTGCCGGAGTTGCCGGCCGGACCGCCGGGCACGATCTCGCGGATCGCGACCACGTCGTCCTGCTTCTGCAGCACCGCGCCGATGCCTTCCAGCGACAGCGACATGGTCATGTTGAAGTTGTCGGCCGACTTGGGCGTGAAGTAGTCGGTGTGCGGATCGATCGCGTTGGCGTAGCTGTTGACGAAGGTCTGGAACACGTCTTCGCTCTTGAGCTCGGAGAAGCCCTTGGCGAGATTCTGGTAACGCTTGTCCAGGGTCTTGCGGATGTCTTCGGGCTTCTTGCCGGCCAGCTTCAGGCGCAGCCAGTCGTTGCGCACCGACTGCTTCCACAGCGCGTCGAGCGCGGCGGTGTCGGCGGGCCACGGCGCTTTCTCGCGGTCGTATTCGAAGCGGTCGTTGCCTTCGAAGCTGAAGATGTCCTGCTTGAGCAGCGCGCGCGCGTAGTTCACCCGCTCGTCGACGCGTTGCTTGAAGGTGGCGAAGATCGCGTAGGCCGGGCTCAGGTCGCCGCCGCGGATGGCGTCGTCGAGCTTGGTCTTGTAGGCATCGAACTTGGCGATGTCCTGGGCGGTGAAGTACTGCTTGCCCGCGTCCAGCGATTCGAGATAACGCTTGTGCATGTCGGCCGACAGGGTGTCGTCGAGCGCGCGCGGCCGGTAGGCGTAGCGACTGTCGGACAGCACGCCGTACACGAGCTTGGCGGCGGTGGCCTGGTCGGCGGTCGGCGCGTTGGCCAACGCGTTCGGGGCGCCGCCGGCATCGGCACGCGCGAGCAGCGCGAGCGGGGCGGTCAGCAGGAAAGCGAGCAGAGTGGTCTTGGCGGTCATCGCGGGGGTCTTCATGGCCGAGCTTGGCCTAGGCGTCGAGGATGTAGCGGGATTGGACAAGCCCACAGTGCCGAAAGTTGCCGTGCCTGTCACGCGCGGCAGTAAGGGTTTCGGGCATCCGGGGGCGAATGGCGTTCAGGTTCGCGACGACGGGGGTTAGCGGGGCGTTAGCCGGGCGTTACGCCGGCACGCCGGACCAGCTGTCGGCAGCTCGATCGGTCGCGGCCCGACGGCGGGCATTCGGCCATCGGCGAGCCCGGCCGCGGCTTGCGGCCGTACGAAATCGGCCGGTTGGCGCACTCAGGCGGCGGCGAAGCCGGCTTCGATCGCCTGGCGGTCGGCGTGGTAGGACGAGCGCACCAGCGGGCCCGAGGCGACATGGGTGAAGCCCAGCGCCATGCCGTAGAGCTCGAGTTCCTTGAACTCGTCCGGGGTCCAGTAGCGCAGCACCGGATGGTGGTGCGGGGTCGGCTGCAGGTACTGGCCGATGGTGATCATGTCGACGTCGTGCGCGCGCAGGTCGCGCAGCGTGGCCTGCACCTGCTCCATGGTCTCGCCCAGGCCGAGCATGATGCCGGATTTGGTCGCGACCTCCGGGTGCTGGGCCTTGAACTTCTGCAGCAGGGTCAGCGACCACTGATAGTCGGCGCCCGGGCGCACGTTGCTGTAGAGGTCCGGCACGGTCTCGACGTTGTGGTTGAACACGTCCGGCGGGTTGGTGTTCAGGATCTCCAGCGCGCGCTCCATGCGGCCCTTGCCGCGGAAGTCGGGCGTGAGGATCTCGATCTTGGTGCGCGGGCTCTCGCTGCGGACCGCGGCGATGCAGTCGACGAAGTGCTGGGCGCCGCCGTCGCGCAGGTCGTCGCGATCGACGCTGGTGATGACCACGTACTTCAGGCCCATGTCGGCGACGGTGCGGGCCAGGTTGGCCGGCTCGCTCGCGTCCGGCGGCTTCGGCCGGCCGTGGGCGACGTCGCAGAACGAGCAGCGGCGCGTGCAGACCTCGCCCAGGATCATGAAGGTCGCGGTGCCGTGGCTGAAGCACTCGTGGATGTTCGGGCAGCTGGCCTCTTCGCAGACCGTGACCAGGCGGTTTTCGCGCAGCTTGGCCTTGAGCTGGGCGACCGAGTTGCCCGAGGGGATGCGAACGCGGATCCAGGACGGCTTGCGCAGCACCGGGGCGTCGACGAACTGCACCGGCGAGCGGTTGATCTTGTCGCCGCCGAGCTGCTTCGCACCGGGCGTCATGGTGGTCGACTGCAGCACCGCCGGCGCGTCGCTACCGCTGACTACCGTGAGCGGGATGGTCTTGGAGGCGGGATCGGTCATGGCGCTGCGTGGACTCTTGTCGTTTGGCTCCCTCTTCCGCTGGCGGGAGAGGGTTGGGCTGAGGGCGGGCACCGCGGGTTTCGCGGCGGCTGGCGGATTCGCGGGCCCTCATCCGCCCTTCGGGCCCCTTCTCCCGCTAGCGGGAGAAGGGGATCGAACACCCCTTCCCGAGGACAGGAGAGGGCAATCAGAAGCTCAACGGCTCGGCGGTTTCCACCGTCAGGCCGAACTGCCGGGCCAGGTGGTCGACCAGGACCGGCTTGACCGCATCCAGCCCGGACGGGCCGCCCAAGTCTACCACCGAGGTCACCTGCAACCCCTGGTAACCACAGGGATTGATGCGCTGGTAGGGCGACAGGTCCATGGCGATATTGAAGGCCAGGCCGTGGAAGGTGCAGCCGCGGCGGACCCGGATGCCCAGGGCCATGACCTTGGCCCCGGCGACGTAGACGCCGGGTGCGCCGTCGCGGCGGCCGCCCTCAATGTTCCATTCGCCCAGGGTGTCGATCACCGCCTGCTCGATCCGGTCCACGTACTCGCGCACGCCGACCTTGAGCCGGCGCAGGTCCAGCAGCGGGTACAGCACGATCTGGCCGGGGCCGTGGTAGGTCACCTGGCCGCCGCGGTCGACGTGCAGCACCGGGATGTCGCCCGGCATCAGCACGTGCTCGTCCTTGCCGGCCTGGCCCAGGGTGAACACCGGGTCGTGCTCGACCAGCCACAGCTCGTCGGGGGTCTCGGCGTCGCGGGCGTCGGTGAAGGCCTGCATCGCACGCCAGACCGGCTCGTAGGGCTGGCGGCCGAGATCGCGCAGTTGCGCGGCCGGCAGGCGCCCAGCGCCGCCCAGCACCGCCGCGACCGCGTCGATTACAGCGTCCACTTCACTTCCGGATGCTCGCGCAGGACCTGGTGGGCCAGGTCGTACTGCTCGCGGCTGACGGCGCGGAAGCTGATCCGTACCGACACGTACTTGCCGCTGGCCGAGTGCTTCCACTGGATGGTTTCGGCCTCGACTTCGATGCCGGCGCCGATCAGCAGCTGCGGCAGCTCGCGCTCCAGCCCGGCCTCGGCCGAGCCCATGGCGCTGAGCTCGAACGTACCGGGGAACTGGAAGCCGTGATCGGGGTTGTCGGAGTTGATGTTCATGCGTCGATTATGGGTCCGCGGGAGCCCGAACCCAACCCGGCGTAGGATGCGCTCAGGCACCGGTTGCAGGAGTCACAGCAGATGAATACAGCGTCGCTCTGGTGGGGCTTGCTGTTCGGCTCGATCGGCCTGGGTTACTTCATCTACGGCAAGCGCCAGGGCGCCCCGGTGCCGCTGCTGTGCGGGCTCGGGCTGATGGTGTTCCCCTATTTCGTGTCCAACAACTGGGCGATGGTGCTGATCGGGGCCGGGCTGGCAGCGATTCCGTATTTTTTGCGGTTTTAGGGCGCGCCCGATCGCCACCATGCCAACCGTAGGATGTGGTGAGCGTAGCGAACCGCATCACCCTCCCCTCTCACGTCAGACTTCCCCCACCCTCGAACACGCCTTTTCCGGATACCGAAAGCGCATCGCAGCTACCACCCTGAGCTCACTCACTTCGAGCCAGGACGATGACCCGCTATCGCCGCCCGTTCGCGCCCGGCGCGACTTGGTTCTTCACCACCAACCTCGCCCTGCGTGGCGACAATCGACTGCTGATCGAACGCGTCGAACTGCTTCGCAGCGTGATTGCGGCGGTCAAGACGCGCCATCCCTTCCGGATCGAGGCGATGGTGGTGCTGCCCGATCATCTCCACGCCGTATGGACGCTGCCGCCGGACGACACCGGTATCGGCCTGCGCTGGGGCCTGATCAAGGCCGGATTCGCACGGCGGTTACCCCGGCTGGAACGACGATCGACGAGTCGCAGCGGGCGCGGGGAGCGCGGAATCTGGCAGCGACGCTTCTGGGACCATCTGATCCGCGATCAGGCCGATCTGAATGCACACTGCGACTACATCCACTACAACCCGGTGAAGCACGGTTTGGTGATGACGGCGAAGGATTGGCCGTATTCGAGTTTTCATCGTTACGTTCGTAGCGGCGTCTATCCCATCGATTGGGGCGTGGCGCGGGATTTCGGGAGGCGGTCGTTTGGGGAGTGACGTGGGCGATGCGGTTCGCTGTGCTCACCACATCCTACGAGGGTGAGTCGGGAGGGACGTCGCCAGCGCGAGCGCGCGGTCGCGGCTCACGCCGCTCCTACAGGAATCGGCCAGGAATCGGCATCGGAACTCGCGCGCGCGGCGCCGCAACGGAAAAGGCCGGCTTGCGCCGGCCTTTCCTGATTCACGCTGCGGTGCGCGAGCCGTTTATTCCGACTCCCACCACATCCAGAACTCGTCCCACAGGCGCTTGAAGAAGCCGCCCTCTTCGATCGCGTTGAGCGCGACCAGCGGGCGCTGGGCGATGACCTTGCCGTCCAGCACGACCTTGACCGTGCCCACGGCCTGGCCCTTCTTGATCGGGGCGACCAGGGTCTTGCTGACGTCCATGCTCGGCTTGAGCTGGGCGTACTTGCCGCGCGGCACCGTGACCAGCAGCGGCTCGGCGACGCCGAGCTGGGCTTCGTCGGCCGTGCCCTTCCAGACCTTCTGCTTGGCGATGGCCTTGCCGGCGTCGTAGAGACGGTGGGTTTCGTAGAAGCGGAAGCCCCAGTTCAGCAGCGCCTGGCTGTCGACGGTGCGCTGATCGTCCGAGGTCGAGCCCATCACCACCGAGATCAGGCGCTGGTCGCCGCGCAGGGCCGAGCCCATCAGGCAGTAGCCGGCGCCGGAGTGGTGGCCGGTCTTGATGCCGTCGACCGAGGGGTCGCGCCACAGCAGCCGGTTGCGGTTGGACTGCAGGATCGGGCCGACCTTGAGTTCCTTGATCTTGTTGTACGAGTACGCGACCGGGAAGTCGTGGATCAGCGCACGCCCGAGCAGGGCCAGATCGCGCGCGGTCGAGTAGTGGTTTTCCTGCGACAGGCCGTGCGGGTTCATGAAGTGCGAGTTCTTCATGCCGATGCGCGCGGCGTACTGGTTCATCAGCGCGGCGAAGGCATCCTCGCTGCCGGCGACGTGCTCGGCCAGGGCGATCGCGGCGTCGTTGCCGGACTGCACCACCATGCCCTTTTCCATGTCGACCAGCGGCGCGGTCTTGTTGACCTCGAAGCCGGAGTAGCTGCCGTCGGTGGCCGCGCCGCCCTTGCGCCAGGCGTTCTCGGTCATCATCACCTGGTCGGTGTCCTTGACCTTGCCGCCCTTGAGCTCGGCGGCGATCACGTAGCTGGTCATGACCTTGGTGATGCTGGCCGGCTCGACCCGGGTGTCGATGTTCTCGCCGGCGAGCACGTTGCCGCTGGCGGCGTCCATCAGCACCCAGGCGCTGGCCTTGATCGCCGGCGGCGGCGGCACCGGCAGCGAATCGCTGGCCGGCGGCAGGGCCGCGGCGGGCTTCGGAACGGGCGACTGCGCGAAGACCAGGCCGGCGGTGGTCGTGACCAGGCAGGCGGCGGTCAGCGCGGCGAGCGCCGCAGCGCGGGGGGTGAAGCGGGCTTTCATCGTTCTACTACTCCGGGGAGCCGGTCTCGTGCCGGCCTGGGCTGGGAATTCTGCGCTGGAGCCGCCCGTCCGGGGCGTTCCAGATCGGCGGGGCCGGGCCTGCGCCCTCCCCGTCTGTTCGACGCGGCCGTCCCGGGCCGCGATCGACGGCGGGACGTCCTGCCCCGCGCAGCTCCGGACGCATCCGGAGCGAGATGTAGCTCCTGCGCGCTCAGTCGCGCACGCGCTGCGGTTGTCCGAACCCCAGACCGACGATGCGCGCGGCAAGTTCCGGCGCCGCGGCGGCCTGCAAGGGGCCCACGCGCAGGCGCCAGACCTTCTGGCCGTTGGCGTCGCCGTCGAGCAGACGGGCATCGTCGATGCCGGCGCTCTTGAGCATACCCAGAGCGCGGTCGGCGTTGCTGCGCGCGCTGAAGCTGGCGACCTGCAGGGTCACGTCGCCGTCGCGCGGCACGGCATTGCGTTCGATGGCGGCGGCGACCACGGTCGCGGCCTTGGCCGGAGTCGGCGGCGGCGGCGCCTTGGGCGGCGCCGGCAGCGCGGCGGCGGCGACCGCCTCGGCCTTCTGGCGTTTTTCCAGCGCGCGGCGTTCGGCGCGGCTGAGTTTGCGCGGCGGCGCCGACTCGATGCGCACGGCCTTGCCGGTGGCGACGCGGACCTGGCGCGACTTCATCCACAGCTCGAACTCGTCGGCGCTCATGGCCTTGCCGTTCTGCATCATGTCGAAGCGATAGTCGCCGCCCGGCGTCGCGGCCACGGCAGCGGCCGGCTTGCCGGTGGCGATGCGCGCGCCCGGCGGCAGTTCGCTCGCGGCGGCGCTGGCGACCGGCATCGCCGACACCAGCCGATCGATCGCGCTGGGCGGCGCTGCGGCCGGCGTGGCCGCAACGGCCGGCGGCGGGTTGTTGGCGGCGCGGGCGTAGGCCGGCGGCGGCGCATCGCCCGGATGCAGGGCGCGCACCTCGACCCGGCCGGTGCCGCGCTGGGTGATGCCCAGCTTGACCGCCGCCGCGTAGCTGAGATCGATCACCCGGCCGTCGTGGAACGGGCCGCGGTCGTTGACGCGCACGGTCACCGACTTGCCGTTGTCGAGGTTGGTGACGCGGGCGAAGCTCGGCAGCGGCAGCGATTTGTGCGCGGCGGTGAAGGCGTACATGTCGTACACCTCCAGGTTGGAAGTGCGGCGGCCGTGGAATTTCTGGCCGTAGTAGGACGCGGTGCCGGTCTCGACGTAGTCGTCGTGGTTGTCGAGCACGCGGTAGGTCTTGCCCAACACGGTGTACGGCGAACGGTTGCCGAAACGCGAGCGCGGCTCGGCGGTGATCTCGGGTTCGGGAATCGCGTCGACGTCGGGCACGTGGTCGGGCGTGCTGTCGCGCTGGCCCGGCGCGTACAGGCCGCCGGCGGTGTAGTTGCCGCGCTTGCCCATGTCTTCCTGGGCCGGCGCGTACGGCGACTTCTTGCGTCCTTGCGACGGCGGCAGATTGCTGCGGCCGACGCCGCCGCGGTCGGGCAAGGCGACCGACTGGGAAGCGGGTTTCCTGGGGGCGCTAGCGCAGGCCACCAGGGCCAGGGGCAGGATCGCGGCGATCAGCCGCTTCATGCCGGAGGCTGTCCGGTGCTGTTCGTGGCCAAGGGGTTCTCCCGTCCGGCGATCGCCTCGGACAACTGATACACCGCCATCGCGTAGTGGGCGGAGATGTTGTAGCGGGTGATCGCGTAGAAGTTGCGGAAGCCGAGCCAATACTCCGGCCCGGCGACGCCTTCCAGGTTCAGCAAGGTCGCCGTTTCGGTCGGCGCGACCGTGCCCAGCGGGCGATAGCCGCGCGCGGCCAGGTCGCTGAGCGGAATGATGGGATCCATGTTGTCGGGCTTGAAGTCCAACGCGGTGGCGTCGCGGTTGGCGCGCACCACGATCGGACCGCCGCGCACCCAGCCGCCCTTCTTGACGAAGTAGTTGGCGACCGAGGCGAACACGTCGTCGAGATCGGTGAACAGGTCTTTCTTGCCGTCGCCGTCGCCGTCGACCGCGTACTGGCG
This sequence comes from Lysobacter sp. Root76, assembly GCF_001428685.1. Classification (GTDB taxonomy): domain Bacteria; phylum Pseudomonadota; class Gammaproteobacteria; order Xanthomonadales; family Xanthomonadaceae; genus Lysobacter. The sequence continues at coordinate 657,500 of NZ_LMIK01000005.1, read as the reverse complement.
GTAGCTGGAGGGCATGAACTGGCCCCAGCCCATCGCGCCGGCGTAGCTGCCGGTCAGGCTGGCCACGTCGAGCCCGGTTTCCTTGCCCATCGCGAACAGCTGGCCGAGCTCGTCGCGGAAGAAGGCCTCGCGGCGGTTCTCGCGCTCGGCCTTGGCCGGGTCGCCGCTGCGCGGGTACGCGAACGCCAGGGTGTACAGCGCGTCGATCACCGGGTAGCTGCCGGTATTGCCGCCGAAGCTGGTTTCGACGCCGATGATGGAGACGATGATTTCCGCCGGCACGCCGGTCTGCGCTTCGACCCGCACGAGTTGCTCGCGGTGTTCGGCCAGGAAGGCGCGGCCGCCGTCGATGCGCTTTTGGGTGACGAAGATCGGGCGGTAGTCGCGCCAGGGCTTGGCCTCGGCCGGACGCGACATCGCCGCGACGATGCTGTCGCGGATCTGCGCCTTGGCCAGCACCGATTCGATGTAGGCCGGGTCGATCGAATACTTGGCGGCGGTATCGCGCACGAACGCGGCGCGGGCCTGCTCGATCGGCATCGGCACCACCGGCGGCGGCAGATGCGCCAGCGGATCGGGCTTGACGGTCGACGCTGCAGCGATCGGCGGCGGCGGCTGGAGCTGGGCGGCAGTCGGGGGCGGCGCCTGGGTGGCGCAAGCCGCCAGAGCGAGAGTGAGCGCGCCAATCGCGGCGCGGCGTACGGTGTCGGGGCGTCGAATCATCGCCGCGAGGGTAGCACGCGAAAACAGGGGCCAAAACCGTGAATTCGTGAAGATCGCGGCCGATAGTCAGGTTTTGTTGCTTAATCGGCGCGGGAAGACGGGGGAGTTTTGGAGCGGCCCTCACCCCAACCCCTCTCCCGCGAGCGGGAGAGGGGCTATTGAGAGCACCGCTGCTTCCGTCGGAGAGCGCCGCTGCTTCCGTTGAGAGCACCGGTGCTTCCGCCTGCAAGCGCCGATGCTTCCATCTGCAAGCGCCGATGCTTCCCCCTTCTCCCGCTTGCGGGAGAAGGTGCCCGAAGGGCGGATGAGGGCCGCTTTACCCGATGAGGGCCGCTTTCCCCTTACCGCCCCCCGTGCACCGGCCGATGCGCGCGCACCGCCATCACCACGCCCAGGCCGGCCAGCAGCGAGACCGCCGAGGTGCCGCCGTAGCTCAGCAGCGGCATCGGCACGCCGACCACCGGCAGCAGGCCGGCGATCATGCCGCCGTTGACGATCACGTAGACGAAGAACGCCAGGCCCAGCGCGCCGGCGATCAGGCGCGAATAGCCGTCGCGGGCCTCGGCCGCGATCCACAGGCAGCGCCCGACCACGAACAGGTACAGGCTCAGCACCACGGCCACGCCCAGCCAGCCGAATTCCTCGCTGAGCACGGCGAAGATGAAATCGGTGGTGTGTTCGGGCAGGTAGTTCAGGTGCGACTGCGAGCCCTGCAGCCAGCCCTTGCCGGTCATGCCGCCGGCGCCGATCGCGATCTTGGACTGGATGATGTTCCAGCCCGTGCCCAGCGGATCGGACTCGGGGTTGAGGAAGGTCAGGATGCGGTCCTTCTGGTACGGCCGCAGCAGCCAGAACCAGGCCACCGGCGCGACCGCCGCGACCCCGCCGAAGGCCGCGCCGAACCACCACCACGGCAGTCCGGCCAGGTACAAGGCGAATGCGCCGCTGATGCCGACCAGCATCGCCGTGCCGAAGTCGGGCTGGAGCAGGATCAGCAGGGTCGGCACCGCGATCACCACGCCGGCGACCAGCACCGAGAACAAACGCGGCGGCAGCGCCTGGCGGTTGAGGTACCAGGCCACCATCATCGGCAGGCTCAGCTTGAGCAGCTCGGCGGGCTGGAAATAGAAGACCTTGAGGTCGATCCAGTGGCGGCCGTGCTTGCCGGTGCCGATCGCCAGCACCAGCAGCAGCGGCAGCAGCGAGACGCCGTAGACCAATGGGGTCCAGTTGCGCAGCTGCGAGGTCGGCATGCGCGACAGCGCCCACATCGCCGCCAGGCCGACCGCGAAGCGCGAGCCCTGCGCCAGCACCATGCGCATGGAGTGGTCGCCGGCGCTGTACAGCACCGCCAGGCCGATCGCCATCAGCGCCAGCAGCGCGCCCAGCATGGGCAGATCGACGGTGCGCAGCGCGCGCGCGATCAGGTCGAACAACCAACGCAGGATCTGCCTCACCGGCGCGGCTCCGGCGGCGGTGCGGGGTTCCGCGGGCGCGGCGCGGCGCTCGCGGGCGCAGGCAGGGGCGGCGCGCGGCGCGCGTCAGCCGCGGCGCCTGGCCCCGGCGCGGTCGCCGCGGCCGCAGGAGTCGCATGCGCCTGCGTCGCCGAGGCATCGCGGCGCGCATTCAAGGTCGGCGCGTTGGCGTGGCCCTTGGCGGCCTCGCGCGCCAGCGCTTCCGCGCTCAGCGCACCGACCGCGAACGCCGGCGACACCGGCGCCGGGGTGTTGACCACCACACCGTCCTGGTTCACCGACAGCGCGACCGGCGCCGTCGTCGCCGCGACCGGAGTCGTCAGCGGCGCGATCGCGTTGGCGTCGGCCGGATCGGGCTCCGGCATCTTGCCCAGCAGCCAGGCATCGAAGATCTTGCGCGCGATCGGGCCGGCCGAACTGGCGCCGTAGCCGCCGTGCTCGACCACCACCGCGACCGCGATGGTCGGGTTATCGGCCGGCGCGTAACCCACGAACAGCGCCTGGTGGCGCAGGTGATATGGCAGCGAATGCGGATTCACGCTGACGTTGCCGCGCCGGCTGATCTTCTGCGCGGTGCCGGTCTTGCCCGCACTCTGGTACGGCGCGCCGCGCACCAGGCTGGCGCCGGTGCCGCCGGGCAGCATGGTCCCGACCATGCCTTCCTGGACCGCGCGCAGGTGCGAGGGGTTGTCGGTGATGCGGGTCGGCGCCGGCTGTTCGACCGGCGTCCACGGCGTCTCGTAGCCGTCGCGACGTTCACGCACCAGATGCAGGCGGCGCAGGTCGCCGCCGTTGGCGATCGCCGCGGTGCCGCGCACCAGTTGCAGCGCGGTCGCGACCCAGTAGCCCTGGCCGATGCCGGCGATCACGGTCTCGCCCGGGTACCAGCCTTCCTTGCTGCGCTTGGCCTTCCACGTCGCCGAAGGCACCACGCCGCTGTTCTCGCCGGCCAGGTCGATGCCGGTCGGCCCGCCGAAGCCGTAGCGGCGCATGTACTGCTCGAAACGGGCGATGCCCATCTCGTAGGCGAGCTTGTAGTAGTAGTAGTTCACCGACTGCGAGATCGACTTGCGCAGGTCGGTCCAGCCGGCGCCGCCGTGGGCGTCGCGGTAGCCGCGCTTCTGCCCGGGGATGTGGAACTCGCCGGTCGAGAACACCTTGTCCTCGGCGCGGCGCAGGCCGCTGTCCAGGCCGGCCAGGCCGATCAGCGGCTTCACCGTCGAACCCGGCGGGCCGCCGCCGAGCACGTTGCGGTTGAACATCGGCCGCGACGGGTTGTCCATCAGCGAACGGTAGTCGGCGCTGGAGATGCCGTTGACGAACAGATTGGTGTCGTAGCCCGGCAGGCTGACCATCGCCAGCACCTCACCGGTGCGCGGATCGACCGCCACCGCCGAACCGTCGAATTCGCCGAACGCGGCTTCCATCGCCCGCTGCAGGTCCAGGTCGATGCTCAGGCGCAGGTCCGCGCCCGGCTGCGCCGGCACGTGCCCGACCTGGCCCATCGGGCGGCCGTCGACGTTGGTCTCGATCTTCTCGTAGCCGACCTTGCCGCGCAGCGCTTCCTCGTAATAGCGCTCCAGGCCGGTCTTGCCGACGTGGGTCAGGGCCGCGTTGCCCTCGGCCATCGTCTCCAGGTCCTTGGTGTCGATGCGGCCGACATAGCCGATCACGTGCGAAAACAGCTCGCCGTAGGGATAGCGCCGGTTGAGGTAGGACACCAATTCCACGCCCGGGTAGCGCCAACGGTCGACCGAGAACCGCGCCGCCTCCTCGTCGCTCACGCGCAGCTTCAGGGTGATCGGCTTGAAGCCGCGGGTGGCCTTGCGCTCGTTCTCGAAGCGCTGGATGTCCTCGGGCGACAGCGCGATCAGCTTGGCCAGCGACGGCATCCAGGTCTCGGTCTTGCCGGCTTCGCTGGGGGTGACGTCGATCCGGAACGCCGGCACGTTGTCGGCCAGGATCCGGCCCTTGCGGTCGTAGATCAGCCCACGCCCGGGCACCACCGGCCGCAGCTTGATGCGGTTGGCGTCGGAACGGGTGACGTAGTCGGCGTGCTGCAGCACCTGCAGGCGGTAGTACCAGAAGCCCAGCCCGAGCACGCCCAGCAGCACGAACGCGAACGCGACCGCGGCGCGGCGGCGGAACTGGTCCGCCTCGGCGGCGGCGTTCTTCAGCACCCGCTTCCTCAGCGGGTGCGGACCGAACCAGCGGCGACGCGGGCCCATGGCTCAGCGCCTCCGCCAGCTGCCCAGGCGCAAGGCGTCGAGCAACAGGAAGATCAGCGGCCACAGCAGCAGGCCCGACAGCGGCGCCAGCCAGAACGTCGCCGGCAGGGTCGGCTCGCCCAGGGCGACGTGGATCGCGGCGGTGACGATGCGGTCGTTGAGCATCAGGCCGCCGACCCACAGCGCCTGCTGCCACAGCGGGAAGAAGCGCAGACGCGCGCGGAAGCGCTGCAGGATGAAGGTCATCACCACCAGGCGCAGCGCCTGCTCGCCGAACAGGCCGCCGTAGACCACGTCGCCCAGCAGGCCGAGCGCGAACGCGAAGCCCAGGCCGGCGCGATCGGGGTCTTCGATCACCCAGTACGCCAGCACCAGCGCCAGCCAGTACGGACGCAGCGGCTGCAAGGCCAGCGGCAGCGGCAGCAGCCCCAGCAGCAGCGCGGCGATCAGGCTTACCGGCAATACCCAGTGTTGGCGAGTACGGGTCATCGGCGCGGCTCGCGGGCGGCAGGACCGGTGGGCGGGGTCGCGCGCGCGGGCGATGTCGGCGGATTCGTTGCCGGCGCGGCGTTGGCGGGCGCAGTGTTTGCAGGAGCGGCGCCGGTCGCCGTAGCCGCAGCGGCGGCCGACGCGCCGGGCTGGCCCGGCGCCGGCGCGGTGGTGTCGAATTCCTCCGGGTTCACCGGCGGCGGCATCGACAGCAGCACCAGCACTTCGCGGCCGCGGTCCAGCTGCGCCGCCGGCTTGACGTCGCCGACCAGGAAGGCGCGGCTGTCGTCGGGCCGCAGCGCGGCGATGGTGCCGACCGGGAAGCCGGGCGGGAAACGTCCGCCCAGGCCCGAGGTCACCAGTTGGTCGCCGACCTGGACATCGCTGGACAGCGGCACGCTGGCCAGGCGCAGGGTGTCGCTGCGGCCGTCGCCGTAGACCACCAGGCGCACGCCGTTGCGCGCCACCGCGACCGGCACCGCGTGCGAGGGATCGGTGATCAGCAGCACGCTGGCGTGCATCGGATTGACCCCGATGATCTGGCCGAGCAGGCCACCGGAATCGATCACGCTCTGGCCGGTGCGCACGCGGTCGCGGCTGCCGGCGTCGAGGATCAGGCGCTGACGGGTCGGGTCCAGGTCGATGTCGAGGATCGGCGCCAGCACCACGTCGAGATTGCCGCGCTCGGCGGCTTCCAGCAGGCCGCGCAGGCGCGCGTTGTCCGCGGCCAGGGTCTGCAGCCGCGCCATCCGCGCCTGGTTGACCAGCAACTCGTTGCGCAGGCGGCGGTTGTCGTCGGTGAGCTGGCTCAGCGTGCCGGCGTCGTCGTGGATGCGCTCGGCCACGCGTCCCGGCCAACCGGCCACGGCCCACAGCGGCGCGACCGCGACACCGGCCTGCCGGCGCGCCTGGTTCAACCAGCCGCCGCGGTGATCGAGCACGATGAGCACCACCGCCAGCGCCAGGTAGGCGAGCAGGCGCAAAGTCCCTGCGACATCACCAATGCGGGCGGTGGAGGGAGGACCGGCGTAAGACGGCACGGGCGGGTGTCTACGAGTCGAAAGAGGCGGACGGAAGAGGCCGCGAACGCGGCGCCTGCATCGGGACGGCGTCCTGCCCTCCCGGACCGCGGACGGCAGGCACGCTGCCGACGCGCGAATGCTGCAAAAACTGTGACGGTCGTCGCGACTTGACCCCTCCCGCTCCGACCAGCGCGGGCGCGCGTTGCGTCATTCCGGCGCGAAGAACTCGTTGCCGTGCATGTCGACCAGCTCCAGCGCACGGCCGCCGCCACGGGCGACGCAGGTCAGCGGATCGTCGGCCACCTGCACGTGCAGGCCGGTCTCCTCGCTGATCAGACGGTCCAGGTCGCGCAGCAGCGCGCCGCCGCCGGTGAGCACGATGCCGCGCTCGGCGACGTCCGCACACAGCTCCGGCGGGGTCTGCTCCAGCGCCAGCTTGATCGCCGAAACGATCCCGGCCAGCGGTTCGCGCAGGGCTTCGAGCACTTCGTTGGAATTGATCAGGATCATCTTCGGCACGCCCTCGGCGAGGTTGCGGCCGGAGACTTCGATCGTGGCCGCCTTCTGCTGCGGGTAGGCGCAACCGATCTCGAGCTTGATGCGCTCGGCGGTGGCTTCGCCGATCAGGGTGCCGTAGGTGCGGCGCACGTAGTTGATGATCGACTCGTCGAAACGGTCGCCGCCGATCCGGACCGAAGCCGAATAGACGATGCCGTTGAGCGCGATCACCGCGACCTCGGTGGTGCCGCCGCCGACGTCGACCACCATCGAACCGCGCGCCTCGGTCACCGGCATGCCGGCGCCGATCGCCGCGGCCATCGGTTCCTCGATCAGGTAGACCTCGCGGGCGCCGGCCTCTTCGGCCGATTCCTTGATCGCGCGACGCTCGACCTGGGTCGAACCGCAGGGCACGCAGACCAGCACGCGCGGGCTCGGACGCAGGAAGCGCGACTTGTGCACCTTGCGGATGAAGTGCTTGAGCATTTCTTCCGTATAGGTGAAGTCGGCGATCACGCCGTCCTTCATCGGCCGGATCGTGGTGATGTGCCCCGGGGTACGGCCGAGCATCTGCTTGGCCTCGCCGCCGACCGCCGCCACCGTGCGGTTGCCGCCGATCAGCCGGTCCTGGCGGACCGCGACCACCGAAGGTTCGTTCAGGACTATCCCTTGTCCACGCACATAAATGAGTGTGTTGGCCGTGCCCAGGTCAATGGACAGGTCATTGGAGAACATGCCGCGAAACTTCTTGAACATCGGGGGATAGGCCGTCAAAAGGGAGGCAAGAAGAGTTCGCTAGCCTAACGCCCGCCCCCCCTGCGAGCAAGGAAAAACAACGCTTTCCGACGCTTTTCGACGGCGAGGCTCACCCGCCGGGGGGGCCCGAAGCCGCGGCCGGTCCCGAGCCGGTCCGAGCCTGAATAGGGCTCCCTTCGCCGGACACGGCCGAATCCTGATTTGCGTCACAAACTGGCCGGCCGGCCCGGCAGCGGCTACCCTACGCCGCCGGGCGGCACAGGGCCGCCGTTTTTATGGCCGCTCCTGCGCCTGCACGGCGCCGCACCGAGCGGCTCTCAACATTGGGGTTTCATCGATGTCTGCACTGATCTGCGGTTCTCTGGCTTACGACACCATCATGGTGTTTCCCGACCAGTTCAAGAACCACATCCTGCCGGACAAGGTCCACATCTTGAATGTGTCCTTCCTGGTGCCGCGCATGCGCCGCGAGTTCGGCGGCTGCGCCGGCAACATCGCCTACAACCTCAAGCTGCTCGGCGGCGATCCGATCCCAATGGCCACCGTCGGCCAGGACTTCGGTCCGTACCGCGAATGGTTCGAAGAGCAGAGCATCCGCCTCGACCAGGTCAAGGTGATCGACGAACTGTTCACGCCGCAGGCCTTCATCACCACCGATCACGACAACAACCAGATCACCGCCTTCCATCCGGGCGCGATGATGCGTTCGTACGAGAACCACGTGCGCGACGTGGCCGGCGTCAGCTTCGGCATCGTCAGCCCCGACGGCCGCGAAGGCATGCTGCAGAACGCGACCGAGTTCGCCGAAGCCAACATCCCCTTCATCTTCGATCCGGGCCAGGCGATGCCGCTGTTCAACGGCGAAGAGCTGCGCCACTTCATCGAGCAGGCCGACTACGTCACCGTCAACGACTACGAGTCCAACCTGCTGCAGGAACGCACCGGCTGGAGCGAGAAGCAGATCGTCGAACGCGTGAAGGCCTACATCACCACGCGCGGCCCGCACGGCTCGCTGATCCACACCGCCGAGAAGACCTACGACATCCCGCCGGCGCACGAGCGCCGCGTGACCGATCCGACCGGCTGCGGCGACGCCTTCCGCGCCGGCCTGATCTTCGGCATCGAGAAGGGCTACGACTGGCTGACCATCGGCCGCATGGGCAACCTGATGGGCGCGCTCAAGGTCGAACACCCGGGCACCCAGAACCAGCGCTTCGACTACGACGAATTCGCCGAGCAGTTCCGTCAGCAGTTCGGTTACGCGCTGTAAGCCGACGCGCGTCGCGCGTCGCGCGTCGCGCGCCGAACGCAGAAGAATCAACGCACAAGAATCCCGGCCATGCGCCGGGATTTTTTTGCTCCGCGTTGGCGACGGCATGCCGCGATGCGGCGGCGATGGGCGACGCCGATCAAACGTCCAGGCGCTTGCGGAAAACCGCGACGTCTTCGCCGCGATGGTGCGCGCTCTCGAGATACTCCCAGCCCAGCCGCCGCATCAGGCTCCGCGCGGTCGCGGTGCCGGGACCGCCTGCCCCGTAGTAGTCGGATCATTCGCTTTCGAACAGACGCTGCGGGCCGGCGGTCGCCAGCGAATGGTCCGCCAGCAAGGCGACCGTTACTGCGTCCGTGCTCATGGCGAGGTCGCCCGCAGCGCACGCCACTGCGCGAACGCCGCGGCATCGCCCGCGAACACGTTCAGATCCACCGGCCCATCGATGCCCGGTACGCTGCCGCGATTGTGGTACTGCCATAGCGTCCAGCGCGCGCTCGCGTCGGGCGCGCGCACGATCCTGCGTCGCCACAGCGCGCGCGCCGGCAGGTCCAGACGATGGGCGGCGAAGAATTCCGGAGTCACGTAGAGCAGCACGGGTCGGCCGTAGGCGGCCTCGACCAGCGCAAGGTAGGTATCGAGCTCACGACGCAATTGCACGCCGTCCGGACTGCGGCCGCAATTGCCGCCGAACTCCAGGTCCAGCGCCGGCGGCAGCGCGTCCGCGTCGGGCGGCGCGGCGGCGATGAAATTAAGCGCCTGCTCCGCGCCCGGCTTGCACCAGGTGAAGAAATGATAGGCGCCGACCGCGAGACCGGCCGCGCGCGCCTCGCGCCGGTTCCGATCGAAACGGCGGTCGCGATGGTCGCCGCCCTCGCTGGCCTTGAGATAGGCGAAAGCGACATCGTCCGCGGCGACGGCACGCCAGTCGATCGCGCCCTGGTGATGCGAAACGTCGATGCCGCGCAGCGGATAGCGCGTGCGGTCGGGCTGCCAATGCAGGAACCACAGCCAAGCCAGCGCCACGACCAGTACGGCCGATGCCGCCAGACCGATCGACGCGGCGGCGATGCGCCAGCCGCGTGCCTTCACTTCCAGCCCGGCAGCTGGCTCGCGTCGACGCCGCCGACCTCGAACACCGCGGTGCGGGTGCCGCCGGCCTTGACCGGGAACTCGATCGCGATGGTCTTGGCATTGCGTACGCTGCGCCACAGCGCGCGCTCGTCCTCGATGAACATGGCGATCGCTTCATCGGTCTTGGGCCGGCTCGCCGCCATCGGCTTGGGCGCTGCGTCGTCGATCTTCACCTGGACCTTGCAGCCGCTGTAGCAGTTGAAGTCGCCGGCCTGCAGCACGAGGTAACTGCTGCGACCCCACTGCGGATGGTCGCGGAAGATCAAGCGCACTTCCTTGGCGCCGCTGCCGTCGGTGTCGATGTGGTCCTTGGCGTAAAGCGCCGCCGAGCGCTGTTCACCGCCCTTGAGCACCGCCTGGGTCTGGTACGACCACAACGCCGCCAGACGGCGCGTCTCCAAAGTCTCGACCGCCTTGACCTTGGCCTCCTCATATTGCGGCTTGATCCGCGCGGCAGCCTCGCTGTTCGGGTACTTGGCCGTCAGCACATCGCCGTGCGCGCGCGCCACGTCCCATTTGCCCAGGGCCACGGCCTCGTCGAAGGACTTGGCCATCTCGCCGGCAGCCTTTTCGTCGGCCGCGGCCTGCGCGGCGGCGACCGCCTTGGGATCCACCGCCGGCTTGCAGGCGGCGAGCGCGAGCGTGGCGGCGAGCAACAGCATCGGGGTCCTGGCGTTCATAGGGTGCATCTCGTTGTGGGTCCGTGAGGTCGGGTCGTGAGTTCGGTCAACGCGTTCCAGCCAACTTGGTCACTGCCTGCGCGACCGCGTCGGGACGTTCGACCAAAGACATGTGGCCGCAGCCGTCCAGCAATACCTGCCGCGCCTGCGGCATGCGCGCAGCGTATAAAGCCATCGCGCTGGAATCGATCACCGCATCATTCTTGCACCATAGCAGCAGCGCCGGCTGACGGATCTGCGCGGCGGCATCGCCCGGCAGGAAACGCTCCGGCCCGCGCCCGATGCGGTCCAGCACCGATTGCTCGAACGCGGCGTCGCGCTTGCGGCGCGCGATGTAGATGTCGTCGGCCGGCCACGGAATCGCCGGCTTGGCGGCGGCGTCGAAGAACACGGTGTCGAGGTAGCGCTGCAGCGAATCGGCGTCGCCGACCGCGAACGGGTTGCGCCCCGCAAGCACCTCGACGCCGAAACGGTTGTCGCGAAAACGCACGCCCGCCGCGTCCAGCAGGCCGACGCGGTCGACATCGCGCGGATAACGCGCCGCGGTCAGGGCGGCGATGCCGCCGCCCATCGAATGGCCGAGCAGCACCACCTCGCCGCCCCGCGGCCGCGCGACCTGTTCGATGAAACGCGCCAGCCGCGCGCTCTGGGCAACGAAACCGTAGTCGCCACCGGCGCGGCGCTGGCTCTCGCCCCAGCCCGGCAGATCGGGAATCAGCAGCCGGTAACGGCCGCGCAGGCGCTGCGCCAGCGGGTACCAATTCTCCTTGCTGCCGGTGAAACCGTGGACCATGACCAGCAGCGGCGCGTCGGCCGGCGCATCGTCGTTGTAGGCATACACCCAGCGGTGATCGCCGACCACGACGCTGTCGCGCGACAACCCGGCGGCGATGAGCTGGCGGGTGTAGTCGGCCAGTACCACGCGATAGGGATCGCGCCACAACAGCAGCGCGACGATCGCAAACGACGCGGCCGCCACGAGGGCGGCCGCGAGTTTGATGCGACGCCAGCGCACGGCGTCCTTACTTGGCCGCCTGCGGCGCGGCCTTGGCCTTGGCGATCACCGCCTCGACCGAGTCGGTCGTGATCGGGTGATAGCCGGGCTTGGCCTTGGCGAAGGTCTCCTCGGCCAGCTTCAGGCCGGCCGGCGTCTTCACCAGTTCGCTGTAGGTCGGCATGATCAGCTTGCGCCGGCCGATGCGCTGCAGGAACGCCGCGATCGCGCTATTGGCCTGGGTGTAGCCGCTGCGCACGGTCAGCGGATACCAGCGCTGCGCGATCTCGCCATTGGGCGTGCCGGTGATCTTGTAGGCCGCGTCCAGCGCCTTGAGCTGATCGACGCTGAGCGTCTCCGGCATGCCTTCGATGAAGTGCACCCATTCCTGGGTCGACCATTTCGCGGTCGCGGCCTTGTCCGGCAAGGTGCCGGCGTCGATCCAGGCCTTGCGCGCGGCGTCGATCGCGTCGAAGCGCGCCGACGGCGTCTGCGGCGCGGTGCTGGGCACGCCCGGCTCGTACAGCCAAGCGTCGAACTCGGCCTGCGTGACCTTGCCCGGGTACTTGTCGAGCAGGTTGGCCTTGGCGTAATCGACGAACTGCTGGGTCGAGATGCTCTGGAACGCGAAGTGGTCGAAGTAGCCGCGCAGGAAGGCGTCGAAGTTGTCGCGGCCGAAACGCTGCTCCAGGAACTGCAGGAACCACGCGCCCTTGGTGTAGACGGTGCCGGTGAGGTTGTCGTCCGGATCCTTGAGGTCGCCCGGCTTCACCGCCAGCCGCTGCAGCGCCTTGTTGTCCTCGGTGAACTCCGACTTGAGTTCGTTGCGGCCGATCAGGCTCTCCATGTCGGCGCGCTCCTTGCCGTAGAGCACTTCGACGATGCGGTTCTCGACGTAGCTGGTGAAGCCCTCGTTGAGCCAGGCGTCGTTGGAGGTCGAGAACGTCACCAGGTTGCCGGACCAGCTGTGCGCGAGCTCATGCGCGATCAGCGACACCAGCGACTTGTCGCCGACGATCGCGGTCGGCGTGGCGAAGGTCAGGCGCGGGTTCTCCATGCCGCCGTACGGGAACGACGGCGGCAGCACCAGGATGTCGTAGCGGTCCCAACGGTAGGGGCCGTACAGCTTCTCGGCGGTCTCCATCATCTTTTCGGTGTCGGAGAACTCGGCCACGGCCTTGGGCGCCATCGCCGGTTCCGCCCACACGCCGCTGCGCTGCGAGATCGGCTGGAACACCAGGTCGCCGGCCGCGATCGCGAGCAGATAGGACGGGATCTTCTGCGGCATCTTAAATTCGTAGTCGCCGTCGCGCGCGGCCTTGGGATCGTTGTCGGCGCTCATCAGCACCATCGCGTCCTTGGGCGAGGTCACATGCGCGGTGTAGGTGAAGCGCACGCTCGGCGTGTCCTGCAGCGGCACCCACGAGCGCGCGTGGATCTGCTGCGACTGGCTGAACATGAAGGGCGTCTTCTTGCCCTCGGTCATCGCCGGCGTCAGCCATTGCAGGCCCGACGCGTTAGGCGAGGTCTTGTAGGTCACGCGGATGCGCGCGTTGCGCTCCGGCGTTTCGATGGTGAGCTTGCTGCCCAGCAGCTTGTCGGCCGGCGCCAGCGAGAACTTGAGGTCGTTCCACTTGCCGTCGCTGCGTTCGCCGACGATCTTCTCGATGGTCAGATCGCGCGTATCCAGCACCAGCTGGGTCGCGGCCTTGTCGACCCAGTCGAGGGTGTAGGTGGCCGAACCGCTGAGCTGCTTGTGTTCGAAATCGACCGCCAGCTGCAGGGCGAGATCGTCGATCCGGACCTTGCCCGGCTGGGCGTAGGAATGCTCGTCGACCACGGCAGGACTGGTCACGGCGGTCTCCGTCTTGGCGGCGGGGGTGGCGGCGCCGTCGGCGGCCGGCGCGGCCTCGCGCGAGCAGCCCAGAGACAGCGCGGCGGCGAGGCAAACGGTAAGGATCGAATAACGCATGGCAGGCCCACGACTAGGGATCGAGCCTTCGAGTTTAGCGCCTAGTCCGCGCCGGGGGCACAGCGCAGCATGGCGGTTCGCCGGCCCGCGCTCGGCGCCGGCGCCGGCGCCGCAACGCTGATTTCCGACCCGCGGCGCTGCAACAGTCAGTCCCGCGCACCCGGCTGCGCCCGCGCGTGCAGAGGCCTAGCATCGGCATCCTCCCCCTTTCGGAACAAGACGATGACTCCTCTCGCAGGCAAAGTGGCCCTGGTCACCGGCGGCAGCCGCGGCATCGGCGCGGCCATCGCGCAACGCCTGGCGCGCGACGGCGCCGACGTGGCGCTGACCTACGCCGCCTCGCAGGACCGCGCACTGGCGGTGGCGGCGGCGATCGAGGCCGGCGGCCGGCGCGCGCTGGCGATCCGCGCCGACAGCGCCGACCCCGACGCGGTGAGCGCCGCGGTCGAGCGCACCGTGGCCGAGTTCGGGCGCCTCGACATCCTGGTCAACAACGCCGGCATCTTCATGTACGGCCCGTTCGAGGACGAGTCGCGCGAGAGCTTCGAGCGCGCGATCGCCATCAACGTGCAGGCGCCGTTCGTCGCCGCCCAGGCCGCGTCCAAGCACATGCGCGAAGGCGGCCGCATCATCACCATCGGCAGCTGCCTGGGCGAGCGCGTGGGCGCGCCGGGCATGACCCTGTACTCGCTGACCAAGTTCGCCACCGTCGGCCTGAGCAAGGGCCTGGCCCAGGACCTGGGCGCGCGCGGCATCACCGCCAACGTCGTCCAGCCCGGCCCCATCGACACCGAAATGAATCCCGCCGACGGCGAAGGCGCCGACGGTCAGCGCGCGAGCCTGCCGCTGGGCCGCTACGGCGAAGCCGAAGACGTGGCCGACCTGGTCGCGCATCTGGCCGGGCCGGGCGGCCGCTTCATCACCGGCGCCGCCTTTTCGGTCGACGGCGGCTTTTCCGCCTGAGCCGGCGATGACGCGCGCGGCGATCTGGGCCTGGGCCCTGCTGGTCGGCGCAGGCCTGCTGGAGATCGTGTGGGCGATCGCGCTCAAGCACAGCGAAGGCTTCGCGCGCCTGTGGCCGAGCGCGATCGGCCTGGGCGCCGCGATCGCGAGCTTCGCCATGCTGGCGCTGGCCTTGAAGTGGCTGCCGGTCGGCACCGCCTATGCGGTGTGGGTCGGCATCGGCACGGTCGGCGTCGCGATCGCGGGCATCGTCGCCTTCGGCGAGCCTGCGACGGCAGCGCGCTTGCTGTGCCTGAGTCTGATCGTGGGCGGGGTGATCGGCTTGAAGCTGGTGGGCTGAGCCGCTACCGGAAGATCGGCCGCAGCATGCGGCCTATCCGCTGGCGAGCGCCTGCGCGCCGATCAGGCCGAAACGGCGGGCACGGATACCGCCGCCTTGCCGAGGCCGGGCTGAAGCGCCGTTCTTCGCATCGCTTGCGCTTCGGCGCCGGGATCAGACCTTGTAGCCGGTGTGGATCGCGACGATGCCGGCCGACAGGTTCTTGTAGTCGCAGCGCGCGAAACCGGCCTCGCCCATCATGCGCTTGAGCTCGTCCTGCGGCGGATGCTTGCGGATGCTCTCGGCCAGGTACTGATAGCTGTCGCTGTCGTTGGCGAACAGCTTGCCCAGCTTGGGCAGGATGTTGAACGAGTGGAAGTCGTAGATCGGCTTGAACCACTCGGCCTTCACCTCGGAGAACTCCAGCACCCGCGCCTGTCCGCCGACCTTGAGCACCCGCTGCATCTCGCGCAGCGCCGCGTCCTTCTCGGTGACGTTGCGCAGGCCGAAGGCGATGGTGACCAGGTCGAAGCTGGCGTCCGGAAACGGCAGCTTCTCGGCGTTCATCTGCACGTATTCGAAGCCGGCGACCTTGCCCATGTCGGTCATGCGATCGCGGCCCACGCGCAGCATCGCGCCGTTGATGTCGCCCAGCACGATGCTGCCGGTGTCGCCGACGCGGTCGCGCAGCAGCAGGGCGATGTCGCCGGTGCCGCCGGCCAGGTCGAGCACGCGGTCGCCGCGCTTGACCTGCGCCGTGGCGACGAAATAGCGCTTCCAGACCCGATGCACGCCCAGGCTCATCAGGTCGTTCATCAGGTCGTACTTGCCGGCGACCGAGGAGAACACCTCGCCGACCAGCTTCTGCTTGTCGCCCTTGGGCACGTCGCGAAAACCGAAGTGGGTGGTGTCGTCGGGTTTTTGGGTCTGTTCGCTCATGGCGGGGATTATCGCATGGCGGTCGTGGGGGCTTCGGTGGGGGGGCGGCCCTCCCCCCGGCCCTCTCCCGCGAGCGGGAGAGGGAGCCAAAATCGAATGCGTGCCGTGCTCCCTCTCCCGCTCGCGGGAGAGGGCTGGGGTGATGGCAAGCGCAACCCCACGCCCCTACGGCATCATCCCCCCATGCCCACCGCCCCCACCCTGCACTGGCAGGCCAAGCCCTACGCCGACCTCGAGCGCGACGAGCTCTACGACCTGCTGCGCCTGCGCGCCGAGGTGTTCGTGATCGAACAGAACTGCGTCTACCTCGACCCCGACGGCAAAGACCGCCACCCCGACGCCCTGCACCTGCTCGGGCGCGCCGCGGACGGCGCGCTCGCCGCCTATCTGCGGATCCTGCCGGCCGGGCTCAGCTACCCGCAGGTGAGTTTCGGCCGGGTGCTGACCGCGCCGGCGTTCCGTGGCCAGGGTTTGGGCGACCCCATGATCGAGGCGGCCCTGGCCGCGATCGAGGCGCGCTGGCCCGGTGCCGACATCCAGATCGGCGCCCAGGCCCACCTGCAGGGCTATTACGGCCGCCACGGCTTCGCGCCCTCCTCCGAGCCCTATGTCGAGGACGGCATCCCGCACATCGACCTGTTGCGCCGCGGCCGCGGCTGAATCCGGCCCCGCCCGCCCATTCCGCCGTCCGGGCGTACGAATCCGCCGATTCGGACGACGCGCACTGCCGCCACGACCACGCTGGGGCCTCCTGAATATGTCGGAGGTGCGAGATGTGGCGTGGGACGACGGTCTGGTTGCGGCGGGCGGCGGCGCTGGTATTCGGCCTGGGCTGCCTGGCGGTGGCGGCCTACGCCTTCACGTTCTTCTCCCGCGACACCAGCCTGGGCAATCCCTTCGACGCCCGCTTCGTGGTGTCCGGCTGGGACGTGCCCGGGCACATCTTCGGCGCCGGCCTGGCCCTGCTGCTGGCGCCGCTGCAGCTGCTGGGCGGCGTGCGCCGGCGCTGGCCGCGCCTGCACCGGCTCGGCGGCGGCGTGTATGCGGGCGCGATCCTGATCGCCGCGATCTCGGCACTGTCGCTGTCGCGTCACGCCCAGGGCGGCGTCGCCAGCGGTTCGGCGTTCGCGCTGCTGGCGGTGATCTGGGTCGGTTGCACCGCCATAGGCATCGGCTATGCGATCCGCCGCGATTTCGTGAACCACCGCCGCTGGATGTTCCGCAGCGTCGCCCTGACCGCCTCCGCGGTGACGCTGCGGATCATGCTCGGGGTCGGCGCGGCGGCGATGCAGTGGCCGTTCCTGCCGGTCTACATCACGGCGGCCTGGTCCTGCTGGACCCTGAACCTGGCGCTGTGCGAACTGATACTGCGCTGGCCGGCGATCCGCACGCGCCTTGCCGCGCAGCGCAGGACCTCAGTCGACGTCGCGCGTTGAGGCCGCGCCGGCATGGCGCTGGCGGTAGGCGCTGGGTGTCTGCGCCAACTGGCGCTTGAACGCGGCGTTGAAGGTCGACTTGGAGGTGTAGCCGCAGGCGTAGGCGATGTCGAGGATGGTGCGGGTGTCGCCGGCGTCGGCCAGACAGACGCGCGCAGCCTCGACCCGCTGGCGATTGATGTAATCCCAGAAGTGGCCTTCGAAGCGGCGGTTGATCACGTCCGACACCAGGTATTCCGGGTAGCCGCTGCGCTTGGCGAGCTGGCCGATGGTCAGCGCGGGCTCGCGGTACAGCTGCTCCTGCGCCATCAGCTGCGACAGGCGCGCCTCGACCGCAGGGAAACGCGGATCGTCGGCGCCTGCCGGTTCGAGCTTCGCATCGGCCGCAGGCGTGGGCTCGGCCGCCACCGCGACCTGATGTAGGCTCAGGTAACCGACCACGAACACCCAGCCCACCACCGCGCCGTAGATCAGCGGGTAGTCGATCCAGGGGATGCGCGCCAGCCACTGCACCAGCGCGATGCACCAGATCACGATCTGCGAGACCGCCATCGCATCGATCCAGTGCAGGGACATGCGGTCGGCGTCCGAGCGCCGCTGCAGCAGGCCGCGGCGGTAACGGCGCACGCGCACCAATCCGGCGATCACATAGCTCAGGCTGTAGCCGAACAGCAGGATGTCCAGCCACGGCCGGCCCGGCCAGTGAGCGCCGTGGCGCAGCGCCTCGAAGAACGCACGGTCCTGCGCCGCGTCCTGCAGGAACAGGCCGGTGTTGGCCAGCAAAGCCACCACGAAGCCGGACAGATGCACCAGGTCGCGGCGATCCAGGCCGCGCGCCTCGGTCAGCGCGCGCGCATACAGATAGAACAGGCTGCCGTAGAGGAACGGCAGCAGACTGACCAGCCGGTAGGCCTTGAGTAGTTCCGGCGCCGGCCCATGGAAGTACACCGCCTTGACCGCCAGATCGGCGCCGATCAGCGCGACCCAGCCCGCCAGCATCCGGTTGGCCTGCGGATTGATCGGCCGCCGCCACAGGGCCAGCGCCAGCAGCGCGGCCTGGCCGGCACCGATCGCGAATACGAGACTCCAGGAAATCATGCGGCGCGGATCGGCGACGTGGCGGCGGACGCGGCGATTATGCCTGCGCCACGACCCTCGACCGCGCCCGGTCCGCGCGCCAGACTGCGCACCTGACACCAGGAGTTCCGCATGATCGCCACCCCCGACTACCACGCCCTGCTCGCCACCGCCGTCGCCGAAGCCCGCCAGGGCCTGGCCGAAGGCGGCATCCCGATCGGCGCCGCGCTGTACCACAACGACGGCCGCCTGCTCGGCTGCGGCCACAACCGCCGCATCCAGGAAGGCGACCCGTCCGTGCACGGCGAGACCGACGCGTTCCGCAAGGCCGGGCGTCAGCGCCGCTACCGCGACACCATCATGGTCACCACCCTGGCGCCGTGCTGGTACTGCAGCGGCCTGGTGCGCCAGTTCAACATCGGCACCGTGGTGGTCGGCGAATCGGTCAACTTCAGCGGCGGCATCGACTGGCTGCGCGAAAGCGGCGTCGAAGTGATCGACCTCAACGACGGCGAATGCATCGACATGCTCGGCGACTACATCGCCGCGCATCCCGAGGTCTGGAACGAAGACATCGGCGAAGACTAAACGACGATGCGCAGCCGCGGCGCCGACGCGCGCCGCGGCTGCGATATCGATGGCGCTTGAGACCGCGATCGACCGTCATGCGACGGTGCTACCCTTGCCCGCGCAGGGGTGATCAATGGAATGGTGCGTCCATCCATGCAGCGGTACTCAAGGAGATCGAATGAACGTAATGCGTAAGCGGGCGCCGATGTTCGGCGCCATCGTCGCAGTGGGCCTGGTTGCGGGCTCGATCGCCGCCCCGACCTGGGCCGGCAGCTATCAGTGCGACAACGACCGCTCCGCCAGCCAGTATCCCAATTGCAGCAACATGGGCGGCCTCAACTACGTCTACCGCAGCGGCCAGGGCGGCGACTGGAACGGCGACGACCGCCTGAACTCGACCAACAGCGGCTGGTACGGCTGGTTCTTCCCCGGCTACGAACGCTCCTACAGCTTCTACGCCTGGCTCAGCAATCCGGCCTTCACCGATGCCTACGCGCGCTACAGCGTGCTCGACACCAGCAACGCCTCGCACCAGACCGCGATCATCAACCAGAACACCGCGCCCGGCGGCTGGAACTACGTCGGCTACGGCTACGGTTACCTGTTCATGGTCCAGCCCAGCGGCAACGGCCGTAACGGCGCCGACATCGTGCAGCTGTACTTCTCCTCGCTGGCCGCGGCCGACGCCAAGCCCGGCATCGTCGAGGCCGACCGCGACAGCGCCGGCCGCTGCGCGTCGATGGCCCCGCAGGACGCGCGCATCGCGGCGCTGCAGCAGCGCATGCTCGATGCCGTGGACCGTTACCTCGACGCGGCCGGCTCGGTGGACGTGCATTTCGGCAACAACGGCCAGGACGAGGCGATCGATTTCGAGGTATCGCAGTCCGCGCGCAGCAGCTTCGTGCGTATCGCCCGCGGCGGCGATCGCGTCGAAGAGCACGTCAGCCGCGACGGCAGCACCCTCAGCCTGTATCCGCAGAGCACCTCCTATCGCAGCACCCGCAACGCCGACGCATCCCCGCCGGCCGGCACGCGCCAGTACCGCAACGCCCGCTGCGAGCCGGTGTTCGTGCATCGCCCGGATCCATCCGGCGCGGTCGGTGCGGATGCCGTGCTGTCGCCGCAGAACTACGCCTTCTGGCTGTCCACCGAGGACGTGCGTATCGCCGGCCGCCAGCGCCTGCTCGGCCGAAACGCGACCGTCGTCGTCGGCAAGCATGGCGACTACCTGGGCAGCAAGCTCGGCGCCGACAGCTTCCGGATGTGGGTCGACAGCGACACCGGCGTCCTGCTCAAGCTGATCGGCAACGACCGCCAGGGCAAGCAGGCGTATTCGATCGTGGTCCGCGATCTGCGCCTGGATACGGGCCTGAAGCTGCAGCCCACGTTGGCGACGCCGCGCGGTTGGACGCGGATCGAAGACTGAGTCGCCATTGCGGCACGTGGGCGATCGCCCGCGTGCCGCTACCCGCCTAGACCGGCTTGAGCACCATCAGCCAGAAGATCGCGAGCACGCTCAGGAAGGCCGGCCAGCCCAGCCAAAACCACCAGCGCATGACGCGGTAGTACGCCGGCGGCAGCGGCTCGCCCTCGCGCGCGGCCGCCTGCGCCAGGTTGCGCGCGCGCAGCTGCAGCCACAGCACCGGCAGCCAGCAGGCGCCGATCACGAAGAACAGCACCAGCGCCGTCTTCACCCAGAACACTTCGAACGGCAGGCCCAGGGTATGCGCCAGCCACAAGCCGCTGAAGAACTGCACGACCACCGCCGGCGCGGTGAAGCAGGCATCGGCGATCACCACCGTGCGCGCGGTCTCGGCGATCACACGCGCATCGCCGCGCCGGTGCGCGAGCCAGAAAAAGAATGCGATGCCCAGCCCGGTGCCGAACAGCAGCGTCGAGGACAGGATGTGCAGCCACTTCACCCATAGATACATCATGCTTATCTCCGCTCCGCCAGCACCCAGGCCACCGCCAGCGCCGGCAGCAGCACCAGATTCTTGGCCAGGCCGCCGAGCGGATCCAGCCACAGCCCGGGCAGGAGTGCGCCGAACACGAGGGTGTAGGCCGCGACGCTGAGCCCCATCAGCGCCAGCGCCCAACGCGGCCGCCAGGCGCTGGCCAGCCACACCGCCAGCACCAGATCCAGCGTTGCGGTCGCGCGCGCCAAGGCCACCGGCGCCCACTGCGCCAAGCCCGTATCCGCTGCCAGGCGCTCGATCTCGGCCACGGGCGTCGCCCAACCGGCCCAGGCCGACAGCAGCCACAGGGCCACCACGGCCACGCGCAGGCTCGGTGCGAGGAAATACAACTGCGCCTGCCAGCGGTCCTGGACCTGGCTGGGATGCGCGGCCAGCACCTCGTCCAGACCGCGCGGCGCGATGCCGAAGCTCTCGCGCAAGCGCGCGCCGGCCTGCGGCGCGGTCGTGTTGCCGCGCCGGAGCATGCGCCACATGGTCGTGCCGACCGGACCGCGGCCCAGCCATTCGCCGATCCGCACCTGCAAGGAGACCAGCGCTTCGGGCACCTGCCAGGCGCGCGTGCCGTCGATGCGCAGCCAGCGCCGCCACGCGTTCTGATAGGCGCGCAGGCTCAGCGGCTCGGGACCGCCGACGTCGTAGATGCCACGCGCACCGGTGTCCAGGGCACGCGCGACGAGAGCGCCCAGGTCCTCGGCCGCGACGGGCTGGATCGGCCAGCGCGCATCGCCCGGCAACAGCTGCATGCCGGGAAACGCGGCCAGCGCGCGCAGCAGCGAGGTGCCGCCGTAGGAACCCGAGGTCGCATAGACCACCGACGGCCGCAGCACCACCGCCTCCAGCGGCAGCGCCAGCAGCGCTTCATCGAAACGGTGCTTGGAGGCGACGAACTCGCCGTCTTCGGGCCGGCCCAGCGCCGACACCTGCACATAGCGCGACACCCCGGCGCTCACGCAGGCGCGCGCAAGCGCGAGCGGCGCATCGACATGGATGGTGGCGAAGCGCTGGGCGCCGGCCTCGCGCAGGATGCCCGAGGCGTTGACCACCGCATCCACGCCGGCGAGCACGGGCAACCAATCCTCCGGCCGGGTCAGGCGGGTCAGATCGCAACGGCGCTCGTCCTCGCGCAGGGCCCCGGCGCGACGCACGCCGCGCAGCACGCGCCAGCCCGAACCGCGCAAGGCCGCCAGGATGTAGCCGGCGAGAAAACCGTCGGCGCCGATCACCAGGACGGTGCGGGCGCTCGCGGTGGACTGGATCGGTGAGGACGGGTTCGACGACGGCATCCGCGCAGGCTAACCGAGCTCGCGCGCGAACGCGCGCAAGCCCCGCGGCGGATCGCGTCCGACGCCGGTGAGCCGGTAGCCGCTTGCGCTCAGCCGTCGCTCAACTGCCGCTGCAATTCGCGCAAGCGCGCCAGCCTGCGCTTGCCGCTGCGCGACTTGCGCCAGGCCATCACCACCGAGACCAGCAGACCGATGGCGCCGCCGATCACGCCGCCGGCCATGCCGCTGAGTTGGCGCGGGTCGCTGTCCGGAATCCCGATGACGGTGAGCGCGCAGATCCCCAGCCACAGCAACAGGCCGATCCAGGTGCCCTGGCGCCAATAACGCATGCTGGCCTGGACCCGGTCGATATCGAGCTGCAGCATCGCCGCGGTGTCGAGGCCCTGGTCGCGCCATTGCCGGCGCCGCAGCCACAGCGACCAGCCCTGGAATCCGATCGAGACCGGAATCAGCAGTACCAAGATCGGCAGCATCGGGTCCGAGGGATCGGCCTTGACGATCAGCGCGATCAGCATGGCGATCGACAGCAGCGTAAGCGCCATTTCGCCGAGCAAGGCCCGGCGCAGGCTGCGGCCGCGCTTGCGCACCTCTTCGCGCAGGCGATCGACGTCGATCGGGCTCGCGGCTTGCGCGCGCCACTCGTCGCCCAGCGAAGTCCAGTCGAATTCTGCGTCGTTCATGCCGATTCTCCCAGGCCGTCGCGCAATTGCCGGCGCGCGCGGCTCAGGCGCTGCGCGACGGTGTTCTCTTCCAGACCCAGCGAGTCGCCGATCTCGCGCAGCGAAAAGCCTTCCAGCGCCAGCACCACGACCTGGCGCTGGCCCAACGGCAGCAGCCGCACCGCCTCCAGCAGATTGCGGCGGCGTTGCTGGGCTTCGGCGTGACCGAGCGGATCGGGGCCGGGATCGGGGTGGGCGTCGTCGAGTTCGTCCTCGACCCGGCGATGCCGGGCGAGATAGTCGATGGCGCGGTTGTGCGCGATCCGGGCCACGAACGTGCGCAACGAGGCTTCGCCGCGCCAGGCCGGCAGCGCGCGCCACAGCGCCAGGCTGATTTCTTGCAGCAGGTCCTCGCGGCGGCCCGGCTCGGATTGATAGCTGCCGGCGATACGGCCGAGCATCGGCCCGTGCTCGCGCAGCACCGCGTCGAAATCCGGCGCTACGGCTTCGCCCCTGCGCCGCGCTGCGTGCGCAGCTGCGTCGTCGGCCTGCGTCGAAACCGCTTCCGCGGCGTTGTCCATACCGGTCTTCCTGGGTCCCCTGCCTGCATAGTCTGCCGGGGCGCGGAAAACCTGACACGGCGGCCGCACATCGCGGCCGCCGCGGGCCGGCTCAGAGGATGTAGCGGCTCAAGTCCGGGTCCTGGACCAGCTCGCCCAGGTGGGCGTCGACGTAGGCGCGGTCGATGCTCACGGCCTGGCCGCCGCGGTCGGGCGCCTCGTAGCTCAGGGTGTCGAGCAGGCGTTCGAGCACGGTGTGCAGGCGACGCGCACCGATGTTCTCCTGGCGCTCGTTGACCTGGGCCGCGATCTCGGCCAGGCGCTCGACCGCGTCGGCCGTGAATTGCAGGTCCACGCCCTCGGTGCGCAGCAGCTCTACGTACTGGGTGGTGAGCGCGGCCTTGGGCTCGGTCAGGATGCGCACGAAGTCGTCCTTGTTCAGCGCGCCCAGCTCGACCCGGATCGGGAAACGGCCCTGCAGCTCCGGAATCAGGTCGCTGGGCTTGGCCAGATGGAACGCACCGGAGGCGATGAACAGGATGTGGTCGGTCTTGACCGCGCCGTACTTGGTGCTCACGGTCGAGCCTTCGACCAGCGGCAGCAGGTCGCGCTGCACGCCCTCGCGGCTGACGTCGCCGCCGCCGACGTTCTCGGAACGCTTGGCGACCTTGTCGATCTCGTCGATGAAGACGATGCCGTGCTGCTCGCAGGCTTCGATCGCGGCCTCGCGCACTTCGTCCTCGTTGACCAGTTTGCCGGCCTCCTCCTCGATCAGCTGCGGACGCGCGGCCTTGATCGTGAGCTGGCGTTTGTGGGTCTTGCCTCCGGACACCTGCGAGAACATCTGGCGCAGCTGCTGGCCCATCTCTTCCATGCCCGGAGGCGCCATGATGTCGACGCCCAGGTTGAGCGCGGTTTCGATCTCGATCTCGCGGTCGTCCAGTTCGCCGGCGCGCAGCTGCTTGCGCAGCTTGGCGCGGGTGTCGTTGTCGGGTGCCTGGTGATCCTGTGCCGGCGTGTCTGCGCCGAAGCCGAAGCCGCCGGGGATGCGCTTGGGCAGCAGCGCATCGAGGATGCGGTCTTCGGCGCGGTCCTCGGCCTGCGCACGCACGCGGTGCTTGGCCTGCTCGCGGTACAGCTTGACCGCGGTGTCGGCCAGGTCGCGCACGATCTGCTCCACGTCCTTGCCGACGTAGCCGACCTCGGTGAAGCGGGTCGCTTCGACCTTGACGAAGGGCGCGTTGGCCAGCGTCGCCAGGCGCCGCGCGATCTCGGTCTTGCCGACACCGGTCGGGCCGATCATCAGGATGTTCTTGGGCATCACTTCGTTGCGCAGATCGGGCTCGAGCTGCATGCGCCGCCAGCGGTTGCGCAGGGCGATCGCGACCGCGCGCTTGGCCGCTTGCTGGCCGACGATGTGGCGGTCTAGCTCCTGCACGATCTCGCGCGGAGTCATGGTGGCGTGGCTGTTGTCGGGTTTCATATTCATCGGGATGGGATGCGGGGCGTGGACGGGCCGGAGCTCAAAGCTCTTCGACGACGACGTTGCGATTGGTATAGATGCAGACATCGCCGGCGATGCCGATCGCCTCGGTGGCGATGGTGCGGGCCTCGAGCTCGGTGTGCGCCATCAGCGCACGCGCCGCCGACAGCGCGTACATGCCGCCGGAACCGATGGCGATGATGCCGTCTTCGGGCTCGATCACGTCGCCGGTGCCGCTGATGATCAGCGAGGTTTCCTTGTCGGCGACCGCGAGCAGCGCTTCGAGCTTGCCCAGGCGACGCTCGGTGCGCCAATCCTTGGCCAGTTCGACCGCGGCACGGGTGAGCTGGCCGTGCTTTTCCAGCTTGGCTTCGAACAATTCGAACAAAGTGAAGGCATCGGCGGCGGCGCCGGCGAAACCGGCCAGCACCAGGCCGTCGCGGCCGAGACGGCGCACCTTGCGCGCGTTGGATTTCATCACGGTATGTCCCAACGTCACCTGCCCGTCGCCGGCGACCGCGACGCGGCCGTTGCGGCGCACCGAGACGATCGTGGTGGCGTGGAAAGTGGTCGGGTTTTGACTGGGGTCCATGCGGCCTCCGTTGCTGACCCTTCGAACGTGGGGCCGTGGCCGGTGGGTTCAAGGTCGGCAAGGAACGGCGGGGCCCGGCACTCAGCTGCCGCTAGGCCGCGCGCTGCTCCGCATGCCGGGTGCGAGTGCCCCGCAGCCTCAATCGGCGGCAGCCGGCCCTGCGATGCAGGTCCGCCATTCCTGCGGACGCAGGCAATAGCCGATGACGCGATCGATCTGCGCGAGCGTGACCGCCGCGGTCCGCCGTTCGAAGCCGAGCAGATCGTCCGGCTCCCAACCCAGGTCGGCGGCCGACAGGATCGCATCGCTCAGCCCGTCCAGGGTCGCCAAGCCGATGTGGAACGCGCCGATGGCGGCGCGCTGCGCATTCTCGAACTCCCGCGTCTCCACGCCGGTCTTCGCCAGCTGCTCGACCACCGTACGCGTCGCCGCCAGCGCAGCCTCCAGCTTGTCGGGGCTGGCCGACAGCACGACCTGCCAATGGCCGCCGCCACGCCGGGATTCGCCGAGTTCGGAGCGCATGACATAGCAGAGCCCCTGCCGTTCGCGAACGCTGGAGACCAGGCGCGAGGAGAACGCGCCGCCCAGGATGCGGTTGGCCAAGCGCAGGGCCGGGTAATCCGGATGCGTGCGCTCCTGCGCCAAGCGCTGACCCATTGCGACGCCGTAGCTTTCCTGCCCCGGCAATAGCAGTCGCTGGCTGTCCGGCCCGGCGGCAGGCTCGCCCCATTGCGTCGCCTCCGGCACGGCACGCGGCGCCCATCCTTGCACGCCGCGCTCGACCAGACGCGCCGCCGCCTGCGGGTCCACGTCGCCCACGACCGCGATGCGCAGATCGTTGGCGCCGTAGCGTTCGCTGTGAAACCTGCGTACGTCGGCGACGGTGAACCCTTCGAGCAAGGCGACCTGTTCGGCGGGATCGGGCTCGTAAGCCGGATGCGCCTGCGGATAGAGCATGCGCGTCAACGCGCCGGTCGCGATGTACGCGGAATCCATCGCGCGATACTGCAGTTCCGCGATCAGGCGGGCGCGCTCGACGTCGAGCAGGGTCTGGTCGAACTCGGGTTCGCGCAGGCACTCCAACGTCCAGTCCACGAGCTGCGGCAGATCGACCGTGCGGGCGCGCGCGGAGAAGCGAACTCCGTCCGCATCGGCCTCGACCGTGAACGAAGCGCCACGCGCTTCCAGCAATTCCGCGATCTCGACCGGGCCGCGCCGGCGATTGGCGCAGCCCACCAAGGCGGCGACCAAGCTCTGCAGCACCGTGCCTCCCGGCGCGAGCGCCGTCCCCGTGCGGAACGTGCCGGTCAGCGCAACGATCGACGGCACCGCCGCGCGCAGTCCGTAGAAATGTCCATGCGCGAGCGGCACCGTCGCGACAGACTGCAGCCCGTGCGACTTCTGGTCTGTGCTCATGACGAAAGCGCCGTGCGATCCGCTGCGTCCACGAGCCAGCCCACGGTGAGCCGCTGCTCGCCCAGGTAACGCGCCGCGACACGCGCCACGTCGCCCGCGGTCAACGCACCGACGCGCTCGGCCGCAGTGGCGTAGCTGCGCCAATCGCCGGCAGCTATGGCTTCATTCAACTGCATGGCGATCGCCAGCGGCCCGTCGCGCGAGGTCAGCAATCTGCCGCAGATCTGCGACTGGGCGCGGGCCAGCTCCTCGTCGGCGATTCCGGCACGAACTTCCTCGACCGCAGCGCGCATCGCGTACTCGACACGCCGATGGTCGGCATCGGGATGCACGACCGCGCTCAACTGAAACATGCCGGGGTGCCGCAAGCGCGACACGTCGGCCCATACCTCCGTCGCCAGACCTGCCGCGACCAGGCGACGGTACAGCCGCGACGATCGCCCGCCCGCCAGCACCCGCCCCAGTACCTCCAGCGCGTCCACGTCGGGATCGAGGCCGCAAGGCGACTTGTAGGCGAGCATGACGATCCCCGGCGCCCCTGGGCATTCCACCGTGGCCCGACGCTCGTCGTCCTGCTCCGGCTCGGGCAGTTGCGCCGCCTCCGGCCCGGGCCGCGCGGCGATGCCTTCGAAGCGGTGCCTGACGGTCTCCAGCGCCGCGTCGCGCTCGACGTCGCCGATGAGGGTGATGGTGGCGTTGTCGGGCCGGTAGTGCGCCCGATAGTGCGCCAGCAGATGTTCGCGCCCGAAGCCTTCGATGTCCTCGCGCCGGCCTATCACAGGCATACCGTAGGGATGGCTGGCGAAGGCGGCACCCCAGACCGCTTGCAGCAGTTGTTCCAGTGGGTCGCCGATGAGGCGGTCGAATTCATTCAGCACGACCGTCTTCTCGGTCGCGAGCTCCGCGGCATCGAGGCTGAGGTTACTCATCCGATCCGCCTCGATCTGCGCGATCAGGTCCAGGCTGTCGCGCGGTGCGAGGGCGAAGTAGTGGGTACGGTCGTACCAGGTGGTGGCGTTGACCTGCGCGCCTAGCGGCAGCAGCAGTTGGTGTATGGAATTGCCCTGACCTTTGTGAAAATTAGCGCTGCCCTTGAACATCATGTGTTCGAGCATATGGCTCGCGCCGCGCGCACCCGCGCGCTCGTGGCGACTGCCGACCTCGTAGGTGACCATCAGCAAGACCACCGGCGCGGTCCGCATCGGCAAGTGCAGGATCTTCAGGCCGTTCGCCGCGAGGCGGCGCTCCTCGATGCCCCCGTCGCGGCTCGACGACGGTTCTGTCGCCCCCTCATCGCCGGCGATCGTCGCTCGCGCTTGCAGTTCCGTCGCTTCCATCGCCCATGCCTCCGCTACGGCGCGACAGCAACGCTGTCGGGAGAGGCGGCCAGCGGCGCCTCGGCCGGCTTGCCGAATTCGCGGCGCAGGAACCACCAAGCCATCATCGCCTGGCTCGAACCGGCGGCGACCATCGCCCACCAGATCCAGGTCGGACGGAAGCCCGCCAGCAGCGACAGGCCGCACGCCAGCGAGACCAGCAGGGTCATGTGCAGCAACTGCGCCATCAGTCCGGCGCGGGTATTGCCCATGCCGGAAAGCACCGCGAACACGACCGAAGCCATGCCCAGCGGAATCAGGTCCAGGGCGGCGATGCGCAGGAACGAAGCGCTCGCGGCGATCACCTGCGGGTCGCTGGAGAAGCGGCTGCCGATCCAGGGCGCGAAGCCCTCGGACACGATCAGCAGCACGGGCACCAGCACCCCAGCGAACAGCAGCCCGATCCGCAGCGTCCGGCTCACGCGCTCGCGCAGCCCGGCGCCGTAGTTCTGGCCGGCGACGATGCAGATCGCGCCCGCCAGTGCGGTCAAGGGCATCAGGCCAGCCTGGAACGCGCGCTGGCCTATGCCGAAACCGGCCTGTTCGATAGGTCCGAACGGCCGCAGCATCAAGCCGATCGTCAGCAACGACACGCTGACCACGCCACTGCCGATGCCGGCGGGCACGCCGATCTTCAGCGCGGTCCACAGTTCCCTGGGCCGGGCGAACCAGATCGCAGGCCGCATGCGCAGATAGGCGTCCTTGCGCGTGAAGTAAGCCAGCAACACCAGCATCACCGCCGCGCACGACAGCAGCGAGGCCAGTCCAGCGCCCGCGGCGCCCATCGCCGGCAAGCCCGACCAGCCGAACATCAACGCAGGCGTGAGCATGGCGCCCAGGGCCACGGTGCCGACCTGGGCGATGGCGCCGGCTTTGACGTTGCCGGTGAATTCCAGCATCGAGGCCAGCACCAGCATCGGGATCTGGATCGCGATCGAAGGGATGAACCAGCTGTAGAAGGAAGCGATCACCGCGGCGGTGGCCGCATCGGCCGTCATCAGGCCGCTGAAGGCCTCGCGATTCGCCCAGGCCAGCAGCGCCACCAGGGCCGAGACGATGGAGGATGCGCCGAAGGCCTCGTTGAAGATCCGGTCGACGCGCACGCGGTCCTTGGCGCCGACCGCATGCGAAATCAGCACGCCCGCGCCCATGCTGAGCACCGGCAGCAGGATCAGCACCAGCATGATCGGCATCGCCGCCAGCGTGACCGCGGCCTGCGCGGTCGGTCCCAGCTTTCCCAACCAGTAGATGTTCACCAGCGAGAACACCGTCCCGGCCAGCGAGTTCAGCAGCAGCACGCCGGACATCCGCAACAGATGCGCGGCGATCGGACCCTCGGTCAGATCGCGCATGAGGCCCTCCGAGGCGCCGGACTAGGCACGCACCACCGCGCCGACGAAATCCATCGGCCTGACCACCGAGGCGACGACCATCTTCGCGCGCTCCGGGTCGGCGATGCGCAGCCGATAGCGGGTGCTGAACAGATGCGCCATCAGGATCAGCTGACCCAGGCCGAGATTCGCGCCGATGCAGGACTTGGGCGCCCAGCCGAACGGCACGTAGCTGCCATGCGGGCACTGCTCGCGGCTCTCGGCCAGCCAGCGGTCGGGATTGAACACGTCCGGATCCGACCAGGTGCTCGCGTCGTGATGGGTGAAGAAGGAACTCAGCGCGTACACCTGCCCGGTCTTGAGCTGGGTTTCGCCTTCGCAGATGTCGGTTCGCACGCTGCGCGTCACGATCGGCGGAGAACTCCAGATCCGCAGCACTTCCTTGACGAAGCGCGTGGTGTTCGGCGCCAGGCGCGCGGGCGATTCGCACAGGGCGTCCAGCGGAATCGCGGACAGCTCAGCGATCATGCGCTCGCGCCATTCGTGCTGGCGCTGCCATTCGAACAACAGACAGGCCGCGCCGGCGCCGGGGGAACTGGTGATCGCGGTCAGCAGCGCGGTGACCGCGTCGGCGGCGCGATCCAGGCCCAGCTCCGGCAGCATGTCCACCATCGGATCGGTCAGATCCTCCTGGCGCGGGCGCTTGCCGCTGGCCCGGCCCTTCAACTCGCGCCTGACCTCCACGCCGACCAGGAACTGATAGACCCACATCTTGGGTTTGTGCAGCGGCGGACAGCGGTGCTCGTCGATATCCGACAGCACCAGCGCCACCTTCGACATCACTTCATCGACCACGCGCCGATGCGCGCGCGGCGTCAGGCCGGCGATGATGGCCGACACCAGCGGTTCGAGCATCGCCCGTTCGGCCAGCCAGACCAGGTCCTGATCGCGCCCGATTTCCGCATCGAGCAGGTTCTGAATGCGCAGCGCCAGTTGCTTGAAGCCTTCGACGCTGGTCAGCACGCGCATTTTCCCGAGCCAGGCCCCGCGCACCTGATGCCAGGACACCGGCTCGCTCTTGCGCCCGCGCACGATATCGGAGAAGCCGTCCAGCATCGTCAGATCGGCGTAGTTCGCCGCTTCCACGCGCTCGGCGACGTCCGGATCGAAGATCGCCATGGCCCGGTCTTCCTTTACCCAGAACACCGGCCCCTCTTCCTGGAGGCGACGACGGAACGCCTGCACCGACGGAATTTCCACCACTTTCGAATCCTGCATCGTCCGCGTCCTTGGGCCTGATGGGAACCGCTGATCGAAGCCGGGGGCGGCATGTCGCCGCCCCCAGCGCTACCACTCAGATGTTGTGGTAGATCACCCAACGCCAGAGGGTAATGCCGCAGCCAGAAGCACCGCGCACGCCGAAAGCGGCGCGCATCGCACAGATGACGTTCTTCATATCGAGCTACTCCTTGTAGATATGTGGAAGTACTGCGTTTACGCCATGACGCTCCGAGCGGTTCCTGCTCCGCACGCCGTGGTGCCCTTGCTGCGCCGGCCACGTCGCGGCCGTCGCGAATTTGGTCGATCGGAATTACCTGTCTTCAAGCCCTGTTTCGCAGGGTCAGGGTGAAGGGCGGCGGCGCCATCGCCGCGGCCACCGTGGGACGATCGCCCTGCGCGACGATGCCGACTTCGCCCAGTTCGAGAACCGTGCGCAGCATGTCGCCGACCAACTGCGTCGCCAGGTCGGCCGCCACGCAGCGATGCGCGCCATGGCCGAAAGGAATGAACGCCGGATTGCGCCAGGCCTGCGGATCCGCCCAGCGCTCCGGCTGGAATTGCGCCGGATCCGACCAGTGCGCGGCGTTGCGCTGGACCATGTAGGGACAGACCACGACTTCGTCGGAGGCCTCGAGCTTCACGCCCGACAGTTCGTGCGCCTGGGTCGGGCGGCGCCCGAGTTGCCAGGCGACGGGCCACAGGCGCAGCGCTTCCTGCACGATCCACTCGACCGGCGTGTCGCGGCGCGGGTGCGTTCCCCACAGATACAGCGACCAGGCCAGCACGAAGCCCACCGAGCCGGAAATGGCGAACAGGAAGGACAAAAAGACTTCGGACAGCTCGTCCTGCCGGCGATCCGGCCCGGCGGAATGGGCGACGATGTCGAGGATGTCCCTCGGCGGCGTGCGCGGATCGCGCTGACAGTCGCCGATCGCACGCGACAGGCGCAGCGTGGTGTTGAATTGCAGCAGCATCCGCCGCCATCGCGGCTGGCGCGCGCGCGCATTGGCGAGCACCGAACGCTCGACGATCTCATCCAGCAGGCGGCGCAGGGACGGCGAACGGTCCGGCGCGAGCAGCACCGGCAACAGGTATCGGTAGGTCAGCCGGTTGCCGGTGTCCGGCCATTGGCTTACCGGCGCCAGCTGTTCGCGCAGGAAGTCGCGCAGTTCGTCGGGTGCGCGCGCCTGCAGGAAATCCCGCAGCAGGCTGCGCGCCTCGCGGCGCATTTTCAGTTGCGCGGATCTCGGCTCGAAATAGCCGTAGCGGGTGTGGAAGAAATCGGAGTGTTCGGCGTAGCTGCCGTCGGCGTTGCCGAGCACGGAGCGCGCATCGGCAGGATTTCCGACGCAATATTCATTGCGCCCGGTCTGGACGATATCGCCTGCGCCAGACAGCTCCCGGTCCAGGAACCCCAACGGGTCCCGTTGAAAGCCGGACCAGGCTTCTTCTTTCAACACACGCCCTCCGATCCTGAATCACGGGTGCTGATACTTAAGTTGTATGGCGACCGGGTCGCCTGGAGTTGCAAACGACGGTGAGTTCCTTCACCTGCACTCCACACCGAGTATAGGTTTCGTTTTTGAAGAGCGTCAAGCGGATTTCCGGGCGTCGTTTTTCCCAACCATGCGTTCGCGTAAGGCAGACGATTCGCTGCGCGACTGCAGGTCTACACGCTTGCTGGGATTGGCTTTCGCTCGCCTATGCGCGGTCGCGCCATCGATTTCGAGTGTCGAACGAAACGCCCGTGGCGACGACCCCGAGCGCTAGTCGGCGAGCCGAACCACTCATGCTGCTCGGATGCGCACTGCAGCAATACGGCACGGTTTGGTTGCGTCGCAACAGAAACCTTCGCCTGGTCAGGCTAAGACGCGGTCGAATTAAGCAGTGGTTTCGGCGAGCGCAATCGTCCAGCAATCAACGAATCGGTAGCGACCGCACGAACTTCGACAACAACTCCGACGCAACCGCGTCCGCGTTTACGCGTCGCTCTTGGCGGGCTTGCGCTTCGCACGCGGATGCGCGGCGTCATAGACCTTGGCCAGGTGCTGGAAGTCCAGATGCGTGTAGATCTGAGTGGTGGCGATATCGGCGTGGCCCAGCAGTTCCTGCACACCGCGCAGATCGCCGGAAGACTCCAGGATGTGGCTGGCGAAGGAATGCCGCAGCAAGTGCGGGTGCACGCGCTTGAACAGGCCTTGGCGCTGGGCCAGCTGACGCAAACGCAGCTGCACCGCGCGCGGTGTGATCGGCGTGCCGCCGCGGCCCGGAAACACCGGCGCGTCGTTGCCGGCGCCGGTCGACGCGCGCCATTCGCCCAAGGCCGCGCGCGCATGCGAACCCAGCGGCACGCTGCGCTGCTTGTTGCCCTTGCCGAGCACGCTGACCAGGCCGTCGGACAGATCGAGGTCGCGCCAGCGCAATCCGCATAGTTCGCTCAGGCGCAGGCCGGAGGAATAGAACAACTCCAGCAAGGCGCGGTCGCGCAGGCCCAGCGGCACGTCGGTCGGCACTTCGACCAGCGCCTTGGCCTCGTCGGGATCGAGCACCTGCGGCAGTTTGCGTGGCGCCTTGGGCGCGCGGATCGCGGTGGCGGGATTGGTGTCGATACGGCCCTGCTTGAGCAGCCAGCCGTAGAAACTGCGGCAGGCCGAGAGACGGCGTTGCAGGCTTTTCGGGGTGAGCCCGCGCCGGTGCTCGGCGGCGATGAAGCCGCGCAGTTGCTCGGTGTGCAGGGCCAACAGCTCGATGCCCTGTGCCTGCGCCCAATCGGCCAGCGCGAGCAGATCGCGGCGGTAGGCGTCGAGCGTATGCGCGGACATGCGCCGCTCGACCTGCAGATGGGCCAGGAAATCTTCGATCGGTCCGACGGACACGGCGGCGTGGACTCCAAGGTTGCGAAAAAACGCCGGAATCCAGCGCATCTTGCGAGCATGGAGGGGCGATGTCGAGGGCGCAGCCCGCGCGCAATGGCGCGGGGTTCACGGTCGCGACTTACGTCGCTCCTACATGGGATAGACGGCTTTGGGCGGCAGCGACAGGTGCCGCGGCCGGGCTTAACCCTCGAAGCGCTTCAGCGCCGCCGCCAGCGACTCGCCCATCATGCGCAGGAACAGCGTGCCCATGCCGGGGAAGAAGCGGTTGGGGTCGCGGCTGCCGACCGCGACCATGCCCACGCCAGGCAGCGGCAGCAGTGCGGTCGACTGGACCTCGTCGGCCTGGGCGCCGTACAGCAGCGCGTGCTTCTC
Organism: Lysobacter sp. Root76; assembly: GCF_001428685.1. GTDB lineage: Bacteria > Pseudomonadota > Gammaproteobacteria > Xanthomonadales > Xanthomonadaceae > Lysobacter. The sequence continues at coordinate 623,747 of NZ_LMIK01000005.1, read as the reverse complement.
CGGCTGCAGGCGGCCGCACAGCGGTTCGCCGTCGGCCAGGCAATCGCGGAACGGCTGCAGGCGCGCGTCGGCGGCGGCGATGGTCTGCAGCCATTCGGCGCCGTCCAGGCCGTCGACCGGCTGGAACATCACCAAGCGCACGCGGTCGCCGTTGAAATCCTCGGCCAGGGTCGCGGCCATCGCGCGCAGGGTGTCGGCGGCGCTGTTCTGGCGCATCAGCGCCAGCGTCAGTTGGTGCGTGCGCACCGACAGGCGCTCGTTCTCCTGGGCGTTGCCGAACAGTTCCTGCAGGCGGCGCGAGAGTTCGCGGTTCTTGTCGCGCAGCACTTCCAGCTGATAGCTCGCCAGCGATGCGGCCGAGCCTTCCTCGCGCGGCACCACCAAGCTCAGGGCCAGGTCCGGGAACTGCTGCAGGAAACGCGGGTGGCGACGCAGCCATGCGGCGACTTCGTGCGCGCCCAGCTTGTCCAGGGTTTCGTTCATTGCGCCCATTCCCCTTCGTAGACGAAAGCGGCCGGTCCCGACATCGACAGCGGAGCGTCGTCGGACGGCCAGACGATACGCAGCTCGCCGCCGGGCAGGGCCACGGCGACCTCGCGGTCGATGCGGCCGCGCCGCATCAGCACCGCCGCCGCGGCGCAGGCGCCGCTGCCGCAGGCCAGGGTTTCGCCGGCGCCGCGCTCGTACACCCGCAGGCGGATGCGGTCGCGCGATTCGACCTGGGCGAAACCGACGTTGACCGACTCCGGAAACGCCTCGTGCGACTGCAGCAACGAGGCGATGCTGTCCACCGGCGCGGCGTCGACGTCGTCGACTTCGATCACCGCGTGCGGATTGCCCATCGAGACCGCGCCGAAGCCGATCACGGTGTCGTGGATGTCGAGCACGTACTGGTCGCGCGCGCCGGGAAAGCCGTGCAGCGGGATCGCGTCGGGATCGAAGCGCGGCTCGCCCATGCCGATGCGATAGACCTCGTCGGACAGGCGCTCGACCTGATGGGTGTCGAGCGGGCTGTCGAGGGCGAAACTGCCGCCGACGGCGGCGCCCTCGCCGGCCGCGCCTTCGCGCACCAGCCAGGCGGCGATGCAGCGCGCGCCGTTGCCGCACTGCTGCGAGGAGGTGCCGTCGGAATTCCAGATCCGGTAGCTGGCGATCGAACCGGGCTCGCGCGGGTCTTCCACGGTCAGGATCTGGTCGCAGCCGGCGCCGAAGTGGCGGTCGGCGAGCAGGCGACAACGCGCGGCGTCGGGCGGTGTCAGACCGCCGCGCAGGTCGAGCACGACGAAGTCGTTGCCGGCGCCGTGCATCTTGCTGAAACGCTGCATCGGTCGCTCCGCGTTAGGGCTCATCGGCCGCCGTCGGCCGGCGGGGTCGGTTCGGGCGGCGGCGTCTCGGTGCCGGTGCCGTCGTCGGCGGCCGGCGGCGTGGCCGGCTTCTGCGGCAGCGACGGCGGGGTCGCCTCCGGCGCCATCTGCACCGGGACTTCGCCCGCGGGCTGGTTCGGCGCGGTCACCGGGACCGGCTTGGTGGGCAGGACCAGGGGGCCCTTGTTGCCGCAGGCCGAGACGGCCAGCGACAGCGCGATCAGAGTCAGGACGGTGCGTGCATTCATGGCCGCAGTGTAGCCCGCGGGCGTGGCCGAACGAAGCTCAGCGCGGCGGCGGTTCAGGTCGCGCCCAGAGCCAGATTGCGACCACGGTCATGAAGCCGGTGCCGGTGGCGGCCATCCACCATTTCGGGGCGGTCAGGAACATGATCACGGCGCAGACCGACATCATGCTGATCGCCAGCCTTTTGGCCCGGCGGCTGACCGCGCCGTGCGCCTGCCAGTCGCGGATCATCGGGCCGAACTGACGGTGGGCGAGCAACCGGGCGTGCAGCCGCTGCGAGCCGCGTGCGGCGGCGAACGCCGACAGCAGCACGAACGGGACGGTCGGCAGCCCGGGCACGACGATGCCGACGATGCCCAGGCCCAGGCTGGCATAGGCCAGCAGCCACCAGGCCCAGCGGAAGCGGCTGGGACGGACCGGTGCGGGCTCGTCGGACGGTGGCGGGGTCGACATGGCGGCAGTATGCGACCGCGGCGGACGCCGCGGTCGCATCGGCCATGCGTCAGTGCGTTGCGCTGGCGGCGGCGGCGGCGCCGGCGCCGGCCAGACCCAGCTGGCCGAGCATGAAGGCGAACATTTCCGAGGATTCGCGGTAGCGGCGGAAACGGCCGGACTTGCCGCCGTGGCCGGCTTCCATGTTGGTGCGGAACAGCAGCGGCCCGGCGCCGGTGTTCAGGTCGCGCAGGCGCGCCACGTACTTGGCCGGTTCGAAATACTGCACCTGCGAGTCCCACAGGCCGGTGCCGACGAACATGGCCGGATAGGCCTGCCTGGACAGGTTGTCGTAGGGCGAGTACGTCAGCATGTAGTCGTAGTACTTCTTCTGCTCGGGGTTGCCCCACTCGTCGTATTCGTTGGTGGTCAGCGGGATGCTCGGGTCCAGCATCGTGGTGACCACGTCGACGAAGGGCACCTGCGACAGGATCACCCGGTACTTGTCCGGCGCTATGTTGGAGATGGCGCCCATCAGCAGGCCGCCGGCGCTGCCGCCGTAGGCCGCGACGCGGTCCGGCGCGGCATAGCCAGCCTTGACTAGGTAGTCGGTGACGTCGATGAAGTCGGTGAAGGTGTTCTTCTTCTTGAGCAGCTTGCCGTCGTCGTACCACTTGCGGCCCATCTCCTGGCCGCCGCGGATGTGCGCGATCGCGTAGACCATGCCGCGGTCGAGCAGGCTGACGTTGGTGACGCTGAAACCCGGGTCCATCGAGGCGCCGTAGCTGCCGTAGCCGTACTGCAGCAGCGCGGCCTTGCCGTTCTTCTCGAAGCCGCGCTTGTACACCAGCGATACCGGAATCCGGGCGCCGTCGCGCGCCGGCACCCAGACGCGCTCGGTCACGTACTGCGACTGGTCGAAGCCGCCCAGCACCGGCTGGCGCTTGAGCAGGCGGCGCTCGCCGGTCTGGACGTTGAGTTCGTACACGGTCGCCGGGGTCGTCAGCGAGGTGTAGCTGTAGCGCAGCCACTGGGTGTCGGGCTCGGCGTTGACGTCCAGGCCCATCGAATACGCCGGCTCATCGGCCTTGACGTACTCCTCGTGGCCGTCGGCCTTGAGGATGCGCACGCGCTCCAGCGCGTCGGAACGCTCGGCCACGGCGGTATAACCGTCGAACAGCTCCACGCCTTCGATGTAGACGTCGTCGCGGTGCGCGATCCAGTCCTTCCAGTCCTTGCGCGAGGTCGACCCGGTCGGCGCGGTCACGACCTTGAAGTTGGTGGCGCCGTCGGCGTTGGTGCGGATCACCCAGCGGCCGTCGAAGTGATCGGCGCTGTATTCGACGTCGCGCGCGCGCGGCGCCAGCACGGCGAACGCGCTCGGGTCGGCGGCGGGCGCGTAGCGGTATTCGTCGGACACGGTGCTGCTGAGGCCGATCAGCAGGTACTTGTCGTCGCGGCTGCGGTCGATGCCCATGTAGAAGCTGTCGTCCTTCTCCTCGTACACCACCGGGTCCTGGGCGACCGGAGTGCCGAGCACGTGCTTCTTGACGCGCTTGCTCAGCAGCGTCTCGGGGTCGTTCTCGACGTAGAACAGGGTCTTGTTGTCGTCGGCCCAGACCAGGTTGGCGGACACGCCCTTGATCTCGTCGGCGTAGGTTTCGCCGGTGCCCAGGTTCTTGAAGCGCACGGTGTACTGGCGGCGGCCGTTGGTGTCGTCGGCGTAGGCCAGGATCGCGTTGTCCTGGGTCACGGCGTAGTCGCCGACCTGGTAGTAGTCCTTGCCCTTGGCCATGGCGTTGACGTCGAGCAGCACGCTCTCGCCGGCGAAATCGCGCGCGGCGTTGGCTTTCTGGATCGACGCGGCATCGACACCGGGGGCGTCCTTGCGGCGGGCGTGGATCGGGTAGTCCTGGCCGGTCTCGAAGCGGCTGTAGTACCAGTAGCCGCGTTCGCGGTACGGCACCGAGCTGTCATCCTGCTTGATGCGGCCGACGATCTCGTTGTAAAGCTTGTCTTCCAGCGGCTTCAGCGCCGCCATCTGGGTATCGGCGTAGGCGTTCTCGGCGTTGAGATACGCCAGCATCTCCTTGTTCTCGCGCTTGTCGTCGCGCAGCCAGTAGTACTCATCGTCGCGCTGGCCGCCATGCGGCGCCTTGACCACGTGCGGCTTCTTGGCCGCATCGGGCGGCAGGGCGGAATCGGCGGCGAGAACGGGCGGGGTCGTGGTCATCAGGAGCGTCGCGGCCAGCAGGATGGAGGTCGGTTTCATAGATGGGTCCGATTGCGGGGAGCGCAATGGCGGAGGCTCTCAGTCCGCCGCCCCGGGATATTCATGGCTGGAAGGCCAGCGACTCAAGTGCTTCAGGACCGGCCCGGGCTAAGCCCCGAGCCGGCCCCGGGTGAAGACGCGCGACGGCCATGCCGCCAAGGCGGCCAGCGCGAAGGCTTCGATCAGCAACCCCAGGAAGAATCCGAGGTCGCTGAGGCATGGGCATCGGCGCCCGCCGCCGTCACTTGGACAGCTTGTCCCAGAGGAAGGTGTAGGCCAGCGCGCTCATATGCGCGGCCTGGGCGTTGTTGGCCGAACCGCCGTGGCCGCCTTCGATGTTTTCGTAGTAGCGCACGTCCTTACCGGCCTCGGACATCTTCGCCATCATCTTGCGCGCGTGGCCCGGGTGGACGCGGTCGTCGCGGGTCGAGGTGGTGAACAGGGTCGGCGGGTAGTCGCGCTTGGCGTCGAACAGGTGGTAGGGCGAGAAGGTCTTGATGAAGTCCCAGTCGGCCGTGTCCGGGTCGCCGTATTCGGCCATCCACGAGGCGCCGGCCAGCAGGTGGCTGTAGCGCTTCATGTCCAGCAGCGGCACCTGCACGACCACCGCGCCGAACAGCTCGGGGTACTGGGTCAGCATGTTGCCGGTGAGCAGGCCGCCGTTGCTGCCGCCCTGCACGCCCAGGTGCCTGGACGAGGTGACCTTGCGCGCGACCAGGTCCTGCGCGACCGCGGCGAAGTCCTCGTAGGCCTTGTGGCGGTTGGCCTTGAGCGCGGCCTGGTGCCAGCGCGGACCGTACTCGCCGCCGCCGCGGATGTTGGCGACCACGTACACCCCGCCCTTCTCCAGCCAGCCCTTGCCGACGCTGCCGGAATAGCCCGGGGTCATCGAGACCTCGAAGCCGCCGTAGCCGTACAGCAGGGTCGGGGTGCTGCCGTCGAGCTTGAGGTCCTTCGGGCGGACCATGAAGTAAGGCACCTTGGTGCCGTCCTTGCTGGTCGCGAAGTGCTGCTCGATCACGTTGTCGGACCCGTCGAAGAACACGGGCATGGTCTTGAGCGTTTCCGGCCGCTGGCCGAGCTTGGCCAGCGACAGGGTGGTCGGGGTCAGGTAGTCGGTGGCGGTCACCCAGACGTCGTCGTTCTCGTCGTCGTCCACCGCCGACACGCCGATGCTGCCGAAGGCGGGGGCGCCGACGAACTCGCTGCGCTGCCAGCTGCCCGGGGTCAGCACGCTGAGCTTGTACTTCACGTCTTCCATGACGTTGAGCACGAGCTTGTTGCGGGTCCAGGTGGTGCCGGCCAGCGAGGTGCGTTCGGTCGGCTCGAACAGCGCGGTGAAATCGCGCTTGCCGGCCATGAAGTCGTCGAAGCGGGTCACGATCAGGCTGCCCGGCTTGTAGGTCTTGCCGCCGGCGGTGTAAGGCTCGCGCAGCTCCAGGGTCAGCCACTCGCGGTGCACGGACTTTTCGGCCGAGTTCGGCGCGTCGATCTTGGTCAGCTTGCCGTCGGCGCCGCGCAGGTACAGCTCGTTGTTGTAGAAGGCGATGGTGCGCGAGACGAAATCGCGCTCGAAGCCTTCGGTCGGGTCGTGGCCGGCGGAGATGTACATGTCCTCCGCGGTGCCTTCGTAGACGACCGTGGCGGCGCTGAGCGGCGTGCCGCGCTTCCACTGCTTGACGATGCGCGGGTAGCCCGACGAGGTCATGCTGCCCTCGCCGAAATCGGTGAACACGTAGACGTTGTCGCGGTCGATCCACTGCAGCCCGCCCTTGGCTTCGGGACGGAAGTAACCGTCCTTGACCCAGGACTTGCTCTCCAGGTCGAACTCACGGGTCACGTCGGCGTCGGCGCCGCCGCGCGAGAGCGCGATCAGGCAGCGCTGATACTGCGGCTTGAGGCAGTCGGCACCGTGCCAGACCCAGTTCTCGCCCTCGGCCTTGTTGAGCGCATCGAGGTCGATCACGGTTTCCCAGGCCGGCTTGTCCTTGCGGTACTCAGCCAGGCTGGTGCGGCGCCACAGGCCGCGCTGGTGGTTCGCGTCCTTCCAGAAGTTGTAATAGTGGTCGCCGATCTTCATCACGCCGGGGATCTTGGCGTCGGAGTCGAGGATGGCGCGGATGTCGGCCTCAAGCTTCTTGAACTCGGGCCCGGCGGCCAATTCGGCTTCGGACTGGGCGTTGCGCTGGCGCACCCAGGCGAGCGAGCGCTCGCCTTGCACGTCTTCCAGCCAGGCGTAAGGGTCGGACCCATCGGTCACTTTGGCGGCCTCCTCGGCAGGGGCGGCAGCGACCGGAGCGGCCAGGCCGGCCAAGCCGATGGAGATCATTCCAACCGAAACGAGCAACGGCTTGCAGGCCTTGGACAGCGTGGACATCGGCGCTCCGCGAAAACAGGGAAAGGCCGAACGCTAGCACAGGCCCTGGCGGCGGCCGCCGTGCCCGAAGTCATGTGGGGAGGACGCGGCGTGGCCGCGTTATGGCGGAAATTACCGGGTTCGTATGCTGGATGGCGCTATCCGCAGCCGCTATCCGCAGGCGCTGGGCGACGGCGACGGCGACGGCGACGGCGGTTGGCGGTTGGCGGTTGGCGGTTGGCGGTTGGCGGTTGGCGGTTGGCGGTTGGCGGTTGGCGGTTGGCGGTTGGCGGTTGGCGGCGGGCGGCGGGCGGCGGGCGGTTGCGCCGCGTCACCGATCGACTCGGCCTGCTCAGGCCGCGCGCGCAGCCGCGACGCGCGCCAGCGGACGAGCGCGGCGCCGCGCCTGGGCGCCCGCGCGACGGCGGCGGACCGGCGCCGGCAGTGCGTCGGCCGCGCGGCGCGGCAGCCGGAAGCGGTGCAGCGCCCACCACGCGGTCAGCGGCATCGCCAGCAACCACAGCGGCAGCCAGCCGATCTCGGCGCTGGACGCACGCGCGGCCGGCAACAGCAGCACCAGCGCGGCGCCGATGGCGACGGCGTAACGCAGGACCTCTTCGACGCGCGGGTCGATGGCGGGGTCGGCGGAGGGGCGGATCGGGTGGGCGACGGACTGGCGCATGGCGAGGGCTCCGAAGGTAGGCAACGGGTCCGAGGACCCGACGCATCCACCTTGGCCCGCCTCCGTCTCAAAGGCTGCGACCTGTCCTGAGCCGCGCTTCGGCCCCCTGTGGGAGCGGCGTAAGCCGCGATGCCGACCATGCGATATGGCCGTAATCCTGCGGCTTGCGGAAGGAAATCGCGGCTCACGCCGCTCCCACAAAAAGCGGGCTTTGGGGTAGGAGCGGCGTAAGCCGCGACCGCGTATTCGCGACTGCCTTGAGATTCCGATCGCGGCCGTAGCTCCGGGTCGCGGCTTACGCCGCTCCTACCCCAAGGCGAAGGCTGGTTATCAGTAGCCGGCGGCGTCCAGGGCTTTGTCGGCTTCTTCGCGGCCCAGGGCGATGAGTTCGCGGGCGCGCCAGAATTCGTAGAACTGGCAGGCGTCGCGCGGGATGCGGATCACCAGTTCCGGCGGGTCCAGGGCCAGATGCACGCGTGCGATCTGCGCCTGCATGGTGTCGAGCGAACGCGCCATCAGTTCGCTGAAACCCAGCTCGTGTTCGTTTTCGCCCTCTGCGTCGGCGACGTTCTGGCGCCGCCAGCGTTCGCCGAACCAGCGCAGCAGGCCCGCGCCGCGCGTATCGGAATCGCCTTCGACGACACCGCCGCCGGCACCCGCTGCCGCATCCGATGCGTCGCCGGCCGGGCCGCGGCCGTCTCGCACCGGTGTGCCGTTGTTGCGTCGCGCCGGCGCACCCGGCGGGCGCTGCGGCCAGCCATGCATATCGACCGCAATCAAGCGATGGGCGTCGGACAGGCGCGTCGCGGCGATCGGCAACGGCGCCAGCAGGCCGCCGTCTACCAGTTCGCGCCCGTGCACTTCGTAGGGAGTGAACACGCCGGGGATCGCGATCGAGGCACGCACCGCATCCCAGAGGTCGCCCTCGCGCAGCCAGACCTCGCGCTGCCGCATCAGATCGACCGCGACCGCGGTGAACGCGATCGGCAGCTGTTCGATGCGCGGTTCGCCGGCGAGTTCGCGCAGGGCGTGCATCAGGCGCTCGCCGCGGAACAGCGAGGCGCGGCCGAGCGCGGGATCGAGCAGGCGCAGCATGTCGGTGCGGCTGAGGCCGTACAGCCAGTCGCGGTAGACCTCCAGCTTGCCGGCCGCATACAGGCCGCCGACCAGGGCGCCGCTGGAAGAGCCGGCGACCGCGACCACGTTGAGCGAGCGCGCCTGCAGCGCTTCGATCACGCCGATCTGGGCCAGGCCGCGCGCGCCGCCCGCACCCAGCACCAGCGCGACCGGTTCGTCGCTGCGGATATGCGGGGCGTCGGCCGCGGCCATCAGCGGTCGTAGTTGCCCAGGGCCAGCGACAGCATGCTCTTGGCCTGCTCGCGCAGCACCGCCGGCTCGACGATCTCGGCGTCGCTGCCGTAGTGCATCACGTCCATCAGCAGTTCGCGGCCGGCGCTGTAGGGCAGCTTGAGTTCGTAGCGGCCGTCGGGCAGGAAGCGGCCCTGCTGCTGCGAATGCCAGTGTTCGTCGGCGACCCAGCGCGCGGCCTTTGCGCTGAACACGATCGTGGCCCAACCCTTGGGCGTGCCGGAGAAGATGCCGTAGCTGGAGGCGAGGTGACGGTCGAGCTCCTCGTCGGGCACGTCGCGGGCCTCGCCTTCGAGCATGCGCGCGGCCGTGATACGGTCGACCGAGAAGCTGCGCAGGGCGTCGCGCTCGTGGTCCCAGGCGTCCAGGTACCAGTTTTCGCGGTAGTGGGTCAGGCGTTGCGGCGAGACGTTGCGGCGGGTGCGCTCGTCGGTGGAACGGGCACGGTATTCGAAGCTCAGCGGCTTGCGGTCCAGCACCGCGGTGGCGACCGCGCGGAACGCGGTTTCGTCCAGGCGGCGGGTGCGGTGCGGGATCACCCGCACGCGCTCGACCGGCACCCGGCGGCCGCCGGCGTGTTCGTCCAGCAGCTTTTCGATCCGGTGCTGCAACGGCGCCAGCGCGTTCGACAGCACGCCGCCGCCGCTGCGCAGCAACAGCTGCTGGGCGGCCAGCAGCGAATGCAGTTCCTCCGAGCTCAGCCACAGGCCGGGCAGTTCGAAGCGGTCGCCCTCGCTGCTGTCGTAGCGAAAGCCGGCCTCGCCGTTGCCGACCACCGGTGCCATCAGGTAGTCGCGCAGGTAGGCCAGGTCGCGGTAGACCGTCGCGCGCGAGCACTCCAGGTCCTCCTGCAAACGCTGCACGGTCACCGGATAACGCGCGGCGGTCAGGATGCGGTGCAGGGCGTGGATGCGTTCGATGCGTTCCATGGCGGGGTCTGAAGGAAGCGGTGATCCGACGCCTAGCATCGCACCCGCGACTACGCAGCCGCCACTGCCGCGGGCGAGAAGCCGATCACGACGCGGTTATCCGCCCGAACGGCTAACGACCGTTTAACCGGCTGGGCCACAAGATGCGCGGCCCCGGAACGGAAGCCGAGCATGCGGACCAGGTCAGGATGGAGCGAGCAGACGCTGGCGGTCGCGGTCGTGGTCGTGACGCATCTGCTGATGGTCATGACCTTGAACCGCTACTTGCGTTCCGATCCCCCCACCCCGTCGGCGGACGATGAGGAGCCGCTGTTGCTGGTGTTCCTGCCGCCGCCGCGCCCGGCGGCGACGAGCACCGTCGCTGCGCCCGCCCAGCATCCGCCGCGCGCGTCGCAGACGCTGCGACCGGTGCCGGCGCGCACCGCGACGCCACCCGCCGCAAGCCCGGTCGTCGCCGACGCGGCAGCGCCCTTGGCGGGTCGACCGCTGACGGCTGTCTACATGCAATAGGTCGGCGGTCTGCGCGAAAGGCCGCCGCCGGGACTGGACACGCAGCGCGCCGATCCGTTCGCGAAACGCAGGCCCACCCTGCCCGGCGCCGGCGCGACCTTGGGCGTCGCCATGCGCGAACCGATCAGCGCGGCCAAGGTGGTCGATGCGATCGGCAGCCTGTTCGGCGGACCCAGCTCGCCGTGCCCGGACAACCGCAAGGACATCGCCGCGCTGGCGACCGGCGACGATCGTGCCGCCCTGGATCGCGCGGTCGACTACGAGCGGCGCTACTGCCGGCCCTGAGTCGTGCTGCGCCGGCATCCGACGCCGGCCGCGACGATGCCGGAGGCGCGCCTGGCTGGTCGCGGCCGATTCCCGCGTTAGGCATGGCATCGGCCGATGCTCGGTCCTCCAGCGGATGAGCCATGAAGACGATCGGATACGCGGGCCGCGTGCTGTGCCTGGCGGCAAGCCTGGTCGCGCTGCCGGCCTGGGCGGGCGCGCGCGAGGAAGTGAACGCGTCGATGGAGAAATTCATGGCCGCGCGCAGCTACCACGCCAGCATGACCGCGACCGGCGCGCACACGATGAACAATCAAGTCGACTACGTCGCGCCCGGCCGCTACCGCATGCGCATGGCCGGCATGGGCGAGCAGATCATCGTCGGCGACACCATGTATCTCGACCTGCGCGGCCGCAGCACCAAGGTGCCTCTGCCCAAGGGCACCCTGTCGCAATGGCGCGATCCGGCGAGGCTGGCCGAGAACGCCAAGACCATGACCGTCACCGCGCTGGGCAGCGAGGCCGTCGGCGGCGCACCGGCGCGCAAGTACCGCGTCGACCACAGCCAGCCGCAGCCGAGCACGATGACCCTGTGGGTCGGCAGCAACGGCTATCCGCTGCGGATCGTGAGCAGTACCCAGATACAGGGCAAGCCGATGGTCACCACCATCGTCTATTCGCGCTACAACGATCCGGCGCTGCGGGTCGACGTGCCCCAATAACCGCGACGCGCAGGGTCCTGCGCCGGGCCCGCATTTTGTTGCAGTGCGGTGAGCGGGCGTCGCCGCCGCCACGCACAAGCCCGGCCAGCGCGCAAGCTCGCCCTCGGCCGCCGGGCTAGGCACAATGCCCGCATGCGAGGGCCCGCACCCACCAAGCCAGCTCCATCGGAGCCAGCGATCGATCTGTCGCCCTCGCCGGGCGACGAGGTCAAGACGACCACCTGCTACATGTGCGCCTGCCGCTGCGGCATCAAGGTGTGGCTGGCCGACGGCAAGATCCGCTACATCCAGGGCAACCCCGAGCACCCGGTCAACCAGGGCGTGCTCTGCGCCAAGGGCTCGGCCGGGATCATGCAGCACTACTCGCCGGCGCGGCTGGACAAGCCGCTGCTGCGCGTGGGCGAGCGCGGTCGCGGCGAGTTCAAGGAAATCGAGTGGGACGAGGCGCTGGCGATCGCCGCCGGCTGGCTGGCGCCGATCCGCGAGCGCAATCCCGACGAGCTGGCCTTCTTCACCGGCCGCGACCAGTCGCAGGCGCTGACCGGCTGGTGGGCGCAGCAATTCGGCACGGTCAACTACGCCGCCCACGGCGGTTTCTGCTCGGTCAACATGGCCGCCGGCGGCTTGTACACGCTAGGCGGCTCGTTCTGGGAATTCGGCGAACCCGACTGGGAGCATTCGCGCTACCTGATGCTGTGGGGCGTGGCCGAAGACCACGACTCCAACCCGATCAAGCTCGGCCTGGGCAAGCTGAAGGCGCACGGGGCCAAGATCGTCGCGGTCAATCCGGTGCGCAGCGGCTACGGCGCGATCGCCGACGAGTGGATCGGCATCCGCCCCGGCACCGACGGCCTGTTCGCGTTCGCGCTGATCCACGAACTGCTCAAGGCCGACCGGATCGACCTGGACTATCTGGTGCGCTACGCCAATGCGCACTGGCTGGTGATCCGCAATCCGGGCGGCGCCGACGATGGTCTGTTCGCGCGCGACCGCGAGGGCCATCCCTTGTGCTGGGTGCGCGGCCCTCACCCCGGCCCTCTGCCGCAGACGGGAGAGGGAGCGGACGCGACGCGGCCGATAGCGACACGCGCGACCGAAGCCTCCCTGCTGTACAGCGAAGCGGAGGCTTCCGAAGCATCTTCTCTGCATAAGCAAACGAATGCCGCGGAAGAGCTCCCTCTCCCGTCTGCGGCAGAGGGCCAGGATGAGGGCAGCGCACAGCGCGCCGACGCCATCGGCATCTCGCCCGCCGTCGTCGGCGAATACACCCTGCCCGACGGCCGCCGCGCGGTGCCGGTGTTCCATCTGATCGCCGAGCGCTACCTCGATCCGCAGTACTCGCCCGACGCGGTCAGCGAACGCTGCGGCATTCCGGCGGACACCATCCGCCGGATCGCGCGCGAGCTGGCCGAGGCCGCCTTCGATCATCCGCTGACCCTGCCGATCGCCTGGACCGACGCACACGGCCGCGAGCATGCCGAAATGGTCGGGCGCCCGGTCAGCATGCACGCCATGCGCGGCATCAGCGCGCACAGCAACGGCTTCCACACCTGCCGCGCGCTGCACCTGCTGCAACTGCTGCTGGGCGCGGTGGATACGCCGGGCTCGTTCCGCTATCAGCCGCCGTTCCCGAAACCGATCGCGCCGCCGAACCGGCCCGGCAAGAACCGCCAGGCCAACGGCGTGCTCGATGCCGCGCCGCTGGGTTTCGTGCACGCGCCCGAGGACCTGGTGGTCGACGCCGACGGCCGGCCGCGCCGCATCGACCACGCTTTCTCCTGGGCCTACCCGCTGTCCGCGCACGGCATGATGCACAGCGTGATCCGCAACGCCTGGGCCGGCGACCCGTACAAGATCGACACCCTGATGATGTTCATGGCCAACATGAGCTGGAACTCGTCGATGAACACCGCCGAGACCATCGGCTGGCTCACCGACAAGGATCAGCAGGGCGAGTACCGCATCCCGCGCATCATCTACGCCGACGCCTACGCCTCGGAAATGGTCGCCTACGCCGACCTGGTGCTGCCGGACACGACCTACCTGGAGCGCTTCGACGCGATCAGCATGCTCGATCGCCCGATCTCCGACGCCGAGAGCGCGATCGACGCGATCCGGCACCCGGTGGTCGACTCGAAGGAGCAGCGCGAAGGTCGCGACGTGCGCGGCTTCCAGTCGGTGCTGATCGATCTGGGCGCACGCCTGGGCCTGCCGGGACTGGTGCACGAGGACGGCAGCCCGCGCTATCGCGACTACGCCGACTACATCGTGCGCCACGAACGCGCGCCCGGCGTCGGCCTGCTCGCCGGCTGGCGCGGCGAGCATGGCGAACTCGAAGCCAAGGGCCCGCCTAATCCGCAGCAGCTGGAGCGCTACATCGAACACGGCGGTTTCTGGCGCAGCCCGATCCCCGAGCACGCGCGCTATTTCAAGATGGCCAACCGCGGCTATCTCGACTGGGCGCAGAAGATGGGCTTCATCGGCCATGCCGACCCGATCGTGCTGCAGCTGTATTCGGAGACGCTGCAGAAGTTCCGGCTCGCGGCGCAGGGCCACGGCGAACACCGGCCGCCGGAGCAGCACCGCGAGCGCGTGGCCACCTACTTCGATCCGCTGCCGATCTGGTACGAGCCCTTCGAAGGCGCGCAGGTCGCCGATTCCGACACCCGCTACCCGCTCAGCGCGGTGACCCAGCGGCCGATGTTCATGTACCACGCCTGGGGATCGCAGAACGCCTGGCTGCGCCAGATCACCGCGCGCAACTATCTGTACCTGCATCCCGACACCGGCGCCCGTCACGGCATCGCCGACGAGGATTGGATCGCGGTGGAATCGCACCACGGCCGCATTACCGTGCAGGCGAAGTTCGCCGGTAACGTGCAGCCGGACACGGTCTGGACCTGGAACGCGATCGGCAAGCGCAAGGGCGCCTGGCGCCTGGGCAAGGACGCGCCGGAAGGCCGCAAGGGCTTCCTGCTCAACCATCTGATTTCCGACATCACCCCACGCGGCGACTACGCCAACGCCGATCCGGTCACCGGCCAGGCGGCCTGGTTCGACCTGCGCGTGCGCATCAGCCGCGTCGAGCCGGTCGAGCAGAGCCAGCCGCAGTTCCCGGCGCTGGAGCTGGGCGAGGCCGACAATCGACCGCTGCGCTACGGCGCGGCTTTCCGCAACAAGGCGTCCCGATGAAACGATCGTTCCGCATGCTGGTGGGCTGGTGCTGCGTCGCGCTGAGCTTCGCGCTGGTGATCCTGATCGGCCTGGGCGTGTTCGACCCGATCGGCAGCGTCGCCGGTCGCGGTTCGCTGACGCCGGTGCTGATCGGCCTGCTGCCCAGCGTGAGTTTCGGCATCGCCATGTTCGCCCTGGGCGTGTGGTTGATCAGTACGAGCCGCAAACGATGACCGCTCTGCCGCCGCCGAGCACGAAGAAGATGGGCCTGGTGATCGACCTCGACACCTGCGTGGGTTGCCATGCCTGCGCGGTGAGCTGCAAGGAATGGAATGCGGGCGGTTTCGCCGCGCCGCTGACCGACGAAAGCCCGTACGGCAAGGACCCGACCGGAGTCTGGTTCAACCGGGTACACAGCTACGAGATCGCGGCCGAGCCGGCGACCACAACAGGCTGCGGTAGCGGGGCGCAAACGGTCGCGCCGCAACCGGCGATGACCCTGCACTTCCCGCGCTCCTGCCTGCATTGCGAAACCCCGGCCTGCGTGACCGTATGCCCGACCGGCGCCAGCTACAAACGCGCCGAGGACGGCATCGTCCTGGTCGACGAGGACAAATGCATCGGCTGCAAGCTGTGCTCCTGGGCCTGCCCCTATGGTGCGCGCGAGTACAGCCCGGTCGAAGGCGTGATGAAGAAATGCACGCTGTGCATCGATCGCATCTACAACGAGAAGCTCGAAGAGTCCGAGCGCCAGCCTGCCTGCGTACAGGCCTGCCCGACCCGCGCGCGCCACTTCGGCGATCTCGGCGATCCGGAATCCAAGGTGTCGAAGCTGGTCGCCGCGCGCGGCGGCGTCGACCTGATGCCGGAGCTGGGCTACAAACCGACCAACAAGTACCTGCCGCCGCGGCCGCGCCGCGCTGGCGAAACGGCGGCACCGCCGACGCCGCCCGCCGAAGCCCTGGACACCGCGGCGCTGCCGCCGGTGTTGCGTTGGCTGGATCGGGTGCTGTCGCGATGAGGCGGATGTTCGTGGGCGCCATCGCGGCCGATTCGTCGGCCGCAGCATCGTGCGTCGATGCGATCCCATACCGGATGCGACGCGCGTGCGGGCCGGCGCGGCCCTGCATTCCGCTTCCGCCCGACGCGCGTATGCGCGCGCTGCTGCCGGGCGTGGCCCCGACGCCGGACCGCTGATGCATCCCGCCTTCTCCGTCATCCTGTTCACCACTCTGTCCGGCGCGGGCTATGGCCTGCTGGCGTGGCTGGGCGCCTTGCTCGCGACCTCGCGGCTGCAAGCGCTGAGCTACCCCGGCGCCGATATCGTCTCGGCGCCGCTGCTGGGCCTGCTCGCGCTCGGCCTGGGTCTGCTGCTGAGCGTGGTCGGCCTGCTCGCTTCGACTTTCCATCTGGGCAAACCGCTGCGCGCCTGGCGCGCGTTCTCGCAATGGCGCACATCCTGGCTGTCGCGCGAGGGCGTGCTGTCGCTGGCGACCTTCGTGCCGGCGCTGGCCCTGGCCGCGATGCTGTGGGGCGCGGGCGACGCGGGCGCGCTGGCGGCCGGCTGGGGCCGCGCACTCGGCGCCGCGCTGACCGTACTGTCGCTGCTGACGGTGGTCTGCACCGCGATGATCTACGCCTCGCTGCCGCCGATCCCGGCCTGGCGCCATCGGCTGGTGGTGCCGGCGTATCTCGGCTTCGCCCTGCTCACCGGTTGGGCGCTGCTGGCGACGCTGGCCGTGGCATTCGCCGGGAACGGTCTGCCGGCACCGACGCTGCGCTACCTCGCGCTCGCGCTGGGCGTGCTGGCCCTGGCCGCGGCCGCGATGAAGCTGCGCTATTGGCGCGCCATCGACACCACCCCGCTCACCGTCACCCGCGCCGACGCGGTCGGCCTGCCCGGTCGCGAACTGAGCGTGTTCGAGCGCCCGCATACCGAAGACAACTACCTGACCCGCGAGATGGGCTATGTGCTCGCACGCAAGCACGCGCGCAAGCTGCGCCTCATCGCCCTGGCGTTGTTCGGCGCGATCCCGGTGCTGCTGGCGGCGCTGACGTGGCTGCTGCCGGGCGCGGCCTGGTTGGCGTTCCCCTTGGCCGCGCTGTCCGCTCTGACCGGCGCCCTGGTCGAACGCTGGCTGTTCTTCGCCCAGGCCCGGCATCTGGTCACGTTGTATTACTAGTCGTTAGCCGCGCCGTCGCGCGGTCTGGACGGCGGTTCAGCCCAGGTCTTGGGACTGTAATCGTTTTCATGGCATCATCCAGCTACTTTCTTGGCCCTGTTCACGACGATGTCCGGCTTGCTCGGGCTCGCCCTGTTGGGCGGCCCCTTCCTCACATTGCCGACGATGCCGGTCTCCGGCGACCCCACGCTGATGGCGCTCGCCAGCGATCCGGCGCAGATGCGGCTGTACTGTTTTTCCACGCGCTGCGGGGATGAGGAATGGCGCCTGGCGCTGGCACCGCCGGTCCGGGTACGCAGCCTGGACGAGCCGCAGGCCGCGCCGCGCCGGCCGCTGCGCCTGCCGGGCTCGCAGCGCTACATCGGCCTGAGCGCGCCGGCCGCGACGCGCGAAAGCCGCGGCGCCTACTCCAACGATTTCCGCATCGGCACCCGCTACGGCGTGCAGGTGCTGCGCGACGGGCCGACCCAGCTGGGCCTGCAGTTCGGCGCCGGCTACCGGCTGGCGCCGCTGTACGACGACGGCATCAACCGGCCCGGCGCGGTGATGCGCGGCGAACTCAACTTCGGGCAGAAGATCGGCGACCGCGCGCGCTGGACCCAGCGCGTGTTCGTCGAAAGCGGCCACGGCAATACCTTCGTCAAACAGTCGGTGCGGCTGGACGTGGCCTTGTGGCCGGACTGGACCCTGGAAACCGACTTCGCGATCCGCCACGACTCCGAGAGCGGCGGCGGCAGCGAGACGGCGGAGAGCTCCATCGAGTTGCGGCGGCGGTTCTAGTTGCGGCGGTGGGTGCGGGGGGAACGGGGAATCGTGTGGTTCGCGGGTGATCGGGTGGGCTCGGTCGCGGCTTACGCCGCTCCTACCCCAGGGCGGCTGTCGGCGGGAGCGGCGTGAGTCGCGACCGCGCCGCCGCTGGTAACTTCGCGATCGCGGCTTACGCCGCTCCCACAGCGCCGCTCGTGCTCATCGCATGCCGGCGTCGGCTATCTCTTTCGCTCCTGCGCCGACGCTAGGTATCGCATCCAGCGGGCGCGGCTCAGAGCGCGGCAGCGATGAACTCGCCCGCGCCCTGTGCCAGCAGCGCCTGCGCGACTTCCAGGCCCAGGCATTCGGGCGCGTCGCCGCGGCCCTCGCCGTGGGCGCGCACCTGGCGGCCGTCGGCGGCGCCGACCAGGCCGTCCAGGCGCAGGTGTTCGCCGTCCAGGCGCGCGTGCGCGGCGACCGGCACGTGGCAGCTGCCGTGCAGGGCGCGGTTCATCGCGCGCTCGGCCTCGACGCAGGTGCGGGTGTCGCTGTGGTCGAGCGCGGCGCACAGCGCGCGCGTGGCCAGGTGGTCGCTGCGGCATTCGATCGCGATCGCGCCCTGCGCCGGCGCCGGCAGCCATTGCGGGGCCTGCAGGCGCTCGCGCACGCGTTCGCCCAGGCCGAGGCGCTCCAGGCCGGCGACCGCGAGCACGATCGCGTCGTATTCGCCGGCGTCTAGCTTGGCCAGGCGGGTGTTGACGTTGCCGCGCAGGTCCAGCAACTGCAGGTCCGGACGCAGCGCGCGCAGCTGGGTCTGGCGACGCAGCGAAGAGGTGCCTACGCGCGCGCCCTGCGGCAGCGCGTCGATGCGGGCGTAGTGCGGGCTGACGAAGGCGTCGGCGTAGTCGGCGCGTTCCAGGATCGCCGGCAGGGCGAAGCCGGGTTCCAGCTCCATCGGCACGTCCTTGAGCGAATGCACGGCGCAGTCGGCTTCGCCGCGCTGCATCGCCACTTCCAGCTCCTTCAGGAACAGGCCCTTGCCGCCGATCGCGGCCAGGGAGCGGTCCAGCACCTCGTCGCCGCGGGTGCTCATCGGCACCAGCAGCACCTCCAGACCGGGATGGGCGGCGCGCAGGCGCGCGGCGACGTGCTCGGTCTGCCACAGGGCGAGCGGGCTTTTGCGGGTAGCGATGCGGAGACGGGTCATGGGGGAATTTTAGAAGCAAATCCCCCTCGATCCCCCTTTTCCAAAGGGGGAAGCTGCATTGTGGGGTTCTGGGTGCCACTGCCGCTCCGTGCTTCGCTTTCCCCTCTTCTAAGGGGAAGCTGCATTCGTGGGCGTAACAGTCACTCCCCTGCCCTCGCTACTCCCCCTCGTCAAAAAGGGGCCGCATTCGTGGGTTCTGGGTGTAACCGCTGCTTTCGCTGTTCGCCCGTCAAAGGGGGCGCATTTGTGCGGTTCTGGTGTAGCCGCCACTCCCCTGCTCCGCGGTACCCCTCTTCAAAGGGGGAAGCCGCATTCGTGAACGGTTGCCAGCTCGCCCCCGCTCTGGCTGTTTCCGCCTTTGAGAAGGGGGGCTGGGGGGATTTGCTCCGCCCGCTACAGATGCTTCAACGTCTCCCGCAGCGCCGACACGCAGCGCCGGCTGACTTCCAGCGGCTGCTTGCCGTGGCGCAGCACCGCCTGGACGTGGCCGTCCGGGCAGCGCTTGAGCTCGACGATCTCGTGGCGGGCGACCAGGCAGTTGCGGTGGATGCGCACGAAGCGCTCGCCGAACTCGTCTTCCAGCGACTTCAGCGATTCCTCGATCAGGTCCTCGCCGCGCGCGTGGTGGACTATCACGTACTTCTCTTCGGCGTGCAGGTAATGCACGTCCTCGATCGGGATCAGGCGCAGGCTGCCGCGCAGGCGCGCGCACAGGTGGGTGCGGCGCTGGCCCGGCGCGACCTCGCCGCCGCGCTCGCGCCCGGCGGCGAAGGTGCGCACGCGTTCCAGCGCGGCGCTCAGGCGTTCGGCACGGACCGGCTTGACCAGGTAGTCGATCGCCTCGGCCTCGAACGCCGACAGCGCGTGGGCGTCGTAGGCGGTGCAGAACACCACCGCCGGGCGCGGTTCGAACGCGGCCAGATGGCGCGCGGCCTCCAGGCCGTCGATGCCGGGCATGGCGATGTCCAGCAGCACCAGGTCGGGCTGGTGCTCGGCGCAGGCGTGCAGGGCGTGCTGGCCGTCGGCGGCCTCGGCCACCACCTCGACGTCGTGCAGCTCGGCCAGCAGAGCGCGCAGGCGCTCGCGCGCCAGCGGCTCGTCGTCGGCAATGACTATCCTCATTGCGGCCCTCATCGGTACAGCGCCTCCACCCCGGTCGGCACGTGCAGTTCGCACAGATAGTAGTCCTGCGCCCAGCCCGCGGTCATCCGGGCCTGCGGGCCGTAGGCGTAGCGCAGGCGCTGGCCGATGCTGCGCTGGGCGTGGCGGGTACCGCTGCCGGGGCCTTCCGGCGGCGGCGGGGCCGGATTGCGCACCCGCAGCACCAGCATCTGGCCGCTCACCAGCAGCTCGATTTCCAGGGTCCCGCCGCCCTGCAGGCGCGAAATGCCGTGCAGCACCGCGTTCTCGACCAGGGGCTGCAGGACCAGGCGCGGCATCGGCAGGGTCCAGGGCAGCGGCTCGTGCTTGCGCCATTCCACCTGCAGGCGGTCGCCCAGGCGCAGCTGCTCGATCGCCAGGTAGCGCTCGGACAGCTCGACCTCCTCGGCCAGGCTGGAGTCGGACTCGCCGGCGCCGAGCGCGGCGCGGAACAGGTCCGACAGGTCCAGCACCGCGCGCTCGGCCACCACCGGGTCGCTGCGCACCAGGCCGGCGATGGTGTTCATGCTGTTGAAGAGGAAGTGCGGCTTGATCCGCGCCTGCAGCGCATCGACCTCGGCGCGCGCACTGGCGCGCACCTGCGCCTTCCAGCCGTCGTTGATATAGAGGTAACGCAGCACCACGCCGACCGCGAGCATGGTCACCGCCGCGGTGCCCAGGCTGAAACGCGCGAACGAGACGCCCGGCGGCACCAGGCTGGCGCCGACGGCGTGGTCGATCGAATGGGTGATCGCGGCGAAGGTCGCGCCGAGCAGGGCCGCGGCCGCGGTCGCGATCACGCCGCCGAGGCTGGCCGGCAGCCGCAGCAGGCGTTCGCGCGAGACGCACAGCAGCACCGACACGGTCAGCGCCAGCCACAGCGCGAAAGTGCTGCCGGACACGAAGCGCTGCCAGTCCCAGGGCGCGCCGCCGTCGGGCGCCAGCGCCAGCACGACCACGATCAGCTCGGCCATGCTCAGCATCACCACCAGCCGCGGCAGGCGGCACAGGTCGGGCAGCCAGGGTTCGCGCTCGCTGCCGGGGGCGCTCATGCTCAGGCGGCGAAGCGCCGCGACATCCAGTCGCCCAGGTCCTGGATCTGCTCCAGGCAGACCTGGTGCGCCATCGGATAGGCGTGCCAGTCCGGGTTCAGGCCGAGCGCGCGCAGCCGCGCCGCGCTGGTCTCGCCGGCGGCATAGGGCACCACCGGGTCGTGGCGGCCGTGGGCCATGAACACGGGCTGCGAGCGCGCGCCCTCGCGGGTTTCGCGGGCCAGCCGTTCCGGCATCGGCAGGTAGGTCGAGAGCGCGATCAGGCCCGCCAGCGGCTGTTCGCGACGCAGGCCCGCGGCCAGGGCCACCGCGCCGCCCTGCGAGAAGCCGGCCAGCAGCACCCGCGAGGCCGGCACGCCGCGCTCGGCTTCGCGCTCGATCAGGGCTTCGATCTGAGCCACCGATTCATCCACGCCGGCTTCGTCGGCGCGATGGTTGAAATCGCTGAAGTCGCGGATGTCGTACCAGGCGCGCATACGCACGCCGTTGTTGATGGTCACCGCGCGCACCGGCGCATGCGGGAACACGAAGCGCAGCGCCGGCCAGTCCGGGCGCAGCAGCTCGGGCACGATGGGCGCGAAATCGTTGCCGTCGGCGCCCAGGCCGTGCAGCCACAGCACGGACCAGGCCGGCGACGGGCCGGTTTCGTGTTCGACGGTATCCAGCAGGGGGGCGGTGGCAGTAGTCATCGCCGCATTGTGCGCGCAGGCCCCCGCGAGCCGCCAGCACCGGCGTCACGCCTGCGGCTCAGCCCTTGGGCAGGCGGAAACTCAGGGTCCGGCTGGTCGGCACGCGCTGACCGCCGGCCTCGAAGCGCCAGCGCGAGACCGCGGCCAGCGCGGCCTCGTCGAACACGCCCGGCGGCGTCGACGACAGCAGCCGCACGGCGGTCACGCTGCCGTCGGGCTGAATCACGAACGCGATCTGCACGCTGCCCTCGATGCGGCGATTGAGGGCGCTGAGCGGGTAACGCGGCGCGGAATCGCTGATCAGGCGCGGCAAGGGACGCGCGGCGGCCTCGTCGCGGCGCGGCGCCGGCGGCGCTGCGGCGATCGCGATCGGTTCGACCGGCGCCGGCGCGGGCACCGTGGCAACCGGCGGCGGCGCGGGCGCGGCCGATGCGGCTGGCGCAGCGGAGGCAGGCGCGCTCGATACAGGCGCGACCGATGCCGGCGCGGCCGGCTTGTTGGCCGCATTCGCGAGCGCCGTGGCGCGTTGCTGGGCCAGGCGCTGATCTTCGGCCTGCAACTCGGCTAAACGCTGGCTCTGCGCGGCACGCGCCGCGTCCAGGCCCGCGCGCAGACGCGGCAGCGCCGGCGCCTGCGCGTCCACGCGCGCGAGCAGGTCCAGCAGACGCTGGGCCTCGCTCAGTTCGCCGCCGGCCATCGCCTGTTCGGCGGCGATCAGCACGTAAGGCTGCAGTTCCTGCAGCGCATTGGCGACCGTGGCCTCGCCCGGCGCCTTGTCGCGCAAGGCGAGGTAGTACTCGACCGCGTTGTCGCCGGCCGGTGCGTAGGTGCGTTGGCCGCGCAGGGCCTCGGCGGCGAGCGTGCGCAGGCGCTCGATGTCGAGACTGGCCAGGGCCGGTCGCGCCGGTATCGCCTCCGGCGACGACGGGGCCTGCGCTTGCGGCGCCGGCTCGGCGCCGCAAGCGACCAGGCACGACAGCGCGGCGAAGGCCGCGCAGGTCCGAACCCACTTCATGACACGCCCCCTGTAGACGAGGCGCGCAGTCTGGCCAGCGCATGTGACGCCCGTGCGGCACGCACTGTGCCGTATCGGCGCAATTGTGTATCGCCGCACCCGGCCCGTACCCTAGCGGCCATGTCCGGTCTGCCGCCCCTGTCCTCGATCCTGCGCTGCCTGGTCTTCGGCCTGCTGATCGCCATGGCCGTGGTCCGGCCGGCGCTGGCGTTCGCCGAGGAGGCGCGCGAGATCGCATCGATCGGCGGCGCGCAGAGCGAATCGGCCCTGGGCGAGCACGGCCATGACCATCCGCCGGGCCAGCCCGGCAGCGACGGCGACAGCGACAACCGCTGGCACCTGAGCCACTGCTGCGGCCAGCAGGCCGCGGTACTGCCGCGTTACGAGTTGGGCGTGACCGCGCCCGCCACCCGCGAGGCGATTCCGCCGCGCGCGTTCGCGTTCGTGCCGGCGCCGTTGCCGGCGCCGTTCCGCCCCCCGATCGCGGACTGACGTCGCCGCCGGCCTGAGCCGGCCGATCGTTCCTGTCCCGATTCGGAGTATTCCCTCATGTGGTTGCGTCCAGCGGCTTCGGCCGTCCTGGCGGCTGCGTTGTGCTTTCCTGCACGCGCGCAGTTGCCCCCTGCTGTTTCCGCCGCGGCCCCGCGCCCGGCGGTGTTCACTCTCGACGACGCGCTCGCGCGCATCGACGCCTCGCATCCCGACCTGCGCCTGTTCGGCCAGCGCCGCGACGCGCTCGCGGCCGAACTCGACCGCGCCGGCCAGCGCCCGGCGCTGGTCGCCGGCGCTAGCCTGGAGAACGCGTTCGGCAGCGGCGACCTGCGCATGCTGCGCGGCGCCGAACTGTCCCTGACCCTGGCCTCGGTATTCGAACGCGGCGGCAAGCTCGACGCACGCCGTGCGTTGGCGCAGGGCCGGATCGACGCGCTCGCGCTCGAACGCGAGAGCCGTCGCCTCGATCTGTTGGCCGAAGCTGCGCGGCGTTATCTCGCCATCGCCGTCGCCCAGCGCCGGATCGAACTCGCCCAACTTGATATCGCCCAGCGCAAACGCAGCGTCGCCGCCGCGCGTCAGCGCCTGATCGCCGGCGCCTCGCCGGAATCGGGCCTGCTGACCGCGCAGGCCGCGCAGGCGCGCGCCGAACTCGACCGCGGCCGCAGCGAGCAGGCCCTGCTCGCCGCACGTCAGCACCTGGCCGCGCTGTGGGGCGAACGCGACCCCGGCTTCGCCCAGGTCGCCGGCGATCCGTATGCCTTGCCGAAGATCGCCGACGCCGATGCGCTCGCCGCTTTGCTCGAACGCACGCCGGAACTGACCCGCTTCGTCGACGCGCGACGCATCGGCGAGGCGCGCCTGCGCCTGGCCCAGAGCCAGGCCAGCGCCGATCTGGACTGGCAGGCCGGCGTGCGCCGCCTGCAGGACGGCGGCGATCTGGCGCTGCTCGGCGGGGTGTCGTTCGCGCTGGGCGCGCGCGGCCGCGCCGAACCGGAGATCCGCGGCGCGCGCGCCGAACTGGCGAGCGTGGAGACCGAACGCGAAATCCAGGGTCTGGCGCTGTACTCGACCCTGGTCGAAGCGCACGGCCGCTATCGCGTCGCCGCGCTCGAAGTCGGGCGATTGCAGGAGGACGTGCTGCCGCGCCTGAAGCGCGCCGAGGACGCGGCCGAGTACGCCTACCGCGCCGGCGCGATCGGCTATCTCGAACTGGCCCTGCTGCAGGCCGAAAGCGTGGCCGCGCGCAAGCAGCGCCTGGACGCTGCACTGGAAGCGCAGCTCGCCCTGATCGAAATCCAGCGCCTCACCGGCGAGTCCTTCGTCGTCGCCGACGCCACCCCCACCGGAGCCGCCCCATGAAGCCCGAACTGTTGCTCGCCGCGGGCCTGCTGGCCCTGACCCTGAGCGCCTGCGGCAAGGACGACGCGCGCGCCGCGCCGCCGGCCGGTGCGAAAGCCGCGCCTGCCGACGAGGCCGGCGCCGGCCACGACGAAGGCGTCGCCGATCACGGGGAGCAAGCCGAAAGCACGACCATCCCCGCCGCGATCGCACGCCAGTCCGGCATCGTGGTGGCCGCCGCCGGCCCCGGCATCATCGCCGACGAACACGAGGTGCAGGGCCTGGTCACGCCGCTGGAAGGCCGCGTCGCCCGCGTCACCGCCCGCTATCCCGGCCCGGTGCGCACGCTGCGCGCGAACGTCGGCGACCGCGTGCGCGCCGGCCAGACCCTGGCCACCATCGACAGCAACCTCAGCCTGACCACCTACGCCATCGCCGCACCGATCTCCGGCGTGGTGCTGGCGCGCAACGCCGCGTTCGGCGAAGTCGCGACCGAAGGCACCGCCCTGTTCGAGATCGCCGACCTGTCGACGCTGTGGGTCGACCTGCATGTGTTCGGCGCCGACGCCTCGCACCTGCGACCGGGCCTGCCGGTCACGGTGATGCGCATGGGCGAGGACAGCGGCGTCGCCACCACCCTGGACCGGATCCTGCCCGGCACCGCGACCGCCAGCCAGAGCACCGTCGCGCGCGCCTCCATCGCCAACGCCGACGGTCTGTGGCGCCCTGGCTCGGCGGTGCGCGCGCGGGTCACGGTGGAACTGCAGCCGGTCGCGCTGGCGGTACCGCTGAGCGCGCTGCAGCGCATGGACGAACGCGACGTGGTGTTCGTGCGCGAGGGCGAGCGCTACAGCGCGCGGCCGCTGCGCATCGGCCGCCGCGATGCGCGCCGCATGGAAGTGATCTCGGGCCTGAAGGCCGGCGAACAGGTGGTGGTCGAACAGAGCTTCCTGATCAAGGCCGACATCGAAAAGTCGGGGGCCGCGCATGAGCACTGACCGCGACACCGCGCGCAGCGGCGTGCTGGAACGGATCATCGGCTACGCGATCGCGCACCGCTGGCTGATGCTGGCGCTGACCCTGGCCCTGATCGGGCTGGGCGTGTGGAGCTTCCGCCAGTTGCCGATCGACGCGACGCCCGACATCACCAACGTCCAGGTCCAGATCAACACCCAGGTACCGGGCTATTCGCCGCTGGAAGCCGAACAGCGCGTGACCTTCCCGATCGAGACCGCGCTGGCCGGCGTGCCCGAACTCGACTACACCCGTTCGCTGTCGCGCTACGGCCTGTCGCAGGTCACGGTCGTGTTCAAGGACGGCACCGACCTGTATTTCGCCCGCCAGCAGGTCGCCGAGCGGCTGCAGCAGGTGAAGTCGCAGATACCGGCCGGGCTGGAACCCGAACTCGGCCCGACCGCGACCGGCCTGGGCGAGATCTTCATGTACACCGTCGACGCCGAGCCGAAGGCGCGCAAGGCCGACGGCATGCCCTACACCGCCACCGACCTGCGCACCCTGCAGGACTGGATGATCCGCCCGCAGCTGCGCAACACGCCCGGCGTTACCGAGGTCAACACCATCGGTGGTTACGCGCGCCAGATTCACATCACCCCGGATCCGGCGCGGCTGATGGCATTGAACCTGAGCCAGCGCGACGTGGTCGCCGCGCTCGCGGCCAACAACCAGAACGTCGGCGCCGGCTACATCGAACGCAACGGCGAGCAGTTCCTGGTGCGCGTACCGGGCCAGATCGCCGGCATCGAGGCGATCGGCGACATCGTGCTCGACCGCCGCGACGGCGTGCCGATCCGCGTCCGCGACGTGGCCGCGGTCGGCGAAGGCCAGGAACTGCGCAGCGGCGCGGCGACCCAGAACGGCCGCGAGGTCGTGCTGGGCACGGTGTTCATGCTGGTCGGCGCCAACAGCCGCGAAGTCTCGCAAGCCGCGGCCGAAAAGCTCCAGGCCGCCAACGCCAGCCTGCCCAAGGGCGTCAGCGCCAATCCGGTCTACGACCGCACGTCCCTGGTCGGCCGCACCATCGCCACCGTGTCCAAGAACCTGGTCGAAGGCGCGCTGCTGGTGGTGGTGGTGCTGTTCCTGCTGCTGGGCAACTTCCGCGCCGCGCTGATCACCGCGCTGGTGATACCGCTGGCGATGCTGTTCACCATCACCGGCATGGTCCGCGGCGGCGTCTCGGGCAATCTGATGAGCCTGGGCGCGCTCGACTTCGGCCTGATCGTCGACGGTGCGGTGATCATCATCGAGAACTGCCTGCGCCGCTTCGGCGAAGCCCAGCATGCGCTCGGCCGCGAGATGAGCGACGAGGAACGCCACGAACTCACCGCCAGCGCCACCGCCGAGGTGATCCGTCCCAGCCTGTTCGGCCTGGGCATCATCACCGCGGTTTATCTGCCGATCTTCGCGCTCAGCGGCATCGAAGGAAAAATGTTCCACCCCATGGCGATCACCGTGGTGCTGGCGCTGACCGGGGCGATGCTGCTGTCGCTGAGCTTCGTCCCGGCCGCGGTCGCGATCTTCCTGGGCGGCAAGGTCGCGGAAAAGGAAAACCGCGCGATGGCCTGGCTCAAGCGCCGCTACGAGCCGGCATTGGCCTGGGCGCTGCGCAGCCGCACTGCGGTGATGGCCGGCACCGTGGCGCTGGTGCTGCTCAGCGGCGCGCTGGCCCTGCGCATGGGCAGCGAGTTCGTGCCCAGCCTGGACGAAGGCGACGTCGCGGTGCAGGCCATGCGCATCCCCGGCACCAGCCTGAGCCAGTCGGTGACGATGCAGAAGACCATGGAACAGGCCTTCCTGGCCCTGCCCGAAGTCGAGCGGGTGTTCAGCAAGATCGGCACCGCCGAAGTCGCCAGCGACCCGATGCCGCCCTCGGTGGCCGACACCTTCCTGATGCTCAAGCGGCGCGATCGCTGGCCCGACCCGGGCAAGCCCAAGGCCGCGCTGATGGAGGAGATCGAGGCCGTGGCGCGGCGCCTGCCCGGCAACAACTACGAGTTCACTCAGCCGATCCAGATGCGCATGAACGAGCTGATCTCGGGCGTGCGCGCCGATGTCGCGATCAAGGTCTACGGCGACGACCTGCCGCGCCTGCTCAAGCTGGCGCAGAAGATCGAGGCCGTGGCCAAGCGCGTGCCCGGCGCGGCCGACGTCAAGACCGAACAGGCCACCGGTCTGCCCATGCTCAGCATCGAGCCGGACCGGCGCGCGCTGGCGGTGTACGGCCTCAACCCGGCGGCGGTGCAGGAAACGGTAGCGACCGCGGTCGGCGGCGAAGTCGCCGGCCAGCTGTTCGAAGGCGACCGCCGCTTCGATCTGGTGGTGCGCCTGCCCGAAGCGCTGCGCCAGGACCCGGCCGCGCTCGCCGACCTGCCGATCCCGCTGCCGCCGCGCAGCGAGGGCGATACCGACGAATCCAGCCGCGCCGCGACCTGGAGCGGCGGCGCGCCGCGCACGGTGCCGCTGCGCGAGGTCGCCAGGTTGAATCCGATCCTGGGCCCGAACCAGATCAACCGCGAGAACGGCAAGCGCCGGATCGTGGTGACCGCGAACGTGCGCGACCGCGACCTCGGCGGTTTCGTCGCCGAGCTGCGCCAGCGCATCGACGCCGAAGTGAAAGTGCCCGAGGGCTACTGGATCGGCTACGGCGGCACTTTCGAGCAGCTGATCTCGGCCAGCCGGCGCCTGGCGGTGGTGGTGCCGGTGACGCTGGTGGTGATCTTCGCTCTGTTGTTCATGGCCTTCGGTTCGGTCAAGGACGCGGCGATCGTGTTCAGCGGCGTGCCGCTGGCGCTGACCGGCGGCGTGATCGCGCTGGCGCTGCGCGGGATACCGCTGTCGATCTCGGCCGGCGTCGGCTTCATCGCGCTGTCGGGCGTGGCGGTGCTCAACGGCCTGGTGATGATCGCTTTCATCCGCAAGCTGCGCGAACAGGGCGACCGCCTCGACGACGCCATCGTCGACGGCGCGCTGGGGCGTCTGCGTCCGGTGATGATGACCGCGCTGGTGGCCTCGCTGGGCTTCCTGCCGATGGCCTTCAACGTCGGCGCCGGCTCGGAAGTGCAGCGACCGCTGGCGACAGTGGTGATCGGCGGCATCGTGTCCTCGACCCTGCTGACCTTGCTGGTGCTGCCGGTGCTGTACCGCTGGCTGCATCGCGGCGAGGAAGGCGGTCGCGACGCGACGCCGGCCGGCTGAAACGACGAAGCCCGCGGCGCGACGCCGCGGGCTTCAGTCCATGCGCCAACACGCCAGCGACTGTGGGAGCGGCGTGAGCCGCTGTGGGAGCGGCGTGAGCCGCGATCGCGATACCGCAGTTGCGTCGCAACCGCGAGGACGCGATCGCGGCTCGCGCCACTCCCCAGGCGGGGTTACGAGGCCGGGCAAGGACCGCCGGCGTCGGCCCAGAGTTTGAACTGGGCGACGAATTCGTCGTGCGGCACCGGCACCGGCAGACGGTTGCCGCCGGGCTCCCAGCCCCACAGCACCAGCTTGTCCTCGCTGACGTGCTTGAGCAGCGCGGCGAAGTCGCGGTCGCCGTTGCTGCGTTTGTCCTGGATCATTTCGCACAACTGCTTCGGCGGCAGACCGATCCAGGCCATCTTGTGCTCCGGCGGCGGCAACTGCCAATGCGGCGCGCCCGGCGGCGCGTTCGGGCCGTAGCTGGCCGGCAGGTTCTTCTCGCCATGGCAGGTCGCGCAGGGCAGGCCCGCGGCGCCCTTGCCGTCGGGGCCGCGCACCACGCCCATGGCGTGCGGCAGGCCGGCGTCGAACTGCAGCGGCTGGTCGCCGGGGATGTGGCAGTTCTGGCAGCGCGGGTGCTGGAACACCTTCTGCACGGTGGCGAAGGCCGCGACGGCTTTTTCGCGCTGCTCGGGGCTGGGCCGCGGGCCGCAGGCGGCGAGCGCGCAGATCAGGGCGATCGATAACGGTATGCGCATGTCGTCGTCCTCAGGCCTTCAGCCGCAGCGGCAGTTCGCGCAGGCGCTGGCCGGTCAACGCGAACACCGCGTTGGCGACGGCGGGCGCGATCGGCGCGGTACCGGGCTCGCCGGCGCCGCCCATGCGTTCGGTGCTGGGCACGATGTGGACCTCGACCTGCGGCATCTCGTGCAGGCGCAGCACCTGGTAGTCGTGGTAGTTCGATTCCTGCACGCGGCCGCCCTTGAAGTTCAGTGCGCTGTGCAGCGCCGCGCCCAGGCCGAAGGCGATGCCCGATTCCATCTGCGCGCGCACGCCTTCCGGATTGACCGCCACGCCGCAGTCGATGGCGCACACCACCCGGTGCACGCGGATCGCGCCGTTCTCGACCGAGACCTCGGCGATCTGCGCCAGATAGCTGCCGAAGGATTCGTGCACGGCGACGCCGCGGCCGCGGCCCTTGGCCGGCGCCACGCTCCAGCCGGCTTTCTCGGCGGCCAGGTTCAGCGCCCCGAGATGGCGCGGATGCGCCTTGAGCAGCGCGCGCCGGTATTCGACCGGATCCTTGCCGGCGGCGTGCGCGAGCTCGTCGATCAGGCTCTCCATCACGAAGGCGTTGTAACTGTGGCCGACCGATCGCCACCACAGCACCGGTATCCCGGTCTTGGGCGAATGCAGCTCGACGCGATGGTGGGCGATGTCCTTGAGGTAGGGCGAATCGGCGACGCCTTCGACCGAGGTCGAATCGATGCCGTTCTTGACCAGCGCCGCTTCGAACGGCGTGCCGCCGAGGATGGACTGCCCGACCAGGCGGTGCTGCCAGGCCACCGGATAGCCCTGCGCGTCGACGGCGATTTTCGCCTGCTGCAGGTACATGGGCCGGTAGTAGCCGCCGCGCACGTCGTCCTCGCGCGACCACACCGTCTTCACCGGCTTGCCCGCGGCCTTGGCCACCTGCACCGCTTCGGAAACGAAATCCGAGGTCGGGGTGGCGCGCCGGCCGAAGCCACCGCCCAGGAACATGGTGTGGATCATGACCTGCTCGGGCTTGAGCCCGAGAATGCCGGCCGCGACCTGCTGGTCCAGGGTCTGGAACTGGGTGCCGGTCCAGATTTCGCAACCGTCGCCGTCGATCTTCACCGTGCAGTTCAAGGGCTCCATCGGCGCATGCGCGAGATAGGGCACGTTGTATTCGGCGTCGAAGGTCTTGCCGGCCTTGGCCAGCGCGGCGGCGGCATCGCCGGCCTGCGCGGCGACGGTGCCCGGGGTCGCCGCGAGCTTGCGGAATTGCTCGCGCAGCGCCGCGGTGTCCAGCGCCGCGTTCGGTCCCAGGTCCCACTCGATCTGCAATGCGTCGCGGCCCTGCTTGGCGGCCCAGTAGTGATCGGCGACCACCGCCACGCCGGTCGGCACCTGGACCACGTCGCGCACGCCGGGCACGGCCTTGGCCTTGGCCGCGTCGAAGGATTTGACCTTGCCGCCGAACACCGGCGGCCGCGCGACCACCGCGGTCAGCAGGCCCTCGAACTGCACGTCCATGCCGAACTTCGCCCGGCCGGTGATTTTTTCGGGCGAGTCCAGGCGCTTGGTCGGCTTGCCGATCAGCTTCCAGTCCTTGGCCTGCTTGAGCACCGGCGCGGTCTTGGATACCGGCAATTTCGCCGCCGCGTCGGCGAGTTCGCCGTAGCGCGCGCGCTGGTTGCCGGCGATGGCCACGCCGTTCTCGGTGCGCACCTCCGACTCGGCCACGCCGAAGCGCTGCGCCGCGGCGGCGACCAGCAGCTGGCGCGCGGTCGCGCCGGCCTGGCGATAGCGGTCGAACTCGGACCAGGTGCTGGTGGAACCGCCGGTCATCTGCATGCCGAACGCGGTGTGCGCGTACGCCGGCGCCGCGGGCGCGTGCTCGACCCGGATCTTCGACCAGTCCGCGTCCAGTTCTTCGGCGACCAGCATCGACAGGCCGGTCCAGATGCCCTGCCCCATTTCGGAGTGCGCGATCAGCACGGTCACGCTGTCGTCGTTGCCGATGCGCAGGAAGGCGTTGGGGGCGAAGCCGGCCGCGGCGGCGGCTTCGGCGGGCGCGGCGAGCGCGAAACGGCGCGCGCCGGGTATCACGAAACCGATCACCAGCCCGCCACCGAGCAGGGCGCCGGCTTTGAGGAACTGACGTCGGGACGGCTGGGGCACGGCGTTCACGGCTAACCTCCGTTGAGTCGCGTGACGGACGGCGCGGGCGGCAGCGAAGCCGCGCGAGGTCCGGTTGCTGGCGTGGTCAGACCTGCTCTGACAGACCTGCCCTGATCAGACTTGTCCCGAGCCGGCCGCGCGCTTCACCGCCGCGCGGATCCGCGGGTAGGTGCCGCAACGGCAGATGTTGCCGGACAGGGCCTGATCGATATCGGTGTCGGTAGGCGCAGGCACCTTGGCCAGCAGCGCGGCCGCGGACATGATCTGGCCGGACTGGCAGTAGCCGCACTGGACCACATCGAGCTCGGCCCAGGCGCGCTGCACCGGATGGCTGCCGTCGGGCGACAGGCCTTCGATGGTCAGGATCTGCTTGCCTTCGACGGTCGATACCGGCGTCACGCAGGAGCGGCGCGGGGCGCCGTCGACGTGCACGGTGCAGGCGCCGCATTGGGCGATGCCGCAGCCGAACTTGGTGCCGGTGAGTTGCATCAGGTCGCGCAGGACCCAGAGCAAAGGCATGTCGGGTGGGGCGTCCACCTCGTGCTCGTTGCCGTTGACGTGCAGTTTCATGCATCCCTCGCGGCGGCTGGGGAAACGACAACATACGCCTGGCACGCGCGTTGTGCCAACCGGGTCCGGCGACCTCCGCGTCCCCCGCAGTACGGCGCCCCGGCGGAACGGCGCCCGGCAAATACCGCGTCAATGCGTTTGCAGGCGTCATGCCCAGACCGCATGATCGGGGCGTCGTCCGCGCCCAGGGAACCACCGTGCCAGACGCTCCGCCCGTTACTCCCGCCCTGCCCGCCGCCGGCGGCGTGCGCGGCATCCTGGAAGCCGCGGTGCGCGCGCAGGAACGCGGCGACGGCGCGACCCTGGCGCTGGTGCTGGAGACCGACGGTTCGACCTACGTGCACCCCGGCGCGCTGGCCCTGTTCGGCGCCCGCGACGGCCAGGCCGGCTGGCTCAGCGGCGGCTGCATCGAACCGGAGATCGAAACCCTGGCTGCGGACGCGGCGCGTTACGGCCGGGTCGAATGGATGGACATCGACACCCGCAGCGACGAGGACCTGTTCGACGGGTCGGCGATCGGCTGCCGCGGCCGCCTGCGCCTGGCGCTGCTGCCGCTGGCCGCGCTGCGTGAATTGCCGGCGCTGGTCGACGAATGGCGGCGCGGCCACGGCGACCTGCGCCTGGAGATCGACATCAACGGCGCGATGCGCGCCAACGTCGGCGACCTGCGCCGGCCCTGGACCCTGCCGGTGGCGACGCCGCCGTGGCTGGGCCGCGGCGCCACCGCGTGGCGGCTGGAGATCGCGCGGCCGCCGTCGGTGCTGGTGTTCGGCGCGGGACCGGAATCACCGGCGCTGCTGCCGCTGTTGCGCACCCTGGGCTGGGTCACCAGCGTCGTGGAGCGCCGCCCGCGCTGGTCGGCGCAAGCCGCGCTCGCCGACAGCGTGATCGCGCGCGCGCCGGCGCAGGCGCTATCGACCACGCGCCCGCACGACGCCGCGCTGGTCATGCACCACCATTTCGAACTCGACCGCGAGGCCCTGGAAGCGCTCGCCGCCAGCGACATCGGTTTCGTCGGCCTGCTCGGCCCGGGCCAGCGCCGCGACGACCTGTTCAAGGTGCTGCCCGAAACCGCGCGCGCGGCGCTGACGCCGCGTCTGCACGCGCCGATCGGACTCAAGCTCGGCGGCGACGGGCCGGAGGCGATCGCGCTCAGCATCGCGGCGCAGTTGCAGGCGCTGCGCCACACCCCGGCATGAGCGCGGCGCACGCGGCGGTGGTGCTGGCCGCCGGCGGCAGCCGCCGGCTCGGCCGCGCCAAACAGAACCTGAGCCGCGACGGCGAAACCCTGATCCACCGCGCCGTGCGCCTGGCCGCGCAGACCGGGCCGCGACGCCTGTTGGTCGTGCTCGGCGCCGACGCCGATGCGCTGCTGGCGGCGATCGCGGATCTGCCGGGCGAGCGGTTGTTCAATCGCGATTGGGAACAGGGCCTGGCCGGCAGCCTGCAATTGGCCGCCTCGGCGCTGGCCGCGCATGCCGGGCCGGTGCTGATACTCGGTTGCGATCAACCGGCCTTGGAGGCCACGCATCTGCAGCAGCTGATCGCCGCCGCGGCGACCGCGGCCTCGGGCTGCGCGGTCACCCGGCACGGCGACGCGCCGGGGATACCGGCGGCGATCTCAAGCGAATTGATGGCGCAGGCGGGCAGCCTGTACGGCGACCGCGGCTTCGGCCGCTTGCTGGCGCGCCGGCCGGCGCAGGAACTGGGCTGGCTCGACGACCCCGCCCTGCATCTGGACGTCGACGTGGAAGCCGACGTCGCCCGTGCCGTGGCCCTGGGCCTGCTGGATCGCAGCGCGGGCGCTTGAGAGGCGCCCATGCCGCCCGGCGCGGTCGTCCTCCGTTCCGGGCGGCATGGGCTTCACGCGGGCCTAGGGGACCAGCGTGCCGAACACTGCCTGCGAACGCGCGTCGTAGATGCGCAGCCACAGTCCGTTGCGTGTTTGTTGCGCGTAGCGCTGCGCCAGCGGCAGCACCGCTTCCAGTGCGGCCTCGGGGCTGAGGTAGACCTGCGCCAGTTCCGCGATGGAAGTGGTCAGGGCCTTGCCGTCGTTGCCTTCCCGCAGCTTCAGTTCGACGCGGAACATGGCGCTTCCTTGCTCTGTGATGAGGCGCCCCCGGCCCAGCTTCGACATTCCTGTCTCGGCGTCCATCTCCATGGCGGCGGCATCCTGCCGTTGCCTGAGGCCGTGCTGTCGGGGACGCGATCAATGTGCACTTTTCGTGACGCAAATAACGTCATCGGACTACCCGACCGCTTGTAGGACTTTTCCTACACGGCTAGCCCGGCGGGCGCCTGTCCGTCCAGGCGCGGCTGCAACTCCGCCAGGCCCTCGCGCATGGCGTCCAGGAACACCCGTACGCGCTCGGTGCGGCGCAGGTCCGGATGGGTCAACAGCCACAGATCGGTGCGCAGCTCGGGGATCGGGTCGCCGACCCGCACCAGGCGCGTATCGCCGTCGCAGAGGTAACAAGGCAGCACCGCCAGGCCGATCCCGACCGCGACCGAATCGCGCAACGCGAGCAGGCTGTTGCTGCGCAGCGCGGCACGCTCGTGATAGCCGCGCTTGCGCACCCATTGCGCCATCGAGATATGCGACAGGCTGTCGTCCGGCACCACCCAGTCGCAGTCGCCCAGGTCGGCGCCGGTAGCCAGCTGCATCCGGCGTGGCCGATACACCGCCGCGGCGATCGCCCCGACCTTGCGCCCGACCAGCGTCTCCGACGGTTGCCCGCCCGGGCGCAGGGCGACATCGGCCTCGCGTCGGCTGAGGTCGCGGGTGGCGTTGTCGGCGGTCAGCTCCAGCACGATGCGCGGATACGCCTGGCGGAACTTCGCCAGCAGCGGCGGCAGGAGGTCGTACAGCAGCGGCTCGACCGTGGTCACCCGCAAACTGCCGGCCGGCCGCGCGTCCAGGCCGGAGAGCCGGCGCTCGGTCGCCTCGATGCGTTCCTCGACCTCGGCCGCGACCCGCACCACCTCCTCGCCGGTCGCGGTCGGCGCGTAGCCGTCGCGCGCGCGTTCGAACAAACGCGCGCCGAGCTTGCGCTCGATCTCGTTGACGCGGCGGAACACGGTGGGGTGGCTCACGCCCAGGCGCTTGGCGGCGCCGTTGAGCGAGCCGGCGCGGCCGATGGCGAGGATGAAGCGGTAATCGTCCCAGGACATGGATTGTTCATTCATGCAATCACCGCTTGCACTTGTGTCGGAATGTATTTCACCGATGAACATCCTACTCTGCCCGCCGGAC
Organism: Lysobacter sp. Root76; assembly: GCF_001428685.1. Classification (GTDB taxonomy): domain Bacteria; phylum Pseudomonadota; class Gammaproteobacteria; order Xanthomonadales; family Xanthomonadaceae; genus Lysobacter. Next base: position 588,617 of record NZ_LMIK01000005.1, on the reverse strand, counting down.
GCCCCGCACGGCGCCGCCGCCCCTCTCCCCGGAGCACGCTCATGTCGCAACGCCTCGATACCAACACCCTGCTGCCCGCCGGTCTCAAAGCCCTGGGCGCCCTGCACGCCGCGGTCCACGACAGCGGCCTGGAAGCCTCGCTGATCGACCTGATCAACCTGCGCGCCTCGCAGATCAACGGCTGCGGCTACTGCCTGTGGCTGCACACCCGCGAAGCCCTCGCCCACGGCGAAACTCCCGAGCGCCTGCAACTGCTGCGGGTGCCGGAGGAAGGTCCCTTCAGCGAACGCGAGCGCGCCGCCCTGGCCTGGACCGAAGCGGTCACCCGCGTCGCCGACGCGCCAGTGCCGGACGCGGTCTACGAACGCGCCCTGGCCGCGTTCGGCGAACGCGACCTGGGTGCGCTCAACTATGCGGTGATCGCGATCAACGCCTGGAACCGGCTCGCGATTCCGTTCCGCAAGGCGCCGCCGGCGGCGCACGGCGCGCACGCGGCGGCATGAACCCCCTCGCGTCGGCACCGATGCCGTCTTAGCCGGTTTCGTCAGAAGCGATAGCGCGCCAGCCGCCCCAGCCGGCGCAGCCAGGCCCAGCGGTCGTAGACGCTGTACAGCCAACGCTGGCCCGCAGGGAGCCCCGCCAGTCCGGCGCGCTCGTGCAAACGCGGCTCGTCGACGAAGGCCAGCCGCGGATGCCATTCCTCCATTTCGCGCGGATCGTCGAAGCCCCAGTCGCCGAAGCGCGCACCGGTGCTGCGCGCGACCCAGGAGCGCTGCAGCAGCCGCAACGCGAGCCGGCTGTAGATGTCGCACAGCCATTGCCCGCGCGGAAAACGATCGATCACGCGCTGCACCAGCGCGCGCGCGGCGGATTCGCTCAGGTAGGGGAACAGGCCTTCGCTGATGATCAGCGCCGGACGCCCGCCCGCGATCGGCGCCAGCCAATCCGGATCGGACACGTCCATCGCCAGCATGCGGTAGCTGCCATAGCGCTCGGGCAGCAGCTCGCGGCGCAGCTGGATCACATCGGGGTAGTCGATGTCGATCCAGTCCAGGTCCGAACGCGGATTGATCCGGAACACGCGCGTGTCCAGGCCGCAGCCCAGGTGCAGCACGATGGTGTCGGGATGCTGGGCCAGCCATTCGCGCGCCCAGTCGTCCAGCACCTTCGCGCGCAGCGCCAGGCCGCTGATCTGCCCGGCGTTGAGTTGGAAACGGCTGAAGTCGTAGTCGATCCGGCGCACGACCTCGTCGGCCAGTTCGTCGCGCAGCAAAGGCTTCGCCGTTCGGTTGTCCAAGGCCTTGGCGTACAGAGTGATCAACAGCGTCAGCTGGCTGCCTTGCAGTTCCACGTCGTTTCTCCGGCCGCGCCGCGAGGCCGCGATCGCGCGCCCGTGCACGCCGACCCCGACCTTATGGACGATCTTGCGACTGCGCATGTGAGGGTCAGGCGTAGACGGGCCCGGTCCGGACCGGCCCGGCCCGGCCCGGCCCGGGGCTGTCCGCGTGTGCGGCGGTTCATCACGAATGGCGGCGGTACCGCGGTCCGTGCCGCCGGCGCCAAGGCCCCAGCTGCGCAACAGCGCTTCTTTCCGGCGCCGATTGCGCGGCGCTCAGGCAGCGCCGAGACTGCCGCTCTGGCCCGCGCGACCGCGCGGCGCACCGCCCGGGATCCGACGATGGAGCTGTTGCTGCACCTGATCGAAAGCTACGGCCTGCTCGTGGTCCTGGTCGCCGTGCTGCTCGATCAGGGCGGCGTGCCGGTGCCGGCGTATCCGCCGATCATCGTCACCGCCGCGGTCGCGGTCGATCGCGGCGAGAGCCTGCTCGCGATCGTGCTGGTCGCTTCCCTGGCCGCGGTGGCCGCCGACTGGCTGTGGTTCATCGGCGGCCGCCGTTTCGGCAATGCACTGCTGCGGCTGATGTGCCGTCTGTCGCTGTCGCCGGATTCCTGCGTCCTGATGACCCGCGGCGTATACGCGCGCTGGGGCGCGCCGTCGCTGATCGTGGCCAAGTTCGTGCCCGGCTTCGCCGCGGTCGCGACCACCCTGGCCGGCGATACCGGCACCAGCACACGCCGCTTCCTGCTGTTCGACGCGCTCGGCGCGCTGCTGTGGGCCTCGGTCGCGGTGGCGGTGGGCGCGGTGTTCCACAAGGCGGTCAACGAAGTGCTGGAGCGGCTGGAATCGCTAGGACACTACGCGCTGCCGGTGCTGCTGACCCTGATCGCGGCCTTCGTCGCCTACAAATGGGTGCGCCGGCAGTGGTTCCTGCGCCAGTTGCGGATGGCGCGGATCAGCGTCGGCGAGCTCTACCGCATGATCGAGGACGGCAGCGGTCCGACCATCCTCGACATCCGCCGCGCCGAAGCGCGCGCCGAATCGGGCTGGATTCCCGGCGCGATCCTGGTCGCGACCCTGTCCGACGCGCCGCTGGTGCCGGCCGATGAAGTGATCGTCTACTGCGACTGTCCCAACGAAGCCTCGGCCGCGGTGCTGGCACAGGAACTCAAGCGTCGCGGCTACAAGCGCGTGCGCCCGCTCGCCGGCGGTTTCGCGGCCTGGGCGGCGGAAGGCCATGCGGTCGCGCGCGACTGAGCGCGCCGCGGCATCATCAGTCCGCCGCGCGTTCGTACAGTTCCAGCGGCAGCCCGTCGGGATCGGCGAAGAAGGTGTAACGGCGCCCGGTGTACTCGTCCACGCGCACCGGCTCCACGGCTACGCCATGGCCGCGCAGCGCGACCGCCGCGGCGTCCACGTCGGCGACTTCGAAGGCCAGATGGCGCAGTCCGCAGGCCTCGGGGTACGAGGGCCGCGGCGGCGGATCGGGAAATGAGAACAGTTCGAGCTGGCTGCCGTCGGGCAGGGCCAGGTCGAGCTTGTAGGAGTCGCGCGCCTCGCGGTAGGCCTCGCCGATCACGCGCAGGCCCAGCACCTGGGTATAGAAATGTTTCGAGCGCGGGTAGTCGGAGCAGATCAGAGCGACGTGATGAAGCGCGGAAATCTGCATGGCGGCGACCGCATTCGGACTGCGCTCATTCTAGAGCGAGGCCGCGGCGCGTTCGGTGAACCGCGTCTTGCTGCCACGATCGGCCAAGGCCGTCGGCCGGGATCGCGTCGAACTGGCCTGGCCGAACCATGGCGCTCGCGTGCATAGTCGGAAACCGTCGCCCTACCCCACCGGATTCCCCATGACCGTCTACGTCGACGACGCCGTCTGGCCCTGGCGCGGCGAACGCTGGGCCCACCTGATGGCCGACACCCTGGACGAGCTGCACGTATTCGCGCAGCGACTGGGCATCCCGCGGCGCGCGTTCCAGAACAAGACCAGCGGCGCCCACTACGACGTCAACGTGGCCCTGCGCGAGCGCGCGATCGCCTTGGGCGCGGTCGCGATCTCGCGCCACCGCGATCGCGAACTGGTGCATGCGGTAATCGCCAACGCCAAAGCCCAAGGCCGCGGCGAGCGCCCTTGAACGCTTTCAGGTCTTGAGCTTGTAGCCGGTGCGGAAGATCAACCAGATCGCGCCCAGGCACAGCACCAGGAAAGCCGCCGTCATCGAGACGCTGATCGCGATGCTGACGTCGGACACGCCGTAGAAGCTCCAGCGGAAGCCACTGACCAGGTAGACCACCGGGTTGAACAGCGAGATCTTCTGCCACAGCGGCGGCAGCATGTTTATCGAATAGAAGCTGCCGCCCAGGAAGGCCAGCGGCGTGACCACCATCATCGGCACCACCTGCAGTTTCTCGAAGCCGTCGGCCCAGACCCCGATGATGAAGCCGAACAGGCTGAAGCTGACCGCGGTCAGCATCAGGAAACCCAGCATCCAGAACGGATGGGCGATCTCGAACGGCACGAACAGCCGCGCCGTCGCCAGCATGATCAGGCCCAGCACCACCGACTTGGTCGCAGCCGCGCCGACGTAGCCCAGCACCACCTCGACGAAGGAAATCGGCGCCGACAGGATCTCGAAGATCGTGCCGGTGAACTTGGGCATGTAGATGCCGAAGGACGCGTTGGAGATGCTCTCGGTCAGCAACGCCAGCATGACCAGGCCCGGCACGATGTAGGCGCCGTAGCTGATGCCGTCGATCGCGACCATGCGCGAGCCGATGGCGGAGCCGAACACGATGAAGTACAGCGAGGTGGACAGCACCGGCGAGGCGATGCTCTGCATCAGCGTGCGCCAGGTGCGGTGCATCTCGAAGAAATAGATGGCGCGGACCGCATGCACGTTCATGCCGCCGCTCCCCGGCCGTTCGACCGCACCAGGCTGACGAAGATCTCCTCCAGCGAGCTCTGGGTGGTCTGCAGGTCCTTGAAGTCGATGCCGTGCTCGCCCAGGCACCTCAGCAGCGCGGCGATGCCGGTCTCCTCGGCCTGGGCGTCGAAGGTGTAGATCAGCTCATTGCCGTCCGCCGACAGCTCCAGTGCGTAGCCGGCCAGCGGTTCGGGCAAACGCTGCAGGGGCGCCTGCAGATGCAGGGTGAGCTGCTTCTTGCCGAGCTTGCGCATCAGCACCGCCTTGTCCTCGACCAGCACGATCTCGCCTCGGTCGATCACGCCGATGCGGTCGGCCATTTCCTCGGCCTCTTCGATGTAGTGCGTGGTCAGGATCACGGTCACGCCGTTGGCTCGCAGCGCCGAGACCATGTCCCACATGTCGCGGCGCAGTTCGACGTCGACGCCGGCGGTGGGCTCGTCCAGGAACAGCACCTTGGGCTCGTGCGACAGCGCCTTGGCGATCAACACCCGGCGCTTCATGCCGCCGGACAAGGCCATGATCTTGGCGTCCTTCTTGTCCCACAGCGACAGGTCGCGCAGCACCTTCTCCAGATACTTGGGATTCGGCGGCTTGCCGAACAGGCCGCGGCTGAACTTGACCGTGTCCCAGACGCTTTCGAAAGCGTCGGTGGACAACTCCTGCGGCACCAGGCCGATGGTGGCGCGGGCGGCGCGGAAGTCCCGCACGATGTCGTGGCCGTCGACCCGCACCGTGCCGCCGCTGGCGTTGACGATGCCGCAGACGATGCTGATCAGAGTGGTCTTGCCGGCGCCGTTGGGTCCCAGCAGGGCGAATATCTCGCCCTGGCGTATTTCCAGGTCCACGCCCTTCAGGGCCTGAAAGCCGCCGGCATAGGTCTTGGTCAGGCCGACGACGGAGACGATGGCTTCGGCGGACGCGGCGTCCTGCGCTTTCGCGGTCGACTGCATGGCAACTCCATCAAGATCGCGCGCCCGAGCGGGCCGCGCAACACGGCGGCACGGGCCGCGCGTGGCCACTCTAACCGACCGGCGCCGCCTCCGGCCTGCGCCGGATGGAACGATGCGATCCCAGGCCGATCACGCCGCGATCGGCAACTCCAGCGGCAGTTCCGAGGGCGGGCGAATCGGTGTCGCGACCGGCGCGGGCGCGGCGACGCGGGCGCGCGCCTGCACAGCAGGCTCCAGCGCGACAGGCTCCAGGCATCCCATGCCGATCAGGGTCTCGCGCACCGCGGTATCCAGATCGGTGCGCGGCTCCTCGCCGAGGAAATCGAGCAGGCGGCGATTGTCCAGGCGCACCGGCTCCTGCCACAGCCGGCGCAGTTCGGCGATCTCGCGGAACATCGGCAGCAGCGGCGAACTCATGCGCAGCAGCGCCCATGGGAAACGTTTGACGCGCAGGTCCTGGCGCCCGATCGCGCGCGCGATCGCCGCGGTCATGGCGGTGCCATCGGCGTCCCAGTGCCCGCCGACGTGGAAACTCTCGAACGCGCCGAGGCGCTCGTCGTCGAGCAGGCGCAGCATGGTTTCGGCCAGGTCGGGCAGATAGCACCACTGGTGGCCGATGCCGGCGCGGCCGGGGTAGCGCAGGCTCGCCGGCGCACGGCCGGGCTCGACCATGGCCTGCGAGAACCAGTTGTTGCCCGCGTAAGGCCCGAAGTGATCGCCACTGCGCACGATCAGCGCGCGCGCACCGCGCGCGACCGCATCGCGCAGGCGCCGCTCCATCTCGACCCGGAGCAGGCCGCGGCGGGTGAGCGGCCGCTGCGCCGCGTCTTCGGCGACCGCCGCCGAAGGACCGTAGTTGCAGGCCGCTCCCGGCAGCAACAGACGCGCGCCGCCGGCAACCGCGGCGTCCAGGCTGTGCTGCAGCATCGGCAACGACTGCGCGTCGCCGTCTTGGTAGACCGACGGATTGACCGCGTGCACGATCAGCGCCGCGCCCTTGGCCGCCTGCATCACGTCGTCGCGGTTCATGGCGTCGCCGCGCCACCAGTAGATGCCATTGCCGCGGCGCCCGGCCATGCGCGTGCGGTGCTGCAGCGCATGCACTTCCCAGCCGCGCTGGACCAGCCGCACCGCGACTTCGCCGCCGATGCCGCCGCTGGCGCCCAACACCAATGCGCGTCTGTTCGAGTTCATGCGGTCCTCCGTTGCCCACGCCGGCCACGACGCGGCTTGATGCGTACCTTGGCAGCGCACCCGCGGGCGCGGAATTGACGAATGTCATCTGCTGCGCATCGAAAAACGCATGACATCGCGAAGCGCCGCCGGCCGCAGCCGACGGCGCCCCCTGCGCATCAGGCCGCGTGGGCCTGGCGCGGCAGCGTGTCGGCCAGGGCGATCTCGCCGCGGAAGCCGCCGGCGCTGGTCGCCGCCGTCTGCCGCTCGATCGCATGCGCGAACACCACCGCCGGGTCGGCTTCCAGCGCGTCGTACAGGCGCTGCAGCTTGGGGTAGTCGCGGCGGTCGACGACGTCGTGGTACTGGGTCCAGCGGGCGATGCCGATGAAGTAGGCGTCGGCCACGGTGCGCTGCTCGCCCAGCAGCCAGGGGCCGTCGCCGATCATCGCCTCGAGTTCGGCATGGGCTTTCTCGACCTTGGCCCGGCCGTACTTCGCCAGCGCGTCCTTCTCCGCGGCGGGCACCTCGTGTTCGAGCACGTACCACAGCGATGCGAAGGCATTGAAGAAGCTCGTGTTGAGGAAGGCCAGCATGCGGTTGAGGCGGTCGAAATCGCGACTACCTTGCAGGTAACCCAGGCCGCGATCGATGCCGCGCGCGGCGATGTGATTGAGGATCGCCATGCTCTCGCTGAGCGTATGGCCCTGCGCGTCCATCAGCGCCGGGGTCTCGGCGGCCGGGTTGATGCGGCGGAACGCGTCGCTGGTCACCATTTCCGGCATCTCGATCCGGCTCAAGGCATAGGGCTGGCCCAGCCATTCCAGGGCGACGATGGAACCGAACGAACAGCCCGAGGGCACGCCGTAATAGAGGATGGGGTGCGAATTCATGAGGTTCTCCAGTTGGATGGGGACCGGTTCGGCCCTGGAGAAAGCCTATTGACGTGGACTTAGGCTGTGTAGACTGCAATTCGTGGACCTATCGTCTACATATGTGGACTTTCCATGCTCAACCTCAATGACCTGGTCCTGTTCGCCGCCGCGGTCGAGGAAGGCGGCTTCGCCGCCGCCGGGCGTCGCCTGGGGGTGCCTAAATCCACCGTCAGCAAGCGCGTGGCCGAGCTCGAAGCCGGCCTGCAGGCGCGGCTGATTCACCGCACCTCGCGCAGCTTCACCCTGACCGAGGTCGGCCGCGACTTCTACGAACACGCACGTGCCGCCCTGATCGAAACCGAGGCCGCCGAAGCCAGCGTGCGCCAACGCGTCGCCGAACCCAGCGGCAGCGTGCGCATCACCGCCTCGGTGCCGACCGCGCAGTTGTACCTGGCCGAGCACCTGCCGCGACTCGCGCAACGTCATCCGAAACTGCAACTGCAGTTGGACGTGACCGATCGTTTCGTCGACCTCGTCCAGGAGGGTTACGACATCGCCCTGCGCAGCCACTTCGCGCCGCTGCCGGATTCCGGGCTGGTGCAGCGCTCTCTGGTGGTGGAAACCATCGTCCTGGTCGCCGCGCCCGCCTATCTCGACGCGCAGGGCATGCCGGCCACGCCGTCGCAGTTGTCCATGCACGACGGCCTGCTCACCAGCGCCGCGGCCACGGCCTGGAACCTGCAACACCGCGACGGCGAACGCGCGCAGGCGACGCCGCGCGCACGCATGAGCGCGAACGAATCCACCGCCTTGCTGCGCGCGGCCTGCGCCGGCCTCGGCATCGCCTGCCTGCCGGAAGCGTTCTGCGCCCGAGCGCTGCGCGCCGGCGAATTGCAGCGGGTATTACCCGACTGGAACGCTGGCCGCGTGACCACGACCCTGGTGATGCCGCACCGCCGCGGCCTGCTGCCGGGCGTGCGCGCGACGGTCGAGTTCCTCGCCGACTGCCTGGGCGAAACCCAACAAGCCGGTGAAGGCGTCGCTTGATCAGCGGCGTGCGCCGCGCTCGACCAGGTACCGCCGCAACGCGTCGGTGCGCGCCTGGTTCAAGGGCGAGCGCCACACCGGCCCGCCGCCCGCGTGCAGGCGTACCGACACGCCCAGGTTGACGTCGGCGCCGCGCTCGACCAAGTAAGCGACCGCGCCGAGGTCGCCGCTGCGCGCGGCGTTGATCAGCGGCGTTTCGTCGTCCTCGACGATCGCGTCGACCTCGGCGCCGGCCTCGACCAGACGCCGCAGCACCGGCAGATTGCCTGGTTGCGCCGAGGCGGCGATCAGCGGATTGCCGTCGCCGGGCACGGCGAGGTCGACGTCCGCTCCCAGCCGCAGCAACTCGTCGACCAGCAGTGCATCGCGCTCGCGCGCGGCCTGGATCAGCGCGGTGCCGTCGCCGGGCACGACCGCGTCGATGTCGGCACCGCGGCCGACCAGATTGCGCAGGCGATCGATGCGGTGCGCCTTGACCGCCGCGATCAGCGCGGTGCCGTCGTCGGATGCGGCGCTCGCCGGCGCCAGCAGCGGCAGCAGCAGGGCGGCGGCCAGCGCCGCGCACAGGCCGGTGCGGATCGGGTACTGAAGCTTCATCGCGATCTCCGTGTTGCGGCGCGCGCTCAGCGGCGCGGGCCGTTGGGGTCGTAACCGGCGTCGAGTAGCACGCGCTGCACCGCGCGCTGCTCATCGGGGCTGGTGGCCTTGTGGTAAAGGTTGATCACCACGCCTTCGTTGGAGGCGATCAACAGGCTCTTGAGCACTTCGTCGCGCAGCGCCGGCGCAGCGCGCACGTTCGGGTACAGGGCCAGCAGATCGCGGGTGGCGTTGGCCGTGCCCAGGGCCTTGATCGCCTCGATCCGGGTCGGCGCATCGACCGAACTGCGCGCCACTTCCGCCAGCACCTCGCTCTGTCCAGCCACGCCCAGCGCCTGCAGCGCGCCCTGGCGCAGGGCCGGGTCGGGACCATGGCGCGCGACCTCGGCCAGAGTGTCGTAGCTGCCGGCCACGCCCATGGCCTTGAGCACCAGCAGCTTGCGCTTAGGATCGGACACCGCGGCATAGACGTTGCCCAGCTCGTCGCCGGCGTTGGCCACCGCGAGCATGCGCACCGCACGCTCGGCCAGCAGCGGATCCCTGCCGCGCGCTACCACCGCGACCTGCGCCATCGCGCCGGCGTCGTCCATCTGGCTGAGCAGGAACAGCGCGCGCTGCTTGAGCCGCGGCGCGCCGCCGCCATTGAGCATCGCCACCAGTTTCGGGATCGCCTGCGCCGGCGGCTGCCGCAGCAGGGATTCCAGCGAGTCGTCGCGGGCGCTCGCAGTGCCGCCCTCGCCGCTGCGCAGCAACAGCGCCGCGTCGCGGTTCCAGCGGCTGCGCGGGTATTCGGCGCGCAAACGCCTGACCAGCACGGTCGCCTCGTCGTCGCGGCCGGCGCGCTTGAGCGCGTAGGCCTGCCAATAGATCGCGGCATCGACCGCGGTGGGTTCGCTCTGGCGCAGCCGGCGTTCGAGGTCGGCGAAACGCTGCTGGGCGAGCTTCCAGTCGCCCGCGCCGAGCGCACCGTGGCCCTGCCAGTACAAAGCGTTCAACTCGCCGCCGGGATCGGCCGGCGCCGCCGCCAAGGGGCCGGCGAACAGCAGCGTCGCCAGCGCCAGCGCCGTCAGCCGCGGCCGCAGGGTCTTGAATCGCATCATGTCGTCACTCCTTCCTGCTGCGCGGGCTCGCCGCTGCGCTGTTGCAGACGCGCTTCGACCGCGCGCACCTGGAACACCAGATCGCTGCCGTCGACGTAGTCGCGCAGTGCGTTTTCATTTTCGATGCCCTCGGCGGGCGTGCGGTTAGCCAGTTCGATCAGAGTCGGCTCCAGCGAGCGCAGGAAGCCGGCCAGCGCGCGGTCGCCGCGTTCGCTCGCGGCCGCCGCGTACAGGCGGTTGTCGTCGACCAGTTCGCGGACGTAGTCCCCGTCGACCGGGGCCAGCGCGCCGCCGTCGTTGTTGACCACGCTCAGCAGCAGGCCTTCGGTGCTGCGCAGATGAGTGGCGACGTAGGCGTCGAGCACGCGGTCGGCGGCCATGTCCTGGGCACCGTCCTGGGCCGCTTCGGGCGCACGATCCTGCACCGCGACCGGCGCGGTCGCCGGCGGCTCCACGTCGCGGCGCGCGAACGGCAGGTACACCGCCAAGGCCAGCACCGCGGCCGAAGCCAGGCCCGCCCCCCAGGCGCGCAGGCGGCGACGCGGGCGCGCATGCGCGCGTGCGGCCGACAGCGGCAGCGTGGCGGTCGCCGGCGCGGCGGTTTCGTGCAGTCGCGGCTGCAGGCGCTGCCACAGCCGCGCTTCCAGATCGGGATCGTACGGCGGCAGCGCGTCGGCGTCGGCCGCGGCCAGCACCTGGCGCAGCGCCTGGTAGCGCGTGGCCAGCTCCGGCGACGCGGCCAGCGCGGATTCGATCTCGCGCAGGCGCTCGGGCGCCAGGCCGTCGCGGTAGTGGTACAGGATCAGGTCGTCGTCGCGGATGGACATGGCTTACCTCAACGGTTCCAGCGCGTCGCGCAACTTGCGCACGGCGCGGAAGATGGCCTGCTTGCACTGGCCAGTGTTCAAACCCAGGGTCTCGGCGATCCGTTCCAGCGGTTCGCCTTCCCAATGACGCAGGACGAAAGCCGCGCGCTCGGACGGACTCAGGCGCTGCATCTGGCGGTCGATGCGCTGGCCGATCTGCACGCCGGAGGCGCGCGCCTCCGGATCGGGCGCGTCGTCCGGCAGCGAGGCCAGGAAGTCCGCGCCCTCGTCCTCGTCCGCCACCGACCCGGTCGCGTCCTGGCGGTGGCGGGCGTTGCGGCGCAGTTGCTCCAGCGCGGCGTTGACCGCGATCCGGTGCAACCAGGTCGAGAACGCGGCGCGGCCGTCGTAGCTATCCAGCCCGCGCCAGGCCTTGTAGAACGCCTCCTGCACCGCGTCCTCGGCCAGGGCGGCGTCGCGGGTGATGCGGAAACACAGTTGCAACAGGGGCCGCGCATGAGCCTGGACCAGGTCGCGGAACGCGCGCTCGTCGCCCGCCCGCGCGCGTGCCACCGCCGTTTGCGCCGCGCTGTCCAAGGGTGGGTCGCCGCCGTCCATCCCCATAGGATGCACGCCCCCCGGATTCGGTTAGCACGGATTTTGCGATCCAATGCCGGCCGATCCGGCCGAGGCCGCGGGCCTAGAACCGGTAGCGGATCTTGGCCAGCAGCTGGTCGGCGTCGCGCAGGCCCAGGGCGTCCTCGAACAGCTCGCCGCTGCCGTAGCCGTCGCGTTCCTGGCGCCGGTAGCCGCCGCGCGAATAAGCCAGGAACACGTCCGACTGCGGCCCCAGCAGGTAGCGGTAGCGCAGTTGCAGGCCGAAATTGTTGACGTCGAAGTCCGGGCGCGCCTGGCCGGCGGCGGTCAGCTGACCCGAGGGCTGCAGCCGGTAGCGCTCGCCCTGGCTGCCGCGCACCGCCACCCATTCGGATTTGAGGCGCAGCTCGTGGCGCTGGCCCGGGAACCAGCTCAGGCCGAGGCTGGCGAAGTCGCCGCGACGCTCGTAGCGGCCGAAGTCGCGCCCGCCCTCCCAGATCAGCCAGTCCTCGCCGCGGTCCGGGCCGAATTCGAACGAAGCGTTGAAGGCATCGCTGGGGTACCAGTTGGCGCTGAGGACCAGTTCCTGTGTCGGTCGCGCGCTCAGCCCGCGTGGCGCCAGCTCGAGCGAAGCACCCAGCGACCAGTGGCCGTAGCGGCGGCTGGCGTAGCCGACTTCGGTGGTGTAGCGGCCGGAGCGATGCCACAGACCGTTGCCGCGCGAGATCAGATCGTCCCAGCCGTCGCTGATCAGGCTGGCCTCCAGGTAGATCAGATCGCCGCTGCGGAAATTGAGGTTGCCGCCCAGCAGCAGGTAGGTCGGCAGACGATCGCCGCGGTCGTTGCTGCGCGCCTGCAGCTCGGCCGACCAGCGCGTGCTGCCCAGCTTGGAATTCGCGTCCTCGATCCGGTGCAGGTACACGCCGGTCGCCTCCATTTCGTTGAGGCTGGCGCGGCGCTGGAAACCCAGATCGTTGAAGTCGAGCCGCTCGCCGAAATGGGTGAGTTCCAGCTCGTAGCGCCAGCGGCTCGACGGCGTCCAGTTGATCCGCAGCCAGGCGCCGTTGCCGTCGCTGCTGCGCCCGGCCTGGTCGATGAAGCTGGCCAAGGCCTGGGCGTTGACGATCAGCCGTTCGTTGGGCTTCCAGCTTAGATCCAGCGCCTGCACCTGGGCCTCGCGATCGCGGTAGGGCCGCTGCACCAGGCTGCCCAGCCAGCCCAGGTTGAGCCCCGGACGCAGCGGATACTGCAGCCGCGCCGCGTAGAAATCGCGGCCGGCTTCGCCGTCCTCGCTGGCCGCGAGCAGGCCGTAGCCGAGCGCGCCCAGCGAACCGTTGAGCTTGAGCGCGGCGTCGATGTCGCTGGCGCCGGAACCGTCGTCGGCGTCGCCGCCGATCCGGCGCGTGTGGATCAGGCGCCCCGAATCGGGCGTGGTCAAAGCGAAGATGCTCTGGTTCTCGGTGAAGAACGGCCGCCGGTCGCTGTAGAAGGTTTCGACCGCGTCGAAGTTGATCACCAGATCGTCGGACTCGACCTGGCCGAAATCCGGATTGACCGTGGCGCTGAGCTGGAAGGTTGGCGAGGGCTTCCAGAACACGTCGACGCCGGCGTTGTAGCGGGTGCGGCCGTCGATCAGGTCGTGGTTGGCGGTCAGATAGGGCCAGAAGTGCAGCAGCGGCTTGCGGTACTGTGCGATCTCGACGGATTCGAAACCCGACACGAAGCGGCCGCGCGAGGTCGCCACCGCCGGATACGCCTGGCGCTCGCCGTTGCTGCCCAGGGTGCGGCTGAAATAGACGTTGACCTTGCGCGTGGCCGCGTCGGTGCCGCGCATGGTCGCGACCGACCACGGGATCAGCAGCTCGGCCTGCCAACCGGTTTCGCTCTCGCTCACCGCCCAGGACCAGTCGGTGTCCCAGTCCAGGTTCAGCACGTTCTCGTTGGCGACCACGCCGTCCTGGACCGAGCCGGACAGGTCCACGCTGAAGCTGTAGGCGCTGCGGCCGTCGCCGTCGAAATCGATGCTGACGTTGACGCGGTCGGCGGCGCGGTCCTGGTCGCGCTCCAGGCGCGGCTTGACCCGCGCGAACGCGCTGGATTGCTCAAGCTCGAACGCCACCGCGATGCCGTCGGGCGTGGACAGCAGCCGCGCTTTCGTGCCCGTGCCGGCGGCCGGCGCCTCCAGGCGGTAAGGCTCGGTGACCTTGAAGTCCTGGTAGGTGCGCGCCTGCTGCCACTCGGTCTCGTCGAACTTTCCGTCGACCACGATGGCCGCCTGCGCGCCGGCGCACAAACCCAGCGACAACACTAGCCCGCCGCATGCCTGCGCATGCGTTCTGAATTTCCTGGTTTTCATCGAACCCCTGAACTGTCGATCGTTTTGTCGACCTAGGGGATTGGATGCAGCGATCGCGCGTTAGTCATCAAGGCCGATCGCTTCGGCGCAAACGAATGCGCCAGGCCGGTAGCGGCCTGGCGCAGGAACCGCCGCCGACGCGGCGCGGACTACTGGACCAGGCCGCGATTCTGCTGTTGCGCCTGCTGCCAGCTCTGTTGGGTCGGCGCGGCCACGTTGGCGATTTCCTGGGTGTTCTGCTCGACGGTGCGGTTGAGCATGGCCTGCTCGGGGTGACTCACCACGTCGCGCGCGCCGCTGAAGCCGTGATCGCGCACCGCATACAGATTGCCTTCGTGGCTCACCACGCGCGAGATGTCGGGCATGTGATTCTGCTTGGCGAACAGCGCCACCGACGAAGCCAGGACCTCCTGCTGCTGCGGCAGCAGGCCCTTGTATTCGTCCTGCACGCACTTGAGCGCGTTGCAGTACAGCGGATGGTCCGGGTGGCGCCCGTCGTTGAGCAGGATCGCCCGTTGCGGCTGCGGCATGCCGAAAGGCTGTCCGCCGAAACTGCCTTCCTGCATGCTGCCGATACCGCCGTAGACCTGCCGCACGGTCGAGCGGATCTCGTCGCGCATGTTGCCGGACACGACCATTTGATCTTCGCTGTAATCGCCCGGCAGCGGCTTGATCTCGACGTCGTCGCGGAACTGGCCCAGGCCGTTCAATTCCCACTCGTGCGAACTGTTGGCGCTGCGGCCGACCAGACGCAGGTTGCTGGTCTCGTTGTATGCGTCCAGCGCATTGGCCTTGGTGGCGACGCCGTTGTCGGCGTACTTCATCATTTCCTGGGCCAGGATCTCGAACGGAATGCGGTGGTCGATGTCCAAGGCATCGCGGGTCAGCAGTTGACCCGAGGCATCGCACTTGAACAGCGGCACCTCGGTGATATTGCCGGTGGTCGGGCTCTTCATGTGCACGGAGCCCGCATAGGCCTGCGCCAGTTGCGCCTCGTACCACTTTCCGGCCACCTTCGCGTCGAACGCCAAACCCTTGCGCCCGTCCTCCGGCGCCCACTGCGCGCCCGTCGTCTTGGCGGTGCGGCGCGCCAGATCGCGGTCCTCGTCGAACTCGGGATGGTCGGCCTTGGCGTCGAAGCTCAGGCGCTTGTCGACCCACTCCTGCCACTCCGGCGAGTTCGGGCCGTAGGTGCCGTACACCAGATCGGCGCTGTCGCGCGCGCGGTTCACCACCGCCGGCAGCATGCGCAGGTTGCTGACGTCGTTGTAGGCCTTGTGGGCGTCGGCATGCGTCTGCACGCCGAGGTTGTCGAAGTGCTCCAGCACCTGGGTCTTATGATCGATGTCCAGCGCATCGGTGCTGTGCCAGGTATCGGTTTGGGCGTTGTGGAACAGCACCACCTTGCCGTGATCGTTACCCACCAGCTGCGGGCTCATCTTCTCGAAGGCCCAGTCGTTGCGCATGTATTCGACGGTGGAATCGTAAAAGCCGACCGAGGAACGGGTATCGCTATCGGTCCAGGGCTTGTTGCGCAGCTTGGCGCCGTGCTCGGGCGGCGACAGGTCCTCCCAGCTGACCAGGGTGACGGTCTTTCCGCTATTCAGATCGACGTCTTCGAATTGGTAGGGCATGGCACGGCTCCTGGGCGATGACGCTGCGGCGTCCTTGGCGGCGGGCGTAGGACGGGCGCGGGCCCGCCGGTACGTCGTGGATCGGGTCGGCCCGGTACGGGGCCTGGGTCGTCGACAACGAGGCTTCGACGGCCGATGAGCGGCGCTTCAACATGCGGCCCGCCGCGTGCCCGGCGAACGCCGGGGCCGTCGTGCCCCGGGCGTCCCGCCGGACAGCGGCGCGGCTTACTTGGTCATCGAGAAAGTGTGGCTCTGCGGCGCCTGCGTCGTGGTCTGGGTCGGCGGCGTCAAGGCCGCGACCTCGCGCGTGTTCTGCTCCACGGTCCGGCCGTTGAACTGCTTCTCGTCGACATGGACCACCTGACGCGAAGCTGGCCCGGTGTCGCGCACCACGTACACCATGCCCTCGTCGCTGCGCACCACGCGGCTGATGTCCGGCATGTTGTTGGCCTTGGCGAGCAGGACCAGGGACGAGGCGACGATCTCCTGCTGCGGCTGCAACAGCTTGCCGGCGTACTCCTTCTGCACCCCCGCCAACGCGCTCTGGTAGAGCTTGTTGTCCGGATGGCGCCCGTCGTTGAGCAGGATCGGGCTGCTCGAACTCGCGGTGCTCAAGGTGAGCGGGCTGCTGGAGCTTGCGCCGTTCAGGGAGAACCCGCTGCTGCTCTGCGGCATCGACGCGAAGCTGTGCTCCTGGATGCTGGAGATCGTGCCGCGGCCCTGGCCCATGGCGCTGCGCACCTGGTCGCGGATGCTGCTGGACACCACCAGTTCGTCTTCGTCGTAGTCGTCCGACAGGCTCTCGCCGTCGTCGTCGCGGTAGGTCATCTCCTCGTTGAGTTCCCACTCGTGCGAGCTGTTGGCGCTGCGGCCGACCAGGCGCAGGTTGCTGGTCTCGTTATAGGCGTCCAGGGCCTGGGCCTTGCTGGCCGTACCGTTGTCGGTGTACTTCATCATCTCCTTGGCCAGGATCTCGAACGGCAGTTCGTGATCGATGTCCAGGGCGTCGCGGGTGCACAGCTGCCCGGAAGCCGAGCAATAGAACAGGTGCACGTTCTGCTTGATGCCGGTGGTCGGGTGGGGCATCGCCACCGTGGTCGCGTACTGCTTTTCCAGCTGCGCCTCGTACCACTTGCCGACCACTTTGGCGTCGAAGCTCAGGCCCTTGCGGCCGTCGTCCGGCGACCAGTCCTTGCTGGTGGTGGCGACCGTGCGCCGGGCCAGGTCGGTACTGGGATCGAATTCGGGATGACTGGCCTTGGCATCGAAGTTGAAACGCTCATCGACCCATTCTTTCCACTGCTTGGAATCTTTGCCGTAGGTGTTCAGCACGTTGTCGGCGCTGTCGCGGGCCCGATTCACCACCGCCGGCAGCATGCGCAGGTTGCTGACGTCGTTGTAGGCCATGTGGGCCTCGGAGTGGGTCTTCACGCCCTTGGCCGCGAAGTGGTCCTTCCACTGCACGACATGGTCGATGTCGAGCGCATCGGTGGAATGCCAGGTGTTGGTGGATGCGTTGTGGTACAGCATCAGACTGCCTTTCGGCGTCGTCACCGGCGTGGCCGACATGTGCTTGGCGGCCCAGTCGTTGCGCATGTACTCGACGGTGGAATCGTAGAAGCCGACGCTGGCGCGGGTGTCGGTGGTCTTCCACGGTTTGCTCTGCAGTTTCGCCCCGTGCTGGGTCGGCGACTCGTCTTCCCAGCTGACCAGGGTGACCTGCTTGCCGCTGGCGAAGGTCTGCTTCTCGAATTCGTAGCCCATAACCGCATCTCCTTGTCGATGACGCTTCGACTTCCGTGATGATCAGGCGACGGCCGGCCCCTACCCCCGGCTCGGCCTTGCCCGGGCCGAGCGGAGCTCAGGGCGGGCAGGCGGCGAGGATACCGCTACTGGCCACCCCCATGACACTTTTTGTCCCCACCCGGCACGGGCATAGGCGACGAGCGGTCGCGCGGCGCCGCGAGCCGGACGACGCGGCCGAACGAAGGCCCGGCTGGACCACGATGGGCAGATAAACGGCTCCAGCGGCGCCGGCCGGCCAGAGCGCGGGCGGCGACAGCGGCATCGGCGACGGCAGCGCTGGTAACAGCAGCGCCCGCCGCCGTTTGCGTCGTCCTTGCTTAGAAGGAGTCGCCCGGGACCCGCACCCAGCCTTCCATCAGCACGCGCGCGCTGCGGCTCATCACCGCCTTGGTCACGATCCACTTGCCATCGACCTGCTGCGCCTGTGCACCGACGCGCAGCGTGCCCGAGGGATGGCCGAAGCGCACGACCTCGCGCTGCCGGTTGCCGGCGGCGAGGTTGACCAGGGTGCCGGGGATCGAAGCGGCGGTGCCGATCGCGACCGCGGCCGTGCCCATCATGGCGTGGTGCAGCTTGCCCATCGACAGTGCGCGCGCCAGCAGGTCGATGTCGCCGGCTGCGACCTGCTTTCCGCT
This sequence comes from Lysobacter sp. Root76, assembly GCF_001428685.1. Classification (GTDB taxonomy): domain Bacteria; phylum Pseudomonadota; class Gammaproteobacteria; order Xanthomonadales; family Xanthomonadaceae; genus Lysobacter. The sequence continues at coordinate 570,775 of NZ_LMIK01000005.1, read as the reverse complement.
GGAGGACACGTAGTCCTGCGGCGGCGCGACGAAGGCGACCTTGGGCGTGTGCTGGCGTTGCGCCGCGGCTTCCACGTTCGGTATCAGGCCCATGCGCACCGCGCCGTGGGCGCGGATGGCTTCGAACATCGCCAGCGCCTTGGCGTCGCCGTTAATCGCGCCCTGCAGTTCGGTGCCGGTGTAGCCGATGTCGGCGGCGTTGAGGAAGATGGTCGGCACGCCGACGTTGATCATGGTCGCGCGCAGCGTGCCCACGCCCGGGACTTCGAGGTCGTCGACGAGATTGCCGGTCGGAAACATCGCGCCGCCGCCCTCGCCTTCGTCGGCCGGGTCGATGAACTCCAATTGGATTTCCGCGGCCGGGAAGGTGACGCCGTCGAGTTCGAAGTCGCCGGTTTCCTGGACCTGGCCGTCGCTGACCGGCACGTGCGCGACGATGGTCTTGCCGATGTTGGCCTGCCAGATGCGCACGACCACGGTGCCGTCCTGCGGAATACGGTTGGGATCGATCAGGCCGGCGGCGATCGCGAACGGACCGACCGCGGCGCTGAGGTTGCCGCAGTTGCCGCTCCAGTCGACGAAAGGCTGTTCGATGGCGACCTGGCCGTAGAGGTAGTCGACATCGTGGTCGGGCACCGAGGCCTTGGAGACGATCACGCACTTGCTGGTGCTGGAGGTCGCCCCGCCCATGCCGTCGGTGTGCTTGCCGTAGGGATCGGGCGAGCCGATCACCCGCATCAACAGGGCGTCGCGCGCCTGGCCCGGCGTCTGCGCGGCGACCGGCAGGTCCTGCAAACGGAAGAACACGCCTTTGCTGGTGCCGCCGCGCAGGTAGGTGGCGGGGATGCGGATCTGCGGAGCGTGGGACATGGGCATTCTCTAGCGGTTGCGTTCGGGAATCGCGGGCGGCCTCAGGCCGCCTGCACGGATTCCAGGAAGTCGTTGGCGAAGCGCTGCAGCACGCCGCCGGCCTCGTAGATCGAGACTTCCTCGGCGGTGTCGAGGCGGCAGGTCACCGGCACTTCGACGCGCTCGCCGTTGCGGCGATGGACGACCAGCGTCAGCGTCGCGCGCGGCGTGCGTTCGCCGATCACGTCGAAGGTCTCGGTGCCGTCCAGACCGATCGTCTTGCGGTCGGTGCCGGGCAGGAACTCCAGCGGCAGCACGCCCATGCCGATCAGGTTGGTGCGGTGGATGCGCTCGAAGCCCTCGGCCGCGATCGCCTCCACGCCCGCCAGGCGCACGCCCTTGGCCGCCCAGTCGCGCGAGGAGCCCTGGCCGTAGTCGGCGCCGGCGACGATGATCAGCGGCTGGCGGCGGTCCATATAGGTCTCGATCGCCTCCCACATGCGCGCCACCTGGCCCTCCGGTTCGATCCGCGCCAGCGAGCCCTGCACGACCTTGCCGGCCTCGTCGCGGACCATTTCGTTGAGCAGCTTGGGATTGGCGAAGGTCGCGCGCTGCGCGGTGAGGTGATCGCCGCGGTGGGTCGCGTAGGAATTGAAGTCCTCTTCCGGCAGGCCCATCTTCGCCAGGTACTCGCCGGCGGCGCTGTCGAGCAGGATCGCGTTCGACGGCGACAGGTGATCGGTGGTGATGTTATCGCCGAGCACCGCGAGCGGACGCATGCCGGTCAGCGTGCGTTCGCCGGCCAGCGCGCCTTCCCAGTACGGCGGACGGCGGATGTAGGTGCTCTGCGGACGCCAGTCGTACAGCGGGCTGATCTTGGCGCCGTGCTCGACGCTGAACTTGAACATCGGGTCGTAGACCTGGCGGAACTGCTCGGGCTTCACGCTGGCGGCGACGATCGCGTCGATCTCCTCGTCGCTGGGCCACAGGTCCTTGAGCGTGATCGGCTGGCCGTCGGCGTCGAAGCCGAGCGCGTCCTTCTCGATATCGAAGCGCACCGTGCCGGCGATGGCGTAGGCGACCACCAGCGGCGGCGAGGCCAGGAACGCCTGCTTGGCGTAGGGATGGATGCGGCCGTCGAAGTTGCGGTTGCCCGACAGCACGGCGGTCGCGTAGAGGTCGCGTTCGATCACTTCCTTCTGGATCGCCGGATCCAGCGCGCCGCTCATGCCGTTGCAGGTGGTGCAGGCGAAACCGACGATGCCGAAGCCGAGCTGTTCCAGCTCGGGCAGCAATTTGGCTTCCTCCAGGTACAGCTGCACGGCCTTGGAACCCGGCGCCAGCGAAGTCTTCACCCAGGGCTTGCGGCTCAGGCCGCGCGCGTTGGCGTTGCGCGCCAACAGGCCGGCGGCGATCACGTTGCGCGGGTTGCTGGTGTTGGTGCAGCTGGTGATGGCGGCGATGATCACCGCGCCGTCGGGCATCTGGCCCGGCACGTCTTGCCAGGCGCCGGCGATGCCGCGCGCGGCCAGTTCCGAGGTCGGCAGGCGCTTGTGCGGGTTGGACGGGCCGGCCATGTTGCGGACCACCGAGCTCAGGTCGAAGCTCAGGCTGCGCTCGTACTCGGCATCGGCCAGCGAATCGGACCACAGGCCGGCCAGCCTGGCGTAGGTCTCGACCAGCTTGACCTGCGCATCCTCGCGGCCGGTGAGGCGCAGGTAGTCGATGGTCTTGTCGTCGATGGAGAACATCGCCGCGGTCGCGCCGTACTCCGGCGCCATGTTGGAAATGGTGGCGCGGTCGCCCAGGGTCAGCGCGGACGCGCCCTTGCCGTGGAACTCGAGGTAGGCGCCGACCACTTTGGACTGGCGCAGGAACTCGGTCAGCGCCAGCACGATGTCGGTGGCGGTGATGCCGGGCTGCGGCTTGCCGGTCAGCTCCACGCCGACGATTTCCGGCAGGCGCATCCACGAGGCGCGGCCGAGCATTACGCTCTCCGCCTCCAGGCCGCCGACGCCGATCGCGATCACGCCCAGCGCGTCGACGTGCGGGGTGTGGCTGTCGGTGCCGACCAGGGTGTCGGGGAAGGCGACGCCGTCGCGCGCGTGCACCACCGGCGACATCCGCTCCAGATTGATCTGATGCATGATCCCGTTGCCCGGCGGGATCACATCGACGTTCTTGAACGCCAGCTTGGTCCAGTTGATGAAGTGGAAGCGGTCTTCGTTGCGGCGGTCCTCGATGGCGCGGTTCTTGGCGAACGCGCCCTTGTCGAAGCCCGGAGCTTCCACCGCCAGCGAGTGGTCGACGATCAGCTGCGTCGGCACCACCGGATTGACCTGGGCCGGGTCGCCGCCGCGCTCGGCGATGGCGTCGCGCAGGCCCGCCAGATCGACCAACGCGGTCTGGCCCAGGATGTCGTGGCAGACCACGCGCGCCGGGAACCAGGGGAAGTCCAGGTCGCGGCGGCGCTCTATCAGCTGGGTCAGATAGGCCGTCAGCATCGCCGGTTCGGCCCGCCGCACCAGGTTTTCCGCATGCACGCGCGAGGTGTAGGGCAGGCGGTCGTAGGCGCCGGGCGCGATCGCCTCGATCGCGGCACGGGCGTCGTAGAAGTCGAGCTCGGTGCCCGGGAGCGGCTTGCGGTAATCAGAATTCATGGCTGGCTGCTGGATTGGGAGGCATGAGGGACGGCGACGCGGCACGCGGACCGGAGCCCGCACGCATGCGGCCATACGGAAGCCTGAGGGCGACGACGCCAAGGCCGGGACTCGCCCGGCCATGAGGATTATCCCGCAATCGCCCGCTGACCGGGGTGCGGCGGCACGGCGAGGCCGCCAGCATGGCCTCCGCGCCGGGGAGAGGTCTTGTGGTTCGACGGGCCTGACGCAGGCCCGGACTAGGTTGCGGCCGCAAGGGTCGGGCGTGGAATCGGCCTGCCCCGCTCGTGCCGGCGCAGTCCCGCATGCGGTTCTTCGCGGACTCGGCGGTTCCACAGCCGCACCGCGGCCGCCGGCAGCATTCGCTGCCGACGGCTTCATTCCCTCAGTACTTCGCGTCGAAAGCGAAGATCGGCTTGCGCGACCGCCACAGGCCCTTGGTGAAATCCGGGAACTCCAGGGTCTTGAAACCTTCGGCGATGGATTGCTCGGACAGGGGCGTGATCGCGCTCCAGGTCACCGCGTCGTAGATGTCGATCGGCATCGGCGCTCCGGCTTTGAGCGCCTCTATGAAGGCATGGACGACGAAATAGTCCATGCCGCCGTGACCGGCGCCGGCGGCGTCCTGCGCGTACTTGCGCCACAGCGGATGGTCGTACTGATCCTGGTAGGCCTGGAACGGTTCCCACTTGTGCGCCGGGCTGCGGCCTTCGAGGTGGATGGACTGGTTGACGTCCATCCACAGGCCCTGGGTGCCCTGCACGCGGAAGCCCAGCGAATACGGCCGCGGCAGCGAGGTGTCGTGCTGCAGCAGGATGGTCTCGCCGTTCTCGCAGGCCAGGGTCGTGGTCACCACGTCGCCGAGCTTGAACTTGACCTGGGTGCTGGGATGCGTGGTGCCGCCGCTCTTGGCCACGGTGTACTCGTGCAGGCCGCGCGCCTTGGTGGCGAAGCTGTTGATGTGGGTGAAGCGGTTGCCGCGATTGACGCCGGTGTACATCGCGCAGGGGCCGACACCGTGACTCGGATACAGCTCGCCGTTGCGACGCACCGAATGCTCGGTGCGCCAGCGCGCTTCCGACCAGCCCTTGGGACCGAACTCCACACCGCTGCCGTACGGCTGATCCGGATCGCCGGAGTTGAACTTCACCGCGCGCAGATCGTGCTGGTAACCGCCCTGCAGATGCACCAGCTCGCCGAACAGGCCGGCCCGCACCATCTGCAGGGCCGCCATCACATCGCGCCGGTAGCACACGTTCTCCAGCAGCATGTAGGGCGTGCCGGTGCGCTGCTGCGTCGCCAGCACGTCCCAATGGTCCTGCAGGCTCACGCCGGCGACCACCTCGCAGCCGACCGCGACCTTGGCCTGCATCGCATCGATCGCCATCGGCGCATGCCATTCCCAGGGCGTGGCGATGATCACCGCGTCCAGGCCGCGCTGCTCCAGCAGGCGGCGGTAAGCGTGCTCGTCGCCGTCCTGACCATAGGCCTTGGGCGCGGGCTTGCCGGCCTCGCTCGCCATCGCCAGCCCACGCTTGAGCGTGATCGGCTCGATGTCGCACATCGCGACGACCTCGACGTCGTCGCGGCGCAGCAACTCGCGCAGCAGCACCTGGCCGCGCATGCCGGTTCCGATCAGGCCCAGGCGGATGCGCCGGTCGACGGCCCAGGCCGGCGTTGCCGACAGCAGGCTGGTCGCGCCCAGGGCGGCGCCTGCCAGGATGAAATCTCTACGGTTCATGAGGTGTTCCTTTGCATCCGCGGCCGGTTCCGCCTTCAGCTTGCCACGCGCGGTTCGAATGAATGCGGATCCGACCGGATCCGCAAGAAATCGGTCAGGGCTTCAGGTGCCAGCGCTGATAGTCGTTGGCCAGACAGGTGTAGGTCTCCAGGTAGGCCCCGCGCACGCCGCCGTTCATCGGGGTCAGGCACTTGCGCGCGCCGATGTTGTAGAGCTCCCTGGAACCCGGGATCGGCATCCAGCGCTGGCGCGAGCCGTTACCGCAATCGGCCAGCCGCACCTTGCCGTCGGCGTCGGCCTGCATGCACTGGCTGCGCGAGCGCATCAGCAGGCGGAAGCCGTCGTCGCGCTCGACCTGCTGATTGACGTTGGCCGTGCAATCCCACAGGCCCGCTTGCGCGCCGCCCGACAGGGTGTCCAGGCAGTAGCCGCTGCGTTCGTTGAGCAGGCGCTGCGGGCTGCCGAGCGTGCCGTAGACGTTGGCCGCGGCGATGCAATCCTGCTCCGAGGTGCAGGCCGCGCGGGCGATGGTCGCGCAATTGCCATAGGTGGCAGCGGTGCTGGACACCGGACCCACGCTGCCCTGCTCCGCCGTCGGCGCGTGCATTACCGCGCTGCTGGCCGGCACTGCGGCGCAGCTCTTACGCTGCTGGTCGCCCTGCGCATAGTCTTCCAGGAAGGTGAGGCTGTAGTTGGTCAGGGCGCCCCAGGCCGCGGGCACCTGGATGGTCGCGACCTTGCGCTGGCTGCCATCGCCGGTATCGACGATGTACGCCGCCCATTGCGCGGGCGCCTCGGCGACGATGCGGATGTCGTAGGTGGCGCGCTCGCGCCAGGCATAGTCGACCGAGCATTGCACGCCGCTGCCTTCGTGATCGAAGTAGCGGCACAGGGTGCCGGGTTCGGCGGTCCAGCCGGTCGCCTTCCAGATCGAGAAGTTCAGCCACTTGCTGCGGCCGTCGCGCTGCTGCAGGCCGACGTAGCCGCCGTCGCCGCCCTTGAACCAGAATTGGTGCGCCCAGTAGGTGTAGCCGTCCTTGCCGGGCTCGTCGGTGATGGTGGTGGGGAAGTTCATGTCCAGATAGCCCTGCTCGGTGGCCGGCCAGTGGCGGTCGATGCGGACCATGCCGCCGGCGACCAGAGCGAAGGCGTTGGACGAAAGCATCAGGCACAGCAACAGCACGGCGTAGCGGATGGTGCGCATGGAAACTCTCCTGTGAAAGGCTTGGCGTTCTGGCGAACGCGGCCGGGTGCGCGACGGCGGCCCCAGGGGGAGCGGCCGCCGTGCGCTTGCGATCAGAACTTGTAGTCCACTGTCCAATCGGATCCGCGAGGAATCGGTCAGGGCTTCAGGCTCCAGCGCTGATAGCCGTTGGCCAGACAGGTGTAGGTCTGCAGGTAGGCCCCGCGCACGCCGCCGTTCATCGGGTCCAGGCACTTGCGCGCGCCGATGTTGTAGACCTCCTTGGAACCCGGGATCGGCATCCAGCGCTGGCGCGAGCCGTTGCCGCAATCGGCCAGCCGCACTTTGCCGTCGGCGTCGGCCTGCAGGCACTGGCTGCGCGAGCGCATCAGCAGGCGGAAGCCGTCGTCGCGCTCGATCTGCTGATTGGCGTTGGCCGTGCAGTCCCACAGGCCCGCTTGCGTGCCGCCCGACAAGGTGTCCAGGCAGTAGCCGCTTTGTTCGTTGAGCAGGCGCTGCGGGCTGCCGAGCGTGCCGTAGACGTTGGCCGCGGCGATGCAATCCTGCTCCGCGGTGCAGGCCGCGCGGGCGATGGCCACGCAATTGCCATAGGTAGTCGCGGTGCTGGACACAGGACTCACGCTGCCCTGCTCCGCCGTCGGCGCGTGCATTACCGCGCTGCTGGCCGGCACCGCGGCGCAGCTCGCACGTTCATTGGCGCCCTGCGCATAGTCTTCCAGGAAGGTATTGGTGCTGTCGGTGAGGCCGCCCCAGGTCGCGGGCACCTGGATGGTCGCGACCTTGCGCTGGGCGCCGCTGCCGGTGTCGACAATGTAGGCCGCCCATTGCGCGGGCGCCTCGGCGACGATGCGGATGTCGTAGGTGGCACGCTCGCGCCAGGCATAGTCGATCGAGCATTGCACGCCGCTGCCTTCGTGGTCGAAGTAGGCGCACTGGGCGCCGGGCTCGGCGGTCCAGCCGGTCGCCTTCCAGATCGAGAAGTTCAGCCACTTGCTGCTGCCGTCGCGTTGCTGCAGGCCGATGTAGCCGCCGTCGCCGTTCTTGAACCAGAATTGGTGCGCCCAGTAGGTGTAGCCGTCATTACCGGGTTCGTCGGTGATGGTGGTGGGGAAGTCCATGTCCAGATAGCCCAGCTCGGTGGCCGGCCATTGGCGTTTGATGCTGACCATGCCGCCGGCGACCAGAGCGAAGGCGTTGGACGAAAGCATCAGGCACAGCAGCAGCATGGCGTAGCGGATGGTGCGCATGGAAACTCTCCTGTGAAAGGCGTGGCGTTCTGGCGAACGCGGCCGGGTGCGCGACGGACGCCCCACGGGGAGCGGCCGCCGCGCGCTTTCGATCAGAACTTGTAGCCCACCGTCATGCTGAAGATGCGGCCGAAGTTGTTGGTGTAGCCGGAGAAGGACATCCAGTCGTTGGGGTCGTAGAACGGACGGCGGTCGAACAGGTTCTTCACCGTCGCGCCGACGGTGAGCTTGTCGGTCGGCCGCCAGGTCACGCCCAGGTTGGCCGTCCACCAGGCCGGCGCGCCGTCGCACTTGCTCGGCTCCACCGACACATAGCTACCGGTGCAGGTCTCGGCGTTGTTGTCCTCTTTGTCGATGCGGTCGTAGGCCCACTTGGTCCTGCCGACGTAGTTGACGTAGAAGCTGGTGTTCCAGTCGCCGTAGTTCCAGTCGACGTTGAAGGTCGCACGCACGCGTGGGTTGTTGTAGTAGCCGACCGAGTTGCCGTACATCCAGCCCGAGGCGTCGTCGACGTAGTACATGTTGCGGCGGGCGATGGTCGCGGCCACGCCGACGTTCAGGCGACCCCATTCGCCCAGGTCGAAACGGCCGCGCGCGTCGATGTCGAAGCCGTCGACCAGGGTGCGGCCGCGGTTCTTGTACTGGCCGACGACGCTGGAGATGTTGCCGATGCTGTAGCCCGGCAGCGTGCCCGGGCAGGTCACGCCGCTGGCCGGATCGGCGCACATCGCCGCCAGGGCGGCCAAGTTGGCGCGGTCGGCGTCGGTAATGCCGAAGCGCCGCAGCTCCAGAACGTCCTCCGGCTTGCTGTAGTCCGGTGCCACGATCTCATTGCGGCGATAGATGAACCAGTAGTCGGCCGAGACCGACAGCCAGTCGGCGGGCTCGTACACAAAGCCCAGCGTCGCGATCTTGGCCTTCTCCGGCTTCAGGTCCTGGTTGGGTTGGGTCAGGCGCGCCACGTTGCGGCTGCAATCGGAATTGCGCAGGGTGCGGCCCAGGTCCACGTCGCCGGGACGCGCGGACTGCAGCAGCAGGCTGGCGATGGCGTTGGTTTCGTTGCAGCGGATCTCGTCGCGGTAGCCGCCGATCTGCGCGAACACGCCGCCCTCGCCGGACTCGGCCAGGCTGGGCGCGCGGAAGCCTTCGGAATAGGTGCCGCGCAGCAGCAGCTGATCGAACGCCTGGTACTTCAGGCCGATCTTGGGCGCCAGGTTGGCGCTGAAGTTGGGGTACTTGTCCAGGCGCGCGGCGACTTCCAGCTCCAGCTTCTCGGTGATCGGCGCCACCGCCTCGCCGAACAGCGCGTAGGTGGTGCGCTTGCCGTCGAACCAGGAACCGCCCTGCTGGGTGATCAGGCCATTGGCCGCGTCGGCGTTACCGGGCGTGTAGAAGGTTTCGCGGCTGAGGTTGAAGCCGAACGCCGCGCGCACTTCGCCCGCGGGCAGCGAGAACAGCGGACCTTCGATCTTGCCGTCGAGGGTGTGCAGGCGCGTCCACGACTCGATGTCGAAGGTCGGATAGGCCTCGCGCAGCAGCTTGGCGTTGGCCTCGCTGATCTCGCCGAACTTGTAGGCCGGGTTGTCGGAGATGATCACGCGTCCCGTGCCCGGGTCGACGGTGAACGGACCGAACGCGCGTTCGAAGCCTTCCAGGTTGACGTTGGCCGTCTGGTAGGTGACCGAATGCGAGCCGGCCGTGGTGAAGGCGCTTTCCCAGTTCCAGTCGCCGAGGCTGCCGCGCAGTCCGAACATGCCGCGGTAGCTCTTATCGGTATTGCGTTGACCGAAGTGGTTGTCGCCGACGTCCTGCAGCAGGTACTGCAGCCCGACCACGCCGCCGTTGATCGCGCGCAGCGCCGGACTGGCCTTGTTGTAGACGTTGTTGGGGCCCAGGTACGGGTAGAAGAACTGGTTGACGGTGTTGCCGGTGTTGCGCGAGAACCAGCTGGTCGGGTTGCCGGTGGTGGTGCCGAAGGCGCGCGGGGTGCCGCCGTTGGCGCGCAGGTCGATGTCGGTGTAGGTCGCCTCGGCGAACGCTTCGGTCGTGTCGCCGATCAGGAAGCGCGCGCTGACGTAGGCGGTGGCGCGTTCGGACTGGGCGCCGCCGTCGATCTCGTTGTTCAGCCAGGTCTGCCAGATACAGCGCGGACCGGCCGCTTCGACGACGACGTTCTGGCAGCCGGGCGCGGCCTCTTGCGTGCGCCGGCCGGTGACCGGATTGATCGCGAAATAGCTGCCGGGGTTGAACACGCCCGGCGCGCTGCCGGTGCCCAGGCGCAGGTTGTTGATGTAGTTCGGGTTGTTGACGTAGTACTGCTCGGGCTTCTTGTCGTACCACTCGGACAGCGGAATCGGGTCGCGCCGGTACAGGTTGACCGAGCCGTAGACGTTGTAGCGGTCCTCGTCCAGATCGCCGAAGCCGCCGGTGAAGCTGAGCTGGTGCTCGCCGTAGGAATCGAAGCGCGGCGCGAAGTCGGTGGTCAGGTTGATTTCCGCGCCCTGGTACTCGCGCTTGGTGATCACGTTGATCACGCCGGCGACCGCGTCGGTGCCGTACACCGCCGAGGCGCCGTCGGTCAGCACTTCCATGCGTTCGATCGCCGCGGCCGGGATCGAGTCGATGTTGACGAACTGGGTCTGGAAGCCGGCCGGCGCGCCGTAGTACGACAGGCGGCGGCCGTTCAACAGCACCAGCGTGCCTTGCGCGCCCAGGCCGCGCAGATTGGCCTGCGAGGCACCATCGGAACCGGTGAACAGCGACTTGGAATCCACCTGCGCCGGGCGTGCCGCCGGCAGGTTGTCGAGCACCTGCAACAAGGTGCGGGCGCCCATGTTCTCGATGTCCTGCTTGCTGATGACCTGCACCGGCGAAGCGGTTTCCACATCGGTACGTTTGATGTTGGAGCCGGTGACTTCGATCCGCTCCAGTTCGGTGGCCTTCTCCTTGGCCTCGGCGTCGGGCGCGGCGGTGTCGGCGGTCTGCGCGTAGACCGGTCCCGCCAGGGCGGCGGCCAGGGCGACGGACAGCACGGTGACGGGGATGCGGCGATGGCGACAGCGTTGGCTTGAATGCAACATCTTCGGCTCCATTTCGATCGGCAGCGCTCGGCGCTGCGCGTGCGGGTTGGCTTGCGTGAGGCAACAAAGCTCCGGTGCCGCGGCCCATGGCCGCAGTCGGAAGGCGAGTGCTTGGTGTGACGCTGGCTTAGGGCGTGGCGATGCTGGCGGTATCGCCCTCCTGTCCGATCAGGACCGCATTGGCCCAGTTGCCGCAGACCTGCGCCGGTTTCGCGCCCTGTGCTCCGAGAGTGCGCAAGCTCAGGCGCTGCAGGCCGCGGATATCCAGTTCGGGTTTGACCACGGCAGGCGCACGCAACGGGCCGCTGTCGTAGAGCAGGCGGTCGTCGCCCCAGACCTGGAACTGCAGGCCGCCGGCCTCGCGGCAGCGGTCGTCGATGCCCAGGTCGGCGCGCAGCAAACGCCAGCCGCCGTGCAACTGCACATCGATGCGGCTGGCCGCGCCCACGCCCAGACCGCGGCGAAATTGCAGACCGTTCATGCGCATCTCGCCGGCGCCGCCGTGCGCGCGGTCGCGCGCGACCTCGTTGGCCAGCGCCGCCGGCAGCTCCAGTTCGGACAAATACCGCTGCTGCGCCGGACGCTCCGGCGTGCGGTGTTCGAGGATGCGGAAGGTGGACAGGGCGATCGGGCCGACATCGCGCGGACGCAGCGCATCGACCGCGCGCGCGGCGCCGTTCTGCGCCGCCGACACCATCGGATCGCTGCCGCTGGCGGCGTCGCCGTCCGGGTTCTGCGTGCTCAGCACGCGGAAGCGCAGCATCCGGCCCGCGCGCGGCGCGAAATCGATGCGCTGCAGTTCCTGCTGCAACTTCAGCTGTCCGCGCGCGATCGGCTCGCCCCACTCGCCGTTGCTGTCGGCCAGGTAGACCTCGTAATCGCGGACCTGGCCGTGCTTCCAATGCTGGTCGTTGCGCGGCGCCAGTTCGATGCCGTCGATCAGGCTGCGTTCGCCGAAGCCGATCGTCCATTCGTGTGCGCCGGTGCGCACGGCCTGATTGCGCAGGGTCCGGAACCAGGTCGCCGGATCGTCGTCGAAAGCCTTCTCCAGCGCGTGGCCGGGTTCTTCGGCAGGACGGTTGATCACCAGCAGGCTGTCGGCCGGCAGCGCGCGGCCGAGTTCGGGCGCGGTCGGGAACGCATCGTCCGGCACGGCCGCCGCGACCGGCAGGTCGAGGCGGAAGTCCAGCGCGCGGCGAATGTCGATGGGCGCGGTGCGCACGTGCAAGCTGCCGCGACGTTCGGCCGGATCGAAGTACCAACCCTCCGTAGCCGAGGCCAGTGCGGCGCGGTCGGCCAGCGCCGGCAGCGCGCGACCGTCGAGTTCGACCGCGCGCGGGCGCTCGCGGCTGAGTACGCGCAAGGCGTAGCGGCGCTGCGGCAGCTGTCCGGCGTACTGGCCGCGCTGCGCTTCGATGCGCACGCGCACTTCGCCGCTGCCCTGCTCCGGCGCCTGCATGGCGATGACCTGCTCGGCGAACTCGCCCTGCACATAACGGCGGGTGCCGCCGTCGTCCTCATACAGGGTGTAGTGCGACTCGCCCTGCGGGTACAGATCCAGAGTCAGCTCGTCGAGCGGCTTCTCGCCGTCGTAGAGCATGGCCGGGTACATCGGCAGGATCGCGCCGGCGCGCACGAACAGCGGCAGCGTCGCCAGATCGACCTGGCGATCGAGTTGACGGCCCTGCGCGCCGGCCTGCAGCTGGCGACCGTCCCAGTAGTCGATCCAGCGGCCCGGCGGCAGGTGGATGTCGCGGCGCCAGCCGCGGCTGGCGGCTTGGCTGCGGTAGACCGGCGCGACCAACAGCTCGCGGCCGAGCAGGAACTGGTACTTGTGCGCCTCGGTGTAGGCCTGCGGATCCTGCGGGTAGTCCCACATCAAGCCGCGCACCGGCGGCGCACCGCTGCGTTCGGCCTCGCGCGTCAACCCGTACATGTACGGCGTCAGGCGCATCTTCAACTTGAGGTAGTCGCGGTTGATGCTGCGGTAGGGTTCGTCGTACCACCACGGATGCTTGCGCCCCGCCGACGACCAGCCGGACATGCCCATCAGCACCGGGGTGAAGCTCTTCCACTGCAGATCGCGGGTGTAGGTCTCGGCGCTGCCGCCGAAGATGCCGTCGACGTCGCCGGTGGCGTAGGCCATGCCCGACAGGCCCGAGCCGATCAAGGTCGGGATATGCCAGCGGATGTAGTCCCAGCTGCCGCTCTGGTCGCCGGTCCAGGCCACCGCGTAACGCTGCACGCCGGCCCAGCCCATCACCGTCCACAGGAACGGGCGCGAATCGGAATTGTTGAGGATGCCGTCGTAGGCCGCGTGGTTGGCGTCCATCGCAAACTGATAGCCCTTGCCGGTCCAGGCGACGTCCAACTTCTGCACGCGACTGCCGGCCTTGCCGACTTCCCAGGCGATCTTGTCGACGCCGTCCTCGGTCCACAGACCGGTGCGGAAACCGTAGCGCGCCAAACCCTGCGCGACTTTCGGCAGATCCTTGTAGCCGCAGCCGTAGCCGTCGTTGGGCAGGATCCAACCGCCCGGCATGTCGTGTTCGCGGTATTGGCGCGCGACGCTCTCGACCACGTCCGGCGTGGTGCCGGTGGGGCCGTCGCTCCAGCCTTCGGGCACGGTGCCCGGCTTCTTCTTGTTGTCGCCGTCGTTGTAGCAATCGGCGTCGCCGTAGGACAGCGCCCAGCGCGGCAACAGGCCGGCGCGGCCGGTCAGCGCGGTGTAGCGGTCCAGCAGTTCGGGCAGGCCGGCGCCGACGAAGTAATAGGCGTCGAAACGGTCTTCGCGATGCAGCAAGGTGGACTGGTCGAGCTGACGCAGGTCGTAGTTGCCGTCGCTCCAGGTGTTGCGGAGCATGCCCCAGCCGCGCGAGCTCAACAGCATCGGCGCCGGACTCGGACGATCGCCGTCCTCCCAGCCGCCGGAGTAGGAAATCTCCAGCTCGCGACCCTTGAACTCGAAACGCCCGTTCTGCTGACCACCGCCGTAGTAGTGCTCGCCGGCTTCGCTGGACAGCACCTGCACGCTTTGGTCCTTGGCCAGATCCAGCGGCTGCAGTTCGCGCCACAGCGGCAGCGTCTTGCCGGCCGCGATCCGGTCCATCGACAGACGCAGCGGCTGGCGTTGGATATGCAGCACCAGCGCGTCGGTGCGGATACGCAGCTCGTCCGCGTCCTCTTCGAAGGTGTAGGCCACCTTCGCCGCCGGCTGCGCCAGCACGATCGGCGTGGCCTTGTCGGCGGGCGCGGTCAGCTTGCCGTTGCGTCCGGCCTGCACGCGCAACAGATCGGCGCGCAGCAGATCGATGCGGATGCGCGCGCCGTTGTCGGCGGTAAGGGTCCAGGTCGGCGTGGCCGCGCCATCCGATGCCGGCGCGATCGCGCGCAGCTTGCCCAGAGGTTCAGCCAGGGCCGGCGCGGCGAACAGCCACAGCCCGCACATCGCTGCGGTCAGCTGCCGGCCCCTGCTGCGTGCATCGGTTCCCACTCTTGCCCCCAAGCCGCCGTATGCGGATATGAAACCCTTGCGGCCGACTCTAGGGCAGCGCGTCGAAATATGTCAACAAATTGCAAAGGAAAAAGAAGGATATTTTCTTTATATCGAAAGATTGTGCAGAGCACAACTTACAGTTACGGGCGCGGTCCGTGCGTATTTTCTGCTCATCCACTCGATTGCTGCAGAGCAGCATGATGAAAGCTTAATTCGACTGTCTGCGGGGCCCGGGAACCGATAACTTTCTATTAGCTTTCGATATTTGACTTTTCGAAAGGAAACACAGATCGTGCATGTGCCCAACAGGAACCGTGAATGGACGCTCCCGTGCTCCCCGACTTGCCCGCCTGGCACCGCCTGGGCGGAGCCCACACCGCCGAAGAAATCGCCCAGCAGCCCGCGCTGTGGGAAGACCTGGCCGCGACGCTCGATCGGCAGCGCGAGCGCATCGACGGCTTTCTCGGCGACTGGCTGCGCCAGCCCGGGCACCGGGTGATCCTCACCGGCGCCGGCAGCTCCGGCTTCATCGCCGAGATGGTCGCCGACCAGATCAATGCGCAGTGGCCGGCCGACGTGCGCGCCCTGCATACGACCAGCCTGCTGACGCATCCGTCCCTGTACCTGCAGCGCGAGCGACCGACCCTGCTGGTGTCGTTCGGGCGCAGCGGCTCCAGCCCGGAAAGCATCGCCGCGGTGGAACTGGTGCGCGAACGCGTCGCCGACGCACGCTTCCTCGACATCACCTGCAACGGCGAAGGCGAACTCGCACGACGCGGCCAGGGCCGCGCCGACACGCTCACCTTGCTGATGCCCGAGGCCAGTTGCGACCGCGCCTTCGCCATGACCAGCAGCCTGAGCTGCATGCAGCTCGCCGCGCTCGCCGTATTCGATCAAGCGCCGTGGCCGCAGCGGCTGCAGCAGCTGCGCACGCTCGCCACGCACGGCCGCCGCGCCTTGGCGGACTGGGACGCAGCCGTGGCCGCGCTCGCGCAGGCGCCGTACACGCGCGTGATCTATCTGGGCAGCGGCCCCTTGGAATCGCTCGCGCGCGAAGCCGCGCTCAAGCTGCTCGAACTCACCGCCGGCCGCGTGCTCGCGCTGGCGAACACGCCGCTGGGTTTCCGCCACGGCCCCAAGTCCACGCTCGATAGCGAGACGCTGGTGGTGCTGCTGCGCAGCGCCGAACCGGTCGCGCGCCGCTACGAGCAGGATCTGCTGGACGAACTGCGCCGCGACGGCATCGCCGCGCGCGTGCTTTCGGTCGGCCCGGGCGACGAGCGGGCCGATGCCGGCGATTTCACTCTGGATACACCGGCCCTGCCCGATCCCTGGCTGGCGCCGCTGTGGCTGAGCATGGCCCAGCGCTACGCCCTGCACCGTTCCGCCGGCCTGGGCCTGACGCCCGACAATCCATTCCCCGACGGCACCGTCAACCGTGTCGTCCAAGGCGTGATCATCCATCGCCATGACTGATCCGAACGCCTCCGCGCAGACCTGGTACGGCCTGGACATCGGCGGTACCAAGATCGAACTGGTCGCCTGCGACCAGGCGATGGAGGTGCGTTATCGGCGCCGCGTCGCCACCCCGACCCAGGATTACGAGGCCTTCCTGCAGGCGGTCGCCGACCTGGTGCTCGCCGCCGACGCCGACCTCGGACACGCCGGTGCGGCGGTCGGCCTGGGCGTGCCGGGCGTGGTCGATCGCGACAGCGGACGCCAGCTCAGCTCCAACGTGCCGGCGCTGACCGGCCAACGCGTCGAGCAGGACCTGCGCGCACGCTTGCAGCGCCCGCTGTTTCTCGGCAACGACTGCCAATGCTTCGCCCTGTCGGAAGCCCACGGCGGCGCGGCCGCCGGCTATCCCAGCATGTTCGGCGCGATCCTCGGCACCGGCGCCGGCGGCGGTTACTGCCTCGACGGCCGGCTGATCGCCGGCCACAACGGCATCGCCGGCGAATGGGGCCACTGGAGCGCGCCGGCCGCCCTGCTGCAACGTCATTCCCTACCGCTGCTGGACTGCGCCTGCGGCCTGCGCGGCTGCATGGAGCGCTACGTCTCCGGCAGCGGCCTGGCCCTGATCCACCATCAGCTCGGCGGCGACACCATCGACGCCAGCGCGATCGCGGTACGAGCGCAGCAAGGCGAGATCACCGCGCTGCGCGCGCTCGACATCCACCGCGATCTGCTCGGCTACGGCCTGGCCGGCCTGGTGCTGGCGCTGGATCCGCACGTGATCGTGCTCGGTGGCGGCCTGTCGAAACTCGAGCTGCTGTACCGCGATTTGCCCGCGGCGGTCGCCGCGCATCTGTTCCGCGGCCCGCGCGTGCCGCCGATCCTGCCGCCCGCGTTCGGCGATGCCGGCGGCGCGCGCGGCGCGGCCTTGCTCGCGCGTCAGCGCAGCGCTTCCTGATTCCCAGAACCGCCGAGGCCACATGTCCGCCGTGCAATCGCTGATCGCCGCCCACCGCCGTGGAGAAAACGTCGGCCTGTACAGCGTCTGTTGCAGCAACGAGCAGGTGCTGCTGGCGGCGATGCAGGTCGCGCGCCGCTACGACACCGTGCTGCTGATCGAGGCGACCTCGAACCAGGTCGACCAGTTCGGCGGTTACACCGGCATGAACCCGGCCCAGTACCGCGACTACGTGCTGCAGTTGGCGCGCACGCAGGATTTCCCGAGCGAACGCCTGATCCTCGGCGGCGATCACCTGGGTCCGAACGCCTGGCAGCGACGCCCGGCCGCCGAAGCGATGGCGCATGCGCGCGAGCTGATCGCCGCCTACGTCGCCGCCGGTTTCCACAAGATCCATCTCGACTGCAGCATGTCCTGCGCCGACGACCCCACCCCGCTGCCGGACGAGATCGTGGCCGCGCGTTCGGCCGAGCTGGCGCGGATCGCCGAACGCACCGCCGCCGACGCCGGCCTGCCGCCGCCGGTGTACGTGATCGGCACCGAAGTGCCGGTGCCCGGCGGCGAAGCCTCGCTCGCCGGCGGCCTGTCGGTGACGCGCCCGGACGCGGCCGCCCGGACCCTGGAGATCCACCGCCTCGCCTTCCAAACACCGGACCTGGCTCCGGCCTGGGAGCGCGTGATCGCGATGGTGGTGCAGCCCGGCGTCGACTTCGACCACAGCAGCGTGCACCACTACGACCCTCGCGCCGCGGCCGAACTGTCGGGCTTCGTCGAGAGCCAGCCGCGCATCGTCTACGAGGCGCATTCCACCGACTACCAGACCGAGGCCTCGCTGCACGCGCTGGTGCGCGACCACTACGCCATCCTCAAGGTCGGCCCGGCCGCGACCTACGCCTACCGCGAGGCGCTGTTCGCGCTGGCCGCGATCGAAGACGAACTGCTGCCGCCCGCGCAGCGCTCCGATCTGGTCGAAGTGCTGGACCGGGTCATGCGCGAACGTCCCGCGCATTGGCGCAACCACTACAGCGGCGACGAACGCCAGCTGCGCTTGCTGCGCGGCTACGCGCTCAGCGACCGCTGCCGCTATTACTGGGGCGAACCGGAAGTACAGGCCGCGGTGGAGCGGTTGCTCGCGAACCTGCAGGCGCTGCCGCCGCCGGCGATCCTGCTCAGCCAGTTCATGCCCGAGCAGTTGCGCGAGATCGAAGCCGGCCGCCTTGCGCCCGAGCCGCTGGCGCTGATCCGGCACAGGATTTTCGGGCGCCTGGCCGAGTACGCCCGCGCCTGCGCCCGCAACCGCGCTGGCGCGTTCGACGAAAACGAAACCTCTGCTGCCAGCGTGCTTTCGGAACGGTAAGCTTCGGCTTCCGTTCCGACAACCAAGGCCCGTCATGCGAAACACCCGCCAACGCCGGCAACAGATCCTGCAATTGCTGGTCCAGCACGGCAACCTGCAGGTCGCGGACTTGGTCGAGCAGTTCGGTGTGTCGTCGGTGACGATCCGTGCCGACCTCAGCCATATCGAGTCGCAGGGCCTGGCCACGCGCAACCACGGCGGCGCCACCCTGGTGCGCACGCCGCCGCAGGAACAGGACATCCACGAGAAGGACGCGCTGAACCTGCCGCTGAAGGAGTCGATCGGCGCGCATGCCGCGCGGCTGGTCAAGGCCGGCGACAACATCATCATCGACTCCGGCTCGACCACGATGACCCTGGCCCGCCACCTGCGCCAGCATCGCGACGTCACGGTGATGACCAACGGCCTCAACATCGCCTGGGAACTGGCCAACGCGCCCGGCGTCGAGCTGCTGCTCACCGGCGGTTTGCTGCGCAAGCAATCGCTGTCGCTGCAGGGCAGCCGCGCCGAGGCCAGCCTCAACCCCTACAGCTTCGACGCCGTGTACCTGGGCGTGGACGGGCTGGACCTGCAGTTCGGGCTGACCACCCACCACGAGGCCGAAGCCAGTCTCAACCACCGCATGGTCGAACACGCGCGCCGGGTCGTGGTGCTGACCGACGCCTCCAAGTTCGGACGCGTCAGTCTGCACCGCATCGCCCGCCTCGATCAGATCCACACCGTCATCACCGACGACGGCATCAGCAGCGAGTACCGCGAGGGACTGCAGCGGCTGGGCATCGAGGTGATCATCGCCGAGCCGCCACCTTGACCACGCCACGCGTACTGCACGGCCGCATCCTCACCGCAACGGGATGGGTGCGAGGGAACATCGAGTTCGACCAACGCGTGCGGCGCATCCGCGCCACGCACGACGATGCGGACGGCGGCGACGGCCCGCTGATCCTGCCCGGCTTCATCGATCTGCATGTGCACGGCGGCGCCGGCGTGGACCTCATGCAAGGCGGCGACGTCGCCCGGACCGTGGCGCGCACCCACGCCCGACACGGCACCACCGCCCTGCTCGGCACCACCATGACCGCGCACGAGGACGACATCGTCCAGGCCCTGCACGGTCTCGCCGACGCCATCGCCATCCGCACGCCGGACATGGCGCGGGTGTTGGGCGTGCACCTGGAAGGCCCCTACATCAGCCTCGAACGCCTGGGCGCGCAGCCGCCGCTGGCGATCGAGGCGACCATGGCGCAGGTGCGGCGCCTGCATGCCGTCGCACCGATCCGGGTGCTCACGCTCGCACCCGAAGTCGGCCAGCACCTGGCGCTGATTCCGCAACTCGTCGCGCTCGGGATCCGCGTCCAGCTAGGCCACAGCGCCGGCAGCTACGAGGACGGCGTGGCGGCGCTGCAGGCCGGCGCTTCCGGCTTCACCCATCTGTTCAACGGCATGACCGGGCTCGACCACTACCGCCCCGGCATCGCCGCCGCCGCACTCGCCCACGCCGAGTACGCCGAGCTGATTCCCGACCTGCAGCACGTGCATCCGGGCGCGATTCGCACTGCGCTGCGCGCGATCCCGCGCCTGTACTGCGTGACCGATGCGACCGCCGCGACCGGCATGCCCGACGGCGAGTACGCCCTGGGTTCGCAGCGCGTGCACAAATGCCTGGGCTGCGTGCGCCTGGGCACCGGCTCGCTGGCCGGCAGCGCACTGACCATGGACCAGGCGCTGCGCAACCTGGTATCGCTGGGCCTGGACCTGGCCGACGCCTCCGATCGCCTGTCGCGCTATCCGGCCGACTACCTCGATTTGCACGACCGCGGCCGCCTGCAGGCCGAGGCCTGGGCCGACCTGGTGGTGCTGGATCCGCAGCTGCAAGTGCAGCGGGTCTTCGTCGAAGGGGACGAGGTCGCGCTGGCCTGAGCTCACCCGTTCGAATCGTCTTCCCCAATCGCCACCGCCGCCGACGCGTCCGCGCCGCGCGGCCTTCCCCTCCCAGACAGGATCGGCACGATGAACGACGTTTCCGCCGCCACGCCCATGCACGCCAGCGCCACGCCGTCATGGCGCATCCGCTACCTGTTGTTCATCGCCGGCATGGGCGGCCTGCTCTACGGCATCGACATCGGCATCATCGCCGGCGCGCTGCCCTACCTGGAGACCACCGCGACCGCGAGCTGGCACCTGAGCAGCCAGCAACTCGGCTTCGTCGTCGCGGCAGTGCTGTTGGGCAGCGTGCTGTCCTCCCTGTTCGCCGGCGCGGTGGCCGACCTGATCGGACGCCGCGGCGCGATGCTGCTCAGCGGCGTGCTGTTCACCCTCAGCATTCCGATCATGGCGCTGGCTTCGGGCTATCTGCCGCTGCTGCTGGGCCGGCTGCTGCAAGGCATCAGCGGCGGCCTGATCGGCGTGGTGGTGCCGCTGTACCTGGCCGAAGTGCTGAGCCCGGAACGGCGCGGCCGCGGCGCGGCGATGTTCCAGCTGTTGCTGACCATCGGCCTGGTGCTGGCCGCGGTGATCGGGCTGTACCACGCGCATGCGGTCGACATCGCTACCGCTTCGGTGCAGCAACTGGCCGCCGAAGAGCAGCAGCGCGTGCTGTTCGCGGTCAAGGACCACGCCTGGCGCACGATCTTCTGGAGCTGCCTGCTGCCGGGCATGGTGTTCAGCGCCGGCGTGCTGCTGCTGAGCGAATCGCCGCGCTGGCTGGTGCGACGCGGCCGCATCGAGCAGGCGCGCATGGCGCTGCAACGCACCGTGCCCGCGGCCCAGGTCGAAGCCACTCTGCAGCAGATGCAGACGCCCGCGAGCGAGCAGACCACCGGCGTGGCCCAGCAGCGCGACCGCCTGCTCAGCCGCCGCTACGTCTGGCCGTTCCTGCTGGCCTGCGCGATCCTCGCCTTCACCCAGGCCACCGGCATCAACTCGGTGCTCGCCTACGCGGTCAACATCCTCAACCAGGCCGGCCTGCCCGGCGCGGCCGCGAACTGGGCGGACGTGGCGATCAAGCTGCTCAACGCGGTGATGACCGTGGTCGCGCTGGTACTGGTCGACTGCAAGGGGCGCAAGTTCCTGCTGATGCTCGGCAGCGGCGGCATCGCCGTGGCCCTGCTCGCGGCCGCGCTGCTGTTCCTGCAAGCCGAGCGCGGCCTGCAGGACGTGCGCCAACCGCTGCACCAGCAGATCGCCGGCGACGCGCTGTCGCTGCGTCTGGATGCGGCGCAATGGCAGCGCCTGGGCGGCAACACCGCGGCGCAGCCGCAACAGTTGACGGTGGCCTACGCCTACGGCGGTTTCAGCAACGTGCGTTCGCTGCGCAGCGATGCGATCGGCACCGCCGAACTGACGATCCGGCGCGAGGACAGCGTGCAGGCCGACAGCGTAATCGGTGCGTTCTTCCGCCGTCTGCACCTCAACCCCTTCCCCGACCCGGCCGCCGCGGCGCAAGCCCCGCTGACGATCGAGCGCGCCAGCATCGGCCCGGTGCCGCCGCCCGCGCACGGCTGGGCGGTGGCGACCTGCATCCTGGTGTTCGTCGCCTTCTTCGCGGTCGGCCCCGGCGTGTGCGTGTGGTTGGCGCTATCGGAGCTGATGCCCACGCGCATCCGCTCCAACGGCATGAGCATCGCCCTGCTGATCAACCAGTTCGTCTCCACCGTGATCGCGGCGATCTTCCTGCCCACGGTCGGCCAATACGGCTACGCCAGCATGTTCTTCTTCTGGGCCGGCTGCACCGTGGTGTATTTCCTGGTCGCGGCCTTCTTCCTGCCCGAGACCAAGGGCAAGTCGCTGGAACAGATCGAAGCGCATTTCCGCTGAGGGCGGCGCTTCGGGCGCGGGCGGGCGAACCGCCCGACGCGCGCCGTGCCCAAGCACCATCCCCATATCGCAACTTCATCGCTCGGATGCGCCCGCGAATGGATTAAAGCGCGTTCATGAAGATCAAGGCCGTTCGCATGCGCGCGACCGGCCTTTGTTCTTTAATGAGGGAATGCGGCCACCGAACGACCCTCGACCCGGGCGACGCCTGATGGGCCCTGCACCATGTCGCAACGCATCCTGATCGTGTGCCGCGGCAATCTCTGCCGCAGCCCCATGGCCGAAGCGCTGATGCGCCACCGCGCATCGGCGCTCACGGTGACCTCGGCCGGATTGGCCGCGATCGAGGGCAGCGATATGGATCCCGCCGCGCGGCGTGCGCTCGCGGCGCATGGATTGGACGCGCAAGCGCATGTCGCGCGCCAGGTCACGCTGGCGGCCATCGAATGCGCCGATGTGGTGCTGGCGATGGAAAAGCGTCACATCGCCGCCCTGCTCGCGCTGTCGCCGGCCGCGCGCAGCAAGGCCTACTTGCTTTCGCGCTGGAGCGACAAGCTCGACATAGACGACCCGTTCGGCCGTTCGCAGGATGCATTCGATCGCAGCTGCGCGATCATCGCATCGGCAGTGGATGCTTGGCTAGCGAAACTCGATTAATGCGATCGCGCTCGCTGTTTCCGTTATCGCAACATCGAACACGATCTCGTTCATTGAACTGAACTCAAGCCTAGCGAGCGTGCAGTTTCACGACGATGAATCTGCGATCTTCATGAAATCATCAACTTCCGCCGAATAGATTTCGTTGCGAACCGATATCGCTCGCGCCTCTCGCGCTGAACGGAAATATCGAATTCGTGCAGGTGGTTGTTGTAGGTGCGCACGCACACGGAACGCAACATCCGGGACATTCCCCTCCGAGGTGTGTGCATGAACGACCACAAGTTGGTAGCCGCCAGCGCGATCGCCTTGGCTGTCACTTTGTTTGCCATCTTCTCCATCCGGCCTTGGGCACGCAGGTTCGGCCTGGTCGACAAGCCCGATGCACGCAAGCGCCATCGCGGCCATATTCCGCTGATAGGCGGGCTTTGCTTCTTCCTAGGCACGCTGATCGGCCTGGGCTATCTGGGCTACCTCGACCGTTTCGTCACCAGCCTGATGATCGGCTCGGCGGCGATCGTGATCGCCGGCGCCCTCGACGATGCGCACGATCTGAGCGTCCGCTCACGCCTGGTGATCGAAGCCGGAGCGACCTTGCTGGTGATCGGCTTGTCCGGCTTCTACGTGCGCGACCTGGGCGACTTCGCGGTGACGGGCGATACCTTCGGCCTCGGCCCATTCGGCATTCCGTTCACCATCGTCGCAGTGATCGGGCTGATCAACGCCTTCAACATGCTCGATGGCATCGACGGCCTGGCCGCGACCATGGCCATGGCCTGCATCGCCGCGATCCTGCTGTTCAACGGCACGCACTGGACGGTGCCGGGGGTGCTGGTCCTGCTGCAGGTGATGTTCGCCGCGCTCATTCCCTATCTGTTGGTCAACCTGGGCTGGCCCGACGGGCGCAAGGTGTTCATGGGCGATGCGGGCAGCACCCTGATCGGCTTCGTGCTGGCCTGGAGCCTGATCTACGTGAGCCATCCGCGCATCGCGCGGCTGTCGCCGGTGGACGTGATGTGGTGCGTGTCCCTGCCGGTGATGGACACCCTCTCGGTCATGTTCCACCGCATGCGCGCCGGCCGATCGCCGTTCCGTCCCGACCGCCGCCACCTGCACCATCTGCTGATCGGCGCCGGCCTCAAGCCGCGCGCGGTGCTGGTCGCGATCCTGGGCCTGTACGGCGCGCTGATGCTGTTGGGCTACAGCCTGCGCAAGGCGCCCGAGCCGGTCAGCGGCGCGGTTTTCATCGTCTGCCTGATCGCCTACGTGCTCGGCCTGACCGCGATCCTGAGCCGGCTGCCGCAGCGTTCGCCGGCCGCCGCCGCCGCGACGGGCGCGACGCCCGAAGCCGCGCAAGCGTCGCTGCCGGCGCTCGACGAGTTCTCCCCGGACCAGGCGCCGCCGCTCAAGGCCTTGTGCGTGTTCGCCGACCCGCCGGATTCGGCGCAGATCGGCCCCATCGCGCAGCAACTCGCGCGCGACGAGCGCTTCGAATCGACCGTCTGCGTGACCACGCCCGATCCGGTCGACGCGACCACCCAGGTACTGGATGAGTTCGGCCTGGTCGCCGATCTCGCGATCGATCTGCCCGCGCCGGTGCGCGACGGCCCTGAGCTCGCCGTGTCCGCGCTGGACGGCCTGCAGCGGGTCATGGACGAGGTGCAGCCCGATATGGTGCTGGTGCCGGGCGATACCTCGGCCTCGTTGCTGGCGACCCTGGCCGCGCATTACCACCACGTGCCCGTGGTATGCGTGGATTCCGGCCAGTCGGCGCCGGAACTCGCCGGCGCGGACGATTCCGCCCGCGGCATCGCGCTGGCGCTGGCGACCCTGCACCTGGCCAACGACGACGATGCCGGGCAACTGCTGGTCGATCGCGGCGTTCCTCCCGAACGCGTGCTGGTGACCGGCGATCCAGCCAACGATTTCGACGCGTGCGCGCGCGTCGCCGACGCATTGGCGGGCCTGCGCTCCGCAGCCCACACCGCACAGACCCCGACGTGGGGCGTGGGTTCGCCAATCCCGCCTGAGGCCGACACGGTACGGGTCTCATGAATCGCAATACCGACATCGCGCCCGGACGTGCACGCATGCGGCGCCTGCCGCCTGCGTCTCCGGGCCTATGCCGGCGCGCCACTTTCAAGGGTGAACAGACATGGCAACGCAACTGATACCGCGAACCGAGCCCATCCAGGCGATTCCCGCCGTCGCGACACGCGAGGACGACATCGACCTGCCCAACCTGGTCTCGACCTTGGCCGATCACAAATGGACGATCGCGTTCGGCACCCTGCTGTTCTTCCTGCTCAGCGCGGCCTACGCCATGCTGGCGACGCCGAAGTACGAAGCCAACGCCGTGGTGCAGGTCGAAAGCCGGCCGCCCACCGTGCCCGGCCTGAGCACCAGCAGCGCCACGCCCATGCCGCCGGTGGTCGACGCGCCGGCCGCGACCGAATCGCAGTTGCTGACCTCGCGCCGCGTGCTGGGCGAGGCCATGAGCGAGCTGGATCTGGATGTGAGCGCCAAGCCGATGCGTCTGCCGGTGATCGGCGATCTGATCGCGCGCGCGCAACAGCGCTTCAATCCCGGCGTACTGGCCGCACCCTGGCTGGACCTGAAGCAGTACGGCTGGGGCGGCGAGCGCATCGACGTCGCCCACCTGAAGCTGCCCGACGCACTGATGGATGTGCCCTTGCGATTGCAGGCCGGCGAACACGGCCGCTATGTCCTGTTCGGGCCCGACGGCCAGCAACTGCTGGAAGGCACGGTCGGCAGGACCGCCAGCAACGGCCAGGGCGTGAGCCTGGATCTCAAGACCCTGGTCGCCCAGCCCGGCACCCGTTTCGAGTTGCGCAAGTTCAATCCGGTGGCGGTGATCAGCGCGCTCAAGAACGACATCACCGTCGCCGAGCAAGGCCGCAGTTCGGGTGTGATCGCCCTGACCTACGCCCACGAAGACCCGATCCGCGCGCGCGAAGTGCTGGACAAGATCACCCAGGCCTATGTGCGCCAGAACGTCGCGCGCAATTCCGCCGAGGCCGCCAAGCGCCTGCAGTTCGTGAGCAAGCAGCTGCCCAACGTGCGCCGCGAACTGGCCAACGCGCAGGCGGCGCTGAACGCGTTCCAGACCCGCACCCACACCCTCGATGTCGGCATGCAGAACCAGGCCCTGCTCAACCAGACCGTCGCCCTGGACACCAACATCCGTCAGCTGCAGGTGCAGTTGGCCGACGCCGGCAGCCGCTACACCCCGTCGCACCCCGTGTACGCGTCGCTGGCGCAGCAGATCGCCCGCTTCGAGGGCGAGAAAGGCCGCCTGCAGGGCCAGATCAGCCAGTTGCCGGACACCCAGCAGGGCCTGTTCCGCTTGAACCGCGACGTCGAAGTCATCAACCAGACCTACGCCAATCTGCTCGACCAGGAGCAACAGCTCAACATCGCGCGCGCCAGCGCGGTCGGCAACGCGCGCATCATCGACCCAGCCGACGTCAACCTGGACAGTCCGGCCTGGCCCAAGCCGATGCTGATCCTGGCCGTCGGCACCGCCCTGGGCAGCGTGCTCATGGTCGCGCTGGTGCTGCTGCGCCAGACCTTCCGGCGCGGCGTCGAGGACCCCATCGACATCGAGCTGCTCGGCCTGCCGGTGTATGCCTCTATTCCGTTCAGCGCGCGCGGCCGCCAGATCGCGACCCAGCCCGGCCGTAGGCGCCGCGACGGCCGCCAGCGCCTGCTCGCGCTGCGATCGCCGTCCGACCTGGCGATGGAGGCGCTGCGCACCCTGCGCACCAGCCTGCATTTCGCCCGCATGGAGATGAAGAACAACGTGCTGATGATCGCCGCGCCCAGCCCCGGCGTCGGCAAGACCTTCGTCTGCGCCAACCTCGCCGTCACCATGGCCCAAGCCGGCCAGAGCGTGTTGCTGATCGACGCCGACATGCGCCGCGGCACCCTGCACCAGGCCGTGGGCGTACGCTCCGAGGGCGGCCTGTCGGAGCTGATTTCCGGGCAGATCACCCCCGAGGACGCGGTACGCAAGGTGCCGGGCACCGAGCGCATGTCGTTCATTTCGCGCGGCGCGGTGCCGCCCAACCCTTCCGAACTGCTGATGCGGCCGCGTTTCGCCGAGCTGCTCAAGCAGATGGCGCGCGACTTCGACGTGGTGGTGATCGATACCCCACCGGTGCTGGCCGTGACCGACGCCGCGGTCATCGGCCACCACGTCGGCACCTGCCTGATGGTGGTGCGCTGGGGCCTCAACCAGCAGCGCGAGATCGCGCTGGCCAAGCAGCGCCTGGAACAGAACGGCGTCGACGTGCGCGGCGCGATCTTCAACGCGGTCGAGAAGCGCGGTTCAGGCCAGTACGCCTACAGCTACTACGACTACCGCGCCCTCCACGAAGCGCCGGCGAGGCGGTGAGCATGCGCATGCAGATCACCATGTCGCCCTACTACGGCACGCCCGACTTCTCGGCCCTGGACGGCGCGGCGCCGGCGAGGCTGGACCCGGTGTCGGTGGCGGACCTGTTGCGCAACGCCTTCGTGTATCCGCCCTACTCGATCTACGAGGGCGTGCGCCTGGTCACCTTCGGCTTCTGTCCGCAGGAAGACATGCACGCCGATCCGAACTTCCGCTTCAAGTTCCGCAATGCCGGCGAGATGCCGGAGCAGGTGGGCGTCGAGCAGGACTGGGTGGGCGTGTACCACCGCCTGCTGTGCCAGGCCGTGAGCCGGCGCTGCGCCGACATGCGCGCGCCCTGGCTGCTGCAAAGCGGCGGCAAGGACTCGACCACCCTGGCCATAGCGATCGCGCAGGCGCGTCCGGACACCGTGTGCATCACCTATCTAGGCGGCCGCGAGGAAGACGAAGTCGCTTCGGCCGCGCAGGTCGCGCGCACGCTGGGACTGCGCCATCACGCCCTGGTCTGCGACCCCGGCCGGGCCTACGACCGTTACCTGGACCTGATTCCGCGCATGCCGCTGCTGACGGCCGACTTCGCGTTGCTGTCCTACGCCGATCTGGGCACCGAGATCGCGGCCCTGGGCGGCGACGGCGTCGTCGACGGCCTCGGCGCCGACAGCTATTTCGGCACCCCGATGAGCACGCGCCAGCAGCTGCTGTCCGGTCTGGCGCGGGAGTTGCGGCTGCCGCCCTCCCTGTCCGAGCTGCCGTTGGTGTCCCGCAGTTTCCACCTGTGCTATCTGCTCAGCACCCTGCAGATGAATCCGGTGGAGCGGGTGTTTCCCGGCTCGCGCTTCAGCGACGAGGAGGTGGACGCCCTGTTCGGGCGCGAGGTCTCGCGGCAGTCGCGCGAACGCCTGCAGGTGTTCGCGCGGGAGATCGGATCGGCCACCAGCGCCTGGGAGTGGCGCGACATGTCGACCTCGATCGCGGGCTCCGCCGGCGCCTTCGCCAAGGGCCTGTACGTGTCCGAGGCGCTGGGCCTGGGGGTCGCCTATCCGCTGTGCGACCGCGAACTGCGCGAATGGATCCACCACGAAGTGCCGGGCTATCAGAAGGTCGACCCGGCCAGCCAGCTCAACAAGATGCTGATCCGGCGCCATATCGCGACCCGATTCCCGCAGCTGCCCTACGTCGAGCGCAAGGGTTCGTTCCGCTTCGACCTGCGCGGCCTGGCGCGCCAGCGCTACGATCGGGTGCGCGACTACGCCGAACGCGCGCGCGATTTCCTGCCCGGCGCGACGGCCTGGCTGGACCGCAATCGCGGCCGTCTCGACAACAAGTACTACGCCTCCAAGTTCTACCTGCTGGCCGTGGTCCTGCCCTGGCTGGATCGGCATGCCGCCGACACCGCCGCCGCCCAGCCGCGAGCGCGCCATGCGCCGGCATGGAACTGAGCACGACGGCCGACGCCGGGCGCTGCTGCGCGCCGGCCTGACCGCGCTGCTGGGCGCGATCGCGCCGCAGGCGGGCGCCGGTCCCTCCCGCGACAGCGTGCGCGTCGACGTGCGCGCTCACGGCGCGCGCGGCGACGGCCGCCACGACGACACCGCCGCCTTTCAGTCGGCGATCGACGCCCTGCCCGCGAGCGGCGGCACGGTGGTGGTGGCGGCCGGCGACTACCGCATCGATCCGCAACGCAGCCTGCGCCTGCGCAGCCGCATGCACCTGGCCATGGACGCCGGCACGCGCCTGCTGGCGATCCCGAACCCGGCCGCGCGCGCCTACGTGCTCAGCCTGATCGGCGTCGACGACGTCGAGGTCTCCGGCGGCCGCATCGTCGGCGATCGCGACACCCACCTGGGCGCCACCGGCGAATGGGGTCATGGCGTGATGGTGCGCGGCTCGTCCTCGGTGACCCTGCGCGATCTGCACATCTCGCGCTGCTGGGGCGACGGCATTTCCATCGGCGGCGACAAGGCCGCCGGCGGGCGCGTCACACCCAGCAGCGACGTCCTGATCGCCAACGTGCGCTGCATCGGCAACCGCCGCCAGGGCCTGACCATCGGCCGTTCGCGGCGGGTGCGGGTGCGCGACTGCGAATTCGCCGACACCGGCGGCACCCTGCCCGGCTGCGGCATCGACATCGAGCCCGACGCCGGCGACAGCGCCCGCGACGCGGTGATCAGCGGCAGCTTCATCCACGGCAACCAGGGCGCCGGCGTGCAGATCTACAAACGCAGCGCCGGCGTCGTCCTGCGCGGCTGCACCATCGAGGCCAATCGCGGCCACGGCGTGCTGGTCATAGGCGCCAGCGACTGCACCGTCGTCGACAACCGTATCCGCCGCAACGCCCTGGGCGGGCTCAGCCTGCGCCCGGGCAGCGACGGCGTGGTGGTGAGCCTGAACGAGTTCGTCGCCAATGGGCCGGCGCGCGCGCGCGGCGGCAAGGACGGCCTGCGCGCGCGCCAGCTGTCGGTGGCGGCGGAAGCGCGCGCGGTCCGCATCGACGACGACAACCGCTACAGCGAATGAGTGCGATTCCATGCAAATGGGCTTCGCGCAAATGGGCTCCGCGCAAACGGATTTCGCGCAAACGTCCGTATGCTCCGCCGTCCCTATCCATAGTCATCAACTTGAATGCGCGGCATCCTGAACGATTTTCCTCTCAATGTTTGCGCGCGCGCACAGATAGCGAAATTCACGATTCCGGTTCAGGCACCCTGCGCTAGATTGCGCCGGTCACGAACATGATCGTGACGTGATGACGCACCAGCGCATCGCAACGCAATTCTCTGAACAGGGGTCATCCCGGGAACCATAGTGAACGAAGCCCATTCCGGCGGCGTAGCGACGCCGCGCCGCGATTTTCTCCGCAAGTCCTTGCTCCTCGCCGTACCCGGCATCCTCTCCTTCTCCTACCTTCCGCGCGCCTTGGCCGCGATCGGAAGCACGTCCGACGCCACCTACACGCCGCCCACGCGCGCGCGCGGCGCCGCGGTCCTCAACGTGCTCGACCACGGCGTGTACGGCGACGGCGACCACGACGACACCACCGCGTTCCAGGCCGTGATCGACGCGCTGCCCGCCGACGGCGGCACCGTCTACGTTCCGGCCGGTAACTACATCATCGACCCGACCCGCAACCTGCGCCTACGCAGCAATATGCACCTGCAGCTGGCCGACGGCGCCAAGCTGCTGGCCAAGCGCAACAGCGCCGACCGCGCCTACGTCCTCATGGCCTACAAGGTCAGCGACGTGGAGATTTCCGGCGGCCAGATCGTCGGCGACCGCGACAACCACCTGGGCACCACCGGTGAATGGGGCCACGGCGTCATGGTGCGCGGGTCTTCGCGCGTCACGATCCGCGACATCCGCATTTCCCGCTGCTGGGGCGACGGCATCTCGGTCGGCGGCGCGATCGTCACCGGCCTGCCCACGGTAATCTCGCAGAGCGTGGTGATCGCCAATGTGGCGTCTACCGGCAACCGCCGCCAGGGCCTGTCGATCGGCCGATCCAGCGAGATCAAGGTCTACGATTCGGAGTTCAGCGACAACGTCGGCATCGCGCCGGGTTGCGGCATCGATGTCGAGCCCGACGCCAACGACCTGGGCACCACCACCACGGTGCACATCGAGAACTGCTTGATCACGGGCAACCAGGGCAACGGCATCCAGGTCTACAAGCGCGTCAAGGGCATCACCATCAAGCGCTGCACGATCGAGTACAACGGCGGTTATGGGATCCTGACCATCGCCCCCGTCAGCGGCTACATCGCGCTCAACCGGATCGCGCACAACTATCTGATGGGCGTGATGCTGCGCTCGGCGACCACGTCCTACCAGGTCAGCGGCAATGTATTCCGCAACAATCACACCCGCTTGCACGGGGTAAACACCACCGACCTGCCGCTGGTGTCCATGACCGGCCTGGTCGGCGGCAACAACGGCAACGGCGCCCACATCCAGGCCACCACCGACTGCATCGACCTGCGCGTGACGACAAACTCGTACGCCAAATGAACGCGCATGCGCGCAGAGCCGGCGACAATGCCGGCGCTGCGCGCCATGAATGCGTATCGACGTTCGCAATTCATCCAACGATGCGACAAACGGCGCGATCGCCGTCCATCGTTGCGCGCCGTCTCGCACTCGTTCACCTGCGGCCCGGAAACGTGAGCATGTCGTAAAAATCCGCGCCAGCGGGTGTGGCTACAATCGAACCACCTCCGTTGATCCGATTCGGTCGCCCGCATCGCCTCTTCGTTCCTGCGCGATGCACGACCGCGATTTTCTATGCGTATCGTTTTCTTTGCCAACACGGACTGGTACCTCTACAACTTTCGTCTTCCGATGGCGCTGCAGCTCCAGCAGCGCGGCGCCGAGGTGGTGATGCTCTCGCCGCCGGGCGAGTTCGGCGAGCGCTTCCGGCAGCACGGGCTGCGCTGGCTGACCTTGCCGATGGACCGGGTCAGCCTGAATCCCCTGCGCGAACTGTGGACCCTGCAGCGCCTGTTCGCCCTGCTGCGTGCCGAACAGCCCGACCTGCTGCATAACTTCACCGTCAAATGCGCCATCTACGGCGGCATCGCCGCGCGCGCGGCGCGGGTGCCGGCGATTGTGCACGCGGTGGCCGGCATGGGCTTCGTCTACGCCAGCGACCGCGTCAAGGCGCGCCTGCTGCGTCCGGTGGTCGGCGGATTGATGCGCGGCGTATTGGGCAGGGGCCATTCGCGGGTGATCCTGCAGAATCCCGACGACGCGCAAACCATGGCCGAAGCCGGCCTGGTGCCGGAGGACCGCATTCGCCTGATCCTGGGCTCCGGCGTGGACACCGAACGTTTCCAGCCGGCGCGCGACGATGTCCCCAGGCCCTTGCGGGTGCTGCTGGCGGCGCGCCTGGTGCGCGAGAAGGGCGTGCACGAATTCGTCGCCGCCGCGCGACTGCTGCGCGAAAGCGGACGCAACATCGAATTCCTGCTGGCCGGCACGCCGGATGCCGGCAACCCCAGCTCGGTGGCGCAGGAGGAAGTGGAGGCCTGGCACCGCGAAGGCGTGCTGCGCTGGCTGGGCCACGTCGAGGACATGCCGGCGCTGCTCAACTCCGTCGACGTGATGACCCTGCCCAGCTACTACCGCGAAGGCGTGCCGCGCTGCCTGCTCGAGGGCGCGGCCTGCGGCCTGGCCCTGATCACCACCGACATGCCCGGCTGCCGCGAGATCGTCAGCGAGCACGGCCAGGACGGCCTGCGGGTGCGGCCGCGCGACGCCGCCTCGCTGGCCGCGCTGCTGGCGCGGCTGGACGACGATCGCGCGCTGCTGCGGCGATTGGGCGAGAACGCGCGCACGCGCGCGGTCCGCGACTTCGACGAACGCAGCGTGATCAGCAAGACCTTCGAGGTATACGACGAACTCCTGGGGCGCGTCCCCCAGGAGGCCGTGGCCGAGCCGCGGTGAGTCGCATGCTGCCGCACTCCTGGCGCTCCGCCGCGGCCGCGATCACCGTGCTGTGGCTGGCCACGCTGGCCGCGGCCGGCATGATCTTCCTGTCCCAGACCTTGCTGGCGCGCCGCCTGGGTCCTAGCGACTACGGCCTGTTCGCCTCTTCGCTGGCGACGGTCAGCATGCTGGCGCCGCTGGCCGGCTTCGGCCTGTCGCAGTTCCGGCTCAAGGCCTACGGCAGCGAAGGCTGGTCCGCCGAGCGCTGGCTGCGGCCGGCGCTGCGCTTCTCGCTGCTGAGCACGATGCTGGCCTGGTTGCTGCTCGCCGCCTGGGCCTGGTTTGCCCCGGGTATCGATGCCGCCACGCGCACTGCCCTGTGGGCGCTGCTGCCGGTGGTGGTGGGGCTGCTGGCCGTCGACCTGGTCGGCAGCAAGCTGCGCCTGGAAGAACGCCACGGCGCGCTCGCAGCCTGGCAACTGCTGATGCCGGGCGGGCGCCTGCTGGTGGCGATGCTGGCGTTCGCCGCGGTCTCGGTGTCGGCCACGGCCGTGGCGCTGGGCTATGGCCTGGTCGCGGCGCTGGTGGCCATGTTGGCGGCGCCGCAGTTGTGGGCGATGTGGCGGGGCCGGATCGAGCTCAAGGGTCACGGGCCCCGCCCCGAGGCCGCGTCCGCGCTGGACATTCCCAGCGTCGCCCAACTCAGCGCCCAGGCCTGGGCCTACGGTCTGGCGGCGGTGCTGTATCCGATCTTCTTCCAGATCAGCACGGTCTTGCTGAAGTACCTGGGCAGCGACGCCCAGGCCGGGCACTACGGCGTCGCGCTGGCAATCATGACCGCGGTCTATCTGTTGCCGGCCACGATCTATCAGAAGTTCCTGCTCTCGCGCCTGCACCGCTGGGCCGCGCACGACCAGCCGAAGTTCTGGCGCGTCTATCGCTTGGGCAACCGCTGCATGGCCGCGGCCGGCGCCGCGATCGGCCTGACGCTGGCGGCGCTGGCGCCCTGGCTGGTGCCCGCCTTGTTCGGTTCCGCCTACGCCGAGGTCGCCGCGGTGCTGATGGTCCTGGCGCTCTGCACCCCGATCCGCTTCCTGTCCACCTCGGTCGGGTCGGTATTGCTCACCGCACAGCACATGCGTTATCGCGTGCTCGCCATGCTGGCCGCCACCGCGGCCGCGGTGGCCTTGAACGCCGCGGCCGTACCGCATTACGGCGAACTCGGCGCCGCCTGGGCCACGGTGATCGCAGAAAGCCTGCTCCTGCTTTCGATGTGGTTGGGCGCGCGCCGCGTGATGGCCAAGGCGGTGATCGCATGAGCCGGCCACTGAGCGTCGCCCTGAGCGGCTACTACGGCATGCGCAACTTCGGCGACGACCTGTTCGGCCTGCTGTGCGCGGCCGCGACGCGCCGGTTCTGGAGCGCCGAGCCGGTCCTGATCGGCCCGCCCCTGCTCGGCGCGCACGCACGCAGCACCTGGCCGCGGCCGCTGCCGTCGGCGCTGTACGGTGCCGGCGGTCCCGCCGGCAAGCTCAGCCGCCTGCTGGGATTCGCCAACGGGCTGCGCGCCTGCGATCTGTTGGTCATGGGCGGCGGCTCGGTGATCAACGCGCGCGAGTCGTTCCGCAAGCCGCTGATGCTGGCGGCGCAACGGCGCGGGCGCGCGCAGCTCGCGGCGGTCGGCGTCTCGATCGGACCGTTCGCGAACCGCGCCGAACAGGCCACCGTCGCCGAGTATGTGCGCAGCTTCGCCTACCTGGCGGTGCGCGACCGCCGCTCGCATGCGCTGGCGCTGGAGATGGGCCTTGAGCGCATCGTCCACGACGGCCGCGATCTGGCCGGCTTGCTGGCGCATCTGGTGCCGGTCGCGGCGCGCCGCGGCGATCGCAGCGCGCCGGTGATCGGCGTCGCACCCTGCCATTTCCACGTCCGCCCCGACCACCCCGCGCCCGCGCCGCAGGCCTGGCAGGACGCGGCGATCGAGGCGCTCGCGCAGTGCGCGAGCGAACGCGCGCTGGCGGTGAAGGTGTTCAGTCTCAACGGACATCCGCGCCACGGCGATGCGGAACTGGCCCTGCGCATGCAGTCGCAATTGCACGACCGCGGCGTGGTCGCCACCGCGCAGCTGTACGCAGGCGGCGATCCGCTCGCCATGGTCGACGCGATCGCCGACTGCGACGCCTTCATCAGCGCGCGCCTGCACGGGGCGATCGTCGCCTATCTGTGCGGCGTCCCGTTCACGATCGTGGACTACCATCCCAAGTGCCGCGATTTCGCCGACGACATCGGCCTGCCGTCGGCGCTGCGTCTCACCGCGGACGAACATGACTACGCCGCATGCGCACGTGCGCTGTCGACGATGCTGAACGAAACCGGTATCGAGCCCGTCGTTTCACCGAACTTATACGCGCAGCAAGCGCTGCGTATATTCCAATGCGCACCATGGTCGACGACTGCGCCCTCGACACCATGAACGTGAACCGCCCAGCCCCGCGCGAGATCGCGCCGATCAGCGTGATCGTTCCCTGCTACCGCTGCGCGGACACCATCGCCGAGGCCGTGGCCTCGGTCGCCGCGCAAAGCCTGGCGGTGGCCGAAGTCGTCCTGGTCGACGATTGCAGCGGCGACGGCACGCTGGAGCGGCTGCATGCTTTGGCGGCGCGCTATCCCGAAGGCTGGCTGCAGGTGCTCGCCCTGCCCGAGAACGGAGGGCCGTCGCGCGCCCGCAATGCCGGCTGGGCGCACGCCAGCCAGGAGTATGTCGCGTTCCTGGATTCGGACGACACCTGGGCGCGCAGCAAGATCGAGCTGCAGATGCGGGTATTGCGCCAGGATCCGGGCATCGCCCTGATCGCGCATCGCATGCAGGTCCGCGACCGCCACGCGCCCGCGCCGCCGCCCGTGGAGCGCGCGCGCGCGACCGTTATCGGCCGGCGCCGTCTGCTGCTCAACAACCCGTTCCCGACCGCGTCGGTGATCTTGCGCCGCGACTTGCCGTTCCGTTTCGACGAACGTTTCCGTCGCGTCGAGGACTTCTTGCTCTGGGCCCAGATCGCGTTTTCCGGCTACCGCTGCGTCAAGCTCGACCGCACCCTGGCGTTCTGGCACAAACCGACCTTCGGCGCCGGCGGCCTCAGCGAAGACCTGCGCGCCATGCACGCGGCCGGCCGCGAGGTCCGGCGCGAACTGCTGCGCCAGGGCCTGGTGAGCCTGCCCGAACACTGCTTCGCGCGTGCGCTGGGCTACCTGCGCCGCGGCCGCCAGCGCCTGCGGCTGGCGTGGCGGCGCGCGAACCAACCCGAGCTGCGGACATGAACGCCGTGCCGGACCTCCTGGTCGCCAGCGAGCGCCCGCAACGCACGACCGACGTCGCCGCCAGAACGGTGCTGAGCGTGCTGCTGCTGGCGATGGTGGCGGCGTTCGGTTGCTGGCTGGTCGGCACGCGCGCTCCCGATATCGGCACCGATACCCACACCTATGCCGGCTTCTTCGAGGCGCTGGGCCAGGGCAGCATGGAAACGCGCCTGGAACCGGGCTTCGTCTACCTCAGTTACCTGCTGTGGAAGCTCGATGTGGGCATCACCGGCTACCAGGCCGCGCTGTTCGCCCTGATGCTGGTCACGGTGGTGATATCCAGCCATCGCTACTTCGCCTATCTGGGCGATCGCCGCGGCTACCTGACCTTCCTCGGCGTCGCGGTCATGCTGCTGTTCGTTTCGCCCATGTTCGTCAACGCCACCATCAACGCGGTGCGCCAGGGCCTGGCCGCGCTGCTGGTGTTCACCGCCCTGCTGTCGTTCCACGACCGCAAGTGGCTGCACTTCCTGCTCTACGGCGCCGCCGCCAGCAGCCTGCACCTGTCCTCGCTGCTGTATCTGCTGTTCGCACCCTTGCTGTTGCTGAGCACGCGGACCCAGCGCCTGGTCGCCGTGGCCGCGTTCGCGCTCTACGTCAGCGGGGCCTCGCTGATGCTGGTGAGGGCCGCGGTGCCGGCGCTGTACGAGCTGGTGATGTCCTATACCGCCAACAGCTACTACCGCTCCGGCGTGCGCATCGATTTCGCAGTGTTCTCGATATTCTGGTACCTGGTGCCGCATTTGCTGTCGCCGCTGGTGCGCGCGGACGTGCGCAAGAAGATCAAGGACAGCACCGGCATCTACTTGGTCATGATGCTGCCGTTCTTCGCCATCGGCTGGGGCTATTTCTCCAACCGCTACCTGCTGCCGGCATGGTTGTCGCTGTCCCTGATCCTGGCCGCGATGCTGTTCCACAGCCGCCTGCCCCTGCTGCGCCACCCGCTGCTGCTCCGGTTCGGACTGATCGCGTCCTGCGCGGTGTTCTATTACTACGTGACCCACGAGATCGTGATCTGAGGGCCGATGATGCTGGCATCGCTGCAAAGATTGGCCGTCGCGCTGACCTATCCGCCCACCTTGAGCCTGGGCCTGACGGTGCTGGCGGCGCTGCTGATGATCCGCTACCGCAAGGCCGGCCTGCTGACCCTGTGCGCGGCGCTGGGCTGGTCCGCGCTGTGGTCGGTGCCGAGCGCCTCGGATTGGCTGCGCCACCAGCTGGAGAAGCGCTACCCGGTGCTGGACACGGCGGCCTTGCCGCAGGCGGACGCCGTCGTCGTGCTCGGTGGCGGCAGCCGTTATGCCTGGCTGGACCGGCCCGATGTACGGCCGGAGACGCTGCAAAGCAGCCGCCTGGCCGCCGGCGCCCGCGCCTGGCATGCCGGGCGGGCGCCGCGCATCGTACTGTCCGGCGGCGGCGAGGGCGGCGACAGCGAAGCGCGCATGATGGCCGGCGCGATCGCCAGGCTGGGCGTGCCGTCGTCGGCGCTGCTGCTGGAAGAGCGCAGCCGCAATACCCGCGACAACGCCTACTACACCGCCGAACTGGTCGAACGCTTCCACATGCGCCGCGTGCTCCTGGTCACTTCCTCGCTGCATATGCCGCGTGCGATCGCGCAGTTCCGCAAGCAAGGCATAGACGCGATCGCGGTACCGGTACCCGAACTCGCGCGGCGATCGACCTGGCGCGAGCGCTGGCTGCCTTCGCGCAGCGCGCTGTGGCGCAGCGGCCGCGCATTCAAGGAGTACGCCGCCTTGTTGTCGGTACGCTTATGGACCTGAATGTCTACACGGATATGAATCGGGCTGTCGCACGCGCCGCGCGCGCGTTCACGATGAACCCGCTCTCGCCGCAGGCAGCGGCCGTCACATCCCTTAGGCGAATTCCCACTTAGGATCTTTTTCACTGACGTGCACAGCGGGAACGCTGAGCGCCATCAAAGTCGGCACGTTGGCATGGACGCGCACCCGGCATCCACGATGCCGGCCACTGCCGTGAACATGAGGACCAGACCTTGAAGACCATCCTTTGCGCTTGTTCGGCGATCGCGCTTTCGATCGTATCCGTGGGCTGCGTGCCCGGCCAACAGATGTCGAGGAGTTCGGCGCACGAAGCCGAAGCCGTCGCCGGCAGCGACGTCAGGATGGTGCCGATCACCCAGGAGCTGGTGACGGCGAACGCGCGCCCCGCGGCCAAATTGCCGCCGGAATTACTGAACGTGCGCAAGGAGGACTACACGATCCATCCCGGCGATACCCTGCTGGTGACGGTATGGGAGCACCCTGAGCTCACCGCGCCCGCCGGCAGCCAGCAGCAGGCCGTGACCAACGGCCGCCTGGTGCAGCCCGACGGTACGTTCTTCTATCCCTACGCCGGCAAGATCAACGTCGCCGGCATGACCGTCCAGGCCTTGCGCGATACGCTGAGCTCGAGTCTGGCCAAGTACCTGCGCAATCCGCAGCTGGACGTCAACGTGGTCGGCTTCGGCAGCCGCGTCTCGCTGCAGGGCGCCTTCGTCGACACCGCGCCGCAGGAGCTGACCACGGTGCCGCTGACGCTGTCGCAGGCGATCGGCCGCGCGCGCATCAATGCCGAAACCGCCGATCTGGCGGGCTTCACCCTGACCCGCGACGGCCGCAGCTATGCGCTCGATCTCGACGCCCTCAACCGCGACGGCTCGGTGGCGCCCGATATCGTGCTGCGTCCCGGCGATCACCTGTTCCTGCCGTTCAACGATCGCAAGGAAGTCTACGTGGTCGGCGAGGTACTGCGCCCGCAGGCGCTGACCTTCAAGACCACCGACATGAGCCTGACCCAGGCCCTGGGCCGCAGCGGCGGCCTCAATCCCGTGACCTCCAAGGGCGAGGCGGTGTACGTGATCCGCGGCATCGAGGCCATGCAGAACACGCCGGCCACGGTCTACCACCTCGACGCCAAATCGCCGGCCGCGTTCGCGCTGGGCGATCGCTTCTCGCTGCGTCCGGGCGACGTGGTCTGGGTCGGCCCGGCGGGCGTCACCCGTTGGAATCGCTTCCTGTCGCAGCTGTTGCCGCTGTCCGGCATCATCAGCAACGCGGCCTCGGCGCAGTACAACTTCGATCGCGGCAACTGATCGGGCGTTTATGCAGCGGGCCGGCCGACGCGGCCGGTCCGCGCGTGGTCGGCGGCGGCGCAAGTACGAGTTGCGCCTGGAACTCGTCTCGATCAACGGCCGCATGAGCCTATTGCGCTAGTTCGGCGACGAACTCGAATCCGCTCAGTCCTGCGACACCGACGGCGAGTGGATCGTGCAGGTGTAGGTGTAGCGCAATCCGGAGAAGTTGCAGCGGATCGCGGCCGAGTACGTCTCCTCGCTGCGATTCTGGCCTTGCAACATGAAGATCATGACAGCGAACCTTCAAACAAATTAAAAGCATTCGCGCCGATCAGCGCGGCGATTCATCGTTAGCGCCGCATACACGATGCCAAGCGAGCCACTGCGCCTCATGTTTGAGCATTTGTGAGTGGCATCACGACGGAAGCATCCTTTTGCGCGTACAAATTCGCGCCAGAAACGGAGTTTCTCTCGCTACTGGGCAAGGCAGGCGGACGGGCCCTCAATCGGCTTTCCCCTGCAGACATGGAGGTCGCTATGCGCATCAACGCAAACGCGTGCCCGATATTCTCTGCGGCCAACGGTCTCTCGGTTGAGCTTGCTCTTTACGAATTCAGGCCGCCTCCGCGGCGTGCCACGCCTGCACATCCCTGATTGCCGCGAACGCGGCTGAAATTCAGGATCGACATTCACGGACCGCGGCATCAAGCGTGCCGCGAGCGGCATGCGCATGGCATGCGCATGGCATTCGGATCCGAACATGCGAACCAGCGGAGCGTCGTGAGACGCGCCGCCAGCGCGGCCAGGGACGGCCGCGTCGGCGAAACGGACGACCCCTGCCCGTTTCGTCGGAGCCAGTCCGGGCCCCTGTCCGGATTGCTCCAGGTCGAGAGAACGCAGGAGGCGCTTTCTCGACA
This sequence comes from Lysobacter sp. Root76, assembly GCF_001428685.1. Taxonomy (GTDB): domain Bacteria; phylum Pseudomonadota; class Gammaproteobacteria; order Xanthomonadales; family Xanthomonadaceae; genus Lysobacter. Next base: position 531,052 of record NZ_LMIK01000005.1, on the reverse strand, counting down.
GCCCGCTAAAGGACTACCCCACCAACAACGGAGCTTGTTATGAAAACGCTAGCCGCGCTGAGTTTGGTGCTGTTGATTTCGATCCCGGCAATGGAGACGGCGCAAGCCAAGGAACCTTCATTCCAGAAGTTGAACGCGAAAGCCAGGTTCATCCATGGCGACAATCTGGTGACGCACGCGTTGCCGGAAATGGGCATCGCCACCGACGCCCGCCTGCAGAGCCCGCGACAGAAGGCCGCCGGACTGAGCACCATCACGGTCACCCCCAACGGCGATCAGTACGAGTCCAAGATGCATCCGGAAGACGTCGCCATCTTCGAGCAGGCCATCAAGGACCTGGAGATGATCGGCCGCACCCCCACCTCGCAAAGCACTGCCCCGAAGCCCCCGCTCCGCTACGGTAGCGCCATGATCGGCCCCACCGTCGTCATCGGCCCCGACAATCGCGTGCAGGTGACGAACACCGTCGCTTCGCCGTATTGGCATATCGGCCGCATCGCGATCGGCTGCACCGGCACGCTGATCACGCCCAAGCACGTGCTCACCGCCGGGCACTGCGTGTCCAACGGCGCCGGCACCTGGTACTCCGCTTTGAACTTCACCACCGCCCAGAACGGCAGCTACCAGCCCTGGGGCACCACCAGCTGGGCCCGCGCCGTCACCACGACGGCATGGCACAACAGTGCGGACTCCAACTACGACTACGCCCTGATCGTGCTCAGCTCGGCCCCGCACGGCGGCAACTCCGGCTGGGGCGTCTACTCCGGCGGCACCCACACCATCAGCGGCTATCCGGGCGACAAGCCCTTCGGCACGATGTGGACGCATTCCGGAACGGTCTCCACCAGCGGTTCCTACCGGCTGTGCTACACCATCGACACCTTCGGCGGTAACAGCGGCAGCGGCATCGCCAGCGAGGGCGGCGTTAATGTCCGCGGCATCCACACCACAGGCTCGGCCTCCCAGAACTGCGGAACGCGGATCACCAGCACCGTCTACAACCAGCTGCAGAACTGGATCACGACCTATCCTTGATCTATCGACGGGCGTTGAATCGAACTGACGCCGGCGTGGCGCGCCGCAAGACGGCGCGCCACGCTTTCGTCGCCTAGCCCAACCCGCGAGGCCGGAAGCATGAGAACTCTCTTCATCGTGGCACTGATGCTGCTGGCAGCCTGCAGCGTCAACGGCAAACAGGCGACCGTGGATCGAGCGCCTCTGGAAACTGCGCTGATCGTCGGCAGCGCGGAGACCCCCGACCCGGTATTGGCCAAGGTCATGGAGTTGGAGAAGAACGGCGTGGTGAAGGACGTCGTCGTGCAGGAGTCCTTTCCCGTGCAGATCCGATTGCGGGCGCCCAGGAAAGTGATCGATGAGCTAAACCGGATGCCTCGGTCCGGCGGGCTGCGATAGCTAAAGGGCGCTGTGCCGCTAATTCAGAAAAGCGGAAAGGGCCAGGCGCACGTCGTGAATCGCGTTAACGCACCCGCCTCAACCGCCGCAGGAAATGCACGCCCTCGCTATCGCCCTCGATAGTGAGCACATCCCCCTCGACGCGGAACGGCCGCGGCTGATCGGTGCCGGTGTAGCTGGGCATCAAGCTGCCCTCCACCCGATGCACGACGACCCCCTTCTTGGCGTCGACCTCGTACGTTCCGAAATAGGCGACGAAACCGTCGTACGCGGCACGCACCTCCGCGTCGGTGCCCTTGGCATCGTCGCCGGACGCGAACGGTGGCGTCGCGGGCGTGCGCATGAGCTGCACGCTCAGATGCCCCGTTGGGTCGTAGACGATGTAGCCCTTGGGGTGCTCGCCGTAGGGATGGACGACCTTGCCGGTTTTCGAATCGGTGTCGGTGACGCGCTCGACCCGCCAGGTACCGACCAGCGGCGCGGCACCGTCGGTTGCGCGCGACGGCGAGCTGACCGACAGGGCCAGCAGCGCGGAAAGAACGGCGCAGGCGGCGGGGAAAGCTCGTGCGATGTTCATGCGGGCACCACGTCGTGGCTTGCGGCCCCACACGATATCAGCGTCGTTCTGCGCGCTCCTGGAACGCTGTGAGCGAAGGGCTGAAACGAATCGGCGGCGCCTGGCCCGCAGGCTAGGGCCAAGCGTCCTTTGCTCCAGGCCGTGGGCTCCGACGCCGGATCGCAAAAAAAGGGCGGCGCAATCGCGCCGCCCCTACTTACAACTTCAGCTTCCGTCGCCGTTTACACGCCAATGGCGGTTTCCGCGGTCACGTAAGGCAAGCCGTGCGCTTCGGCCACCGGCTCGCAGGTCACGTGGCCTTCGGACACGTTGAGGCCGTTGCGCAGATGGACGTCGCGCGCAAGCGCTTCCTTCCAGCCGTGGTTCGCGAGCGCCAGGGTGAACGGCAAGGTCACGCTGTTGAGCGCGAAGGTGGAGGTGCGGGCGACCGCGCCGGGCATGTTGGCCACGCAGTAGTGCACGACGCCGTCGACGACGTAGGTCGGCGCCGCGTGGGTGGTGGCGCGCGAAGTCTCGACGCAGCCGCCCTGGTCGATGGCCACGTCGACGATGACCGAGCCGGGCTTCATGGTGCGGACCATGTCGTGCGTGACCAGCTTGGGTGCGGCGGCGCCCGGCACCAGCACGGTGCCGATCAGCAGGTCGGCGCGGCGCACGAGTTCTTCGATGGCCGAGCGGGTGGAGAACACGGTCGAGATGGCGGTGCCGAACTGGGTGGCCAGACGCTTGAGCGCATCGGCCGAACGATCCACCACGGTGACCTTGGCGCCCATGCCGACGGCGATCGTCGCCGCGTGGGTGCCGGACACGCCGCCGCCGAGGATGACGACTTCGGCGGCCGGCACGCCGGGCACGCCGCCCAGCAGCACGCCGCGGCCGCCCTGCGCCTTCTCCAGCGAATGCGCGCCCACCTGAGGAGCCAGGCGGCCGGCGACTTCCGACATCGGAGTCAGCAGCGGCAGCGAACCGTTCGCCGCGGTCACCGTCTCGTACGCGATGCAGATCGCGCCCGACTTGATCAAGTCGTGGGTCTGCGCCGCGTCGGGGGCCAAGTGCAGGTAGGTGAAGAGGATCTGGCCCGGACGCAGCTTGGCGCGCTCTTCCGCCAGCGGCTCCTTCACCTTCACGATCATTTCGGCATCGGCGAAGATCTGGTCGGCACCGTCCACGATGACGGCGCCGGCGGCGACGTAGTCGGCATCGGCCAGACCGGCGCCCAGACCGGCACCCTGCTGCACCATCACCTGGTGGCCGTGGTGCACCAGCTCTTGCACGGACGAGGGAACGAGACCTACGCGGTACTCGTGGTTCTTGATTTCCTTCGGCACACCTATGCGCATGGTCTGTACTCGCCCGTGATCTGGCCCCGGCTCTTCCGGCGCCTTGTGGGGAGGCAGTATGAACGAGCAAACATGCACTTATTCGCTAATTTCGTTGCTTCGGCGAAGCCAATGCCGCACTATTTACCGATATTTCGAGCATCCGTCGAATAATATGCGAATGAAACTGGACGCCCGCGATCGCGCCATCCTGCGCCTGCTCCAGGAGGACGGGCGCCTGACCAACGCCGACGTCGCCCAGCAGATCAACCTGTCGCCCTCGGCCTGCCTGCGGCGCGTCAAGTTGCTGGAGGAGCGCGGCCTGATCGCGCGCTACGTGATGCTGCTGGACGAGAAAGTGGTGGGCCTGCCCGGCACCGCCTTCGTGCTGGTGTCGCTGGACCAGCAAGGGCGCGCGTCGCTGGACGCGTTCGAGGCGGCGATCCAGCAACACCCCGAAGTCACCGAGTGCTGCCTGCTCGCCGGCACGGCCGACTACATGGTGCGCGTGGCCTATGCCGACTCCGCCGACTTCGAGCGCATCCATACCGAGATCCTGACCCAGCTGCCCGGCGTGGTGCGGGTGCAATCGACGCTGGCGCTGCGCACCGTCAAGAAGACGACCGCGCTGCCGGTGTGAGGCCGGCTGCAATCATCGACGCATCGCCGGCGCCGCTCAGCCAGCCGTCGATCGAAACCACAAGTCGCCGGCGCCTCCAGGCACCGGCGACCGCATTGCGGACACTCAGCTGATCGCGATCGCCAGCGTCAGCACCGCCAGGCGATTGACGTAGGCCGACATCAGGTCGGCGTTGCCGTTGCCGTTGTTCTGCGGAGTGAATGCGTCGCAGGCCCCAGGGGGCGATGCCGCGCCGAAGTTCGGATTCACCAGCGCGTTAGCGGTGGCGATGATCGCCGGCTTGTACGCGGCCAGCAGCGCCGGCTCGGCCCGATAGGCCTGCAGCAGATAGCGCATGTAGGCGCCCACGCCGGTCTGGTAATCGCCGTAGTCGCTGCCCGGCGGCGTCGCGTTGTACGGGTCCGTGGCCCCCACCTCCAACCATGGCAGCGGGAAATTGCCGCTGACCGAGCCGTAGGCGCGCGGCCGGAAATAGTTGGCGAACGTGCCCTTGATGAGATCCGGGTACAGACCGCACACCGGCGGCGGCGAGGCCTTATAAATCGCATTCGCCTCGCGCAGCGCCCCGATCAGCAGGCCCTGGTCGCCGCTCCAGGTCATCCCCTTGTTGTACGAGGAGTCCCAATAGATCTCGTTGTTCACCGCCGCGAAGCTGGACACTCGCTCACGCACCAAGGACCCGCCCTGCGAGCCCTGCTGCCCCGTCAACAACAGCGATTGCAGCGGGTCCGGTGTCTTCAGCATCCACAGCTGCCACCAGGCGATCTGGTTTTCCCAGGCCTGGTTGCAAGCTGCGAGATTGAAGTTCACGTTGTTGAAGTACGGCGCGAAATCCGGATTCTTCGCGGCCTGGGACAAACGCAGGCTCAGTAAGGCGTAGACGGCATTGGTGACGGTGTTCTGGATCGGATTGAGGACGTCGCCGCCGCCGCTGTTGTACTCGGGCACCGGAATGGGGTGCTCGGTGGCGGTGAAAGGCGAGTTCCAAATGCCGCCGGGCGAGTAGCGCGGACGCAACTTGGCCTGCATGTCCGGCGACACGCCCGGCCAGGTCTGGGCGATGTAGGCCCAGCAATTGGGCGCGCCGGTGTTGTTGCCGTGGGTGCTGGCGAAGCTCGCCCAACCGGGCGGGTCGAGATAGGGGTAGGCCCCATGCGGACCCGACTTCGTCGACCAACCCGCGCCGTACATGTAGCACCAGGAATTGATCGCGATCTTGAGGAAGTCGTAGCGGTGATTGGCCGCGAAGCCCAACTCGGCCGCACGCAAGGCCGCGATGCCGATCCAGCCGAAGTCGTCCCACCAATTGCCTTTCTTGGTCGGATCCAAGGCATTCAACGCGGCGGCTGCATAAGGCGCGCTGTCGGTACCGCTGACGACGAAATAATCGAGCAGGCTGTCGAAAGCGCAGGCCGTGCGCCAGACATTGCCGGCCGAGTCCCACAGCGGGAGGATCTCTTTGAACAGTGAAGTAGCTTCGGCCAGATAGGCCGCTTTATCGGCCGCCATGCCTTGCTGCGTGGTCCGGCCGTTCTGAATGTCGTTCATGGCTTCATCCTTGAGCTGGGTGATGGGGAGCTGCGGTCTGTGCTGCTCTTGGTGCGAGGGCAGCATAGTCCTGCAGGGGCCCGCAACCTTGACGACTTGCCCGCTTTCCGCGACACGCGGCGACGTTCGTCGGTTTGGCGGGCGCGGTGTCCCGACGGTCCCGGCCTCAGCGTAGGGCGCCCGCGGCTATATCACCGACTCCGATAACTCCCTGCCCCTCGTCTTGGAGTACCTGGAAGGACGCAATCTGCAGGTCAGCGAGAATCGCCTGGGCCGCGATTTCGCGGAGGAATGGAAAGATGAACCTGCCCCTCCAAGCTATCCGATCGCGCGACCCGGTCGCTGTTGCTCGTCTTGTTGCCGCTGGCTCGCATCCATTGCCAGTTGCTGATCGCACTGCTGATTTACGGCCTGCGTTTCTTTGAGGGTGTCCTGTATGCTCGGCGCGGGGCCATGTGCCGGCACCGAGGCATGAAAGCCAGGGGTTACGCTGCCGACCCAGAGCTTTCCATCCACAACGCCGACCTGGCCGACGCGCTCAACGTCCGGAATGCCGTTGCGCTTGGCCTCCAGCATGGCCTTGGCTACCACCTCGTCGGACACATCGGTCGGTACTGCGCCGCGAATTTTGGCGAACATCGCCTGATCCGCTGGTGATAGTCGCGCAACCTCTCGCCGGGCTTCATCGCGATCAGGATTCGTACGCTCCGCACTCTGCGTCGCGACAGGCTGCAAATGCCCCGAAACGCTCGCGGCCCGGAATGGCGCGGACTGGATCGGGAGTTCCGGCTCAGGCCGAGCCGGTGACGGGATTTGGCGCTCAGGCTCGCCTACGGCGAGGACAGGCACGTCGGGCTTCTGCGGCTCCGCCCCCATTGGCGCAGGCTTTGCCTGCCCGGACTGCGCGACTGCCTCCGATGCTGGCGACGGCGCCACGGATTTCTGCGACTCGATCTTTGCCTGCTGAGCGACCGCCAGCGCCTGCACCGTGTCGGGGTCGACGCGGCCCGTCTCGGCCAGACCATGGTCTCGCTGAAGCTGGCGGACGGCATGTTCGGTCGAAGCGTCGAAATGCCCTGGCTCGGGAGCCGGCGCATCTGCTGGCCCACGGTATCCCACTCGTTGCAGGCGGTATTGCAGCAGTTCGACCTCCTGACCTCGATCGCCACGACTCAACGCGCCGTCGTCCGGAGCAGGCATAGCCTCCGCCGCAACAGTCGGAGCGGCCTGCGGAGGTTGGGATGCTTCCGGGACGGCCAGCGAAGCTGCTTCGCCAGCAACAGCCGGAACGGCCTGCACAGGCTGAGTGGCCGCAGCCACGACTGGCTGCGCGACCGGCGGCACCGGTGCCAGGTCCGCCGCGACAGGCGGCGCGACCTGGGGCGTCGGCGCGGTCGGCAATTCCGCAGGCGCCTCGGGGGCGCTCGCAGGCTGAGGCGCAAGTGCACCAGGCCCTGCCGGCTTGGTCGCCAACACATCGGACTGTTCGGCCTGGCCGGCCGGGTTCGGCTGGTCCATCGTGCGGCCTGGCAACTTCGGCTCGGGCGGCGCCGCTTCGGCCACGGTCGCAGCCTGCGGAGACGGCGAAGACGCTTCAGGCTGCGTCACCCTCAGCGCGGAGATGGGCTCCGCTTCGACAACCACGCGGACGGCCTCGACTTCACGTACGGGTAGCGGGCCTTCCGAGCGCAACGGCGCTGCCGCCGCCGCGACCGCAACCTGTTGCACCTGATCGTTCGACACGCCTTGCCGATTCGCTTCCCGGATCATCTGATCCTGGGCATCGCGCTGCTGCGGCGACAACGCCGCAATCCGCAACTCCGCTGTTTCCGGTATCGGCTGCTTCAAGCCGCGCTGATCGACGAGCGCCAGTTCAATGTCCTGTGAGCTGGTGACCGCCGCAACGTGCACACCTTGCGCATCACGACCCAGGTGGACGATCGGACTCTGAGCGTCGTAGCCGCCCTTCTCGTTTCGCTCCACGTAAAGCGAGGTCAGATTCGCATCGATACCCTGCGCCTCACGGGTACGTTGCACGGCCTCCAGCGCCGCGTCGAATCGATCGGGATTGGGGGCCACGCCGACCGCCGCGTAGGCCGTCCGCAGGTTGACGCGATCCATGTCCTCGCGAGTGGGCGGCGTCCAGGCAGGCGCCGCCGCCAACTGCTCCGCGTGCTGAACCAACGCGGGCTGCAGTTGCTCGCGCGTACCATTGAGTTCGCGGGCGGTATTGCCCTGCGCCAGTTCGCCGCTATCGGACCGCCATTGGCCATCCTGGCCATGCCGGTAGGACTCCTCGTTGGAAGCAGTCAATCGATCCGCATTCGCCAGAGCGGCGGTCACCGCGCTCGGCGGCGCGCCGAAGGATTGACAGCCGTAGGCTTTATAGGCCAACTCGTAACGCGCGGCGATCGGCGCCGGTCCGCTCGCGATGTTCGCTTTGATGACCTGCTCGGCATCGCGCTCCAACTCTGCGGCGCGCTCGGGCGGCGCTGTATCCGTGCGGGTCAGCGGATGGCCGCGGTCCGTTCGGGCGATGACCGTCTCGCGCCGCCAGTCGCCGGATTCCGCATCGCGCTTCCAGTTCGCATCGCCGAGGCTCTTGGCATCCTCGTCATTCGCGGGCAGGTTGAAGGGATCGCGCGGCGCCACGACGTTGCCCAAAGCGAGCATCGTGGCCGAGTTGCTCGCCAGGAAGTTCAGCTCGCGCTCCTTTTCCGGCAGTGCGGAGAACGACTGCCTGGTCGGCGCCCGGATACCGGTGTCGCTGAGATCGCCTTGCTCCTGGCGCAGCCACTGCCGACCGTTGAACTCCCACTCGACGCCCTGCCCGTCCTTTTGTTCGTAGATCTGCTTGTTGTCCCACCACTTGGCGACGTTCTCGCCGACGTGACTGCCGGCGACGGCACCCACAGCAGCAAAGCCGATCACGCCGGGACCGGTCTCCCAGCCAACAGCAAGACCAGTGGCCGCGCCGCCGACCCAGCCGCCCGTGCCGCGCGCGGCGTAGTGGGTCAGTTCCGACTGTGCGGCCAGCGGATTGTCTTGCGAAAACAGCGTACTGGCGCGGTCGGCGCTGGCCTTGGCATCCACCACGCTGGCGGCGATCCCGGCGATGCCGGCTGCGGCCATGACCTTCGCACCGGGGCTGAGCGGCCTCGGAGGTTCATAAGCCCGGACCTCGATATCGACCTCAACCATAAGCTTGTTGCGTGCCGCCGCCATCGAGTCCTCGGCCAGCGGAGCCGTCATCTGCGTCGGGACGCAACGGGCCGCATCCCGAGTGCATGACGCAATCTCGGTGATCTGCGCGGCTGTTGTCATTGGCTCCGGCCGATGGCGGACCGCTGCGGCGATCGGATCGCTGGGAACCGGGCTTCCGTCATCCGACATCAGCTTGATGACCTCGCCAGCAGGCAAGTCCCGCCGAGTCTTCGGCATGTACTTAAATGGGTTGGCTTCTTCGGAACGATGGATAACGTTCATTCGCGGATCGTCGGTCTCCGGCAATCGCCGCAGCAGCGATTCACTGAAAAGGGCGTCGTGGTAATCCGTCATCAGGTTGTAGCTGCGCGTGCCCAGGCCATTGCGCAGGTAGCTGCCGCCGATGTCGGAATGCGCGCCGGCCACGCTGACGCTCAGAAAGCGTCCGTCTTCCGACATGCCGGCCGGTATGATGCGATCCACCGGAAACGTACGGCGTCTCTCGTCGGCGGCGTTGATCTGGAAACCGGACACGACCGAAGGCGGCAAGCGCCGGTCTAGCTTCTCCATCGCGCCAGTCGGCACCGGGTCGTAGATACCCACCGACATCGCCGTGTGTCCCGGTGCCTGATGGAAGTGAGGAAAGGCTTTCTTCAGGTTGCCGTGCTCGTCTGAGACAATTTCGGGGCGATACAAATTCGGAATGCCACGCTCATGAATCATCCGCGCCAGTATCGGAACTTGGCTACCCCCTCGGCTAAACCCCTCGGCATGAACCGCGACCTTCGCGTCAGGGTCTTGCTCGTAAATGCTGTTCGTCTGCTCGACTATCCGCCCGTACAGCTGCTCAGCGATTGACTCGCTGGTGTAGCCGGTAGCTGCGTCGATTTTTTGTTTGATAGGGTTTGTCTGCGTGGCGGGACCGGCCTCATACAAGACCTCAATGTTTAATCCCGCGCTCTTTAATTTTTCGGCCTGAGCTTTGAACCTAGCGACGTTGGTTGCATTAAGCGGGTCTTGCGCAACATCGTTCTGAGTGCCGTCCATCAACCCGAACAAGAGATACGAGTGCGGGTCTTTGGTGTTGAGTAACGTCGGCACCTTGAACTTGTACAGTTCATCGGCGGCTTTGTCGTAACTCCTCAGATGCTCCGCAGTCGCGGTGTAGTGAGACACGTCATCCTTCGGCAACCCGTCTTCGGCGAGATAGATGACGTACTTCTTTCTCTTCTTGTCTTCTTCCATGTGACGCCGCTCCGTTAGTACGTTTTCGTCCAGGCCAACACCAACTCGTTTCGTCCCACAATATCGGGGCGATTGGGATTCGGCGGTGTTTTGGTCAGCACGCGCGCCTTCATGTAGACATTGATGGTTCGGTCGTTGACCTCCATAAGGATGTCGGGAGCGCTGGTTTTGCCACCCTCGTATCGCACCCAGTCTTCGTTGACATCCTCTTTGGAGACGTTGTGAAGAACGATCTTCTCCGGAAAGATATCTTTGATGAGGTCGATTTCATCATGGTGTTTCACACCGTCCAGCGAGGTCCACTCGACCTCCACGGGCCCCGGGGGCATTCTGTAAACTCCGATGATGAAACTGGCGCTCCAACGATCCTTCCAATTTGGTAACGGAGGCGGACCGGACGGTCCAGTTAGATGCTCATCGAATGCGAGTTGATGGCCCTCGAAAAGGAGCTTGGAGTGAAGGGTGTTGAATATCGCTGAGCCAAAGGTGAACTCATCGAAGGTCAGCGGCCACGGGATTGGGGATGAGTTGCTAGGGGCTTGGTTATTCATATTCAGATTCCTAAGGGGAAAATGCCGCAATAGTCGCAAGTGTGCCGTTCATGGCGACTTTGTCGTAAGTCATGCTCGTCAGCTGCTCCGGCGTGGTGGTGTAGTGCGAAACGTCGGCCTCCGGGAGCTCGTCTTCGGCGAGTTGAACCACCTTCTTCTTGTTCCTTTTTGTCTTCTATGCGCCCACCCTTCCTTAGTAGGTCTTCGTCCAGGCCAGCACCAAATTTTCGCAGCCCACAATGTCGGGTCGATCAGGATTCGGGGGGAACTTGGTGAGCACCATTGCGCTCATGTAGACATTGATGATTCGGTCATTGATCTCCATCAAGATGTCCGGTGTGTCTTTGTCGTACCGCGCCCAATCCTCGTTGACATCCGAAGGTGAACTCATCGAAGGTCAGCGGCCACGGGAAGTCGGCGGCAGCATTAGCGGGGCGAGCGCCTTGGGTCATTGCAGCATGTCCTGAGAAAAGAATTCCTAATGCGGATGAAGTTCATCGCCGCCACGCGAACGGCCCGCGCTGTCTGGCAACAGCTCCGATCTGTCGATGCGCATTGGAGGGATAAGACATAAGCATCCATGTTCGATCGTCGATTCGCATCACCCGTCCCGTGCGATATCGAGTTGCTTTCGACTGGGCTCGATCATCAAAAAATGTGCTGTCTGAGACAGCATCGTTGGCGACTCCCTTCGATCTGTGCAGCTTGCACGGTGAGGTTGATCCGGCGCAGCTAGCGTCGTCAAGCCCAATCGTGTCTGATGCGAATTAATTTGCGGTCGATTTTTTCAAGAAGGCATTAGATAAAAGTATTTTCTGTGCCCTCATGCCGTCTCTGTTACGTCATCACCCGCTGAGATTGTTGGCCGCTAGTTTTTTGATCGCCTTCGCCGGGGATTCGATAAATGAACTGCACTGCCCTGCGCGGCGGAATCGAGCGACCCGCGCTTCCATGGTCATGGGTTGAGGTCAGGCCGGCACGATGTCGGACACAAGCGGCGGGGTGCTCGGCCATCACATGAGGCTGCATCGATCAATTGAACCCGCCGAACAAAGTGGCTCAGGACACACTTTTACGCACAAGCGAAGGTTCGCTATGGCAACCTGTGTTTCGACATTCGACGCATGCCCAATCGAACGACTTGCCCATCTGGCCAGCCATGGCAGCGCTGAATCCAATCGTTGCGCTCTATGCGTGGCGATATCGCGCACGATTCCGCATGCCGTCAATGCAGATGAGCGATCCAATTGAGTAATGAGCGGCCGCACCGCTCTCCTGTTGAGCCACATCGCTTCGGATGACCACTCGGGTCGTTAGCCGCTGCTCGCCGCTCAATTGAAAAAAGTTCCGCCGGCGGCGGGCGGCGGGCAGAAGCGGTCGTCCCCGAGAGTTCAGTACGGCGGGATACCCTGATTGGTCGGATTTGTCCGAAGGCGGCTGCGAATACTACAGCTTCAGCTCAGGTAGCAGCGCCAGCGGGCGTCAAGATCGAATGCCTCGATCGCCCTTGCCTTCTGTGATCTGGTTTCGGCGATATAGAGCGGCGAGACAGAACAGGGTTAGAAGCATTACTGATACGTACGCAACCATCGCAACTTCGTTGACGTGGGCTGAGTGGGCCGCTTCAATTCGCATGGTCCACATTCCGTGGTCTCCTTTGCCACCACGCATCCAGTCGCCAAAATTCCAAGCTGCATGCAATCCCAGGGGAAGCGCGATACCGCGCGTCAGCAAAGCCGCCATGCTAAACACCAACGCGCCTAAACCTGATCCCAAAACGGCATTACTCCATGTAGCGCCGCCCAACCGGTGTTCCGCAACGAAGATCGTCATCACCATCAACTGGGCGCCGACCGCGCCGAACGCAGGCAGCAGAGTGCGCAACGGGTAGCCCCGAAACGCGACTTCTTCGCGCAAGGCAAGGAGGCCGTATCCGAGCGCAGCAACAGCTATCCCCGTCGCGTCGACTTGAGTATTGCGAGTCCAGCTCACCTGACCCGTGCTGGCGACAATAGCCGCGTGCAAGGCCACCAACGCGCAGCCGATTGCCAAACCGACAAGAAAACGCATGTGCGTCCGGCGGTCCCATGCGAGTCCGATATCGCTGAATCTCTTTCTGTCCCAACGCAAGAATGCAGCAGTCAGTGCCAGCGTAAGCAAAACTCCTATCCCCCCGATCACTATCTCTTCGGGCCATCCAGGGAAATGGCGGGCTACTATGCTGGCAGCCACGAGGGCCGCCGCAGCGGCCAGAAAGAACGCCAGTGCATGCAACAAGGATTTCAGTCGCCTGGCGCCTGGAAGATTCATTGATCTACCCGCGAAGAATGACCGATGGTCGCTCGGAGTGATGAGTGCGGCAAGTAGCCAATGTCACGACGGGCTCAATCAAACGGAAGAGGTGTGTCCGCTTTGAGCCTTCGCCATCTTGCCTGGCTGGCAGCAGCCGAGCCCAAAGGACAACCGGCCGTTAAAGCCGGTTATCGGCCATCTTGGCGGTCAAATTATGGTTGGCATTTCAATAAAAGTTGGCCGAACCGGCCAGCTTATGCTTGCCCCACCAGATACCCGCGCACAGCAGCATGGTGGGCCCACCAGGATTCGAACCTGGAACCAAAGGATTATGAGTCCTCTGCTCTAACCGTTGAGCTATAGGCCCTGAAAGGGTTTCAGGCGGTTTTGCGAATCGCTTTGTGTAATTTTGGTGAAGTCTTGCGCTTCGTCAACTGCTGTTCGAGGGCCGCCATGGCGTCCTGCATCGATGCGGCGTGAGTATATCTTTCGGCCATCGCTCTAGTCTTCCAGCCACCCATTGCCTGGATCGTCGCCGCATCCAGGCCGGCTTGCGCGGCGTTCGTCGCCATGGTGTGTCGCATCGTGTGCGGAGTGACGTGCTTGTCGATCTTGGCGCGATCGACACATCGGGCGAAGATCGAGTTGATCTGATAGACGCGGCCTGACTCAGCCCGCTTGGAAGCGAACAGCAGCTCGTCGGGATCCAGCCGCTTGATCACCGCGGCGAGGTACTTGGCCAGCACCTCGGGAATAGGTTGCTCTCGCCTGCCGGCCTTGTCCTTCCCAATCCAGAGAATGCGGCGCGCGGGATCCACATCCCGGGCACGCAGGTTGAGGATCGGCGATTGTCGGATGCCGGAGTAGAGGGCGATCATGACGAACAGGTGCGCGTGCTCGGACTGGTCCTCTGCAGCAGCCTTCAGCAGACGCTGTGCCTCATCGGGGGACAGATACACCAGCTTGCCTGCCGGCTCCTTCTGACGATCGAGCACGGGCACCGCGGCCAGCTGTCGATGCCGGCGCATCGTATTGAGCATATGGAGAAGCGCCGATCGCTCGCGGTTGATCGTACCCGGACCAGCCCCCTCCCCTTTCCGGGCGGCCACGTAAGCCGCCCAGTCGTCCTCTGTGAGCCTAGACACGCTCTTGTCACCAAGATGCGGGGTTAGGTGCTCCCGGAACCGCATCTGTTTCGTGTCGACGTCCTTGCCATCGTGTGAGCGCAGGAAGGCGAGATAGTCTGCCGCGGCTCCGCGAACGGTCTTAGGCACTCCCTGACGGCTGCCGGACACCCCATGCCCTGCGGAGCGCTTTTGCGCCTTGAGGCCAGCAATCACGTCCTCGGCCTGGGTTCGGGTGTAGCCCTCCGATTCGTTGCCGACAACCTTGTGGTGCCTGACCCTGCTGACCATTACGTTGATGGACCAACGACCATCGCCATTGACCAGCCTGGTGAAGGTGATGCCGTGCTCGCTGATGGACTCGCCGGCCTTCAGGGCGCGCATGGCGGGCCTTGTTAGCTTGACGAATGCGGTCATCTCTTGAGTTTCCGTTCGCCCTGCAACTGATGCGCCTCATGCAACTGATGCGCACGCCCCTTGATGGAGTCGGTCAAGGCGTCAATGTCTGCTCGCACGCGTTGAATCTGGGTGTCGAGGCGCAAAGCTGATTCGGCGCACGCGATGATTCGCGCCCTTATAGCGGCAAGTTGTGGCGCACGTTTCAGCCTGTCAGCCTCTTTCATGGCCTCTTCTTCGGCAACGTCTAGTTGCTTGCCCTCTTCATTCAAACCGTTCCACCGGGCCTGGAGCGCCTCAAGTTCCTGAAGCCGACGATCCAGCATTTGAATTTCAGGATCCGCGGGATCTTGGCCTGAAGCGGAGAAGCTCGCTTCAAGGCGCCAGACGATCTCAGCCGTCAGGGTCCGACCGCTATTCCGAGCAGACGCCTCCAAAATATCCTTCAAATTCAAAGGAATGCGGAAATTAACTTGAGGATCAGATCGCGCCATACGCGGATGGTACTAGCACGGTGCTTGCACTTCTATAAAGCACCGTGATACAAAGCACCGTGCTTGGAAAACTCGAATATCAGGAGACGAATTGAGATGGGACATAGCAACGACCAATCGACGGCGGAAGTTCTCGAAAGGCTGAGGGTGGCATCGGCTGCGGCCTACTTGGGGCTAAGCGAACAGACGCTTCACAAGATGCGAAGCCAAGGGCGAGGCCCACGCTACGTGAAGCTCGGCGGTCGCGTTTTCTATCGGCGCACGGATCTGGACGCGTATCTCAGCGCCTCAACCGTCGAGACGGCGGATAGCCGGAAGGATGCTGCCTAAAAGAGAACGGGCCGAGCGCTGAAGACGCCCGACCCGCGAGACCACAACCGTTCGTTAGGAGAACGATCATGACCACCCAAAGTGTACAGGAACCGAAATCCCAGGCAGTGAGAAAGCAACCCGTCGTGGTGTCAGAAAACTCCTACTTGACGCGGCCCCGGCTGGCCACGCGCACGGAGTGCGACATCGTGAGCAAGCGGGCGAGCGCCGCGGGGAGGCAGCAATGAGCGCGCGCGGCACCAGCAGCTACCGTGTACAACCTGGCTACAGCCGCTGCATCGAGTTGGCGCTTCGAGTTGTTCGCGCCTATCCGAACCGGATGCCGACGGTAGATTCGCTGCAGCGCACATTCGGCATGAGCCGAGCCACGGCTTACAGGTGGCGGGCTGCCTTACTCGATGCCGGCGTCCTGCCGATGGGTAGGGAGGGCTAAGCCATGGCGCTGACCAGACCTGAGATCAAGACGCTGGCGTTAGAACTGGAAGCCGCGATGCCGCCGATCCGCCGTTCGGAGCCAGGCTGCGGCCCCATGCTCAGCCGAGCCACGCCGCAGGATCTGCTGCTGATGAGCGATGCCATCCAGTGGCTTGTGGAGCGCGCGCTGTCGGAAAGCGACACCGCCGACTCAAGGCCGACCTCTCAAGCAGTTATGGCTGCGTACTGCCTGCAGGGCGCCCGCCACCTAACCGACCAGGCCATGTACGCCCTGGAGTGCGGCAGGCGCTTCGAGGAGACCATTCAGTGAATACCGAAGAATCCAGGATCAAGGCTGTTCGATTGGACATTGTCGACCCGATCGCACTGACGGAACTCGGCGAAAGCGTGTGCGCTGTCGGCGGCGGCGTACGTGCAAACCCGAATCCGCTTTACGCCATCCCGCTCACGGACCTGTCGGAGTTGAAACAGGTCGTTGACACCTGGCACCCCGTCCTGAGCTCCACGGCGCGGGGGCTGGGAAACCTGCAGGGCCGTGTGAGCAAGGCTGTGAAGCGCCGCAGAGGCGAGGTTCGGGCGTGAGCGAAGACGGCAAACCCAGCCTTCTCCTTGATCGCTGGCGTTTGCTGGGCGCAGCGCTGAATGATCCACGGACCAGAGACTCCACGGCCGCTATCGCGGTGCTCTGGACGATCCTGGAGCGCATCAACCGGGACACCGGCGAGGCATTCCCATCGCTGTCGCGATTGTCCAAAGATACGGGCCGCGCGCGCAGCAGCGTGCAATCCGCGATCGATCTGCTGGAGCGCTGCGGCTACGTCGTGCGGATTAGTGGCGATCGCACGCAGGCCAACAGGTACAGGCAGGGCACACCGAGCGATACAGGTATACCGGCAGACCGACCTACACCGGTGGATCGGCCTACACCTGCTAGCCGGTCTACACCGGTGCGCAGGGGTACACCGGTCCACCGGTCGGAGGTAGACCGGCCGGCCGGTTTTGGGGTAGACCGGCCCACCGGTAACCAACCCGCTTTTAAAAGCAACCCACTTAAAGAACCCACTAAATCTCTTGTTCGATTCGGTGAGTTCTGGTCTGAGTACCCACGCAAGGTGGCTAGGGCGACGGCCGAAAAGGCATGGAAGCGGCACGCCCTCGACAAGTTGGCCGATCAGATCCTGCAAGACGTGCGCGCGCGCTGTGGAGATCCGCAGCAGTGGACAGACGCCCAGTTCATTCCACACCCCAGTACCTACCTCAACCAGCGGCGATGGGAGGACGACCCCTCTGTCGCGGCTCCCAACCATGGAGGCAATGTGATCGACGCAGACTTCGGTCGCCTACCAAGGGAAACCCAGGAGGCGGCTGATGCCATCAACGCTGCGAGCGCGAAGCGCCTAGGGATCAAGCCATGAGCGAGACCTTCATCTGCCCACGTCATGGCGACTACCTGGCCCCAGAAGCGATCACGTTGGCCGCGGACTTGAGGACGATCGTGCCGCTCGCCGTCAAGCGGCGCGCGCGCTGCACCCAATGCGTGGCCGACGCAGATGCCGCGAAACAGGAGGCACAGAAGCGTTACGAGATCGATCTGTCGCGGTGGCGGCGCTGGGAAGCCGCGGAAGTGCCATATCGCTATCGCAATCGTACGCTGGGCAACTGGAAGCCGTCGCAGGACCAGCAGCAAGCCTTTCGCCTGGTCGACGCATGGGCGGCTGACATACGAAGCCGCTACGACGCTGGCGAGGGCCTGCTAGTCATGGGGCCGCCAGGCGTGGGCAAGACCCATCTTCTCGCCGGCTTGGTGAGCGCGGTGATAGGTGCGGGGTTCAAGGCGCGCTATGCCAGTTGGCCAGAAGCCTGGGCACGGTGCCGCCCGCCATTCGATGGCAGTCCTGAGCTGCTGTTCCGCGAGCTGATGAACGTGGACTTCCTGGCTCTGGACGAGATCGGTATTCGATCTGGCACGCCTAAGGAGCAAGAGCGTCTATTCGAGCTAATCGACTACCGCTACAGCCGCGCGCTGCCGATGCTGGTCGCGACCAACCTCACTGCCTCGGAGTTGCTGAGGGTCGGCGAGCGTACGGCCGACCGTCTGCGGGAGGCCTGCACGGGTGTGGTGCTGACAGGCTCCAGCAAGCGCCAGGAGGCGGCGGAGGACGAGGCCCTGCGCAGAGCGCCTGACGCCCACCAGGAGCCTGCGCCGCCCTCCCTGCGCCTGCTGAAGGCGGTGGACGGGCAAGACGAGGAGGAGCAGTGGCGCGCGCGGCAGGCTGCGTGAGTGCCCATAGGGGTAGGTGGGTCAAAACTCACGGCCGTAACCGCCGGACACCGTCCTCCCAGTCGTTTATTCACACCGTCAATTCGAAAGTTTCAGATTTTTTGGAGGTACCAGATGAGCGCTTGCGGCACTTGCGGCCGGCGGCTCAAGGCAAAGACCAATGGCCGGCCCCGCCGGTACTGCAGCAACGGGTGTCGCCAAAAGGCACACCGAACCCGCCAAGGAGCCCCAACCATGAGCATCACCCAGAAGTCCCGAGACGTTGTGCTGAGCGCACAGCAGCTGCTCAGCGACATGATCCAGGACGTCCAGTCGCGAGATCCGGAAATGGCCCAGGCAGTCGCCTTCGCGATCAACCACGGCGAGAAGTTCGAACTGTCGGTGCTGTTCGACCTGCCGAAGCCGAGCATCACGTTGGCCTGCCTGGACGCGCAGGGCGCGCGCAAGACTGTGGCCACCGTGAAGCTTGAAGTGCCGAATCAGCACTGAGTGTTACGAAACCCGTTGTCGGTCGCGTGCAACGGTCGGACGATGGTTGCGTGGCAGCGGAAGTCCGGCGGGAGCCGGGCGCCGGGCGCACCATCTCGAAGCGACGTCTGGGGGATCCAGGCCGCGAGCGAGCCAACCGCTAAAGGCTTAGGGGCACAGCGTCCCCGCGACCCCAGGAGACTTCCATGCTTCGCAAGACCGCGATGGCTGGTGCAATCGAGCACGGCCGCAAGAACGGGCACGGTAACGAATACGACATCGAAGTGAAGGCCGCGCTGGACCGCATCAGCGGCCAGGTTCGGGATTTCATCGAGAAGAGCGGCGGCAAGACGACCGAGATGCTGCAGCGCCTGCAGGACGTCGAGCAGAAGATCGCCGGCGGCGACTTTTCCCTGAGCTATAGCTCGGCCGCGGCCGGCTTCGATCTGCAAACGATCACCGAGGACGAGGGATTTAAGGCCTTCGTCGAGAAGTCGGTCGACAAATCGCCGCACATTCGCCTGAAGGCCGGCATCAAGGCGCTGATCAACGATCCCGGTGCGCCGGACTCGGTCAACGGCACCATGCCCGCCAACCCGCAGCGCATTCCCGGATATCACGGCTACGTGCTGCGACCGGTGCGTCTGATCGATCTGCTGCCGGCGGTGCCCCAGGACACCAACACGTTCGAGTACGTCCGCCTGGGCTTCGTCGGCGACGCCGAGGTGCAGGACGGAGAGGGCGCCGAGAAGGCCGAAATGGACTTCGAAGGCACGCTGATGCAGGACAAGGTAGCCACGATCGCGGTGCACACCACCGCGTCGGCCCAGATCCTCGACGATGAGACCCAGCTGCAGAACACGCTGCAGAACATCCTTTCTCAGAAGGTCCGCGGCCGGATCGAGCAACAGCTGACCGTCGGTTCGGGCACCGGCGTGAACATCGAAGGCCTGTACACCGCGGCCACCACGATCCCGACCCTGATGAACCCGACGCCGGACCGCATCGGCGAGGCGATCACGGCGATGGAGACAGCCGGCTACACGGTCAACGTGATCCTGATGAACCCGGCGGACTGGCTGGACATCTCGGTCATGAAGGACGAGGAAGGGCGCTACCTGTATGGCAACCCTGCGTCGCCGGCGCCGCCCACGCTGTGGAACCGCCCGGTGGTCACGATCCCGGACCTTCCGCGAGGCACGGCGCTGGTCGGCGACACGGGCAAGGTGGAGATCCGCGACCGGATGCAGCCCACGGTCTTCATCAGCCGCGACCACAAGGACTACCGCACGCGCAACCTGGTGCTGATCCTCGTGGAGGCCCGCATCGGCCTGGCCATTCTGGACGCGCTGGCTTTCCGCCGCGTGGACCTGAGCCCCGCAACGTAACCCAGTCGGGAGGACCTGAGCGGGCCGGCTGAGGCTCGTAGACCGTTCGGGACGATTGGCGTTGATCGTGGTTAAACAACGCATGCCAGCCTGCGGGCGGTGAGGCTCCCCATCGCTGATCCCCCGATGCTCCCGCCCGCGCGCTGGCCCCATTAAAGGGCTAACTACATGTCAGGTTCAACGATTGGAGGCGTGGCCGGAGCTATCGTCGGGACTTTCATCCCGGCAATCGGGCCGCAAATTGGTTGGATGGTTGGCCCTGCGATCGGATCATCGCTTGAGCCGGCTGGATGCAGGGCTATCCCAAACCAGCCAGTATCGGAGCTCGATGCAAGGGCCGATAAGGAGCGCCATGAGCATTCTTAACGTGCAGCTGACTCGGCACGTCGCATTAATCGCCTCTGACACCGCCGGGCGCTTGCAGGATGGGGGCTCCTCGGATTGGAGCAAGCTCCACTACCTAGCGCATGCGAATACAGTCATAGCGGGACGAGGAGAGAGGCTACTTCTCTTCAACGTGCTGGCCCAGTCATCCTTCGCCAACGGTGTGCAGGACTTCGACACACTGCTATTTGGGATGCAGAAGCGGGTCGATTCGGTTCTAACCACCTACCTTGGAATAGCCGACAAGGCTGTTCTGCATCCAGGGCTGACTGAAGTAGCCGTCGTAGGTTGGTCCGCGTATAGGGGGCGAATGACCGCCTTCCTCTACCGCATGAACCCTGTATCTGACACTGTCGCCATATCGGAAATTAACCCAAGTCTTCTAGCTCCAAATGGCGGCTGGGAAGACGTGGATGCGCCTGAGGATTCCGCGGCCATGGTGGAACTCGCGCGCGATCAAGTCAGGCACACCCGGGAGACATTTGGGCCGGACGCCGTGATCGGAGGCCGATTGGTGATAGCCGAGCTGACTCGATCGGGGGTCTCAATCGCTACGGTGGGGTCCCTGGACTAGCTTTTAAACGCACGCCAGGCCGCGCGCATTCTGGTAACCAGTCCTCGCGCCGGCCGCGGATAGATCAAGTCGACTCTCTGTATGGCTTGATCCCCCGTGATAATTGCCGCGTCCAACAAATTGACAAGTGTGTTGTAGACACGCGCTGCCCCTTCGGGATCCTCCGTGGAGAGAAGGCTCTCGGGAGTATCGACCGTATAGCTTGAAATACGCTTTATATCTGCGATCAGGCTATCCGTTAGCGTTAGAATTCTGCCCAGTAGAATCGCCAAGTCGTGATCAATTGAGCCTGCATGGGCCATTGCTGCGCGACACATGGGCAGGTAATCGTCCTTGGTGTGGACGCTAATCGAGTAAACATTGCCGGCGTAGGCATTGTTGGCTGCTGAAACGAACGCGTCACGCCAGTTTCGGACTTTGACCATGCCTATGCTTGCCGCAAGCTCGCTGGAGGCAGCCACGGCAAAGTTGCGGGCAATTCGACTCTCTCGCCGTAGTTCAACACCCCAGGTCGCGGCTTGACTGATAGCTCCGCCGAGCACGGCGCCCATGAGGCCTGCCCATCCCTCGTCCATAGTGCCCCCTGTGTCTCGCTCAAAATTCGAGAGTCGCCCGGCTTTCCCCGCAGTCCCAAGGCTGGGAAGGTGTCCACGTCTCAGACGCGGGCTTCCGTTTCTCAGGTTGTTGACCTCCGGACCGATTTGTCGCCCGTCATCGTCTTGCCCCAGGCATGGGGTGACGCTATCAGGATCTACCTGCAGGTCGGCCCTGCAGGTGCGTGGAGGTGATGATTCTCCACGCTTCACCGTTTGACTCTCTACGCTCCCTTAGGTCAACACCCAATGCCTGGCCGACAGGCCATGGATCGGGGTCGGGGAGAAAAGAAACGCTTCAAGGGCGACTCCTTTGGCTCCCCCGAGTGGGAGACCCTCTTAGACTGAGGTGATCGTCGTCACAATTCAAGGAGTACAAGAATCGCAATATGCGGAGGCATGGACCTACGACCAGCAGCCCGCGATCGCAGCTCGCCGGGGCCTGGAGAGGACCAGCAGATGAAGGGCTGAACAAGCCGAGTTAAGAGGGATCACTGATCGCAGGCTGGGAGACGTCGAAGCTGTACCTTTATTAATCAAACACTTACGCATCCTATCTTTTCGGTACCACCCCGTTATAATCTCGCGGTTAAGGAGGTGTCCCGTGCTGCAAGAACGCGCTGTTGTCAACGCACTTCTGCAGCGTCATTGGACAGGTCGGACGCTACCCATAGACCCTTTCGAAATTGCGCAAAAGGAAGGGTTGAGTATCCACCCGTTCTTTGACGCTAGTGGCTGGTATAAGCCAGCAGAAAAGATCATCTATTTTAATCCGACCGAGCCCCCCACTCGGCAACGCTTTACTGTTGCCCATGAATTGGGGCATCACTTCTTTCAGCATGGCGAGCGCCCACGGGACTCGGCGGCTCAGTTCAGCGCGCTTTACTTCGATCCCATCGAATCTCAAGCGAATCGTTTCGCAGCTGAGCTTCTGATGCCGGCAGGATCCGTGCAGCTTCTTGTTGTCGACAGAGGCGAAACTGATATAGCAACATTGGCACGTTACTTCGATGTATCAGAAGTAGCCATGAAGATCCGACTGAAGAACCTCGGCTATTTAGCATGAGCGAAGCGAACGGCACGGAAGCCGGCCACGCCGTAGTCAAGACGGGCGACGGTGACGTAGTAATTCTTCCGGGCGAGAAGCCGATAGGTTCGTCTTCGACGGCCTCACACGCGCAAAGGGATGCTCTTCCCCTGGTAGAGCGGGCGGAAGCAGAGACAGAGCTCAAAAGCGATCTTGACCGACGCATGATGCGTCGTGCTGCGTTCTTTTATTTCACAATTCTATCGATCGTCTTCTTCGGAATTCTGATCCAGCTTCTAAACAAGCTGATCGAGGGAGACGACCTCTCTGCGACCCTGGGAGCACTCTCCAGGCCGCACTCGGCGATCGCCTTCTCACTCCTACTCCTTGTCGTGGCGACTGTGCCCATGTCCCTGGCATTCGCTCTCATCAGAATTTCTGCGGAGCGCGATAAAGGATCTGAAAAAGGGCGGGACGAATCCGGGCTTACGGATATTTCTCCGCCTCAACTGCGAACAGTTCAAGGGCTTCTCGATCTAGCGAAGTCAATGCTTGGCAGATAGGTGTCCTGTGTAGATCCGGTGTAATCGCGCCGGAAATGCCAGGAAAAAACGGGGCGTGCACCACTACCCCCGCATGAAGAAAACCCTATAGAAGCGCTTATTTTCGCAGGTTTTTACAACTGCTGACAATTTGCGGCAACTCGCCGCGAACGGATTATGAGTCCTCTGCTCTAACCGTTGAGCTATAGGCCCGCGCGTGGGGGAATTCTACGGGAGCGGGCTGCGCGGCATAAGCCATGCGCGATGTGCCGGAGGCGGCCGCGCGGTTTGGCGCGGCGCGGCCGTTGCGGGCTCAGGGTTGCGACATCGAGTAGGGGCGCTGCGTCGGGTCCGTCGCCCAGGCCTTGTCGGGCTGGGCCTGCATGGTGAAGCGCAGTTCGCCGCCGGCGAGGATTTCGTCGTGGCGCAGGTAGGCGCGGTCCAGCGGTTTGCCGTTGAGGGTGGCGCGGCCGATGTAGGTGTGGGCTTCGTCCAGGCCGTCGGCGATCACGCTGAAGCGCTTGCCGTTGGGCAGGTGGAGGTTGGCGCGCGGGACGAAGGGGCGGCCGATCACGTATTCGTTGCTGGCCGGGGCGACCGGGTAGAAGCCCAGGGCGGTGAACACGTACCAGGCCGACATCTGGCCGAGGTCGTCGTTGCCGGCCAGGCCGTCGGGGCGCGGGGCGTACTGGGTGGCCATGATCTGCTTGAGGCGTTCCTGGGTGCGCCAGGGCTGGCCGGCGTAGGCGTAGAGGTAGGCGACGTGGTGGCTGGGTTCGTTGCCGTGGGCGTACCAGCCGATCAGGCCGGTGATGTCTTCCATGTGCTCGAAGATCTTGGGGTCGACCTTGGCGTCGAAGACCTGGTCGAGCTTGTCGACCAGTTTGGCGTCGCCGCCCAGCGCGGAGGTCAGGCCGGCCACGTCCTGCGGCACGTACCAGGAGTACTGCCAGGCGTTGCCTTCGGTGTAGTCGCTGCCGTAGCCGCTGACGGTGGGGTCGAAGGGTTCGCGGAAGCTGCCGTCGCGCTTGCGTGCGCGCATGAAGCCGGTCTTGGCGTCGAAGGCGTGCTTCCAGTTGCCGGCGCGCTTGCTGAAGTCGGCGGCGACGTCCCTGCGGCCCATGGCTTCGGCCATGCGCGCGATGGTCCAGTCGTCATAGGCGTATTCGAGGGTCTTGGACGCGGCTTCGCCTTCTTCGTCGATCGGCACGTAGCCCAGTTCCATGTACTGGGCGATGCCGTCGTAGGGGCCGTAGCTGGCGCTGGCTACCATGGCCTGCAGGGCCTCGTCGGCGTCGTAGCCGCGGATGCCCTTCATGTAGGCGTCGGCGATCACCGGCACGGCGTGGTAGCCGACCATGCACCAGGTTTCCTGGCCGTGGAACGCCCACACCGGCAGCACGCCGTAGGGGCTTTCGCGGCGCGAGGCCAGCAGCGAGTTGACGAAGTCGTTGTTGCGCTGCTCGGGCTGGACCAGGGTCAGCAGCGGGTGCAGCGCGCGGTAGGTGTCCCAGAGCGAAAAAGTGGAATGGTGGCGGTAGCCCTTGGCTTGATGGACCGCGTTGTCCGGGCCTCGGTAACGGCCGTCGCTGTCCATGAACAGGCTGGGGCCCATCAGCGAGTGGTAGAGCGCGGTGTAGAAACTCTTGCGCATCGGTTCGGGCGCGTCGAGCTCGACCGCCGACAGCGCCTGGGTCCAGCTCGCGCGCGCCCGCGCGCGCACGCCGTCGAAATCCCAGGCGGGCACTTCGGCGTCGAGATTGGCGATCGCGCTGTCTTCGCTGACCGGTGAGATCGCGACCTTGACCACCAGCGACTGCCCCGGCGCATCGGCGAAATCGAACGCGCCGACCAGCTGCCGGCCTTCGATCTGCGCGCGCTGCGTCGGCGTCTTCTCGGCCGGCGGCGGGAAGCCCTTGTAGATCACGTCCTGTTCGGTGTCGTGGAACTGGTGACCGCTGAGCGGGCGCGAGAAGCGCATCGCGAAGTAGAGCTGACGCCCGGGCGCCCAACCGCGGGTTTCGCGGAAGCCGGTGACGGTGCCGTCGGGGCGCAGGCGCAGGCGCGACCACAGCACCTTGCCGGGGTAGTCGTACATGCTGGTGCGCAGGTCGATCAGCACGTGCGCGGGCTTGCCCTTGGGGAAGGCATAGCGGTGCACGCCGACGCGCTCGGTCGCGGTGAGTTCGGCGCGCACGCCGTAGTCGTCCAGGGTGACGGCGTAGTAGCCGGGCTGGGCGACTTCGTCGTCGTGGCGGAAACGCGAGCGATAGCCGCTGCCGGGTTTGCCGTCTTCGCCGCGCTCCAAACGCACCTCGCCCGCGATCGGCATCAGCAGCACGTCGCCGAGATCGGAATGGCCGGTGCCGGAGAAATGCGTATGCGAGAAGCCGACGATGCTGCTGTCGTCGTAACGGTAGCCCGCGGCCCAGCCGTAGGCCTCCTTGCGCGGCTTGATCTGGGTGTCGGGGCTGAGCTGGACCATGCCGAACGGGACCACTGCGCCGGGGAAGGTGTGGCCTTCGCCGCCGGTGCCGATGAAGGGATCGACCGCGGCGTAGGCGCGGCGGCCGGCTTCGTCGGAGGCGACCGGCGCGGCCGCCGCGGCGATGCCGCTGATGGCCCAGGCCAGCAGCAGCGGCCAGCGCAGGCGACGCGTAAACGGGAGGCGCGGCGGCGGGGAATCGGCGGGCATGGACGGCTCCGGTAGGGACGGACCGGGTGCGGACGACCCGATCGGGCAGCGCTGGCAACGAATTTAGATCGTTCTAAACGGCCGGAACGCTAGCACGCAGCCGATGTGCCCGCATGCTGCACTGCAGAATGCAAGGGCGTGGCCCGGAGCGCAGCATGCGGCGAATTTAGAACGATCTAAACGCATGCGCCCCACCCCGCTCACCACCCCGGCCGCCAGCCGATGACGCCGACCCGCGCCCGCCACGGCCGCGTGACCCTGACCGACATCGCCAAGGGCTGCGGCCTGTCGCGCGCGACCGTGTCGCTGGTGCTGCGCGGCAGTCCGCTGGTGCACGCCGAGACACGGGTCCGGGTCGAGGCCGAGCTCAAGCGCCAGAACTACGTCTATCACCGCGGCGCGGCCAATCTGCGCCGCAAGGTGTCTTCCGGCGTGGCGCTGGTGATCAACGATCTGTCGAATCCGTTCTTCGCCGAATTCGCCGCCGGCGTCGACGAGTCCCTGGCCGCCGCCGGCTACGTCACCCTGCTCGGCAGTACCGGCGAGTCGGCCGAACGCCAGCACGCGGTGCTGGGCTCGCTGATCGAACACGATCCGGCCGGGATCATCCTGTCGCCGGCCGAAGGCAGCGACGGCGCGCGCCTGCGTGCGCTGGTCGGCGCGCGCACGCCGGTGCTGGTGTTCAACCGCGAACTCGACGCCGACTGGGACTTCCTCGCGCTCGACAACCGTCGCGGCGCGCGCCTGGCGACCGAGCACCTGCTCGAACGCGGCCATCGCCGGATCGCGTTCTTCGGCGGCCATCGCGATTCCAGTTCCTGCCGCGAGCGCCGCGACGGCTATCGCGAGGCGCTGGCCGCGGCCGGGCTGACGCCGGAACCGCAATGGCTGATCGAATGCGCGCCCACGCGCCTGGAGGCGGCCGGGCAGACCGGCGCGCTGTTCGTGCGCGACCCCGCGCCGACCGCGGCGGTCTGCTACAACGACGCGGTCGCGCTGGGCCTGATGGCCGGACTGACCGCACGCGGCCGCCGCGCCGGCCACGATTTCGCGGTGGTCGGCTTCGACGATATTCCCGAAGCGCAGGTCAGCGCGCCGCCGCTGACCACCGTCGCGGTCGATCCGCGCGCACGCGGACGCCAGGCCGCCGAACTGATCCTGCAACGCCTGCGCGATCCCGACGCGGCGCCGACGCGCACCATCGCGCCGGTGCGCCTGCAGGTCCGCGCCAGCAGCGACATCGCATCCGTCCCACCCGGAGACATCGCATGAACGGTCGCACCCTGTCCTACGGCGCGGCCACCGCCGTCGTCAGCCTGATCTTCTTCACCTGGGGCGGCCTGACCAGCCTCAACGACGTGCTGATCCCGCACCTGAAGTCCGTGTTCGATATGAACTACGCGCAGACGATGCTGATCCAGTCGAGCTTTTTCGGCGCCTACTTCCTGATGTCGCTGCCGTCCGGACGCGTGCTGGCGAAACTGGGCTACCAGCGCAGCATCGTGGTCGGGCTGCTGGTGGCCGCAGCCGGTGCGGCGCTGTTCTTCCCGGCGGCGCGGCTGCCCTCGTATCCCTTGTTCCTGGGCGCGCTGTTCGTGCTCGCCAGCGGCATCACCCTGCTGCAGGTGGCGGCCAATCCTTACATCAGCCTGCTCGGCGATCCAACCGGCGCGCCCAGCCGCCTGAACCTGGCGCAGGCGCTGAACTCCCTGGGCACGACGCTGTTTCCGTACCTGATCGGGCCACTGATCCTGTCCGGCGCGGTGCTCGGCGCGACCGAGCTGGCGGCGCTGTCGCCGGCCCAGCTCGCTGCGTATCGCGCCGAGGAAGCCGCGTCGGTGCAACTGCCGTACATGGTGATCGCCGGCTGCCTGCTGGCGATGGCGGCGTTCGTCGCGTTGATGCGGATTCCGCCGCTGACCGAAGCCACCGAGCGCGCCGACAACGCGCGCCACACCTACCGCGAGGTGCTGAGCCACCCGCACCTGCGCTGGGGCGTGCTGGCGATCTTCGTCTACGTCGGCGCCGAGGTGTCGATCGGCAGCTTCATGATCAACTACATCACCGAGCCGTCCATCGGCAGGCTCGACCGCGGCGCGGCCACCGAGCACCTGGCCTATTACTGGGGCGGCGCGATGGTCGGCCGTTTCATCGGCGCGGCGCTGCTGCGCCGTTACGACGCGCGGCGTCTGCTCGCTCTGGCCGCGGTGGTCGCGATCGGTCTGCTGGTCGCGACCATGTCGCTGCACGGGCCGCTGGCGATGTGGAGCGTGCTCGCGATCGGCCTGTTCAATTCGGTGATGTTCCCGACCATCTTCACCATCGCCATCGAACGCCTGGGACCGATGACCAGCAAAGCCTCCAGCCTGCTGGTCATGGCCATCGTCGGCGGCGCGATCATCCCGTGGCTGCAGGGCGCGCTGGCCGACCACACTGGTCTGCAGTCCTCGTATGCGATTCCGTTGCTGTGCTACGCCTACATCGTCTGGTACGGCTGGCGCGGCTCGCGTCTGGCGCCGTCGCTGCAGAGCCAAGCGCTGGCGGGCGCAGCGCTGGCGAGGGCCCTGCACTGATGGCACGCGAGCAACGCCAGGCCATCGTCTGTTTCGGCGAGGCCCTGATCGACTTCCTCGCGCGGCCGCCGACGCAGCCGGGCGAGGCGCGTCATTTCGTCGAGTACGCCGGCGGTGCGCCGGCCAATGTCGCCGCCGCGATCGCGCGGCTGGGCGGTCAGGCGCGCTTCGTCGGCATGCTCGGCGAGGACATGTTCGGCGATTTCCTCTACGAACAATTGCGCGATGCCGGAGTGGATGTGCGCTATACGGTGCGCACCGCCGGGGCCAAGACCGCGCTCGCGTTCGTGTCGCTGGACGCGCACGGCGAGCGCAGCTTCAGCTTCTACCGCCCGCCCGCGGCCGACCTGCTGTTCCGCGCCGAGCACTACCAGGCGCACTGTTTCGAAGACGCGCTGGCCTTCCATGTCTGCTCCAACAGCCTGACCGAGGCCGGCATCGCCAACGCGACCCTGTCGGGCATGCAGCGCGCGCGCCAGGCCGGCGCGCTGGTCAGCATGGACCTCAACTTGCGCCCGGCGCTGTGGGCCGATGCCTTCGACCCGCAGCCGACGGTGTGGCGCGCGTTGCTGGAGGCGGACACGATCAAGCTCAGCCGCTCCGAATTCGACTTCCTGGCCGCGCCGCTGGGCAGCCAGACCGCGGCGCTGCAGCGCCTGTGGCACGGCTATGCGACCTGCGTGCTGGTCACCGACGGCGCCGCGCCGATCCGCTGGTACACGCGCACGCGCCAGGGCGAGTTGGGTACGTACGAAGTGCTGCCCACCGACACCACCGCCGCCGGCGACGCCTTCGTCGGCGGTTGGCTGCATCGGCTGGCGACCCTGGACGTGCAGGCCGCCGACTTCGCGGCGTTTCTCGAAGGCGGCGACGCGTTCGAAGATGCGCTGCGCTACGCTGCGGCGACCGGCGCGCTGGCGACCACGCGCCACGGCGCCTTCGCGGCCATGCCGCCGCGCTCGGAAGTGGAGAGTCTGATGGAGGAACAGTCATGAGCCGCTACGACGCCCCCGTCCGCGACGGCGCCCTGCCGGATTTCCGCGATCCCGCCTTTCTGCGCGCGCACATCGCCGACACCATGGCGTTCTATCATCCGCGCGCGATCGACCCGGCCGGCGGCTACTTCCACTACTTCCGCGACGACGGCAGCGTCTACGACGCCTCGCACCGGCACCTGGTCAGCAGTACCCGCTTCGTCTTCAACTACGCCATGGCCGCGCGCGAGTTCGACAGCGAGGACTATCGCGAAGCGGCGCGCCATGGCCTGCGCTATCTGCGCCAGGCCCATCGCGATCCGGTCGGCGGCGGCTATGCCTGGACCCTGCGCGACGGCGTCGCCGAAGACCGCACCAACCATGCCTACGGCGTCGCCTTCGTGATGCTGGCCTATGCCAGTGCGCTCAAGGGCGGCATCGCCGAGGCCGCACCGTGGCTGGAAGAAACCTGGCAGTTGCTGGAAACCTGGTTCTGGGACGAGGACGCCGGTCTCTACCGCGACGAAGCCGACGCCAACTGGCGCTTCTCCGACTACCGCGGTCAGAACGCCAACATGCATTTGTGCGAGGCCTTGATCGCGGCGTACGAAGCCAGCGGCGAATCGCGCTACTACTACCGCGCGCGCACCGTGGCCAGCCAGATGACCCGACGCCAGGCCGCGCTCGCCGGCGGGCTGGTGTGGGAGCACTACGACCGCGACTGGAACGTCGACTGGGACTATCACCGCGACGATCCCAAACACCTGTTCCGGCCCTGGGGTTTCCAGTCCGGGCACCAGACCGAATGGGCCAAGCTGCTGCTGATCCTGGACCAGCATGCGCAGGAGCGCGGCGCGCCGGTCGATTGGCTGCTGCCGACCGCGCAACACTTGTTCGACACCGCGATCGCGCATTCCTGGGACGAGCGCCATGGCGGCCTGTGCTACGGCTTCGATCCCGACGGCGCGGTCTGCGACGACGACAAGTATTTCTGGGTCCAGGCCGAGTCGCTGGCCGCGGCCGCTCGCCTGGCGCACCGCACCGGACAGGTGCGCTACTGGGACTGGTATCAGCGCCTGTGGGCCTACAGCTGGCGTCATTTCGTCGATCACGAACACGGCGCATGGTTCCGCATCCTCGATCGCGAGAACCGCAAGTACAGCGACGAGAAGAGTCCGGCCGGCAAGACCGACTACCACACCATGGGCGCCTGCTACGACGCGCTGGAACTGCTGCGCCCCCGCTGATCCCCGGAGACCGAAGATGCCGTTGCCGTTGCCGTCCCGCGCGCGCGCCTGCGCCCTGCTGCTTTGCGTATCGCTCGCCCTGCCTGCGACTGCCTGGTCCGGGACGCCGCTTGCGCAAGCGTCCCCTGCCCCCGCGTTCTCGGCGATCGCTGCCGCGGCCGCATCCCCCCTGACGGCGGCCGCGGCGTCGAAAGCCCCTACCGACATCGCCTACGAAGCCGCCGCCGCGCGCGACGCGGCGCGGGTCAAGGCCGAATTCCTGCACGCCTGGAACGGCTACAAGCGCTACGCCTGGGGCCACGACGCGCTCAAGCCGCTGAGCAAGGGCGCGCACGACTGGTACGGCGAATCGCTGCTGATGACGCCGGTGGACGCGCTCGACACCATGATCCTGATGGGCCTGGACCAGGAAGCCGACGAGGCGCGCGAACTGATCGCGACCCGGCTCTCGTTCGACCGCGACCTCGACGTCAAGCATTTCGAGATCGTGATCCGCCTGCTCGGCGGCCTGCTCTCGGGCTATCAGCTCAGCGGCGACGAACGCCTGCTCAAGCTCGCCACCGACCTGGGCGATCGCCTGCTGCCGGCCTTCGACTCGCCCACCGGCCTGCCCTATGTCTACATCAACCTGCGCAGCGGCAAGGCCCACGGCAACGAGAGCAATCCGGCCGAGGCCGGCACCCTGCTGATCGAATACGGCACCCTGAGCAAGCTCACCGGCAATCCGGTGTACTACGCCAAAGCCAAGCGCGCACTGGTGGAAACCTATAAGCGCCGCTCCAAGATCGGCCTGGTCGGCGAGCGCTTCGACGTGGTCAGCGGGCAGTGGACCAACACCCGCAGCCATATCGGCGCGCGCGTGGATTCCTATTACGAGTATCTGTGGAAGTGCTGGCAGCTGTTCGGCGACCAGGATTGCCTGGCGATGTGGAAGACCAGCGTCGCCGCCGCCGACCGCTACTACGGCGAAGAGGTGAACGGCGCGCTCTGGTACGGCCATGTCGACATGCACAGCGGCCAGCGCCTGGCCAGCCGTTACGGCGCGCTGGACGCGTTCTATCCCGGCCTGCTGGCGCTGTCGGGCAACATCGAACGCGCACGGCGCCTGCAGGAGTCTTCGTTCGCGATGTGGAACGCGCACGGCATCGAACCGGAGGCCTACGACTACCGCAAGCGCGAGGTGACCTCGGCCGGCTACCCGCTGCGGCCGGAGATCGTCGAGTCGACCTGGTACCTGTATCGCCTGACCGGCGATGCGCGCTACCGCAGCATGGGCCGTTCGCTGTTCGACGACTTCGTCCGCTACACCCGCACCGAGGCCGGCTACGCCTCGCTGAAGAACGTGGTCAGCAAGGAGCAGGCGGACGACATGGAGAGCTTCGTGCTCGCCGAGACCTTCAAGTACTTCTATCTGCTGTTCGCGCCGCCGGCGACGCTGGATCCGCAGGCAGTGGTGCTCAACACCGAGGCGCATCCGATCCGGGCGACCTGGAAGCGGGCCGACTGAGAGTCGAGTGCGCGAACCGGGACGGCGCGGCGCCGCTAGCGTCAGGCCAGTAGCGATGCCGGCAGCAGGAACACCACGACCACGGCGATCGCGACCAGCGCCGCGGCCACCAGCAACGAAATGCCGAAGGCGAGCCAGTTCGAATGCATCGCCGCGCCGCGCGCCTGGTGCGCACCGATCGCTACGCCCTGCAGCTTGCGCGCCAGCATCTGCACGACCAGCAACTGCGGCAGCACGAATGCCAGGCCCGGCACCGATTCCGGCAGCACCATGGCCAGCGCCAGCACCGCCGCGGTCGCGAAGAACGCCAGCACCAGTGCGTTGCGCGCCTTGATCGGCTCACCCAGCGAGCGGTAGTTGAGCGCCATCAGCAAACCGCCGGCAAAGGCGCTGCCCACGAAGGCCGCCAGGGTGATGCCGGCGACGCTGTACAGGCGCGCCCTCGGGTCGGCCTGGGCGACATCGTGCACGGCTACGCTGGGCGGTTGGTAGGGGTTGTCGTCCGACATTCGCGGCTTCCTGGTGCGCTGGATCGGACAATGCCGCGCCCGCCCCGACATCGCAAGCCGCCGGCGCGGGCGCAGGCCCCTGACAACACGCTGTCAGCAGCCTGGGCGTAAGCTGCGGTTCCTCCCCCAAAGGAATGCCCCCATGAATACCGAACAGATCGCGCAACGCCTGGTCGAGCTGTGCCGCCAGGGCGAGTACGAGCAGGCCCAGGTCGAGCTGTATGCCGACGACGCCGTCAGCATCGAGCCCGAAGGCCTGCCCCCGGAAGCGCTGGGCAACGTGCGCGGCATGGACGCGATCCGCGAGAAGGGCCGCAAGTTCAACGAAGGCATCGAAACCATGCACGGCAGCAGCGTCAGCGACCCAGTGGTCGCGGGCAATTGGTTCAGCCTGTCCATGCGCTTGGACGTGACCATGAAGGGCAGGGGCCGCATCGACATGTCCGAGATCTGCGTCTATCGCGTGCGCGACGGCAAGATCGTGCACGAGCAGTTCTTCTACGACGTGGGTTGAGCTGGCGCCCGGAGAATCGATCGCGGCTTACGCCGCTCCCACAGTAGGCGGCGACGCCCGGCCTTGGGGTAGGAGCGGCGTGAGCCGCGACCCAATGCCAGCTAGCACCGGAGCTTTCGTCGTCGCTGTATTGCGCGGTCGCGGCTCACGCCGCTCCTACCCTACGGCACGGCCTTTTTTGGGAGCAGCGTAAGCCGCGATGGCGCCACCACCGCGACGAATCCCCAAAGAAAAAGCCCCGCATCGGCGGGGCTTTTTCGTACCGCCGCAACGCCAGCTTCAGTCGATATCGAGGAAGCTGCGCAGCTGTTCCGAACGGCTGGGGTGACGCAGCTTGCGCAGCGCCTTGGCCTCGATCTGACGGATGCGCTCGCGGGTGACATCGAACTGCTTGCCGACTTCCTCAAGGGTGTGGT
The DNA here is from genome assembly GCF_001428685.1 of Lysobacter sp. Root76. Lineage (GTDB taxonomy): Bacteria > Pseudomonadota > Gammaproteobacteria > Xanthomonadales > Xanthomonadaceae > Lysobacter. The sequence goes on along the minus strand of NZ_LMIK01000005.1, from coordinate 497,792 downwards.
CGGTATTCATGTCGATGCCGAAACGCATGCGCAACACCTTGGCCTCCCTCGGGGTCAGGCCGGCGAGCACGTCGCGGACCGTCTCGGAGAGGTTGATGTTGGTGGTGGCTTCGACCGGGGACTCCACGTTGGTGTCCTCGATGAAGTCGCCCAGATGCGAATCCTCGTCGTCGCCGATCGGCGTCTCCATGGAGATCGGCTCCTTGGCGATCTTCATGACCTTGCGGATCTTGTCCTCGGGCATGTCCATCTCTTTCGCCAACTCTTCCGGCGTGGCCTCGCGGCCGTACTGCTGGAGCATCTGGCGCGAGATGCGGTTGAGCTTGTTGATCGTTTCGATCATGTGCACCGGGATACGGATGGTGCGGGCCTGATCGGCGATCGAACGGGTGATGGCCTGACGGATCCACCACGTGGCGTAGGTCGAGAACTTGAAGCCGCGACGGAATTCGAACTTGTCGACCGCCTTCATCAAACCGATGTTGCCTTCCTGGATCAGATCGAGGAACTGCAGACCGCGGTTGGTGTACTTCTTGGCGATGGAGATCACCAGGCGCAGGTTGGCCTCGACCATCTCCTTCTTGGCCTTGCGCGCCTTGGCTTCGCCGTAGGCCATCGCACGGCTGATTTCCTTGATGTCGGCCAGGGTCAGGAACGAAGCCTGCTCGATCGCGATCGTGGCTTCCTGCTCGGCGATCACCAGTTCCTTGACGTCGCGCAGGCCCGACGACCACTTCTGCTTGCGCTTGAGCAGCTCGTCCACCCATTCCAGATTGGTCTGGTTGCCTTCCCAGGCGCGGATGAAGTCCTTGCGCGGCATCTTGGCGACGCGCGTGGACAGGTCGAGGATCTTGCGCTCGTGGTCCTTGATCTTGCCGACCACCTCGCGCAGGTTGCGCACCAGCGAATCGGTCAGGGCCAGCGGCAGCTTCAGGGTGACGAACACCGCCGCCATGTCCTCGCGTGCCTTGAGCGCGGTCTTGTGGGTCGGACCGTTCTTGGCGTACGCCTTCTGGAACTTGGCGTAATCGGCGGCCATCGATTCCATGCGGCTGGCGACTTCGACCGGATCGGGACCGCTGACGGTCTCTTCGGCTTCTTCGTCGGCGGCGGTCTCGACTTCCTCTTCGTCGCCTTCCTCGACTTCGGCGGCCACGACCACCGGTGCCGGCGGCTCGGGCTCGTCGTCGAGGTGGTCGTTGAAGCCGACGATGATTTCGGCCAGGCGCTTCTTGCCGGCCTTGTGCAGCTCGTAGTCTTCCAGGATCGACTGGATCGTCGCCGGGAACGAAGCGAGCGAGGCCTGGACCTGGTTCAGGCCCTCCTCGATGCGCTTGGCGATGGCGATTTCGCCTTCGCGGGTCAGCAGCTCGACCGTACCCATCTCGCGCATGTACATGCGCACGGGGTCGGTGGTGCGGCCGCCTTCGCCGTCGAGCGCGGTCAGCGCCGCCGCGGCTTCTTCGGCGGCGGTGTCGTCGACTTCGCGGTTACCGGTGTTGCCGTCGGCAAGCAGCAGGGTCTCGGCATCGGGCGCAACTTCGTGCACCTCGATGCCCATACCGTTGATCATGCCGATGATGTCTTCGATCTGCTCGGCGTCGACCAGGTCGTCCGGCAGGTGATCGTTGACCTCGGCATAGGTCAGATAGCCCTGCTCCAAACCCTTGCTGATCAGGAGCTTGATATCGGACGGAGGGGGCTGTCGTTCGTTGGCCATGGGCTGCGCCACCCGCGCTTGTAGGTCTAGGGAACGTTCCAGTATAGCAGGCCGGGCCGGCTCGGGCCCGATCTAGGACCGGAGGAGGAAGGTGACCGGGCCGTCGTTGACCAGGCTGATCACCATATGGGCACCGAACCGCCCGGTTTCCACCCCCCCGGCGTGACGGTCCCGGCAGATGGCCGCCAGCCGGTTGAATATCGGTTCAGCCAGTTCCGGCGCGGCCGCGGTGCTGAAGCCCGGGCGCATGCCGCTGCGGGTGTCGGCGGCCAGGGTGAACTGGCTGACCAGGAGCAGGCCGCCGCCGGTGTCGCCCAGGCCCAGGTTCATGCGCCCGGCCGCGTCGGCGAAGACCCGGTAGCCGAGCAGGCGCTCGGCCATGCGCAGGATCTGGGCCTCGCCGTCGCCGGGTTCGACCCCGACCAGGGCCAGCAGGCCGGGCCCGATCGCCCCGACGGTCTCGCCGTCGACGGTCACGGCGGCCTGGGTCACGCGCTGGATCAGGCTGAGCACGGGGCGGGTCCTGCGGTTCGGCGACGGGCCGCACAGTGTCGCCCGGGCCGGCCGCATCCGGCCAGCCTGAACCGACCAGCCCGCTTCCGACGAGCTCGCACCGATCAGCCCGCACTGGCCAGCCCGCGCACCGGCCGATCCGCCCGCGCCGGCTAGACTGACGCGATGACCCGATTCGTCGCCCGTGTGCTGTACCTGCTCGCCTCCGCGCTCGCGCGCCTGCCCTGGTCCTGGCTGCTGCGCCTGGGCGACCTCGTCGCCGCGGCCTGGCGCTGGCGCGACGGCCGCGAGAGCCGGGTCGCCCGGATCAACCTGGAACTGGCCTACCCGGAGCTGCTGCCGGCCGAGCGCGCGCAGTGGCACCGCGCGATCCTGCGCACCACCGGCCGCCAGATCCTGGAGACCCTGCGCCTGTGGACCCGGCCGCACCAGGAAAACCTGGGCCTGCTGCGCGAGACCCACGGCACCGAGCTGTTCGACGCGGCCATCGCCGCCGGCCGCGGGGTGATCGTGGCCGCGCCGCATTACGGCAATTGGGAGCTGTTGAACCAGTGGCTGGCCTCGCGCACGCCGCTGGCGATCCTGTACCGGCCGCCGGAGTCGAAGATCGGCGAGGCGTTCCTGAACCTGGTCCGCGCCGACGCGCCCGACCGGGTCACCCAGATCCGCGCCGAGGGCCCGGCGGTGCGCCAGCTGTGGAAACTGCTCAACGCCGGCGGCGTGACCGGGATCCTGCCTGACCAGCAGCCCAAGGCCGGCGACGGCGAGTTCGCGCCGTTCTTCGGCGTACCGGCGCTGACCATGACCCTGCTCGGCCGCCTCGCCGGCCGCACCGGCGCGACCGTGCTGTTCGCCTACTGCGAGCGCATCGACACCCACACCGGCGCGCCCGGCTTCGCGCTGCGCATCGAACCGGCGCCGGCGCAGATCGGCGACGCCGACCTGGTGGTCGCCACCACCGCGCTCAATGCCGCGGTCGAACGCATCGCGCGCCGCGACCCGGCGCAATACCAGTGGACCTACAAACGCTATACGCTGCGACCGCCGGGTTCGGGCGAGGAAAACCCGTACTGGAATCGCTGAGCGGCCGCTGCGCTGCGCGACGCGACAAGCGAATTCCGGCGCCGCGCCGGACTCAACGACTCAAGGGGAAGCGGATGCGTGGTTGGATCCTGTGTTTGGCGCTGCTCGCCGCGCCGGCGATGGCGGACGAGCTGGAGGACATGAATGCGGTGAGCCAGGCCTGGGACCGTTTCGCCCAACTGAGCAGCGAAAGGGACCCCGACAGCGTCGCCCTGCTCAGCCAGGACAGCCTGCGCTACATGACCTTCCTGCGCGACGCGGCCTTGTACGCCTCGCCCGACCAGGTACGCCGGATTCCCATGACCGAGCGCGCACCGGTGTATGCGATGCGCGCGACCCTGGACGAAGCCAAGCTCGCCGCGCTCGACGGCGAGGGCGTCGCCCGCCACTGCACCAAGATCAACGTTTACGGCCTGGGCCCGCGCGACGAGGGCGAACGCCTGCCCACGATCACCCACGTGACGCTGATCCCCGGCGATCGCGCGATCGGCGAGCTCGGGCCGCCGAACGGCGAGCAGTACCAGTACGGCCCGGAGTTCAAGCGCGAAAACGGACAGTGGAAGGTTCGTTTCGAATCCATGGTCGTGGACAACACCATCCTTTTCGACCAGGAGCTGCGCAAGTCCGGCCTGAGCGAGAACGAGATGATGGAGCTCCTCCTGAACGACCTGGTGGGCGAACTCATGCCCGTGGTCACGCTGTCGGACCTGGACCGCCCGCTGCGCGACGACGCGGCTGCGCGCACGCGCCTCAACGAGATCTGGCCGGACTACCGGGACAGCTACCGCAGCCGCATGCTCGCCACCGAACGCAAGGCGGCCGATGGCGAAGATCTGGCGATGCTCGGCCTGGGCGCGCTGCTGTACAGCGGCGCGAAGCCCGAGTACGCCCCGCAGGACAAGCCGCGCGGCCTGAAGCTGCTCGAGCAGGCCAGCGACAAGGGCAATACTCAGGCCTCCCTGTTGGCGCTGCTGGCGCTGACCGAAACCTACCGGCCGGCCAAGGGCAAGGTCGCGCCGCCCGACGTCCTGAACCGCATGGCCGTGCATTCGCGCCGCGCCGCCGAGGGCGGCATCGCCGACGCCATGGTCAGCACGGCCACCTTCACGTTCAACGGTGTCGGCGGCCCGCGCGACTGCAAGCGCGCCGAGGAATGGGCCGCGCGCGCGGAAGACGCCGGCGCGAAGGCCGGCCGCAACGAGCGTGTGTGGTACCTGGCCACCTGCCCCATCCCCGACCAACGCGATCCCAAGCGCGCGCTGGAGCTGGCCGCGTACATGATCGAGCGCGCCGACACCATCGGCGCCGGCGAACTCGACACCGTGGCCGCCGCCTACGCCGCCAATGCGCGTTTCGCCGAAGCCGGCGACTATCAGCGACGCGCGATCGCCAAGCTCGGCGGCGACGACGTCGACAGCGCCCGCCGCATGAAGCAGCGCCTGAACGACTACAAGCGCGGCAAGGACTGGGTGCAGGACTACAACTACTTCGAGCTGCCAGGCGAATGAGCGAAACGCGATCCGACTCCGACCCGTCCGCCGCGCCCGCCACCGCCGTCGAGGGCGAACCCGCCTGGCAGTCGCTGCCGCTGCGCGCGCGCCCGCTGTTCGTGCTCGGTACCTCGATCTCGCTGGCGATACTGTTCGGCGTGGCCGGGGTGATCACCGCGACCCTGGGCCTGGGCATGGCCGCGGGCATCGCCGCCGGCGGCACCGGCGCGCTGCTGGGCATCGCCGCCGGGATATGGATAGGCACCAAGCAGTTCCGCTACACCTACTGGCGCCTGGACGATCACGGCCTGGCGGTGCGCCGCGGTCGCCTGTGGCAGCGCGAGACCCGGGTGCCGATCACGCGCGTGCAGCACCTGGACCTCAAGCACGGGCCCTGGCAGCGCCGGCGCAGGCTGGCGACCCTGGTCGTGCACACCGCCGGCACCCGCCACAGCTCGGTCCAGGTGCCGCACCTCGACGCCGAGGACGCGCAGCGCCTGCGCGACCGCCTGGGCCGGCAGATCGATCTCGATGACGATGTCTGATCCCGGCGCCGGCGACCCCACCCCGGGCGCCGCAGCCTCCGGACCGGCCGCGCCGACCGCGGCGGAAGCCGCCAGCGCCGAGCGCCGGCTGCACCCGATGTCGTGGCTGTTCGTGCTGCTGCAGCAGCTCAAGCAGTTCATCGTGCCGCTGATCGCGCTGCTGGTGTTCGGGCGCGGCGATCGCAACGAGCTGTGGTCGCTGCTCGTGGTCGGCGTGCTGGTGATGCTGGCGCTATGGCAGTACTTCACCTACCGCTACGGCGCCACCGGCGACAGCCTGGTGGTGCGCAGCGGCCTGCTCGAACGCAGCTTGCGGGTGATCCCGTTCGCGCGCATCCACAACGTCGCGCTGCGGCAGTCCGCATTGCACCGCGTGTTCGGCGTGGCCGAGGTGCGGCTGGAATCGGCCGGCGGGCACAAGCCCGAAGCCGAGATGCGCGTGCTCAAGCTGTCCGACGCTTTGGCCCTGGAAGCGCTGGTACGGCGTCGCGGCGCGAGCGAGGATGCCGCCGGCGCGGTCGATGAGCCGGCCGCCGCGCCGCTGCTGACGATGTCGCTGGGCGACGTGCTGCGCGTGGGCGTGGTCAACAACCGCGGCATGTTCGTGGTCGGCGCCGGCATCGCCGCGTTCATGCCCTACAGCCGCGACCTCATCCCCGGCGGCATCATGCCCAGCACGACCCGGCACCTGATCCTGTCGCTGTTCGGCTGGACCAGCGAGCACCACTTCGGCCCGCCGCAGTACCTGCTCGGCGCGCTGGTGCTGGCGGGGCTGTTCATCGGCCTGGTGCGGGTGCTGTCGATGCTGCTGGCCCTGCTGCAGTACTACGGCTTCAGCCTGACCGAGCACGGCCGTCGCCTCACCGTCGAACGCGGCCTGCTGGCGCGCTGGCGCACCAGCGCCTCGCGCCGGCGGATCCAGGCCTGGACGCTGCGCGAGGGCCTGATGCACCGGCTGCTGCGCCGGCGCAGTCTGGAGATCGAAACCGCGGTCGGCGACGACCAGCAGCAGGAGCGTGCGCTGCGCGAACTGGCGCCGGTCGCGACCGCCGCCGCGTGCGAGTCGCTGATCGAACATCTGCTGCCGAAGGCCGGCTGGGCTAGCCTGGACTGGCGCGCCTTGCCGTTGGCGAGCTGGTGGCGCTTGTTCCTGCCCGGCCTGCCCTGGCTGGCCGCAATCACCGGCCTGCTGTGCCTGCGCTTCGGCGCCTGGGGCCTGCTCGCCCTGCTGTGGCTGCCCTGGGCCGCGCTCAAGGCGCGCCAGCGCGCGCGCCGGCTCGGCTACGCCCTCAACACCGAGCTGATCGCGGTGCGCGAAGGCTGGTGGCAGCGTTACTGGCGCTTCGCCGAGATCGACAAGCTGCAGGCGCTGCAGCTCACCCGCAGTCCGATCGACCGCCGCTGCGGCACCGCGACGCTGTGGCTGGACACCGCCGGCGCCGCCGCACTGGCGCCGCCGCTGCGGATCCGTTTCCTGCCGGTCGCCGATGCCGAAGCGCTGTACCGCGGCCTGTCGGCGGCCCTGGCCCGGCGCAAGCTGAGCTGGTGAGGCGGCGTGGGATGCGGCGATGACCGCAGCGGCGCGTTGGTTCGATTTTTCGCGACGGTGCGGTTGCCACCGCACCCTACGGCCAAGGTCGGTGCTTACGCTTACGCCGCTCTCTGTGGGAGCGGCGTAAGCCGCGATCGCGAAGCCACAGAGACCGGCGCAAGGTCGTGCGCCCGCCTGCAGCGCGGCGGCCCATCGCGGCTTACGCCGCTCCCACAGAAAGCCAAAAAACCGAAGCCGCGGGACCGCGAGTGTGGCGACAGCCCCGCCGCGCCTCAGCCGCGGCCCCAGTAGCCCAGTTCGCGCCGGATCTGCAGCGCGCGCAGGCGCGCCGAGAACGGCTTGGCGCCGAGCCGGCCCAGGCGCCCTTCGATCAGGTCTTCCGTCGCTGCGATCACGCGCTCGGACGAGCGCCCGTCGCGATAGGGATGGATCGCGTCGGCGTAAGCGTCGAGCGAAGCCTGCAGCTCCGGGCTCGGGGTGAAGGCGTTTTCCAGCATCGCCGGCAGCTCGTGCGGCTCGTGGAAGTCGATCATGTGGGCCTTCGGCGCACGGTTGCGGAAAGTCACCACCGGCTTGCGCTGGACCACGAACTCCGAGACCACCGAGGTGGTGTCGGCGACCAGCACATCGGCCGCGCGCTGGGCCGCGATCAGCTGCTCGGTCTCGACGAAGTCGGCGTTGGGCCCGGCCAGCTTGCGGTAGCGCTCGAACAGCTCCGGCGGGCACTTGGGGTGCAGGGTCAGCAGCCAGTAGCGGTCGCCGCGGCGGACCTCGTCGGCGATCGCCTCGTACAGGTGCGGGGCGGCGCTCAGACGCTCGGTGAAGGTGGAAGCGAACAGCACCACCGGGCGCCGCCCGGCGCGCCGGCGCAGGCGCGCGGCGCTGCCGTCGTCGTCGCGGAACAGCGGGTCGAGCTTGGGCCAGCCGGTCTCGACCACGGCGAAATGCCCGGCCTGCGCGGCCAGCGAACGGAACGGCGCGGTGGTCGCCGGGCCCTGGGTGCAGTACAGGTCGAACAGCCCGCGCACCCGGAAATGGCCGCGCGCGTCCTCGCGTTTTTCGACGTTGAAGCCATGGAACAGCTGCACTTTGGCCCCGGTCACGAACGGCGGGACCCAGTTGGCGGCGCTGAACACCGCGCGCGGTTTCAGCGCCACGGCCTCGTGCAGGCCGATGCCGCGCACCGGCGCCGGCAGCTTGGCGCCGGCGGCGCCGTCGACGAACCAGGCATGCACCGCATGCCCCTGCGCTTGCAGCGCATCGGCCACCGGTTGCAGGATGGGCAGCGCATAACGCTCGCTTGCGAACAACAGGTAATCCGCCATCAACGCATCCCGGACTGAATCGAACGTGGCCGCCGCGGGCGCGCAGGCGCGCGCAGCGCAGGCATCTTGCCAGCTTTCGGCCTGCATCATCGCGTTCAACGAAGCCGACCGCATCGGCGACTGCCTGGCCTCGCTGGCGTTCTGCGACGAAGTGGTGGTGGTCGACTCGTTTTCGACCGACGCCACGGTCGAGATCGCGCGCGCGGTCGGCGCGCGCGTGCTGCAGCGGCCGTTCGACGGTTTCCGCAGCCAGAAGCAGTTCGCGATCGAGCAGGCCGCGCACGACTGGGTGCTGTGCCTGGACGCCGACGAGCGCGTCGACGAGCGCCTGCGCGAGGCGATCGAAGCCGAGCGCGCGGCCGGTTTCGCGGCCGCCGCCGGCTACCGCTTCGCGCGCCTGTCGGAGTATTTCGGCAAGTTCCTGCGCCACGGCAACGCCTATCCCGACCGCGTGCTGCGCCTGTTCGATCGCCGCCGCGGCGGCTGGCGCGGCCAGCGCGAGGTCCACGAGGCCGCCAGCGTCGACGGTGCGGTGCTCACCCTGCCCGGCGACCTGATCCACTACCCCTACCGCTCGCTGGAACAGCAGTTGGCCAAGACCCAGCGCTACGCACGGATGATGGCCGAGCACGACTACGCGCGCGGCAAGCGCGCGACCCTGGGCAAACTGGTGCTGGCGCCGGCCTGGCGCTTCTGGCGCGGCTACGTGTTGCGGCTGGGTTTCCTCGACGGCTGGCACGGGCTGGTCTATGCCTATGTGCGCGCGAACTACGTGCGCCAGAAAACCATCATGCTGTGGATGTTGCAGAACGGCCAACCCGTCACCACGTCCGAACCATGAACGCAGCCATCGTCCCGCGCGCGAGCGTGGTCGTCACCACCTACAACTGGCCCGAGGCGCTGCGCCTGGTCCTGGGCGCGCTCGCGCGCCAGCGCACGCTGCCGTACGAGGTCGTGGTCGCCGACGACGGCTCGCGCGACGACACCCGCGAACTGATCGAGCGCACCGCGCGCGACTACCCGGTGCCGCTGCGCCACAGCTGGCTGGAAGACCGCGGCTTCCGCGTCGCCCTGGCGCGCAACCGCGCGATCGCCGCCACGTCCGGCGACTACGTGCTGCTGCTGGACGGCGACATGGTCGCGCACCCGCAGTTCGTCGCCGACCACCTGCGCGCGGCGCAGCCGGGCAGCTTCGTCCAGGGCCAGCGCGTGCTCACCGACGAGGTCGGCCGCGACCGCCTGCTGTCGGGCGAGACCCAGGCCCTGGGCTTCTTCGACCGCGGCCTGACCCGGCGCCGCCACACCCTGCGCGTGCCGGCGCTGGCGGCGCTGTCGCTGCGCGGCACGCGCGGCCGGAGCACCGCCGCGATCAAGACCTGCAACCAGGGCTGGTGGCGCGAGGATCTGGTCGCGCTCAACGGTTTCGACGAGCGCTACGAGGGCTGGGGCCGCGAAGACAAGGACCTGGCCGTGCGCGCGTTCCACGCCGGCCTGGAACGGCGCTCGCTGCGCTTCGCCGGCCTGGCCACGCACCTGTACCACCGCGAACGCCACGACGACGGCGACAGCCCCAACGACGCGCTGCTGGCCGAGGCCAAGGCGAGCCAGCGCGTGCGCGCGCCGGTCGGCTTGGATCGGCATCTGGCCGAGTTCGCGCTGAACCCGCTGCCCGATTTGAGAGGCGCGCGCTGAGCCCGCAATGACGCTTCGCGGGCCTTGGGCGCCACGCCCCAGGCGAGCCACTGTCCCTGTGGGAGCGGCGTAAGCCGCGATGCCGCCGCCAGGCGGCGCTTCGCTCAGATCACGAAACGCGAATCGCGCGGGACGCCGCCTTACTTCCCATATTCGAAACTTGCGTCGTTGCCGCGGCGCATCGCGGCTTACGCCGCTCCCACAGGGCCAGGAACACGGGCCAGAAGCGCGGCGCTGGGGCGCGATTCGTTTCCTCTCGCCCCTACTTGGGGACGCAGGCTTGAATGGCCGCCCCCGGCACCAGGGTCCAGCCGCGCCGGTTGGCGCTGCCCATGTGCGTGCTCAGCCGGTCATCCACGCATTCGGCCAGGGCCACGTCCTGCACCAGCAGCCAGCGGGTATCGGGATGCTGCGCCTGCCACGCCAGGCCGCGGCGCATCTGTTCCTTGAAGTCGACCTTGAAGCCGAAGGTCGCGGCCGGGCGATCGGCCATCAGCAGGTTCTGTTCGCGCCAGGCGACCAGGCCCAGCTCAGCCTTGGGCCCGATTTCCTGGCCGACCTGGGCCATCAGGCCGCGCGCCGACGAGGAATCGTTGAGCAGCGGCGCCATCAGCAGGCCGAAGCCGACCCACAGGCCGGTCAGCAGCGAAGCCATCGACGCCAGCGGACGCCGCGGCCCGAACCACAGCAGGCTCGCCAGGCCCCAGCCGCCGACCGCCATCAGGCTGGCCGCCATCGCGCGCGCGCCCTCGGCGATGCCGCGCTCGGCGACCAGCTTGCGTTCGAAACCGGGTTCGCCGAACCACATCGCCGCACCCAGGCCGAGCAGGCCCAGCGCGAACAGCCAGGTGAAGCCGGCGGCGATGCGGCGCGGCCACAGTTTGCGCACGATGCCCGGCAGCAGCGGCGCCAGCGCCAGGCACACCATCGGCAGCGCCGGCAGGATGTACATGTCGCGCTTGCCGTTGGGCAGGGTGAAGAACACCAGCACCAGCAACCACCACGCCAGCGGCAGCAGGTAGCGCGGATCGCGCCGGCGCAGGCGCCGGCGCCAGGCCGGAATCGCCCACGGCAGTGCCAGCATGGTCGGCAACCACATCGTCAGCACGACCTGGACGAAGTACCACGGCGGCTGGCCGTGGTCCCAGGACGCGCTGTAACGCTTGGCGGTCTGGCGCAGCAGGATGTCGTCCATGTAGCCGCGGTATTCCGGCGAACCGTGGCCTGTCGCGGCGATCACCATCGGCACCAACCACACGCAGGCCGCGGCCACGAACGCCAGCGGCCCCAGCCAGAACTTCGGATCGCGCACCTGCACCCGCACCGGCCAGCCGCACAGCGAGGCGATGCCGGCCGGTATCAGCATCAGCAGCGCGATCGCGCCGACGCCCTTGGTGATGGTGCCCAGGCCGGCGGCGGCCCAGCCCAGGACCCACATCCGCCAGTCGCCGCGGCCGTCCCGGCGCCACTGCAGCAGGTGCCGCAGCAAGCCGTAGTTGGCCAGGGTGATCCAGAACACCACCAGCGGATCGATCTGCGCCTTCTTCGACTGCCAGGTGAACTGCAGCGCGAACAGCAGCGCCCAGCCCGCGTACAGCCCGACCTTGCGCGTCCACAGCCGGCGGCCCAGATCGACCACGCACCACAGCGTGCCCAGCGCGGCCAGCAGCGACGGCAGCAGGAACGCCACGCGCCAGTCGCGGAACACGGTGTAGGCGGCGGCCTGCAGCCACATGAACAACGGCGGCTTGTCCGAGTAGAGCTCGGTCCCGCGGTGCGGAAACAACCAGTCCCCGCTCTCGACCATCTGCCGCGCTACCAGCGCGAATCGCGGCTCGTCGGCGGGCCAGGGGTCGCGCATGCCCAAACCGGCGCCGAGCACCAGCAGGGCGATGATCCAGAACAGCCAAGTGTCGCGGGAGCGTGTCGAGTTCAGCATGCGCGGGATGATAGCCGCGATGCCCGGCCGGGATGTCGGAGAAGCGTTCAGCGGCCGCAGATGGCGAGGGCGCTGGAGGGGGCGCTTGTCGAATGAGTGATCCGCGGTCATGGTTGGCGCCCGAACGGCGCCGGCGAGACCTGCCGTACCGATAGGCCGCAGCCAGTGCCGCGCTTCAGACGAAGTCTGCACTAGTCTCGGAGGCTGCGGCTGCGTTGCCGTTGCCGTTGCCGTTGCCGTTGCCGTTGCCGTTGCCCCGGCATTGAAATCCATTGAGCCGCACTCGCCCAATCCCACCCAGACCCGAAGGGCGGCGCGCAGGACGCGCGCCGTTTTTCGAGGAACAGGATGTTCCTTCGAAAAATCCCCGCGTCACCTCCGATCTCGCACGGGAGGGTTGTCTAGGCAAGCCCTTCTCTTTGGTTACTTTCTCTTGGGCTAGCAAGAGAAAGTGACCCGCATGCGCAGCAGGCGGAAGCTGTTGCTTAAGAACGAAACCAGCAAAGCAGCCGGAATTCGCGATCGCGGCTCACGCCGCTTCCACAGAAAGCGGAAGCGAAGCCGATCCGAATCGAAGCCAGCGCGGTAGCCGAAGGTCGCGGTCGCGGCTCACGCCGCTCCTACCCCAAGGCGGGTGGCAAGAGAAAGTGACCCGCAGGCGCGGCGGGCGGAAGCCTTTGACTTAAGTAACGAAACCAACGCAGCAAACGGAGTTCGCGATCACGGCTTACGCCGCTCCCACAGAAAGCAGAAGGCGGAGCCGTAGCGGAACCTATGCCGGCGGACGGAGTTCGCGGTCGCGGCTCACGCCGCTCCTACCCCAAGGCAGGTGACACGCGGCGCAGGCGCGAATAGAAGAAACCGTCGTAGCCCAACTCACCCGGCAAACGCTGCCGCCCGACCTCGCGATCACGGCCATAACTCTCGCCCAAAGCCTCGACCCGCGCATCCGGCGTACGCGCCAGAAACGCGCGCACCTGATCCTCGTTCTCTTCCCTCAGGATCGAGCAGGTCGCGTACACCAGCACGCCCCCCGCAGCCACGGTCCGCCACAGCGCATCGAGCAGCCGCGCCTGCAGCGCCACCACCACCGCGATGTCGGATTCGCGCCGGTGCATCAGCACGTCGGGCTGACGGCGGACGATGCCGGTGGCCGAACACGGCGCGTCCAGCAGCACCGCGTCGAACGGCGTGCCGTCCCACCAGGCGGCGAGGTCGGACGCGTCGGCCGCGAGCAGCCACGCCTGCGCGCCCAGGCGCAGGCGCGCCAGGCCGCTGCGCACCGTGTCCAGGCGCGCGGCATCGACGTCGAGCGCGGTCAGCCGCAGGCTGGGATCGCGTTCGAGCAGATGCGCGGTCTTGCCGCCGGGCGCGGCGCAGGCGTCGAGCACGCGCGCGCCGGACGGCGGCGACAGCGCATCGGCGACCAACTGCGCGGCGCCGTCCTGCACCGAGACCGCACCGTCGGCGAAGCCCGGCAGGGCCGCGATCGCGATCGGCTCGTCCAGGCGCAGCGCATCGGGCAGGGCTTCGTCGACCGAGGCCGCGATACCGGCTTCGGCCAGACGCGCGCGATAGGCCTCGCGCCCGCCCTGGCCGCGATTGACGCGCAGCCACAGCGGCGGCGCGGTGGCGCTGGCTTCGAGGATCGCGAGCTCGTCCGCGGGCCAGTCGCGCCGCACGCGGGCGCGCAGCCAGGCCGGCCAATGCGCATGCGCCTCGATCGTTGGAAAACCGTCGCGCTGGGCGCGGCGCAGCAGCGCGTTGACCATGCCGGCCTGATGGCTGCGGCCGATCGTGCGCGCGGCGTCGACCGTCGCCGCGACTGCCGCATGCGCGGGCAAGGCCAGGTCCAGCTGAGCGAAACCGACGTACAGCAGCGCGCGCAGGTCGCTGTCGCGCTTGCCCAGCGGGCGCGGCATCCAGTCCTTGAGCGCGGCTTCGTAGCGCGCGGGGCGACGCAGCACGGCGAAGCAGATCGCCTCGACCAGCGCGCGGTCGCGCGGATCTTTCAGGGTCGGCAGCGCGGTGGCGAGTTCGGGCTTGAGCGAGCGGCCGCGGTGCAGCACCGCGTCGAGCACGCGCGCGGCGACGGCGCGGCTTTCGGCGCCGCTGGACGCGTTCACGCGCCGACCGCCAGGTCGCGGCGGCCGTTGAGGTAGTCGGCGGCGGTGATGGCCTTGCCGCCGTCGCGCTGCAGCACGCGGATGCGCAGCGCGCCTTCGCCGCAGGCGATGTCGATGCCTTCGCGCCCGGCCTGCAGCAGGGTGCCGGGCGCCGCGCCGTGGGCCAGCGGCAGCGCGATCGCGCCGTGCAGGCGCACGCGTTCGCCGGCGACCACGGCCTCGGCCATCGGCCAGGGGTTGAAGGCGCGCACCTTGGCCGCGAGCGCGACCGCGGGCTGGTTCCAATCCAGCCGCGCCTCGGCCTTGTCGAGCTTGTGCGCGTAGGTCACGCCTTCCTCGGGCTGGACCCAGGGCTGCGGGCGCAGTTCGGCGCGCAGCAGGCCCAGGCCGTCGCTGAGCACGCTCGCGCCGATCTCGGCCAGGCGGTCGTGCAACTGGCCGCCGGTTTCGGTCTCGCCGATCTCGGTGGTCTGGGCCAGCAGCACCGGGCCGGTGTCCAGGCCCTTTTCCATCTGCATCAGGCAGACGCCGGTTTCGCGGTCGCCGGCTTCGATCGCGCGCTGGATCGGCGCGGCGCCGCGCCAGCGCGGCAGCAGCGAGGCATGCACGTTCCAGCAGCCATGGGTCGGGATATCGAGCACCGACTGCGGCAGGATCAGGCCGTATGCGACCACGATCATCAGGTCCGGCTGCAGCGCGCGCAGCGCCTGGCGCGAGATCGCCGCCTTGAAGTTTTCCGGCTGCAGCACCGGGATGCCGCGCAGCAGCGCCTCGCGCTTGACCGGCGACGGGGTGAGTTCGCGGCCGCGGCCGGCCGGGCGGTCGGGCTGGGTGTAGACGGCGACGACTTCGTTGTGCCGCGCGGCGGCGCGCAGGCTGGGCACGGCGAAATCGGGCGTACCGGCGAAGACGATCCTCAGGGACATGCGAAAAACTCCGGAAGCGGGGGAGCGGAAGCGCTCGGATCGGGGCCGGACGGCGGCGCGCGTCCGGGGACCAGCATGCCGCCTGCGACGGCGGCCGTGTGCGCTGCGTGCGGCGGATACGGGGAGCATGGGCCGACGCGGCGCGAAGGCCGCCGCATCGTGCGGGCATCGCAGCGGTCGGTACCTAGGCGAGCGGTACCGGAGCGATGCGGGTGGGCGCGCGGTCGCGGCGACGCCGGCCGCGCCCGCGACCTCAGGCCGCGTCGCCGGCGAGCTTGCGCTGCTTGGCCAGCTTCTTGCGCACCATCTCGCGCTTGAGCGGCGAGAGGTAGTCGACGAACAGCTTGCCGTCCAGGTGGTCCATTTCGTGCTGGATGCAGACCGCGAGCAGGCCGTCGATCTGCAGTTCGAACGGCTGGCCGTCGCGGCCGACCGCACGCACCGTGATCTCGTTGGCGCGGGTCACGTCGGCGAAAATGCCGGGGACCGACAGGCAGCCTTCCTGGTAGACCTGTTCGCCGGCCTTGACCAGGATTTCCGGGTTGATGAACACCAACGGCCGGTCGTGCTCCTCGGACACGTCTATCACCATGAAGCGCTGGTGGACATCGACCTGGCTCGCCGCCAGACCGATGCCCGGGGCCTCGTACATGGTTTCGAACATGTCGTCGAGCAGCTTCTGGAACGCAGGCTCGGTGACTCGGGCAGGGTCGACCGGCACGGCTTTGGTGCGCAGCCGGGGGTCGGGAAATTCGAGGATCGGCAACAGAGACATGGCGTCGAAAAAAATGGGGGCGTCGGTCACATACACAAGCAAGAAGAGGATTGTAACCCCGTTTTGGGCCTCGAAAGCTTGCAAGCACGGGGTTCTTCTGGGCTATAGTTCCGAGGCCCGCAAAGGGCAAACCTGCAAGGGGAATCAGGTAGATGGCCGCCATGTTTAAACCATTCCGCGCGGTTGCAACCGCCGCGTTGCTGACGATCGCCACCTACGCCCTCGCGGCGGAGATGCAAGGCGGTCACCCCGACACCTATGTGGTCAAGCGGGGCGACACCCTGTGGGACATCGCCGGGCGTTTCCTTAAGCGCCCGTGGCTGTGGCCGGAAATCTGGCAGGCCAACCCGCAGATCAAGAATCCGCACCTGATCTACCCGGGCGACGTGATCTCGCTGGCCTACCTCGACCGCCTGGGCGTCCAGCCCGGTCCGCGCGAGGAAGCCCCGATCACCGGCATCCCGCTGAGCCAGGTCGAGCCGTTCCTGAAGAATCTGCGCGTGGTCGACAGCTTCGAGCAGCTGCCCTACGTGGTCAGCCTGGAAGAGGACCGCCTGCGCGGCTCTCAGGGCCAGGTCGCCTACATCAAGGGCCTGAGCGGCGCCGAGGCCGGTCAGCGCTACGCCGTGGTCCGCCCGACCCAGCGCTACAGCCGCCTGACGAGCGACAAGTGCTGCGACGTCAACCACCGCACCACCGACCTGCGTAGCCACGATCTGGACTTCAACGGCCGCATCCCGCCTGGGTTCCAGGCCATGTGGAGCGATTCCACCCTGCCCCAGGGCCGCGGCGATCTGCTCGGCTACGAGCTGATGCAGCTGACCACGGGCACCCTGAGCCGCGGCGAAGTCGGCGGGGTCGGCGCCAGCACGCTGGTGATCGACGACGCCGGTCGCGAAGTCCGGGTCGGCGACCGCCTGATCCCGGTCGAAGCCCAGCCCTACGACCTGCAGTTCTTCCCGCATCCGCCGAAGCAGGAATTCCAGTACGGTCACGCCCGCGTCCTGGCCGTGGCCGACCAGCTGACCAGCGGCGGCGCGCGCGACGTGGTCGCCCTGTCGGTGGGCCGTCTGGACGGCATCGACAACGGCACCGTGCTCTCGACCTGGCGGGTCGGCCGTAACGTCGTCGACCGGGTCAAGGTCGGCGCCGAGCGCAGCGAAGACACCGTCGGCCATGCCAACAAGGTCCGCGTGCCCGACGAATACGCCGGTCACGTGATGATCTTCCGCACCTTCGACAAGGTCAGCTACGGCCTGGTGATGGAAGGCGTGCGTCCGACCCGGGTCGGCTACGAGCTCAAGCATCCGGACGCCCCGTACTGATCGGGGCGCCTCGCAGACCGGGGTGTTTTCCTACGCAACGAAGCGACGGCGCCCTAGGGCGCCGTCGTCGTTTCCGGGGCAGGCTGACCGCATGCCCGAGATCGCCGACCACTACGCCCTGATCGCCCTGATCGCCGCCGACGGCGCCAGGGCCCCGCGCCGGGCCCTGCTGGAACGCCACGGCAATGCCGCCGCCGCGCTTGCGGCCGGGCCCGCGGCCTGGCGCGAGGCCAAACTGGGCGAAGCCCAGGCGGTGGCGCTGCGGACGCCGGATGGGGCCGAACTGGAACGCACCCAGGCCTGGCTGGCCGCGCCCGGGCACCATCTGATCGGCTGGCACGACCCCGACTACCCGCCGCTGCTGCGGCGCAGCCCGAACCCGCCGCTGGCCCTGTTCGTGGCCGGCGACCCGAACCGGCTGTGGCACCCGGCGGTGGCCGTGGTCGGCAGCCGCGCGCCCACGCCCGGCGGGCGCGACAACGCCGCCGATTTCGCCCGCGCCCTGGCCGCTTCCGGCCTGGCCGTGACCAGCGGGCTCGCCGCCGGCATCGACACCGCCGCCCACCAGGCCGCGCTGGCGGGCGGCGGCGCGACCGTGGCGGTGCTCGGCACCGGACCGGACGTGCCCTATCCGCGCGCCAACGCCGCCCTGCACGCGCGCATCGCCGAGACCGGCGCGGTGGTCAGCGAGCACCTGCCCGGCACCGGCGCGCGGCCGGCGCACTTCCCCTCGCGCAACCGCATCATCGCCGGCCTGAGTCTGGGCACGGTGGTGATCGAGGCGGCCGAACGCTCCGGCGCCCTGATCACCGCGCGCCTGGCCGCGGAGGCCGGCCGCGAGGTGTTCGCCCTGCCCGGCTCGATCCATAACCCGCTCGCCCGCGGCTGCCACCGCCTGATCCGCGACGGCGCCGCCCTGGTCGAACGCCCGGACGAGCTGATCGCGGCCCTGGCGCCGCTGGCGCAGGAACTCGCGGCCGCCTTGCGCCTGCGCCTGAACGCCCCCATACAGTGCGGCCACACGCCCGTCACGAGGCCCGTTCAGGATGAACGCCTCGACGACCGCAACTACCAGTCCTTGTGGCACGCGCTCGGCCATGACCCCACCGGTATGGATCACCTGGTCGAGCGGACCGGATTGACGCCTGCCGTACTGTCCTCCATGCTGCTGATCATGGAGCTTGAGGGTCGCGTAGCGGCGCAACACGGCCGTTACTTCCGCAACCGCTGAGCCACTCCCGCGCAGGGGCTCAGCGGTCGTCAGCCACTCCAGACCCACCGCGCCGCATGCGGCGCAGGCCGAGGGAAATGAAAGAGAGCATTCTGGACGTCCTGCTGTACCTGTTCGAGCATTACTTCACCGACGATGCGGACCTCGTCCGCGACCGCGATTCGCTCCGCAGCGGCCCCCTGTTCGACGAACTGGGCCAGGCCGGTTTCAGCCCCGCCGAAATCAACAAAGCCTTCGAGTGGCTCGATGCGCTGGCCCTGCAGCGGCCCGACGCCAGCCCGCCGCGCGCGAACGGCCCGACCCGCGTCTACTTCGGCCCCGAGCTGGACAAGCTCGATGTCGAATGCCGCGGTTTCCTGATGTTCCTGGAGCAGCACGGCATCCTCGATGCCGGCCAGCGCGAGCTGGTGCTGGACCGCGCCATGGCGCTGGACCAGGACGAGCTCGATCTCGACGACCTCAAATGGGTCGTGCTGATGGTGCTGTTCAACCAGCCGGGGTCCGAAGCGGCCTACGCCTGGATGGAAACCCAGATGTTCGAGGACGAGCCCGAACCGGTACATTAAGGGCGCACGAACTAGCGCGCGGCGCCCGGGGAGGCGCCCCGCCGGCGTCCGCCCGCGCGACGCCTCATCAAGGACGACTCCAGGGGGAGCGAAATGGCGGATTGGTACTACCACGATGCGGCACAGGGCCGCGTCGGACCTTTGAGCGCGGAAGACCTGCAGGCGCGCTATCGCGATCGCCGCATCCAGCGCGACACCTTGGTGTGGCGCGAAGGCCTGCGCGAATGGCAGCCGCTGGACCGCGTGTCCGAAGAACTCGGCCTGGACGGCATCCAGCAGGACACTGCCAAGCCGCCGCCGCTGCCGCCGGGCGCGCCGATCGGCATCAACCCCACGACCGCCTACGCCGGCGCCGGCCTGCGCACCGACGTGCGCCGGCCCGAGCCCAAGCGCGGCATGTCCGGCTGCCTGATCGCGGTGATCGTGCTGGCGGTGCTGGCCCTGCCGGTGCTCGGCATCCTGGCCGCGATCGCGCTGCCGGCGTATCAGGACTACACCCTGCGCGCCAAGGCCATGCAGAGCATCAACGAGGTCAACCCGATCAAGACCGCCGTGGCCGAGCACATGCTCAGCAGCGGCGGCGACTGCCCCAGCAACGGCGACGACGGCTTCGGCGCGCCCGAGGACTACGCCACCAGGACCACCGCGCAGATCAAGATCGGCACCATGCAAGGCGGCCATTGCGCGATCGAGCTGGAGCTGCGCGGGATCGGCGAGCGCGTCGACGGCAAGACGATCTGGTTCGAGGCGGTACCGCAGAGCGGCGGCGGCGTGCAGTGGGATTGCAGCGGCGGCGACCTGCCGGCGATCTACCGTCCCAGCGCCTGCCGTCCCGGCACTTCCATCAGCAACGGCTGAACCGACATGACCGATTGGTACTACAGCGACAGCGACCGCAACCGTCACGGCCCGGTACGCGCCGAAGACCTGGCGCAGCTGCACGAGCACGGCCAACTCGCGCCCGAGACCCTGGTCTGGCGCGAGGGCATGCCGAGCTGGCGCCCCTGGCGCGAGATGATCGGCGAAGTCGTGCCCGGCGCCGGCCGGCCGGCCGTGGCCGCGGCGACCTTCGCCACCGCCTCGGCGGACGCCGCGCCGGAAGCCGCCGCCAACCCCTACGCCGTCGCCGAACCGGTCTCGCCCTACGCCCCGCCGCGCTCGACGCTGGCGCAGGACGAAGAGTTCGTGCAGGGCGGCGAGGTCGTCTACGCCGGGTTCTGGAAACGCGTCGCCGCCAGCACGATCGACGGCTTCGTGATCGGCATCGCCGGCGCGGTCGTCCAGATGATCCTGATGGTGGTGTTCTTCGGCATCGGCGCCGGCATGAGCGGCGACCCGTCGAGCATGTTCGAAAGCGGCGGCGCGATCGCCCTGCTGGCCCTGGTCTATCTGATTCCGCTGGGCATGCAGGCGGTGTACTTCGGCATGTTCCACTCGTCGGCCAAGCAGGCCACGCTGGGCAAGATGGCGATCGGGATCAAGGTCACCGACGACGACGGCCGCCGCATCTCGCTGGCGCGCGGCATCGGCCGCTTCTTCGCCTACATCGTGGCGACCCTGCCGCTGGGCATCGGCGTGCTGATGGTCGCCTTCACCGACCGCAAGCGCGGCCTGCACGACATGATGGCCAGCACCCTGGTGGTCGACCGCTGGGCCTACACCAGTCACCCGGAGCGCCAGCGCCCCGAGCTGGGCACGGTCGCGACCGTAATTTTGGTGATTTTCGGCGTCCTGGCGGCGCTGTATCTGGTGTTCGCTTTGTTCATGCTGGCCGCCGTCGGCCTGAGCGCCGGCCGCTGAACCTGAACGGCCGAAGCTGAATGGGAGGCTGGTCCTAACCGGCTCCCGGTCGCACTCGCAACGCCCCGCGCTTGACAGCCGGGGCCGCCGCATGGTCCCAATAAAAAAGGAAACCCTGAACGCCCGCGTCTTCATTGCCGCGGGCGTAGCCTTCTTTGCGTTAGTCAGTTGCAGTGCGCCGGCAATGGCCCCTGCGGAGCTCCAATGGCCAAGAACCTCCTCATCGTCGAGTCGCCCGCCAAGGCCAAGACGATCAACAAGTACCTCGGCAAGGACTTCACCGTCCTGGCCTCCTACGGCCACGTCCGCGATCTGGTGCCCAAGGAAGGCGCGGTCGATCCGGACAACCACTTCGCGATGGACTATGCGGTCATCGAGAAGAACGAAAAGCACGTCGATGCCATCGCCAAGGCCGCCAAGAGCGCCGACAACCTGTTTCTGGCGACCGACCCGGACCGCGAAGGCGAGGCGATCAGCTGGCACATCGGCGAGATCCTGCGCGAGCGCGGCCTGCTCGAAGGCAAGCCGCTGCAACGCGTGGTGTTCACCGAGATCACCCCGCGCGCGATCAAGGAAGCGATGAACCATCCGCGCGCGATCGCCGGCGACCTGGTCGACGCCCAGCAGGCGCGGCGCGCGCTCGACTACCTGGTCGGCTTCAATCTGTCGCCGGTACTGTGGCGCAAGGTCCAGCGCGGCCTGTCCG
Organism: Lysobacter sp. Root76; assembly: GCF_001428685.1. Classification (GTDB taxonomy): domain Bacteria; phylum Pseudomonadota; class Gammaproteobacteria; order Xanthomonadales; family Xanthomonadaceae; genus Lysobacter. The sequence continues at coordinate 476,478 of NZ_LMIK01000005.1, read as the reverse complement.
CCGGGCGCGTGCAATCGCCGGCGCTGCGCATGATCGTCGAGCGCGAGGAGGAGATCGAAGCCTTCGTCGCCCGCGAGTACTGGACCATCGAGGCCGAGTGCGCGCACCCGACCCAGACCTTCACCGCCAAGCTGGTCAAGCTGGACGGCAAGAAGTTCGAACAGTTCACCATCACCGAAGGCGACACCGCCGAAGCCGCGCGCAAGCGCCTGGTCGCGGCCGCCAACGGCGCCCTGCACGTCACCGACGTGGCCAGCAAGGAACGCAAGCGCCGTCCGGCGCCGCCGTTCACCACCTCGACCCTGCAGCAGGAGGCCGCGCGCAAGCTCGGCTTCACCACCAAGCGCACCATGCAGGTCGCGCAGAAGCTGTACGAAGGCGTGGCGATCGGCGATGAAGGCACGGTCGGCCTGATCAGCTACATGCGTACCGACTCGGTCGCGCTGTCGGCCGACGCCCTGGTCGAACTGCGCGACGTGATCGCGCGCGACTACGGCACCCGCGCCCTGCCCGACCAGCCCAACGTCTACAAGACCAAGTCCAAGAACGCCCAGGAAGCGCACGAAGCGGTGCGCCCGACCTCCGCGCTGCGCACGCCCTCGCAGGTGTCGCGCTTCCTCGACGACGACGCACGCCGCCTGTACGAACTGATCTGGAAGCGCACCGTCGCCTCGCAGATGGTGCCGGCCACGCTCAACACCGTCTCGGTCGACCTGGCCGCCGGCAGCGAGCACAGCTTCCGCGCCAGCGGCACCACCGTGATCGATCCGGGCTTCCTGGCGGTCTACGAGGAAGGCAAGGACGCCAAGGCCGCCGAGGACGAGGACGAGGGCCGCAAGCTGCCGGCGATGAAGACCGGCGACCGCGTGCCGCTGGACCGCATCCACACCGACCAGCACTTCACCCAGCCGCCGGCGCGCTACACCGAAGCGGCGCTGGTCAAGGCGCTGGAGGAATACGGCATCGGCCGTCCCTCGACCTACGCCTCGATCATCCAGACCCTGCTGTTCCGCAAGTACGTCGAACTCGAAAGCCGCAGCTTCCGTCCCAGCGACGTCGGCCGCGCGGTGTCGAAGTTCCTGTCCGGCCATTTCACCCAGTACGTCGACTACGACTTCACCGCCAAGCTCGAAGACGAGCTCGACGCGGTCTCGCGCGGCGAAGAGGAGTGGGTGCCGCTGATGGAACGGTTCTGGGAACCGTTCAAGAAGCTGGTCGAAGAGAAGAAGGAATCGGTCGATCGCAGCGAAGCCACCGGCGCGCGCGAACTCGGCACCGACCCCAAGAGCGGCAAGCCGGTCAGCGTGCGCCTGGGCCGCTACGGGCCGTACGCCCAGATCGGCACCGCCGAGGACGAGGACAAGCCGACCTTCGCGTCGCTGCGGCCCGGCCAGAGCATGCACACCATCGGCCTGGAGGATGCGCTGGAGCTGTTCAAGCTGCCGCGCAAGCTCGGCCAGGACAAGGACGAGGAAGTCAGCGTCGGCATCGGCCGTTTCGGTCCCTTCGCCAAGCGCGGCAGCACCTATGCCTCGCTGAAGAAGGAAGACGATCCGTACACGATCGACCTGGCGCGCGCGGTGTTCCTGATCGAAGAGAAGGAAGAGATCGCGCGCAACCGCATCATCAAGGAATTCGAAGGCAGCGAGATCCAGGTCCTCAACGGCCGCTTCGGTCCCTACATCAGCGACGGCAAGCTCAACGGCCGCATTCCCAAGGACCGCGAGCCGGCGTCGCTGACGCTGGAGGAAGTGGTCAAGCTGATGGAAGAAACCGGCAAGCCGATGCGCGGCCGTTTCGGCAAGAAGACCGCGGCCAAGAAGGACGCGCCGGCCAAGAAGGCGGCGGCCAAGAAGACCGCAGAAAAGAAGTCCACGGAAAAGAAGCCGGCGGCGAAGAAGGCGGTCAAGAAGACCGCGAAGAAGGCTGCGAAGAAGGCTGCGAAGAAAGCCGTGAAGAAGGTCGCGGCCAAGCCGGCGCCGGTCGAAGCCGCGGCGCCGGCCAAGAAAGCGATCAGCACCGCCAAGAAACTGGTCAAGAAAACGACCGCCTGATCGCGGCGCCCATGAGCCCCGGCCTGCCCGGGGCAGCGCTTCCCCGGAAAGTCCTGTGGGAGCGGCGTGAGCCGCGATGGAAAGGGAGCGACGACGCAGTTCGGCTTGCCGCGATCGCGGCTCACGCCGCTCCCACAGAGGCCACGCAGCCAGCGGGCGAATCGCCGCGAAATGTTCCGTCGCCGCCGCGCGCAACGTGCCGCAGTACGGCGGCCAACGCCGCCCATCGTCGTCTTCGCGCTCGCCGCACCGCGAACTGCGCCACAGATTCGTCCGCGCACGCGCCCTACCATCGACGGCTAGAACAGATCGCGGCCATGTCCCGCGATGCGCGTCACCGCAGGACTTCCTGACCGAGGGGCTCACCTACCCTTCCACTCTATGTCGGGAGTCGACATGACCACGTTCAACACGCGCACGCACGCCGGATGGGCGTCCGCGCTGGCGCTGGCGGCCCTGTGGCCGCAGGCCGACGCGCAGGCGCACGGCACCATGATTCATCCCTACAGCCGCGTCTATTACTGCGCCCAGGGCAATATCGAGAACCCCACCGACCCCGCCTGTCGCGCCGCGACCCAGGTCGGCGGCACCCAGGCGTTCTACGACTGGATGAGCATCAACCAGGCCAACGCCAACGACAATCACCGCGCGGTGGTGCCCGACGGCAAGCTGTGCAGCGGCAACAATGCGACCTTCCGCGGCCTGGACCTGCCGCGCGACGACTGGCAGGCCACCGACATCTCCGCGGGCAGCTATGAGTTCCAGTTCCGCGGCACCGCGCCGCACGCGACCCGCGAGTGGGCGTTCTACATCACCCGCGAAGGCTGGGATCCGCAGACCCCGCTGCGCTGGAACGATCTCGAACACTTCTGCAGCATCGGCAACGTGCCCGTGGTCGGCGGCATCTACCGCTTGCAGTGCACGATCCCGCAACGCAGCGGCCGCCACGTGATCTACAACACCTGGCAGCGTTCGGATTCGACCGAGGCCTTCTACACCTGCATGGACGTGAAGTTCGCCGGAGGCGGCAACCCGCCGCCTCCGCCGCAGTGGCGCGACGCCGGTCCGCTGACCGCGCAGAACGACCATCCGATCGGCACCACCGTGAGCGTGCGCGTGTTCAACGCCGACGGCAGCGACGCCGAGCGCATCGACACCGTGCTGACGGCCGGGCAGACCTCGGCCGCGGCCTGGCCGCTGCGGGTGGCGCAGAACGTCAACGCCCAGGCCAGCACCGTGCGCATCGGCGTGCTCCAGAACGGCGCGATCACGCCGGTGCCGGCGGCGACCGGCAACCGCGTCTACCTGACCGGCAGCGGCCGCAGCCACCAGATCGACGTGCTCTTGCCGCCGCCTCCGGAACCGCCGGAGCCGCCGGGCCCGACCCCGGACTACGACTACGTCTACCCGACCGGCATCGGCCAGTACGTGCCGGGCCAGACCGTGGTCAAGGCCGGCGACGGCAAGCTCTACGCCTGCAAGCCCTTCCCCGAAGGCGCCTGGTGCAACATCGACGCCGATGCCTATCGCCCGGGTAGCGGCTGGGCCTGGCGCGACGCCTGGATCGCGTACTGAGCCGCACACGACGCAGGGGCCGCACGCCCCTGCGTCGCGCTTCGGCTTTGACCGCTCTTCGACTTCGACCGCGCTTCAAGCTTTGGCCGCGCTTCGGCTTCGGGGTAGGAGCGGCGTGAGCCGCGACCCCGAAGCGATGGATTAGCGGCCGACGAGACTCTTGCCGAAACCGGGATTGACGACGGTTGCCGCTTGCCGCGGTCGCGGCTTACGCCGCTCCTACCCCAAGGCGGATGGCCCAAAGGCGGATGGCGGACCGCCGCATTCCGGCCGCGGCGGCGCAATGCGACACTGCGCGCATGAGCTCCCTCGCGCCCCTGTCCATCGAGGCCGCCGCTGCCGCGCTGCGCCGCGGCGGCGTGATCGCCTATCCGACCGAAGCCGTCTGGGGCCTGGGCTGCGATCCCCACGACGAAGCCGCGGTGCTGCGCCTGCTCGCGATCAAGCAACGCCCCGTCGACAAGGGCGTGATCCTGATCGCCGGCGCCCTCGCCCAGTTCGACGGCCTGCTCGATTGGGATGCCCTGGCGCCCGAGCGCCGCCAGGCCGTACAGGCGAGCTGGCCCGGCCCCCACACCTGGATCGTGCCCACCACTGCGCGCGTGCCGGGCTGGATCACCGGCCAACACGACGGCGTCGCGGTGCGGGTCAGCGCGCATCCGACCGTAATCGCGCTGTGCGCCGCGTTCGCAGGTCCGTTGGTATCGACCAGCGCCAACCTCGCCGGCGCCCCGCCAGCGCACGCACGCGCGACGCTGGACCCCTCGGTGCTGGCCCTGCTCGACGGCGTCAGCGTCGGCGAGACCGGCGGCCTGACGTCGCCGACGCAGATCCGCGACGCCCGCAGCGGCGCCGTGCTGCGCGCCTGAACGGCTGTCAACGGGCGCTCCGCCGGCAACAGCAGCGCTTTCGCGCGGCAAATCGCTGGCGCAAGATGCGCGCATGTCCCGCCGTTTCCGCCCCTGCCTGCTGCTCGCGTTGCTGGCCCTGGCCGGCGGCGCGCACGCGGCCGAAGTCACCATCTACCGCTGCACCGATGCCAGCGGCCGCCTGAGCCTGCGCGACACGCCCTGCGCGCGCGGCGAGCAGCAGCAGACCCGCGCGATGGCGCTGCCGCGCGATCCCGCACCGCGTCCGGCCGAGGCGGTCAGCCGCGCCGAGCCGCCGCCGCCCGCGGCCGCGCCGGCGCCGCGAACGCAGGTGATCGTGGTCAACACCCCGCGCCCCATGTACGAATGCGTGACGCCCGACGGCGATCGCTACACCAGCGAAACCGCCGAGGGCAATCCGCGCTGGGTGCCGCTGTGGACGCTGATGCCGGTGATCGCGACCCGCAATCCGCTCGGCGACAACGTCGGCGGACGCCGGCCGCCGCCCAGCGAATTCCGCCCCGGGCCGCCGCGTCCGCTGCCGCCGGGCGTGGGATTCGCGTACCCTGCCGGCACCTGGGTACGCGACGAATGCCACACCCTGCCGCAAAGCGAAGTCTGCGCGCGGCTAGGCGACCGCCGCTACGAGCTCGACCGCCGCTACAACAGCGCGCTGCAGAGCGAGCGAGCGCGCATCCAGTCCGAACAACGCGGCATCGATGCGCGCATGGCCGACGATTGCGGAGCGTACTGATGCGGTTGCTGTGGAGTTTGGCTTTGCTGGCCTTGGCCGGCGCCGCGCAGGCGCAGCAGGTCACGATCTATCGCTGCACCGACGCCAGCGGCGCGCTGACGGTGCAGAACGACGTGCCCTGCCCCAAGGGCCAGAAGCAGGAGAAGCGCGTGATCGGCTCCGCGCCGACCTCGTCGACCCCGCCCGCCTTCGTGAACCCCGCTGCGCCGCCGGTCGCACCCGCTCCGCCTGCCGCGCCCGCGGCTCCGCCTGCGCCGCGCGAACCCGCCGCGCCCGCCAACCCGACCCCGACCCCGCCCGCGGTGGCCGCCAGCGACCGCCTGCCGCCGCCGATGCTGTTCGAATGCCGCACCTTCGACAACGACCGTTACCTCAGCGACAAGGGCGATCCGCCCGAACGCTGCGCGCCGATGGCGACGGTCGGAATCAACGGCGAACCCAGCGCCGGCGCCGCCTGCCAGATGGTCACCGACCAATGCCAGCGCGTCGCCGACGGCGCTCTGTGCGACAGCTGGAAGCAGCGCCTGCGTCAGGCCGAATCGCAGCTGCGCTTCGGCCCCGCCGACCAGCGCGCCGGCGCCCAGGCCGATGTCGAACGCATGACCCGGATCGTGCAAGAGAGCAGTTGCGGCGGCTGAGCCGGCGCCTGTCGCGCCCGCTTCGGAGCCGCCGCGCGGCCGATGTACTCCACGGCCGTCGCTTCAGAACCCGTAACGCAGGAACCCGCCGTCGACCGCGATGCATTCGCCGGTGATGTAGCCGGCCGCGGGCAGGCACAGGAAGGCGACAGCGGCGGCGACCTCCTCGGCTTCGCCGATCCGGCCCAGCGGCGTGCGCAGCAGCACTTCGTCCAGGTAATCCGGATCGGCGAGCTTGTCCGAAGTGCGGCGGGTGCGGATGTACCACGGCGCGACCGCGTTCACGCGCACGCCGTCCTCGGCCCATTCGACCGCGAGGTTGCGGGTCATCTGGTGCATCGCCGCCTTGCTCATGCCGTAGGGCGCGCCGGTGCGGACATGGGTGACTCCGGACACGCTGCCGACGTTGACGATGCTGGAAGCGGCATGGCGCGTCAGCAGCGGATGGGCGTAGCGCGAGAGTTCGAAGGCCGAGAACAGGTTGATCTCGAACACCTGGCGCCACTCGTCCTCGGTGTAGTCGGTGGCCGGCTTGACCACGTTGCCGCCGGCGTTGTTGACCAGGATATGCAGGCCTTCGCCGAAGTCCTCGACCCAATCGAGCAGTTCGCGCCGCTGCTCCTCGTCTGCGACGTCGGCGACGAAGGCCTGGATCTCGCGCTCGGGGAAGTCTTCCAGCAGTTCGGCGCGCGCCGCGTCCAGCGCTGCGATGTCGCGCGCGGCCAGCAGCACGTCGGCGCCGAAGCCGAGCAGCTCACGTGCGATCGCGCGGCCGATGCCCGCACTGCCGCCGGTCACCAGGGCCAGCTGTCCGTCCAGTCGCCAACGCTTGGGGTCCATGCTTGCCTCCGCCTGTTCCGGCCCATGGCCGTGTTTGGGATCGCCGTTCGGGATCGCCGTTTGGAATCGCCGCTCAAACCGCTGTTCGAAGCAGCCGATCCGCAGCCGGCGTTCCGATTCGCCGTTCTGCGGCGGCCGGCGTTTGCCGCGCGCGGCCGCCGGCGTAGCATAGCCGCGTCACCGACCGAGGATGCCGCGATGCGCTTACCGCTGTCCCGCAAGATCCTGGCCCGGCTCGCGCCGCTGGCGGCGCTGGCGCTCGCGCTGGCCGTGCTCGGCGCCTGCTCCAAGCCCAAGCCGCCGGAAAAGGAACGCCCGGTCGATCCGCAGGCCACCCAATTGCGCGACAGCATCCAGCAGCCGATCCAGAAGGCCCAAGCGGTGGAGGCGGACGTGCTCGAGGCCGCGGACAAGCAGCGCGACGCGATCGAAGCGCAGGCGAACTAAAGGCGTCTGCGCCGGCTTGGGGGTAGGAGCGGCGTAAGCCGCGACCGCGCCGCAGCCGAAGGTGCGCAATCGCGGCTTACGCCGCTCCTACAGAAAGCCGCTGCCTTCGCCCCGTTGCCGCGTGGAACCGATTCCGACCTGTGGGAGCGGCGTGAGCCGCGACCGCGCCGCAGCCGAAGGTGCGCAATCGCGGCTTGCGCCGCTCCTACGGAAAGCCGCTGCCTTCGCCACCTTGCCGCGTGGAACCGATTCCGACCTGTGGAAGCGGCGTGAGCCGCGACCGCGCCGCAGCCGAAGGTGTGCAATCGCGGCTTGCGCCGCTCCTACAGAAAGCCGCTGCCTTCGCCACGTTGCCGCCTGGAACCGATTCCGACCTGTGGGAGCGGCGTGAGCCGCGATTGCGTAGTGGCCGTAGGCTCGCGGTCGCGGCTCACGCCGCTGCTACCCTACGGCGAAAAACCAGACACAAAAAACCCCGCCGCAGCGGGGTTTTTCGTTGCGTCGCCGCGACTCAGAAGCCGCAGAAGCAGTAGGCCAGCGACTTCACCGGCACGCCGCGGGTCGGCTGCACCGCGCTTTGCAGGAAGCGCAGGTCGGACGCGGCCTGCGGCATGGTCTTGGCGAGCAGGCCGCGGGCGAGGTCGGAATCGCTGCGCAACCAGGCGGCGCCGATCCGGCTCTCGGCGAAGCCGGCGAAGAAGCGTTCGAACGGGGTCGCGCTCTTTTCCACGTAACGCACCTGATAGTCGTCCTTGCCGAGCTTCACGCGCTTGGCCACGTCGTCGATCGCGGTCTGCAGACCGCCGAAGTCGTCGACCAGGCCGCGCTCCTTGGCCTGCGCACCGCTCCAGACGCGGCCGCGGGCGATGCCGTCGATCTCTTCGACCGGACGCTTGCGCGCGGTGGCGACCTTGCCGGTGAAGTCGCGGTAACCCTTGTCGATCACCGACTGGATCACCTGGCCGACTTCCGGCGCCAGCGGCCGGGTGATGTCGAACGCACCGGCGTAGCGGGTGGTGCCGACGCCGTCGCCGTGCACGCCGATCTTCTCCAGCGCGCGCGGGATGGTCGGGATCATGCCGAAGATGCCGATCGAACCGGTGATGGTCGAGGGGTCGGCGTAGATCTTGTCGGCGTTCATCGAGATCCAGTAGCCGCCGGAAGCGGCCAGATCGCCCATCGAGACCACGACCGGCTTGCCGGCGGCCTTGAGCGCGACGATCTCGCGACGGATCTGCTCGGAGGCGAACACTTCGCCGCCGGGCGAGTCCACGCGCAGCACCAGCGCCTTGACGTTTTCGTCGTCGCGCGCCTCGCGCAGCAGCGCCGCGGTCGAGACGCCGCCGACCGTGCCCGGCGGCTGCTCGCCGCCGCTGATCTCGCCCTCGGCGACCACCACCGCAACCTGCGGACGGCGATCGGCGGCGGCCGGCAGCGCGGCGCGGTTGAGGTGGCTCAGGTAGCCGTCCAGCGAAATCTGGCGGAAACCGCCTTCGGCATCGTCGTCGGCCACGCCGCGCTCGATCAGCAGATCGTCGACCTGCTCGCGGGTCTTGAGACCGTCGACCAGCTTCTGCTGCAGCGCGTACTTGGCCAGGTCGCCCTGCGCGGCCTGGATCTGGGTCGCCATCTGGTCGATGTCGGCGGCGATCTTGGCGGCGTCGAGCTTACGCGCCTTGGCCACGTCGGCCAGGTAGCGCTGCCACACGTCGTTCATCCAGAACAGGTCGGCTTCCTTGGCCTCGGGCGAGGCCGCGTCGAGCACGTAGGGCTCGGCCGCGGACTTGTACTCGCCGACCTTGAACAGGTGCACGTCGACGCCGAGCTTTTCCTGCAGGCCCTGACGGTAGTACAGGCGGTAGCGGCCCAGGCCCTCGAGCATCAGCGCGCCCATCGGGTCCATGTAGACCTCGTTGGCCTGCGCGGCCAGCAGATACTGCTTCTGGTCCATCATTTCGCTGAAGGCGACGACCTGCTTGCCGCTGGCACGCACGCGCGCGATCGCGGCGGCGACATCGCGCATCGAGGCCATGCCGCTGCCCTGCAGCTGGTCCAGGCGCAGCACCACGCGGTTGATGCGCTTGTCGTCCTTGGCCGCGTCCAGCGCGCGCAACACGTCGCGCAGCTGCACTTCGCCGCCCTTCTCGCCCAGCGCCTTGCCGAGCGCGCGCGAGGCCGGGTCGCTGCTGTACTGCTCGACCAGGGTCGCTTCCGGCGCGATCACCAGCGTGGTGTCGTCCAACAGCGGCCTGACCCGGCCGGCCGTGGTCATGGCGAGCAGGAACAGGAACAACAAGGTGAAGAACACCAGGTTGAAGATCAGCCGGCGGGTGAAATTCATCGTGTCCCAGACGGCCACGAAAAAGCGGGCCACCGGGCCGCGACGCGGGGTATCGTTCATTGCGCACACTCCATTTGACGCCCGCAGCGTACCGCGCCCCGGGTATTTTCTTCATCCGCCATTCGTAACGCGGATTTTTCAAGCCTGGCCAATGCCGGCCGGGGCTCAGGATTCAGCCAGGGGTTGGACAGGTGAGGGTGGCGAAGTTTCCTGGGCCACCCGCCCGGCCAGCCGCCGCGGGTGGCTGGAGCGCACGAAACGCGCGCACAACAGCACCGAAGCCACGGTCAGGCCGGCGATCAGGCCGATCCACATGCCCTTCGGGCCCCAGCCCAGGCCCAGGCCCAGACCGGCGCCCAGCGGCATGCCGACGCCCCAGTAGGCCAGCGCCGCCAGCAGCATCGGCACCTTGGTGTCCTTGAGCCCGCGCAGGGCGCCGGCCGACAGCACCTGAACGCCGTCCGGGAACTGGAAGGCGGCCGCGTAGAACAGCAGCGAGGCGGCCAGGGCCGCGACCGCGGCGTCGGCGGTGTAGAAGCTCACCAGGAACTCGTTGGCGTTGAACAGCACGATGCCGGAAATCAGCTGGGTGCCCATCACGATCGCGTAGCCGGCCCAGGCCGCGCGCCGCACCCCGTGCAGGTCGTTGCGCCCCAGGGCATGGCCGACCCGCACCGTGGTCGCCTCGGCCAGGCCCATCGGGATCATGAAACACAGCGCCGACAGATTGATCGCGATTTGATGCGCGGCCGCCGGCACCTGGCCCAAACGCCCGATCAGCAGCGCGGTGACGATGAACAGGCTGCCTTCCATCAGCACGGTCACGCCGATCGGCAGGCCGGTGGCGAGCAGGCCGCGGATGGTCGGCCAGTGGGGCGCGTCGAAGCGCTCGAACAGTTTCAGGTCGGCGAAGCGCTTGGCGTTGCGCAGCACCACCGCGAACGCGATCGCCTGGATCCACAGCATGATCGCCGAGGCGATACCCAGGCCGCCGGCGCCCATTTCCGCAAAGCCGAACTTGCCGAAGGTCAGCACATAGCCGATCGGCAGTAGCACCAGCAGGCTGCCGGCGCTGATCAGCATGGTCGGCAAGGTCCAGTGCAGGCCCTCGGCGAGGTAGCGCATGCAGAAGAACAGGGTCAGCGCGAACACGCCCCAGCGGATGCCGTGCAGGAAGTCGCGCGCGCCCGGGATGATCTCCGCCGCCATGCCCATCGGCGCCAGCGCATGCGGAATGAAGGTCAGGAACGCGAACAGCAGCACGCCCAGGCCCAGCGCCAGCCACAGCGCCTGGCGGAACAGCGCGCCGATCTCGCCGCGGCGGCCGGCGCCGTCGAGCTGCGACACCGACGGCGGCACCGACAGCAGGGTGCCGATCGGAACCATCATCGGCAGCCACCACAGCGCGGTGCCGATGGTGACCGAGGCCAGTGTGGTGGTGCTGTGGTGCCCCGCCAGGACGTTGTCGATGAAACCGATCAGGCCGGTGGAAACGTGGCCGGCGACCAGCGGGGCGGCGAGCAGGACGGTGGTGCGGATTTCGCCCGGAAGACCGCGGGCGGAGGGGGCATGCGACGACATTGCGAGGGACCAGAACCGCGACTGCGGCCGCGCGACCGTGGAGGGCGCTGGCGCCGGGTCACGGCGGCCCGCTATCTTACCCGCTTGCAATGACCGGCCGGGGAGCCGCACGCAATCGCAGCCATGAGCGCCTCAAACGACCACGCCACGCCCACCCATTGCGAAAACTGCGCCGCGCCGCTGCAGGGACACTACTGCCACGCCTGCGGACAGTCGATCGTCAACCCGCTGCGCCACGCCGGACATGCGCTGGAGGAGGTGTTCGAATCGTTCTGGCACCTCGACGGACGCATCTTCCGCACTTTGCGCGATCTGCTGTCTCCGGGCCTGGTCGCGGCCAACTACCTGGCCGGCCACCGCGTCCGCTACGTCCCGCCGTTGCGCCTGTTCGTGATCCTGAGCGTGGTGACGTTCTTCATCGCCCAGTTCACCGTGCATATCGGCGAGGGCCAGAGCGAAGAGCTCTACAAGGGCAAGTCCGGCGCCCTGGTGATCAACGGCAAGAACGTCCAGCTGGGCAGGCTCGGCGACCGCATCTCCTCCGCGCGCAGCGTGCCGGAGGTCGAGGCCGCGCGCGCCGAGGCGCTGAAGGAACTCAACAACGTGCGCGACAAGATTCCGAAGGGGATACCCGGCGGCGCGCGCGAAGGCGTCGAGGTCGGCATGCGCAAGGTCAACGAAGCCGCCGACGAACGCGTGGCCGAATTGCGCGAAAAGACCCGTCCCGACGCCGCGGCCGAGGCCGCCGGCATCGTCGCGCCGGCCAATGAAAATGCCGAGATCCCGGCGACGATCGAGAACGCGGCCACCTTGGCCGAACTCGAACGCCTGCGCGACGAGAGGATCAAGCCGCTGCGGGTCGAGCGCGCCGGCCTGGCACCCAAGGACACGCGGGCGCTGGCCCGCAACAGCAACGCCATCCGCGACATCAACCGCAACGCCGGCTGCCGCGCCGCTCAGTTGCAGATCGACCACGCCGTCGCCACCGAGGGCGCGCTCAAGCGCAAGGCCGCCGTCGACGCCGAGATCTATGGCGACGGCGAATGCGACAGCGAGCTGACCTTCTTCGGCAACGCGCCCTGGGACGAGGAAACCAACCCGGTGGTGATGACCGGCGCGCCGGAGTTCGTGAACCGCTGGATCAACCGGCAGATCGCCCGCGGCCATGCCAACGCCAAGCGCATGAGCAAGGACCCCTCGTTGTACAAGCACGCCCTGCTCAGCTCGGTGCCGTCGGCGCTGTTCCTGCTGGTGCCGGTGTTCGCGCTGCTGCTCAAGATGACCTACCTGGGCTCCGGGCGCGGCTATCTCGAGCACCTGGTGGTCGCGCTCTACAGCCACGCCTACCTGTGCCTGAGCTTGCTGGCGATGTTCCTGATGTTCGGCCTGGACAGCGCGATCTCGGCGCACTGGCCGGGCTTCGGCTGGATCGCGGGACTGATCGAGGCCGCGCTATGGGTCTGGATGCCGATCTATCTGCTGCTGATGCAGAAGCGCGTCTACCGTAACGGCTGGCTCGTAACGCTGCTGCGCTACACCGTGATCGGCGGCTGCTACTTCTTCCTGATGTCGATCGCGGTGCTCTCGCTGATGGTCGCCAGCCTGGTGCGGATGTGAGCGCGAACGTGGTCTACGAGGTCAACCTCGACCTCGACGCGGCCATCGCCGACGACTACCGCGTCTGGCTGGGGCCGCACATGCGCGAGATCCTGGCCCTGCCCGGCTTCCTCGATGCGCGCATCCACACCCAGCTGGAGCCCCCGGCCGAACCCGGACGGCTGCGGCTGTGCGTGCAGTACCGGCTCGATGGCCTGGCCTCGCTGGACGCCTACCTGCGCGACCACGCCCCGCGCCTGCGCGCCGAAGGCCAGGCCCGCTTCGGCGACCGCTTCAGCGCCAGCCGCCGAGTGTTGCGCGAAGACTGATCGGACGGCCACCTCCTCCGCCGAAGCTTGCGGCAACCGGAGTCCCGCGCACCAAGCAACTGGGATCGCAAACACCCACTGTAGGAGCGGCGTAAGCCGCGATTCGGACCCCATGAAAGCCGCGCCGGCCGGTGCGGTGGCGCGATCGCGGCTTACGCCGCTCCCACAGAAATCAAAAGCCCGCCGACGCGCCTAGTCGCGCGCGCTGCGCACCCCGGTGCGCTCGTAATGGCGCATCTCCTCGATCGCCTCGATGTAACGCCGGATCGGGGCCAGGAAATCGCGAAAACCGGGGCTGCCGCGGAAGCCTTGCAGGTGGCCTTCGGCGCTGTCCCATTCGATCCGCAGCAGATAGCGGTCCGGCTGCTCGACGCAGCGCGCCAGCTCGTAGCCCAGGCAATGCGGCGATGCGTCCAGCTGGGCCGCGGCCTGGGCGTAGTCCAGCTCGAATTGCGCGCCGGTGCCGGCCGGCAGGGCGTAGCGCAGGTATTCGACGATCATGCGGCGTTCCTTGCGGAGTGGGAAAGCGGCGCCGCGCCGGCGCTCACTGCCGGAGTTTGTGCCAGAACCAGCCCTCGCGCTCGTCCCAGCGCGTCGCCAGCAGTTCGCGGCGCAGGGCCTCGCGACCCTGCGGCGGCGTGCGCTGCACCAGCACGGCCAGGTCCTTGCGCTGCTGCACGCTGAGTTCGCGCAACACCCGCAGCATCGGCGCGTGCTGCTCCGGCGGCAGTTGCGCCAGCAGCGGCTGCAGCGCGGCGTAGTCCAGGCCCAGGGTCGGGCCCAGCAGCCAACCGCGGCGCAGGCTGCGGTCCAGCGCATCGAAACGCGCACGCAGCGCCTGTTGCTGCTCCGGCGGCAGGGCCGCGTAACGCGCCGCAGCGGCCTGGGCCGAAGCGCGTTCGTCCGCGGGCAGGGCCAGCCAGGCGGCGTAGCGTTCGCGGCGCGCGGCGCGCTCGGCGGCCGGCAACGCATGCCAGGCCGCGGCGCGGGCATTGAAGGCGGCGCGCTGCTCGGCGCTCCAGCCCGCCCATTGCGCGGCGTTGGCCTGCAGGCGCGCACGCGCCTGCGCCGGCAGGCGCTCGGCGATGGCCGCGTACTCCGGCGGCAGCGTCTGCGCCGCGGCCGCCCCCAGCGCGCAGGCGAGCATCAGGCCGGCAGCGGCGGCGATGCCTAGCCGGAGGCGGCGGCGCGCGCGCTCAGCCCGGGACATCGGCGCTCTCGGTTTCGGATTGGGATGGGGCCTGCGCGCCGGCCGGGGCGGTCGCGGGGTCGGGCACGGACTCGGCTCCGGGCTCGGCCGCATCGAGCGCGGCGCCGGGCAGGCCCGCGGGGCCGGCGCGCTCGTACGCGACCAGCCAGTTGTGGAACTCCAGCTCGCGCGCCGCGGCATCGCCGTCGGGATCGGCGAGCTGGGCGAAATCGCGATCGCCGATCAGCCCGGCCTCGTGGCCGTAGCGCGCGGCCGGCGCGGCGGCCGGCGGCAGCGCCTCCACCCGCACGCGCTCGCTGCCCAGCCAGTCGGCGACCCCGCCGAACGGCCACCACCAGGTCGCCGCGAACGCGAGCACGCACAGCGCCAGCAGAGTCCACAGCAAGGGCAACAGCCAGCGCGGACGGCGACCGGAGGCCGCGCTCGCCGTATCGCGCTCGACGGCGGTCGCGGACGCGGCGCCGCTGAGCGCGGACTCGCGCGCCAGGGTCAGCCGCGCCAGTCGCTCCGGCGGCAGGGTCTTGATGCGGCGGTGGATCTGCTCGCGCAGTTGCTGCCAGGCCGCCGGATCGGCGCGGCCGTCGTCGTGGTGCGGCAGCGCGCGCTGCAGCGCCAGGCGGTAGGTCGGCTCGGCGATGCCCAGCACGGCCGCGGCCTCGGGTTCGGACAGACCGGCCGCCAGGCGCAGCAGCAGGGCCGCGCGCGGGCCGTGGCCGAGTTCGCCGAGACGGTCGGTGGCGTCCAGCGGCAGCGCGACCCGGGTGCGCTGGTGCAGGCCGGGCTGGGCCAACAGCTGCGCCCAGAAGCGCCGCGGCCACTCGGCCATGGGCGCGGCCTCGATGCCGGCGCGGAAGGCCTGCATCGCCGCGGCCAGGGCGGCGTCGCCGGCGGCGGCATCGCCGGCCTGGAGCTCGGCCAGCACCGCACCGCGCCGCTCGACGCCGCGCAGGAACGCCGACAGCGCAGCCGGCGCATCGTTCTTGTGCCCAGACGTTCCGGAGAGGGCGGAGCCCGCTGCGGCGGGGCTCATCGCATACCCATCAGCATGTTTGCATCATAGCGAGGCGCAGGTCGCACAAAACCGCTTGACACCGCGTTAATTCCTGCTCCGTGAAGCAGGACGCGGCTTGTACGAAAAAACGGTTGTGCACAGCAGTAATGGAAGTGTCATCGAGCTGAGGGAGAACCCCTAAAAGGCCCGCGTTACAAACATGTTTCACGGTCAAACCATTGATTTGGAAAGAGATATATGCATTGGCGATTTTTTCACCAACCTGGCTGCAGGGCTTATTCCTGCGTCATCGCGCAGTCCTGCCGACACGCCATGCACAGATTTATCCACAAGTCGTGTGGATAAGGGTGAATTTTCTTTAAGCACCGCAACTTGCGTGCGCTTTGTCACGGCCGGGGCAGCAATAGTCCGCAACTTTGTCGCAGCCGGTGCGCGGTCGCGCTCGCTAGACTGAGCGCATGTCCGACGGCTCCGCTCAGTCACTTATGCACGTCTGGCGGGTCGCACTGCCGGTGCCGCTGCCGCGCCTGTTCGATTACCGCCCCGCCGACGGCCGCTCGGTCGATCCGGCCGATGTCGGCACGCGCGTGCGGGTGCCGTTCGGCAGCCGCGAACTGGTCGGGGTGATCGCCGACACCGGTGCCGCCGACGCCGACGCGCCCGAGCCCAAGCCGGCGCTGACCCGGCTCGACCCCGAACCCCTGTTCCACGGCGAGTTGCTGGAATCGCTGCGCTGGCTGGCCCGCTACACCCATGCCCCGCTGGGCGAGGTGTTCGCGACCGCGCTGCCGGCGCCGCTGCGCCACGGCGAGCCCCTGGCCGACACCCACGCCTGGGCCTGGCAGCTGACCGAAGCCGGCCTGACCGCGCGTCCGGGCCTGCGCGCCGGGCGCCCGCGCCGGCTCGCCGACCGGCTCCAGGCCGGCCCCTGCGACGAGGACGCGCTGGACCTGGCCGAGGTCGAGGGTCACGACCCCGACTGGCGCGCCGCCGCGCGCGCCCTGGCCAAGCGCGGCCTGGCCGAACGCGTCGCCGTGCCGGCCAGCGCCCTCGCCCCGGCGCCGCAGCCGGGCCCGACCCTCAACGACGAACAGCAGGCGGCGGTCGACGCGATCCTGGCGGTGCGCGAGCGCTTCGCGCCGCTGCTGCTGGACGGCGTCACCGGCAGCGGCAAGACCGAGGTCTACCTGCGCGCCATCGCCGACTGCCTCGCGCGCGGCCGCCAGGCCCTGGTGCTGGTGCCGGAGATCGGCCTGACCCCGCAGACTCTGGCCCGCTTCCGCGCGCGCCTGGGCGTGCCGGTGCACGCGCTGCACTCGGGCCTGGGCGACAGCGAACGCGCGCGCACCTGGGCCGCCTGCCTGCGCGGCGAGGCGCGGGTGATCGTGGGCACGCGCTCGGCGATCTTCCTGCCGCTGCCCGAGGCCGGCCTGATCGTGGTCGACGAAGAACACGACGGCAGTTTCAAGCAGCTCGACGGCATCCGCTACCACGCCCGCGACTTCGCCCTGGTGCGGGCCAAGGCGCTGAACGTGCCGGTGCTGCTGGGCAGCGCGACGCCGTCGCTGGAATCGCTGCGCAACGCCCAGGCCGGGCGTTACGCGCACCTGCGCCTGCTGCAGCGCGCCGGCGACGCGCAGCCGCCGCGGGTGCGCGTGGTCGACGTGCGCAAGCGCCCGCTCGACGCCGGCCTGTCGCCGGAACTGATCGAGACCATCGCCCGTGCGCTCGACGCCGACGGCCAGGTGCTGGTGTTCAAGAACCGCCGCGGCTACGCGCCGGTGCTGATCTGCCACGACTGCGGCTGGAGCGCGCACTGTCACCGCTGCAGCACGCCGACCTCGCCCACGCCGATGACCGTGCACGCCGGCGGCCGCCGCCTGCAATGCCATCACTGCGGCGCGCGCCGTCCCGCGCCCAACGCCTGTCCCGACTGCGGCGGCCTGGCACTGCAATCGCAGGGCGCCGGCACCGAACGCATCGAAGAAGCCCTGGCCGCGCGTTTCCCCGAGGTGCCGGTGCTGCGCATCGACCGCGGCACCACCCAACGCCGCGACGCGCTGGAAAAACACTTGGCGCAGTTCGGCAACGCGCGCGGCATCCTGGTCGGCACCCAGATGCTGGCCAAGGGCCACGACCTGCCCAATCTGACCTTAGTGGCGGTGGTCGGCATCGACGAAGGCCTGTTCAGCGCCGACTTCCGCGCACCGGAAAAACTCGCCCAGTTGCTGATCCAGGTCGCCGGCCGCGCCGGCCGCGCCCGCCGCGCGGGCGAAGTGGTGCTGCAGACCCACCACCCTGAGCATCCGCTGCTCAGCACCCTGCTCGCCGGCGGTTACGCCGCGTTCGCCGAGATCGAACTGGCGCAGCGCGAACTCGCCGCCTTCCCGCCGTTCGCGCACATGGCGCTGCTGCGCGCGGAGGCCAAGGAAGCCGAAACCGCCAATGCATTCCTGCAGGCGGCGCGCATGGCGCTGCGCGAGGTCGGCGACGATGCGCTCGAACTCAACGGCCCGGTGCCGGCACCGATGCCGCGCCGCGCCGGCTACCAGCGCGCGCAGCTGATCCTGTCGGCACCGGAACGCCGCAGCCTGCACGCCGCGCTCGACCGCGCCCTGCCCGCGATCCACGCCCTGCCGCAGGCGCGCAAAGTGCGCTGGTCGCTGGACGTGGACCCGGCGGATCTGTACTGAGCGGCGACCGACGCGCGCTGGCGGCGGGCCTGCCAGCGGCGCACTTTCATCTCACGAACGTCCTGCATTCCGCGCACAGAAACAGGGTTTGCTCCTGTTCCGCGATCAGCTTCGGTAATTTATGCGTCAACCAAGGCCCGACATGGCCGCAGTTCAGGCAGAACTGACTGGGATCGTCGTGCGGCTGCGCTTGCGCTTCCGGTTTGTGGTTCACGACCTCGACGTTGGCCACCCCCACCGTCGTCACGGTCATGCTGACCGCGCAGGCCTTTTCGTGGTCCTTGCTGGCGCCCTTCCATCCGATCGCACCGTCGGCGCCGTCGACGATCGGGCACGAACCGACCAGGAAATTGTCGCCATTGGGATGCGCGCACACGCCGCCGCCCAGCCAGCGTTCGCTCTGATCGCGGCGCGTCATCCTGACGTCCGGATGCCCGGCCTTCTTCGCCGTTTCGCTGCGATACCGGGGCACCAGGCGGGTGCCGTTGCGCGGCCGCAGGCCTATGGCGATCGCGGTCAGCTGGTGGCGGCTGTCTTTCAGGCAACTGCGCGATGCGACGTAGTAGCCGGGCTTCGGCGCCGCATCCGCTGCGGCATCGGGCTCGGGCTGGAAGCCGCATTGCGTCAGGGTCGCCCAGCCGAAGCGGTCGATGCGTCCGCCGCCGCCGGTCACCAGGTAGTCGGCCTCGGCATTCGCCACCAGATCGTGCGCCGGCTCCAGGCCCTGGCTTTGCCGGGCGAACAGCCGCACCTCCCATTCGTCGTCGGGGTCGTACACGGCGATCACCGAGATCTCATGCTCCTCGCTGGAGGGATGCTTGATGTAGCGCATCTGCGCATGCCACGACCAACGCTTGAGGGCGGGGTCGTAGCTCGGGTAGCTCGAGATCAGGAAGTTGCCTTCCTTCGTCTGCAAGGTGGCGGCGCCGCCGGACAGGATCTTGTAGTGCTCGGGAAGATCCAGCGCGCAACGCATCGTGTGGGCGGCCGGGAAGGTTTTGCGGAAGCAACTCACGCGCAGCCGCGGCGCACGCATCAGCCCGGCGACCGCATCCACCGCCGCGGCCACCGAATCCGCCTCGGCCAGCGCGCGGTTGCTCTTCAGTCCGGCATCCAGCGCGAACAGATCGGGCAGGAAGTAATCCCGGACCCAGCTGCGCTCCAACCGGCGGCAGACCGCCTCCCGTTGTTCACTGCTCAGGCCATCGGCGTTGGCGTCGCGCAACAGCGCCCACACCTCCACCGGCCGCAGCCGATCGATCACCCGCCAGTTCTGGTTCTTGCCCAGGCTGTACTTCCACAGGTCCGCGGAAAGGCCCGGCAGTCCGCCGATCGCATGCGAACTGATGTCGATGCGCACCGACTTGAGCTGGTTGCGCTCGTCCTTGCTGAATCCCTCGGCCTGCGCTTTGTCGCCCTCGTTGGCGGTGCCGCCGGTTCCCAGGAAACCCAGGCCGACATAGGTCGCCGCACCGGAGGCCTTCCAGCCCGCAGCCAGGCTGGCCGCCTTGGACAGCACGCCGATGCTGTCCTCGGCCATCGCCTCGGCCCTGACCACGCTCTTGTAGCAGCCGCCCAGCTTGACCTCGCAGAACAGGTGGCTGCCGAACTCGGCGATGAAAGCGCGCGCGCGTTCCGCCGCCTGCGCCTCGTCGGCCTCGCGGGCGATCCGCCCTAGCGCCTCGACCGCCTCGCGGCTCAGCCGCGCGCCGGCCCTGGGCAAGCGCGCCTGCGCGCTGACCATCTCGATCTTGCGCACCGCCAGCTTGCTGGCCTGGCTGCGGCGCCCGGCGGCCGTGGATTCCTTCTGCTCGTACTTGACCCGCGCGTAGGATCCGGCCAGGCTGAGCGCGAACAGCCCGGCCTGGCCGATGCCGCCGCCAGTGATGCGCTGGGACGTCGAAAACGCCGACGACGAACGCTCGACCGTCTTCTCCGCGTATTGATACGAAGACTCGCTGTCGAACTGGGCGATGCTTTCCCGATAGCCCTCGTTGCTGTGGCTCACGCTGGCTGCGACATCCACCAGTTCCGGGCCGCCGGCGTCGCGCACGCCGGCCACGGTCAGCACGACGCCGCGGCGCAGGCCGTTGTATTCGACCAGCTTGGCGTTCTCCAGCGGCGGCTCGCCGCGTTGCGCGGCCAGCAACTCCTTGCCGATCGCATCGCCCAGGTTCTTGTTGATGTCGGCCAGGGCCGCGTTCAACGCGCCCAGGCTGGCGAACGCACCCTTGTCCAGCCGGGTCAAGGCGCCGCCGACGCCGGCCCGCTCCAGCATCGCCGTCAGTTCGGTTTCGGCGCGCTGCTTCATCTCCTGCAGATTGGCGCTGGCGTCGCCGACGCAGGATTCGCGGAACTCGTCGACCTTGGCGATCGCCTCCTCGATCTTCTTGCGGCGCGCCTGCGCCTGTTCGGACATCAGGTCGTCGGCCTGGATCGGCGGTTTGGATTTGGCCGCCACCTCCTGCGCCGACAGGTTCTTCAGCAAGTCCGCGGCGCTGGCGGATTTCGGGTATCTGCGTCCGCCGATCACCCCGCCCTGCCGGAGCGCATTCTCGAGTTCGCCCTTGTCCGGACCGGCGCACAAATCCTGCAGGGCGCCGATCGAATAGACGCCCTTGCTTTCGAACACCGGCACGCTCTCTTCGGGGAAGCCCTCCTGCGCCAGGTAACGCTTCAGCTCCGCCGTCGCCTGATAGCGCGCTTCGCCGTGCGGGGCGCGTTCGTGGCGGAACGTCGCGATGTCCTGATCGATGCTCTGCGCGCTCAGGGCGTCGAACGCCGCCAGCGCCAGCCGGTGACCGGCCAACAACTCGTCCTCGGTCCTGGGCTGGGCCTGCGCTGGGTCCGGCTTCGGCGGCGCCTTGTTGTCGATGAACGCCTGCCGCAGCGACGCCTTCAAGCCGGCGTCCTTGATCAGCTCGGCGAACTCGTCCAGCGTCGCGATGTCCTGCGCTTCCAGCACGCCGGAAAAAGCCACGACTCGACGCAGGGTCAGGAACGCGGCCAATTCGGACGCCGGCGTGGGTTTGGCGAGCGCGCCATCCTCGGACGGCGCTAGCGGTGCTTGGGGACCGGGCATGACGAGCTCCTTGCTTGGGCACGGGCCGCACGGCGCAGGAGCCGCGCGCGGCTGCGGAAGTGCCGCCACGATGCGCGGCCGGCGCTGGCTCGAACATCCCCGAAACCGAGTAGACGCAAGGCCCCGCGCTAGGCCGGCAGCGGAAAATCCAGCCGCAGCCCGGTGCCGGCCGGGCCGGTTTCGATCCGCAGTTCGCCGCCCAGGCGTTGCGCGCGCAGGCGCATGCTGGCCAGGCCCGCGCCGCCGTCCGTCGACGCGGCGGCGGGCGCGATGCCCTGGCCGTCGTCGTCGATCCGCAACTGCAGGTGCGCCTCGACCCGGCTCAGGCGCACGTCCACGCGGCGGGCGCCGCTGTGCTTGAACACGTTGGTCAACGCTTCCTGCAGCAAACGCAACAGGTCCAGGCTGCGCGCGCTGTCCAGTTCGATTCCGTCCAGCCCTTGCAACTGCCAGCGGCTGTCGATGTCGGCGGTTTCCAGCAGCCGGCCCAGACGATGGCGCAGCGGCGCGATCTGCGCGGCCAGGTCGGCGTGCTCGCGCGCGGTGCTGTCGATCACCAGGCGCAGGTCGTCGCGCATCTCCTTGAGCACTTCAACCACCTGCGCCTTGGGCGTGTCTTCGGGCGCTCGTTCGAGCTGGGCGATCGCCCCGACCAGGGTGCCGCCGAACCCGTCATGCAGGTCGCGCACCAGATGCAGGCGCTCGCCGGCGCGGCTGTGCGCGAGCTCCAATGCGTGCTGGCGCGACAAGGTCAGGGCCAGCTCGGAGGTGGCCGCCTCGACCTCGCGCTTGAGTTCGAGGTTGAAGCCTTCCACGCGCCGCATCGCGGCGACGAAACGGTAGGACAGCACGAAGCCGATGCCGATCAGGGTCAGCACCGAGGTCAGGCTCAACAGATAAGTCACCCCGTCGACCCAGCCGAAGAACAGGGCGAAGTCGTAGAACGACACCAGCACCGGCAGCAGCAGGCAGGCCGCGAGCACCAGGGTATCGGGACGACGATGGCGCCAGGCCTGGATCAGGAACCAGCCGATGCTGACGTAGTAGATCGAGCCGCCGAGCGCGAACCAGAGATTGCGCTGATGCCCCATCCACGTCGGCGCCAGCGCGGCCGCGAGCAACGCCGCCGCGGCGACCACGCCCAGGCCGCGCTCCAGGCGCGGATAGCGGCGCTCGCAATAACGCAGCAGGAACAAGGCGTAACTGGCGCCTGCCACCACATAGAACGCGGCGTTGAACGCCTGCCAGGCGTCGGTGTTGGGCAAGGGCCAAATGTCGGTGGCGATGTGGTTGTAGCCGTACAGCGAGCCGGCCAGCTCGGTCAGCGCGAACCAGCCGTAGACGCTGTCCTTGCGCCGCAGCAGCCACATCAGCAGGAACACGCCGCCCAGCACCACGGCCATGGCCAGGTTGATCAGCTTGATGTCGTAGCGCAGGAAGCGCTCGCTGCGGTAGCGCTGCTGCAGCGCCTGCGGATCGCCGATCCGCACCGGCCCGGCGCCGGGCAGATAGGCCGACAGCCCGGACACGCGCAGCAATACGGTGTTCTCGCCCGCACGCAGCAGCGACGGCGGCAGCAGGACGTAGTGCGGCGAATTCCAGGTCCGCGACAGCGGCTCGACCAGATTGGGATCGCGCGCGACGGCCTCGCCGTTCACATAGATCGCGCCGCTCAAACTCATGTAGTCGGCCAACAGCGCGGTCGGCCGGCGCGGATCGTCCTGGCGCCAATGCAGCCGATACCAGACCACGCCGTCGTGGCCGGGCCAGCGCTTGTGCCAGACGTCCAGCAGCGTTACCGGCACCCAGCCCGCGGCCGGCGGCGCCGCGGCGTTCCAGTCCGAACGCGCGGCCTCGGCACGGTCGAGCAGCACCGTGCCGGGCTCGGCCGGCTGCGCCGCGGCATCGAGCGAACCGCAGGCGAACAGCATCAGCAGCCACCACGCGCATGCGCGCACGAGGCCCGCGACGGATCGCTTCCGGCTCAGTTGAGCAGTCCCAGCGCGCGCGCCTCGAACACGGCGGCGGTACGCGACCCCACCGCGAGCTTGCGATAGATGTTCTTGGTATGGCACTCGATGGTGAGCTTGGACAGCGCCACCAGTTCGGCGATCTCACGGTTGCTGAAACCCTGCGCGACCAGGCGCAGGATTTCGCGCTCGCGCTCGGACAGCTGCGCGGTCGGCTCGGGCTCCTGCGGCACGCTTGCCGCCGCCTGCGCCTGCGGCAGCAAAGCCAGGATCCGGCGCGCGATCAGCGGATCGATCGGCGCGCCGCCGCGCTGCAGGCTCTTGAGCGACAACCGCAGCTCGTCGTCGTCGCGGTCCTTGAGCAGGTAGCCGATCGCGCCGGCCTGCACTGCCGCCAGGATGGTTTCTTCCTCGGCCCAGGCCGAGACGATCACCGACTGCGTCTGCGGCGCATGCCCGGACATCCATGCGATCAGGTCGATGCCGCTGCCGTCGGGCAACTGCACGTCGACCAGGGCCAGGGCGAAACTCGCCTGTCGCAGCAGCGTGCGCGCCGCGGTCAGATCGGCGGCGGTCTCGATCCGCGCCTGCGGCTCGACCAGCCCCTGCATCAGCGCCTGCATGCGTGCACGCGCCACCGGATCGTCTTCGACGATCAGCACGGAAGTGAGGACGATCGGCTGCGGCTGCATGCCTCTCCCATCGGCATGATATGGCGGCTTCAGTGTAGCGCCGGAGCCTGTCCGCTTGCGTCGCCGGACTGCGGATCCTGTGGCCATCCGCGCCCGTGTCCGTGCTGCGCTATACACCCTAGCCGGCTGCGGTTTCGTGCTGCGGCCGCTCGGGCTGCGCGCCTGTCGTTCAAACGTTCGCCAGCGCGGCGAGCACCGCAGCGCGCAGGTCATCGACGTCGCCGGCCTCGACCCGCCGCCAGGCCATCGCCGCGCCCAGGCCGCAGGCCGGCGTCGCCACCACCGGCAGGCCGCTGGCGATGGCGGTCAACAAAGCGCGCGGTTGGTGTTCGATCCAGGCCGGCAGGGCCACGACATCGGCTTCAAGCAAGCCCTGCCGATAACTGGCGACACGCCGCAATGTGGCGCGGCCCGCGTCCAGCCCGCGCTCGCTGTCGCCGGGCGGCAGCAGGATCTCGAGGTCCTGGTCGCGCAACGCGGCCAGCAGTTCGAGGATGCCCTTGCGCGCCAGCGGCGAGGCCGGGAAGAACACCCGCGGCTTGGCGCCGGCGGCGACGCGCTCGGCCGACGGCAGCGGTGCGGGCATGGTCCAGGGCAACGCGCAGGCGCGCGCGCCGGCCAGGGCCAGCACCTGCGCATGCGGGCTCCACCAGGCCTGCGCGGCGAGCAAGCCGTCCCATTCCGCTTCGATCAGGGCCGGATCGGCGCGGAAGTCGCGCAAAGATCGCTGCTCGGGATGACGGCGCACCGCGCCGTCGAGTTCGGCCTGCAGCGCGCGCATCGGCAGCGCGGTCATCATCACCGCGTAGCGGCGGCCGGCGAGTTCGCCGTCGCGCCACAGGAACGGCAGCAGGCTCTGCGGCAGCACCAGGTCCACGTCGCGCGGCTGCAGCGCGCGCGCCAGGTCGCGTGCGTGCGCGCGCAACTGCGCCAGACGCACCTGCGGCAGCGCCTGCCCGCGCCAGCGCCCGTAGCGCCAGGCGATCGACTGGCTCACGCGGCGCAGCGGTGCCTGCGCCGGGAAACGCCGCCCGCCCGGACCGAACACGCGATCGTCGTCGCCGCGTTCGGACTGCAGGCGTTCGCGGAACTCGGGCCAGGCCTCTTCCATCCACCACAGCCGGCGCAGCCCGTCGAGGTTGGGGCCGGTATGCCGATGGCATTCGTGCTGGCCGCAGCTGCCGCAATCGTTGCTCGCCTCGGGCGGGCGGCGCGGCGCCACCGCCAGCGGCCAGGCGTCGCTGGCCGCGGGGCGATGGCCGCGTATGCGCAGCCGCAGCCGCTGCGCGTCCATATCGATCTCCAGCCGCCATGCGTGAGGCGCGCGCAGGCGCAGGTCGAGGTAGTTCCAGAACACGGTGGCGTCGCGGTCCTGCTCGGCCAGCGAGCCCGGCAGCACCCGCGAATGGCGATGACGCTCGACCACCTCGAGCCCGGCGCGCACGGCGCCGTCATAGAGCGCGTTGCTGAGTTGGCACAGGCCGCCGCCGACCGCGGGAATCAAGCAGCCTTCGCGCAATTCGCGGCCGACCGCATAGCCGCCGCGGCGCGTCGCCCGGCCGACCTGCTTCCAGAAACCGAACTTCGCGCCCGCCGGCACTTCGATCCCATGCAGCCGCTTCAAGGCCAGGCGCAGGTTCTGCAACTTGCCTGCGACCAGCAGCGGATCGGTTTCGTCCTGCGGCCACAGCGCGCTTTCGAACTCGGCCAGCACCGGCGCATCGATCAAGACTTCGGCGCGCGCATGGCGACGCGGCCACTCGCGGTCCAGCGCGTCGCGCAGCAGGCGCCGGCCACGCAGGCCCCAGGCCTTGAACTCGAACACGATCGCTTGCCGCCGTGTCGGCAGAGCGGTACCGACCATCTCGATCGCCGCGACATTCATGCTGCTTTCGTTCCCCTTTCGAAACCAGCGACCGGGCTACGCCCGCCGCACCTTCATCCTTGCGGCGAACGCTAGCTGCCGGCCTTGCCCTTGTCGGCCTTGGCGGCGCCGCCTTTCCCACCGCCCTTCGCGCCGCCTTTGGGCTGCTCGCGTATCCACACGATCTGGTTGTCGCGGCGCACGTCGAACAGGCCGGTGGCTTCGATCAGATCGCTGAGCTTGCGGTAACCGTAGTTGCGCGAGTCGAACGAGGCCTGGTTGCCGATCTGATGCCCGACCGCGCCCAGATGCGACCAGCCGTCGTCGCCGCTGACCGCATCGACCGCGCCGCGCAGCATCTGCAGCAGTTTGGTGTCGCCGCGCAGCTCCTTGGCGCTGCGTTGCGGCGTGGTCGCGCGCTCCGCGGCCGGCACGTCGGCGCTGGCCGGCTGGCCCAGCGCTTCGACGTAGGTGAACTTGGAACAGGCGTTGACGAAGGGCTCGGGGGTTTTCTTCTCGCCGAAGCCGTAGACCTTGACCCCGTCGGTGAGCAGACGCATCACCAGCGGGGTGAAGTCGGCATCGCTGGACACGATCGCGAAGCCATCCAGGTTGCGCGCGTACAGCAGGTCCATGGCGTCGATCACCATCGCCATGTCGGAGGCGTTCTTGCCTTTGCTGTAGGCGAACTGCTGGATCGGCCGGATCGCGTACTCGTGCAGCACCGCTTCCCAGCCCTTGAGGCTCTGGCTCTTCCAGTTGCCGTAGGCGCGGCGCACGTTGGCGGCGCCGTAGCGCGCGACCTCGGCCAGGATCACGTCGATCTTGGCGGCCGGCGCGTTGTCGGCGTCTATCAGCAGCGCGATGCGCTTTTCTTCCGTGGCGACGGCCATGGCTGCGGTCTCCGGGCCCGGGGCGGCCCTGTCGCGGCCAGCCTAGCGCAACCGCATGCGGACCGGGTGGCAGAAGATAGGCCGGCTTCATCACCGCTCGTGCCCGATCGGCGAGAATGTGGGCGAATCCAACGACGAAAGCATGACCCCAATGACCAGCCAACTCGAACACCTGCGGGCGCTGTCCTCCGTGGTCGCCGACACCGGCGACATCGAGGCGATCGCGCGCTTCCGACCGCTCGACGCCACCACCAATCCCTCGCTGCTGCTGAAGGCGGCCTCGTTGCCGGCCTACGCGCCCTTGATCGACGCCGCGCTCGCCCAGACCGACCGCTACGCCCACGACCGCATCGCCGACGCCAGCGACCGCCTCGCGGTCGCGATCGGCAAGGAGATCCTCAAGCTCATCCCCGGCCGCGTCTCCACCGAAGTCGACGCCCGCCTGAGCTTCGACACCGAGGCCACCCTGGCCAAGGCGCGCCGCCTGGTCCAGCTGTACGCCGAATCCGGCATCCGCCGCGAGCGCCTGCTGATCAAGATCGCTGCGACCTGGGAAGGCATCCGCGCCGCCGAACAGCTCGAACGCGAAGGCATCCACTGCAACCTGACCCTGCTGTTCTCGTTCGCCCAGGCCGTCGCCTGCGCCGAGGCCGAGGTGTACCTGATCTCGCCCTTCGTCGGCCGCATCCTCGACTGGCACCTGGCCCACGGCATGAGCCCGCCGGCCACGCCGCAGGACGATCCGGGCGTGCAGTCGGTGATGCAGATCTGGCGCTACTACAAGGCCTTCGGCTACAAGACGGTGGTCATGGGCGCGAGTTTCCGCAACGTCGGCCAAGTGCTGGCGCTGGCCGGCTGCGACCGCCTGACGATCTCGCCGGACCTGCTGGGCGAACTCGAATCGCGACCGGGCGAGGTGCCGCGCGCCCTGATCGACGACGGCGAGCGCTACGAAGCGCCTCGCCGCATGAGCGAAGCCGACTTCCGCTGGCTGCACAACCAGGACGCGATGGCCACCGACAAGCTCGCCGACGGCATCCGCCGCTTCGCCGCAGACCAGCACGCGCTGGAAGACCTGCTGCGCCAGCGTCTGGACGATTGAGGACGCGCGCATGAACCATGAACCTCCGGGGCGCGGCGACGCACGCGTCCCGCATGTCGTCATCGTCGGCGGCGGCTTCGGCGGTCTGTGGACGACGCGCGCGCTGGCCTCGGCCGACGTGCGCATCACCCTGATCGACCGCCGCAACCACCATCTGTTCCAACCGCTGCTGTACCAGGTCGCGACCGCCGGGCTGTCCTCGCCGGACATCGCCGCGCCCTTGCGCCACATCCTGCGCAGCCAGCGCAATGTCGAAGTGCGGCTGGGCGAAGTGGTGGGCCTGGATCCGGCCGCACGCCGGGTCGCGCTCGCCGACGGCGATTCGATCGGCTACGACTATCTGCTGCTCGCCAGCGGCGCCGCCCACGCCTACTTCGGCCACGACGACTGGGCCGGCGACGCGCCCGGCCTGAAGACGCTGGACGACGCCCTGCACATCCGGCGGCGCCTGCTGCTCGCGTTCGAACGCGCCGAGGCCAGCGACGACGAAGCCGAACGCGCGGCCTGGCTGAGCTTCGCCGTGGTCGGCGGCGGCCCGACCGGGGTCGAGCTGGCCGGCACCCTTGCCGAGATCGCACGCAAGACCCTGCGCCGCGAATTCCGCCGCATCGACCCGGCCCAGGCCAAGGTGCGGCTGATCGAAGCCGGTCCACGGGTGCTGTCGAGTTTTCCGGAGGAATTGTCGGAGAAGGCGCGCAAGCAGTTGCAGAAGCTCGGCGTCGAAGTGGTCACCGGCACCCCGGTGAACGCGATCGACGAACGCGGCTACACCTTGGGCGACACCTTCGTGCCGGCGCGCACCGTGGTCTGGGCCGCGGGCGTGGCCGCGTCCAAGCTGGGCGCGCTGTTGGACGCGCCGCGCGACCGCGCAGGCCGGGTCCAGGTGCTGCCCGACCTCAGCGTGCCCGGACACCCGGAGATCTTCGTCGCCGGCGACCTCGCCAGCGTGCAGCAAGACGGCAAACCGGTGCCGGGCGTCGCGCCCGCGGCCAAGCAGATGGGCGCGCATGTCGCGCGCGCGATCCGCGACCGCATCGCCGGCCGCAGCACGGCGCCGTTCCGCTACAAGGACTACGGCAACCTGGCGACCATCGGCCGCATGGCCGCCGTGGTCGACGTGCACGGCTTCAAGCTCTCCGGCCTGCTCGCCTGGTGGTTCTGGCTGGCCGCACACGTGTTCTTCCTGATCGGCTTCCGCAACCGCGTGATCGTGCTGATCAACTGGGCCTGGGCGTACTGGAGCTACCAGCGCCACGCCCGGATCATCCTCGGCGATCGCGAGGAATAGCGGGGCACGCGCGGCGGCGGACGCGCATGGTGTCCGCCGCCGCGCTCAATCCAGGCGCTCGCGACCGCCGTGCGCGTCCACGCGCCAAAGCCGGCCGCCTTCGTACAAGGCCGCCTGCGCCACCGCGCCGGGCTCGTGCATGTCCAAGTCCAGCGCCAACACCCTGCCCTGTTGCTGCAGCCGCACCCTCGGCACGATCGTGTGGCCGATCGCGATCCGGCGCACGCCGTAGCGCTGCAGCGCGCGATCCAGATGCGCCGAGGGATCGGCTTCGCGTACGTACCTGGGATCGTCGGGCAAGGCCATGCCGCGGTACCAGGTCACGCCGCTGCGGCCCAGGATCGGCTTGATCGCGGAAGGCAGGTCCGCCATCGGCGTCCCCAGATGCGGCCGCATCGCGGCATTGGCCGCGGCGATGTCGAGATTGCGGTCGAGGAACTCGGCGCTGATGCCGCCGTGCACCAGCAGATGATCGCCGACGCGCGCGATCACCGGCTTGCTGCGCAACCATGCGCCCAGTACCGAACGTTCCGAAAACAAGGGCTCGCCCCCCAAGGCGGCTTCGCTCGCGACCAGGTGCCGCGGCCAATGCTTCTTGCGGCCCGAGGTCGCGAGCTGCTCGTGGTTGCCGAGCACGTAATGCACACGCCCGCCGGCCTGGCGGGCTTCGCCGTCCAGGCGGTAGATCAGCCACAGCAGCGGCAGCATGTCGTGGCCGCGATCGACGAAGTCGCCGACCAGGGCGATATGGCCGTCGCCGTAGCGCCAATGCAACTGCGCGTCGAGCACGCCCTGCGCACGTAGCAGGGCGACGAAGGCGTCGAACTCGCCTTCCATGTCGGACAGCATCAGCAATCGCGGCGGATTGGCCGCATACACGCCGTCCTGCGGCGCCGGGGTCGGCCGCAGTGCGACTTCGAAGCGGGTGCGCGCCGGATTGTCGACGCGCACGGCAAGCAGCGGCAGCGGCCGCGCCGGCAGGCGCGTTTCGCGCATGCGCCAGGTCGCACTCTCGGACTCGGTGGCGGCAACGCGGAAACCCTGCGCATCGACGAACACGTGCGGCCCGTCCAAAGCCAGCGCCGGCCGTTCGAGTATCCGGAAACGCTGGCGCGCCGCGTCCCAGCCGAAGGCGACGTTGCCCTGGCCGTCCTTCAACTGCCAACCGCCGAACACCGCCAGCGCCGGCGCCGTCACCGAGGTCAGCACCAGTGCCCATAGCAGCCACTTGGCTATCCGTCGCATACGTCCTCTCGCATCGCCAGACCTGGATCGTACCTAGCGCCGGCATGGGCCCCGCGGCGGTGGAGCGCCGCGGTCGCGCGTCGACTGCGCCCACGCATCAGCGTTGCGTGGCGCCTTGCGCGGCGCCAGCTTGCTCCCGTATCGCACAAAACGAAACGGCCCGGTTTCCCGGGCCGTCGTCGTTGGCTGGCTTGCGCGGATCAGGCCGCGAACAGCGCCCGCATCTTCTTCAGCGCGTTGGCTTCGATCTGGCGGATGCGCTCGGCGCTGACGCCGTACTCGTCGGCCAGTTCCTGCAACGTGACCTTGCTGTCGGCATCGAGCCAGCGGCGCTTGACGATGTCGCGCGAACGCTCGTCCAGGCCGGACATGCCTTCGCGCAGCAGGGCGAGCTGGCTGTCTTCCTCGTCCTCGCGCTCGTAGCTCTGCGAGGGGTCTTCGTCGTGGGCGCGCAGGTACGCGGCCGGCGACGGCGGAGCGTGGTCGTCGTCCTCGTCGGACGGCGCATCGAAACCGATGTCGCGGCCGGACAGGCGCGACTCCATCTCCAGCACTTCGCGCTCGGAAACGTTGAGATCCTTGGCGACCTGGCTGACTTCCTCGGCGTTCATCCAACCCAGGCGCTTCTTGCTCTTGCGCAGGTTGAAGAACAGCTTGCGCTGCGCCTTGGTCGTGGCGACCTTGACGATGCGCCAGTTCTTGAGGATGAACTCGTGCATTTCGGCACGGATCCAATGCACGGCGAAGGACACCAGGCGCACGCCCTGTTCCGGGTCGAAGCGCTTCACGGCCTTCATCAGACCGATGTTGCCTTCCTGGATCAGGTCGCCGATCTGCAGTCCGTAACCGTTGTAGCCGCGGGCGACATGGACCACGAAGCGCAGGTGCGAATGCACCAGCTCGCGGGCGGCGTCGAGGTCTTCTTCGTCGCGGAAGCGACGCGCCAGACTCTGCTCGTCTTCGACGGTCAGCACCGGAATGCGATGCACCGCGCCGATGTACGCGTCCAGCGAACCGAGCGCGCTGGGCACAGGCAGGTTGTTGGCGACTAGGGCGTTCGAGAGGGGGGTCTGGGTCATGGCAGCCATCTTAGCAGTCGGGGTCTAGGACTGCTAAAGACCCCGGAAGTTCCGCAGTGTTGCGTGGATAGAACGAATGTCGCCCGCTGCGGCCGCTCCACGAATCCGGCCGCGCGCCGGGAGAAACAAGAAATTAACAACTAAATCAATGGCTTATCTAAACACATCGGACGTGTCCAAGGGGTGAACCGGCCCAGGCGCCACACTCGCCGGCTGAACGGGCACTACAGGACATGGGGACCGGCCCGGCCAGCCCAAGCCTGACCTTCGGCAGGCGCGGCGGCGGTCCCAGGCTATTCCTTACTTATTACAGGCCGCCCCTGCCCCGACCTACGAGAGGTTGCGGCCGGGGCGTTTCCGAGCCGATCAGACCAAACGCCGCAATTCGCCCATCGAATCGAAGAACTCCTCCGCGCCCGCCGCGCGCAGGGTGTCGGGGTGCGCGTAGCCCCAGCCGACCGCCCCGAAGGCCACGCCCGCGCGCCGCGCGGCCTCGCCGTCGCTGACCTGGTCGCCAATGTAGATCGCCTGCGACGCATCGGTCCTCGCCTGCCTCAGCATCCGCGCGATGCGCCGGTGCTTGCCGAGCATGTGGGCGCCGCCGTCGACCCGTTCGATCGCCTCCAGCAACTCCGCGTCGAGCACACGGCGCACGTTGTCG
Source organism: Lysobacter sp. Root76 (assembly GCF_001428685.1). Taxonomy (GTDB): domain Bacteria; phylum Pseudomonadota; class Gammaproteobacteria; order Xanthomonadales; family Xanthomonadaceae; genus Lysobacter. Next base: position 444,663 of record NZ_LMIK01000005.1, on the reverse strand, counting down.
GCGGAATTGGACGTCAGGATCGCCAGGCGCGCCCCGCCTTCGCGCAGGTGGCGCAGCGTTTCCGCGACGCCCGGAAACAGCGGTACCGGCGGCGCGGCGCGCATGCTGCGCACGAAGTCGGCCGCCACGATCGGCAGCTTCCATCTGGAAAACTCGAACTCCCGCAGCAACTCGCGCGTGCTCAGCCGCCGCATGTCGTCGACGCGGTCCTCGGGGATGGCCTTGAAACCGTGGCGCTGCGCCAGCGCGTGCTGCGCCTCCATAAAGAAGGGGAACGAATCGGCCAGCGTGCCGTCGAAATCGAAGATGACCAGCGGGTAGCGCATGTCGGCGGCTAGAGGCGACGAAGGCGCATTTTGCCGGCAGCCGCGCCCATCGTGCCAACTGCTTACGGCATCGGCTTGTTCAGCGCCGGCCGATTACCAGTACAGCGCATAAAGCGCGACCAGGATCGCGATCACGCCCAGCCCGCCGACATTGAAACCTGTCGGTGTGCGATAGCTGACGTCGTCGACGCGGATCAGGTCGCTGCCTTCCTTCTGCCTGGGCGTGATCAGCGACACGATCACCGCCAGCGCCAGCGCCGCCAGGAACACGAGGCCTACGCGGTCGATGAACGGCAGCGCCGGCCAGGTCAGTTTCAACAGGACCGACAATACAAACGAGCTGATCGCCGCGGCCAGCGCGCCCGCCTCGTTGGCGCGCTTCCAGAACAGGCCCAGCATGAAGATCACCACGATACCGGGGGTGAAGAAACCGGTGTATTCCTGGATGTACTGGAAAGCCTGGTCGAAGCTGCCCAGCAGCGGCCGCGCGCTCAGGATCGCCAGCAGCACCGCCACCGCCGCGGCGATACGGCCGACGCGGACCAGATGCGCCTGATCGTCGTGGCGTCTGCGCTTGGCGTAGAAGTCGAGGGTGAAGATGGTCGCGATCGAATTGATCTTCGAGGCCAGCGACGCCACGATCGCCGCCACCAGCGCGGCGAAAACCAGGCCGAGCATGCCGGTCGGCAGCATATCCATCATCGTCGGATAGGCCTGGTCGGGCTTGGCCAGGCCGGGCGCCAGCATCACCGCGGCGATCCCCGGTATCACCACCACCAAGGGCATCAACAGCTTCAGGAACGCGGCGAACAGCACGCCCTTCTGCGCTTCGCCCAGGTTCTTCGCCGCGAGCGCGCGCTGGATGATGTACTGATTGAAGCCCCAGTAGCTGACATTCATGACCCACATGCCGCCGACCAGGACGCTGATGCCGGGCAAGTCCTTGTAGAACGGGCTGTCCTTGCTCAGGATCATTTTGAAATGTTCCGGGTGGGCGTCCAGCAGCTTGCGGTAGCCGGCGACGAGGCTGCCGTCGCCGATCTGCGACAAGGTCAGGAAGGTCACCGACAAACCGCCCAGTACCAGCAGGCAAACCTGCACGATGTCGGTCAAGGCCACCGCCTTCAGGCCGCCGTACAACTGATAAGCCAGCGCGAACGCGCCCAGCAGCACCAGCGCCGCCATCGGGTCGAGGCCGGTGACCTGGTTGACCGCGATCGAGCCGAGCCACAGGATCGAGGTCAGGTTCACGAACACGTACAGGCCCAGCCAGAACACCGCCATCAGCGTGCGGATCCTGTGGCCGTAACGTTCTTCCAGGAATTGCGGCATCGTGTAGATGCGGTTGCGTATGAACACCGGCAGGAAGAACTTGCCGACGATCAGCAGCGTCGCCGCCGCCATCCATTCGTACGAGGCGATGGCCAGCCCGATCGCATACCCGGAACCCGACATGCCGATGATCTGCTCGGCGGAAATATTGGCCGCGATCAGCGAAGCGCCGATCGCCCACCACGGCAGCGCCTTGCTGGCGAGAAAGTAGTCGCTGGCGGATTTCTTGCGGCCGTCTTTCTCGCGCGAAACCCATTGTGCGAGCGCGAAGATGCCGATCAGGTAGACCAGCACGATCGTCAGGTCCAGGGTCGACAGTTTCAAGGCGTTACCCCCTCAGTGTGACGCCCGCCCTGCGGTTGCAGGGAAGGAATTAATGGCTTCAAAAAGCGGACTTTCCGAAACCCCTTATGCGTCGCTCACTTGCTGGTTCTGCAGGCGAGCGTCCGCTCCGCTTCGCCCTGCGGGGCCAGCGCGATGCGCGAGAACGACAGTTGCAAGGGCGCGGCGGTTTCGATCGCCAACAGGCCGGACAACTTCGACAGGTCCGCGCCGGCCAGCGCGAAACACTTCAACGGTATGCCGAGCGTGGTCCATCGGCCGGCCGGCAGCGACGCCAGCGACTCGCGCAGCGGCAAGCTCGCGCCGCAACCTTCGCCGCAGGCGACGCCGACGGCCACATCGCCCTGCGGCGGTGCGTCCACGCGCAGCGTCAGCATGAGCTGTACGTCGCCGTTGGCCTCCCGCGTCAGGTCCTTCGCGGTGTCCGCGATCAAGGCCAAGCGTGCGCGCGCAGACCCTGACCAGGTCACGCGCCGCGCGTCCTCCTGGCGCCGGTGATCGACCGCGGCGATGCGGATGCTGCCGTCGCCCAACGCCGCAGGCAGCGTCTTGATGCCGACGGCGCGCCGATCGGCGCCTTCCAGCGCCATCGACAGCCCCGGCGCCAGCATGCCGAGCCCGTAGTACAGGCCCGGTTGCGCCTGCGCGAGCGATACGCCGGCGGTTTCCGGCAGCGGCGCGAGATCGCCCTTGCTGGCATACGTCAGGCCGTAGCCATAGGCGAATTGCGGGCGGTAATCCTTCTGGCCGACGTTGTTGGCGTACTGATCGGCGCGGCGCGGCCAGGAGAAGCTGAGTTTGCCCTTGAAGTCGTAATGGACCCCGCCGTCGGGCCTGCGCAGCAGCACGTCGGCGATGCCGCCGCCTTCGCTGCCCGGTAGCCAGGCCGCAACGAAGGCGTCGGACGCGTTGATCTCGCGGTTCACCCACAGCGGCCGGCCGCTGAGGAACACGGTCACCACGGGTATGCCATCGGCCTTCAGTTTCCTGATGAGCTGCAGGTCGCTGTCGTCGCCGGGCTTGTAAAGCAGGGTCGGCAGATCGCCCTGGAACTCGGCGTAAGGGTTCTCGCCGATCACGACGATGGCGGCGTCGGGTTTGCTCCGATATTGGCCGTCGAGCGCGAGCTCGGCGCTGCCGCCGGCGCTCTCCACCGCGCTCTTCAGCCCTTCCCAGATCGTCTCGGCGTTCGGAAAATCGGCGCGAGTGGTGCCCGTGCCCTGCCAGGTCAATGTCCAGCCGCCGCTCTGCTTGGCCATGCTGTCGGCGCCGTCGCCGGCGATCAACAGCTTCTGCTTCGGATCCAGCGGCAACACGCCGCGCTGGTTCTTCAGCAGCACCAGCGATTCGCGCACCGCCTGGCGCGCGACCGCGCGATGCTCAGGCGCGCCCAGCAGTTCGAACTTGCCGCCGAGCGCGCGCTGCGACGGCTTGCCGGCATCGAACAGACCGAGCCGGAATTTCACCCGCAGCAGGCGCCGCACCGCATCGTCGATCCTGGCGATCGGGATGGTGCCGGCCTTCGCCGCGGCCAGCGTGCTCTCGTAGAACGGTTTCCAGCTGTCGGGCGCCATCACCAGGTCGACGCCGGCGTTCACCGTCGCCGGACACTGCGTGTTGTCGCAGCCAGCGACTTGGCCGTGGGCGTTCCAGTCGGTGACGACGAAGCCGCCGAAGTTCATGCGCCCCTTCAGCACGTCGGTGACCAGCGGCTTGTGCCCCGCCAGTTTCACGCCCTGGTAGCTGCTGAAGGAAATCATCACCGCTTGCGTGCCGGCGGCGATGGCCGGCGGGTAGCCGGCGTTGTGCACGTCGCGCAGTTCGGCCTCGTCGACCTGGGTATCGCCCTGGTCCTTGCCGTCGCTCGTGCCGCCGTCGCCGAGGTAGTGCTTGACCGAGGAAACCACATGCGCGCCGTCCAGGAATTCCTTGTCGCCGACCTTGCCCTGCAGTCCTTCGACCATCGCGCCGGCGTAGCTCGCAACCAGCTTCGGATCTTCCGAATAGCCTTCGTAGCTGCGGCCCCAGCGGTCGTCCTGCGGCACCGCCACGGTCGGCGCGAACGCCCATTCCATTCCGGTGGTCCGGGTCTCGATCGCGGTGATGCGGCCGATCTCGCGGATCAGCTCCGGATTGCGCGCCGCGCCGAGGCCGATGTTGTGCGGGAACACGGTGGCGCCGACCACGTTGCTCTGGCCATGCACCGCATCGATGCCGTACAGGATCGGGATCGCCTTGCCGCCGCCGCGAGTGTCCATCGAGGCCTCGTAGAACGCGTCGGCCTGCGCCAGCCATTGCGCCGGCGCGGCATTGTATTTTCCGCCCGGATCGGAGCCGCCGCCGGCCAGCACCGAACCGAGCCGGTACTTGCGCACGTCTTCGGGCGTGAGGCTGGAAATGTCGCCCTGCACGATCTGGCCGACCTTTTCTTCCAGCGTCATCGTCGCCAGCAGCGCATCGACGCGCGCCTCCAGCGCCGGATCGGCCGGCAGCGGCCAGGCCGGCGCCGGCCAGCGCTCGGGATGGATCGTGCCGCCTGCCGGCGCGTTCCCGGCGACGCCGGGGCCGACGGTCAAACCCAGCGCCGCCACCATGACCAGCCCTCCCCGACGCAGGGCCGCTGCGCGCGCCCGCGGGTTCTTCGATGCGATCTTCAAACCGTGCTCCAGAAAGTCCGTGCGGGCGGCGTGCCGGATCGCCGGTTACGCCGCATGCCCCTGCGCAAGGCAAAGGCAGGATCGAGTGCGATGTCCGCATCGGCGTCCCCTCGTTCGCAATGCGAGCGAGGGGAGCCGGGTGCCGGTCAGAAGTGCAGACCGAAGTTCACTCCGTACGTACGCGGCGGCAAGTACTGCGACACCCACAGGTACTGGCCGGCGCCGGGGCTGAAACGTCCGGCCGCGGTGCGGGTTTTCTCGTCGCTGAAGTTCTGCACGTACAAGCCGGCCCACCAGCGCCGCTGGGGCTCCTCGTAACGCAGCGAGAAATCGCCGCGGCCGTGGGCGTCCTGCTGATCCTCGTCGCCGAGGTTGAACACGCTCAGCCAGGTTTCGGTTTCGTAGTGGCCGGTCAGTCGCGGGGTCAGCGTGCCGCCGTTGCCGAGATGGAAGTCGTGTTCCCAGATAAGCGTCAACGCGAAGTCGGGCGCATGCGGCAGTTCGTTGCCGGTCACGTTCATGCAGTTGCTGATGCCCGACGCCGGCGGGCAGGCCGGCAGGCCCTGGTAGTCGTTGCTGCCTGCGTACAGCAGTCTGCCCAGGTCCTTCTTCGGAATGCCCGAAACCGTCAGATTGACGCGGTCGTTCTCGCCGAGGAGGGCCGCCAGTTCGCTCTCGTAGCCCCACACCTTGGTGCTGCCTTCCACGTTGTTGAAGCCCAGGCCGCGGTTGCCGTCGGGGAAGGTAACCGGCGCGGACAACTGGAAGTTCTTGAAGTCCATGTAGTAGATCGCGCTGTTCCAGGTCAGCCGCCCTTCCAGGAAACTGAACTTGCCGCCGATCTCGTAGTTGGTCAGTTCCTCGTGCTTGTAGGTCGCGCCGCCGTCCTGCAGGCCGCCGGACTTGTAGCCGGTGGAGACGCTGGCGTAGAGCAGCCCCTTCTCGCCGACATCGAAATCGGTACGCGCCAGCCACGTCACCTGGCTGTGGCCGTACTCACCGTCGTTGACGGTGGAAATGTTGAATCCGTTCTGCGGACTCGGATAGGTGCCGGGGGAAATCGGAACCTGCGGTACGTTCGGGTTGTAGGCCCAGCCCCAGCCGCGGCCGCCGACGTTCTTCTTCGTGTCGTCGGTGTAGCGCGCGCCGGCGGTCAGGCGCCAGCTGTCGTTGACGTTCCAGGTGGCCTGGCCGAACGCGGCGTAGGAATCCACCGTCTCCTTGGGCTGGATGAACGAGCCCTGCCAGGCCACGGTGCCGTCCTGGGTGCCGTTGAAGATCGGAATGTCGAAGCGGATCGAGTTCTTCTCGGCGGCGTAGTACAGGCCCACGATCCAGTCGATGGTCTGTTCGCCGGTCGAGGACAGATTGAGTTCGTGGCTGGTGCTCTTGTACTCGGAATCGTTGGTACGGTCTTCCTGATACTGTGCGGGGCCGCAGGCGAAACAGGTCGGCACCAGCACGCCGCTGTCCTGATCGTAGGTGGAACGGCCGTCGAAGCGGCTGAAGCCGGCGATGTAGGAAAGCCGCAGGCCGTCGTTGATGTCCCAGTCCATGCGGCTGCGCAGCGCGTAGGAATCGCGCTCGATGTACGGCGCGGTGTCGATCAGCGCCGACCAGAAGTCCTGACCCGCCCGCGGTCGCTGCATCAGGTTCATGCTCGGCGTGCCGCGGTCGCGGAAGTACTCGAGCGCCAGATTCCAGCTGAAGGCCTCGTTGGGCTGCCACAATGCGCTCATGCGCGCGGCGGACTGGTTTTGGGCGCTGTATTTGTCGCCGCCGGTGACGTACTGGTTCGGATTGATCGGCCGGAACGTGGCCGGATCGCCGCCGGCCGCCGCATAGGCGGCGCGCTGCGCGTCGACCGAGGGGATCTGCCCCACCGGATCCTGATAATCGACATAGCCGTCATGCTGTTCCTGGGCGACCGCTACGCGCATCGCGAAGGTGTCGCTGATCGGCAGATTGACCACCGCGCGCGCGCCGATCGCGTTGTAGTTGCCGACGCTGAGCTGGGCGTTGCCGAAGTAGCTGCCGATCTCCGGCGTGGCGGTGCGGAAGTTGACCGCGCCGACCGTGGAGTTCCGGCCCCACAACGTGCCCTGCGGACCGCGCAGCACTTCCGCGGCCGCCACGTCCAGCAGCAGACCGGCGGCGGCCTCGGCGCGCGGCGAGTACACGCCGTCGACGAAGATCGCCACTTCCGGATCGGCGTATTCGGTCTTGGCCTGATCGTTGCCGATGCCGCGCAGAGTCATGGTGGTCACGTCATGGTCGCCCTGACGGGTGGCCTGCATGCTCGGCACCAGCTTGGTGAGGTCCTGCACCGTCATCACCCGCTCTTTGTCGAGCGTTTCGGCGTCGAGCGCGCTGATCGCGACCGGCGTCTTCTGCAGCGGCGTCTCGCGCTTGGTGCCGGTGACGACGACCGCGTCGAGTGTCTTGGGCGTGCTGTCCTGCGGCGCGGTTGCCGCTGGCGTCTGCGCTTGCGCGGGATCCGCGGTTTGCGCCTGGCCGGCGGGTCCGGCCAGAGCATCAGTTGATGAAACGAGCGCGACGAGAATCGCGCCATACAGCGCGTGCAAGCGGTACGCCATGTCCTCTTCCCTCCAGTTCGGACGCTCCCGTCTTCCGGCTCTTCTGGCGGTATCCGCCGCCGGCCGGTGTGGAGCGGGGCGAGTGATACGCCGGAATGGCAGCGCTGTCAATTGGCAAATGACAGCGCTGCCAATTTGCTCGTACGGCGTCACATCGGCGTCCTGGGAGGATGCGCGGATGCCGCACCGCAGCAAGAAATCTGCGCGACGGTTCCGGCAGGCCGGAGCCGACGCAACCGCACTCCCAGCTCGATCTCGCAGCGGCCCCCGCGGTGTGCGATAACATGATTCGCCCCACCTGCCCTTCGGAAACGCATTGATGCGCGCCAGAATCGAAGACGTCGCCCAGGCCGCCGGCGTCTCCATGAAAACCGTCTCGCGCGTCTTCAATCACGAACCGAACGTGCGCGAGAAAACCCGGTTGAAGGTCGAGGCGGCGGCCCAGGCGCTGAACTACCGGCCGAATCCGTCGGCGCGCAGCCTGGCGGGAAACCGCTCCTACCTGATCTCGCTGGTGTACGACGATCCCGCCGCGGCGTCGAGCTACATCATGGAGATCATCGTCGGCATGCTCGTCGCCTGTGAGCGCCAGCGTTACAGCGCGATGCTGCGGCCGCTGGAATATTCCAACGCCGACCACGTCCGCGCGGTGGAGGAATCGATCGCGCAGTATCGTCCGGACGGCCTGATCCTGGTGCCGCCGTTCGCCGACGACGTCAAGCTGCTGCATCGTCTCGACAGCCTCGGCGTGCGTTATGCGACGATCTCGGCGAAGGCCAAGCTCGGCCATGAGCGCATCGGCACCATCCTCGACGAGCGCAAGGCGGCGGCGGACATGATCGCGCACGCGGTCGAACTCGGGCATCGCCGCATCGCCCATATCGCCGGACCTCCGCCGCATGGCGGGCGCGCCTGGCGCCTGGCCGGTTATCGCGACGGCCTGCGCCGCGCGGGCATCCCTTACGATCCCAAACTCGTCGTCGATGGCGGTTTCACCTTCGACGACGGCGTCGCCGGCACCAGGCAGCTGCTCGATCTGAAGCAGCCGCCCACGGCGATCTTCGCCGCCAACGACGACAGCGCCTGCGGCGTCATGCACGAAGCGTTCGAACGCGGCATGCGCATCCCGCAGGACTTGTCGGTGTTCGGCTTCGACGACACGCCGGCCTCGCGCCAGATCTGGCCCAGCCTGACCACGGTGCGGCAGCCCTGCCGCGAGATGGGCCGGATCGCCGCCGAGCAGCTGCTCGCCGCGATCCGCGATCCGCAGGCCGGTGCGCTGGTGCGCGTGCCCTACGAACTGATGATCCGCCAGTCCGGCGGGCCCGCGCCCGCCGCGGCGAAGCGGCGCTGAGCGACGCCGCCGCGAACGCCGCACGGCCCGGCCAGATGTCCACACCCGCCACGACTAGCAGGCCCCCGGTCGGCTTCTGGCAGATCTGGAACATGTGCTTCGGCTTCATGGGGCTGCAGTTCGGCCTCGCGCTGCAGAACGCGAACGTCAGCCGCATCTTCCAGACCCTCGGCGCCAGCATCGACGACATTCCCGCGCTGTGGATCGCCGCGCCGCTGACCGGACTGCTGGTGCAGCCGATCATCGGCTACTGCTCCGACCGCACCTGGGGCCGGCTCGGCCGGCGCCGGCCGTATTTCCTCGCCGGCGCCATCATCGCCGCATTGGCGTTGATCGCGATGCCGAATTCGCCGACGCTGTGGAGCGCGGCGGCGCTGCTGTGGCTCCTCGATGCCGCGATCAACGTCTCGATGGGGCCCTTGCGTTCGTTCGTCGGCGATCAGCTGCCGTCGTCGCAGCGGCCGGCCGGCTACGCGATGCAGACCATGTTCATCGCGGCCGGCGCCGTCATCGCCAGCCTGCTGCCCTGGCTGCTCGCACAATGCGGGGTCAGCAACCTCGCCGCCGCCGGCGGGATACCGGACACGGTGAAGCTGGCGTTCTATCTCGGCGCCGCCGTCTTGTTCGGCACGCTCGCATGGACCGTGCTGTCCACGCGCGAGTATCCGCCCGATGCGCTCGCCGCTTTCGAGGACGAGGCGCCGGCAACGCCTCCATCGCCGGTGCCGGCGCACGTGCGATACACCGGCATGCTCTGGTGCGCGGCAGGATTGGCCGCGTTTCTGGCGATCCGCCTGAGCCAGGCCGATGCGCGCCTGCACCTGCTCGCCGCCGGCCTGTTCGCCTATGGCGCGATCCAGCTGATCGCCGGCTACAGCCGCGCACGCAACCCGATCACCGCGATCATCGCCGATCTGCTGACGATGCCCACGATCATGCGCCAGCTCGTGCCGGTGCAGTGTTTTTCCTGGTTCGCGCTGTTCGCGATGTGGATCTACACGACGGCGGCGGTGACCGGCGTGCATTTCGCCACGGAGGACACGCGCTCGGCGGCCTACAACGACGGCGCGAACTGGGCGGGCGTGCTGTTCGCCGCCTACAACGGTTTCGCCGTGCTCGCCGCGATGCTGATCCCATGGATGACGCGCCGGCTCGGCCTACGCCTGAGCCACATGCTCAATCTCGTCCTGGGCGGCTGCGGCCTGCTGTCGTTCCTGCTGATCCGCGATCCGCATTGGCTGCTGCTGTCGATGGTCGGCGTCGGCTTCGCCTGGGCGTCGATCCTGTCGCTGCCCTATGCGCTGCTGTCCGACAGCGTGCCGGCGGGGAAGATGGGCGTGTACATGGGCATCTTCAATTTGTTCATCGTCATCCCGCAGTTGCTCGCGGCCAGCATCCTCGGCTTCCTGTTGAAGACCTTCTTCGGCAACGCGCCGATCTGCGCGATGTTGATCGGCGGCGTCAGTCTGCTGCTGGCGGCGCTGTGCGTCGTGCGCGTCGGCAAGGTAGCGGAAGGCGATCGCATGCCGGTGGTCTAGCAAACCGACGCGGAGCGGCCGGCGCATCTCCGGGAAACGAAATCGCCTCAGGTTCGGGCTAGAAAATCCGAGCTCCGCGGCCGATGCGCAACAGCGCGTTGCGCAACCGGCGCCAACCGCGCTCCAGCATTCCGCCCAGCGAACGCATCGTCCGCGGCCGTGAATTCGCTGCCACCTGCTTGGCCAGGACATGCAGGCTGCCGGTGGCGAGCTGCAGCATGGTGATCCTGCAGCCGGTCGATGCTTCGATCCGGGCAACGGCGCGCATCGCCAGCAAGGAATGGCCGCCCAGCTCGAAGAAGTTGTCGTGGCGTCCGACCTGCGCCACGCCTATCAGTTCCTGCCAGATGTCGGCGATCGCCTGTTCGATGTCGCCGGATGGCGGCTCGAAGCTCGCAGCGGTCTGCGCGGCATCGGGCGCCGGCAGGGCGGCGCGGTCCAGCTTGCCGTTGGGGGCCAGCGGCAAGCTCGGCAGGAACTGGATATGGCTAGGCACCATGTACTCGGGGAGCGCCGCGCGCAGGTGCGTGCGCAAGGCATTCGCGTCCGGCTCGTCCGCCACCGGAACCACATAGGCCACCAGGCGCGGATCCCCCGAGGCTTCCTTCCGCACCACCACGACCGAATTCGCCACCTGCGAATGGGTGAGCAGCCGAGCTTCGATCTCTCCGGGCTCGATGCGGTGTCCCCGCAGCTTCACCTGGAAGTCCAGCCGTCCCAGATGCTCGAGCAAGCCGTCGGCGCACCAGCGTCCGCGATCTCCCGTCCGATACAGGCGCGCACCGGGCCGGCTATCGAACGGATCGTCGACGAAACGCTGTGCGGTCAGCTCGGGCCGGTCGTGATAGCCCAGGCTGAGCCCGGCGCCACCGATATGGATCTCGCCCGCCACGTCGAGCGGACATGGGCGCATGTGCGCATCGAGCACGTGGATACTGGTATTGGCGATGGGGCTACCGATCGACATGGCGCGGTGGGGACTGACCTGCCAGCACGTCGACCAGACCGTGGTCTCGGTCGGGCCGTAGAGGTTCCAGGTTGCTCCGCTGCGCGCGAGCAGCTGTTTGGACAGGTCGTCGGCCAAGGCCTCGCCGCCGACCAGAGCCTTGAAGTGACTGCCGCCCTGCCAGCCGGCCTCGACCAGCATTCGCCACGTCGCCGGAGTGGCCTGCATGACCGTCGCCTCGGTGGATTCCAGCAAGCCGCGCAGCGCGACGCCATCCATGGCCACTTCACGGCTGGCGATGATCACCTCCGCGCCGACGCACAAGGGCAGCAGCAACTCCAATGCGGCGATGTCGAAACTGAGCGTCGTTACCGCCAGCAGCCGGTCGGACGCGGTGAGTCCCGGCGCGGACGCCATGCTGGCGAGGAAGTTCTCCAATGCCCGATGCGGCACGACGACGCCCTTGGGCGTCCCGGTCGAACCGGAGGTGTAGATCACATAGGCCGGGTCTTCTGCGCGTGCATCGCGTTCCGGATCCGCAGTCCATTCGATGTCGGTCGCCTGGTCCGCATCTGCGATCAAGTCGGCCAGATGCAATGTGCGCTCCGGCGGCACGATCGACCCCCAGCGCCCCGAGACGTCCACGATCAGATCCAATGCCGCATCGCCGGCCATATAGGCCAGACGGGAGCACGGATATTCGGGGTCGAGCGGCACGTAGGCTCCGCCCGCCCGCAGGATCGCGAGCAGCGTCACCACCATCCCCGTGCCGCGCGGCAGGCATACACCGACCCGGGAGCCACGCGCCACTCCGCGCGCGCGCAGCAAGCTCGCAGCCCGATCCACGCGCAGGCAGAGTTCTCGATAGCTCAGTCGCTCGTCGTTGAAGCGCAGGGCCGGTGCATCGGGATGCAGGGCCATCTGCGCGGCCAGCTGGTCCACGACCCGACCTGCTCCCAGCGGGCGATCGGTCGCATTGCAGTCGAGCACGAGCCGCCTGTATTCATCGCGCGGCAGCACGTCGAGTGTCGCGATGTCGTCGTCACCGCCGCCCTCCAACGCCGACACCAGCGCCTCGATCGCCGTGGACGCATACGCGGCGATACGCGCCGGATTTGCGCCGGTGGTGCACTGAGCGGCGATGGCGAAGCCGTCGCTGGACTGGTCCACCGTCAGGGAGATCGGATAGTTGGTGCGTTCCTCGTCGGACAGCAAGGTAAGGCCGGACAGGCTCGGGTGGCGGGCGACGCCGCTGCCGGGGGCAAAGCGCCCGCCGTCGCTGTGGCGGTAATTGAGCAAGGAGTTGAACAGCGGCGAGGGCGACTGCACGGCGCTGCAGGATTGCGCCAGCACCAGCGACGCGTGCTCGTGTTCCACCAACTCCGCCAACTGCTCATGCACCGCCGTCACGGTTCGACGCACGCTGCGTTGCGCCAGCTTGATGCGCAGCGGCAGTGTGTTCATCAACAGGCCCACACATCCGCTGGCCTCGTCCGCGGTGGTGAGGCGGCCGGAGAGCACGGTGCCGAAAACGACGTCGTCGGCATTGCTGCAACGCGCGAGCACCATCGCCCAAGCCACGTGGAACAGCACCGCGATGCTGACGCCGGCCGCACGCGCCGCCGCGGACAGCCGCGCGCACATCGCCGGATCCAGCCGGATCCGGCTTTCCGAGGCGTGACTGCCATCGTCGCGGACATCGACCAGCCCGAACGGGGTCGTGGCTTCGGACAAATCGCCGAGCTCGCGCTCGAAATAGGCTTTCGCGGCGGCCTGGTCGCGGGACAAGGTCTGACCGACGAAGGTGCGGAAGGGCACGGGCTCGGGCAGGCTGTCCGCCGCGCCCGCCAGGATCGCCGCGACCTCATCCCAGAGCACATCTTCGGACACGCGGTCGTTGACGATGTGGTGCGACAGCAAGGCGATCGTGCAACCGTCGCCCTTTTCATCGGCCACCATGGCCGCGGCGAACAGCGGCGCTTCGTTGAGCGCCATGCGCCGGACTTTCGGATCGGTCCGCGCCAACAGGCGAGCGCGGCCATGGCGCCTGCCGCGCAGCCTGAGCACAGGCAGTTGCGCGTGGCGCAGCACCACTTGCACCGGCCGCGACAGGCCGCGCCAAAAGATCGCCGTGCGAAACGCGTCGTGGCGGTCGATGACTTGTTGAAGCGCAACCAGGAACCGCTCCGCGCGCTCGCTTGAATCGAAGGCGAGCAAGCATCGCGACAAATAGGCATCGCCCTGCTGCTGCAGGCGGTGATGAAACAGCATTCCCTCCTGCAGCGGCAGCAACGGATAGATGTACTGGACGTTGCCCGCCCCGCCCGGAACCTCGGCTGCGATCCGCGCCAGTTCCTGCGCATCGAGATCGAGCAAGGGAAACATCCCCGGGCTAAGGTCGATAGCGTCTTCGGGCACGCGCGACGCTGGCACCTCCTCTATGGCGGGCGGACGCGAAGCGGCCATCGCGGCGCATAGGGCCGCCAGGGTGGGATGGGCGAACACCATGCGCGCATCCACCGTCCACCCGTGTTGGCGCAGCCGGTGCAGCATGGCCACCAGCAGCAGCGAATCCCCGCCGAGTTCGAAGAAATGATCGTCGCGGCCGACCTGCCCCACACCCAGCAACGAATGCCAGATGCCGGCGACCTCCTGCTCGAGTTCGCCGCGCGGCGCGTCGAAGGCCTGCCTGGCGAGGGATTCGCGCGAGGGTGCCGGCAGTTGCGCTCGATCGATCTTGCCGCTGGCCAGCATCGGCAGCTGCTGAAGCAGCACGAAGGCAGAGGGCACCATGTGGCCGGGCAGTCGCTGCCGCAGCGCTTCGCGCAGCGTATCGGCTTTCATATCCGCGCCCGAGGCATAGGCCACAAGCCGCGGCTCGCCCGGCGCATCCTCGCGCAACGCCACCGCGCAGGCCTCGACCCCGTCGATCGCCGCCAGCGTCGATTCCACCTCGCTCAGCTCGACCCGGTAACCACGCACCTTCACCTGCGTATCGGTGCGCCCGATAAAGTCGAAGTTGCCGTCTTCGCGCTGGCGCACCCGGTCGCCGGTGCGGAACATGCGTGCGTCGGGACGCGAGGGATGATCGATGAAGCGTTCGGCCGTCAACCGTGGCTGGTTGCGGTAGCCGCGGGCCACGCCCGAGCCGCCCACGTGCAGCTCGCCGACGACGCCCGCCGGCACATGGCGACGTTCCGCATCGAGCACTTCGCACCAGACGTTACGGATCGGCCGACCGATCGGCACCACCGCATCGCACGCCAGATCGGCAGGGACCTCGAAGTGCGTCGCGTCGACGGTGGTTTCGGTCGGTCCGTAGAAGTTGCCCAGCCGCACGCCCGGCGCGACCTCAAATAGTCGGTGCGCCAGTTCCACCGTCAGCGCTTCGCCGCCGCAGGCCACGTAGCGCAAGCGGGCCGGGACCAGCGAGGGCTCGGACAGCAGGCCGCGCAGAAACGACGGCACGCAGTTCAGCAAGGTCACTTGCCGCCCCTCGATCAAGGCAGTCAGGTACGGCATGTCCAGTTGCCGCTCGGGATGGGCCAGCACCAGCGCGGCGCCGCTCTGCAACGGCGCGAAGAATTCCACCAGCGTGGCATCGAAACTGATCGAATTGCACTGCAGGATGCGGTCGTCGGGAACGATGGCGAGGGTGTCCCGCAACCATGCCGCATGGTTGGCCAGCCCCCGGTGCAGCAATTCCACGCCTTTGGGCCGACCGGTCGAACCGGAGGTATAGATGACGTACGCGAGTTGCTCCGCTGCGACCTCGGTGTCGAGATCGGTCGCCGCCAACTCCGCCAGCGCGCCCCATACCGTATCGACGCACACGCATTCGACGACGTGACCAAGAGGAGGCAACCGTTCCCGCAGCCACGACTGGGTCAGGACCACGGGCGCGCCGGTGTCGGCGAGCATGAACGCCAACCGTTCCTCCGGATAGGTGGGATCCAGCGGTACGAACGCGCCGCCCGCCTTCAATACCGCCAGCAATGCCACGGGCAGGTCCAGCGAGCGTTCCATCAGAACGCCGACACAGACCTCCTCCCCGACTCCCAACGCACGCAGGTGCCGCGCCAGGCGATTGGCCCGGCGGTTGAGTTCGGCGTAGTCCAGCGACTGTTCGCCGCAGAGCGCCGCGATGGAGTCGGGCGAGCACGCGGCCCAGCGCTCGATCGGTCCATGCACAGGATCGAAGCGCACCGTTTCACGCGCAAACGCAACCTGCACCGTCACCGACATGAGCCCCCCCTGAGCCTCTTCGCCCCATGCCGGAATAGTCAAGACACTAGTGATCCGCCTGCGGCCAGGCCTGCGAGATCGGTAACGCCCAACCGCCCGAGACGGCGACTCATACCCTCAAACGACGGGCCTCGGGGAATCCGGTCAGGCGGGAACCACGCCTCGGGAACTGCCAGCCAAGCAACGGACCCGGATGGTCCGGGTCGTCCGCCCCAGGCGGTCCGGGCCAAGCCGAACGCTGCCCTGGCGACCCCGTTCACACTGGCGCCCGGGTGCTCAAAGTTGCCGCGGCCATGCGCTCGGACGTCCCGGAGCGCTCTTTTCTTGTAACCGCGACAGGTGCGCTAGCGCCGGAGGCCCAGTATCAACACGCCGGCGCCGACCATCGCGATGCCCAGCCATTCCCGCGGGCTCGGCCGCTCGCCCAGGAACACGAAGGCGAACACCGCCACCAGCAGCAGGCTCAGCTTGTCGACCGGCGCGACCTGCGAGGCCTGACCGATCTGCAGGGCGCGGAAGTAGCACAGCCAGGAGGCGCCGGTCGCCAGGCCCGACAGAATCAGGAAGGTCCAGGTCTTGCCCGGCAGCTGCAGCGGATCGCTCCACTTGCCGGCATACGCCACGAACAGGCTCAGCGCGAGCGCGATCACGCCGGTGCGGATCAGGGTGGCGAAGTCGGAATCGACGCCGCGCAATCCGATCTTGGCGAAGATCGCGGTGAGCGCGGCGAACACCGCCGAGCCCAGTGCCCAGAACAACCAAGTCGGCGCGGTGTTCATACCCAGCCTCGCGATCTGCGGTCAGGCTCCGATTCTGCGCCCGCCGCGGCGGCGGCGCAGCGCCTCAGCCGGGCCGGACGCAACGCCCGAACAGGTCGCGCTTGGCGTCGTACACCGACGTGCGGACCTGCATCAGGCCCAGCACCGAGTGGAACAGGTTGTCGTGGCTGACCGGCTGCGCGGCCTCGTGCCGCAGGCAGGCGGTGTCGACGCCGCGGCTGGCGGCGAAGCCCGGCGACAGCCACATCACCATCGGCACGCGCAACTGGGTCTGCGGCGCGATCGCATACGGCACGCCGTGCAGGAACAGGCCGTTCTCGCCCAGCGATTCGCCGTGGTCGGACAGGTAGATCATCGCCGCGTCGCGTCCGTTCTGCTCGGCGAGGTAACGGATCGTGCGGGCCAGGAAGGCGTCGGTGTGCAGGATCGCGTTGTCGTAGGCGTTGACGATCTCGGCCAGGCTGCACTGGCCCAGCTCGGAGGTCTCGCAGGCAGGCGTGTAGCGTTTCAGATCGCTGGGGTAGCGCTTGTAGTAGGCCGGACCGTGGTTGCCGAGCTGATGCAGCACCAGCACCACGTCGCCGCGGCGCTTGCCCAGCTCGGCGTCCAGGCCCTGCAGCACCACTTCGTCCGAGCAGCCTTCGGCGGTGCAGAAGGGCGCCAGGTCGCCGTGTTCGAAGGATTCGAACGACAGGCCGTCGCACACGCCCTTGCAGCCGGTCTGATTGTCGCGCCACAGGGTCTGGATGCCGGCGTGTTCGAGCACGTGCATCAGCGATTCGGAACGTTTGATCCGGTCCTTGTCGTAGTCGGCGCGGCCCCAGGGCGAGAACATGCACGGCACCGAGACTTCGGTGCTGGAACCGCAGGCGCTGACGTTGGGGAAGTTGATCGGGCCGATCTTGGCCAGTTCCGGGGTGGTCTGGCGCGCGTAGCCGTTGAGGCCCCAGTTCTGCGCGCGCACGGTCTCGCCGACCACGATCACCAGCAGCCGCGGCTTGGCCAGCGTGGAGCGGCCGACGACTCTCGCGTCCTGCCCGATCGGCTCGCGTACGCGGTTCTTGCCGGCCTGGTCTTCGAACGCCACCCGCGCCAGCGACATCACGTAGTTGCCGGGCGTAATCAGATGACGCACCTCCCTGTGGTTGCGCATCAGCGCCGACAGGTTCTGGAACGACAGCAACGCGGCGGCGCAGGCGACCACCAGCGCGCCGACCAGGCAGGCGCTGCGGATCAGCACCGCACGCTTGAACGTGCGCGATTTCAGGCGCACGCGCCAGACCAGCAGCGACGGCAGCACGCCGTACAGGAGCAGCGACGGCAGCAGCCGCCACGAGATCAGCTCGCCCGACTCCTTGCCGTCGGTGTGCAGGATGTTGCGGATCATGTCGGTGTCCAGATACACCGTGTATTCGCTCATGAACCGCACCGCCATCGCGGTGGTCAACAGCAGCACGACCAGCAGCGGCTTGGCGACCGGCCGGTACAGGACCAGGCACAGCAGCAGCATGTTGAGCGCGGCGATCATCGCGAACAGGCTCAGCGCGGTCAGCCAGCCGCCCGGACCTTGCAGCGCGCCGGCCTTGGCCACCGCGGCGAAGAACGAGCCGTTGCAGAACACGGTGAAGAACAGGCTGACGATCAGCGCCAGCGTTTCCAGGCTCAATTCGGGACGGTAGGCCAACAGGGCGCTGAAGCGGCCCGGGCTGACGACGCGCGTCTGGGCGACCGCGCTCACTGGGCGCCCCGCCGGCGGACCGCAGCCGTGTCCGGGGCGAGCGCGGCCTCGTGCGGCGTGAATTCGTCATCGGCGGCACGCCGCGCGTCGCCGCGTCGCGCGAACAGCAAGTAGATGCCGAACACGCTCATCCAGCACAGGGTGGCGGTCCACAGGTCGTGCGACAGGAAATGCGCGCCGCGCAGTTGCTGCGAGATGCCGAACAACAACCCGGCCGCGACGCCCACCGACAGGCCGAGCCAGCGCAGACGCGGGCGCACCATCAGGAAGAAGAAGTACAGCGCCATCCAGGTGTAGCCGCCGCTGGAATGGCCGGCCGGGAAGCAGACCCCGCGCGACATGCCGACCGGACGCAGCCCCAGCAGGCCGATGTAGGGCCGATCGCCTCCATAGCGCAGCAAGTCCCAGGGACAGTCCATGTTCGACCACGACTTGATCCAGGCCACCAACGCGGTGGCCAACAGCGTCGACAGCACCAAGTAGGCCAGCGGCGCCCGCAGCGCGGCCATACCGGGACGCAGGCAGGCGACGACCCAGGTCGCCGCCACCGCCAGCCAAGCCGCGGTGCTGAGGTCGCGACCGGCGATGTGTATCAGGGTCTGGGTGACGAAGGCGTTCTTTAGCGCCCAGCGGTGGCCCTGCCAGGCGTACATACGGTCGGCGACCCAGGTGTCGCCGTGCAGCAGCATCAGACCGACCGCCAGGATCGCGAAGGCAAGCAGCGGCAGCCAGAAATGGGCGAAGTAGAAGCCCTCGTCGCGCAGCCGCGACGGCATCGCAGCGATGCGATCCAGGCCGGGATGGTGCGGCGGCCAGGACTCGCCGCTCATGCTGTATTTGGTCGCCGCGGGAGATTTCATCGAAGGTGGCCGGTACGCACCGGCGCGGATTGGAAGCCGCAGCAATGATCGAAACGCGGGTGTCGGAGAGCGGTAGGAGCCGGATTCGGGCTTCGTTAAATGCGCGGCTCCAGGCCGCCGTAGCTAAATGCAGGCTGACCGCGACCGGGGCGGCGCCGGGTTTCCTGGCGGGGAACCGCCAGCGTCGGCGTCGCGCGCCTGCGGTATCGTTCCTGTCCGTTCCGACATCGCTCCGACGCGGTTTTGCCAAAACTGACCAGTCGGGCGCGCCGCGTCGTCGCGGCAAGGGAGAATCCGCAGGTATGCGTGTACTGGTGGTGGAAGACAACCGGAACCTGGTCGCGAACCTGTTCGAGTACTTCGAGGCGCGCGGCTACACCCTGGACGCCGCTCCCGACGGCGCCACCGGGCTGCACCTGGCCGTGACCCAGCACTACGACGCGATCGTGCTGGATTGGATGCTGCCGCGCCTGGACGGCCACGGTGTGCTGCGCGGCCTGCGCGACGCCGGCAACGAGGTCCCGGTGCTGATGCTGACCGCCCGCGACGAACTGCCCGACAAGATCGCCGGCTTCCGTGCCGGCGCCGACGACTACCTGACCAAACCCTTCGCCTTGCCGGAACTGGAAGTCCGCCTGGAAGCGCTGATCGCTCGCGCGAGCGGACGCGGGCGCAGCCGCGTGCTGCAGGTCGCCGACCTGCGTTACGACCTGACCACCCTGGAAGTCAGCCGCGCTGGCCGCGCCCTGCACCTGTATCCGGCCTGCCGCAAGCTGCTGGAAGTGCTGATGCAGTCCAGCCCCGCCGCCGTCACCCGCGAACGCCTGGAACACGCGCTGTGGGGCGACAGCCCGCCCGACGGCGACATGCTGCGCTCCCACATCTACGAACTGCGCCGCAGCGTCGACGGCCCGTATCCGAACAAACTGATCCAGACCCTGCCGCGGGTCGGCTACCGCCTGGCCGACCTCGCCGCACCGGGCGCCGTGGAGGCCGCGCATGGCGGCTAAGAGCAGCCTGCGCCGGCGCATCCTGCTGGGTTTGCTCGGCTACACCGCCTTGCTGTCGGTCGCGGTGATCGCGCAGGGCTTCATCGTCAACGAACATGTCGAACACCTGGTCTGGCAGACCCTGCTGGAAACCGAGCTCGACCACTTCATCGAGCGCAGCCACAACGATCCCGGCTACCGCTGGACCGATACCGCCGGGGTCAAGCTCTACGACGACCGCTCCCCGTCGCCGAGTTCGTTGCCGCCGCAACTGCGCACGATGTCGCCGGGCGTGCACGACGACATCGAAGTCGGCGAGGCCGAATGGGTCGTGCTGGTGCGCGACCTCGAAGGCCGCCGCGTCACCCTGGCGCTGGACATCTCCGAGCTGGAAACGCGCGAGTTCGACATGGGCCTGACCATCGCCGGCTCGGCGATCACGACCCTGCTGGTGCTCGCGCTGCTGATCGCGCTGGGCGTGAATCGATTGATGCAGCCCTTGAGCACCCTGGCCGAGCGCATCGCGCGGCTGCGCCCCGACCTGCCCGGCCAACGCGTCGACGTGCCGCACGCGGCCAGCGGCGAGCTGGTGGTGATCGCCGACGCGCTCAACGAGTACCTGCAGCGCAACGAACGCTTCGTCGAACGCGAGCGCGTGTTCATCGACAGCGCCAGCCACGAACTGCGCACGCCGATCGCGGTGATCGCCGGCGCCACCGAACTCGCCCTGGACCAGCCCGATGTGCCGGCATCGGTGCGCCACCAGCTCGGCCGGGTCCGTCGCACCGCGCAAGACGTAGAACGGCTGATCTCGCTGTTGCTGGCCCTGGCCAAGGATCCGGCGCGCCTGGCCAGCGTCAGCGACCATGTCGCGCTCGACCAGTTGCTGCCGGAAATCGTCGAGGACCACCGCCAGCTCACCCTGGACAAGGACCTGCGCCTGAGCCTGGCGCCGTTGCCGCCGTGCGACATCGTCGCGCCGCTGCCGATCGTGCAGGCCGCGATCGGCAACCTGCTGCGCAACGCGATCGAGAACAGCGACCGCGGCGAGATCCGGGTGCGCCTGCAGGCGCCGGCGACCATCGTCATCGAAGATCCCGGCCACGGCATGACGCCGGAGGAGATCAGCGCGATCTACGCGCGCCTCGCCCGCGGCGGCGGCGACCGCGCCGGCGGCGGCATCGGCCTGGACCTGATCTCGCGCCTGTGCGAACACCTGGGCTGGACCCTGAGCTTCGAGTCCGCGGTCGGCCGCGGCACCCGCACCACCCTGGTGCTCAGCGCCGACGACGCGACGCCGCCGGCCTGAGCGCGTCGCGCCTCAGCGCGCCTGCGGCGCGATCGGGCGGACCATGCGCTCCAGCAGGTGATCGAGGATGGCTTCGGGCCGCAGGCAGCGCCCGGTATGCACCGGCGACATCTGGATGATCGAACTGCGCCGCGCGGTCAGCCAATGGAAGCGCGCGCGCGCCGGCAGTTCGCCGATCGGACCCGAGCCGGGACCGCCGCGGCAGATGCGCTCGATCGCGGCCAGGTGCGCGCGCAGCGACTCCAGGTCCAGGTTCGGATCCAGCGCCAGCACGCGCGCCTCGTCCAGTTCGATCGCCGCTTCCAGCAAGCCGGCGCCCGGGCACGAGACCAGCACGCCGACATTGACGAATTCGCCGCGCTCGACCCGCGGCACGACCCGCACCACGGCGTAGTCATACGTAGCGGGATTGGGCACGGACGGCCTCCTCGACGAAACCGGCGCGCTGCGCGATCCGGCGCTTGAGATAGTCGGCGTAGCCGCGACGCAGCGCATCGGCGTCGGCGAACTCCGGCTCGTCCTGCAACCAGGCGTCGGGCAGCAGGCCGACGATACGCTCGATCAGCGCCGGAGTGATCTGCGGCGCGAGTTCGGCGTCGGCCTCGCGCAGGCGCCGCGCCAGCGGCAGCAGCACGTGGTCCTGGACCTGGGCGAACACGCCGGCGCTGGCGCGCTCCGCGCTCGGCCAATCGTGGTGGAAATACAGCGCGGCGCCATGGTCGATCAGGTGCAGGCGCCGATGCCAGAGCAACAGGTTGGTGTTGCGCGCGGTGCGGTCGACATTGCTCACGTAGGCGTCGAACCAGACCAGGCGCGAGGCCAGCGCCTCGTCTGGCTGATCGACCAGCGGGTCGTAATTGACCGCGCCCGGCAAGTAGTCGAGCGCCAGGTTGAGGCCGGCGCTGGCGCGGATCAGGTGCTGGATCTCGGGGTCGGGCTCGGTGCGGGCCAGCTCCGGATCGAGTTCGGCCAGCACGATTTCCGGTATCGGCAGGCCCAGGGCGCGCGCGAGCTCGCCGCCGATCAGCTCGGCGATCAGCGCCTTGCGGCCCTGGCCGGCGCCGCGGAACTTCAGCACGTACAAGCCGTCGTCGTCGGCCTCGACCACGGCCGGCAGCGAGCCGCCTTCGCGCAGCGGCGTGACATAGCGGGTGGCGGAAACGGTTCTCACGTCGCATTCGCAAGCGGCCGCGGGGTGCGGCATCGGCCGCCCACCTTAGGTCGGGTGCCGCGAAATGCAAAGCTCGGCGTGCGCGATCAGGCCGCGGCGCGCTGTCCGCGCTGCGCGGCCAGGCGCTCGGCCAGGGCATCGACGCCGGCCTCGGCCTCGGCGATCGACGCGCGCAGCCTCGCGTCGGCGAATTCGTCGTACTCGATCGCCACCCCATGGACATCAACGATGCCCAGGTAACCGAACGCGGTGCGCACGCTGGCCTCGCCGTGGTTGAGCCGGCCCAGCCGCCCGCCTTCCGCATAGCCGTAGTCGCCGCGCGAGCCCAGCAGGACCAGGGTCTTGCCGGCTTCGGCCAGCAAGGGCCAGTACGGCTCGGCGCCGCGGCTGCGGTCGAAACCGAAGGTGCGGCCGACCCGCACCACGTTGTCGACATAGGCCTTGAACTGGGCCGGGACATTGAAGTTGTACATCGGCAGGCCGACCACGATCACGTCGGCCGCCAGCAGTTCGTCGACCAGGGCGTCGCTTTCGGCCAGGGCCTCGCGCATCCACGGCTCGCGCGCGTCGGCGGGCGTGAACGCGGCATGGATCCAGGCCCCGGTCACCGGCGCCGGCGGCGATTGGCCGACATCGCGGTAGACCACCGGGTCCTGCGGCCGCAGCGCCTGCCAGCATTGGATGAAGCGCGCGCTGAGGCGGCGGGTGTGGGAACCGTGGGCGTGGCGGTCGGAGCCGTGGGGGCGGGCGCTGGAGTCGATATGGAGCAGGCGGGTCATGGGGAGTTCTCGTAGAGGACGGATTTGCATGAGCCCTACTCATCATGATTCCTGGCCCGGAATCACCGTGCTCGGCTCATATAACCATTTGACGCGCCATACGGCTGGCCGACAAACTCCGATTCCTCAGGCATCAGATGAATTTCCTGCATCCATGAACCCTCGCCGCCTGCCCCCACTCGGCGCCCTGCGCGCCTTCGAAGCCGCCGCCCGCCTGGCCAGCTTCAAGCGCGCCGCCGACGAACTGGCGGTGACCCCGACCGCGATCAGCCACCAGATCCGCCTGCTCGAGGACCAGCTCGGCGTGCGCCTGTTCGAGCGCCGTACCCGCCAGGTCGCCCTGACCGCCGACGCAGCCCAGCTCTACCCGGTGCTGCGCGAAGGCTTCGACGCCTTCGCCGCCGCGGTCGCGGCGATCGCCGCACGCCGCGCACGCCGCGCGATCACCCTGTCGGCGACGGTGTCGTTCACCGCGAAATGGCTGGTGCCGCGGGTGGCCGCATTCCGCGCCGCCTACCCGGACTTCGACCTGCGCCTGCATGCCTCCGACGACCCGGTCGACCTGCACGCCGGCGTCGCCGACGCGGCGATCCGCTACGGCCACGGCCCCTACCCCGGCCTGGTCTGCCTGCCGCTGATCGACGACGTGTTCGCCCCGGTGTGCAGCCCGCGCCTGGGCGTGCGCGTGCCGGCAGACCTGCGCTCGCAACCGCTGCTGCACGTGGAATGGCGCCACCCCGCCGCGCGCACGCCGAGCTGGCGCGGCTGGTGCGAACGTGCCGGCCTGCACGATGTCGAGGTCGACGCCGGCCTGCGCTACACCGACGACAGCCATGCGATCCAGGCCGCGATCGCCGGTCAGGGCGTGGCCCTGCTGAGTCTGGCGCTGGTCGCCGACGACCTCGCGTCGGGCCTGCTGGTGCAGCCGTTCGGGCCGAGCCTGGAGGGCTACCGCCACAACCTGGTCTACCCCGACGGCGGCCCGCCGGGCGCGGAAGTCGCGGCGCTGCGCGACTGGCTGCTGGCCCAGGTCGCCGGCGACGGCCCCGGCGCCTAACGCAAGGCTTGCTGGTAGCGCCGCTCCTGGGTCAGGCCGCCGTAGCCGTAGGCCGCGGCACGCGCGTCGATCACGTGGATGTACGAGGTCGGATGCACATTGCCGATCAACTCCGACAGCCGCGCGAACACCTGCTCCAGATAGCGCGCCTTCTCGGCCTTGGTGTTGGTCTCGTCGGTGATGCTGATGTCGAGCTGAAAAGCGTTGCGGCCGTGTTCGGTCAGCGGGCGGCCGTCGATGATCCACTGCGCCGGGTCGAGGTACTGGATCGTCACCGCGATCAACTCGCGCGGCTTGCCCAGGACCTCGACGGTGAGGTCGGCGACGGCGGCGGCGACCGCCTTGGTCAGGGCGGTATCCGGGGCTCCTGAAATCTGCAGGGCGATGTGCGGCATGGACTTGTTCCGGTGATGGGGTAGGACCACACTAGCCCCGCCCCGACCACCGGAATAGCTGGATTATCAGGTGGCACCCATCGGGATTTCCGATGGATAACCCATGGAGCCTCGCATGCGCAGCCTGGACCTGGAACAGCTCCGCTCCTTCGTCGCCGTGATCGATGCGCGCAGCATCTCCGCCGGCGCGGCGATGGTGTTCCGCTCGCAGTCGGCGATCAGCGAACAATTGCAGAAGCTCGAAGCCGTCGCGGGCGTGCCGCTGCTGCTGCGTTCGCGCAACGGCGTAACGACCACGCCGGCCGGCGAGCGCCTGCTGGCGCATGCGCGCCAGCTGCTGGAAATCGGCGAACTCGCGCTGCGCGACGTGCAGCAAGCCGCGCCCACCACCGACGTGCGCCTGGCGATCAGCGACTACTTCCGCCCGGCCGACGTCGCCGCACTGCTGCGCCACGTCGCACGCGCCTGCCCGCAACTGCGCCTGCAGGTGACCGTCGCGCAGAGCGCGGCCATCGTCGAAGGCCATGCGCGCCGCGACTACGACCTGGCCTTAGTGATGGAGGTGAAGCCGGCCCGCGCCGGTGGCCGCCCACTGCGCCGCGAAGCGCTGTCATGGCTGGCGGCGCCGCAGTTCCGCCACCTCGAAGGCGAGCCCCTGCCCTTGGTGCTGCTGCCCGACAGTTGCGCGGTACATCGCACAGCGGTGCGCACGTTGGTCCAGCGCGGCATCGCGCACACGGTGGCGCACACCTGCAGCGGCGTCGCCGGCCTGCAGTCGGCCATCGCGGCCGGCTTGGGGGTGGGTTGCCTCAACGCATCGGCGGTCGTCGAAGGCCTGGTGCCGGCGCCGCGCGCCCTGCGCCTGCCGGCGCTGCCATCGGTCGCGTTCCGGCTGCTGGCGCCTCCGCGCGGTTCGCCGGCGGCGCTGCTCGAAGCCGGCGCGGTGTTGAGCGCGCATTTTCGCTGAAGGGCGCGGCCGAACGGGACTTCGTTGCATCGGCCGCGGCGGATGCGCGGATCCAACGCCCCATCGAGGCCACCGGAGCAAGCTGCACTCGCTGCCGTCGATCCGCTCAGCAATCGCGCCCATGCCCAGAAACCTTGAACGGCGAGCGACGGAGGAGAGAGTCCGTCGCGCGCCTCGTCGGGTACCGCCATCCGACTAGAGCAACATCAGCTCGGATCGCTCCTCTACTCGGTCGAGTTGCTTGAAGCGAGACGAACGCCGATGGACATCGCGTCGCCACGCTTAACAAGATGTGTGACATCGCGCGGCCGACGCTCAATCGATGCATGCCAGGCCTCGGTCGGCGAGACGGGCGTGCGGCGAGTGCGTCCATCATCGCGATCGCATAAGCGGAGCGTTTCGTTGCTGCCGGATCGATGAAGCGGAGCCGCTCGTCTGCCAGCGGCTACTACGCCCACACCTGCGGCTTCCGTGAGCACCCCACTAGCGCTTCGGCATCCACACCCCCAGGACTTAGGAGCAGTCGCAATCGCAATCGCGACTTGCGGAAACAACGGCCGGCCGCGGTGCCCAACGGATATCCGCAGGCACATTGCGCTCGTCCAGAGCTCTTACCGGTCCCACCTCACCCCTCCGCATCCTTGGGGAGTCATCCATGTCGCCCATCACAAACTTTTGCCAGCTGAGCCAATGTAACTCAGTTTGGACAATGCGAGCAATATTGTCTTAATCAGCAAATATCATGGCCTAATGCCCAATATTTATCCCGTGAACTGATAAAAATTGTGGCATCGGATCTGCAATGACGATGCCCTGCTCTCTCAAGCTCAGCTCGGCGAGCTGGGCCGCACCAATTCGATGCCCTTTTTTGCAGCCGAAATATTGGGGAAATCCGCGGACAGCCGAGCAGGTCCGGCGTCGATCCGCAACGCCTCGCCGACAGCCGCGCAGATTTCGATGAAATCTGCCAATCGGATAATATTTCTCCAATACGGATAATCTACCCGTATCGGGATTCTTTTCGTGGATGCCCGTTGAGTCCGGGCACAGGGGGCATGGCCGGAGCCCGCCCCAGGTATCGGCCCGGTAGGGCGACGCTGAGCTGCCATTCGCAGCCCCGGCTTGAATGCATGCGCAGCGCCGCACGGCGATGAATTCGCACTCCAACGCAGCTGGACTCAAGCCGCATGGGCGCACGAAATGCCTGCCCCTGCCCGGGATCGCGGCCACGAGCGGAGGCGGCGGCGCTCGGTCCCGGGATCAAAAAAACACGGACAAACAACGAATTAGGCTGACTTTTGGCATCAGTTTTGTGTATTTTTCACATACTGAACCATTTGCCTGTTCCGAGGCTGCATCGGCGTCCCGTCCTCGTTTCGCCGCAACCGGAACCGTTTTCATGCTGCGGAGAGTTCATCCATGAAGTCGCCCCACCCGACCATCGGCGGCCTGCTGCGCTCGCTACGTGCGCGCAACAAGTGGACGCTGAAGCAGATGAGCGAGCGCTCCGGGATCCCGCTGTCCACCCTGTCCAAGATCGAGCACGACCGCCTGTCGCTGACCTACGACAAGCTGCAGCAGCTCAGCGAGCGCCTGAACATCCGCATGTCGGAGCTGTTCGCCGAGGAGACCGTGAACGGCGGCGTGCCGACGGTGACCGCACGCCGCAGCATCGGCCGGGTCCGCGATGCGGTCCGCATCGACGGCAAAAACTACGAGTCCTTCTATCTGTGCCCAGAGTTGCGCCACAAGCGCATGACCCCGGCCGTGACCCATCTGCGGGCGCGCAGCCTGGACGAATTCGGGCCCTACGCCCGCAACTCCGGCGAGGAGTTCGTCTACGTCCTGGAAGGCACGGTGGTGCTGCACACCGAGTTCTACGATCCGCTGCCGCTGCAACGCGGCGAGTCGGTCTACATCGACGCGAACATGGGCCACGCCTACGTGATCGGCGCGGACAGCGAGGCCGCCACGATCATGACGGTCAGCGCGAGCGACGACGATCAGGGCGCGCTCGAAGCCCTGATGGCGGCCCAAGGAACGCGCTGATCCGCGGCCATGCCGCGTCTCGGGCCGGCAACGGCCGAGGCGGTTTCCCGGGCGCCCGGACGGCGCCGGATCAGAGTGCGCTGCGCGGCGGCAGCGACCAGTCGATCGGGGTCTGGCCCTGACGCGCCAGATACTCGTTAGCGGCCGAAAAATGCCCGCAGCCGATGAAGCCGCGGTGCGCCGACAGCGGCGAGGGATGCGGTGCCTTGAGCACGCGATGACGCCGCGGATCGATCACCTTGCCCTTGGCCTGGGCGTAGCTGCCCCAGAGCAGGAACACCAGGCCTTCGCGTTCGCGATTGAGGGTGTCGACGACGTGGTCGGTGAAGCCCTCCCAGCCTTTGCCCTGGTGGGCGCCGGCGCGGCCGTCCTCGACCGTCAGCACCGCGTTGAGCAACAGCACGCCCCGGTGCGCCCACGGCATCAGATAACCGTGGTCGGGGCGCGGCAGGCCGAGGTCGCGGTGGATCTCCTTATAGATGTTGTCCAGCGACGGCGGCACGCTCACCCCGGGCGGGACCGAGAAGCACAGACCGTGGGCCTGACCAGGGCCGTGGTAGGGGTCCTGGCCGAGCACGACGACCTTGACCTGCTCGAACGGGGTGGCGTCGAACGCGGCGAAGATCTGCGGGCCGGGCGGGTAGATGCGGGCGCCGGCGGCCTTGCGCTGGCGCAGGAACGCCGATAGCGCGCGCATGTCGTCGCGGGCGAACCAGTCGCCGACGCGCGCCTTCCACGAAGGCTCCAGCTTGATCCGCTCGCCGTCGTCGCCGTTCATGCCGAGCTCCGCTCCGGCAGCCGCGACAAACGCAGCTGGAACAGGGTCTTGGTGACCAGCAGGCGTTCTTCGATCGGCTTGAGCACCAGGTCGTTGGCGCCGGCGCGCAGCAGTTCGCTCTGGTTGTCGCGGTTGGCGTCGCCGGTCATCACCAGCACCGGCAGGCGGCGCTTGCCGTACTTGTAGTCCTGGCGCAGGCGTTCGAGCAGATCGTTGCCGCTGAGCGCGCCTTTCAGATAGACGTCGGTCAGCACCAGGTCGGCGCCGACGTCGTCGTTGCCGCGGTGGGTTTCCATGTATTCCAGCGCTTCCTCGACCCCGATGAAATGCAGCACCTGCAGGCCGTGGCGTTCGAGCATGCGCTTGGTCGCGACCGCGACCACGCGGCTGTCCTCGACGTAGAGCACGCGCGCGCCGGGGATCGGCTCGGGCTGGACGTAGCCGCGGATGAAGGCGGCCAGCGCGCTGTGGCCCAGGGACTTGTCGAAATAGTCGGTGACGTCTTCGGTGAAGCGGCGCGATTCCAGGTGCGACTGTGCGTCGCCGGAGACCACGATCACCGGCACGTAGGCCTGGCCGCCGGCCTCGCGCACGCTGCGTGCCAGGCCGATGCCGTCGCCGTCGGGCAGCACCAGCGAGGTGGTGACCAGGTCGACCGCGCCGCCGCCCAGGACCGCGCGCGCC
Organism: Lysobacter sp. Root76; assembly: GCF_001428685.1. GTDB lineage: Bacteria > Pseudomonadota > Gammaproteobacteria > Xanthomonadales > Xanthomonadaceae > Lysobacter. Next base: position 415,771 of record NZ_LMIK01000005.1, on the reverse strand, counting down.
TCGGCGATGCTGCCGCAGGGCACGACCTCGACGTTCGGCAGCTCGCGCGCGAGCACGTCGCCGATGAGCTTGCGTACCAGCTTGGAACCGTCGACGACCATCACCCGGGGTGCGGCGTTGTCGAAATGGCGTAGATCGTGACTGTGCATGCGGTACGGATCGGGTCGCTATCGACGAGGGCGCGAAGGGAGTCCGAGTTTAGGCGCGAAACGCTGTCGATTCCGAGTCTGGCGTATCGTCCCGGAGAGATCGGCCGCTGCGGCGGCGAATCCGGGCCGGCCGATCAGGTGTCGGTGGGGCGGGTCTGGCGCAGATAGTGCCCGGTCACCAGCCCGGCGCCGAGCCAGCCCAGCAGCGCGGCGCCGACGACGATCGCGGCCGCGTAGCGCAGGTCGAAGCCGTGCAGGGCGAACGCGCTACCGTAGCTGCGCGCCAGTTCCGCCAGCGGCTGGCGCAGGGAGATGTCGGCGGCTGTCAGCAGGGCCAGCGCCAAGGCGCCGGCGACCAGGCCGTAGCAGGCGCCCAGGTACAGGAACGGACGCCGGATGAAGCCGTCGGTCGCGCCCAGCAGTTGCAGCACGCTGATTTCTTCGCGCCGCGACTGGATGTCCAGGCGCACGGTGTTGCCGACCACCAGCAACGCGCCCAACCCAAGCAGCGCCGCCAGCACCCAGGCCAGGCGGCTGCCGAAGCGCAGCCAGCCGTCCAGGCGCTGACGCCAGCCGGCGTCGTGCTGGACCAGATCGGCGTCGGGCAGGGTCTTCAGCGATTCGGCCAGCAGCAGCTCGTCGCCCTTGGGCGTGATCAGCAGCAGAGCGGGCAGCGGGTTGCCGTCCTGGGTCGCGATCGCCTCGCCCAGGCCGCTCTTCTCGCGCAGTTCGGCCAGGCCTTGTTCGGGCGTGCGCAGCTCGACCGCGGCGATGTCGCGGCGCGCGCGCAGCTCGTCGGCGAGCGCGCTGGCGCGTTCGGCGGCCAGGCCGGGCTTGAGGAACACCGCGATCTGGCGCGACTGCTCGACGTCGCCGGTGAAGCGTTCGACGTTGCTCAGCGCCGCCCACAAGCCCAGCGGCAACGCCAGCGCCACCGCCATCACGCCGACGGTGAGCGCGGTCGCCCAGGGCTTGCGCAGCATGCGGCCGAGGCTGGCGACCAGGCTGTAGACGTGGTGGTCGACCCAGGTGCCCAGGCGCGAGCGCGAATCGGAAGGCGCGTCGGATTTGACGTTCATTCGGCCAGGTCCTGCGGCGAGATGTCGTCGACCAGGCGGCCCTGGTTCAAGACCAGCACGCGCTTGCGCATGCGTTTGACCAGGGCCAGATCGTGGCTGGCGACCAGCACGCTGGTGCCGCGCTCGGGCAGCGAGGCGAACAGCGCCAGGATCTCCGCCGACAGGGTCGGGTCGAGGTTGCCGGTGGGCTCGTCGGCGACCAGCAGGCGCGGCTCGCCGACGATCGCGCGGGCGATGCCGACGCGCTGCTGTTCGCCGGCCGACAGTTCGCCCGGCAGCGCGCGTTCGCGCGAGCCCAGGCCGACCTTGTCCAGCACCGCACGCACGCGCTTGGCGATGTCGCCGCGGCGCAGGCCGCGCAGCAGCAACGGCAGGGCGACGTTGTCGGCGACGCTGCGGTCGGCGAGCAGGCGGTGGTCCTGATAGACCACGCCGACCTCGCGCCGATGCAGGGCGACGCGGCGGCCGCGCACCTTGAGCAGGTTCTTGTCGCCGAACAGCACCGCGCCGCGGCTGGGCCGCTCGCTGAGGTGGATCAGCTTCAACAGCGTGCTCTTGCCGGCGCCGGAGTGGCCGGTGACGAACAGCATCTCGCCGGGGGCGACGTCGAAGCTGACTTCGCTGAGCGCCTCGTGGCCGCTGCTGTAGCGTTTACTGACGTTGTCGAAGCGCAGGACGGTCATGGCGGAAGTATCGCAGATGAGCGATTCGCGAGAACACATCATGTTTCATGGCGCGCGCCGCGTTTCCGCCTGCACCCGGCCAATGCCAGCGCCCTGACGTCGTGCAACAAGGAAGGCACCGCGATCGACCACCGCCGCCCGCAGGACCGCATCGGCAGCGGTAAGCCGCGCCCCGCTGCGTACGAAAACGAAAACGGGCGCCCCAGGGCGCCCGTATCGTGTCGCCGCGCGAGCCTGCGCCCGCCTGCGTCAGTGCTGCGAACGCGGTGCGCGCGTGACCAGCGACTTCAGGCCGCGGCCGATCCGGCTGAGCAGGCCGCCCTGCTTGGCGTCGCTCTCGCCCGCCGGAGCGGGCTTGGCGGCGCCGGACTTGGCGGCCGGTGCGGCCTTGGTTGCGGCGACCTGGGTGGTCTGACCGGGCGTCGCACCCTCGGCGCCTTCGATGCGCCGACCGCCGCGACGACGGCGGCGCTTGCGCGGTGCGTGCTCGCCTTCGACCGCGGCCGTGGCGACCGGAGCCGCCTCGCCTTCCGGACGCGGCTTGCGCTCGGGACGCGGCGGACGCGGTGCGGCGCCTTCCGCCGTGGCAGCGGGTGCGGCGGCGCCGGGCTCGCGGCGCGGACGCTCGCTGCGCGAACCTTCGCGACGCGGACCGCCCTCGCGACGGCCGCCGTCGCGCGAACCGCCGCTGCGGCTGCCGCTGCGACCGCCGCCACGACGCTCTTCGTCGGCGGCGCGCTGCTCGCGCGCTTCCTTGAAGATCGCGCCGATGCTTTCGTTCTCTTCGCCTTCCTCGCCCGCCGGCACTTCGCGCGGCTTGCGCGGCAGCGCGACCAGCAGGTCGGCGTCGACCGTGGCCACCGGCAGCTTCTGCTCGATGTAGCTCTCGATGTCCGGCAGGCTCATCGCGTAGCGCTCGCAGGCGAAGCTGATCGCGTCGCCCTCGGCGCCCAGGCGGGCGGTGCGGCCGATGCGGTGGACGTAGTCCTCGGCATCGAACGGCAGGTCGTAGTTGTAGACGTGGCTGACGCCGTCGATGTGCAGGCCGCGGGCGGCCACGTCGGTGGCGACCAGGATCTCGAGCTGGCCCTTCTGGAACTTGTTGAGCAGCGACTCGCGCTTCTTCTGCGGCACGTCGCCGGACAGCACGCCGACCCGGTAGCCGCCGCGCTCCAGCGAACGCGCCACGCGCTCGACCCAGACCTTGGTGTTGACGAACACCATGGTGCGCGCGCCCTCGGAGCGCGACAGCAGGCCCAGCAGCAGCGGGATCTTCTCTTCGTCGGACGGGAAGTACACCTTCTGGCGCACCTTGGCCGCGGTGATGAACTCGGTTTCGACGACGATCTTCTCGGGCTCGTTCATGTGCTCGTAGGCGAGCTCGAGCACGCGGTGGCTCAGGGTCGCCGAGAACAGCAAGGTCTGGCGCTCGGTGCGGATCGGCATGCGCCGCAGCAGGAAGCGGATGTCCTTGATGAAGCCCAGGTCGAACATGCGGTCGGCTTCGTCCAGCACGCACATCTCGCAGGCGTGCAGCGACACCACCTTGTGCTGCTTGACGTAGTCGATCAGGCGGCCGGGCGTAGCGATGATGACGTCGGCGCCCTTCTGCAGCAGCTCGCGCTGCTTGTCGTAGTCGACGCCGCCGTAGACCAGGGCGAACTTCAGGCCCAGCTCGGAACCGAACTTGACCGCGTCCTTATGGATCTGGATCGCCAGCTCGCGGGTCGGGGCCAGGATCAGGGCGCGCGGGTCTTCGGGCTTGCGCTCGGCCAGGGCCGGACGGGTCAGCAGGCGGTTGATGACGGTGACCAGGAAGGCCAGGGTCTTGCCGGTGCCGGTCTGGGCCTGGCCGGCGACGTCGCGGCCGGTCAGGGTGATCGGCAGGGTCAGCGCCTGGATCGGCGTGCAGCGCGAGAAGCCGGCGGCTTCGAGGCCTGCGAGCAGGCTGGGATGCAGGTCGAACGAGGAGAACGTTACATCGGTTAAAGGCTTGTCGCTCATGCGTCTTAAGGGTCCGCGCGCAGAACTGCGCTTGCGTGGGTGGCGTCGGCGAAGCAGACTGCCGGGGCCGGGCAGACCCCATGGCCGACCCGACGTTCTGCCTCTGGGAGGCGGTGGCGCAGCCCTTGAAGGTGCCGCGAAACGCCCCAGTTTACAGTAAGCCCCCGCCCGGCACGGCCCGCCCGGGGTTTCCATTCAAGAAGAGCCCGTTCCGTACGGGCGAGCACCCCGCAGGAGATCATCCCCGTGAGCGAAAAAGTTCTGCATGCTGGCGATTCCGACTTCGATGCCACCGTGCTGCAGTCGTCCGAACCGGTCCTGGTCGACTTCTGGGCCCCCTGGTGCGGCCCCTGCAAGGCGATCGGGCCGATCGTCGAGCAGCTCGCCGACCAGTACGACGGCAAGGCCAAGGTGGTCAAGGTCGACGTTCAGGAATTCCCGGCGCTGGGGGTCCGCTACAACGTGCGCAGCATCCCGATGCTGCTGATGTTCAAGGACGGCCAGGTCCACTCCAGCCAGCTGGGCGCGCCGCCGAACATCAAGACCCTGCTGACCCAGATGATCGACAAGGCGATCTGATCGCCCCCCGCCTTCGCCCGCGCCATGCGGGGCGAAGGCCGAAGGCCGCCGGGCCCGGCCCGGCAACGTGAACGGCAAGCCCCACCAGGCTTGCCGCCGCGCAGCGGCAGTGCTAGTTTCGCCATACCCGGCGCCGAACCGTAGCACTGGCAGCGCCGCACCCCATCTCGCGAAACCATCATCCACCCACGTCCCCGACGTCCCGCTCGCTGCCTGCGAGCGCTCGCCCCTTAGCGAGGATTCCCTGCTTGTCCGATAACACCCCCGACGCTGGCGATATCGCCGAAAAGCGTGTGCGCAAGCCGCGTGTCGCCAAAGCCGACGCCGCTCCCGCCGCCGCCAGTCCGTCCGCTCCTGCCGCCAGCGCTCCGCCGCCGGCCGCGCCCCCCGCACCGGCCGCCCCGGCCGCTCCCGCTCCCTCCGCAGGCGACTCCGCACCGGCCCCGTCCGGCGGCGAGAGCGCGCCGCAGGGCGGTGGCGGCGGCGGTGGCGAAGGCGGCAACGCTCAACGCGACTTCGACAACAACCGCGGCGGCAACCGCCGCGACCGCTTCCGCAATCGCCGCGACCGCGAACGCGGTGGTGGTGGCGGCGGCGACCGTAGCGGCCGTCCGCGCGACGAAGGCATGTTCAACGACGGCGGCAACGGCGAGAACTTCGTCCCGCGCCCGCACCCGCAGGTGCCGGAAGGCTTCCCGCAGTACTCGCTGGGCGACCTCAAGCGCATGCCCGCGCCGAAACTGCTCGACCTAGCCGACCAGCTGAGCATCCAGGAAGGCGTCGCCCGCGCCCGCAAGCAGGACGTGATCTTCGCCCTGCTCAAGGTCCTGACCCGCCACGGCGAAGGCGTCGCCGCCGACGGCGTGCTGGAAATCCTGCCCGACGGCTTCGGCTTCCTGCGCGCGGCCGAGGCCAGCTACCTGGCCGGCCCGGACGACACCTACATCTCGCCCAGCCAGATCCGCCGCTTCAACCTGCGCACCGGCGACCACCTGTCCGGCCGCATCCGCTTCCCCAAGGACGGCGAACGCTATTTCGCCCTCTCCATCGTCGACACCATCAACGGCGAGCCGCTGGAAGCGTCCAAGAACAAGGTCCTGTTCGAGAACCTGACCCCGCTGTTCCCGCGCCGCAAGTTCCGGCTCGAGCGCGGCGACGGTTCGACCGAAGACATCACCGGCCGCATCCTCGATCTGATGGCGCCGCAGGGCAAGGGCCAGCGCGCCCTGATCGTCTCGCCGCCCAAGGCCGGCAAGACCATGTTGATGCAGCAGGTCGCCACCGCGATCACCCACAACCACCCCGACGTGCACCTGATCGTGCTGCTGGTGGACGAGCGTCCGGAAGAAGTGACCGAAATGCAGCGCACCGTGCGCGGCGAAGTGGTCTCCTCGACCTTCGACGAACCCGCCGGCCGCCACGTCCAGGTCGCCGAGATGGTGATCGAGCGCGCCAAGCGCCTGGTCGAACACAAGAAGGACGTGGTGATCCTGCTTGACTCGATCACCCGCCTGGCCCGCGCCTACAACAACGTCGTGCCCAGCTCGGGCAAGGTCCTGACCGGCGGCGTCGACGCCAACGCCCTGCACCGTCCGAAGCGCTTCTTCGGCGCCGCGCGCAACGTCGAGGAAGGCGGCTCGCTGACCATCATCGCGACCGCGCTGATCGACACCGGCAGCAAGATGGACGAGGTGATCTACGAAGAGTTCAAGGGCACCGGCAACTCGGAAGTGCACCTGGACCGCCGTATCGCCGAAAAGCGCGTCTACCCCGCGATCAACATCAACCGCTCCGGCACCCGCCGCGAGGACCTGCTGATCGAGCCGGAACTGCTGCAGAAGATCTGGATCCTGCGCAAGCTGCTGCACGGCATGGACGAGATCGGCGCGATGGAGTTCCTGCTGGACAAGATGAAGACCACCAAGTCCAACGACGAGTTCTTCAGTTCGATGAAGCGCTGAGGCGCGCTTCGCCGGCGCCGCGAAACGCCCCGCTTTGTGCGGGGCGTTTTTGTTTGGGCGATGAGGGGTGGGCGGCCCTCACCCCAACCCCTCTCCCGCAAGCGGGAGAGGGGCTAAAGCAGCAGCGTCGCAAGGATTCCCTCTCCCGCTTGCAGGGAGATGAGTTAAAAGCAGCTAGCGTCGTTGCTGTTCCCTCTCCCGCTTGCGGGAGAGGGCTAGGGTGAGGGGATGAGCGTAAAGCGCGAATGCTTTTGCCGCTAACAGAACAACGGCAGGAGCCCCTCACCCCCTTCTCAATGGGGAAGAGCCGACGCAGTAGTCGCAGGTTCGCAGTCGCAGCTTACGCAGCTCCTACCCAGCGCATCGAAGCGCTGCCGCATTCGGCAGCCTGGAAAAAGAAACGCCCCGCAGCGCGGGGCGTTTCTCTGGTGCAGTTGGTAGGGTCAGAACCCGCGACCGCCACCCTGCGCCTGCTGCTGCGTCGTCTCGCCGCTGGCCATGTTGCGCGCCGCCAGCTGGCTGCTCACTTCCAGGCTCTGGCTGGCACCGGCGGCCACGTCTATCGAGACCATGCGCCGGGTCGCCGACTGCGGATCGCCCTGCACCGCGAACAGCTTGCTGCCGTCCTTGCTCGCGAACAGATGATCGACCTGGGTCAGGCCGCCGTCGCGGGTCACGGGCACCAGCGCCGCGGCCAGGTTCTGCTGCTGTTGCTGGTTGAGCTTGACCTGCGCGGGATCGACGCCCTTGAGCTTGTCGAGCATGTCCTTGTACATGCCGTTCAAGGAATTCGCGCCGCTGGTCAGGGCGCCGGCCACGCGCAGGCCTTCGTCGATCGCGCCGCCGAGCTTGTTGGTGTTGCGGTTGGCCGCCTCCTGCGCCGCCGCCGGCAGCAGATAGGTGCCGCGCTCGCGGTCGCCGTCGCGATCGCGCACGTAGCGCTTGACGTCCTTGAGCTCCAGGTCGAGGAACTCCCTGGACGAACTCTTCGCCGCCTTGGCCAGATCGACGGCCTGTTGCGCGCTCAGGCGCTCCAGGCCCTGGCCGGAGGCGAGGATGTCGACCAGCGACTCGGGTTGCACCTTCTGCTTGAGGAAAGCGAGGAAGCGCTCGCGCGTTTCCGCGTTCTCGCCCAGCGCGTCGAGCACGCGGGTGGCGGTGGACATGGCGTTGCCGGCGTCGGTGGGCATGCCCGAGATCTGGCGCATCACGCCGTTGATCGCCTTGCGCGGCTCCAGGCCCTCGGCGAACGGGAAGCGCTCGCGGAATTCTTCCCAGCGCGGCGCCAGCAGTTCCTCGCGGATGTGCTTGATCAACTGGTACGCACCGGCGGCGAAGGCGACGATGGCCGCGCCCGCCGGCGCGACGCCGATCAGGCCGGTAACCAGGGAGCCGCGCGCGCCCAGCATCAAGGCGGTGGCGCCGACATCGCCGGCCATCTTGAAGCCGTTGCCGAGCAGGTCGAACGCGGCGTCGACGCGGCGGTCGGTGTCCAGCGGTTTGCGGGTGATCGGGTCGCGACCGTTGAAGACGCGTTCGGCGTCCTGGCCGATGAGCTTGGCGTCGTTAGCCACGCCTTTGACCGCGCTGTAGCGCTCGAGGATCTTCGCCGCCTCGCGCTCGCGTCCGGTACTGGTCGCGAACTGCAGCACGGCGGCCATGGCCACCGCGTCGATCGGCTTGCCGGCCTGGTTGGCGGCGCTGCCGGCCTGGATCGCGGCTTCCAAAGCGGCCAGGGTCTGGGCGATGTCGCCGTGACCGCCGCTGCGGGCGAGCTGCTGGAGCTCGGCCAAGGGTTTGTCGATCGGCGCCTCGGGGCCGGCATCGCGCTGCGCCGACCAGGTCTTGGCGTACTCGGCCAGCGAGTTTTGCAGGTTGGCGGGGACCTCCACCGCATAGCCGTGGAACGGCGGCGAGGCGCGGCCGTCGGCGCGGGTCTCGCCGGGGTGCAGCTTCCAGGTCAGCGCCGTCTGCGCGAGCGCGCCGCCGGGGGCTGAGACCGAGGCCACCGTGGCTTCGAGGGTGTCCTCGTCCACGACCTGGCCGTTGCGCTGCAAAGCGTCGGCGACGATCGCGCGGAGCACGTTGTCGCGCGACCACTCGTCGTCGGCGGGTAGCAGCGCCGTGTAGTTGAGGGCGCGTTCCTGCGGCGCACCCTGTCCCGCGTACCAGCGGCGGGCGACGGACACGCCGCCCCGGTTGCCGCTGTCGATCGAATCGACCACTGCATTCATGGACTTACTCCTTGTTCGGTGAACTAGCTCCTGGTGTACCGACCCCTGGCGCTCCGGCCGGGGGTCGAACCTGAATCATGCGCCCGTCCCGTGACCGGGGCAATTCGGGGGCGTGTGGTGGGCGCCGGGCAGGCGGGCCGAGCCCGCCTGGGGCCGCAGGCGGCGGCCCGTATCGGCGTGGCATGCCGGATTCGGCCGTGGACGCCGGTTTCGCCTTGCGCGGCGCGACGGACCCAGAGAGAAAAGCCCCGTGGTGCGAGGCCTTCGGAGCCGGCGGGGCGGATGCTCAATCCCGTCGGATGGCATCCAGGCCGCAGGCGTTCGGCATTCACTCGTCGACGCTGTCGAGATCGGATTCGACGTGCTGCCAGCCCGCCGCGCTGCGGCGCATCAGCACGCGGCCGCGGCGGCGGATGTCGTCGCGGTCCACCCCTTCCACCCAGAGCACGGCCTGGTCGGCGTGCTGGCGGCCGCGCGAAATCTGCGCGCGCAGCGGTTCGCCGTCGCGCAGGGATTTCAGCGATTCCTTGACCGTGCCCGGGTCGTCGTCGGGAAAGCGCCAGCGCGCGTCCTCGCCGCCCATGCGCCGCAGCGCGGCGACGTCGCCTTTGGCCAGGGCGTCCAGCCAGGCGTTGTAGGCCGCGCCGGGCGCGCCGCCGCCGGCGGGCAGGTCGCTGCCGGGCGCGGGCACGATCGGGGTGTCGAAACGCAGGTCGTAGTCGTAGGGCGTGCCGAGGAAATCGCCCTTCGCCAGCAGCCAGCGGCCGGCGATGTGGGCGGGCTCGTTGCGCTGCAGGCTCAGTTCGCCGTAGCCGCCGCTGTTGAAGCCCTCGGGCGAGTAGTACAGGCCGCACTCGCTGCCGTCGGCGGCGATGCATACGCGCACGTAGCCGCCCGCCGGTTTCTGGTCGCGCACCGCGTCGGCGGCGTCGAAGGCGGCCGCGATCGCGGCCGCGTCCAGCGGCTCGGCGCTGAGGAACACCAGGGTGCGGCGTTCGTCGGCCCGATCGGTCGGCTCTTCGCTCACGGCGACCGCGTGCTTGAGCGCCAGGCGCGCATCGGCGTAACGGAAGTAACCCGAGCCGCCCTGGGCCTGCGCAGTCGTGCCGATGAGTGCGGCGGCGATCAGTGCCGCCGCCAGCGTCAACGCCTTCGGGCCGTTGCGTATTCCTTGCGAGTCGCCCATGGCCGCCGTCCTTTGTGGCTGTCCCAATAGACGGACGTACGGACCGCACGGCGGCGGACAACGGCCGCCGGGAGATAAACCCGGCGGCCGCGGGCCGGCTTACAGCGCGAGGCCCTGCACTTCGCTGGCGAGCTTGAACGCGCTCGCCAGCGGGACCACGTCGCCAGAGTCCACATCGGACACGCCGATGCGCTGGGCGCCGGCGTCGTCGCGCAGCCAGGCCGCCTCGCGGCGCGCGCCGCGGACTTCGGTGCGCCATTGCCCGGGTCGGGTCTCGTGCGCGCCCGGGGCCTGGAACTCCACCGGCATGCTGACGGTGAGATCGCGCGCGCTGGGATGGTCGGTGTGGACCTGGACGTTGAACTGCCAGCTGCGCGCGGCGCGCGCGGTGGCCTGCTCCAGCGCCGACACGCCCTGGGCCAGGCTGCGGTCGTTGCCGTAGACGTTGAGCAGGCTGGTCTGCACCGGTGCGGCATCGAGCACGCGGCCGTCCGGCGACAGGCGCAGGTACAGCAGCACCACGCCGCCGACGCCGGCACGCGCCAGGCCCTGGGGATAGGCCGGCGCAACGATCTTGCGGCTGCTGACCGTGACCGCGGACGGCGGCGCATCCGGCAACACTCCCGAACCATTGCTGGGGAAGGTGACGTTATCGACGGTGACCGCGTAGCGCTCGTCGCCGAGCTGGCGCGAGGCCAGGGTGATGCGCATGCGGGTTTTGGCCTTGACCGGTTTGCCCTCGACCAGCACCGGTTCGAAACGCCAGGCGCGGACCTGGCGCTCCAGGCTGGTCCTGACGTCGTCGGGCAGCGGCGTTTCGCTGCGGTAGTCGATCAGGGCGCCGCTGGGGTCGATCGCGATCTCGCTGTCGACGCGGGTGGTCATGATCGAGTCCACCGCCGGCTTGGGCGCGGCTTGCGGCGCCTGGGCCTGGGCGGCGCCGGTGAGGGCGGCGCCGGTAAGAGCGGCCAGCGCGAACGCGGCCAACTTGCTTGAGTTTCCTTGCATCGTGTAGCTCCTGTGGTTGCCGTGAATGCGCGCGACCCCGACGTCCTGCCGGTGCAGCGGCCGCGCGCGTTGCGAGCTTAGCAATGCGCGCGCGGGCCAGGCGGGCCTAAATCACCGTTTCGCCGCACGGCGACGCGGCCCGACCGTGCTGCGACGCGCCATCGGCGGCGATTGGACCGCTGCGGCGGAAGCTGTTTCCCGCCAACGCGCATCCACCGCGGCGGCGGCGCTGGGTAAGATGACGCTATCGCGGTCGGCGCGATCTACTCAGCGACGAGGTGATGCATGCATAGCGGTGGTCTGGAACTCGCCTTGGTCTTTCTGCTCGCCGCGGTGATCGCGGTGCCGGTCTTCCGGCGTTTCGGGCTGGGCGCGGTGCTGGGCTATCTCGCCGCCGGCGTGGTCCTGGGCCCGTACGGGGTCAAGGTGATCCGCGACGCCGAGCCGGTGCTGGCGGCGTCGGAAATCGGCGTGGTCATGATGCTGTTCGTGATCGGCCTGGAACTGTCGCCGTCGCGGCTGCGGGTGATGCGCAAGCCGGTGTTCGGCGCCGGCGGCCTGCAGGTGCTGCTCAGCGGCCTGGCCCTGGGCGCGGTCGCGATGTTCGGCGGCGGCCTGGGATGGAAGGCCTCGGTGGTGGTGGGCGTGGGCCTGGCGCTGTCTTCGACCGCGGTCTGCCTGCAGTTGATGTCCGAACGCAAGGAACTGACCAGCGACTACGGCCGGCTCGCGTTCGCGATCCTGCTGTTCCAGGACCTGGCCGCGATCCCGCTGCTGGCGGCGATTCCGCTGCTGGGCAAGGCCGCGGCGGTGCACGGCGGCGGCCTGCAATGGATGGCCATCGCCAAGGCGGTCGGCGCGATCGCGGCGGTGATCTTCGGCGGCCGGGTGCTGCTGCGGCACGTGTTCCGGATCGTCGCGCGCACCCAGATGCCGGAAGTGTTCACCGGCGCGGCGCTGCTGACCGTGCTCAGCGCGGCCTGGGTGATGCAGATCGCCGGCCTGTCGGCGGGCCTGGGCGCCTTCATCGCCGGCGTGCTGCTGGCCGACTCGGAATTCCGCCACGAGCTCGAATCGCAGATCGATCCGTTCAAGGGCCTGCTGCTGGGCCTGTTCTTCATGGCCGTGGGCATGAGCATCGACCTGCAGCGCGTGGTCTCGGAGCCGGCGATGATCGCGGCGATGGTGGCCGTGCTGATGCTGATCAAGTTCGCGCTGCTGTTCGGCGTCGGCCTGCACCCGGGCGGCCTGGACCGGCGCGAATCGATACAGCTGGCGGCGGTGATGTCGCTGGGCGGCGAGTTCGCCTTCATCGTATTCAACGAAGCGGTCAACGCCGGCCTGCTCGACGACCCGTCCCGCGATCGCCTGATCGCCGCGGTCGGCGTGTCGATGGCGCTGACGCCGCTGCTGCTGATCGCGATCTCTCGCGCGCTGTCGGCCGCGCCGAAGGCCAAGCCCAAGCGCGAGTTCGACCGGATCCCCGACAACCACCCCAAAGTGATGATCGCGGGCATGGGCCGCTTCGGCCAGATCGTCGCGCGCCTGCTGCTGGCGCACAAAGTGCCGTTCATCGCCATCGAGAACAGCGCCGACCAGGTCGACTTCATGCGCCGCTTCGGCAACATGGTCTATTACGGCGATCCCGCGCGCCCCGAACTGCTGCGTTCGGCCGGCGCGGCCCAGGTCGACGTGTTCGTGATCGCCATCGACGACCTCGACGGCAACATCCGCACCGTGCGCACCCTGCGCCGGCTGTACCCGCGCGCCAAGGTGTTCGCGCGCGCACGCGACCGCCGGCACGCCTGGCAGCTGATGGACCTGGGCGCCGAGCCGATCCGCGAGACCTTCTATTCCAGCCTCAAGCTGGGCGAGCACGTGCTGACGTCGCTGGGCGTGGCGCCCGAGGTCGCGCGCGACCACACCGAACGCTTCCGCGAGCACGACGAACGCATGCTCAACGCCCAGTACCTGGTCCACGACGACGAAGCCGCGCTGCTGCAGTCGGCCAAGGACGCGCGCAAGGAATTGGAAGAGCTGTTCGAGGCCGACCAGGGCGAAGGCATCCTGGGCGAGATCACCGCCGAGGCCGACGCGGCGGCGCAGCGCTCGCTGCATTGAACCGCGCGGCGCCGCAACGGCGCCGCGTCGCTAGGCGACTCAACGCTCGCGCAGGAAACGCGCCATCGACACGCCGTTGCCCGGCGTCGGCGGGGCGAACTCGGCGGCGATATCGACGAAGCCGCGCATCACCGCGATCTCGCGCGGGGTGCGGTTGAGGGCGTCGCGCAGGTCCGGATCGGCGCCCGCGCGCAGCAGACGCTGGACCACCCGCAGCAGGCCGTGCAACGCCGCCAGGTGCAGCGGGCCGAAGCCGCGCGGGTCCTGGGCGTCGAGCGCGGCGTCGTGGTCGAGCAGCAGGTCCAGGCCGGCGACCAGCACTTCCTCGTCGGCGGCGGTACCGGGCTCGGCGCGCGCGCCCAGCAGCAGCAACAGCGGAGTGGCGCCGGCGGCGGACTGATCGGCGTCGACGCCGGCCAGCAGCAGGGTGTCGAACAGGGCCACCAGGCGGCTGCGCTCGCGCGCGGTGAAGCCGTACATGGACGCGCAATGCAGGGCCATGCGGCCCTGCGCGTCCTGGGCGTGGACGTCGGCGCCGGCCGCAAGCAGGCGTGCGGCGAGGTCGGTCAGGCCCAGCGCGCAGGCGACCATCAGCACGGTCAGGCCGCCGGGCAGGCGCTGTTCCAGCGAGGCGCCGGAGGCGACCAGGCGGTCGACGATTTCGCCGTGGCGCATACTGACCGCGGCCGACAAGGGCGTCGCGCCGGAATGCGCGGGCAGCTGCGGATCGGCGCCGCGCGCCAGCAGCAGATCGACCACGGCGCGATGGCCGCCGCCGGCCGCGCGCAGCAGCGCGCTGCAGCCCTGGCGGTCGAGCGCATCCACCGGCAGACCGAGATCGAGCAGGCGGCGCACCGCGTCGGCGTCGCCGACGATCGCCGCGGCCGGCACGTCGTAGGCCTGCAGCGGGCGCTTGGGCAGCGGCCAGCCGCGCCAGTCCAGCCAGTCGGCGAGGTCGCGGCGGCCGGTCGACAGCGCCACGCCGAGCGGGCTCTGGCCGTCGGCGGCGAGCAGGTCGGGCGATGCGCCCTGCGCGACCAGGCGCTTGAGCATGGTCTCGCGGCCGAGCGCGGCGGCCAGGTGCAGCGCGCTCATGCCGTGGCTGTCGCGGGTGTCCAGGGCGACGCCGATCTCGACCAGGCGATCGACCAGGCGGGTCCAGCCCAGGCGCACGGCCAGCGCCAGCGGCGGGTCGCCGTTGCGCGAATGCGCGAACGGGTCGGCGCCGCGTTCGATCAGGTCCAGGGCGAACTGTTCCAGGCCGCGCGCGGCCTGCTCGGCGCTGGCGCAGGCGGCCAGGAAGCGCGCCAGGCCGCCGGCACCGGCGGGCGAAACGCCGCGCCGCAGCAGCGCCTGCAACGCCGGGACCGCGGCCGGACCGCGCGCCAGCAGCGCGAACATCGGAGTGTCGCCGTGCGCGTCGCGGGCTTCGGCGTCGGCGCCCTGCGCCAGCAGCCAGGCGATGCGTTCGGGCGACGGCGCATTGTCTTCGTCGTGCAGCTGGGCGCCCAGTTCGGCCGGCGTCAGCAGCTTGGCCAGGCCGCCCAGGTCGGCGGCGCGGCCTTCGCGCAGGCCGTCGCGCAGCAGGCTGGCGGGCATGCGGTCGGGCAGCGGCGCGTCGCCGGCCTCGTCGTCGCTGACCGCGGCCGGCAGCGGATAGGCGCGGTCGAGCGCGGCCACCAGCGACCAGCGCCCGGCCTCGGCGGCGCGATCCACCGCGCGCTTGCCGATCGCGTCGCGCTGTTCGGGGTCCACGCCCAGATCGAGCAGGCGCTGCACCAGCGCCGGGGTCGCGTTGTCGGCCATGCAGGCCAGCGCCAGCGCGTTGCGGCCGTCGGCGTCGGTCATCGCCGCTTCGGCGACGCCGCCGCGCGGCAGGTGTTCGAGCAGGCGCTCGAGCACGCCCAGGCGCGCGCCGCGCGCGGCTTCCAGCAGGGGCGTGCGGCTGCGCGCGTCGATCGCATTGGGATCGGCGCCGGCGGCGAGCAGCACGCTGACGATGTCCAGATGACCGGCGTAGGCGGCTTCGTGCAGGGCGCTGCGGCCGTGGCCGTCGCGCGCGTCGATCTTGGCCTTCTGCTTGAGCAGCAGGCTGACGCCGGCCGGATCGTCCTCTTCGGTACCGGCCGCGGCCAGCAGCACCGGCTGGCCGCCGGCGGGTTCCGGACGCGCGCCGCGTTCGAGCAGGAACTTGGCCAGGCGCCAATTGCCGCCGGCGCAGGCCACGCCCAGCGGCGACTGGCCGTCGCGATTGAGCGGGTCGAGTTCGGCCTGGGCGTCGCGCAGCAGCGCGGCCACGCCGGGGTCGGAACTGCGCGCGGCGTGGTGCAGCGGGGTATTGCCGTCGCCGTCGGCCAGGCGCGGATCGGCGCCGTTGGCGAGCAGGGTCATGACCGCGTCCGGACGGCCGTGCCAGCTGTCGCGGGTCGCGGCCAGCAGCGGGGTCATGCCCGCGGTGGCGGCATTGAGGTCGACGCCGTGCGCGATCAGCGCGCGCAGCAGGCGCAGGTCGGGCAGCACCGCCGCCAGCACCGCCAGACTGCGCTGGTCGCGCTCGTCCGCGGGCGGCGCGGCGTTGACGTCGGCGCCCAGTTCGATCAGTTCCAGCGCGCGCTCGACCCGGCCGCCGCGCGCCGCCGCATACAGCGCCGGCTCCAGCGGCTCGCCACTGAGCAGCGGCGCCTGGGCGGCGTCCAGCGGCTCTTCGTCGACGGCGAAATCCAGCCCCGGCAGCGGGTCGGCCGGCTCGATCCGCTGCAGCAGCCAGTGCAGCAGCGGCGAGCCCAGCGCCAGCGCGACCGCCGACGCCCAGCGCCCGCCCTCGGACAACAAACCCGGCCAGGCCAGCGCGATCACCGCGGCGGCCAGCGCGGCGACTATCGCGGCCGCGCCCAGTCCGCGCCAGGCGCCGAGCTCCAATTCGCCCAGGGCCTGCCAGTACTCGCGCAGGCCGCCGCCGTCGCGCTCCAGTTCATGCCACAGCGGCCACACCCGCCACAGGCCCAACAGGGCGACACCGGCGACCGCGCTCAGCCCCAGCGCCGCCATCAGCGAGCCGGTCTGCAGCAGCGACGACAAGGGCCAGGCCACCACCAGCGCCAGCGCGGCCACGCCCGCGGCCCACAGCAGCGCCACCGAACCGGCGTCGTGCAGCCAGGCCGCGGCGCGCGGCTGATCGGCGCCATCGCGCCAGAACCGCACCGCCAGCGCATAGGCCGGCTGCGCCAGGGTGCCGGCGACCGCGGCGACCACGCCGCCGAACCCGCTCAGCAGCGCCAACGCGAGCCCCGCCGCCGCAGTCGCGGCCAGGCGCAGCCGGGCGTGCTTGGGCTCGGACCAGGGACGACGGCGCTCAGGCATCGGACCGCACTTCGTCGTGCCGCGGCGGGAACTGGATATGGAAACCGCGCGCCGCCAGGTTCTCGCGCACCACCGCGGTATCGCCGCGGGCCAGCTGGCGTTCCGGCGTCAGCGCCACTTCGAGCACGAACTGCAGCGCCCCCAGCTGGGTGCGCAGCGGTTCGGGCAGACGCTCGAAATCGTCGCGCACGGCCAGGAAGACGTAGGTTTCGTCCTTGCGGAGGCTCTTGTAGACGTAGGTTTGCATGCGCTGGACGGCTCGGCTCCCGGTCGGATTTTCGGTGCGGATTTATGTGACACACAGCATACCTGCCCATCCGCGTCACGCGAACTCTGACGTTCAGCGTCAGGCGCGGGGCGGGCTGGTAGCGGGGGCGCTGAAGCCGGGGCCGGAGTGGCGGGTGACCGGGGTCCCTGGCGTGGCGCTCCGGAGGGGCCGCCGCCGCCTTCCAGGCCGTCCCGGCAGCCGCCAGTTGTCGCCTCGCCATCCGGTTGCGATTGCCGTTGCCGTTGCCGCTGCCGTTGCCGTTGCCGTTGCCGTTGCCGTTGCCGTTGCCGCGGCATTGAAATCCAATGCCCGCACTCGCCCAGCCCCACCCAGACCCGAAGGGCGGCGCGCAGGACGCGCGCCGTTTTTCGAGGAACAGGATGTTCCTTCGAAAGGCAAGCCCTTCTCTTTGGTTACTTTCTCTTGGGCTAGCAAGAGAAAGTGACCCGCACGCGCAGCGGGCGGAAGCTGTTGCTTAAGAACGAAACCACGCAGCAAACGGAATTCGAAATCGCGGCTTACGCCGCTCCCACAGAAGGCAGAAAGCGAAAGCCGATTCGCATCGAAACTCACACAGCAACTGGAGGTTGCGGTCGCGGCTCACGCCGCTCCTACCCCAAAGCGAGTGGCAAGAGAACGTGACCCGCATGCGCAGCGGGCGGAAGCTGTTGCTTAAGAACGAAACCAGCGCAGCAAACGGAATTCGCGATCGCGGCTTACGCCGCTTCCACAGAAAGCAGAAAGCGGAGCCGATCCGCATCGAAACTCACGCGGCAGCCGGAGTCGTGGTCGCGGCTCACGCCGCTCCTACCCCAAGGCGGGTGGCAAGAGGCCGCCAGCCTCAGTGATACCCCGCATCCGCCGCAATCTTCCCCTTGAACACGCTATACGACCAATACGTGTAGCCCAGGATCGCCGGCAGCAACACCACCAGTCCCGCCAGCACGAACCCCTGCGACGAAGGCGGCGACGCCGCGTCCCAGATCGTCAGCCCCGGCGGCACGATGTTCGGCCAGATGCCCAGCACCAGCCCCGCGAATCCGAGCATGAAGAAGCACAGCGTCAGCACGAACGGCGCCAGGTCGCGGCCCTCGCGCATCGCCGCGCGCCACAGCGCGAACGCATTGACCAGCACCAGCAACGGCACCGGCGACAGCCACAGGAAGTTGGCCCCGTCGAACCAGCGCGCCATGATCCGCGAGTCCAGGAACGGCAGCCATGCGCTGACCAGCCCCATGAACACGACCACCACCAGCACCAGCGGCCGGGTCAGGGTGCGCGCGATCTGCTGCATGCGGCCCTCGGTCTTCAGGATCAGCCAGGTCGAGCCCAGCAGCGCGTAGCCGAACACCACCGCCGCGCCGGTCAGCATCGAGAACGGACTGAACCAGCCGAACACGCCGCCGACGTATTTGCCGCCCTGCAGCGGCATGCCCTCGACCAGCGCGCCCAGGATCACGCCCTGCGCGAACGCGCACAGCAGCGAGCCCAGCGCGAACGCCGCGCCCCAGGCCGGCTTGGCGCGATGCGCCTTGAAGCGGAACTCGAACGCGACGCCGCGGAACACCAGCGCGATCAGCATCAACAGCACCGGCAGGTACAGGGCCGACAACACGACCGCATAGGCCTTGGGGAACGCCGCCAGCAAACCGGCACCGCCCAGCACCAGCCAGGTTTCGTTGCCGTCCCAGATCGGCGCGGCGGTGTTCATCATGTGATCGAGCTGGCCCTCGTCCTCGGCGAACGGCGCCAGGATGCCCAGGCCGAGCACGAAGCCGTCCAGCAGCACGTACATCAGCACGCCGAAGCCGATCACGCCGAACCATACGATTGGCAGCCAGTATTCCATCGTCCACCACCTTCTGTGTCGCTCCCGCAGCGGCGGGACTGTCGTGCATGCGCGCGGGCCGCGCGCAAGCGATCACGCCTTGCTGTCGGCCGGCTCGTCCGGCACCGACAGCGGCCGCGCCGGCGTCTTGTCGCCCAGGCCCGGACGCGGCGCCGGCTCGTGCGGCTGCGGGCCCTTGCGGATCAGCTTGAGCAGATAACCGACGCCCGCACCGAACACGGTCAGGTACACCACCGCGAACACGATCAGCGACGTCATCACGCTCGCGGCGTCGATCGCGCTGACCGCATCGGCGGTGCGCAGCAGGCCGTAGACCA
Source organism: Lysobacter sp. Root76 (assembly GCF_001428685.1). Classification (GTDB taxonomy): domain Bacteria; phylum Pseudomonadota; class Gammaproteobacteria; order Xanthomonadales; family Xanthomonadaceae; genus Lysobacter. The sequence goes on along the minus strand of NZ_LMIK01000005.1, from coordinate 396,973 downwards.
CGTAGGGCTGGCGACCGATCTCGACCACGTACCAGCCGGCCAGGATCGCGACGAAGCCGCTCAGCGTCATCGCGCGCCAACCGTTCAGGACCCAGCGCCCGAAGCCGCGGCCTTCGTACAACTGCTTGCGCTTCCACGCCCACAGCGAAGCCAGTACCAGCGACAGCATCGTCACGCCCAGGCCGATCATCACCCGGAACGCGTAGAACACCGGTTTCACCGGCGGGCGATCTTCCGGCGGCACCGACTTCAGCGGTTGGACCTCGCCGTCCAGCGTGTGGGTCAGGATGATGCTGCCCAGCTTCGGGATCGCGACTTCGTAATCGTTGCGCTCGGCCTTCTCGTTGGGCACCGCGAACAGCACCAGCGGCACGCCCTCGCCCTTGGGCTTGGCCTCCCAATGCGCTTCCATCGCCGCGACCTTGATCGGCTGATGCTCGCGTGCGTTGAGGCCGTGCAGATCGCCGACGAACACCTGGGTCGGCACCGTGATCGCGGCGAAGATCACCGCCGCCTTGAGCATCCGCCGCGCCGCGTCGACGTGCACGCCGCGACGCAGATAACCCGCGCTGACGCCGCCGATCACGAAGCAGGTGGTGATGAACGCCGCCAGCACCATGTGCGCCAGGCGATACGGGAACGAGGGATTGAAGACGATCGCCCACCAGCTATCGGGTTCGAACACGCCTTCGACGATCTTGTAGCCGGCCGGCGTCTGCATCCAGCTGTTGGCCGAGATGATCCAGAACGTCGAGATCAAGGTGCCCAGCGCGACCATGCAGGTCGCGAGGAAATGCATCTTCTCTTCGACCCGGTTCCAGCCGAACAGCATCACGCCCAGGAAGGTCGCTTCCAGGAAGAACGCGGTCAGCACTTCGTAGGACAGCAGCGGACCGAGGATGTTGCCGGCCTGTTCGCTCAGCACGGCCCAGTTGGTGCCGAACTGGAAGCTCATGACGATGCCGGACACCACGCCCATGCCGAAGGACACGGCGAAGACCTTGGTCCAGAAGAAGAACAGGTCGCGCCAGACGGTGTCGCGCGTGCGCAGCCAGCGCCATTCCAGGAAGGCCAGCCAACTCGCCAAGCCGATGGTGAAGGCCGGGAACAGGATGTGGAACGAGATCACGAACCCGAACTGGATACGCGACAGCATCAATGCATCCACGTCACGACTCCTGTCATGTCCCGCGATTCCAACGGGACTTCAGATGCGCAGGAACATTGTGCGCCGCGTCATCAGGCCCGGTAAAGCACCGTGACGCATGGCCCAATCGCGCAAACTATTGAGGCTGCTACCCTGCGTCAATTTGCCCACCCTAGACTTCCAACCAGGTCCGCCGATGCGCCTAGTTCCGAACGCTCTGACCCTGTCGCTGGCCGCGCTGTTTCTTATGGCCCCCAGCGCCCACGCCCAAACCCCGATCACGCTCGCCCAGACCATGGCCGACCCCGACTGGATCGGCCCGCCGGTGGAACAGGCGTGGTGGGCCTGGGACGGCCAGCGCGTGCAGTACCAACTCAAGCGCGAAGGCGCGACCGTGCGCGACATCTGGCAACAGGGCACCGGCGCCAATGCGGTGGCGGCGAAGATCGACGGCGCCGCGCGCGCCGATCTGGATGCCGCGCAGCCGGTTTACGACGCCCAGCGCACGCGCATGGCCTATGTGCGCAACGGCGATGTGTTCGTGCGCGACCTGCGCAGCGGCGCGCTCACCCAGGTCACGCGCAGCAACGACAACGAATCGCGTCCGCAGTGGAGCCGCGACGGGAACCTGGTGTTCCGCGTCGACAACAACTGGTACCAGTGGCGCGCCGGCCAGGGCGTGAGCCAGGCCGCGCAGCTCAAGGCCGAGAACGATCCGGCCAAGCCGCCGAAGGCCGACGATCTGCGCGATCGCCAGCTCGCGACCATCCGCACGCTCAAGGACGACCGCGCCAGGCGCGATGCCGCACGCGAGCAGGACGAGGCCTGGCGCCGCGCCGACGGCAGCCGCGCGCCGGCGCCGATCTACCTGGGCAGCGATGTCGAGATTTCCGACAGCGCGCTTTCGCCCGACGGTCGCTGGATGCTCGCCGTCACCCAGGCCAAGGGCGCCGACGCCGGCCAGGTCGGCAAGATGCCCAAGTACGTGACCGAATCGGGTTACGAAGAATTCGAGGAAGTGCGCACCCGCGTCGGCCGCGGCGCGCCGCTGCCGCAGAAGCTGTGGCTGATCGACATCGCCGGCGGCAAGGTCACCGAACTCAAGTACGACCGCCTGCCCGGCATCGCCGACGACCCGCTCGCGGCGATGCGCCAGGCCGCGAAGAAGGACCCGCTCAAGGGCGGTCGCGCGGTGCGGATCGAAACCGACGGCGACGGCAGCGGTCCTGCGATCCGTTGGAGCGACGACGGCCGCCAGGCCGCGGTGCTGGTGCGCGCGGTCGACAACAAGGACCGCTGGCTGACCACGGTCGACCTGGCCCAGGCCACGCTGGTGGTGCGCAACCGCAGCAGCGACCCGGCCTGGGTCGGCTGGAACACCACCGACTTCGGCTGGCTGCCGGCTTCCGGCAATGCCGGGCCGGCGCTGTGGTGGCTGTCCGAGCAGAGCGGTTACGCCCACCTGTACCTGAGCGAAGGCAACGGCGCGGCGCGTGCGCTGACCTCGGGCCGTTGGGAAGTGTCCTCGCCGCAGGTTAGCGCCGACGGCCGCGGCTTCTACTTCGCCTGCAACCGCAAATGGCCGGGCGACTACGAAGTCTGCGCGGTCGACCGCAACGGCGGCGCGGTGCGCGAAGTCACCGCGCTCGACGGCGTCGAAGACTTCACGCTATCGCCCGACGGCAAGCGCCTGCTGCTGCGTTATTCCTCCAGCTACATGCCGGCGCAGCTGGCGGTGATCGGCACCGACGGCGAAGGCCTGAGCAAGCTCACCGACACCCGTACGCCGGAGTTCAAGCAGCGCGAATGGATCCAGCCCGAGTTCGTGCAGGTGCCGTCCAAGCACGGCGCCGGCACGATCTGGGGCAAGTTCTACGGCCCGAAGAACTACGAACCCGGCAAGAAATACCCGATCGTGATGTTCGTGCACGGCGCCGGTTACCTGCAGAACGTCACCGCGCGCTACCCGAACTACTTCCGCGAGCAGATGTTCCACAACCTGCTGGTGCAGCAGGGCTACGTGGTGCTGGACCTGGACTACCGCGCCAGCGCCGGCCTGGGCCGCGACTGGCGCACCGCGATCTATCGCCAGATGGGCCATCCGGAACTCGAGGACTACCTGGACGGCCGCGACTGGCTGATCGCGCAGAAGCAGGGCGACGGCGACCGCGCCGGCATCTACGGCGGCTCCTACGGCGGCTTCATGACCTTCATGGCGCTGTTCCGCGAGCCCGGCAAGTTCAAAGCCGGCGCCGCGCTGCGCCCGGTCACCGACTGGTCGCAGTACAACCACGAGTACACCTCCAACATCCTCAACACGCCGGAGCTGGACCCGGAGGCGTACAAGAAGTCCTCGCCGATCGAATACGCCGACGGCCTGCAGGACCACCTGCTGATCGCCCACGGCATGATCGACGACAACGTGTTCTTCAAGGACTCGGTGATGCTGTCGCAGCGTCTGATCGAGCTGCGCAAGGACAAGTGGGAACTCGCGCCGTATCCGATGGAGCGCCACAGCTTCACCCATCCGGACAGCTGGTACGACGAGTACCGGCGCATCTACGAGCTGTTCGAGCGCAACTTGAAGTAAGCCCGTGCGAATCGGGGTGCGCGGCGATGCCGCGCGCCCCGCCGGCCGGTGGGGCAGCCCGGCGCTCGCACATGCGGTGGCTCGATCTGACCGCCTGCGCACGCACGCTGCCGCAGGCGGACGACGCCGGTCCGCGCTGGTCGCGCACGATCATCGCGGTGCTAGCATCGCCGCACCCAGGAGGGAATCGCCTTGCAGTCCATCCGTCGCTGTGCCGCGCTCGCCGCTTTGTTGATCGTCTCTTCCCTGGCCGCCGCGCAGGACCGGCCCGCTGCGAAGCCCGGCTACCAGGAGCAGGTCGCGCTGCGCACCTTCACCACCTCGCTGATGCGCGAGGCCATCATCGCCGAGTGCCGGGCCCAGGGGTATGCCGGCATCGACCGGCTGCAGGCCGCCTACGCGCAGTGGCGCGCGCCGCGTGAGGTCACCATCGCCACCGGCCAGGTCGCCGCGCTGACCCGCTATCCGGAGCTGGGCGGCAATGCCGCCGCGCAGCGCAGCAACTTCCGCCGCCAGTTCGACAAGAACCTGAAGCCGGGCATCGAGGCCGACCCCGGCGAGGCCTGCTCGGCCGCGCTGTCGACCTTCGCCAGCGGCCTGCCGATTCCGTTCAGCGGCGACACCCGGACCTCGCAGGAACTGCGCTTCGACATCTACAAGCAGGCCATCGTCGCCGGCAGCGCGGCCAATGGCTGTCCTGAGTTCGACACCATCGAGAGCAGCGTGCTGGAAGCCTCCAAGACCGGCACCGGCGCCACCGAGCGCTGGCTGCTCAAGGGCTGCGACACGCAGATCGCGCTGACGGTGAAGCACCAGCCCGCGGCGAACGGCGGCTCGGACTTCGTGATCTCGGTGGCGCCCGCCGCCCAGCCCTGAGCGGCACCGGCCCAGAGCCGCACCGGCTCTGGCGGTTCGCCGAGCGGTGCCGGGCCGGCGCGCCCGGCCCGGTAGAATGCGCGCCATGAGCGATTTCGACCGCGTACGCGACTATCTCACCGGCCTGCAGGACCGCATCTGCGCCGCCATCGAACAGGCCGACGGCGACGCCCGTTTCGCCGAGGACCTGTGGCAGCGCGCCGAAGGCGGCGGCGGGCGGACCCGCATCCTGCGCGGCGGGCGCGTGTTCGAACAGGCCGGGGTCGGCTTCTCCGACGTCTCGGGCACAAAGCTGCCGCCGTCGGCGACCGCGGCGCGGCCGGAACTCGCCGGCGCGTCCTGGCGCGCGGTCGGCGTGTCGCTGGTGTTCCATCCGAACAATCCCTACCTGCCGACCACCCACGCCAACGTGCGCCACTTCCATGCGGTCCGCGACGGCCAGACGGTGGCCTGGTGGTTCGGCGGCGGCTTCGACCTGACCCCGTTCTACCCTTTCGACGAAGACGTGCGGCACTGGCACCGCACCGCGCGCGAGCTGTGCGAACCGTTCGGCGGTGCCGAGCGCTACGCCGCGCATAAGCGTTGGTGCGACGAGTACTTCTTCCTCAAGCACCGCAACGAAACCCGTGGCGTCGGCGGCCTGTTCTTCGACGACCTGCACGGCGATTTCGAACGCGACTTCGCCTACCAGCGCGCAGTCGGCGACGGTTTCCTCGACGCCTACCTGCCGCTGGTCGAACGCCGCCGCGACACGCCCTACGGCGAGCGCGAGCGCCAGTTCCAGCTGTACCGGCGCGGCCGCTACGTCGAATTCAATCTGGTGCTGGACCGCGGCACCCTGTTCGGCCTGCAGTCGGGCGGGCGCACCGAGTCGATCCTGATGAGCCTGCCGCCGCTGGTGCGCTGGGAATACGGCTACGTGCCGGAAGCCGGCAGCGACGAGGCCAGGCTGGCCGAGTATCTGGTGCCGCGGGATTGGCTGGGCGAAGCGGCGGTCTAGGACCGGCCGCGGCTTTCGCAGCACGCGCGGTTTCGCGATCGCGGCTTACGCCGCTCCCACAGGAAGCGAGGCTTCGGCGCGGCGGCTCACGCCGCTGCGCCTGCTGGAAGCGCGGCCTTGGGGTAGGAGCGGCGTAAGCCGCGACCGCGTCGCGCCGCCCACGACGCCATCACGAATGCGCTAGACCCGATCGCCCCTGCGCAGAATCGTGATGTGGCCGTTGGTCTCGAGCGTCGCCAGACCGATATGGTCGACCTCGGCGCAATCGTTCTCGCGCATCGCCTTGTGGAAATCGGCGCGGCTGACCAGTTCGCGCCTCAGTACTTCGCGATAGACATGGCCGTCGCGCGCCAGCACCACCGGCACGCCTTCGAACAGGCGCTCGGCGCGGTCGCTGCGCGAACTCACGTAGCCCACTCCCCAGTTCAAGGCGATCAGGGTCGCGGCCAGGATCAGGCCGCCGCCGACCGTGGTGTCGGTGCCCAGCAACGCGTTCTGCACCGCGTTGCCCAGCAGCACGACCAGCAGCATGTCGAACGAGGTGAACTGCCCCATCGAACGCTTGCCCGATACGCGGATCATCACCAGCAACACGAAATACACGACGCAGGCGCGCAGCAGGTAATGCCACCACGGCATCGACAGGTCGAAGGCGTCGGACATGGGCACGGACTCCTGCGGCGGGGATGGCTGCGATTGTGGCCGAGCGGCGGGCAGCGCGGGTGTGGATCCAGTGCGCAGGTACGGCGAGCCCGGCCGCGATCGGGCCGTGCCTGAGCCCGACCGCCGCCGACGCGACGGCAGGGCGCGGCATTCCGCCGCTCGGATCCCGCAGGCCGAGGGAACGAGACAGCCCGATTTAGTCGCACAGAATCTCGCCCCGAAGGTGTGCGCTGCGGCGGCGCCGGCGCGAGACTTTCTGCGGCGCAAATAAAAAGCCCCGCAGGCAGGGGGGGCCGGCGGGGCTGGTGGAGCGGGACCTGGGGAGGGGCCTTCGCTCCGGGATCACTCCAGGGGAGGGAGAGATCAGCGACAGACGTTGCATCTGTCGCGACCTATATGACCACTCCGCACATGGATAGTTCGTGAAGATGGAAGTTAATAATTTGTTGGATTCAGGACCGATTCATTCTGCCAAACGCAGCAACGACGGGCTTTTCCGGATTATTAATGCGCTTCGTCCCAATTATCACCGACCCCGCTGTCGACGACGAGCGGCACCCTCAGTTCGGCCGCCCCGGACATCATCGCCCCGGCCTGGGCGACCAGGGTGTCGACGAAGCCGGCCCGGACCTCGAACACCAGTTCGTCGTGGACCTGCAGGATCATCCGGGCCTGTCCGCCCTGCCCGGCCAGCCAGGCGTCGATGGTGATCATGGCCCGCTTGATGATGTCGGCCGCGGTGCCCTGCATCGGCGCGTTGATCGCGGCGCGCTCGGCGCCCGCGCGCAGGCCCTGGTTGGAGGCCTTGATGTTCTCCAGGTACAGGCGGCGGCCGAACACGGTCTCGACGTAGCCCTTCTCGCGCGCGTCCTGGCGGGTGCGCTCCATGAAGTCGCGCACGCCCGGGTAGCGGCTGAAGTAGAGCGCGATGTAGTCCTGCGCTTCGCCGCGGCCGATGCCGAGCTGGCGCGCCAGGCCGAAGGCGCTCATGCCGTACATCAGGCCGAAGTTGATCGCCTTGGCGGCGCGGCGTTCGTTGCCGCTGACCTCGTCCATGGCCTTGCCGAACACTTCCGCCGCGGTCGCGCGGTGGATGTCGGCGCCGGACGCGAACGCGCGCAGCAGGCCCTCGTCCTCGGACAGGTGGGCCATGATCCGCAACTCGATCTGCGAATAGTCGCAGGCGACCAGCTTGCAGCCCTCGGGCGCGATGAAGGCGCGGCGGATGCGGCGGCCGTCTTCGGTGCGGATCGGGATGTTCTGCAGGTTGGGATCGCTGGACGCCAGGCGTCCGGTCGCGGCGCCGGCCTGGTGGTAGCTGGTGTGGACGCGGCCGGTGTCGGGATTGACGATCTCCGACAGCTTGTCGGTGTAGGTGCTGCGCAGTTTCGTCAGGCCGCGGTATTCCAGGATCACCCGCGGCAGCTCGTGCTGGTCGGCGATCGCCTCCAGCGCTTCTTCGTTGGTGCTGGGCTGGCCGGTCGGGGTCTTGATCAGCGCCGGCAGCTTGAGTTCGTCGAACAGCAGGGCCTGCAACTGCTTGGGCGAATCCAGATTGAAGGTACGCCCGGCCAGTTCGGTGGCCTTCTGCTGCGCCGCGAGCATGCGCTTGCCCAGGTCCTGCGATTGCCGGCGCAGCTCGTCGGCGTCGATCATCACGCCGTTGGCCTCGATCCGTTCCAGCACCGGCACCAGCGGGATCTCGATCTCGCGGTAGACGCGCTCCAGGGCCGGCTCGGCGGCGAGCTTGGCGCCCAGCACCCGGTGCAGGCGCAGGGTCACGTCGGCGTCCTCGGCGGCGTAGCGGGTGGCGTCGTCCAGCGCGACTTGCGAGAACGAGATCGCCTTGGCGCCCTTGCCGGTCACGTCGGAGTACTTGATGGTGTCGTAGCCGAGATAGCGCTTGGCCAGCGAATCCATGTCGTGGCGGCTGGCGGTGGCGTTGTAGACGAAGCTCTCCAGCATGGTGTCGTCGGCGTAACCGGCGACGTCGATACCGTGACGGCGCAGCACGTGCAGATCGTACTTGCCGTGCTGGCCGAGCTTGCGCCGGGCCGGGTCGGCGAACACCGGACGCAGCGCGTCGCGCACCGTATCCAGCGCCAGCTGCGCGGGCACACCGGGGTAGTCGTGGCCGACCGGGAGGTAATACGCACGTTCGGGCTCGACCGCGAAACTCAAGCCGACCAGGCGCGCGCGCATCGGGTCCAGCGAATCGGTCTCGCAGTCGAAGGCGAACTCGGCGGCGGCCTGCAGCTTCGCGACCAAGGCGTGCAGCTGGGCCGGCTCGACGATGGTTTCGTACTCGCCCTTGGCCGCGAGCGCCGCGTCGGGCGCCTCCGCCGACGCCGACGAGCGCGCGTGGCCGGCCGCGGTCGCGCGCAGCCCGGCGCGGTCGGCCGCGAGTTCATTCTCGGCGCTGCCGGCGCCGCCTTCGAGTTCGCGCAGCGCCTGCTTGAAGCCGTAACGCGCGTACAGCCGGCGCAGGTCCTCGGCGTGGCGTTCGCGCAGCGCCAGGTCGGTCGGGCCGCGCTCCAGGGCGACATCGGTCTTGATCGTCGCCAGCTGGCGGTTCAAGGGCAGCCGCTGCAGCGCCGCGCGCAGGTTGTCGCCGATCTTGCCCTTGACCTGGTCGGCATGCGCGATCACGCCATCGAGGCTGTCGTACTCGGCCAGCCATTTGGCCGCGGTCTTGGGGCCGCACTTCTCGACGCCGGGGATGTTGTCGACGCTGTCGCCCATCAGCGACAGCAGGTCGATCACCTGGTTCGGGCGCACGCCGAACTTGGCGAACACGCTTTCGTCCGAATCCATGCGGCTGCCGCTCATGGTGTTGACCAGGGCCACGCCCGGGCGCACCAGCTGGGCGAAGTCCTTGTCGCCGGTGGAGATGGTCACGTCGATCCCCGTGCCAGCGGCCTGCAGCGCCAGGGTGCCGATCACGTCGTCGGCCTCGACCCCGTCGATGCGCAGGATCGGAATGCCCAGGGCCTCGACGATCTCGCACATCGGCAGCACCTGCGAACGCAGGTCGTCGGGCATCGGCGGGCGATTGGCCTTGTACTGCGGGTCGAGGTCGTCGCGGAAGGTCTTGCCGGGGGCGTCGACCACGAATGCGACGTAGTCCGGGCGTTCGTTCAAGGTCGAGCGCAGCATGTTGACCACGCCGAACAAAGCGCCGGTGGGCTCGCCGGCCTCGTTCATCAGCGGCGGCAGGGCATGGAAGGCACGGTAGAGGTAGCTGGAACCATCGATCAGGACGAGTCTTTTCATGCCGGCGATTCTACGCCCGCCGGTCGCGTGCGCCGCGACCGGAGCGTGACACCGATGCGGCCGCTTCACGGCCCCCGGAGGTATGCTGGCGGCCTGGATTCCGGAGAACCGCCATGCGCACCCTCACCGCATCGCTCGCCCTGCTGCTGCTCGCTCCGCTGGCCGGCTGCGCCACGATGGGCGGCGGCGACCCCACCGCCGACCTGAGCAACCCCGAGATCACGCGCCGCTCGACCCAGGGCGGCGACAGCGTCGAGGAATACCGCGTGGCCGGCCAGCTGCGGGTGGTCAAGATCACGCCCCAGCGCGGCCCGGTCTACTACCTGGTCGACAGCGACGGCGACGGCACCCTGGACAGCAGCAAGGGCGAAGGCCCGATCTCGCCGGTGCAGTACAAGCTCTTCAGTTGGTAAGGCACGTCCCGCACATGTCCGGACACGAGATCCGCTCCCTCAGCGGCGAGGACGAACTGCGCGCGGTCTGGCCGCTGGTGGCGCAATTGCGGCCCGAATTCGACGAGGACCGCTTCGTCGTCCAGATCCGGCGCCAGATCGGCCAGGGTTGCCGCGCCACCGTGCTGTTCGACGCCGACGGCGCGCCGCGTGCGTTCGCGTGCTGGCGGGTGCTGGAAATGCTCGCTGTCGGTCTGCACGTCTACGTCGACGACCTGGTCACCGACCAGACCGTGCGCAGCCGCGGCTACGGCAAGGCGATGCTGGACTGGCTCAAGGCCGAGGCGAAACGCCTGGGCTGCGTGCGCCTGCAACTGGACTCGGGCACCCAGCGCCGCGACGCGCATGCGTTCTATCTGCGCGAGGGCCTGCGCATCGAGGCCTTTCATTTCGGGATTGCGCTCGGCGAGTAGTGCCGAACGCGCGGCACGGCGGTTCGCCGCGCTCATGGCATCCAGGTTGCTGCGTTCGAGGCGTTTCACCGCGTTGCGCATCGTATCCGCGCGGCCTCTGGACGAGCGCAGCGCGCGCCTAGCTCAAGCCGATTGCAAGTTGGCTGCATCCGCTCGTCGCTTCGGATCTGCCGGCGCATCGGCCCCGCGTGGTTTTCGCGCCGGCGCCACTACCGTTCGTCGTGGCGCCGATTCCGTTTTGGAACCGCGCGCACAAACACCGCTGCCGCTGCGCTCATTTTGCGTTGCGCGACTGCGTTAAATCTAGCTGCCGGCGTGGAATCGCTCGCGCCGGTCTGGCCTAGAAGGCCGGTTCCGATGCTCAACATGGAGGTTTTCCGATGCTTAGCCTTAAGCCGCGCAGCCTGTCTGCGCTGATCGCACTCGCGCTGATCGCACCGGCCGCCAACGCGGCCCCGACCTGTCCCGCCAACGTCCTCGCGCAGCCCAAGACCAACCAGCTGTACGTGTTCTATCCGACGGTCAACACGCCGTTCCCATCGATCGGCCCGTCCTCGTCGGCGGCGCCGTTCAACGTGGCCGATCTGGACCCGGTGGTCGGCAGCACGACGACGCTGCGCAATCGCATCACCGACTTCGTCGTCGACGACTACTGCGAGTTCAACGTCAAGGTCAATCCGGTCACCACCCTGCCCAGCCCGACGGAACCGCGCTGGCAGATCGTGGCGGTCGGCTCCGACACCGCCGGCAGCCTGTTCGGCCAGGCCCAGGCCGTGGATACCAACGACGCCGATCCGCAGGACTACGCCCGCGTCTGGGCCAAGTCCTTCAAGGACACCTACGGCGCCGCGGGCCAGCCGCTCAACGGCATCGGCTCGACGCTGGAGCGCTGGTCCACCGCGATCGGCACCACCACCTCGCACGAGTCCGCGCACAACTACGGCGCCGCCCATGGCCATTCCGCGCCGCGGCCGACCGAGGACGCGCAGAACTGGCACATCATGGCGACCGGCTCGACCGGCCTGACCGGCGAGATGCGTGCCGCGCGCAACCGCCACTTCAGCGACACCGAGTACGAGATCCTCGGCCACAACGTCGGCCTCAACACCAAGACCCTGCACAACTGGGACTTCGTCAATCCCAACAACACCAACGCCAACAAGATGCGCATCAAGCTGCTCAGCACCACCAACAGCCTGAGCATCAACTGGTGGTACAACGGCTCGGAGAGCCCCTGGCAGAACCCCACGGTGACCTACACCGGCGGCACCCAGAACTTCCAGGGCAACGTCTACTACGTGCACGACCTGGACTTCGCCAGCGCCAAGCCCTGGAGCGGCCCGACCGCCGGCGTGGTGATGCCGGCCGCGCCGTTCCACACCGGCGCCAGTTTCGCCGGCGGCGCCAGCGTGATCGTGTTCGACGTGCAGCTGTTCAACGGCGCCACCCTGCTGCCGCTGGCGCCGCGCCTGGCCGGTTACGACGCAGGCGACATCGACGTCGCCAGTGGCGCGTTCAATCTGAACTTCTTCAATACCAACCCCGCCGCCGGCGCCCTGGAATTGTCCGAAGTGCAGATCTTCCGCTCGCCGCGCATGCTCGACATCTCGGCGATGATGCGCGACGGCCGCCCGGTCGACGTGCGCGGCCAGCCGGTGGAGTTCCACTCCAGCAGCGTCATCCGCAAGCAGGTCGTGCAGGATCGTCTGCAGATCCCGCTGGGCAAGCTCACCGATCCGCGTACGGTGGATATCGTCTACCGGCCCGAAGACTGCCCGAAGGGATCGCCGGGTTCGGCGGGGCCGGGCGATCATGCCACCGGCGAGATCCGGTACTGCCACAAGGGCAACGCCCTGAGCCTGTTCCCGAACACCTACACCTACCTGGTCGCCAACGTGATCGAACCCAATGCGACCTATTGGGATCCGGGCCAGCGCAAGTTCGTGCAGGGGCCGCAGCAGAACACCATCTACTACCAGGTGGGCGGCGTGGTGCCGGACCTCAACCGCAACGGCCAGGACGATCTGATCGACATCCGCACCGGCGTGTCCAAGGACGAAGACCGCAACGGCGTGCCGGACGACGCCAGGCCGGAACAGTGATGGATCGCTGAAACGCAGCGATGCGTCGGCCACGCGGCCGGCGCATCGCAGCGGCTTCAGGCCGGCTGCAGGTTCGCGTAAGCCAGCACCAGCCACTTGCTGCCGGCATCGTCGAAGTTGACCTGCACGCGCGCGTGCGCGCCGGTGCCTTCGTAATCGGTAACGGTGCCGGTGCCGAAACTGGGATGGCGCACCTGCGCGCCCAGGCGCACCGGCGGCGCCTCGATGGCGGCGTGGCCGGGGTCGCGGCGCGGCTGATTGCCGTACACCGGGCGCGACACCTGCACCTTCGGACGTACCTCGTGCAGCAGCGACGGCGGAATCTCGCGCAGGAAGCGCGAGGGCACGCCGTACATGTCCATGCCGTGGATGCGGCGGGTCTCGGCGTAACTGAGCACCAGTTTCTGGCGCGCGCGGGTGATGCCGACGTAAGCCAGCCGGCGCTCTTCTTCCAGGCGCCCGGATTCTTCGGTCGAACGGTTGCTCGGGAACAAGCCTTCTTCCAGACCGCCCAGGAACACCAGCGGGAACTCCAGGCCCTTGGCGCTGTGCAGGGTCATCAGCTGCACGCCGTCGTCGCCGGCCTGGGCCTGGCCTTCGCCGGCTTCGAGCGCGGCGTAGCTCAGGAACGCGATCAGCTCCGGCATCGCCGCGGCGTCGTCCTCGTCGCTGCGGGTGAAGCGCGAGGCGACCGAGACCAGTTCGTCCAGGTTGTCGGTGCGCGAATCGAGCTGACCGCGCGATTCGTTGGCGTAATGCTCGCGCAGACCGGAGCGCTGCAGCACATGGTCGATCTTTTCCGGCAGCGGCATCGACGCCAGGTCGGTTTCGAGTTCGTCGATGATCCTGATGAAGCCCGCGAGCGCATTGCGCGCGCGCGCCGCCAGCAGCGTCTCCTCGGTCATCCAGCGCGCGGCGGCCCACAGCGGGGCGCCGTCGGCACGCGCGCGCTTGCGCACTTCGTCCAGGGTGCGCTCGCCGATGCCGCGCGCCGGCGTGTTGACCGCGCGCTCGAAGGCGGCGTCGTCGGCGCGGTTGGCGACCAGGCGCAGATAGGCCAGGGTGTCCTTGATCTCGGCGCGCTCGAAGAAACGCTGCCCGCCGTAGACGCGGTAGGGCACCTGTTCGGACAGCAGCGCTTCTTCGTAGGCGCGCGATTGCGCATTGCTGCGATAGAGCACCGCGACGTCGCCGTAGCTGCCGCCGTCGCGCACCCACTGGCGCAGGCGCTCGACCACGAAGCGCGCCTCGTCCATCTCGTTGTAGGCCGCATACAGGTCGATCGGTTCGCCCAGGCCGGTGTCGGTCCACAGCTTCTTGCCCAGGCGGTCCGGGTTGTGCGCGATCACCGCGTTGGCGGCTTCCAGGATGTTGGCGCTGGAGCGGTAGTTCTGTTCCAGGCGGATGGTCTGGGCGCCGGGGAAGTCGCGCAGGAACCGCTGCACGTTCTCGACCTTGGCGCCGCGCCAGCCGTAGATGGCCTGGTCGTCGTCGCCGACCACGAACACGTGGCCGCTATCGCCGGCCAGCACGCGCACGAACGCGTACTGGATGGCGTTGGTGTCCTGGAATTCGTCGACCAGGATCTCGCGGAAGCGGTGGCGGTAGTGCGCGAGCAGGGCCGGGTTGTCGCGCAGCAGTTCGTGCGCGCGCAGCAGCAGCTCGGCGAAATCGACCAGGCCGGCGCGTTCGCAGCGTTCCTGGTAGGCCTCGTAGGCGCGCCGCATCGCGTCGGCCCAGGGGTCGGCGGCCGGCTGGATATGCTCGGGACGGCGGCCTTCGTCCTTCTGGGCGTTGATCCACCAGGCGATCTGGCGCGGCGGGAAGCGCGCCTCGTCCAGTTCCAGCGCCTGCACCACGCGCTTGACCAGGCGCAGCTGGTCGTCGCTGTCCAGGACCTGGAAGCCTTCGGGCAGCTTAGCGTCCTGCCAATGCAGGCGCAGCAGGCGATGGGCCAGGCCGTGGAAAGTGCCGATCCACATGCCGCGCGCGCCGTGGCGCAGCTGCAGGTCGACGCGGTTGCGCATCTCGCCGGCGGCTTTGTTGGTGAAGGTCACCGCGAGGATGCCGTGGGTCGGCACGCCGACGACTTCGTTGAGCCAGGCGATGCGGTGGGTGAGGACTCGGGTCTTGCCCGAGCCGGCGCCGGCCAGAACCAGATAGTGGCCCGGGGGGGCCGATACGGCTTCGCGTTGGGCGGGATTGAGTGCGTCGAGCAGGTGCGATACGTCCATCGTCGTATTGTAGCGGCCGCACCCGCGGGAACCTTGCTCCAGCCTGGACATCCAATGCCCATGCGCCCTACGCCCCTGCTGTTCCTGATCGCCTGCGCGCTGGCCGCCGCCGCGCCGCCTGCGCGCGCGGACGACGACGCCGCGCCGGCGCGCACCCTGCGCGCCGGCGGCAATGCCCTGCAGGTGAGCGTGGAAGGCGTGTCCGACCCGGCGCGCGCGGCGATGCTGCAGCGCTGGCTGGCCGAAGCCGCCGACGCCACCCTGACCGCGTTCGGGCGCTATCCGCTGCGCCGGGCGCAGGTGCGGATCCGCCAGATCGACAGCCGCGATCCCAGCCCCGTGCCCTGGGGCCAGACCGAGCGCGGCGACGGCGTCGCGGTGCTGCTGTTCGTGCGCCGCGACGCCAGCCTGGCGCAACTGCGCGCCGACTGGACCGCGGTCCACGAACTCTCGCACTTGTTCCATCCCTATCTGGGCCGCGACGGCCGCTGGATGGCCGAAGGGCTGGCGAGCTATTACCAGAACGTGCTGCGCGCCCGCGCCGGCCTGCTCACGCCGGACCAGGCCTGGCGCCAGCTCGACGCCGGCTTCGGCCGCGGCCGCCGCCTGGGGCCGGGCGCGGCGCTGGACGAACTCGGCCGCGGCGGCACCATGCGCGTGTATTGGGCCGGCGCGGCGTACTGGCTGGAAGCGGACCTGGCGCTGCGCCGCGAACGCGGCCTGGATCTGGACACGGTGCTGTCGCGCTACGCGCGGTGCTGTCTGGACGCGGCGGCGGACGACATGGACGAGGCCTCGCCGCAGGCGTTCGCCGACGAGCTGGATCGCCTCGGCGGCGACGGCGTGTTCGCGCGCCTGTACCGGCGTTATGCGCGTTCGCGCGAGTTTCCGGACTTGAGTGCGGCCTACGCGGCGCTGGGCCTGGAAACCGACCCGAGCGGCCTACGCTATTCGCAGCGTGCCGATGCGCTGAACTTGCGCACGGCGATCATGGGTCCGCGCCCGTCGAACGCAACGCATTGATTGCGCCAACCCGGTTCGGCGCAGCGGCGCGGCCGACGGCACCGATGCCGGAGAGCCGGTGATAGATTGCAGCGGTAGACGCGTCAGGCCATGGATTCGGCAGAAACGCCGCTGGCTGCCGGAGCCCCAATACCGCATAGCGGCATCGGACAAGGAGTCTTACAGATGCACAAGATCATGCTCGGCGCGGCGATCGCGTTGCTCAGCCTGGGAATGAGCTCCAGCGCGAATGCGTGGCCGCCGCCGACCGCGACCTGCGACGCCTCCAACGCGGGCGCGCAGACCGCCACCCCGTTCGGTTCCGGCTACATCGTTTGGGAATGCGACGGCAGCCAGTGGTACTTCATGCTGCAGTACGTCTGCGATTCGCAGGGCAACAACTGCATACCGCTCTGAGGGAGCGTCGCCGGACGCAGGGGCCTGCGCCTCTGCGTCTTTCCCGCGCCGCGCGCTAGATCGCGGCGCGCCGGAAGGCTGGCTTTACTGGCTCAATGCGCCGGCTTGGCCTTGGGCGCATGCGACATCAGCTTGTCCGTCATCGCGATGCCGATCGCCGAGACGATGAAGACCATATGGATGATGGTCTGCCACATCACGCCGGTCGAGGTCGAGGTCGTGCACTTTGCGGCCACGCCGGTCATGCCGGCGGCCACGGCCTCGGCGGCCGCGCGGCTGGCGTTGATCGCCTCCAGCGTGTTGCACATCGGCAGGCCCAGGTCGCCGGCGGCGATGAAGGTCTTGAGCAGGTGGATCGAGGAGATGCCGATGATCGCCATCGCCAGCTTGACCTTGAGCACCGAGGCGTTGACGTGGCTCAACCACTCCGGCTGATCCGGATGCCCTTCCAGGCGCAGGCGCGAAACGAAGGTCTCGTAGCCTCCGACGATCACCATCACCAGCAGGTTGGAGATCATGACTACGTCGATCAGACCCAGCACGATCAGCATGATCCCCTGCTCGTTCAAGGTGTTGGCGCCGTGGATCAGGTGCCACAGTTCCTTGATGAACAAGAACACGTAAACGCCTTGGGCGACGATCAGGCCCAGATACAAGGGCAGCTGCAGCCAGCGCGAACTGAAGATCAGCGCGGGCAGCGGATTGAGGCGTTCGGTACGCTCGACGGTCATGCGATGGCCTGGCGGGCTGTGTCTTAAGGCCGTCCAGGGTAACGGCGCGCCCATGACTGCGCCAAGTCGCCTGCTGAACGAAGCGCGCCGCCGCGCAGGCCCGCACCGCCGCAACGATGCCTTCCCCGCCCGCCGGGACCGCCGCCCGGCGCAGCGCTTACACTCGGCCTTCGTCCCTGTGCGACCCGCCCATGATCGATCTCTATTACTGGCCCACGCCCAACGGCCACAAGATCACCCTGCTGCTCGAAGAGGCCGGCCTGGACTACCGCATCCGCCCGGTCGACATCGGCGCCGGCGACCAGTTCAAGCCCGAATTCCTGGCGATTTCGCCCAACAACCGCATGCCCGCGATCGTCGACCATGCGCCCGCCGACGGCGGCGAGCCGATCAGCGTGTTCGAGTCCGGCGGGATCCTGCACTACCTTGCCGCCAAGATCGGCAAATACCTGCCCGACGACGTGCGCGGCCGGGTCGAGGCCGACGAATGGCTGTTCTGGCAGGTCGGCGGCTACGGCCCGATGCTGGGCCAGAACCACCACTTCAACCGCTACGCGCCGGAGAAGATTCCTTACGCGATCGAGCGCTACGAGCGCGAAACCCAACGCTTGTACGGCGTGCTCGATCGCCGCCTGGCCGGACGCGAATACGTGGCCGGCGGTGCGCTCGGCATCGCCGACTTCGCCTGCCACCCTTGGGCCCACGCGCACGCCTGGCACTACATCGACCTGGCCGACTATCCCCATGTGCGGCGCTGGCACGACGCACTCGCCGCCCGCCCCGCGTTCCAGCGCGCCTACGCCCTGGAACAAACCTACCGCCCGTCTCGCGACATGACCGACGAGATGCGCAAGAACCTGTTCGGAACCCCGGCCCGTACCGCATGAACATTCCTCTCGCCCGCCGCGGCCTCGCCGCCTGCCTGTTGCTCGCCATGTCGCTGACCGCCCCCGCCCTTGCCCAGAACGCGTCCGCCCTGCCGCAGAACGCTGCCGAAAAACTCACGCTCGACGCCCTCGCCGGCGACGCACCGCTGTCCGGTCCCAGCCTGACCAAGCCGCGCGTCGCGCCCGACGGCAGCCGGGTCGGTTTCCTGCGCGGCAAGGAGCGCGACAAGAACCGCCTCGACCTGTGGGCCTACGACATCGCCAGCGGCAAGTCGACGCTGCTGGTCGATTCCGACGACGTGCTGCCGGGTGCGGAAGTGCTCAGCGACGCCGAGAAGGCGCGCCGCGAACGCCAGCGCATCTCCGCGCTGTCGGGCATCGTCGATTACCAGTGGTCGCCCGACGGCAAGACCCTGCTGTTCCCGCTCGGCGGCGAGCTCTACCTCTACGACTTGGGCATCGCGCGCTCGTCGAAATCGGGCAAGGCCGCGGTGCGCAAGCTGACCCACGGCGAGGGCTTCGCCACCGATCCCAAACTGTCGCCCCTGGGCGGCTACGTCAGCTTCGTGCGCGACCGCAACCTGTGGGTGATCGACCTGGCCGACGGCAAGGCGACCCAGCTCACCCGCGACGGCAGCGACACCATCGGCAACGGCATCGCCGAATTCGTCGCCGACGAAGAGATGGACCGCCACACCGGCTACTGGTGGGCCCCGGACGACTCGGCGATCGCGTTCGCGCGCATCGACGAAAGCCCGGTGCCGGTGCAGAAGCGCTACGAGGTCTACCCCGACCGCACCGATGTGATCGAGCAGCGCTACCCGGCCGCGGGCGACCGCAACGTGCTGATCCAGCTCGGCGTGATCGCGCCCAAGGGCGGCCAGGCGCGCTGGATCGACCTGGGCAAAAACCCCGACATCTACCTGGCCCGCGTCGATTGGCGCGACGGCCGGCACCTGAGCTTCCAGCGCCAGTCGCGCGACCAGCACCTGCTGGAGCTGATCGAGGCCGACCTCGACAGCGGCAAGCAGCGCGTGCTGGCGACCGAGCGCGCCAAGACCTGGGTGCCGCTCAACAACGACCTGCATTTCCTCAAGGACGGCCGCATTCTCTGGAACAGCGAGCGCAGCGGCTACGAACACCTGTACCTGCTGTCCGCCGACGGCCGCAAGGCCACCGCGCTGACCTCCGGCGACTGGCCGGTGGACGGCGTGCTGGCGGTGGACGAGGAGGCCGGCCAGGTCTACTTCGCCGCCGGCAAGGACTCGCCGCTGGACGTGCAGATCTACCGCGTGGCCCTGAGCGGCGGCCCGATCGAGCGCCTGTCCAAGAGCGACGGCATCCATAACGCCAGCTTCGCGCGCAATGCCAGCGTCTACGTCGACAACTGGTCCAACCCCTCGACCCCGCCGCAACTGGAGCTGTACCGCAACGACGGCAGCCGCATCGCCGCGCTGATCGACAACGACCTCGCCGACGCCAAGCACCCGTACGCGCGTTACCGCCAGGCCCATCGCGACATCGAGTTCGGCACGCTGACCGCCGCCGACGGCAAGACCCGCCTGCAGTACAGCGTGCTCAAGCCCTCCGGCTTCGATCCGGGCAAGCGTTACCCGGTCGTGGTCAACGTCTACGGCGGTCCCGCCGCGCAGACGGTCAAGCGCACCTGGGCGCCGGACTTCAACCAGTACCTGGCCCAGCACGGCTACGTGGTGTTCTCGATCGACAACCGCGGCACCCCGCGCCGCGGCGCGGCCTTCGGCGGCGCGCTGTACGGCAAGCAGGGCACGGTGGAAGTCGCCGACCAGCTCAAGGGCGTGGCCTGGCTGAAATCGCAGCCCTGGGTCGACGGCCAGCGCATCGGCGTGTACGGCTGGTCCAACGGCGGCTACATGACCCTGATGCTGCTGGCCAAGGCCAGCGACGCCTACGCCTGCGGCGTCGCCGGCGCGCCGGTCACCGACTGGGCCCTGTACGACAGCCACTACACCGAACGCTACATGGGCCTGCCCGACAAGAACGTCGACGGCTACCGCGAAGCGCGCGTGCTCGAACACATCGACGGCCTCGAGTCCAAGCTGCTGCTGATCCACGGCATGGCCGACGACAACGTGCTGTTCAGCAATTCCACCGTGCTGATGAGCGCCTTGCAGAAGCGCGGCCAGCCGTTCGAACTGATGACCTACCCCGGCGCCAAGCACAGCCTCAAGGGCAAGGACAATCTGCACCGGCTGCGCATCACCGAGGACTTCTTCGCGCGTTGCCTGAAGCCGTGAGCTTGCGCGCACCGTCGCGTTGGCGGCTGCCGCTGGCGGCGGCGCTGATCGTCGGTGCCGCCGCGCACGCCGGCACGCCGACGCTGGGCGCGACCGAGGCGCAGGCGCGCGCCGCGATCCATGCGCGCCTGGTCGCATCGCCGTACAAGATGTCCGAGCGCGCGCGCAGCGGCCGTATCCGCTACGCGCTCGCCTTCGAGCCCGCGCTGGCCTGGCCGTGGCCGGCCACCGGCGAACAGCGCGTGCAGCCGCGCGATGCCACGGCCGCGACGGCGCTGATCGACATCTGCGGCGACTGCGGCGACGAGGCCGCGCCCGACGCCGCCGAATTGCGGCGCCACCTCGCGTCCAACGCCTGGGTCGACAGCGACGAGCGCAGCGTGCGTGCGTTCGCGCGCACTCATGTGCGCGGCCGCGGCGTCGAGCACCGCATGCAGTCGCTGGTCGAGGCGGTGCAGCAGCACATGAACGGGCCCATCGCCTACCGCGACTATCTCAGCGCCTCGCAGGCGTTGAGCGCGCGCAGCGGCGACTGCACCGAGTTCGCCTTGCTGCTCGCGGCACTGGCGCGCGCCCAGGGCATTCCGACCCGCATCGTCTACGGGATCGCCTACTCCAGCCGCTTCACCGGCCAGAGCCACGTGTTCAGCCCGCATGTCTGGGTACAGAGCTGGAACGGCCGGCGCTGGATCAGTTACGACGCCGGCCTGGGCCGCTTCGACAGCGGCCATATCGCGCTGCGGGTCGGCGACGGCACGCCACAGGACGGCGCCGGCGTGATGCAGGCGATCGGCCGATTGAAAGTGATCGAGGCGACCGGCGTGACCGCCGCCGCCCGCTGAAGGCAAGGCTCAGTGCGCAGGGCGCGAGACCCCGTCGGCCGCGTCCACCCGCGTCGGTGCGGCGTCCGGACTCGCGGCATCGCGCATCGGCAACTCCGGCAGATCGCTGTCGTCGATCCACTGCGCGTCCTGCGGATTCCTGACGCCGCCGCCGACCACCGTGACGAATTCGAGCTCAGCCGACTTTTCGCCTTCCGTCGCCGCTTGCGACGGCAGCAGCGGAGCCACGGCGACCGGAGACGTCACCGGCCCGGTGGTGGTGGCGGGCGCGAGCAGCGACGGAGGATCGGCCGCGGGCGCACCGCCGGCGAACGCACCGCCCGACACCAGGGTCGCGGCGATCGCGATACCGAAACCGGCGCCACGACGGGCGGATGCCGGACGCGGCACACGGTAGGACACGCAGATCGGCCCAGCCGCCGCCCGCAGCAAGGCCTTGCGTTCCTGTTCGTCCATGCTGTCCAGGGCATGCACGTTCGTGCCGCAGTGCCCGCAGTAGCCTTGCAGGCGTCGCAGCTCATCGATGCCGAGCGGGCAAGGCGAATCGATCTTGGGAACCAGGGCCATGGCGCGTACTCGTGTGGGTGGGTCGTAAATCCCGGAACGGCTAGCGGCTCGGAACGGGGTTAACGACGGGGGTTAACGACCTGGGCCGAGACGGGCGCGCTCCCGACCTGCTCCAGCTCCTCGGCTTGGCGCATCGGCAGTTCGGGCAGATCGCTGTCGTCGATCCATTGCGCGTCCTGCGGATCGCTGACGCCGCCCACGAAGACGATGCGTTCGTCCTCATCCTCGCCGCCGGCCTGCCCGGACGGGACCAGCGGTGCGGCCGCGGTCACCGGCGGAGCCTGCTCGCTGGCGACGGGCGGCAGCAGCGGGGGCGGATCGGTCGCGAATGCGCCGCCCGACACCAGGGTCGCCGCGATCGCGATACCAAAGCCGGCGCCGCGACGCACCGGGCTCGGCCGCGCCGACCGGTAGGACACGCAGATCGGGCCGGCGGCGGTGCGCAGCAGTGCGCGCCGTTCGGCATCGTCCATCGCGTCCAGCGCATGCACGTGCTTGCCGCAGCGGCCGCAATGGCCGTCCAGGCGCAACTGCTCGTCTATCCCCAAAGGACAGGGCGAATCGATCTTCGGTACCTGGGCCATGCTCCCCTCCTGCATGCTCCTCTCTTGTAGCCCGGGTTGTATCACGGCCCGGCGCATCGCAGCAGACGCGTCTTGGCGCCCACGTCGCCGCTGCGGATACTCTGCCGGACACCGCTCCGGAATCCGCCCGCATGACCGCCGCCGCTCTGCCGCCGCCCCTGCCCCAGCGCGACTGGGCGCAGCGCAACCGCTACTGGTTCCTGCCGCTGTTGATCCTGGCCTCGGTCGGCCTGCTGCTGGGCTTCGTGCTCGGCATCGGTTCGCTGGTGATCGGGCAGCTGAAGTCCTCTCCGGCCTACATCGAAGGGGTGAAACGCGCGCGCGCCGATCCCGAGGTGATCGCCGCGCTGGGCCAGCCGATCGAGGAAGGCTGGCTGGTGATGGGCAGTTTCCGTCAGAGCAACGAGGAGGTCGACGTCACCATCAACGCGCCGCTGTCCGGCCCCCGCGGCGCGGCGCGGCTGTGGGTGACCGGCACGACCCGGGGCGAAGGCTGGGCCTACACCCAGATGAACGTGCAGCTGGAAGGCAGCAGCCAGCGCAAGATCGATCTGCTGGATGCGCCGGCGGACTAGCCGGTCCGGGTGCGTGTCCGCGCGGCGCGCAAGCCGACGAAACCGCCGCAAGGAAACGTGACCTACGGCGGATGCCCTCGCCCGGCGCAGGGCCTAAGGTCGGCGGACCCACTCCGGACCGCCACCAGGACCGCCATCTCATGAAAGCCCTCGCTCTAGCGATTTCCCTGGCGCTGTTCGCGCCGACCGCGGTGCTCGCCGCGCAGGCCGCCGCGAAACCCGCCGCAGCCGCCGCCAAGCCGGTGCCGGCCTGGGTCACCACGAGCAACGGCTACGCGCAGATCCTGCTCAAGGCCCAGGGCGAATTCGCGCCCGAACAGATGTCGTTCTTCGGCGTGCCCGGCTTCGACGAGCGCGTGAGCGACCTCAACCCGGACAACGGCAAGCGTTTCCGCGCCGCGATGGCCAAGGGCAAGGCGGAACTGCAGGCCAAGCTGGAGACCGAGCGCAATCCCGACGTGCGCCAGGATCTGGAAATCATGATGGCCGCCGCCGATCAGAACATCGAAGGCAGCGAGCTCAACGAACGTCTGGCGTTGCCGTGGAACGACGCGCCGCAGTTGGTGTTCCAGGGCATGCAGGGCCTGCTGTCCGACCAGACTCCGCCGGAACGCCGCGCACGCGCGCTGGCGCGGCTGAAGAACTACGTCGGCCTGGGCGCGGACGGCAAGCCGATCACCACGCTCGCGCGCGAGCGCTACGAGGAGCGCGCCGGCGACAAGGCCATGCTGCGTCCGACCAAGCTCGAAGTCGAACAGGCGCTGGGCAATGTCGAGACCTACGCGGCCGGCGTGCGCAAGCTGTTCGAGAAGTACAAGATCGCCGGCGCCGACGCCGCGCTGGCGGCGATGGACCAGCAGTTCAAGGACTATGCGGCCTGGGCGCGTTCCACCGTGCTGCCCGAGGCGCGCGGCGACAACCGCCTGCCGCCGGAGCTGTACGCGTTCCAGCTCAAGCAATACGGCATCAACATCGATCCGCAGCTGCTGATCCGCCGCGCCCAGGTCGAGTTCATGGAAACCCGCGCGGCGATGCGCCAGCTCGCGCCGCTGGTCGCGCAGGCCAAGGGCATCACCGGCGTCGATGGCCACGACTACATCGCGGTGATCCGCGCGCTCAAGCGCAACAGCATTCCCAACGACCAGCTCGAAGCGCGCTATCGCACCGTGATCGACGCGATCGACCCGATCATCCGCAAGGAGAAGATCGTCGACGTGCCGCAGCGGCCGATGGTGATGCGCCTGGGCAGCGAGGCCGAATCGGCGGCGCAGCCGGCGCCGCATTTCCTGCCGGCGCCGCTGGTCGGCAATACCGGCCAGCAGGGCCAGTTCGTGCTGCCGGTGGCGGTGCCCAACCCCGACGGCACCGCGCTGCAGTACGACGATTTCAACTTCGACTCGGTCGCCTGGACCCTGTCGGCGCACGAAGGCCGCCCGGGCCACGAGCTGCAGTTCACCGCCATGGTCGAGCGCGGCGTGTCGCTGGCCCGCACCATGTTCGCCTTCAACTCGGTCAACGCGGAAGGCTGGGCGCTGTACGCCGAAGCCGAGATGGTGCCGTACGAGCCGCTGGACGGTCAGTTGATCGCGCTGCAGTTCCGACTGATGCGCGCCGCGCGCGCGATGCTGGACCCGATGCTCAACCTGGGCATGACCGACCGCGAACGCGCCGGCAAGGTGCTGCTCGACGAAGTCGGCCTGTCGCCGGCGATGACCAAGCAGGAACTGGACCGCTACACCTTCAATGCCCCGGGCCAGGCCGGCAGCTACTTCTACGGCTACAGCCGCATCCTGGAACTGCGCATGGAGACCGAGCTTGCGCTGGGCGACAAGTTCGACCGTCTGGCGTTCAACAACTTCCTGCTCGACCAGGGCCTGCTGCCGCCGGATCAGTTGGCCAAGGCGGTGCGCGAGAACTTCGTGCCGGCCCAGCGCAAGCGCTGAGCGGTCGCGATACAGGCAGGGCCCGGACTGCGACGCGGTCCGGGCCCTGCGTTTTGTTTTTTGTTTTTTTGGCGCCGCGGCTCAGTAGTTCAGGTCCAGGCTCAGCAAACGCAGGCTGAGGACGAACCAGACCAGCGCGGTGCAGGCCAGCGCGATCAGGCTCGCGCCCAGGCGGCGCCAGCGATCGCGCGGCGCGCGCCAGGCTTCGATCGCGTTGCGGATCGCGAGCAGCGCGACCGGCAGCGACAGCAGGGCGAGCAGTTGCGCGAAACGGATCCAGCCGTCGAGGCCGCCGTCGAAATCGGCGATGCGGGCATCGGCGCGCGACAGCAGCCACAGCCACAGCAGGGCCATCGCCAGGTTCGAGATCAGTCCGAGCCGGGTCGCCAGGCGCCAGCGCTGCGCGGCCTGGGTCAGAGTCAGCCGGCGGCCGTAATGACGGCGTACCAGCGCCGCGACCGGCCACAGCAGCAAGGCCGCCGCGTGCAGCGCCAGCGCGCCGATCAGCAGGGGCAGCGACCAGCCCGCCGAGCGCCAGGCCGGCACGGGCTGCAGCCACATCGCCGGCGGATGCGCGTCGCTGGCGACCGCGATCACGCGGCCGCGGGCGAGCTTCGCCGCCAGCAGCGCGTCGCCGCCGACCTCGCGCCAGACATAGGGCCGCACTTCGCGCCAGCGCCGCGGTTGCTCGTCCAGACCGCGCAGCGACGACACCGTGAGCGTGGCGTCGTCGTTCAACACGATCCGGCTCTGCGACAGCAGGTTGGCGATGGCGAAGAAGTTGCTGAAGGAGGCGCGACTGCTGCCGTAGCGGCCGACCAGCTGGCGGCCGTGCTCGCGCGCGCTCGCCAGGGTCGGCTCCGGCGCCGGCGCTCGCGGAAAATAGCGCTGCTGGAAGCCGCGCACGATCTGCCGCCGCAGCGCGGACGCCGCGTCGCCGGAGCCGTCGACCGAGACGAACAGGCCGACCTGGGCGTCGGGGAACAGCAGCAGCGAACTCTGGAAGGCTTCGGTGGCGCCGTCGTGGCCGATGGTGAGCGGGCCGTTGCGGTCGTTGCGGAAGAAGCCCAGCGCCATCGCGTTCAAGGCTGGGAACGGTCGCTGCGCGGCCGCGTGCATGCGCCGCAGGGTCGCCGGCTGCAGCAGTTGGGCCTGGTCCAGGCGGCCATCGCCCAGCTGGGCGAGCATGAAGCGCGCCATGTCCTCGGCCGTGGCCGACAGGCTGCCGGCGGGCGCCGGGTTGACCAGTTCGAACGGGCGCGGCGGCGCGCCGCGGCCGTCGGCGTAGGCGCCGGCCATGTTCGCGGCCAGGAGCTTGGGCAGCGGCTGGCGGAAGCTGGAGCGGTACATGCCCAGCGGGTGCAGCACTTCGGCTTCGATGTAGTCGTCGTAACGCTGCCGGGTCACGCGTTCGACCACGTAACCGGCCAGCGCGGCGCCGTAGTTCGAATACGCGGGCACCTCGCCGGGCGCGAACACGCGCTCGGGCTGCACCGACTTGAGATAGCGGCCATTGCCGATCAGCGACGACGGACGGTCGGCGAACAAATGCCCGATCGATTCCTCGAAGCCGGGCGTGTGCGTCATCAACTGGCGCATGGTCACCGGCCGGCCGCGGTAGGGCGCGATCTTGAAGTCGAGGTAGCGGTTGATGTCGGCGTCGAGATCGATCCGGCCGCGTTCGACTTGCTGCATCACTGCGGTCCAGGTGAACAGCTTGGACACCGAGCCGGGGCGGAACAGCGTGCGCGCCGGATCGACCGGAATGCGGCGGGCGACATCGGCGTAGCCGTAGCCCTTGCTCAGCAGCAGCTGGCCGTCCTTGACCACGGCCAGGGTCACGCCGGCCACATCGCTGCGCGCGATGCCGTTGCCGATCAGGCCGTCGAAGTAGGCCAGGGCATCGGCGGCGTCGAGTTGCGGCGCGTCGTCCGCCTGCAAGGCGATCGCGACGGGAGGCGCGGTCGTCGTGGCGAGCGCGGGGTCCAGGATCGGCAACACCGTCGTCGGCGCGGGGCCGGCGACTTCGTTCGCGGTGACCGCCAGCGGCTCGACCACGGCCTGGTCCGTCGGCACGGTCTCGCCCGTCGGCACGGCTTCGCCGGTCGCGGCGGCATCGGTGCTGGAAGTGCGGCTGGGCGCGGCGTCCGGGCGCGGGGTTTCCTGCTCGAACACCACCGCCGCCGGATCGGCATTGGCTTGCACAGCACCAGCCGGCGGCGCGGCGGCGGTCTGCTGCTGGGCCGCTGCGGGCGCGGCGGCCTGCGGCGCGGCGGCGAGCGGCCGCCATCCCGCGGTCGCGACCACGATCAGGACCAGACCGATCCGGCCCTTGAACGAACCCAGCGACTTGCGCATTGCCAACGACTCCCCGGTGCGGCCGCGCGAACGGCGCGGCGACGCGCATCATCCTAAACGGCGGCGGCCGGGGGCGGGTCCGCGGCGATGCGATCGGCGCCGAGCGGAGCCATGCGGCCAGAGGCGGCGCCGTCTAAAACCGCGCCGTCCCGATCCGCGCCCATTCGTACTGCCGGGCCGTTTCTGTCCCGGACGACGGCCCCGGTCGCTTTGCAGCGCTCTCGTCTTGGCCCTAAAGTTCGGCCATGACACCAAAAATGCGCACCGCCCGCCCCAAGTCCAGCTCGCGGGGCGGCGCTTCCGAGTCTGCGAGCCAGCCGGGCGACACCCTGCGCATGCTGCGTACCCAGCGCGGCTGGACCCTGTCCGAACTCAGCGACCGCACCGGGCTGCCGATCTCGACCCTGTCCAAGGTCGAGAACAACCGCATGTCGCTGACCTACGACAAGCTGACCCGGATCAGCCGCGGGCTAGAGGTCGACATCGCCGACCTGTTCGGATCGCAGTCGGCGGCGCCGCAGCAGGTGCCGACCGGCCGCCGCAGCATCACCCGCGCCGGCGAAGGCTATTCGATCGAGACCGAGAACTACGGCCAGCGCTTCCCGGCCTCGGAACTGCGCCAGAAACGCTTCACGCCGATCATGGCCGAGGTGCGCGCGCGTTCGCTGCAGGAATTCGGCGAACTGGTCCGCCACTCCGGCGAGGAGTTCGCGCTGGTCCTGGAAGGCTCGCTGGAGCTGCATACCGATCTGTACGCACCGGCGCGGCTGGAAGTCGGCGACTCGATCTATTTCGACAGCAACATGGGCCATGCCTACATCGCGATCGGCGACGCGCCCTGCCGGGTGCTGTCGGTGTGCACCGAACCGGATTCGCCCTACGCCAGCGCCAGCGCCGGCGCCGGTGGCGATCACTTGCACGGTCTCGCGACCGGGCGCAGCGCCGGGGCTGTCGCCCCGCCGGCCCCGGTGCGCCGCCGCGCTGCAGGCTGATTCCGCGGCATCGAGCGCCGCGATTCATTGATGTAGTCGATATCGATCGGCGCGCCCCGATGCGGCGCGCCCAGACGCTCAAGTCACCCGCGCCAGCATCCGGCGGTGCCCGATCAGGCGCGCCCAGCGCGCGCCGATGTCGCTCATGCACACATAGGCCGCTTCGCCGGCCAGGCGCAGGACCATGCGCGGGCCCAGTTGCAGGCGCGGTTCGGCCGCGCACAGCTCCCAGTCGAACCCGAGCTGGCGCGCGAACAGGGCGCAACGCGCCAGGTGGTAGCGGCTGCTGAGCAGGGTCACCCGCGAGCGCATGCCCTCGCCGAGCAGGTGGCGGGCGTTACGCAGGTTCTGCAGGGTGTCGCGCGATTCGGCCTCCAGCCGCAGCGGCGCGTCCGGCGACAGCCCGCGCGCGAACAGACCGCCGCGCGCGACTTCGGCCTCGCTGGGTTCGTCCGGGGCGCCGCCGCCCAGCAGCACCACGCTCGCCGGCGGGCGCTGGCGCCACAGCGACACGGCGCGGTCCAGGCGCGCTTCGAAATCGCGGTCGATGAGTCCGCGCGGCGCGTGCTTACCGAACAGCAGCACGCATTCGCCGCGCTCGGGCTGGCAGGGCGCGTTGCGCGCGACCCGCAGCACGTGCACGAAGTAACCGACGTAGACCAGCCCCGCGCTGAGCGCGCACACCGCCGTGGCGACCGCGCAGGCGTGCAGCACGTCGCGGTCGCCGAACAGGGCCAGGCGGTGAGCGGTACGGCTGGACATGGCGGCGCGGACGGGAAGGAACGGCGGGACGCGCAGTCTACGCCTGCGCCGCTCCCACGCCGCGTGCCGGAAGACGCACCGCCGGCATGAAAGCTGCGCACGGCGGCATGCGCGCCCGCCGGCAAGCTGAACGGCGCGGCCCGGCCGTGGAACCTCGCGCTGGCTATACTCCGGCCTCATACCGCCCGGAGTCCTGCGTGTCGTTTGAGCCGTTGCCGCCCCCGCCGATGCCCGCGCTGGCGATCCGCGCGTACACCGCGACCACCGCACTCGGGCGCGGTCGCCAGGCCCAGGCCGAAGCCCTGCGCGAGCGTCGCGGCGGCCTGCGCCGCAACGACTTCGGCGGCGAGCCGCTGGACTGCTGGATCGGCCGCGTGGACGGCCTCGAAGACTCGCCCCTGCCGGCCGAATTCGCCGACTGGGACTGCCGCAACAACCGCCTGGCCTGGCTGGCGCTGAACCAGGACGGCCTGCGCGAGGCCCTGGCCGCGCTGGTCGCACGCCGCGGCGCCGAGCGCGTCGCCCTGGTCCTGGGCACCTCGACCGCCAGCATCGGCGCCACCGAGGACGCCTATGCGCGCCTGAGCGACGGCCGTTTCCCCGCCGACCTGGATCGCCCCCACGTCCACCAGCCGCATTCGCTGGGCGGTTTCCTGCAGCAGGCGACCGGCCTGCGCGGCCCCTGCGTCACCGTCGCCACCGCCTGTTCGTCCAGCGCCAAGGTGTTCGCCCAGGCCGCGCGCCTGATCGCCTCGGGCTACGCCGACGCCGCCCTGGTCGGCGGGGTCGATACCCTGTGCGGCAGCGTGCTGTTCGGCTTCAACTCGCTGCAACTCGTGTCCGCCGAACCCTGCCGCCCGTTCGACGCCGAGCGCGTCGGCCTGTCGCTGGGCGAGGCCGGCGGCTACGCCCTGGTCGAACGCATCGACGGCGACGACGCCGGCGCGCTGCAGTTGCGCGGCTACGGCGAATCCAGCGACGCCCACCACATGTCCGCGCCGCATCCGCAGGGCCTGGGCGCGCAGCTGGCGATGCGCGACGCGCTCGCGCGCGCCGGCATCGGCGCGGGCGAGGTCGGCTATCTCAACCTGCACGGCACCGCGACCCCGGCCAACGACCAGGCCGAAGCGATCGCGGTGGCGGCGCTGTTCCCCGAGGGCCTGCACGCCAGTTCCACCAAGGGCTGGACCGGCCACACCCTGGGCGCGGCCGGGATCGTCGAATCGGCGATCGCGCTGCTCGCGCTGGAGCGCGGCGAGCTGCCCGGCATCCTCAACAGCGTCACGCCCGATCCGGTCTGCGGGCCGCAGATCCGTTTCGGCAACGCCCAGGCGCAGATCCGCTACGCCATGAACAACTCCTTCGGCTTCGGCGGCAACAACTGCTCGCTGGTGTTCGCACGCGCATGAACGCTCCCGTCGTCATCGAAGGCATCGCCTACTGGAGCCGCGGCCTGCCGTCCTGGGCCGCCGCGCGCGATCACGTCCATGGCGCCGCGATGGCGGACGACGCACCCGCGCGGCCGTCGCCGCAGCTGCTGCCGGCGAACGAACGCCGGCGCGCGCCGGAAACCGTCGCGGTCGCGCTGGACGTCGCCCTGGCCGCCTGCCAGGCCG
Organism: Lysobacter sp. Root76; assembly: GCF_001428685.1. Classification (GTDB taxonomy): domain Bacteria; phylum Pseudomonadota; class Gammaproteobacteria; order Xanthomonadales; family Xanthomonadaceae; genus Lysobacter. Next base: position 366,671 of record NZ_LMIK01000005.1, on the reverse strand, counting down.
CCGGCCGCGATCCGGCGACGCTGGCCTCGGTGTTCGCCTCCGCCCACGGCGATCTGGCGATCACCGACTACATGTGCGCGACCCTGGCCGGCGATCCGCGCTCGGTGTCGCCGACGCGTTTCCACAATTCCGTGCACAACGCCGCCGCCGGCTACTGGACCATCGGCGCCGGCTGCATGCGCGCGGCGACCGCGATCAGCGCCGCCCAGGCCAGTTTCGCCCAGGGCCTGATCGAAGCCATGGCGCAGCTCGACGACGGCGCCGAGGCGGTGCTGCTGGTCGGCTACGACGGCGAATCCGCCGGCCCCCTGGCCGCGGTCACGCCCAGCGGCGGCCTGCTCGGCGGCGCGCTGGTGCTGTCGCGCACGCCGCGCGCGGGCGCGCCGCAGCTGCGCGCGCAGCTGCGCGACGGCCAGGCCGATCGCGGCGGCACGCTCAGCCGGCTCACCCAGGCCAATGCGATGGCGCCGATGCTGCCGCTGTTCGATGCCCTCGCCGGCGCCGGCGGCGTGGTGCGCCTGGCCGCCGGCGCCGGGCGCGTGCTCGAACTGGACATCGGCCATGGCTGAATCGCAACGCCCGGAGCGCGACACGGTCGCGGTGGTGATCCCCGCGCTCAACGAGTCGCTGCGCATCCGCGAGACCGTCGCCGGCGCGCTCGCGCATTGCCCGAACGTGATCGTGATCGACGACGGCTCCGACGACGGCACCGCCGACCGCATCGCCGACCTGCCGGTGACCGTGCTGCGCCATGCCCAGCGCATGGGCAAGGGCGCGAGCCTGCGCGACGGTTTCCGCGAAGCGCTGCGGCGCGGCTACGCCGGCGTGCTGACCATGGACGGCGACGGCCAGCACGACCCGGCCGACCTGCCGCGCCTGCTCGCCAGCGCGCAGCGCCACCCGCACTGCATCGTGATCGGCGCGCGCCTGCGCAAACGCGCGGCGGCGCCGACCTACCGGCGCCTGGCCAACGAATTCGGCGACTGGGGCATCGGCTGGGGCTGCGGTTACCGCATCGCCGACAGCCAGAGCGGCCAGCGCTACTACCCGGCGCAGGTGTGCGCGCTGGAAGACGTGCCCGGCGAGGACTTCGTGTTCGAAGCGCAGATCCTGATCTCGGCCGCGCGCCGGCTCGGCATGGGCGTGGTCTCGGTGCCGATCGAATCGCGCTACCAGCAGGCCGACGCCACGGTGCAGTACCGCAAGAGCCATTTCCGCCCGCTGCGCGATCTGTACCGCATCACCTCGCACGTGGTCTCGCAGGTCTGGAGCTACGGCCGGCTGGTGGACGAGTACCGGCGCACCCGCGCCGCCGCGCCGGTCATCGACGATCCCAGCGGCGAGTTCGCCGCCGCGCCGCCGCGCGATCTGCCCGCCGAACCGCGCTGACCCTTCCGCACCCGCATCACCGAGTAGCCGCTCGATGACCCATATGCTGCTGTTGCAGCTGCTGGTGATCCTGGTCGTGGCGCGCATCTGCGGCGCCTTGCGGCGCCGGCTCGGCCAGCCGGCGGTGGTCGGCGAGATGGCCGCCGGCTTCGTGCCCGGTCCGGTCGTGCTCGGGGCCTGTGTGCCGCGCGACGACCGTCTGCTGCGCGCCCTTCAGTTGCGCGGCGGTGCCGGCGGTGGCGGCGCGTTCGGGCCCGGATCGCCCAAGGGCGGCGGATTGGCGACGTAGATCGCCACGCCGTGGCCGTACTTCTGGCGCGGCGTGATGTCGACGCCGACGCCGCCGGAACTGAAACTGCGGCCGCCGTAACGGCCGCCGCCGGCGCCGACGCTGACTCCGCCGCCGCCGTAGCCGTCCTCGGTGCCCTGGAACAGCACGCCGTTGGCGCCGAGCTTGGCGGCCTCGTTGCGCAGCTTGCCGATCACCGAGTTCATCTTGTTCTGTTCGCCGTAGGTGAAGGCGCCGCTGTTGCTCTGGAGCATGGCGATCTGCTCGTAGCCGCCCGGCGGCGGCGTGAAGTACACCCGCACCTGGGCCGGATCGATCGGCGGCCGCGGCGAGCCGACCAGGACATGCGAACTGGCGCAGGCGGCCAGCAGCGGAATCAGCATTGCGAGGGCGAGATGACGGCGCATGGCGCGCTCCGCTCGTGGAGGTGTGCGGCCATGCTAACTCCGCGCCGGGGCGGCGGGGTGACGGCGCGCCGAACGGGCGCGCGGCCCCGACCGGTGGCGCCCGGCGTCCGCTGCGGCCGCTCGCGCGGGCTCAGCCCATGCCGCCGTTGATGCCGATCACCTGGCCGTTGATGTAGCCGGCGGCGTCCGAACACAGGAAGCCGACCAGGTCCGCGACCTCCTGCGGCCGCCCGGCGCGGCCGGCCGGCACCAGCTGACGGATCGTCTCCGGCGGAAACGCGTCGGCGGCCATGCGGCCTTCGATCACGCCCGGCGCGACCACGTTGACGGTGATGCCGCGCGAGGCCATCTCGCGCGCCAGCGACATCGAGGCGCCGTGCAGTCCGGCCTTGGCCGCGGCGTAGTTGGTCTGGCCGCGGTTGCCGAGCACCGCGGCGACCGAGGACAGGTTCACGATCCGGCCCCAGCGCGTGCGCGCCATCGGCAGCAGCAGCGGCTGGGTGACGTGGAAGAAGCCATGCAGCGACACGTCGATCACGCGCTTCCATTGCGGCTCGCTCATGCCGGCCATCGGCGCGTCGTCGTGCACGCCGGCGTTGTTGACCACCACCTGGATCGGGCCTTCGCCCAGCAGGCCTGCGATCGCCGCGCGCGCGGCCTCGCCGTCGGCGACGTCGAAGGCCACCGCCTCGGCGCTGCCGCCGAGCTCGCGGATCGCCGCGACCGTGGCCTGGGCGCGTTCGAGGTTGGCGTTGGCGTGCACGATCACGTGCAGGCCGTCGGCGGCCAGGCGCGCGCAGATGGCCGCACCGAGATCGCCGCTGCCGCCGGTGACCAGGGCGCGGCGGGTGGTGGGAGGCTGGCTCATGCGTTGGACTCGCGGCGACGGAAACCGCGATTGTCCGCGCAGCGCGGCCACGGAGGAAGCGGCAGGCTTCAATACGGCGCGCTTCAGTACGGTGCGAACCCTTCCGGATACGGCGGATCGCCGTCGTCGCCGCTGCTGTTGCCGGTCTGGACCAGGGTCTGGGTGCTGATCGCGCCGGTGTCGGTGCAGGCCAGTTCCTGGGTGCCCTGCCATACCGCCCAGTCGTCGCCGTTGCCGTCCAGGACCACGATCCAGAACTGCAGCGTGCGCCTCGCGTACGGCTCCATCCGCATCGACGGCGGATCCACGAAGCTCACCGTGGCCGCGCCGCTGTCGTCCTGGGACTCGTTCCAGCCGTTGAACACCGTCGACTGGCCATGCACCAGCTGGTACAGGTCGGTCCAGGTGTCGGGCTCCATGCCGGCCACATAGGGACGGTCGCTGCGCTCGATCCAGTTCAGGCGCGCGTTGTCGCGCTCTTCCAGGGCGATGCGCAGGGTGAAGGTGTGACCGAACTGGCCCGCGGCCTGGTACGGCTCCACGCTCAGCAGCTCGAATTCGATGGCCATGGCGGCTCTCCGGCAGTGCGCGAACGCGCGCGATACCTACCTGGAACGCGCCGCCGCCGGCGCCGTGAACGCTCAGTCCGGACGCAGCATCACCGCTGCCCGGCCCGAGGCGAGCAGGACGCCGTCGTGGTGCAGGGCGAACTCGTACTGCCAGCTGCCGCCGCCGTCGATCAGCTTGCGCGCCTGCGCTTCGATCGCGCCGGGCAGGTCGTCGATGCGCGCGCGCTGCAGTTCGACGCCGCGCAGGGCGACCAGCAGACCGGGTCGCGCGGTCGTGCCGGCGTCGCGCGCGAGCAGGCCGCCGTGCACCGCCATCGCCTGGGCGCCGTACTCGCACAGATGCACCGCGCGCAGGCGGCCGCCGCTGCGCAGCGGGTGCGCCGGATCGCGGTGGCCGTGGCTGCGCAGACGGATGCTGTCGGCGTCCCAGTCCAGCACTTCTTCCCACAGGCACATCGCGCCCTGGTGCGGGATCAGCGCGGCGATCGCCTCACGCGTGCGCATCAGCATCGCCCTGCATGGTCGCTGGCTCGCGCACGATCAGCAGCGCGAGCACGAAGTTGAAGGCCACGCCCAGCGCGACCGTGGCGCCGATCGCGCGCAGCACCGGGATCGACGACAGCGCCAGCAAGGCGAACACCAGCAAGGTGGTCAGGCTGCAGACGATCACCGCGTGCAGGGTGCGCAGTTGTTCGGCGTAGTCGTCGCCGGCGTGGTCGAAGAACAGCGCATAGTCCAGGCCCAGGCCCGCGGCCAGGATCAGCGCGACCAGGTGGAACAGGTTGAGCTCGATGCCCAGGCCGCGCAGCACCGCCAGGATCAGCAGCGTGGTCAGCGCCATCGGCGCCAGCACCCGCAGCACCCGCCGCGGCGAGCGCAGCGCGATCCACACCGTCGCCGCCAGCAGCACCGCCGCCAGCGCCAGCGCCCACAGCACGCGGCCGCGGTAGGCGGCGACCAGCGATTCGGAGGCTTGCTTCAAGTCCAGCAGCTGCGCGCCGTGCGCGGTGGCGATGCGCGCGACCGCGGCCGGATCGTTCAAGCCGCTCAACGACACCAGCGCGGTGGCGTGGCCGGGCCGCTGCAGCAGCAGACCGGCGACGCTGGCCGCGAGCGGGGTGCCGTCGAGATCGGCCGCGGTCAGCGGCGGCGCGCTGCGCGCGGCGGCGACATCGGCGGCGAAGCCGGCGAAGGCATCGGCGCGGAACGGGCTGTCGGCGACCGCGCTGGCCAGCGCCGCGTCCAGGGTGGCCGCGCCCGGCAACTTGATCTGGCGCGCGCGCTGGGTCGCGGCGCTGGGCAGGTAGCGCGCGGCCAGGTCGTAGCCGGCGATCGCGCCCTGCGCGCGCAGCCGGTCCAGGGCCGGCAGCAGGCCTTCGGAACCGCGCAACGCGGCTTCGGCGTCGCCGGCTTCCAGCGCGATCACGTAGCGCACGTCGGGCGCGCCGAGTTCGCCGCGCAGTTGCGCGTCGCGCGCGAGCGCGTCGGCCGGCACCGGAGTGAGCTTGGCCAGATCGTTCTGCCAGAACGGGCCCGGCGCCAGCCAGGCCAAGGCCAGCGCCAGCGCGGCCAGCAGCGCGATGCCGATGCCGCGCAGCCGCGGCAGCCGCGCCAGAGCGGCCCAGGCGCGCGCCAGCCAGGCCGAACCGGCGGCGTCGCGCGGCGAAGGATCGATCAGCGCAGGCAGCACGAAGCGCGTCGTCAGCGCGGCCGTGCCCAGGCCGACGATGGTGAACACCGCCAGCTGCTTCAACCCATCGACGCCGGAGACCATGAAAGTCAGGTAGGCGATGCAGGTCGAGGCCACGCCGGTGCCCAGGGTCGGCCACAGCGCGCGCGCGCTGGCCCACGGCGACAGGCCGGGACGCTGGTGACTGAAGAGGTGGATCGGGTAGTCCTGGGCGACGCCGATCAGGGTGAAGCCGAACGCGACGGTGATGCCGTGCACGCCGTCGAACAGCAGCGCGACCGCGCCCAGCCCGGCCAGGCCGGCGCTGGCCAGCGGCAGGCCGCCGAGCAGCGGCGCCTTCCAGCTGCGGTAGGCCAGCCACAGCAGCAGCACGAACACCAGGCTGTCGATGGTGCCGATCAGACTGGCCTCGCGCGCGGTGCGGCCGCCGATCTCGACCGAGAATGCGCCCGGACCGCTCAGGGTGAGTTGCGACTTCGACGCGCCGCGCGCCTGCGCGAACGCGGCGCGGATCGCGTCGATCGCGGCCTGCTGGCCGGTGGGATCGAAGCCGGCGGCGCGGGTTTCCAGCGCCAGCAGCGCTTCGCGACCGGCGCGGTCGAACCAGACGCCATGCAAACGCTGCGGCGCGTTCGCCGGCTGCCAGGCCTCGGCCAGCTTCAGGGTTTCCAGGGTCGGATCGTTCGGCAGCAGCGGTTCCAGCATCGCCGAAGCCGGCGAGCCCAGGTCCTGCACCCGCGCCTGCAGTTCGTCGCCGAGGTAGGCCGCGTCGAAGAGGTTCGTATCCAGCGTCGGCGACAACAGATAACGGTAGGGACGCAGGCGTTCGGGGATCGCATCCAGACCGACGTCGGCGCCGTTGGCGACCAACTTGAATTCCGGCTTCGTCGCCAGCCCATTGCGCATCGCCTCGGACTGCGCGGCCAGCGCCTGCGGCGTATCGCCGGACAAGGCCACCAGCAGCAGGCGCGAGCCCGGGCCTTCGCCGAGTTCGTCGATCAGCAGCTTCTGCGCCGGGGTCTGCGCGCTGGGCATGAAGCGGCGCAGGTCGCCGCTGAGTTGCAGGCGCTGGCTGATCGCCCAGCCCGCGAGCGCGAGCGCGGCCAGCCACAGCAGCGCGAGGGCAAGACGACGCGCTGGCGTCATCGCTGCGCGGCGCCGTGGCCGCGGCACAGCGCGGCGAGCTGGCTGGCGTCGACGATGCCGGCGGCCTCGCGCGCGGCGCCGGCCAGCAGGGTGCGTTGCAGCTCGATCCCGCCGCTGGCGTCCGAACGCGCCGGGCGCGCTTCGATGCAGCGCAGTTCGGCGCCGCGCCCGCGCAGGGTGATGCCCTGCAGCTTGGCCGCGACCGCGCTGCTGCGCGGCGTCAGGACCATGGTCCATTGCTGGTGCGTGCCTTCGGCGGCGACGCGGTAGTGCTGTTCCAGGCGCTTGCGGTCGCCGGCCAGCAGGGCGCCGAAGCTGGCCTGCAAGCCGGCCAGTTCCGGCGCGCGCGACAGCGAAAAGGTGCGCGCGGCCTTGCCGGCGCGCTGGATCTTCACTTCGCCGGCGCGGATGGTGGTGGTTTCCGCATACGGCGCGCGCACGTCGCGGATCAGGGTGTCGTCTTCCATCCGCTGGTACTCGCCGCTGAGCCGCAGCGGCGCCTTGAGCAGCGCCGAACCGCGGATCTCGACGAACGAGGTCCGCATCGCCGCCGGCTGCGCCAGCCGCGACAGGATCCAGTCCGGGTCCACCGCTGCGCCCGCGTCGGGGGTCGGCGCCGCGGCCGGCTCAGGGGGAGCGGCGTACAGCGAGCCGGCGGCGCAGGCCAGCGCCAGCGCCCAGGCCCAGCGCCGCGGCCGGATCGTCGTGCGCGCCCGGGTCGGCGCCGTCGTGAGCTGTGCTGTCTTGAACCGCGTCATCGGCATGCCAGAAGTCGTAGAAGTTGAACCAGTTGTAGGGCGCGTCGCAGGCGTGGTGCTGCAGGCGCGCGGCGTAGCGTTCGATCATCGCCGGCAGCGCACGCGACCGATCCTGGCGCGCGATCGCCGATCCGTCGCTGAACGGCTCGAACACCAGATCGTAGCGGGCGCCGCCGCGGTACAGGCCGAAGGCCAGCAACACCGGCGCCTTCAGGGTTGCCGCGACCAGCCAGGGCGCGACCGGGAACGGCGCCGGCGTGCCCAGGAACGGCGTGCGCAGCCAGGGCTCGCCGGGGCGGGCGCGGTCGACCAGCAGCGCGACCAGCGCGCCCTCGTCCAGCGCCTGCTTCACCGCCAGCACGATCGAGGGACCGTCCTGGCCGGCGTCGATCACCCCGGCGGCGATGCGCGGGTCCAGCGAATCCAGCAGCCGGGTCATGGCCGGGTTGTGCGATCGGTCGAACACCACCCGCACCTGCACCTCCGGCGCGCTGCGCGCGAGCACGCGCAAAGCCTCGAAGCTGCCCAGGTGGGAACCGAAGATCAGCGCGCCGCCGCGTCCGTGCTGGGCGTGGATCGCGTCCAGGCCGCTCACGCGCACGTCGAAGTACTGCATCCGCCCGACCAGCATGAACAAGCGGTCGAGGATGGTCGCGGAGAAGGTGTGGATGTGGCGGGCGATTTCGAACAGGCTCGGCGCCCGGCCCAGCACGCGCGTGAGGTAGTCGCGCGAAGCGCGTCGCTCGGGACCGCGCACGGCCACGAAGTACGCGGTGATCGGGTACAGGCACAGCCGCGCCAGACCGCGTCCGCCGCGCCGGCCGATCCAGCCGATCAGCCACAGCGCGAACGGGCTGCCGCCCTCGGGGCGTTGCTTCCAGTGCCCGGCGTTCACGGCGCGGCCACGACTTCGCCGCTGGCCAGCAGGGTTTCGCCGCGCAGCACCCGGAAGCGCCAGCGCGGCGCGGCGCCGTCGAGTTCGATGCGCGCGGTTTCGCCCGGCAGCAGCGGCTGGGCGAACTTCACCTGCGGCAGACGCAGCGCGGCCAGGGGCCCGTGGCCGGATTCGATCGCCTCCAGCACACGCTCCAGCACGACCACGCCCGGCACCACCGGCTGGCCGGGGAAATGCCCAGGCAGGCTGGGATGATCGGCGGCGATGACGAATTGCATGCGGGCGATGTTCGGCGGGCGGATCGGTCGAACGACAGGATAAGCCACCCGGCCGCGGCGCCATGCCGATCCTGGCGTCAATCGAACAGGCTGCGCCAGAACGAAGGCCCCAGCGCGGCCATGCGCCGCAGGAAATCCCAGAAGTTGCGGTAGGGGCGGTTCTGGAACAGGCGCTTGCGGAACAGGTACTCGCCGATGAAGAAGCCGCCGACGATGCCGTAGTTCAGCAAGTTGGCGAACAGCGACCATTGGTCCTGGCCAATCGCGAGCGGCGGCGCATGCCCCAGCCGCGCCAGCACCCCGCCGGGCACCGCGATCAGCGCCAGCACGGTATTGGCCAGCGACAGGCCGCCCAGCAGCCAGGCCCAGATCGCGGTCAGCTTGCGCGAGTAGCGGTAGACGTCGGCCGGCAGCTGTTGCGGCGCGCAGCCGTCCAGGGCGGCGACGATACGGGTGATCAGGCCCTCGCGCGGCGCGCGCAGGCTGCGCCCGAACCACCACGCCAGGACGCCGGTGAACAGCATCGGCGGCGCCAGCAGCAGCAGTTGCGGCCAGATCGTGCCGGCCAGCGCGGCCAGCGCCGCGACGATGGCCGCGAACAGCAGCCAGGCGCCGATGCGCAACCGCAGCAAGGCCTCGATCTGCACGATCAGGGTCAGGTCGACCAGGGCGATCACCGCCGGCCAGCCGCCGCCGTCGTGGCTGGCCCAGTGCGCGAGCGCCGGATAGGCGATCGCCAGCAGCAGCCGCAGCACGGCGCCGGTCATGGCCTGGGGTTCGGCGTCCGCGGCGGGCGACGGGCCGGGCGCGGCGGCGCTCAGGCCGCCCGGCTCTGCTCGATGTGCGCCGACAGGGCGCGCAGCGAGCCGAAGATGCGGCGGTTTTCGTCGCTGTCCGAGCGCAGCTGGAAGCCGTACTGCTTGGACACCGCCAGCGCCAGCTCCAGGGCGTCGATCGAGTCCAGGCCCAGGCCGTCGCCGAACAACGCCGCCTCGGGGTCGATCTGCGCCGGATCGACGTCTTCCAGGTTCAGGCTTTCGACCAGGAGCTGCGCAAGTTCGCGTTCGGCGGGGCTTTGTTCGGACATCGGACGATCCAACTACGGGCGGCAAGGTGCGCCACGATCCGGCATCGGGCGGCCGCGCGCAACCGCCGGTCCGGCCGGAGGGGACCGGGACAGCGATCACGAACGGCGGGCTATCATCTGCGGATGAGCTCAAGTATTCCTGCGCCCGGCCCCGCCGGCGCCCGCCCGGACCACAACCTGAACGACGCCGCCGGCCCGGCGGACCCCAAGCCTGAGGACCCCAGGCCCGAGGCCCTCAGCCCCGACGTGCTGGTCATCGGCGGCGGCCCCGCCGGCACCACCGCCGCGACCCTGCTCGCCCGCAAGGGCTGGAAGGTGCTGCTGCTGGAGAAGGACGCGCACCCGCGCTTCCACATCGGCGAGTCGCTGCTGCCGATGAACCTGCCCATCCTCGAGCGCCTCGGCGTGCTCGAGCAGGTCAAGGCGATCGGCACCCACAAGCCCGGCGCCGAGTTCCCGATCGACGAGCGCAACTACAACACCTTCCGCTTCGAGCGCGCGCTGAACCCGAAGTTCGGCTACGCCTACCAGGTCAAGCGCGAAGAGTTCGACCAACTGCTGTTCCGCAACGCCCAGGCCAACGGCGTGGACGCGCGCGAACAGGTCAAGGTCGAAAAGGTCGAGTTCGGCGCCGACGGCCGTCCGTCCGTGGTCCATGCGCGCGCCGCCGACGGCTCCGCCCTGAGCGTGCGTCCGCGCTACGTCGTCGACGGCAGCGGCCGCGACGCGTTCTTCGGCAGCCAGCTCAAGCTCAAGAAGAAGAATCCGCTGCACCAGTCGGCGGCGATCTTCAGCCACTTCACCGGGGTCGAGCGCCGCGACGGCGAAGATGCCGGCAACATCACCGTGCAGCGCTTCCCGCACGGCTGGATGTGGCTGATCCCGCTGCAGCAGGACGTAATGAGCGTCGGCGCGGTGTGCTTCCCCGAATACCTCAAGCAGCGCCGCGGCGAGACCGAGGCGTTCCTGATGAAAACCCTGGAATCCGAGCCGCAGGTGTGGGCGCGCATGCAGGGCGCGCAGCGGGTCGGCGCGGTCCACGTGACCGGCAACTACTCCTACACCTGCACCCAGATGACCGGCCCGGGCTGGGTCATGGTCGGCGACGCCTACGCCTTCGTCGACCCGGTGTTCTCCTCCGGCGTGTACCTGGGCATGAACAGCGGCGAGCAGGCAGCCGACGTGGTCGACGGCGCGCTGCGCGATCCGGCCAGCGAAGCCGCGCTGCAACGCGCGATGGTCAAGCGCCTCAAGCGCGGCCTCAAGCACTTCCAGTGGTTCATCTACCGCTTCACCACGCCGGTGATGCGCGCGCTGTTCAACGAGCCGCGCAATTACTGGCAGATCGAGCAGGCGGTCATCTCGATGCTGGCCGGCGACGTGTTCGACAACCAGGCGGTGCTGCGCCGCCTGCGCATGTTCCGCCTGATCTATTCCCTGACCGCGATCCGCATGGCGCCGCAGGCGCTGCGCGGCTGGTTGCGGCGCAAACGCCAGGTCGACGTCGACTTCCGCGGCGACACGCTGCAGCAGGGCAATCCGTGAGCGCGGCCGCGACCGTGGTGGCGCCGATGCCGCGCTACAGCGTCGATTACACCGACGCCGCGCCGGCGACCGTGCTGGCCGACGACGACGTGCTGGCGGTGTTCGGCTTCGGCGCCGACGCCCCGCATCACGACGACCCGCGTTACGTGCGTGTGGCCCTGGAGCCCTACGGCGAGCCCCGCCTGGAAGTCTGGCGCGGATCGGCGCCGGTGGCCTGCGGCCGCGACGGCGACCTGGTCTGGGCCGAGGATGGCGCGCTGCAGTTCGGCGCGATCGAACTCGACGAACCGCCGGGCCTGAACGTCAACGACGGCCTCGGCGCGGCCGCCGAGGCGATCTACGCGCGCATGACCGAATTCACCCGCGAGCGCGGCTACCGGCACCTGCTGCGGATCTGGAATTACCTCGACGGCATCACCGTCGGCCAGGGCGACGCCGAGCGCTACCGCGTGTTCTGCGTCGGCCGCGCCGCCGGCCTGGGCGACTTCGATCCGGCCCAGCTGCCGGCCGCGACCGCGATCGGCAAGGTCGCCGACGGCAGCCAAACCCGTCGCCTGCAGGTGTACTGGCTGGCCTCGCGCACGCCCGGCACGCCGCTGGAGAACCCGCGCCAGGTCAGCGCCTACCGCTACCCGCGCCAGTACGGCCCGCAGCCGCCCAGCTTCGCCCGCGCGATGCTGCCGCCGGCCGGTAGCGCGATACCGCTGCTGCTGTCGGGCACCGCGGCGATCGTCGGCCACGAGTCGCGCCACATAGATTCGGTCGACACCCAGCTCGACGAAACCCTGGCCAACTTCGACAGCCTGATCGCCGCCGCGCGCGTGCAACGGCCGTCGCTGCCGGCGCGCTTCGGCGCCGGCGCGCGCCTGAAGGTCTACGTGCGCGACCGCGAGGAAGTGCCGGCAGTGATGGCCGCGCTGGACGCACGCCTGCCCGGCATCGAGCGCATCGTGCTGCAGGCCGCGGTCTGCCGGCGCGAACTGCGCGTGGAAATCGACGGCGTCCACGACCTCTGACGCAGGGTGCGGTGCGCCCAAGGCGAACCGCACCGGCGCAAGCCTCCCGCTCCGACGCGAAGAGCGCGAAGCACGTAGGGTGCGGTGAGCCAAAGGCGAACCGCACCACCACGCCCCTGCACGCGCATGGCGAACCTGCCCTTCCTTAGTGAAGCCAGGAAAACGCGCCCGCCGCTGCGCTCATCCCTGCCAGCGCCGCGCTCCGCCTCCCCAGGGGTGCCGAAAGACACCCCCTGAACGCGACCGTCGGCCCTTGAATCGCCGCGATCCGGCAGCATCATGGGCTTGAGCGCATCCGCGCCCGAACGGGAGACCGCACGATGGGACTGATCAGCCTGATTTGGGGCATCCTCGCCATGATCTGGATGGTGATCGCCCTGATTCCGCTGTTGGGCTGGGGCAACTGGCTGCTGATTCCGTTCGCGGCAGTAGGCGCCATCATCGCCGCGGTCGGCATCCTGTTCACCCGCGAAACCAAGCGCGGCCGCGCCAAGGCCGGCCTGGTGCTCAACGCCATCGTGATCGTGGTCGGCATCGTCCGCTTGTCGATGGGCGGCGGCATCATCTGAGCGCGCCCGGCGCGGCGTGATCCACAGGGCGGCTTTCGCAGCCGCCCTGTGCGACGCAAACCTCTTTTGTGGGAGCGGCGTAAGCCGCGATCGAACCCCAGGCATAGCAGCCTCGTCGCTGCGAGTCGCGACCCGTATCGCTCGCACATCGCATACGGATGCACGACCGCCCGCGGAACGGATGCACGACCGCCCGCGAATCCGTTGGGGTAGGAGCGGCGTAAGCCGCGACCCGCGTCGTGGCCGAAGGAGTGCGGTCGCGGCTTACGCCGCTCCTACCCCACTGCCGCCTTCGGTCGCGCCGCGAGCAGCGCCCGCGTATGCGCATGCTGCGGCGCGCGCAGCACCTGCGCGGTCGCTCCGGTCTCGACGATACGCCCGGCTTCCAGCACCGCGATCCGCTCCGCCACCGCGGCCGCCGCGGCGAGGTCGTGGGTCACGAACAGCAAGGCCAGGCCGCGCTCGCGCTTGAGCGTCGCCAGCAAGGCCAGGATCGCGCCGCGGTGGTGCGCGTCCAACGCCGACACCGCTTCGTCGCAGACCAGCAACTCGGGATCGGTCGCCAGCGCGCGCGCGATCGCGATGCGCTGGCGTTGCCCTCCGGAGAACTGGTGCGGATAGCGGTCCAGCATCGCCGCTTCCAATCCGACCGCCTGCAACAACTCGCCGGCGCGCGCGCGACGCGCGGCGGCGTCGCCACGGCCATGGATGCGCAAGGGTTCGGCGACCAGCTCGGCCACGCGCATGCGCGGGTCCAGCGAGGCATACGGGTCCTGGAATACCACACCGGTGCGCGCACGCAAGTCGCGCAACGCACGCGGCGCCGCCGCACTCAGGTCGATGCCGTCCAACAGCACCCGGCCCTGCGCGCCGCGCAGCAAGCGCAACAAAACGCGGCCCAGCGTGCTCTTGCCGCTGCCGCTCTCGCCGACCAGTGCCAGGCCTTCGCCGCGACGCAGCTCCAGGGAGACATCGTCCAGCGCCGCACGCGGCGCACGCGGGTAGCGCATGCGCAGGCCTTCGCCGCGCAGCAGCACCGGCGCGTCCATCGTCGACGGCGCGGCCGGCGCGATCGTATCGGCGGCCAGCAACTCGCGCGTGTAGGCGTGCTGCGGCGCCGCGAACACCGTGCGGGTGTCGCCGCGCTCGACCGCCTGACCGCGCTGCAGCACCACCAGCCGCTGCGCGTAGGCGCCGACCAGCGGCAGGTCGTGGCTGATCAGCAGCAGCGCCAGGCCGTCCTGGCGGCGCAGGTCGTCGAGCAGGTCGAGGATCTCGCGGGCGATGCGCGCGTCCAACGCGGACGTCGGCTCGTCGGCGATCAGCACGCGCGGCTGCGTCGCCAGCGCCAAGGCGATGGCGATGCGCTGGCGCTGTCCGCCGGAGAACTGATGCGGATAACGCGCCAGGGCCGCGACCGGATCGGGCAGTTGCACGCGCGCCAGCAAGGCGGCCGCTTCGGTCTGCGCCGCCGCGCGCGGCAACGCCCGCAGCGCGCGCACGGTCTCGACCAGTTGCGCGCCGACGCTGCGCAAGGGATGCAACGCCGCAAGCGGGTCCTGCGGCACCCAGCCCAGCACGCGGCCGCGCAGCGCCGCATGCGCGCGCGACCCGAGGGCGATGCTCGCGCCGTCCGCGCTCAGCCGGCCCTCGGCGCGCAGGCCCGGAGGCAGCAGGCCCAGCAACGACAATGCGCTCAGGCTTTTGCCGCTGCCGCTTTCGCCGACCACGCCCAGGCATTCGCCGGCGCGCAGTTCCAGATCCAAGGGCCCGAGCAACCGGCGCGCACCGGTATCGACGGTCAGCGCCTGCAGCGCCAGGGTCGTGCTCATGCCGCAGCGGCCTCGCTTTCGCCGCGCACGTCCAGCCAGTCGCGCAGGCCGTCGCCGAGGAACTGGAACGTCGCCAGGGTCGCGACCAGGAAACCGGCCGGGAACAGCAGCGTCCACGGTGCGCTGTCGAGTTCCTGCACGCCTTCGGACAACAGCGTGCCCCAGCTCGCCGAGGGTTCGTCGACCGACAAGCCGAGGAAACCGAGAAAACTTTCCACCAGGATCGCCTGCGGCAGGATCAGCCCCAGATAGACGAAGGCCAGCGGCAGCAGGTTGGGCAGCACGTGCCAGCGCAGGCGTTGGCCGAAATCGGCGCCGGCGGCCTGGGCCGCGAGCACGAACGGCGCCTCGCGCAGGCGCGCGGCCTCGGCCCGCATCACCCGCGCCAGGTCGATCCAGACATAGCCGCCGATCGCCGCCAGCAGCAGCCCCAGCGAACGCTCGAACAAGGTCAGCAGCAGGATCACCACCAGCAGGAACGGCAGCGCCGAGAACACGTCCAGCACCCGCAGCAGGGCGCGCTCGACCCGGCCGCCGGCGAGCCCGGCGATCGCGCCGTAGCCCAGCCCGATCGCCAGCGCGACCACGCTGGCGAGCAGGCCGATGGTCAGCGACAGGCGCCCGCCGGCCAGGGTGCGCGCATAGACGTCGCGGCCGATCGCGTCGGTGCCGAACCAGTGCCCGGCCGTGCCGGGGGCGACCGACAGCGCCTCCCAATCCGGCGTGTGCGGGTCGTAGGCGCTCAGCCACGGCCCCAGCCAGCACAGCGCGGCCAGCGCCGCCAGCGCGATCAGGCAAGCGCGGGCCAGGGGCGGGAGGGTGCGCAGGGGTCGCATCGCCTCATCGTACCGGCCACATGCCGCCCAGGCATATGCAGATGACGCATCGCCTTTTCCTTCGCGCCCGGCTTTGCGGCTCTATTCCCTACATGGCGAATAGGAAATGCTGACGATGAAGGCGAAGTACGCACTGCGCGCCATGTGCGCGCTGGCGCGCGCCGACGACGGCCGGCTGCAGGCCCGGGCGATCGCCGAACATAGCCGCGCGCCGGAAAAATTCCTGGAATCGATCCTGGTCGACCTGCGCGAGGCCGGTTTCATCCACAGCCGGCGCGGCCAGAAGGGCGGGCATGCCCTGGCGCGGCCGGCCGAACAGATCCGGGTCGGCGACCTGATCCGCGCCATCGACGGCCCGCTGGCGCCGGTGCGTTGCGCCAGCGTCAGCGCCTACCGCGCCTGCGCCGACTGCCCGGACCCGGCGCAGTGCGAGCTGCGCGCGCTGATGCGCGAGGCGCGCGACGCGCTGTCGCGGGTGCTCGACGGCTGCAGCCTGGGCGAGCTGGCGCGCGGCCACGGCGCGCCGCTGCTGAGCGGAGACGCGGCATGAACGCAACCCGACGCAAACCGCGCGGCCACGACCCGGCCGCCTCGCCCGCAAGCGAGGCGGAGCCCGCGGTCAACATCGTCAACCTCAGCGACAGCGAGTTCGCGGTACTGACCGCGCTGCGCGAGATCGGCTACGGCCAGGTCGAAGTGGTGGTGCACGCCTCGCAGATCGTGCAGATCACCCGCAGCGAACGCGTGCGGGTGGAAGAAGTGCGGAGCCGTCCGCGGTGAGCGGGCGTCCGCAGCGCGCGCGCCGGCTGCGCTGTCGTCGCCGGCACCCGGCTTCGATGGACTGAGGCCCTCGCCGCACGCGCGCCACGCACTCTCACCCCACTTTCCCAAGGAATCCGCCATGCCCCATCGACATCGGCGACCTGCGACCGCGACACCGTCCCCCGCCTGGCTGCTGAGCGCACTGGGCTGCGCGCTGGCGCTGCCGGCGCAAGCGCAATCCTCCGCAGTCAACGTCGAAGACCTGGCCCGCCGCCTGCAGGCGATCGAACAACGCCTGGGCACCGCAACCGCCGACGCCGGCACCAGCGCCGCGGTCGATCCGGCCGACCTGGACCAGCGCCTGCGCGTGATCGAACGCCGCCTGGAACTGCAGGCCGAGGCCGAGGCCGCGCGCGTGGCCTCCACGCCGACCGTCACCCTCAGCGCCGCCAAGGGCCTGTCGGTGAAGTCGCCGCCGCCGGGCGATCTGGAAGTGAAGGTCCGCGCCCTGGTCCAGGCCGACGGCCGTTTCTTCATCGACGACCGGCGCAGCCCGCAGAACGACAGCTTCCTGTTCCGCCGCGTCGAGCCGACCATCGAAGGCAGCTGGGGACCGCTGTTCGCGTTCCGCCTTGGCGCGCAGCTGGCCGGGGACAGCGCCACCGTCAACGACGCCTACGTCGACGTGCGTTTCAGCCCGCGCGCGACCGTGCGCGTGGGCCGCTACAAAGTGCCGCTGGGTCTGGAGCGGCTGCAGTCCAGCAGCGCCGGCGCCATGGTCGAGGGCGGCTTCGCCAGCGAACTGGCGCCGGTGCGCGACCTGGGCGTGCAGCTGCAGGGCGAGTTCGCCGACGGCGCGATCAGCTACGCGCTCGGCGCCTTCAACGGCGCGCCCGACGGCCGCGACGGCGCCAGCACCAATCCCGACAACGAGTTCGACCTGATCGGCCGCGTGTTCGTGGAACCGTGGAAGAACAGCGGCGGCGCCCTGTCCGGCCTGGGCTTCGGCGTCGGCGCCAGCCAGGGCGACCAGCGCGGCGCCGGCAACAACTTCCTGCCGCGCTACCGCACGCCGGGCCAGGTCCCGTTCTTCAACTACCGCAGCGCGGTGCTGGCCGACGGCGAACACACCCGCTGGTCGCCGCAGGCCTACTACTACCGCAACCGGCTCGGCCTGCTCGGCGAATACATCCGTTCGCGCCAGCAGTTGCTGCTGCCGGCCGGCAACGTGCGCGACACGCTCGACCACGAAGCCTGGCAGCTCACCGCCGGCTGGGTGCTCACCGGCGAGGACGCCAGCTACAAGGGCGTGGTCAAACCCAGCCAGCCGTTCACGCCCGGCGGCGCCGGCTGGGGCGCGCTGGAGCTGGTCGCGCGCTACGGCCGCCTCAGCATCGACGACGACGCCTTCCCTCGTTTCGCCGATCCGGCCGCGGTCGCATCCGAGGCCAGCAGCTGGGGCCTGGGCTTGAATTGGTACCTGACCGGCAACTTCAAGCTGGTCGCCAACTACACCCAGACCGACTTCGAGGGCGGCGCGCCGGCCGGCGCCGATCGCGAAGACGAAAAGGTTTTCTTCACGCGGGCGCAATTCTTTTTCTGAGCATGCTCACCACCGGCGCGCGCCTCACCCGCGCACGCTTCACCACGCAAAGAGACCCCACATGAAAATCATGCTTTCCTCGCTCGTCGTCGCCTTGGCGCTGGTCGCCGGCCCGGCCGCGGCCAAAGACGTCGAATTGCTCAATGTCTCCTACGACCCGACCCGCGAGTTCTACGCCGAGGTCAACACCGCCTTCGCCGCGCAATGGAAGCAGCAGACCGGCGAGACCCTGAAGATCCGCGCCTCGCACGGCGGTTCGGGCAAGCAGGCGCGCTCGGTGATCGACGGCCTGGAAGCCGACGTGGTCACCCTGGCGCTGGCCGCCGACATCGACGCCATCGCCAGCAACGGCAAGCTGCTGCCGGCGAACTGGCAGTCGCGCCTGCCGCATCAAAGCGCGCCCTACACCTCGACCATCGTGTTCCTGGTGCGCAAGGGCAATCCCAAGGGCGTGCGCGACTGGGGCGACCTGGTCAAGCCGGGCGTGGCGGTGATCACGCCCAATCCCAAGACCTCCGGCGGCGCGCGCTGGAACTACCTCGCCGCCTGGGCCTGGGCCTCGCAGCAGTACCGCGACGGCGGCAAGGTCGTCGACTACCTCACCCGTCTGTTCAAGAACGTGCCGGTGCTGGACACCGGCGCACGCGGCTCGACCACCACCTTCGTCGAGCGCGGCATCGGCGACGTGCTGCTGGCTTGGGAAAACGAAGCCTTGCTGACCCTCGACGAACCCGGCAACCGCGGCAAGTACGAGATCGTCGTGCCCAGCCTGAGCATCAAGGCCGAGCCGCCGGTGGCCTGGGTCGACAAGAACGTGGCCAAGCACGGCACGCGCAAGCAGGCCGAAGCCTATCTGCGCTTCCTGTACACGCCGCAGGGCCAGCGTTTGGCCGCCAAGCACCATTACCGTCCGGCCGAACCGGACAAGGTGCCCGCGGCTGAGTTGAGCCAGTTCCCGGAGATCAAGCAGGTCACGATCGACAACGCGTTCGGCGGCTGGAAGAAAGCGCAGGCCGAGCACTTCGCCGATGGCGGTTTCTTCGATCGGATCTATCAGCCGAAGTGAGGTCGATCGGGCGAAACGCGGTGCCGGGCGGCTTCGGCACTGCGTGGTCGTCATTCCCGCGTTGGCGGGAATGGCGAGCAAAGCAAAACGAGCAAAAGCAAAACCCAAACCGCATACCGGAAGCGAACCCAGAAGACCGACCATGAGCTCCATCGCCCTCCCTTCGCTCTCCGCATCGCGCTGGCGCCGGCCGCTGCCTGGCTTCGGCCTCAGCATCGGCCTGGGCCTGGCGTGGCTGAGCCTGGTGGTGCTGCTGCCGCTGGCGGCGCTGACCATCCGCGCCGCCGGCCTGGGCGCCGACGGCTGGTTGCGCGCGGTCCAGGATCCGCGCGTGCAGGCCTCGCTCAAGCTCAGCTTCGGCGCCGCCCTGGCGGCTTCGGTGCTGGCCTTGTTCGCCGGCGCGCTGATCGCCTGGGTGCTGGTGCGTTATCGCTTTCCGGGCCGGCGCCTGCTCGATGCGCTGGTCGATCTGCCGTTCGCGCTGCCGACCGCGGTGGCCGGCATCGCCCTGACCGCGATCTATTCCTCCAACGGCTGGGTCGGGCGCTGGCTGGAGCCGGCCGGTTTCAAGATCGCCTACGCACCGGCCGGCATCGTGATCGCGCTGGTGTTCATCGGCCTGCCGTTCGCGGTGCGCACGGTGCAACCGGTGCTGGAAGCGCTGGGCCGCGAACAGGAAGAAGCCGCGGCCTCGCTCGGCGCTTCGCGCCTGACCACCTTGCGCCGGGTGATCCTGCCGGAACTGTTGCCGGCGCTGCTGACCGGTTTCTCGCTGGCGTTCGCGCGCGGTCTGGGCGAGTACGGCTCGGTGATCTTCATCGCCGGCAACCTGCCCTACAAGACCGAGATCGCGCCGCTGCTGATCACCATCCGCCTCGAAGAATACGATTACAACGGCGCGATCGCGATCGCCGCGCTGCTGCTGGCGGCGTCCTTCGTCTGCCTGCTGGCGATCAACGCGATTCCGTCGCTGTTCGCCCACGAACGCCGGGAGCGCCGCCGTGAGCCGTGAACACTCCGCTGCGCGCGAGCGCGACGATCTGCAAGAACCCGCATGGCTGCGCTGGACCCTGATTCTGTCGGCGGTACTGGTGATGGCGCTGCTGGTGGTGATGCCGCTGTTGATGGTGCTGGGCGCGGCCTTCGCCAAGGGCGTCGGGGTCTGGTTCGCCGCGCTCCGGGAGCCCGACGCCCTGTCCGCGCTCAAGCTGACCCTGTTCACCGCGGCGATCGTGATTCCGCTCAACGCGGTGTTCGGCGTGTTCACCGCCTGGGCGGTCACCCGCTTCGAATTCGCCGGCAAGCGCGTGCTGCTGGCCCTGATCGACCTGCCGTTCGCGGTTTCGCCGGTGGTCGCCGGCCTGTGCCTGGTGCTGCTGTTCGGCTCGCACGGCTGGTTCGCCGGGCTGCTGGCGCAGTACGACATCAAGATCCTGTTCGCGCGCCCCGGCATCGTTCTGGCGACCTTGTTCATCACCTTCCCGTTCGTGGTGCGCGAACTGATTCCGCTGATGCAGCAACAGGGCGCCGACGAGGAACTGGCCGCGCGCTCGCTGGGCGCCGGCGCCTGGACCATGTTCCGCCGCGTCACCCTGCCCAACATCAAATGGGGCCTGCTCTACGGCGTGCTGCTGTGCGGCGCGCGCGCGATGGGCGAGTTCGGCGCGGTATCGGTGGTGTCCGGGCATATCCGCGGCCTGACCAATACCCTGCCGCTGCATATCGAGATCCTCTACAACGAATTCGACAGCACCGCGGCGTTCGCGGCCGCGTCGCTGCTCGCCGGCCTGGCCCTGGTCACGCTGGTCATCAAGTTCTGGCTGGAAGCGCGCCACGGCGACGCCCTGGCGCAATCACACAGGCGGCATTGAAATGAATCTCATCGTTGCGAATCCGGCGAGGGCGAACGACCCCGCGCAATGGCGCTCGGCGGACCCGGACGTGGCTCTGCCAGCCGATGTCTTACCGCCGGCCGCGGCCTTGGGCCATCATGGCGCCGGGACGGTTCAAGGCAAAGGCATGGACCTGCACATCCAGGGCATCAGCAAGCAGTACGCGAACGTCGCCGCGCTGGACGCGGTCGATCTGGATATCGCGTCGGGCGAACTGGTCGCGCTGCTGGGTCCGTCGGGCTCGGGCAAGACCACGCTGCTGCGGGTGATCGCCGGCCTGCTCCATCCCGATCGCGGCCGCCTGCTGTTCGGCGACGACGACGCCACCCGCCTGAGCCTGCGCGAACGCAACGTCGGTTTCGTGTTCCAGCACTACGCATTGTTCAAGCACATGACCGTGGCCGAGAACATCGCCTTCGGCCTGCGCAGCCGCCCGCGCAGCCGGCGCCCGGACAAGGCCGCGATCGCGCGCCGGGTGCAGGAGCTGCTGACCCTGATCCAACTGCCGGAACTCGGCGGCCGCTACCCCGAGCAATTGTCCGGCGGCCAGAAGCAACGCGTCGCGCTGGCGCGTGCGCTGGCGATCGACCCGACCGTGCTGCTGCTGGACGAGCCCTTCGGCGCGCTCGACGCCAAGGTCCGGGTCGAGCTGCGGCGCTGGCTGCGGCGTCTGCACGAACAGACCGGACAGACCACGCTGTTCGTCACCCACGACCAGGAAGAAGCCCTGGAACTGGCCGACCGCGTGGTGGTGTTGCGCGACGGCCGCATCGAACAGGTCGGCACGCCGGAACAGATCTACCGCGAGCCGGCGTCGGCCTATGTGTTCGACTTCATCGGCCGCGCCAACAGCATCGACGGCCGCGTCGAGCGCGGACAGTTCGCGATCGATGGCCACGCGCTGCGGCTGCCGGCCGAGGGCGTCGCCGACGGCGCGGCCAGGCTGTACCTGCGGCCGCACGACCTGGCCTTGAGCGCAGCCGGCGACGGCCTGGCCGCGCGCGTGCTGGCCGTGCATCGGCTGGCCGACCGGATCACCTTGGAGCTGCAACTGGGCGGACAGGCGCGATCGCTGGAGCTGGACCTGGTGGCGACGCCGGATGCGGTGGTGCCGGCGATCGGAAGCGCGGTCGGGGTACGGCCGTTGAGGTATCGGGTGTATTCGGCTTAGTTCGGGGCATGCCTTCTCCGGCTCGCGGCGCGCTAAAGGTGTGAACACCCTCACCCCAACCCCTCTCCCGTCAGCGGGAGAGGGGCTAAGGGCCTGATGCCCGGCCTTGCCGTCTGTGGCAGAACGCTGCATCCGCGATCCCGCCGCCCAGCCCGCGCGCGACGAGGCGTAAACTAGCGCGCCATGAGCTACCCCTACACACGCCCGCGGCGGATGCGCCGCGACGAGTTCTCGCGGCGCCTGATGCGCGAGACGGTCCTGACCGCGAACGACCTGATCTATCCGGTCTTCGTCCACGAACTGCAGGGCCGCGCCGCGGTCGCCTCGATGCCGGGCATCGAGCGGCTGTCGATCGACGAACTGCTGCGCGTGGCCGAACAGGCCAGCGAACTGCGCGTGCCCGCGCTGGCGCTGTTTCCGGTGACCGCGCCGGAGGCCAAATCGCTGACCGCCGAAGCCGCCTGGCACGAGGACGGCCTGTGCCAGCGCGCGGTGCGCGCGCTCAAGCAGCGCTTCCCGGAACTGGGCGTGATCACCGACGTCGCCCTCGACCCTTACACCACCCACGGCCAGGACGGCCTGATCGACGACAGCGGCTACGTCCTGAACGACGAGACCGTCGAAGCCCTGGTCAAGCAGGCGCTGTCGCACGCCGTCGCCGGCGCCGACGTGGTCGCGCCCAGCGACATGATGGACGGCCGCATCGGCCGCATCCGCGAGGCGCTGGAACTCGACGGCCACATCCACACCCGCATCCTGGCCTACAGCGCCAAGTACGCGTCGAGCTTCTACGGCCCGTTCCGCGACGCGGTCGGCAGCGCCGGCGCGCTCGGCAAGGGCAACAAGTACACCTACCAGATGGACCCGGCCAACAGCGACGAAGCGATGCGCGAGATCGCGCTCGATCTCGACGAGGGCGCCGACATGATCATGGTCAAGCCGGGCATGCCCTACCTGGACATCGTGCGCCGCGCCAAGGACGAGTTCGGCGCGCCGACCTTCGTCTACCAGGTCAGCGGCGAGTACGCGATGCTGCGCGCGGCGATCGACAACGGCTGGCTGGACGAAAAGGGCTGCGTGCTGGAAGCGCTGACCTCGATCAAGCGCGCCGGCGCCGACGGTATCCTGACCTACTTCGCGCTGGATGCGGCGCGCTGGTTGCGCGAGGCGAAGTAAGCGACGCGGCGGGCGCTGCGGTTCGCTGCGCTCACCGCATCCTACGGTGATGGTCGCGAGGCTCGATGAGCCCCGCGACTGCTTGAACCGGCATTCCCGGAACGTATAGAACCGAGCGTTCGATCGCAATGTAGGATGCGGTGAGCGCAGCGAACCGCATCGCCACGCAGCTCACGGCACGACGCAACTGCCCTGCCCCGTCGCCGTCGCCGCCGGCGCCTTCATCCGATAGATATCCATCTTGCCGGCCTTGGGCGACTTGGCGCTGCCGGTGACCAACAACTCGCCGGGTTTGTTCCAGTCCAGCGCCGGACCCAAGGTGTAACCGTCCTCGCCGTTGAACGACAAGGCCAGCGGCGTGGCCTCCGCATACTTCGCGCCTTCGCACTGGGCGACATACAGCCGGATCGGTTGCTGCTCCACGTCTTTGGAACGCGCGAACACGATCGCGCGGCCGTCGCCGAGCCAGGCCGCGTCGAACTCATCGGCGGCCGTGTTGACGCCGGCCACCGGCTTGGGATCGACAAAGGCCTTGCCGTTCCAACGGGCCACGAACAGGTCGTGGCGGCCAGCGCCGCCGAAGCTGTCGCTGGCGAACAGCAGATGCCTGCCGTCGCGGCTGGGCGTGGGCGCCCACTCGTCGCCGCGGCCGTTCACGCCCGCACCCAGGTTCTCGGCCGGGCCATAGCCGCCGTCGGCGAGGACCGGCGCGCGATACAGATCGTCGCCGCCGCGTCCGCCGGAGCGGTTGGAGAAGAAGTACAGCCAGCGTCCGTCGGCGCT
Organism: Lysobacter sp. Root76; assembly: GCF_001428685.1. Taxonomy (GTDB): domain Bacteria; phylum Pseudomonadota; class Gammaproteobacteria; order Xanthomonadales; family Xanthomonadaceae; genus Lysobacter. The sequence continues at coordinate 343,044 of NZ_LMIK01000005.1, read as the reverse complement.
GAACGACGGGTCGAAGTCGTTGGCGCCGGTATTCAGCGGCAACGGCGACGGCTCTTGCCAGCGGCCCTGCTTCAGCGTGGCCTGCCACAGGTCCCAGCCGCCGGCGCCGCCTGGACGGTCGGTGCTGCCCCAGACGATGCGCCGCCCGTCGGGGCTCACGCTGGCGCGCACTTCGCTGTACGGCATGGAAACCACGCCCATGCCCTCGATGCCGAACTCTGACAGAAAGCCCAGTGCGGGCATGGCCAGCAGCAGGCCGGAGAGTAGACTGAGGCCGGACAAGGCCGTGGCGCGCCGCATAGTGCGTCTCCCTTGAATATTCCCCATCAGCATCCCCAACGAGGCTGTCCATGTCCATTCCACGTTTTGCGGTGATCGGCCACCCGGTGGCGCACTCGCTGTCGCCGCGGATCCATGCCGCATTCGGACGCCAGCTCGGGATCGCCCTGGAGTACGTCGCCATCGACGCCGCGCCGGAACAGTTCGACGCGCTGCTGGCCGAGTTCGCCGCCGAGGGTGGCCTGGGCGCCAACATCACCCTGCCGCACAAGACCCGCGCGGCCAGCATCTGCACCCATCTGAGCGAACGCGCGCGCCGTGCCGGCGCCGCCAACACGCTGATCCGCAGCGCCACCGGCTGGGAAGGCGACAACACCGACGGCGCCGGCCTGGTCCGCGATCTCACCGACCGCCACGGCCTGGACCTGCGCGAGCGCCGCACTCTGCTGATCGGCGCCGGCGGCGCCGCGCGCGGCGTGGCCCCGGCCCTGCTCGATGCCGGTATCGGCGACCTCTACATCGTCAACCGCACGCCCGAGCGCGCCGATGCCCTGGCCGATGCGCTCGGCCAGCCCGGCCGCGTGCATCCGCGCTACATGAAGGACATGGTCGCGCTGGGAACCTTCGACCTGATCGTCAACGCGACTTCGGCCGCGCGCGACGCGCAGCTGCCGTCGCTGCCGATGTCGCTGGCCAACCCGCGCGCCGCCGCGGTGGACCTGAGCTACGGCGAAGTCGCGATCCCGTTCCTAGCCTGGGCCAAGGCCGCCGGCGCACACGACCGCATCGACGGATTGGGTATGCTGGTCGAACAGGCCGCCGAGAGCTTCGAACGCTGGCACCGGGTACGCCCGGAGACCGACCCGGTCTACGCCGCCCTGCGCGAACGCGACGACGCCCTGGTCACCGCCGACTGATCCGCCGCCCACGGCGTGCGGCCGCCAAGCGCGGCCGTGCCGACGTGCCGGCACATAACGGAAACGACAATGGACCCCAAAGCTCTATCCGCCATGCTGCTCGGCCCGGTGCTGTACGCCACGCCGCACCTGCTGGTGTGCACGGTCGGCCTGGTGCTGTGCCTGATGCGCCGGCCCGCGCTGGGCGCGGCCGGCGTTTACGCCAGCGTGGGCTTCGGCTTGTTCATCTTCGGCTCGTTGCTGGGCCTTTGCGGCCAGGTCTGGCTGCTGTGGATGCAACAGAAGGGCGAACCATCGGCGTCCTCGCTCGCGATGGGCATGGGCGCTTTCAGTGCGCTGGTCATCCTGCTCCACGCGATCGCGATGGGGCTGCTGATCGCCGCGATCCTGGTGCGGCGGCCGGCGCGGGCGGCATGAGCGCCGTCGAGCGCGCCACGTCCTGTTGAGGCGATGCCCGTGTCCACGCAAGCCGCGCCTGCGGATGTCACGCCCGCAGGCACCGTCTATCACTTCGCCGATCCCGCCGACTGGGCGCGGGCGCAATCGACGGATGCCTACGCGCCCGATGCGCTGCGTCGCGACGGTTTCCTGCATTGCGCGACCCAGGCGCAGCTGGCCGCCGTGATCGAACGCCACCAGCGCGGCCGCGGCGAGCTGGTGCTGCTGCACCTGGATGCGGCGGCGCTGGGCGAGGCGCTGCGTTACGACTTCAGCCCACGCAGCGGCGAGGCCTATCCGCACGTTTACGGCCCGATTCCGCTGCGCGCCGTGCGCACCGCCGAACCGTTCCACGCGCCGGCTTGAGTCCGCACGCATGAACTGCCGCGAACGCTGCGGGGCCTGCTGCACCGCACCCTCCATCGCCAGCCCGATCCCGGGCATGCCCGACGGCAAACCCGCCGGCGTGCGCTGCATCCAACTCGACGAACACGAGCGCTGCAAGCTGTTCGGCAAACCCGAACGGCCCGCGTTCTGCGCGTCGCTGCGGCCGGCCGCGGACATGTGCGGCGGCAATCGCGCCGAGGCGATGGCCTTGCTGTCGGCTTTGGAGATCGCAACGCGGCCCGATCCGCCCGCACCGCTTTCTGTGGGAGCGGCGTAAGCCGCGATTGAACCCCCAAGCGGGTCCGATGGTCCGCCTGCTCGCCGGGCCATCGATCGCGGCTTACGCCGCTCCCACAGACACCGCTCCCACCGGCGCAGCTCCCGCAGAAAGCGCCGCGTATCCGCGCTGCGCACGGCGGCGTTACGGCAAGCCGCCGCGCTTCACCGCCACATATTTTTCCATCCGCGACGCCGCCAGCTGATCGCAGGACACGTCCAGGACCATCACACCGTGGTTGCGCAGGGCATCGCGGCCCTCTTCGCATTCTGTGGGAGCGGCGTAAGCCGCGATTGAACCCCAGTCGGATGTGATGGTCCGCATGTTCGCCAGGCCATCGATCGCGGCTTACGCCGCTCCCACAGAAAGCGGTGCGTTGCGCGTATCCGCGCTGCGCACGGCGGGGTTACAGCAAGCCGTCGCGCTTCACCGCCAGGTACTTTTCCACCAGCGACGCCGCCAGCTGATCGCAGGACACATCCAGCACCATCACACCGTGGTTGCGCAGGGCATCGTGGGCGGCGCTGCGCTGTTCCAGGTACTGCGCGGCGGCGCCGGCGCGGACTGCGTCGCGCAGCTCGTGGACCTCGCTCGCGAGGGCGGCGTCGACCGAGTCTTCGCGCAGCGAGGCGACGCAGACCAGATGGCGCTTGCGCAGCATCTGCACCGCAGCCAGCACGTCGTCCATGTCTTCGTCGCGCAGGTTGGTGACCAGCATCACCAGCGAACGCCTGCGCTGGCGCAGCGACAGTTCGGTGGCGGCGGCGAGGAAGTCGGTGGCGACCGGTTGCGGCTGCAGGGCGTAGCTGGCGCGCAGCAGGCTGTCGATGGTGCCGACGCCGCGCTTGGGCGGCACCCAGGCCGAGGCGCCGCCGCTGGCGAGCAAGCCGACCGCGTCGCCCTGGCGCAACGCCAGGTAGGCCACCACCAGCGCCGCATCCAGCACGCGGTCGAAATGCGAGAGTTCGCCGTCGCGCGCGAGTAGGCGGCGACCGGTGTCCAGCATCAGCACCAGCTGTTGATTGCGTTCGTCCTGATACTCGCGCGAGATCAGGCGGCGCGCGCGCGCGGTCGCCTTCCAATCGATCTGGCGCAGGCTGTCGCCGACGCGGTACTCGCGCATCTGGTGGAAGTCGGTGCCTTCGCCGCGACGGCGCTTGAGGTGCGCGCCGACCAGGCGCGAGGCCTGTTCGGCGCTGAACATCGCGAACTTGGCCAGCGGCGCGAAATTCGGGAACACGCGCACCGGCTGGACCGCGCCGGCCAGGCGCGACTGCCACCACAGCCGCCACGGCGAATGCAGCCGCAGCTGCACGCCGTCGAAAGCGAAATCGCCGCGCACGTTGGCGCGCAGGCGGTAGTCGATGCTGCTGCTCTCGCCGCGACGCAGGGTCAGGCGGCGCGGCAGGCCGGCCATGCTCCAGCCGCCCGGGTGCAGGTCGAACACGTCCAGCGCTTGCCGGCGCGCCGCCGCTTCCAGGGTCAGGGTGACCTCGCGCTCCAGACCGATCGGCCAGGTGTCGGGCATGCGCCGCTGCACCTGCGGAGTCGCGCGCAAGCCGACCCGCCAGGCGTCGAACAAGGCGATCAGCGCCAGTGCAGCGCCGGCGACCCACCATGCGCGCAGCGACGCCCAGCCGATGGCGACCGCCAGCCCGAACGCGCCCCACAGCACCAGCAACGCGAGCAGCGCCGGCGCCGGGCGCGGCAAATTGCGCGCGCGGGCGGCTTTGGCCGGGGCGACGACCGCACTCATTGACGCGGCGCTTCGACCTTGGCCAGCAGCGCATGCAGCACATCGTCGGGCGACTGGCCTTCGATCTGCATTTCCGGAGCCAGGGCGATGCGATGGCGCAGCGCCGGCTTGGCGATCTCGCGCACGTCGTCGGGGGTGACGAAGTCGCGGCCCGACAGCACCGCCTGGGCGCGCGCGGCGCGCACCAGCGCCAGGCTGCCGCGCGGACCGGCGCCGAGCGCGATGCCGGCCCATTCGCGGGTCGCCGCGGCGATGCGCACGGCGTAGTCGATCACGGCGTCGTCGACGGTGATCAGCGCGGTGCCGTGCTGCATGGCCACGATCTCCTCCGGGCCGAGCACACGCTGCACCTGCGACAGGTCGAAGTCCGAGGCGCTGCGGCCCTGACTGACCGCGGTGACCATGCGCTTCTCGTCGGCGCGACTGGGGTAGCCGATCAGCACCTTGAGCAGGAACCGGTCCAGCTGCGCTTCCGGCAGCGGGTAGGTGCCTTCCTGCTCGACCGGGTTCTGGGTGGCCAGGGTCAGGAACGGCGGCGCCAGTTCGAAGCTGTGGCCTTCGATGGTGACCTGCAGTTCCTGCATCGCCTCCAGCAGCGCCGACTGGGTCTTGGCCGGAGCGCGGTTGATCTCGTCGGCCAGCAGCAGGTTGGTGAACACCGGGCCGCGGCGGATGTTGAAGCTCTCGGTCTTGGGGTCGTAGACCGCATGGCCGCTGATGTCGCTGGGCATCAGATCGGGGGTGAACTGGACGCGCGCGTAGCCGCAGTCCAGGGCCTTGGACAGGGCCCGCACCAGCAGAGTCTTGCCCAGCCCGGGCACGCCCTCGATCAAGGCATGGCCGCCGGCGAGCAGGGCGATCAGGATCTGATCCAGCGCCTCGGCCTGGCCGATGAAGGCCTTGCCGACCTCGTCGCGCACGGCGGCGGCGCGCTGCGCCAGTTCGGGGCCGGTGATCGGAGCGGGCAGGTGCGCGTTCGCGGTGGTCATAGCGAGTTTCTCAGTCGGATCAATGTGGCGATGCGGGATCGGAACGCGGCGTGATCGCGCGCGACCGGCGTGGCCAGCGCTTCGCGGATGTCCGCGGGCGCGAGCTTGAAACGTTCGGCCAGCAAGGCCGCCTGCGGCTCGCCGTCGAGCGCGGCGGCCTGCGGGTCGCGGCGGCGCAGGCGGATCAGGAAGGCGTTGCGCACGGCCGCGTGCAGCAGATGGCCGTAGCCGTAGCGATAGGTGTGTTCGCCGCTGGCGACGATGTGCTCGAGCAGCGAGCGGCGTTCGCTGGCCGGCGCCGGCAGCAGCGGACCGAAGCGCTCGGCGCGCCGCCACAGCCACAGCAGCAGCGCCAGCAGCAGCGGACCCCAGGCCATCCAGCTGCGGGTCAGCAGGGTCATCCATAGCGACGGCATGTCGGCGGCGTAGATCAGGTGCACGGTGCCGGCGCGGTAGTTCGGCGCCAGAAGCTGGCGCAGCAGGGCGATGTGCGGCACGTCCTTGATCGACTCGGTGCGCGCTTCGCCGGCGGCGTTGACCGCGAAGTCGAGATCGGCGATCACGTCGACGCTGCCCTTGCCCTGCGGCAGGCGCGCGAACACGTAGCCGGTGTCCTCCCCGCCCCAGGCGCGCAGCGGGGTCACGGCGCGTTCCATCAGCAGGAAGCGCCGACCCTGGCAGAACTCGACGTGCGAGTCCTGGCGCTCGACGTACATCGCCACGCAGTCGGTGTCGCGCTGCGGGAAGAACTTCACTCCCAGATCGGTCAGCAGCGGAATCCGCATCGCCGCGCTGAGTTCGCCCGGCGGCGGCGTGCGCACGATCAGGTGACCGCCGCCGTGGACCCAGGCGATCAGGGCCTGCGCGTCCTGCGGCGACAACTGGCGCGGATCGCGCAGCAGCAGCACGGTGTCGCGCGCGCCCAGCGGATGGCGGTCGGGCTGCAGGCGCTGGCGCGAGAGCGCCTTCACCCCGTCCTTCTGCAGCGCCAGCTTGAGCACGTACAGCGGGTTGCTGGCGGCCTCGCCGCTGCGCGGCAGGTCGATCCATTCCTCGACCCGCTCGCGGGTGCGCCACCACCAGAAGCCCAGCCCCGCCAGCAGCAGGACCACCAGCGCGGTCGCCAATGCGGTGCGCAGGTTCATGCGGCCCACCCGAAGCGTTGCGTGAGCGAACGCAGCAGGGCGTCGAACTCGTCGGCACCGGGCAGGCGCTGGGCGTAGGCGGCGTACTGCCAGGTGCGCACGGCGCTGGCGAAGACTTCGCGGTCTTCGCTCAGCGGCATCCTGCGCGAGGCGCGCAGGCATTCGGCCTCGGTCGCGCCGGGTACCAGCACGACCTGGGCGCGCGCGACCATGGCCTCGACGCTGGCGCGGTACAGCAACGCCAGCGCATCGCGCTGACGGCCGGACTGCCACAGGCGGCGCACGGCGGTGGGGATGTCGTCGGGCAGCGGCTCGGATTCGGTCACGGCGTTCTGACGGACTTGTTCGGGTTCGCGCTCCTCCGCGCGCACGCTGTCGCGCAGCCAACGCAGCCAGCGCGGCGAGGTCAGCACGATCAACAGCGCCAGCGCGCCGATCAGCACCCACAGGCCGTACTTGCCGATCGCGGCGATGATCGCGCCCAGGCCCGCCAGCGCGGCGGTCTCGCCCGATGCGTCCTTGGGCTTGGCCGGATTGCGCGGCTTCCAGGTCGTGACCTTGCGCTTGGGGGCGACGGTCGGATCCTTGTAGGCCTGCTCGACGGCCTTGCGCAGGCCGGCGTCGTCGGCGCGGGCCTCGCCGAAGACTTCGTCCAGGGTCGGCGGCGCCTTCGCTTCGCGGGCGGCGACGGCTTTCTGCAAGGCCGCTTCGTCGTCGCCCTCGGCTTCGACGTCGGCCGGGCCGACCGGTTCGCGCAGCGGCGCGCCGATGCGCGGCGGTGCGTCCTCGTCCTCGACGAATGCCTCTTCCGATGCCCCGTCTGCCGGCACGCTCGCCGCGGCCGCCGGTTCCGACATAGGTGCCGGCGGCGCGATGTCCTGCGCCGATGCTTCCGGCAGCAGGCCCATGCCCAGACACAAGGCCAGCAGCAGCGGTGCGCTCGCCGCGCTCAGGCGCGCGCGCAGGCGCCGGAACACGATTTCGATATCCCAGGCCTCGATTTCGGTGCGGCGGTTGAGATACAGGCCGAAGCCGGCGCCGACGTAGAACGGTTCGATCACGCAGACCGACACCCAGGCCAACACGTTGGTGGCCAGCTGCACCCAGCTCGCCTCCGCCAGCAGCGCCTGCCAGGCGCCCTGAGCGGTGTCGGCCAGGTATTCGGACGGAATGAAGATCGCTGCGCCGGCCGCGATGCCCAGGTTCAGCGCGAACTCGAAATTCACGCAGACCAGGGTCAGCAGCGCGGCCACGCCGTACACCGGCGCGCCCAACGCGCTGCGGCGTTGGCGCGCTTCGGCGCCGCGCCCGCCTTCGAGCAGGTCCACCGGCAGGTACAGCGAACGCGCCGGGCTGAGCCGGCGCCAGGTCAGATAGGGCAGCCACCAGCGTGCGCCCCAGCGCAGCTGCGCGCGCAGGGTCTGGCGCGTGCTGGGCACGTCGCCGAACACCGCGCGCGACAGCACGTACAGCGGCACCCGGTCGAACAGCGGCTTGAGCCACCACATCAACACTGCGGCCAGCCACAGCTTGTCCAGCGCCCAGGCCGCGGCGTTGACCGCGACGAACAGCGGCAGAGTCAGCAGCAGATACGGCGCCCAGATCGCGGCGGCATGGCGGCGCACCAGGGCGGTGCCCAGCTCGACCGCTTCCCAGGCCGTGCGCGGACGCAGCGCGACAGTGAGCGATTCGATCCTCATGGCTCGATCCGATCTTCGAGCGCGACGTTCTGATTGCGCCCGCCGAACCACAGCCAGGTGCCGACCAGCAGCCACAGGACCGCGCCGACGCCGTACTTGACCGCGGCCGGGATGGTCGCGATCGACGACCAGAACGCTTCGACGAACGCCGCGAACACCAGCATCGCCAGCACACCGACGCAGATCATCGCGCCGCGTTTGCCGCCTTCTATCAAGGCATCCATGCGCCGACGCCGCCCCGGCGCGACCAGGTTCAAACCCAGGCGCAGCCCGGCGCCGCCGGAAATCCAGATCGCGGTGAGCTCCGGCGCCGAGTGTCCGGCGACGAAACGCCAGAACGGATCGCCGTGGCCGACCGCCTGCAGGTGGCCGGCGACGCCGCCGATGATCAGGCCGTTGCTGATCAGCACCACGATCGAGCCCAGGCCGAACAGCAGTCCGCTGGCGAAGGTGCGGAAGCCGATGCTGACGTTGTTGAGGATGTAGTAGCCGAACATCGCCATGTCGGTCTCGGCGCCGCGGCCGAGGGTCTGCAGCGGGCTGTTCGGGTCGTACATGTGCTCGAACTCGACCAGCTGTTGCGGCGCGAACAGCGCGCTGGCCAGTTCGGGCTGGATCTGGATCGCGACGAAGATCGCGATCAATGGCAGCCAGAACAGCGCCGCGGCGGCGGTCATGCAGCCGCGTTCGGCGCGCACCAGGCGCGGGAAGCCGGCGAACAGGAACTCCAGCGCACGCCGCCAGCGCGGACGCGGCGCGCGGTACAGCAGGCCGTGGCCGCGTTGCATCAGCTCCTGCAGGCGGTCGGTGACCGCCGCGCTGTAGCCGCGCCGGCGCGCCAGGGCGAGTTGCTGGCACAGGCGGCGGTAACGCGCCGGGATCTCGTAGTCGGGCACGCCCTGCCAGCTGCGGCGCTCGGCGCGCGCACGCTTGGCGCTGCCGCCGCGCGCGTCCAGCCAGGTTTCCAGCTCGTTCCATTCGGCCTGGTGGCGCTCGACGAAGCGCTCTTGCTTGACTGCGGCGCCCTGGATCATCGACGCCCCAGCAGCCAGTTGGCGATGCCGTACACCCGCGCGACCGCGGTTTCACCGCGCGCACCGGTCAAGGGCTGGACCAGGTCGGCCAGCTCGATCTGGCGCGCCGCGGCCAGGCGCGGCGCGCGTTCGGCGAAGGCAACCATCGCGGCCTGCTCGTAGGGCAGCAGCGGCACCGCCGGCGCGGTCGCGGTATCGATCGGCGCGGCCGCGGATTCGTGGCGACGCGCCTCGTGCACGACCAGGGTGCCGGCGACCATGTCGCCCAGGCGCCGACCGTAGGGGTCGGAGTAGCTCGCGATCAGGCCGAAGGCGTAGCCGAACGGCAGCATGTCGACCACCCGCAGCAGGTTGCGCACGAACGACTGCATCCAGCCCACCGGCGCGCCGTTGCCGGCGACCACGCGCAGGCCCAGCGCGCGCTTGCCGGGCGTGCGGCCGTCCCACATCGCTTCGAACGCGACCGCGTAGAACCACAGCAGCAGGAACATCAGCACCAGGAAGAAGCCCATGCCGCCCTGGCCCAGCAGGCCGAGCACCAGCGAGCCGACGAACATCAGCGTCAGGCGGATGCAGAAATCGATCAGCCAGGCCAGCGCGCGCGGCACCGGACCGGCCGCGGGCAGGCGCAGGGCGACGCCTTCGGGCGTCACCACTTCGCGGTAGGTATCCAGCATCACGGCGGCGCGGCGCCCGCGGGCGGCATCGGCCGCATCCGGTATCGCGCGGCCTGTGTTCGGTGCAACTCGTCCATGCGTTTTCCGGTTTTCCCCCTGCCGCGACTGTAAACGCGGCCCACCGCCCTGCCTAGCCTGCGCTCAGCATGCCCAGGTAACGGTCCTTCAAGCGTACGTAGTGCTGCGCGCTGTATTGCAGCTGTTCGATCTCGCGCTCGCTCAGCTTGCGCACGAAGCGCGCCGGGTTGCCGAGCCACAGCTCGGCCTCGCCGACCGTCTTGCCGGGCGCTATCACCGCGCCTGCGCCGACGAAGCCGTAACGCTGCACGGTGGCGCCGTCGAGGATCTTGGCGCCCATGCCGATCAGGCTGAACTCCTCCAGCCGGCAGGCGTGCACGATCGCGCCGTGGCCGATGGTGACGTCGTTGCCGATCACCGTCGGCAGGCCGCCCGGGCGCGTGAACGGACCCTCGTGGGTGACGTGGACGATGGTGCCGTCCTGGATGTTGGTGCGCGCGCCGATGTGGATGCTGTTGACGTCGCCGCGGACCACGCAGCCGGGCCAGATCGAGACGTCGTCGCCGAGGACGACGCGGCCGATGACGGTGGCGGCGGGGTCGACATAGACCCGTTCGCCGAGTTCGGGGTGATGCTCTAGGTAAGGACGCAGGCTCATGCACCGATTGTAAGCCGCGAGGCATGGCCTCACGCGCACGGCTGGGCGCAGGCACGGCGGCATTCGGCGCTTGGCGTTCGATGCGGTGCTTGCCCGACGCCATGATCGGCACAACGGCCGATCTGGAGTGAGGCGCCGCCAGCCGGCCGTCGCAGCGGAGGTTCGCAGCCCGCGCCGAGGGCACCGCCCGCCTCACCGACGCCCTCGCCCGGCCGGTCCGCCCTCAGGACGGCCGCATCGCCCCCCATGGCTGGCCTCTGCCGCCCCGTCGCGGTCGCTCCCTAGCGAGCCCGGCGCGACTACACTGCGGCGTATGGATATCACCGCCGACACCACCCCCAGCGAACTCGACGCCACCCGCGAACGCCTGCGCGCGGCCTGGCGCGCGCGCAAGCCCGACTACGCCCAGCGCCGCGCCGACCTGCTGCGCCTGCGCGACGCATTCCGGGCCCGGGTGCCGGCGATGGACGCGGCGATCCAGGCCGACTTCGGCCACCGCTCCAGCCACGAGAACCTGCTGTCCGAGGCCATGATCACCCTGGCCGAGATCGACCACGCACTGGGCCACCTGCGCCGCTGGATGCGGCCGCGCCGCGCCGCGGTGGGCTGGCGCTTCTGGCCCGCGCGCGCCGAGATCCGGCCCGAGCCGGTCGGCGTGGTCGGCATCCTGTCGCCGTGGAACTACCCGGTGAATCTGGCCCTGGTGCCGCTGGTGTCGGCGATCGCGGCCGGCAACCACGTCTACCTCAAGCCCTCCGAGCACACCCCGCGCACCAGCGCCTTCCTGCGCGAACTGCTGGCCGAGGCGTTCCCGGCCGACCGGGTCGCCGTGGCGATGGGCGGGGCGGACGTCGGCGCCGCGTTCTCGGCGCTGCCGTTCGACCACCTGCTGTTCACCGGCTCGACCGCGGTCGGACGCAAGGTCATGGCCGCGGCCGCGCCCAACCTGACCCCGGTCACCCTGGAGCTGGGCGGCAAGGCGCCGGCCGTGGTCTGCGACGATTTCCCGATCGGACTGGCGGCCGCGCGCATCGCCAGCGGCAAGTGGTTCAACGCCGGACAGACCTGCATCGGCGTGGACTACGTGCTGGTCGACGCCGCCCGTCGCGACGCCCTGGTCGCGGCGCTGCAGGCCGAACTGCGCGCGCGCTACGGTCAGCTCGACGCGCCGCAGGATTACACCCGCATCATCAACGACAGCCAGTACGCGCGCCTGCGCGGCTACCTCGACGACGCGCGCTCGCGCGGCCTGCAGGTGATCGAACCGTTCACGCTCGATCCCGACACCGCCGCGCGCGAACGGATCTTCCCGCCGACCCTGGTGATCGAGCCCGGCGCCGACGCCCAGGTGATGCAGCACGAGATCTTCGGCCCGATCCTGCCGGTGCTGTCCTACCGCAATCTGGACGAGGCGATCGCGCGCATCAACGCCCTCGACCGGCCGCTGGCGCTGTATCCGTTCGGCTACGACCGCGCCCAGGTCGAGCGCATCCTGAGCCAGACCCTGGCCGGCGGCGTCACCGTCAACGACACCCTGCTGCACTTCGGCGCCCACGACCTGCCCTTCGGCGGCGTCGGCCCCAGCGGCATCGGCGCGATCCACGGCCGCAACGGCTTCGACACCTTCAGCAAACTGCTGCCGGTGTTCCGCCAGCGCCGCATGGCCGCCAGCGACTGGCTGAAGCCGCCGTACCGGGGAAAGATCGACAAGCTGATCCGCTTCCTGAGCAAGTGAGGCCGCGCCGGCGCGCGAGCCCGGTACAGGCCAAACCACGGCGGACGTGGTTACGCTCGCGCCCATGAAAATCGTCGGATGAAGTAAGAAACGACGTCTCAAGCAATCCATTTCCATCTCGGGAGTGCGCGCCGAACACGCGAAGTCCCGCAAGCTGGTGGAGCAGGGCATTCATCCTGTCCAGGGACGCAAGCAGCGCCGTGAGGTGCTGGCGATCGAATACCTGAACCGCGATAAGGGTGAGTTCGGCGCCATCCATGCGCAGTGGGGCGACGCGACTTCGGTCGACCTCAAGGGAGGAACGGCCAGGCAGCGCCGGCGCGAGATCAAGAACGATCTTTTGCCGAGCCTCAAGACCCGGGGCGATCGCGAGCATCACGCGCCTCGAACCGACGGCCATCCGGAAGGATGTCGAGAAGCGCGCGCAGGAAATTGCCCGGAACCTCCGCAACTATCTTTGGGGCATCTTCGAGTACGCCATCGATTCGGGTTTGCTCGAAATCGATCCCGTGCCGCCCTTGCGCATCCTGAAGAAGCGCAAGCAGAAGGACCATGCCGCGTTGTCGTCCCCGCAGATCGGCGAGTTCCTGGGTGCGGTTGCGTTTGGCGTCAGCGAGCTCGGCACGTGCATCACCATGCGGCTTCTGTACATGACGGCTACACCTTGAGCGGCGCACGCATTGGGCGCCCGTTCCCTCGCTGAAGGCTTGATCTGGATCAACGCGGCGATGCCACCGCGACATCGGACTTGACGCAAGTCAAGTCGGGCCCGGAGGCGCGCCGCGAGACTGCGGACATGACTCACCAGTCCATCGCCGCGATCGGATCGTCCTGGCTGGCCTTGTTGGCCATTCCCACCTGTCTCTTCTTCTCGAATCCATCGCCGGCGTTGGCGTCGGAACCCGACCAAACGCCGCTGTACGAATGGCAGCCGCAACTGGCTCCTGAAGGCCCGGTCACCATCGTTGTCCGCATCCCGCAACAGACCGCCTACGTCTACCGCAATGGTGTGCGCATCGGCCGCTCGCACGTCAGCACAGGACGGCCGGGCTACCAGACTCCGGCCGGTGTATTCGCCATTTTGGAAAAGCAGCGCGAGCACTACTCCAATCTCTACGATGATGCGCCCATGCCTTACATGCAGCGGCTGACCTGGAACGGGTTCGCCCTGCACGCAGGCTCCTTGCCCGGCTATCCGGCGTCGCACGGCTGCATTCGGCTGCCTTATTCCTTCGCGGAAAAACTCTTCGCCATTACATCCAAAGGCACGACCGTCATCGTCAGCGATACAACTGCGCCTGCGGCCGCGGCCATCGGAGACCCGTTCCGAATGGCGCCCGTCGTTGGCGACCGGGCAGCGGAGTGGCACCCCGAAAGATCGGCCGTCGGCCCGGTAGCGGTCATCCTGAGTTTGAGCGACCGGGAGCTCGTCGTCTTACGCAATAGCCTGGAAATCGGCCGCGCGCCGGTGGCCGTCTTCGCGAACGCATGGCGCGGGACGCACGCCTATGTCCGCCTGCCGGGCGATTCGATCTTGCCCAGCTCGATCGTTCCTGATCGCCCGGCGCTAAAATGGCTGGAGATCCCGCTGACGCCGGATGCCGCCTCCGCCAACCTGAATGTGCTGGCCGAAAGTCTCCAGGTGGATACCGGATTCGCCGCGCAGGCCTACGACGTACTAGCGCCGGGCAGCACGCTGATCGTCACCGATGAGCCCATTTCGGCGGGGCCGGACACAACATTAATCCTCGCCGGGACTCCGATGCCCTGAACCGGCACGATCCGCTATGCTGAGGCATGGTCAGACCCCTCGCAATCGCCCTACTGGCGGTACTAGCGGCTGCATCCGCGCCGGCGGTGGCCGAGGAGGGGCTCCTCCGGCGACTGCAGGCGGCAGCCCCGGAAATCGATCCGCATGTCCTCTCCCTGGCGCTGGAAGCGCGCGACTGCGCGATGAGCCATGGCGTTGCGACGGCCGGCGAGCGATTGGCCGTCATTGATTATTCGCGTCCCTCCACCGAGCGGCGGCTCTGGGTCTTCGACGTGCCGCAGGCCCATCTGCTCTACCGGGAATACGTTGCTCACGGCCAGGGCAGTGGTGAAAACCTGGCCAACCGATTCTCGAACGCCAGCGGTAGCCACCAGTCGAGCCTGGGGTTGTTCCGCACCGCGGATACCTACCAGGGCGGCAACGGCTATTCGCTGCGCATGGATGGCCTGGAAGCCGGCATCAACGACCAGGCGCTTGCGCGCGCGATCGTCATGCACGGCGCTCGCTACGTCGATCCGGCGCTGGCCGAAAAACAGGGCCGTCTGGGTCGCAGCTATGGTTGCCCCGCGTTGCGCACGGCCGTGGCCCGGGAAGTCATCGACACCCTCAAACAGGGCCAGCTGCTGTTCGCCTACTATCCCGACGGGGACTGGCTGCGGCATTCCCGTTTCCTCGGCTGCGTCACCGCGAGGGTCGCCGGCGGCTGACACCTGCGTTGATCTAGGTCAAGTCCGGCGCGGCGTTTCCCACCGATGCTGGCTGCGTCCGAAGCACCGGAGCAGCGCCATGACCGATACCTATTCGCCCTCAGCCTACGTCGGACCCGACTACCCGCGCTGGAGCCAGACCCTGTCCGACGGCACCTGGGTGCTGATCCGACCGATCGGCCGCCAGGACGCGAAAGCCGAGCGCGAGTTCATCCAGGGGTTGTCGGCGCAATCCAAGCGCATGCGTTTCCTGGGCCAGATATCCGACCCGAGCGACGATTTCATCGAACGCCTGACCGACATCGACTACGTCAATGACGTCGCCCTGGCCGCCCTGGCCCAGGTCGGGGGCAAGGAAAAGGTCGTGGGCGTCAGCCGTTATGCGGCCGACGCAACCCGCGAGCGTTGCGAATCGGCGATCGTGGTGGCGGACGATTGGCAGGGCAAGAGCCTAGGCACCGCGCTCATGCACAAGCTGATCAAGATCGCCCAGGAACGCGGCTTGCGCCTGATGGAGTCTACCGACTTCGCCGAGAACACCGAGATGCGCGAGCTGGCCGCCGACCTGGGCTTCCATTGCCGCCCAGATCCGAACGACGCTCGCCAGGTCATCTATTCGCTGCCGCTGAACGATTACAAGACAGGCGCCTAGTGCCGCCCTCAGTCGCGACCGAATATCCGGCGACGGCGATCTACTAGCGGCGCGGCGGCGTGCGATGGGCTCCGACGAGAGTTCCGTAATACAGCAGCGGAATCACGATCAGGGTGAGAACGGTGCTGGCCAGGATGCCGAAGATCAGCGACACCGCCAGCCCGTTGAAGATCGGATCGTCGAGAATGAAGGAGGCCCCGAGCATCGCCGCCACGCCGGTCAGCGCGATCGGCTTGGCGCGCACAGCGCAAGCCTCGATTACGGCTTCCGCGGGCAGGCGGCCCTCCGCGATGGCCTGATTGACGAAGTCCACCAGCAGGATGGAATTGCGCACGATGATGCCAGCGAGCGCGATCATGCCGATCATCGACGTCGCGGTGAACTGCGCGCCAAGCAGCGCATGCCCTGGCATCACGCCGATCACCGTCAGCGGTATCGGCGCCATGATCACCAGCGGCACCCGATAGCTGCGAAACTGCGCGACCACCAGCAAATAGATCAACACCATGCCCGCGGCGTAGGCGATGCCCATATCGCGGAAGGTCTCGTAGGTGATCTGCCATTCGCCGTCCCACTTCACCGCAAAACGGCTGGTGTCCTCGGGTTGGGCGATGAAGCCCTGCCGCAGCCGCTGTCCACTGACATTCTCACGGCGCAACTGTCCGACTAGGTCGAACATGCCGTACAACGGGCTGTCCAACTCGCCGGCTTCGTCGCCGGTCACGTACACCACCGGCAACAGATCCTTGTGGTAGATCGCGCCGTCCCAGCGTGCGCTCCTCACCGCGACCAGTTCCGATAGCGGGATCAGCTGCCCCAGCCCGCCCCGCACCTTCATCGCGAGCAGGCGGTCGAGCGTGGCCTGGTCGGCCGTTGGCAAGCGCATGCGGACCGGACGCGCGTATTTGGATCGGCCATCGTACAGCCAAGTCGCATCCAGTCCGCCCACTGCAGCAGCGACCGCGTCCGCAATCGACGACTGCGGCACGCCCAATCGCGCTGCGCGGACGCGATCGATCGCGAGCGTCTCGCGTGGGGCATCGCTCTCCACGCTGGTGTCGACATCGACGACGCCTTCGGTGGCCAAGAAGCGTTTTTCCAGTGCCTTGGCCAGAACGCGCGCGCGGCCATAGTCGGGTCCGTACAGCTCGGCCACTATCGGCGCCAGCACGGGGGGGCCCGGCGGCACTTCGACCACTTTCACCGAGGCGCCGTGACGCTGCCCGATCTCGGTAAGCACGCGTCGCAGCGTGAGGGCGATCCCGTGACTTTGGCGGTCGCGCTGGTGCTTGTCCACCAGGTTTACCTGCAGGTCGCCGACGTTGCTTCCGCTGCGCAAATAGTACTGCCGCACCAGGCCGTTGAAGTTCATCGGCGCGGATGTGCCGGCATAGCCCTGGTAATCGAGCACTTCGGGCACCGCATCGACGGCCGCCGCAAGCTCGGCGAGCAGGGCGTCGGTGTCCTCCAGCGTGCGGCCCTCCGGCAAATCGACGACCACCTGCAACTCGGATTTGTTGTCGAACGGCAGCATCTTCAGCACGACCCATTGCAGCGCCGCCAGCGACACCGCGGCGAGCACCAGTCCGGCCATCGAGGCGTACAGCCAGCGCCGGCGGCGCGTGCCGCGAGCGGGATCGAGGAACGGGCGCATGATCCGGTCGAAAAGGCGATGCAAGCGTGCGGATCCGTGCGCGTCGGGATCCGAATCGCTGCCGGAGCGCTCTGCTGGGGACTTTGCCGCATGCCGCCCGAGCAGCTTCAGCGACAGCCACGGCGTCACAATCAACGCGATCGCCAGCGACAGCAGCATGCCCGCCGAAGCGTTGATCGGAATCGGCCGCATGTAGGGCCCCATCAGGCCCGAGACGAACGCCATCGGCATCAGCGCGGCGATCACCGTGAAGGTGGCGAGGATCGTCGGGCCGCCGACCTCATCCACAGCCGGCGGTATCGCCTCGCGCAGCGTCGTCCCGCCGCGCGCCATGTGCCGATGGATATTTTCCACCACCACGATGGCATCGTCGACCAGGATGCCGATCGAGAAGATCAGCGCGAACAGCGACACGCGATTGAGCGTGAAGCCCATCGCCCACGACGCGAACAAGGTCACCGCCAGCGTCAGCACGACCGCGCTGCCGACGACGACGGCTTCGCGCCAGCCGAGCGCGAACAGCACCAGCAGCACTACCGAACCGGTCGCGAACACCAGCTTCTGAATCAGCTTCTGCGCTTTGTCGGTGGCGGTGCGGCCGTAATCGCGGGTCACAGCGACCTGCACGCCCTCGGGAATCAGTTCGCCCCGCAGCTGCCGCACGCGGCGAGCGACGGCCTGGGTGATGTCGGCGGCGTTGCTGCCGGGCTTTTTCGCTATCGCGATGGTCACCGCCGGCGCGATGCCCTGCGCCGGCCCCTGCCGACCGGGAGGCGCGCCATGCCAAACGTAGCGCGTCGCCACGTCGCCGCCGGCGCGCACCTCGGCCACGTCGGACAGGCGCAGCGGACGGCCATCGCGCAGACCGATCACCAGGTCGGCGACGTCTCGCTCGTCGGCAAGGAATTCGCCGATCGTCAGCGGCGTCGCACCGGCCGCACCCACGCGCTCGCCGGCGTGCCGCACGACATTGGCGGCCTGCAGGGACCGACTGAGGTCGGAAACCGTCAATCCGTAGGCGGACAGCTTTGCCGGATCCAGCCGCACCACTACCACCCGATCCGGGCCGCCGATGGTGTATACATCGCGCGTTCCCGGTATGCGCTTGAGTTCGGTCTCCAGCGAGTGGGCGACTTCGGCCAATTCGGCGGCGCCGCGCTGCGGATCGTCGGTCCACAGGGTGAGGCTCATCACCGGGACATCGTCGATGCCCTTGGGCTTGATCAACGGCGTGCCGACGCCGAGTCCGGCCGGCAACCAGTCCATGTTCGAGTACACCTGGTTGTACAGGCGCACGATCGCCGGCTGGCGTTCGACGCCGACCACGTATTCGACCGTCAGCACCGCCTGGCCGGGACGGCTGATCGAGTAGACGTGCTTGATGCCCTCGATCTCGGCCAGCTTCTGTTCCAGCGGCGTGGCGATCATCTGCTCGACGTCGCGCGCGCTCGCGCCGGGCAACGGCACGAACACATTGGCCATGGTCACGTCGATCTGCGGCTCTTCTTCGCGAGGCGTGACCAGCACCGCGACCAGGCCGAGCATCAGGCCGAGCAAGGCGAGCACCGGCGTCAACGGATTGGCCTGAAACGCGGCCGCGAGCCAGCCCGAAAGGCCGAGACGAGGCTCAGTCACGGACGATCGCCTCGCGCTGCTCGGCGAGCGCCTGCATCGCAGCGACCGGATCGAGGGCGATGCGCTCGCCCGGCTTCAAGCCGGCCAGTATTTCGACTCCGTCGCCGATCCGCTGGCCGATGCGTACCTGGCGTAGGACCACGCGCCCTTCCACGACGACGTAGACGCCGCTGACCTCGCCGCGCTGAACGACGGCGGAAGCCGGAATCCGCGGCGCTTGCGTGCCGGCGGCGATCGGGAACACCACCTTCGCGGTAGTGCCCGGCTGCGGTGCGTTCTTCATGTCCGGCAACATCACGCGCACGCCCACGCTGTGCGTGGCGGCGTCCGCGGCGGGAAACACGGTCAGCCCGGCGGCATCGATGCGCCGCCCGTCGGACAGCACGATCCAGGCGTGGGCAGCGGCGCGGATCGCTTCCGCCTCGGACTGCGGGATCTGCACCTCGATGCGCAGCGCGCCGGGCGCGTACATCGACATCAGCGGCTGGCCCAGCGCTATCGCCTCGCCCGGCTCGACTCGTCGCGCGGCGACGATGCCCGCGAATGGCGCCCGCACCACGGTGTATGCCGTCTGCTGGCCGGCCCGGACGAGATCGGCCCGTGCGGCATCACGGGCGGCGACCGCGCTGTCGCGCGCCGCGCGCGCCAGGTCGACTTGCGCGCGCGAGACGTATTGCTGCGCGGCCAACGATACGAAGCGGCGATGAGTGTTTTCCGTCTCGATCGCGGCGGCCTCGGCGGCGCGCAGTTGCGCGCGCGCGGCGTTCGCACCGGCCTGCTGCTCGAAGGCGGTGATGCGCAGGAGCACATCGTCGCGCGCGACGCGATCGTCGACATCGACG
Source organism: Lysobacter sp. Root76 (assembly GCF_001428685.1). GTDB lineage: Bacteria > Pseudomonadota > Gammaproteobacteria > Xanthomonadales > Xanthomonadaceae > Lysobacter. The sequence continues at coordinate 323,773 of NZ_LMIK01000005.1, read as the reverse complement.
TAGACCGCGACGACGCGGCCCGCGGTCTGCGCGGACAGATCGGCATGCCGCACCGCTTCCACCACGCCGTCCCAGATGCGCCCATCGATGCAGCTACCGGCGCCTACGATCTGCGTACGCAGCGTCGGCGCCCGGGTACGCGTGCCTGCGGCGGGCTCGGCGCCGCAGGCGGACACCACCAGCGCGGCGGACAGAAGGAGGGCGAGGATGCGCGGCGTCATCGTCCATCCACCGGTTCAGCGGAACGCGCAGCCGCTGCGGACGCCGAGCTTGCGGAACAGCATCGCCGCCGGGCAGAAGCCGGTGAAGCTGGCCTGCAGCAGGTTGAGCCCGACGAAGGCGGTGAGCAGCCACCACCATGGCGACACGAGCTGGGTCAGCGCGACGCTGACCAGGATGACGACGCCTGCGAACGCCATTACGGCACGGTCGATGTTCATGCGATTCTCCATCGAAGGGTGGGGAAGGAATGCGTACTCATGCGCGAGGCCGGTGCGGCCACATGCGGCGCAGCGCGTCGTCGCGGACGAGGGTAGTGACGGACTAGCGCGGCTGCGGTATGCAGCCCGATCAGCCAACGGCCGCGCACCGCCATGGCTACGTGCGGTTCTTCCGCAGTCTCGCCCAAGGATTCGTCCACGCCGGGCGGTGGCGGAACCGCCCAACCCAAGCCGGGCAACCGTGCCGTTTTTCCTTCGCGGCTGAACGCCATCCACCCGAGCAGCGACATGGCGATCACGAACAGATACAGCGCCAAGCGGGTCAGCCTCGCGAGCAGGCGTTGCCGTGCGGGCGGTTGCGAATGGATCGGCGGCACGGGGCCGTCCGTGCGCACCGCGGTGCGCACGGCCACCAACGCCAGCACGCACAAGCCCAGCGCGTAAAGCCGGGCTTCCACGGCCTCCTCGCCAGCGGAGAACGCGTCATCGAACTCCATCGCCGCGTAGACCGCGACCAACAGCATGGCCATCGTCCAGTGCCAGCGTGCCGCTTTCGGCTTCGTCGCGCTCATAGCCGCTTCTCCTGGCGTCGGTTGCTCTCGCTCTGCGGCTTCAGGCGATCTATGCCCAGCGCGGCCAGCACGCGTTTCTCGATGACGGGCTCGGAAGTGCCGTGCCGCATCTTGAACAGGAAGTATTTTTCGAACGCGACCTTCGCCAGGTGCACCCAGCGTCCTTCCTTGGTCCAGGTCACGTTGCGCGGCGGAATCTGCGGTAGCGCGACGAAGGCGATGCCGGAATCGCCAGTATCGGCCAGGCATACTGCGTTCCACGTGCCTTCGAACGTCGCCGGCTCGCCATGTAGTTCCGCGGCGATGTTGCGCACGGCGGTGGTGACCATCGATTCGATCATGAAACCGGTCTTCGGCGCGCCGGTCGCCACCGGCGTGGCTTCGATAGGCGCGATCGCGACGCACACGCCGGCGGCGAAGATGGCCGGATACCGCGGGCTGCGCTGTTGCTTGTCGACCAGCACGAAGCCCCGCGGGTTGCACAATCCCTCCACCGCCGCGACCGCATCGACGCCCTTGAACGCCGGCAACAGCATCGCGTAACTGAACGGCAGCACGCGTTCACGCTTGGTCTGGCCGTCTTCGCCGCACTCGACGATGACCGCTTCGCCGGCGCGCATTTCCTGCACCTTCGCATTGGTGATCCAGCGGATGTGCCGCCGGCGCAGCTCGGACTCGAGCATGCTTTTCGAGTCGCCGACCCCACCCAGGCCCAGATGCCCGATATAGGGCTCGCTGGTGACGAAGTGCATCGGCACGCGGTCGCGCAGTTTGCGCCTTCGCAGGTCGGCGTCCAGGATCAAGGCGAATTCGTAGGCGGGGCCGAAGCAGCTCGCGCCCTGCGCTGCGCCGATCAGGATCGGCCCCGGGTCGTCGAGGAAGGCTTGATAGGCTTGCCAGGCGAGCGCGGCGTGAGGCGTGGTGCAGATCGACTGCGTGTGGCCGCCGTCGGGCCCGGCTCCGGGTACTTCGTCGAAGGCGAGTTTCGGCCCGGTGCAGATGATCAGGTAATCGTAGTCGTGCTGGGCGCCGTCGGCGGTGTGCACGCGCTTGCGTTCCGCATCGATGCGCACTGCGGCATGTGGGACGAACGCGATGTCCTTGCGCGCCAGCGGTTCCGCGGCCGCGAGCGTGAAGTCCTCAGCGGTCCGCCATCCGACGGCGAGCCATGGATTGGACGGCGTAAAACTGAACCGCTCGCCGGCGCCGATCACGCTGATGCGGTGCGCGGCACCGAGCGTATCGCGCAGCTCGTACGCGGCGCTCATACCGGCCAAGCCGGCGCCTAAGACCAGGATGTGAGACATCGTGCCGCTCCGGTAGGGGAAGCGCTTTCGATGCTAGAAGCGCCAACCTCAGCCGCTCTTGATCCCGATCAATAGAACGACGGATCAGCCGGTACGCCTGGTGTCACGGCGCATTGGGCTTGTCGACTTCGGTTTCGTCCTCCTCCGGCTGGGCGTCTTCCGGCTTCGGGCGCTGCGTGCTCAACGTCGCCGCCAGGTCGCGATAAGCCCGCACGAATCCCGCGCGCGCGCCTTCCCAGGCCTGCGCACTGCTTTGCTGCATTTCGTGGTAGCGCCTCTCCAGCACCGCCCGCCGTTCGCGGGCTTCGGCCAGCGCCCGCTCGCGATTGGCTTGAACGTCCTCGCCGATGCGCTTGGCTTCGGCAGACCAGTCGGCCTGGAGCTGCCGCAGGCGACGATCCATGGCGTCCATGGCCTGCTGCGCCCTTTGCACCGCAGCGGCCCGGCGCGCCACCGTGTAGGCGTTGATGGCGCGTGCCGCCTCTTCGACTTCCCGACGCATTTCCGCCCGCTGATCGACCTCAGTGGATTCCGAAGCTTTTTTCTCTTCCCGGGGAGGCGGTTGTTGTGCCGCTACGGTAGCGCCTACCGTCAGCAACAACGCCAGCGCGAGATTTCGAAGCTTAAGCATGTGCGTGGCTCCTCTTCCCGAACATGGGGCGATTGCACGCTAGCCCGGCCAAGACCGGATGGAATTGATCCCGATCAACTAAGGGGTTGCGCGCTGCGCAAGCGCCCGCGGCCGTAGCCGAAGCGCGATCGGCCGGGATCCGGGTGATCCTGATGACCGGCGATCATGTCGAGACGGGGCGTTCTATCGCCCGGGCCGCAGGCATCGACGACACGCCGATAGTCGCGTTTGGGGCTGAGCTCGAGCAGTTGGATGCGGCAGGCGTGGCCGAGCTACTGCGGCGAACTCGCTGGCGATAGCGATTGCCCTCCCCTGGCGCTTACTCCTGGCCAGCCGTGGGTGTCGCACGAGCGGAGCGCCCCCGGCTAAACACGTTCGAATTGATGTCGGTCAACGCGCCCCGACCGCGCGAGCCGCTGAATGGCGGTTCTCGAGCCAAGGATCACCGATATGGTTTCGCCTGCTGCCGATCCGAGTCGCTTCACCCTGTCGTTCCTCGGCGCCAACGCCACGGTGACCGGTTCCCGACATGCTGGAGGCCGGGAACGCGCGCTTGCTGGTGGATTGCGGCTTGTTCCAAGGATCCAAAACCTTGCGTTTTCGGAACGGGGCGCTGCTTCCGGTTGATCCCGGATCGATCGACGCCGTCGTGCTGACCCACGCCCACCTCGATCATTCCGGTTGCCTGCCGCGCCTGGTGCGTGACGGCTTTCCCGGCCCTATCTGGTGTACCGAGGCGACTCGGGCGCTCTGCGGCATCCTGTTGCCGGATTCGGCCAGGCTTCTGGAGGAAGAAGCCGGGTACGCCAACAAGATCGGTTCGTCGCGGCACCACCCGGCCGAGCCGCTCTACACGGAAAGGGACGCGCACGCCTGTCTTGATCGCTTCCGCACCGTGCCGTTCGAACAGCACTTCACCGCCATTCCCGGCATCCAGGGATTTCTCAAGAACCAGGGCCACATCTTGGGCGCGGCGGCCGTCACTCTCGATCACGGCGGTATTCGCATCACCTTCAGTGGCGACATCGGCCGGCCCAACGATCCGATCATGCCGGCGCCGGCACCGCCGGCCGAAAGCGATTGGATCGTTTGCGAATCTACCTATGGCGATCGGCGCCACCCTCCGGGAACACTCAAGAACGAATTGAAAAACGCACTCGCGCGTGTGCTGGAAAGAAGCGGGTCGCCATCGCCCCGGCCTTCGCAGTGGGCCGCGCGCAACTGCTGCTGAACACGGTCGCCCAGCTGCAGCAGGAGCGTTCCATCGCCGATGGGGCCCGTTTATCTCAATAGTCCGATGGCGACGGACATGACCGAGCTTTACCAGCGTTATGCCAGCCAGAACCGTCTGGACAACGACGCACTGGAACACATGCGGCGAATGACCCGATTGGTCAATTCCGCCGAAGAGCCCAAGGCCCTCAACCGCAGGAAGAGGCCGATGAGCATCGTCTCCGCGGCGGGGATGCTGACGGGAGGCAGGGCACGCTATCACCTGATCGCGTTCGCGCCCGCCCCGCGCAACGCGATCTTGTTGAGCGGCTACCGAGCCGGCGGCACGCGCGGCGCGGTGCTGGCATCGGGCGCCAAATCGGTGCGCATCTATGGTCAGGACGTCTCGGTGAACGCCGAAGTGGTGTCGCTGGGCACCGCATCGGCCCATGCCGATTCGGACGAAATCCTGGCCTGGCTCGACGCGGCGCCCCGCCAGCCGCGAGCGGTGTTCCTGGTGCACGGGGAACCCGAGGCTTCGGATACGCTGCGCAAGCGGATCGAGCGGGAACTGCATTGGCAAGCCCGTGTCCCGGAATACAGGGACGCGGTCGACTTGCGCTACAAGCTTCCGGCTTGATCCAAATCAAGGCGCTGTCCCGCATTCAATGCCGGAATGCAGGCTCCCCCATCGCTTCGGAGGTGCCTGCAATGAACGACAAAGAATTGCGCCAATTCGTTCTGGACGAGTTGGAATACGAACCGAGCATCGATTCGGCCAACATCGGCGTGACCGCCGAACACGGCGTGATCACGCTGAGCGGGCATGTCGCCGATTACGCGCAGAAGGTGGCAGCCGAACGCGCCGCATGGCGTGTGAAGGGCGTCAAGGCCATCGCGCAGGAAATCGAAGTGCGCCTGTCGTTCGACAAAAAGCAGAACGACGACGAGATCGCGCAACGGATCCTGAACATCCTCGCCTGGAACACGGTCGTTCCCAAGGACGCCTTCAAGGTCAAAGTCTCTGAAGGCTGGGTTACCTTGACCGGCCAAGTCCACTGGCATTACCAGCGGGAAGCGGCCGCGGCGGAAGTGCGCAAGCTCACCGGCGTGAAGGGCGTCATCAACGACGTCAAACTCGCGCCCGCCGCCCAGATCGGCGACGTCAAACGGCGCATCCAGGATGCGCTGAAGCGCTATGCGGAGATCGAGGCCAAGGGTATCCGAGTCGAGATCAAGGATGGCAGCACCGTCCGCATCGAGGGACAGGTGGACAACTGGGACGAAAGGCAGGCGGTCGAGCGTGCGGCGTGGTCCGCGCCCGGCGTGCGCATCGTCGAGGACCATCTGACCATCGGCTGACCGCTTCTTTTCCCGGTGGGCGTCGCCCGCCGGGATGGTCATGCCATGGCCTCGCGTTCCGGCGCGCGCCACAGCGTCGACGATGCGCTCCCATTAGCCTCATCCTGACCGCAGATTTGTCCCTATTCCCATTCCTCATGCTTTCCTCTACGGATCCGAACCATGGCTTGACGGTTTTGGACGCGTCTTCCAGTCGGCTTACGCTCTTGTTCCTACTGGCAGCGACCACCGTCTTCGCGCCGATCGCGCTGGGTTACTCCGCCTGGACCTCGCGGACGAAGCGGGGCAACGGCGCCCGCATGCGGCCGCATCGTTCCAAAGAGCTCTACTGACATGCCGTTCATCGGCGCCGATCCACATGCTCGCTGAAGGCGCGATCTCCGCATCGCGGCCGGCGAAGGAGATATCCCATGAACCGGGTGCAGGACAAAGTCTGCATCGTCACCGGAGCGGCGCTGGGCATCGGCCGGGCATGCGCACAGCGGCTGGCGCAGGAAGGCGCGCGCGTCGCGCTCTTCGACGTGCTCGATGCCGAAGGCGCAGCGCTGGCGGACGATCTGCGGATGCAAGGCTTCGATGCCGGGTATTGGCACGTCGACGTTAGCCGAGAGGCGGAGGTTTCCCGCGCGACCGAAGAAGTCGCCCGTACGTTCGGCGCAGTTCACGTGCTGGTGAACAATGCCGGCATCGCAGGGAGCAACAAACCCACCCACGAACTCACCGAAGCCGAATGGGACCAGGTCCAGGCGATCAACGTGAAAGGCGTGTTCTTCTGCACCAAGCACGCCATACCGCACATGCGGCGCGCCGGCCACGGCAGCATCGTCAACCTGTCGTCGATCTACGGCCTGGTCGGCGCCGCCGACGTGCCGCCTTACCATGCCTCGAAGGGAGCGGTGCGCCTGATGAGCAAGACCGATGCTCTGATCTACGCGCCGGACCGCATCCGTGTCAACTCCGTGCATCCGGGCTATATCCGCACACCGATGGTAGAGCATCACCTACGCGACAACGGCGCCGCCGACCTTGAAGCGGCCATGATCGAAGTCGGCAAGCTGCATCCATTGGGCCACATGGGCGAACCGGACGATATCGCCTGGGGCGTGGTGTATCTGGCCTCGGACGAAGCCAAGTTCATGACAGGTGCCGAACTGGTGGTGGACGGGGGCTACACCGCGCGGTAATGAGAAAACGCGTTTCGGCGGAAATGATGGCTCAGCGGCGGCCGCCGCTTCGAAAAATCGACCACAGCAGCCATACGCCGGCCAGCGAGGCGCTAACGAAGCCCAATAGCCCGAAAAGCGCCAGCCCCCCCAATAACGTCGGCCTGCCTTCGACCGTCATCGCGATCGACGAGCCGACGATCACAGCCGCTATCGCCATCGCGCCGGACAGGCGATTGGCCGCGCGACCAATCCCATGGTTGAACTCATGGAGCTCGTCCACCTGCATATGCATGCGCGCTCCTCCAGCACGCAGCAATCGCAGCAAGCGTTTTAGATCGCGGGGAACCACGGCTAACAAGGACGCCGCATCCGCCATCGCCCGCGTCCCGCTTCGGCCTATGGCCCGGGGAGCGAACTGTCGCGCTATCGCCCGGCGCAGGAAGGGCTGGGCCTGGGGCGCCATATCGAAGTCGGGGTCGATGGTGCGCCCGAAACCTTCGAGCGTCAGGCAGACCTTGATCAGCAGCGTCAGGTCGGCAGGCGAGGCCAGGCGATGGGAACGCAGCGGCGTCGCCGGGCACTTCCGTATCCAGGCCGAGGTCCAAGTCGAGCGTGCCGACATGCGGCTGTCCTCGTGGGCGAGCAGCAGCCATGGCACCGCACCGCCGACCACGGCAAATTTTCCCTTGAAGCTGCCGAGGATCTGGCCGTTCTCGACCAGCACGGTCTTCACCGCGGCCGTGGTGCGGTCGTCGTAGTCGGCGGCGGATCGCGGTTCCTACGGGATCAACCTTTCGGCCACGCCAGCTTTTCCTTTCGTAGATGGTCGGCCGCTTCCGTGCCGCGTTCGCTGGACACGACCAGGTCCAGATAGGTTTGCACGGGGCTGGTGCAGACTGCACCGGGCGCCGGCTCAATGATGTCGAGGAACAGCCCTTCGTCCTTGGGCAGCGTCACGACGACATTCTGGCCGTTTGAAGCCGAGGATAGGTTCAGCACGGAACGAAGTCGTTCAAGGCCCTTGGCGTCCGCGTAGAAATAATGGGTGCCGGTGCGCGCATAAGACGCCAGCCAATGCGCCGCCGAATAGGAAGCGAACACGGCCTGTCCTACTTCAGCGTCCGTGCCTAGCGCCTGTCGCGCCGCCTCGTCCAGCGCCTTGCCGTGCAGCGTCGTATAAAAGTTCACCCGTTGCCCGGTGGGAGCCGCGTACGTGGCCGCCCATGCGTCGAGCAATGCGTCAGGCTTGGACAAACGCAGTCCTTCTTCGGAGACTTCCGCCCATTCCCTGTCCAGCAAGCTGCCGCGCACGTTGCTGACATGGCCCACGCTGACGGCGGCCGCTTCGGCGAGTTCGACTACCCGCCAGGTCCGGTCCGGATCACGGAGCAGCACGCGCAGCACCTGCGCCGACTTCGGCGTGAACAACGACTTTAGTTCGCGGCGCTCCGTCTTCGGCTTGCTCGCGACCTGCCGCTCGATGAAGATGCCGCCGAACGCCAGGTAGGCGTTGCCTTCGAGGTCGAGGAACCCTACGCCTTCCTCGCGGCACAGCGATTGGACGTTGGGCGACAGGTAGGGAGCGACCAGCACCGGTATGGTTTCCGGGGTTCGTCCAGCAACGTAGTCGCGCAACTGTAGAAGCGCCGGACGGACATACCGTGGCTGGCCGTTGGACTTCACCTCGCACGCCAGCGTGTAGCGGCGACCGTCGGCGTCGAGGCGCGCAAGAATATCTACCTGTTTACCGGCGTCGGCGACTTCCTGCTTGACGTCCAACACTCGGATCGCAGGCACCCGCTCCAGCAGTTCCCGGAGCGCCTCGGCAGCGCGGGATTCGGTGCTTTTCACTGATTCGGCCTGTTTCAGAATTTGCTGAAATTAGCAATTCTAGTGAAATAATCAAGCAGCGTTCAGTGGAATGGCAGGTTTCAGCAAATGCTGAAAGAGGGCTATAGTCTGAAAATGAGGCCCGGCCACAGGCATCTGCGACCTAGGCAAATTGCGGGTATCGCTGGGAGCATGATCGATGAAGCGAAGAAATAAATATAATAAATTCAATAGGTTGATGCCCATATGAAAATCGTCAGCTGGAACGTCAACTCGCTCAACGTGCGCATGCCGCACCTGGAAACCTGGCTGGGCCTGCGCATGCCGGACGTGGTGGCGCTGCAGGAAACCAAGCTCGAAGACCACCGCTTCCCCGACGACGCCCTGGCCGCGCTGGGCTACCGCAGCGTGTTCGCCGGCCAGAAGACCTACAACGGCGTGGCGATCCTGTCGCGCGAAAGCGCGCGCGACGTGCAGATCGGCGTGCCCGGCTTCGAGGACGAGCAGAAGCGCGTGATCGCCGCCACCGTCGGCGATGTGCGCATCGTCAACCTGTACGTGGTCAACGGCCAGGACGTGGGCACCGACAAGTACGCCTACAAACTGCGCTGGCTGGATGCGATCCACGACTGGCTGGCCGAAGAACTGCGCGCGCACCCGCAGCTGGTGGTGCTGGGCGACTTCAACATCGCACCCGACGAGCGCGACGTGTACGACCCGGCCGTGTGGAACGAGGGCCACATCCTGACCTCGACCGCCGAACGCGATGCGCTGCGCCGCCTGTACGCGCTGGGCTTGCACGACAGCTACCGCATGCACAACGACGGCGCCGGCGAGTTCAGCTGGTGGGATTACCGCCAGGCCGCGTTCCGCCGCAACCTCGGCCTGCGCATCGACCTGGCGCTGGTCTCCGACGCGTTGCGCGCCCGCTGCGCCGGCGCCGGCATCGACCGCGAGCCGCGCACCTGGGAACGGCCCAGCGACCACGCGCCGGCTTGGGTGGAGTTGGGCTGAGTCTGGTTGCACGGAAGGGCGAGCTTCGCCGTTGCAGTTGCAGTTGCAGTTGCAGTTGCCGTTGCCGTTGCCGTTGCCGTTGCCGTTGCCGTTGCATTGAAATCCATAGCACCGCACCACGACGAACAATCGTAGACCCGAAGGGCGGCGCGCAGGACGCGCGCCGTTTTTCGAGGAACAGGATGTTCCTTCGAAAAATCCCCGCGTCAGCAACGAACTCGCAAGGGAGGGTTGTCAAGGCAAGCCCTTCTCTTTGGTTACTTTCTCTTGGGCTAGCAAGAGAAAGTGACCCGCATGCGCAGCAGGCGGAAGCCTTTGACTTAGGCAACGAAACCAACGCAGCAAACGGAATTCGCAATCGCGGCTTACGCCGCTCCCACAGGAGGCAGGAAGCAGAAGGCAGAGCCGTAGCGAAACCGCCGTCGGAAGACGAAGGTCGCGGTCGCGGCTTACGCCGCTCCCACAGAAGGCAGAAGCAGCAGCACAAAAAAGCCCGGCGATGCCGGGCTTTTTCGTTTCCGTCGGCCTGCGCGCTCAGCGCACGCGACCGCGCCGGAACAGGTTGACGATGCCGAGCAGCACGATCGCGCCGACCAGCGACAGCAGCAAGCCGGTCAGACTGAAGTTGCCATCGTTGATATCGCCCGCACCTAGACCCAGCACGCCGCCGAGCCAACCGCCGAGAAATGCGCCGACGATGCCTACGATGACGTTGAGAAAGATGCCCTGCTGCCCATCGGTGCGCATGACCAAACTGGCCAGCCAACCGATGACGCCGCCAACCACGAGCCAAATGATGATGCCCATCATGTCGGTGTCTCCTAATAGTTCAGAGGACGCCCGATCGCACTTGCGCCGTGAGGATGCACTCGCCTGTCGCATCGGACGATTGCAGTCTGGATGCGTATTTGTGATGGCAACGTTAAATGTTCGCGCTGCGGCGAAGCGCGTCACGCGGCGTAGACACGCCGCGCGTGGAGTTTAACCACCGTTGCTGCGCAGCAGCTGCAAGAGCAGGTCGCGCGGCAATTTTCCGGTCTCGTTGCGCGGCAGCGCATCGACGCGGCGCAGCGGACGCGGCAGGAATACCGGATCGATGCTGGCGCGCAATGCGCGCAGGATTTCGGCCTCTTCCAACCGCGGCGCGACCGCGAGCGCGGCGATCCGGCGCACCGCGCCGTCGTCGCTGTCGAGCTGGAACACCACGCCGTCCTCGACGCCGTCGATCGCGAGCAGTTTGCGGGTGAGGTCGCCCAACGAAGCGCGCTTGCCGGCGATTTCGAGCAGGTCGGCGCTGCGTCCGCGCAGCACGAAACGGCCGTCGGCGCCGACTTCCATCAGATCGGCCAACACCACCGCCTCGGGCAGGTGCGGCGCGTGCACCGCGGTGCCGTCGGGTTGCGGCGACAAGCGCACGCCCGGCAGCGGCGTCCAGGCGTCCTCGTGGGCGGTGCGGCGGCGTGCGATCACGCAGGTTTCGGTGGAACCGAACACTTCGCGGACCTCGCAGCCGTAGCGCGTTTCCGCGGCCAGGGCGAGTTCCCGCGGCAGCGGCGCGGTGGCCGAGACGATGCCGGCCAGCGCCGGCAAGGCGATGCCGGATTCGACCAGGGCGCGCAGATGCACCGGCGTGGTCACCAGCAGCGGCGGCGCCGGCGCGTCGGCCAGGGCCAGGGCGACGTCGCCGGGAAAGAACGGACGCGCCGCGTGCACCGCGACCGGGCCCAGCAGCGGCAGCAGGACCGACATCTCCATGCCGTACATGTGCTGCGGCGGCACGGTCGCGACCAGTGGCGTGATCGTGTCGGGCGCGAGCAGATCGGCGAGCGCGGCCAGGTTCTGCGCGGTGCTGGCGCGGAAGCAGCGCCAGGTTTTCGGATTGGGCTTGGGCTGGCCGGTGCTGCCGGAGGTGAAGCCGATCGCGACCAGCGCATCGGCCGCGACGGTCGGCGCCGGGCCGTCGAGTTGCGCCAGCGTCCCGGGCAGGCGCCAGTAGCGCGGCGGCGGCGGTTCCAGCGCGGTATCGCCCAGGCAATAACTGTCGGCGTGCTGGGCCAGCGCGTCGCCGACCACGGCCGGCGCGCGCGAGGGCGGCAGCAGCGTGGTCTGGCCGCGCAGGGCGGCCGCGCTGAAGGCGACCAGGAAGCGGTAGCGGTCTTCGCACAGATTGATCGCATAGCGCGCCGACGGCAGCGCCGCCGCCAGCGCGCGCACTTCGCGCTCGAAGCGCTGCTGCGCGATCGCATCGCCATGCGCGAACGCGAACAGACGCTCGCCCGTACCGGTCGCCAGGGCGACGCGTTCGTCGCCGGGTACCGCATCATGATCAACTACCGCTGACATCGTCCGCCATTCGTCGCTCCGGCCGCAGCCGCACCATTCCTACGCCGACGGCAGCGCCGTCTTCCCCTAAGCGCCGGCCGTGCGGCATCGGCATCGATCGCGGCCTAGCGCCGCGTCCCCGTCTTTAGCTTACGCTGGCGCGCTGGCGTTCCGCCAAACGATTGTTCATGTCCCTGACCTGCCGATGACTCCCACCGACCCTGCGCCGCGCTGGACCTGGCAGCCGCACACGCCCGGCCATGCCGCCGAGGCGCAGGCGCGGACCTGGCTGGCCGAACAGCTGGGCACCGCGCCGCAAACCCTGCATCTGGGCCGCGACGGCCGCCAGCGCCCCTACCTGGAAGCGCCGTACGAGCGCTGGGACTGCAACTGGAGCCACAGCGGCGACAGCCTGCTGATCGCCCTGACCGCGCGCGGACGGGTCGGCGTCGACCTGGAACGGCTGCGTCCGCGGCCCCGCGCGCTGGCGGTGTCCGATCGCTATTTCACCGCCCCCGAAACCGCCTGGCTGAACGTCCAACCCGACCGCGACCGCGCCTTCCTGCGCCTGTGGTGCCTGAAGGAAGCGGTACTGAAAGCGCACGGCCACGGCCTCTCGTTCGGCCTGCACCGGCTGCGTTTCGAAGAACGCGACGGCCGCCTGCTGCTGGTCGACAGCGACCCCGCCTTGGGTGCGCCGTCGGAATGGCGGCTGCAGGAACTGGCGCCGGCGCCGGGCTACGTCGGTGCGCTGGCCTGGCGGCCGTTCGCCGACGCCGCGGCGCCCGCCGGCACCGGTGCGGCCTGAGCCCGGCCGGCGCCATCGGCGATACTGTCGCCGATGAACGCACCCGCTCCCCTCCCCGCCGGGCTCCGTCGCGAGCTCGAAGCCGGCCTGTCCGCGCTGGCCCTGGATCCGGCCCTGGCCGCGCCGCTGCTGGACTATCTGGCCCTGCTCGCGCGCTGGAACCGCACCTACAACCTCACCGCGGTGCGCGACCCGCAGGAGATGGTGACCAAGCACCTGCTCGACTCGCTGGCGATGCACCCCTACGTCGACGCGATCGCGCAGCGCGGCGGCGCCCTGGCCGACCTGGGCACCGGCGCCGGCCTGCCCGGGATCCCGCTGGCGATCGTCAAGCCGGGCCTGCGCGTGACCCTGGTCGAGAGCAACGGCAAGAAGGCGCGCTTCATGCGCGAAGCCCTGCGCACCCTGGGTTTGAAGGACGCGCGCGTGGCCGAATCGCGGATCGAGGCCTTCGCCGAGCCCGGCGCCTACGACGCCATCACCGCGCGCGCCCTGGCGACCCTGCCGCTGATCCTGGAACTGGGCGGCCACCTGCTCAAGCCCGACGGCGTGCTGCTGGCGATGAAGGGCGCCCACCCGGTCGACGAGATCGCCGCACTGCCGGCGGGCTGGCGCGTGCGCGCGTCGCACCCGCTGGCGGTGCCGGGGCTGAACGCCGAGCGCCATCTGGTCGTGGTCGACCGCGCCCCTGCCGGCCCCGGGCCGGACGCGGACCGAAATGACGCATGACGGACCGCGAACGCGTCCCGTCCGGGCATAATCCCCAGTCCGACCGGCGCCCGGCGCCGTCCGAACACACCTCACAGCCGGTACAGCAGGGGACGAGCCGCATGGCCCGCATCATCGCCGTCGCCAATCAGAAAGGCGGGGTAGGCAAGACCACCACCGCGGTCAACCTGGCCGCCGCGCTCGCGCGCACGCCCAAGCGCGTGCTGCTGGTCGACCTGGACCCGCAGGGCAACGCCACGATGGGCAGCGGCATCGACAAGCGCACGATCGAGGACTCGATCTGCGACGTGATGCTGGGCGAAGCCGACGCCGCCTCGATCCTGGTGCGCGCGCCGGAAGAGTTCGACCTGCTGCCGGCCAACATCGAGCTGACCGCCGCCGAAATCCGCCTGATGGGCGAGGACGCGCGCGAGCAGCGCCTGAAGAGCGCATTGGCGCCGCTGCGCGCCAACTACGACTACATCCTGATCGACTGCCCGCCGGCGCTGTCGCTGCTCACGCTCAACGCGCTGACCGCGGCCGATTCGATCATCGTGCCGATGCAGTGCGAGTACTACGCGCTGGAAGGCATCAGCGCCCTGCTCGACACCATCAACGCGCTCAAGGCCAGGCTCAACCCGGACCTGGAGATCGAAGGCGTGCTGCGCACCATGTTCGACGTGCGCAACAACCTCGCCAACGCGGTCTCGGCCGAGCTGACCAATCACTTCGGCGACCGCGTGTTCCGCACCATCGTGCCGCGCAACGTGCGCCTGGCCGAAGCGCCCAGCCACGGCCAGAGCATCGTCGGCTACGACAAGGCCAGCCGCGGCGGCATCGCCTACCTGGGCCTGGCCGGCGAAGTGCTGCGCCGCCAGCGCGAGCGCGACCAGGCCGCCAAGACGGCGCAACGCGACCACAAGGAGACCGTGGCATGAGTGCGGCCAAGAAGCGCGGCCTCGGCCGCGGGCTGGAAGCCCTGCTCGGCCCCAAGGCCGCCGCCGAGGCGCCGATCCTGGAAGCCACCGAAGCCGACGTGATGCGCAAGCTGCCGGTGGACGCGCTGACCGCCGGCAAGTACCAGCCGCGCAAGACCTGGGACCACGACAAGCTCGCCGAGCTGGCCGAGTCGATCAAGGCCCAGGGCGTGATCCAGCCGATCGTCGTGCGCGACATCGGCGGCAAGCGCTACGAAATCATCGCCGGCGAACGCCGCTGGCGCGCGACCCAGCTGGCCGGGCTGACCGAAATCCCGGTGGTGATCCGCGAAGTCGACGACCGCACCGTGGTCGCGATGGCGCTGATCGAGAACATCCAGCGCGAAGATCTCAACCCGCTGGAAGAAGCCACCGCGCTGCAGCGTCTGATCGACGAATTCGACCTCACCCACGCCCAGGCCGCCGAAGCGGTCGGCCGTTCGCGGGTGGCGGTGTCCAACCTGCTGCGCCTGCTGGAACTGCCGGCCGAGATCCGGGTGCTGGTCGAGACCCGCGCCCTCGACATGGGCCATGCGCGCGCGCTGCTGACCCTGGCGCCGCAGGCCGCGATCGCGCTGGCACGCCAGGCTGCCGAACTGGGCTGGTCGGTGCGCGACGTCGAACACCGCGTGCAGCAGCTGGCCGCGGGCAAGGTCCCCACCGGCAGCGGCAAGCCCAAGCCGACCAAGGCCAAGCCGCAGGCCGACATCGCCACGCTCGAGCGCGAGCTGTCGGAATCGCTCAACACCCAGGTCAACGTGCTGCACGGCCGCGGCGGCAAGGGCCGCCTGGTGATCCATTACAGCGACCTGGACTCGCTCGACGGCGTGCTGGAAAAGCTGCGCGGCAAGGTCGAATAAGGCCCGGCACGCAGCGACCACGGCCGGACCTGAGGGGGGAGGCGGACATGGCGGAAGACCAGACGGAAAACCAGGCGGAAGGCGCGGAAGGCAGGAAGGCCGAGGTGGTCAGCCTCAGCGGCAGCCCGATCTACCGCTACGACGCAGCGCCGGAGTGGGAGCCGGTCCAGGGCGAGATCTGCCTGGAACAGATTTCCGAGCATATCGAAGCCCATCTGGGCCCGATCGGCAGCGTGTTCCATGAGCTGGCCTCGGACCTGGTCCACATCGACGTGCATTTCCTGCCGGCCAGCGAGAACCAGCCCTACGTCCGCCTGGTGACCTCCGGCATGAGCGACCTGGCGATGACGGTGCCCGAAGGCTCGGACGCGCCGCGCTATCTGGAACTGATCGCGACCCTGCCGGCCGACTGGCGGCTCGACCAGGAATCGATGAAGGACGAGCGCTGGTACTGGCCGGTCCGGCTACTGAAGATGCTGGCGCGCTTTCCGCACAAGCACCGCACCTGGCTGGGCTGGGGCCATACCGTCGCCAACGGCGACCCGCCGGAGCCCTACGCCGACGGCACGCGCCTGGATACGGCGATCCTGCTGCCCTCGGTCAGCGTGCCCGACGGCTTCCACCGCCTGCGCATCGACGACGACAAGGAGATCCAGTTCCTCGCCGTGGTGCCGATGTACCCGGAGGAGCGCGAGTTCAAGCTGCGCAAGGGCACCGACGGCCTGCTGGACAAGTTCGCCGACCTCGACGACATCATCGACCCGACCCGGCGCAACGTCGCCAAAAAACGTTTCGGCCTGTTCTGACATCCCGGCGCGATAAGCTCCGCTTCCACGGCCGCCCCACTTCCACCCCTCGTCCAAAGCCCATCGCAATCACCAAGGAGATGCATATGAAACGGATAGCCCTCGCGGCCCTGCTGCTGGCCCCGTCCCTGGCCTTCGCCCAAGCCTACGCCCAGGCCGGTGCAACCTGCCCCAGTCTCAACAGCGCCGACCTGGCCTGGACCGAGCGCAGGGGCGACGACTACACCCTGTGCTACCTGGAACTGCCGTCCAACATCGCCGCCGGCAAGGGCCTGGGCGTGTACCTGGGCACGCGCAGCTTCAAGCCGGACAAGAAGGCCCGTGCCGAAAAGGGCACGGTCGGCAGCCAGCAGGTCGTCTGGTACAAGAAGGCCACCGTCAACGACGCGCGTCCGTTCTCGCGCGAAACCACGATCGTGTTGCCCGGCGAAAAGCCCAAGAGCAAGGTCCGGGTCTACGTCTGGATCGACGCGGCTACCCAGTCCGAGCTCAACGAAGCCTTCGGCCTGGCCAAGCAGCTCGCGGTGAAGTAAGCGCGACCGGCGCGGCGGACTCCGGCCAGCGCGCGGAGTCTGCTGCGCTTCAGGCGCGGGCGGCCATGCTGGCGCCCGCGCATCGGTCGCCCGCGCATCGGTCGCCCGCGCATCGGTCGCCCGCGCATCGGTCGCCCGCGCATCGGTCGGAACCGCGACGACGCGGTTCCGACCCGGGATCGCCGACATTGTCGATACGGTAACCACCGCCAGCGCATGCTTCCCGCTCCCGAATCCGTCACCATCGCCCCATGACCCTTCTCGTCACCGGCGCCGCCGGTTTCATCGGCAGCTACGTCTGCCGCGCCCTGCGCGCCCGCGGCCAAGCCGTGATCGGGCTGGACAACTACAACGACTATTACGACCCGCAGCTCAAGCGCGACCGCGTCGCCGCGCTGTGCCCGGACACGGACATCCGCGCCATCGACCTGAGCGACCGCGACGGCCTGGCCGCACTGTTCGACGAGGTCGCGCCGACCCGGGTGATCCACCTGGCCGCCCAGGCCGGCGTGCGCTATTCGCTGACCCACCCGCACGCCTACGTCGACAGCAATCTGGCCGGCTTCGTGAACCTGCTGGAGCTGTGCCGCCATCGCGGCGTGCAGCACTTGGTCTACGCCAGCTCGTCCTCGGTCTACGGCGACTCGGCGGTGCCGCCGTTCTCCGAAGACCAGCGCGTCGACCAACCGCGCTCGCTGTACGCGGCGACCAAGGCCGCCAACGAGCTGATGGCGCACACCTACGCCCACCTCTACGGCCTGCGCGCGACCGGCCTGCGCTTCTTCACCGTCTACGGCCCCTGGGGCCGCCCGGACATGGCGCCGCTGCTGTTCTCGCGCGCGGTGCTGGCGGGCCGGCCGATCCAGGTTTTCAACCATGGCCGCATGCGCCGCGACTTCACCTTCGTCGACGACATCGTCGCCGGCGTGCTGGGCGCGCTCGAACACCCCTCGCAGGACGAGCCGCCGCACCGCGTGTTCAACCTGGGCAACCACACCCCGGTCGAGCTGGAGCATTTCATCGGCGTGATCGAGACCGCCGCCGGCCGCACCGCCGAAAAGGTCTACCTGCCGATGCAGCCGGGCGACATGGTCGAGACGATGGCCGATACTGCGCGCGCCAAGGCCGCGTTCGGGTTCGAGCCGACGACCTCGATCGAGACCGGGCTGCCGCAGGTGGTCGCCTGGTGCCGGGACTATTTCGGCGCCGACGCCTGACTCTTCGCCGCCCCGCCGGAGCGGGCGCGCGGGGCATGGATCGCGGCCCGGCGCCGGTTTCGAGCGCTGCCGGTTCGTAGGCGTCGCTCCCAATCGAGGCCGTGCGTCGTACCCTCTTACCGGCCCCTGTTCCGATGCTCGGGGGCCCCGCACCGCCAATCCCGGCTCATGCGAGCCGCGACGAGTCCGCTAGATGACCGCAAACCATAGCCCCGAACTGTCCGTCGTCGTCCCCGTGTTCAACGAGCAGGACAACGTCGCCCCGCTGGTCCACGAGATCACCGCCGCCCTGCGCGGCGTGGCCGACTTCGAGATCGTCTACGTCGACGACCGCTCGCGCGACGGCACCCTGGACGCGCTGCGCGCGCTCAAGGCGCAGGTGCCCGAGCTGCGCGTGGTCCACCACGTCAGCCAGAGCGGCCAGAGCACCGCGATCCGCAACGGCGTCAAGGCCGCGCGCGGCGCCTGGATCGCGACCCTGGACGGCGACGGCCAGAACGACCCGGCCGACATCCCCAAGCTGCTGACCAAACGCGCCGGATCCGCGCCCGACATCAAGCTGTTCGCCGGCTGGCGGGTGAACCGCCAGGACTCGGGCAGCAAGCGCTGGGCCTCGAAGTGGGCCAACGCGATCCGCAGCCGCATGCTGCGCGACGACACCCCCGACACCGGTTGCGGCATCAAGCTGTTCGAGCGCGAGGCCTTCCTCGACCTGCCGCACTTCAACCACATGCACCGCTACCTGCCCGCGCTGATGCAACGCGCCGGCTGGAAGACGGTCAGCGTCCCGGTCAACCACCGCGCCCGCTCCACCGGCGTGTCCAAGTACAACAATCTCAACCGCGCCCTGGTCGGCATCAGCGACCTGCGCGGCGTCGCCTGGCTGATCAAGCGCGGCAAGGTCACCTCCACCGAAGAGGTCTAAGACGCATGGACTTCATGAATTCGCCGATCGAGTGGCTGGCCTGGACCGGCCTGCACATGTCGCCGTGGAAGCTGATCGGCCTGACCGGCGCGCTGATGTTCGGCGGCCGCTGGCTGGTCCAGTTCGTCGCCAGCAAGCGCCACGGCAAGCCGGTGATCCCGCGCGCGTTCTGGTACATGAGCCTGATCGGCAGCGCGATGACCCTGAGCTACTTCGTGTTTTCGCAGAAGCAGGACTCGGTCGGCGTGATCCAGAACCTGTTCCCGGCCTTTACCGCCGCCTACAGCCTGTACCTGGACATCAAGCACCGCGGCTGGCACCGGGATCGCGCCGGGCACTAGCCGGACCCGCATGCGCGGCGGGACGGCTTGCCCGCCCTGCCGATCCGCTGGGACCGCCATGCGGCAGCATGGGGACGGCAACCGCCTCGCCCCCGCCTCAATCGATGTGCTCGATCCCCTCGGGCAAGCCCACCCAGGCATGCCGGCGGACTTCGTAGACCGAGTGGGCCGGCGCCGGGTAGCCCGGCTCGGCAAAGTTCCCGACCGCGACCGCGACATGGCCCGGCACCGCCTCCAGCTCCCAGTAGACCGTGGAGCCGCAGTCCTGGCAGAACCGGAAGCTGGCCAGGCTGCCGGTGTCGCCACGGCGCTCGAACCGCCCGGAACGGCCCTCAAGCAGGCGCACCCGCTCGCGCGGGTAACGCGCCTGAACCCCGAACGCGCTGCCGGTGCGGCGCTGGCATTCCAGGCAATGGCAGACCGAGACCCGGACCGGCTCGCCCTCGCAAGCCAGGCGCAATTGGCCGCAGGAACAGGTGGCTACGCGGATCATGGGCACCTCGTGGGGTCGATGTGGAAAGGGCGGAACGCCGCGAACGGCGATTGGCGGCCCTGAAGGATACTGCGCCGGCCGGGCCGCCCGACCCGCCTGCGCGGCCAAGTGCTTGTCCCGGCTCGGATTTACCTGCATAATGCGCGGCTCGCTGTGTCCGACGCACCCTTAGGGGCAAGTCCGGACGGGACCGGAAGCGCGAATCCGACCCGTGCCGCCCAGCTGAGGTAATCACCCGTATCGCGCGCTGTCCGCGGATTTCCGCGCCGACGGCGGGGCCGCCGCCTCCCTGGCCAAGGGAAGCATCCAATCCTTTCGAGGTGCACATGTCCCGCGTATGCCAAGTAACGGGCAAGCGAACGACGACCGGCAACAACGTCTCGCATGCCATGAACAAGACCCGCCGCCGCTTCCTCCCCAACCTCCACGAGCGCCGCTTCTGGGTCGCCAGTGAGAACCGTTGGATCAAGCTGCGTGTTTCCGCCAACGCCATGCGCACCATCGACAAGAACGGCATCGACGCCGTTCTGGCCGATCTCCGCGCCCGCGGCGAAAAGATCTGAGGACCTGACCCATGGCTTCCAAGCGCGACAAGATCCGACTGATCTCTTCGGCCAACACCGGTCACTTCTACACGACCGACAAGAACAAGAAGAACACCCCGAACAAGATGGAGGTCAAGAAGTACGACCCCGTCGTTCGTAAGCACGTGATCTATAAGGAAGGCAAGATCAAGTGATCTTCCGGCCCGTTCGCGCGGCGCGCGAACGGCTTTGCCGGTAGGTCATCCCGCGCAGGCGGGGATCCAGGCCTCGCGAGAAACCCGCCCACAAGGCGGGTTTCTTGTTTTTGGCCTTCTCTTTTGGGGCCGGCGGAGCGGTGATGGCGTGAGGATCCAGAGCATTCGCGCTGCGCGCTCATCCCCTCGCCCTGGCCCTCTCCCGCAAGCGGGAGAGGGAATCCCCGCAACGCCGCCGCTTCTAGCCTCGCAACGCCGCTGCTTTGCAACGCTACTGCTTTTAGCCCCTCTCCCGCCTGCGGGAGAGGGGTTGGGGTGAGGGCGGCCGCCCCACCTAAGACTTTCGTAGCCCCCAAGCCTCCCCCGCCTCGCCCGCCGTACACTCGTTAATCCGAACGCGGAGTGGTCCTGCGGTGATCCCAGGCTGGATATTGCTGCTGGTGTCGGCCGGCTACGTGGGCCTGCTGTTCGCGGTCGCCTACTACGGCGATCAGCGCACCGCGCGCATCCCGAAGCTGCGCTGGCTGCGCCCGGCCGTGTATTCGCTGGCGCTGGCGGTGTACTGCTCGTCCTGGACCTTCTACGGCGCGGTCGGCACCGCCGCGCGCACCGGCCTGGGCTTCCTGCCGATCTACCTGGGCCCGCTGCTGATGCTGGCCTTCGGCTGGCGCATCCTCGAACGCCTGGTGCTGATTTCCGGCGAGCACCGCATCGTCTCGATCGCCGACTTCCTGTCCTCGCGCTACGGCCGCGCGCCCGGCCTGGCCGCGCTGGTCGCCGCGGTCGCCCTGACCGCCGCGGTGCCCTACGTCGCCCTGCAGTTCAAAGCCGTGGCCATGAGCGTGGAAGTGCTGGCCGGCGTGCCCTCCGACGCCAGCCTGCTCGCCGATCCGGCGTTCTACGTCGCGCTGATGCTGGCGGTGTTCGCGATCCTGTTCGGCACCCGCCAGATCGACGCCACCGAGCACCATCACGGCATGGTGCTGGCGGTCGCGCTGGAGTCGCTGGTCAAACTGGTCGCCTTCGTCGCGATCGGCCTGTTCGCGCTCGCCCACCTGCCCGGCGACGGCAGCCTGGCCGCACGCGTGGGCCAGGCCGCGCACGTGGTCACCGCGCCCGGGCTGCCGCCCGGCTTCGTCGCCCAGACCCTGCTCGCCTTCGCCGCGATCCTGTGCCTGCCGCGGCAGTTCCACGTCGCCGTGGTCGAATGCCAGGACCCGAACGACCTACGCCCCGCGCGCTGGCTGTTCGGCGGCTATCTCGCCCTGATCAGCCTGCTGGTGGTGCCGATCACCCTGACCGGCCAGGCCGTGCTCGCAGGCAGCTCGGTGTCGCCGGACACCTACGTGCTGGCCCTGCCGCTGGCGCTGAAGCAGGAAACCCTGGCGCTGATGGTCTACATCGGCGGCTTCTCGGCCGCGACCGGCATGGTGATCGTGGCCAGCGTCGCCCTGGCGACCATGGTCAGCAACGACCTGATCGTGCCGTTGCTGCTGCGCAGCGGCGCCCTGCGCGAAACCCAGGGCATCGACCGCCAGGTGCTGTGGGTGCGGCGCGCGACCATCCTGGTGCTGGCGATGATGGCCTACGCCTACCACCGCGCCTCGGTCGGCGCCGACAGCCTGGCCCAGCACGGTCTGCTCGCGTTCGCGGCGGTCGCGCAGTTCGCGCCGGCGCTGATCGGCGGGCTCTATTGGCGTGGCGCGAGCCGCGCGGGCGCGTTCGCCGGCCTGCTCGCCGGCGCGCTGCTGTGGCTCTACACCCTGCTGCTGCCGGCGCTGGGACGGGTCGGCTGGATCGACACCGGCTGGATCGAGCACGGGCCGCTGGGCGTGTCCTGGCTGCGGCCGGAGCAGCTGTTCGGGCTCACCGGCTGGGACGCGCTGACCCACGGCACCTTCTGGTCGCTGCTGTTCAACATCGGCGCCTTCCTGTTCGTCTCGGTGCGGCAACGCCCGCGCCTGCAGGAGCAATTGCTCGCCGCGACCTACCTGGATCCTTACGTGCAGCGCCCGGCCCTGGGCCCGGGCGGCTGGGCCGGCAGCGTGCGCAGCGGCGAACTGCTGACCCTGGCCGAACGCATCGTCGGCGAACGCCACGCGCGCCGCGCATTCGAGGAATACGCGCAGGCCCGGGGCCGCACCTGGCTGCCCGACCAGCCCGCCGACCGCGCCCTGGCCCAGTTCACCGAACGCCTGCTGGCCTCGGCGATCGGCGCGGCTTCGGCGCGGCTCACCCTGACCAGCGCGCTGCGCGGCTCGGGCATGGAACTGGGCGAAGTCGTGGCCCTGCTCGACGAGGCCAACCAGGAACTGCGCTTCAATCGCCAGGTGCTGTCGACCACGCTGGAGAACATCAGCCAGGGCGTGAGCGTGGTCGACCGCGACATGCGCCTGGTGGCCTGGAACCGCCGCTACCAGGAATTGTTCGACTACCCCGACGGCATGCTCTACGTCGGCCGTCCGGTCAGCGACCTGATCCGCTGGAACGCCGAACGCGGCGAGATGGGCCCGGGCGACATCGACGCCCAGGTGCGGCGCCGCCTCGCCCATCTGCGCGCGGGCGCCTCGCACGTGTTCGAGCGCGTGCGCGCCAACGGCCAGGTGATCGAAATGGTCGGCCGCCCGCTGCTCGGCGGCGGTTACGTCACCAGCTACAGCGACGTCACCGACTACAAGCGCTCCGAACAGGCGCTGCGCGAGGCCAACGAGACCCTGGAGCAGCGCGTCGAACAGCGCACCCAGGAAGCCGAGGCTGCGCAGCAATCCAAGACCCGTTTCCTGGCCGCGGTCAGTCACGACGTGCTGCAACCCTTAAACGCCGCGCGCCTGTTCACCACCGCGCTGCGCGAAACCACCGACGCCGACGAACAGACCCGCCTGGCCGAACGCGTCGACGCCTCGCTGCGCGCAGCCGAGGACCTGCTCGACGGCCTGCTCGACATCTCGCGCCTGGACGCCGGCGCGCTGCGTCCGGAACTCACCGATTTCGACGCCGGCGAACTGCTGCACGAACTCGCCGCGCAGTACGCGCCCAGCGCCGCCGGCCGCGGCCTGCAGTTGCGCGTGCGCGTGCCCGCCGACGAGATGCCGGTGCGCAGCGACCGCCGCCTGCTGCGCCGCGCCCTGCAGAACTTCATCGCCAACGCCCTGCGCTACACCCGCGAAGGCGGCGTGCTGATGGCCGCGCGCGCGCGCGACGGCCAGGTCGAACTGCAGGTCTGGGACACCGGTCCGGGCATCCCCGAGCATCATCTGGAGCAGATCTTCGACGAGTTCCGCCGCTTCGATCAGCCCGGCGTCGGCGGCGAACGCGGCCTCGGCCTGGGCCTGTCGATCTGCCAGCGCATCGCGCGCACGCTCGACCACCCGCTGCAGGTGCGCTCCCACGTCGGCCGCGGCAGCGTGTTCTCGATCGCGGTGCCCTGCGGCCGCACGCCGCGCGCGCGCGGCGTCGCGGCGCCGGCGATCGCCGACTCCCTGGCCGGCCTGCGCGTGCTCTGCGTCGACAACGACCTGGAGATCCTGGACGGCATGCGCACCTTGCTGATGCGCTGGCAGGCCACCGCCCTGGTCGCGGCCACGGTCGACGAAGCATTGGCGCTGATGGATCAGCGGCCCGACGTAGCCCTGGTCGATTTCCACCTGCACGACCGTCTCGACGGCCTGGGCGTGGTCGATGCCCTGCGCGAGCGCGCCGGCCGCATCCTGCCGGCGGCGCTGCTTACCGGCGACGGCAGCGACGCGCTCAAGCTGGCCGCGCGCGAACGCGGCTGCCGGGTGCTGACCAAACCGATCAAGCCGGCTTCGCTACGCGCGTTCCTGGCCGCGCAGCGGCAGACCGTGCAGGCCTGAGGGCGAACCCGGGCGCGCCATCGGCGGCCTACGGCAGCGCGGCGTCGGTCCGCGCGGCGTCTGCGGCTTCGCAGTAACGCTGCAACGCCGCCAGCGTTATTTCCCAGTAGTAGTTGATGTGCCCGTACACCGCGTAGTTGTTCATGTTGCTCAGGGTCAGGTCCAGGCGCGTGCCGGCGCCCGACGGGCTCAGCTCGAAGCGCAGCACGGTGTGGTGCTCGAGCGCATCGGACATCACCCTGCGCGACAGCGAACTCCAATGCGTGTACTGCAGCAACCGCGGCGGCTCGAACGCCTGCACCACGCCCTTGTTCTCGAAGCGCAGGCGGTCGTGCAACACGCCACGGAATACGATCGGGCCGCCGACCCGCCAATCCGTCTCGACCGCGAAGGCCTCGTCGGACATCCAAGCTGCGATGCAGCGCGCATCGGTCATGGCCTGCCACACGCGTTCGGGCGGCACGGCTATCTCGACCGACTTGGTCACGCGTTCCGGGAATTCCTGGCCTGCCTCGAATCTCAGGCTCGATCCGGGCTCGTTCTGGCGCGCGTCGTCAGTCATGCGGTCGCAAGCTCTTGTCTTCGCATGCGTCCTTAGCTGGCGCGACTATCGACTGCGGCATGCACATCCGCGAGCTACTCGCCCTCTTCCGCCGGCAGCACGATCGCGCCCGGATCCAGCGCCAGGCGTCCGGCGATCAGCACCGCCTGGGTGCGGTTGTTGGCGCCGAGCTTGCGCAGGATCGCGGTCACGTGCGCTTTCACCGTGGCCTCGGACACGCCCAGTTCGTAGCCGATCTGTTTGTTGAGCAGGCCCGAACCCAGCATCTGCAGCACGCGGAACTGCTGCGGGGTGAGATCGCGCAGGCGTTGCGCCGCGTCGTGCTCGTCGGCCGCCGCCGCCGGTGCCGACAGCGCGGCCGGCGGCGCCCAGCGATCGCCGGCCAGCACTGTCGAGATCGCTTCGCCCAGGGTCGCCGCGTCGGCCGACTTGGGGATGAAGCCGACTGCGCCATGATCGAGCGCGCGCCGCATCACCGCCGGCTCCTCGCGCGCGGACACCACCACGATAGGCAGTTGCGGATGTAGCGCGCGCAGATGCACCAGGGCGCTGAAGCCCTGCGCGCCGGGCATGTTGAGATCCAGCAGCAGCAGGTCGGCGTCGGACTCGGCCTCGACCAGCACGTACAGCGCATCGACGCTGTCGGCCTCGCGCAGCACCGCGTCGGGCAGCACCCGCGCCACCGCGCCGCGCAAGGCTTCGCGGAACAGCGGATGGTCGTCGGCGATCAGCAGGGTGGCCACGGCTGCGCTCCTGGATAAGGGTTTTCCGGGTCGGGCGTGCGGTGTGCACCGACTATCGCGACCGTCGTATCGCGCGATCCAATGGCCGCATGCAGCCGTATCGACGCCAACTCAAATACCCGGCGCGGAGATTGCGGACGGCCATGACAGCTGCGGAACAGGCCCTGTGGTTCCGGCTTCGTCGGAAACAAGTCTTGGGCGTGCAGTTCTACAGGCAAAAGCCGCTGCTGGACTTCATCGTGGACTTTTACGCACCCGCTGCCGGGCTGGTGATCGAAGTGGATGGGAGCCAGCACTGCGATAAAGGTCGTGTGCTTGCCGACAGGGCGCGCGACGCCGCCTTGGCTGGGCGCGGTTTGCGCGTGTTGCGATTCGATAATCGGCAGGTTCTTGTGGAGACCGACAGTGTGATGCTGGTCATCTGGCAGATCGTGGCTGAGCGGCTGTGCGGAGGAGAGCGTTAGGAGCGAATCCCCCCTGCCCCCCTTTTTCAAAGGGGGGAAAGGCGAAAGGCCAAAGGGCGGCGAAGACAGAGGACGCGAAAGGGAACGCGCTCCAGCGCAAGACGACCCATCCGCGGGAAACGACGCACCCGCAGACAGCGACGCCACAGATCCCCCCCTTTGAAAAAGGGGGGTTAGGGGGGATTTGCTTTTACTCGCCGCGATCACTTGCCCAAGCGCTCGCTGACCAGGCTATCCACCACCGACGGATCCGCCAGGGTGCTGGTGTCGCCGAGCTGGTCCGGCGCGTTCTCGGCGATCTTGCGCAGGATGCGGCGCATGATCTTGCCCGAGCGGGTCTTGGGCAGGCCCGGCGCCCATTGCAGATGGTCGGGCGTGGCGATCGGGCCGATCTCCTTGCGCACCCAGGCCACCAATTCCTTGCGCAGGTCCTCGTTGGGCGCTTCGTCCGCGATCAGCGTCACGTAGGCGTAGATGCCCTGGCCCTTAAGATCGTGCGGGAATCCGACCACCGCGGCCTCGGCGACCTTGGGATGCAGGACCAGCGCGCTCTCGACCTCGGCGGTGCCGATGCGGTGGCCGCTGACGTTGATCACGTCGTCGACGCGGCCGGTTATCCAGTAGTAGCCGTCGGCGTCGCGGCGGCAGCCGTCGCCGGTGAAGTAGCTGCCGGGGTAGGTCTTGAAGTAGGTCTCGATGAAGCGCGGGTGGTCGCCGTAGACGGTGCGCATCTGGCCCGGCCAGGAATCCAGCAGCACCAGGTTGCCCTCGGCCGCGCCTTCCAGCGCCTCGCCGTTGGCGTCGACCAGGGCCGGCTGCACGCCGAAGAACGGCTTGGTCGCCGAACCGGGCTTGAGGTCGATCGCGCCGGCCAGCGGCGTGATCAGGATGCCACCGGTCTCGGTCTGCCACCAGGTGTCCACGATCGGGCAGCGGGAATCGCCGACGACCTCGTAATACCAGCGCCAGGCTTCGGGATTGATCGGCTCGCCGACCGAACCCAGCAGGCGCAGCGATTTGCGCTTGGTGCGCGTCACCGGCTCGTCGCCGTCGCGCATCAATGCGCGGATCGCGGTCGGCGCGGTGTAGAAGATCGTGACCTGGTGCTTGTCGATCACGTCCCAGAAGCGCGACACGTTCGGATAGTTGGGCACGCCCTCGAACACCAGCGCGGTGGCGCCGTTGGCCAGCGGCCCGTACACGATGTAGCTGTGGCCGGTGACCCAGCCGACGTCGGCGGTGCACCAGTAGATGTCGTCCTCGCGCAGGTCGAACACGGTCTCGTGGGTGTAGGCGGCGTAGGCGAGGTAGCCGCCGGTGGTGTGCAGCACGCCCTTGGGCTTGCCGGTACTGCCGGAGGTGTAAAGGATGAACAGCGGATCCTCGGCATTCATGCGCTCGGGTTCGCAGCTGTCGGGCTGCCCCTCGACCACCGCGTCGTACCAGCGGTCGCGCGGCATCTGCATGTCGACCGCGGCGCCGGTGTGGCGCACCACCAGCACGGTCTCCACCGAGTTCGTGCCCGGCAGCTTCAGCGCCGCATCGACGTTGGCCTTGAGCGGAATCTTCTTGCCGCCGCGCAGGCCTTCGTCGGCGGTGATGATGAGCTTGCTGGCGCAGTCGGCGACGCGGTCGGCGATCGAGTTGGGCGCGAAACCGCCGAACACCACCGAGTGGATCGCGCCGATGCGCGCGCAGGCCAGCATCGCGACCACCGCTTCCGGAATCATCGGCAGGTAGATGGTGATGCGGTCGCCCTTGCGCACGCCCAGCGCGCGCAGGGCGTTGGCCAGGCGGCAGACGCGCGCGTGCAGGTCGCGGTAGGTCACGTGCTCGGCCGGCAGGTTGGGATCGTCGTGCTCGAACAGCAACGCGGTCTTGTCGCCGCGCGTATCCAGATGACGGTCCAGGCAGTTGACGCTGGCGTTGAGCTCGCCGTCCTCGTACCAGCGGATGTGGAAGTCGTCGAGCTGGAAGCTGACGTCCTTGATCTTGGTCGGCTTGCGGAACCAGTCCAGGCGCTCGGCGACCCGGCCCCAGAACGCTTCGGGCTGCTGCACCGATTCGGCGTACAGGCGCTCGTAGTCTTCCCGCGTGACCCGCGCCTGGGCGGCGAAGTCGGCGACGACGGGATAGACGGTGGCGGGCTGGTTCATGGGGTGCTCCGATGGGCGGTTGGACGTGGGACGTGGCGGCGGGACGTGGTCGGCAGGACACGGGACGCTCGCGCAGGCGCGGGCGAACCTCCAGTGTGCCGCATCCGCCACGATAGCCGCCCCGGCCGCGATTTAGACCATGGTCGTACGCGGTGTCTGAACGCGGCTTTTTACGACCAATGGCGAATGGCCCCTCCCCGGCGCCGCGCGCAGGCTGGCCGCAGTCGCGCGTCCTGCGCGGCATTCCTCGGGAGGGAATCATGTCCATTCGCATCGCATCGCCGGCGGGGAGCGCGATCCGGCGGCGTCCGCTCGCCGCGGCCCTGTTGCTCGCACTGGCGCTGCCCGGTATGGCCTTCGCCCAGACGGCGAAGGAGAAGGAGCTGGAGGCGCGCGTCGCCCAGCTCGAAGCCATGGTCCAGCAGCTGGTCTCGCAACAGCAGCAACAACAAAGCCAGATCGCCGAGGTCAAGACCGCGCAGGCCACCGCGCCCGCGGCGCCGGCCGCGACGCCAGGCAAGCCCGCGCTGCAGACCGCAGCGATCACGCCCGGCGCCAATCCGGGCACCCGCTTCAGCTACGGCGGCTTCATCAAGCTCGACGCCTCGGTCACCCAGACCAACGACGGCGACATCGCCGACGGTTCGGTCGGGCGCCTGTTCTACGTGCCCAAGGCGATTCCGGTCGGCGGCGGCCGCACCCGCGAGGGCGGCACCGACACCGATATGGGCGCGAACTTCTCGCGCTTCTGGTTCGCAGCCGACACCGACCTGGACAGCGGCGACAAGCTCAAGGCCTACCTGGAGTTCGACCTGTTCGGCGGCGGCACCACCGCCTTCACCGGCAATGAAGTCGCCACCAACACCTACGCCCTCACCTTGCGCCAGGCCTACGTGACCTGGAACAACTGGCTCGCCGGCCAGGCCTGGTCCAACTTCCAGGACACCGCGGCGCTGCCGGACACGGTCGATTTCCTCGGCCCCACCGAAGGCACGGTGTTCGTGCGCCAGGCCCAGTTGCGCTACACCAAGGGTCCGTGGTCGTTCTCGATCGAGAACCCGGAGACGGTGTACACGCCGTTCCGCGGCAACATGGCCCAGGTCGCCGGCGACGACGGCAGCATGCCGGACCTGACCGCGCGCTACACCGCCAAGGGCGACTGGGGCCACTTCGGCGTCGGCCTGCTCGCGCGCCAGCTCAAGTACCAGACCGGCCCGGTCAACGACAGCAGCACCGGCTACGGCGCCAGCGTCTCGGGCAAGTTCAATCTCGGCAAGAACGACGACCTGCGCTACATGGTCACCGCCGGCAGCGGCATCGGCCGCTACGTCGGCCTGGCCTTGAACAACGACGCCGTGCTCGATTCCACCGGCAACCTGGAGAACATCGACCTGATCAGCGGCTTCGTCGGCTGGCGTCACGTGTTCAGCCCCAAACTGCGCACCAACCTGTTCTACTCGCGCGCCGAGTACGACAACGATACTGCGCTGACCGGCGTGGGCATCACCAGGTCGGCGCAATCGGCGCACGTCAATCTGATCTACACGCCGCTGCCCAAGCTCGACGTCGGCGCCGAGCTGATCTGGGGCAAGCGCGAACTCGAGAACGGCGACTCCGGCGAGCTCAACCGCCTGCAGACGCACGTCAAGTACAGCTTCTAACCTTTAGGGGAACGCATCATGTCCAGCGTCACCGCCACCGCGTCGCCCGGATCCGGCGATCTCACCAAGGACCACAAGAAGGTCATCTTCGCGTCCAGTCTCGGCACCGTGTTCGAGTGGTACGACTTCTATCTGTACGGTTCGCTCGCCGTCATCATCGGCAAGCAGTTCTTCGGCGGCCTCAACGACACCAGCCAGTTCGTGTTCGCGCTGCTGGCCTTCGCCGCCGGCTTCGCGGTGCGTCCGTTCGGCGCACTGGTGTTCGGCCGTCTCGGCGACATGATCGGGCGCAAGTACACCTTCCTGGTCACCATCGTGATCATGGGCCTGGCGACCTTCCTGGTCGGCATCCTGCCCAGTTACGCGACCATGGGCATCGCCGCGCCGATCATCCTGATCAGCCTGCGCATGGCGCAGGGCCTGGCGCTGGGCGGCGAGTACGGCGGCGCGGCGACCTATGTCGCCGAGCACGCGCCCCACGGCAAGCGCGGCCTGTACACGAGCTTCATCCAGACCACCGCGACCCTGGGCCTGTTCCTGTCGCTGCTGGTGATCTGGGGCTGCCGCAATTACTTCGGCAAGGAAGACTTCGAGGCCTGGGCCTGGCGCATTCCGTTCCTGGTCTCGGTGCTGTTGCTGGGCGTGTCGGTGTGGATCCGCCTGCAGCTGGCCGAATCGCCGCTGTTCCAGCAGATGAAGGCCGAAGGCAAGACCTCCAAGGCGCCGATCACCGAGAGCTTCTTCTCCAAGAACGGCAGGATCGCCCTGCTCGCCCTGCTCGGCGCGACCGCCGGCCAGGCCGTAGTCTGGTACGGCGGCCAGTTCTACTCGCTGTTCTTCCTGACCAAGACCCTGGGCCTGGACCCGAACCGCGCCGACATCCTGATCGCCATCGCCCTGGCCCTGGCCACCGGCGGCTTCATCTTCTTCGGCTGGCTGTCGGACAAGATCGGCCGCAAGAAGATCGTGCTCGCCGGCTGCCTGATCGCGGTGTTCACCTACTTCCCGGTGTTCAAGGCGCTGACCCACAACGTCAACCCGGCGCTGGAGTCGGCGGTGGCGAAGTCGCCGGTCACGGTGACCGCCGATCCGGAGCGCTGCGCGTTCCAGTTCGACCCGGTCGGCAAGGCGACCTTCAAGCAGTCCTGCGACATCATCAAGTCGGCGCTGGCCAAGAAGGGCATCCCGTACAACAACGCCCCGGCCGCGGCCGGCAGCGTGGCGACGGTGTCGATCGGCGGCACCAGCCTCAACAGCTTCGAAGGCGAAGCGCTGGGCAAGGACGAGTTCAAGGCCCAGTCCGACGCGTTCGGCAAGCAGTTGAGCGAAGCGCTCAAGACCGCCGGCTATCCGGAAAAGGCCGACCTGGCGCAAGTCAACACGCCGGTGGTGATCGCGCTGCTGACCTTCCTGGTGCTGTTGGTGACCATGGTCTACGGCCCGATCGCGGCCTGGCTGGTCGAGCTGTTCCCGACCCGCATCCGCTACACCTCGATGTCGCTGCCGTACCACATCGGCAACGGCTGGTTCGGCGGCTTCCTGCCCTTCACCGCCTTCGCCATCGTCGCCGCCACCGGCAACATCTACAGCGGCCTGTGGTATCCGATCATCGTCGCGGCGATCACCGTGGTCATCGGCACCTTGTTCCTGCCCGAAACCAAGGACCGCGACATCCGCGACTGAGGTCGCACCCGAACGACCCCACGTCGTATGCGGTAAGGCAACGCCGGCGCAAGCCGGCGTTGTTCTTTATGCGCCCGTCGCGCGACTGTGCTTATGCTCCGACGACCGCGGATGCGGGGGCCCAGGAGCGCAGATAATGGAACTATCCGATCAGGTTCATGAACGAGTTCAGGCGTTGTCCGCAGAAGGAGACGCCAGCGCCGAGCAGGGCCGCTATCGCGAAGCCCTGGCCAAGTACGCCGAGGCCTTGGGCTTGCTGCCCGAACCGACCACCGACTGGGAGGCGGCGACCTGGCTGCTCGCCGCGATCGGCGACGCGCACTTCCTGGCCGGCGACTACGAGCCGGCGCGCGCGGCGCTCTCCGACGCGATGCATTGTCCGGACGCGATCGGCAACCCCTTCCTGCATCTGCGCCTGGGGCAGTCGCAGTTCGAACTGGGCAACCTGGAGCGCGCCGAAGACGAACTCACGCGCGCCTACATGGGCGCCGGCCCGAGCATCTTCAAACACGAGGACCCGAAGTACTTCGAGTACCTCAAGAGCGTGCTGAATGCGCCGGCCGATGGCGGCGGCTAGGACCCCGCGCCATCGCCAGCGCCACGACCCAGGATGAGGCCGGCACCCGGCTCGACCGGTGCACTGCCCACAGCGCCGCCGCGATTGCGGGATCGCCAGCGGAACCCAACACTGGCCGCAGTCGCGCGACGCCGCGGCTGCGCCCGAACTCAGACCCGGCCCGGACCCCGCCATGAAACCGTCGATCCATCGCTACGACCCCAGCACCGAGTTCTACATCTCCGAGCAGTGCCACATCGTCGAGCTGTCCAACCACGCCGACGATCCGGAGGTCTCGATCGCGCGGGCGCGGGTTGCGCCCGGCGTGACCACGCGTTGGCACCGGCTGAGCGGGACCACCGAACGCTACGTGATCGCCGAAGGCCTGGGCCGGGTGGAAGTCGGCGAACTGCCGCCGCAGGAGGTCGGGCCCGGCGACGTGGTGCTGATCCCGCCGGACTGCCGCCAGCGCATCGCCAACCTGGGCCACGGCGACCTGGTGTTCCTGGCGATCTGTTCGCCGCGCTTCCGGCCCGAGGCCTACCAGGACATCGACGAGGCGCCCCTGCCCTGCAGTTTCGACGACGCTTAGCGTCGCCCGCCCGCGGCTGCATTTCCGCGCGGCTGATCCGTGGGCAGCGCGAAGCGTCCGCTCTCCGCGAACGCGGCCTCGACGGTCCGCGCCAGACGCGCGCCGTAGACGCCGTCCGGGTCGAGGTCCGGGTCGTAGATCGTCAGTTCCAATCCGATCGCCTTGGGACTGGCCAGCAAGGGCGCGAGCGTGCGAGACGCAGCTTCCGGCCCCACGACGCTGAACCTTTAAATACAATTTTGACGGTTATATGCCCGCGGGCATAACCTGTCAATATCGCTTAGCAGGTTACGCATGCGCATCGAACACCACGCCTTCCAGCCCGCCGACCTGGTCGCCGGCCATCTCGCCCTCGACCTGGCGAATACCGTCACCGCGCGCGACACCCAACCGCGCGACTGGCTGGACGATTACGACGCACTGCTGCGCTGGGCGCGGCAGTCCGGTCACTACGCGCGCGCCGATCTGGCCAAGCTGGAGGAACTGGCGAACGCCGAGCCGGCCAAGGCCGCCACCGCCTTGAACCGCTGCAAGAGCCTGCGCGAAGCGCTGTGCGCGATCCTGTACGCGCTGGCACAGGACACACCGCCGGCGGCCGACGATCTGGCGACCTTGGACAAGGCGCGCCTGGCCGCCTCGTCCGCCGCCCGTCTGGTCGCCCGCAAGGGCCGCCTGCTGGCCGAGTGGTCGGTCGAGCGCTCGGGGCCGGACCTGATCGCGCATGTGGTCACCGCGCACGCGATCGACCTGCTCAAGGACGCCCAGCTCGACCGCCTGCGCATCTGCGACGGCCACGACTGCGGCTGGGTGTTCATCGACAGCTCCAAGAACGGCCGCCGCCGCTGGTGCGACATGGCCACCTGCGGCAACGTCGCCAAGGCGCGCCGGCACCAGCAACGCACCAGCGCGGCGCTGAACCGCGCCCAGGAAAGTGCGCAGACGCGTCAAATCGCGCGTCCAGGCGGGTGCTAAGGTTTGCGCAGATTCCGGAGCCGCGCCATGAACCCCATCCGCGCCGCACTGCTGCTCGCCGTGCTCCATGCCACGCCGGCCATGGCCGCCGACGACATCGACTTCGTGCGCGGCTGCTGGGTGTCGCGGGCGACGCCGGGCGGTCCGATCGACGCCTTCCTGCGCCTGCTGCCCGACCGCGAGATCAAGGACACGCTCAGCGGCCACGCCATGAGCGCGACCGGCGATCCGCCGGTGCCGCGACTGGATCTGATGTTCGCGCGCGACGGCAGCGTGCTCGGTCTGCGCCGGCCGATTCCGAACTACCAAGCCCTGGACGCACGCCTGCTGAGCCATTACGCCCGCGTGCCGCAGGTCGGCGCCGCATTGCTGAGCGGCGACGGTCAGGTCGCGGCCTACGCGCAGCAAGGCGCGGACGACTGGATCGTGGTCAAGGCCCACGACGAGCGCCTGTCGATCCAACGCATCGGCGCAGACGGCCGCGTCGCCGAGACCTATTTCGACGGCGAACGCGACGGCTGCGACTGAGCCGCGCTACAGCACCTTGGCGTCGTGCAGGCCGCGCGCGGCCAGGTCGATCGCGGCGTTGGCGTCGAGATCGCGCGCGCCGACGACGCAACTGACGAACACGTAGGAACGCCGGCCGCGCTGGACGTGGCCGATCAGCCAGCGCACACCGCGGCGTTCGCGGTCACTGGTCGATCCGGTCTTGGCGCTGAGCACGGTGCCGGCCGGCCAGGGCGCGGCGAACGCGTGCTCGCCCATCGCATTGACGACCCGGCCCTGCGGCTGCACCAGCATCGCCTTGACCTGGGCGACCGCGCGCTTGGACAGCGGCAGACGGCCGGCATAGAGATCGAGCAGGAAGCGCTGCTGTTCCTGCGGCGAGATCGTCAGGCTGTCGCCGAGCCAGAATCGGGTCAGCGCGCCGCTGGCGTCCTCGTTGCCGTAGTGGATCTTGCGCAGGTAGTCGGTCTCGCGCTGCGCGCCGAGCCGTTCCGCGATGCGCTGGAAGTACCACACCACCGAATTGCGCATCGCCGAGGCCAGGTCGTGGTCGCGCCGCGACGAAGCCGGCCAATCGCCCTGGCCGTCGAAAGCCATGCGCTCGTCGGGGCCGGAGACCACGCCCGCGTCCAAGGCGAACAGGGCGTGCGGCACCTTGAAGGTGGAGGCCGGGCTGTAGCGCTGCGTGCAGGCCTGGGCCGGATCGCGGCGCAATTCGCCGACGCCGACTTCGTAGAGCAGGAAGCAGGATTGACTGGCGACCTGGGGCGTATCGGCCGCGCGCAGCGGCGGCGCGGCGAAAGCGCTCGACAAGGCGATCGAAACCAGCAGACGACGGAATCCGCTCATGGACGACCTCAGCAGGCGATAGGCGGAGCGAGTCTACTGCGGCGGCGAGGCCAGTTCGCGTGCGTCCAGCGAACCGTCGCGGTTGCGGTCCTGCTTGCGGAAGGTCTCGGCCAGTTGCGCCCGGTGCTGTTCGCGGGTGAGCGCGTTCTGGGCGCTGCGGCGGCTGGGCGGGAACTCGTCGACCTCGAGTACGCCGTTGCGGTTCTTGTCCATCGCATCGAAGCCGTAGCTCAGCCAGTCCTGGTATTCGACCAGCGAGACCTTGCCGTCGCCGTCGCCGTCCATGCGCGACAGATAGTCGCCGGTGGAGCGGACCTGGGCCGCGGCCAGCGCGGGCAGCAGCAGGGGCAGACAAAACGCGAGGGCGGTAAGCGGACGGCGCATGCGCGAGGAGACGGTGCCAGGGGTGTGCGCAGCCTGACGCGCGCGCGCGTCGCAGACAAGCCTGGGCGCGGCCGGCGTGGGATGCGATTCAGCCTGAAGGCGCGCTGCGCAGAACGCATGGCCGGCCACGAGGGCCGGCCACGCGCGGGCGATACAGGGGATCGCCCTGGGGGAGCTGGAACAGAAACTGATTACGGCAGCTGGCAGCAGCCGCCGGTGCGGAGCCCGCCGTACTTGCAGCCCGGCTTGGTCGGGCAACCGGTATCCGGGTCGGTACCGAACGCCTGCGCGGCGCCGAAACCCAGGGTGCCGACAATCGCGATCGCGAACACGACCGCCTTCAGACGCTTCGACAAAACCTTCATCGCTCTCTCCCTAGTGACTGAACCGCGACCTGCCTTTCCGTGGCATGCAACGCGGTCAAGATGGTGGGCACCTGCTCCTTGGTATCGATTTTTCCGACGTGCGAGTACACGACGCGGCCGTCGCGGTCGACCACGACCAGCAGCGGCACCACGTTGACGTTGAACAGCGCGCGGATCTTCGGCGTCGACAGCGCGACCGGGAAGCCGAAGCCGCGCGCGCGCAGATAGGCGCCCAGGCCGGGCGCGTCCGGGCGGGCGACGCCGAGCATCTGCACCCGCGCCGGATCGTGGCGCTGCAAGGCGCGGCCCAGATCGAGAATCGCGGGCACCGAGGCTTCGCAGACCGGGCAGCTGGGATCGAAGAAGTACAGCACCTGGCGGTCGCCGGAGGCGCGGCCGAGCACGACGGATTCGCCGGCGAGCGTTTTTGCTTGGGTATCGGGCAACCAGGCGCCGACGCGCGGCTTGGCGCCTTCGACGATCAGAGCGGCATAGTCGCTGCGCAGCTGGCGGTTCTGCACGCCCAGCATGACGACCAAGGCGCAGGCCAGCGCCAAAGCGACATAGGCATA
The DNA here is from genome assembly GCF_001428685.1 of Lysobacter sp. Root76. Lineage (GTDB taxonomy): Bacteria > Pseudomonadota > Gammaproteobacteria > Xanthomonadales > Xanthomonadaceae > Lysobacter. Next base: position 287,590 of record NZ_LMIK01000005.1, on the reverse strand, counting down.
GCTCTCCCTGCGCATGCACGCACCTCCCTGTGGCCTTCGCCTGCGTATCGCGCGCTTGCAGCGCGGATCGCGTCCTGGCATCGAAGCTAACACCGCCGATGCGAGCGCCGCAACCGACGCGGCCACAGTGAGACTTCGGTGTGAAGATCGCGCCAGGCGCAGCGCAAAAACGAAAAGCCCGCGCATCGCTGCGCGGGCTTTCGGGATTGCAATTACGAGGTGCGGATCAGGCGCGCGCGGGCGCCAGCGCGTAGCCCTTGAGGCGTGCGGAGAAAGCCTGCAGCGCCTGAATGCCGCTGGCTTCGGCCTCGGCGCACCAGGCATGCAGCTTCTGCAGCGTGGCCTGGGCGTCGTGCGAACGGTCGTCGAGCACCTGGGCCAGACGCTGGCGGAAATCGGCCAGGGTGGCCATGCGCGGACGCTCGGCGACCCAGTTCTGCAGACGCTCGCGGGCGTCGCCGTCGAGCCAGCGGCCGCCGTCGGCCAAGCCCTTGCGCAACTTGCGCGGCAGCGCGCGCATGCGGTCGCCGGCATTGCCGGCTTCCTCGCGCAGCGCCGGCAGGGTGACGCTGCGGTAGTAGTCGGTCATGGCCTGGAAGCGGATCGCGAGCAGCGCCTTGAGCGTTTCGGCGTCGGGCATGGCGATGTTCGGACGCACGTCCAGCGACGGCGCCACGCGCAGCACCTTGGCCAGGCGCACGGCCTGCAGGCCGCGGATCACGGTCCAGCCGATGTCGAACTCCCACTTGCGCAGAGCGAACTTGGCCGAACTCGGGAACGCGTGGTGGTTGTTGTGCAGCTCTTCGCCGCCGATCCAGAAACCCCAGGGGGTCAGATTGGTCGCGGTGTCGGTGGTTTCGAAATTGCGGTAGCCCCACCAGTGGCCGAGACCGTTGACCACGCCGGCGGCCCAGAACGGGATCCACAGCATCTGCAGCGCCCAGATCGCCACGCCGGCGAAGCCGAACAGGGCGAAGCTGATCAGCAGCAGCAGGGTCGGGCCCTTGGTCGCGTGCGGGGTGTACAGATGGCGTTCGATCCAGTCGTCCGGGCAGCCCTTGCCGTACTTCTCGATGTCCTCGCGCTCGCCGCGCGCTTCGCGGTAGAGCTCCACGCCGCGCCACATCACCGTGTCGATGCCCTTGAACTGCGGGCTATGCGGGTCTTCTTCGGTCTCGCACTTGGCGTGGTGCTTGCGATGGATCGCGGCCCACTCCTTGGTGATCATCGAGGTCGTCAACCAGGTCCAGAAGCGGAACAGGTGGGCGAGCGCGGGATGGAAGTCGACCGAGCGGTGCGCCATCGAGCGGTGCAGGTACAGCGTCACCGACATGATGGTGAGCTGGGTGACCGCCAGGAAATAGAAGGCGAGTTCCCAGAAGCTGGCCTGGATCAGGCCGCCGGCGAGGAAGTCGAGCAATGAAGCGAGCATGGAATGGAACTCCGTAACGGACGACCGGCCCATGGAAGGAAGGGAGCCGGAGGGGAGGCGCAGGAAGCACCTCCCGCGCGGGATGATGCCACCGCGGCCATACCGTTCGCGCCGGTACGGGCTGGTTCTGTGATGGGGGTCGCCGGGCCTGTACGCAAGCACCGCGGGGCCCTCCGCGGACCAACGGCTTCAGCCTGGATAGTGGCGGACGGAGGGCAGGCCCGGGCCGCCGGCGCGGCGCCGGCTTTGCGGGGGTCCGCCCAGGCAATTTCGGCGATTTGCGAAGTTGGCCGCGGCAATTTCGCTCAAGTTCGGCCATCGCTCGGGACCGGAGCTTCTTCGCGGACGCCGTTGCGGGTGTCCGCCTCGGCCAGGGCCGCGACGATGCGCTTGCGGGCGCGCGCCTGCTGGGCCCGACCGTAGCGCCGCAGCGCCGCCCGGTCGGCGGCGGCGAAGGGCGAGCGGCGGCCGCAATGGTCCAGCAGCAGGGCCAGGTCCTGGGCGAGGCCGAGCCGCTCGGCGGTGTGCTTGTCCAGGTCCGGCGCGTGCACCTCTACCCCCGCCGCCTTCAGCGCCCGCCGCTGCTGCGACAGCCGGCGGGCACGACGGCGCCAGCGATGCCAGGCCTCGTCGTTGCCGTCGGCACGGGCGCGCCGGCCGGCGCGGTCCAGGCGCTCGCGGCTGTCGGCGATCGCCTGCTCCAGGGCGGCGACCTGCAAGGCAGGCCAATCCAGCGCAGCGACGCCGGCGCGCAGCACCGCCAGCATGCTGCGACGGCCCTGCAAGCCGGGATCGGCCAGCCGCGCCTGGCGCGCATGCTCGGCGCGTGCGCCCGCCGCGACCCGGCGGGCGCGCCGCAACAGGCCCAGCGTGTCGGCGTCGGCATCGCGGGCGATGAGGCGGTCCAGGGTTTCGACCAGGGCGTGCGCATCGCGCAGCGCCGACAGACCGGTGTTGAGCCGGCGCAGCTCGCGGTCGATCAGGGGCGCGCCGGGGCCCAGCGCCGCGCCGCCCAGGGCCAGGGTCGCGCGGGCGCGACGCAGGCTCTTGCGCGCCAGGTGCACGCCCTCGTGCAGCGCGCCGCCGCGGCGGGCGAGTTGGGCGATGGCGGCGTCGAGTTCGGCCAGGAGGTAGCCGCGCAGCGCCAGCGCGGGCGCGGCCTGCGCGGCGGCGGCGGGTATGGCGGGATCGGGCACGGCAGGATCGAGCACGGAACCTCCGGCGGCGGCGGCCGGTGCGCATCGCGCGCTGGCGTGCCGGCACGACGATAGTACGCTTGCGCCATGCCCGAACTCCCCGAAGTCGAAACCACCCGCCGCGGCCTGGCGCCGCACCTGGAAGGCCGCGACGTGGTCGCCGCGATCCTGCGCCGGCCCGACCTGCGCTGGCCGATCCCGCACGAAATCGAGACCGACCTGCCCGGCCAGCGCATCGACGCGGTGCGCCGCCGCGCCAAGTACCTGTTGCTGGACACCGCCGCCGGCAGCGCCCTGCTGCACCTGGGCATGTCCGGCAGCCTGCGCGTGCTGCCGGCCGATTCCCCGGTACGCGCCCACGACCACGTCGACCTGCTGCTGGATTCCGACCGCGTGCTGCGCTTCAACGACCCGCGCCGCTTCGGCTGCCTGCTCTGGCAGCGCCCCGGCGAGACCCACGAACTGCTGCGCGACCTCGGCCCGGAACCGCTGTCGGACGACTTCGACGGCGACTACCTGTTCGAGCTCAGCCGCGGCCGCAAGGCGCCGGTGAAGACCTTCCTGATGGACCAGCGCGTGGTGGTCGGGGTCGGCAACATCTACGTCGCCGAGGCCCTGTTCGCGGCCGGAGTCTCGCCGCTGCGCGCGGCCGGCAAGGTCGCGCGCGAGCGCTACGGCGAACTGGCCGGGGCGATCAAGACCATCCTGGGCTATGCGATCCAGCGCGGCGGCACCACCCTGCGCGATTTCATCAGCCCGGACGGCGCACCGGGCTACTTCGAGCAGGAACTGGCCGCCTACGGCCGCGGCGGCGAACCCTGCCCGCGCTGCGGCCGGGCCCTGAAACAGGCCTCGGTCGGCCAGCGCACCACCGTCTGGTGCGGTCACTGCCAACGTTGACTTGGCATGCCCTTCTGGGCAATTTTGATGCCAACCGGTGAATACGCCGGGCTAAGATCAACACGTTATAGTCGCGCCTTGCCCCGGGGAACACGATGGCCGAAAGCGCTGACATCACCCTGCTGTTGGACGCCGCGCGCGAGGGCGATCGGGGCGCGCTGGACAGCGTTCTGGCCACCCTGTACCAGGAACTGCACACCATGGCGCGGCGCCAGCTCGCCGGCCAGCACGGCCAGACCCTGGACGCGACCGCGCTGGTGCACGAGGCCTACCTCAAGCTGGTCGGGCGCCGCGAGGCGCAATTCGACGACCGCGCCCATTTCTTCGCCTATGCCGCCTCGGCCATGCGCAGCGTGGTCGTGGATTACGCGCGCCAGCGCCTGGCGCAGAAGCGCGGCGGCGACCTGCACCGGGTTACCGAACTGCCCGACGACGTCGAAGGCGGCCTGCGCCTGGACGAGGAAACCCTCGGCCTGGACACCGCGCTGACCAAGCTGGCCGCGGTCGATCAGCGCCTGGCCCACGTGGTCGAGTTGCGCTACTTCGCCGGACTGTCGGAGCTGGAGATCGCCGCCCTGCTGCAGCGCTCGGAGCGCAGCATCCGCCGCGACTGGCAGAAGGCCCGCCTGTTCCTGCTGGCGTCGCTCAAAGACAGCTGAGCGCCGCCGCCCATGGACGCCGAGCGTTGGCAACGGCTGTCCCCCCTGCTCGACGCGCTGTTCGAGCTCGATCCGCCGGCGCGGGCGGCGCGCCTGGGCGAACTTCGCGATGAAGACCCCGCGCTCGCCGACGAACTGCAGACCCTGATCGCGCTGGAGGAAGGCCACGAGGACTTCCTCGCCGAACCGCTGGTCGCTGCATTGGCCGGTGTGCGCGTCGGCAGCACGGTCGGCCCCTACCGGCTGGAAAGCATGCTCGGCGAAGGCGGCATGGGCCAGGTCTGGCTGGCCTCGCGCGCCGACGGCCTGTACCAGCGCCGGGTCGCGCTGAAACTGCTGCGTCCCGGCCTGGCCGACACCAACCTGCGCATCCGCTTCACCCGCGAGCGCCAGATCCTCGCCCGCCTCGCCCATCCGCACATCGCGCGCCTGCTCGACGCCGGCATCAGCACCGACGGCCTGCCCTACCTCGCGCTGGAATACGTCGAAGGCGAACCGATCACCGACTACTGCCGCAACCAGTCCACGCCGCTGGACAAGCGGCTGCACATGTTCCAGCAGATCTGCGACGCGGTCAGCCACGCCCACGCCAACCTGATCGTGCACCGCGACCTGAAGCCGTCGAACATCATGGTCACGCCCGGCGGCGACGTGCGCCTGCTCGACTTCGGCATCGCCAAGCTGCTCGACAGCGACGCCCCGGTGCCCGAGCAGACCCGCACCGGCATGCGCGCCTTCACCCTGCACTACGCCGCGCCGGAACAGGTGCGCGGCGAGCCGGTCACCACCATGACCGACGTCTACTCGCTGGGCGTGGTGCTGTACGAACTGCTGACCGGGACCAAACCCTACCGGCTCAAGCGCCAGACCGACGCCGAGTGGGAAGAAGCGATCCTCGCCGCCGACCCGCTGCGGCCGTCGCAGACCGTGCTGCGCAACGCCGAGAGCACCGGCGAGGAAGGCCCGCCGCCGGACAGCGCCGCGCTGCGCCGGCACGCGCGCCAGCTCGCCGGCGATCTCGACAACATCGTCCTCAAGACCCTGTCGAAACGGCCCGAGCAACGCTATCCCTCGGTCGAAGCCCTGGCCCTGGACCTGCAGCGCTTCGGCGCCGGACGCCCGGTGCAGGCACGCGCGCAGAGCCTGGGCTACCGCTTCCACAAATACGTGCTGCGCCACCGCTGGGCGCTGGCGACCGGCACCCTGGTGACCGTGGTACTGGCCGCGGCGCTGGCGATCGTCGCCTGGCAGGCGCGCCAGGCCGTGCGCGAAGCCAGCCGCGCGCAGGCCATGCAGGACTTCATGGTCGGCCTGTTCGAGAACGCGCGCGGCACCCCGGAGGGCGAAGCGCTGGACCTGCGCGGCCTGCTCGACGCCTCGGTCGCGCGCGGCAACCGCGAGCTCGCGCGCCAGCCGCGCGCGCGCGCCGAACTGCTAGGCGTGGTCGCGCGCCTGCGCACCGGCCTGGGCGACTACAACGAAGCCAAGACCCTGCTCGACCGCCAGGCCGGCATCCTCGAACTCACCGACGACGTCCCCAGCAGCCTGCAGCTGGAATCGCTGACCCAGCGCGGCCAAGTGCTGCGGTTGCTGGGCGAAGCGCGCGCCTGCATCGACCTGATGCAGCCCTGGGCCGACCAGGCCCGGCGCGAACAGGCGCAACTGCCGACCCAGGCCGCCGAGTTCTATTCGCAACTCGGCCGCTGCCGCCGCATCAACGGCGAGCGCCAGAGCGCGCGCCTGCTGTTCGAACGCTCGCTGGCGCTGCGCCGCGAAGTGCTGCACAACCAGGCCGGCGAAGTCGAGAACCTGATGGACCTCGCCGGCCTGCAGGCCGACGTCGGCGAAACCCGCGCCGCACTCGAAGCTTTCGAGCGCGCACGCGAGCAACTGCGCCAGAGCGGCGGCGAGAAGCACCCGCTGCTGGTCGAAATCGGCTGGAACATCGCCGCCCGCCTGCGCGACCTGGGCCAGGTCGACGCCTCCGAACGCGAAGCGCAGAACGCGCTGGCGATCGCCCTGGAGGTCAACGGCGCGCAACATCCGACCACCCTGTCCGCGCGCCGGCAAGTCGCGGCGATCCACGTCGACCAGGGCCGTTTCGCCCTGGCCGAGAACGAATTCCGCGAAATCCGCGACCTGCTGACCGCGCGCCTGGGCGCCGACCACACCGACCTCAGCGCGACCTACAACAGCCTGGGCGTGATCGCCTGGGAACGCGGCCAACTGTCGGATGCCGTGGCCGCGCTGCGGCGCGCGATCGAGATCGCCCGCAAACACGGCGACACCGGCCGCCTGTCCGGCACCCTGTTCAACCTGGCGATGGTGCTGCACGAACAGGGCCGCGACCGCGAAGCCCTGACCCTGCTGCGCGAATCGCGCCAACTGCGCGACACGCGCTACGGCGTCGACCACCCGCTGCTGGGCGACACCGACCGCCTCGAAGGCGAAGTCCTGTTGGCCCTGGGCGACCGCGACCGCGGCCTGGCCATGCTCGGCGAAGCCGTGCGCCAGACCCGCAGCGGCTACGGCGCCGCGCACTCCCACACCCGCCGCGCCGAACTCAGCCTGGCGTATCCGCAGGCCCTGGCCGGCGACCTCGACGCACTGGCGCAACTGGATGCGTTATCGGCGCTGCCGAACGCCGATATCGAACTGCGCAAGATCGGCTGGCTGGCCCAGGCCTACGCCGCGCGCGTGCGCTGCGACGGTCCTGCGCGCGAGCAGGCGCGCGAGCGGCTCGACGTCCTGCATCGCACCTTGGCTACGCAGCGGCCGGATGGGAGTGCGATTGGGCGGGAGATTGATGGGATTCGGGCGGCGTGTGGGTAACCATCCGCAGCTACTACGTCATTCAACGCATAGCGGCAGGTTCAAGGCATAGAGTTTTGGAACTATCTTGAATGGCGCCACATTCTCTGCCCGCCAACTGTGCGAGCCTCGCAAAGATCAAGAATCGCTTTCATCGCCTTAGCTGAAGCAAGGCCTTACTCGATACCAACAACAATACTCAAGGCAACACGGACCTCAAGCTTGCACGCCGCCTCTGTGCTTATGTGATCCATCGAGCCTTCGCCCGCGTGTTCAATGCTCGTAAAAACAACGTCAAGCGCTCTTTGCAAGTAAGGACTGAGCCCAGAAAAATAATTCATGTCGCGTGCGCGCTTCCACCATTTTTGATATTCGAAAGAAAACTCTTCGATCGTCATCTTTCCACGAACAAAGACCTCCATAAGCTGAATGGCGTCACTTGCCTTAATTTCATTAGTAGACATTTCCGCTCTCCATGATGTCGGCCTGCTGGCGTGGACTAAGGCGCCACCCAGATACGAAATTCATGTCTGCATCCCGCATAATGTTTAATCCAGTAGAAGGATTATAAAAATGAGTAACATCATTCACCCACCTATACGTACCTTGTATGACCAATGTGCCCTCAGCATCGACGTGGCTCCTAAGTGCCTGCTCAAACAAAGCTCCCGCCTCGCGATTCCATCCGCTGCTCACGCCAAAATCACCTGCGTGCTTGAACTTGCTTTGCAATTGCGCCCTAGAGAAAGACATTCCACGGTTAACGGCAGCCCCCATTGACCGCATTATCCGAGGACCTGAGGCGGACGCTCTTTTTCCAAACAAAGCAAGCATAACGGCCGCTGCGGGAGCCATATCTCTACCGAACTGCTCTTCATTATTCTTAGTTGCCGAGAACGGAGAACGATATGCGCACCCGCATTGTTCGGCAAATGAGAACTCTCCGGGATAAGCAGGAACCGCCAGTGAACTGGGCGTCGAGTTAAATGCATCCTCTGCGACTGCGTCAAACGTTTCCTTTCCCATCCCCTTAGAAAAGTTGGTGACGCTTGCCCTCAGTCGAATATAAGCGCTTTTAATGGACTGGCGCCCATCGGGATCATAGTAGCCATATGGATTGTTATTGGCGTAACTGTATCTATTGAAGTTACGACCGGAACCTGCATCTACCGAAACCGGGTCAGCGCTCAAAAAACGCCCAATTGCGGGGTCATAGTAGCGTTGCTGCATGTAAGTCAAACCGGTTTCACGGTCCATAACATGACCTACATAACCAATGCCATCGACCGTCTTATTAATTGCACTACCGTAGGGTTCGTAGTTCGTCCGCTCGATCACCGTACCACTCGTGTCGGTGACCGCGACCGGGCTGCCCAATGCGTCGGTATGGTGGTACTTGGTCGCGATGACGGTATTGCTCGGCCAGTTATGGTCGATCGTCGCGATCAAGCTGCCGGACAGATAGACGTTCTCGTACGTTGTCTGAACACCGGCGGACGAGACCTTGGAACTGAACAGCAGCTGCCCCGCTTGGCTGTACTGGAAAACATGCAAGGAGCCGTCGTCATTGGCCGACTCCGATCGGCGGCCGAGACTGTCGTAGCGATAGCTTTCCTTACCCAGCACCCGGCGCAGACGATTGCCGTAGTCGTAGGTGTACAGCTGGCCATTCTTGTTGCCGAGATTACCCTGTACGTCATAACCCATACCTACGACCGTCGCGCCGCTGGGAGCCTGGACATTCGTCAAACGATTGTTGGCGTCGTACCAATAGCTATGCTCACGCACACCGGGATGGCTTACGGTGCGAATGTTGTCTAAGGCGTCGTAGGTGTAGTTGATGTAATGCGTGGTTCCGCCGAACATTGCTGAGCCAGCTGCCGTCAGGCGATCGAGGTCGTCGTAACTCAGGTAGCGCTTGAAGCTCTGGCCCTGCGCTAAGTCGTCGATCAACGTGGTGTTGCCGTTGGCGTCATAGAGGTTGGTGAAACCCACCACGCTGCCGTCCTGCGTGGTCTGGGGCAGCAGGCGAGCGTTTTGCACCATGGTGTGCACAATGCCGTTGCCATAGGTGAACTGCTTGATCGCGCCGTTGGGGTAATAACCCACGCCGGTAGCGTAGGTACCCGAAGTGCTACTGGTTGACGTCGTTCCCACCTGGGTCGGTTGACCCAGAGCGTTAGGGACATAGGCCAGCGCCAGACCAGTCGGGTAGGTCTGCGCTGCCAGGTTACCGTTCTGATCGTAGCCATAGCCGATGGCCCATTCGTACGGCCTCAGCAAGGACTCCTTGGTCAGCAGGCGACGCTTGTTGTAGGTGTAGACGGTATCGACGATGGTGGTACCGGCATCGTTCCAAGTCCGTACTTGATGCGGCAGGCCATCAGGTGTGTAGCCCCAATGCTGATTGCCGTTACCGTCCGGGAACGACTGATCGGTCACCCGGTTGCGAGCGTCGTACAGGCGATCGGAGCGACGACCGGATCCATAGGCCGCCGCAAAATCGCAGCTGGTCGTGCTCGGCAAGTTCAAGCCGGATGCGGACCACATCAGATTGCCCGCGCTGTCGTACCGCATCACAGTAGCGCCGGTTTCCGGCTCGATCACCTTGCATAAGCTCTGATCGGCGCCATATGCCGGGTCGTTGTTGTAGACGTAGTAACGCCCCACACCACCTGTCGCAACGGGCGGCGGCGAACTGACGCTGATACCAACGGCCGCCGAAGTCGTCTGCGCATTCAGAGGGTCGATCGCGACCGCCGTGAGCGAATGCCCGCCCGCCGTTGAGCTCCAATTGGCAGTGTAGGGCGCACTGGAATCCTCGCCTACCTTGACTCCGTCGACGTAGAACTCGACCCGCTGCACTCCGTTATCCGGATCCGATGCCGTCGCCTTCAAGCTGACCGCGCCGGCGGATGGGAATACCTGTCCGCCGACCGGCGCGGTCAGTTGCACCGATGGAGCGACATTGGCCGCGAGCTGACCCACCACATCGATGGTGTCCAGGGTCAAGGCGCCGCTCTTGAGATGGAAACGCACACCGCCGGCATTGATCCACGAAGCCGCTTGCGAGCCGCTCTTGGCGCTCGCGAAGAGTTGTGGGTTGGCGTTGTCCAAACCCGTCACCCAGACCTGGGCATTGGCGGCGCTGGACACCCAACCGATGCTGCTGGAGCAGGTCGAACTTCCGCTCGGGATGGAGCACGGGTTCGGTGTCGCAGAAAGCGAGCCGGAGGTCACCGCGATCGAGAGGTTAGGGCTGAGCTCGCCGAACCAGTCGCTGCCGTCTTTCAGCATCCGCCACTGGAAGTTGTGGCTGCCGGCACCATTCGGCGCTTGCACCGTGAAATTGAACGTCGCCGTCTGGCCTGGCGCCACGCTGCCAGACAACGAGACCCGAGAACTGCCCCACTTGGTGTTGTCGGCCGGATTCTGCGAGCCGAGCCGATACGAATCCGCCGCCGTCCAGGTCGCTGTGCCCGTATTCTTCATCTGCACGGAGACGGCGTAGGACTGGCCAGCCGCCATTGCGGCCGGCACCGTCTGCGCGATGAATTGAGCGTTGTGCGCCGGCGCAGCGGTGACGACGAACTGACCCGACACTTCGACAGGGTCCAGCAGCGCCTGACCGCCGCTGTACGCGATCCCGGATGCATAGATATTGTACGTGCCCGGCGCCAGGTTCTGCAGCGACGTGTTGTTCTGGACGGGCTCGTCGTTGACCTGGACGAAGATATCTTCGACCGTCTGATTGGGATCCGTGCTTCCGCCCTCGATGCTGATGAAGACGTTGCCGGGTACCGGAAACGATGCGCCGTTGGTCGGGCTCGCTATGCGGATCCAATGGCCATTGGCCGCATGCGCAAAGCCAAGGCCCGTCAGCATCAACGACAGCACCAAGAAGCCTCTGACCATCAGAGACCTCGCAAACCCAGCGGCAACCACTTGCGAATGGAGGTACTGGTCGACTCCGCTCATAAGTTTCTTAGCTCGCGATGCGAAAGACCCAACATTCGTGTCAATCGAGAGACCGGGGCTCATGGCGCCACCTCGGTGCGACGGGTCTGGACAGGCCGCAACAGCGCGTCGCGCACGATCTGAGTAAACGCACCTTCAGGATGGAAAACCTCGATCGGATAATCGGTGCTCGGCTTATCCCAGGCCGCGTAGCGGGTCCGAGTCGCTTTACCGCGCGGATTGGTGACCGTGATATCGCCACCGAGTTGATATGTGGTGGTGGTAGCCAGACGTGCGCCGAGCTCGGAGTCCTGCTCGACCTTGATCACGCGACCCAGCGCATCGTATGACGTGTAGATGCCGGTATTGATCGCCCAGTTGCCGTCCGCATAGGGGTTCCGCGGGTACGAAGCGAAGGTCTGCCGGCCTTCCTGATCGTAGCCATTGATAGTGATCTTGTAGGTCTGATCGTTGCTGGCAATGTCGCGCTCGTATTGGAGCACCGGCCGCAGCAGCGCATCGAAGAGGGTCACTTTTTCGTAGTTGCCCTGCAGCACTATCTGGCGCCAATGGCCAGCCGGGACCCCCATCTCCGTCTGATTCACTTGCACGAAAGAACTCGTCGTGCTGTTCCAGAGCACCGAATCGTCTGTTGGGTATGTCACCGTGGATACGCGCCCCATGCTGTCGTAACCGTAAGCCGTGGCATAGCCGTTCTCATCGCTCGCCGAGGTAACCCAACCTGCGTCGTTGACGACTGCGGTCTCGGTGCTGCCGCCTGGCGCTTCGGGCGTGGCAGGGTATTGAACAGTCCTGGGGACGCCGCGCTTCCAGTCCGACATCATGGTGATGTGGTTGTTGCTGTCCTTGACCGTAGCGACGGTGCCGTCGGGATTGTAGGTCACGGTCTGCACCAGGTTGCCGAAGGCGTAGTTGCGGATCGGCAATGCCGTGGCGCTGTCGTAGTCGGTCTGCGTGGGCACCAACCCGGCAGTAGTGACGGAGGCCACCTGCCCCAGCACCCACTTCGACAGGTTGTCGTGATAAGTCGTGACGTCGCTGCGGCTGTACCCGTAATTGATATTGCTGGAGCGGGTCACCGATACCGGGCGTGCGAATTGGTCGAAGCTGTCGACGATATTGGAATAGGTGACACCATCGCGCTGCAGCACGGTGGAGACCAGCGGGCGCAGCTTGGATTCCATCCGATCATGGAAACCGAACCCGGCCTCGTCCGGGAAGGGCTGCTGCCCCATTTCCTCGTCCTGGACATAGGCGTAGTCGGCCCGCTGCATCTGCGTGCCACTGGAACTAAAAACTTGCTCGCTCAGCAATTCACCTTCGTTCTTTTCGAAGATGACACCAAATCGCTTCTTGACTACGGTTCCAGTAGGAAGGGTGATCGTGGTCAAACGCCCCACACCGTCGCAAGAGCCGTCCGCGCAGGGGTCCTGGTTGCAACCTACGCCGGAAGGCAAACCTGTCTGATGGTCGTAGATACCGCAATAGGGATAGCTTTCCTCTCCGTAGGTATACGAGGTCGTCGCTGTAGCAGTGCCAGGCCCTGATACCACCAGTGATTTTAAGGAGTAGACGTCGAAGTAGTTCGGCGTCCCGATTCGGGCATAACCGGACACACTAATGAAGTCTTCGGTCGTGCCCTGCGCTTCGTAGTTGTCGACCCCCTGGAGCGTTGCGGCCCAACTTATTCCAGCCATCGACATTTCATACACCTTCGTCCAAAGGACCGAAGCCGTAAAGTCGATTGTTCCACCGGAAACCTTCACTTCATGGTCGAAGAAGTCGATGAAGCAAAGGTAAGGAACCCGGCTGCGATAGAAGCGATGTCCGTCGAACTGGAACGTTGCGTTCGCTCCGCTTGGGTGCTTGACCGTAAAAGGAAACTCGCCCGCATAGCGGCCGCGATCCGATTCGGTTAAACACATGTTGCCCGGATCAAAATACGACAGGCCTAGCGAGTCGGACTGCGGCTCGTTGTAGATCCCGCCAAAACCATACGGCGAGTATTGCCAGGTCGAGCCATCGGGATTCGTAACCGTTGTCAGGTGCCCGTTCTGCAGCGCATACGTCCACGTGCGGCCGTGGCTGGTCGCCGTTACGGAGTTTGCGCCGTACTGCACCGAAATCTGTCGTCCGTCGTTAGCGGAAATTCCGGTCAGCTGCCCATTCGTGTAGGTGTAGTCCACATAGTTGCCGAACCTGTCCTCGACGCGGCTCGCCAGCAAATAGATGTTCTTGCGCGCCATGTTGTAGCCCGGGATTCCCTTGGGCCCTTTGCGCACCGTGAGCGCCGTCCGTTCGACCGGGTAGTCGAAGTAGTACTTCACGCCATCGGTGGCGAGCAGATAGAAACCCTCGCCGGGATAACCGTTCTTCACGGTAGGCAAGCAGCCTAATCGCCCCATCGACTTGAGCACCCAGGGATGGCTTGCGCCATTGGTGGGGTCGATGTTCGTGGTGTTGTCGACCAGCATCGGCTCATCGCCCATTCCGGGCACATGCAGCCGATAGCCCTGAGATACTTCCTCAGGATTGACCAACAGGCCTTCCACGTACGGCAGCCCAGGGAAAGAGCAGCGCTTGTACCGGTTCGGAGAGGAAGGGTTGTCGATCGACCATCCCATATTGCTGGACACGGTCGTCTGGATATACGGGACCTCGACATCCCAGTTGCCGAAGCCGCCCAGCTGCTCCGGCAGATATAGCCAGTCGATGGACAATCGTCGCCCCAGCTGTACGGGCAGATCGCTGTTGCCGGGCACGTCGATATCGACATTCACGAATTCCGTCTTGCCGGTCGAATCCGTCGTGCGGTTGCCGAAGAATCCGACGCTCGCCGCCGTGATCGTCGACGCCGCCTGGATCTTCTTCTGATACTCGGCCTCGGCGGTGATGCTTTGGGCCGATACCGCGCCGGTTATCAAGGCCAGCAATGGCAATGTCGCGTGGGCGAGGCGCGCACGCATGCGGGACGGACGCACACCGGAAACCGTGCCCGTCGAAGCGGAGGCGAAATGGGATTGCATGCGATAGCTGCTCTCGCCGGGCCGAACGGCGCGGACTGTGATGCCTGAACTCAAGCCGACATGGTCGGCTCCCCTAACCACAGTGTGGAGGCTATCGTGGGGTGATCGCAAACACTGCGACGAAGGGAGGAAGGTGGCGCGGCCCAGCAAGGCCTGGACGCAATAATCGGTTGCAAACCAACCCGTACGAGGCTGTTACAAGCCGCTGAGCACCTTGCTGGAAACGAGAGGCGGTAAATCCATAGCCCGAACCTACAACGGCAACGGCTGCTGCAACGGCTCGATCGTGCCTTCCCCGCGCATCACTCGCTTGTACTCCGCGCGCGACACCGACACGTAGCGGTCGTTGCCGCCGATCTCCACCTGGGGGCCGTCCTGGACCGCGCGGCCGCGTTCGTCCACGCGCACAGTCATGGTCGCCTTCTTGCCGCTGTGGCAGATGGTCTTGATCTCGGTGAGTTCGTCGGCCCAGGCCAGCAGGTACTGGCTGCCTTCGAACAGTTCGCCGCGGAAATCGGTGCGCAGGCCGTAGCACAGCACCGGAATGCGCAGTTGGTCGACGACTTCGCTGAGCTGCCAGACCTGTGCGCGGGTCAAGAACTGGGCCTCGTCGACCAGCACGCAATGCAGGGTGCCGTGGGCGGCGATGTCGGCGCGGATCAGCGCTTCCAGGTCTTCGCCCTGGTTGAAGCCGATACCGTCGGCTTTCAGGCCGATGCGCGAGGCCACGGTGCCGCTGCCGGCACGGTGGTCCAGGCGCGGGGTCAGGATCGCCACCCGCATGCCGCGTTCGCGGTAATTGTGCGCGGACTGCAGCAGGGTGGTGGTCTTACCGGCGTTCATCGCCGAGTAGTAGAAATAGAGCTTGGCCATGCGCCTAGTGTAGGCATCCGCGGCCCAAGTTCCGAGATTGCGCGGGCAGCGGGGGCGTGCTTGCGCGGCGCCGGGTGCGGTTCGGATGAACGACGGGCGGCGGCGGCGCCGGAATGCGCCGCCGTCGGCGCGGCTTCATGGATCGCGCTGCCCTCCTACCTTGCGCGGCGTGCCGACTTCGACCGTGCCCAGGTCGAGTAGGCGATCCTGTTCATTCCAGTACGCGCCCAGGCGCTGCAGGCCGCCTTCCTTGCCGTAGAGCTCGTCGGGCGTCGCCGCGGCGGCGATGGCATAGGCCGCGGCATTGCTGCCGGTGTCGACGGCGAAGGCGCCGTTGACCGGCGCGCCGGAGATGTTCATGGCCTGGTTGCGGTAGCCGACCCGGCTGCCGGTCATGTCGCGGGCGAAACTGCGGATCTGGCTTTCCGCGCGCGGCTTGGCGACCTCGTCGCCGTAGCGCGCGTAGTAGTCTCCGCCCTGGGCCTCGACCTGCGCGCGCTGCTCGGGCGTGAGTTCGGCCCACATTTTTTCGCGGATCGCCAGCAGCCGGCGCGAACCGCGCTCGGCGGCCAGGTCGGCCCAGATGTAGCCCTGCACGCGATCGGGGGCGCCGCCCACACCGTGCCAGCGCATCAGGCTGAGGTAATGCTGCGAATATTTGTCGGCGTACTGCGCGGCATGGCGGAAACGCTCTTCGGCCTCACCGTAGCGGCCCTGCACGTAGGCTTTGAGACCGTAGAGACGGTGCTCCTCGTTCGGGCGGCCTTTGGCGGCCAGCACCATGGAGTCGATGTCCATGTAACTGGCATCGGTGAACTTGAGCGGTTGCGCGGCGGACGCGGCCCAGGCGGCGGTCAGGGTCAGCGCCAGGAATGCGAATCGACTGCGCGTGGATATCGCCATGACGATGCCTCCGGCGGAACACGGGCGCGGATGCGCCCGTGGCCGGTTTAGCACCCAATCCGGGCCGGGACCATGCCCGGCGCAGCGATTTCGCTCCGCGGGCGACCGACGGTCGCCGCGGCGGAGTGGCCCGACTTAAGGCTTGGGCGCGGGCTCGTCGGGCACGGCGGGAGCCGGCGCATCGATGTTCGGCGCGTCCGATTGAATTCGAGTGCCTACGACCTGTCCGGCCTCGACTTTCTCGACATCGCCCACGTCGACCCGGCCGACGCGCGGCTTCATCCAGATCTGGTCGTGCCATTGCGCGTACTGCGCCGGGTCCCAGTAACGCTCGTCGTAGAACTTGGTGCCCGAAATGACCTGCTGGCTGCCGCCGGGGCCGGGCACGATGATCTGCATGTTGCCGGTAAAGCCGGTACGGCTGCCCGTGGTCTGGCGGCGTCCGCGGCGCAGTTCGCGATTCAGGCGTTCGCGCGCGGCGGCGTCGCCGTTGACCGCGTAGAGGGCCGGGCCTTCGCTCAGCGCGCGCGCCTGTTCGGCTTCGCTCATTTCGCCCCAATACTTCTCGCGCAGGCCCAGGAAGCCGCGGTAACCACGCTCAGCGGCCAGATCCATCCAGACATAGCCCAATGCCCGGTCTTTGGGGGCGCCTTCGCCGTTCCACAGCATCTCGCCGACCATGCCCTGCGAGGCCTTGTCGGAGTAATAACCAGCGCGCATGAAGAACTTCAGCGCCTTTTCGAACTTCTTCTCCTTATAGGCCTCCAGTCCGAGCAAGCGATAGCGCAGGTCCGGGTGGTGGGTCAGAAAGCCGGAGCTGAGCATCAGCGGGTCTTCCGTCGGATCCGGCGGCGGCGCGGCCTTCTTCTGGGCCGCGACGGCCCCCAGCGACAGCGGCAGCAAGGCCAGCAGCATGATCGTCTTACGCATTGCGTCAGTTCCTTCTTTCGTTTCTGGAGGTCCAGGGGTACAGGTTAGCGGGTCGGGGCGACCCGAGCGGGTAAACTCATGGGCTAGATAGACCGGCCGACCGGCCGAAAGATGACAACGATGCACGGCCTCAATCCCCCCCAACGCGCTGCTGTCCTGCATACGGATGGCCCCCTGCTCGTGCTCGCCGGCGCGGGCAGCGGCAAGACCCGTGTGATCGTCGAGAAGATCGCCCACCTGATCGCCTCCGGCCGGATGCCGGCCAAGCGCATCGCGGCGATCACCTTCACCAACAAGGCCGCCAAGGAAATGCGCGAGCGCGTCGCCAAGCGCATCAAGGGCGACGCCGCGGACGGGCTGACGATCTGCACCTTCCACGCCCTGGGCCTGCGCTTTTTGCAGATCGACCACGCCAAGGCCGGGCTGCGGCGCGGCTTCAGCGTGTTCGACAGCGACGACTCGGCCGCTCAGATCAAGGACCTGCTGCCGCCTGGCAGCAAGCCGGACGTGCTCGACGGCATGCGCAACCTGATTTCGCGCGCCAAGAACGCCGGCCTGTCGCCCGAGGAGGCCCTGGCCGCGGCGACCAGCCCGCGCGAGATGGAGGCGGCGCTGCTGTACCAGCGCTACCAGCAGCGCCTGAGCACCTTCAATGCGGTCGATTTCGACGACCTGATCCGCCTGCCCGTGCAATTGCTGGAAGCCGACGAAGACCTGCAGCTGGCCTGGCGCGAGCGCATCGGCTATCTGCTGGTGGACGAATGCCAGGACACCAACGACGCCCAGTACCGCCTGCTCAAGTGCCTGGCCGGCACCCGCGGCCTGTTCACCTGCGTGGGCGACGACGACCAGTCGATCTACGCCTGGCGCGGCGCCAATCCCGACAATCTGCTGGAGCTGGGCAAGGATTATCCGACGCTGGAGATCGTCAAGCTGGAGCAGAACTACCGCTGCAGCAACCGCGTGCTGCGCGCGGCCAACACCCTGATCGCCAACAACCCGCACGAGCACCCCAAGACCCTGTGGAGCGAGCAGGCCGATGGCGAGCGGATCCGGGTCTGGGAATGCCGCGACAGCGCGCACGAGGCCGAGAAGGTCGCCAGCGAGATCCACTTCCTGGCCCAGAAGCACAGCGCGCCGTGGAGCGACTTCTGCATCCTGTTCCGTGGCAACCACCAAAGCCGCGCGTTGGAAAAGGCCCTGCAGCTGCTGCGCGTGCCCTACCACCTCAGCGGCGGCACTGCGTTCCTGGAGCGGCACGAGGTCAAGGACGCGCTGTCCTGGCTGCGCCTGATCGCCAACCCCGACGACGACGCCGCGTTCCTGCGCGCGGTCACCTCGCCCAAGCGCGAGGTCGGCGCGACCACCCTGGCCAAGCTCGCCGAACTGGCGCAGCAGGCGCACATGCCGATGTCGCGCGCGGCCGAATCGGTGGGCGCGCTTAAGCAATTGCAACCGCGCGCGGCCAATGCGCTCGACGGCTTCGTCAATATCGTGCGTTCGCTGCGCGGCGAAGCCCAGCGCATCAGCCCGGCCGAACTGGTGCGCGTGCTGGCCGAGCGCAGCGGCCTGCTGGCCGCGATCCGCGCCCAGTGCAAGGACGAGGCCAGCTTCCAGCGCCGCAAGGAAAATCTGGAAGAACTGTCCGATTGGTTCGACGGCGGCAAGGGCGCCGGCCCGGGCGAACTGGCCGCGCAGCTGGCGCTGCTGTCGCACGCCGACAAGGGCGAGGCCGGCAACCAGGTGCGGCTGATGAGCCTGCACGGCGCCAAGGGCCTGGAATTCCGCTATGTGTTCATCGTCGGCGTCGAGGACGGCAACCTGCCGCACGAGGCCAGCATCGAGGAGGGCCGCCTCGACGAGGAGCGCCGCCTGATGTACGTCGGCATCACCCGTGCCAAGGAAGCGCTGTACCTGTCGCATGCGCGCGAAACCCAGCGCTGGGGCGACCGCATCCGCCTGCAGCCCAGCCGCTTCATCGAAGAATTGCCGGCGGCCGAACTGCAACGCGACGGCGCCGATCCGGTGGCCGATGCGGCGCGTAAACAGGAACGCGCCACCGCCGGCTTCGCTGCGATCAAAGCCCTGCTGGAAGGCTGAGCGCGCCACCGACCGGATACGAAACCATGACCGTGCACGACGATACCCGCCTGCGCATCCGCGATATCGCGCCCGACGACCATGCCGCGGTGCTGGCGCTGAACCTGGAATCGGAGGAACTGCTCAGTCCGATGGATGCGGCGCGGTTGCGCGAACTGCTGGCCGAAACGGCCTACCAGCGGGTGGTCGCCGACGGCGACGACGTGATCGCATTCCTGCTCGCGTTCCGTGAAGGCTGCGGCTACGACAGCCCGAACTACCGCTGGTTCCAGGCGCGCTACCAGCGCTTCCTGTACATCGACCGGGTCGTGGTGTCGGCGGCGCAGCAGGGGCGCGGGCTCGGCGCCCTGCTCTACCGCGATCTGTTCGATTTCGCCCGCGATCAGCGTATCGACGCGGTCGCCTGCGAGTTCTACAGCGAACCGCTCAACGAAGCCTCCAGCCGTTTCCACGGCAAGTTCGGCTTCCGCGAAGTCGGAACGCAATGGGTGGCCGAGGGCCGCAAACGGGTGTCGCTGCAGATCGCGGCGCCGGGCTGACGAACGGCCGCAGCGGACCATCCGGGATTGCGTGGCCACGGCGCTTGCGCGATGGTGCGATTCCCTGCCTCGTCCGGACATGCCCATGCCTGCGCCCACTGTGCTGTCGCGCTGCGTTTTCGTCGCTGCCCTGTTCGCCGCCACTGCCGCCATCGCCGGCGAACCGCCCGAGTTCCTCAGCTCGCCCGATCCCGCCGCCGCCTCGCTGCCGTTCTCCGAAGCGGTGCGCAGCGGCGACCTGCTGTTCCTGTCCGGCCAGATCGGCACCGCGGAAGGCAAGAACGAGCTCGTGCCCGGCGGCATCGCGGCCGAGTCGGACCGGATCCTGCAGCGCATCGAAGACGTGCTCAAGCGCCACGGCGCGTCGATGCGCGACGTGATCAAGTGCACCGTGTTCCTGGCCGACATCAAGGGATGGCCTGCGTTCAACGAGGTCTACCGCCGCCACTTCCAGACTCCGTATCCGGCGCGCAGCGCGCTGGCCGCATCGGACCTGGCGATGAACGCGCGGGTGGAAGTGGAATGCATCGCGCAAGCTCCAAAGCGCTGACGCTTTCGCGCTCCAGCCGATCCAACACCCCGTAGCGGGGACCCGCGTACCGCGGTTGCGGTTGCGGTTGCGGTTGCGGTTGCGGTTGCGGTTGCGGTTGCGGTTGCGGTTGCGGTTGCGGTTGCGGTTGCGGTTGCCGTTGCCGTTGCCGTTGCCGCGGCATTGAAATCCAATGCCCCGCACTCGCCCAACCCCACTCAGACCCGAAGGGCGGCGCGCAGGACGCGCGCGCGGCATTGAAATCCAATGCCCCGCACTCGCCCAACCCCACTCAGACCCGAAGGGCGGCGCGCAGGACGCGCGCCGTTTTTCGAGGAACAGGATGTTCCTTCGAAAAATCCCTGCGCCACCTCCGATCTCGCACGGGAGGGTTGTCAAGGCAAGCCCTTCTCTTTGGTTACTTTCTCTTGGGCTAGCAAGAGAAAGTGACCCGCACGCGCAGCGGGCGGAAGCTGTTGCTTAAGAACGAA